>NZ_CP169217.1:2285000-4366859 GCF_041897535.1 Methylomicrobium lacus
TCTGTTAGCGCGAGGTCCGAAGATCCCCCGCTTTCCCCCGTAGGGCGTATGCGGTATTAGCGTGAGTTTCCCCACGTTGTCCCCCACTAACAGGCAGATTCCTACGCGTTACGCACCCGTCCGCCACTCGTCAGCGCCCGAAGGCCTGTTACCGTTCGACTTGCATGTGTTAAGCATACCGCCAGCGTTCAATCTGAGCCATGATCAAACTCTTCAGTTCAATCTTGTTTGCCACTGTAAGATGTGGCCAATCTTGGCTCGACTACAGAATTAAACGTAAATTACTTGAATTAACGTAAGTTCTTGTGTCGAATGTTTCATAATGCATGACATTCACCACAAGCACCCACACAAATTATTTTGATCGTCTTGTTAAAGAGCTAGGACTTTCGCCCCGTTGAGTCGGACTATTATAAAGACTTTTTATAACTTGTCAAACTCTTTTTTCGACTTCCTTTTTCGAACACCCTGTTCAGGATGAACCAGGCTTCCTGCCTGAAGCTTGATGAGCCGACTATTATATCCCGCTCAATCAATTTGTCAATACTTCCGTTTTGGTTTCTTGCGAAACCCGCCTCACTTCCTTCCGCCTTCCGGCGTCACCGCCGAAAGAGAGGCGCATTATACGCACTTTCCCTGACTTCGCAAGCGTTTTGTTATATCTTTGTTACAACTTTTGCCAATACTCAACCCCATACTCCGGCAACAGCTTGTTTTTTCAAGATAAACCTGCTGCCGCCGGACCGTGTTCATGGTTATTTGGACAATTTGACCTTCATGAATTTTCTTTTGCCCACCTGATAGACATGATTCGTGTCCACTGCAATCTCCAGCTTGGCATCAGAAACTTTCTCGCCATCGATCTTTACCCCGCCCTGATTGATCATCCTGATCGCTTCGGAAGTACTGCCGGTCAGGCCCGCGTCTTTCAATATGTTGGCGATGCCGTAACGGTCACCCGGAATCCTGATTTCCTTTTCTTCGATTTCATCGGGCATGGCGCCGCGCTGAAATCTGGCCTCGAAATTTTCGAGCGCCTTTTGCGCCGCCGCGGCATCGTGAAACCGTTCGATGATTTCCTGCGCCAGCAATACCTTGTAATCCCTTGGATTGGCGCCCAACTGGCATTCCTGCCGCCATTGACTGATTTCAGCCATCGGACGGAAGCTGAGTAATTCAAAATAACGCCACATCAATTCATCGGAAATCGACATGATCTTGCCGAACATATCATCAGGCGCATCGGTAATGCCGATATAGTTGTTCAACGATTTGGACATCTTGTTGACGCCATCCAAGCCTTCCAGAATCGGCATCGTGATCACAACCTGCGGTTTTTGACCGTAAAGCTCCTGCAACTGCCGACCGACAAGCAGGTTGAACTTCTGATCGGTTCCACCCAGTTCGACATCCGCCTTCATCGCGACCGAGTCATAACCTTGAATCAACGGATACAAGAATTCATGGATGGCGATCGGCTGACCGCCTTTATAGCGCTTGCTGAAATCGTCGCGTTCGAGCATTCTTGCAACGGTATGCTTGGCGGCCAGCTGAATCAGGTCGGCCGGCGACATCGCATTCATCCAGCTCGAGTTGAACATGACCAAGGTCTTGGCAGGATCGAGAATCTTGAAGATTTGCTCTTCATACGTCTTGGCATTTTCTATCACTTCGTCACGCGTCAACGGCTTGCGCGTGACATTCTTGCCGGTTGGATCCCCGATCATGCCGGTAAAGTCGCCTATCAGAAACAGCACCTCATGCCCGTGATCCTGGAACTGCTTCAGTTTGTTGATCAGAACCGTATGTCCGAGATGCAAATCAGGCGCGGTCGGATCGAACCCTGCCTTCACTCTAAGAGGCCGTTTTTCCTCAAGTTTTTTAATCAGGTCCTGTTCGAGCAGAACATCTTGCGCCCCTCTTAATAAATCCGCCACTATTTCCGCTTGCAACTTATTTCTCCATTGAAACTAGGTAGATAATCTATATTAATATTGTGGAATAGGTATTATAAAGAAAAAAAATACCCGCCTATAATTGGCAAATATCAAAAAAAACCGTACAATGACACAAGGATAGAGTTAATCGACACTTTATTGTTTTAACTTCAATAACTTATCTTCTTCATCGTGAAAATTCAATTTTACGCCCCCCTGCTGATCAGTGTGGGTCTGGCGCTTACGTCGACCTCTGTCGATGCCAGAACCTCGCATTTGGCCATTAAGAAGTATGCGACCGACGCATCCAAGCGTTCCAAAGGGCATTCGCGTAAGACGACGAGCCACCGCGCTGCTTCCGGCCGATCGTCCCTATCCGCCACGCGCTACAAGCACCGGCCTACGAAGGCAAAGCACCATCAGCAGCACATCGCTTCTGCTTCTCAGATAGAGCAAGATCAGGATTATATCGCCGCACTCGAGCCGGCAGAGCCCGAGCCAAGCCGCATATCAACTACCTTATATCCCTTGGCGAACAGCCGCTTGCACATTCGCCCAACCAATCTTCAGGATGGCCCCCATTACGAAGCCGTTCGGATTTCCTCGGACAGTACTTCTTCGAGTCATCGCAGCACAGGCTACCTTGAATCGCCCGCGGCGGCCGAATCCTCCGGTATGATCGGCGCCTACGGCGTAATCGAAACGAACCTTGCCGACGCGGGTCACAAGGCGGGGCTGTCCGACGAAATGATCGAGGAGTTGACCCGTATTTTCGCCTGGGACATCGATTTTGCATCGAACTTAAACCCTGGCGATCAGTTCACCGTACTCTATAAGAATTCCTCCGATGAGGGCAACGCCGGACGCATCTATGCCGCCGAATTTGTCAGCCGAGGCAAGTTCCTGACCGCCATCCGCTTTGAAGACGCCGATGGCAATGTAAGTTATTACACGCCCGAAGGCAACAGCCTACACAAGGCATTTTTGAGCACGCCGGTCGATTACGCACGGGTTAGCTCGCATTTCGACCCCCACCGCCGGCATCCGGTGCTTAACCGTATTCGCGCGCATAAAGGCGTCGATTATGCCGCTCGCACCGGCACCCCGGTCAAGGCCGCCGGCGACGGCGAAGTCACTTTCAAGGGCCGAAAAGGCGGATACGGGCAAGTACTGATCCTCAAACACGGCGACCGCTATGAAACATTGTACGCCCATCTTTCCGGTTTTAAACGCGGCTTGAACGACGGCGATCATGTGATGCAGGGCGAAGTGATCGGCTATGTCGGCCAGACCGGGCTTGCAACCGGCCCGCATCTGCATTACGAGTTTCGGATTGACGGAGTGCATCAAAACCCGGAATCCCTGGAATTCAAACGTCCACTGCGCTTGGCCAGTCAGCAAATGGCCGAATTTAAAGACCAGACCAAACCGCTGCTGGCGAAACTCTATCAAACCAAATCTCGCAATTTGTTGGCCAGAAACCAGTAACGCCGAGCCGATTATCGGCGGCATAAAAAAGGGCGGTTAAAACCGCCCTTTTTTGTTATACGGATCCGTTATACGGAAAACGACGATCCGCAGCCGCAAGTCGTCGATGCATTCGGATTGCGAATCACAAACTGCGCGCCGTTCACATCCTCTTTGTAATCCACCTCGGCGCCTTGCAGGTATTGAATGCTCATCGAATCGATCAGCACTGTCACGCCGCCATTGACGACGCTAGTATCGTCTTCATTGACTTCTTCGTCGAACGTGAAGCCATATTGGAAACCGGAGCAGCCGCCGCCGGTCACATAGACTCGCAACTTGAGATTGTCGTTGCCTTCCTCAGCAATCAGCTCGCTGACTTTCGCGGCCGCACTGTCGGTAAAATTAATTGGATTTGCCATAAGCTTTTAAATACACTAAAAAAATTGAGGGATGCAGGAATTATGACTATCCCCAGTAGAAGAGTCAAGATTTCCATCTTCCGCCGTACCCCCCGGCCTTTAGTTCTTCACGGATATAAGGCCACCGTCCTGAGCCCCAAGTCCTCTTCCAGGCCAAACATCAGGTTCATATTCTGCACCGCCTGGCCCGACGCACCTTTGACCAGATTATCGATTACCGACAGGACCACCACCGTATTCCCGCCCTGCGGCTGGTGGATAGCAATCTGACAGCGATTGCTGCCGCGCACGCTGCGGGTATCGGCATGCGCGCCATTCGGCAACACATCGACAAAGACCTCGTTGCGGTATCTTTGTTCATAAAGCGCCTGTAAATCCTGCACGTCCGCCTGCAGACGACCGTATAAGGTCGCATGAATGCCGCGGATCATCGGCGTCAAATGCGGCACGAAGGTCAATCCAACCGGCTTGCCGGTCGCCGCATGCAAGCCCTGCCGTATCTCGGGCAAATGCCGATGCCCCGGCACCGCATACGCCTTGAAGCTTTCGCCGCACTCACTCATCAAGGTCGCCAGTTCCGCCTTGCGCCCGGCGCCGCTGACGCCCGACTTCACGTCGGCAATCAAATGATCCGCATCGATCAAGCCTTGTTCGAGCAGCGGCAAGAAGCCGAGCTGCACCGAGGTCGGGTAGCAACCCGGACAGGCGATCAAACGTGCGGTTTTAATCCCTTCGCGGTTGACTTCGGGCAAGCCGTAAACCGCTTCGCCAATCAGATCGGGACAGGCGTGCTCCATACCGTACCATTGGCTCCATTCCTTGGCATCCTGCAAGCGGAAATCCGCGGACAGGTCAATCACCTTGACGCCGCGCGCCAGCAATTGCTCGGCCATCAGCATCGCCGTACCGTTCGGCGTCGCAAAAAATACCACGTCACAGGCCGCCAGCGCCTCGACATCGGGCGCGGTAAAAACCGCATCGACATAGCCGCGGAGGCTCGGATACACTGCATCCACCCGCACGCCGGCGTCCGCGCGCGAGGTGACCACCGCGACATCGACTTCCTGATGCAAGGCTAAAATCCGCAAAAGCTCGACGCCGGTGTAGCCGGTGCCGCCCACTATTCCTGCACGAATCATTGCTTTAAATCCTTACTGTTCATTTCTTTGAAATTGCGTGAGTATATAATACTTCCTGACACACAAACATTGATAACATCAACCCGATATTCGTGACAACC
This sequence comes from Methylomicrobium lacus, assembly GCF_041897535.1. Lineage (GTDB taxonomy): Bacteria > Pseudomonadota > Gammaproteobacteria > Methylococcales > Methylomonadaceae > Methylomicrobium > Methylomicrobium lacus_A. Next base: position 2,290,067 of record NZ_CP169217.1, read on the forward strand.
GCCTGACATGCCCTTGCCTCACTCTATGCGCGCGATAGAAATCACTCAGCCCGGCGGCTCCGAGGTGCTTGCCCTCACGGCAAGACCCATACCGCCACTATCGGCGCACCAGGTGCTGATCCGGGTTGCCGCCGCCGGCGTCAACCGCCCCGATGCGATGCAGCGCCGCGGCGTTTATCCGCCGCCGCCCGGCGCATCGGACATTCCCGGCCTCGAAATCGCCGGCACGGTCGCCGCCTTGGGCGACAATGTGCGCCATTTGAGCCTCGGCGAACCGGTTTGCGCGCTGGTGACCGGCGGCGGTTACGCCGAATTTTGCCCGGCCTCGGCCGCGCTTTGCCTGCCGGTTCCAGACGGTTTCGATTTTATCCAGGCGGCCGCGCTGCCCGAGACGTTTTTTACGGTCTGGAGCAATGTTTTCGATCGCGCCCATTTGGCGGCCGGCGAAACACTGCTGATCCACGGCGGCAGCAGCGGCATCGGCACGACCGCGATACAATTGGCCAAAGCCTTCGGCGCCAAGGTCTTCGTAACGGCAGGCTCCGATGCCAAATGCGAATTCTGCCGGCAGCTCGGCGCCGATGCCGCGATCAACTATCAGGACCAGGATTTTGTCGATCAGATCAGGCATTTGACCGATAAGCAAGGAGTCGACGTGATCCTGGACATGATCGGCGGCGATTATTTGCCCAGAAACCTAAAGTGCCTCGCCAACGACGGCCGGCTGGCGCAAATCGCGATCCAGCACGGCGCCAAGGCGGAGGTCGACCTCTGGCAGATCATGGTCAAGCGTCTGACGCTGACCGGTTCGACCTTGCGCGCACGGGACGATCTTTTCAAACAGCAAATCGCCTGGAAATTGCGCGAAAAGGTCTGGCCTTTGTTAGCATCGGGTAAAATCAAGCCGGTCATCGACGGCGTTTTCGCTCTTGAAGAAGCCGGCAAGGCGCACGCACGCCTCGAATCCGGCCAACATATCGGTAAAATCATCTTGAAGGTATAAAGCATCATGTCTTACAGCACACTCATCAGCGCCGATGCGCTACGGGCGCAGCTCGACAATCCGGACTGGATCATCATCGACTGCCGGTTTTCTCTGGCCGACGCCGAACTCGGCGCGAAAAATTACCGCCGCGGGCATCTGCCGAATGCGCGCTATGCCCATCTCGACAAGGACTTGTCGTCCGCGATCACCAGTCAGAAGGGCAGGCATCCCCTACCCGATTTTCGCGCCTTGAGCCAAAAGCTCGGCAATTGGGGCGTCAGCAACCGGAGCCAGGTCGTCGTTTACGACGATGCGGGCGGCGCTTTCGCGGGACGCCTCTGGTGGCTGCTGCGCACTCTCGGCCATGACAAGGTGGCGGTACTGGACGGAGGCATCAAGCTGTGGCAAAAGAAGGGATATCCGATCACGACCGCGCTGCCTGTGATTCAAGCGACGACCTTCCGGCCCTACCTGCAAGAATCGTTTTGGCTGACCGCAGGCCAAGTCCAAAACCGTCTCGCCGACAGATCGATTAGCCTGATCGATGCGCGCACGCCCGAGCGTTACCGCGGCGAAGTGGAACCGATCGACCCCGTAGCGGGGCACGTAAGGGGCGCGGTCAACCGGCCTTTTCAGGCCAATCTCGCCGGCAGCGGCGAATTCCTGCCTCCCGAGCAGTTGCGTAAACAATTCGAGACCCTGATCGGCGATAGATCGCCGGAACAGATCGTGCATATGTGCGGCTCCGGCGTGACCGCCTGCCATAATTTACTGGCCATGGAACATGCGGGACTGAAAGGCTCGAAACTTTATGCCGGCTCGTGGAGCGAATGGATCCGCAATAAGAACCGGCCCATCGCCAAAGGCAAATAACCTCCGCCCCAAAAGGCACTTTTCAACCGATTGGTTCAGCTCATGAAAATCGACAGCGCCACGATACAACAGCGATACGACCGGCTCGCGCCCTATTTCGACGGCATCGAGGCGATGATGGAAGGCCTGTTTTTCAGAAGTTGGCGGAAAAAACTTTGGGCATCCGTCGAAGGTCAACACATTCTGGAAGTCGGCGTCGGCACCGGCAAGAATTTCGACTATTATCCTGCCGACGCCAGAATCACCGCGATCGATTTCAGCCCGAAAATGCTCGAACAGGCCCGGCGCAAAAAGGCCAGAAAGCAGGTCAATGTGGAGCTGGAACTGATGGATGTGCAGTCGCTGCATTATGCGAGCAACAGTTTCGATACGGTCGTCGCCTCCTTCGTGTTTTGCTCGGTGCCTGCGCCGATGAAGGGCCTGAAGGAATTGCACCGGGTCTGCAAGCCGGGTGGCCGGGTCATATTGCTGGAACATGTGATCAGTGCGAATCCGGTCTTGGCCGGCATCATGAATCTGTTGAATCCCATGGTCGTCTCGTTGGTCGGCGCGAATATCAACCGCAATACGGTCAAAAACGTGCAGGCCTGCGGCTTCAGCCAGGTGCGCGTCGACGAACGTAGCAGCGACATCATCAAATTGATCGTAGCGGTCAAATGACCGGAAAATGTATCTTGAGCGCCGGATTTGAGTAGAATATAAGGAGTTTTTTAATTGATAACTGACGTGAAGCCAAAAGTAGACGATTTAGTGCAAACGCCGATACCCACCCGGCACGGCGAATTCATCCTGCATTATTACAGCAACACGCTCGACGACAAGGAGCATGTCGCTCTGGTCAGAGGCAAGGTCGACGGCGTCGAGCATGTCCCGGTGCGGATCCATTCCGAGTGCTTTACCGGCGACGTGCTCGGTTCGAGGCGCTGCGACTGCGGCGAACAGCTCGACATGGCGATGCAAATGATCGCCGAAAGAGGCGCCGGCATCCTGATTTATCTGCGTCAGGAAGGCCGCGGCATCGGCCTGTTGAAAAAGCTGCAGGCCTACAACTTGCAGGATGCCGGCTTGGATACGGTCGATGCGAACATTCACCTGGGCCATCTCGCGGACGAGCGCGAATACGACATTGCCGCGCTGATTCTGGAGTCGCTCCAGGTCAAATCGATCGAGCTGATCACGAACAATCCGAAAAAAATCGAAGGCCTGCAAAAGCTCGGAGTCGATGTTGCAGGTCGGATCCCGATTGTTGCTTCGGCCCACAATGACAATCTCGATTATCTGAAAACCAAAGCCAAAAAGATGGCGCACATGCTGTTTGAACGCAAAAAGGACAACGACTGATCTCGGCGCTAAAATCTCCCCTTCTGCAAAATGAAAATGGCCGCATCATGCGGCCATTTCGTATAGCTCAAACGGGATAATTCGCTACGGCGATGTCAGACCGATCACTCCTTGAGCGATGCCTGCCTACCGTAGGTAGTGACAGAAAACCGCGAACGACCACAAGAAGATCGCCGTAATCGCATCGAAGGTATAGTCATGATCCAAGGGGTCAGGACCGTCAATACCTGCAACAGCGTTTACACGACTTCGATGCGCCAGCCGGGGCTCCGAGGGTCGCGCTGACGACATTCGGTTACCCGATCGTCAGCAGGGTATCCGCCGAGAACTCGGCAGAAGACGTCATGCTAAAGGCTGATATAAAAGAAACAAATATTACTAAAGCAAAGGGTTATTCAGGCTTTCGGAACCAATAAGAAGACTTTTTTTCCTCCTCTTCACAATTCATTTTCAACAGGCACAGCGCTCAGCGCGGTTGAGCCGGCGATTGTTCAGCAACTCCATCCATCGTGGAGACAATTATCTCAAGCACTTTCCATGCCATAGCTAAACCTTGTACCCCACGGCTAGGCGGGATTGCCTGCAAACGATTAGGCGGCTCAATCATTTGTTTCAGATTGGCGCCAAAACCGGCCGTTTTAGTGCGATCTTCGACCAAGTACCACATAATTCCTTGCAACTTCCCTGGCATTCCTTTCGCAAAACCGCTGCCCAGATCGAATTTGGCAAAGAGCGGTGTGTCAAATGACACAGTCCGCCTGCGCGAAATGCCACGGGCGCTTTCTCGGTATTAAGTCGAACGCCATTCCGCCGCGGACAGCTTTTGGCGAAGCCAAGAGCGCCGGCATCAATACAGCCGATACCTTGCCAAATAACCGAAATGATCCGAAACGGCCGGATAGAAATGATCATTGAAAATCATATCCATCGACTCGATCCGCAACGGATGACCATTACGCTTGAAGATATAGTCGATTCGACAAGGCGGATGATGTTTCCAGCCTTCGATCTGGCCACGATAACTCGGCTCATAAAAGCGCTCCGGGTGCAGTTCATGGAACTGATCGACATACTCGGCATTGCCGACGACATGGCGATACGCCTGACCGCCTGCGGGCGCGTTGAAATCACCCGCGATCAGATCACCTCTGGCGCCGAAATGCCGGCGCGAATCGATCAAGCACCGCAAATTGGCGTATTCTTCGTAAAAACCGTGATGCGCCCAGCTCAAATGCACATTCGCGATATGCAGCAAGCCGAACCACGGCACATCGATGCAGGACAGGGTCACATTGCGCGACATGTAATTGTCTTTGCGCCGATCCTGGGACACATAGGCCGAATAATTATGCCGCATCGGGTAGCGACTCATGATCGCGGTACCTTCCCGCCAACGGTAAAAACCGATGTGGCTCCAGTCCTGATGTATGTGATACCAAAGCCCCCAGTGGCGCAATTTACTGCAAATCCGGAACGCCATATTCGAAGGCGACTCGCCGTAGGGATGCGTGACCGGATCGTGCATGTACTCGCCGACCTCCTGAAAACAGATCAGATCGATTTGCAGATGCGCAATCGCCTCCGCGATGATCCGCACCTCCCGCTCATGCCGATGCATCGCATCAAACGGGCAATCACTCTGATGCTGCTGATAGGTATGCAAATTTAGCGTTAGCAGCGAAAGTTCCATAAACGCCGGCGGATTGTAAGCCTGGAATTACAAAGTTGGGCTTATATTAGCCGGCAAATATGTAAGTTTGATGACCAAAGGTAGGATAGGATGCCGACACACTTCGCGATCAGAACGCGATGTCGTCCCGCAACACCGTTTCGACCAGCTTGACCCAATAAGCCGCGCCGACCGGCAAGATCCGATCGTTGAAGTCATAATGCGGATTATGCAGCAGACAACTGTTATGCGATGCGCCGTTGCCGATCCAGAGGTAGCAGCCCGGTTTTTGCTGCAACATGAACGCAAAATCCTCCGAGCCCATGCACGGCGTGGGCTGAAGATTGACGCCTTCCGCTCCCGCCACCGCGATCGCCGCCTCGGTTGCGAGGGCCGTCTCGGCTTCGCTGTTGAAGGTAACCGGGTAACCCGGATTTTCCGGATTGAAGGCAATTTCCGCTGCAACGCCGAGCGCGGCACAGACGCCGTCGACGATTTGGCGGATTTTCTCGCCGATCGCCTGCTGCACGTCGGTTTTGAAACAGCGGAAGGTGCCGCGAATGACCGCCTCTTCCGGAATCGCATTCCAGGTATTGCCGGCATGCACCTGAGTGAGACTGACCACCGCCGAATCGGCCGGATCGATCGTCCGGCTGACGATTGTTTGCAGCGCATTGATGATTTGCGCGGCCGCGACGATCGCGTCGGTCCCCAGATGCGGCATCGCGGCATGGGTCGCCCGGCCCTTCACGCGGATTTCGAAACAGTCGAATGACGCCATCATCGGCCCCGGCTTGACCGCGAAATGGCCGACCGGAATATCCGGGAAATTGTGCATGCCGAAGACCCTGTCGACCGGAAATTGCTCGAACAAGCCGTCATCGATCATCTGCTTCGCGCCGGCGCGGCCTTCTTCGGCCGGTTGAAAGATGAACACGGCCGTGCCTTTGAAATTCGGCTTTTCGGCCAATAATTTGGCCGCGCCGAGCAGCATCGCGGTATGGCCGTCATGGCCGCAGGCGTGCATTTTGCCGTGATGTGCGGATTTATACGCAAACGTATTCTTTTCTTCGATGAACAAGGCGTCCATGTCGGCGCGCAGCGCAATTTTCCGGGAGCTGTCGCCGGCCGACAAGGTCGCGACCACGCCGGTTTTTCCGAGCCCCTGATGCACCGTCAAACCGAATGACTGTAATTTTTCGGCGACAAAATGCGCCGTTCCGACTTCCTCATAGGCGGTTTCGGGATGTTGGTGAATGTGTTGCCGCCATGCGCGCATGTCTTCATGAAGCTGTTGCAGGTCGTTACTGTTACTCATTTGTTTCCGCATCGTTTATTTTCGTGCAGGATGTCTTTCCCGCATGACAGTGTCAATCGTGCCTTTCTCCGGTCAAGCAATTCCAGCACTGCAAAGGCTTGCCTTCTCGGCTTTCGGCGTCAATCAGGAATGTTTTTAGAGATTTGAGTTCGGCTGATCCGCCGGCAGAATCCTGCGAAAAGTCAGGTTGATCCGGGGATTCTTGATCTGACGGGTTTTCGGCAAGGCATGCACCCAATGATGCTGCAACGCGCCCGCCATGATCAGCAAGTCGCCGTGCTCCAGCACAATATCCAGATTTTCACGGCGCTTTTTATGATGCAGCCGGAACAGGCGCGCATCGCCGAGGCTCAAGGAGGCAATCACCGGATTGAAGCCGAGCTCCTTTTCATTATCCGCATGATACCCCATCGAATCCCGGCCGTCGCGGTACAAATTGGCCAGCACGCTGTTGAATGGATAGCAGCTCATTGTTTCGACCCGAGCCTTGACCGCGGACAATGCGGCCGTCCACGGCAAAGGCGCGTGTTCCACGCCCGAATAGCGGTAAACGGCATCATGATCGCCATACCAGCACATCAGACGCGGCACCTTGCACCATTTGCCGAAGATGAAAATCTCCTCTTCCTGCCACGCCAGTGTCCGATAAAAATCCGCAAACAGCCGGTCGGCCTCCGGCGGCGCATAAAACGCCTTGGCCAGATAGATTTCGCCGTCAACGGGACAAAGATTGGTTTGATCGCTCTGCAAGATGATTTTTCAACGCTACGCCGAAGCCGGCTAAAAAACGTCCTCGCCGATCCATTTGGCATTAGACTTCGACGACATAAGCCCCGTAACCGACGACCCTTTTTTTATCTCCCGCCGTATCGCCGGAATTCCGCAAGTCGATGGTCTTGACGACCAACGATTTTTCCCGCGCCAGCTTCAACAGGCCGCTGACGCCCACCCGACCGCAGGCCGAATCGAAGCCCAGACTTTCGTATTGCAGATTTTCAATCGCCGAACTGGTCTCCTTGTCGAGCTTCTGACACGTCGCATAATCGTGATAATGGCTCAGATCGGAGCTGATCACGATCAGCGTTTCCTCCCCACCCCATAGCATATCGAGAACCTGACTGACCTGCTCGGCAGACGCCTCGCCGGTTACGATCGGCACGATCACGAAATCATCCAGCGTTTCCTGCAAAAACGGCAGATGCACTTCCAGGCTATGTTCCTGCGCATGCGCCTGTTCCATGTAATCGACAAAAGGCAATTTCACGATTTTATGGACCGATTTCTGGTCGACGGCAATACTGCCGAGCGGCGTGATGAAATTTTGCGCATTGGTCACCGCCAGCCCGTTAAAACCGACCCGGTGCGAAGGCCCTATCAGCACCACCCGGGTAATCTGATCATGAGCCTTGATCAGACGCGCATAGGCGGTAGCGGCCACCGGCCCCGAATAAATGTAGCCTGCATGCGGCACGATCATCGCCTTGGGAACTTTCGGCGCGGTTTCAGCATCATTAAGATATTGATCGAGCAGCAGATGCAGTTGCTGGGGTTCTGCAGGATAAAAGCTTCCTGCTACAGCGGGTTCTCTATTCATATTGTTGCCTTCTCATCAAAATCAAGCCAAATCGCACGTTCAACCCGTCAGCAATCCCGCAGGTTGATATTATTATTCTAACCTCTAATGACCAATCGAAATTTTAATGGTTCCTGGAGAATGGCGATGACCGAATTTGTTTCCCCCGATACCGTCCGCACCCGGTACTGGCACGTTCTTGAGGACGGCCGGGTGCAATGCGATGCCTGTCCGCGCTTTTGCAAACTGCATGATGGCCAGCGCGGCCTGTGTTTTGTCCGGCAAAACCTGGATCATCAGGTCGTGATGACCAGCTACGGACGCTCCAGCGGCTTTGCGATCGATCCGATCGAAAAAAAGCCGTTGAATCATTTTTTGCCCGGCACGCCGGTGTTTTCTTTCGGCACCGCCGGCTGCAACCTGGCCTGCAAATTTTGCCAGAACTGGGACATCAGCAAATCGCGCGAAATGGATACCCTGATGAGCAAAGCCTCGCCCGAGGCAATCGCGCAGACCGCGCTCGACCAGGGCTGCGCCAGCGTCGCCTATACCTATAACGATCCGGTCATCTTCCACGAGTATGCGATCGATACCGCAAAGGCCTGCCGCAATCTCGGTTTGAAATCGGTCGCGGTTTCGGCCGGCTATGTGACGCCGGAACCGCGCGCCGAATTCTATCAATGGATGGATGCGGCCAATATCGACCTTAAGGCCTTCAGCGAGCGTTTTTATCACCAGATTACCGGCGGTCATCTGCAACCGGTGCTCGACACGCTGAAGTACATCAAGCACGAAACCTCGGTCTGGCTGGAGTTGACGACCTTGATCATTCCGGACGAAAACGATTCGGTACCGGAACTCGAAGCGATGACGCAATGGGTCGTCGAAAACCTCGGGCCGAACGTGCCGATGCATTTCACCGCCTTTCACCCCGACTGGAAGATGCTCGACAAACCACCCACACCGCGCCATTCGCTCTTGAAGGCTCGGCAGATCGCGATCAACAATGGCGTTCGCTACGCCTATGTCGGCAATGTGCACGACAAACTGGCCGAAAGCACTTATTGTCACGGCTGCGGCAAATTATTGATCGGACGGGACTGGTATGTGTTGTCGGACTGGAATCTTGACGCCGCCGGCAATTGCAAGTTTTGCGGCACAAAATGCGCAGGGGTCTTTGGCGAAAAACCCGGCAGTTGGGGCGCAAAACGTTACAGCGTGCCGATGCGCTGAACAAGGTTTCTGTTTGGCAAGCTTCGACGGTTGTAGAAAAGCCGCGACGCTTACATAATGGAGGCCTATCGTTTATATTGGGTAATGAACATTTGCCAAATGCTGATGCCGAGAAGGCGGTTTCTCGGCCCCCAAATACATCATTGAATAAATTTCAAAAACGATAATAGGATGATGCTCTCCAGACGACGTTTTTTAGGCTATGGCGGCGCCGGCATGCTCGCAATCGCCGCAGGCTGCCGGCCGGCGAATCTGAATTTGTTGCCGAGCGAGGATGATGTCGCCGCGCTGAAACGGCTACCGCTGACCGACCGGATGCAGCTCGCGAAGCTGAAAAATAACCTGCTGGGCTACCCGATCAACATGAACACGCCGCCCGAGGCTTTTTTTGCCTGGCGCAAACAGCTCAACGAAGCGGGCATCGGCATGTTTGCGTTCAACAATGTCGGCAATCCGTTCAAGGAAAGCCCGATCCCTTACAACACGCACGACTTTGAACGCGAAGTGATCCAGCGCTTCGGCAAGCGCTATGCATTTCCAAGCGATGACACCTGGGGTTTCCTTTCGCACAGCGGCACCGACAGCAACATGCACGGCATGTACATGGGCCGGACGATTCTGAAAGGCCGCACCGGCCGTCTTCCGAAAGCCTATTTCACGAAGGAAGCGCATTACTCGGTGCAAATTTTGCGCGACTTGCTCGGGCTTGAAACGGTGTTTGTCGACACGCTGCCGGACGGCGGAATGGACCCAAACGATCTCGCGCAAAAGCTCGCCGCCAATCGATCGCAGCCGGCTTTGGTAATCGCGACGATCGGCACCACCTTCAAAGGCGCGGTCGATTCGATCGACCGTATTCAGGACGCCTTGCAAGGCCATCCGAGCTATGTGCATCTGGATGCGGCGCTGTTCGGCGGCTATCTGCCCTTTACCCCCCATGCCGATGAAGTCGCCTACCGTTTGCCGGGCAAGCCGGCGCCGCGCTACGATTCGATCGCGGTTTCCTGCCACAAATTTTTAGGCTTTCCCGCGCCCGCCGGCCTGTTCATCACCACGCAGAGCCATTTCGACGAGTTCAATGCGCTGTTCACCCGAATTCATAATCCCGAATACATCCACCATGTGCCGGGCACGATCACCTGTTCGCGGGATAGTGTCAAACCGGCGGAATTTTATTTCTTTTCAACACCGGAAGCGATGGCACAGATGACCGAAGACGCGCAAGCGATGCTGCAAAATACGGATTATTTTCTGCAACAAATGCAGTCTCAGTTTCCCAAGCTGGATGCGGTGCGCGCGAACGCGCTTTCCAATACGATTTATTTCAAAAATCCCGGCGACCGGATCGTCAAAAAATACTCGCTGGCCACGATGCATCTAGAGATAGAACGCCAACCGCAGGACTACGCGCATGCGGTCGTGATGCCGCATGTCAACCGGCAGGTCATCGATGCATTTATGATCGACTTGAAGTCCGCTTCGGTAAATCTGTAGGGTTATGGCGAACAAGGCACACTCGTGCTGCTCCCGGTCAACAGTTCCACGACTCCGGCGTTACTGATTTTTTTGTCATTGACCACCGGATCATCCTGATATCCGCCTATGATCATGTCGGGGAAACCATCGGCATTATGATCGCCGCTTCCGCTGACCGCAAAACCGAAAAAATTATTCTTGTTGTGACCATCAAAAGTCAGCACTTCTTCTCCGTCGCAACCGCGATGTAAAGACGCCCTGCCCGCATTCGTCAGCTTTTTGCCTTTGACGACAGGATCATGTTTATAGGCACCGACGATGAAATTGTGTCCAACATTGTTCGGAAAAATACCGGCATCGCCGACAGCGCTGCCAAACAGCGCGCCCTTCTGTAAGGCTTTATTGTGAACACTGTACAACCGGGACTTGGATTGCCCCGAATAGACACTCACGGAACCAGCATCCTTGTAGGTTTTGTTTGCCTCAACTAGATTTTCTCCGGGCGCGCCTGCCAACACATCCGCAAAGCCATCGCCATTAACATCCGCACCGGCCACCGCGAAGCCGAGCCGGCTACCGCCCTGTTCTCCATTTTGGCGAAAGATCTCCAAAAAATCACCGCTCAAGGCATAAATATAGACACGGCCCGCATCACGCAGCTTTTTACCGCTGCTGTTGCTGGCGTCGGCTCGGTAAGCCCCGATGATCGCGTCCGCCTTGCCGTCCTTGTCGACATCATTCGAAGCGACGCTGGAGCCAAATAGATCGCCCTTGCTTTCGCCCTCGAACGTATGCACGTGGGCAATCCCGCCTTCCTTGTAAGAATAAACAGACGCCGAACCCGCATCTTTTATTTTCTTGCCGTTGCTGTCGACTCCATCCGCCTTCGGCGCGCCCACGATAATCTCATCCCTGCCGTCGGCATCGATATCCTCCACAAATGCGACTGCCATGCCCAAATTATCGCCTGCCGCCTCGCCTTCGAGGCTGAATAACTTTGTGCCGTTAGCTCCCGAAAAAACCACCGCAATCCCGGCATCCTTGCGTTTCTTTCCGTCGCCGCCAACCACATCGGCTTTGGGTGCGCCCACGAGGATGTCTGGGATATTGTCACCGTTGACATCGCCTCCGCCTGCTACCGCGCTGCCGAACTGATCGCCTGCCGCCTCGCCGACAAATTCAATCCGCCTGCCTTGATCTTCAAAATTACCGGAATTCACATACACCAAACCGGCATTGTTCAAGGTCTTTTTGCCTTCTTTTTTGTCATAGCGAGGCACTCCGATAATCAGATCGTCGAAACCGTCCTTCTCGAAATTATCGCTATCGATGATATCGCCGGCATTCGCGACACTATAGCCAAGAAAATCGCTTTTGTTTTCGCCGCTAAATCGATTCAATAAATTCGTATCGAGGGGGAAAGGATCATTTACATCCAATACACCGTCATTATCGTCATCCGGATCGGCATTATCGCCTATGCCATCGCCGTCGTTGTCATTCGATTCATCCTTATTATCCGGGAAAGCATCCTTGTCATTGGGCACGCCATCGCCGTCCCTGTCATCATCGCAGGCGTCGCCAATGCCATCCTTATCTTGATCAACCTGGGGATCTCCTGCTATTGGAGGAGGATTTTTTACCGTCGGGCAGTTATCCTTGTAATCGAGCACCCCATCGTCGTCCAGGTCGCCGGGAAGATAACGCGCCAGCGCAAATCGTCGCTGGCTGACCAAATTGTCTCTGACTTCGGCCGCTCCCGCCAACACGATACGCTCATCCTCCGGCTGCTGCACGGCCGCAAAAGCCTGGTCTGAACCGGCACCGAAACTTGTGCTGAGTTTGCCGTCTCCGCTGAAAGTGGTATCCAGGCTGCCGTCTCGATTGTAGCGCACCTGCACAAAATCAAAGTCATTGACTCCCACCTGCGTATAGCCGGCCACCAGCAATTTGCCGTCGGGCAATTGCATGACCTGATAAGCCCGGTCATTTCTTGTACCAATCGAAGTGACGACCTTACCGTCGCCGCTAAAACTGGTATCCAATTTGCCATCGGGGAGATAACGCACCAGCGCAATATCCTCATCGCCGCTCGTCGTGCTGTAGCCGGCAACCACGTATTTACCGTCCGTTTGTTGAATCACCGAAAGACCGTGATCATCGCCGCTGCTTAGCGAAGTTCTTTGTATGCCGGCTATGCCAGACGGATCAAAAGTGGTGTCGAGAGTCCCGTCAGGGTTATAGCGCGCGACCGCAAAATCATCGCTTGTGCCATTATTGCTGAAACCGGCCACAAAGAGCTTGCCGTCAGCCTGCTGAAGCATAGAAAAAACAACATCGTTCTTATTGTTGCCAAAATCTGTTGTGACCTTGCCCTGGGGAACATTTGGGCTAAAACTCGTATCGATCGAACCGTCGACGTTATAACGCACCAGCGCAAAATCGCTGTCGGTTGCCGTGCCGCTGAAGCCCGCCACGACCAACTTATGATCCACCGGCGTTTCGACGACCGCATGAGCGCCGTCCTCAAACACATCTGCGGCCTCCGTCGAATGAGGCGGCGTCAGCACGATCCCTTTATCACCGAAACCGGCGTCCAAGGTACCGTCAGGGTTATAGCGCACCACAGCAAAATCGTTGGTTCGTTGTAGAACATCCTGTTTCGAATTTAACGCCTGCCCTACCACGACCAATTGATTGTCTGCTTGTTGGATGCCCGCGAAAGCGGCCGCGTTTCCACTGCCTACCGCCGTGTTGACGATACCATCTCCGCCAAATGTCGTATCGAGAGCGCCATTACTCAAATCATACCGCGCGAGAGCAAATCGATCAAAGGCGCCGACCCCATCATTACTGCGGCCGACGACGAGCAGTTTTTTATCCTTCGGCAGCAGAATCACGTCCTCAGCAGAGGAGAGCGAAGTACCGGCGGCCGTCGTCACCAAACCATCGCCGCCAAAACTTTTATCCAGCGTACCGGCGGGTGATGCAGATAACTGATTTGCAAACAGCAGCGGAGCAACGAGCATCGATTTTACAAGACCCTTGATCATACGATTTCACCTGAATTCAATTTGCGCCGGGATACTTGATTCTAACATTAAGAATTTTCTGCATACAACTCTACCCGCATGCAGAATCTGCGTTTGAAAAAACGCGCCTCTATTGTGTGCAGGAAATTCCGCATGAAGCAATTGGTAAGAATGCCTAGTTTGTAGCGATTAACACGGAGTTTTTCTACTAACCGATCGCGTTGATTCTTTCAGGCCCTACGGCAACAGCTCGCCGAACAACGTCGCATTGACCTTATAGGTGCATTGACATGATTGGATAAAATTGATGCCCTGATGCCGGACGGGATATTCATCGCACCAGAAACAAATAAAGAGACAGGAATGATCGACGGGTTCGCCAAGCCCGGCAAACCTTCAGGATGGGAATTTAATATGATTTCCACAACCGCTCGAGAGCCCCAAGAAACGCCTTGGGAACTCTCGGCGCCGTTCACTACGAAGTCTGCTCTAACGGACGCAATTCCGGCTGCGTGCAGCGGTTATAGAAAAACCAGTTCTTCACGTGCAAGTGTTTGCGGATCGGGGTTTTGATCACCGAGACGCAGAGCGCGATCGAAAACAGGCACCAGACCGCGGCATATTCGTTCGGATCGGACGTGGTGACGTCCGAAATCCACGGCCCGATCAGGTAATGGAAACCGACGAAGCGCCAGGACCCGTACAAGGCCGGCATATAGAACGAGACCAGGATATAGGTCAGCGCATGCAAACCCCAGTCGAAACCGAACAACCAGTCTTGCGGGCCGGACAACAGGCCGTTCAGCGGCATTTGCCAGGCGATATGCCAATCGCCGGAAACCGAGCAGACGCCGGTGCCGCAAAAGCCTTCGGTGCCGATCACGCAATGCCCTGCCCAGTCGAACGGGTACATCTTGACCAACATCGTCAGCGAGCCGATCGCGCAAATCGCATAGACGGTCGTGCGAATTTTCAGTTTGACGCTTTCCGGGATGAAGTACATCGCGACCATATTCACGAAAAACGGCTGGAACGCCACGTGAATATAGCCGAACATCGTGAGTATCTGATTTTTCGGATTGCCGCACAGGTCGATATAGACATAGGTCCCGGCCTGCAACAATTCCATCAACGCAAAATAAGTCAACGGAATCCACAATTCCTTCGATTCCCCCTTGTAAGCGACATAAGCCGCGGTGCTCAATCCGGCGGCGGCCAGCACGCCCGACGCTTCCCCACTCCAACACATAAATGAACCTTCTTATAATAATTATTGAAAAAGCTTGTTAGTCGAGGAGGCTTTGATCGGATCAACGCGTCCTTCGGGCGCTTATTCTATTACAGAGAGTCGGAAGGAAAAAGCGCCGGCGCAGTCGGGATACGCCGGCGTTCGGAAAACGTCAGTACGGCAGGGCGTCGCTGTCGATATAGATATCGACCGGATGGGCCGGTTCGATCGTGGCGACCGGCAAAGCCACGCCTTCGCGCCATTGTTTGACCGGCTCCTGTTTGTTTTTTCCGGTGACCAAAAAGATCAATTGGCGGGTGTCGCTCAACGCCTTGGCGCTGACCGAAACGCGCTCGGGCGGCGGCTTCGGCGAATTGTAAACCGGATGCGTCAGCTCATCGGGGTTGTGTACGTGGCCGGGGAACAGGCTGGCGGTATGGCCGTCTTCACCCATGCCGAGCAGCACCATGTCGAACGGCAAGGCGTCGGCGACCGTTTGCCGGTATTGCAGGGCTCCCGCTTCAGGCCCGAGTTCGGCCGGAATCGTGAAGATCTGTGCTAGCGGAATCGGCGCCTGCGCCAGCAATGAATTTTCCGCGATCATGCTGTTGCGATCCGGGTGATCGGCCGGCAGACAGCGTTCATCGCCATAATAGATATACCATTTCGACCAGTCGGTTTCGGCCTTGCCGAGCAAGCGATAGACCTTTTCCGGCGTGGTGCCGCCGGCCAGTACCAGTTTGAAGCGGCCGCGTTCGGCGATCGCCTCTTCGGCCGCCGTCATGATTTGTTCACAAGCGGCTTCGGCCACCTGATCGGCGGTCGCGAAGATCCGCCAGTTGGCGTTTTTTTGCATTTATTTACACTCCGGGGTCAATGAACTGCGCCAAAATTGGCTGTCTTTGTCGAACAGGCGGCTGTCTTCCGGTCCCCACGAACCGGCAGGATAGGTCGCGATATAATCGCGCTCGACCGCCCAGGTTTGCAGGATCGGATCGACGATGCGCCAGGCGTGCTCGACCTCGTCGAAGCGCAGGAACAGCGAACGGTCGCCCTTCAGCACATCGAGCAGCAGGTCTTCATAAGCGTCGATCGCCTTTTCGTCATGATTGCGGAAACTCGCATCCAGCGTGGTCGAGCGGGTGTCCATTTCGAGGCCCGGCTCCTTCACGGTCATTTCGATCTTGATGCATTCGTCGGGTTGAATGCCGAGCAGCACCCAGTTAGGGCTCATGCAGTTCACGTTGGTGCCGCGGAAAAATTGCAGAGGCGGATGGCGGAAGCAGATCGAGATGGTCGACTGCGCCTTCGCCATGCGTTTGCCGGTGCGCATATAGAACGGCACGCCGCGCCAGCGCCAGTTGTCGATGTAAAGCTTCATCGAGGCATAGGTTTCGGTCACGCTGTCCGCCGGGATGTTGTCTTCCTGCAGGTAGCCCTTGACCTTTTCGCCCTTGCTGGTGCCGGCCGCGTACTGGCCGCGATGGGCATGGGCGTGCACCGCTTCTTTCGGAATCGGCCGGATCGATTTCAATACCTTGACCTTTTCATCGCGCAGCGCCTCGGCTTCCATCGACACCGGCGGCTCCATCGCGACCAGGGTCAACAGTTGCAAGAGATGGCTTTGCAGCATGTCGCGCAAGGCGCCGGCGCCGTTATAGTAGTCGCCGCGGCTGTCGATGCCGATCTCCTCCGAATGGGTGATCTGGATGTGGTCGATGTAATTACGGTTCCACAAGGGTTCCAGCATCACGTTCGCGAAGCGGAACACCAGCACGTTCTGCACCATGCCCTTGCCGAGATAGTGATCGATCCGGTAAATCTGTTCCTCGCTCAGATAATGGCTGATGCGTTTTTGCAGGGCCTGCGCGCTGTCCAGGTCGTAGCCGAACGGCTTTTCGATGATCACCCGCCGCCAGCCCAGTTCTTCGTCAAACAACTGGTTAACGCTCAATTGTTCGAGCACGGTGCCGAAATCGGACGGGCTGATCGACAGATAAAATGCGATGTTCCGCGAAAAGGGTTGCTTGCCGTTCAAAAGATCGGCCAATGCCTTGTAGTCTTCGGGCTTCTGGATGTCGGCCTGATGATAGTAAAGGCGCTGGCTGAAACTCTGGAAGACGCTTTCGTCGAAATCGGCCTTGACCTTGGTCTGGATCATGTCCCTGACTTCGGCCAGCCATTTCTGCTGGTCCCAGGGCCTCCGGCCGACCGCGACGATGCGGGTGCCTTCGGGCAATTGTTTCGCGACATCGAGATGATAGAGCGCCGGCATCAGCTTGATTCGGGAGAGGTTGCCGGTGGCGCCAAAGATAACGTAGGTACAGGGTTCGGCGTTCATGGGGGAGTCGATAGGGTTAAAGGCGCAAGATTATAGTGTGTAGCCCGGATGCAGCGCAGCGGAATCCGGGAAGGCCGGTGGTTCTGCCCCCACTGCGTTTCATCCGGGCTACTGACTACGTCACGCACCGCCGCAGCGGTGCAACCTGCGTTCCCGTGCCGGAGCGCGGGAACGCTTACGGTTATACGTTGTAAGTAGACGAAGCGACCTTGCCGCCCTGTCCGGTCCAGTCGGTATGGAAGAACTGGCCTCTGGGCTGGTCGACCCGCTCGTAGGTATGTGCGCCGAAATAGTCGCGCTGCGCCTGCAACAGATTCGCCGGCAACCGTTCGGTGCGGTAGCCGTCGAAGTAAGCCAGGGCGGAGGAGAACGCCGGGGTCGGAATGCCGAGTTCGATGCCCAGAATGACCGCCTTGCGCCAGCCGGCTTCGGCCTTCTTCATCTCGGCGGTGAAGAAATCGTCGAGCAACAGGTTTTCGAGATCCGGATTTTTGTTGTAGGCCTGTTTGATGTCGTTCAGGAACTGGCTACGGATGATGCAGCCGCCGCGCCACATCAGCGCGATTTCGCCATAATTCAGCGCCAGTTTGTATTCCTTCGACGCTTCCCGCATCAGACGGAAACCCTGCGCATAGGAAATGATCTTCGCCGCATACAAGGCGTCGCGGACCGCAGCGATCATCGCCTGCTTGTCGCCGCTGAATTGGCTCGGCTGCTTCGGCAGAATCTTCGCGGCCTTGACGCGTTCGTCCTTTTGCGCGGACAGACAGCGGGCAAAGACCGACTCGCCGATCAGCGTCAACGGAATGCCGAGGTCCAGCGCATTGATGCCGGTCCATTTGCCGGTGCCTTTTTGGCCGGCGGTATCCAATATTTTTTCCAGCAGCGGCTGGCCGTCTGCGTCCTTATAAGCCAGGATGTTCGCGGTGATTTCGATCAGATACGAACTCAGTTCGCCGCGGTTCCATTCGGCGAAGATTTCGTGCAATTCGTCCGCGGAAAGTCCGAGTCCTTCGGACAGCAATTGATAGGCTTCGCAGATCAGCTGCATGTCGCCGTATTCGATGCCGTTGTGCACCATCTTGACATAGTGACCCGCGCCGTTGTCGCCGACCCACTCGCAGCAAGGTTCGCCGCCGACCTTCGCGCTGATCGCCTGAAAGATCGGCTTGACCGCCGCCCAGGCCGCCTTGTTGCCGCCGGGCATGATCGAAGGTCCGTTGCGCGCGCCTTCCTCGCCGCCGGACACGCCGGTGCCGATGAAATTGAGTCCCTTTTCCGCGAGGTACTGGGTGCGGCGGTTGGTGTCGGTAAACAGCGAATTGCCGCCGTCGACGATGATGTCGCCCGGAGCCAGCAGCGGCAGCAGTTTTTCGATATATTGATCGACCACGTCGCCGGCCTTGACCATCAGCATCACGATGCGCGGCGTTTCGAGACTGTCGACGAGCGCTTCGAGCGAATGCGTGCCGACCACCTGCGTGCCCTTCGCGGGGCCTGCCAGAAATTCATCGACCGTGCTGGTGGTGCGGTTATACACCGCGACCTTGAAGCCGTGGTCGTTCATGTTCAACACCAGGTTTTGGCCCATCACCGCGAGGCCGATCAATCCGATATTTGCTTTCATCAATGTGTTTTCCGTGAGTGTTAGGTTCGGCAAAAGTTTATCATAGCCGATAGCAAATGCGGTTAATAGATGGTTAACCGGGATGGCTTTGGTGCATCCTGGCGCGCGCGCGGATCATCGAAAAGATCACGACTATCAACAACGCGGCCAGCGAAGACTCCAGCAGCAAAAATGCCCCGATCTTGAAATAGGCGAAGTGCGGATGCACGAAGCGGACCAGCCAGCCGCCCGCTTCATCGGCGATTGCGGAAACATAGGTCAAGCCGCTGATCCAGATTTTGAGCCGTATCGAAAAATCGGTCATCAGCATCAGGTGGGTCAGGGTCACGACCAGCATGCCCATCGAAAACAGGTGGAAATGCGAGACTTCGAGCATGCCCTCATAGCTGCGCGGCGGCTTGAATTGTTCTTCGGAGCCTAAGTAGTAGAGTTTGACCGACTCCGGCGTCAGATCCATCCGGTGAAAATACATCAGGCCGTTGCTGAACCACAGCAGCACGATATAGCCCAGAAACATCAGCACCAGCGCATTGAGAAGGGATTTCCGGTGCTGTTCGCCGGTTACGAAATAACGCATGGCTATGGCTTTTGATCCTTGATCATGACCTGATACATCGCCATCACCTTGCGAACGCTGCTGAGACCGGCGCGCGTGCTCAACGTCGCGCCGCTGATGCCGTCCACGCCCTTGCTGAAATCCATCTCCGCGAGCGGGCGCTTGTACAGCTGCTCGAACCAGCGCTCCGGCGGCATGTATTCCGGGGGTTCGTGGAAGGCGAGCGTGTAGACGTTGCGCAGCTCGCCTTCCGGCGTCAGCACGATCATCAGCGTTTCCGGCTTGGTTCTGACTGTAATCGTTTCGATCGCGGCATAGCCCAAGATTTTGTCCTGCGCCTTGCCGACATAGAACGTGAACAGGCCCGATTCGAGTTTGACCTTGGCCAGTTCCTGAATTTTAGCCGTCTGATTCTCGTCGGGAAAAAGCGATAACAATTCGACTTGCTTGTCTTTGCCAAATGCCAGTTCAAGCGCTTCGTTTTTACTGTAGAAAATTGTCGCGAAGCTCTGCGTTACCACCGTCATCAGAAATAAAAAGAGTAGAAATTCTCCTCTCTGTCTGATTACTTTCATTTTGACTCTCCAACATCAAGAAAAACAAACCGCCAGCATTCGGCAATCCGGATAAGCGGAAAATCGAATGCTGGCGGCTGATATAGGCAACGGCCCCACAAAGCCGAACTATAAAACAGGATTTCGGCATTTGCTGCGAAGATTTACATTATCGCGCCATGGCATGCAAATCTTCGCAACGCGTCAGTGATATCATTCCATATCATATCATACTGCGACAGGGCGATTGGCTCAGACCTAGAAAATGAAGCCGAAGCCCAAATTGAAGTCGTCAGAAAGCGGCCCTTGTTTGGCGACACGATTCCGGTAATCGGCCTTGATCACGACATTCGGAATCGGCTTGTACTGCAAGCCCACCTGGTAAATTTGCCAGTCTTTGGTCGGGTCATCCGGAAAGCCGTTCGGCGCTTTGGCTATCGTATCCAGACGTTCATAACGGACGAATGGCGCGAGATATTGTGTTGTATCCTTGAATATCCAAGGCAAAACGTCATAGCCTGCTTCCGTATACCAGCCGAAACTCTCGGCGCCGATGATTTGCGCATTTTCCGGAGTTTTCGCGTTGATGTTGTTCAATCGGGAATCCAGGCTCAACAGATCGGCATCACCGACATGCCCCCACGATCCCAATGTGCGGAATTCAAACCCACGGTATTTCCATTGCAAATGGCCTTCGTACAATTGCGTAAAGACATCCGGTTTTTGGCCGGCAAAGGTCTGGTTCTGGCCTGACTTGCCAAAATAGGCGGAGCCGCCGACCATGACGCCCGGCACAGCCTTCGGCGTGTAGTCGAAACGGCCGACAAAACCGAAGTTTTCGGCTTTAGCCTGGCTGCCGCCGCCGCGGCCTTCGCGGATACCGTCAGAACTGAAGCCGGACGCATCCAAACCATTGACGGCGTAGGCTGTATAAGCCAGGTCGTCCGTGAGTTGACCGAACAACCCCAATCCCACTTCCCGCCAAGTTGAAGGGATAATCCTTTGCTCGACTTCTGGACGGTGGTTACCGAAGAAGAATGGAGGTTCGTGAATCTGGTTGATGAAGCCCATTGGCATCAGCACTAAGCCGGCGCGGACATTGGCCATTTTGTGTAAAAAGAAGTCCAAGGCGGCAAATTCGACCGAGACTTCGCCCTTCTCTTCATCACCCTCACCGGTCGTGGCGTGCTCGAACTCCAGTTCACTATTGAAGAGGATGCGGTCGGTAAACTTGTAGCCGGCATAAAGCACCATCCGTTCAAGATCGGCGTTGTCTTTGTTGTCGCCTTTCTCGCCGACATTGGCCTGATAGATCGCTTCGCCGTAGCCGCCGATCGACAAGCCCTTGCCGACCTGATAGACCTTCGAAGCGGCAGGACCCAGGCCATAGGCGCTCTTGTACTTGGGTTCTTCCGGGATCACCAGATTGGTGCGCAGCTTTTCGACTTCCTGACTCAAAATATCGGTCTTGCGCTCCAGTGTTTTGACGTTGCCTTGCGGAGCCGGAGCCTCCTGCTTCTTGGCCGTCTCCGCCATCGCGGTCTTCATTTCATCGATCTGCTTTTGCTGCGCCTCGATGATTTTCCACATTTCCTCCATCGTTTGCGGTTTTTGCAGCGCTTCGGCCGGCGCATTCAACGCCGCCAGCACGACTAAAGCACTTCCCTTCAACAAAATTTTTCGCTCGATCATCACTAACCCCCAAAAATTCAATTC
Organism: Methylomicrobium lacus; assembly: GCF_041897535.1. Taxonomy (GTDB): domain Bacteria; phylum Pseudomonadota; class Gammaproteobacteria; order Methylococcales; family Methylomonadaceae; genus Methylomicrobium; species Methylomicrobium lacus_A. Next base: position 2,311,589 of record NZ_CP169217.1, read on the forward strand.
CCTAGGATTATAGTACAAACAATTTTGCGATTACAAATGATTCTCATTTGTTATCAAATTTAAAGAACGACTATCCTGCCATCAAACCTTACTATGGCTCGATCAGTCTTTGCAGAAAGGGGTTGGATTTGGTGTATCGGCGAGGACTTTAGCCGCTTGCGTCATACCTGCCGGAATAACGTCCTGATGTAAAACGATGAGCGTTCCGCGGCTCGTGACCCGGAGCGCCCTTGGTAGGGCTTCCACACAAGACGTGGAAACCCCAAGAGGAAAGTGTGAGTCGTGAAAGGCTCAAACTGTTTGTGTTTTCAAGGCCGCTCGATACGAAAAACCTTGCCTCCGTAACTCGCGACCACGCCGTCGGCGCGAATTTCCTTGATTTCGACCGCATCCTTGGTCGTCTGGCCGGCCTTGTATTTGGTCATATTCAACACGACGAAGCGATCCTCGGGCTTGTTGTCGTACATAAAGACATTGATCGTCATCTTCGGCACGGAGCTGCGAAAATCATAGGGCAAATCCTTGAATGAGGGGATTTCCGGCTTGGCTGCCGGCGCGTCATCTGTCTTGCTTGCCCGCGCCGCCTCGGTCTTGGCTTCCGGTTCGTCATCTTCCTGTTCATCGAGACTGTTCGCGTTTTCCGCCAGCAACAGACGCTGGGCGCGTCTGGATTGGATTTTCTGCCTGAGTTGTTCCTGTGGACTGATTGCGGCAGCAGGGCGCGCTTGAGCGGTCTGAACGGCGGGCGCCTTTTTATCTTCTTGCGCAGCTCTCGCCGCTTTCTGCTCCTCGGCCTGTTTTGCCGCGGCCAATTCTTCGATCGAAGGCGATTTTGCGTTTGCCGCAACCGCCGGTCTATCCGGCTCATCTTCCGCAGCTTCTGGCACTTCCTCCCCGTCTTGCTCAAAATCATCCTCGTCATCGGATGATTCAACGGCAACCGGCAGCGGCGGCATTTGCGCGGCTTTTGCCTGCACCGGCTGCGCGGCGGCCTGCGGTTTGACCGGCGCCTCATCGGCATTTTTCAGATACCAGACCAGCAAAGGCAAGGCCAGTAGATTGACGGCCAGCAGCCCGCCGATCAGCAAGGCGGTTTTCCGGCTTTTTTGCGGCGGCGGCATCAGCACTTGTTCGGTGACGGTTTCCGGCTGCTTGGCTTGCCGTTCCTGCTCCGACTTACGTAAGGCGTTGAGAATATAAGACATGGCGTTAATCGGTTAGATTCAGGTGAGGCTTGTTCGGCGCCTCGGTCAAATTATCGAGATAAAACAGGGTTTGGGCGCCCACCGCGCCGTCTTCGGCCAGGTGATGCAGGTGTTGGAATTTAATCACGCGCGCCTTCAGGTCCTGATCGAATTTTTGCGGCACGGGCACCGGCGGATCCAGTCCGTCGAAAGCGGCCATTTGTTGGCGAAGCCAGACGACTCTATCAGACATTTGCCCCGGAAAAATCGTTCGCGAATCCGCCCCCGGCGGCTCCCATAACAATAAATAATAGCCGTTCCAATGATTCAACACATCGGCCAGCGCAAAATCATGCTGATCGCTTGCAGCCAACACCGGTTTGCCTTGCTGGATGCCGGTCAACAGCGCATAGCGCTTTTCTTCGTTCAGGAGCACAAATTCCAGAATGGCCGGCCGCTTCATCGCCAGCAATTCCTTCCAGCTGGCCTTGCCGAGCTGGCATAACACCCCGGCGGTCTTTACCGTTTCGCAATCGACAGTCGCGGCCGAAGGCGGCGTTTTGCCGAGCGCTTTGAACGCATTCGCGAAGCCCAATTGCAGCGTAGAACGCGGATCGGCCACCCATTCGGCAAATTGAGGCGGCTTGGGCTGCGGCGGCAGCGGTTTGATCTTCGGCGCGGCCGCTACGGTTTCAGTCATGACCGGCAGAGGCTTTGCCGCGACGGTTTCGACCCGGCGAGGCTCAACAAGCCGGCTCCTGACCGCCGCGAAACGATCCGGGGCGTAATAATAAGCGCCAAGCGCGATGCCGCCGAGCAGCACGCCCAGCGCCAAGCCCAGCCTCCGCAGTTTTGTCTCGGCCGGCGCGAGCGTTTCCTGCGCGGCGGTATTGACCATGCCGGGCGTCACCTGCGGGGCGTTGCCGGCATAAGCGCCAAGCAGGGCGCGGTCGCACAGGATGTTGATGATTCTGGGAATCCCGCCCGACAGTTTATAAATCTTGCGGATCGCCCGGTCCTTGAACAGATCGGGATCGCCACCGCAAACCCGCAGGCGGTGGCGGATATAGGCGCGGGTCTCGACAAACGACAACGGCAGCAAATGATAGCGCGCGGTAATCCTTTGATTGAGCTGCCTGAGATCCTGGCGTTTGAGCATCTGTTTCAATTCGGGCTGGCCGACCAGGATGATTTGCAGCAATTTGGTTTTGCTGGTTTCCAGATTGGTCAACAGGCGAATCTGTTCGAGCACTTCCAGGCTCAGGTTTTGCGCTTCGTCGAGCAGCAACACGGTGCGCCGCCCGGCGGCATGCTTGGCGAGCAGATAATGATTCAACGCATCGACCAACTGTTTCAGCGTCTGTTGTTGTTTGTCATAGGCGATGCCCAGCTCGTCGCAGATAGCCGCCAACAGTTCGATCGCGTTCAGCTTCGGGTTCAAGATCAGCGCGATGTCGATAGTATCCGGCAGCTCTTTCAACAGGCAATGGCACAGGGTCGTCTTGCCGGTGCCGACTTCGCCGGTCAGGGCGACAAAGCCGCCGCCGACGGTAATGCCGTAGAGCAGATGCGCCAAGCCTTCCTGATGGCGGCGGCTCATATACATGAAATGCGGATCGGGGGCTATCGAAAACGGTAATTCCGCAAAATGAAAATACTGTTTGTACATAGCGGCGTTTCGGCAGGAAAAGAGTTCGGTCTTTGATTTTACCCTATACGCGACATTGGCGTCACGATTCGGCGCTGCCGCGCGTTTTTTACGTTTATAATCTCAGAGCTTCCGGCCACAGCCGACAACCCCCTTGTGATCATGCCTATCAACGAAACTCATCTGTACCGCAAACTGGCCTGGCGCCTGCTGCCGCCGCTCTACATCATCTATGTCCTGGCCTATCTCGATCGCCTGTGCGTGGGTTTCGCCCAATTGCAGATGAAGGATGCGCTGCAGTTCAGCGATGCGGTCTACGGCTTCGGTGCGGGCATCTTTTTTATCGGCTACATGCTGTTCGAGATACCGAGCAACCTGATCCTCGAAAAAGTCGGCGCGAAATTGTGGCTGACCCGGATCATGATCACCTGGGGACTGATTTGCTGCGCGATGGTCACCATCGAAACGCCGCAAGGCTTTTACGTGCTGCGCTTTCTGCTCGGCGTCGCCGAAGCCGGCTCGTTTCCGGGCATGATCTTATATTTCAGCTACTGGTTTCCGGCGCCGGTCAGGGCCAAGTACGGCGCCTTGCTGATCACAGCGACCGCGGCCTCCGGCGTGCTCGGCGCGCCGCTGGCAGGACTCTTGCTCGGCATGGACGGCGCCTTCGGACTGCAAGGCTGGCAATGGCTGTTTCTGGCCGAGGGCGCGCCTTCGGTGCTGTTCGGTTTCATGCTGTATTTCTGGCTGACCGACCGTCCCGCCAAGGCAACGTGGCTCAATGCGGAAGAGAAGGCCTGGCTCGAACGGACGCTGGCCGCCGAACAGCGGGCCGACTCGCACCATCATGCCGCCGATCTGGGCCAGGCGCTGCGCCACCCGAAGGTCTGGCTGCTGGCGCTGATCTATTTTGCGGTGGTGATCAATTATTACAGCATCAGCCTGTGGCTGCCGCAGTTGATCCAAGCCTGGTCGGGACTCGACAACGTACGCACCGCGCTGTTGACCGGCCTGCCCTATCTCGCGACCGTGATCGTGATGGTGCTGGTCGGCGCGCACTCGGACAGGACACGCGAGCGGCGCTGGCACATCGTGGTCTGCGCCTGGGTGGCGGCCGTGGCGTTCGCGCTGAGCCCCTATCTCGAATCGCCGGTCCTGGCGATAGGCGCGATCACGATCGCGGCGGCCGGCATCTGGAGCATTCTCGCGCCGTTCTGGACGCTGCCGCACACCTTGTTGAAAGAAGGCCCGGCCAAGGCGTCGGGCCTGGCGCTGATCAATTCGATCGGCAATCTGGGCGGCTTTGCGGGCCCCTCTATCGTCGCCTGGCTGAAGACCGCGACCGGCGATTTCAAGCTGGCGCTGCCGCTGCTGGCGGCGACGATGGCGGCGGGCGTATTGCTGATTTTCGTTGCCGCGCCAGCCGAAGGCGATAAGGTAGCGGACGGTCGCAAAAAAGCGCAGCCCGCCCCGATCCAATAGCCAATCGACACTATTGTATTGAATTCATGGGCCTGTTTTTTCCTTTTTTGACATTTGCCCACCGCTCGATACAATGTTACAGATATTAAAATCATGATTTTGGTGGAGAGTTTCACCCTTGCCGGCGCCGAGCCCGTCTCCGCCAAATGAGGAAATGGCCGCTTTTCCCGCCGAAAATCAATAGCCTGGAGCCTTGTTCCGGACGTTTTTTAAACCCTTGATGTCATGGAAGACTGACATTATCATCCCAATTTCATACGAACACATGGCAAATCAGCACTGGAAAATTCAGCCTAACGAAGTCTTGACAGCCGGCCCCGTGATGCCGGTCATGGTCATCAAAAATCTTGACGACGCGGTGCCGTTGGCGAAAGCCTTGGTCGCGGGCGGCATTCGCGTGCTGGAAATTACCTTGCGCACACCGGTCGCGCTCGAGGCGATCAACAGGATCAGCCGGGAAGTCGAAGGCGCGATCGTCGGTGCCGGCACGATTGCGAACCCTCAGCAATTGCAAGCCGCGGCCGACGCCGGCGCGCTATTCGCGATCAGCCCCGGCATTACCGCCTCCCTGCTGGATGCGGCTGTGAAAGGCAACATCGCGCTGATTCCCGGCATTGCGACCTTGTCCGAACTGATGCTCGGCATGGAATACGGCCTGGATCATTTCAAATTTTTCCCGGCCGAAGCCGCGGGCGGCATACCGATGCTGAAATCGATTGCGGGCCCCTTCCCGCAGGCGACTTTTTGCCCGACCGGCGGCATCTCGCCCGAAAATTATCAGGCCTACCTCAAATTACCCAATGTCGCCTGCGTCGGCGGTTCATGGCTCGCCCCCCAGGACGCTCTTAATGCGAAAGACTGGGCGAAAGTCACCGAATTGGCGAGACAGGCGATTGTTAACGCCAATCCCGAGTAATTGCATCCGAAATCGACACTAAGACACGCCGCATCGGCGCCACAACCGAGATTGACCATCATGAGCAAGCCCAGCGCTATCGTCCTATCCACTCCCGAATCCGAGCCACTGTGTACATTGCCGGTGTTGTCCGGCACCATGGGTCCCGATGTGCTGGACGTCCAATCCCTGTACAAGCAGGGCGGCATGTTCACCTACGATCCCGGCTTTACCTCGACCGCCAGTTGCCGTTCCGCGATTACCTATATCGACGGCGAAGCGGGCGTCCTGCTGTACCGCGGTTATCCGATCGAGCAATTGGCCGCGCAATGCACCTTCCTGGAAGTGTGCTATCTGTTGCTGGAAGGCGAACTGCCGAACTACGACCAATTGCAGCAGTTCGAACGCAACATCACGATGCACACGATGGTGCACGACCAGTTGACCAACTTTTTCAAGGGTTTCCGCCGCGATGCGCACCCGATGGCGATCATGGTCGGCGTCGTCGGCGCGCTGTCCGCGTTTTATCATGACGCGCTGGATATTCGCTCGAAAAGCGACCGCGAAATGTGCGCGATCCGGCTTTTGGCGAAGGTGCCGACGATCGTGGCGATGTGCCACAAATACAGCACCGGCTCGCCGTTTTTGTATCCGCAAAACAAGCTCAGCTATGTCGAAAACTTCATGCGCATGATGCTGTCGACGCCCTGCGATGAATTCGTGCCGAATCCGATACTGGTCAGGGCGCTCGATCGGATCCTGATTCTGCACGCCGACCACGAACAAAACGCCTCGACCTCGACGGTCCGCCTAGCCGGCTCCAGCGGCGCGAACCCGTTCGCCTGCATCACCGCCGGCATCGCCTGCCTGTGGGGCGCGGCGCACGGCGGCGCGAACGAGGCGGTGCTGCAGATGCTTGAGGAAATCAAGGATGTTTCCCGGATCGGCATTTATATCAACAAAGCGAAGGACAAAAGCGATCCGTTCCGGCTGATGGGCTTCGGCCACCGTGTCTATAAAAACATCGATCCGCGCGCCAAACTGATGCGCGAAACCTGCCATGAAGTCCTCAACGAACTGGGCTTGCAGGACGATCCTTTGTTCAAACTGGCGCTGGAGCTCGAGCGCATCGCACTCGAAGACGAATATTTCATCGAGAAAAAATTGTATCCGAACGTCGATTTCTATTCCGGCATCGTGCTGCATGCGCTCGGCATCCCGAGCCGCATGTTTACCGCAATCTTTGCGATGGGCCGCACGGTCGGCTGGATTTCGCACTGGGACGAAATGATCGCCGATCCCGAGCAAAAAATCGGCCGGCCGAGACAACTCTACACCGGCGCCACCCGCCGCGATGTGCCGGCGCGGCATGGCAAAGCCGTTTAACGTGATAAAGACCTGCCAGTTAAGAAAACCCGGCAGGTCTCCCAAGCAACACGGGAGACCCCGGCATGCCCGCCCTGCCTGATTTGATCGGCTATGTCGCCGCGCTATTGACGACCGCTTCGTTCCTGCCGCAGGCGATTCTGACCATCCGAACCCGCGATACCGCCGCGCTGTCGCTGTCGATGTACGGCATCTTTACGCTCGGCGTGTCGCTTTGGCTGATCTATGGCCTTTTTCTGCACAATCCGGCGATCATCGCGGCGAATGCGGTCACCCTGCTGTTGTCCGCCTCGATCCTGTACGTCAAAATTTATAATGCGCTGACCGGGCGGGAATGCCCGCACACGCAGGAAGATCGCTGAAAAGCGATCCACTCAGGCCGCGACAGTAAAACGCAAAGCGTGCGTTTTTTTACCCGAATCCTTGGCGGCGGCCCTACGCCGCCAATTGCATTTTCCTTATAAATCAAATAGACTGCGTTTCATTTCAAGCATCGGCGCCTTCTCCATTCCGAGGGATTTTTCGCGCGACTCATCCCCAATCTGGCAACCATGGACATCAATAGACTAAGCAAACCACACAATTTCGGCGGCATCGGCGGCATCATCAACAGCATTCAGACGCTGTTTATTGCCGGCCTGAGAGTATGGACCATTCCGATTGTGTTGATGCTGAGTATGGCGACGGGCTTCACCACCTTTTACGGCTTGTCGCATTTCATCGTCTCCTGGATTGCGCTGATCATCACAGTTGCGATCCAGTCGATCATCGTGATCAGTTCGCTGGAAATCGCCGGCATCCACTGGAAAGCCAATAAATTCCGTTTTTTCGCCGTACTCGTGTCGCTGCTGGTCGCGGTTTCGGCCTCGATCACCTTCTCTTATTTCAAGTTCTATGAAATTTCGCAGAAGGAAACGATACAAATCGACCGACTGAACAAAATCCGCGCCGATGTGAACGCCTATCTGAAAAGCGTCGCCGATACCAAGACCCAGGTCTTGAAACTGCAGCAGCAAGAACTCGACAAGGCGTCTACAAGCGTAACGCAGGCTTATTATGGAACTCACCCGGACGCCCCGCAAACGCAGAAAAACATGATCGGCCAGGGGCCGTTTTTCCGTTATCAAAAAGAAGTTTTCGAGACCAAAAAAAAGGAAGCCGCGCAGGTCGTGCAAAACTTCGAGAAACTGAATCAGGATATCCGCGTGCTGCAAAACGGCCTGACCGAGTGGAACATCAAGGCGCCCGATGCGGAAGCACGTTACCGGAAAATCGTTTCCAGCCTGCAGGAAGTCTCGATCAAATTCAACCAGATGGCGACCAATAGCGGCGTGATTGCGCCGGATATGCCGGTTCTGATGACTTACGCGGAAGTAGTGCAAGGCATCACGCCGTCGTTTGCGATGTGGCAGGACTTTTCGCTGTTTGCCTTCCTGTGCGCGTCGATGGCGGACTTTTTTACCGTGTTTTTGTCCTACCGCCTGGAATTTACCGCGCCGGGCCCATTGAGCGAGCGCGAGCAGGAACTAGTGTTCGAATGCCTGCGCCAGTTTACCGAGTTTAGGATCAACGAAAACGACGAACTCGAGATGGTGATCGAAAAGTCCGAAATCGAGAAAGCCCGGCGTTATTCGGACTGGTCGCGGATGTTCGCGGTCGGCTTCTTGTTGAGCCGCGGTTTCCTGCGCAAGATCGACGCCAAATCGGTCGAATTTGCGCCGAATCTGTATCCCTTGATCGCCGAGCGGATGAGCGCCCAACTGCGCGCGCTGAAGGCGCAACAGGCTTTGCCGGCGGCGAGCCAACAAGTCGCGCTGGAGGTGTCCGATGACGAATAAACAAGCCCTGCTGGACGCCTGGCTGGCCGGGCTCGCCCCGCAGACATTCCCAGACGAGGTCGAAGACGAAATCTGGGATCCCAGCTTCGACGGCGAGAGCCGCGTCGTCCTGTCCAAGCTCGGACCTTATTACAAGCTGTTCGCCTATCCGGCGAAATTTTTTCCGCGCTTCTACCATCAGGTTTATTCGCTGCCGGTCGCCGAATGGCCGCTCAAGGTTTCGACTACGCTTTACGGAGGGCTTTGCACGATCGAGGCCCAGTTGACGATCCATTTCCAGGCGACCTTCGGCTATGCCGAACGCAATCTGGATACACTCTCGAACATCAACGCGCATATCAAAACCGGCTACGAAGGCTTGATCAAGACCACCGTCGACGCCGAACTCAGGAACCTGCGTAACGGCAACTGGATAGAAACCGGCCTGACCGCGACCGAAAAACAGATCGAACGCACGATCAACGAAGCGCTGGCCGTCAAATACATCAAATGCCGCGCGATTTGCTCCCTCACCCCCTCCTTCGCCGACCTCGAAGCCAGCCAGGGCCTCGACGGTCGCTTCACCCAGGAGGCCGTTTATCTGAGCATCCTCGAAAAAAATTTCGAGTTCCGCGAAAAACAGGCGCGCGAGAAGACCCGTCAGGAACAAATGCTCGAAAAGGAGCGCCTGGAGCATCTGAATCAACTGAATGCCTTGCAGCAGCAAAAGCTGGCCTTAGAAAGCGAAAACCAACGCCTATTGCTGGCCGCCCAGGAAAAACAAAACGCCGATCAGTTTGCGATCGAGGCCAAACTGCACGAAGAAAAAATCAACCACGAAAAGCATCTGCAAAGCATCGAACAGGCCGCCGCGCTGAAATATGAAATCGAGCAGCAGGCGCGCCAGCAAGAGCTGGAACTGCAACTACACGCCAAAAAGCTCGAACATGAAGCGATATTGAAAGAAAGGGAACTGCAGGCCGAATACAAGGCGCAGGAAATATTGCAGCAGGAACAACAAAAATACGAGGAACAGCTCGAGGCCGAGCGCATCGAGCATCAGACCCGCCTGAAGGAAATGCAGTTGCAAGCCGAGATCAAGGAACTGGAACTGCGCGTCGAAGTGACCAAAAACAAGGACGCCTACCTGCACCGGCAAATCGAATGGCTAGTGCTGGACAAACAGCGCGCGGAACTGTCGCGAGCGATCAAGGAGGCCGAGCACGACATCGACGCGGTGAATCGTTTGTCGCTACAGCAGCCACAATCGCAATAAAAAAGTTAAAGACAGAGGGCCATATCCAGGAAAGACTTGGCTGATGGCCCCAACATTGCCCCGCTTAGCGAAACCATCGGCCATGAGCTACTCGTTGCATTGTTGTGTATGAGCCTAAGCGTTGTTGCACCGAAGCACCTGCCTCACATCGAAACTCGACTCTATTCTTCTAAAGGTATGTTTTTCAATACTTGTTGAGTAGGCCAACCATGAATCGATCAATCTAACATAGTTACTAAGCCGCATATTTCAATTATCCTTTCCCGGATTTCTGACCGCCTGTTGTAAATTCGCTTCGATCCCACTGATTTGTTGCGCTGTCATCATTTCGTAACAATTCTGTCATTTTTCTGTCACTTGAATTCCCTATCCTTGCCGCAGTTTCTATCATCACTGTGAGCAACGCATGAACATTTCCAAACTGACTTTGGCCGTGGCAACAGTCCTCGGCGCCGGAGCCTCTTCATCTGCTTTTGCGATCGATCTTTACGTCGATGTCAAAACCAAACAGATTTATGCCGAACCCGGTCCGCACCGGCAAAAAATGGGCTCGTTCGAAAGAGTCGAGGATGCCTCCGCGAAAACAGCTGAGCCATCGCGCAACGCTGCGGAAATCGCATCCATTCGCGAAGAATTGGAACTAAAAGACAACCAAATCAAGGCACTCGAAGAACATGCCAAGGAAGCTTCGGCGCCTGAATCGGTTCATGTCAAACTCGATGACGGGATACATTTTGCAACCAAGGATGGCAATTTTACCGCCGGCATTAACGGACGCATGCAGGTGGATTCGCAGACTAATTTTAACAATAATGTCGCCCCTGCTACCGGAGCAAATACGTCGAATGATTTGAATGATGGCGTAACTCTTCGTCGCGCGCGTCTGGGCATTGAAGGTACTTTTTTCAAAAATACCGATTATAAGTTTGAGTACGATTTCACTCGGGGCAACGGCACGACTGCTGCCGGGGTTACCGATGCGTTCATCCGTTATAATTTTTCCAAGCCGTTTTCGGTTAAATTCGGCGCCTTTAAAGAGCCGTTCAGCTTGGAAGAAGCGACCAGTAACCGCTACATTACGTTCATCGAACGTAACATGATCACCAATGCCTTTGTCGACGACCTCAATACCTATAAAGTGGGTATTGGCGCCAATTACTCGGCCGAGCGCTGGCAGGTCGCCACATCGCTGCAAACCGAACCCGTCGGCAACAACGGTGCCAGCAACAGTGCGACCTTTAACGGAACCAACCCCAATGGCGGTGTCAATCGTTCTGGCGGCTCCGGCGATACCAATTGGGAAGTCAACGGGCGCGTCAGCGGTCTGCCTTGGATGGAAAGCAAAACCAAATTCTGGCATGTGGGAGCCTCAGGATCGTATATTAATGTGAACAACAATTACTTAGCTAATGGCAACTTTAGCAACGGCGGTATTTCGTTCGCCCGCGGCCTGGATAATAACGTAGACCGAACCAATATATTGAATACGGGCAACTTGACTTCAGGCACCCGGGGGACAGCGACTTGGCGTGAAGCAGATCATCTTACCCGCTTTGGCGCAGAAACCGCTGTGGTTTACGGACCTTTTTCCGTACAAAGCGAATATATTGCCACGAATGTTTCAGGTAAAGGCTATAGCGGTGATGCTCTCGACGGTTTCTACGCCTATGGAACCTATTTCTTAACCGGTGAGTCGCGCGCTTACAAAGCCAAAACCGGCGCCTGGGATCGGATAAAGCCTAATCATAACTTTGATATGAAAGGCGGCTGGGGCGCATGGGAACTTGCCGCAGGTTACGATTCGATCGACCTGAATAGTGGCCCGATTCATGGTGGAAAAGCCCAGACCGCGAAGTTCGGCATCAACTGGTATCCTAACTCGCATGTCCGCGTGATGGCTGACTATGTTCATGCGCTGGATATAAATACCTTCGACGTTGCAAATGCTCGCAGTAAAGCCTTTAATAACTCGGATCTGGATGTTATTGAAACGCGTGTCCAACTCGATTGGTAACGGCTATATCAGGCTCGTTAGGTTTGGTTTCATCCCCAAGCCAAACCAACGATCCTAAAGTGGGTGATAGACAAGCAAAAGCCGCACTGTTTTGTGACAGTGCGGCTTTTTTTATGGAGAGACTCAAAGACTGGTTAAATGGGTCTACCTGGAAAAACCCGATTCCCAACGTAAACGCCGGGAAGCAGAAAGACTCCGAACAGGCGTCTTAGGCAGAGCACATCCTCTACAATAATTCCGCCGGCGCTTCCCAGTCGAATGCCGGAAGGCTATGCAGCGTGGCGCAAAGCCCTTCGTTCCAGCGCTGCTGCAAGCGCGTCAGATACGGATCGTTGGCGGCCAGCTTCAGATGATGGCTGATCTTCATGTCGTCGCGCCGGTAGATCGCCACCTCGAACGGCGGACCGACCGCGGCATTCGAACGCGAGGTCGCATCGAGCGACACCAGCAACAGCCGCGCGCCTTCCTCCAGGCCGGTCAACGCGCCGACCGCGCGGTCCAGTACCGGCTTGCCGTATTTGGTTTCACCGATCTGCAAATACGGCGTCTCGGGCGTCGCCTCGAAATAGTTGCCTTGGGGATAGATCAACAGCAAGCCCGGATTCTGCCCCTGTATTTGCCCGCCCAAAATCAACGTGGTCTCGACGCTGACGCCGGACGACTGCAAGGCCGGCCCATGCTCCCGTTGCGTTTCCTGGCTGACTTTGCCGATGTAGTCGGCGGCTTCGAATAAATAGCGGGCGGTCAACAGGCTTCCCCTTTCCGAAGGATATTCCAGATCGCGCACAATACGGTTCAACACCCCCTGCGTGGTCGCCAGATTGCCCGCCGACAACAGCACGAAGAAGCGGTCCGGGGCCGGCGTAAAGATATGCAGTTTGCTGAACGAAGTTACATAATCGACGCCGGCGTTCGTGCGTGAATCGGACGCGAACACCAAACCGTCGTTAAGCAACAGGCCCACACAATACGTCATTGCAATTCCCTCGATAATCCTGAAATCAAACAGCACCATTTTAGAAGATGGCTTGGTTTAAAGCGATCTTTTTCCTGCCATCGCAATGTCTTCAGCGGTTGCCAAGCTGATTTCTGCTTCGCACGCGAGCTGCCGTTTTGTATTGGTGCAATTATTGCTTGGTAATTTTGTACAACGGCAAAACGCGCGCCGATGCCGGTGCCGACGCTTGCCTTTCAACAGGCCTATTTCGAGTACGTCCATGTCTCTCAAGATTGCGATCCATCACCTGACCGTTTACGAATACGACCGCCCGACCACGCTGTCGCCGCATCTGGTCCGCCTGCGCCCGGCCCCGCATACGCGCACGCCGGTGCACCATTACTCTTTGAAAGTCGAACCCGCCAAGCATTTCGTAAACTGGCAGCAGGACCCTTTCGGCAATTATGTCGCCCGCTACGTGTTTCCCGAAACCACGCAAAAACTGTCGGTCGAAGTCGATCTGGTCGCCGAGTTGGTCACGGTCAATCCGTTCGATTTTTTCATCGAGGAATACGCCGACAGCTTTCCATTCAAATACGAAGACCAGCTGGCCAAGGAACTGGCGCCCTATTTCGAAATCAAGGAATCGGGTCCACGGCTGCAAAAATGGCTGCAAGCCGTACCGAAGCGGCCGGACAATACGGTCAACTTCATCGTCGCGCTGAACAGCCGCCTGCAACAGGACATCGGCTATACCCTGCGGATGGAACCCGGCATCCAGGACTGCGAGGAAACGCTTTTACTCGGCACCGGCTCCTGCCGCGACAGCGCCTGGCTTTTGGTGCAGATCATGCGCCATCTGGGACTGGCCGCGCGCTTCGTGTCGGGCTATCTGGTGCAGTTGAGCGCCGATCAGAAGAGCCTGGACGGCCCGTCGGGGCCGGCGCAGGATTTCACCGACCTGCATGCCTGGACCGAGGTCTACCTGCCCGGCGCGGGCTGGGTCGGCATCGATCCGACCTCCGGCCTGTTCGCCGGCGAAGGCCATATTCCCTTGTCCTGCACGCCCGATCCGGTCAGCGCGGCGCCGATCACCGGCGCGGTCGGCAAATGCGAGGTGACCTTTCATTTCGAAAACCGGGTGACCCGCATCCACGAAGACCCGCGCGTGACCAAACCCTACAGCGCCGAACAATGGGCGCGGATCCAGCAACTGGGCGGCGAAGTCGACGCGTTGTTAAACCTCGGCAACGTGCGCCTGACCCAGGGCGGCGAACCGACCTTCGTCTCGATCGACGACATGGACTCGCCGCAGTGGAACACCGAAGCGCTCGGCGAACACAAGCGCGAACGCGCCGAGGATCTGCTGCGCCGGCTCTATCAGCGCTGGGCCGAGGGCGGCGTGCTGCATCACGGTCAGGGCAAATGGTATCCGGGCGAGCAACTGCCGCGTTGGGCGCTGGGTGTGTTCTGGCGCGCGGACGGCGTACCGGTGTGGCGCAATCCTGCCCTGCTCGCTTCCTATCACGATCGCCTGCACAACCAGGGCAATGTATCGAAGCGTTTTATCAAGCGCCTCGCCGGCTTCCTCGGCGTTCCGGGTCACTTTGCGGTGCCGGGCTTCGAGGACGGCATCTACTATCTCTGGAAAGAAGGCAGCCTGCCGGCCAATGTGGATGTGCAGTGTTCTAAGCTTCGCGACCCGCTCGAGCGCGCGCGCCTCCGGAAGATATTCCAGCAAGGCTTGGGCACGGATTATGTGGTGGGCTACGCCCTGCCGATCGCCTGGGATTACGGCACAGACGGCTGGCGCTCGTCCCGCTGGAATTTCCGCCGCGAACACATGTTTCTGTTGCCCGGCGATTCGCCGATGGGTTACCGGCTGCCGCTGGAAAGTTTATGGTGGGAGCCGGAAGACTTGCGCCAGCAGTTGATCCCGATCGACCCTTTCGCACCAAAGTCTCCGCTGCCCGCCGGTCACGGCGAATTACAAAGCCGTTTTGCGCACCGCGCTGGTGCAAACGCGCCACATCAGGGCATCAGCGCGCAAGGTTTTGCGGATGCGAACCATCAGGAGGGGGAGAGCCACCTGATCCGCACCGCACTCTGCGTCGAAATGCGCGACAACCGGCTGCATGTGTTTCTGCCGCCGCTGACCGACCTTACGCACTGGCTGCGTCTGATCGCCGCGGTCGAAAATACCGCGGCCGACCTGAACATCCCGATCCTGCTGGAAGGCTACGAGCCGCCGCGCGACGAACGCCTGAAGCGCTTCAACATCACCCCGGACCCCGGCGTAATCGAGGTGAATGTGCCGCCATCGGCCGATTGGGCGGAATTGTCCGCACTGACCGAGAGTTTGTACGAGGAAGCGCGACTCGCACGCCTCGGCGCCGAAAAATTCATGCTCGACGGCCGCCATACCGGCACCGGCGGCGGCAATCATGTGACCCTGGGCGGCCATACCGCCGCCGACTCGCCATTTTTGCGCCGGCCGCACCTGCTGTCCAGCCTGCTGCGCTTTTGGCAGCATCATCCCGGCCTGTCGTATCTGTTTTCGGGGCTGTTCGTCGGTCCGACCTCACAGGCGCCGCGCGTCGACGAGGCGCGCGACGATTCGCTGTATGAATTGTCGATCGCGCTCAAGCAGCTTGCGCAACATCCCTCCCCTAACCCCTGGCTGGTCGATCGGGTGCTGCGCAACCTGTTGACCGACATGACCGGCAATACCCACCGCGCCGAATTCTGCATCGACAAGCTGTATTCGCCGGACGGCCCGGGCGGCCGTCTCGGCCTGGTCGAATTCCGGGCTTTCGAAATGCCGCCGCATCATCAAATGAGCCTGGTACAGATGTTGCTTCTTCGTTCATTAGTGGCGCGCTTTTGGGATCATCCGTACGAACTCGAACCGGTACGCTGGGGCACCGAACTGCACGACCGCTTTCTGCTGCCGCATTATGTCGCCGGCGACCTGAAGGATGTGATCGAAACGCTGCAGCGCTGGGGCTTCGGCTTTGCGATGGACTGGCTGGCGCCGTTTTTGGAATTCAGGTTCCCGCACTATGGCAGAGCGCAAATCGGCGATGCGGAATTGGAACTGCGTTTTGCGATCGAGCCTTGGCATGTACTCGGCGAGGAAGTTACAGCGCTTGGCACCTCCCGTTTTGTCGATTCGTCGGTCGAACGTCTCGAAATCAAGGCCCGGGGCTTGACCGAAGGCCGCCATGTGGTGACCTGCAACGGCCGCAGGGTGCCGCTGCGCCGCACCGCGCGCCGCGACGAATGGGTCGCCGGTGTGCGCTACAAGGCCTGGAAGCCGGCGTCCGGCCTGCATCCGACGCTTCCAAGCCATGCGCCTCTGGTGTTCGATTTGGTCGACACCAGGAACGACCGCGCGCTCGGCGGCTGCACTTACCATGTTTCGCATCCGGCCGGACGCAATTATGAAACCTTTCCGGTCAACGCGAACGAAGCGGAAGCCCGGCGGCTGGCGCGGTTTTGGCCACACGGGCATACGCCGGGGCCGATCGCGGTGCCGGGCGAAGAGATCAACGACGAATGCCCTTATACCCTGGACTTAAGGACTTAATCATCTTGGACCGCCAGTCAACAGCGAGGAATGGCGCATGAAACACATCGATTGGAAAACTTACGACGCCGATAAGGTCTGGGACGAATTGGTCGATCCTCAGGGCCGGCCCCGCCCGCACGGCGAACAACTGGCCAAATTGCTGGCCGGCATGGACGCTGACGATCTGGCGTCCCGGCAGGCCGCGGCCGATCTGGCGTTGAAGGAAATGGGCATCACCTTTACGGTCTATTCGGACGAAACCCAGGACGCGATCGACCGCACCTGGCCGTTCGACATCGTGCCGCGCATCATCGCGAAAGCCGAATGGGACAGGATAGAAGAAGGCCTCAAGCAGCGCGTCATGGCGCTGAACCGCTTCATCGACGATCTATACCATGACCGGGACGTCATCAGGGCCGGCATCATCCCGAAGGAAATCCTGGCCAGTTCGAGTAACTTCCGCCCGCAATGCGTCGGCATATCGCCCCGTTTCGGGATCTGGGCGCATATCTGCGGCTCCGACCTGGTGCGCGACCGTGACGGCACGGTCTATGTGCTCGAAGACAACCTGCGGGTGCCGTCCGGCGTCTCGTACATGCTCGAAAACCGCCTGGTCACCAAGCGCGTGTTTCCCGAACTGTTCGAGGATTACGCGCCGCTGCCGGTCGACGACTATCCCTCGCAGCTTTACGACACGCTGGCCGCGCTGTCGCCGCGCGACATCGAATACCCGGAAGTGGTCGTGTTGACGCCGGGCATCTACAACTCGGCCTATTTCGAGCACAGCTACCTCGCCCAGCAGATGGGCTGCGAGCTGGTCGAAGGCCGCGATCTGTATGTGGACCGCGACGACTGCGTGTACATGCGCACGGTCGGCGGCCCGGCCCGCGTCGACGTGATCTACCGCCGAGTCGACGACCTGTTTCTCGACCCGGAAGCCTTTCACTCCGACTCGATGCTCGGCGTGCCGGGGCTAGTGCGCGCCTGGAAGGCCGGCAAGGTCGCGCTCGCGAACGCGCCCGGCGCGGGAGTCGCCGACGACAAGGTGGTCTATTCGTATGTGCCGGACATCATCGAATTCTATCTCGGCGAAAAACCGATCCTGCCGAACGTGCCGACCTGGCGCTGCATGGAGCCCGAGGCGCTCGCCGACACCCTGGCCAACCTCGAAAACCGGGTAGTCAAACCGGCCAACGAATCGGGCGGCTACGGCATGCTGGTGGGCAGCGCCTCGACCAAGGCAGAGCGCGAGGAATTCGCGAGGCGACTGAAGGCAGACCCGCGCAACTACATCGCGCAGCCGGTGCTCGGGCTTTCGACCGTGCCGACCATCGTCGAGAAACAGGTGGAGCCGCGCCACGTCGATCTGCGCCCGTTCATCTTGAGCGCCGAACAACAGCAAGTCACGATGGGCGGCCTGACCCGCGTCGCGCTGCGTAAAGGTTCATTGGTCGTCAATTCGTCGCAGGGAGGCGGCAGCAAGGATACCTGGATCGTACCGATCGATATGGAGCAAAAAGATGTTATCGCGAGTCGCTGAAAATATTTACTGGCTGGCGCGTTATCTGGAACGCGCCGAAAACACCGCCCGCCTGTTGGCCGCCAACGCCGCGCTGCATCTCGACCTGCCGCGCGGCATCACGCCGGCATGGGAGCCTTTGGTCGCGATGGCCGGCGCGCGCGAACTGTTCGAACGGCAGCATCCCGGTTACAGCGAAAAGGAAGTCGTCAGATTCATGATCGGCTGCGAGAGAAATCCCAGCTCTATCCTGAGTTCCTTGCGCGCGGCGCGCGAAAACGCGCGCACGATCCGCGACTATCTGCCGCGCGAAGCCTGGGAACTGATCAACAAACACCATCTCGACGCCGGCGAGCAGCTCAACGAAGGCCTGTCCCAACGCGGGCGGCACGAGTATCTGAAACGCATCATCCTCAATTCGCAAACGCTGAACGGGATGCTCGCGGGCACGATGAACCACGACCAGGGCTATCACTTCCTGCTGCTCGGCCGCAATATCGAACGCGCCGATATGACCTCGCGCATCATCGATGTGCGCACGGACGGCCTCTTGCCCATCGATACCGAACTGCGCCCGTTCGAAACGATTCAGTGGGTCAGCCTGCTGAAATCCCTCAGCGCGTATCAAATGTACCGCCGCAGCATGCAGGCCCGGGTCCGGCGCGGCGACGTGCTGATCTTTTTATTTCAAAGCCAGGATTTTCCGCGCTCGATCCGGCATAACCTGTGCAACATAGAACGCAGCCTGAAGACCCTGCCGAACCACGAACCGGCGGTCCGCATTTTGTATCAAATCAAGACCCAAATTCTGTCGACGCAGGTCGAAAAAATGAAATGCGCGCCGCTGCATAACTTCATCGACCAAGTGCAGATCGCACTCGATCAGGTGCATGGAGAAATCAGCCGCGCATGGTTTCTACCTGCGGGATGATCAAAATAACATCTGCTCAATTGTTGCAATCATTGCATTATCTCGCCTTTATTAGCAGGAAAATGTGGTCTAGCCTAGCATTCTATTGAACCTTTTTAACAGTTTAAGGAATCTATACCTGTGTAGCCATATGGAGCATAAGACGCACACCGGGTTTTACCGAGACAAGAGAAAGAGAGTAAGGGGGACCACTGTTTATTAACTCATACAAGGGAAATGCAAAAAGTTCGTAAACAATTATTATCCATCAAATGCGCGAGGAAGTTGTTATGTTTAGAAAATACAGCCTTGTCCTAATACTGTCTATATTGGCAATACCAGCTTTAGCAGCGAGTTCCGCAAAATCTGAAGATCACCCTAAGGGGGCAAAAATTATTCTGCACTTTAAATCTATGTTTGGTGTGGATGCCCCATTCTTGTCAACCCCTCCCCCTGATGCTAATCCTCCTGGGAATGGCCCTCTTGATTCCGATCCTAAGGTCCGGGATGTTCTCGGCGATTATCAATCATGGAAAATTGCCAAATCTGTCGATGGGAAATTGTTTTCAGACGGCAAGCTTATTATTAACATTAAGGGACTCATTTTTGGTAACGGAAGTCCCAATGATGAAGACCATTTTCGGGCACTACTAAGTTGTCAGACGGCTCCCGACAGCACTACAGACATCCCTTTCTCTAACGTTATTACCGATCCCATTCCTGTCCACAAACCTATTGGCAAGGGCAATGCTAATATAAAAGTTCAGCTTGAAAATTTCCCATCCCCCTGTTTAGCACCGGTCGTCATGATTCTAAATGGTGACTCTGCTGAAGGTGATGTTTGGTTTGCCGTAACCGGATTCTAAGGAGACGAATAACGCTTGAGGCGTTGCCCATGATGAAGGCCAAAAGCTCATGAAAAAAATTCCCGGCTGACGATGGAGTTGCTAGCCGGGAGTCTTCTACAACCACAGCAATGGGGCTGAATTTTGTTTAAACGAGATTCATTAAAATTACGGTATTCTGTCATCTTAATGGATAGTAAAGCGTTTTAACCGAGCTTGTCGACCTTTAAACTTGGTTTATGCCAAGAATTAACCAATCAGGCATGATTTTCAGAAACCAATTACTAAGTGAAGTTGGCCGCGCCATCCAATTCAAACCAAAAGATGAAGATGCAAATTCGCAGATTACTTAGAGTGTTTGTTGCAGCATTTACTGTCGCTGGAGTTGCTTTTTCTATATCAGGATGTTCAGTAGCTTTACCTCCTTTTAAAATTACTCCGGATTTATATTCTTCGGTTGTTAATAGTAGTAATATTACTAATAAAACTTATTTAGTCTTAGTCCGCCCCGCAGGAGCTTTTATTCAAGTACCGTATCAACTATATGATGGTGAAGAGATGATCTCTGCGGGACAAGGGAGTAATTTATGCCATATTTACGAAACTTCTGCTGGCAAGCATACCCTCGGTCTCTCATTCATTGCAGGGACAGGATCAGTGGGGAGTATTCCTAAGCTGAGATTTAGGTTTATCGAGACTGAGTTGGCACCTAATAAAGTCTATTATCTATCTATTAATATTGGAGATACTTATTTTGGCGGTTTTGTTGGCGGTCTGCAGCCAATATCGGCGCGGTTAAAAAATCAGGAAAACCTTCAAAAGTGGCTTTCAACATGCCAACTAGTTAAGTTTGATGTTGCCACTGCCAAAAGGGACTGGGTTGAACGCTACAGCACTGACTTTAAGCCAATGTTTGACGAATCTTTCCGCGAATGGAAGATTCAACCCAACAAATCTGAGTTGCTACCAGAAGATGGATTCAATGGATTTTTAGGGGCGGCGGCATCACCGTAGGCGTTATACGCTTTCGAAGTTTCATCAGATATACATTAGAAACTTCTTACAGACTGGTTTTAGCCGATATGAGCCGATCAATTTTAGTGAGCCTTTCCTTGTTACAGTGTAAATTCTAACCCTATTTCTGAACATGTCAGATCAAACTCAGACTTTTACAAATCAACCAATCCCTTCTGCCTGATAACGATATACCCGCACGGTATCCGACCAATAATCCGCCGGCAGCCCCGCCTTTTGCTTCAGATGCCGAAGAAACTGCCGCGCATCGGGCAAGAGTTCCCAGACCGACGGCAGGAAAGTCCCGCGCCGCGGGCCTTCCTCGATGATCAAGCCGTCCACGCCGGGCCGAAGCTGCCTGAGCAAATCCTCTTCCGAACTGAACGCGATCGGCGCGGGCGGCGTCAGGATCGACAAATGAATTTCCAGCTGCTCGAACTCGTCGGCGGTCAACGGCGGAAAGCGGTAATCCCTGAACGCGGCCGCAAACGCATTTTCGGCAATATCTTCGGCCAGCGGCCGCACCGCCTTCAGCGTGCCGATGCAGCCTCTCAATTCGTGATCTTTATGCAGGGTCACGAAGGTCGCGCGCGGCTCCAGCAATTCCGATGGCAAAGCGGACGGATCAACCGTCAACGGCTTGCCGGATTGCAGGCCGTGAAGGATCGAGTTTTTCGCCAGATCGAGCAGTATTTGCTTTTGTTGCTGATTCATCCTTTCACTCCGGTTCTTGATTTCCAGGTTGATTTGCAGGTCATTCTAACAGCGTAGCTGGAATGTCCTGCAAAAGGATGCTTATTTTCCGATGCAGAAACTGGAAAAAATCTTGCCAAGCAAATCATCGGACGTAAATTGCCCGGTGATTTCGGCCAAGGCGTTTTGCGCCTGTCTCAGGTCTTCGGCGACCAGTTCGCCGGCGTGGTTGGCTTGCAGTTGGTAGAGCGCGCTTTCGACGAAGGCGTGGCCCTGGCTAAGCGCTTCGAGGTGGCGGCGACGGGCGATGAAGACGTGTTCGGCCCGGTCGTTGAAACCGACGCTTTGTTTGAGGTGGCGGACCAGGAAATCCATGCCTTCGCCCGTTTTTATCGACAGATAAATTTGCGTGCCGGCGGCCGTTTCGATCATTTCCGGCGCGCGGCCGAGCAGGTCGATCTTATTGTAGACTTCGGTGATCGGGATGTTGTCCGGCAGGGTTTGCCGGATCGCTTCGTCATCCGGGTCGCGGGCGTCGATCAACAGCAGGATCAGGTCGGCCTTGCGGATTTCGGCGTGAGCGCGGCGGATGCCTTCCTGCTCGACCGGATTGTCGCTATCCCGAAGCCCCGCGGTATCGATGATGTGCAGCGGCATGCCGTCCAGTTGTATCCTTTCGCGGAGCACGTCACGGGTGGTGCCGGCGATGTCGGTCACGATCGCTGCCTCGAAGCCGGCCAGTGCATTCAACAGGCTCGATTTTCCGGCGTTCGGTTTGCCGGCCAATACGACCGTCATGCCGTCGCGGAGCAGGCGCCCCTGCTTCGCGGTCTGCTGGATTTGCTCGATCCGGCCGAGTAAGGCGGTGATACGGTTCTCGACGACGCCGTCGCTCAGAAAATCGATTTCTTCCTCGACGAAATCGATCGCGGCCTCGACATAGGTGCGCAGCTCCGTCAATTCTTCGACCAGGTCGTTGATCAGCGTCGAGAAGACGCCCTGCATCGACATTTGCGCGGAACGCGCCGATTGCTCGGTGCTGCTTTCGATCAGGTCGGCGACCGCTTCGGCCTGGGCCAGATCGAGCTTGTTGTTCAAAAACGCGCGTTCGGTGAATTCGCCGGGATTTGCGACCCGAACACCGAGAGACAGCACGCGGCGCAGCACCATGTCGAGCACGACCGAGCCGCCGTGGCCCTGAAGTTCGAGCACGTCTTCGCCGGTATAGGAATGGGGGCCCGGAAAATACAGCGCGATGCCGGAATCGATGAGGGTCCGGTCGGCATCCAGGAAGGGGGTGTATTGCGCCAGTCGCGGCGTCAGGGGTTTGGCGAGCAGATGACTGGCAATCTCGCTGACGAGACTGCCGGAAATGCGGACGATGCCGACACCGCCGTTGCCCGGCGGTGTCGCAATCGCAGCGATGGTGTCTTTAAAGTCGATTTGCACTTATGATGCAAGCCCTGCTTTTTCGATTTGCTTGGTGATGTACATTTGTTGGCAGATCGACAAGGTATTGTTGACCACCCAGTACAGCACCAGACCCGCCGGGAAGAACAGGAAGAAGATCGTGAAGACGATCGGAAACAGTTTGATCACCTTCGCCTGCACCGGATCGACCGGGGCCGGGTTCAGACCCTGCTGGATCTTCATCGTGACGCCCATGATCAGAGGCAGGATGTAGAAAGGATCCTGCACCGACAAATCCTGCAACCAGAGCGCGAACGGCGCCTGCCGGAATTCGACCGTTTCGCCGAGTACCCAGTACAGACACATGAACACCGGAATCTGCAACAACAGCGGCAAGCAGCCGCCGAGCGGATTGACCTGCTCCTTCTTGTACAGCGCCATCATTTCCTGGTTCAGGCGCATGCGGTCGTCCGCGAAGCGCTCTTGCAGTTCTTTCAGGCGCGGCTGCACCTTGCGCAGCTTCGCCATCGAGCGGAAACTGGCCTGGGTCAGCGGGAACATCAACAGTTTGATACAGAAGGTCACGCCGATGATCGCGAGGCCCCAGTTGTGGGTGAAACTGTGAATCCAGTTCAACAACGAGTAGATCGGCTTGCCGATGAAAGTCAGCACGCTGTAATCGACGGTCAATTCCAAGCCTTTGGCGACCTTTTCCATCACCGGCTGAATCTTCGGACCGGCATACAGGCTCGCGGTCAGATTTGCCGAGCCGTTTGCCGGCACGGTCACCGCCGGCGAATACGAGCCGATCACATAACGGTCGTCTTGCTGCAGCCATTTGGTGTAGAAATGATTGTCCTGCTCGGCAGGCGGAACCCAGGCCGAGGCGAAATAATGCTGGATGAACGCCGCCCAGCCGCCCTTGGTGCTGGCGTCGAGCACTTCTTCCCGCATGTCGTCGAAATCGATCTTTTGATATTTCTCTTTTTCGGTGTAGACCACGCCGCCGTTATAGGCGCGCATGCCGCCGGCCAGCGCACTGCCGCTGTTTTCCTTGATC
Organism: Methylomicrobium lacus; assembly: GCF_041897535.1. GTDB lineage: Bacteria > Pseudomonadota > Gammaproteobacteria > Methylococcales > Methylomonadaceae > Methylomicrobium > Methylomicrobium lacus_A. Next base: position 2,335,250 of record NZ_CP169217.1, read on the forward strand.
GGCGTTCTGAGCAACTGGCTGTACTGTCTCCCATTCCAGGGTTGGGCGGACGCGTTGTCTATCTTTTGCGCGAGTTTGATTTCGTAGCTGCCGCGCGTAAAAGTAAACGCCTTGGTCACGGTCAGACCGTTGCTGTCGGTCCAGGTCAACGGCACGGTCAGGCTGTCCTGCCCGTCTTGCAGCGTATAGCTGTCCTGGGCGCTCGTAAAGACGGTCAGATGGTTCGCCGCCGAAGCGGAGCCGGGGCTGGAGATCAGGCCGCTTTGCGCGATAAAGTATTTATCCTGTGCGGCATTGAAGAGGCGCACCGGGCTGCGGTCGATCGTTTCCGCTTCGAAGCCGATCAAACGGCGCGCCGCATCGACGATCGTATTGCTTTGCTGAACCGGGTAAGCGAGCAGGTCCAGGTTCTGGATCGTGCCGCCCACGAGGTCGATTTCGAGCGCCAGCACGTCGGTTTTGATCCTGACGGTCTTGGTGGCGGCGGGCGCGCTCGCTACAGCGGCCGCGCTGGCCTGCGCCGGCGCATTTGCAGCCGCAGAAGCCGCCTCGCCGTTCACGGTCGGCAAGTCTTCTTTGAGGGTCGCCGCGGCGCTTTCTACCGCCGCCGGCACGGCCGGTTTCGGGCCGTAATCGATCTGCCATTGCTGGTACAGCATGAAGACCAGCAGGCCAAAGCTAAAGATGAGAAGAAATCTTATATTATCCATTCTTATTATTACCAAATTTTTCCGGGACGGGGTCAATGCCGCCCTCGTGGAAAGGGTGGCATTTCAATAGTCTGCGCAGGGTGAGGTAGGAGCCAGCCATGAAACCGTGGAGACGAAGCGCTTCGATGGCATAAGTTGAGCAGCTTGGATAAAACCGGCATCGATTTCCAAGCAGGGGACTTATGAAGTATTTGTAAAACTTGATGACCGCTATGAGCACGAAGCGCATCGGGATACCAGTCTTGACCAATGCTTTTCCAAGGAATGACTCAATGTCTCCAAGGGTGCGTCGATCGCTTCCCTGCGCGCCAGCACCACGATATCCATACTGCCCAAACTATGCTGCCGCATTCTGAAATTTTCCCTGACAGCCCGTTTGATCGCGTTCCGGTGCACGGCCTTTTTAATTTGTTTCTTGGCGATTGCCAAACCCAGCCGGGGATGATCGAGATCATTCCTGATGGCTAATAAGGTAAAATATTGGTCGCCGGACTTTACCGGTTTGGCAAAAACTTTTTTGTAATCATCCGGCTTGTTCAGACGCAACGCTGAAGGAAAACTTAAACTGTTCTCAGTCACCCGGTTGCCGACTACACTGTCAATTTGGCGCGGCCTTTCGCTCTGCGCGCGCTGAGGACCTTGCGGCCACCGACGGTTGCCATTCTGGCGCGAAAGCCGTGGGTTCTTACACGTTTAATTTTGCTAGGTTGATATGTTCTTTTCATTAGTGTTGCCCGATCGAAATAATTTTAAGAAATACAGATAAAAAAGCCTTAGGATGATAGAATAATCCGCTTAACCTGTCAATTCTATTACGCTTTGTTTTTATTGCATTAACCCGATGACAGGCCCCTGTCTTATTTGTTTTACCATCTTATCTTTATCAAAAACCTCATGAGTTCGATTTGGAGCAACTGTCTCGCCAAGCTTGAAAACGAAATTTCCAGCTCAGATTTCAGCACCTGGATTCGGCCGTTGCAGGCCGTCGAGAGCGAAGGACGGATCAGATTGTTGGCCCCTAACCGTTTTGTGCTCGACTGGATCAAGGAACATCATTTCGCGAAGATCGAGGAAACGATCCATCAGTTCGCGGAAGGCTCGATCACGCTGGTTCTCGAAATCGGCTCGAAAAAACCGGAAGCGCCGGCCGCGGTAAAAAACCTGCAACCTGCGGAAACCAAAAAACAGCATCCCAACTTCCTGAACAAATCCTTCACCTTCGACAATTTTGTCGAAGGTAAATCGAACCAGCTCGCGCGCGCGGCCTCGACCCAGGTTGCCGAGAATATCGGCAAGGCCTACAATCCTTTGCTGATCTACGGCAGTTCCGGCCTCGGCAAGACGCACTTGATGCACGCGATCGGCAACGCGGTGCTGCAAAAGAATCCGGCCGCCTCGATCGTCTACCTGCATTCGGAAAAATTCGTGCAGGACATGGTCAAGGCCTTGCAGCAAAACCAGATCAACAGTTTCAAGGAATATTACCGCGGCCTCGATGTGCTGCTGATCGACGACATTCAGTTTTTTGCCGGCAAGGAGCGTTCGCAGGAAGAATTCTTCCACACCTTCAATACCCTGCTCGAAAAGAAACACCAGGTCGTATTGACTTGCGACAAATACCCGAAGGAGATCGACGGCCTCGAAGACCGCCTGAAATCGCGTTTCGGCTGGGGGCTGCCGGTGTCGATCGAGCCGCCCGACATGGAAACCCGCGCCGCGATTCTGATGAAAAAGGCGGACATCGCGCATGTCGAACTGCCGCAGGAAGTCGCGTTTTTCATCGCGAAAAGGATTCCGTCCAATGTGCGCGACCTGGAAGGCGCGCTGCGGCGCGTGATCGCGAATGCGCAGTTCACCGGCCAGAAGATCACCGTCGAGTTCACCAAGGAGGCTTTGCACGACCTGATTTCGCTGCAGGACAAGCTGGTCAATATCGACAACATCCAGAAAACGGTCGCCGACTATTACAAGATCCGGATTGCCGATCTGTCCTCGAAAAACCGCCGCCAGTCGGTTACCCGGCCCCGGCAAATCGCGATGAGCCTCGCCCGCGAGCTGACTTCGCACAGCCTGCCCGAGATCGGCGAGGCCTTCGGCGGCCGCGACCATACGACCGTGATCAATGCCTGCAAACGCATCGTCGAGCTGAAAGAATCGGACGTCAAGGTCGCGGAAGATTATGCGAACCTGTTGCGGTCCTTGTCGCATTGATCTTTGCGTGTCGGGGCGTGCCAAAATTATGTAACTGATGTTACGCGCGATTAAATATCCACGAAAAACTCAAAAAGCACGAAAAAATGTATAAGGAAATTGGGTGCAAAGAAGGCGGTTACAAAACCTGTTACGCCGCCATCCTTGTTGAAATAAAAGCGCTTTTCGCTGTACCGTGAGCGCATAAGGCGCAGCGCTGAATTACCAGGAAGCGACAGAAAGCATCTGAGCTTGCCGCTCAACTTTGACCATTATCCGAAAGCAACGACTGACCGGATTGAGTTATGAAATTTTTCGTGCCTTTCGTGTTTTTTGTGGACAATGCGGCAACACAAGGATTTGAGCCGCGATTGCCACCTTTGACACTCGATATCGCTTCTTAATCTATTAAAGAGTACCTTTTGAGCCTGTAACATCTACCACTGCCCTTTTATTTGCCTTCGCCTATGAAATTCAGTATCAATCGAGACACCCTGCTCCCTCCTTTGCAACAAATCGTCAGCGTGATCGAAAAAAAGCAGACGATGCCGATTCTTTCGAACGTGCTGATGGTAATCGATGCGGACACGCTGACCCTGACCGGCACCGATCTTGAAATCCAGATCGTTTCCCGGCTGGCCGTGATCGGCGCCCAACCCGGCGCGATCACCCTGCCCGCCCGCAAATTCCTCGACATTTGCCGCCTGTTGCCGCCGAATACCGAGATACGCATCGAGCAACATGACGACATGGTCAAACTGGCCACCTCGCGCAGCCGCTTTTCGTTGTCCTGCCTGCCGGCCGAAAACTATCCCGAATTCGCCGAATCGCAGATGGAGAACAGTTTTCAGATCGGCGCGGGCAAGCTCAAAAAAGCGCTCGAAAAAACGATGTTCTGCATGGCCAACCAGGATGTGCGCTATTACCTGAATGGCCTGCTGCTGCATATCTCGAACAATGCGCTCAAACTGGTCGCATCGGACGGCCACCGCCTGGCGATTTACGAAGACGCACTCGAAACGCCGACCGGCCTCGAAGCGCGTATCATCGTACCGCGCAAAGGCGTACAGGAATTGTCGCGCCTGCTCGACGACAGCGACGCCCAGCTCCAGGTCAGTTTTTCGAGCAACCATATCAAGGTTGCGGTGCATAACAGCGTGTTTTCGGCGAAATTGGTCGATTCCAAATATCCCGACTTCGGCAAGGTCTTTCAGCAAGCCTTCCTGCCCCCGCTGGCGATTCAAAAACCGCTGCTCCGCGAAGCGCTGACCCGCGCCTCGATTCTGGCCAATGAAAAATTTCGCGGCGTGACCTTCCGCTTCGCGGCGGACCTGCTCCACATCAACGCGCACAACCCCGAACACGAGGAAGCCGAGGAAGAACTGCCGATCACCTACGGCGGCGATGAATTCAGCATCTCGTTCAATGCGCAATACATGCTCGACGCGGTATCGAATCTCGACGCGGATACCGCCGAATTGACGATCGCCTCAAACCTGAGCAGTTGCTTCATCAACGAACCCGAACAGCAGACTTACAAATTCATCGTGATGCCGATGCGGTTATGATGCGCGCGCAATGACAGTAACAAGACTGGATATTGCTTCGGTCAGAAATATCCAACACGCCACCCTGTATCCCGCGCCGACGCTGAACTTCATCTACGGCGCCAATGCCTCCGGCAAAAGCGCCCTGCTGGAGGCCATTTTCCTGCTCGGCCGCGCCCGCTCGTTCCGCTCCTCCTCCATCAAACCCGTCATTCATTTCTCCCACGATCATTTGTTGGTTACCGCGCAAACCGTGTTCGCGGGCGGCGCGCACCAGCACGTCGGCGTCAGGCTCGACAACAAGGCTTGCGAGATTCGCATCAACCAACAGACGCTGCCGAACAAATCGAGCCTCGCCTATGCCCTGCCGTTGCAGTTGATCTACCCGAAGAGTTACGAGCTTCTCGATGGCGGCCCCCAGGCGCGCCGGGAGTTTCTGGACTGGGGCGTTTTTCATCACGATCCGGCCTTTTTGCCGGCCTGGCGCCACTATAAAAAGGCCCTCGCCCAGCGCAATGCCTTGCTGAAAAACCGCCAGCCCGAGCACCTGAAAGTATGGAGCCAGGAGTTATCGTATTACGGTACAATAGTCACTGATTGCCGGCGCCGCTATCTGGAGGCTTTTATCCCTGTTTTTCAGAGCATCGCCGGCCAGTTGCTGGGCCTTCCTTCGATGACGCTGTCTTTGTCGCCCGGCTGGGACGACAGCGAATCCCTGCTGCACGCCTTGACCGCCGACGCCGAGAAAGACTTGCGCTACGGTTTCACGCAAAGCGGCCCACACCGCGCCGATCTGCTGTTGACCCTGGACCGCCTGCCCGCAAGGGACATTGTTTCACGCGGCCAGCTGAAACTATTGGTCATCAGCCTGAAGCTCGCGCAGGTCCAGCGATTAAACTTAACCGAGCAGGACGCGGCCTGCATCCTCTTCGATGATTTTGCCGCCGAACTCGATGTGGCGAATCGCGCCAAGGTATTGGAGTATTTAACCGGCATGCAGTGCCAGGCCTTCATTACCGCCACCTCGCCAAACGATTTTGGCGATTTATCCACCAGTCACAACCATAAAATGTTCCATGTGGAACATGGCAGGATCAATCCGGCCGATTGTTCCATGTGAAACATACGAAAAACCAGAAGCAGGTACAAAGATGAGTCAAGAAAACGGTCAGGAAAACATTAAGGATCAGTACGATAGCACCAACATCCAGGTGTTGAAGGGGCTCGACGCGGTCAGAAAGCGCCCCGGCATGTACATCGGCGACACCGATGACGGCACCGGCCTGCATCACATGGTTTTCGAGGTCGTGGACAACTCGATCGACGAGGCGTTGGCCGGCTATTGCAAGGAAGTGCATGTGGTCATTCACAACAACGGCTTCGTGTCGGTCAAGGACGACGGCCGCGGCATTCCGGTCGACATTCATGAAGAAGAAGGCCGCTCGGCTGCGGAAGTGATCATGACCGTGCTGCATGCGGGCGGCAAATTCGACGACAACGCCTACAAGGTCTCGGGCGGCCTGCACGGCGTCGGGGTTTCGGTCGTGAATGCCTTGTCCGAAGAGCTGGAACTCGAAATCCGCAAGAACGGCAAACTGCACAAACAAACCTATAAGATGGGCGAACCGGTCGCGCCGCTCGCCGCGGCCGGCCCGGCCGAAGGTACCGGCACCAAGATCAAGTTCAAACCGAGCGCGCAGACCTTTGCCGATGTCGAGTTTCATTACGACATCCTGGCCAAACGCCTGCGCGAACTGTCGTTCCTGAATTCCGGGGTGCGCATCATCCTCGAGGACGAACGCAGCGACAAGCGCGACGTGTTCGAGTTCGAAGGCGGCATCTCGGCCTTTGTCGAGCATCTGAACAAGAACAAAACCCCGCTGTTCCCGGAAGTCTTTCATTTCGTGACCGAAAAAGACGGCGTAGCGGTTGAAGTGGCGATGCAGTGGAACGATTCGTATCAGGAAAACGTATTCTGCTACACGAACAACATCCCGCAACGCGACGGCGGCAGCCATCTGGCCGGATTTCGCAGTGCCCTGACCCGCACGATCAATCAATACATAGAAACCAGCGGACTCGCGAAGAAGGAAAAGGTCGCGACGACCGGCGACGACGCCCGCGAAGGCTTGACCGCGGTATTGTCGGTCAAGGTGCCGGACCCGAAGTTTTCCTCGCAAACGAAAGACAAGCTGGTCTCATCCGAAGTCAAACCGATCGTCGAATCGGCGATGAACGAGAAATTACAGGAATTTTTACTTGAAAATCCGCAAGTCGCAAAAACGATTACGATGAAGATCGTCGATGCGGCGCGGGCGCGCGAAGCGGCACGTAAGGCCCGTGAAATGACGCGCCGCAAGACCACGCTCGACATCGCGGGACTCCCCGGAAAACTGGCCGACTGCCAGGAAAAGGACCCCGCCCTGTCCGAACTGTTCCTCGTCGAAGGGGACTCCGCAGGCGGCTCCGCCAAACAGGGCCGCGACCGCCGCACTCAGGCTATCCTGCCCTTAAAAGGCAAGATCCTGAACGTCGAAAAGGCACGCTTCGACAAGATGATCTCCTCCGAGGAAGTCGGCACCTTGATCACCGCGCTCGGCTGCGGCATCGGCAAGGAAGAATACAACCTGGAAAAACTGCGCTACCACCGCATCATCATCATGACCGATGCGGACGTGGACGGCTCGCACATCCGCACCCTGCTGCTGACCTTTTTCTACCGGCAACTGCCCGAGATCATCGAAAAAGGCTACATCTACATCGCCCAGCCGCCGCTGTACAAGGTCAAAAAAGGCAAACAGGAGCATTATGTGAAGGATGACGCCAACTTGAACGAGTATCTGATCCAGCAGGCGCTGGACAAGGCGCAACTGTTCACCAGCGAGGGCGTGCCGCCGATTCAGGGCCAGGGCCTCGAAAAGCTGGCGCAGGAGTTCACCGAAGTCACGCGCACGATCGACCGCCTGGCCAGACGCTACGACAGCGGTTTTCTGGAACAATTGACGCTGATGGACGTGGTGGACGAGCCGCTGCTAAAGGACAAGGACGCCCTGCATGCCTGGCTGATGAAGCTGCAAGAAAACCTGGCAGCCGCGGAGGACAAGACCCTCTATGCGATCGAGCTGGAATACCGGCACGAACAGGATTTCGTGATTACCGTCGACAAGCGCCGGCACGGCAACAACAAACAATTCGTGCTGCCGGCCAGCTTTTTCAACGGCAAGGACTACCAAAGGATCGCTCACTACGCGCAATTGACCGCCGGCATGTTCAACGCGGCATCGTACATGCAGATGGGCGAAAAACAGCAACCGGTCGCGAGCTTCAAGCAGGCTTTCGACTGGATGATGCGGGAAATCAAAAAAGGCCAGCACATCCAGCGCTACAAAGGCCTCGGCGAGATGAACCCGGAACAGCTCTGGGAAACCACGCTCGACGCGAACAACCGCCGCCTGCTGCAAGTCAAGATCGAGGATGCGATCGCGGCCGATGAGATCTTCACCACCCTGATGGGCGACGTGGTCGAACCGCGCCGGGACTTTATCGTGAAGAATGCGCTGGATGTGGCGAATTTGGATGTATGAGGTAGTTTGTTAACGTGTGACAGGCCACTCTGTTCTCCACCGGATAAACCAAGCCCAACCGGTCACGGTTGGGCTTTTTTTTGCCCGAAAAACCTCCGGGCTCATTTGAATCAACGAAATCTGCCAAAGGCGAGGTCATCATCCCAGTATTAGCATTATTGAACAGCAAAGTTTCGGTCAATCAAATTCCCCAATTTGATTGACGAAACCGCTGGAGGCGCCTGCCCTACCTCTGTTAATCTGCCTATTATTTCAGCTATTGGAGAAGGCGATGAATAGCTCCCCGGAGGCCGCTTCCGATCCCGTGCGCGAACGCTTGCTCAAAGCGGCTCTCGATAGTTTTCTATCCGACGACTACCACAAAGTCACGACCCGCATGATCGCCGAAAAGGCCGACGCGAACATCTCGATGATCCGTTACTACTTCGGCAATAAGGAGGGCTTGTACGAGGAAATGATCCGCGACACGATGACCCCGCTGCTCGACGTGTTGGACGGGCAGATGCTGCAATCGGTCAACGGGTTCGAAGACTTCCTCCTGTTGTATTACCGGACGATGTCGAAACGGCCGGAATTTCCGAAGCTGATCTTGAAAGTGCTGGCGCTCAATCAAGGCCCGGGCCGGCGCTTTATCCGGCAATTATTGGAGCGCGGACGCACGCGCGGCGCCCGGAAAGTGGAGGCGCTGAAATCCGCCGGACAAATCACGCCTTCATTAGATCCCGACATCGTGCGGATGGCCTTTGTCAGCCTGGCCATGATGCCGATGCTGCTGAAAGATATTTTCGAGGAGCAGATGGGGCGAACCATGGACGCCGCGTTCCTCGAACAATTGGCCGGATTCAACGGCCACCTATTTGCCGCCGGTTTGGCACAGGCAAAGCCTGAGTAGCAGGAGATTATGATGTCATTGCAAAAAAATGCAGGCGCGGTTCGCCGCTTTGCCAAATTGATCCAGTTTGCCGCTTGGCTGCAGAACCTTCCGAATAAGATCCCCCCCCACCCTTTCGCCTGATCCAGATCGGCTCGGCGTTTTGGCAATCGCGCGCGCTGCATGCCGCCGTACGTCTGGACATCGCATCGACATTGGGAGATGAGGCTCTCCCAGTCGACGTGATTGCCGTGCGTATCCTGGCACAAGCGGACGCGGTCTACCGGCTACTGCGTATGCTGGCGGCGATGGGGGTATTCGAGGAAATGGCGCCTCGGGTATTCCGTAACAATGCGCTATCGGCCTACCTACGTGAGGATCACCCCAAGAACGTCAGAGCCATGATCCTGATGCACAACGCGATCGAGATGAGCCGGCCCTGGTATGAGCACATGGAACAAGGGATACGCTGCGGGGAAGTCCCGTTCGAAATTGCACACGGCTGCGAATTTTATGCCTATCTGGATGACCACGCCGAGTTCGATGCGCTGTTCGCCTCTGCGATGGACAGTGTGGCGGCATTGACCGGCGACAGTTTCGTCACCGACTTTGCCTGGGAACGATTCGACCGCATCATCGACGTGGGCGGCTCGAAGGGCAGTAAGGCCCTAGCCATATTGAAGCGGCATCCGCATCTCAACGCGATCGTGTTCGATCGGAATCAGGTTGTGCAAACGGCGGCAGGCTATTGGACCGAGAAAGCATCTCCTGACCTCCTTTCCCGCTTGACCTTCCAAGCCGGGGACATGCTCGAATCGGTTCCCGCCGCCGAAGACGACAAGGACATCTACTTGTTGAGCGCCGTCCTGCACGGCATGGATGATCAAAACTGCATCAGGGTGCTGCGCAATCTGGCCACGGCAAGCACGGGCACCGGCGCCTGCATTGCGCTGTTCGAATCGGTTGTTGCGGAATGGAAGACCGATTTTGCCAGTGCAGCTTTCGATATGCAGATGTTCATGAACACCCGCGGCAGGGAAAGAACGCGGCCTGAATGGAAAAACCTTTTCGAGCAAGCCGGATTGGCGCTTGAGGAAGAGGTCCACCTGCAATCGATCGGGAAGATGCTGGTGCTCATGGCTAAGGGTTAAGACGTAACTGGACTTGGATTCGCACGGCATCCAAGCAAAATTTTTTCATCCTCCATGTCATTTTTCCAGACTTTGTCCCTATCTATGACATAATTGAAAATCATCTTTTTCATTAACTTTATCGTTCCCCATGACTATCTCAACAGGACGCTGGAGGTTCATTTTCTGGACCAGCCTCATCGCCATCCTATTCCTGGCTTTAATGCCTGCCGGACCCGAAATGCCCACGACGGGTTGGGACAAACTAAACCACCTCCTCGCTTTTGCCGTTTTGGCCGTTTTAGGGCGTCGAGGCTATCCAGGGCGTAAGCCGGCCGTATTCATTGGTTTGCTGTTTTATGCGGGACTGATCGAAGTCTTACAGTCTTTCACGCCCTACCGCTTTGCAGAATGGGCAGACCTGTTTGCGGATGGGCTAGGGTTAATCATTGGATGGGGGCTGGATGGTCTGTTCCGCAAACTGATTCCTCAGGCTGCAAGGTAATTTTGTACATCAAATTTCTGCTATCAATCGACTGGCCGAGTAGGGGGGAAGGTGCCAGCTTATTGCGCCATAGCCGTTCCCCTGAAAACATCGCGCGGAATTTTGCCGGCCAAGGAATGTCTAATCGCGGTTATTTCATCCTTGGCAAAGCAATGTTCAATCAAATTCTCTACCCTCTGGAGGGTTCCTGCACATGAAAACCCTACGCTCGATTTGTTTAGCCCCTGCGCTGTTTGCTACGGCATTGCCGTCCCATGCCGCAGCCGCACCGGATACGCATCTTCATGTGATCGTGTCCCTGGTCGACAACGCATCACAAGGCATCGTGCCGGTTCCCGCGAAAATCGGCAATGGCGATGATCCGCGCACCAATCTCTATTGGGGCGCGCTTTACGGCGTGAAAACCTTTTTAAGTAAGGCCGATGGCTGGCGCAAATTGAGCTGCGAACAAGACATTAGCGACACTATCCTGGAACGCTGCGAGTTTGCCTGGAAGGACAAGCTCACCGTGACCGCCGAGGCCTATCGCGGCCGCCGGATCGACCAGGCGATGCTCGACTTCATGCAGCAAGCCGCGACGCCGCCCAATCCGGCGAAACGTGAAATGGTGGCGTTCATCGGCCATGACGGCTTGATGGACGAGCAAAACCAGCCCATCGTCAAACACTTCCCCAAACATGCGGGGCACGACAAACAAGCGGTTGTGCTGGCCTGCATGAGCAACATGTTTTTCGCCAATCATTTGCGCGCCGCGGGATCGAAGCCGGTGGTCACCACTTATAGCTTCATGGCTCCGGAAGCCTATGTGCTGGAAGCGGTGGCACGAGGCTTTGCCAACCAGGCGAGCGAACAGGAGCTGCGCAGTTCTGCCGGCATCGCTTATGCCAAATACCAGCGTATCTCGGCCAAAGCGGGCAAGTCGGTTTTTGGTGCAAAAAAATCAGGCTAGACTTTGGTGCCGGACGTGATATTCATCCTGTCCTGAATGTTTGGGGAGCTTGGGCTGAACGATAATTTGCGTAGTCGAACGGTCTTCAAACATTTGCGGCGAGGTTACAAAATCCCGCCCCGCAAACGGGCGCATCACATGTGGGAGCGCTTTTTAAGCGCGATCGCGGGCAGCCATGCGAACACTGCCTTGAGTCGCGGTTGCAAACCACTTCCACCTCGCGCCGACTCGTTCGGGAAATTATTTTGACGGCATCCTTAGACAGTAAGGTCTGCCGTACGCCGCGCGTACCTTATCAAAGCGTTCCGATGAATCAAGCACCCAAAAGATACGCGGGAGCGTGTACCCTTTACACGGCTATCAAAAAAAACCCGCGTCAGTTGGTCGATTTCGCATGCGCCGAAGCGAGGGTTTTACGCAGTTCGGTTTCGCATTGCTCCAGTTGCGCGACCGCTTCGCTGCGCATCCTCTTGCCTTCGTCGGCGATCTGCAGGCTTTCCTCTATCGTCGCGATCAGCGTTTGATTGGCTTTCTTGACCGTTTCGATGTCGAATACGCCGCGCTCCAACTGTTTCCGGGTTTCGGCATTGGCCAGCTTCAGGTTTTCGGCGTTCGCGGCCAGCAGCTCATTGGTCAGATCGGTCGCCGCCTTGACCGTTTCGGCCGCCTGCGAGGAGCGGTAAAGGGTCACCGCCGTCGCCAGTTGCTGACGCCATAGCGGCACGGTGTTGACGATGGTCGAATTGATCTTGTTGACCAGGCCCTTGTCGTTTTCCTGCACCAGACGAATGCCCGGCAGGCTTTGCATCGACACCTGGCGGGTCAGGCGCAGGTCATGAATGCGGCGTTCCAGGTCGTCGCGGGCCGCGCGCAGATCGCGCAGGCTTTGCGCGGCGAGCACGTCGGCGCTGGTTTCGGCCTGTTTGGCCTGTTCCGGAATGATGACTTCGTCCAGTTCGCGCAGTTTCTCAACGCCTGCGGCGATATAGTCCTCCAGCGTATGGAAGTAATCCAGATTGGCCTGATAAAGGCGATCCAGCGCGGTGATGTCGGTCAGCAAATGGGTCTTGTGCCGCTCCAGCTTGTCGGTGATCGTATCGATCTGCTTGCGCACTTCTTCGTATTGCTGCAGGAACTTGACGACCGGCTTGGCCCTGCCGAGCAACCTGTCGAATAGACCTTGCTTCTTGTTCGGGTCCAGATCGTCGACTTCAAAACCGCGAATCGTCGCCACCATTTCATTCAGATCATTGCCTGCCGGGCCGATGTCCTTGTTCTTGACCCCATCCAGCATGCGGTCGGAAATCGTGGTCAGCTGCTCCTGCGCCTTGCTGCCGAAAAAAATGATCGACTGGGTATTGCTGAAGTCGATTTCGTTCTGCAACTGCTGAATGCGCAGCTGCTTCTCCGGCGGCGCCTTTGCAAGCGGGACGATTTCGGCGGTAACGCCGGGAACAATCTCCTTCGACTCAAGATTCTCTGCGGTCGTTGTGGAAGCCTGCTGTTCACTCATGATTTAATCCTCGATGGTTTGACGGCGTCAAAGGATGCCTTCCCGTTTGAGCTGCGTGGTTAATACTTCGATTTTTACATCCAGATCAAAAACATCTTCTTCCAGCAGTTTTTGATGCTGTTCCTGGAATACTTCTTCAAGGGTATCCAGCACATTGCGGAAATTCTGTTCCAGTTCCCCGGAATGGGTCTGCTGATGGGTCTTGGCATAACCTTCGGTCACCTGACGGGCGCCGTCCAGATAGACATTCAGAAACTTGCGCGCGCGGCGGAAATCCTTCGGATCGGCTTCAATCTCCGCCAGAATGCTGTCGGCAACTTCGCAAATGCGCTCGATGCGCCGGTTCAATTCGGCATTGCGAATCTGCTTGTTGGCCTGCTCGATACTACGGATCATGCGCGAGGAATCTTCGAGAGCCTGCAGGATTTCATCACCGGAATAGCCATGCGCGGCGATGATTGTCTTTTCCGCGCGCGGATCGAAGCCGTAACTCAGGTACATGCCCAGCAAGGCCCCGCCGGCAAACATCAGCGCCACCGGCAGCGAATGTCCCGCGCCCAGCCAGGCGACCATGCCGGTCGTCAGCGCCGCGATCACGGCGGCGATCGTTTTTAAAGGTTTTCGGGTGGCACGGGTGAGGCGGTGATTGGCGTACAGATGCTCGGCTTGCAGCCCCTTGCGCAAGCACCAGGCGGCCAGCATGTAAAACGCAAAACCGGATGCGTCGACCAGAATGTCCGGCAACTGGCCTTTGCCCAAGGCGATCATCGTCGCCGGAATCAGCGCCGCCGGCAAGAAATAAAGCAGCATGCCGCGCGGGGAATAGCGTTGCAAAAGATCCGCGACCAACCGTTTGGGTTTCCTGAATTGATTCATCATTCGGCCTGCGAACGGCGGGTTAAAGCGGATTCAGCCGCATAGTCGGCACCGGTTGGAAAGGCTTTCACCAGCGTCTGGCAGGTCGCCAGTCCAATGGTTGCGACCAGTACGATAAAACCAAGCAATCTGCGCAATATTACGGGCACCGTTGTCATCTCCCCTCAGCATTCATTGTGACTTCATTATCCCACTACGGCCCGACATCTGTAAAACAGCGTATGTGCCGTCTTGCGACCAAGTAAAGCTCCCTGAGTTTCCGGCCTTGCGGGATATGATGAGGGGCTTTCCTCACCCCGCAAAATAAAACATGTCCGTGGGAGCGACGCCCACGTCGCGACTGGAGGCTTTAATCGCGACGTGGGCGTCGCTCCTACCCATCGCGCCATCGGAGGGGTATGCAAATCAGGTCCCGCTCGGAGAGGCTTGTTCCCGGCGAGCATCTTTGAGAAACTGGCTTTTTCTGAAACACGGCATAGCGATGCTCAAACTCAATAACTGGCCTCCCGTGCTCAGCGTCCTGGCCATGGTTGCCGCGGCAACGGCCGCACTGTCATTGTTCATCAAGGTAGCGGAGGAAGTGGTCGAAGGCGATACCCACAAGATCGACATGCAGATCATCCTGTGGCTTCGCACCGCCGGCGACCCGAACGATCCTTTGGGACCCAAATGGCTGGAGGATTTTGCCCGCGATATTACCGCGCTGGGCAGCCCTGCGGTATTGGGGCTGATTGTGCTGGCAACCTCGTTTTTTCTGCTCTTGGCCGGCAAGCGCCGGCTGTCGCTGTTCATGCTGCTTGCCGCGGGAGGCGGGACATTTGTCGTCTCGATTTTAAAAGAAGCTTTCGCCCGCCCCCGCCCTCAGCTGGCCCCGGACGGACTTATGGTTTATATGGCAAGCTTTCCGAGCGGACATGCGATGGTTTCCGCGGTGGTCTATTTGACCTTGGGAACCCTGATCGCGCGCCTGGCTCCCGAGCCCCTACTCAAGCTTTATATCATGACTGTCGCGGTGATCCTGGCCGGGCTTGTTGGCTTCAGCCGGGTATATCTCGGCGCCCACTGGCCCAGCGACGTGCTGGCGGGTTGGGCCATCGGGGCGGCCTGGGCGCTTGGCGGCGGAGCACTGGCCCAAATCATGCGACTGGATAAGGAAGACGCAAAATGAAAGGGCAACCCTTTTTAAAACGCTTAACCTTCGCCCTGAATGGAATCGGCTTGGCTTTTCGCCGCGAACCCAGCCTGCGCTTCCATATCCTGGCGGCTTTCGCCGTCCTGCTGGTTCTATTGCTCACCCAGGCTTCGGCTTTATGGTGGGCGATAGGCGCTGTGACCATAGGCACGGTGATCATGGCGGAGCTGTTCAATGCGGCCATCGAAACGCTGGCCGATCATCTGCATCCGCAGCAGCATCCGGAGATTGGCGCGGTCAAGGACATCGCCGCAGGCGCAGTTCTGGTAGCCTCTATAGCTGCTATATTGGTTGCGGTGGCTTTTATTCTACGTTGAAAATTTTATGCGATAGTTTTCGATTCTGAGCTAAATAATGCCCAGTTCTGTCGTCTCATCGTTATACATAAATGGCGGTTTCGCGTAGGCAAACCGCCAACTTCTAAAGTAATCAAAGGGTTTGGAGGTTCTTACCTGCCTGTTGGGGAACATTTTCAACGCTAATTGACAACTTTCCTTACGTAGCCCTGTCAATTGAATAGGGTTTTAGGTGATTTTTTCTCTCTATTCCTACTTCAGAGCTGTGGGGCGTGGTAAGGAGGTCAAAATGAAAATTATTTTTTTGTTGGTGGGTTTCATCGCGATTCTTATCAAGAATCCTTTATATGCCTGCGATATTGTCAATAAAAGAAATGTTCACATAGATGGCATAATAGGTGTAGCAGGCTATTGTTCAAACAATGGCGAAAAAATTGAATGTTACGATGTAGGCGAATACAGTGGCGGACTGACCTGTGATGGTCCGGAAGGAACCAACAGTGGCTACAATTTAACGGACTTGATCTATGCCGTTTGCGGCTGCTCGCCTGAAGATCAGGAAAACATTGAAGAGCAGATGAACCAGGAACTTAATAAATAACTCCATTAGTAAGATAGGCAGACCTGGATAATAACATTTGGTTGGGGCAGACTCAGCGAGCCCAAACCTTGGAAAGGAGAAATACGATGCCATCATGGCTCATATTTGCAATCATCGGCATTCTCGGCGGCATCTCGGCTGGCCTCTTCGGCATCGGTGGAGGCATCGTGATTGTGCCGGCACTAATTTACTGGGCTGGTTTCTCTCAGCACATGGCAACGGGCACCTCCCTTGCAGTGCTGCTACCTCCTATCGGTCTTGCAGCAGTACTCGAATATTACCGGCACGGAAACGTAGATGTGCGTGCTGGAGTCATTCTCGCCGTGACCATGTTTCTTGGCGCGTGGCTTGGCGCCTACCTCGCGAATCAGATGGAGGGGCCACACCTCCGCCTCCTATTTGGACTTTTTGTCTGCGGCCTTGGCGCGTACCTCGTGTATGGTGCCTGCAAGCGTCTCGGCTGGTTCTAAAGCCTGGTAGGGGCGCATTTGCGCCCCTTTTCGATGCTAAATCACATCAGAAACCTTGGCAAGCGGAATAGATTATCCTCCGAAATGCTTTAGAATAGCCCGAATATTCATCCGCCGTTCGAGCTTATTGAATGGTGCAGGTTGCGCCCCTACAAGGTTCTCCTGGATCGTTGTTATAATGGCGCTTTTCGAACATCCCGGGCCGCACCCGCTTCGCTTTACGCCATCAATTCAGAAGGCGCAGCGCAGTGATCAAAAAGGTTGGAGATACGGTTATTAAGCCGAAGCATCGTGCTTCGTGTCACTGTGGCGCTGTAGTGCTTGAGTTGGACTTGCCGAACGGTATTGTAGACCCACGCCATCATGACTGCTCGCTCTGTCGTCGCAAAGGGTGCGGTGATGGCGGCATCAGTCCCTCTTCCGGAATCAAAATCATCAAAGGCGAAAATGCCCTGCGCCTTTATCAATTCAATACTCTTACCGCGAGGCATAATTTCTGCTCGGTCTGCGGCATTTATACGCATCATCAGCGGCGATCCAATCCGGAGCAATATGGTTATGACGTCGGCTGCCTTGAGGGCGTCAATCCCTTTCTGATCGAAAATGTTCCGACCAATGATGGCTTGATCATCCTGCGGATCGGAGCTTAGCTTAGCTGAAGCTCAGCAAATCGCGCCATAAGTGCCGGGTTTCGTACTTCACCCAGCCAACAACTCTATCCACCAAATTCTTTGTCCCAACGATGACTTATCGGATCGTTTTAAATACTTACATTAAGTTTTCATTAAAATAAACTTCGGGGCTCCGGAGCTTTTCTCTCGGAATGACTGTCCATACCAGCACAAACCAACGACTGTACGCCGCGCGCTAATCTATCCGAATGCCATTCGCTTGATTTTTAACGAATCGCACACGCGCAAATGCAGAACAATAAATAACGAAGTTTGTGCGGATGAGGCTAAGAAGGGTTATGAACTCCAGATACCACCGACGAAATACGAATTGGCATAAACCCAAGACGCGAAGGGATTTCCTGAAATTAACCGGGATCACGGCGTTTGTCCTGGGGATGAGCCATGCGCAGGCGACTACGGCCAGGAAAGACATGATGCCCGACCCGGACCCTCCCTACCAGACGGCTTATCGTAATAGCCAGACGATCACGCTGTTTCTGTGTGGCGACGTGATGACCGGCCGCGGTATCGACCAGGTGCTGCCCCACCCTGTGCAGCCGCGGATTTATGAATCTTATATGGCCTCCGCCCAGGGTTATGTGAAGCTCGCGGAGGAAGCCAACGGCCCTATTCCGAAACCGGTCGACTTTGCCTATATCTGGGGAGATGCGTTTACAGAGCTCCGGCGCACTGCCCCCGGCGCCCGCATCATCAACCTCGAAACGGCAGTGACGACCAGTACCGAATACTGGCCAGGCAAAGGCATCCATTACCGGATGCATCCGAAGAACATCCCTTGCATTACCGCGGCGAAAATCGACTGCTGCATGCTGGCCAACAACCATGTCCTGGACTGGGGGTATGACGGCTTGACGGAGACTTTAAAGACTTTGTCCGGCGCCCATCTGAAGGTCGCGGGGGCGGGCCAAAACCTGGCGGAAGCCGAAGCGCCGGCGATTATCGAAGTGGCGGGGAAGGGACGGGTGCTGGTGTTCGCTTTCGGCGATGAAAGCAGCGGCATTCCCTCGCGCTGGGGCGCCCGCGACGACAAGCCGGGAGTCAATTTGCTGCCGGATTTATCCGAAAGCACGGCGAGCCGTATCGCCAAGCGGATCTCGGCCCTCAAGCAAAAAGGCGATTGCGTGGTGGCCTCGATACACTGGGGCGGCAACTGGGGCTACAGGATAGCCAATGCCCAAAGAGAATTTGCGCACCGGCTGATAGACCAGGCCGGGGTGGACGTGGTGCACGGCCACTCATCGCACCATCCGATGGGCATCGAGGTCTACAAGGACAAACCGATCCTGTACGGCTGCGGCGACTTTCTGAACGACTACGAAGGCATTTCAGGCTACGAGGAATTCCGCGGCGATCTCTCGCTGATGTACTTTGTTACCCTGGATTTGGAGACGGGAAAGCTGGTCGGCTTGAAGATGACGCCGATGCAAATCAACCGCTTCCGCTTGAAACATGCACAGGCTGATGATGCTCTCTGGCTGCAACAGGTCCTGGACAGGGAAAGCCAGAAGCTGGGGGCGAGGATCGAACTGGTCGATAAAGGCAGGCGTTTAGCCTTGTTGGTCAGGTAGTGCGGAGGTAACCGTTCACGCCCCCGAAGCCGAAGGCAAGCAAGCTAAAGCTGGGAATGGCAACCGGAAGGAGACATGCCCCTCCATCACCCCTTGCCAGCAAACCGTCCGCAGGGTCTGATAGACATTGACCTTGAGCCGCTTGCACGTCTCAATCAGGGACAACATCATCGGCCGAAACTGATTGCCCCGATGTGATTGCGTGAAGAAGCTGATTTTCCGCCAAATGACATACGGTCGCAGACTTTGCTCCGCAGCGTTGTTCGTCATCGGCACGCCTTGATATTTCAAAAACGTCCACAGCCGTGGGCTGTCGCGCAAAAGCTTGCGACAGGCGTGGCCGGTGCGCGTATCGCCATGGGTCGTTGCGGTGCGTTCCAGGGTGGCTTGAAAATGTTGGCGTAAGCGCTGCAAACGCCTTCGGTACAGCAAGGATTGGCAACCGCTGTGCTGCCAGCGCTTGCCGCAGTGCACCACCAGGCGGGCCAGGCGCAACAGGTAAGTGCCGTCTTCCCCGGCTTGTCCCGAACGTCCGGAGATTTTCTCCAGGTTGCGGATGATGTGTGCCCAGCAGTACTGATGCCGGTCGGCGTCATAATCGTTGTAAGCGCCGTGCCGGTCGGTGACCAGAATGCCGTCGAAATCGCCCAACAGTTCCCGGGCCGCCTGTTTGCCGCGCGAATAATGGGTCATAAAATAAGCCGCCTGCGGCGTGCTCAAGGACCACAGCCAGTAGCGGCTCTTCCCGCGAAAATGGCTGGTTTCATCGGCGTGAGCCACGCCTGCATCACGCACCTGGTCGCCAATCTGTTGGTAGACGGGCAACAGCCAGTCGATCACCGGCGCTTGGGCTTCGCTGATCGCGCCCAAGCTGAAATCCAGCTGCCACTGCTCCGCCAACAGGCTCTCGATTTGACGCAGACTCAAGTGGTATTGGCTGTTCAGCAGACTGATCCAGGCGATCAAGCCGGGGCCCATTTGCCCGCTCGGCACGTCGTCCGGCAAGGCCGCGCGATGACGCGCCTTGCACTGTCTGCAACACCCGCTATAACAACGGTGCTCGACCACTTGGTAACGCACTTCCGGCAAGTCGAAAACTTGATGTCGGCGATAGCCGTCCATGACGACCTCGCCGCCGCAAGCACACTGGCTCTGCGGATAATAATGTTCGATCCGATCCACCGCTGAGGCATCCAGCAAAGCGCGTTCGTGCTTGCCATGCCCCGGCTGCGCGCCTTTCGCACGCCCGGTCGGTTTTTTCGACGGCCGCTCTGCGCGTTGCTTGGGGCTGTCTTGCGACGGCGGCTTTGAGGAGTTCTCCGAATGCGTATTGAGCTGCTCTTCCAGCTCCGCTTGCCGTTTTTGCAGTTCGACCAAAAGCTGCCACAGCGCGGCAATGAGTTGCTGCGCTTCTTCGAGGCTCTGCGGGACTGGCGCCGGTTGACTGAGATCGATAACGAGTTTTGACATATCGCAATTTTCTAACAAGCGGCCTGGCTTTGGCAAGGGCGTGAACGGTTACGTGCGGAGGGGGCGCATTGCGCCCCTTTTGGATGCCATATCACGGCGAAAACTGAATATTCCACCGTTTGGACTGATTGAATGGTGCGCTGTGCGCACCGGGCTACTGAAACTGGAACAACAAAGTCACCATGCTCCAGGCCAAACCGCCGGCAGCCGGAATCGTCAAAACCCAGGCCCAAACAATCCGCTCGATGATCGAAAGTTTCAGTGCATGCGGATTCTTGGCAAAACCTACGCCCATGATCGCGGTTGAAATGCTATGCGTAGTCGAAACCGGCATACCGAAGTGGGCGGCGGTCAGCAAAATGGTCGCCGAACTGGTTTCGGCCGCGAAGCCGTTGATCGGATGCAATTTGACCATTTTGTGACCCAGCGTTTTGATGATGCGCCACCCGCCTACCGCGGTACCCAGCGCCATGATCAGCGCACACGTTAAGACAATCCAGCTATCGATGTCTTTTTCGCCTCCATCCGGCCGCAGGAACTCGGCCCAGGCCGGCAATTGATCGAGCGCACCGGCACTGTTGGCGGTAAAGATCGACAAGGCGATAATACCCATGGTTTTTTGCGCGTCGTTACTGCCGTGCGCAAACCCCATATAACCGGCCGAAAGCAGCTGGGCTTTGCCGAACACAACATTGACCCATTTCGGACGCGCCGCTCGCGCGATTGCCCCGCCCAGGGAATTCATCCCGCTGATGATGGCCATCAGGCTGCCCATGATCACGATGCCGAGCGAAAAACCCGCAATCGGCGAACTGACCATCGGGATCAAGACCTTCCACAGCAAGCCTTTGTTCTCGGTCCAGACCCCCGCAGTTTTCGACCATATCAACACATCGAAATTATTGTGGCCTGCCGCCAGCGCGGCGCCGCATAAGCCGCCGATCAAGGCGTGACTGGAAGAGGACGGCAGCCCCAGCGCCCAGGTAATCAGGTTCCAGACAATCGCGCCGACCAGCGCGCAGATCAGCACTTCGGAGGTGATCGTGACTAAGCCGGTATCGACGAGCCCCGACGAAATGGTTTTGGCCACCGCCGTACCCGAGAACGCACCGACCAGATTGGTGGCGGCGGCCAGGATCACCGCCTGGGTGGGCGTCAAGACTTTGGTGGCAACCACCGTGGCAATCGAGTTCGCGGTGTCGTGGAAGCCGTTGATGAACTCGAAAACCAGCGCCGCCAGGATGACAAGCAAGAGCAGAGTCAGCATCGCAAGCCTTTTATGAATTTTTTAAGACGATGTGATAGATGACATTGCCGGCGTCGCGGCAGCGATCGATCGCTTTTTCCAGGATTTCGAACAGATTCATTTTGATAAGGTAGCGGATCGGATCGGATTCATCGGCATAGGCATCCCGATACAGGTCAAGGATTAGCTTATCCGCCTCGCCTTCAATCGTGTGCAACTGGTCGTTTAATTTTTTGATCCGGTCCAGATCCATCCCGTGACGCAACTGTCCGACCATTTGCGCCAAGACGTCGCAGGCCTGTTGCAGCATCGCGGCACGGCTGATGAAATCGACATCGCCAATGCGCGCCAAGGCGATGGTGTAATGCTCCGCAAACTTTTCCACGATTTTAGGGATCTTGTAAAGCGCGCCGTTAAGGGCTTCGATATCCTCACGGTCGAGCACGGTCACAAAGGTATTGACCAATTCCTCACTGATCTGCCCGGACAGGTCTTTTTCCTGGATGCGAGCCCGTTTAAATTTATCCAGCGATTGTTGCGATGCCGGCGAACTCAGCAGTTCGATCAAGGCCTTGGCCGACGAACGCGCGGATTCCGCGCTGGCTTCGAGCAGGCCGTAGAATTTATCGCCTTTGCCGAAGATGGTTTGCAATGAGAACATGTATTTTCCTTATTTATGATCTGTAAGGCATTTTGTTGTTTCTGCGCCCATTATCGCATAACACCTTGCTAATTTGAGAGGTTTTGAATCAGGATGATTCAACCTGAATTGAATCAAGTTGCCGAGACAGACGAGCAAAGTCAGTCTCCTTGGCCGCTCCGATGCCTGAGCCATCTCATCACACAGAGCCATGGTCAAAACCGGCCCCTTCGGCATCTTTATTCATTGCAACTTTAGCCTTTGCCGCATGGTCTTTTATACACTTTCAGGATAATTAAGTTCCTAAAAAGCAAAAAACGCTTTTGAAGATCGCCGCCTATCTGCCGAGAAAAGAATCTCAAGGGAAGGCATCGGTGATCACACTCAGCTTTTCAAAATCGATTCTGAAGAGACGGCAGGACAGCATGCTCATAGCTTTGATGCTAGGCTCTATTCGTTTAGTCCGAGCAACGGCAAAGTGGAAGCGAGGCGGCTCGCCAACCCAACCTTCGCGCTATTTCCTTGCGTGCCTGCTGGCATGGGCCAGCATTTCGGTAGCGCTGGCCGAGAATGATTCGTGCGAGGAAACCGGCGAGACGCATGTCTGGATCTCGCCCCTCAACCCCAAAGCCGATGAGCCGGTCAGGATCATGGCCGTGGCCACGGACGGCCCCGTGTCGGGACTGACCCTGGTCGACAGCCAAGGCCGGCGCCTGCCCCTTCAATCCCGCCGCCGGGACGGCCCGCCCTGGAGCCGAATCGCCATTGCGGAAGGATTAAGCGCCGGGGATTATCGCGTGCTGGCGGGGCGACACGGCAAGCCGGCCGCGTGCCGTGCGCTCGCGATCGGGGGCTCAGGCACACAGGAAAGCCCCAAAACCTGGGGGCTGGCGACCGAAGCCTTTTATGCCGCCTGGATCGAAGAATTGTTCGGCGCGCCGCCCGAGGAAAACCTCGGCTTCCCGTCCCTGGAGCCGGTGCTGCGCAACGCCGAGCGCAACTTCCTCTACAACCATCTCGGCCTCAACGAAGACAAAAACCTGCCGCTCACTCCCGACTGCGCCGACCTGCCCTACACCTTGCGGGCTTATTTTGCCTGGAAGGTCGGCCTGCCGATCGCCTTCCGCGCCTGCGGGCGCGGCTCGGCGAACGCGCCGCCGCGTTGCGGCCCGGCCACCGTCAAGACCGAATTCACCCAAGGCATCCTCACGCAGGCCGGCTTCAGGAATGTCGGCGGACAGTTGGCGAATGCCGTGCATTCGGGGACAGCACGGACCGGGCTTGAGGACGAGTCCACCGATCTGTATCCTATCCCTCTCGACCGGGAGAGGCTCTGGCCGGGAACGGTCTATGCCGATCCCTACGGCCATGTGCTGGTGCTGGTCGAATGGGTGCCGCAGACGGCGGGCCGCCCCGGCATGTTGCTGGCCGTTGATGCCCAGCCGGACAACTCGGTCGCCCGCAAGCGGGCCTGGGAAGGCACCTTGCTGTTCGCCAACAGCAAAAGCGCAGGCCCCGGTTTCAAGGCGTTCCGGCCCTTGGTCCGTACCGACTCCGGCGGATGGCGGGCGCTCGCCAATGACGAACTGGTCGACCACCCCGGCTTCGCCCCCTTTTCATTGGAGCAAGATCAACTCTCCCCAGACGATTTCTATGCCAGACTGGCCAAGCTCGTGAACCCTCAAGGCCTTAATCCCAAAGAGGCTTACGAAGCCAGCCTCGACGCCTTGGCCGAGCAAATCGAGACCCGCGTGACCTCGATCGACAACGGCGAGGCCTATTTTCGGAAGCACCCCGGCAGCGTGATCCCGATGCCGAACGGCGCGGGGATTTTTCAGACCGTCGGCCCCTGGGAGGATTACTCCACACCCTCCCGCGACATGCGCCTGATCATCGCGATCAACGTGCTGAACGGCTTGCCCGAGAAGATCGTGAACCACCCCGAGTTGTTCGTGATGGCGGGCGGCAGCCCCGAAGAGGCCGCGGCCGAAGTCGAGCGGCATCACACCAGGCGCATCCGGGAACGCAGCATCCGTTATACCCGCACGGACGGCAGCCCGTGGGAGCTGTCCGTGGCCGAGGTGCTGGCACGGAAGCCGGCCTATCAAATGGCTTATAATCCGAACGACTGCGTGGAAATACGTTGGGGCGCGAAGCCCGGCACGGAGGAATATTCGACCTGCCGCCGCCACGCGCCAGCGGAACAGCGGGCGAAAATGGAGCAATACCGGGTATGGTTCCGCGAGGCCAAAAGGCCGGCACAATAAGCCGCGTACCCGATTTGAGATTGTTGCCGTTGGCTGAGCGCAAAACGCCCTCTCCACCGGAAGAGGGTCGGGGTGAAGTTAATTTTGACCTGATTCCAAGCTAACGCTATTCCGCGGCAAAATTTCCGCTAGACACCAACGCCGGGCCGTTTTGCAGGCCTTCCGGGAAATACGCCATCGGGTTGCTGGCAATCTCGCGCGCCGCGAGGAATTGGGCGTAATAGTTACGGGAGGCAAAACCGAATGCCGGGCTGGAATAGTTCTGCACGATACGCGCAAAGTCGCGGCCGACCTGATTGTGCGCCCTTTTCATGCCGCCGATGCCGTGGTTGTAGGAGGTAATCGCCGCCGGCCAGTCGCCCAGTTGACCGTAGGCGTAACTCAGATAGCGAGCCGCGCCGATGGCGGAAGCAAACGGATCGAGGCGTCGGTCAACACTATTGCCGCCGGGCATGAATCTTTTCGCCGCCCCTTTGGTGAATTGCCACATGCCGACGGCTCCGGCGGAAGATCTGGCCGCCGGTTGAAACGAGGATTCGACATGCGGCAGGCAGGCCAGATCCTCCGGCAAGCCGGCGTTGCGAAATATTTGTCTGAATTGCCTGTCATAACGCGCGCTGATCTCCAGCCCGCGTTTGAAGCGTTCGCGGGTTCCGCGCTGCGAACGTACCCGTTCGGAGGCGCCGTTCAATACGCTGTTAAGCGGTCTGCCGCTGTTTGCCAGTTTAGCGAGTATTTGCTGGTCGTTCGCATTCAACGGCGAGTTGTAGCGCACTTTGCTCTCCAGCATGGACAATTGGGCTTTCCAAAAATCACGGCGTTGCCTCACCATGTCTTTTTGAAAGCTGGTCAGACTTTCGTCGACATAGCCCGGCAATACCATGACTTCGTATATCACATCCAAATAGCGGTCGTCATGAATGGCGACTTCCGAGCGACGCCACTGCGTATAGGTTTTGCGCCAGAACTCCACCGCCGGCTGCAAAGCGCCGGGTTTTACAAATATGCCGGAGTAAGTCGTCGGCCGGTGAGTGTCTTGTATTGCCGGACGATAAGTGCCTTGTATCGCCGGGCGATAATCGCCTTGTATCGACGGCCTATAATAACCTCGTGCCGCGTTTGGGCGTGGTTGAGCTGGGGTGCTGCGGTAGGCCATCGCATTATATGGCCTGACCGCAGGCGCCGAGCTGCTACACGCATTCAACAAAAATGCAGTCACCGGTAAAAGCCAAATTCCCCTCATTAATCGATTCATTTTTTTAGCTCAATTCAGCGTTAGTCGGTTTCCGGACAGCGTTTTAAGCACTGATAAAATAATTATCTAACATTTTTAAATAAGCGTTGGAAATAACTTTTCGTTGCCCGGCATTTTGCTGTTTGATGACCGTAAAAGCCCGTAGAAATCCGGCTTCGGCCCCCCGTACACTGGGTTACCTACGGGTACGCGCCAAACCAGCCGGCGACCCGGTCGTGCTCGTCAGAAAAATACCAATGCACGTAAGAAGCCCTGACATTCCGGTAGCGCGCGCCTTTGTCGCCCTTCAAGACAGCGAAAGCCGGCGTCAAGCCTTCATCCTGCTCGCGCGTCGAGTAATGAAACTCATGGCCCTTGACGCCGGACGCCTCCTCCCGCAGCCCCAATGCCGCAAGGCGCGGCTGCATGATGGAGACATAGGGAAAAATGCCTGCCATCGGCCAATGCCGGCCGTCCTGATCGACCAGGGCTTTGCCGAGCAGCATCGCGCCGCCG
Organism: Methylomicrobium lacus; assembly: GCF_041897535.1. Taxonomy (GTDB): domain Bacteria; phylum Pseudomonadota; class Gammaproteobacteria; order Methylococcales; family Methylomonadaceae; genus Methylomicrobium; species Methylomicrobium lacus_A. Next base: position 2,361,320 of record NZ_CP169217.1, read on the forward strand.
CATTCGGCCAGGATCGGCATGCCGGCCTCGGCGCCAGCGCGCAGCGAATCCCAGCTGCCCGATCGGGATAAGGGCTCCGCATGCAGTTCGGGATAGCCGCCGGGCAGCCAGACCGCATCGGCATCCCGAGGCACGGGCTCGCCCGCGACCGGGGAGAAAAAGACCGCCTTCGCGCCGTGCCTGCGCAGCCAGTCCAGATTGGCGGGGTAAATAAAACAACAGGCTCTGTCTCTGGCGATTGCGATCGTTTTGCCGGCCAGCCGGGGTTCAGAAGGAGGCACCGGGGCTGTGCAGGCGACTTCCGTGAAAGCGCTCAGCAAGGCTTCGCGGTCGACATGCAGCGCGGACGAATAATCCGGAATATCCCCTTCCTCCGGCATTTTCAACCCCAAATGCCGCTCGGTCAGCACCTTGTCGCTGCGCTGCATCCAGGCGAGCAGAGGCGGCAGGTCGTAGGCCTTCAAGGCGGCCCTTAACAGCTCGGCGTGATGCTCGCTCCCTACCCGATTCGCGACGATCCCAGCCAGACGGACATGCCCTTGTTCGGCAAGCTGCTTAAAGCCCATCACGACCGCGGCGATCGTGCCGCTCATACCGCCCGCATCGACCGCCAGAATCACAGGACAGCCCACGACGCGGGCCAGATCGAGGCTGGAGCCTTCGCCGCCGACGCCGGCATAGCTGTCAAACAGGCCCATCACGCCCTCGATCAGGGCGAATTCCGTGCGTTCGGCCTGTTGACCCAGTTGCATCCGGCAGGCATCCGCACCCATCATGCGGGTATCGAGATTATACGAGGGCTTGCCGGTAATGGCCTGGTGCCATAGGGGGTCGAGAAAATCGGGCCCGGTCTTGAAAGAGATGATGTCGTGCCGGTGTTGCCGAAAATACTGCAACAATGCCAGCGTCAATGTGGTCTTGCCGCAGCCTGAATGGGTGCCTGCCAATAATGCCGTTTTCATCAGTCCTGTGTGTTATTGATCATGAAACCTTTGTAATGCAAGAATACGGGAGCCGGCTTGCTTTATCAACTTGAGCCGATATAATTGCCGCCAGCTTACAATTCGCCGCTGCGGCGTTCTCGTCTTCTTCCCCCTTGTATCGACCCAAAGCCGGCAAACCGCTCGATGAACCATCCCTCCCGCATCGTCTGCCTGACCGATGAAACCACCGAGACCCTGTACTTACTCGGCGAACAGGACCGCATCGTCGGCATTTCGGGCTTTAGCGTGCGCCCGCCCGAGGCGCGCAAGGAAAAGCCCAAGGTTTCGGCCTTTACCAGCGCGAAGATCGACAAGATCCTAGAACTCCAACCGGATTTGGTGCTCGGCTTTTCGAACTTGCAGGCCGATATTGCCGCCCAACTGATCCGCGAAGGCATCGCCGTGCACGTGTTCAATCAGCGCTCGGTCGAGGAGATTTTGCGGATGATCACCCTGCTCGGCGCGATGGTCGGCGTGCCCGAGAAAGCGGCCGCGTTGACGACGCAATACCGGCAACGGATCGACACGGTACGCGCGGAAGCTTCGGCATTGCCGCGCCGTCCGCGCGTTTATTTCGAGGAATGGGACGAGCCGATCATCTCCGGCATCCGCTGGGTCTCCGAGCTGATCAGAGTGGCGGGCGGCGAAGACTGTTTCGCCGAACTGGCGGCCGAGCAATCGGCGAAACGGCGCATCATCGCCGATCCGCAGGAGGTCGTCCGCCGCGCGCCGGACATCATCATCGGCTCCTGGTGCGGCAAGAAGTTTCGCCCGGAGCAGATTTCGGCACGGCCGGGCTGGGACGCTATTCCCGCCGTCAAAAACGGCCGGGTTCATGAAATCAAATCCTGCGACATTCTGCAACCCGGCCCCGCGGCGCTGACCGACGGCCTGGAACAGCTGCGCAAAATCATTCGGCAGTGGTCCGAACCCGGCGCGCATTGATGCATTTTTTATCACCCTGCCCCCCCATGAAACACGGCGGAAATATTTACCAATTTGCGCAGCAAGTCGGCTGCAAGCCCGAAGAGGTGCTCGACTTCTCGGCGAACATCAATCCGGAACAGGCGCTCGATCCGGCGTCCTTACTGCCGATTCCGTTCGGCCCCTATGCCGATCCCGAGTACACCCTGCTGAAACAGGCGCTGAAAGCCCGCTATCCGCATCCGGATGGTGTCGAGATCGAGGTGTTTAACGGCGCCAGCGCGGCCATTTTCGCCTTGTTGCGCCGGCTACAGCCCCGCGATCTGGTGTTATACGCCCCTTTATACGTCGAATACGCGAAGATTGCCGGGCAACTCGGCTGCACCCTGCACACCATCGACCGTTTCGCCGACTTGCATGCGGAAGTCCCCGAAAACAGCACTATCATCTTTGTGAACCCTTCCACGCCCGACGGCCGGCTCTATGCGATGCAGGCGTTATTGGAGCAATGGCGGCAGAAAAACTGCACGGTCCTCGTCGATGAGTCGTTCCTGGATTTTTGCAGCGCGGATTCGGTCGCCGATTACATTGCCGAGTACGACAGACTCTATGTGATCAAGTCGTTGAGCAAATTTTACGGCTGCGCGGGCATCCGGATCGGCTTCATCCTAGCCGCGGCAGAGGCGATCGACGCGCTGAAGCGCTTCGAGCCGGCATGGAAACTCTCCACTTTCGACATGGCCTACATGCGGCAAGCCTTGGCGAATCGACCCTATATCGAACAGACGCGGCGGCAGACGGCGAAGCGGCGGAAACTCTTGCGGCAGGCGCTGGAAGACGCCGGACTGTTCGAGACGATTTATCCCGGGCAAGCGAATTTCCTGCTGACTCAGCTCAAAAATGACGACGACGGTTATTTGCTGCAGGAACGCCTGGCCCCTTCTCGGCTCTTGATTCGGGTCTGCGACAACTTCAGCGGACTGAATAAAAGCCATGTCCGCTTCGCGGTCAAAGACGAGCAAGCGATAGCGCAGCTTGCCCACGCCCTGAAGGCGATTCCACACAATGTATTATGAACTCGCGCTGTTGGCGTATCTGGTCGACATGGCCGTCGGCGAGTTGCCCGGCAAGCATCCGGTCGTCTTCATCGGCGATTTCATCAAGGCCTTCGAACGGCGCTTTTACCGCAACCGGATTCTGCCCGGCGCCTGCCTGGTGCTCGGCGCTGTGACGCTGGCGCTCGGCATCAGCCTCGCGCTGGTTTATCTCTGCGGCATTTTGCCCTTCGGGCTGACTTTGCCGGTTTTGGCGGTGTTATCTTCAACAGGCTTGGCGATGAACATGCTGCACGCCTCGGTCGCGGGCATCTTGACCGCCGAGCAGCCCAAACAGGCCATAAGCCTGCTGGTCAGCCGCGACACGGAGGCGATGACCGAAACCGAAATCCATAAGGCTGCGCTCGAAACCTGGGCGGAAAACCTCAGCGACGGGGTCATCGCGCCCTTGTTTTACTTGGTATTGTTCGGCCTGCCGGGGATTGCGGTCTACAAGGCCATCAATACGCTCGACTCGATGGTGGCTTATAAGACCGAGCGCTATTTCTATTTCGGCAAAACGGCGGCCATAGTGGACGATATCGCGAATTTCATTCCGGCGCGCCTCACCGCGCTGCTGATCGTTTTGCTGGCGGAGGACCGGCAAAGCGCCTGGCAGTCGGTCCTGCGCGACGGCAATAAACTGGAAAGCCCGAATGCCGGCTATCCGATAGCCGCGATGGCGGGAGCTTTGGGTATCGGTTTGGGCGGCGATGCGTATTATCACGGCAAACTGAAACATAAACCGACATTAGGCCCGGCGCTCAAACCGGTCAACCGGGCGGCGCTCGCTCAGGGCTTGAACATGAAAACCCGTCTGGATCTGATCATTCTGGGTCTGTTGGCGCTCGGAGGCTGGCTTGCCTAGCTTCTTCCATCCGAAACTTTACGGAAGCTGCTTCGTCGTAATGGCCGTTGACTGAGCCCATGATTATGGTATCTAATCTCGCATTTATTGTTGTGCAATAATCTTTGTCGAGACGGAATTTAACGATCCGGTGGGCGAAACGAACCGGTTCTGATTTTCAATGCATTCGAATGGTGAAAGAATGAAAGTGTTACGTTACCTGACCGGTATTGCGTTAAGCGTTCCCTTATCCATAGCGCAGAGTTATGCCGCCGGGGAACTAAACAATCAAGCGACGATTGAACAGTCCGGGGCGGGTGATAACGCCGTGGTTAACCAGACCGGAGAAAACAACCAAGCCTATATCGATCAGGCTGTCTTTGACGAATCAGGTCGGATCATTACGGACGTAGGCGGAGGCAGCGCGTCGGTGATTCAAAACGGGCAGAGAAATTACAGTAGAATCAATGACCAGGGCATCGGCAATACCATCGCTGTTGAGCAGCAGCAAATTCAAAATCAAATGACGGCCATGGTGTCGGGAAGCGATAATGCTATCCAGACGATACAAAACGGCACGATGCAGCTGAGCGCGGTCGATATTCAGGGCGACATGAATGCCATCCAGTCCTATCAAGAGGGTGAAAACAACAGTTTTTCGGCAACGGTCGACGGCAACGGTAATGACGTCAGCCAACTGCAAATCGGGCAAAACAACGTATCCAGCCTGGAGATAATAGGCGACGGAAATACGATCAACCAAAGCCAGTCCGGTAACGGACTGAGTTATCAGTTACAGTTCACCGGCAACGGTCAGGCCATTTCGGTCTCGCAAACCAATTAATCGAAGCGGCTTTCTGACGACAACAGCCAGCATCCACCATAAAAATGCGGCGCTAAAAACATCCGGCGCGATACTCCGGAATACGCCGCTTTCTTCATCGCTTCCTTTAATACTTTCATAAGTCTCCTCATGTTAGACTTTTAACATATAGGGGAACGCTAATTAGGTTATATATATTGTGGTAATTAGTCATCAGCCCGTCATCGTCAAGACGGTTGACGCACATGGGATTAATTAATACCACATCGCTTTTTAATAAGCTTTTAATTCCATGCTCTCTTTAATCATTGCGTAATTTATACCATGTTAGACTCCGGATTAGGCTCGGGAATAGCATTAAGTTATAAATGTCATTGCTCTAGGGATCAGCCTGTAGTTGTCATAGCGGTTATCAGCCATTTAATTTGGCAACACCCGAAATCCCTGAAAATTCCCCACTCTCCGCTCTTTGGTTCACTATTCGATGCTCTTCTCGATCCGCCGGCTTTGACGCGCGGCTTTCAGAAAAAATCACACGTTCGCAAGACCGGAAGAGCGGTTGTAAAAGATGGATGACATCGTTCTCGCGGCATCAATAAAGAGAATGATGGATGTTAGTGTCGCAGGAGCGACGTAATAAAAAAATTTTTAACCCACATCGAGGTAATGCCTATGAAAGCTTCACCCAAAATTCTCAGCGCCAGTATTGCGTTGTTGTTGTCCGGCTCGGTATGGGCCGCCAACAATAGCACGGTGATTAATCAAACGGGTTCCGGCAACACCCTTTCGGTCGATCAGAACGGCGAAAACAACCAAGCGACTTTTAACCAGGAAGGCGACAACGGTCAAGCGTCGATCACGCAGAGCGGCTACAACAACACGGCTCAGATCGATCAAGCGGCCGGCACGTTTAACGGCTACGCGTCGATCGAACAAAACGGTAACGACAACTGGGCGACGATCACCCAGACCGTCGACGACCGCGTCGCAAATGTCAACCAGGAAGGCAGCAATTTGGTTACCGACGTGGTTCAGGACTCCATCGACGACTATTATTGGGGTTCTATCAATCAGGTCGGCGACGATCATTTCGCCAATGTGGTTTTTGCCGGCTTGGCCAATATCGGCAGCATCAACCAAAACGGCGGCTTTTTGTCCGCCAACGTGTATCAGAACGGCGACTACAACGAAGCCAATATTTCTCAAACCAATGCGTCTCACACACACGGTTATTCGGCGGATGCCGCGACCGGCGATTTGTGGGCCAGCATCGCTCAGATCGGCAGTTCCAACTATGCGTCGATAAATCAGTACAGCGATTACTTCGAGCCTTACGACAGCGCGACCGTCAATCAAAACGGCGACAACAACAGCGCCTATGTCAGCCAGAATAATACCGGCGAAGGTAACGCCAACGACATCACGATCAACCAAAACAACAGCGGTAACTCCGCAAATGCCACTCAATTCGGCACATTAAACACGGCGCTGATCAACGAGGCCGGCGGCAATACCGCGAATGTCTACCAGGGCGCGTACGGTGCAACTTCCGGCAATTTCGCCGAGGTCAACATCACCGGCTCAGGCAGTTCCACTACGATTTATCAGCAATAAGCTGGATTCTTAACTAACGCAGAGAAATTAAAATGATGAATTCACAACAAAAATTTCTGAGCGCGGCCATTGCCTCCTTGCTTTCCGGCGCCGTATTGGCAGATTCCAACACGTCAACCAGCAATCAGGCCGGCTATGCCGACAGCGCGTATATCGACCAGTCGGGTTATGGCAACTACGCCGCCAGCACCCAGGATACCAACTACGATACGACTTCGATTACTCAGTACGGAAACGATAACTCCGCCAGCAACAGCCAAACAGGTGGCGACTATAACTCCAGCAACATTTCCCAGTCGGGCGATTCGAACTCCGCCAACAACGCTCAGAACGGCAGCAGCAATTCCAGTAACACCTATCAAACCGGATCCTACAACACGGCCGATAGCACCCAATTCGGCTATGGCAACGGCTCATCGATCGCTCAAGGCAGCTGGTGGTGGTGGGGGGGATGGGGATGGTCGTCTAACTCTTCCGCCAACAACCATCAGGAAGGCAACTGGAGCTCAAGCTCGATTAATCAGTCCGGCGATGCCAACGTAGCCAACGTAAGCCAATGGTGGAGCACATCCAGCGCATCGGCGAACGCGTCGCAAAGCGGTAACGGAAACGGCGTTGACATCGAACAGTGGGACTGGAGCCAATACGCCAACCTGAATCAATACGGCGACTACAACTATGCCAGCATCGGCCAAGACGGTAATGCGTCGGACTGGTATTATGGAAATACTTATGGAAACTCTGGCTCGATTTACCAAAATGGCAGCGACAATGAGGCCTATCTGAGACAGTCAGTTTATAACACGGCCTCTATTAGCCAAGACGGCCAATCTAACTATACCGACGTCAGCCAAAGCGGCGGCTGGCTAAACGATTACTGGGATGGCCACCCAAATAACGCTTATGTTACCCAATCGGGCGCCTACAATGACGCGACCATTGCCCAGGCCTCCGGCAACAACACCGCTTCTGTGCAACAGTATAGCGACTACGCGGGCGAAAGCGGCAATACCGTCAACATTGATCAATACGGCGACTCCAATACCGCGAATGCCTATCAAAACGGCGCCGATAACACCATCTTTATCAGCCAGAACGTAGGCAACACCGCCAACGTATATCAAGGCTTAAACGGTGCAAGCTACGGCAATTACGCCGAAGTCAATCAGAATGGCACAGGCAACTCATTCACCGTTTATCAACAATAATTGGTTTTGACCGTGATCCGTTGTAAGCTTCCGCGCCCCGCGCGGAAGTTTCGCTTGGGGCGCTTTACGCCCCAAGCGACGGACCCCACGGCAGGGTTTCGCCATTCCAAATTTCGGGCTTGCAATGCGCTACGGTTATTCTTATAGTTTTCGCTGTTCGTGTCGATTACTCTCGGCGTTGGCCTGGGCGCTTGCGCAGCCCGTTTTCGCCGAGGATTGCTCCCCTTCCTTACCGATGCCCCCGGAAACCATCATGCACACCGCCCCCGGCAATACCCAAATGATCATCCAGCGCGGTCGACACAATGTCAAAAACATTGCCCAGACCGGCACCGGCAACGCGCTGGCCTTGACGCAAATCGGCGATGACAACGCCGGGCATATCGATCAGCAAGGCGACGGCAACCGCGTCGCGATTGCCCAGCGCGGGCGCTGTAATCAGGTTTCAGTACGCCAGTCCGGCGGTGGCAATACCGCGGTAATTCGGCAACATCCGGCCCCTTAATAGCGATGACGCGTAGAAGACTGATTCTCGGGGCTTTGCTGAGCGCGCTGTGTTTAGGCACGGCAACCCTCAGGGCGCAAGAATTTACGATCGAAGGCTTGGTAGTCGACCAAACCATTTCGCGCGTCGGCCATTTGTTTTACGATGCACTGGTCGCAGGCTGGGAAGTTCCCGAAAATGCCGGAGTAATCACCGTGCACGAGCGCCCGGACATATTTGCCGGCAATATCATTTGGGTGGAAATAGACGACACGATCGTATTTCAGGACCGGATGGGCACGCGCACCACGGGCATCGAGGAAAAGGCGGAAGCGGCGCGGCACTATCTCAATGCTTATATCCAGATGCAAAAAGACAGTTTACAAGAACTCGAGGTCTATTAAATGCGACTCTGTCATCTCCCCCTTGTGCTGGCCCTTACGCTGGCACCGCTTTACCCGGCGCAGGCTACCGAACTGGTGCATCGATTCGAAAGCCCCAGTTTCGGCGGCAATCCAGCGAACGGTACTTTCCTGCTGAATCAGGCCGAAGACCAAAACAAATTTGAGGATCCTTCGAAAACTAGAAATAAGCCGGGCTCGCAGAAAAGCGATCTGGAAAGATTCAAGGATCGTCTGCAACAGTCCATTTTGAATAAAATTTCGCAGGATGCGACCAGCGATCTGTTCGATGACAACGGTAATATCAAGGAAAATTCCGAGCTGAGCTTCGATTTGGACGGCGACCAAAATGGCGATTTTTTCGTGTCCGTCGGTCCGAAAGAATCCAATGGAACTATTACGATTCGTATCAGCGACGGCATTACAGATACGATACTCACGGTCCCTTATCATTAATACTTTATGAGCTATTTACCCTTTTTACGGAGCAAAACCGGCTTAGGTCGTGGCATCGCGATCGTATTGGCGGCGTCACTGACGACTTCCTGTTCGAATTTCTTCCAGCCGCTCTCATCGGGCAAAGCGACGCTGGATTATCATTCCGGCATTACCGATTTGTTGCGCACCTTGCCGCCGCCGCCCGAGCCGATCGTCGTCGCGGTCTATAAGTTTCGCGACCAAACCGGACAATACAAAAGCAGCGAAAACCTGGTGCAATATTCGACCGCCGTGACCCAAGGCGGCGCAAACATGCTGATCCGCGCCTTGATGGAAGCCGGCAACGGGCGCTGGTTTAAAGTATTGGAGCGCGAAGGGTTGACCGATTTGACAAACGAACGCAAGATCATCACGCAAACCCGGCAAATGTACGATAGTCCGCCGGAAGGAAACAAATCGAGTCTACCGCCGCTGCCGCCGTTGTTGTATGCGCCGATCCTGCTGGAAGGCGGCATCACCGCTTATGAAACCAATCTGATCACCGGCGGTGTGGGCGCGCATTATTTCGGCGCAGGCGGCGCAACCGAATTCCGGCGCGACACGGTGACCAGCATGCTGCGCGCCGTTTCGGTCAAAAACGGCGAGGTGTTGAACCATGTCGATTCCCGGAAAACGATTTTTTCGGTGCAACTGGATTCCGGCTTGTTCCGTTATGTCGCGTTCAAGCGCCTGCTCGAAATCGAAGCCGGCGTCACCAGCAACGAGCCGCCGCAAATGGCGGTCATGGAGACCATCGAGTCCTGCGTTTACGGCATGATCATGGAAGGCTTGATCAAGCACTTATGGTCATTGAAAGATCCCGCGTTGCTGAGGCCGCTGATCGAAGAGTATGTGAAGCAACGGGACACCGAAATGGTGGCCGAGTTCGATTCGAATGGCCAACTCACCGAAGTCAAGCCCAAAAACGACGCGCTGCCTGCGCCAAGCGCAAATTAAAGCCGTTTCCATCGGCGTATCAGGGTGTGCGCAAGCGCACCCTGGAAATCATGGCATTAGCGACTGCCTTTCCGGTCGGTTTCCTGATCAGAAGATCGCCGACATCGTCGGTATTGTCGGGTCTCCGATGCCGAAAGGCGGCAATCCGCTACCTAAGAGTAAGATCGACACGATAAAAGCCTGGATCAACCAGGGCGCGCAGAACAACTGACACAAAGAGGCGAAGCCGAAAGACTTCTGCGTGGCTTGAAAAAAGCCTCTACGGCCTTGCGATTGAACGCCTCGCTAGAGCGCATGGCGCTGAATCGGTTGGATGTCAATGATGGGATCAATCAGGCCGCGTAGTTTTTCGACTGACGTTTTATGCCGAATATCTTCGAGTTGCTGACGGCCGCCGCGAAGGCAGTGTTGAATGAGCAGACGCATATCGGACGGAACGATGGATACCGACTCAAGAACCAAAGCTCTAGGCGATCCAGGCTCGATGCCAGCCAGATACCCGGCAAAGTCGTTTTTTACTTGTTGCAGCGCCTCGGCCAGCACATCTTCTTCGGACAGCCCCATTCCGGAGGCTTTGAATGAATCATTATCGAACTTATAGGAAAAAGCGCGAAAGAACTCGCCGATAACGACAAAACTCTCGCCCTTGAAGTGGTGAACATTGGATAAGTCGGCTGCCGTAATTGCGAAACCGAATACGCCCAGTAACGGAGTTTCTATGCTGTAGATTCGGATTTGAGACATTCGCCCTCCAAGTACTCTAACGAGTAATTTTACGTTTTCTTATATATTCATTAATTTTAGCCATATTTGCAATAAATAAATTAATTATGTTAGACCCAAATTCAGCACAAAAGCCGAAACCGGCAGGCGCACGCTCAATGCTCGGCCGATAAATTCTCGAAAAGCGAATTGCCGTTCGTTTCCGCTTACGAATGATGTGCAGGATCCAGCAGCAGAAGCGCATCCTCAATCTGCCCGATGCTGACCTCGATGGCATGCCGCGTCCTGAATTCCTGCTGTAAGCGCAGAGGGTCACGATGCTCAAGCTGCATCGCATCGATCAAGCCCGACAAATCCTCATTGACGGCCCAGGGATAGATGATCCATCGCCATGCATGGATTGTCTCGACATAGTAATCCGGGACGAAATCGGATACGGTTTTGAGCTGCATGACCGCCGTGTGCAAGGAGTTGAAAGCGCCGGCCGCGCGAAGATGCTCGACCGCGACCACAAAGGTATCGCCGCTGTCGCAAACATCGTCGAGCAGCAGAACGTTGCGCCCGGTGATGTCCGCATTCAACGGATATTTGACGAAGGCTGCCTGCTGCTTTTGCGCGCCCTGGTAATGCTCGATCTTGAAGGTGGTCAGGTCGGCAATGCCGAGCATGTCCGACAACAGTCGTCCCGGTATATAACCGCCTCTCGCAACCGTGATGATCATGTCGATCGGAACGGCCTCGGCGCGCAATCGCTGCGCCAGTTCGCGGCATAGGCGGTAAACCTCTTCCCAGCTGATCAAGGTACAGGGCATGGTTTCTGTCATTACCGATCCTCGTTGTTGTGACGACGTTCCAGCAAGCGATAGCATAGCATCGTTGGGCCGGGCAGTAACAGGATCAAGGGAATGACATAAGGAAAATACTTTAATTTGATCCCCTCATCCCATCTTTCTCCCACAGGGAGAAGGAACTAGGCCGCCAGCCTGGCTTGACAACGCCAGGACGCTCACTTATCTTTCCGAAGCCGCGTTTTTGAAATGACTTTGGCCCCACAAACTCATCATCACAATGAAATTATCAACGGACTTATTCTCAAATGCGCGCTGGCAAGCCAGGTTATCGGCTTATTTTTCGCTGGCCTGCGTGCTGTTTTTCGTCACGGCCGCCGCATTCAGCGTACTGCATCAGTCGTCATACTGGGATGATCCTTTTCATTTGACGGCCGGCGTCGCGCAACTGCAGACCGGCGACCCGCGTTTGAGCGCCGACCACCCGCCCTTGGCAAGGTTGCTCGGCGCCCTGCCCTCGCTGTTCATGGAGCTTCCGTCCGTCGCCGATGGCGCGCCGAGTGCCTGGAAACAGGCCGACCTTTTTTATTCGACCAGCGCCTATGTCCGTACGGTCGATGAAAGGCTGTTGTTGCCCGGACGGCTGACGGTACTCGGCTTTGCGCTGCTGCTCGGCTGGCTCTTATATGCCTGGGCGAAAGAATTGTTCGGAGCCGAACGCGCCTGGCTGCCGCTGGCGCTATTTGCCTTTTGTCCGCCGCTGTTGGCCAACGCGCCATTGGTTACCACCGACATGGCGGCCACGACCTTGATGTTTGCGTCTGTGTATGGCTGGTGGCGCTATTTTAAAGAGCCGACCTTGGCCCGGCTGGGATGGACCGCCCTCTCCGTCGCCGCCGCTTTTTGCGCAAAATTTACCGCGGTTCTGCTGGTACCCTTATTCCTCTTGTCCGGAATCGCGGCCGCGTTCTCGCCGGCGCTGCAGCCATACGACGGTAAACGCCGGCTGTTGATCGTCGGCGGCGGCTTGCTGGGCATCAGCGCGATGACGATTTTCGGCATCGATCTGGCCTATTTTTTCGACGGCGTCTGGCTGACGCCGCCGGAATATCTATCGCGATCACAGGCCCTGATCCCGTCGTTACAAGCCGGCTCGGAAAGCTTGGCCGGTTTTTGGCCGGCCTGGCTGCCGGTGCCCTTGCCGTTTTATTTTGTCAGCGGCATGGTATCGGTATTGACCCGCACCGGCAGCATCGGGCACTGGACTTATTTTCTCGGCGAGGCGGGACCCGGCGGATGGCCGAATTATTTTTCACTGCTGCTGTTGATCAAACTGCCGCTTGCGACCCTGGTGCTGATCGGATTCGGATTCTCGCAGGCGCTTTCGCGCTTTTCCCGCGATGCCTGGAACGTGTTGTTTCTGGCCTTACCGCCGCTGTTATTGATCGTGCTCGCCTCGATCGGCAAGATGCAAATCGGCATTCGCCACATTCTGCCGGCATTTCCGTTCCTGTTTTTGCTTGCCGGTTATACGCTGCGTTACCGTCTCACCCCTGGGCGGGTCCTTGCGGCGGGTTTTCTGGTCGCGCTGAGCGCCATCAGCACGCTATCGGTGCATCCGAATTATCTGATGTATTTCAATTTTCTGGCCGGCGGACCGGAACAGGGCTGGCGCATCTCGATCAACGGCGATGACTACGGACAGGGAGGGTCGGATTTGCTGCGCTGGCTGCAAGCCAGAAGCATAGACCGCCTGGCCTATCTGCCCAACGGCTGGGGAGGAATGCTGCTGAATCGTGCCGGAATCAGTTACACCCCGCCGCCTTGCAGCGACACCGGCGAACTGGTGGCCGTGCATGCCGGGCGCCTCTTGACCCCGCAAAATCTTGCCGAATCGATGTGTTTTGACTGGATGCGGCTGCGGCAACCGGATCAAAAAATCGGCTATTCGATTTTTATCTATAACGCAGGAAATGCGGCGACTCGCGACGTTCAGGGCTATTTGAATAAAAGCCTGGCGCTGTACAATGCCGGCAAGTTCAGCGAGAGCATCGAGGCCGGCAGAAAAGCGCTGCAATGGGAGCCTAACAACGCCGAGGCTTACAACAATATCTGCGCCGCTAACAATAACCTCAAACACTGGCGGGAAGCGATCGACGCCTGTAACAGGGCGATCGCGCTGAAGCCCGGCCATGCGCTCGCCAAGAATAATCTGGCCTGGGCGAAACAGAACATGGCGAGGTCGCAGCCATAAAGCCGCGATTTCGCGTACGGATAAAAACCGGGCTTCAATAACAAAACAGGGGCGACAAGCGCCCCTGACACTTGAAGGTAACGGCCGGATCAAGAACCTTTGCCGCTGAGCGCTTCGGCGTTACGCTTGGCCAGCGAGTCGATCAAGGCCCCCAACGAACCTTTCTTCTGAATGTCCTCGCTGAAGCTCGAACGGTAATTGGTAACCAGACTCACGCCCGCGATGATGATGTCGTACACTTTCCAGCCGCCTTTCCCGAGATACATCCGGTAGTTGACCTGCACCGGATTCAGCCCCGGCTGCAAGACTTCCGATCTGACCACGACCTTCTTGCCGTCGCCACCCGCATCGATCGGCTGGAAACGCAGGGTCCAGTTGTTATATTCGACAAAGGCCCTGGAATAGGAGCGGACCAGCATCGTCCTGAATTCGTTCTTGAAGCGTTCGCGATCGCCCGGCGACGCGGTTTTCCAATGCTTGCCGAGGACCAGCGGCGCGATCACGTCGAAATCGGTATGCGGCTGGATCACGCCGTCGACGAAGCGGGTGACTTGCGCAAAATTGCTGGTAAAGGCTTTGTTTTGCAGTTTTTGATGCAATTGATCCGAGATGCCTTGGATGACCTGTTGCGGTTCCTGCAAGCCGCCGGCCATGCCCTGGGCCATCGGCATCAGGCCGAAAAAAAGCAGTCCGAATATCGCATAGTTTTTTATCAGTTTTTGCATCGATGATTTAACCTTCTTGTAGTAATTAAAACGAATACTGCGACAACGGCAAACTGCGCACCCGTTGGCCGCTGAGCAGGAACAGCGCGTTGCAGACGGCCGGCGCGATCGGCGGCGTGCCGGGCTCGCCGATGCCGCCGAGCGGCGCGCCGCTGTTGATGATTTCGACCTCGACGATGGGCATCTGGTCGGGGCGCAGGATCGGATAGGTGTCGAAATTGCCCTGCACGACACGGCCTTTCTCCAAGGTGATGGCCTCGCCCATCGCGGCCGAAAGTCCATAGCAAACCCCGCTCTCGATCTGCCGCTTGACGATCGCGGGGTTGACCGCGAAACCGCAATCGACCGCGCCCCAGACGCGCTCGACCTTGAACTCGCCGTCCTGATTCAGGCTGACTTCGGCGACTTCCGCGACGATGCTGTTGAACGATTCATGCAGGGCCAAGCCCATCGCATGCTTGACGCCTTGCGTATCGGTCCAGGGCTTCGCCTTCCAGCCCGCCATGTTCGCGGCGGTCTCCAGCACTTTTTTGAAGCGCGGCTGCTCTGCCAGCAATTTCAGGCGGAATGCGAGCGGATCTGCGCCTACCGCATGCGCCATCTCGTCGAGGAACGATTCCTTGTAAAAACAATTCTGCGAATGGCCGACCGAGCGCCAGAAACCGATCGGCGCCTCTTTGACCGGCACGTTGACCACGTTCGTGCGTTTGTTCGGGATCGCATAAGGCAGCTCGACCGTGCCTTCGAACACGCTGGCGTCCAGATCGGGATTTTTGACGAAGCCCGGCATCAGGCGGGTCATCGGCCCTTCGCCGACCGAGGTGATCTGCAAAGCGACCGGATTGCCGTCCTTGTCGAAACCGGCGCTGAATTTCGCGGCCGACATCGGCCGGTAATGGTCGTGCTGGAGATCTTCCTCGCGCGTCCAGATCACCTTGATCGGCTTGCCCGGATGTTTTTTGGCCAGCGTGATCGCCTGGATCGCATAATCCATCACGAAACGGCGGCCGAAACCGCCGCCGAGGAACGGCGTGATCACCTCGATCGCCTCGGGCTTTAATCCTGTGATTTCGGAAGCGACCCCGACCACGAAATCGACGCCCTGGTTCGGCGCCCAGACCGTGCAACGGTCTTTCGTGACCAGCGCGGTGCAGTTCATCGGCTCCATCGTGACGTGTGCGATGAAAGGCGCATGATACTCCGCTTCGATGGTCTTCGCGGCGGAAGTCATCGCCTTGACCGCGTCGCCGACTTCCTCGGCGACATGGCCCGGCTCGTTCAGCGCCGCCTGCAACCTGACCTTGTAATCTTTTGTCGAGAAACCGGCGTTCGCGCCTTCGTCGAAGGCGACCGGCAGCTTCTCCAAGGCTTTCTTCGCATGCCAGAAATGGTCCGCGATCACCGCGACGCCGTTCGGTATCTCTTCGACCGCGACGACGCCGGGCAGCTTCAGCACCGCGTTTTTATCAACGGAGGCGACCTTGCCGCCGAACACCGGCGACTGCATCACCGCGGCATGCAGCATACCGTCCACTTTGATGTCGATGCCGAATTCGGCCGCGCCGGTCGATTTGGCGAGGCTGTCGGTGCGCTTGACCGGCTGGCCGATCAGCCTGAAGGCCGCGCTGTCTTTCAACGGCACGTCCTTCGGCGGCGTCAGTTTGGCGGCCTTTTCGGCCAGCTCTCCGTAACCGAGCTTCCTGCTACTCGCCGCATGCACGACCGCCCCAGGCTCGGTCGTACAATCGCCGGGCTTGACGCCCCATTGCTCGGCCGCGGCCTGGATCAGCATCGCCCGGGCGGTCGCGCCGGTCTTGCGCATCGTCATATAGGACGATCTGACGCTCAGGCTGCCGCCGGTAAAGCGCATCGTGTTGTCGAACATGATCTTGTAGTCGGGACCGTGCGGCGCCTGCACGACCTTGAGCGCGGACATCTCGACATCTAGTTCCTCGGCCATGATCGCCGGGATAGAGGTATAGGTGCCCTGCCCCATCTCGATGAAAGGATTCTGGAAAACGACCTGGCCTTTGTCGTCGATGCCGATGAAGGCGTTCAGGTCCTGATCCTGTTCGGTCTGTCCGATCTTGGCGCAACCGGTCGGCAGCGACACGCCGAGCAGCAACACGCTGGCGCCGGCCGCCGCGCCGAGGCCGAGGAATTGCCGGCGCGACATCGGAATATTGATGATATCGCTCATGACTGCGCTCCCTGGATTTCGGCGGCGCGTTTGACCGCGGCAAAGATTTGCTGATAGGTGCCGCAGCGGCAGAGGTTGCCCATCTTCGCGCGGATCTCCTCGTCGCTCGGATGCGGATTCTGCTTTAGCAAGGCCGCCGCCGCGATGATCTGCCCGGACTGGCAATAGCCGCACTGCGGCACGTCCTGTTCAACCCAGGCCTGTTGCAGCGGATGCAGGCCTTTCTCGGTCGCGAGGCCCTCTATCGTGGTGATCGCCTTGCCTTTCGCCGCGCTGACCGGCGTGACGCAGGAGAAGGTCTGCTTGCCGTCGAGCAGGACCGAACAGGCCCCGCACAGGCCGATGCCGCAGCCGTACTTGGTGCCGGTGTAGCCGGCCAGATCGCGGATCGCCCAGAGCAGGGGCATGTCGTCTTCGGCATCGATCGGATGCTCTTTGCCGTTGATCAGTAGGGTTGTCATGATTCACTCCTCGGCCAATGTCTGCCCGGTTAAACGTTCAAAATCACTTTGCGTATCGATATCGAGTTCGGCCCGCGCGCATGGAATCTTGATCACGTGCGCGTCGAACTCTTGCAGCAACGGTTTGGCGCCTTTATCCCCGGTCAATGTTTTGAGGCGGTCGAAATACACAGCCGGAAACAACGCCGGCACGCCACAGGATAAGTCATATTGACTGGCAATAATACGGCCGGGTTCACTCCGCCAGGCGTCGAGCAATGCTGCAAGATGCGCCGAATCGATCAAGGGCTGATCGCACAACAGGATCAGCACCGCTTCGGCCGAAGCCGGCAAGGCCTCAATCCCCAGCCTTATCGAGGAGGCAAGACCGTCCTGCCAGTCAGGATTCTGCAGCGTTTCGACCGGATTTAAATCGACCGCCGCGCGGATCGACTCCGCCTCTGCACCCAGCACCACGCTGACCCGCCCCGGCAATACCTCGCGCGCGCTGCCGATCGCCCGTTCGAGCAGGGTCTGACCCTGCCAGCGCAGCAATTGCTTCGGCCTGCCCAGGCGGCGGGAGCCGCCCGCGGCGAGAATCAGCGCATAGACATTCGGATAGGCATCAGGCATGCGCAGAGACTTTATCCATAGTCAACTGGCCGCCCTGCCGGCGGTTCTGCGCGGCCAGAATGCCGGCCATGATCGAAAGCGCGATTTCCTCCGGCGTTCGGGCGCCGATATCGAGCCCGACCGGCCCGAAGACACGGCCTTCGAGCTTTGCCGCCTGAGCACCGAGACCTTCGAGAAGCCTTTCCTTGCGCGCCTTAGGCCCGAGCAGACCGATGAAAGGAATCCGGCTGTCCGCAATACTTTTCAGAAACCGGCTGTCATATTCGAAACTGTGCGACATCAGCACGGCCGCATCGAAATGATCGAGTTGCAGGTTGCCGGCCAGGTGTTGCGGCGGGCAATGAAACAAGCGGCAAGCCGACGCGAAGCGTTCCGGCTTGATATAGGCGGGCCGGTGATCGACGATCGTGACCCGCCAGCCCAGCGCCTTCGCGCATTGCAAGACGGGTACCGCATCGGTACCGGCCCCGACGATCAGCAAGCGCGGCAACGGGCGGATCGGGTCATAAAAGACGCTGACCGTCTTATCCTCGATAAGGTGGTTTTCGCTATGGGGCCTATCGCCCGACAGAGTCCGCCGCGCCGCGGCGATCAGCGCATCAGGCCAGGACGAATCATCGTTCTCGCCATCCTCTTCCCGTAGAAATAGCGACCGGCCCGCCGGTAATTTGTGGTGGGTGGACTCGATCACGGTCAGCAACACGCCCTGCCGATCATTGCTGACCGCCTGGGCCAGCACGTCCAAAGGGAAGTCATGTTCCTCGGCCTTCAGCAATTGCAGGAAAATTTTGACCGCCCCGTTGCAGCCGAGACCGAGTCCCCAGATCATCTCTTCGGGCGAGCGCATGTCGTAATCCACCGTGACGGCCCTGCCGGTCGCAAAGACCGAACGCGCACGCTCGCTAAGATCGCTTTCGAAACAACCGCCGCTAAGCATCCCTTGGCATGTGCCGTCGGGCGCAATCAGCATCCTCGCCCCGGCCTTCTGATAGGTCGAACCCTGAGTTGAAATGATCGTGGCCAGTACGAAATCGGCCGCGTCGGAAGCGAGATTTCGGAAATTATCGACCAGCGTGTACAGTTGATTGGCCATAGCGTCGGAATAAACTTTGGCGGGAAGATGGAGGCTCGATTGCGCAGGAAAGTTCAGCGATTATCCTCCCTGGAGCAAGAAACGTCCAGCCGTCCAACAAACGGGGCACGATCCGATCAGGCTCCGATGAGCCCGTGGAGTAAGCCAGGGTTATAACCGATCCAGGGGGCTTACCAATGCCGTTAAGTTAAGAACAGCTTCGCTCCTTCTCCCTCCGGGAGAAGGCTGGGATGAGGGGATGAAAATAAAGTATTTTTCCTTATTTTTGATCCTCCTCACTTCCACAGCCAGATGCGTCAAAAATGCTTCAACCTCAACCGCACCCATTTCTAACGGATGGCGTTTGCCATGAAACAAAATAAACCGCTTGATCCACTGCACATAGAGCTTCTCGGTACGTATGCTGTAGTGCTTGACGCGAATCCGGTCGCGGACTTGATCAAGGAGTTTTGGCGGTGTATTTTTCGTTAGCATAAAGAGGTTGCTACCAATAATTTTATAGAGTAGCATCCAGTTTAGCAGATCGTCAGAGTGGCGTTATACACCGATAATCGTAGCTTAATATACACCTAAATAGGTGTCTACTTAACGTTAGGCAATACCTATGAGCACTCGTCTCATTAAGATAACTATAACAATTGCTGCGCTTGTTTTGGCGAGTATTCATGTTGTCTGGCCGAATCTTGCGCTTGACGGAGTAACTGCAACTCTATTTGCTATTTCGGTACTTCCTTGGCTTAGTTCAGTATTTAAGTCTGTGGAATTTCCCGGCGGACTAAAAGTAGAGTACCAAGAGCTTGAAAAAATCGAGGAACGTGCGCGTGAGACAGGTTTCCTTGCCGAAGAGCCTCAATCTACACAGCATAAATACTCATTTCAGGTTATTGCGCCTTCCGATCCGAATTTGGCACTTGCAGGGCTTCGAATAGAATTAGAACGTCGAGTCATTCGGCTTGCGGAGTCCCGTGGAATAGAAGTAACGCGAGTAGGCTTAAGCCAAATTCTTAGCCTTCTCAACCAGAGTCAACTGATTAACGGTAATGAACGTTCTCTACTTTCCGACCTCGCTAATATTCTGAATGTTGCTGTACATGGGGCTTCAATTGAGCCCTCAGCTGTTCAATGGGCACTTGATATAGGCCCACAAATCCTAGAAGTGCTGGACAAACGCGCTGATACAGCTGAAATAAGCTACGAAGGAATAGCTTAAACAAATATTGGTTATAGAGGTCATGATAATTTCGGTAGCAGCTAGGCTTTCGCCGTTACTATTTAGGCCTAACAAGTCAGTCAAAGGGACGCGCCGACCGTTGGCGGTTTTGAAGTTAGGTTTTTTTTCAAGGTTCGGCGGCTTCGTTCAAGCTCAGTGAGCGGCGCGCCCCTTACCGTAACGTTAGGTGTCTATGAAAGTTGCTGTCTCCGCGCTACAACCAGGGGATGTAATTCGAACCAATCCGGACGATGGGTATTGGGGATGTGCAATCGTCCTTGATCGCTTCTCGCTTTCGCCAATGCTTCCAAAGTCAGAAGCTTGCCACATTGCCACAACTGGTCTCGTAATGAGGAGTTTCTATGAGTTGGCGGACGTTGATACATCAGAGCTTAAACCGCTACTGTTTGAGCAGCATTACCAGCCCACTAGAGATTCACCGCTTTACGTCAAGACCGTAACCTGCATTGAGAAGTACGCACTACTAGGTAAGCACCAGGTTGACGTTATTGGGACAATTGACCCACTGCAAATATATGGCGGTCCGTTGAGTACCACATTCGGCGACTTCCCTGGCGGCTTTCCGTTACGCATGAAAATTGACCGGTATCTAGGAAATGAAGCGGTCATTGCTTGGCGAAGGAAATACGATAAAGAAGCTTGGGATGCAACAGTAGCAGCGAGCAATGCAACCTACTTTGATCGCGAGGAAGAAAGGCTTCAGAAGAATCGTGAAACACGTAAAGCAAGAACGAAAAAGAAAGACACCTAACATTGCGCTTAACCGGAGCGCGGTTATAATGCGGTTTTATTTTTTAGCTTCCTGTGCCGCGCCCGGTTAGCTTTACGTTAGATCGCACGAAGAAAGCATCATGCCCAATAAACAAGCAGTTGTTCCAGATAACACAGCAGTGCGGACCGCGCTATGGCGTGCATTGCACGTAGAACTAGACTCCCCTCCTCACGTGCTCGAAGACATCATCGGCTTGACACTGGTGGCTCCTGATGACGGTTGGCGCAATCGTCAAGATATGAGTCCGTTTACGCGGCCCTTTCGCGCCTCCATTGTGGCTCGCGCCCGCTTCGTCGAAGATCTCGTTGCAAATCAAGCCATGCGTGGCATTTCGCAATACGTCATTCTCGGCGCGGGGCTGGACACCTTCGCACAGCGAAAGCCTGAACTTGCGTCAGGCATGCAGATATTCGAGATCGACCAGCCCGCTACGCAGGAATGGAAGAGACAGCGCCTCATTGAACTCGGCTTCGGCACTCCACCTTTCCTGCATTTCGTACCGGTGAATTTCGAAGCGGGAGACGCTTGGCAGGAGCGGCTGGGCGCATCGGGTTTTGATTTCAGAAAACCGGCTGTGGTGGCTTCTACGGGCGTCAGTATGTATTTAACCAAAGAAGCGATCATGGCGACGCTGCGACAGGTCACAACGCTCGTCCATGGTTCGACATTCGTCATGTCGTTCATGTTGCCTATTGAGCTTAATGATCCCGAGATACGTCCCGGCGTCGAACGTGCGGCAGCAGGTGCAAAGGCAAACGGCACACCTTGGCTTAGCTTTTTCACGCCGCTCGAGATACTGGCACTGGCTCGCGAGGCGGGCTTTAGGAAAGTTGAGCACATATCAGCTGCAGTGCTCACCGAACGCTATTTTGCAGACAGGACAGACGGTCTGCATCCGCCGTGCAATTCGGAAGAATTGCTGGTTGCGGTAACTTAGCGGTCTAACATGCCGCTCAACCTTGCTCCTTTCAGTCGCTGGACGCTGCGCGATAAAGCCGCGCAGCGCCGGTTAGCTCTACGTTAGGCCTATCAACAAAAAGGAGAAATCGTAATGAAAATGAGCTTTCTATCTGTATTGGCTGTGGTTGTTTTAACGCTCGTCGGATGCGCTGGCACTACACCGATTAAGAATTTGGCATTGCCACCGGTAAGCACAATCGAAGGAACCGTCACACAAATTGATGAGGGTGGTTTTACCCTAGCGGACGGTTCCGGCTCAATCTTTGTTAGAGCCATGTTGCCAGACAACAAAAAACTGGGTCTTTCTCTGGATGAGAAAGTGAAAGTGTTTGGCAACCTACAGGGTGGTCAGAAAAAAATATTTGACGGGTATGTCATTAAAAAGCCATCGGGTGAACAGATCATCGTAAGCAATCCAACGCCTCACTTCGGCTTCATTATTCAGAGCTCCTTTCAGTAATGCCGAACAACGCCATCAATCCGTAGGGCGCAAATAACGTGGTAAGATGCGGTAACTCGGCAATGTCGTAGGGTGCGGTGAGGAATGAACTGCGTCGTTCGTGTAACGTCATCGCCTAACAAGCCGTTCGAGCGGACACGGGCGATAAAGCCGCCCGCGCTGCTCAACGCTGGTCGTTAGCGGGACTATGGGGTCAGGTCTTGGTTGCGGCTGGGCAATGCTGCACATTCTAGCGGGTGAGAACCCCGTCCCAGTAAAACTTTGGGGCCAGGTCTTGCAATATAGCAAACAATTACTAAAAGCAGATCCAAAAATGCTTTATTGCATGACCTGATCCCTTGGCGCCTAAATTGCCAGGTAGTGACAAATTTGTGCTCATTACGATAATATCCTGCCTAAAAGAAATACAAAACTTGTCAACTGAGGAAGAGATCATGGAAACCGAAACCATAAAAGAAGTTATATGGTCGCTATCAGCAATAGCCGCTTGGTCTGGTTTAGGAATATCTATCCGGAACAACGCAAGAACTAAAGATTTTAATAAAACAAAATTATATTTGGACTTAAGAAGTCGTTATTTGACCATTCGTCAAAACATACCGGATTATATTTTTCAGAAAGATGAAGATATTGATATAGATGACAAAGCGAAGTCAGCTATTGAACAATATTGGTATCAATGCTTTGATGAATGGTTTTGCACAAATAAATTAGATAGCGTTGATAAAGATAAAACAGATGGTTATCTGGCTTTGTGGGATGAATATTTCAAACATGCAATACAATCATCCTTGAAGTCTAAATCAATGAGGCGTGTGTTATCTTATATGATTAAAGGCCACGTCTCATTTGGTAGGCTAAGAGATGAATTCGAAGAGTTATTAAACCAGCTTTGGAGAGATTTAGACTCAAGCCACCATACTATTCATGATGGTTTTGATACATAGCTGGTTACCCCCAAAAGCTACGAATAACGTTGTCTTTAATGGGACTACATGGTCAGGTCTTGCAATATAGCAAAAGTTGTTTACACTGACACTTATGGCGAGACCACTCAGATTAGAATTGGCAGGCGGGTTATATCATGTGCCTTCGCGGGGTAATGCAAGAAGCGAGATATACCTTGATGATGAAGACCGATTAAACTGGCTCGAATTGTTCAACGACGTTTGCTCCCGGTTTAACTGGATTTGCCATGCGTATTGTTTGATGAGTAATCATTACCATGTGCTGGTGGAGACTGTGGAGGGCAATTTATCCAAAGGCATGCGTCAGCTGAATGGCGTTTACACGCAAACTTTCAATCGGAAACATCGGCGCGTCGGCCATGTGTTTCAAGGTCGCTATAAAGCTATTTTAGTGGAAAAGGACAGTTATTTGCTTGAGCTGTCTCGCTATGTGGTGTTGAATCCGGTAAGAGCGCAGATGGTCAAAGATGTAGCGGATTGGCCTTGGAGCAGTTATCGAGCAACGATCGGTCAAGTTCCGCCGTTAAGATCCTTACACGTTGATTGGTTGTTAAGCCAATTGGGTTCGGAACGAGAACAAGCGATTGTTCGATATCAGAATTTTGTCCGTGCGGGCATCGGATTGCCCCCCGTCTGGGAAAAACTAAAAAATCAGATTTTTCTTGGCGAGAAAGCCTTCGTGGAAAGACAACAAAGCCAAATTCAAGCCGAATCGGGGGATTTAAAAGAAATCCCAAAAGCGCAACGAAGACCTTTAGGCAAACCATTAAGCTATTATGTCGAAACCTTTCCCAATGCCAAGGAAGGAGTGAAAAAAGCCTATGCGAGCGGTGATTACACCATGCAGCAAATTGCCGATGCATTTGGCGTTCATTATTCTACAGTCAGTAGAGCGATCAATAAAAGCAGATCTAAATAATGCTTGATTGCAAGACCCGCCCCTTGGAATGACCCCTTGGCATGGCGGCGTTTCGAAGCAAAAAAACCCAAGCTCCTGGCTTTTGTTGACGCCTCGGGGACAACCCCGCAGCAACCTTAGCCGCTTACCCTAAAAGAAGGCTATTTATTTCAACAATATACGCATCACCTATCAAGTAAATTGAGGTAACACCTGAATAAAAAACCAATTTCGACCTTTTATCATCAGGTATTTCCTTAGTTCAATATCCGTTGTTCACCCGAGGTTGTCTGATCTGCTTTTGCGATAAATTCAACAAAGCAGATTCGGGGCAGTCGCCACTCGGGCTCACACTCACAGTCTCCCTAGAAGTTAAGAAAATAAATCGTTTCTTATCTTTCTCTTTACCGCTCATAGAGTGGCTAAATTCATTGAATCTGCAAAATTTAAGGCGAAAGAGGAGGTTAAAAGCAACTTTTCGCTCCTTCCAAAACAGGCGTTTAGTCCGTTTAGTTTTGTCCTCCACGACCACAAAGGAAAATTCCCCTTGCTAGAAAATGGCTACTGGGTTCGTAAGGACGGTGAAACGGAAACGGTTAATCAAGGTTCTTGGAATAGAGAAAGAACTATTAACAATTCATCTTCATATTCAGGAGAACTGAAATGAAAGCAAAGCAAAAAATGGCAGAAATGCACAGTCCCCACCCGTTGGGGACGCAACCCCAAAGCCGCCATCGCACATTTGTCCACATCATTATGATGGGATTAATAGTGATGGCATTATGGATCTCGGATGTAGATGCAGTGTTCGCCGCGTTCGTGCCACCGCCGAGCACCCAGTTCGACATCAACGGCTTCCTTCAGACGGCCACACTCACAACTCCCGCCGATCCACTCTCCGGAGGCACTTTGATGGTCAACGACCAAGTCGTGACTGTGCCGGCAAATACCATTGTGATCCTGCCCGCCAACGCGCTGACCTGGCAGGAGCTCTTCTCCCAAGCTCCCGCACCCTACGCCGGCGCGCAGACCGGCATGGCCCTAGCCGACTCGCCAACGCCCTTTTACACCTATGAGGTACATGTCGTGGGCAACCGGGTTGGTGATACCTACATCGCCGGCCTGATTGACATCGCGCAGAATGGTCTCAACTCCGGAGCCGGCTACATCAACTTCATCGACTACACAACTGGGGAGTTCCGCGTCGGCGGTACGATCGGAAGCTCGAGCACGGGAACCCGGGTGCGACTCAACGATCCGTTGGGACGTTATGGGCGGGTGATGACGCCCGACCAGCGCTTCTCGGTCGACCCCGACAACCCGACGATCAGCTCGGCCACCGGCTACCCGATGTGCTTCCCGCGTGTCCCTCTCGATCCGAACGCGACGGATGGCGCTGGCAATTTCCTTAACCCAGACGATCCGCTGTGTCCCCGGACCAACCGAATAGCCAACCCCGACGGCACCTTTGCGCTCAGCCAGACGATGACAGATCCGGCAAGCCTTCCCAACGGAGGAGCTCTTGATCCCAGGATTCAGGCCCCCATGGAGATCGGCGACTATGTCACCTTCGCCGGAACCCTCATCAACGACACGGCTGGCTCGTATGTCTCGGCTCACACAGTCACCAACAACGCCGGCATCTACACCGCGCCAGGCACCAACCCCGCCTACGTTCTGACCGACGTCGGTCTCATCGGCACAGGCGGCCTGACCGTCATCGGGGCCGGCGAGGCAGCGGTCCGGACCCGCTTCGAGGGCATGAGCACCGACCCGAGTCGTAACATCCACCTTTACGGTATCGATCTCGATCCCGCGACCGGCGCCATATCCGACCGTGACTGGGGCACCATCGGTGTCGACCCAGGCCCCCCCAATGGCGCGGTCAAGGGCCGCTGGCGTTTCCGGCCACCCTGCCTGCCATTCGGGACCGTTCCGACCAAACCCGACAAACAATGCGTCATGAACGCGGCCGGTACCTTCCTGCCGCCGACACGCGAAGTGCGGGCGGTCATCGAAGGCCAGCAGTCGCAGGTTGTCGCTCTTGCCGCCAACGACCAGACGAAGACCTCGGCTAACGGGCTCTTCTACGGCCAGTACCACGCTCCCATCCTTGAGTATATCTTCCCCGAGAACATCCCGGGCACTCCGATCGTGGAGAATAATTTCAACGCCATCGATTTCCTTGCCCTGGGTGGGTATACTTCCTCGGCAGGCACTAAAGTAGGAGTGCTCAATCCCTGGCCCAGCAACATTGCCCCAAGCACGGCTTGTGTTGCTCCGACTGCCAATGCTGGCGGTCCCTACACCGTAGCGTCTGGCGGAACGGTCACTCTCGCTGGCAGCGCCACCGGGACTCCACCCTTAACCTATGCCTGGGCCACCCCGGCTTCGGGAACTCTCAGCGACACGGCCATAGCCGCTCCGGTCTATACGGCACAGACGGTTACAGCGAATACGACGGACAACCTCTCGCTCACGGTGACGAATGCGTGCGGCACCAATACGGCCAGCACCTCGGTCACCATCAATGCTCCGGCCGCTCCGACGGTCAACCAAGTAGCACCGGTCTCGTTGGTATCCGGGGCGAACGGTAGCTTCACGGTCAGCGGCAGCGATCCGAATAATATCACTCCGCTTACCTTCACAGTGAGCCAGTCCGGAACTCCCGCCCTGACCAACTTCATCACCACCCAAAACCCGCCAACTGGGGCGACGGTAACCTTCACTGCGCCGGTTCTCCCGGTCGGCCAGGTTGATCCCACCGTGATCCAAATCTCGATCACGGCGACAAATAGTGCCGGCACCGTCTCGGCGTCCGAATCCAACACTGTCACCGTCAAACCGATTGCGGACTCTGACACGATATCCACTGCGCAGTATCGCACCAGCAAACAAAGGCTTGATCTCACCGCCACTTCGAGCGTCGTCAGCCCCAATGTGACCTTGACGCTGCAGCCTTATCTGACCGAGTCGGGAACCACCTTTACACCTCCGGCAGCAACGCTGACCAACAACGGGAATGGCAACTACACGATGACGCTGGTCGGAGCGCCGCCACCGGCCTGCAAGCTCGGTGGAACGTATGCGACCCCGTGCTCGCAGAAGCCGCTCGTCGTCAAATCCAATGTAGGCGGCACCTCTCCGGCCACTGCATTGACGAATATCAGGCAATAAAACGGCTAAGCTAAAGACCAGTCAAGCCCGCTGAAAGGGGCTTGACTGGTTATCTGCCAAAATTAAAGGACTAAGGAGGGGGAAACAGTCTGAGTTAGGATCGCCTCATTGGGCGATATAAGGCAGGAGTAGAAAGCTTGACCGGTCGACGAATGACCGCAAAGATAAAATGGCGTTCGAAGGGTTGTCGAAAAGTGAGGATAGGGCAATTGAAAAATATTTTTACCCCGCTCTCAATTATTTTCTTGCACAGACTCTCGATTGTCACGCACCGCCGGAACTGCGCGAACGGGATTCCCACGCTGCGGAGCGTGGGAACAAGGAAGCGACATATTGGAGATATACGCCTTACACGGTACGATCAATGGCCTTGAAGCCAATATCGGTCCGGTAATAAACAGCGTCCCAGTCGATGTTGCGGACCAGCCGGTAGGCCTTGTTCTGGGCCTCGGCGACCGTGTCGCCCAGCGCGCAGGCGCAGAGCACGCGGCCGCCGGCGGTCACGACGTCCTGGCCGGATTGCGCCGTGCCGGCGTGGAAGACTTTGCTGTCCCGGCTTTCGCCGGTCGGAAGCCCTTTGATCACCGCGCCTTTTTGATAGGCGTCCGGATAACCGCCGGCCGCCATCACCACGCCGAGCGCGGGGCGTGGGTCCCACTCGCTCGTAACCTGATCGAGCCTGCCCGCCAAGGCCGCCTCGCAGAGTTCGACCAAATCGCTCTTCAGGCGCATCATGATCGGCTGGGTTTCGGGGTCGCCGAAGCGGCAGTTGTATTCAAGCACCTTGATCGAACCGTCGGCGGCGATCATCAATCCCGCGTACAGGAAGCCGGTGTACGGCAGGCCGTCTTCGGCCATGCCTTTCAGGGTCGGCCCGATCACCTCGCGCATCACGCGCTGATGGATTTCGGGGGTCACGACCGGCGCCGGCGAATACGCGCCCATGCCGCCGGTGTTCGGGCCCTTGTCGCCGTCGTCGCGGGCCTTGTGATCCTGCGAAGTCGCCATCGCGAGGGCGTGGCTGCCGTCGGCGATCACGATGAAGCTGGCCTCCTCGCCTTGCAGAAATTCCTCGACCACGACCCGGCTGCCGGCTTCGCCGAACACATTGCCGGACAGCATGTCCGAGGCCGCATCGATCGCTTCCTGCTCTGTCTGCGCAACGATCACGCCCTTGCCGGCGGCCAAGCCGTCGGCCTTCACAACGATCGGCGCGCCCTGTGCCTTGATGTAGGCGATCGCCTTGTCCTTGTCGGTGAAGGTCTGATAGGCGGCGGTCGGAATCTGGTGTCGGACCATGAAATCCTTGCAGAAGCTTTTCGAGCCTTCGAGCTGGGCGGCCTTTGCGGTCGGCCCGAAGCACTTCAGGCCCGCTTCCTGAAAGCGGTCGACGATGCCAAGCACCAGCGGCACTTCGGGGCCGACGATGGTCAGGCCGATCGCTTCTTGTTTGGCGAAGTCGAGCAGGGCATCGATGTCGTCGACCGCGATCGCGACGTTTTCGATGCCGGGCTCCAGCGCGGTGCCCGCATTGCCGGGCGCGACGAAGACTTTTTCGACTTTCGGGGATTGTTTGGCCTTCCAGGCCAGGGCGTGTTCACGGCCGCCGCTGCCGACGATCAGAATGTGCATAATGTTCTGCAAGATAAGTTATAAACGCAAGAAAAGAGAAAATGCGTATCAATGCCTGAAATGGCGCATACCGGTAAAGACCATCGCGATGTTGTGTTCGTCGGCCGCGGCGATCACCTCTTCGTCGCGGATCGAGCCACCGGGATGGATGACCGCGGTGATGCCGGCCGCCGCAGCCGCATCGATGCCGTCCCGGAACGGGAAGAACGCATCCGAGGCCATGACCGAACCCGGCACGACCAGGCCTTCATCGGCGGCCTTGATGCCGGCGATCTTGGCCGAATAGACCCGGCTCATCTGACCCGCGCCGATGCCGATCGTTTGCCGGTTTTTGCCGTAGACGATCGCATTCGATTTGACGAATTTCGCGACTTTCCAGACGAACAACAAATCGCCGAGCTCCTCGGCGGTCGGCGCGCGCTTGCTGACGACCTTGATGTCGCTCGCGCCGATTCGGCCGTTGTCCCGGTCCTGCACCAACAGGCCGCCGGCGACGCGCTTGAAATCGAAGCCGGGCGTCACGGAACCTTGCCAGGCGCCGGCTTCGAGCACGCGTACGTTCTGTTTCGCAGACAGTACATTCCGCGCTCCCGCGCTGACCTTCGGCGCGATGATCACTTCGACGAACTGGCGCTTGATGATTTCGGCCGCGGTGGCTTCGTCGAGTTCGCGGTTGAACGCGATGATGCCGCCGAAGGCCGAAGTCGGATCGGTCGCATAGGACCTGTCATAGGCCGCGAGCAGTGAATCGGACTCGGCGACGCCGCACGGATTCGCGTGCTTCACGATCACGCAGGTCGGCTTCTCGTCGAAAGATTTGACGCATTCGAGCGCCGCGTCCGCATCCGCGATGTTGTTGTAGGACAGCGCCTTGCCCTGCAACTGCGCCGCTGCCGCGATCGTGCCGGAGGCAGGAGTTTTTTCCCGATAGAAGGCCGCGCCCTGATGCGGGTTTTCGCCGTAGCGCATCGTTTCTTTCAGATAGAACTGCAGGTTCAATGTCTCGGGAAACGCTTGCTCGTTGATCTTGGCCAGATAGGTCGCGATCGCGGTATCGTAGCGCGCGGTGTGCGCGAAGCTGGTCAGCGACAATTTGAAGCGCGTCGCCAGGCTCAGGCTGTTGTGCTGGGCCTTCAGCTCGGCCAGCACCCCGGCATAATCGGCCGGCTCGACCACGACCGCGACATCGTTGTAATTTTTCGCGGCGGCGCGGATCATCGTCGGCCCGCCGATGTCGATGTTTTCGATCGCGGTTTCGAGATCGCAATCGGGTTTGCTGATCGTCTGTTCGAACGGATACAAATTGACCACGACCAGATCGATCGGATCGATGCCGTGCGCGGCCATCACCTGGTCGTCGATGCCGCGGCGTCCCAGGATGCCGCCGTGAATCTTCGGATGCAGCGTCTTGACGCGGCCGTCCATCATCTCCGGAAAGCCGGTATGGTCGGAGACGTCGGTGACCGGGATGTTATTTTCGGCCAAGGTCTTGGCGGTGCCGCCGGTCGAAAGGATCACGATGCCAAGCTCGCTGAGCTGGCGGCAAAAATCAACGATCCCGGTTTTGTCGGATACGCTGACGAGTGCGCGTTTAATGGTTTTATTCATAGGAAAATAGTTGTGTGAGTAAAATCGGGCACGGGACTTGGCCCCGTTTAAGACAATCCGTGCTGTTCGAGTTTTTTGCGCAGGGTGCTGCGGCTCAGTCCCAAGGCCTTAGCGGCTTTGGTCTGATTATAACCGGAATGACGCAAGGCCGACTCGAGTAAGGGTTTTTCGACCTCGCTCATCACGATCTCGTACAGATTGACCACGTCGTGGTCCTTCATCTGGGCAAAATACAGATCGACGGCCTGTTTGACATGCGCCGATAAGGGAATCGAATGAATAGCGTTAAAGTCCAAGTCTGTGTCTCTGTGTTCTATCTGACCGCCAGCTAAGCTGAGGTCAAAACTGTCTGGGGATGATTTATCGGATTTTTCCATGAGATGCTCAACCCGGCGGTTAGTTTAAAAAGTCCAATGCCGACCGCATCAAACGTAACTGCTCTGTCGCAATGGTGGCCGCATTCAGCGCCTGCCTGACATCCTGGCTAATCGAGTCGAAACGCCCCAGATACCAGCCGATATGTTTGCGGGCGATTTTAACACCGGCCGACTCGCCATAGAAACCATACAATTGTTCGAGATGCGCCTCGATCGTGTTAAATATAGTCGCCGAGGCCGGCTGCCAACGCTTGTCGCCGTCTTGAAAAAAATGCCGGATCTGCTCGAACAGCCATGGGTTGCCGCAAGCGGCGCGGCCGATCATCACCGCGTCGGCGCCGGTTGCTGCGAGCACGAAGCGGGCCTTTTCCGGGCTGTCGATATCGCCGTTCGCGATTACCGGTATGCCGACCGCCTGCTTGACCGCGGCGATCGTGTCGTATTCGGCCTCGCCGTTGAATTTGCAGGCGCGCGTGCGGCCGTGTACGGTCAGGGCGGCGATGCCGGCATTTTCGGCGATCTCTGCGATTCGGACCGCATTGCGGTTGTGTAGATCCCAACCGGTCCGGATCTTCAGCGTGACCGGCACCTCGACGGCATTGACCACCGCGTCGAGAATATGGCCGACCAGCGCTTCGTCTCTCAGCAACGCGGAACCTGCCGCGACCGAACAAACTTTTTTGGCGGGACAGCCCATGTTGATGTCGATGATGTGGGCGCCGCGCTCGACATTGAACCGGGCTGCCTCCGCCATCTGCACAGGATCGGTGCCGAGGATCTGCACCGAACGCAGGCCGCTTTCGCCTTCGCCGTCCGACTTCAACAGCGTGCGCGCATGCAGCCGCAAGGCCGGATTCGAGGCGGTCATCTCCGAAACGGTCAGGCCCGCGCCAAAACGTTTACAAATTTCGCGAAACGGGCGGTCGGTAATGCCGGCCATCGGCGCCAACAGCACATTATTCGCGAGTGGGTAAGGACCTATCCGCATCGGGTTCCACATAGAAAAAGATAGAAAGTAAAACCCGCGGCAACGGCCGGGATAATCATGCCGGGTTGCCGGCTTCTTGTTAATGCAGTGCTTTTTTGCTTGCGTGCCAGGAGGATTCCAGGCCTTTACGATTCTGCGGGAGCGGCGAGGCCGCCGCTCCTCTTAATAAGTCCGGCAGGAAGCCGGATTTGAGTTCAATCAGCCGGCCGAACCGGAAGTTTTATTGGCCGCTTCGGCCTCTTCGTTCCAGATCGGATTGTTCAGGTCTTCCGGATTCAGTTTGACGCGGTCTTCAGGATAAATATGCCAGAAAGACTGATCGATCTTGCCGTTGCTGTAACCTTCCTTCTTTTCGTGCGCGAACGGGCACCACCAGTTTTCGACGATCTTGACCATGTAGGCATGCCATTCGAACACCGCGACGCTGACCGGGCAATACCAGGTGCAGTTCAGGATCCAGTACAGTTTCGACTGCGCCAGGCTGGCCTTGAACGAGCCGTCCATCGTGATCTGGGTTTTCAAGTCGTAACGATGGCTGGCGCGGTCCGGCAAAAACGCCGAAAACGGCTTGATATTGCGGCCGCCGATCAAAATCAGATGATAATAAGTCAGATAAGCGCTGATAAACACGAACGGCAAGGTAATGATCGGCAGATACACGAATACCAGACCGATCGCCCGGCGCCAAACCGGGACCTGTTTATGATATTTGCCGATTTCGGCGCGGCCGGAACATGATTCACAGGCTTTCATTTACTCTTTACCCTCTTTTTTTAGTGATGATGGGCTTGCCGATAAGAGATTCTTATCGTTAAGCAGTTGATAAATGCTCAGGCAGCCGGCGCAGCAAAACTTTAAAATTCCGTCGGGCGTTTCCAACGTGAAGCCCGCAATTTCGACAGGCTGGCCGCAAAGAACGCAAGATTCTCGGTATTCTACCTTGGTCATCAAGATGCCTCAATGACTTTATAAAGCGGACGAAACCGAGCAGAAAAAGGTCTTCAAATACTGGGTCTCCGGAATTGCGGGATCGATCGGATGATCCGGCCCCTGGCCGCCCTGGGCGATAAAAGTCAAATGCCGGTCGATGTGACGGCCCGACGAGCGCAGGATTTCATGCAGATCGCCCTGGCTCAGATGGAACGAACAGGAGGCTGAGATCAATATGCCGTTTTTCGCCAGCACCTGCAACGCCAGATGGTTCAACCGGCGGTAGGCCTCGTAGCCCTGCTGGTAATCCTTTTTGCGTTTGATCAAGGCCGGCGGATCGAGCACGATCATATCATAGAGACGGCGCTCCTGGCGCGCCTCTTTCAAAAAATCGAACACGTCACTGTGCGCGAACTGCACCCTGTCCTCGACGCCGTTCAAGACCGCATTTTCGCGCGCCAGATTCAACGCCGACTCGGAGCCGTCCACGCAGGTGACCTCGAGCGCGCCGGCGATCGCCGAAGGCATCGCCCAGGCGCCGGTGTACGAAAACAAATCGAGCACGCGCCTGCCTTTCGCGATACGGGCCAGCTCGGCCCGGCTCATCCGGTGATCGTAAAACCAGCCGGTTTTTTGGCCGTTTAGAATATCGATTCTGAATTTTGCGCCGTTTTCTTCGATGATCAAGGACTCCGGCAAGGCGCCGTAAGCGACGACCGATGCCGTATCCAGGCCTTCGAGCTGGCGCTGGCTGTTGTCGTTTTTGAAGACGATCGCGGCAGGATCCAACACGTCGACCAGCGCGGCCAGCAAGATGTCCTTGCGCTGCTCGATACCGGCCGTGGTGATCTGCACCGACAGCACATCGCCGAAACGGTCGATCACCAGTCCCGGCAGGCCGTCGCTTTCGCCGAACACCAGCCGGTAATACGGCTTGTCGAACACCGTTTCGCGCAGCGCCAACGCTGTCTGCAGCCTTTCCTTGAAGAAATTGGCGCCGCATTTCAGATTCGGCTTGCGCGACAACAGGCGCGCACAGATCAGTGCATTCGGATTCACGTAGGCGGTGCCGAGCGGCTTGCCGTCGTGCGCGAGCACCCGCGCCAGATCGCCGGGCGCAAAGCCGTTCAGCGGCGAGCGCTTGCTATCGATTTCATTGCTGAAGATCCACAAGTGCCCGAGGCGCAGGCGCTTGTCTTCGTTTTTCTTTAAAAATAACTCGGGTATATCCATCGTTTAATAACTGAGATCGAAATGAAAACCGCCGACCTTCGTCTGGGTCGCGGCGATTTCAAGATTGATTTCGGCCGCGCTGTTAGCGGCCAGGCGCGTATTTTGCTGCTGCGAGGCCAGATATTCGTCCGGCCGAAACTGCCGCTGCGCGAACGGCTGGCCGTCATAAGTCAAGAGGGTCAGGCCGATCACCGGATAACGCATCGGAAAGGCGCCCTCATTGTTCAACACCAACTTGAACGCATAATGCCGGTTCGGCAGCTCGCTGAACGAATTGCGCAAGACGGAGAGCTCGGCCAGGTTTTGATAGTCCGGCAGGCGGCAATGCAACACGGCGCAGAGCTTTTCGAACGCCGGACGCATTTTCGGGTTCTGCAGCGCGCGGCCGCCTTCAAAATACAGCCCCTGCGCGAAGAGAGCCACCACGCCCAGCGCCAGCCCGATACGCCAGACCGACTGATACCGGCCCTTGTGTTCGGCCCAGGTCTCCTCGGAAGGCTGCACATCGGCGGCCGCCAGCATTTCGGTCTCGGCCAGCGTCGCCAGCGCATCGAACATCGCGGAGCAGCGTTTGCAGCGCACCATGCCCCGGCCGCTGCGCAGCACTACCGGCGTAATCCGTTGCGTGGTCAGGCATTCGGGGCAGCGGGTAAACATCTCAACCTAGCGTTTCAATCCGTCCAGACGTATCCAGTCTTCCTGCTGCGTCGGCGCGTTCAATTCGATCAGAGCACGGTAAGCGTCCGCGACCTGCTCGGTCTGTTCGGCCAGAATGCCGGACAGAATCAGCGCGCCGCCCGGAACGACCAGTTCAGAAATGCGCGCGCTGAGTTCGCACAAAGGCTTCGCGAGAATGTTCGCCAGCACGATGTCCGCCTGCATCGCCGGCAATTGTTCCGGCAGATACACCTTGATCTTGTCCTGCACCGCATTTTTTTCGGCGTTGCTGAGGGTCGCGGTCAATGCCTGCGGATCGATATCGACCGCGTGCGCGACCTTCGCGCCGAGCAGCACCGCCGCCACCGCGAGAATGCCGGAGCCGCAGCCGTAATCGATCACGGTCTTGCCCGCCAGATCGTGCTCCGCCAGCCATTCGAGGCAGAGCGCGGTGGTCGGATGCGTGCCGGTGCCGAAGGCGAGGCCCGGATCGAGCAGCATGCAGACCGTGCCCGGCTCCTCTTGTTCCTGGCCGGTCGGACAGACCCAGAGTTTATCGGCGAATTTCATCGGGTGATAATATTCCATCCAGGCGCGTTCCCAGGCCTGGTCCTCGATCAGCTCCTGCCGCCAGTCGCGCAGCAGGGCCGCGTCGAATGCCTGGCGCACGCGCGAAGTCACGCCGTCGATATCCGCATCCAGCTCGTACAGCGCGATCACTTCGGTGTTGCTCCATATCTTGGTTTCGCCGATCGCGGGTTCGTACACCGGTTCGTCTTCGGCGTCCATATAGGTTACCGACACCGCGCCGAGATCGCTGAACAGGTCGGCGACTGCGGGAGCGGTCTTTTCATCGGTAATCACGGTAATTTGTTGCCAGGCCATGCGGAGAGTCGTGTTGAAAATTGAACGTTCCATTCATTCGAATGGGAAGCGGTACGTAACGCTGGTCACGCACCGCGGGAATGCTGTCGGCGCTCCCGCGCAGAGCGCGGGAACGCGCATGGATTAATAAAGCCCGAGCTTCTTTTCCAAATAATGGATATTCTGCCCGCCGGCCGCGAAGGCGCTGTCGCTCATGATGTCCTGCTGCAGCGGAATATTGGTCTTGATGCCTTCGATGATGATTTCGCTGAGCGCGGTGTTCATCCGCGCGATCGCGCTCTGGCGGTCTTCGCCGTGCGCGATCAGCTTGCCGATCATCGAATCGTAATACGGCGGCACCTTGTAGCCGTTATAGATGTGCGTCTCGCAGCGGATGCCGGGGCCGCCGGGCATGTGGAACTGATCGATCGTGCCGGGACACGGCATGAAAGTCCTCGGGTCTTCCGCGTTCAGTCGGCATTCGATCGCGTGGCCGGTCAGCTTGACCTGCTCCTGGGTGATCGACAGACGTTCGCCGGCCGCGATGCGGAGCTGCTCCTTCACGATGTCGAAACCGGTCACCATCTCGGTAACCGGATGCTCGACCTGCACCCGGGTATTCATCTCGATGAAATAAAACTCGCCCTTTTCATACAAGAACTCGAAGGTGCCGGCGCCCAGATAACCGATGTCGACGCAGGCCTTCGCGCAGCGCTCTCCGATCAGTTTACGCTGCGCCTCGGTGATGCCGGGCGCGGGCGCTTCCTCGACGACTTTCTGATGGCGGCGCTGCATCGAACAGTCGCGCTCGCCCAGATGGATCGCGTTGCCGTGGGAATCGGCCATCACCTGGAATTCGATGTGGCGCGGGTCTTCGAGGAATTTTTCCATGTAGACCGTCGCGTTGCCGAAGGCGCTGGCGGCTTCGGCCTTGGTCATGTTGATCGCGTTCAACAGCGCCGCTTCGGTATGGACCGTGCGCATGCCGCGTCCGCCGCCGCCGCCGGCCGCCTTGATGATGACCGGATAGCCGATCTCGCGCGCGAGCTTCAGGTTCTTCTCCGGATTATCCGAGAGCGGATCGCCGTTGCCGGGCACGCAGGGAATACCGGCCGCGATCATCGCCTTCTTCGCCGAGATCTTGTCGCCCATCAGTCGGATCGTGTCCGCGTTCGGGCCGATGAAGACGAAACCGCTCTGTTTGACCTTTTCCGAAAAATCGGCGTTTTCGGCCAGGAAGCCGTAGCCCGGATGGATCGCTTCGGCGTCGGTCACCTCGGCCGCGCTGATGATCGCGGGAATGTTCAGATAGCTGTCGGCCGACGGCGCAGGTCCTATGCAAACCGACTCGTCCGCCAGACGCACATGCTTCAGATTGCGGTCCGCTTCCGAATGCACCGCGACGACCTTCACGCCGAGTTCCCGGCAGGCGCGCAATATCCTGAGCGCGATTTCGCCACGATTGGCGATCACAATTTTGTCGAACATAAAGTGCTCCGTTATTCGATCACAAACAACGGCTGGCCGTATTCGACAGGCTCGGCGTTCTCGACCAGGATCTTGGTGACGGTGCCGCTCTTGTCCGCTTCGATCTGATTCAGGATCTTCATCGCCTCGATGATGCAGAGCGTGTCGCCCGCCTGCACCTTTTGGCCGACATCGGTAAACGGCTTCGCGCCCGGCGACGCGGAGCGGTAGAAGGTGCCGACCATCGGCGACTTGACGACATGGCCGGTGATCACCTCTTCACTCGGCGCAGCGGCCGGCGCTGCCGCGACCGGGGCCGCAAGCGGCGCCGCCGGCTGCGGTGCATAGGCGACCGGAGCGGGCGCTGCGGAATAGCGGCTGATGCGGACGAATTCTTCGCCCTCCTTAATCTCAATTTCGGCGATGCCCGATTCTTCGATAATCTCAATCAGTTTTTTTATTTTTCTAATATCCATGATTAATGTCTCTCGGCTAGTATCTGATGTGCGGCCAGTAAGGCCAGTTCGTATCCTGTTGCCCCCAACCCGGAAATCACGCCTTTCGCAATGTCCGAAAAATAGGAGTGTTTTCTAAACGGTTCACGCGCGTGCACATTGGACAGGTGCACCTCGATGAACGGAATCTGGGTCGCGAGCAGGGCGTCGCGGAGCGCCACGCTGGTATGCGTGAATGCGGCCGGATTGATGATGATGAAATCGACCCGGTCATGATAGGCCTGATGCACTTGGCCTACGATTTCGTGTTCGGCGTTGGTTTGATGAAAATCCAGCCGATGGCCGAAGCCCTCGGCCATGCCGGCCAAGGTTCGCCTGATGTCTTCCAGCGTTTTGTTGCCGTAATGACCGGGCTCGCGGATCCCCAATAAATTCAGATTTGGCCCGTTCAAAACGGTAATCGACGCCATGATGCAACCTGCAAGTGAAAAACGGCGGAAATTATCCCACAATTCCCGCGCAATTTGCAGAGTGTACTCTAAATATATTAATTTTCCAGGAAGATAGCGTCAATACGCCGGAGTTTTGCCGCTATTCCGCAAAAAAAGTGCCGGCGAGACGGATCATTTCAGTAGCTGGTCGAGGCTTTGTCCCAGCTCCGGCTTCGAGAATTTACCGAGGTGCCGGTACCGTATCAGTCCCGCGCGATCGACAACGACCGTATAAGGTACCGCCTCGGCATTGTTCCCCATTTGCGCGGCCAGCGCCATGCCCTGGTCGCCGGCGATCAGCGTCGGATAATTGATCTTGGCCGAATTAAGGTATTCCTCGACCGGCTCCTTGTCCTCGAGCGCGATGCCGAGCACCTGCACGCCCTGCGCCGCATAGTGCTGCTGCAAGGCGACCAGGTCGGGCATTTCCTCGCGGCAGGAAGGACACCAGGTCGCCCAGAAATTGATCACGAGGAGCTTGCCCTTCCATTCGCCGATCGAACGGGGCTTGCCGGATACATCGGACAGCGTGAATTCCGGCAAGGGCGAGGCGTCGGTTTCCGGGGCCGGATACATGCTGTAGCGCAGCGCGATACCGCCGGCCAGCGCGAAGAGCCCGATCAAAATCACGATGGCTGCGTTTTTCATGGTTTGACCCGTTGCAAGGTTTCGATGAAGGTGTCGCTGTCCTGATAGCCGATCACCCGCTGCGTGGTGCGCTCCTGTCGGTCGGGGCCGAAAAACAGGATCGCTGGCGGACCGATCAGCTGGAATTTCGCGAGCATAGCCTGATCTTCCTCCGAATTTTGCGTCACATCGGCCTGGAGCAGCACGAACTCGCTCAGCTGCTTCTTCACGGCCGGGTCGGTAAAGGTATAGGCTTCCATCTCCTTGCAGGCGATGCACCAGTCCGCATAAAAATCGAACATCACGGTGCGGCCCTCGGCACTCGCTTCCTGAAGCCGTTGTTCGAGTTCCTTCAGGTTAGCGACGCGGCGGAAGGCGAGTCCTTCCGGCTTGGGCGCGGCGGCGCTCGCGCCGCCGATCAATACGCCATGCAAGGGTTTCAAAGGATTGGTGCCACCGCCGCTGACGCCGATCAGCAATAACAGGCCGTAAGCCAGCATGATCAGGCCAACGCCTTTCCACAGCTTGCGCCAGCCGCTGCAGTGTTCGGGCAGAGGGTCCAGCGCGCTCAGGTAGACCGAAGGAATGATCAACAGCATCGCCCACAGCAGCATCGAGACCGCCGGCGGCAGAATCCGGCTCAGCATCCAGGCCGCCATCGCGAGCATGATCACGCCGAACACGCCCTTGGTCGCATTCAGCCAGGCACCGGCCTTCGGCAGCAATTTGCCGGCCGAGGCGCCGACCAGTAATAACGGCGCCCCCATGCCCATGCCCATCGCGAACAAGGCGCTGCCGCCGAGCACCGCATCGCCGGTCTGGCCGATATAGATCAAAGCCGCGGCCAACGGCGCTGCGACACAGGGACCGACGATCAAGGAGGACAAGGAGCCCATGATCGCAGAGCCCCAGAGCGAACCGTCGCGGTGCCTTTCGCTCGAATTATGCAACTTGGCCTGCCAGGACTTCGGCAATTCGAGGTGATAGAAACCGAACATCGACAACGACAGCGCGACAAAAACGGCGCTGAATGCCCCGATGATCCAGGGCTGCTGGAAGGTCGTTTGCAGATTGCCGCCGAACAACGCGGCCAGGATGCCGAACAGCGTATAAGTCAAGGCCGACGCGACCACATAACTGAGCGACAGCATCAGCGCGCGCACGGTCGTGATCTGACGGTGGCCGACGATGATGCCGGACAGTATCGGAATCATCGGAAAGATGCAGGGCGTAAACGCCAGCAATAGGCCGAAGCCGAAGAAGCTGGCCAAGGTCATGCCGAGGCTGTCCTGTTTGAGCAACTGCACGATCCGGTCCTGCTCGGACAAGCCGGGCTCAGGCTTCGGAACGGCCGCCGCCATCTGCTGCGCCACCGGCAAGTTCAGGCTCACTTCCTTGCTCATCGGCGGGTAACAGACGCCGCGCTCGGCGCAGCCCTGATATTGCGCTTTCAAAACAATCGTCTGCGCGGCCTGGCCGCCGCGGTTCAACGGCAAGTCGAGATTCAATTCGTCATGAAAAACCTCGACCTGCCCGAATTCCGGGTCCTCTTTCGGATCGCCGTGCGGAAGCTCATACCGGCCCAGCGTCGTGCCGCCCGCATTGATCAATTCGAGCTGGGTTTTTTCCCGGTACATGTAATAGCCGGGCGCGATCTGCCAGTTCACCTGCAAGGTATTGGCATCCCCGACCGCCGCCGAAAACTGAAAGGCCTGATCCGGCTTCAGCAACTCGTCCTGCGCCGACGAGGCCAGGCCGGTGATGCCCTTGACCAGATTAGACAGCGGATTGGAAGCAGGCGCCGGCGATGATGCGGCGGCGGCAGGCAGCGCGATGTCGAGCGTCTTTTTTTGCGGCGGGTAACACACGCCCTGATCCGAACAGCCCTGATAGCGCACCTCTACGGCCACCGATTCTGCCGTATTGCCGGCGGCGACCGGCACCGGCACCGTCAGTTTGTTTCGGTAATGGATCGTATCGCCGAGCACTTCATCATGCTTAGTCTTGCCTTCCGGAAAGCCGGGAGCCCCGAGCTCGACGCCGGCGGTCTTCGACTCGAAGCGCATGTTCTTCTGGTAGAGAGAGAAACCTTCTGCAATGTCCCAGGAGAATTCGAGCTGGCCGCGCGACAGCGCCTGCGCCGAAAGCTTGAACGCCTGGTCGGGCGGCAACAAGTCTTCGCTGTTCAGCGCGAAGGCCGCGTTCCGGGCGGTGAGCAACAGACAGAAAAAAATTAGTTGGTAGATACGCATGCATCGATCCAGTTCAGATAATCAGGCAATCCCTGCGCGATTGGCAAGGCGATGATTTCGGGTAAGTCATAGGGATGCAGATCGCGTATCGTCCGTTCGATGAGCGGATAGCAGTCCCTTGTCGATTTGATCAGTAACAGATGTTCTTCGGCCGTTTCGAGCCGGTCTTGCCAGGTATAAACCGAAGTCAGGCCGGGCAGGATGTTCACGCAGGCGGCCAGACGGGCCTCGACCAGCCTAAGCGCGATTTTTTCGGACGTGTCCCGGTCCGGACAGGTGCAAAGAATCAATTCGACGTGGTTCGGCATGTTTTGCTGGCAAAAAAACGAAAGGCGGATATTATGCTAGAAATTCGCCGGCATTACCCTTAATATTGCTTAATCAGTCAGACTTAAAATCAAGCTTTTAAATGAAAATTTTCCAGATATTGTTCCTGTTCTTTCTGCTCGTCCCGTTTGCGGAAATTTATTTGCTGCTGACGGTCGGCGGCATCATCGGCGCCTTTCCGACGATCGCGCTGGTCGTGTTTACCGCGGTGCTCGGCGCATCGCTGCTCAGAAAACAGGGCTCCGAAACCTTCCGGCGCTTTCAGGAAAATCTGGCGCAAGGCGGCATTCCGACCTATGAGATCATCGAAGGGCCTATCCTGCTGGTCGGCGGCGCCTTGCTGCTGACGCCCGGCTTCATTACCGACATGATGGGATTTGTCTGCCTGATTCCGGCCCTGCGCAGAAAAGTCGCGCAATATGTGATCGAAAAACATCTGATCCAGGTGATGCAGTCGGGCAGTCCGTTTCGCCCGCGCAGCGCGGCCTCCGCCGATGCCCTTGAAGGCGAGTAT
The DNA here is from genome assembly GCF_041897535.1 of Methylomicrobium lacus. Classification (GTDB taxonomy): domain Bacteria; phylum Pseudomonadota; class Gammaproteobacteria; order Methylococcales; family Methylomonadaceae; genus Methylomicrobium; species Methylomicrobium lacus_A. The sequence continues at coordinate 2,402,876 of NZ_CP169217.1, forward strand.
CGGAAAGAAGACTAATCCGGCGAAGCCAGGCTCAGAACCGGACCGCCGGCGTTCTGAGCCTGCTCGGCATTATTCGCCGGCCGAACCCGAATCCGCGGTTTCGCAGGTATTCTTGCCGAAGCCGGAATAAGCCGGGCACCAGCCCCAAAAGCCGGTCGCAATCAGGACGCAGCCGGCCACCAATAAAAAAATCGACGCGGTAACGACCGAGATCAAAAACAGCGCGGCGCCGCCGTAAATGCGGTATTTCTTTTCTTTCTCGCCGACATTGTGTTCAAATTTCAACATACGTTTAAAATCAAAACTCATCTTCTTACCCTCACTGTGTAATTGTTATTGTTCCGTAAAACACGGCCCTGTCTGTCACTCCCAGAACCGGACAAATATACACAGCCACACAAAATGTGCAAGCAATAAAATGATCGACGTCACCGACCTACTCGACCCCTTGAACGATGCCCAGCGCCAGGCGGTCACCGCGCCCTCGCAGGCGATGCTGGTTTTGGCCGGCGCCGGCAGCGGCAAGACCCGCGTGCTGGTGCACCGGATCGTCTGGCAGATCCAGGTGCAGGGCGTCTCGCCGCACGGCATTCTGGCGGTCACCTTCACGAACAAGGCCGCCCGCGAAATGCGCGGACGCATCGAGGAACTCTTGCAGCGGCCGACCCACAATCTGTGGATCGGCACCTTCCACGGCCTCGCGCACCGCCTGCTGAGACGCCACGCGCGCCAGGCGAAGCTGCCGGAAACCTTTCAGGTGATGGATAGCGCCGATCAGCTCAGGGTGATCAAGCGCATCCTGCAGGCGTTGAACCTCGACGAGGCCAAATGGCCGCCGAAACAGGTGCAATGGTTCATCAACGCGCAGAAGGACGAGGGCGTCCGCGCCCGCCACATGCCGGAGACCGGCGATCTGTATATGCGGCAGATGATCGCGATCTACCGCGCCTACGAGGAATTGTGCGACCGCTCCGGCCTGGTCGATTTCGCGGAGCTTTTGCTGAGAGCCCACGAACTCCTGCGCGACAATCCGGACGTCTTGTCCTTCTATCAAGAACGCTTTCAACAGGTGCATGTGGACGAGTTCCAGGACACCAATACGATCCAGTATGCCTGGCTGCGCCTTCTGACCCAGGACAAAAACAACCTGTTCGTGGTCGGCGACGACGACCAGTCGATCTACGGCTGGCGCGGCGCCCGAATCGAAAACATCTACAGCTTCCAGAAGCATTTCCCCGGTCACGAAGTCATCAAGCTCGAACAGAACTACCGCTCGACCGGCAACATCCTGAAAGCGGCGAATCAGGTGATCGCGCACAACGAAGGCCGGCTCGGCAAGGAACTGTGGACCGAAGCGGGCGAAGGCGAGCCGATCTCGCTGTATGCGGCCTTCAACGAACAGGACGAAGCGTTTTTCGTGATCGAGCGCATCCGCGCCTGGATCAAGGAAGGCGGCGCGCGCGCAGATACCGCGATCCTGTACCGCTCGAACGCGCAGTCCCGCCAATTCGAGGAACGGCTGGTGCAGGCCGGCATTCCCTACCGCGTCTACGGCGGTCTGCGCTTCTTCGAACGCGCCGAAATCAAGAACGCGCTGGCCTATCTCCGGCTGATCGCGAACCGCGACGACGACGTCTCGTTCGAACGGGTCGTGAACACCCCGACCCGCGGCATCGGCGCGAAAACGGTCGACGACCTCCGCGTGATCGCGCGCGATCGCGGCACCTCCTTATGGCGCGCCGCCAGGATCATGCTCGAACACGGCATGTTGAGCGCCCGCGCGGGCAACGCGCTGGCCGGGTTCATGCAGCTGGTCGACCGTATGGCCGCCGAAACCGAGGGCATGGAACTGTTCGAACAGGTCAAACGGACCGTCGAGAAATCCGGACTGATCGAGTTCTATCAGAACAGCAAGGGCGAACAGGGCGAGGAGAAAGTCGAAAACCTCGAGGAACTGGTCAACGCCGCGCGCCTGTTCGACCCGGCTATCGACAATGAAGACAACCTCGGCCCGCTCGAACTGTTCCTGGCGCATGCCGCGCTCGAGGCCGGAGAGATGCAGGGCGAGGACTTCGACGACTGCGTGCAGCTGATGACCCTGCATTCGGCCAAGGGCCTCGAATTCAAGGTCGTGTTCATGGTCGGCATGGAAGAAGGCCTGTTCCCGTCGCTGCAATCGGTCGAGGATCCCAAACGCCTCGAAGAAGAACGCCGGCTGTGCTATGTCGGCATGACGCGGGCGATGCAGACTTTATACATGACCTACGCCGAATCCCGGCGCCTGTACGGACGCGAAAACTATCCGCGGCCCTCCAGGTTTCTGCGCGAAATTCCGGCCGAATACCTCCAGGAAGTTCGCCTCCGCGCCCAGGTCAGCCGTCCGGCCGCGGCAACACCCCTTAAAACAGCGGCATCCGCCTCGCTCTCGGTCAGCCAATATAAACTCGGCCAGCGCGTCAGCCATGCGAAGTTCGGCGAAGGCGTGATCCTGCAACTCGAAGGCCAGGGCGCGCAGGAACGCGCGCAGATCAATTTCAAGGCCGCGGGAGTCAAATGGCTGATGCTGGCTTATGCAGGATTGGCGGCCTTGCCCTGAAAGCGCATCGCGCCGCCACGCATAATCCTAACCCGCAACAATCAAGATACGTTAAAATGAGCCTTTTCCAACTTTAAAGCGCCGCCATCATGTTGAAAAAATTTTGCACCGCATTAGCGACGGCATTCGTACTGACCGCCTGCATCACCAGTCCGACCGGACGAAGTCAATTGATCTTGCTGCCCGATTCGCAAGTCGACCAGATGGGATTGCAAGCCTTCGAAACGTTGAAACGCGACAAACCGATCAGCACCAACGCGCGTTACAATCAGGTCGCCAACTGCATCGCCGGCAACATCACGCAAAGCACCGGCGGCAGATGGGAAGTCGTGGTCTTCGAGGACGATTCGTTTAACGCCTTCGCATTGCCCGGCAACAAGATCGGCGTCTATACCGGCCTGTTCAATCTGGTCGCGAATCAGGACCAGCTGGCCGCGGTGATCGGCCATGAAATCGGTCACGTGCTGGCCAAGCACAGCGCGGAACGCGCCTCGCAGGAGCTGGCGGTCAATTCGGGCATGTCGATCCTGCAAGCGATGACCAATCCGCAATCGCAGATGGGCCAGGCCGCTTTCGGCATGCTCGGACTCGGCGCGGAATACGGTGTCCTGATGCCTTACGGGCGGACGCAGGAGAGCGAAGCGGACATCATCGGCGTCGATTTGATGGCGAGAGCCGGTTTCGATCCGCGCCAAAGCATCAACCTGTGGCAAAGAATGGATCAAGCGACGCAGGGGCAACAAACCGCCGAATTCATGTCGACTCACCCCTCGCATGCCACACGGATTCGCGACCTCGAACAGCACATGCCGCAGGCCATGGGCCTTTTCCAACAGGCGCAAGCCACGGGCAGACGCCCGCAGTGCCAATAAACGATGACGCCGTATTTACAACAGCTCCAGCCCTACCCGTTCGAAAAACTCGCGGCGCTGAAACAGGGCATCACGCCGCCCGCCGGCAAGGCGCACATCGCCTTGTCGATCGGCGAGCCGGCGCATCCGACGCCGCACCTGATTCAGGAAGCGCTGCTGACGCATCTGCACGGTCTGTCGAATTATCCGACTACGAAAGGATTGCCGGAGCTGCGGCAGACCATCGCCGGCTGGCTGACCCGCCGTTTCGGGCTTAAAGAAGGGCTATTGAACCCCGAGACACAGATACTGCCGGTCAGCGGCACGCGCGAGGCCTTGTTCTCGTTCGCGCAATGCCTGATCGACAAGACCCAAAATCCGGTCGTCGTGATGCCGAACCCGTTCTATCAGATCTACGAAGGCGCGGCGCTGCTCGCGGGCGCGGAGCCCTATTTCCTGAACACGGTCGAGGCGAACGCCTATCTGCCCGATTTCGACGCGGTTCCCGAGCAAGTCTGGCGGCGCTGCCAGCTGCTTTACATCTGCACGCCCGGCAATCCGAGCGGCGCGGTGATCGCGCGCGAAAGCTTGATCAAATTGCTCGAACTGGCCGAAAAATACGATTTCGTGATCGCCTCGGACGAGTGCTACAGCGAGCTTTACGACGACGAAAACAGCCCGCCTCCGGGCCTGCTCGAAGCGGCATATGCAGTAGGCAATACCGAATTCAAGCGCTGCGTGGTATTCCACAGCCTGTCGAAACGCTCGAATGCGCCGGGCCTGCGCTCCGGCTTCGTCGCGGGCGATGCGGCGATCCTGCAGGACTATTTCAAATACCGGACCTATCACGGCGCGGCGCTGCCGTTGCCGACCCAGCATGCGAGCATCGCGGCCTGGCAGGACGAGAAGCACGTGATCGAAAACCGCCGCCTGTACCGGGAAAAATTCGCCGCGGTGATCCAGATCCTGAACGATGTCAGTACATTGCATAAACCGCCCGCCGGTTTTTATCTCTGGCTCAAGACGCCGATCGACGATACCCGATTCGCGCAGCAATTGTTCGCGCAGGAAAACGTGACCGTGCTGCCGGGCAGCTATCTGTCCCGCGATTTCGGCGGCTTCAATCCGGGCCGGAATCATGTCCGCATCGCGCTGGTCGCGCCGCTCGAAGAATGTGTCGAAGCGGCCCTGCGCCTCAAAAATTTCCTTAACACACTTTAAAAACAAGCATGACTGAATTAGAAAACATCATCAACGCCGCGTTCGAACAGCGCGCCGACATCACCCCGGCCAACGTTTCGCAGGAAGTGCGCGGCGCGGTGCAGGAGTGTCTTAAGCTGCTCGACACCGGCAAGGCGCGGGTCGCGGAAAAGAAAGGCGGCGACTGGGTCACCCACCAATGGCTGAAAAAGGCGGTGCTGTTGTCGTTCCGGATCAATGAAAACCGGCTGATGGACGGCGGCAATACCCGCTATTACGACAAGGTCGAATGCAAGTTCGCGAACTACAGCGAAGACGATTTCGCGAAGGCCGGCGTGCGCGTCGTGCCGAACGCGGTCGCCCGCCGCGGCTCCTACATCGCGCCCGGCGCGATCCTGATGCCGTCCTACGTGAACATCGGCGCCTATGTCGATAGCGGCACGATGGTCGATACCTGGGTCACGGTCGGCTCCTGCGCGCAGATCGGCAAGAACGTGCATCTGTCCGGCGGCGTCGGCATCGGCGGCGTGCTGGAACCGTTGCAAGCCGGCCCGACCATCATCGGCGACAACTGTTTCATCGGCGCGCGTTCCGAGATCGTCGAAGGCGTGATCGTCGAAGACGGCTGCGTGATTTCGATGGGCGTGTATATCGGCCAGAGCACCAAGATCTATAACCGGATGACCGGCGAAATCACCTACGGGCGCATCCCGGCCGGCTCGGTCGTCGTCTCCGGCAACCTGCCGTCAGCGGACGGCAAATATAGCCTGTACTGCGCGGTGATCATCAAGCAGGTCGACGAAAAGACGCGCAGCAAGACCGGCATCAACGAACTGCTTCGCGACTGATCATTTGTCATTTACGACCGGGATAATACGTCCCGGTTTTTTCTTCCACCCACCCATCCGGATCTCCCATGAGCGAAAATCTTTCCAATAACGCGATCATCTATGCCCTGCTGTCTCTGAACAGCGAAATCCTTCTGCAAAAAGAGTATCTGGAATCCGACGATGTGCCGGAAGAAGACCTCGACAACGAGCAAGACATTCTGGACGACCTCGAACAGGCCTTCATGGAATTCGTCGATGTGTACAAGGGCCGCTGCAAGGCCGACAAATCATTGCCCGACCTGGACGAATTGTTGAACAGCCAATTGTAATGATCACGCTGTACGGAATAAAAAACTGCGACACCTGTAAAAAGGCGCGGCAGTGGCTGGAGCAGCACGGCATCGACCATCGTTTTCATGATTACCGTGTCGACGGCTTGCCGCCCGAGCTGCTGCAACGCTTCATCGACGGCCTCGGCTGGGAAAAGCTGCTGAACAAGAGCAGCACCAGCTGGAGGCAGTTGAGCGCGGACCAACAGACCGATCTGACGCAAGAGAAAGCGGTCGCCTTGATGCTCGAAACGCCGACCTTGATCAAACGCCCGGTTCTGGAGTGCGGCAATACCCTGACACTCGGCTTCAAGGCCGATCAATACGAAGTACTGAACTTGAAGGACGCCAAAGGATGAGCGCAACGCTGGAACTATTGAAGGATTTGATCGGCCGCGAGTCGGTCACGCCGAAGGATGAAGGCTGCCAGGACGTGCTGGCCGCGCGGCTCGCGCCTCTGGGTTTTAACGAGGAAAGGCTGAATTTCGCGGACACGCAGAATATCTGGCTGAGACGTGGCGATGCGAAACCGTTGTTCGTCTTCCTCGGCCATACCGACGTGGTGCCGACCGGCCCGCTGGAGGCTTGGCAGTCGCCGCCGTTCGAACCGACGATCCGGGGCGGCAGACTGTATGGCCGCGGCGCGGCGGACATGAAAGGCAGCATCGCGGCGTTCACGACCGCTTTAGAGCGTTTCCTTACCAAGCATCCGGATCATGAAGGCTCGATCGCTGTCATGATGACCAGCGACGAGGAAGGCATCGCGACGCACGGCGTCGTGAAGGTCGTCGAGGTGCTCGAAGCGCGTAATGAAAAGATCGACTGGTGTCTGGTCGGCGAACCGTCCAGCGACAAAAAGATCGGCGACGTGATCCGGGTCGGACGGCGCGGCTCGTTATGCGCGAAACTGACCGTCGCGGGCATTCAGGGCCATGTCGCCTACCCCGAACTGGCCGAAAACCCGATCCATGCCTTCGCGCCGGCGCTGAAGGAATTGACCGAGGAAGTCTGGGATAAAGGCAACGCGTTTTTCCCGCCGACCAGCCTGCAAGTCTCGAATATTCATTCGGGCACCGGGGCCGAGAACATCATCCCCGGCTCGGTCGAGGTGCTGTTCAACCTGCGCTTCTGCACCGAGCTCGACGAAGAGACGATCAAACAGCGCACGCAGGCGATCCTCGACCGTCACGGCCTGAACTACGCCATTCAGTGGCGCCTGTCCGGCAATCCGTTTCTGACTTCGAAAGGCAGGCTGATCGATGCGGCGCATGAAGCGATCAAAACGGTGACCGGCTACGACACGCACGACGACACCGGCGGCGGCACCTCGGACGGACGCTTCATCGCGCCGACCGGCGCGGAGGTGATCGAACTCGGCCCCTTGAACGAGAGCATCCACAAGGTCAACGAGAATGTCGGGCTTCAGGATCTGGAGACCCTGTCGGCGATCTATGAACAGCTATTGATCAAGCTGCTGGCGTAGCCCACTGATGCGGTCAGCTTCGCAACATGCTGACCGCAGTCTCGATTGGTGACCAGCCATGTCGTGTGATCATCCTGAAACGGGTTTTAAGGAATTCGGTCAAAAATGATTTCCGTAAGCCATCATAGGCCTGCCAGGTTTTCGGCGAGGAAGTGATGCCGTCATCTTCTTTAGTTGATCAGGACTTAACCGCCATGCCAAAAATTACCCATCTGTCGCAACTGGACTTGAATCAGACTTACAGCTACGCCGATTATGTGACCTGGAAATTTGATGAAACGGTCGAGCTGATCAAGGGCAAAATCATGCTGATGTCGCCGGCTCCGAATGTCAGGCACCAAGACATTTCGACCCGCCTAACGGCACTGTTACATAATTTTTTCAAACGCAAAAATTGCCGCGTGTATGCCGCACCCTTTGACGTGCGTCTATACGACCGCAAAAAATCCATTCTGGCCAGCAAGGACATCCATACGGTCGTGCAGCCCGATTTATGCGTGATCTGCGACACCAGCAAGCTGGACGCCCAGGGCTGCAACGGCGCGCCCGAATGGATCATCGAAATCCTTTCGAAAGGCAACTCCAAAAAAGAAATGCAGATCAAATACGATCTGTATGCGGAAAGCGGCGTCGGCGAATATTGGCTGGTTTATCCCTACGAACAGGCGATCTATCAGTTCATATTGGATGAAAACGGGCGTTACCAATTGAAGGCGATGTATCCGAATAGCGGCACGGCGGTGCCGCATGTGTTTCCGGAATTGGCGATCGATTTGAGCGAAGTGTTCGAAGGCCTTGATGACGATTAAATTCAGCCGTTCATGCTGAAGCACGAACGGCTTACCGTAGGGTGCGCAATGCGCACCTATTCGATGTCCCGATGGTCAACGGAATCCTCCCAAACGGTATGCGCGGCATACCTTACGCAATTTCCTGTTTTCTCTGCCCTCCAAACCACAAAGGCAGCGCCAGCACCAGCAAACTACCGAGCCAATACAGCATCTGGCAATTGGTCACGGTATAAATCACGGCCGTTTGCAGCCGCTCGCCGAAATCGGGATACGCTTCGATGAAATCGTGGCCGATCATGAACGCATAGGTTTCGCCGACGATCAAGGCCGGCACCGCCAGGATCAAAACCCAGGCCAGTAGCCTGAACGGCAACAGAATAATCAGCGCCGCGATCAATAATACCCAACCTTGCAGCTGGCTATAGGTCAAGGTGGTCATGAAACCGGCGTAAAGCCTGTCCGCGAAGACCGGGTAAGCGGTCGGGAAATTGGTGCCGATCATGATCTGATAGGTTTCGAAAGCCACGAGCGCCACGCCGGCGACCGCCAACAGCGCGCTCAATTTGCATACGCCATCCGTCTTTTCAGGCTCGCCGACGATGCCGGCCAAGACTTGCCGCCAGTTGCGCTCGCCGCCGATTAAACCGAGTACCAGCAAGCCCAACGTGCCGAAAACCGGGATCAAGGTCAACGGATACGGAATGTTCAGATAGCGCCCGTTCAAGCCCAACGCCTGCGACTTATAGAAGGCCAACGCGATAAAAATCAGAAACAGATAGCGGCTCCAGACCGGCAGACAGGCGCAGCCGCCCGCCACTCGCAGCAATTCCGCGCCGCGCTGGATCAGCAACGCAGCGAGGGCGATGCCGAGAACCGCGATCGACAGCGCATGAAAACGCTCCAGGTTGTTGTAGCTGGTGTACCAAAGATCGGCGGTCTGATTGACCTGCAAGGCGCAGAGCAACTGCGCGAAGCCGACGAATGCGAATAATGGCAAAGCCGAAAGCGTCTGCAGGCGTTTGGCGTAAAAGCCGACCACCAGCGCGGCCAACAATCCCGCCACCCACACCCGCAGCGGCCAATTCGGATTTTCGACGACCTTGCCGGTCAACGGAAACACCGGCTCGCGATCGACCGAATAAAGCCCCCAGCTCGCGCCGACCACGCCTTCCAGCTTGCTTTTCCAGGGCTGGTTAAACGCCTCGACGACGTTGATGTCGAAGCCGTTTTTGTTCGCGACCTGCACCAGCGAGCGGATGAACTTGGCTTCGTTCACCACGCTCGGCACCGCGGGGCCGCGCTGCCGCCCCGCGCTCGGCCAGCCCGATTCGCCGATCAGGATCGGTTTTCCGGGGTAGGCATCGCGGATCCTTTGATAATTCTTCACGATATGTTCGGCGGTTTTATCGACCGTCAACGGCTCGTCTTCCCAGTACGGCAGGATGTGGACCGTAAAGAAATCGACTTCCTTCGCGATTTCGGGATAGCGCATGTAGAACGACCAGACATCCGCATAAGACACCGGCTGCTTGACCGCCTGTTTGACCCTTCGGATATAGCTCAACAATTGCTCGGGTTCGAGCTCGCCGCGCAGCAGCACTTCGTTGCCGACGATGACCCGGGTGATCACGTCCGGATAGGCGTTCGCCGCCTTGATCAACGCGGCAATCTCTTCCTCGTTTTCCTTCGCGATAGTCGGGCCGCCGATCCAGGCGCCCTGAATCATTTTCAGGCCGTATTTGCGCGCCAGCGCCGGCACATCGGTCAGTCCTTTCGAACTCGCGTAGGTACGGATCGTGTGCGATTGACCGGCCAACAGGCGTAAATCCTCGTCGATTTCCTGAGTACTCGGAAAGACCTGCGTCAACGGACTCTGACCTTCCCGAAACGGCGCAAACGAAACACTGTTGACCTTGCCCTCAGGCACATCGACGCCGGCGTCCTGCGGCAGATTGTTCAGCCAGGTGATCAAGGCATTGGCAACCACCACCAACGCGATAAAGAAAAGGGTCCGTGCAAGTTTCATAAGTCAAGGAAAGCTCTACGAAAAAAATATAGCCTGCTATCATAGCGCACCGCAGGCCGGGATTGCCAATTAGAGTGGCATGAACGGCATCTCCACTTTTACACGCACCACAAAATCGATGAAAAACACACTCCGAACCCTGATCGAACAGCCCGGCATCAAAGCCGCTCCCGCCGTATATGATTGTTTGGGCGCGATGGTCGCCGAGCAGGCGGGATTCGAATTTCTCTTTACCAGCGGCTTCGGCCTATCGGCTTCTTTACTCGGCAAGCCGGACATGGGTTATCTGACCGCCAGCGAGACGATAGCCGCGGCCTGCCGGATCGCGAACAGCGTTTCGATTCCGTTAATCGCCGACATGGACACCGGCTACGGCAATCCGCTGAACGTGATCCGCACGGTGCAGGAAATCACGGGTTCGAAAGTCGCCGGCATCATCCTGGAGGATCAGGAATGGCCGAAAAAATGCGGCCATTTCGAAGGCAAACGGGTGATTCAGGTGCAGGAGCAAGTCGAAAAAATCAAGGCCGCGGTCTATGCGCGCGGCGATTCGAACCTGGTCATAGTCGGCCGAACCGATGCCCGCGCGATCGAGGGTCTACAGGGAGCGATCGCAAGAGGCGAACATTATCTCGAAGCCGGCGCGGACGTGTTGTTCATCGAGGCGCCGCAGTCCCGGGATGAACTGAAAGAGATCGCCCGACACTTTGCCGGCGTCCCGCTGTTCGCGAATATCATCGAAGGCGGCAAGACTCCGAATCTGTCGGTGCAGGAGCTTGAAGAGATGGGCTACAAGCTGGCGGCTTTTGCCTTGTCCGGCTTGTTTTCGGTGACCCAGGCGTTGCAGGATTGCTTCAGCCGCCTGAAGCAGGACGGATCTACCGAAAATATCAATAAAGATCTGTCATTTGAACAATTCAAAGAAGTGATCCATATCGATAAGCATATTGATATGGAAAGAAAATTTTGTCTTCGTTGAATCCTGTTGACAAAATCGCTTTAACTTATCGCGATGGAAAAGGATTGTTATCAAAACTAAGTGCAAAGCCATGATGATAAATTTTTTGACAACTGATCATAGACGAGTGTACAAGATAGCCAAAATAAATATCGATCAACTAAACAAATAATTTCTTATGCCTTATGAGGAATATTTATATGGCAAGTGATGAAATGCTCGAATTTGTCGAGAATGAGAAAAATAAGCGAAAGCAGTATTCCTTGATGTTTGACGAGCTTAAGTCTCGTGAAGAGGAATTAAGAAAACAGATCGCATATCAACAATCAGTAATAGCGCATCAAGAAGCTCTTCTGGAAGAGAAACAGAAAAAAATAAAGGAAGAACAGCTTGCCAGAGAAGAGGCTTTTCAAAAAGAACTAAAGGAACGAGAAAAACTATTTGAAAAACGTGAAGAAAGCATTTTCTATCGACAAAAAAACATGGAAGAGGTTTTGAACCAAAGAATGGCGGTGATAGACAGTCTTAACATAAAGCTAAAAACTGAGATTACTGAAAGAGAAAAGGCTCTACAAGTCGCTACTGAAGAATTAGAGCAAGAAAAAGCTAAATACAGAGAGGAAAGCAGAAAACAAATACAATCCAAGTCAAATGATTATGTAAGCACTGCATTGTCTGGCTTGGAAACTAAAGAAAATAACTTTCATTTTATGTCTAAACTATGGTCTTTTGTCGGTGCTTCGGCAATTATATTGGGTATAATTTTTATTATGTATGCCACATTCAGTGGAGCCAGTGATTTTCATAATAGCTCAGGATTTACTTGGTCATATTTTTTATATGTAACATTTCGCGGCCTTATAGTGATAGCAATGTTTATAGCTCTCGCTCGCTATGCATTTTTATTTAGTAATTCGTATATGCATGAATCCCTTAAAAGCGGAGAAAGGCGTCATGCAATTAATTTTGGGAAGTTTTACTTAGAAGCATATGGCGCTGATGCTAATTGGTCACAAATAAAAGAAGCTTTTCAGCACTGGAATATTAGCAATGAGAGCGCTTTTACAAAGAAGCAAGGGGTAGAATTTGACCCTAAAATTCTGGAGAATGCGCTTGAAATCTGCAAGGTTTTAAAAAATTCACCACAGGAAGCTGATAAAAATAGTAACGAAAAGTCATAGCACAGGACCGATGGGCTTCGTACATCAGCGTTGTAGTTGTAATTTAGCGGTAAAATGCAACGCTAGGAGTTATATTCCAGCAAATGGTTTAAATAACAGCCAATTTACATTCGGAGAAATTCTATGAAATTCAACGTGACGATTGATCGTGATGAAGATGGTGTTTGGATTGTTGAATGCCCATCCATTCCTGGCTGTGTCAGCCAAGGTCAAACCAAGGATGAAGCACTGGAAAACATCGCTGATGCCATTTACTAATGCCTTCAAGTTCGTTCCGAACAGGGGTTGCCTTTGACCATTGAGACGCGGCAAATTGAGGTGGCGGCATAATGCCGCCTTCTCTTCCAGTTCTGAGCGGACGTGAGATTGTTCGGACCTTTGAAGCCTTTGGTTGGCATGTTGCTCGGCAAAGCGGTAGCCACATCGTAATGGTTAAAGCTAGCGAAAAAACATGCCATTAAATATTATTTGCATGGAGAAAAGAAATGATCGAATCCATTGTTATCGCAGTTGTCGTTCTGCTCGCCGCCCTGCTGATCTATGCGACGACTAGACCCGATACCTTCCGCGTTGAACGATCAGCAACCATCAAAGCTCCCACAGAAAAAATCTTTCCCCTAATCAATGACTTTCGCCAATGGGAGACCTGGTCGCCCTGGGAAAAAGTAGACCCCGCGGTAAAACGCAGCTATAGCAGAGCCGCCAGCGGCGAGGGCGCGATCTATGAATGGAACGGCAACAAAGACATAGGCCAGGGTCGAATGGAAATCATCGAGTCATCGCCGACCTCCAAAGTCATCATCAAAATCGATTTCATCAAACCCTTCGAAGCTCACAATACCATCGAATTCAATCTCGTAACCCATGGCGACTCCACGATCGTTACCCAGGCCATGTATGGACCCTGTCCTTATATTTCCAAGTTGATAGGCATATTTTTCAGCATGGACAAGATGGTGGGACAAAAATATGAGGAAGGCCTCGCGAACCTAAAAGCCCTCAGCGAATAACTCTGTGGGCAAAAGCTGTGAGGGTTGTGGATAGGGCTGTGCAAAACATTGAGCTTGAACTTATCCACAATCCATCCACAAATTGACGGCCATCCGAACGACAACTTTAAAAATAGGTTAAACCATTAATCCTTATGACTTATTTCGACTTATCCACAGAAATTTCCAAGCTAATAGTAATAAATAAGTTTTAAATACTTTCATTTTATTATGATTAGAAGGCGCACCGCATTTTGGCGGAAAAAATGGATTCCTATAAAAATCAAAAGGATACGTCTATCAAAATACAACTACAGAATAAACCGCAAATACATCGTTGGCTTCGACTCCGCTCAGCCAACGGAAAAAATTAGCAACGTCCTGAACCTCGACTGTCCATGATCCTTTGAAGGGACCCTCCCTGACGTTCCTGGATTTATATATCCATGAACAACATCGGGAGGCCATAGGTCAAGACGAAATAGCCGAACGCCAAGACCAGACTCGCGGCGCGATCGTAGACAAAAACCTGCCGCAAAATATAGGCGACGATCGCGAGGTACCATAGCACCAACAGAACACCGATGCCGATCGAAATTTCTTCGGCTTTTTCCCGGTGCGTCATCACCATCCAGAAATACAATCCTTCGGTGAAGGTAGCCAGCGTCATGATGAAGTTTTCGCAAATGAAAATCGCCGTGAACAATTGATAAAAATACTGCCGTTTTTTGAGCAGAATCAACAACACGGTGATCGACGAAAACGCCATGATGGTTCGCAGTAAGACTTCCAGTGAGCCGTCTGCGGGATCGGCAATCAGGCCTTCAACGATCATTCCCGAGATCAGATAAAAAATCACCGTCTTCCACATGAACGATTTGGAAGGCGTTAAATCGAGGGGGTTATTGCGAAACCAGCAGAGCGCCAGGTATTTGATTAACAGACTCATGATCTAAATGCCGCACAAAAATAATGGTTATTTGGGGTCAGGAAAATTTGCCATTATACCGATAGTGCTTGTGCGTCGCGATAATCAGAATCTTAAGTGAGCCGGGGAGGAGATGGTTAAACGCCGAGTTCGGCCAGCAGTTGTAGTGTCATGTTTTCGGCCTGGCGCTGGTAGCCGCCGCCGAACAGATTCAGATGATTCAGGATGTGATAGAGATTGTAAAGCGTCTTGCGGACCGAATAGCCGGCATCGAGCGGCCAGGTTTCGTTATAGGCCTGATAGAATTCCCTGCCGTAGCCGCCGAACAATTCGGTCATCGCGATGTCGGCCTCGCGGTCGCCGTAATAACAAGCCGGATCGAAGATGACCGGATTTCCTTGTCTGTCCGCCGCGCTGTTGCCGGCCCAAAGATCGCCGTGCAGGAGCGACGGCTGCGGCCGGTAGCCGTCGAACAGTCCGCCCAAAGCGCTGTACAAGCGTTCGCCTTGGGTTTGCAGGCGACCTCCGTAGCCGTTCCGACCCGTCAACTGCAACTGAAACCCGAAACGCCGTTCGCGCCAGAATGCGATCCAGTCTTCGCTACGCGTATTGACTTGCGGCGTGCTGCCGATCGTATTGTCCCGGCGCCAGCCGAAATAAGGCTGTTTGTGCCCGTGCAATTCGGCCAGCTGTTGTCCGAGCAGGCGCTGCGCCTGCTGATTTGAGGCGCCGAATTCCAGATATTCGAGCACCAAAAAAGATTGCGCGCCTGCCTCGCCGTGCACGATCGGAGCCGGCGTGCGTACCGCGCCGGTGCCGGCGATTTCCTGCAAGCCGTCGAATTCGGCCGCGAACATGTCCGCCAAATCACGGCGGTTCAGCTTGACGAAATAAGACCGGTCCCGGCCTTGCAGCCGGTAGGCCGAGTTGATGTCGCCGCCGCTCAAAGGTTGCGCGGCGGCGAGGTGGAAGGCTTGACCGGTTACGAGACTGATTTGATCGGAAATCGCCTGCCAGTTCATAACGCCGCGCTCAACGGATGTCGATTAAAGCGAGCCGAAATAAGCCGCCAGCGCTTTCATGTCGTCCTCGGAAAGAGAGCCCGCCATGCCCTGCATCTGGCCGCTTTGACGGGTGCCCTCTTTGAAGTTCTTCAGCTGAGTCACCAAATAGCCGGGATGCTGTCCCGCCAGTCGTGGCATTTGCCCATTGCCTTGCGCCTGCCCGCCATGACAGCCGAGGCACATGCCGGCCTTACCTTCACCCGTTTTAGCCAATGCCGCATCGCCGCCGGCTTTCGCGGCGGGCTGGCTGGCAAAATAAGCGGCGACATTATCGATATCCTGATCATTCAAATTAGCGGCCATGCTCTGCATCATCGGATTGGCGCGGCTGCCGGATTTGAAGGCCTTCAGTTGCGCGGCCAGATAAGCCGGTTGCTGCGCCGCCAGATTCGGCCATTGCGCATTGCTGCTTTTGCCGTTCGGGCCATGGCAGCCGACACACATTGCGGCTTTCTCGGCGCCTGCCGCCGCATCGGCCGCCAGCGCCGGAACCGCATAGGAATAAGCCAGGACAAGACACGCAGACAGGGGATGCTTCAGTGAAAACATAATCTACCTCATAATGGTTATTATATGAATTAACTCTGGCTGGGTATTGAGTGCCGGAAAGGCCTTTTCAATATCCTTTTCACCAGTCTTTGGAACGCTCTGAGTGATCCTGCAACATACCATTTTAAGTATTCACAGACAACTAATATCCGTCCCTTGCATATCATAAAAAGTTCAACTGGTAGAGCCTAATGCAGCACAACACGAATCCCCCTTTTCCGGAACCGATGATCGGCGTCGGCGGCCTCTTGGTTAACAGGCAAAACCAGGTGTTGTTGATCAAGCGCGACAAACCACCCGCACAGGGACTCTGGTCGGTGCCGGGCGGCAAGCTCGAAGCCGGCGAATCGCTGATCGAATGCTGCCAGCGCGAAGTGAAGGAGGAAACCGGTCTGGAGGTGAACGTGCTATCGATCGCCGCGGTGGTCGAACGGCGGATCGAAAACTTTCATTATGTGATCGTCGATTTTTTGACCGAATTAGTGGACGAGCAAAATAATATCCCTATTGCGGCGAGCGATGTCTCGGAAGCGCGCTGGGTAGAACTCGAAAAAATCGGCGACTACCCCTTGGTGACCGGATTATCCGAAATCATCCAGCGCGCCGCGATCAACCAGTGTGGTGGCTTATCCGATAAAGACCTGACCGGCACGGACTTCATCCTCTAAACGGCCAGACTTGCCGGCTGTTTAGAGCTTTCCTCGATGACTCAAGCTACGGAATGCGGCTTTTTAGAGCGCCCGTTGATCACGACCATCGCCTCGTGTTTTTTGATCTTTTCCTTGCCGTACAGGTCGATGACTTGCACCTTGATATTGTCATCGGGTGCGGCGGCTAAAAAGTCCTCGATCGTTTCGAGAATGTCGTGATCGATGAACTGCGCCTTGCTGGCGTCGATCACGACCGTGCTGTTCTCTTCAATTCTCAGAAAAAACTTGCGTAACAGGGCCTTGTTCAGAAACGACACATCCTTGTTCAGCGACAGCACATAGTGCGAACCGTCCTGTGTCAAGGTGATCGCGGCATGGTAATTGGCCTTGATCACATAGTACATCCCGACCGCCATGCCGATCGCCATGCCCATCAATAAATCGGTCGCGATGATTGCGCCGACCGTCACCGCAAAGGGCAGAAATTGGCTGAATCCTTGCTGGTAATATTTGATGAACAATGCCGGCTTGGCCAGTTTATAGCCGGTTTGCAGCAATATCGCCGCCAAACAGGCCAGCGGAATGTAGTTCAGATAGTGTGCAAAGAAAAGCAGGCTGATCAACAGGCACACGCCATGTACGAAGCAGGCGATCCTTGTCCTGCCGCCCGCGTTGATGTTCGCGGAACTGCGTACGATTACGGCCGTGATCGGCAGACCGCCGAGCATGCCGCTGATCATGTTGCCGACGCCTTGAGCCTTCAGTTCGCGGTTGGTCGGCGCGATGCGTTTCAACGGATCGAGTTTATCAACCGCTTCGAGGCTCAACAGGGTTTCGAGGCTCGCGATGATCGCCATCGTGACCGCAACCATGTAGATTTCCGGATTGGCCAGCATGCTGAAATCCGGAAATACGAACTGATCGAAAAGGGCTTCGGGACGCTCTAAAACCGGCAAGGTGACCAAGTGCTTGGCGCTGACCGCCCATTCCGGCGCATATTTCATCGCGGTCAGATTGTAAGCGACGCCCCAGCCTACCGCGATCAATGGTCCGGGTATCAGATTGAACAGTTTACGTTTCTTGAACCAAGACAATTCCCAAACGATCAGGATCAAGAGTGCGACTACGCTGATTACGACCGCGCCTGGAGTAATCGCGCGCAATGAATCAGTCAATTCAAAAAAGCTCGATCCGGCCGTTTCCATCATGTAACTCTCGTCGCCCTCGAAACTCGCGTCGTAACCGGTTGCATGCGGAAGCTGTTTGATGATCAGAATCAATCCGATCGCCGCCAGCATGCCCTTGATCACCGCCGAATGGAAGAAGGCCCCGATCACGCCGGCCCGCAAATAACCCAACACTAATTGCATAAAGCCCGCAATCACCAGCGCGGTCAGAAAGCCCTGGAAACTGCCGATCTTTTCGATCGCATTCAAAACGATCACGGTCAAACCGGCGGCGGGTCCCGAAACGCTGAGCTGCGAACCGCTCAGCCAGGCGACCACAAGCCCCCCGACCAAGCCCGCAATCAGGCCGGAAAACAGCGGCGCGCCGGAAGCCAGCGCTATGCCCAAGCAGAGCGGCAGAGCGACTAAAAAAACGACGATGCCGGCCGGCACATCGCCCTTGATATGACTGGTATAGTACTTGAGGTGTTTGTGTATCATGAGATTGACTCCGCATTAAGGATGAGGCAATGGCACCTTGCAATCCAGTATAACTCGTTTCGATTCGATACTACATCATAATTTTTATGACTTGCTGCTTTTCGCTTTACGCGATTTGTTTGAACAGCCATTCCCCGGCCTTCTCGGCAATCGCCGTGACGGCCGGATGCGCGGTTTTACGCTGCACCGAAATCGCATAATAGCGGATGACTGCTTCTTCGACCGCGCCGATCGCGATCAATTCATGCTTTCTCTCGATCTCGGCGCTGATCGCGGTCGGCGCGGCGATCACGCCGACGCCCGCCTGCGCGAACTCCTTCATCAACGCGCTGTCCTCGAATTCGCCGACGATCGCCGGATGAATGCGCCATTTGTCGAACCAGCGCTGTAAATGCGTCCGGATGCCGGTGTTCGAGGCGGGCAGCAACAGCGGCGCATTATCGAGGCAAGACGGAAATTCGCCCTGCAAGCGCTCGGCCAATGCCGCCGCGGCAAAAATCGTCAGACCCGATTCGCCCAAGGGATCGCAAGAGCCGCGGAAATCGAGATCGGGAGAAATCGGGCTGTCCGAAATCACCAGATCGAGCTTGTGCAGCAGCAAATCGGTCAGCAGGGCATCCAGATCGTTTTCGCGGCAATAAAAATGAACCGGCTCCGGAATTTGCAGGGCAGGCTCCAGCAAGCGGTAGGCAATCGATTTGGGCACCACGTTATCGATGCCGACCTTGAACGCGAGCGACGACTTCTTCGGCCGGTGGCGCACCGCATTTTGCAGTTCGCTGCCCAACGAAAAGATTTCATCCGCGTAGGACAACACCAGACGTCCTGCATCGGTCAATTCCAGATGCCGGCCGATGCGCTCGAACAAGGCCACGCCCATGGCTTCTTCCAGGCAGCTCAACTGGCCGCTGATCGTTTGCGGCGTCAGATGCAGCTGCGCGCTGGCCTTGACGATGCTCTTTTCCTTCGCGACCATCCAGAAATAGTGCAAGTGCTTGTAATTGATCATGTTACAGCATTACCCCTAGCGATTTGATGAAAGCCGGCCCACCTACAAGCTACAGTGCCTCCCATTTTACGGTCCATCATAACGCTATTCAGAGACAAGCAGCCCATCCGGGTCGGAATTTACCCGCGACATAGAAAATATTTTAATATCGTTTCGAAATTATTCGAATTAGCCGATATATATATCTAAAATATTATCTTATAGCCGTTTAAAATTTCACAATACATCGAATTTTTCGAATGTTTTATCAAAGATATTCTGCTTTCCAAATATCTCGGGCCAGGATAAGGTATGTCCCCGTCGATTGGGGAGGGCTCAAGGTCAAGAGGCTAAACAAGCGTCTTCGAACGCTTCCTGAGATCGGCTAACGTGATGTTGGCAAACTGTTAGCTTGGCTTCACCCTTTATTTCAGGAATTCATAGGCCTATCCGATGAAAAAACTGATTGTTCTTGTTTTGAAAATTCAATATCTGTCGCCATTTCAGCGCAAAGCTTACGCAAGCGCCGGGCTGATCGGCAGCCTGATTTTACTGCCCGACCTCTATTTGGCCGGCGCGCACACCCTACTCGAATTCCTGCATATCTTCTACGAATCATTGTGTTTCATGCTCGAAGAGTTGATCGGGCATAGCCTCCACCTGGACAAGTACCATAGCCAGCTGATTCTGTTTTATTCGCAAATCGCGATCGCAGCGGGTTTAGGCTATAAAACATGGAAAACAACGCCGGAGCTTTATCGCCGCAGCAAGGCTTACTTGCATGCTTCCTATCAGCAACTGCTCAAGGACGGCAAACAACTCTGGGCCGAAATGCCCGGCCGTAAACGGCTGAAGGTGTTGGCCGGTTGCGTGGCCGGCATGTTCGGCATTTATTTTTGGGTAACCAGCTGAATGGAATCGCCCAATCTCGGATCGGCAGTTAAAGCCTCATCCAACCTTATCACGACAGCCAAATCGGTCAAGAATCTGATATAGTGACAGCCTATCGCCAAAGGCTTTAGGCATCGATTCAATAACGCCAGTTTCTCCGCAGCACAAGCCATTTATGTTACGCAAAATCCTAATCGCGAACCGCGGTGAAATCGCGGTACGCATCATCCGCGCCTGCGCCGAGATGGGAATCCGCTCGGTTGCGATCTATTCCGAAGCCGACCGCTTTGCGCTGCATGTCAAAAAGGCCGACGAATCCTATTGCATCGGCAGCGAGCCGGTCGCGGGCTATCTGAACATCTATGCGCTGGTCAATCTGGCCGCGGCGACCGGCTGCGACGCGATCCATCCGGGTTACGGTTTTCTTTCCGAAAACGCGCAATTCGCGAAGGCCTGCGCCGACCGCGGCCTGATCTTCATCGGGCCTTCGGCCGAGGTGATCGAACGGATGGGTGACAAGACCGAGGCGCGCAAGGCGATGATCGCGGCGGGTCTTCCGGTCACGCCGGGTTCCGCCGGCAATCTGGACACGGTCGACGAGGCGCTTGAAGTTGCCGAAACGATCGGCTATCCGGTCATGCTGAAAGCGACCTCGGGCGGCGGCGGGCGCGGCATCCGCCGCTGCGACACGCCCGATGAACTCCGGCGCAATTACGACCGGGTGATCTCCGAAGCCGGCAAGGCCTTCGGCCGGGCCGAAGTGTTTCTCGAAAAATGCATCGTGAATCCGCGCCATATCGAAGTACAGGTGTTGGCCGACAATCACGGCAATACGATTCATCTGTACGAGCGCGACTGCTCGATCCAGCGCCGCAATCAAAAGCTGATCGAAATCGCCCCGTCGCCGCAGCTCGAGGAAGCGCAGCGCCAGTATATCGGCGGACTCGCGGTGCTCGCGGCGAAGGCGGTCGGCTACACGAACGCCGGCACGGTCGAGTTCTTGCTCGACGATCAGGACCGCTTCTATTTCATGGAAATGAACACACGCGTGCAGGTCGAGCACACGATCACCGAGACGATCACCGGCGTCGATATCGTCGAGGAGCAGATCCGCGTCGCGGCCGGTTTGCCTCTGCGTTTCCGCCAGGAAGAAATCCGCCGGCGCGGCTTCGCGCTGCAATTCCGGGTCAATGCCGAAGACCCGCAGAACAATTTCCTGCCCAGCTTCGGCCGCATCTCGCGCTATTACGCGCCGGGCGGTCCCGGCGTCAGGACCGACACCGCGATCTATACCGGCTACGAGATTCCGCCGTTCTACGATTCGATGCTCGCGAAGGTAATCGTCAGCGCGCTGACCTGGGAAGATGCGATCAAGCGCGGCGAAAGGGCGCTGCGCGACATGGGCCTGTTCGGAATCAAGACCACGATACCCTATTATCTCGAAATCCTCCGCCATCCCGAATTCCGCGCCGGACAGTTCAATACCGGTTTCGTCGACAAACACCCGGAACTGGTCAATTACTCGCACAAACCCCGTCCCGAAGTGCTGGCCAGCGTGATCGCGGCCGCGATGGCCGCGCATACCGGTTTGTGAGCTACGGTTAGCACGATTAATATCCACGAATGAAATTTTTCGTGCCTTTTGTGTTTTTCGTGGACAATGCATAACATCAGTTAAAAGGTTTAACGATGCAAAAAGTACATATTACCGACGTGATTCTGCGCGATGCGCATCAATCCTTGATCGCGACGCGCCTGCGCACCGAAGACATGCTGCCGGCCTGCGCGCAGCTCGACGAGATCGGCTACTGGTCGCTCGAATGCTGGGGAGGGGCGACATTCGACGCCTGCCTCCGCTTCCTGAAGGAAGACCCCTGGGAGCGCCTCGCCAAGCTGAAAGCCGCGCTGCCGAAAACGCGCCTGCAAATGCTGCTGCGCGGGCAAAACCTGCTCGGCTACCGGCATTATTCGGACGATGTGGTCAAAGCCTTCGTGCAACAAGCCGCAGAGACCGGCATCGACGTATTCCGTATCTTCGACGCGCTGAACGACGTCAGGAACCTCAAAACCGCGATCGAAGCGGTCAAGCAAAGCGGCAAGCATGCGCAAGGCACGATCTGTTACACGACCAGCCCGGTGCACGACACCCGAAGCTTCGTCGCGCTCGCGAAGGACCTCGCAGAGCTGGGATGCGACTCGATCGCGATCAAGGACATGGCGGGGCTGTTGACGCCTTATGCGACCTCCGAACTGGTCAAGGCGCTGAAGGATGCGATCGGTCTGCCCTTGCACCTGCATTCGCATGCGACCTCGGGACTTGCCGAAATGTGCCAGCTGAAAGCGATCGAGGCCGGCTGCCGGCATATCGATACGTCCCTGTCGTCCTGGGCCGGCGGCACCAGCCATCCGCCGACCGAGAGCCTGGTCACTGCGCTGAAAGGCACGCCCTACGACACCGGCCTGAACCTCGACCGGTTGAAGGAAGTGAACGACTATTTTGCCGGCGTGCGCAAGAAATACCGCCGCTTCGAGAGCGAATACACCGGCATCGACACCCAGGTGCATCTGTTTCAGGTGCCGGGCGGCATGATCTCGAATCTGGCCAACCAGCTGAAGGAACGCAACGCGCTCGACCGGATCGGCGAAGTCTACAAGGAGATTCCGGCCGTGCGGAAGGACCTAGGCTACCCGCCGCTAGTAACCCCGACCTCGCAGATCGTCGGCACCCAGGCGGTGCTGAACGTGCTGACCGGCAAGCGCTATGAAACGATCACGAACGAGGTGAAGCGCTACCTGCAAGGCGGCTACGGCAAGGCGCCCGCGCCGGTCGATCCGGACCTGCAAAAACGCGCGATCGGCCGCGAAGAGCCGATCGACTGCCGTCCGGCCGACCTGCTGAAGCCCGAGCTCGAGCATCTGCGCGAGGCCATCGGCCACCTGGCCTTGAGCGACCTCGATGTGTTGAGCTATGCGATGTTCCCGGAAGTCGGCAAGCAGTTTCTCGAACAAAGGTCGTCCGGCGCTCTGACTCCGGAGCCGCTCGAAATCGAGCCCGCCCAGGCCGACGGCATCAAGAAGGCGCCGACCGAGTTCAATGTCGCCCTGCACGGCGAGTCCTATCACGTCAAAGTCACTGGCGCCGGCCCGAAGAACCAGATGCTGCGCCATTTTTATTTCATGGTCGACGGCGTACCGGAAGAAATCGTCGTCGAAACGCTCGACGAAATCGTGCTCGACGGCGGCACCCAGGGCGCGGTCAAGAGCAATATCGCCAGCAAGCGCCGGCGGCCAACCGAGCCGGGCGATGTCGGCGTGCGCATGCCCTGCAATGTGCTGGAGGTATTGGTCAAGGTCGGCCAAAAGGTCGACGCCGGCCAGGCCGTGCTGGTCACCGAGGCGATGAAGATGGAGACCGAAGTGACCGCGCCGATCGCCGGCACCGTGAAGGCGGTGCATGTGGTCAAGGGCGAACCCGCCAACCCCGACGAAGTCTTGATCGAAATCGCCCCACAGGAATCCGCTTGACGATGAAACCGATGCTCGCGGACGATGCCGCGCTCGACCTTGCCGCCGATCTGCTGCGCCAGGGGCGCCTGGTCGCCTTCCCGACCGAAACGGTTTACGGCCTCGGCGCCGACGCCTCGAATGCCGAGGCGGTCGGCCGTATCTTCGCGGCCAAGGGGCGCCCCGCCGATCATCCGTTGATCGTGCATATCGCGGATGCAAGCTGTTTGACCGATTGGGCCGAGACCGTACCCGAGGCGGCCTGGCTGCTGGCCGGCCATTTCTGGCCCGGCCCATTGGCGATGATCCTGAAAAAGCAGCCGCAGGTGCCGGATGCGGTAACCGGCGGCCAGCCGACCGTGGGCCTTCGCGTACCGAACCACCCGGTCGCTTTGAGCCTGCTCAGAAAATTCGGCGGCGGCATCGCCGCGCCTTCGGCGAACCGTTTCTGCCGGATCAGCCCGACCACGGCCCAGCATGTCGAGGAAGAGCTCGGCGACAGCGTCGATCTGATTCTCGACGGCGGCCCTTGCGAGGTCGGCGTCGAATCGACGATCATCGATTTGAGCGGCGCCCAACCGAGGCTGCTTCGGCCCGGCAGAATCACAAGGCAGCAGATCGAAGCGCTGCTCGGCGTACCCTTAGCGGTCGCGGCCAAGTCTGATGAAGCGCTCGATATCCGCGCGCCAGGCCTCTTGGCCGTGCATTACGCGCCGAGCACGACGGCGCTGTTATGCCGAACCGATGAACTCTCGGCAACGCTCGCCGAACTGAATGCACAAGGCCGGCGCGTCGGCCTGATCGCCTATCATAGCGCAAGCCGGCAGCCTCATTTGGAACATATCCTATACATGCCGGAAGCCGCGCACGACTATGCGCAGGCGCTCTATGCCGCGCTGCGCGAAATGGATAATCGTCAATTGGATATGATCGTGGTCGAACAGCCGCCCGAGGGCGATGCCTGGCAGGCCGTCAACGACCGGCTGCGCAAGGCGACCGTGCCAGCATCGACTGTCTTTGGCTGATTCGTGCAGGCTGCCGTGAAAATCAATAGGCGAATGGTGGGAGCGACGCCTACGTCGCGATTAAAGGCTCCAGTCGCGACGTGGGCGTCGCTCCCACAGACGAGTTTCAATTTGCGGGGCAAGGATCAGTTGCCGAAAGGTCTAAGGTAAGGGAATAAAATGACGCACAAACTTTTCAATGTCGAAGCCTCCCTCGCCTTCGACCGCGCCCACATCTGGCACCCCTACACCTCGATCACCGCGCCCGACCCGGTTTACCCGGTCGTCTCGGCCAACGGCGTGATGCTCAAGCTCGCGGACGGGCGCGAACTGATCGACGGCATGTCCTCCTGGTGGTCGGCGATCCACGGCTACAACCATCCGCGCCTGAACGAAGCCGCAATCGAACAGCTCGGCAAGATGGCGCATGTGATGTTCGGCGGCCTGACTCATCCGCCCGCGATCGAACTGGCAGAACGCCTGCTGACCATCTGCCCTCCGGGTCTGGACAAGGTGTTTTTCTGCGACTCCGGCTCGGTCGGCGTCGAAGTGGCCTTGAAGATGGCGCTGCAATACTGGCAGGCGCAAGGCCGGACCGAAAAGCACCGCTTCATTGCGCTCAGCGGCGGCTATCACGGCGACACCTTCGGCGCGATGTCGGTCTGCGATCCGGTCACCGGCATGCACCATCTGTTCCAGTCGGTGCTGCCTAAACACCATTTCGCGCCCCGCCCCGCTTGCCGCTTCGGCGATTCCTGGACTGGCCGCGACAGTGAAAGCCTCGAAGCCTTGTTGAAAGAACACGCCGGCACCTGCGCCGCGCTGATCCTCGAACCGATCATGCAGGGCGCGGGCGGCATGTGGTTTTACCACCCCGACTATCTGAAAGCCGCGCGCAAGCTTTGCGATAAATATCAGGTGCTGTTGATCGCCGACGAGATTGCGACCGGCTTCGGCCGCACAGGGCGTTTGTTCGCCTGCGAGCATGCGGGCATCGCACCCGACATACTCTGCGTCGGCAAGGCCCTGACCGGCGGCTATCTGAGCCTTGCGGCGACATTGTGCACGGCGCAAATCGCCGAAACGATCTCGAACGGCGAGGCCGGCTGTTTCATGCACGGCCCGACCTTCATGGGCAATCCGCTGGCCTGTAGCACCGCCTCGGCCAGCATCGATCTGCTGCTGGCTTCCGATTGGCAAAACCGCGTCAGCCGAATAGAAGCGGGGCTCAACAAAGGTCTTGCTCCATGCAGAGATCTGTCGGGCGTCGCCGATGTCCGCGTGCTCGGCGCGATCGGCGTGATCGAGATGGCTGCTCCCGTAAAGGTCGCGGCCGTGCAGAAGTTGCTGATGGAAAGCGGCGTCTGGCTGCGGCCCTTCGGCCGCCTGATCTATATGATGCCGCCCTACATCATTAATGAAACCCAGCTTGAACATCTGACTTCGGCGCTACACAACACCATCAAGCAATTGAGCGATTAGCCGTTTATCTGGTTCCCACGCGCTGCGCGGTAACCCAGTGCGGACGCGCCAGCGTCCCGTTCCGCGAAGCGTTGGCGTTGGGGACTGGCGTGCGTAACCAGGAGCAAATTCGATGCTGAATGGCATGGTTGAATTGAGACGCTAGCGTGTCTTATCCAGCATTACCACGCGGCGCGCAGGAACGAGATGAAATTGCTTGAGCAATGTCGCGCAATGGGCGTGAGTCATGTTTAATCAATTACTTAGTAGTTTAAGTTGGCGTGTATGGCCAGGTAGGTAGGGCACGCTTTTTGTGCCCGACATTTGAAGCCTCAATGTTTTCTTTTGCTACCATTCCATCTACTTATCGACGACCATATGTCGGGCAACGATAAAGCTGTTGCCCGACCTACCTGACTATCCTTTGACGTGAGTCTATCGCTTCAGGGTTAAGGCATAAGGCTGGTCTGTCGAAAAAAAACATCTTTCGCTATCTTATCTTTTCGCTCTTGATGTGAATTTTTTGCACGAACCGACCCAAGGCAGATCTAATTAGCTTTAATAGAATCCCAGAACGGCGGATGCGTGCTTTCCGCCGCCATCTTCAAGATAGGGTGACGGAAATGTTAAGAATGGTGTTCGAAATCGTTATGGCTTTGGCGCTCGTATTAGCTTTAGTGATGATCGCAAAGGTGGGCGCGCTGGAAAATAAAAATATCGGCACAGACGATAACGATAGCGGCGATAACAGTACATAATTAGCGTATTAAAAACACTGATGTGCAGCCGGTTTGCGCTTTATAGCGATCCTTCGAAGTTAGCCCATCGCTTCAGTGCGGAAGCGGCGCCCAGCCTTATCCCGCAATTTAATGTCTCCCCGACGCAGACCATTTTGCTGGTCCGAGAGGAAAATGACCGCCGGCGCTTCGCCCAGGCTCGCTGGGGCCTGGTTCCGCGTTGGGCAAAGGAGAAGGATATCGGCTACCCGGCGATCAACGCCCGCGCAGAAACCGTCGCGAATAAAGCGATATTTCGGGATGCATATCGACGCCGACGCTGCCTGATCCCCGCCGACGGATTTTACGCCTGGCAAGCGGTACCGGATTCAAAGGCGAAACAGCCCTGGTTTATTGTGCTGCGCAGCCGCTTACCAATGGCCTTGGCCGGGCTGTGGGAGCAGTGGCGGAGCCCGAAAGGCGAATTGATGAAAAGCTGTGCCATCATCGTGGCGGCGGCTAATGAGCTAATGCGGCCGATACAAAACCAGATGCCCGTGATCCTAGCAGCGGAACATTGGAACGATTGGCTTGGATTGGCAACCCATGATGCCAAATTTCTGCAAATTTTCTTGAAGTCCTATCCAGACGACGACATGTCGGCTTGGCCGGTAAGTACGAAGGTCAACAATCCGCAGAAAGATTCCGAGGAATGTATCGAGGCAGTGAAATGATGACCTATCGAGATTGACAGCTTCGTGCCTGCAGGTCCTATCCTTTTGCGCATCTGTGGCGGAATCCTTTGCCTATTCATCCGATTCAATCCCTGTCCTGACCTGATTTAGAAGCTGTGGAAGGGATTTGAATATTTACAACCGAGCAGTCAATACGTAATGTTACAAAGCCATTCCATAACAAGTGCTTGGGTTGTTGCGTGGAAAAATTTGGACGCTCTTTTGATCCCTAAAGTGGCAATACTTCAAGGCCTTTTTACATTGAGGCGTCCTGCTGCCATAAGCAGGGGCAGCAGGACGCAAATTTAGTCTTGGAAATGCAGGCATAAAAAGCTCCAAACAAAAAAAACCGGCGCGAAGCCGGATTTGAGAGGGGGAAGTATTGCTATGAGCATAAGCAATGCTTAATAGAATATCAGAGTACTCTTATATTAATAATGTGACATATTGTCGCGTGCCAGCCCCAGGTTGACACGCAACATTCCGAATTCAGAAAAAACAGTTTCATAGCTTGATGTGTAAAGCGGTTTTTAACTTTTTCCAAAGAATTCGCGCTCTTTCAAAGTCACTTCCTTTCGTGACGTATCACCGGTGTGTACAGGGCCGTAGGTGCGATTAGCGTAGCGTAATCGTACGCATGTGGGGCCGACAACATTCCTCCGATTACTCTATCGCTAATCGGAGCTACAGATACTCATAAGTTTTGACCGGTCGCCAGCCAGCGCGCACATTCCAGCCCCAGTTCCTGAATCGCGCGCGCTTCATATTCGGCCGATTCCTCCGCGCTCAACACGTCCTTCCATTGCCCGTTCACTCCCTTATGAATGAACACCTCGGCGCCGCCGTCCCAGCAGGCGCCGCCCAACGGAACGCTATTCGCCGCGTTCTTTTTCATCCAGTCAAACGAACAGTATTCGACGATCGAATCCCAACGGGACTCGTCGATCGGAATGTCGAGAAAGCTAGCAATGCGGCGCATCTCGGCAGGCGCGTCATGCTTCAGGTTGTTGAAATGCACGAACAGGCAATTGGGCAGGTGCCGGTATTGCCACCAGGTGCGCACATTTTCCCAGAACGGCCAGAACGGATGGCCGTCCCGGTCCATCCAGCCGCGCCAATATTCACGAATGTCTTCAGGCGGCGGAGCGATCGGCGGGCCGACCCGGCCCGGCGTATCGTTCAGCAAGTCGTACCAGAGCCGATTGGCATTCGCATGGTGGTTGTATAGGCTCCAGACCACATCCCGGCCGTCGCGCGCGATATAGATGTATTTCGCCTCTGGCGAATAAACCAGCGCATCGAGCGGCAAATGCGTCTTGATGAGTCGGCGGTGCGTCTGCGCCGCGAGCGTGGACAATTTGACGTCCTTGGCCGGTACGCGCAGGTCCAGCCAGGGCGACATCTCCGCGACCTGCAAACCCGGATCGCCGTTGAAAACCAGCTGCGCGACGATCTGCTGCATCCAGGTCGTGCCGGCTTTTGCATAGGTCGCGATGATGATGTCGTCGTTTCGAAAGGCAAAGTTGTTCCAGACGGTCGAATCGAAATGATGATTATGCAGTTCTCGGGTTTTGACCGGCCATGAGTTATATTCTGTCGACATGGATACTTTGGGAATTTCGGTGAATGGAAAAATCGGGTAGCATTGCAGCATAAACGCAGCCCGAAGCAGGCCGATAACTTTACGGTTAGACTCTCCGCCTGTCAATCGACGCAATGAAAGCAATTCCAGGCTAAAATTTGCTGCGTGTAGAACTTTTTTAAAATCATATCCGTCTTTCTTAGATAACGCTCGATCACACAGAAGGCACAATAGATGAGTACAGTATTGGTAACCGGCGCGAACCGGGGTTTGGGCTTGGAGTTTTGCCGGCAATATGCCGCCGATGGCTGGAACGTCTTGGCCTGTTGCCGGCATCCGGAAAAGGCCGACAAATTGGCCGGGCTTGCCCATGTGCGGGTGCTGCCGCTGGATGTGACCGATTTTGCCCAGATCGACCGGCTGGCAAAAGAACTGAAGGATACCCCGATCGATGTGCTGATCAACAACGCCGGCGTGTTCGGCGACAGTCCGGGCCAAGGCTTCGGGCAGCTCGATTATGCGGCGTGGACCCGCGCCTTGCTGATCAATACGCAGGCGCCGGTCAAGATGGCCGAAGCGTTCCTGCCGCATCTGCAGCGCGGCAAACTCAAAAGGCTGGTGTCGATCAGCAGCCAAATGGCCAGCATCGCCGACAACGGCAGCGGCGGCAGCATTTTGTACCGGACCAGCAAGGCGGCGCTGAATGCGGCGATGAAGAGCCTTGCGATCGATCTGAAAGGTCTCGGCATCGGCGTGTTCATCTTGCATCCGGGCTGGGTCAGGACCGACATGGGCGGGCCGAATGCGCTGATCGACGCGGAACTGAGCGTGTCCGGCATGCGGCGGGTGATCGCGGATTCGACGCTGCAACAGAGCGGCGGTTTTCTAAAGTATGAGGGTTCGATTTTGCCTTGGTAAGTCTGTCACGATCCTGTCACGGAGCCGGCCTATACTGAAAGCGTTATTCATTATTGGTCTGAAAGGTGATGTCATGTTGCAGAAATTGACTGACATAAAAGGTAAGTTTTCTCCGAGCCCGCTTTGGCAGGATTTCGATCAAATCAGCGACAGCTTCGATCTGGCGCTCAGCCCCGAAGTGCTCGGCTGGTTCGAGCAACGAAACGGCCATGCGACCGCCCGCGACAAAAGGATTAACGGCGCCGAGCTGGACGAATACGAATTATCATTGAGCTAACCCCCCTATCCACCCGCCTCTTGCAGATCGGATTTGCTGTGCTTCCTTCGCCGAGAAATCCGGTCTGTATTTTTTTTATTGCAATTGATCCGCGATTTTGCTCGCTGACATGATTTTTCCGCCATAAACCACAACTTGATACAATGGAAATTCCATTGCTTTCAATCGTTATCATGTTGCCCAACGACCCTAAAATCATCCGCATTGCCCAAACCTCGGCCACCCAGGAACTATCCAAGAACCAAAAGCAGTTCAACAACCTGATCAAAAGAATCGAGGCGCAGAAACAGGCGCTGCTCGAATGGCAGGAAACCCTGCCGCTTTACCATCAAAAAGTATCCAGCGAATACGAGGTGCTTTGGGATGCGTACAACCAGCAGCGCGTCGACCTGGTTTATCTGCTCGATCGCGCCCATGGCGATAAGGCGTTCACCAAAAGCGACAAAGCCAAAATCAGACACATCCTGACCGAATTGGCCGAGCAGTTGATTCTCGAACACGGCAAGGACGAGTTGAAGGAAGTGTATAACAGACACAGCGAAGACGACATCGATGCGGCGCAGGAGGAAGCCGATGCGATGGCGGCGGATCTGATGAAATCGATGATGGGCGGCATGTTCGGCGTCGATATCGGCGACGACATCGATGCCAGTGATATCAGTTCCCCGGAAAAGATGCGAGAATTCCTACAGAAAAAAATGCAGGAGGCCCAGGCCGAACACGCCGAAAAACAACGTCAAGCCGAGGAAAAGCGCGCCCAACGCAAAAAAACGAAGAAACAGCTCGAAAAGGAAGCCAAACAGCAGCAGGAAGAACAAAACATCAGCCAGTCGATCCGCGAAGTGTACCGCAAGCTGGCCGGCGCCCTGCACCCAGACCGCGAACCGGACGCAGGGGAACGCGAGCGCAAGACCAAACTGATGCAGCGCGTCAATGCGGCCTACGAAAAAAAGAATTTATTGGAGCTGCTGGAATTGCAGCTCGAAGCCGAGCAGATCGATCAGGAACATCTGAACACGATCGCCGAAGACCGCCTCAAATATTTCATCAAGATACTGAAGGAACAAGCGCGCGAACTGGATACGGAAGTGTTCGGCTATCAGATGGAATTCAACCGGCGCATGAATCGTCCGCCTTTGGCGCGGCTGAATCCGAAGACGGTGTTGATGTCGCTGGAGATGGACATCCGCTCGCTGCGCAGCGACATCGGCAAACTGAAAGACGAGCTCAAACTCTTCAAGAACACGCCATCACTGAAGGCATTTTTAAAATCCTACAAGATTCCGAGAAGACGGACGGCGGATGATTTTGACGATTTCATCGGCGGCTTCCTGCATCCGGACAATTTCTGATAAAACCAACGTACTTTCATGGTTCCCACGCTCTGCGTAGGAACCATGTCCTTATTCATCTTCCCGCTTGATATCCAGCATCAGCTCGCCGGCCGCATCCTCGGACAGGATGAACAAAATAGGCCGGCAACAGACCGAACAGTCCTCGTAATAACGCTGCGGACCGGCCGAGGTATCGACCAGCACATCGAGCGGCTCGCCGCAATACGGGCAATCGATCACGATCTCGTCGGGTTCCTGCATGTTCACACCTTGAGCAATAATTTGTCGAGCCAGGCATGCGGCAACAGCCGTTTCAACGTGCCGAACAGATAAGTCGGGAAGGTCACGTAATAACGGATTTGCGGCCGCTTCGCTTCGAGCGCATGCACGACTTTTTTCGCGACCGCCTCGGCGGGCAGCGTGAAAGGCACCGCCGCGCCTTCCTTTTGCAGACGCGCTTCCATCGCGAGGTATTTGTCTCGATGTGCACTGCGCTCGACGACGATATTTTTTTGATACAACGCGAACGAATTCTGCCGGAAGTTGCTCAGGATGGGCCCCGGCTCGATCAGCGAAATATGAATGCCGGTGCCGCGCAGTTCCAGACGCAGCGTATCGGCCAGCCCTTCGAGCGCGAATTTGCTTGCATTGTAGGCGCCGCGGTAAGTCAATGCGACCAGACCCAGGACCGAGCTGTTGTAGATGATCCTGCCATGGCCTTGTTTACGCATCACCGGAATGATGAGGTTGGTCAGTTCGTGCGTGCCGAACAGGTTGGTTTCAAACTGGAAACGCAGCACCTCGCGGCTCAGATCCTCGACCGCGCCGGGCTGGCCGAACGCGCCGTTGTTGAACAGCGCATCCAGTTTGCCGCCGGTCAGTTCAAGCGTTTGCTCGACCGCCCGATGGATGCTGGCGCTGTCGGCCAGATCGAGCGGCAATGCGGTGAAGCCTTCCGCCTGCAGGCGGGCGACATCCTCTGCCTTGCGCGCGGTCGCGATGACCGTATGGCCGCGCGCTTTCAGCACCTTTGCGGTGGTATGGCCGATGCCGGTCGAACAGCCGGTGATCAAAATGGTTTTCGCTGCGTTCATCGGATTATTCGGATTTAAGTTCCTGCTCGGTGAAATAATATTTTTTTGCGCTGCTGCAATCGACCAGGAACACCAGCGCATCATCCGTGCTCTTGTTGTTCAGTTCGGCCGCTTCGACCCTTCCGCATTGGTTGGTCGCCAGGGCCTTCTCGGCCGCGAGGCGTCTGAAGCGTTCGATGTCCGGCAACCGCGCCGAGAAATTTTGCACCAGCGCCGGCAATTGCTCGGGATTGTAAGGCGGTATCGCAAACGCCGAGTATTTTAACGGGTTATTCTTGATCAGAAACTGATTTTTTGCGCTTTCGTCTTTCGCATCCTGTTTCAGCTTCGCCTCCTTCTCGGCCAGTTTTTGTTCCTGCTGTTGCAGTTCGGCCAATTTGGCCTGTGCTTCCTGCTCTTTCAGCTGCTGCTGTTTTCTTTCCTGATTCAGATCCTTGGTGACGCCGGTCTTGAGGTCGATCTGCACATTGCCTTGCCCGGCCGTACAAGCCTGCGCTTTATAAACGACTTTACCGGTCTCGTCGGTGCATTTATAAACGCCCGCCGTCGCCGAAAGCGCTGCGAGCGAACACAGGCCGCCGAATAAAATAATGCTGAGTTTCATGGTGCTATCCGCGAGTGAAATAGACATTGATTATAGGCGAATTCACCGGCATGAAGTATGCGCCGGATCTCTGTTTTCCAAGGTGCGCGCGAACCGCATGAACAGCAGCGCGGTAGCCAGCATCAAGCCGGTAAAAAACCAGAAATAAGCGGCGCCGGACAGCCGAGCGCCGGCGTCAAGATATTGGATCAGAAAGTTGATCGCGCTGGTGAACAAATTGCCGAGCGACACCGATAAAAAATAAGCCGCCATCACCAGCGATTTGGCCGATTTCGGCGCCTCGGTATAGGAATATTCGAGGCAGGTGATGGACACCATCACTTCGGCCGCGGTCATCAACAAATAAGCCGGCAACTGCCAGACGATATGGACTTGTATGTCCTGATCCAACTGCGTCTGAATCGCGGCGGGAATCGCAAACGCCAACACTGTCAACATCAGGCCCAAGGTTATCTTGGTCAGTGCAGTCAACTGGATGTAGCGATTCAGAAACGGATATACGGAATAGGAAAAGCAGGGCGTCAGCAGCATGATCAACAGCGGGTTCAAGGCCTGGATCTGCGAGGACAAGAGTTCGGCAGCGCCGATACGCCTATCCATCTTCTCGGCCTGCAATACCCAGGACGAGCCGATTTGTTCGAACAGCGCCCAAAAGACCGCGACCAGCGCATAAATGACCGCCAACTTGCCGAGCGCCGGCCAATGGGACCGATCCGACAAATCCTTGAACAACTGTTTGCCTGCCGGCGTAATTTGCACGAAACGGCGGCGTCCCGACCAAAACACCCCGGTTGCCAACAGCATCAACACGCCCGGCGCGGCAAAGGCGCTTGCAGCGCCGGCATGCTCGAGCAGCCAGGGCACGACCAGCATCGCGAGGAAGGCGCCGAGATTGATCGCGACATAAAACCAGCCGAACACCCTGCCGAGCAGATGCACATTGCCGCTGCCGAATTGATCGCCGACATGCGCGGATACGCAAGGCTTGATGCCGCCCGCGCCGATCGCGATCAGGCCCAGGCCGAGGGCCAGTCCCAAGCGGGTATCGTCGACGGTCAGGCTCAAATGGCCAAGGCAATAAACCAAACTCAATACGATGATCGTCCGGTATTTGCCCCAATAAAAGTCGGCCAGCACGGCGCCGAACAGCGGCATCAAATAAACGGCCGCGCCGAATAAATGGAAATAAGCCTGCGCTTCCTGTTCTGTCATCACGTCGCGTTGTCCCGACGCATTCATCAGATGCTGGGTCATGAAAATGACCAGAATCGCGCGCATGCCGTAGTAGCTGAAGCGTTCGGCCGCTTCGTTGCCGATGATGTAGGGAATGCCCTTGGGCAGAGCGCTTGATGTATCTCGTTGATTTTTATAGGAAGCCATGTTTTTCTTCACAATGCGGCCGGTGCAGTAATCGTAACAAAATGAAAGATTTAAAATCTATTTATTGTTATTAGCCTGAATAAAATTGTGACTAAGCCGAAATAACACAGAGTTATCAACAGCTTGTTCTACATGACAATCTGTCTTTAAAGAGGGAATCAAGGTGTTGACCGCCTGTGGATAACTCGATGCGCAATTTTATCCACAGAGCTGTCCACAACAAATACCGATTTTTCTCACAGACTTACTCTCTAGGATTGGAGGCCTGAAACGGGATAGAATATTGAACCATTGCCGAAAAATGTGTTCATACGGCAAAATCTTGCTCAAAGTTGTTGTCACCAAGGATTCAACGAGACGGAAATATGTCGGAAACCCACAAGCAGAACATTACGCAACTTGCGCTGATCAAACTCAAAAATTACATCAACAACGAAATCATCGGCCAGGAGGTGCTGGTCGAACGGATGCTGGTCGGTTTACTGGCCGACGGCCATATCCTGGTCGAAGGCGCGCCGGGTCTGGCCAAGACGCGGGCGATCAACGTCTTGAGCAAAGGCATTCAAGGCGATTTTCACCGGGTGCAATTCACCCCGGACTTGCTGCCGGCCGATCTGACCGGCACCGAAATCTACCGTCCGCAGCAAGGCACGTTCGAATTCCAGAAAGGCCCCTTGTTTCATAATCTGATCCTGGCCGACGAGATCAACCGCTCGCCGGCCAAGGTACAGGCGGCATTGCTCGAAGCGATGGCCGAACGGCAGATCACGGTCGGCCAGGCCACCTACCCGTTGCCTGAGTTGTTCATGGTGATGGCGACGCAAAACCCGATCGAACAGGAGGGCACCTATCCCTTGCCCGAAGCGCAGCTCGACCGGTTTTTGCTGCATGTGAAGGTCGATTATCCGAACCCTAAGCATGAGAAAGACATCCTGCATCTGGCCAGAAGGGAAGCGCGATCGGAGGTGCTGAAAAAAACCGAACGTTTCGAATCGATCTCGCAACAAACGTTGTTTGCCGCGCGCAACGAAGTGCTCGACGTGTACATGGCCGAGGCGCTGGAAGATTATTTGCTGCAAATCATCCTGGCGACCCGCAGTCCCGAGGCCTATGGCCGCGATTTGGCGGCCTGGCTGCAATACGGCGCAAGCCCCCGGGCCAGCATCGCGCTCGATCGCTGCGCCCGCGCCAAGGCCTGGCTTGATCAGCGCGATTTCGTCGGCCCCGAGGATATCCAGGACATCGCCTTCGACGTGCTGCGCCATCGTCTGATTTTGTCATACGAAGCCGAGGCCGAAGGCATCACCGCCGATCATGTGATCAGGGAATTGATTGCCCGCATTGCCGTTCCGTAAATGTTGTTCACTAAACCGGCAGTCACTCATCACCCGTCCGCGGCGCCCGACGAGCTGATCTCGGTCAGCCTGAAAACCCTGATCGACCTGGCCCGCCCCGCGGCGGGACTGACGCATCCCCTTAGTTCTATCCGCGCGGTCCAGAGCGGCGGCTATCTGTCCCGCTTCAAGGGTCGCGGCATGGAATTCGACGAAACGCGGCTGTATCAGCCCGGCGACGATCTGCGCACGATCGACTGGCGGGTCACCGCGCGCACCGGCAAACCGCATACGAAGATTTTTCGCGAGGAGCGTGAGCGGCCGGTGTTCATTTCGGTCGACGACCGCCCGGCGATGCATTTCGCGACCCGCGGCGTGTTCAAATCGGTGCTGGCCGCGAAACTGGCGGCTCTGCTGGCCTGGACCGCCGAACATCACGGCGACCGGATCGGCGGCCAGATTTTTTCGGAGTACGACTGCCGGGAGCTGAAGCCGCAAAACGGCAAACAGGCGGTGCTGCATTTTTTGCATGCGTTGGTCGGCCGTCCAGTTCAGAATCAGCCAGCCAGCTACGCCTTCGAACAAATCCTGGCCCGGCTGGTCAAACATGTCCGTCCCGGCAGCCGGGTTTATATCATCAGCGATTTTCGCGGCATCAACGAGGCGGCCGAGGTGCATCTGTCGCGGCTCTCCGAACATTGCGACGTGGCCTTGCTCTTCGTGTTCGATGCATTGGAACAAAGCCTTCCGGAAAAAGGCCGTTACCGTTTTACCGACGGCGAACGCGATGTGGTGATGGACAGCGCCGATGCGCGGCGGCTGGCCGATTACCGCCAGCGTTTCACGGAGCGTTTAGAGCGCCTGCAAACGCTCGCCCGCAAGGAAAATCTGCAACTGATCTTGTGCGGCACCTCGGACGATCCGGTACTGCGCCTGAAGACCCTGCTGCGAGGCCAGTGATGCCGGTCACCGATTTACCGCTGCGCGACATCCATATTCCGGAAGCGATCGGCTGGTGGCCGCCGGCGATCGGCTGGTGGCTACTGATTATTTTAGTGCCGTTGCTGCTGGGATTTTCAGTCTGGCTGTATAAACGCCTGACCCGGCTTACCGCGGTCAAGAGCGCGCGCAAGCTGCTGAAGGCCTTGAAAAACGACTCGTCGCTCGACGATCTGGCGAAAATCGCCGAACTGTCCGCCTTGCTGCGCCGCGTCGCGATCAGCACCGATAATCGCGCCGAAGTCGCGGGCCTGACCGGGCAAAAATGGCTGAGCTATCTCGACGGCGTACTCAAGGGCGCGCCGTTCAGCGAAGGCCCCGGACGCATCCTTCTCGACGCGCATTACCGGAAAACCGCCCCGTCCGAACCGGCGCTTCAGGATGTGTTCCAACTCTGTGAAGACTGGCTCAAAGCGCAAAGCAAACGTAAAAAATGATACAACTCGTCTGGCCCTGGCTGATTATTCTGTTGCCGTTGCCCTGGCTGATCCGGCGCCTGTTGCCGCCGCTTCTGCCGGCCGAACAGGCGGCCTTGAAAGTGCCGTTTCTGGATGATTTCGCGGCCGGCAATCCCCGCGCCGTATCGCAGCCCCGAAAGTGGCCGCTACGCCTCGCGATGCTGGCCTGGCTGCTGTTGGTGATCGCTGGCATGCGCCCCCAATGGCTCGGCGAGCCGATCGAACAGGCGGTCAGCGGGCGCGATTTGATGCTCGCGATCGATCTGTCCGGCAGCATGGAAGAACAGGATTTCGCGATCGACAAGCAGCAGGTCGACCGCTTGACCGCGGCCAAATGGGTCGCCAGCGATTTCATCGAACGCCGGGCCGGCGACCGGATCGGCCTGATCCTGTTCGGCACCCAGGCTTATTTGCAAACGCCGTTGACCTTCGACCGCAAGACCGTCAATACCCTGCTCGATGAATCGGCGATCGGCCTGGCCGGAGACAACACCGCGATCGGCGATGCGATCGGCCTCGCGGTCAAACGCCTGAAGAATCAGCCCGCGAACAGCCGGGTATTGATCCTGATGACCGACGGCGCCAATACCGCAGGCGAGGTGTCGCCGCTGAAAGCGGCGGAACT
This sequence comes from Methylomicrobium lacus, assembly GCF_041897535.1. GTDB lineage: Bacteria > Pseudomonadota > Gammaproteobacteria > Methylococcales > Methylomonadaceae > Methylomicrobium > Methylomicrobium lacus_A. The sequence continues at coordinate 2,440,871 of NZ_CP169217.1, forward strand.
GGCCGCAGAAAATCAGTTGAAAATCTACACGATCGGCATCGGCGCGGACGAAATGATCGTGCGTAGCCTGTTCGGCGCGCAGAAGGTCAATCCCTCGCGCGACCTCGACGAAAAGACCCTGCTCGACATCGCGCAAAAAACCGGCGGCCGTTATTTCCGCGCCCGCAATACCCGCGAGTTGAACAATATCTACATGTTGCTGGACCAATTGGAGCCGGTCAATAAGGACAGCCAGTTTTTCCGTCCCCGGCGCGAACTGTTTTTCTGGCCTCTGGGCCTGGCGCTCGCCTTGGCGGCCGTGGTCTGTTTGTCACGTTTACGATGGTCATGAATTTGAGCGAATTCCATTTTATCCGTCCCTATTGGCTGCTGGCGTTGATTCCGGCGGCCGCACTTCTGGCCATGCTGCTGCGCCACAAGCTCAGCCGCGGCAACTGGGCGTCGGTCTGCGATCCGGCGCTGCTGCCCTATCTGCTCCAGGAAAAAGCGGTACATGCGAGCCGCAAGTCTCTGCTGCTCGGAGCCGTGATGGCGCTGTTGGCGATCATCGCGCTGGCCGGCCCGACGGTTCAGCGCCTGCCGTCGCCGGTGTTCAGAAACGACTCGGCCCTGGTGATCGCGCTGGACTTGTCGCGCTCGATGGATGCGGAAGACATTAAACCGAGCCGCCTGATCCGGGCCCGCTACAAGATCGCCGATCTCTTGCAACGGCGCAAGGACGGCCAGACCGCGCTGCTGGTGTTTGCGGGCGATGCGTTCACGGTGACGCCGCTGACCGACGATTCCGAAACGATCGCGAGCCAACTGGAGGCCTTGACGACCGACATCATGCCGGCCCAGGGCAGCGACGCGGAGGCGGCGCTGAATCTGGCCGTCCAATTGCTCCGGCAGGCAGGCCTGCCGAAAGGCGAGATCATTTTGATGACCGATGGCGTCGAAGCGGATGCGGCGCTTGCGGCAGCGAAAGGGCTGCACGATTACCATTTGTCGGTGCTCGGCGTCGGCACGCGTGAAGGCGCGCCTATTGCGCTGCCGAACGGCGGTTTCTTGAAGGACGAACAGGGCGCGATCGTGGTGCCTAAACTGGATGATGGCAGACTGGCCGAATTGGCCCGTGCGGGCGGCGGCGTCTACCAAAGCATCACGGCGGACGACAGCGACATCGAAGCCATGCTGGCGAACCTCGATACGGCCGTGCCGGAGACGCAAGGCGCTAGCGAAAATCAGTTGCTGATCGACCTTTGGGACGATCTCGGCCCCTGGATCGTGCTCGCGGTGCTGCCTTTGGCCGCGCTCTCGTTCCGCCGGGGCTTGTTGTGCGTCGCATTTTTGATGTTGCTGCCGCTGCCTGAAAACAGCTATGCGCTGGACTGGCAGGATTTGTGGCGGACGAAAGATCAGCAGGCCGCGGCGGCTTTTGAGCAAAAGCAGTATGAACGGGCGGCCGAGTTGTTCGAGAACCCGGACTGGAAGGCGGCTGCGCAATACCGTTCGGACAAGGCGCAGACCGGCGAATTGCAAGCGCCGAAGACCGCGACCGGTTTTTATAATCAGGGCAATGTACTCGCGAAATCGGGCCGCTTCGAGGAAGCGATCGCCGCTTACGACAAAGCGCTGGCGATCGATCCCAATAATGAAGACGCCATATACAATAAAAAACTGGTAGAAGAGGCGTTGAAGCAGCAAGAACAGCAGCAACAGCAAAATCAGCAACAGAACGATCAGCAGCAGGACTCGGAAAAGGAGCAACAGCAAAAGCCGCAGGATCAGTCCGGTTCCGAGCAGAAGCCCGAACAAAAAGACGAAAAATCCGAACCCAAAAACGGCGATCAGCCGGAGCAAAAACCCGAAACCGGCGCCGAGAAAGCGCCGGAGACGGCCGAAGAGCCGCCAAAACAGGCGGATCAACAACAAGCCGAGAAAAGCCCTGCGGCAAAGGAAGACCCGAAGAAAACGGACCCGGCCAAGCAAAATAAGGAGTCGGCGCAACCGATGCAGCCATCCGACGAAACCAAGCAGGCCAATGAGCAATGGCTGAACCGGATTCCGGACGATCCGGCCGGTTTATTGAAACGCAAATTCAAATACCAATACGGCCAGCGCCAGCAGCGCTCCGGCAACAAGGCGCAAAACTGGTAATGCCGATGACTCTAATCAGATCTATGAGAATGCTGACGATGGTTAACAAGATCAATCGAAGCGGCGCAGTCCTGTGGCTGCTGTTATGCCAGGCGCTGTTGATGCATGCGGCTCTCGCGGCCACTATCCAGGCCACCGTCGACCGCAATCCGGTCAGTCTGGACGAATCGTTTCAGATCGTCTTCAGCGCCGACGAAACGCCCGACGGCGAGCCCGATTTCAGTCCGCTCGATGAGGATTTCGATGTGCTTTCGCAAAGCCACAGCAACAATGTGTCCCTGATCAACGGCAAGATGAGCCGGAGCGTGCGCTGGACCTTGAATGTGATGGCCAAGCATGCGGGCAACCTGGAGGTGCCGGCGATCAGTTTCGGCAAGGACACGAGCGAGCCGGCTGTCTTGCTGGTGAACGAAAAATCCGGCAACGACGATTTGAGCAATCAGGAAGACATCTTCATCGAGGTCGAGGCGGCGCCGGAAAATCCTTATATACAGGCGCAGATTTTATATACGGTCAGAATCTATAGCCGGGTCGAAATCGCCAGGGCGTCGATCGACGAGCCGGAGCAGGCCGATGCGGTGATCGAGAAGCTCGGCGATGACAAGAATTTCCAGACCCAGGTGAAGGGCGAAAACTACATGGTCACCGAACGCCGCTATGCGATTTTCCCGCAAAAAAGCGGCATGCTCACGCTCGCCCCGCTGGTGCTGACCGCGGAAGTGATTACGAATGCGCGCTCGGGTTTCAACGGCTTTTTCGGCTCGACCATGACCCGCACCAAACGCGCTTCCTCGAAGGCGATCAGCCTGATGGTCAAGCCGGCGCCGGCGACGTTTACCGGCAAGCACTGGCTGGCGGCAGAACAACTGGAGTTGAAGGAAGAATGGTCCGGCGATTTGAAGAATATCAAGGCCGGCGAGCCGGTGACCCGCACGCTGACCGTCATGGCCAAGGGCAGCACGGTCGGGCAATTGCCGGAACTGCACAACGCGGCCTCGGAAGCATCGGTCAAATTCTATCCGGATCAGCCGGTCTTGCAGGAGCAAAAAAACGCCGACGGCCTGTTGGCCAAACGCCAGGAAAAAATCGCGTTGATCCCGTCGAAGGCGGGTTCATTCAAACTGCCGGCGGTCGAGATTCCCTGGTTCAATACGCGGACCCAGCAAATGGAAGTTGCGAAGATTCCCGAAACGACGATAACAGTGGCCTCTTCCGGTCCTGCTGGCGTTACAGAGCCAGCCAAACCGTTGGCGGTGAATCCGGGGGCCAAACTTCAGCCCTTGGTCATCGAAAGCAAGGCGGCTCCGCAACAGAATATCTGGGTTTGGGTTTCTGCCGCATTGGCGATCGGATGGCTGGCGACGGGGGTGTTTTTCCTGAAACGCAGGCCTCGGCGCGAGGCGGATAAGAACGAAGCGCAAGAGGCCAAGGCTTCGGGCGAATACCGGCAACACCTCAAAAAAGCCTGCGCGGACAATGATCCCCTGGCGGCGAAGAACGCCTTGCTGGGTTGGGGGAAAGAGCAATTTAACGCGCACAGCCTGGGTTCCATCGCCAAGTTTTGCGATGCGCGGCTTCGGGATGAGATTCTGGTTTTGAACAAGGCGCTGTACTGCAAGGACGCCGAACCCTGGCAAGGCAAAAAACTGTATCAGGCCTTTACCGAAAACAAGGCGCGGGAACAGTGGACGGCGACCAAGGATGAGGCCCTGGAGCCATTATTTCGCTTATAAAGGGCGCGCCTTCAAATATTCGAGCGCCATGAACAGCGCCGCGATCGAGCGCGCCTCGGTGCATTCGCCGGTCGCGATCAGCGCGTTGATCTCGGAGAGTTTCCAGGGCACCACTTCCAGTTCCTCGGGTTCGTCGCCGTCCAGCTTTTCCGCATACAGATCCTCGGCCAGGATGATCTCGGTCATGTGTTCGAGGTAGGACGGCGCGAGCGAAAACGAACTCAGGTGATGCAGTTTATTCGCGCCGTAGCCGACTTCTTCCTTCAGCTCCCGGTTCGCGGCTTCGAGAAACGTCTCGCCCGGATCGGTCTTGCCTTTCGGCAAACCCAGCTCGTAGCGGTGCACGCCGGCAGAATATTCCCTGATCAACAGCACGGTGTCGTCATCGAGCATCGGCACGATCAGCACCGCGCCGCCGGGCCGGCCGCGGGTCAGCCGCTCGAAACTGCGCTGCACGCCGTTGCTGAATTGGATATCGAGCGCTTCGATATGAAACAAACGGCTTTTGGCGACGGTGGTTTTGTTCAGGATGATCGGTTTGTCGGCCACGATGTTATGATGTTCAGGATGAGTTTTGAATAGACCGCACTATTATGATCGATTGGAACAAAATTGACACCGTTTTGCTCGATATGGACGGCACCTTGCTGGATTTGAACTTCGACAATCATTTCTGGAAGGAATTCGTGCCGCTGAACTATGCCCGGAAACACGGATTGGCTTTGGACCAGGCCAAGGACGAATTGGTGCCGTTGTTCAAGCGTATGGAAGGCCGGCTCGAATGGTATTGTCTGGACTACTGGAGCGAGGCGCTGGCGCTGGACATCGTCGGCCTCAAGGCCGAAATAGCAGGGCTGATCAGCGTCCTGCCGCATGTGGTCGAATTTCTCGAAGCGGTCAGGCGCTCGCCCCGGAAAGTGCTGCTGGTCACCAACGCGCATCCCGGCAGCCTCGGGCTCAAAATGGAAAAGACCTGTTTGCATCCCTTCTTCGACGAGATCATCAGCTCGCACGCCGCCGGCAAACCGAAGGAGCATGCCGAGTTCTGGCATTGGCTGCATCGGCGTCAGCCCTTCGATAAAAGCCGGACGCTGCTGATCGACGACAGTCTGGCCGTGCTGAATTCGGCCAGGGCTTTCGGCATTCAACATCTGCTGTCGGTCAGCCGGCCGGATTCGGCGCAGCCGAAAAAGGTGATTATCGATTATCCGGCTATTGAGGATTTTCGGGAGCTGATGGCCGGGCTCTAGGCGGCCGGCCGTTGCCGCTTTTCGGGCGCCGATGCGGCTTGTCGTCACGCGGCGGCCGCGGCCGCCTTTCCGGCCGGATCAGATCCTGAGCCAGCAGGTCTTGCGTGACCGGCTGCACCGGCACTTTTTCGCCGATATAGGACTCGATATCCGGCATCGAATAGGCATATTCCTCGCAGATGAAACTGATCGCCTCGCCCGAGGCGCCGAAGCGCGCGGTACGGCCGATCCGGTGCACATAGTCCTCGACATCCTGCGGCAGGTCGTAATTGATCACATGCGAGACGTCCGCGATATGGAGCCCCCGCGCCGCGACATCGGTCGCGATCAGCAGGTTGATGTTGTTCTCCTGAAAATCGTTGAGCAGCCGCTGGCGCTTTTCCTGCGGCACGTCGCCGCTCAAGGCCGCGGTCTTGAAGCCGTTCGCGTTCAGCGTGTCGTCCAGCAGTTCCGCGCAGCGTTTGGTGTTCACGAAGATGATGCTGCGCTGCGGCTGGTAGTGTTTCAAAATCCCGATCAACAGCGGAATCTTTTGCTCGTTCGAAGGGCAGAACGCGGTCTGCTTGATCGATTTGGAGGTGACCGTTTCGGTCTCGATCTTGATCAGCACTGGATTGTTCATGTGCTCGTAAGCCAGCTCGGTCACCTTATACGACAGCGTCGCCGAAAACAGCATGTTCAGGCGCTGGTCGTGCGGCGGCATGCGCCGGAGCAGATAGCGGATGTCCTTGATGAAACCGAGGTCGAACATCCGGTCGGCTTCGTCGAGCACGCTGACCTGCACATGATCGAGGCTGAAAGCCTGCTGCTTGTAGAAATCGATGATGCGCCCGGGCGTGCCGATGATCACGTCGACATTCGATTTGATCTTGTCGAGCTGCTTTTGGTAATCGGTGCCGCCGTAGATCAGCGCGAATTTCAGGTGCAGATGCTTGCTTAAGAGCAGCGCATCCTTGTGAATCTGGATCGCGAGTTCACGGGTCGGAGCCAGAATCACCGCGCGCGGATTTTTGATCGGCTGTTTCGCCGCTTCCTTGGCTTCATTGTCATTCAACAGGCGCTGGAAGGTCGCGAGCAGAAACGTCGCGGTCTTGCCGGTGCCGGTCTGCGCCTGACCCGCGATGTCGCGGTCCCTGAGCAACAGCGGCAGCGACCGGTCCTGAATCGGCGTGCAGTGTTGAAAGCCGGCGCTATTCAGGCTGTGCAGGATCGAATCGGATAATTCGAGGTTGGAAAATCGGGTTTCGGTTAAATGTGTCGTACTCATAGGCTAATAGGATAACGTAAAAATCGAATCGGCTGAACCCGGAACCAGAAATTGATTGACTCTGGCCGCCTTCCCCCCTATAGTTAAAATTTTTAATTGTTGGAGAAATAGCGTGAGCGACTCAGTCCTTCATGTAAGCGATAGCGAATTTAACGAAAAGGTTATCAAAGCTAAAGGGCCTGTATTGGTGGATTACTGGGCTGAATGGTGCGGACCTTGCAAAATGATTGCGCCGGTTCTGGATGAAATCGCGGTAGACTTCGCCGGTAAATTGACCGTCGTGAAGATCAATATCGACGAAAATCCGAAAACACCGCAGCACTATGGCGTACGCGGTATTCCGACCCTGATGCTGTTCAAGGACGGCGAAGTCGAGGCGACCAAGGTCGGCGCCCTGACCAAATCCCAGCTCGCTGCTTTCCTGAACAGCAATATTTAACGCTGTCCCCTGATTCGCCCCGTCTTCCTACTGGACGGGATGGCTTTATTGAGTTATACTTATGGAGTGCGCTGATTCCAGCGCGCTTCAGCCTATCATCCGATAATCTGCGTCCCTGAATTCTAATCCTATATTAAGCACTGGCGGTGGTGAGCCTCGGTCGCTTTGCTTCGAGTCATCCTTTATATGAATCTTACCGAGTTAAAACTAAAACAAATCAGTGAAGTCATCGAAATCGCCGAGTCGCTTGGTCTCGAAAATGTCGCCAGATCACGCAAGCAGGACCTTATCTTTGCGATCCTGAAAAAACAGGCCAAGGCCGGGGACGATATTTACGGCGACGGCGTTCTCGAAATTTTGCAGGACGGTTTTGGTTTTTTACGCACGCCCGGTTGTTCATACCTGGCCGGCCCCGACGACATTTATGTCTCGCCAAGCCAGATTCGACGCTTCTCGCTGAAGACCGGCGACACGATCAGCGGCAAGATTCGGCCGCCGAAAGACAATGAGCGTTACTTCGCGATGCTGAAGGTCGAGCAGATCAACTTCGAGCCGCCCGAAAACACCAAGAATAAAATCCACTTCTCCAACCTGACGCCGCTGTTCGCTAAGGAACGCTTCACGCTCGAACAAGGCAATGGCGCCACCGAAGACATCACCGGCCGGATTATCGACCTGGTCGCCCCGATCGGCAAGGGCCAGCGCGGGCTGATCGTATCGCCGCCGAAAGCCGGTAAGACGATGATCCTGCAAGCCCTGGCGCAGGCGATCGCGGAGAAGAATCCCGAATGTTACCTGATCGTGCTCTTGATCGACGAACGTCCCGAGGAAGTGACCGAAATGGAACGCTGCGTGCGCGGCGAGGTGATTTCGAGCACCTTCGACGAGCCGCCGACCCGCCATGTACAGGTCGCCGAAATGGTGATCGAAAAGGCGCGCCGTCTGGTCGAGCACAAGCACGATGTCGTGATCCTGCTGGACTCTATCACCCGTCTGGCTCGCGCCTATAACACGGTGGTGCCGTCTTCCGGCAAAATCCTGACCGGCGGTGTCGACGCGAATGCGCTCGAAAAACCGAAACGATTTTTCGGTGCGGCGCGTAATATCGAGGAAGGCGGCAGCTTGACGATCATCGCGACCGCCTTGATCGACACCGGCTCGCGGATGGACGAGGTAATCTACGAAGAATTCAAGGGCACCGGCAACATGGAGTTGCATCTGGACCGCAAGATCGCCGAAAAACGGATTTATCCTGCGATCAACATCAACCGTTCCGGCACCCGCCGCGAAGAATATCTGGTCGATCCGGACACGCTGCAAAAGACCTGGATCTTGCGCAAAATCCTGCAACCGATGGACGAAACCGCGGCATCCGAATTCCTGATCGGCAAATTGAAAGACTTCAAGACCAACGCCGCATTCTTCGAATCGATGAAGCGCTGATCGCTTATTCCCGACCCTCACCATGACCGATCTTCATGTATTACTCGATGCCCTGATTTTGGGCATCGTCGAAGGCTTGACCGAATTTTTGCCGGTGTCTTCGACCGGGCATTTGATCCTGGCCGGCCAACTGTTGGGATTCAACGACGAAAAAGGCAAGGTCTTTGAAATCGCGATCCAGTTTGCGGCGATTCTGGCGGTGGTCTGGGAATACCGTAAACGCCTCTGGCACACGCTGGTCAGCATCAAGTCCGAAACAGTATCGCAGCGCCTCGCGGTCAACATGATCGTGGCGTTTTTACCGGCCGCGATTCTCGGCTTTTTGTTCCTGAAACAGATCAAGGCCTATCTGTTCAATCCGATCGTGGTCGCTTCGGCCTTCATCATCGGCGGTTTCCTGATCCTCTGGGCAGAACGCCGCGAGCATCGGGTGCACGCCGAGACGATCGACGACATGACCTGGCGCGACGCATTGAAAGTCGGCTTTGCGCAGGCGGTCGCGATGATTCCCGGCACGTCGCGTTCCGGCGCAACGATCATCGGCGGCCTGTTTTTCGGGCTGTCCCGGCGCGCGGCGACCGAGTTTTCGTTTTTCCTGGCCATTCCGACCATGTTCGCGGCGACCTTCTACGACGTCTACAAGCACCGCGACTTGTTCAGCGCCAGCGACCTCGATCTGTTCGCGGTCGGCGGCGTGGTGTCATTCGTCAGCGCTTTTCTGGCGGTGCGCGGCCTTCTGCGCTTCATCAGCCGGCATGATTTTTCGGTTTTCGCCTATTACCGTATCGCCTTCGGCGTGTTGGTGCTGCTGTCGGCGCAGATGGGCTGGGTGGATTGGAGCAACGGCTAATCCTAAACGGTTGCCGCCATAGCTGAATCATCGCCACAAGAGGCTTTTCCAAGCATTCCTCCGGGAACGCTTGGAAAAGCCTCCTGCTTCGGATGCTTTGCCTTACGGCGGTATTGGCTCTTGTCGTCAAAGACCTTTGCCTTGTTAAACCGGTGTGCATGCTTGGCGACCGGATTCAAACGTTGAACGATGTCTATTTCGTTCAAATTTCTACGTTTTTTCATCGTTTACCTCTTATAATAGTGGGACTCCCGCCCTGCTCGGCCGGACGGATTACTATAACAGCCCATTCGATTAGAATACAGTCGTGAAATTCAAAAAAGATTTTGATGTGATCGTGGTCGGCGGCGGCCATGCCGGCACCGAAGCCGCGCTGGCGGCGGCCCGCGCCGGCGTGAAGACGCTGCTGTTGTCGCAGAATATCGAAACGCTCGGCCAGATGAGCTGCAATCCGGCGGTGGGCGGCATCGGCAAGGGGCATCTGGTCAAGGAGATCGATGCCTTGGGCGGCTGCATGGCGCGGGCGATCGACCTCGGCGGTATCCAGTTCCGGATTTTGAACGCGAGCAAGGGGCCTGCGGTCCGGGCCACGCGCGCGCAGGCCGACCGCAAGCTCTACAAGCAGGCGGTGCGGCAGATGCTCGAAAATCAGCCGAATCTGGCGCTGTTCCAGCAGACGGTCGCGGACTTGATCGTGAATGGCGATCGGGTCGTCGGCGTGAAGACCGAAATGGGGCTCAGCTTCATGGCGCGCGCGGTCGTGTTGACGACCGGCACGTTCCTGGGCGGCAAGATCCATATCGGCCTCGAAAACTACAGCGGCGGCCGCGCCGGCGATGCGGCGTCGATCGCGCTGGCGCAGCGCCTGCGCGAATTGCCGTTCCGGGTCGATCGGCTGAAAACCGGCACGCCGCCGCGCATCGACGGCCGCACGATCGCTTTCGACAAGCTCGAAGTCCAGCACGGCGACGATCCGGTGCCGGTATTTTCGTTTCTCGGCAAGCGCGAAGAGCATCCACGCCAGATTCCCTGCTACATCACGCGCACGAATACGAAAACACACGACATCATCCGCTCCGGGCTCGACCGTTCGCCGTTGTATTCGGGCATCATCGAAGGCATCGGCCCGCGTTACTGCCCGTCGATCGAGGACAAGATCGTGCGTTTCGCGGACCGCGATACCCATCAGATCTTCGTCGAGCCGGAAGGCCTCGATACGCACGAGATTTATCCGAACGGCATCTCGACCAGCCTGCCGTTCGATGTGCAGTACGAATTCGTGCGGTCGATGCACGGCTTCGAAAATGCCGAGATCGTGCGCCCCGGTTATGCGATCGAATATGATTTCTTCGATCCGCGCGATCTGAAGACATCGCTCGAAACCAAGCACATGCACGGCCTGTTCTTTGCCGGCCAGATCAACGGCACGACCGGCTACGAAGAAGCCGCCGCGCAGGGCCTGATCGCGGGTCTGAATGCGGCGCTGTTGGTGCAGGAGAAAGAAAGCTGGTGTCCGCGCCGCGATGAAGCCTATATCGGCGTGATGATCGACGACCTGATCACGCGCGGCACCCAGGAACCGTACCGGATGTTCACCAGCCGCGCCGAATACCGCCTGCAGCTGCGCGAGGACAATGCCGATCTCAGGCTGACGCCGCAAGGCCGCGCGCTGGGTCTGGTCGATGACGCGCGCTGGCGCGCGTTTGAAGAAAAACAACGGGCGATCGGCGAATTGCAGGAAGGCCTGAAAAAACACTGGATACGTCCTGACACCGAAGGCGCGGCGATGGCCGAAGCCTACTGGGGCAAGCCGATCCAGAAGGAAGTGAATCTCTTGGAAATGCTGCGCCGGCCGGAAGTCGATGTCGCGCGGTTGCTGTCGTTTTACGATAAAGGCGCGGAGGTTGCGGAACAGGTCGGCGAACAGGTCGAAATCCAGACCAAATATGCGGGTTATATCGTTCGCCAGCAGACCGAAATCGACCGCGCCTTGCGTTACGATCACTTGCGTTTGCCGGAGACCCTCGATTACACCGGCGTGCCGGGGCTTTCGAACGAGGTCAGCGAGAAACTGCGCAAACAGCGGCCGGAAACCCTCGGCCAGGCCTCGCGGATTCCGGGCATCACGCCGGCGGCGATCTCGCTGCTCCTGGTCTATCTGAAAAAGAAAAGCGCCTGATGGAGTCTTGCGAAACGATCCTGAAAAGCGGTCTCGATGCGCTCGGGATTGGCTGGACTGAAACGCAGATCGGCCGCCTGCTCGCCTTTCTGAAACTGATCGAAAAATGGAACAAGGCGTATAACCTGACCGCGATCCGCCACCGCGAGGACATGGTCAGGCTGCATCTTCTGGATAGCCTCGCCGTGCTTTCCCATGTCAAAGGTCGGCGTGTGGTCGACATCGGCACCGGCGCCGGCCTTCCGGGTATTCCGCTGGCGATTTTTTTGCCCGAAGTCCGATTTACCCTGCTCGACAGCAATGCGAAAAAAACCCGCTTCGTGCAGCAGGCGGTCTTGGAGTTGAAACTCGGCAATGTCGAGGTGCGCCATAGCCGGGTGGAAGCCTTTCACCCCGAGCAAAAATTCGATACGGTGATCACCCGCGCTTTCGCGGCCCTGCCGGCGATCATCGAGACGACCGCGCATCTACTCGGCGAGCAAGGCGTGCTGTTGGCGATGAAAGGCCAAAATCCAAGGGATGAACTGGCGGAAGTTAAGGTAAAATCGTCGGTCATTGCGCTCGCAACGCCCGGCGTCGAGGCGGAGCGCTGCGTGGTGATCATTCAAAAAGATGCGATTTCTGTAGGATAAAGTGTGACAAAAGTTATTGCGGTAACGAATCAAAAAGGCGGCGTCGGCAAGACCACGACCAGCGTCAATCTGACGGCGTCATTGGCGGCGGCCAAGCGCCGTGTGCTGCTCGTAGACCTCGATCCGCAAGGCAATGCGGCGATGGGCTGCGGCGTCGACAAACAAAAAGTCCCCTATTCCAGCTATCACCTGCTGCTGGAAGAAGTGCCGGCCGAGCAGACCGTGATCAAACTGCCGGAGCTCGGCTTTTCGGTGATCGCGGGCAACGGCGATCTGACCGCCGCCGAAGTCGCGCTGATGGACGCCGAGCGCCGGGAACGGCGGCTGGCCGAGGTCTTGATGCCGATCAAGGCGCAGTACGACTACATCCTGATCGACTGCCCGCCGTCGTTGAACATGCTGACCCTGAACGCCTTGGTCGCGGCCGATAGCGTGCTGATTCCGATGCAATGCGAATATTATGCGCTGGAAGGCTTGTCGGCGTTGATGAGTACGGTCAAAAGCATTCAGGACACGGTCAATCCCGCTTTGCATCTGGAAGGCATTCTACGGACCATGTTTGACGACCGCAGCCGCCTGACCAAGGACGTCTCCGAGCAATTGGTCGAGTATTTCGGCGACAAGGTGTTCAGAACCTGCGTGCCGAGAAACATCAGGCTCGCCGAAGCGCCGAGTCATGGCCTGCCGGTTTTAGCCTACGACAAAACCTCGCGCGGCGCCCTGGCGTATCTCGCGCTGGCCGGCGAAATGTTGAGAAAAGAGAAAAAATAAGGCATGTCGATCAAAAAACGTGGATTAAGTCGCGGCCTCGATGCGTTGCTGGGTGATGTTTCAATCACCAAAGCGGAAGTCACATCGACGTCACCTGCGCACGCCTTGCATACCCTGCCGATCGAGTTTCTGCAACGCGGAAAATACCAGCCGCGGCGGGACATCAATCCGGAAAAATTGCAGGAATTGGCCGATTCGATCAAGGCGCAGGGTGTGATTCAGCCGGTCGTGGTGCGGCAGCTCGACAGCGAAAAATACGAGATCGTTGCCGGCGAGCGGCGCTGGCGCGCGGCGCAACTGGCCGGCTTGCATGAAGTGCCGGTTGTGGTCAAGGACATCGACGACCGCACCGCGATGGCGGTCGCATTGATCGAAAACATCCAGCGCGAGGATTTGAACCCGCTCGAAGAGGCGGAAGCCCTGGCGCGCCTGCTCGACGAATTCGACATGACGCATCAGCAGATCGCGGATGCGGTCGGCAAATCGCGGGCGACCGTGACCAATCTGTTGCGCTTGCTGGATTTGCATCCGGAAGTCAAAAAACTGTTGTTGAACAAACACATCGAAATGGGGCATGCGCGCGCTCTGCTCGGGCTGGACGGACAGAAACAGGTCGCGGCCGCGCATAAAATCGACAAGGAAGGCTTGACGGTCAGAGCCGCCGAAAGGTTGGTCAGAGAGCTCCAGTCTCCTACCGACAAGCCGGAAAAAGATAGAGTCATCGACAAGGATACCTTGCGCCTGCAGGAAGATCTGACCTCACGCTTGGGCGCCAAGGTCTCGATCGCCCATAAAAAGAACGGGGCGGGCAAGCTGATTATCGCCTATTCCAGTCTGGAAGAGCTCGATGGGATCATCGGGCAGATCAAGTAATCCATTCACTACCACCCTCGCAGACTTCGGTTTGCGAAGGTTTGTATTCATAATCAATGGCTTATATAGGAATGAGTGCTGCGCCGGCCACCCGGAAGCAAGCAGGAATCCGCGCGGCCCATCATTCTAACGCTTAAGATGATCATAATATTGTAAAATGAGAAGTTGTGCTATATTTATTTGATGAAATATGGCTACTCACTTTCATTGCCTCATCGATCCACCTTCCGTAACGCCTTATCGGAGGTCGCGCCCGTTTTGGCGTGAAAATGGTTTCGATGATTACAGGGATTGTTAAGCACAATGATCCGAGCCATTTCATTGCAATCTTTTCCGCCGTCTTTCTAGCCCGTTCAACAGCGCATCCCCGTGTGTCAGCCTCTCTTCTGGTAAATCCGCTGCGTGTCAGTTTACTGGAGCTATTCCAGTCTATCCATTTTTTACAGGCCTCCTAATGCAGCAACCGAGCCATTGGCGGTGTGTTCGTAGCGCCTTCATGTTTCGCTTTACCGCAAAACCGTGGTTAGTCGGCTTATGGGTTTTATTTCGCCTGCCTAAAATTTTAATCTTCGCCGCACTCATTTCACTGCCGAGTATGGCGGTTCAGGCGGAGGATGCAAAAGTCAGTCTTTTAGACTCGAGCGGCAATGCCAAACGGTTGTCAGCCGAAACCGTACGCGAGATTTTCTTTATGCGCCTAAGTTCCTGGCCCGATGGTTCCCCGATCCATGTGTTTGTGCTTCCTGACGATCACCCTTTACATGTTCGCTTTGCGAAAGAAATTTTGGGTGTTTATCCGTTTCAACTGCGTTCGGCTTGGGACCGACTGGTGTTTTCAGGCACCGGCGTATCGCCGACTACGGTGGAATCGTTAGAGGAAATGCGCTCGCGTATCGCGTCGACGCCGGGCGCCATTGGCTATACAGATAAAAAATAAGGAGATCATCGATGAGATCAATAAACCTTAAGCTTCGTCTCGGCAAAGCCGCTCCGATGATCTTTTGCTCCGCATTGGCCTTGCTCGCGCCTATGGACGCGTCGGCAAAGGAATTTCTGGACGGGAATGTGAAGGTATATGGCTTTGCCAGCCAGGGAGCGACGTATACCGATCATAACCAGGTATTTGGAACGAGCCGTGACGTAAGTTTGGATTTCAGAGAGATGGGGCTGATTACTTCGGTAAAGCTGCTGCCGAATTTGCTGATTTCCGCGCAGGGTTTATACCGCGATACCGGCGCTTCCGATACGCAAGGCACCCGGCTCGATTTTGCCCAGGCCGATTATAGCGTTCCGCTGTTCGATTCTTCCTTGGTGCTTGGGGCTCGCGGCGGCCGCGTCAAGATTCCGTTCGGTTTATACAACGATACGCGCGATGTCGTGTGGACCCGGCCTTCGGTATTGTTGCCGCAGTCGATTTATTTCGATACGCTGGCCCTCAGGCAGGCGATGATCGCGGCTGACGGGGGTATGCTCTATGGGCGTTATACCCATGGCGACCACCGATTCGGCTGGGAATTTATGGCGGCCGAACCGCAGGACAGCACGGGCGGGGCGACGGGTTTCCTGACGGGCATTCCTCATGTGCCGGGCCTTCCGAAGTCTGAAGGCAGCTTGGGCGGACGCCCTTTGCTGCTGGGCCGGGCTTTTTATGAGTGGATGGGCGGGCGTGGAAAGCTGATGTTTTCTATCGTCGACCTGGACCGGGATTTTAGCGCATCCCCTGGGCAGTCCGCATTTTATCAAAACGGCAACACCAAAGTGACCTACCCCTTGTTTTCGGCGCAGTACAACGCCGAAAAATGGTCGCTGACCGCCGAATATGGCTGGATCAGCAGTGATCGTAGCGGCTATTCGACTGCAAACACCGCATTCATACAAGGCCTGCCGACCTGGAAGCAAAATACTTCCGAGAATTTCTATGTGCAGGGCGAATACCGGTTTACGCCGGAGTTCTGGGCGGTGCTGCGCTATGATGTGTTGCACCTGAATCGCGACGACCGGGATGGCAGGGAAATGTCCAGATTGTCCGGCGGGTTGGCGCCGGCGCATCGTTTTTATGCGCGGGACCTGACTGCCGGCGTACGCTGGTCATTCGCCCGCAATTTTTTATTGGCGTCGGATTATCATTATGTGAATGGGACAGCCTGGCTGAATGAAGCCGAAAATCCCAACCTTTCAAGTCCGGAAACGTCATCGCATTTCAGTATGGTGACCACGATGCTGTCTTTTCGCTTTTGAGGCGTTGAATGGCTGGTGGATCCCATAAGCTCAGCCGTAAGCCCCGCTTCGCCAGCTTGCATCGCAAGTGGCTGGCATCGCTGAGTTTATTGCTGCTTTCCCTGGGCGCTGCGTTTAGTGCGCTGAATTACTGGTATCTCGAGGTACAGGTAAAAACCCAGAATGCACAGAGTCAGGCGGCCTGGAGTGCGGAATTTAAAGGCCTTATCAGTCATTCCGTGGATCGTCTGCAACGGCTCAGCATCGTGATCGCTTCGCTCGGCAATTTGTCCGATCGCCTGAAAAAAAACGGAGGAATGCTCAATTCTGACGAGCTGGAGCGGCAGTTTTCCAGCGTGCGTTATGAGCTGGATGTCGAACGAATCGTCATTTTCGATAAACAGGGCGAGATTCGCTGGAATTGGTCGCCGGACAGCAGCAGCTTCCTGTCGATGCAGTCGATGATGACCGCGCTCGAGCATGCGAAAAACAATGAGCAGCCGGAAGCAGCTCTGGATTGTCAGTCGCAGTGCGGATTGAACACGGTGATGCCGTTGCTGGCAGACGGCGAACATGTCGGTTTTATTGGCATGAGTCAAAGAATCACCGATCTGGTCGTTGAGTTTTCGACCGCAACCGGCGTCGATATCGGCATTCTGGTGCCGACAGGCACTGAAAAAACGGATCAGGCTTTTTCGGGCTGGGGTTTGTACACGGCTGCCTTGACCCATGCTTCGGCGCTCAAGCCGTTCATTGCAAATCTGTCGGAGCGTTATGTATCGCCGGAGGATATTCCCGCTGCCGTCTGGTTGCCATGGCAGAACAGCTTCTATGTGTTCAATGCCGTTCCGCTTAAGCACATGATTACCAGCGCTAATGGCTATTTGGTATTCATCTCCGATGTGACCGAGGCCACTTCGGCGTTGAAACAGTCCAATCGCAACAGCATGTTGTTGATGTTGGGATCGTTGTTATGTGCGGAAATCTTTTTGTTCCTGCTGCTGCGCAAGCCGCTGCGGCGTTTGAGTCATTTGGCAACAACCTTGCCGTTGGTGGCGCAGGGCGGCTATCAGGAGGCTTACCAAGCATTCGGTTTGCATGGCCGTCTCTCCGGCCAACGCGATGAGATCGATATCCTTTACGAGACGTCGATCGATCTGACTCACCAAATCGAGGAAAGCCAACTGGCCTTGGCTGCCGATAGGGACTTCATCCGGGGCATTCTGGACAGCGTGCAGGTGATGATCTTGACGCAAACCCGCGACGGCCGGCTGCATACGGTAAACCGGTACATGTCGCAAATGCTGGGCCGATCCCCCGAACAACTGAGGAAAAATGCCTTTGTCGATCTGCTCGAAGACGATGAAGGCAAAGAGCAATATCAGGATAACCGGATCAATCTCTTCTCGTCTTCCCTGCATCGTCTCGAACACGAAGGCTCGATCATCGACGCGAACGGAGAGATGCGCCATATCATCTGGATTCACACCTTTTTGGGCTCGACGCATCAAGACGATGCGGTGGTCCTGTCCGTCGGCATGGATGCGACCGATCGGATCGTGGCCGAAAATCGCAGCCGCTGGCTTGCCCACCATGACCCGTTGACGGGGCTCGCGAATCGGCTGCGCTTTCATGAGGAACTCGAAAGAAGCTTTGCCGATGCGGTGCGTAGCGGCAATTCCAGCGCGCTGCTCTTGCTCGATCTGGATTATTTCAAGACGATCAACGATACCAGCGGTCATGCGGCGGGCGATGCATTGCTGGTCATTCTGGCGAACGAAATGCGTGCGCGTGCGCGCAAGTCGGATCTGATCGCCCGTCTGGGCGGGGATGAGTTTGCCGTATTGATGCCTACAACGGGCCGCCTCGGCGCCGAAGCCTTTGCGACTTCCTTGAACGAGCGTCTGGCAGAACGCAAGTTTCAGTTCGGTAGTAAGGAATATAGGATTTCGGCGAGTATCGGCATCGCCTTGTTGCCGCAACATGGCACGAATGTCGAGGAGTTGATGGCAAACGTCGATGTGGCGATGTACGCGGCGAAAAAAGGCGGTAAAGGCCGTTGGTGTTTGTACACGCCCAATTTGGGATGCCCATCGGGGCAGCAGGCACGGGAAGATTCGCTAGCACGGTGATATTACCTTACCAAGCACAGTTTAATATTCAGTAATAAAGGATTGTTATATTCATGATAGAGAAAATTGGCTTTATTGCACTGCGTCCAGCAAGCATCGCTCGGATGCACCGAACTCACCCTACTATTTTTTCCTTCAACACTGAACGCCGCTGATATGATCAACTACCCAAGACTCGACTGTCCGTTCCCCTCTGCGATCAATCCACATGCCGATGCCGTCAATAACCATACGTTGAATTGGGTAAAGCAATTTGATCTGGTTGTCGATGAAAAAAATTTCCGTCGCTTACAAAAATCCAAATTCGGGCGGCTGGCGGCGCGCGCTTATCCGAATGCGCCGTTGGAAGAACTCAAACTGGTTTCGGATTGGAATACCTGGCTGTTTATCCGCGATGATCAATGCGACGAATCCGGCTTGGGCAAGGATCCGATCAGGCTTTCCGGCGTGCATGCCGAACTTCTTGAAATTCTGCTCGGGCGCGCGCCCGAGAAGTATGATTCGGCGCTGGCGCATGCCCTGTATGATATCCGCAGCCGTCTGCTTAGAAAAGCCAGTTCGGCATGGATGAGTCGGTTCGTTTATAGCGTGATCGAATATTTCGAATCGTCGGTATGGGAGGCGATCAATCGCGCGGACCACAAAATTCCCGATACCGAAACCTATATTCTGATGCGCCCTTATACCGGCGGCCTATACACCGATATTGAATTGATCGATATTACGGAAGACATTTATTTGCCGCTGCATGTGCGTAAAAACGAGGTGATCCAGCGCTTGTCGCTGATGGCCAATAATGTCGTTTGCTGGTCCAACGACATTATCTCCCACGCCAAAGAGTCGAAGTATCATGACGTGCACAATTTGGTTGCCACCTTGCAGCCGGCACAGCCGTCGCTGCAACATGCGATCGATCTGGCGGCCGAAATGACCCGTGCGGAAATCGATGCTTTTGTCGAATTGGAAAAGCAAATCCCTGCGTTTTCAGCGGAAATCGATGGGGATGTACAGCGCTATGTTGCCATACTGAGGTCTTGGATGCGCGGCAACCTGGATTGGGCTTATGAATCCAGCCGCTATATCGTCGCAACGGATGACATAGCGCTGGAGGTATGAATTTAACCGCCTTGGCCGCGAGGGAGCAGGTCATTTACCGGCTTGAAGGATTTGCGGTGAATGGCCAGAGGCCCGAACTGTGCGAGTTCGACCAGGTGCTGTTTGGTGCCGTAGCCTTTGTGCAGGTCAAACGCGAAGCCGGGAAATTCTCTCGCATAGCCTTCCATGATCAGGTCGCGGTGGACTTTGGCGAGGATCGAGGCGGCGCTGATGCTGGGGATGATGCGGTCGCCCTGGACGATGGCTTGGGCCGGAATGGATAGAACCGGCAACCTATTGCCGTCGATCAGCACGCGCTGCGGTTGGGTGGATAGCCGGTTGACCGCCCGCTGCATGGCCAGAAGGGTCGCTTGCAGAATGTTCAGCTGATCGATCTCGCTGACATCGGCCTCGGCGATAGCCCAGGCAAGCGCTTTTTCCTGAATGATTTGATAAAGCGCCAGCCGTTTTTTTGCACTGAGTGTTTTCGAATCGGCCAGACCGTCTATCGGCCTTTCCGGGTCGAGAATAACCGCGGCCGCAACCACAGGGCCCGCCAACGGGCCGCGGCCCGCTTCATCCACCCCGGCAATCAAGCCGGATTCCACTGGCGAAAAATCCCGCATGCGGTGAACAGGGCTAGCTGGCTAGCGTAAAATACCGCGGCTGACATGACGCAAAAAATCGGCCAATTCGGCCAAATTTGCGTTGTCGTGACCAAGGCTCAGCATTTCCTCGATCGCCTCTTCGAGGCGAAGATTCATCTTGTAGATGATCTTATAGGCCTTTCTGATCAGCCGAATGTCATCCGGCGAGAAGCCGTTGCGCTCCATCCCGACCGCGTTGATGCCGTGAGGCTTGGTCGGTTTGCCTCCGACCATCACGAACGGCGGCACGTCCTGGGTGATCGCGCTGCCCATCGCCGCGAAGCTGTGCTGACCGATTTTGGTAAACTGGTGCACCAGCGTGAAACCGCCCAAAATCGCATGGCTGTTTAAAGAGACGTGTCCGGCCAGGGAGGCGCCGTTCGCCATCACCACATGATCGCCGATCACGCAATCATGCGCGACATGGGTATAGGCCATGAATAAATTGTCGCTGCCGATGCGGGTGACGCCTTGATCCTGCACCGTGCCGCGGTGCATCGTGGCGAACTCGCGGATCGTGTTACGGTCACCGATTTCGAGCCGGGTCACTTCCGCGGCATATTTCTTGTCTTGGGGGTCTTCCCCTATCGAGCAGAATTGAAAGATGCGATTGTCTTTACCAATGGAAGTCGGCCCCTTGATCACGACATGCGAGCCGATGACAGTACCAGAATCGATCTTCACATCGGGTCCGATCACCGAATAGGGTCCGACAGTAACGTCGCCGGACAATTCGGCGCGTTTATCGATAATGGAGTTAGGATCGATCAAAATTAATTTACCACGGCAGCACAGCGGATTTCAGCGCTGGCGACGAATTCGCCATCGACTTCGGCAGAGCAATCGAATGCCCAGATATTGCGTTTGCTTTTCAAGAACTTGGCTTCCAGCATCAATTGGTCACCAGGAACCACAGGTCGCTTGAATTTGGCCTTGTCGACGCTGACCAGATAATAAATCATGCCGGCAAGTTCCTCGCGAGCGGTTTCAGACGCCAGAAGGCCGGTCGTTTGCGCCATCGCTTCGATGATCAATACGCCCGGCATGATCGGTTTCTGCGGAAAATGGCCTTGAAAAAAAGGCTCGTTGTAGGTGACATTCTTAACCCCCAGCAACCTGACTCCAGGCTCACATGCGATGACCTTGTCGACGAGTAGAAAAGGATAGCGATGTGGTAAAAAGTCTTGTATTTGTAAAATATCTAACTTAATTGACATGGTGCTGGTCGTTCAGATGATTAGGATGTGATTCCGTTCATGCAAATGACGAATGGCGTGGGCTTTTATCGTCGTTTGGAGGCGTGCCGCTGCCACTCGTATTCGGTTTGTACAAAGGAATGAAGAAGATCGGACAAGCTTATTGTGCCGATGACAGTTTTTTCTGCACCTGAGCGGTAATGTCGAGTTTGTCGTTGGCAAAGAGTACGCCTTCATACAGTACCAGATCGAAACTTTGTTCCTTGGCGATGGCCTGAACGGCTTCGACGATTCGGCGTTGCAATTTACCGAGTTCTTGGTTTTTGCGGGTGTTCATATCATAGCCGGTTTCTTCGCTGACACGCTTATAATCGAGCGATTTGTCGCGCAGTTTTTTATCCAGGCTGGTGCGTTCGCTTTCGCTCATGACCGCGCCATCCCGGTTTAATTTGTCTTCCAGGCCTTTGATTTCAGTCTCCAGCGATTTGATTTGCTTGACGCGGGATGAAAATTCCTGTTGCAGACGTTTCAGTTCTGGAGCTTCCTTGAGCACGGTATTCATATCGACGACGCCCACTTTGAGTTCGGCGAAACAGGTGTTGGCGGCGAGCGCTAAGCCCAGGAATAATGCAATTTTGGTTTTCATTGTGATACAAATCTCCAGAGAATTTAAGGGGTGGAATTGTGGGTAAATTTGTTAGATTATAGGGGATATGCCGGTTAAAGCCAAAACAACTTGCTTTAGAAATTCTGCCCGAAGTTGAATTGAAAAATCTGTTTTTGGTCGCCGAGGTGATTAGGGTCATTAGGGTCATCTTTCTTGGCATTTAACGGGAGCGCCGCGCTGACCGACAAGGCTCCGAAAGGCGACAGCCATTCGCCGGAAATGCCGGCGGAATACCTCAATTCATTGAATTTAAATCCGTTTTCGACCGTGCCGGCATCGAAGAAGGTGCCCATGCGGACCGATTTGACATCCGATAAAAACGGCACCGGAAAAAACAGTTCGGCATTGCCGATCATTTTGGTCGAGCCGCCGAAGGGATAGAGTTTGTTCGCTGTCGCTGTTCTCGTCGTCACAGGCCTGTTTGTGATTGGATCTATGATGATATTACCGGCCGCGTCTCGTTGTACGACGTTTGTATAGATTGTTTGGGTACTTTTAGGCCCCAGTGTGTTGTTTTTATAACCGCGCACCGAGCCGGTGCCGCCCGCGAAGTAGTTTTCGAAGAAAGGCAAGGCATCCGTGCCGCCATAGCCATCGCCGTAAGCGACCTCCCCGTGCAGACGAAAAGTCAAACTTTGCGCCAACGGGATATAGATCTGATGCTTATAGCTAATTTTATAATACTCCAGATCGCTGCCGGGGGTCGTCGCGAGAGCGGAAAAGCGTTGCTGCCCGCCTTTGGTGGGAAATATCGCCCGGTTCAGGGTGTCGTGCGACCAGCTGATGGTCGGCGCTAGAGTCAGAAATTTGTCGCCTTCTTTTTTGATGAAGTCCTGGATTTCATTCGCAACTTGGTCAGTGTCTTTCAGTGTGGTGTGCTTAAGATCGAGATCGAAACGCAATTGATCGAATTCGTTGATAGGAATGCCGAAGTTGATGCCGGCATTCGCGACATCGGTCGAATAACTGGTGATATTGATTCGGGCCGCGTTACGGCTGGTATAACCCAGGTTGTAACCCTGGCTGACGCCGTCCACGTTGAAATACGGGTTAAAAAAACCGAATTGGTAACTGGTGAGGTAGTCGCTGTTGTTGAAGGCGAGATTGACGCGTTTTCCGGAGCCGAAAACGTTGTCCTGCGAAATGTTCGCATTCAACACGATGCCCTGCACCTGCGAATAGCCGACACCGGCCGACAAGTTGCCCGAGGCTTTTTCGGTCACTTTGTAGTTCACGTCGATCTGGTCGGCCGCGCCGACGACCTGGGGGGTCTCGACATTGACGTCTTCGAAATAACCGAGACGCTCGAGACGGGTTTTCGAACGCTCGATCTTCGAACCGGACGCCCAGCTCGATTCCATCTGCCGCATTTCCCGGCGTAACACTTCATCGCGGGTCTTGGTGTTGCCGGTAAAATTGATATGGCGGACATAGGCGCGTTTGCCCGGATCGACAAAAAAGGTCATCACGACCGTTTTGTTCTTCTCGTTGATTTCCGGCACCATGTTCACGTTCGCGAAGGTGTAGCCTTCATCGCCCAGACGGTCCGAGATCGCCTTGGAGGTTTCGGTGGCCTGTTTTCTCGAAAAGATTTCGCCGGGTCCGATGCCGACCAGCTTGATCAGTTGCTCGGGCGGCACGATCAGATTGCCGGCCAGCTTGACCTTGTCGAGCGTATAGACATCGCCTTCCTTCACGTTGATCGTGACATAAATGTCTTTTTTATCGGGCGTGATCGCAACCTGGGTCGATTCGATCGAAAAATTGATGTAACCGCGATCGAGGTAATACGAACGCAGGGTTTCGAGGTCGGCCTGCAGTTTTTGCTTTGAATACTGGTCGTTCTTGGTGTAGAAGGACAAAAGATTGGTGGTGCTGAGCTCCAGTTGTTTGAGCAGGGTGGGGTCGTCAAACGCCTTGTTGCCGACGATGTTGATTTGCTTGATTTTGGTAACCCGGCCTTCGGAAATCTTGATCAGGATGCCGACCCGGTTGCGGGTCAGCGTGTTGACCTCGGTTTTGATCTTTAAGGCGTATTTGCCGTGGCTCAGATACTGGCGGTTCAACTCCTGCTCGACCTTGTCGAGTATCTGTTTGTTGAACACCTTGCCTTCCGACATGCCGATCGAATTCAGCGCCTTGGTCAGGTCGTCCTTACTCAGGTCCTTGTTGCCCTCGATAATGATTTTGGCGATCGAAGGCCGTTCGACGACATTCACGATCAGGGTCGAGCCGTCCCGCTCCAGCGAAACGTCCTTAAAGAAGCCGGTTTTGAACAGCGCCTTGATGGCGGGACCGGCATTATCCAGGGAGAACTTTTCGCCGACGTTGACCGGCAGATAGTTGTATACCGTGCCTTGTGAGATCCGTTGCAAGCCTTTTACCTTGATATCGGTCACGATGAATTCTTCATCGGCCGCAACTGTCTGGGACAACAGTAGGCACAGCAAAAACAGGCGGGCAAAAGGTTTCGGCATCATGAAATAAGTGGGAGAGAACAGCAGACTCTGATTTTTGGGGCGGTCGTCCGGATTATATCATAAGAATTTATTTGCACAGCTTATGCGCGGTTTATCGAGAAACTCAGCACATCGGCGATAGCGGATTTTCCAAACAGCACCATCAGCAAGCGGTCGACGCCGATCGCAATGCCAGAGCAATCGGGCAGGCCCGCGGTCAGTGCGGCGATCAGGCGCTCGTCTTTCGCCGCGGCCGGTAAGTGTTGCAGCTGCCGGATCGTGATTTCCCGATCGAAGCGCCGGTTTTGTTCCTCCGCATCGGCCAGTTCGAAGAAGCCGTTGCCCAGTTCGATGCCGTCGATAAACAATTCGACCCGGTCGGTGATCAACGGATTCGCCTCATTCAGGCGCGCCAAGGAAGACTGACAGGCCGGATAGCCGTGAACCATGCACAAGCGGTTATTTCCGAGGTGCGGCTGAATTCGGTGGCTGAATAAAAAATCGAGCCAGACCGCATGATCCTCGCCGCAAATCGCGATGGCTTCGGCTAAACCGTTGGCCGAGGCATAAGCGCAATAATCCGCATACGAAAATTCGGCGGCATTCAGGCCAGTGTAGCCGGAGAACAGTGAACAGTAACTGAACCGCTCCGCCGCCAGCAAAGCCCTGTGGCCGGCAAATAAAGTGCCGATCAGCGCCTCGCATTCGTCCATCAAGTCGGGCAGACGAAAGCCGACACGGTACCATTCGAGCATCGTGAATTCGGGGTTGTGAAAACGCCCGGCCTCGCCGTTGCGAAACGCCTTGCAGATTTGATAGATCGATCCGGAGCCTGCGGCCAACAGGCGCTTCATCGCAAACTCGGGCGAAGTCTGCAAGTACAGGGTTTGCCGCTCTGGGGTAAAGGCAAACTCGGTGCTGAAAAAAGCCAGTTGCGGATCGGTGCCTATCGCACGGCTGAGCAGCGGCGTTTCGACTTCGAGCACGCCCCGCTGCCAAAAAAACTCGCGAATCTGCCGCAACACTTGCGCTCTGAGCGGTAAAAAGTCCGGCGCGCAACTGGGCTGCCAGGCGCTTGCCGCGGATTCGGCTGGATCTGTCATCGGACGCGGTTATGGGGTACGCAGAGCCGACTTAGCTAAAGCGGCTCTAACAACAAAGACTATTCAGGAATGTGGAGAGGGCGGATGCGCTTAGGCATCCACCCGGCAGCCATTATTCTTTGACGCGTGAAATATATTCGCCGGTGCGGGTATCGACCTTGATCACCTCGCCGGTTTGCACGAACAACGGCACGCGCACGACCGCGCCGGTTTCCAGCTTCGCCGGCTTGCCGCCGCCGCCCGAGGTATCGCCGCGCACGCCGGGATCGGTTTCGACGATCGCAAGTTCGACGAAATTCGCCGCGGTGACTGACAACGGCGCATCGTTCCACAAGGTCACGGTGCAGAAATCCTGGTCTTTCAGCCATTGCGCCGCATCGCCGATCGCTTTTTCATCGGCCTGATATTGTTCGAAGGTGTCTGGCTTCATGAAGTGACGGAACTCGCCGTCGTTGTAAAGATACTGCATGTCGACATCGACCACGTCCGCGCCTTCGAGCGTTTCGCCGGACTTGAACGTTCTTTCGATCACGCGGCCGGTTTTCAAATTGCGGATCTTGACCCGGTTGAACGCCTGTCCCTTGCCCGGTTTTACAAATTCATTTTCGATGATCGCGCAGGGATCATTATCCAGCATGACTTTGAGTCCGCCTCTAAATTCATTGGTGCTGTACGTGGCCATTATTTCCTCAAACCTAAAGCAATGTAAAATCGAATCATTATAATAGAGGCCTTTGCCAATAGAAACCTCAAAACGCCTTTTCATGCCGGAACTTAACGAACAGACCGATCATTTTGCGAAAAACTGGCAACAGCAGCTTGCCGAAGCCTTTACCGATATCGACGAACTTTGCGCCTATCTGAACTTGACTGCCTTGCAACTGCCAATAGCGAAAGAGGCTGCCAAAACCTTTGCGCTGAAGGTTCCCAAAAGCTTCGCCGAGGCGATCGAAAAAGGCAATCCGGACGATCCCTTGCTGAGGCAAGTGCTGCCGATCCGGGATGAAATGCGGGATTATCCGGGTTACAGCGCCAATCCGGTCGGCGATCTCGAAGCGGCGAACGCTGCCGGCGTGCTGCATAAATATCACGGCCGCGTGCTGCTGATCAATACCGGCAGTTGCGCGATCAATTGCCGCTACTGCTTCCGCCGGAGTTTTCCCTATGCCGATCTGCAGCTCGGCAAGGAAAAGGAGATCGGCGCGCTGCGCTACATTCGGGAGCATGCGGACATTTCGGAAGTGATCCTGAGCGGCGGCGATCCCCTATTATTGAGCGATGAGCGCTTGCAGCGCCTGTTCCGGCAAATCGCCGGCATCGACCACGTCAAGCGCATCCGCATCCACAGCCGTCTGCCGATCGTGCTGCCGGCCCGCATCACCCTGGGTTTACTCGACGTGCTGACGCAAAGCGCCAAACCGGTCGTGATGGTCGTGCACTGCAACCATCCTAACGAAATCACCGAGCGGGTCGCCGGGGCTTGCCGCTTGCTGAAACAAGGCGGCATCGTCCTGCTGAATCAATCGGTGCTGTTGCGTGGCGTCAACGATAAGGCGGCCGATCTGATCGCGCTCAGCGAACGCTTATTCGAGCATGGCGTGATGCCCTATTACCTGCACTTATTGGACAAGGTCAGCGGCGCCGGGCATTTCGAAGTCGGCGAAGCCGAGGCTTTGGCGCTGGTCCGGCACTTGCAGGCCGAACTCCCCGGCTATCTGGTGCCGAAGCTGGTCAAGGAGATCGCCGGAGCCGATGCGAAGCAACGGGTTTTATAAAGCCCGGCGCCGGACACGAATAAATTCATCCTGAGGCTCTCACTGATGTTTTGAGAGCCATCGTCTTTTTAATCCGATAGTCGCGGACCAGCCGCGTCATCCTCCAAAGGAAAGCCTCGGCCTTTCGGGTATTGGAGCAGATTCATTGATCGAACGGCTTCGTGTGTTTGAAGACCGGGCGGAATCAAAAATTTAAGGCAAGCCTAAGCGTAGCCAAAAACAACGATTGAACTATACTGGATGGTAGTCGGCCCCCTGAGCCTCGGGTCAGGGCTTTTAGCATATTTATCAAATACTAGGTAACTGTCATCATGTCTATAATCAGTGGAACCTCAAAGAACGATGTATTGAAAAGTTCGTCCGACAATGACGATTTGTTGGGCGGGGATGGTGTTGATACAGCCCTTTTTAGCGGGAAATATATCGACAGCGTGGCAGGTGTGTCCAATTATAGCCTAACCGCGGCCTATGACGCTTCATTCGGTTATTATCTGGGGGTTGCGGATAACAATAAC
The DNA here is from genome assembly GCF_041897535.1 of Methylomicrobium lacus. Lineage (GTDB taxonomy): Bacteria > Pseudomonadota > Gammaproteobacteria > Methylococcales > Methylomonadaceae > Methylomicrobium > Methylomicrobium lacus_A. The sequence continues at coordinate 2,468,253 of NZ_CP169217.1, forward strand.
TCCGACGGCGTCACGGAGGGCTCCGACCGTGTTAAGGCGGATATTGAAATTGTGCAGTTCACCGACAGTACCAGTGCTAACCCGGAGCCAAAGTTTTTGTCCCTGACTCAGGAAATGCTGGCGAATGGGCTGACCGATGGCAATCAAACCAATACGACCGTATTATCGCTCGCTAACGGCGGCTTCCTGAATTTCTGGCTTAGCGAAGATGGCTTTTATTTCAGAAAATTTAATACCGACACGACCAGCGACAATTTTGAAATAAAACTGCTTGACGCCACACACGACAACATAAGTTCTGATATTACCGTTGCCAATTTCAGCGATGGCGGTTTTATCGTGGCCTGGAGTTCCGCTGATGCCGACGGCACCGGTGTTTACGCCCAACGCTTCGACGCCGATGGAACGGCCGTTTCCCCTAAATTCCGCGTCAACGACACCATTACCGCAGATCAAGGCAAACCTGCCATTGCCGTTTTGTCGGACGGCGGTTTTGTGATTGCCTGGGAATCGGAAAATCAAGGCGACTCCATTCAGGGCGGCCAAAGCATGGGCGATACCCCGAACCAGACGGGTGTTTTTGCGCAATGGTACGATAGCAGCACCGTCCCCAATCCCGTCGGCTGGGAGGTCAAAGTCAGCGACAGCGGCGCGGGCAATCCCTTTGCCACGGCGATCGATGATAACCGGGTGATCATCGGTTATGAGGGCATATCGACCGCAAGCGAGAAAATGACCATCCACGCAAAAATTTTCGATGACTACGGGAACCTTGAAAGTTATTTGTACGATTTGCAGCCTCATCCGGACATCGAGGATGGCAGCGGTCCCTATGATGGTTACGATGCCTTTGATGATCAATTGGTACCCGAGTTTGCCAATTATGATGATGGCCCCCTCAGCATTAACTATGCAATCGAGCCCAATAAAGGTTTTCTTGAAAATGAACTTCGGCAAACAGCTACAAATCCTGTCGCGGCCACATTGGCGCTCAACCATAAGACGGTTGTGGTTTGGCATGCGCCTGTCGATCCCTACCTGACGAATGACGGCAAGCAGGTGGACTACGACCGCAGCGTCATGTTGCGCTTGTACGACAACACCACAGGCGAGGCGCTGACGCCAGAAATCAAGGCCAATGCCTTTACTACCTATGATCAAAAGGAACCTGCGGTTGCGGCGCTCAAGGATGGAGGTTTCGTCGTGGTCTGGCAGTCCATGTTACAGGATGGCAGTTATCTTGGGGTTTATGGGCAGAGATTCGACAACGACGGCAATAAGGTCGGCGAAGAATTCCAGGTCAACACCAAGGTGGCCGACTCGCAAAAAGAGCCGACGGTGACGGGGCTTGACGATGGCGGTTTTGTCGTGTCATGGGTAGCGGAATATCAGGACGGCAATCAAGAAGGCAAGTTCCAAGATGGTTTGTCGGGTACCGAAATTGTCATGCAGCGCTTCGATCAATACGGTAACAAGATGGGGCTTTCCATTGCCGGCGGCGTGGGCGATGACAACCTGAGCATTGGCGGCGTGCAAGCGATTCAATTGGACGGCGCGGCCGGCAACGACCTGCTCTCATCCGGCGACGGAAGGGATACCTTGAGAGGGGGAGACGGCAACGATGTCCTGGATGCGGGCAAGGGCAACGACTTTATGGTTGGCGGCGCGGGGAATGACCGTTTCATTGCCGGGGAAGGCGACGACTTTATTTATGGTGGAGCGGGCTCTGACACCGTTGAACTGTTGGGCAGCAAATCAGACTATGAAGTCAAGAAAGTTGGCAATGGTTTTACCGTTCGTTCTTTAAATTCAAGTTTTGCCGATATTGGCATCGACACTTTGCAGGATGTCGAGTATTTGAAGTTCAAGGTCAAAACCGATGCAACGGACGATGGGATCACAAGCTTGAGTAGTTTTGGCTCTGGCGGAGGATCGGGCGGTTCGGGAGGCGGTTCAGGCGGATCGGGAGGTTCCGGCGGTGGTGGCAATGGGGTTGGAATTGAGCTTTCTGATCCGGATGTCGAACAGGTCAATATTTTGTCGGGCACTGACAAAGATGACACATTGATCGGAGGCAATACGAAAGGTGCGGCGGATACCTTGCAGGCCGGCAATGGGAATGACTTATACGTTGCCCTGGGTAATGCGTTGATTATTTACGATACCGGCGGCAATGATACCTTGCAGGTGTCGACAAGCCATGTCGATCTGTCTCAGCCTTTTAGCAAGGTCAACAAAATCAAAGGCTTGTCGGATATTGAAAATGTCGAATTGACAGGGAAAAAAGCCTTAAAGCTGACTGGAAATGACGGGGATAATATTCTGATCGGCAATGATGGCGCCAATAAGATTATCGGAGGCGCCGGCAATGATATTATTGCCGGTGGGCTGGGCAAGGATAAGCTGACCGGAGGCGGCGGCAACGATATCTTTATTTTTAAAGACGTTTTATCAAAGAAAAATATTGATACGATTACTGATTTTCAGAGCGGTACGGATAAAATTCGCTTGAGCTCCGTCATCTTTAAAGACCTCGATCCCGACAATGACGGCATCATCAACTTTGTAAGCGGTGCCGGTTTAAAAAGCGGACAGACCGATACGGCGTCTTTTATCGTTTACGATACTAAAAGCGGTAAATTGTATTATGACGGTGCGGGTGAAAGCGCTGTTCAGTTCGCTAAACTGGCTTCTACCATTGATAATGGGGATGGCCACCCGGTAACAACGGTTGGAACCGTGGTAGTCACTGATTTTGATCTGTTTATCTAATCGTCGATTACTGGCGTTCCTCTTTTATAAGGAGGAGCGCAAGTCAAGTAGGGGCGCATCGCGCCCCTTTTCGATGCCAAGTAAAACCCGGAACCTTGGCGCTTTGTTAATTCATATCAAGAGGGAAGGCTCCGACGAGGACGCCGGAGCCAAGGCGGTCAGACCTTATGGTAAATATCCGCGCCTTCCTCGAGAAACTGCTTCGATTTCTCATCCATGCCTTTCAGCAGGGCTTCCTCTTCGTTCAGCCCTTTCTCGGCCGCATAATCGCGCACGTCCTGGCTGATCTTCATCGAGCAGAAATGCGGGCCGCACATCGAGCAGAAATGCGCGATCTTGGCCGATTCCTTCGGCAGCGTCTCGTCATGGAATGCGCGCGCCTTTTCGGGGTCGAGGCCGATGTTGAACTGGTCTTCCCAGCGGAATTCGAAGCGCGCCTTCGACATCGCGTTGTCGCGCGCCTGCGCGCCCGGATGGCCCTTCGCCAGATCGGCGGCATGCGCGGCGATCTTGTAGGTCACGATGCCTTCGCGGACGTCCTGCTTGTTCGGCAAACCGAGGTGTTCTTTCTGCGTCACATAGCACAGCATCGCGCAGCCGTACCAGCCGATGTTCGCCGCGCCGATCGCGGAGGTGATATGGTCGTAGCCCGGCGCGATGTCGGTGGTCAATGGCCCCAAGGTATAGAAAGGCGCCTCGCCGCATTCTTGGAGCTGCTTTTCCATGTTGACCTTGATCATGTGCAAAGGCACGTGGCCGGGGCCTTCGATCATCGTCTGCACGTCGTGCTTCCAGGCGATCTGGGTCAATTCTCCCAGGGTTTCGAGCTCGCCGAACTGCGCCGCGTCGTTCGCATCGTAGATCGAGCCGGGGCGCAGGCCGTCGCCGAGCGAGAACGACACGTCATAGGCCTTCATGATCTCGCAGATTTCTTCGAAATGCGTATACAGGAAGCTTTCGGTATGGTGCGCGAGACACCACTTCGCCATGATCGAGCCGCCGCGCGAAACGATGCCGGTCATCCGCTTCGCGGTCAGCGGCACATACTGGAGCCGAACGCCCGCATGGATCGTGAAATAATCGACGCCCTGCTCGGCCTGCTCGATCAAGGTATCGCGGAAAATTTCCCAGGTCAGTTCCTCGGCCTTGCCGTTGACCTTTTCGAGCGCCTGATAGATCGGCACGGTGCCGATCGGCACCGGCGAATTGCGCAGGATCCATTCGCGGGTCTCGTGGATGTTCTTGCCGGTCGACAGGTCCATGATCGTGTCGCCGCCCCAGCGGATGCCCCAGAGCATCTTTTCGACTTCTTCCTCGATCGACGAGGTGACCGCCGAGTTACCGAGGTTACCGTTGATCTTGACCAGGAAGTTGCGGCCGATGATCATCGGCTCGAGTTCCGGATGGTTGATGTTGGCAGGAATGATCGCGCGGCCGCGGGCGACTTCGCTGCGCACGAATTCGGGTGTGATCACGTCCGGAATCGAGGCGCCGAACGATTGCCCCGGATGCTGACCCTTCCATAAGTCGCGCATCTCGTCCATCTTCTGGTTTTCGCGGATCGCGATGAATTCCATTTCCGGCGTGATGATGCCTTTCCGCGCATAATGCATTTGCGACACGTTCATGCCCGCCTTCGCGCGGCGGGGCTTCCGGATATGTTCGAAACGCAGGTGCGCTGTCGCAGGATCATGCAGGCGTTGATGGCCGAAGACCGAAGTCGGTCCGGCCAATTCCTCGGTGTCATTGCGTTCCAGAATCCAGTTGGCGCGGATGGGGGACAGGCCCTTTTTCAGATCGACAGAGACATTCGGATCGGTATAGACGCCGGATGTGTCATATACGTACAGAGGCGGATTCTTTTCGGCGCCGAAATGCGCGGGCGTATCGGACAGAGTGATTTTGCGCATCGGCACCTGGATGTCCGGGCGGCTGCCCTGCACATACACTTTTTCCGATGCGGGATAAGGATCGATTTTGACCTGGCTGACCGCGTCGGCGGTGAGGTCTTTAAGAACGGCGCTCATTGCGTTTCTCCAACAACAAAAACAAACAAGGCGCGGGGAAGTTAGGGCTTTCCTACGCCGGTATTAACCGGAATCAGGTTCAAAGGGTCTTTCTCAGCCTGCCCACCTGCGGCAAGCACCCCTAGCCTATACGGATTTCGTTAAAATAAAGTAAAACAGTCGGTTTTGCAAGTATCGGCATGTTATGCCGATACTTCGAAACCATTAGGTACGTTTTCAATCGGTTTTAATCCGATATTCCGCAGAACGCGCATGCGCAGTCAGCCCTTCGCCGCGCGCCAGGATCGAGGCGGTCTTGCCGAGCTCGCTGGAGCCTTCCGGCGAGCAGTTGATCAGGCTGGTGCGCTTTTGAAAGTCGTAGACGCCGAGCGGCGAGGAAAAGCGCGCGGTGCCGGAGGTCGGCAGCACGTGGTTCGGGCCGGCGCAGTAGTCGCCGAGCGCTTCGGCGGTGTGGCGGCCGAGGAAGATCGCGCCGGCGTGGCGAATCTGTTCGCATAACGCTTCGGGATCGGCGACCGACAGCTCCAAGTGTTCCGGCGCGATCCGGTTCGCGACTTCGGCGGCCTGCCGCAGGTTTTCGACCCGGATCAAGGCGCCGCGTCCGGTCAGCGAAGCCTGGATGATCTCGGCACGCTCCATCTCAGGCAGAAGTTTGTTGATGCTGCGGTCGACCGCATCCAGAAAGGACTGGTCGTCGCTGATCAGGATCGCCTGCGCGTTTTCGTCGTGCTCGGCCTGCGAGAACAGGTCCATCGCGATCCAGTCGGGGTCGGTCTTGCCGTCGCAGATGATCAGGATTTCGGAAGGCCCCGCGATCATGTCGATGCCGACCTGGCCGAAAACCAGCTTCTTCGCGGTCGCGACATAGATATTGCCGGGACCGACGATCTTCGCGACCGGCGGCACGGTCTCGGTGCCGTAAGCGAGCGCGGCTACCGCCTGCGCGCCACCGATCGTGAAGACCCGGTCGACGCCGGCGATGTAGGCCGCGGCCAGCACCAGCTGATTCAATTCGCCCTTCGGGGCCGGCACCACCATGATCAGTTCGGGGACGCCGGCGACCTTGGCCGGGATCGCGTTCATCAGCACCGACGAAGGATAGGCCGCCTTGCCGCCCGGCACATACAGTCCGACCCGGTCGAGCGGGGTGATTTTCTGGCCGAGCACGGTGCCGTCCGCTTCGGTATAGCTCCAGGATGCGATCTTTTGATGTTCGGCATAGGCGCGAATCCGCTCGGCCGCAGTTTGCAATGCCTTCGCTTGGGCTTCGGGCACCGCCTCGAAAGCGGCCTTGAGCTGGTCCTGGCTCAATTCTAGTTCGGCTGCATCGTTCACCGTGCGCCGGTCGAAACGGTTGGTATAGTCGACCAATGCCTGATCGCCCTGTATGCGCACCTCGGTAATGATTTCGAGCACCCGTTGATGGACCGACAGGTCTTCGCTTTCGTTCCAGGCCAGAAGCCGGTCCAGTTGGCCGTTAAAGTCGGCAGATGCCGCGTCGAGGCGGGTCAGGGTTATCTTGGGCATGGCGTTAACCTTTGGTGGCTAAGGTCTTTTCGAATTGATTCAAGAGGTCGACGATCGCGCGGTTTTTCATCTTCATCGCGGCCTTGTTCACGACCAGCCGCGAGCTGATGTGCATGATCAACTCGCGCGGTTCGAGATCGTTCGCCTTCAGCGTATTGCCGGTCTCGACCAGATCGACGATGCAGTCGGCCAGGCCGACCAGGGGCGCGAGTTCCATCGAGCCGTACAGCTTGATGATCTCGGCCTGGATGCCCTTGGCCGCAAAATAGCGCTGGGCGATCTTGACGTATTTGGTCGCGACGCGAATCCTGCCGGGCAAGGGCGGCGCGTCCTTGTGCGCGGCGGTCATCAGCCGGCAGCGCGCGATGCCGAGATCAAGCGGCTCATACAGGCTTTCCGCGCCGTGTTCGAGCAGCACGTCCTTGCCGGCGATGCCGAGATCGGCCGCGCCGTATTCGACGAAGGTCGGCACGTCGGTCGCGCGGATGATCACCAGTTGTACATCCGCGCGCGTGGTCCTGAGGATCAGCTTACGGCTGGTTTTAGGATCGTCGATCGGGGTGATGCCGGCGGCTTCGAGAAAAGGCAGGGCCTCCTCGAAAATCCGGCCTTTGGATACGGCTATCGTCAGCATCGGGTCTCCTTAATTCGGGACGCGGCGGATCGTCGCGCCGAGTTGCTGCAATTTTTCCTCGATGTGATCGTAACCGCGGTCGATATGGTAAATCCGGTCGACGACCGTGTTGCCTTCGGCGGCCAGCGCGGCGATCACCAGGCTCGCCGAGGCGCGCAGATCGGTCGCCATCACGGGAGCAGCGGTAATCTTGTCGACGCCGGTGCAGATCGCGGTATTCGATTCGAGCTTGATGTCGGAGCCCATGCGCTGCAATTCCTGCACGTGCATGAAACGGTTTTCGAACACCGTTTCGGTGATGATGCCGACGCCTTCCGCGATCGCGTTCAGCGCGATGAACTGCGCCTGCATGTCGGTCGGGAACGCCGGATACGGCGCGGTGCGTACCGACACGGCCTTCGGCCGTTTGCCGTGCATGTCGAGCCGGATCCAGTCCTCGCCGGAGGTGATGTCGGCGCCGGCCTCGGTCAGTTTTTCGAGCACCGCGTCCAGGATGTCGGGGCGGGTGTTTTTCAGTTTGACCGAACCTCGCGTGATCGCGGCCGCGACCAAGTAGGTACCGGTTTCGATCCGGTCCGGCATGATGTTGTAATGGACGTTTTCGACGCCGAGTTTTTCGACGCCTTCGATCACCAGCACATCGGTGCCGATACCGGAAATCTTCGCGCCGAGCGCATTCAGGAAATGTGCGAGATCGGTCACTTCCGGCTCTTTCGCGACGTTTTCCATGATCGTGGTGCCTTCCGCGAGACAGGCCGCCATCATCAGGTTCTCGGTGCCGGTCACGGTGACCTGTTCGAGCACCAGACGGCAGCCTTTCAGGCGATCGACCTTGGCATGAATATAGCCGCCTTCGACCTTGATTTCTGCGCCCATCTTGATCAGGCCGTTCAAGTGAATGTCGACCGGACGGGTGCCGATCGCGCAGCCGCCGGGCAGGGACACATGCGCTTCGCCGAAGCGTGCGAGCAAAGGTCCCAGTACCAGAATCGACGCGCGCATCGTGCGCACCAGTTCGTAGGGCGCCTCGTAGCTATGGATGAAACGGCTGTCGACTTCGACGTTCATTTTTTCATCGACCAACAGGCGCACACCCATCCGCCCCAACAGTTCCATCGTGGTGGTGATGTCGTGCAAGTGAGGGATGTTGCCGACGGTGACCGGCGCTTCCGCGAGCAGCGTGGCGGCAAGGATCGGCAATGCGGCATTCTTCGCGCCGGAAATGCGCAGTTCGCCGGATAAGGGTTTGCCGCCGGTGATGATGAGTTTATCCATAGCAGGTTTCTAAGTGATTTGATTCGGTGGGAAAGAATTGGGACGGAGTCATTCGAGGTGGGCCGCGAAATGCGGGTCCTTGTCGAAACCGCTGAGCCGGGCCAGGCTCAGCAACTGTTTCGGCACATGGCTGAAACGGAGTTGAGTCCGTTTGGCGCGGCAATATTTGATCCATTCTATCATCAGCGCAAGCCCGGCGCTGTCGGTATTGTCGACCCGGCCGAGGTCGATCGTGATGTCCTTGTGCGAGGTCAAAAAGGCCAGCGATTTGACCGTGCGCTTGTCGATCGTCGCGAAAGTCAAGTCGCCATCGACAAGAAAATGCCCTGCGCCCTGGTCAACGATGTTCAGCCGGCTCATTTCTTCTTCCCTTCCGCCTTTTCCTCGGCCGACTTGAACAGAAACTGGCCGATCGCTTTTTCGAGAATGATTGCGGACTGGGTGATTTCGATCTTGCTGCCGTCTTCCAGGTATTCCTCGGAACCGCCCGGTTCCAGATTCACGTATTGCTCGCCCAGAAGCCCCGCGGTGAAGACGCTGGCGGTGGTGTCGGAAGGCAAGGTCTTGTATTGCGAATAGATCGCCATTTCGACGACCGACTGATAGGTCTTCGGGTCGAAACTGATCGCCCTGACCTGGCCGATCTTGACGCCGGCCGCCGATACCGGCGATTTGACCTTCAGGCCGCCCGAATTTTCGAAGCTTGCGGTCACCGTATAGCTGTCTTCTTCGACAAAGGTGCTCAAATTGCTGACTTGCAAAGCCAGGAAAAACAATCCGGCGATGCCGGCGGCGACAAAAAGCCCAACCAGGGTATCCTGGGTGCTGCTGTGCTGCATGTTAATCTTCTCCAAACATGAGTGCGGTCAAGATGAAATCGAGACCCAAAATACTGAAAGCCGAATTGACGACGGTGCGGGTGGTCGCGCGGCTGACGCCTTCGGAGGTCGGCACCGTGTCGTAACCTTCGAACAGGGCGATCCAGGTGGTCACGAAGCCGAACACGATGCTTTTGATGAAGCCGTTCACGATGTCGTCTTCGAAATCGATATTGGCCTGCATTTGCGACCAATAGGCGCCGTCATCGACGCCGAGCAGCCCGGTGCCGACCATTTGTCCGCCGATGATGCCGACCGCGCTGAACAGGGCGGCGAGCAGCGGCATCGCGATGAAACCGGCCAGAAAGCGCGGCGTGATGATGCGCCGGATCGGGTCGACCGCCATCATTTCCATGCCGGAAAGTTGTTCGGTCGCCTTCATCAGGCCGATCTCGGCGGTCAGGGCGGAACCCGCTCTGCCCGCGAACAACAAGGCCGTGACTACCGGTCCGAGTTCCCGGACCAAGGAGGCGGCGACCATCAGGCCTAAGGTTTCCTCCGCGCCGAAATCGGACAGGATGTAATAGCCTTGCAGGCCCAGTACCATGCCGACGAAGAGCCCGGAAATCACGATGATCAAAAACGACAATACGCCGACCGAATAGACCTGGTTGACCAGCAAACGCGGGCGCGGTATGACATCGATAATGCCGGTCAGGGTTTCGAGCAGGAAATAGGAGCCCCGGCCCAGCTTGGTGAAACTGGTCGTGGTGGTCTTGCCAAGCGTGTTTAGAAATTTAGTCATCGTCCGAGAATCAGTAACGTCTTCCTGTCGAGATCAGGTCGTCAAAATAATCTTTGGCGGGATAGTGGAAATGCACCGGGCCGTCCGCCGCGCCGGTCATGAACTGCTGCACCCAGTCGGAGGGGGATTGCCTGATTTCTTCCGGCGTGCCTTGTCCTGCAATTTTACCGTCCGAGATCAGATAGACGTAATCGGCGATCGCCATCGTTTCCTGGACGTCGTGCGAGACGATGATGCTGGTCAGGCCGAGGGTCGTATTCAGCGATTTGATCAGGTGCACCAGGGCGCCCATCGAGATCGGATCCTGCCCGGTAAACGGCTCGTCGTACATGATCATCATCGGATCGAGCGCGATCGCCCTGGCCATCGCAATCCGCCGGGCCATGCCGCCGGACAGTTCGTTCGGCATCAGATCGCGCGCGCCGCGCAGGCCCACCGCGTGCAGCTTCATCAACACCAGCGTGCGAATCATCGATTCGGGCAGATGCGTATGTTCGCGCAGCGGAAACGCGACATTGTCGTAAACGTTCATGTCGGTCAGCAGCGCGCCGCTTTGAAACAGCATGCCGATGCGTTTCCTGAGGTTGTACAATTCGGCCCGGCGTAGCCGGTGCACGTTCTGGCCGTCGACATGAATCGATCCTGCGGCTGGCGCCAACTGGCCGCCGATCAGTTTCAGCAACGTCGTTTTGCCGGTACCGCTCGGCCCCATGATCGCGGTGACCTTGCCGCGCTCGATCGACAGGTTGACGTCATCGAAAATTTTTTTTTCGCCGCGCGAGAACGACAGATTGCGCACACTGACCAGATTGTCTTGTTGTTTTACGCTGTTTTCCATGCGCGGTTTCGGTTTGGGTTCGACGATATGAACCCTCTATTTTCACTGAATAATCTCTATAAAGTCAATAGATTATGCCGCTTTTTAGCGGAATGCGGTGATGCGGCGCGGCATGACCAAAGGGCTCCGGAGCGCCGCCGGTTGCACAATCAAGCACATGCCGGCCGCCGTTTGCCGATTTTAACGTTGCGCCTATAGACCATTGGCCGGCTAATCATGGCATAATGTGCGTTTTTAAATATTCATTCGACGCTTGTTAATGACTTTCATGCCGCGGCACGGCCGCCGTCACCGCAGATGATGCTGCACGACCAGGAACTGCGCGCGCTGGCGCTGGCGGTGATTCAGGTGGAGGCCCAGTCCGTGGCGGCGCTGGCCGAACGCATCGACGCGCATTTCGCCGCCGCCTGCCGGCTGATGTTTGCCTGCCCCGGCCGCGTGGTCGTGACCGGCATGGGCAAATCCGGGCATATCGCCGGCAAGATTGCCGCCACCTTGGCCAGCACCGGCACGCCGGCGTTTTTCGTGCATCCGGGCGAGGCCAGCCACGGCGATCTCGGCATGATCACGAAGCAGGATGTGGTGCTGGCGCTGTCCAATTCCGGTGAAACCGAGGAAGTGTTGACGATCCTGCCGATCATCAAGCGCCTCGGCGTGCCGTTGATCGCGATGACCGGCAATCCGGCATCGACCCTGGGTACGCTCGCGACCGTGCATATCGATGTCGGCGTCGCCCAGGAAGCCTGCCCTTTAGGCCTTGCGCCGACCTCGAGCACGACCGCCGCGCTGGCGATGGGCGATGCGCTCGCGGTGTCGCTGCTGGAGGCGCGCGGCTTTACCCGCGACGATTTCGCGCTGTCGCATCCGGGCGGCAGCCTCGGCAAGCGCCTCTTGCTTCGGGTCAGCGACATCATGCACACGGGCGGCGAGATGCCGGCGGTGCGGGAGACTGCGCTGATCAGCGAGGCATTGCTCGAAATGACCGAAAAGAAGCTCGGCATGACCGCGATCGTCGATGCCGACAACAAGGTGGCCGGCATTTTTACCGACGGCGATTTGCGGCGCATGCTCGGCAAGAATCTGGACATCCATAAAACCCGCATCGACGCGGTGATGACCGCGCATTGCACGACCATCGGCATCGACACGATGGCGGCCGAGGCGATGCAGATCATGGAGCAAAAACGCATCAATGCGTTGATCGTGACCGACGCGGAACGCCGCGCGGTCGGCGCATTGAACATGCACGACCTGATCCGGGCCGGCATCGTCTAGGGAAACACCATGCAAGCAGTGATTGAAAAAGCCAAAAAGATCAAATTATTGGTGCTCGATGTCGACGGCGTGTTGACCGACGGCCGGCTGTTTTTCGATTTTTTCGGCAACGAATACAAGTCCTTTCATGCCCGCGACGGCCATGGCATCAAGCTGTTGAAGCGCACCGGCGTGGACATCGCGATCATTTCGGGGCGCAAATCCAAATCGGTCGCGCTCAGGATGAAGATGCTCGGCATCGAACATGTTTACCAGGGCCACGAGAACAAACGCCAGGCGTTTCAGGAATTGCTCGGCAAGACCGGACTCGCGCAGGAACAGGCCGCCTATGTCGGCGATGATTTGCTGGATCTGCCGCTGATGGTCCAGGTCGGGCTCGCGGTCGCGGTCAATGATGCGCATCCCGACGTGAAGGCGCGCGCCGACTGGTGCACTAGCTTGCCCGGCGGGCGCGGCGCGGTCCGGGAAGTCTGCGACCTGATCATGCAGGCGCAAGGCCATTACGCGGCGATATTGGACAGTTATCTGCAATGAGGCTCAGGCATTTACGCGTTCACCTCTATCTCGGCGTGCTCGCCCTGCTCAGCTGGGGGCTGGTCGAGCTGACGATCACCGAGGAAGAGGGACGCCTGATCGTGCCGCCGCATAGCCCGGATTATTTCAGCACCGGCTACCGTAAATGGGAGATGGGCGATGACGGCCTGTTGAAAAACAAACTGACCGCGGAGCGGATGACGCATTACAGCGACGACGGCACCACGCATTTGGACAAACCGCTGATGTTTTTCCATAATGCGGCGACGCCGCCCTGGGTGGTCAACGCGGAAGCGGGGATTTTGTCGGCCGACGGCAAGGATTTGCGATTGAACGGCAAGGTCCACGTCGAACGGACTGGGGGCAAGAGCACGAAGCCATTGATCATCAATACAACCAATGTCAGAGTCAAACCGGAAACGCATTATGCCGAGACCGATGAATGGGCCGAATTGATCAGCCCGCCGAACCGCACCACCGGCGTCGGCATGAAACTGGTATTCGAACAGCCGGTGCATCTGCAATTGCTGTCGAAAGTGCAGGGAAAATATGAAACCAAATAAACTTTGCGGTTATTTAAGCCTTTGTCTCGTGCTGTCCGGATTTTACGGCGCCGCCGCGCACGCCTTGGCGACCGACGCCGAACAGCCGATCACGATCGATTCGAATACCGCGACCTATGACGACAAGGCCGCGGTCAGCATCTACACCGGCGATGTGGTCTCGGTCCAGGGCAGCATCAAGGTCAATTCGGACAAGCTGGTCGTGCACTTTGTCGACGGCGATGCGGAAAAACTGGTGTTTACCGGCAATCCGGCAAGGTTCAAGCAAACGCCGAGCCCGGGCAAGGAAGACATCATCGGCGATGCGTTGATCGGTGAGTATTATCCGAAAAAAAACCTGTTGATCCTGAAAAACAACGCCACGGTCAAGCAGGGCAACGGCACCTATGCGAGCGATTATATCGAGTACGACATCAATACCTCGCTGGTCAAGGCCGGCGACAAATCGACCGACTCCAAACGGGTGCGCGTCACCTTGCAACCGAAAGCGAAAAAGTAAAACGCGATGACTCGACTCGCCGCCAAGCAACTGATCAAGAATTACAATCAGCGCCATGTCGTGAAAGGCGTCTCGCTGGAGGTGAATACCGGCGAAGTCGTCGGCCTCCTGGGGCCGAACGGCGCCGGCAAAACGACCAGTTTTTACATGATGGTCGGCCTGGTCAAGGCCGATGGGGGCGAGATCACGCTCGATGAGCAGGACATCACCCATCATCCGATGTATCTGCGCGCGCGGCTCGGCATCGGCTATCTGCCGCAGGAGCCTTCGATCTTCCGTAAGCTCAGCGTCGCGGACAATATCCGCGCGGTGCTGGAACTGCGCGGCGATTTGACCCGCGGGCAAATCGGTCTGGCCATCGAGGAACTGCTGGAGGAGCTGCATATTCCGCATCTGCGCAAGCAAATGGCGATGAGCCTCTCGGGCGGCGAGCGGCGGCGGCTCGAAATCGCCAGAGCCCTGGCCTGCAATCCGCGCTTCATTTTGCTCGACGAACCTTTCGCCGGCGTCGATCCGATTTCGGTCGAGGACATCAAAAACATCATCATCCACCTGAAAGACCGCGGCATCGGCATCCTGATCACCGAGCACAATGTTCGGGAAACGCTGGGTATTTGCGACAGGGCGTATATACTTAACGACGGCCGGGTCATCGCCGAGGGCGGTGCCGACGCGATCGTCGCCAATGAAGAAGTGCGCAAAGTGTATTTGGGCGATAAATTTAGTCTTTAAATCCAGAATTTGATAAATTCACCGCCATGAAACAGTCGCTCCATTTCAAACTCGGCCAGCAAATGACGATGACGCCGCAATTGCAGCAGGCGATCCGTCTGTTGCAGATGTCGACGCTCGATTTGCAGCAGGAAATCGAACAGGCGCTCGAATCGAACATGATGCTGGAACTCGGCGAAGACGAGCATGCCGCGCCGGCGCTGGAACCAATGCCGGAAAAAAAGATCGACACCTCGGACACGGCGACCAGCGAAGGCTCGCAAACCGATATTCCGGACGAATTGCCGCTCGATTCTTCCTGGGAAGACATCTTCGACGCGACGCCCGAATGGAGCGGTAATGACAACGCCGACGACTCCGATTTTGAAACCCAACGCAGCAAATCCTCGACCCTGCTCGATCATCTTTTGTGGCAGGTCGATCTGACCAAATTCAGCGAGCGCGACCATGCGATTGCGCTCGCGATCATCGATTCGATCAACGAAGAGGGCTACCTGACCTCCGGCATCGAGGATATATTCGAAGGCCTGCAAGACCAGATCGACGATCTCGATTTCGACGAAGTCAATGCGGTGCTGCACCGGATTCAACATTTCGACCCGCCCGGCATTGCGGCGGTCGACCTGTCCGACAGCCTGCGTCTGCAACTTGAGCAGCTTCCCGAAGACACGCCTTACCGCGGCGACGCCTTGCGCATCGTGACCCAACACCTGGATTTGTTGGCGGCGCAGGAGCGCAACAAACTGATGCGTAAATTGAATCTCGGCGAACAGCAGCTCAGCGCCGCGGTCGCCCTGATCCGAACGCTCGACCCGAAGCCCGGCGCCAAGATCCAGGAGACCGAAACCAACTATGTGATTCCGGATGTCTATGTCGCCAAAAAGAACGGCCGCTGGCAGGTCAACCTGAATCCGGACATCGCGCCGAAACTGCGCATCAATCCGTATTATTCGACGCTGATCAAACGCGCGGACGACAGCAAGGACAACGTCTGCATGAAGGACCATCTGCAGGAAGCGCGCTGGTTCATCAAGAGCCTGAACAGCCGCAACGACACGCTGCTGCGGGTCGCCCGCAGCATCGTCGAGAAGCAGACCGGCTTTCTCGAGCACGGCTCGATCGCGATGAAGCCGATGGTGCTGAAGGAAATCGCCGAGGAACTCGAACTGCACGAGTCGACCATCTCGCGGGTCACGACGCAAAAATACATGCATACCCCGCGCGGCATCTTCGAATTCAAATACTTCTTTTCCAGCCACGTCTCGACCGAAGGCGGCGGCGAATGCTCGTCAACCGCGATCCGCGCATTCATCAAGGAACTGATCAGCAATGAAAATCCGGCAAAACCGCTCAGTGATAGTAAAATAGCCGAACTGCTGCAAGAAAAGGGCATTCAGGTTGCCCGCAGAACCATTGCGAAATATCGCGAAGCCATGCTGATCGCCTCGTCAAGCGAAAGAAAACGCATCATGTAGACGGGCGCGGCACAATCATTCAACCAAAGAGGAGTTTAACATGCACGTTATCGTAACCGGCCATCATCTCGAAGTCACCGACGCACTGAAAGCGCACGTCGATACCAAATTCGAAAAGCTGGCCCGCCATTTTGACAACGTCGCCGACGTCCATGTCATCCTGGCCGTCGAAAAGCTGATCCACAAAGCCGAGGCGACCCTGCAAATCAGCGGCGCGAAGCTGTTCGCGGAAGACCATCAGGACGACATGTATGTCGCGATCGACAACATCGTCGACAAGCTGGATCGCCAGATCATCAAGCACAAAGAAAAACATTTGGGACATTGATAAAGCAGGTACAGGGTTCAAGGTCAAGGGATGCGGTATATCGCCTCCGGCCTTGAGCCTGGTACCCTGAACCCTTTAGCCTCCCCATGAAACTATTGATCGTCAGCGGACTTTCAGGCTCCGGCAAAAGCATCGCCCTCGATACGTTGGAGGATTGCGGTTATTATTGCATCGACAACCTGCCGGTCTCCTTACTGGATGATTTCATCACCCATGTGATGCAGTCGGATACGCTGACCTACGCGAAGACCGCGATCGGGATCGACTCCCGCAATCCCTCGGACAGCCTGCTCAATTTTTCCGAGAGCATGAACAACATTCGCAAGAAAAAAATCGATTGCGAAGTGATCTTCATGCAGGCCGATGAGGCGGTGCTGCTGAAGCGTTACAGCGAAACGCGCCGCAAGCATCCCTTGACCGATTTCAATACGCCGCTGAAGGAAGCGCTGCGGATCGAAAAGGAAATGCTGACGCCGATCGCGCGCTATGCCAGCTTCGTGATCGACACCAGCCGGACCCATTACCATGAACTGCGCGATCTGATCCGCAATCAGATCGGTGAGCGCGACAGCCGGCAAATCTCGCTGCAATTCCAATCGTTCGGTTTCAAGCACGGCATCCCGTTGGACGCCGATTTCGTCTTCGATGCGCGGAGCCTCCCCAATCCTTACTGGCTGCCGGAACTCCGCGGACTGACCGGCAAGGACGAGGCGGTGATCGAATTTCTGAAAAGCCAGCCCCTGGTCAATGAATTCTACCTGGACATCGTCGGTTTTCTCGAACGCTGGGTCGGCCGTTTCGAGGCCGAAGGCCGCAGCTATCTGACCATCGCGGTCGGCTGCACCGGCGGGCAACACCGTTCGGTCTATCTGATCGACGCGCTGGCCAAGCGCTTCCGCAGTCCCTTCCTGAACGTGATCGTCCGCCACCGGGAATTGCATTAAGTCGCCTTTCCCTGCAAATAGCCGGCAAAGCGTTGCCTCATGTGATCGATATGCGACCCTTCCCAATACACCTTGCCGCAAGTCGGGCACCGATAAAAGCGTTCGTAATAGCGCTTTGTCTTCGGCTCCAGTAAATCCAGCACCGCCTGTTTCTCGACCGCTTCGATCAGGCCGTTGCAGGCCGTGCAGCGGCAAAACGGCCTGAGCTGATCCGCCAAATCGAAACGCCGAACCACCTCGGCCAATTGCCGCAAAGGCTCGACCGCGCGCACCCAATAGCCGTGGGTGATCGCTTTGGCGAATAACAGGCGCCGGTCGCGGGTCAGCACGATGCGTTGCTGCTCGGCCGAAATCGCGGCGATTTCCGCGTCGGTCAGCGCATTCGTGAACAGCGTATCGAAGCCGAACAGGCGTAATAAGCGGGCCAGCTTGCCGAGATTCACATCGACCACGAACGCGGTATGGCGCAAGGGCGCCGCGCGCAATTTGATGATCGGGGAAATATCGAAGCTTTCGAACACCGGGTAGACCGCGACCCGATCCCCGTTTTTGAGCCGATAGTCGAAGCCGACCGACTCGCCGTTCACGACGATCAGATCGACCTCGGTATGCGGCACCCCGAACACCTCGATCGGGTCCTTGATGCCGGGGTTGCCGTTGAAGCGGTAGGCCAGCGTTTGCTTGCGCTGCTGTGGCCGCAAAAAATCGTTCAGCTCTTCGTAGAAGCGGAATTCGGCGGAATTTTCAAACCGGCAGGTGGGTGGTTCTTGGGGACGACGTTTCATCGCTGGCAGTCGGGAGCGTCAGCGCAAACGCCGCCATCCGTTCAGGCATGATCCAGCGGAATCCGGTAACCGCGCCCGCGCAAGGTCTCGATCGGCTTGCGGGTGCCGTCGGGATCGAGTTTTTTGCGCAAGCGGCCGATGAACACTTCGATCACGTTGCTGTCGCGGTCGAAATCCTCGTCGTAGATATGCTGGGTCAGCACCGATTTGGAGATCAGTTCGCCTTTCCGGAACATCAGGTATTCGAGCACCTTGTATTCGTAGGCGGTCAGTTCGAGCTTGACGCCGTCGACGGTGACTTCCTGCGCGACCGTATCGAGCTCGATATTGTCGTGGGTCAAGACCGGATGCGCCTGGCCGACAGATCTTCGCAGCAGGGCATTGATCCTGGCCAGCAGTTCCTCGTAATGAAACGGCTTGACCAGATAATCGTCCGCGCCGGCCTCGAGGCCTTCGACCTTTTCCTGCCAGCGGCTGCGGGCGGTCAGGATCAGGATCGGCACGCTCACCTTGCTTTTGCGCAGGCGCTGGATCAACTCTATCCCCGAGAAGTCGGGCAGGCCGATATCGATGATCGCGGCGTCGATCGGGTATTCCTTGCCCATGAAAAAGCCGTCCCGGCCGGTGTGCGCCTTATCGACCGCGAAGCCTTTGTCGGCCAGGAAATGCTGAATTTGCTCGCACAATTGTTGTTCGTCTTCAACTACCAGAATACGCATGATGGTCCTTTTTCTCCTCGCCGATTAACCCAGCGGCGCCCCGGTTTCGGCGTCGATCCGAAAATAACGAATGCGTCCGTCGGGCGTCAGCACCTTGATCACATGCACTTCGCGGCCGTCGATCATGACCGTTTGCGCGCCCAGCACGCGGTGATTGCCGCTGCCGAGCACCTGCCGCGTGGCCTGGTCGAGGCTGATTCTGACCATGAAGTCATCGGCCGCCGCATGACCGACCAGTACTGCGCCTAACACGAACAACAAGGTGAACTGTTTCATAATAATCCGGAACCGACGTTCGCCCGCCTACCCTTCGGTGCTTTCGGAGCGGTAGGCATTGAACTGAAAAAACGATTAATTTATGAAGCTAATATTAAACCCACTGGCTGAATAAGCCCTGAACCGGTTATTTCAGTTCCCAGTTCTCTAACACGCTGCCGAGCGCATGGCCGAACGAAGCCCCCAGTTTGCCGGCCATCCGTTCCAGCAGGCTGTCCTGCTCGGTAAAATCGACCAGCTTTTTGGCGCCGATGATGTCTTTGGCGACCGAGTCGTCATTGCCGTAGGCGTCCGCGATGCCGAGCTTGATGCCTTCCTCGCCGGTCCAGACCAGACCCGAGAATAAATCCGGCGCCTCTTTCAGGCGGTTGCCGCGGCCGTCCTTGACGGCTTTGATAAACTGCTGATGCACCTGTTCGAGCAGTTTTTGCATGAACTGGGTTTCATCTTCCTTGCGCGGCGAAAACGGATCGAGCATCGCCTTATGCGCGCCGGCGGTCAGCACCCGGCGCTCGACGCCGAATTTTTGCATCGTGTCGACAAAGCCGAAGCCGTCCATGATCACGCCGATCGAGCCGACCAGGCTGGCCGGGCTCACGAAAATCTTGTCGCTGGCCGAGGCGATGTAATAACAGCCGGAGGCGCAGATATCGCCGACCACCGCATAGATCGGCGTTTTCGGATATTCTTTCTTCAGCTTGCGGATTTCCTCATAGACCATATGCGACTGCACCGGACTGCCGCCCGGCGAATTCGCATGCAGGATCACGCCTTTGGTCTGCTCGTCTTTGAGCGCCTTGCGCAGGCTCTTGATGATCGCATCGGCGTTCGCGCCTTTGTCTTCCGCGATCATGCCGACCACATCGACTACCGCGGTATGGTCGCCGTCGTCGCTGCCGATGTCCTTTTTCAACTGCGGCAGCAGCGCGATGCCGAGCAGCGCGGTCAGATATAAAAAGGTCGCGGATTTGAAAATGATGCCCCAGCGCCGCGCCTTGGCCTGCTCCTCGATCGCGGCCAGCGCGACTTTTTCGATCACGGCGCGCTCCCAACCCGGCTCGCCGGTTGAATTCGCATGCGCTTTGTCTTGTTGATTTTCTGTCATGGTTACCTCAAATGATATTCAGCAGCTCCGTCGGTTGCTGTAAGCATAGCAACGGCCGGTATTGTTGCAGTATTTGTTCCGAATGCGCGCCGCAGGAAACGCCGATCGCCGATATTTGGGCGTTTTGCGCCATTTGCAAGTCGTGAATCGAATCGCCGATCATTAATGCCCGCTCGGGCGCCACATCGACATGATTCATGATTTCGAGCAGCATCTTGGGATCGGGTTTGGAAGCGGTCTCATCCGCCGCGCGGGTGATGCAAAAAAGCGCTTCGGTGCCGGTCGCCTGCAAGGCATTTTGCAAGCCGGCGCGCGTCTTGCCGGTCGCGACCGCCAGACGGTAGCCCGCGCCGTTCAATTCCTCCAGCATGTCCCGGACGCCCGCGAACAAGTCGCCGGGGCCCAAGGGCCTGGACGCATACTCTTGACTGTAGGCGCGCACCAATTGTTCCCGAAGCTCGGGGCTTGCGCCCGGAAACAAGGTGTCCATCGCGCGAATGATACTGAGGCCGATCACATCCTTCGCGGCCTCGGGCGTCGGAATCTCGCAGCCGAGCCGTTCGGCGGCGGTCTGCATGCAATGCACGATCCAGCCGATCGAGTCCATCAGGGTGCCGTCCCAATCGAAAATCAATAAATCAAACTGCTTCTTCACGGTCCAACAAGTCCTGCAATGGCGGCGGCAAAGGCGCCTCGAATTTGATCGGTTTTCCGGTGACCGGGTGTTCAAACGTCAGTTCCCGCGCGTGCAGAAACATCCGTTTGTAGCCCTTGCCGTAAAACGTCTTGTTGATGTCGCTGAGGCCGTAGCGTTCGTCGCCGACGATCGGATGCCCGAGCCAGGCTGCATGCACCCGGATCTGGTGCGTGCGGCCGGTTTTCGGCGAGGCCTCGACCAGGGTCGCGCTTTTGAACAATTTGATGCGCCTGAACAGCGTTTCGGCCTCTTTGCCGGCCTGGCTGACCACCACGATGCGTTCGCCGCCCTTGTTGACATTTTTGAGCAGCGGCGCATTCACGATCAGCTTTTTGCGCGCCCATTGCCCGGCCAACAGCGCCAGATAGGTCTTGTGCACATGATCGTCGCGGAACAATTCGTGCAGCTTGCGCAAGGCGCTGCGTTTTTTCGCGATAATCAGGCAGCCCGAGGTATCCCGGTCGAGCCGGTGCACCAGTTCGAGGAACGTCGCCTCCGGCCTGAGACGGCGAAGGCCTTCGATGATGCCGGAATCGATGCCGCTGCCGCCATGCACCGGGAATCCTGCCGGCTTGTTGAGCACGATGAAGCCTTCGTCTTCGTACAGAATGCCGTTTTGCAGCGCGTCCCGCAAGGTTTGCGGCACGAAGGTCTGTTCGGTTTTTTCGGCGACCCGGACCGGCGGAATTCTGACGATGTCGCCGGTCATCAGCCGGTAATTCACGTCGACGCGGCCCTTGTTGACCCGCACCTCGCCTTTGCGGACGATACGGTAGATGCGGCTTTTCGGCACGCCCTTCAGGCGGGTCAGCAAAAAATTGTCGAGGCGCTGATCGTTGTTATCTTCGGTGATTTCGACCAGTTGCACGGTCGGTGATGCGGTTGTGGAGTCTGTTTTCATGCAGTAAATGATACCAGTATCACACTCGGATTGATTGTTTAAATTGATGTGAAGCAATAAGGTTGTTATATTAGGCTGGCTATAGTATAAGAATTACCCTATTCCCGGCGGATTTTCGATGAGGAAATCCGCCCCGAACCGCTGTCAAGAAGGTCAGCCAAGCGCGCATAGCCTTGATGGCGAAGCATTTTCGGGCCGAGCCCGACCTGAAACAATAACGATTATAAAGAACGACTGATAACACCTGTTGAAGACAGAATTTACCGCCAGGACGATAGAATTAAGCATGTCAACCGCTTAGCATGAGGCGCTCTTAATCGGGCCGTTCTTTCCGCCACCGGAAAGTCCGGGCGAGAGGCGAAGCCTCGACCCGCGATGCCAAACCCCACATGCCGAAGGCCGCAAACGCCGAAGAGTCGATGCGTTTCGCCGAGCCGGACCAGCTAAAAGACTGCGTTCAGTCTACAGAGTAAAGTCTGACCAAGGAGCAGGATATAAACAAGGATACAAAATGAAAAGAATGCTTATCAATGCCACGCAGGCGGAAGAATTGCGGGTCGCTTTGGTAGATGGTCAAAAACTCTACGATTTTGACATAGAGGTTCCCTCAAAAGAACAGAAAAAATCGAATATTTACAAAGGCATCATCACCCGCGTCGAACCGAGCCTGGAAGCGGCTTTCGTCAACTACGGCGCCGAAAAACACGGCTTCCTGCCGTTCAAGGAAATTTCACCGGCCTACCGCCATGCCCCGGAAGAAGGCGAGAGCGAAGGCGGCGGCCGCAAGTCGATCAAGAACCAGCTGAGGGAAGGCCAGGAAATCCTGGTGCAGATCGAAAAGGAAGAGCGCGGCAACAAAGGCGCCGCGCTAACCACTTACATCAGTCTGGCCGGCACCTATCTGGTCTTGATGCCGAATAATCCGAAGGCTGGCGGCATCTCCCGCCGCATCGAAGGCGACACCCGCAGCGAACTGCGCGAGGTGATGGCCGCGCTCGAAATTCCGGACAGCATGGGCCTGATCGTGCGCACGGCCGGCTGCGGCAAGAATGCCGAGGAACTGCAATGGGACTTGAACTACCTGATGCAGCTGTGGGAAGCGATCGAGCGCTCTTCGACCGAGCAGACCGCGCCTTTCCTGGTGTTCCAGGAAAGCAACGTGATCATCCGCGCGCTGCGCGACCATTTGCGCGGCAACATCGACGAAATCCTGATCGATAACGAAGAATCGTTCCACCTGGTCAAAAACTTCCTGAAACAGGTGATGCCGCATTTCCTGCCCAAGGCCAAACTTTACCAGGATTCGGTGCCGCTGTTCAGCCGCTATCAGATCGAATCGCAGATCGAACTCGCTTACGGCCGCGAAGTGCCCTTGCCTTCCGGCGGCGCGTTGGTGATCGATCATACCGAGGCGTTGACCTCGATCGACATCAACTCGGCGCGCGCGACCAAGGGCAGCGACATCGAGGAAACCGCGCTGAACACCAACCTCGAAGCTTGCGACGAAATCGCCCGCCAATTGCGCCTGCGCGACTCCGGCGGCCTGTTCGTGATCGACTTCATCGACATGATGTCGAGCAAGAACCAGCGCGCGGTCGAAAACCGCCTGCGCGACGCGCTGAAGATCGATCGCGCCCGCATCCAGACCGGTCGCATCTCGCGCTTCGGCCTGCTCGAAATGTCCCGGCAACGCATGCGTCCGTCGCTCGGCGATTCGACCCAATTGCCGTGTCCGCGCTGCAAGGGCCAGGGCACGATCCGCAATGTCGAATCGGTCGCGCTGTCGGTGCTGCGCATCATCGAGGAAGAAGCGATGAAGAAAGGCACCGAAAAGGTGATTGCGCATCTGCCGATCGACTGCGCGACCTTTTTGCTGAATGAAAAACGCAACAACATCGAGCAGATCGAAAACCGGCTGAAAGTCGATATCATCGTGCTGCCGAGCAAACACCTGGAAACCCCGGCCTACGACATCGAGCGCATCAAGGAGAAAGACGCGGCGGAAGAAAAATCCAGCTACCAGCAGATCAAGGCCGAGGAAATCGCAATTCCGGAATTTGCGCAACAGGCGAGACAGCGCACAGAAAAAGCCGCGATCAAGGAGTTTATGCCCGATTCGCCGGCGCCGGTGCAGAATCGGAGCGAAGCGGCCAGCCTGATCAAACGCTTCTGGCAGAAGCTGATCGGCCCGTCGAAAGAGCCGGTCGAGGAGACCGTGAAGGAGAAGCCGGAGCCAACGGCCGAGAAGAGCAAACCTTCAAGGCACGACAGGAACAAAAAGAAACCCGGCAAGGAGCATGCGGGCAAACAGGAAGCACGTCCGCCGCGTGAACCACAGGAACCGCGCGAACAACGGGAACCGCGCGAGCAACGGGGACCACGCGAGCAACGGGAACCACGCGAGCAACGGGGGCCACGTGAACAACGAGAACCGCGTGAACAACGAGAACCGCGTGAACAACGGGAACCACGTGAGCTGCGGGAACCACGCGAGCAACGGGAACCACGCGAGCAACGGGAACCACGTGAGCAGCGCGAACCACACAAGCCGGCCGAGCGCCCGCAAGAGCGGCCTGTGCAGGTCCTGGAGCCCGGCGAGCAGCCGGCGGAAACTTCGGTTGCAGTGCTTGAAACCGAGACTCAAGTGACTGAGGCGCCCGCTGCCAACGGCGAGCAAAAGCGCTCATCCAACGGCAAGCGCCGCGGGCCGCGCCGCCGTTCGAGACACTCCGGCAACAGACGCCAGGACGCGGGCGCCGCCAATGGTGAAGCCGGCTCCGAGTCTACAGGCCAGTCGGAAGCGCCGGCTTATGCGCGAGACTCCGCAGAGAATCAGGGCGGCGAATCGCATCAGGAGCCTGCGGCAACACCGGAGCGCACACCGCGTCCGGAAGCCGAATCGAAGCCGGCTCCGGCGGAAAGCGTTCACCACGAATCGGGCGGCGATTCTTGATTCTGCAAAAAATGGCGGGTTAAAACCCCGCCATTTTTTTTGTAAAGGGCTTGATGAAGCCGCTTACTTTTTCTCGGTGGGCATACGCAACAAAATGACCGGCAGCCCCGAGTCATTTCAGTCCATCTTGCGCGCCGAATTCAGAAGAGCCATCGTCGAAGTGATTCGCAAAGCGGCGGATGGTGAAGTCCAGTCTCCTGCGTTACGATGTCGCGTGGCGTGTTCGGTTACTCCGTTCTCTCGGAACGGTAATCTTACGCATGGCTATACTCCATTCCAAATGGTCTAATAGAAATTAACTCAACAACACTCAGGATAAATTTTATGTCGCCGTTACTGAATGACAAAAAAAGGGCTTGGCACTTTATTTTTCCCTTGCTGCTGGCATTGCTGTCAGGCTGTGCGAGCGAATCGCATCGGGCATTGACGCCGGAAACCGTGCCGTCTTCGATGACGGCTTATCAGGGCGTCAAGCATGTTCTGACTGTCGGCAAGTTTCAAAACCGTTCCGCCTATATGCGCGGCATATTCTCCGACGGCTTCGACCAGTTGGGCAGTCAGGCCAAGACGATTCTGAAAACGCACCTGCAACAATCCGGGCGTTTTGAAGTGGTCGATCGGGAAAACATGGAGGAAATCAGCCAGGAAGCCAAGATCAGAGGCGCGGAGCAACAACTGGAAGGCGCCGAGGTAGTGCTGACCGGTGATGTGACCGAATTCGGCCGGCGCACGACGGGGGATACGCAACTATTCGGCATTCTCGGCTACGGCAAAACCCAAGTCGCCTATACCAAGGTCGCCTTGAACGTAGTCGATGTCAAAACCTCGAAGATCATTTATTCGGTCCAAGGCGCCGGGGAATATGAACTGAGTAACCGCGAAGTGATCGGTTTCGGTTCACAAGCCGGTTACGATGCGACGCTGAACGGCAAGGTGCTGAATCTTGCGATCATGGAGGCGGTCAACCGTCTGATAGAAGGCATGGAGCACGGCCAATGGCGTCCATCGTTAAGCCGTTAGGATTGGCGTTCTGCTTTCTGGCGTTATCGGGCTGCGCTCCCGCGCCGTCACTCTATTATTGGGGCGAGTACGAGGACCTGATCTATCAGATGTACGAAGAACCGGGTTCGGCCGATCCTGCGACGCAGATCGCCAAACTCCGCGAAGACATCGGCAAGGCGGGCGAGGCCGGCAAGCCCGTGCCGCCCGGCCTGCATGCGCATCTGGGCTATTTGTATTTTTTGCAGAGCGATACGCACGCGGCCGCGCTCGAATTCGAAACCGAGAAAAAGCTGTTCCCGGAGTCTGCGACCTTTGTTGACGGCATGCTAGGCAGGTTAAAAAAATGAAATCCGTCCATCCGATCTGGAAATGCTGTCTTGCCTTGCTGTTGATCACGATCGCAGGTTGCGTAACCACGCCGCCGTTCGATTATTCGTTGTTTCGCAGCCACCGTCCGCGCTCGATTCTGGTACTGCCGCCCTTGAACCAGACGACCGACGTGAACGCGCCGTACAGTTATTTATCGACGATTACCCGGCCCCTGGCGGAGTGCGGCTACTATGTATATCCGGTAGCCGTGGTCGATGCATACATGAAAGAAAACGGCCTGCCGTCGGCGGAAGAGATGCACGGCGTCGCGCTCAAAAAAATCCGCGACATCATCGGCGCGGACGCGGTGCTTTATGTCACGATCGAGGAATGGGGGCAAAAATATGTCGTTGTCCAGTCGATCACGACGATCAGGGCCAAGGCGCAATTGATCGACACCGTCTCGGGCCAAGTCATCTGGCACGGAACGCAAGCGGTCAGTCAGGGCTCGGGGGGAGGCGGCGATCCGATCGCGATGTTAATCGCCGCGGCAGTCACCCAAATGATCGGCAATGTCGCCGATTTTACCCATGACTTGTCGCGGACAGCGAATCACGGCATGATCTACAATGTCGATAACGGCTTTTTGGCAGGGCCTTATTTGCCTCCTCAGGAGAATGAGCATTGTGGCGAGTATTGAATGCTTTGTATTTGCCCCAGCGGATGTAGCTCGAGGGCTGATGATCATCACGAAGTTAACTGATGTGCACCGCCCATTCACCTTTCAAAGACCCACCACTTGGAGTTCTATCAATAAATGTACGAAGAGGATTTATGATGCAGGGTTTAGATGTCTCCCCAAAAATCAAGCTATAACTTAAATCGCTTATTGTTTTATTTTTTATATGTGATATAATATAAAACAATTTCGCATAAAATATTAGAGTCTAAGATAAGGTTTTTTTGCACACACTTTGCTGAGGCTTTGTTGTAAAACTCATTAATTTGATGATTTATTGAAAAAACCTTCGCTAAAAAAAGCTTGATATGATTTGATTGTAAAGAATGGCAGAAAGTTAGTAGTCACGAATTGAAAAATGAGAGCCAGATCATATTTTTCTTGGTTTTATATTTGGTTAATTACTAATATGCAATAAGTACAAAAGACGACTATTTTTTAATAGTATTTTTTCTTATTTATAAGGCAAAAATTTTTATAAACTACCTATTTATTAGGTCAGAATGGAGTTATGTATGTTTGTCAAACTCTTTTTACTCATAGTTACCGCTTGCTTTAGTTTATTCCTTCTTTCCAAAGGTGAGGATTTGATTAAGAAATTGTTTATGAATTATCTCAAAAATGTTAAAGATGTTGAGTCTAGAACATTAAATCCTAGCAATGTTAATAGAACAGAACTAAAGCTATAAGCCCTTATTTCTCTTTATAAGAAAAAAAGCCCTTTTTGGGCTTTTTTTCTGCCTAAAATATTATTAATACTCTATGAAAAACAATAAATATATCAAGGAAGTTCAAAAGTGGGCATTTGAATTTATAATGGCCCATTACGTAATAGGTGGCATTATTCTTTGGGTTGCCGGCTTTTCCTTTTGGGGTTATTTGGTTACACAAATTTCCAAAATAAAGGGTGAATTAGCAAAAGGACTGCCGATTGATTTAGACTGGACTTTTTATTTTCTTGTTTTTTTATTTATTATTACATTTTCAATTTTAATTCGTACATACTTAAAAGCCTTGGCATTATCAAAACAATATTTGAAATTAAAGAATATTGCCGAAGGTATTGGGGTAAAAGGATTCTATCCTCATAATACAGAACAAGATAAAAAACAAGATTGGGAAGCTTTAGCTAGCGGTATTGCTAGTGGCTCCGCAAAAAACTTGTATATTTTAGGATTAACAGGTTGGAATACATTCGGCTCCCCATCAACCCCTCTTCATGGGGTTATATCTCAATTTAAAGGAACGGTAAATGTATTATTGTTAAACCCCAAGAGTGAGGCATTCAAAACAAGAATGATTGAAATTCAAGCAAATGAAAAAACCCATCAATCTGAATTAATCAATACTCTTAAAAGCTGCCATCTTCTTAAAAAAGCCGGAATAAATATAAAAGTAACTCTATATTCCCACAGACCAATATGGAAAATGATATTCACTGATAGCTATATGTGGCTTCAGCATTACTCAAAAAATAATCATGTTGATGATAACCCTGTCTACAGTTTTTATAAAAATGATAACGGAACATCAATTTTTTTACCTCTTACTGAAGTCTTTGAAAAACGCCTTCGGGACGATGGGAGTATAGAACTTGATTTAGAAGCTCTTAATGTTGATGAATTGACCTCATAAGAACACCTCTTTGATATTGTGAGAGCTCGTAGCTGGGTTTCCGCAAAGCTCCAATCCAGCCGGGCTGCAAGAAAGTTTTCATGAGGACAATAGCACATGACAGATATGAAGCAATCACCTTATCCGATTTACGTTGCAGGGGGCTTTAAAACTACTGTTCATCCGCTGGATGTCATCAGCCCTAATACGCAACAATGCGTATATAAAACCTTTACCTCCGGGGCGGATGATTATGAAACGGCCGTTACCGCCGCCTGCGCCGTGCGCCAAGCCATGCAGGACTTGCCGGTTTACGAACGCTTTCGGATTCTGAACGAAATCGCGCAAGGCATTCTTGCAAACAGAGGCGAACTGGCCGTCATCATGGCCCGGGAAGCGGGCAAGCCGCTAAAGACCGCAAACGGCGAAATCGAGCGCGCGGCGCAGACCTTTCTGACTGCCGCCGAAGAAGCCAAACGCCTGCCTGGCGAAGTCCTCAGCATCGATTGGCACCGTTCCGGCGCGCACAAGGATGCCATCGTCAGCTATTTTCCGGTCGGCGTTGCCGCCGCGATCACGCCGTTTAATTTTCCGTTGAATCTGGTCGCGCATAAAATCGCCCCGGCGATCGCCGCCGGCTGCCCGATCGTCGTAAAGCCCGCTTCGAAAACGCCGATTACGGCGCTGTTTCTGGCCAAGATCATTGACAGCACCGGCCTGCCGAAAGGCGCTTTGTCTGTGTTGCCGATGGACCGCGACATCGGCAATCGATTGGTGACCGATCCGCGTTTCAGTCTGCTCAGTTTCACCGGTTCGGCGGAAAACGGCTGGAAAATGAAACAACAGGCGGGCAAAAAGAAAGTGCTGCTGGAATTGGGCGGCAATGCGGGGCTAATCATCGATAAAAATGCCGATGTTTCGATTGCCGCCACGAAAGCGGTCAGCGGCGGTTTTAGTTATGCCGGCCAATCGTGCATCCATACTCAACGGATTTATGTCGAAGAGTCGGTCTTCGACCTGTTCGTCAGCCATTTTCTGGAGGTAATGAACAAATTGGTTATCGGCGATCCGGAGCATCCGGACACCGATTTTTCCGCGATGATCGCCGAACATCATGCTCTGCGCATCGAATCCTGGGTACGGGAAGCCGTTGCCGGTGGAGCGACGCTATTGGCGGGCGGAACGCGTCGAGGGAATTTGTATGCGCCGACGGTTTTGACCGGCACCGATCCGGCGATGAAAGTCTGCGCGCTGGAAGCCTTTGCGCCGGTCGTGGTGATCGAACGCTTTACCGATTTCAAAGCCGCCGTCGAAGCAATCAACGCCTCGGAATTCGGTTTGCAGGCCGGCGTATTCACCTTCGACAGCCGGAAAATCCATTACGCCTTTCAGAACCTGCATGTCGGCGGGGTTATCGTGAACGACGTGCCGACTTTCCGCGCCGATCATATGCCTTATGGCGGCATCAAGGATTCGGGGTTGGGGCGCGAAGGTCCGAAGTATGCGATCAGGGAAATGCTGGAGCCCAAAATACTGGTCAGCGATCATAGTCTGGATTGGTGAGCCGGATCATACCCCGATATCCTCGTTCCAAAGCGTCGGATTCTCCGAAATAAACTGTTTCATCATCTCGATGCAGCGGGCATCCTGGAGTACGTCGACTCTGACACCCCGACTTCGCAGCAACTCCTCTTCGCCCATGAAGGTGATATTTTCGCCGACGATCACATGAGGAATACGGTAAAGCAGGATAGCGCCTGTACACATTGCACAGGGGGAAAGCGTCGTGTAAAGGATGCTCTGCGTGTACACCGATGCCGGCAACCGGCCGCCATTCTCGAGCGCATCCATTTCCCCGTGCAGGATCGCGCTGCCGCGCTGAACCCGGCGATTATGCCCTCGGCCGATGATCCTGCCCTGATGAACGAGCACGGAGCCGATCGGGATGCCACCCTCAGCGTGCCCGGTTTCGGCCTCGGCTATGGCTTCCGCCAGGAATGGATCCCCGCTGAGGATCGGATTTGAATGCATTGGGGTCACCTTGAATAATAATTAACCTGAGTTCGAGATAAAAAAGCAGGCAGGTTTTTGAAATATCAAGGAAAATAGAGTTTCGACACAACATTCTCCATCCCAAAACCTGCCTGCTATGAAATTAACACAAATTTACTGCGATGTAGATGATCTTTGCCGGACATTTATCCCTGAATGGCAAAAGCAGCAACTCACCCAAGGCGAGAAAAAACGTAACCGAGCGCCGCGCATGGGCTACAGCGAAATGCTCTGCATTTTGGTGTGCTATCCGCAATCTTTGAGGGACGCTGATTTACTGCCTTTTGTCGTAAACGCTTAAACCGAACTCAGGTTAGATAAGTACTTCAGTTTGTTTTTACCGTACAGTGAAATAGATCGACTTCACCCTCTGCTTTAAATCCCTGGTATATTTCCCAAAAGCGAAAATCGACTTTCCTTTCCCGCTCGGAGCTGGTTGTTTGGCGATAACGGCCGATCGCTTTAGGTCCGGCGTTATAAATCGAATAAGCGGAACGGGCAATGTTGTCGATGCTGCCGGTCTTTTCTTCGTTGATCGCATAGCGAATCAAGTATTGCAGAAGAATTTCTATTCCGGCCTCGGCGTTGTAAGAGACATTCCATTTAACTTGCTCCACATTATAAAATCCACGCCATACATAAGGGTTGATCTGCATTAAACCGATGCTTCCCGACGACGAATGCAGGTAAGTTATTTTTTTCTGCTTGCTGACAAACTGCCGCCAGCAGCTTTCCTTGAGCGCGGTAGCACGCGCCAAATTACTAATGAGCGGTTTGTAGCGGCTTTCTAAAGAATTACTTTGCAATTCCTGTTCTGTATTGATTAGCAGTAGTTTGTTCATTGTTGCGCGATATTCGCTCAATTCCGAATCCGCCGGTACCCATCGATTTAGCCGTTTTCTTAATGCGGCAAGGTCGTCGCTCTGGCTGTCTTCCGCGGCATAGACGCTGCCGATTGCATCAAATAGGCTTAGAGGAGGGGCGGCGTCTTCCGGTACAGGGTCCAGCGGTTCTTCATTCGGCAACTTCGCCGGAAATCCGAACAATTCACGTAATGCGGGATCCGGTGCCAAGTCGTATTGCAGCGGATCAACTTTCAGTCCCGGTTGCAAAATTCTGGCTAAACGACGAAGTCCGTCCGCCGAAATTTCCAGGCCAATGCCCGGAGCGGCGCGGTCAATGGTTAACAGCACGTCTCCGGCACGAATGAATGAAACATAGCGTACAGCATTATTCATAACGACTCCTCGCTGCTCGGCCGTGAGGATGATTTCCTGGAGGCGATTCCAGGTTTCTACGAAAAGCGCGCGCACCGGATCTCCGGCTAATTCGCTGCTCTCGCCGGCCAGAATCGGCAAGACCTCATAACGGCTTGCAAGGAGTAATTCCAACAGTTGTGCCCGGATATCGGCGTCTTCAATGTCCATCCCGATATTCTTTAGCACAAACACCAAAAAGGCATCCCATTGCTCTAGCTCTTGCTTAACCGCCGCCAATTCCTCAGGGCTCAGGGGGGCTGCGGAGGCAGTGCGGGGGGAAATTGTCTGCTTAAGGCCGTCGGGCAGTGCAAGAGCCAAGCCCAGGTGAACGCCCTGGTCGTCAACCCTAATCACTCTTGCCGTGGCGCTGCGGAATACTGCATCCAGTTGAGCGGAACTGGAAGCCGGCAAAAATGCGTGCAGCAACGAGAGCGTTTCATCTCGCGGCGGAGCCAGATCGATGTTGAAAGAGGTGAGAGACGGAAGAACGAAAGACTGAACGGCATTCCAGATAGGCCCCATGAGCAGCCCTTTTTTCCAGGCTTCGTCATAAAGATTGGAGTGTTCGACGTTCAAATGCAGTTGCCAGTCTGCGGTAATGGAAGGGGTAGCCAATATCTCTATAAACCCGCTCCAGCGAACGGGGATAAGGCACTTTCCGAAGAATTCGGCACCGGCACTGCCTCGGCCATGAATCACAAAACGGACGAGTTCCTTCTGGTGGTTGAATTGAGGATGGTCCAGGTATAAATAACGGCAGTTCTTGTTATAGCTTATTTCTTCAACACCTCCTGGCGCGGTATTGAACTGTTTGTTTACACCCACCGTCAAGAAATCGAAAGGCACGGTAAGAGGGATTACTACCTCCGCCCCTTTTACATGTACAGGCAGAAAGATGCCGGAAAAAAACAGCGCGGCGGCTAAAAGACGGCGCCCAGTTCGATGAAATGATGCCGAAGCATTAGAGTATGGGTGTATTCGCATAATGCATAAGAAGATGTTTAAAAATCTAACTATCATTAAGGTTCGGCATCACCCCGGGAAATGAAAGTTACTGTGCGGAAGGTAGCGGAACGAGGTCGATCAAATTTTTAGAGATTCGATCCTGAAACCTAACGTGACCCGTAAAGCTGACTCGAACCCCGGCATGGGGACAAATTTGAAAAGAGTTTTTTACGATTGGATACTCGCGCGTCAGCATTAGTTGCATGATGCGGGCATGATCAGAACGACATAATGGATTAACGATCATGGCGCTTGAAGCCGCTCATGTTCAAAGTGCCTTGATCTTCCCTCACCCCGGAACCAAGTTGAATTGAGATTTTTTATCAACACGTCCTAGGCAAACCCAAGCCCAAGCCCAAACCCAAGCCCACAATGGCGGAAAGTACAGTGAACAAAAGAATCAAAATCTGTTCTAATTTTTTGATGGCAGATTAAATGGTCAAGTTTCTGTAGGGCGCTCTAGAACTGGAGCCGTTAAAAAATAATACTTGCTGACTTGTGGCAAGGCGCTTATAGCGAGAAAGTAATTTGTTTAAAGCTTTCTTAGCCTTATTTAACAGTATTGATAATTTTTCACTATTTAGGAGAAAGGTTGTGTCTATCAAGAAAAACAAATACTCCTTAAAAATGTTGATTATTTCGGCGCTCACATCGATCTTCATTGTTTCAATACCGCAAACAACAAACGCCAATATTTGGCCTACAGCAGGTTCGATGGAATTGATTAATTCTTCCTGTCCATCTGGCACCGAACAATATCAAGAACTCAACCAATTGAAGAAAGAAATTACCGCTTTTTACACATTGAGTCATGCGCGTGAAATGGCGCTTACCCCTACAGACGAAGCCATTGAGGCCTCAAGAATGCGCGTAATATAATGACTTCAGCGATGATTTGCGTTCGGCCGAAACACGTCTTAGTGATGCACGCTCACGTATACTCGTGGCATTCTCCCAAGCACAAGTCGAAGATGAATTTTCCGGCATGATGTTAGCGAGTCTTGATAATGACAGTTCTGTCCGGGCAAGCGCCAGTAATTCTCAGGAGAAATTTATGAACAAAGATCAAATTGAAGGCCGAATCGAAGAAGTGAAAGAAGCCGTCGGTGTGTTGCTGCAGGGAAGCCGTGGGAGAGCCGCGCTGGGCTTGACTCAAGGGTATTATTGATAGGAGAGACAAAATGGGCACAGTTAAAATCGTGGCAATCGCGTTGATCTTAGCCGGACTGTTGGGGCTGGTGTATGGTCGTTATAGTTATACTCGGGAAACCCAGGAAGCCAAGTTTGGCCCTTTCGAGCTGACAATTAAAGATACGCAGACGGTCAATATACCGGTCTGGGCTGGTGTGGCAGCCGTTGTGGCCGGCGGCGGGCTCTTGCTTTTTGCAAGCAGGAAGCGCTAGCGGCCGGAGCCGCGATTCTCTTGCACGTTATAAAATTGCCGCGAACATAAGCGGCAATTTCTTCGTTGTTCTCCTTTTTCGCCAAGTGCTTCGGCGATCTTACTCTGTGAAAGAAGGCGCTTTGACTATGGATTTCAGCTATTTGAGCCGCATGTCATTCTTGACGGACTTTAAGCCCTCAACGTTGCCTGCAATTTCGACCGCGCTGTTAATTTTTTGTCATCGGCATTGACATCGGTAAACTTGCGTTCAAAGCCACTCTTCAAGGTTATAGCGCTGGTGTAAGGCGGGTATTTCGACCCGAGTATTCTGCAGTTTGTTGGCGAATACCGGCATGGCGTCTTTATCGCCATGCACCAGGAAAGTCGTCTTCGGATTGCCCGTTTTTTGATGCCAGGCCAGTAATTCGGCCTGATCTGCGTGAGCGGAGAAGCCGCCTATCGTATAAATGCTGGCGTTGACCGGAATTTCTTCGCCGAAGATTTTAACTTCTTTGGCGCCGTCCACAATCTGACGTGCTAAAGTCCCGTAGGCGGCAAATCCGACAAAGATGATCGCATTATCCCGTCGCCAAAGATTGTGTTTAAGATGGTGCTTGACCCGGCCGCCGGTACACATGCCGGAACCGGCGATAATCACGGCGCCGCCGACGAATTGATTAATCGCCATCGAATCGGCCGTTTCCCGGGAAAAATGTAAACCGGGAAACATAAACGGATCCCGACCCGAGGTTAAGGTTGCACTGGTTTCCTTATCGAAACACTCGGGATGGCGTTGAAAAATCTGCGTAGCGGAAATCGCCATCGGCGAATCGAGAAAAACCGGAAGATACGATGGCAGCAGGCTCTGTTCAATGCCTTCGCGCAAGTAATAAAGCATCTCCTGCGCGCGTTCCAGCGCAAAACTGGGAATGATCACATTCCCGCCTTTGGCCAGGGTGCCGCGAATCGCCGCATAGAATTCTTCCAGCGTCGGTTCCAGGGGTTTATGCAGACGGTCGCCGTAGGTGGTTTCCATCACCACAATATCGGCTTGCGGAGGCGTCTCCGGATCTTTGATGATGGCCCGGTCGTTGTAGCCCAGATCGCCGGAAAACAGAATCCGGTGCTGCCGTCCCTTATGTTCAATATCCAGCACGATGGAGGCGGAACCGAGTATATGTCCGGCATCGATGAAGGTCGCCTGAATCCCTTCATTGATAATGACAGGTTGATTGTATTGCACAGACCGGCCGAAAAAACCGAAGCAGTTCAGTGCATCTACGACATTATAAAGCGGTTTAATCGGCTCTTTTTTGCCGTGCCGGGCGGCTTTTTTCGTTTTATAGTCGGCTTCATCTTCCATCAGCTTCGCGGAATCCAGCAACACCACGCGCGCTAATTCGCAGGATGCTGCCGTGGTAATGATTTCACCGGTAAAACCCTGCTTGACCAGCAGCGGTATGCGTCCGCAGTGATCCAGATGAGCGTGAGTCAACAACAGGTAATCGATGCTGGCCGGATCGAAGCCGAAAGGCTCGGCATTTTCCTCATCCAACTCCCGGCTGCCCTGATACAGCCCGCAATCGATCAATAGCTTCTTGCCGGCGGCTTCCAGCAGATGGCAGGAACCGGTGACGTTTTGATCGGCGCCGTGAAATTCTAGCTTCATCAGTAAACCTCCTGGCGGGATGCCTCGGATTTAATAGCTCCATACTCAGTTATCCCTCCACTGGATAGGGTTTAGATGGGGAACTAAACCACTAATTCATCGAGAACCTCGCGGACGCGATTCGGATAATCCGAAATCAGACCGCTCACGCCCGCCGCAAGCAGTTGCCGCATGTCGTCCTTGTCGTTGCAGGTCCAGACGTTCACGCCTTTGCCCAGTTTGCGCACGTCTGCGATCGCGCCGGCATCCAGCGTACGCGCCAGCGATTGGAGGCCCAGGGGATCGGTGCCCGTATGCAAGGCGTCGGCGCCGATGCGCTGGAGATATTCGCCCGGCAGCGCCAGGCGTTCGTTGGTCAACACCGCGGTCGGAATGTCTGGGGAACGCTCGCGCACTCGCCGCAATTGTTCGTGATCGAATGACGAGATCAAGACGTCGGCCTGCATCGCCATCGTCTCGACCAGATCGAGCACCGCCTCGGTCAGTCCGGGGTACATGCGCGGCAGCATCTTCAGTTCGATGTTGACCCTGAGACCCAGGCTGCGGGCAAGTTCGAGCGTCTGTCCGAGCGTCGGAATTTTGACCGCGCCGGACGCATAATGCGCGAGATCTTCGGGGCTGAGGTAATGCGCGAATTCTTCCGGCGTCAGGCTTTGCAGGAAGCCTTGCCGGTCTTCGGCCGGCAGATTCAGCTCGCGCGCAAACCAGCTGCCCGCATCGAGCTGCTTGATCTCATCAAAATAGAAATCGGAAATGAAATAACTCGGTTGATCCGGAAATTTGTCTTTGACGTCGGTGCAGCGGATCAAGTTGTCGTCGTGATGCACGATGATCTCGTGATCCTTGGAGAGATGCACATCCAGTTCGATCATCTGGCAGCCGAAGGTTTGCGCCTTCGCGAACGCCGGGAGCGTATTTTCGGGCGCAAAGGCGCGTGCGCCGCGGTGAGCGATATTCAGGATGTGCTCTTCGGCGGTGTTATTCGTCATGATCGATGGCCTAAGTTCAGACCCATCCCTGCTGCGCCGCGATCCACAGCAGCGCGCCCGCGAACACCCCCGCCAGCACGTCGTCGAGCATGATGCCGAGGCCGCCTTGCACCTTCTGGTCTATCCATTTGATCGGCCAGGGCTTGATGATGTCGAAGATCCGAAACAGCACGAAGCCGAGCAACGCCGCCTGCCAGGAAAAAGGCACCAGCCACATCGTGATCAGGTAGCCGGCGACTTCGTCCCAGACGATGCCGCCGAAATCGTGTTCGCCGAGTTTGTCCGCGGCGATGCCGCAAATCCAGATGCCGGCAACGGTCGAGGCGATAGTCAGCAGGCTGTAGATCGGCAGGCCGGCTTGAATGATCAGCCAGTACAGCGGGATCGCAGCAAGCGTGCCGCAGGTGCCGGGCGCTTTCTTGGCGAGGCCGGAGCCGAAACCGAAG
This sequence comes from Methylomicrobium lacus, assembly GCF_041897535.1. Classification (GTDB taxonomy): domain Bacteria; phylum Pseudomonadota; class Gammaproteobacteria; order Methylococcales; family Methylomonadaceae; genus Methylomicrobium; species Methylomicrobium lacus_A. Next base: position 2,505,203 of record NZ_CP169217.1, read on the forward strand.
GCCAGAAACAGCGCTGGATCGGTCATGATCTGCCGGGCGGTCAGTTGGTTACGCCCGAGTCCTGATTTATGAAAAATGCTCATAGCCTTGTGCCTTTAGTGAATGTGTCGTTCCCGCTTTATGCAGCCGAAGTCCCGGCGCCGTCTCGATCACGCCGATTTTATGACAGTCGAACGGCAAAGTTGAAGCTTTTTCGGGGCTCACCGTAAAACACAGTTCGTAATCGTCGCCGGCCGACAGCGGCAGCCGCCAGTCGCCGGTCGCATCGCAATAGGCCTGCACCTCCGCCGACAGCGGCAACGCATCCCAGGCTATCGTGGCGCCGACGCCGCTTTGTTCGAGGATATGGCCGAGGTCGCCCGCCAGTCCGTCCGAGATGTCGATGCAGGCATTGGCGATGCCGCGCAAGGCCAGGCCTTCGATACACCGCGGTTCAGGTTCATGGAAGCGTTGCAAGGCCGCCTCCGGCCGATCGCAGTGGTAGCCATGGCAAATCTTCAAGCCGAGCCCGGCATCGCCTAAGTTGCCGGTGACATAGATCAGATCGCCGGGCCGGGCGGTAGATCGCTTCAAGGCCTGGCCTTTCGGCACCAGCCCCATCGCCTGCACGGTCAGCGTCAAGGGGCCCGAGGTGGTGTCGCCGCCGATCAGATCGACCGAGTGACGGGCCGCGAGCGCCAGAAAACCGTCCGCGAAAGCGCTCAGCCAGGCTTCATCGACTCGCGGCAGGGTCAGGGCCAAGGTCACCGACAAGGGTTTCGCGCCCATCGCGGCCAGATCGCTGAGGTTCACCGCCAGCAATTTGTGGCCGAGCCGTTTCGGATCGGTGCCGGCGAAGAAATGCACGTTTTCGACCATCGTGTCGGCGGTGATCGCGAGTTCATCGTCTTCGGGAATCGAAAGCAAGGCGCAATCGTCGCCGATAGGGAGCCGGGTGCTCGCATTGCTGATTTTTTGCTCGGTAAAAAAACGCCGGATCAATGAGAATTCGGAGAGGGGCATAAGTCAGTAACGAGGTGTAAGGAGCCGGGCGGACGGTGCCTGTAGCCCCATCCACAAGGTGCTGCATGTTGTGGAATAAACGGAGCGGCAAAATGTTAAGACGGGGCTTACAACCCCGTCTTGCGTAAAACGGAAGCTTTACTCTGAATCCTGCGTTCTCGAGCCCGCGCCCTTGCCGCGCTTGACTTCGTTAGCGCGCTTCTTCTGCGCGACTTTGTCGAGAATGCCGTTCACATATTTATGGCTGCCGTCGGCGCCGAAACACTTGGCCAGATTGATGCCTTCGTTCAGGATCACCCGATACGGCATGTCCGGGCGGTGTTCCAGCTCGTAAACGCCGATCCGCAATATCGCCCGTTCGACCGGATCGATCTTGTCGATCGGTCGGTCGATGAATTCGGCCAACAGTTGGTCTATCGTATCCAGGTTTTTCGGAATGCCGAACAGTAACTCGTTGAAATAGCTTTTCTGCGCATCTTTCAGACGGCCGTCTTCGAGAAACTGGCGTTCGATTTCGCCGAGATTGTGTCCGCTCATTTGCCATTGGTACAAAGCCTGGACAGCGGCTTGGCGGGCATTGGTGCGGGCCTGACTCATCAGCTGTCCAGCCGGTTGAACAAGCTGACCATCTCGATCGCGGACAGCGCCGCCTCGGCGCCTTTGTTGCCGGCTTTGGTGCCGGCGCGTTCGATCGCCTGTTCGATCGTATCGACGGTCAATACGCCGAAGCTGACCGGCACGTCGTATTGCAACGACACGCCGGCGAGACCCTTCACGCATTCGCCCGCGACATATTCGAAATGCGGGGTGCCGCCGCGAATCACCGCGCCGATCGCGATGATCGCGTCATATTTTTTGCTGGCGGCGACGCGCTGCGCGACCAAAGGCAATTCAAATGCGCCGGGCGCCTTGACCAGGTGGATGTCCGCCTTATTCGCGCCATGGCGAACCAGGGTATCGATCGCGCCGGCTTCGAGTTGCTCGACGATAAAGCTGTTGAAACGGGAGGCGATGATGCAAAATTTGCCGCCCTCCGCCGAGAAATTGCCTTCAAACGTGGTAATGCTCATAGAAAATCCGCACTGTTAAAGTGAAATACGCCGGCAGACAGAGGCCGTGCGCGCGTAGGCTCGTCGTGAGAATACGCTTGTTTAAATAATCCCTGCTCGCTCAGGGGTTGAGAAAGTGATTAAGAGGCTTCGTCCGCAGGCCCGCTGCCGACATGCTCGGCAACTTCCAGGTCAAAGCCCGACAGGCCGACATATTTTTTCTGTGCGCCCAGGACTTTCAGCTTGTGCACGCCCAGATCGGCCAGGATGCGCGCGCCGGTGCCGGTCATGCGCCAGTCGGGGGCCTCGAATTCGTCGTCGTTGACGTGGACGCCGTTGTCCTGCAATTGATAACGGTGGATCAGTTCAACCAGCGCTTTGCTGTCTTCGCTGCGCCGGATCACGACCAGCACGCCGCGTCCTGCTTCGGCGATTTTCTGCATCGCCGCGCGAATCGAGCAGCTGCTGGCGTTGCGTTTGGACGCGAACAGATCGTCGAGCAGATTGCGCGCATGCACCCTGACCAGCACCGGTTCGTCGCCGGATACCTGTCCCATCACCAGCGCCAGGTGCAGGTTGTTGTCGTTGCGGTCCTGATAGGCATAAAGCCTGAAATCGCCGAACTCGGTCGGAAGCTGGCATTCGCTGATCCGTTCGAGCGTGTTTTCGTGCTGAATGCGGTAATGGATCAGGTCGGCGATCGTACCGATCTTCAGATTGTGTTCGGCGGCGAATTTTTCGAGATCGGGGCGCCGGGCCATCGTGCCGTCGTCGTTCAGGATTTCGACGATCACCGCGGCCGGTTCGACCCCGGCCAGGCGCGCCAGATCGCAGCCGGCTTCGGTATGGCCGGCCCGGTTCAGAACGCCGCCCGATTTGGCCATCAAAGGGAAAATGTGGCCGGGCTGGACCAGATCGTCCGGCTTCGCCTCCGGCGCGACCGCGCATTGCACCGTGCGTGCACGGTCGGCGGCCGAGATGCCGGTCGTGACGCCGGTCGCGGCCTCGATCGACACGGTGAAGTTGGTCGAATGCGCGGTCTTGTTTTCGTTGGTCATCAACGGCAGGCGCAGCTTCTGGCAACGTTCGCTGGTCAAGGTCAGGCAGATCAGGCCGCGGCCGTAGCGCGCCATGAAATTGATGTCCTCGGGGCGGGTGAACGCGGCCGCCATGACCAGGTCGCCTTCGTTCTCGCGGTCCTCGTCGTCCATGATGATGACCATCTTGCCCTGGCGTAAGTCTTCGATGATTTCTTCGATCGTATTCATAGCATTCCGTGAGCGTTTCAGCCTAAAAAACCGCTGCGTTGCAGGAGGTCGAGGGTGACTTTTTGTTCCGGCTCGGCTTTTTGGCCGAGCATCAGCCGTTCCAGATAGCGGGCCAGCAGGTCGACCTCGAGATTCACGACGGTTCCGGGTCCCGCAAAACCGAGCGTGGTTTCCTTCAGCGTATGCGGCACGATATTCACGCCGAATATGCTGCCCTCGACTTCATTGACGGTCAGACTGATGCCGTCGAGACAGACCGAGCCTTTTTCGGCGATGTATTTGGCCAGCGGGTCCGGCGCCTTGAACTTGAAGCGCACCGAGCGTGCATCCGGTTTTTTGTCGATGACCGTCGCGAGGCCGTCGACATGGCCGCTGACGATATGACCGCCGAGCCGTGTTGATGGCGTCAACGCCAGTTCGAGATTGACCGGCGAGCCGACCGTGGCGGTTTTCAGGCTGGTGCGGGACAGGGTTTCGTTCGAGACGTCGGCCGAAAACGAATGCGGTCCCAATGCGATCGCGGTCAGGCAGACGCCGTTTACCGCGATGCTGTCGCCGAGCGCGGCGTCTTGCAGTGAAAGCTTGCCGGTGTCGATGGTCAGGCGGCAATCGCCGGCCTGTTGCTCGATCGCGGTGATTTTGCCGACTGCCAAGATGATGCCTGTGAACATGGAATAAGCGAGTGTTTATTTAAAAAACGGTGTAGGTCAATTTCAAATCCGGCCCGACCTGCCTGACATCGGCCAATTTCAGCGTTTTCTTATCGGCCATCGTTTCGATGTTCAGATCAAATAAGCCGCGCCCCCGGTCGCCCAAGACGCAGGGTGCCATATAGACAATCCATTCATCGACCCGGTTCTCGGCCAGCAAGGCGCCGTTCAGGGTCGGGCCGGCTTCGACGAACAAGTCGTTGATGTGCTGCCCGGCCAAAAACGGCATCAGTGCCTGCAAATCGATCCGGCCGTTTCTGGCGTCCAGCTGATGAACTTCAAAGCCGGCGTTCTCCAATGCGGCAATTTTGTGCCGATCTTCGCTGCATGTCAAAATCAGGCTGCGCCCCGGCAGTTTCGCCAGTTGCGCGCTTGCCGGCATCCTGAGCCGCGAATCCAGCACGATCCTGAGTGGCTGCAGAACGTCTGCGTCGATGCGCGCGGTCAGCGCGGGATCGTCGGCTAGCACGGTATCGATGCCGGTCAGAATCGCGGAGCTTTGCGCCCGCAGCCGGTGCACATCCTGCCGGGCCGCGTGTGATGTGATCCATTGGCTCTCGCCGGAAGCGAGCGCGGTGCGCCCGTCCAGACTCATCGCGAGCTTGCTGCGCACGAAAGGGCGGCCCGTCGTCATCCGCTGCACGAAGCCGCGATTCAGGCGGCGCGCATCGTCTTCCAGGACGCCGCAAACGGTTTCGATGCCGGCTTCCCGGAGCCTTTTCAGGCCGTTGCCGGCGACCAGGGGATTCGGGTCCTGCATCGCCGCCACGACTTTGCTGACGCCGGCCTTGACCAAGGCATCGGCGCAGGGCGGCGTCCTGCCGTGATGGCTGCAAGGTTCCAGGGTCACATAGACGGTCGCGCCCTCGGCATTCTGCGCGTTTTTGAGCGCCGCGATTTCGGCATGATCGTCGCCGGCCTTGACGTGCCAGCCTTCGCCGATGATCCGGTCGTCGCGTACCAGCACACAGCCGACGCGCGGATTCGGGTGCGTGGTATAGAGGCCGTTGCGTGCCAATTGCAGCGCCCTGGCCATGTAGCGATAATCCCGGTCGCTTGCTACAGCCATCTATTTTTTTTGCAGATGCTTGATCATGTCGGTGAATTCGCTGACATCCTGAAAGCTGCGGTAAACCGAGGCAAAGCGGACATAGGCGACGTGATCGAGATGGCTCAACTCGTGCATGACTTTTTCGCCGAGTTGCTGCGCGGAGATCTCGCGGTCGCCGGAGCTCATCAGCGCTTTTTTGAGCCGGTTCAGCGCCATTTCGATGTCGTCGCCGCTGACCGGGCGTTTTTCGAGCGCCTTCAGCATGCCGGAGCGCAGCTTCTTTTCGTCGAAGTGCTCGCGGCTGCCGTCACGTTTGACCACGCGCGGCAGGGTCAGCTCGGCCACTTCGAAGGTCGTGAAGCGTTCCTTGCACACCGTGCATTCGCGGCGGCGGCGAACCTGGTCGCCTTCATTCGTTAATCTGGAATCCAGAACGCGCGTATCCTGCGCCGCGCAAAACGGACATCGCATAGCTGATCTACTTAAGTGCTGCCGGTTGCCCGGCGGATCGTTTCAAAATCGCCCATTGTATAACACAATCGGTTCATTTGCATTGTACTTTCAGCGATTTGCGTCACGACAGGCCCCTATTTTGACAGCGGTTTTGATCTTGCGGTGCAGACTGGCGCGAGCGCGCCGGATTTTGCGCTTGATTTTTCCACAGGATGCAAAGCCGTGCGCCGGGGTGGTTCCTGCTTTCTAGCTGGCTTGATTTTGTCTGTGCGTCTGCACACATTCAAGCAGAAATATTTTTATATGTTATTGATATTAAATTATAAAATGCTTATTCTAAACCGGCTGAACAATTCCGGCGCAATCAGGCAAGACGGCATGGCGGACGCCAAGTGCGGGCGGTTATTTTCAGCTTACCCACAGAGTTATCCACAAAAACTGTGGATAAGTGCGATAGCTTTTTTGCAATCAAGGATTTCGGCCGATTTTCGCAAGACCGGCGAAGGCTTGCCCGCGTTAAGCGCCGGTGCGGGTGTAAACCCTTTCAGGTTTGAATGCCCCCGAAGGAATTATTAGATTTTTGTAGAAAAGTCAATAAAATATTTATATAATGGTGGGTTAAACCGACTCATTTGCAATCCTCATAGGACTTACGCAGGCGATTTTTCGCAGCGTTTGGACTGTCTTGAGCTAATCAACCTTAAGTGACTATGGATCAAAACGACTTTACGCTTGGAATTCCCGGCTTTACTTATCCTGATTTATACGACGCCCTGCGCCTGAACGATTTGCTGGAAGCGTTCGATGCTTCGGTAAAACGGCATGATGCGGAGTTGTTCGCTCAATTTGCCGCCTACCGGCAATGTCAGGGCGAAGGCATGGCGGTCGAAGCGATTTCGGATTTGCTGGTCAAGATGGGGCCTTATGTCGGCCAATTCGTCGCCAAGCTGTTCGGCGTCGAAGGCGCGCATCAAGAGCAGTCGAGAAAGATCAAGGAAGAATTCGAGACCGTTTTCACTTACAAGAATGAGGTCGTCGCGAAGCTGAACCTGGTCTTCAAGGACCAGGTGATCGCGGATTGGGATGTCGACGGCATCAAAAACCGTTTCGAGCTGTTGATCCAGGCGGCTTTCCCCGAGGCGGCCGGGGACAACGACGCCGAGCGCCGGGTCGCGCGCGCCGGCGCGGTGATCGGCAGCCTGTCGAGCCACTACAAGGCGGTTGCGAAGGGCAAGGAAGGCACTTATCCGGCTGCGGACGCGGCGGTCGAGCAACTGCGCGCAAAGCTGTCCGCGCATGCCGAGGCCGCGCAGGCGTTTGCGGGCATCATCGCGGCGGCCGATGCGGCCGGCTTCGTCGACGGCCTGATGGACTTGGCGCAGCGCTGGGCCTACATCGCGCAGCAAAATCCTGAGATCGCCGAGCACTGGCTCAGCTTCCAGTTTCCGGATAAACGCGATTTCGAGAACCTGGTCGAACACGACGTGGTCGACAAGGGCGAATTTTCGGTCTGGATGGGCGAGCTGGCGCATCGCCGGCGCCGCGACGGCTTCAAGCTGACCGACCCTCGCTTCAATGAGCGCCAGGTCTTATCCGAAGTCGATCACTGCATCTATTGCCACGAGCGCGACACCGACTCCTGCTCGAAAGGCATGCGCAACAAGAAGACCAATACCTTCAAGGTCGATCCATTGGGCGTCACCACGACCGGCTGCCCGCTCGAAGAAAAGATCTCCGAGATGCACCTGGTCAAGCGCGGCGGCGACAACATCGGCGCGCTCGCGATCATCATCGTCGACAATCCGATGTGCCCCGGCACCGGACACCGGATTTGCAACGACTGCATGAAGGGCTGCATCTATCAAAAGACCGATCCTGTCAACATTCCTCAGATCGAAACGAACGTCTTGACCGACGTGCTGTTCATGCCTTACGGTTTCGAGATCTACAGCTTGCTCACGCGCTGGAACCCGCTGAACGTGAAGCGTCCGGTCATGCAGCCTTACAATGGCAAGAACGTGCTGGTCGTCGGCCTCGGCCCTGCCGGCTACACGATGAGCCATTATTTGCTGAACGAAGGCTTCGGCGTGGTCGGCATCGACGGCCTGAAGCTGGAGCCGCTGCCTGCCGAACTGACCGGCAGCGCAAACCAACTGCCTCAGCCGATCGCCGACTTCCGCACGCTTTATGAAGACCTCGACAAGCGCATCCTGGCCGGCTTCGGCGGCGTCGCCGAATACGGCATCACGGTGCGCTGGGACAAGAACTTCCTGAAGGTGATCTATCTGACCCTGCTGCGCCGGAACGCGTTCCGCGCCTACGGCGGCGTGCGTTTCGGCGGCACGATCACGATCGAGGACGCCTGGAAGATGGGCTTCGACCATATCTGTATCGCTTCCGGCGCCGGAAAACCGACGATCATCGATCTGAAGAACAACCTGATGCGCGGCATCCGCAAGGCGTCCGACTTCTTGATGGCGCTGCAATTGACCGGCGCGGCGAAGTCGTCGTCGCTGGCGAATTTGCAGGTGCGCCTGCCGGCCGGCGTGATCGGCGGCGGTCTGACCGCGATCGATACCGCGACCGAACTGATGGCGTATTATCCGGTGCAGGTCGAAAAACTGCTCGGCCGCTACGAGACGCTGGCGGCTACCTACGGCGAAGAAGCGGTCCGCAAGCGCTACGACGCCGAAGAAACGATCATTCTGGACGAGTTCCTGAGCCACGGCCGCGCGATTCGCGCCGAACGCGAGCGCGCCGCGGCCGCCGGCGAGCAGCCGAACTTCCAGCCGCTGGTCGAAGGCTGGGGCGGCGTGACCTTGTTCTATCGCAAAGGCATGAAGGATGCACCGGCTTACCGGCAAAATCACGAGGAAATCTCCGAAGCACTCGAAGAAGGCATCGCGCTCGCCGAAGGCATGAGCCCGGTCGGCGCGATACCTGACGAATACGGCCACTTGCGCGCGGTCGAGTTCGAAAAACTCGAATGCGAAGACGGCCGTTGGGTCAAGAAGCAGAGGGTGACCGTGCCGCTGCGCAATCTGTATGTCGCGGCGGGCACCTCGCCGAACACGATCTATCAGAGCGAGTATCCGGACACCTTCGTGATGGACAAATGGTTCTTCCAGCGCTATCAGCCGGAATGGCACGACGGCAATCTGGAACTGGTGCCTATGCACGACGAGGCCGCGCCGAAACTCGGCTTGCCGGCTCCGTTGACTTCGTACCAACAGGACGGCAAGTTCATCAGCTTCTACGGCGACAACCACCCGGTCTATGCGGGCAACGTGGTCAAGGCGATGGCGAGCGCGAAAAACGGCTACCCGTATATCGCCAAATTGTTCGAAAAGGAACTGGCGGGGCTCGATCCGGCCTTGCAAACTCAGCGAAACGCCGAATTAAAGCAATTCTTCGGTTCGCTGGACGAAGCCTTCACCGCGACGATCGTCGCGATCAACCGCCTGACCCCGACGATCATCGAAGTGATCGTGAAGGCGCCGATGGCGGCGGACAAATTCGAGCCAGGCCAATTCTACCGGCTGCAAAACTTCGAAGCTTATGCGCCGGTCAAACAGGGCACCGTGCTGGCTGCCGAGGGTCTGGCGCTGACCGGCGCCGAGGTCGACAAGGAAAAAGGCACGATCTCGCTGATCGCGCTCGAGATGGGCTCGTCCTCGCGCCTGTGCGCGACCTGGAAGGTCGGCGATCCGTTGATCCTGATGGGCGTGACCGGCACCCCGACCGAGATCCCGACCGGCCAGACCGTGCTGTTGATCGGCGGCGGCCTCGGCAATGCGGTCTTGTTCTCGATCGGCAAGGCGCTGCGCAACGCGGGCAACAAGGTGATCTATTTCGCCGGCTACAAATACCGTCAGGACATTTTCAAGGTCGAGGACATCGAAGCCGCGTCCGACGTGATCATCTGGTCGGTCGACAACACGCCGGGCGCCGAGGCGTTCCCGCCGACGCGGGCGCAGGACAAGACCTTCGTCGGCAACATCCTCGAATGCATGGTCGCCTACGCGAAGGGCGAACTCGGCGAACAGCCGATTCAGTTGTCGGATGTCGATCATCTGATCGTGATCGGCTCGGACCGGATGATGGCCGCGGTCAAGGATGCGCGCTTCAATGTGCTGAAGCCTTATCTGAACAAGGTCCGGCATGCGATCGGCTCGATCAACTCGCCGATGCAGTGCATGATGAAGGGCATCTGCGCGCAATGCTTGTGCAAGCATGTTGATGTGGAGTCCGGCAAGGAATATTTCGTGTATTCTTGCTACAATCAGGATCAGGATCTGGACAAGGTCGACTTCCCGCATCTGAATGCGCGCCTGCGCCAGAATACGGTGCAGGAAAAGCTGTCGAACCTGTGGCTGGATTATTTGCTCGAAAAGCAGTAAATCGGGTCTCGCAAGGTGAGGTTGCAGGATGGGTCGGCAATCGCCTGCCCGTCCTGTCTTGTTCTTTTTGAGAGAGCAAGGGATAAGGAGAACTTTTCAGGGTTTTCCTGGTCATTTTAGGGTGATCGGCATGTTATCGGTGAGGCGTAGATCATGTACCGAATTCCTATTCTAACGGCCGTAGCAATCGTTGCGATGGGCTGTAATCAATAACCTTCCTGATGTGCAAAGACATGCTGTGTCTTTGGTCCGTTCATTTAAACCCGCAATGACTTTCGGCGCGGTTGAAATTCGGCGAAGCCGTCGCCATTATGATTAAAACCGTTTGGGCTCCGATGCCGAAGCTGTTAATTGAATTTATTTACGATCTTTCCGGACAAGCGGCCGGAAAGCATCCTTAGTTTTTGAAGAGTGTAACCATGGCAAGAACTTCCGCAAAGCTGGCGAACAAACCCGACGAAGCGATGGGTCAAATCGATCAAGATGACGACATATTCGACGATGTCGAATTTTCGTCTCTCGATACGAGCGAAAACGATACGATCAAGCGCGATGCGCGGCGAAAAATCGAAATCTACTGGGAAAAAAAGCGCCTCCGGGAACAGTTTGATGATCTCGACGAGGCCGAATTAGGCTTTTAAGCCAATCCTCCCCTGGGGCGGCGGCAGCCGCCCCGCAACGCGCTTGCCGATGGCGGCAAGCTCAGTCGGTCAACAACGGATCCAGCTGCTTTTGTTGATCGAGCGCATACAAATCATCAAAACCGCCGATATGACGGTCGTCGATAAAGATTTGCGGCACCGTGCGCCTGTTGCTTTTGCTGATCATTTCGTCGCGCAGAGCGGGTTCATCGACATTGATTTCGGTGTAGCTGACGCCTTTTCGGTCGAGCAGGCGTTTCGCCATGATGCAGTAAGGACAGATCTTGGTCGTATAGATGATGATGTTCGGCATGGATGGACTGGGTTATCGCAGATAGGGGCGCGCCTATTTCGGCCCTTCGATGTCGGCAGGATCGCCTTCGTAAGGCGTCGCATAGCTGCACTCCTTCTGCGGACAGACTTTTTCGACGCCGCGCCGCTTGGTTTCCTTGACGGTCAAAACCGGCCAGTTGCATGCCGGGCAGCTTTCCTTCAGCGGCGCATTCCACAGCGCATAGTCGCATTTCGGATATTCCGAACAGGAATAAAAAATCTTGTTGCTGCGCGACTTGCGTTTCAGGATGCTGCCTTTTTTGCACTTCGGGCATTCGACGCCGGTATCGAGCGGTTTTTCCAACGGCTCGATATGGCGGCATTTCGGATAGGCGCTACAGCCGATGAACTTACCGTAGCGGCCTGACTTCAAGACCAGCGGCGATTCGCATTTCGGGCAGACCCGGCCCTCGACCACCTCCGGCTCTACCGCTTCGTTTTGGTCTTCGTTCAGATTGCGGGTATAGGAACAGCCCGGATAATTGGTGCAGCCGATGAAACGGCCGTTGCGGCCCAGACGAATCGACAAGGGACTGCCGCACTCGGGGCAGTTTTCGTCGAGCGCTTCCTGGGTCACGTCCTTGCGCTGCACGTTCTCGTCTTTTTCCTGGATCAGCGTGTTGAACGGCTTCCAGAAGTCGCTCATCAACGGAATCCAGTCCTTCTCGCCGCGCGACACCGCATCGAGATCGTCTTCGAGCTTCGCGGTAAAGTCGTAATCGACATATTTCGTGAAATGCTCGGTCAGAAACTTGTTCACGATGCGGCCGACATCGGTCGGATGGAAGCGCTTGTTTTCGAGCGTCGCGTAATCGCGGTTCTGCAAGGTCGAGATGATCGAGGCATAGGTCGAAGGCCGGCCGATGCCGTGTTCTTCGAGCGCCTTGACCAGGCTTGCTTCGCCAAAACGCGGCGGAGGCTCGGTGAAATGCTGCGCGTTCACGATGTCGTTCAGCGGCACCGGACGGCCCTCTTCGAGCGGCGGCAGGAAGCTTTCCTTGTCGTCGCTGTCGCTGGTGTCGTCCTTGCCTTCCAGATACACCGCCATGAAGCCGGGAGAGGCGATCGTCGAGCCGGTCGCCCTGAATGTGTGCTGGCCTGCTTCGCCGCAGCTCAGGTCGACCGCGATCATGTTGATCGTCGCCTGGATCATCTGACAGGCGATCGTGCGCTTCCAGATCAGGTCGTAAAGCTTGAACTGCTCGTCGCTGAGATGATTTTTGAGCTGGGCGGGCAGATAGCGAGGGTAAGTCGGCCGAATCGCTTCATGGGCTTCCTGCGCGTTTTTCGACTTGGTCTTGAATACGCGCGGATCTTTCGGCACGTTTTCCGGGCCGTAATTTTCCGCGATCATCTCGCGCATCTCGGCGACCGCCTCGACCGACAGATTGACCGAGTCGGTACGCATGTAGGTGATCAGGCCGGCGGTTTCGCCGCCGATGTCGATGCCTTCGTACAATTGCTGGGCGACCATCATCGTGCGCTTGGTCGTGAAGCCGAGCTTGCGCGCGGCTTCCTGTTGCAGCGTCGAGGTCGTGAACGGCGGCGCGGGATTGCGTTTCTGCTGTTTCTTTTCGAGCTTGGTGACGATCAGGCGGCCGTCCGCCGCCGCCAATAAAGTTTGTCTGGCTTGCTCGGCAGTCTCCTGGTCGGTGATGCTGAATTGATTCAGCTTTTCGCCGGCCAGATGGGTCAGCTTGGCCTTGAAAGTCTGCTCGTCGGCGGTCAACTGCGCGTCGATCGTCCAGTACTCGCGGCTCTTGAAGGCCTCGATTTCGAGCTCGCGCTCGACGATCATGCGCAGCGCGGGGCTCTGCACGCGGCCGGCGGACAGGCCGCGACGGATCTTTTTCCACAGCAGCGGCGACAGCTTGAAGCCGACCAAATAATCGAGCGCCCGGCGCGCCTGCTGCGCATTGATCAGGTTCGTCGCCAGCTCGGCCGGATGCGCGATCGCCTCGGTCACCGCCTTCTTGGTGATTTCATGAAAGACGACCCGGTGCACCGTTTTGTTCTTCAGTGCTTTTTTTTCGTTCAACAGCTCATAGAGATGCCACGAGATCGCCTCGCCCTCGCGGTCGGGGTCGGTCGCGAGATAGAGCGCATCGGCGTCTTTCAACGCCTTGCCGATCGCCTGCACATGGCGCAAATTGCGCTCGATCACCTCATATTTCATCGCGAAATCATTGTCGGGATCGACCGCGCCTTCCTTAGGAATCAAATCGCGGACATGGCCATAGGAAGCCAGCACCTGAAAATCCTTACCCAGATATTTTTCGATGGTTTTGGCCTTGGCGGGAGACTCTACGATGACGAGATTTTTGCTCATTTATCCTTAAAAGATTTCACGGTGCAGGGGACAATGTACAGGGATTCGGTTCAAATGGCATGCATTTCAGCCCCCTGAACCTGGTGTCTTCTGCCGCAATGATCAATGCAAATAGGTTGGGATCAGATCGTAAACGTAATCTTCCATGCGGGAGAACGCGATTTCCTGGTCGGGCTGGCTGAGCAGCACCATCAGCACGATCCATTTGAGTTTTTCGACCGATATTTCCTCGTTTTCGAGCGCCATCGCCCGATCGATCACGATCTCGCGGTTCGCCGAACTCAGGATGCCTTTTTGCTCCAGAAACAGGATCAGGCCGAGGCATTCGGTGCTCAGCTTGGCGGTTTCCTCGGCGCAGAAAATGCGGAACGCGGGCGCGACGGTCGGCGCAATCGCGCGCTGCAAGCTCAACGACTCCAGCCAGTCGAACGCCTTGCTGACTTCGAGCTGTTCGAAGCCGGCTTCGAGCAATTCGGTTCTGATCACATCGCTATCTGGCAGGATTTCGATTTCGCCCTCCATATAGTTTTCGAACAGGTACATCAGAACATCAAAAATATTTTCTTTCATAGCGCTCGCCAGAGATTATTTAATTCGGGTATAACAGCCACCCGCGACCGCCGAAATGTAGCCGTTCAGTTCCAGAATCAGCAGCATCGAGGCGATCGTTTCGACCGATTTGCCGGTTTTTTCGACCAGATCGTCGATAGATGTGGGGTCATACATGACTAGATTCAATAATGTTTGTTGCTCCAGGTCAAGCATTGATTGTTCCGGTGCCGGCGTATAATTCCTATCTTGTTGATAATATTGATGTAACTCTTCAAGAATATCTTGCACGGTTTCGACAAGTTTGGCGCCTTCGCGGATCAGCGCGTTGCAACCGCGCGCCAAGGGGTTATGGATCGAGCCCGGGATCGCAAACACTTCGCGGTTTTGCTCCAGCGCCAGACGCGCGGTGATCAGCGAGCCGCTGTCCTTGGCGGCCTCGACGACCAGGAGGCCCCGGCACAGGCCGCTGATGATCCGGTTGCGGCGCGGAAAGTGGTGCGCCAAGGCCGGCGTACCGGGCGGCAGTTCGGTCACGATCGCCCCTTGCTTGATGATTTGGCTGGCCAAATTTTTGTTCTTGGCCGGATAAATGCGGTCCGGTCCGGTGCCGACCACCGCGACGGTCAATCCCTGCCCATGCAGGGCACCTTCATGGCCGGCGGCATCGATGCCGAGGGCGAGGCCGCTGGAAATCACGAAGCCGTGCGCGCTCAGCGCCTTGGCGAATTCGAATGCGGTTTCACTGCCGAGCGAGGAAGGGTTCCGGCTGCCGACGATCGCGATTTGCGGCCTGGACAGCAAATCCGGATGGCCGCGCACGAACAGCAGCGGCGGCGGATCGGCAATTTGCTTCAGTTGCTCGGGATAGAGAGGATCGGCAAGCGTAAGAATATGTTGATCCGGCTGCCTCGACCAGGCGAGATCGCTCTCGATCAAGGGCCAGTCGGGGTTGCGGATCGCTTCGATCGCGTCGGGTTTGAGGCCCAGGGAGGCCAGAGTGGAGGAGGATTCGGAAAACAATTGCGCCGGGGCGTGCGTTTCCAGCAGGCTCAAAAAGGTTCTGCTGCCGACTCCCGGCGCGCGCGACAGCGCAAGCCAATAAGAAAGATCGCAAGAGGCGTTGGGCGTAGGACTACTCAGGGGTTTGCACTTTGTCTAGGACATGGATATCTTTTCGCGCCTGCATCACCAGCGCATAACTGACCCGCTCGAACGGTCGAAATACCATCAGCTTGCCGGCGTATTCGTCGGGCATTTGCACCTCGTCATTTTTGACCGGGCTGTAAGGGTCGCGAGCGATTTTGCCGCGCTGATAGATGTCCAGCTCATGGCCGGTTTTCAGTCCGTCGGCGGTGCCCTTGTCGATCACGACGACATTATACCTGCCGATTTGCGTAACGCCATCATGTACGCCGATGATAGTGGCCTTGATGCTTTCCTCGGGCGGCATCGGAAAATAATTCAACACCACTTCCTGCTCGTTGGTCGGCAAAATCCGGTCGCCGACGCGGATCTCGCCGCTCGCCTTCGTGATCGTCAGCGTCGCCGGATCGCCGGCTTCCTGCAAGGTCAGATCGGCGACATATTTGGCTTCGTAACCCAACACTTCCTGGGTTTCCGGGTTCACCAGGGTATCGCCTTCGCGGTAAACCGCATAAGTCAGGCTCTCGGGCTGGTCGATCGAGCGCACATAAACCTTGTCACCGGTGCCGGCAATCAAATGCTCGCCAGCCAGATCCACTATATAAGGTGCGGAGTTCAATTCGTTTTGACCGAGTACGCGCGGCAGGGACAGGTATTTCTGAATCGCATCGGCCGGAATCAATTGAATCGCTTTCGCCGAGACGGACTCGCGTATGCAGGGCCGTAACTTGCCCTCGGCGGACAGCGCAAAACTGGTGCGTCCGTTTTTGATGTCTTCATCGCTGAGCACGCAGGGCCCCGAGGAAGGGGAAACGGCCGAGGCTTCGGTCGGGGAAAAACTCAGCCGCGGCTGGCCGTTCACCGTCGAGAAATAGACCGTATCGCCGGGATAGATCAGGTGCGGATTTTTGATCTGATTATTGTAGCTCCACAACAGCGGCCATTGTCCCGGGTTCCGCAGAAACTTGCCCGAAATGTCCCACAGCGTGTCGCCCTGGACGACCGTATAGCGTTCCGGATGGGACGGATTTAAGTTGATTTCTTCGGCCAGCAGCGCAGAGCTGCACAGCAATGGAACTATGAATCCGAGAATCGTTCGAAAAGCCATAAATAAAACCTGCCGGGTGTTTTTAAACTGTCTGATTTTAAAGTTTAGATGAATTCATATAGAATTCCAGTATTGACTACTAAGCAAGTGTGGAGAGTTCGTTGAGTATTTTAACCATTCTGGAATTTCCGGATGAGAGGTTACGCAAAAAAGCCGAAAAAGTGCAGGCGGTCGATGATTCGATTCGAAAACTGGTCGACGACATGCTGGAAACGATGTACGAATCGCGCGGCGTCGGTCTGGCCGCGACCCAGGTGAATGTACACAAGCGGGTCATCGTGATCGATGTCAGCGAAGAAAAAAATGCGCCGATTTGCCTGATCAATCCCGAGATCATCGAGAAGGACGGGGTCGAGGAGTCCGAGGAGGGCTGTCTGTCGGTGCCCGGATTTTTCGAGAAGGTGAAACGGGCCGAGCATATCCGGGTCAAGGCGTTGAACCGCGACGGCAAGACTTTTGAACTGGAGGCGAAAGACCTGTTGGCGGTCTGCGTGCAGCATGAAATGGACCACCTGGAAGGCAAGTTGTTCGTCGATTATCTGTCGCCGTTGAAGCGTCAGCGCATCAAGACAAAACTCGAAAAAATACATCGGATGGAAGCCAGCAGAGCATGAGGATCCTATTTGCCGGCACGCCCGAATTCGCGGTGCCAACCCTGAAGATGCTGCTGGCTTCCGGGCACGAGATTTGCGCCGTTTATACGCAACCCGATCGCCCCGCGGGACGCGGCCGCAAACTGCAGCCGAGTCCGGTCAAGGAAACCGCATTGGCCGCGGGCATTCCGGTGTTGCAGCCCGAATCGCTGAAATCGGCCGATGCGATCGCTCAGCTTGCGGCTTTTGAGCCCGATTTGATGGTGGTCGTCGCCTTCGGCATGATCCTGCCGCAGGCGGTGCTGGATGTGCCGAAATACGGCTGCCTGAATGTCCATGCCTCGCTGCTGCCGCGCTGGCGCGGCGCCGCGCCGATCCAGCGCGCGCTGATGGCGGGCGATGCGGAAACCGGCGTCACGATCATGCGCATCGTGTTGAAGCTGGACGCCGGCGACATGCTGCATAAGGAAGTCATTGGGATCGGAAGCGATGACACTGCCGGCGATCTGCACGACAAACTGGCCGCCCTGGGCCCTGTGGGGCTCGAAAAAGTCTTGCGCCAGGTCGAGTCCGGCACGGTCAAGGCCGAGCCGCAGGACGAAGCCCAGGTGACTTATGCGGCCAAGCTCGAAAAAAGCGAGGCGGCGCTCGACTGGACGCAGCCTGCGGACGCTTTGGACCGGCAGGTGCGCGGATTGAATCCCTGGCCGGTCGCGCAGACTTTGTATCGCGGCGAGGCCTTGCGGGTCTGGCGCGCCGAGCCGATTCCCGGAAACGCGGCCGCCGAGCCCGGCCGCGTCAGCTGCGCGCGCAAACAGATGGACGTGGCGACCGGCGACGGCTGGCTCAGGCTGCTCGAAGTGCAATTGCCCGGGGGTAAACGGATGCCGGCGCAGGCATTTCTGAATGCGCATGACATCGATGGCCAGAAGCTGGGTTGACGCACCGTGAATTTACGCTTGATTGCAGCCAAAGTGCTGACCCGGGTCGTGGTGGACGGCCAGTCGCTGACCTCGGCGCTGGAACAGGCCTTGCCGGCCATCGAGTCGGCGCAGGACCGTGCCTGGGTGCAGGCTCTGTGTTACGGCGTTTGCCGGCATTATCACCGTCTCGACTTCATCCTGACGCAGCTTGCGGACAAACCGCTGAAGGATATTCATATCCGGCTGTTGATTCTGGTAGGGCTTTATCAGCTCGGTTTCATGCGCATCAAAACGCACGCGGCGGTCTCCGAAACGGTGAATGCGGCAGGACGCAAGCCTTGGGCGAAAGGACTGATCAATGCGCTGCTGCGGCGCTACCTTCGGGAAAAAGATCAATTCGAGCAAGCGGCTGACCGGAACCCGTCCGCGCGTTTAAGCCATCCCGAGTGGATGATCGACAAAATCGGCCGCGACTGGCCCGAACAGGCCGAAGCCTGCCTGCAGGCCAATAACCTGCAACCGCCCTTGACCTTGCGCGTCAATCTGGCGCGAATTTCCAGAGACGACTATCGCGGGCTGTTGGCCGAACAGGGCATTGCGGCCGAGCCGCATGCCTTTTGCGATGCCGCGCTGATTCTCGGCAACCCGGTGCCGGTCGAGACGCTGCCGGGTTTTACCGAAGGCCAGGTATCGGTTCAGGATGCCGCCGCCCAGTTGGCGGCCGGCCTGCTCGATGTGCGGCCGGGGCAGCGGGTGCTCGACCTCTGCGCCGCGCCGGGCGGTAAAACCGCGCACATCCTGGAAATGCAGACACAACTTAAGGAGTTGGTCGCGGTCGATGTCGACCGCGAGCGCATGCGCCGCGTAGAGGAAAATTTGCAGCGCCTGCGGCTGCCGGCCAGAACGATCGTCGGCGACGCCGCCGAGCCGCAGAGCTGGTGGGACGGACAATTGTTCGACCGCATTCTGGTCGATGCGCCGTGTTCGGCGCTCGGCGTGATTCGCCGCCACCCCGACATCAAATTGCTGCGCCGCGCCGAGGACATCGACGCGCTGAAGGCGCAGCAACGCGCGATCCTGCGCTCCGCCTGGAGCCTGTTGGCGCCGGGCGGGATGTTGGTGTATGCGACCTGTTCGGTATTGAAGGATGAAAACGAGCGGCAGGTGCTGAACTTCTTGACCGAGCATTCCGATGCCAGCGAACTGCCGATCGCGGCGGCATGGGGTATCGCCGGCGCCGCAGGGCGGCAGATCCTGAGCGGCGATGCGGCCATGGACGGTTTTTATTATGCGCGCCTCCGTAAAGTCTAAGGTGGCGCTGCTGTTCTTGATCTGGGCCTGGCTGATGCCGGCGCCGGTGTTCGCGGGCGCCTATGCCGCGCTCGTCAAGGACGCCGAGCTGACCTTGCAGGACGAGGAGTATGCGCTGTCCGCCGAGATTCAATACCGGCTCAGCCCGAAAGCGACCGATGCCTTAAAAAACGGCATCCCGTTGTTCTGGGCGGTCGACATCGAGATCAAGCGCCAGCGCGATTTTTGGTGGGATCAAACGATCGCGGAAAAGCATCTGCGCTTCAAGATTCAGTACCAGGCGTTGCTGAATGTCTACCGGGTGCGCAATGAAGACAGCGGCGAAGGCGGCAATTTTTCATCGCTGGCCGCCGCCTTGGGTGCCCTGTCTTCGATTCGTTACGTGCCGGTGCTGGGCAAATCCGCGTTGGCCGAAGGCGAGCGCTATGCGGTAGGCGTGCGCGTCGTGTTCGAGCGCGAGTTGCTGCCTTTGCCCTTACGTCCCCTGGCCTATCTGAATCCGCAGTGGTACTTATCCAGCGGCTGGTATTTATGGAAACTGAAAAACTAAAACCGCCGTTCAGCGTTTCGATCCTGATCCTGTTCGCGCTGATCCTGTTTTCGCTGCAATTGATGAGCACCGCAACGCAGGAGTCATCGGAGCTCAGCGCGATGTATTCCTGGCTGCTGCTGATCAATGCGCTGGGCTCGATCGTGTTGTTCGTGCTGGTTGCGGCGAATATTTATGCGCTGGCGCGCCAGCTCAAAAAACGGGAAGCCGGCTCCCGGCTGACCACGCGCATGTTGTCGCTGTTCATGGTGCAGGCCCTGGCGCCCGCCGCGATCGTGTTTTATTTTTCGATGCAGTTTCTGCACCAGGGCATCGACAGTTGGTTCAACGTCGAAATCGACCGGGCGATGGAGGATGCGCTCGAACTGAGCCAGGCGTCCCTGGACCAAAGGATGCATTGGCACTTGATGCAGACCCGGCAACTGGCCGAAAAACTCCAGCTGAGTTCGGAAGGCTTCAGCGCGCATGAGATCGACAATTTCCGCGCGCAATTGGGCGCCTCCGAGATGACGCTGTTTTCGAGTCAGGGCCGCATCATCGCGTCCAGCAGCGTGAATCCGGTGGATATTCTGCCGAGCATTCCCGATGACCAGACCTGGCTGCAATTGCGCCAGAGCGGCGATTACATCGCGCTGGCGCCGGTCAGCGAGAACGAGTTGATGATCCGTTCGATGGTCGCGGTCAAGGGTCTGGAGACCTGGTATATCCAGACGCTGTTTCCGGTGCCGCTGCGCATTGCCGACTTGGCCGATTCGGTCGAATTCGCGTTCGTGCGCTACCAGGAAATGAATTTCCTCCGGGATTCTTTGAAACTGACTTTTTCGCTGGCCTTGTCGCTGGTGCTGTTGATGAGCTTGCTCGCGGCGATCTGGGTCGCATTCATCAGCATCCGCAAGATCGTCGCGCCGGTCAAGGAACTGGTCAAGGGCACGCAGGCGGTCGCCTCGGGCCATTACGACCAGCAGTTGCCGGTCGCCGCGCAGGACGATCTGGGATTTCTGGTCGAATCGTTCAATACGATGACCCAGCGCATCGCGAGGGCGCGCGACGAGATTCGCCAGGCCGGCGTCGAGGTCGAAAACCAGCGCGCCTATCTCGAAACGATTCTGGCCAACCTGACCGCCGGCGTGATCAGCTTCGATTCGAACTATAAAATCCGCACCGCGAATCAGGCGGCGTTCCGGATCTTCCATGTACACGTGAATCAGTTCATCGGGCAGTCGTTGTTATCGCTGGCTCAGGATCATGCCGAATTGTCCGAACCGTTGAAATCGATTCAACGCCTGCTCGAACAGGCCGATGACATCTGGCAGCAGCGGATCGCGTTTTTGGGGCCGAACGGCCGTCAGGAACTGCTCTGTCGGGGCACGCCGATGTACTCGCACGAAGGCATGCGCGTCGGGGCGGTGGTCGTGTTCGACGACGTGACCGATCTGATTCAGGCGCAGAAAAATGCGGCCTGGGGCGAGGTCGCCCGGCGCCTGGCGCATGAAATCAAAAATCCGTTGACGCCGATCCAATTGTCGGCCGAACGCTTGCAGCTTAAACTGTCCGCCAAGCTGGAAGACGGCGATGCCGATATGTTGCAGCGCTCGACCCGCACGATCGTGCAACAGGTCGAGGCGATGAAGGAAATGGTCGATGACTTTTCCGAATACGCGAAGACCTCTAAGAAGCAGCGGGTCAACATCGATCTCTATGCGCTCGTCCAGGAGGTGCTGGCGCTTTATGCGTTGAAATCAGGCGCGGTGATACAGGCTGAGCAGGACAAAAAACGGCTCTCGATCAACGGCGATCCGGTCAGCATCCGGCAAGTGCTGCATAATCTGCTGAAGAATGCCCTGGAGGCGACCGAAGGCCATGGCCATATCGAAATCGATATGCACCGGATGCAAAAGAACAACAGCGATTTCATCGAAATCGGTTTTTTTGACGATGGGCCCGGCATCAAGGACGAACAAATCGAGCAAATTTTCGAGCCCTATGTTACAACTAAGGCCAAAGGCACCGGGCTCGGGCTCGCGATCGTCAAAAAAATCATCGAAGAACATGGCGGCGCGATCTGGGTCGATACCCGGCGCAAACAAGGCGCGGGTTTCATCATCCATCTGCCGGCAATTTAACTTTTAAGCAAACCGATATGAACGCAAACAAACCTCGTATTCTCGTCGTTGACGATGAGCCGGAAATCAGAAGCCTGGTCGGCGAAATTCTCGCGGATGAAGGCTATGAAGTCGCGATGGCGGATAACGCCGGTGCGGCCAGGGAATTGAAAAAGGTGCAAAACCCGAGCCTGATATTGCTCGATATCTGGATGCCGGACACCGATGGCATCACGCTGCTGAAGGAATGGGTCGCGGAGGATTCGATGTTGTGTCCGGTCGTGATGATGTCGGGGCACGGCTCGGTCGAAACGGCGGTCGAGGCGACGCGTTTGGGCGCCTACGATTTTCTCGAGAAGCCGTTGTCGCTGGCCAAATTGTTGCTGATCGTCGGGCGCGCGCTCGAGACGAGCAATCTGCAAAAGGAAAATGCCGGCCTCAGGCAGCAATTGTTCGCCGACATCGAACCGGTCGGCAAAAGCGCCTCGATCGCCCGCATCAAGGACCAAATCAAGCGTCTTGCCCAGCATGACGCGCGCGTGCTGTTGGCCGGAGAAGCCGGCGTCGGCAAGGAATTGTTCGCGCGTTATCTGCATCACAACAGCCCGCGCCGGGACGGGCCGTTTGTCGATGTGGCGGTCGGCAGCATCGCGCCGGAAAACTCGGCCGTCGAATTTTTCGGCAAGGAAAGCCCCGGCAAGGTCAACCCGGGTCTGCTGGAGCGCGCGCACCGCGGCACCCTGTTTCTCGGCGAAATCGGCGGCATGGACAAGGAAACGCAACTGCGCCTGCTCAGCGCGCTGGAGTCGAGCTCCTTCCTGCGCGTCGGCGGCAGCGAGGCGGTGCGCGTCGATGTGAAGGTGATCGCCTCGACGCGGATTCCTTTGGACGAGGAAGTCAAGGCCGGACGCTTCCGCCAGGACTTGTACTATCTGTTGAACGAAGTTTTTTTGATGATTCAGCCGTTGCGCGAGCACAGCGAAGACGTGCCGAGCCTGTTGAGCTATTATGTCGATTATTTCGTGAAGCACGAAAACCTGCCGTTCCGCAAGTTTTCGATGGCGGCGCAGAATTTCCTGCGCAACTACAGCTGGCGCGGCAATGTGCGCGAGCTGAAGAATCTGGTGCAGCGCCTGATGATTCTCGGCGTCGGCGAGGACATCGAGCTGGAAGAAGTCAAATCGGCCTTGGGTACCGTCAGCAACGACGTCGCCACGCCTTCGTCGGTGCCGGATTTTTTCAATCTGCCGCTGAAGGACGCGCGCGATCAATTCGAAAAGGCCTATCTGGAATATCATTTCGAAAGGAGCGGAGGTAGCGTCGCCAAATTGTCTTCGATCGTCGGCATGGAGCGCACGCATTTATACCGCAAGCTGCATTCGTTGAATATCAAACTATAATTCGAACGCCGGGGCCTGCAGGATCGAGCGACAGCAAGGGGCCAGGCGCTGCCATAGGAATCCCCGATGGGGAATGAAGGCCATGCATAAACACCTCGCACTCTCTATCTACCTGTGGCTGGGCTCCGCCTCTGCGTTTGCCGGCGCACCTCAACCCGCGATTGTCAATGGGGTGGCGACCCAGGATGAGCCTGCGACCGGCGCATTGCTGTTATCGGTCAGGCCTGGCGCGTCGCCACCGTCTTATGTGGGCATCTGCTCGGGGACGCTGATCGGCTGCAGCAGTTTTTTGACCGCTGCGCATTGCGTATGCGAAAACCTGGAAGCATTATCCAACAATGGGTCACAGACCTGCGATAAAAGAAAGGCGGCCGATTTGCGGGTCTTTCTGCAAAACAGCGGCATTCATCAGGTTTCCGCGGTCAAGGTGCATCCCTCCTTCAAATTCGGCAAGGCTTCCGACGTGGCGGTGCTGACTTTGGCGGCGCCGGTGCAGGGTATTCCGCCGATGGCGGTCAACAGCACGGCCACGCCTCCTCTCGGCACCTCCGGTATCATTGCCGGTTTCGGCGTATCATCCGCGACGACCGAGGATTTTGGGATAAAGCGCACCGGTAAAATCGTTACCGCCGATTGTGCAGATGCCGGCGTGCCGCAACCCGCGAATATTTGCTGGGAGTATCAGGGTGGCGCGGAGGGAGAGGATTCGAATATTTGCTTCGGCGATTCGGGCGGGCCGTTGTTCATTGACTTGGGCATCAAGCGGGTCATCGCCGGTATTTCTTCCGGCGTTTTCGATAATTGCCAGGTGAATAGCTTTTCGTTTGACACCAATGTCTATCAAAACCACAACTATATCAAATCCAAGATAGCCCGTGTCCTGGACGAAACCGGACGCTGCCGTATCGACATCAGAAAACGGCTTAAGACGTACGCCAATAGCGTCTATAACGCGAAAAAACAATGCCTCGACGCCGCTTTGGCCGGCAAGACGCCGCTCGGCAGCTGTCTGAACGAGAAGGCGGCGAAGAAAATCGACAAGGCGGTAAAGGCGCTTGCCGCGGAAAAAATCGCGAAGCGCTGTCCGGCTGAAGTGATCGAGAATAGCGCGCTAGGCGGCAGGTGCGCGAGCGCGGCCAATCCCGATGAACTCAGGCAGTGTATTGTCGATGCGGGAAATGACGCGGTAACCCGGATGCTCGATGCGCAGTACGCCGACGCGGAAGCCGACTTCCCTATCGCCGACAGGGTCTTGGCAAAATGCCAAAGTACGATCAGCAGTGCCGCGAAAAGTTACCTTTTCAAAAGTCTGAATGCGCTGAATCAATGCGAGGCTAAGACCGATAGAGCGCTAACGGACGTTTCCGCCCGCCCCTTGTCCTCAACGTTAGACATCCTGGATAAATATGCCGCCAGCCTGCAAAAGAAAATCCTTAAGGCGTGCCCCGAGGGCGCCGTCGAAGGCTTGATCGCGGGCGGCGACCGCTTTGGCGCCGGCTGCAATGATCCGGCGCTGGATGCGGCCCTGGCGGCCGCCTGCGAAAAAACCGAACACGACCAAGTCGCCGAGGCGCTGGGTGAGCTGGCGCCCGCAAGGATCAGTGCCTTCAATGCGGAGAACTGCGGATTCGTTTCGCAAGTCGGCGATGCCGATACGGCAATCGTCCAGCAAACCCGCGCTACCGGTGAGGCGGTGCCGGATGTGAACGACGTCGTGCTGCACAAGTTTGACGTACCGGAAGGCGTCCGTTTCCTGCGGGTTACCCTGAATGGCCAGGAAACGGTTCTTTCCAAGCTGTTCAGTACGGTAGACAACAGTCTCGATTTGTACCTCAGGCACCAAGAAACGCCGAGCGTGGCTCCTCGGGTAGCGGATGCCTTCTCAATCAACACGGGGGGCTTCGAAGCGTTGCAGGTAAAAAATCCGGCGCCCGGGGAATGGCGCGCGTTGGTCCATGATGCGGGAGAGGTAAAGAACAAGCCTTACCAGTTGACCGTTACGATGATCAAGCAGAGAACAGATTAAAAGGCGGAGGCGACGGAAAGCCTGGCTTGCGGGGAGAATCGGAGAGAGTTCGCCTCCGGCCACGCCGGAGGCGAACGGATAGAGCCTTAAGGCGTCAGGCCTTGACCGACCACAACCACTTTCAGCGTATTGGTGCCGCCTTCGACGCCATTCAAATCGCCTTTGGTGATGATGAATTTGTCGCCGTCTTTGGCTTTATTCCATTTGCGCAGTTTCTCGACGATGCTGCGATTCACTTCGGCATGATCCTGATTCAGTTCCAGCGGGAAATAGATCGGGAACACGCCGCGGTACAGGGTCACCTTGCCCAGGGTCTTTTCCAGGCGGCTCATCGCGAAGATCGGAATGCCGGAGCTGATCCGCGACATCCACAGCGGCGTCGCGCCCGATTCGGTCAGCGCGACGATGCCTTTGATCTGGGTATGGTTCGCCATGTACATCGCGGACATCGCGATCGCTTCGTCGTCACGCTGGAACTGGATATTGATCCGGTGATCGGACTCGCGCATGCTCGGCTGCTTTTCCGCTTCGATGCAGATCCGGTGCATCGCTTCGACCGCCTTGACCGGGTATTTGCCCGAAGCGGTTTCGGCCGACAACATGATCGCGTCGGTGCCGTCGAACACCGCGTTCGCGACGTCCAGGACTTCCGCGCGCGTCGGAATCGGATTGTCGATCATCGATTCCATCATCTGCGTCGCGGTGATCACGACCCGGTTCAATTCGCGGGAGCGCTTGATCAGTTTCTTCTGTACCGCCGGCAGATTCGCATCGCCGATTTCGACGCCGAGGTCGCCGCGGGCGACCATGATCACGTCGGACGCCAGGATGATTTCATCCATCACGTCCAGCGCCTCGGCGCGTTCGACCTTCGCGACGATGCCCGCATGGCAGCCTTCGGCTTCGAGCAGGCGGCGCGCCTCGTTCAGGTCTTCCGCGCAGCGCGGGAAAGACACCGCGACGAAATCGCATTGGATCTTCGCGATCGTCTTGATGTCTTCCTTGTCCTTGTCGGTCAAGGCCGCCGCCGACAGGCCGCCGCCGAGCAGGTTGATGCCCTTGTTGTTGGACAGGTAACCGCCGACTGCGACCTTGCAGTTCACACGCAGGTTCTTTTCGACATTGACCACGTCCAGCACGATGCGGCCGTCGTCCAGCAGCAGGCGGCTGCCGGGTTTGACTTCCTTCGCCAAGGGTTCGTAGCTGATGCCGACCTGCGTTTCGTCGCCGTCGAGCTTGCCGAGATTGATGTCCAGCGCGAAGTCCTGGCCTTCGTTCAAGAACACCTTGGTGTCCTTGAAGCGCTCGATACGGATCTTGGGGCCTTGCAGATCGCCCAGAATGCCGACGCGGCGTCCGGTTTTCTTGCTCAGCTCCCGAACCCGGTTCGCGCGATTGATATGATCTTCCGCGGAGCCGTGCGAGAAATTCATCCGCACCACGTCGATGCCGGCTTCGAATAACCCCTCCAGCACACCGGGTTTATCGGTGGCAGGTCCCAGGGTCGCTAAAATTTTGGTTCTTCTTAACATTCGATGAATAATGACTTATTGAGCGTTGACTAAGGCAACGGTGGTGTCCAGCATCCGGTTCGAGAAGCCCCATTCGTTGTCATACCAGGACAACACCTTCACGAAATCGCCGTCAACCACATAAGTGGAAGGGGCTTCGAAGATCGAAGATGCCGGATTGTGGTTGAAGTCGGTCGAAACCAGCGGCAGGTTGTTGATCGCCAGGATGCCTTTCAACGGGCCTTCGGAAGCGGCGGTCAAAATCGCGGTGATTTCTTCCTTGCTGGTCGCTCTCTTCGCCTTGAAAACCAGGTCGACGACCGAGACGTTGATGGTCGGAACGCGCATCGCGAAACCGTCCAGCTTGCCTTTCAGTTCCGGCAATACCAGGCCGACCGCGGCAGCCGCGCCGGTTTTGGTCGGGATCATCGATTGGGTCGCGGAACGCGCGCGGCGCAGGTCGCTGTGATAGACGTCGGTCAGCACCTGGTCGTTGGTGTAAGAGTGGATCGTGGTCATCAGGCCGTGCTCGATGCCGATCGCGTCATGCAGAGGCTTGACCAGAGGCGCCAAGCAGTTGGTGGTGCAGGAGGCGTTCGAGATGACGGTGTCGGACGCTTTCAGGGTCTTGTGGTTGACGCCGAACACGATCGTCGCATCGACATCGTTGCCGCCCGGTGCGGAGATGATCACTTTTTTCGCGCCCGCGGTGATGTGCGCGGAGGCTTTCGCCTTGCTGGTGAACAGGCCGGTGCACTCGTGCACGACGTCGATGCCCAGTTCGCCCCAAGGCAGTTTGGATGGATCGCGCTCGGAGAAGACGCGGATTCTGTCGCCGTTGATCACGATATAGTCGCCGTCAACGCTGACTTCGAAAGGAAACTTGCCGTGAACCGAGTCGTATTTGGTCAAATGGGCATTGGTGTTGCTGTCGCCCAGGTCGTTGATCGCGACGACTTGAATTTCATTGGTGCGGCCTGATTCATAGAGCGCGCGGATCACATTGCGGCCGATCCGGCCATAACCATTGATTGCAACTTTAATTGCCATTGAGTCTCTCCAGAGTGATGAGTATGAAAAACCAACTGTATTGAGGGGTTGTCGAACTACCCCAAAATCCCGCTACTATACCAAAAATCAAGGGGATTCGTCTATTGACAAAGGCATGAAATTTATAACGGCGTGTTTGAAGCCTGGGTTTGCATTCATAGTCGATCTCTGAAAAAGAAAGGCCGCCCGGCAGTGCTGCCTCCCTAAGATCGCAGCCGAAGTCAGCGGCTTAGAACCAGTTTGTATGGCGATTGTCTTGTGAAACCGCCTCCGAAACCGGCCACCTTGATATAAAAGATTGCAGCCGATGCGCTGGTATTCCTGTAGGTTACCGATTCGGTCGAGCCGACATTATCACTCGTCCTCAGTACATTGCCCGAACTCCTCAGCAGATAGAGGTCATAATCCCTGGCCGGCCCCGTCATACTCACTTTCAAGGTTCGGCCGGCCGCGACACTGATCTTGAAATAGTCCTGATCGGTAGACGTGCCGATATAAGCCACTATGCCCGTTACCGTGTCGGCAACGGCGTTGGCGGCCCGGATGCTGTCGTTGCCCTCAACCTCGTTGTAGCTCGTGGGGGATGATGTGTTGCTGATCGTGAAGGTGGCGTTTGGAGAGGTGCCGACGTTGCCGGCGGCATCGTAGGCCTTCCCAGTCAGGACATGGTTGCCGTCGATGAGCGTGAGAGAATCCAGGGACAGGGTGTAAGGCGAAGCTGTATCCTTACCCTTCAGGAGGTTATCCACGTAAAACTCGACCTGGGTAACGCCTACGTTGTCGGTAGCCGTGGCATTGAAGTTGATGGTGCCGCTGGTTCCGCGCTCGCTGACGGAAATGACCGGAGCTACCTGATCAGCGGTCGCGTTGTTGACGGTGAAGGCCACGGAGGAGGATGCCCCGATGGTGCCGGCGGTGTTATAAGCCTTGGCTGCCAGAGTATGGATGCCGTTAGTCAGCGTGGCCGTGTCCAAGGTTATGCCATAAGGTGAGCTATTGGAAGTGCCTATAATCCGATCGTCAACATAAAATTCGACCTTGTCTATGCCCATATTGTCCGTTGCGGTCGCGCTGACCGTTATCGAACCGGAAACGACGGCACCGTTCGTTGGCGCCGTGATGGCCGCACGAGGTCCATTATTGCCCTGACAGGCGGCGGGAACCGAAAAGCCGTTCGTGGGGCTGGTGCTATCGGGACCGCCGCTCACCGCATCGGTCCCTAAACCAAAGACGGCAAAGGCTGTCCAGATCCGGCACACATCCTCGCCGCCATGAAGGACTTTAGCCGCATCGATGATCCCGTCACGGACCTGGGTAAATGTCGGATTGCACGCCGTGTTTTTCAGCCCTTCATTGACATAAAGCATCATGCGCTGATTGCCGGCGCTGCCCGTCGCATTATAAAGATTCGGGTCGAAGCCCCAATGGTCCACTAGCGCCCAATAGACTTCCCAGGCGGCTTGCGCCCATACCGAACCTACGCCGTGAGGAATGCGCATGCCATTGATGCTGGCATAAGTCCAGGTGTTAACGGCAGGATCGGTGCTGTAAGGCTGCTCGCGAATACCCTCGCCCGTTACCGGCTGACCAAAAGCATAGGTGCCAATGCCGCGAGGGTCTGTCCCTTTGTCGCCGGCTTTTGCGGTATACACCAAACTCCACCAGTCGCTAAGCCCTTCTCCCGGTTGCTGATTATTGGTCAGGCAGTTGACATTGGAAGGACCGCCAACCAGGCGGGTTGAAATGCCGTGACCATACTCGTGAATGATGATGCCGTTGTCCAGATCGCCATCCTTTTCCGGCGTGGTCCTGTTCCACAGATACATCTGCATGCGGGCGGGCGTCCCATCCGGCGGCGTCATGAAGTTAGCGTTATTTGATCCCGAGCCGTCCTGCGCCTCGGCGAGTACCGCATCGTTTCCCTGGCCTCCCTTGCCGTAGTTGTTGGCTTGGAAGTTGCCTGCCGCTTCGTCGAAACCGTACTGGTACTGCACATCATGGATGATGTTGTTCCAATAAAAAAGATTGGTCACGGCCGCGTTTTGATAGGTTCCGGGCGCTGAATCGAGGCTAATCGGGAAGTCGAAACGCAGACTACTTCCGCCATTTGGCCCCGGGCCTGTGTCGGGTGCATTGTTGGCGTCTGTATCCGTGTAGGCATATGCATTGTTCCCGCGGGTTGTCGTAAACTCCGCGCCCCCGCTGCCATTCGTGTCATGCCATCCGAAAGGCGAGGCCGCGGCGTTGGCCGGATTGTCCACCAGGGTACGGCCGTCCGAGGGCGGCAGCGGCGCGATGTGGTTGGGGCTTTCGGCGGGTCTGGCATAGACGCGGTATTGATCGGAAGCCACCCAGTCAAACCGTGTCCAGATTTTGCCGGTCTCGGCATCCACCGTAAAATCGTAGACGTGCTGTTGATCGAGCGTATGGATTTGGAAGTTCCAGACCAATTGCATCATGCCCTTGTGGATGGGCAGCCACATCAGTTTCCCTTCAATCGCTTCCAATGAGATGCCTGCAGGATCCACCGAAGTAACCTGCTGAATACCGGCGGCGGTGTCGAGTGTTTTGGGTGTCACCGGCAAAGACATGCCAAGATGCTGCGCCGCCCTGCCGACGGCTGAAGGCAAATCGAGAGTGGGTTTTATCGCCTTCATTGAGGCTGTCGTACCGGTCATCGCGCTGTTGTTCACGCTTAGGATTCTTTGTTCTTTATCCAGATTGACCTGCATCTGGCCGTTATATACAGGCAGTCCCTGATGGACCTGACGCATGAAGACGTGCGTCGTGCCGGTAATTTTGGAATACACACGATCCGTAACCTCAAGGTTTGCAAGGTCTTGCGCGCTCATGCCGAGCATGGGGGCATTGGCGGATAAAAAATCCCTGATGACTTGCAAGGTTTCCTGTCCTTTCCTGGGTTCCGAAAGATAACCGGTCTGACTGGACAGGGAGCTAATCGCGCCGGAAGTCGCGTCAACAGTGAAAGACAGATCCGGCACTTTCCGAGCCATGTCCGAAATCACGGCTTGTTGAGGGGGGGATATACTTTGCGCCAAGCCTTGATTGAAGGCGATCCTTGCATCGAAACTGCTGTGATCCGCGTTGGGATCCGAATCCACCGCCAATGCCATTCCCATTGACGCCAGAAGGATCAAGGGGAATACAATTACGCTCCCGGGTATTCGCAGGCAACGGAATCCGGGGCTATGTTCGTGACCCGTTTTCATAGGTAAGCCTCCTTTGAAAGAGTGTGAGCACAGACCGTTGCCTTTAAAAATTTGAAGGCAGAACGGCGAAAATAAGGCGCGGACAAGGAATCTAACTTTCTTCCGCCCCTGCGTTTGAATGCAGGCTTCTGCCTGCCATTAGGCTTTTATCCTGGCTAAAATTGGACGCTATTTTCTGGACACGGATCGTGACGAAGTAATCTTCTGGCAAAAGGGATACCCCATCCCTTCGCGGCGGATCGAGCGAAAGCAATGTCAGCCTGTGGCCTTTGAAAGCCGCCGCTTTGGGCTCCTCTTCCGTATTCAGGGCAACGGACTTTTTTTGGCCATCGATGTCGATCACTTCGAATTCGACCTTGCCGTTGCCTGCCCAGACGCAAACGACATTCACAGGACACCGTGAATCTTCAAGAACGGCCTTGAATTTGATGACCAGTTTGCCGTCAGCCGTCATTGCGGATTGCCCGAGTCCCAGCGTACATTCCTTATCAAGAAAAATCCTGCCGGGTTCCGCAAATCCCATATTTATCCCGGCAAAGAACAGGACGACAGCAATAGCGTTGTAAATCCATTGGCGCATTTTCGCCTCCTCAATTCCGATTGATTTTCGAAGCCGCAATCACCGCTAACCTTCAAGGCTGTTAACCGCTCCCAAATTTCCGCCTAATGGCGCCATTTTTAGCACGGTCACGTTTCATCGACTCAGAACCAGGGTATAGGGTGTGGTCGTTGTGTAGGCGCCGCCGAATGCGGCCACTTTGATGAAATAGGTTGCGGCAGACGTGCCGGAGTTTGTAAAAGTCACGGATTCGGTGGAACCTATATCGGCGCTGGTTCTCAACGTGTTGCCGGAACTGTTCAAGAGATAGAGGTCGTAGTCTTTCGCAGGACCGGTCATCTTGACCGTCACGGCGCGGCTTGCAGGGACACTGATCCTGAAATAGTCCTGATCGGTAGACGTGCCGATATAGCCGGTGATCTTCATGACGGTGTCGGCGATGCCATTCGCAAGGCGGGGGATGCCATTGTTTTCGACCTCGTTGTAGGAGGTTGTAGGCAAGTTGTTACTGACCGAAAAGACGATACCCTCTGATGTCCCGATATTGCCTGCCGCATCGTAGGCCTTACCGACCAGCATGTGACTGCCGTCGCTCAAGGAGGTTGAATCCAGCGACAGGCTATAAGGGGGCGCTGTGTCCAGACCTTTTAAGGTATTGTCCACATAGAATTCCACCTTGCCGACACCGACATTATCGGTCGCCGTGGCATTGAAGGTAATGGTGCCGCTACTGCCGCTCTCACTGACGGAAATGACCGGAGGCTCAGCGTCTGCTCCGGGATTGGCGACCGAGAAGGTGACGGGGGGTGATATTCCAACATTGTTCGCCGCATCATAGGCCTTGGCTACCAAGGTGTGCGAGCCATTGGACAACGCCGTGCTGACAAGGGATAGGCTGTATGGCGATGAAGCGTCTGTGCCCTTGAGAACACCATCCAGGTAGAACTCTACTTGGGTCACGCCGGCGTTATCGGTGGCCATGGCAGAGAAGGTGATGGTGCCGCTACTTCCGTTCACGCTGGTGTTGACGATAGGTGACTCCTTGTCACCTCCACCGTCACCGCCATTTTTTACGATCAGGTTTACCTTGTCCAGGATGAAGCCCGTTGCGAGTGCGGCATCCTCTGCGCCCACGAAATAAAGCTGCACGGTCTGGCCTTTGTAGGCGGCCAGATCGAGGCTGAAGACCTTATAGCCCGGGGTCGCATCCCGATTGGTGTAAGTTGCCAGGGTTTTCAGGATGGCCCCGGAACTTTCCCGGAGTTGCACGGATAAGGAATCGTTGGCATCGCCCGTAGTCCCCTCTTTGGTTTCGATGTGCAGGGCGTAGCTCAGGGTGGCCTGTGCGGCATCGGCCGGAATGGTGACCGATTGGTACAGGCTGACGCTCATTTTTGAGCCGGTGCCGCAGAACTTGGCCATCTTGGTGCCATCAAAAGCGGTTTGACCCAGGATGGCGCCAATCTGCATGCCCGAGGTATTCGACCAGCCCACGCCATAACCCTTCTCAAAACTCCCGTTGCGGATCATCTGTCCGTTGGCGATGGTAAAGGACATCGATGCGTTGGTGTACTGGCCCGTGGTATCGGTAGCCTTGGCGACCAGCGTGTGCATCCCGTCATCCTGCAACAGGGAATCATAGGTCATCGCATAGGGGGCTTGTGTGCTTGAGCCCACCAGAGCGCCATCGAGCAGGAATTCGACCTTTACCACCCCCTTGTCATCAACGGCGGTGGCGCTGAATGAGATCATTTCCTTGTCCCCACTTTCGCTGACCGTGACGGTAGGTGGCGTATCGGGGCCGGACCATGGCATGCCGACATTGATGCCGGCAAAGGCGTTCCATACGGCAATCTCCTCGGGGCCTGAAATCGGAAACAGGTCTCGTACCGCCTGGATTAGGGCTATTCGGGCGCCCGCGTAATCGGTGGAGGACGTCATGTAGGCGGTCAAGGCGCGGAACCATATTTTGGCGGCCTTATCGTTGCCGATGCCGGTCATGCCTTGCGGCAAGAAGGCAGAAGATGTCTCTCCCGTCGGGGTTGCACCCTGGCTCAGGAAATAAAAGGCGCGATTCATCGGGCCCGAGCTGTAATGCACGTTCAGGTTTTTTAGGGTGGGGCTCCAGGCGTCGGCGCTGTTGCCGTCCTTGCTGGGCTTGTAGAGAAAACGCATCTTCAGGGGATAGGCGGGCGTCGTGATCTGTTCGCCTTGCGTCCAGGTCCCCCCGGTGTCGGGAATCGCGCTGCCCTTGCCGCCGGCTCCCCGCGTATAGAATTCAGCCATCGCTCCCATGATGTCGGAGTTGGCTTCGTTCAGGCCGCCGGACTCTTTATTGTAAATAAGGCCCGCCGTGGTCGAACAAACCCCATGGGAAAATTCATGGGCCGCGACATCGAGCGAGGTCAGCGTCTGCAGTTTGGTGCCGTCGCCGTAGGTGATGCACTTGCAATAGTCCGAATAGAACGCATTATCGTAGGCGAAATCGTAGTGCACGCGCG
This sequence comes from Methylomicrobium lacus, assembly GCF_041897535.1. Lineage (GTDB taxonomy): Bacteria > Pseudomonadota > Gammaproteobacteria > Methylococcales > Methylomonadaceae > Methylomicrobium > Methylomicrobium lacus_A. The sequence continues at coordinate 2,538,998 of NZ_CP169217.1, forward strand.
CATAGGTCGGGCTGCCCAGGCCATCGATACCGTTACGCCCGAACACGTTCTTGTACATGTCCCAGGTTGCCTGTATCCCGAAAGCCGCATCCACCGCGGCGGTCTGCCCGTTAGCGGAGGTCGTGGATTCGGGATCCTCCTTGAAATTGCTGCCGTCGCCCCAGCTATTGTCGGGATCCACATAGAGGGCGCCGGTGCCCTCAGTGGCGTGATCGAGGTTGTAGATCACGTTGCCGCCCCTGACAGGCCGGGTCAGATCGCGGAGCTCGTGGCCCATACTGACGCTATTGGTATTAAGGCTGACGGCGCCGCTGTACTGGCTCTTGCCGTCGCCAAGGGATTCCGCCGTTTGCAGGCTATCCCATTTCTCGATGATCTGCCCCGTGTGTGCATTCACCAGATAGTCTGTATGCCGGGTATCGCCCGGACTCTCAAGCTCGGTATGCACGTAGTAGGCCAGTTGATAGCCCTTGGTTTCGGTAACGAAATCTTCGGCATTCAATTGATTTTCGGGGACAAGCGACTTGCTTGGCAGTACCTGGTTCGCCGTTTCAGGATAGATCACCAGTTCGATGGTGGGTGTGTGGACGAATTCGGAGCGGGGAACTAGGTCGGCCTTGACGACGCTCAACGCCTCGGTGGCGGAAAGTTTCGGTGTGATGTCGACATGGATGTCCTGCTGCAGTGCGGAAGTTGGAGGCAGTTCCTCTCCGCTAGCCAGCCTGTGTGTGATCACTTCACCCCCCCAGATGCGCACGCCGTGGTAAAGCTGGTCAAAACGGACGTGGGTCTGTCCCAGCGGGTCCTGCTCGAGGCTTTGCAACTGAAAGGAGTGATTCTCGTCGAGCCCCAGCGCTTCGCGCATGCCGATAAGCTGCTGTTTCGATTGCAACGTCAGCTCTGCGCTGGTGGGATTTGCAGCTGTGGCGGGAGAAACCGTCAGCTGAGCGAGGCTGAGGCAAACGGCAAACCGGATGTACTTCATAAAGCGCTCCCCGTATCAATTCAGTCATTTGGAACAACCGACAGAATGCATAAAGCGGCGGACTTATCGGCACCGATGAAGGGTGGTGTGATGACCGTTTTATATTCTTAAGATAACCTTATACGCTTTTTATTTCAGATTGACAATCAGTCTATCGAAGCGGCGGGAGATCAAAATGGTCACGTTTTCACTTGACTCAGGTATAGGAAGATGGGGTTGACAAAATATCCATGAAAAACCCGAAAGACGCGAAAAAATGGATGGGGCAAATTGGGTACAAGGACAAAGCGTGTTACAAAACACAAGGTGCCGTGTTTGAGGCGTGTAATGGTCAATCTCGGCCGCTACCCGAAAGCCTTGGTTGAGCCCATTGCGCTATGAAATTTTTCGAGCCTTTCGGGATTTTTGTGGACAATGATGTAACATCAGGTATTCATTCAGACTTGCTCCGGCATCCCTGGCGTTTACCGGAAGATGGCATTGATAAAGCGGGCAATGCGTTCGATTTCCTCGATGCATACCGAATGGTCCATCATGAAGTCGCACCATTCGACAGGATAGCCCCAGTCCAGCAGTTGATCGCTGGTTTTCTTGCCCAGTTCGACCGCAACGACCGAATCGAGGATGCCGTGCGCGATCAAGACCGGCATATCCTGATTGGCGGCGGAGCGAACGTCATCCATTTGTCCGAGGGTCGGCAGGAAGGTCGACAGCGCCACGATGCCGGCCAATCTTCGTGAATGGCAGAGGCCTGCATGCAGAGCGATCGAGCCGCCCTGCGAAAAACCGGCCAACAGGATATGTTCCGGGGGGATGCCCTTGGCGATTTCAGCCTCGATCAGCTGCTCGATGGCTCGGCTGGAGTCATAAATGCCGGCAACATCCGCCTTCAAGTCGCGGGATAGTTCGAGAATGTCGAACCAGGCGCGCATGGTCATGCCGCCGTTGATCGTGACCGGGCGATAAGGCGCTTCGGGAAAAATGAAATGGATGTTAGCCTCGGCCTGCAGCCTGAGCTCGGGCACGATCGATTCGAAGTCATGGCCGTCGGCGCCGAGACCGTGCAGCCAGATGATCGAATAGCGGTGCTCCGCGGTGGGTTTGATTTCGACGGTACTGAGGGGTGAGTGCATAAGTATCCTTTTCTCTGGCTTACCAGAAATTGCCGGGAAATTTGGGTAAATCGGGGTTCATCGCATCCCTGGGCTGGGCGTCGGCGATCCCCAGGTCCAGTTAACCGATCAACATTTCGGCCAATCTTAGTACAATTGGCGTTTCGCTGACAAACACTAATCCCGCTGATCCGACCCCATGCAAGCCGATATCGTTTCCATTGTCATTTTGATCGCCGCGTATCTGTACTGGCGCCACGCGCAACAAGTCAAGGAAATCGCTTTCGCGGCGACGCGGCGGCAGTGCCGGCTTTACGGTGTGCAAATGCTGGACGACTATATCGCCTTGAACCGCTGCGCCCTGGCGCGCGATAAGACCGGGAAAATGCGCCTGCAGCGGCGTTTTACCTTCGAATTTTCGGCAACCGGCGAAGATCGCTATCAAGGCACTTGCGTGATGCTCGGCACGGACGTGGCCGCCATCGAAATGCCGGCCTACCGGCTTCCGGAGGATTCGAGCCCAGGCTAGCTCGGGCATCATTTTGCCGCCGTAAGCGTTTCCCAGCCGCCGCCCAGGGCTTTGTAGACCGCGATCAACGCGGTCGCCACTGCGGTTTCGCTCTGCGCCAACTGGCGCTGATCCTGCAGCAAGCGTAATTCGGTATCCAGCACGGTCAGAAAATCGGTTATGCCCTCGGTGAAGCGCAAATGGGCCAACTGATGCGCCTTTTCGCTGGCCTCGGCCGCCGAGGCCAGCAGCGCCCGCCGGCTGCGTTCCTGGTTATAGGCGACCAGGGCATTTTCGGTTTCCTCCAGTGCATTCAGCACGGTCTGTTCGTATGCCGCCAAATTGGCCTCGGCTTGGGCGTCGGCGGCCTTGATGCGGGCATAGACCCGGCCCAAATCCAGCGCCGCCCAGCTGATGCGAGGACCGGCCGAATAGGCGTCGGCACCGGCCGCGCCGAGGCCCGAAAGCGTGCTGGCTTCCAGCGACAGGGTGCCGACGAAAGTCACGCGCGGAAACAGGTCGGCGGTGGCGACGCCGATGCGGGCGGTCGCGGCGGCCAGCGTGCGTTCGGCGATGCGAATGTCCGGACGACGGCGCAGCAGCTCGGCCGGGTTGCCGATAGCGATCGTTGCCGGCAGCTTCGGGATCGGCGCAGGCTTCGACAGTTTCGCGGTGAGCGCGCCGGGCGTTTGGCCGGTCAGCACGTCAAGCCGGTGTATCGCGCTTTTGATCCCGGTTTCGATCAGCGGAATGGTTGCCCGGGTCGAATCCAGTTGCGCCGAAGCCCTGGACGTATCCAGCTCGGTGCCGCGGCCGATTTCGAGTTTGGCGCGGGTAATGTCCAGCGTTCGCGTCTGGTTGTCGGCGTTTCTTCGGGCCACTTCGAGCTGGTTCTGCAGGCCGCGCAATTCGAAATAGTTGCGGGCGACCTCGGCGATCACGCTGACGCTAAGATCCTGCAGGCTGGCTTTCTGGGCCTCGACTTCGTCGCTGCTGGCTTCGATGTCGCGGCGCACGCGGCCGAAGAAATCGACTTCCCAGAACGCATCGAAACCGGTGCTGTAAAGTTTCAGATCACGCGGCACGAAGGCCCGATTGTTCAACGCGCCGACGCTGCGCTTCTGATCGGTGTAATTGGCGTGCGAACTGATGATCGGCGCCAGGTTCAGGCCGGCTTCCAGATACAGCGCCCGGGCTTCGCGCAGGTTCGCGAGCGCGCTCTTCAGGTCGTAATTGTGGCGCAGGGCCTGATCGATCAGAGCGTTCAGTTCGCTGTCGTTGAACAGCTTCCACCAGTCTTTTTGCGTCGCCTGTCCGGAATATTCGTTATGCTCGGCGTTCGCGAAGGCGGGCGGCGTTGCCGTTGCCGGCCTCTGGTAGTCGGGTCCGACCGCGCAGCCGCCCAGTGCGGCTGCGCCTGCGATGGCGAGCGCGAAAAGGCGGCTAGGTAAATACCTCGGTGCGCGCAGTGAGATAGGTTGAATCATGAGTCTGAGCCGGATGAAGATGGATCGGCCGGCACGGGGCCGGTTTTATGTTTTGACGATGCCAGTCGCTGCGCCAGCGCCTGCACGGTCACATAGAAGACCGGCGTCAACAAGAGGCCGAACAGGGTCACGCCGGCCATGCCGCTGAACACCGCGGTGCCCAAAAGCCGGCGCGATTCGGCGCCGGCGCCTTCGGCGATCACCAGCGGAAACACGCCCATGATGAACGCGAACGAGGTCATCAGGATCGGGCGCAGCCGGATGCCGGAGGCCTCGATCGCGGCCTCGAAGCGGTCGAGGCCTTCTTCCTGCCGGCGTTTCGCGAACTCGACGATCAAAATCGCGTTTTTGCTGGCCAGCCCCACCAACACGATGAAACCGACCTGGGTGAAGATGTTGTTGTCCATGCCGCGCAGCCAGATGCCGGCCATCGAGGACAGGATGCACATCGGCACGATCAGGATCACCGCGAACGGCAGCGACCAGCTTTCATACTGGGCCGCGAGCGCCAGAAACACGAAAATCACGCTGAGCGGAAACACCAGCATCGCGACATTGCCGGCCAGCACCTGCTGCAGGCTCAGCTCGGTCCATTCGAAGCCGAAGCCGGGCGGCAGTTCCGCGTTCAGGAGCCTGTCCATCATCTCGATCGCCTGGCCGGAGCTGACGCCGGGCAAGGTGCTGCCGTTGATTTCGGCGGCCGGATACATGTTGTAGCGCGTGATCTTGTCCGGCCCGGTAATCGCCTTCACATCGACCAGCGAGCCGAGCGGCACCATGCCGCCCTTAGCGTTCCGGGTCTTCAGTTCGCTGATGTCCGACGGCTGCATCCGGAATTCCGAATCGGCCTGGGCGACGACCTGATAGGTGCGTCCGAAGGCGTTGAAGTCGTTCACATAGAGCGAACCCAGGTAAATCTGCAGGGTGTCGAACACATCCTTCAACGGCACGTCCATCGACTTGACGCGCGTGCGATCGACATCCAGAAACAACTGCGGCACGCCGGAGCGGAAGGTCGTGAACAGGCCGACCAGGCCCGGTTGCTGATTACCCTTGGCGATCATCTCCGTGTTAACTTGCTGCAGTACGTCAATGCCGGCGTTGGTGCGGTCCTGGATTTGCAGCTTGAAGCCGCCGACCGCACTCATGCCCCGGACCGGCGGCGGCGCAAACACCGCGATATAGGCATCCTGGACCGTGGCGAGACGCTGCTGCAGCTTTTTGACGACCGCATCGGCATGCAGATCGGGCCGGCCCGCGCGCTGATCGAAATCATCGAGTCGGGCGAACATCGTCGCGACATTGGACTGGCTGGCCCCGCTCAGGATCGAAAAGCCGGCGTAGGCATTCAAGTGCTTGACGCCTTCGGTGTCCAGCACGATGCGCGTCGCCTGCCGCACCACGGCCTGGGTGCGGGCCAGCGAGGCGGCATCCGGCAACTGCGCATACAGGATCAGATAGCCCTGGTCCTGCTGCGGAATGAAGCCGGTCGGCACCTTTTCGAAGGCCAGGAAGTTCAGTCCGTTCAGCCCAATATAAAGCGCCAGCACGACGGCGGTCATCCGGATCAGCCGGCCGACCAGGCGCGCGTAGCCGGCGCTGAAGCGGTCGAAAAACCGGTTGAAGCCGCCGAAGAACCAGCCGAACAGGCGATCGATCAGGCGCGTCAGCTTGTCCTTGTCTCCGTGCGCCCGGTCCAGCAGCACGGTGCACAGGGCCGGGCTCAGCGTCAGCGAATTGAATGCCGAGATCACCGTCGACACCGCGATCGTCAGCGCGAACTGTTTGTAGAAAGCGCCCGAGACGCCGGTGATGAAGGCGGTCGGCACGAATACCGCGACCAGCACCAGCGCGGTCGCGATGATCGGGCCGACCACTTCCGACATCGCCTTGCGCGCCGCTTCCCTGGCTTTCAGGCCGAGCGCGATATGGCGCTCGACGTTTTCGACGACCACGATCGCGTCGTCCACGACGATCCCGATCGCCAGCACCAGGCCGAACAACGACAAGGTGTTCAAGGACAGGCCCAGCGCGGCCATCACCGCGAAGGTGCCGATCAGGGACACCGGCACCGCCAGCAGCGGAATGATTGCCGGGCGCCAGTTCTGCAGGAACACCACGACCACGATCACGACCAACAGGAGGGCCTCGAACAGCGTCTTGACCACCGCGTCGATCGACTGCTGCACGAACACGACCGTGTCGTAGACCATGTTGTATTCGAGGCCCTCGGGGAAGCGGGTCTTCAGTTTCTCCATCGCCTCGACGACCGCCTTCTTGGTGTCCAGGGCGTTCGAGCCCGGCAGCTGGAAGATCGCGAGGCCGACGGTCGGCTCGCCGTCCAGGAACAGGCCGGAGTTGTAGTCCTTGGCGCCGAGTTCGATGCGGGCCACGTCCTTCAGCCGGGTCACCTGGCCGTCCGCGCCTTTTTTGATCACGATATCGGCGAACTGTTCGGCTTCCATTAGCCGCCCCAGTGTACTGACCGTATATTGGAAATCGGTGTTTTCCTTCGACGGTTGCTGGCCGATCACCCCGGCCGCGACCTGAATGTTCTGCTCGCGGATCGCGTTGACCACGTCGCTCGCGGTCAGGTTACGCGCGGCGACCTGCTCGGGATTCAGCCACAGGCGCATGCTGTAGTCGCGGGCGCCGAACACCAGAATCTCGCCGACGCCGGGAAGCCGCGCCAATATATCCTTGATTTGCAACAGCGCGTAATTGCTCAGGTAAACGCTGTCATAGCGCTTGTCCGGGGAGATCAGGTTGACGACCAGGCTCAGGTCCGGGCTGCGCTTCTTGACGCTGACGCCCTGCCTCCGCACTTCCTCGGGCAGCCTGGGTTCTGCCAGAGCGACCCGGTTTTGCACCAGCACCTGGGCCTTGTCGAGGCTCGTGCCCGGCTTGAAGGTCACCGTCAGCGCCATGCTGCCGCTGTTGGTCGACTGGGAAGACAGGTAGAGCATGTCTTCGACCCCGTTGACTTCCTGCTCGATCGGCGTCGCGACCGTTTCGGCGACCACCTTGGCGTTCGCGCCCGGATAAACCGCGCTGATCACGACGGTGGGCGGCGCGATCTCCGGGTATTGGGCGATCGGCAGTGTGATCAGCGCCAGCCCGCCGACCAGCACGATCAGGATGGACAACACCGAGGCAAAGATCGGCCGGTCGATAAAGAAATGCGTGAAGCGATCCATGGCCTAGTGTCCTTTTGACGGCTCGGCGAGCGAGATTCGCTCGGGGTTGACCTTGATGTCGGGCCTGAGCTTTTGCAGGCCTTCGACCACGACCCAGTCCTCGGCTTTCAGGCCGTTGCTGATCACGCGCGACTGGCCGATATGCGCGCCGAGTTCGACCTTGCGGTATTCCACTTGATTGTTCTGGTTCGTTACCCAGACGAAACGTTGAGCCTGGTCGGTGCCGATCGCCCGGTCGGGCAGCAGCAAGGCGGGATAAGGTTCGCCGGCGCGCACCCTCAGGCGGGCGAAAAAACCGGGGCTCAGTAATTCGTCGGCATTCGCGAAAACGCCCCGCAGCGTGACCGTGCCGGTCGCGCTATCCTCGCGGGGGGCGATGTAGTCGAGAACGCCCTTGTGCGGAAAATTGTCCTCATCGGTCAGCGCCAGTTCGACCGGCGTGCCCGCGATGCCGGCCTCGCGCCCGCCGTTCTGCCGCATTTGCCGGCGGTACTTCAAGACCGCGCGTTCGTCCGCATCGACATAGACATAGACCGGGTCGGTGGACACGATCGTCGTCAACAGCGTGTCGTCGTTTTTGACCAGGTTGCCCTCGGTGATCAATTCCCGGCCGATGCGTCCGTCGATCGGCGCGCGCACCTGGGTGAATTCGAGATTCAGCCGGGCGGTTTCGACATTGGCGGACGCGGATTCGACCGCCGCCGCGGCCTCGCGCAGCCCTTTCTGGCGGGCGTCGAATTCTTCCTTCGAAATCGCCTTGACCTTGAACAGATTTTCGGCTCGCGCCATATCGTTGGCCGCCAGTTCCTTACGGGATCTGAACCGCTCCAGTTCCGCCGCCGCATAGGCCAGTTGGGCCTTGAAGGGCCGGGGATCGATCACGAACAGCAGGTCGCCCTTTTTGACTTTCTCGCCGTCCCTGAAGTTGACCTTGTCCAGATAGCCGCTGACCCGGGCGCGTATCTCGACCGACTCGACCGCTTCGATGCGGCCGGTATATTCGTCCCATTCGGTCACATCCTGGCTTAAGGGCTGCGCGATTTTGATGTTCGGCGGCGGTCCTTCGGGCGGCTTGCCGGTTGGCGCTTCGGCTTGTTGGCAGCCTAGGGTGCCGGCCAGGGCGATCGCCGCAAGACCTGTCAGCAGCGCGCGGCGCAGCGATAGATTCAGGAAAAAAACAGGGCCGCCGACTGTCTCGGAGGATAAGGCGATGGATGGACTGTTGCGATGCATAACGGCCGGGCTGCTGGTGTTCTGGATCATCCGTTTATTGTCCGTAAGGGGGATTTAAAATGGTAATATACATTACCATTTATTGTAGGTTATGATTATTCCTGGCCTAAGTCAAATTTTTTTGAGTACACGACACTATGATTAAATGCGGACGTCCCGCCAAGGGCAGCGAGCTTTTAAGCCGCGACCGGGTGCTGGATACGGCGCTGACGCTTTTTCTGGAACACGGCTACGGCAATCTCAGCATGGAAGCCATCGCGAAGGATGCGCGGGTCTCGTTGCGGACGATCTACAGCCAGTTCGGCGGCAAAGCCGGTTTGTTCGGCGCGCTGGTCCGGCGCTGCAGCGATCAGTTTTCCGAAATCCTGTCTTTCGACAGCCCCCCGGAAGCCGCGCTCGTCGCCTTCGCCAGGGAGTTTCTGTACCGGATCACCCGCCCCGACGTGGTGCGCATGCGTGCGATCCTGATCGGCGAGTCGCCGCGTTTCCCGGACCTTGCGACGCAATTTTACGAACAAGGCCCGCAGCGTACGCTCGAACGTCTGGCGCAATTTTTCGCCCGGCATCAGCAGGCGGGACATTTCGCCCCGATCGATCCGCACATCCTGGCCGACCAGTTCCTCAGCGGACTGCGCAACGAGCGTTTTCAGAAACTGCAACTCGGCCTGGAAACCACGCCGACCGAGGCCGAAATCGAAAGCTGGGCGCGGCAGGCGACGCGGCTGTTTCTTTACGGCTGTTCCGAAGTCAGGGAAGGATAGCCGGCGGAAATGACAAGAGCTCGGGGTTGTCTATCGTATCACCTCATTCCGACATACCCGTTACCGCTCGGCGGCTAACATCGAGAACAGCCCGTTAGCGACCCTGGCAAACGAAAGATAATCGAGTTTGTCGGGCGTATCTTCGGACGTGTGGTAATAAGGGTAACGATAAGGCGCCGTGTCGGTAATCATGAAGGCTGCAAAACCGTGCCGCCAGAACGCCAGATGATCGCTCCAGGAAATGCCCGGAACCACGGCCGGCGCGGCGATCGATTGCACCGGAAAGTCGCAACCCTTGGCAAAGTTTTCGACGCAATGCCGCATCACGCGGCGAGAGCCGAGATTCGAAGCGAAGGCGATGAAATTGCCGGTGTCCGGATAAAAATAGCTCAGTAAGGGCGGATAATGCTGGCTGCCGGGTTGACTCGAATAATAGCCAATCGTTTCGAGAGAAACCATGTAACGGATAGGGGCCCCGCGCCGTTTGGCCGCCTGCGCGTAAATCATGCTGCCCATCTTGCCCCAGTAGAAGAACGGCGGCTCTTCATTCACGAAGGCGACGAAACGCAGGCTGACCGCCGGCGGCGCGTCCCTGAACCGGCGCGAGAGCTCCAATAACGCGGCCACGCCGCTGCCGTTGTCGTTCGCGCCGGGGCTGCCCCAGACCGAATCATAATGCGCGCCGATCAGAATCACTTGATCGCTCCGCTGGGTTCCGGGACAGGTCACTTCCAGGTTGTTGCAATCAAGACCTTTGACCCGGTAGCCTTGCTGGCCGACGCGATAACCCTGCCGCCGCCATTGTTCGATGATATAGTCGGCCGCGGCCTTGAGCGCCTCGGGATGAAACACATTATGCTCGCCGATCACCCCGGCCAGTGCCTCGACGTGAGTCTGCAATTGTCGCGCGCTAATTTCGCTCATGCCGCTATGGCCCATGTCCGGATCATCCGTCGTCGATGCCTTGGCTTCGGGCTAGCCGGAATCAAGCCGCATTTCAGGCGGTAAAACCTATCTTACGATGCGTCCCGTCGCAATAGGGTTTGTTTTGCGACGAGCCGCAGCGGCAGAGCCAGGTTTTCTGCGTTCGGATCAGGGTCCTGCCGGTTCCGGAACACACTTCGAGATTGCCTTCGACTTGCAAGGGACCGTTGGGGTTCGGGGTAATGGTCAGTCTTCCGGCGCGATCGAGCAGCGTTTCCGACTCTATGGTGGGCGGCTCTCCGGTCGCAACGAAATTCACCGCGACATGACTGCTGTCGCAAAACGGTTTATTTTTAGAGGCGCCGCACCGGCACAGGGTGGCGCGATAACACGTGCCGTGTCCCTGAATCTCCATGTCGGCGTGAAACGCCAGCGGGCCGTTTTCCCGCAAGTGCACGCTATTGACCAGCGGCGCACTCTCGGGTTCGCCGCCGTCCAGGCGTTCGTAGGTCAGTGCCCCTGACGGGCACGTGCGCAACAGTGCGGCGATCTCTTCCGGGGAGGCCGCATCCGGGTTTATCCATTCGCCCGGGGCGTTCGCGATAAAAACCTTCGGGTTTCCCAGCACGCAATGGCGCGAATGGATGCATTTGGCCGCATCGAAACGGATGACAACCTTTTTGCCGCGGTATTCTTGAATGTCGTTAGTCATTATGTCGCCCTCGTCATGTTGTTCATGGATAAGGACAATCCGCGGCCTGCCGGGTTCATTCCCCGGCGCGCTTTTGAACTTAAAGCGCCGGTAAGAATACTAAAACTGGTTACGGACAGCATAAAAATAAAGCAGGAAGCCAGAAGACGTCATAGTAAGGACGATTCAAAGCAAGAAATGACGCGCATTTGATTCTTTTGCCGCGGCTTTACGATTCGGATGGCAAGGGTTTTTGGGGGCAGAAAGCATGCCGTTACCTCACGCGATTGATTTAGCCGTGCGGCATCGGTTTTGAGTTTTGGCGAACAGACTTTAGAGGAAAACACCATGAAACCGAGTGAAATCAATATCCATCAAAACACCGAAATTTTGGCTTCCGCTGAAGCGGGGATTATGCCCGATCCGTCGGACGATACGGCGAGGATTGCCGAACTTGCCTATTACAAGGCAGAAAGAAGGGGCTTCGAGCCGGGCCATGAGCTGGAGGATTGGCTTGAGGCGGAACAGGAATTGATCCCTAACAGAGGGTAAAGTGCGAGGGGCGCGCCGGCGCAGGAATCTAGCCTGTATCCTGGCCAAGAGCGCAATTCCAGTGCCTGCTCCAATTGATCTAATAAATGGCAGAGAGCCTCGATGCGGCTTTGCGAAATCGCGGGAAATTTAGGCCATAACCCCCGCTTTCGCTCCGCCTCATCGAGGCAGTTTGCCGTATCAATGCTTCGCGACGCTCTTCGGCGAAACCCCGAAATGTTTGATGAATGCCGCGCTGAAGTTGCTGGCGTGCCGGTAGCCGACAAAGTCGGCGGCGACACCGACATGGCAGCGCGAGGATTTCAACAACTGATAGGCTTTATCCATCCTGATGGCCAGCAATACGCCATAAGGCGTGTCGTTAAAAAAATGGCGGAACAATTGCTTCAGCTTGAATTGATTCGTCCCCACCCGTCTGGACAAGGCTTCGACCGAGGGCGGCGTGCGGAATTCAGCGAAAAGAATATCGCGCGCCCGGGTAGCGATGATTTTATCTTGAGGGCCGAAGCGGGCGGAGCCTTGACTTTCATCCTCGAACAGCGGGTCGAGTTCTGATGTCAGTATCGACAGCGCCTGCGCATGCCTGAATAGCGTCCCGAATTCGCCGCGTGTATTGGGCATCAGCAACTGCTGCGCGGCGATCAGGCCAGGCGGCGCGGTAGGCCGATGACTTGCGATGAGAATGCCGCCTTTACGGAACAGCCGCTCGGTTTTGTTCTCTCCGAAGTATCTTTCGAGCCAGGATTTACTGAGCGCAAGGCGCAGCTGCGTCACCGGCTTAGCGCTTTCGTATCGTCTCTCGCCAAGGCTCGAATTAAAGGCGGTTATCGTGGTGTAGCCTTCACGAAACACGACCTCCTCGCCCCGCTTGCCGCTAAAACGGGATTGCCCTTGCAAGCCCAGCGTCACCACCAGTCGCGGCTCCACGCTCTCTATTTGGCTCAAGATGACCAAGTACCTCACCGTGGTGTAGCGGGTTTCGATGCACGTCAAATCCCGGTCAAGCTGGAATATGTCGGAATGGCCGACGCCCACGTCGTCCGGCAAGGCTTGGCGCAGGCAATGGCTTTGCCGTTCGAAATGCGCCGGCAGATCGTCGGCTCTGATGCTCCATCCTCTCGTTTCTCTCATTATCGCTCCTGATTCCGGCGGGTTACGTTTCGCATACGAAATACTCCGTTTGCCATAGGAATGCGCGTGGATGGCGGCCCGGTTCATCGGTATTATCCCCAAGGGCCATCGGGCGGGTCAAATCCGCAAGTCGACCTGGCGATGGCGGGATAAAGGAAAACAATCTGGAGACAAAATGAAAAAAACAAAGCGTTTACCCGGCCTGATGAGGCTGGGGATGGCATTGATCCTGGCGCAGGGACTCGGCGGTAGCGCCCTCGCTCACGATGGCGAAGATCATGCATCGGCTGCTGACGTTAAGATACCCAAGCCTCCCCGCTGCGCGCTGTATACGGCGGCGCGCGTGTTTGACGGCTTTGAACTGCGCACCGATGCCGCCGTCCTGATCAAAAAAGACAGAATCATGCAGGTCGGGACGCTGGCGCAGTTGAAGAAGCAGTGCGGACGCAGGATTGATCTGGGCGATGCGACCATTTTGCCCGGCTTTATCGAGTCGCACGCCCATGTCACCTTCCAAAACGTGAATAAAATCAAGGTGCTTGAACATGGCATCACGACCGTTCAGGACACCGGCGGACGCTTGCTGGCGCCGACAGGAGGCGGCGGCATTTTGCGGTTGCTGAGCGCCGGCCCGATCCTGCAGGCGCCCGGCGGCTACCCGCTGAACGTGTTCGGCGGCGGCGCGGGAGGGCTGGATCAGGTGGGCTACCCGGTCGCGTCCGCGGCCGAAGCCGAGGCCGTCGTGCAGCAACTGGTCAATGGCGGGGCGACCGCGATCAAGATCGCGCTGGAGCCCGGCGGCGAACCCGGCGCGCCGTGGATGATGCCGCACGGCGATCAGCCGGTGCCGATCGCGCCCTGGAACCTGCTTTCCCTGGACATCGTCAATGCGATCGTGGTCAAGGCGCATGCGCTTGACCGGCGCGTGATCGCGCATGTCGGCGAGGATACCGGTTTTGAGCGCGCGCTTGCCGCCGGCGTCGATGAGTTCGCCCATATGCCCTGTGCCGCGATCGATCCCGCTTTGTTGGAGCAGGCGGCGAAGACCGAAGGCTTGAAATTCGTCTCGACCATCGATACGCTGTCGTCCTGCGTGAAAGACGGCATGGGGGTGCATTCGAATACCGCGCAGCTCGCTGCCAAGATCGCGGCATGCGAAACCGCCACGCCGGGGAAGTGCGCCGGTATTTTGTACGGTTCGGAAATAGGTCACGACAACGTGCCCTGGGGCATCAACGGCGAGGAAATGCATATGATGCTGCATTTGACCAGCGGCGCGTCGATCGACTTTACGGACGTGCTGAACGTATTCAAGGCGGCGACCTCCAAAGCCGGGGAAAATCTCGGCATGCCGCTGTTGGGCACGCTGTCGCCGAATGCGCCCGCCGATATGATCGCCGTGCGCGGGAATCCGTTCGAACGCTTCAAACTGCTTGAGTATCCCGATCTGGTCATCTCGGGCGGCCGCACCATCGTCAATCATTTCAAAAAATAGCCTGCGTGGACCGCGGCTAAATTCATTCCGGAGTTAGCTGCTGTCCTCAACGGCATTGCGTCCATTTTTTTCGGGTTCCCCTATGCCATGGGGGAACCCAGCTCGGACGCGCCAGCGTCCCGTCTCGCGACGCTGGCGCGTCTTGACGGCATCGCGATGAGGACATCAAGTTGTGCTTGCCTTCAACTTGACGACAAGCGACTGCCATCATACTTCCCGCTTTGGAACATCGTCAGCTCCCATCGCTGCGTTAATAGATCGTGGCGCAGGATGTAGATATCGTTATCGCCTGCACGCACTTTAAAATAACGGTATTCGGGAGCTAGCCAGCGGTCGATCACGTCTTCAATTTCAATCGCTTTATCGGCCAGAAAAATACGCCGCGGCGTTTCCTCGCCCTGGTAGTCGGCATCACATTCCACGCGAAGTGTTAACGGGGCTGTACTCATACGATTTTTAACCTGTGCCGAGGCTCTATATGCCTTTGGTAATGCGATCTATTGTTTTGCGATAGTCGAGAAACCGATAGTTCCCTCGATTTTGGACTAGAAATGTCGGGCATAAATTGCACAGGGTTATGATTTGCTCGTGCATCGAATCAAATCGCTATGTTTAGGTCAAATGGATAGTTTTAAAAAACCGAGGGGTTTCGTCCCTATCAATTTCTGTTATGTCCTCAAACATTATGCACCGGAGTTGACTCTTGGGAAGCGCAAGTTGCTTTTTGAGGGGGTAAATTAACTCGTCGTAGGAGGGTAAAATGATGAATGCAATCAAAGCATGGCTGGTTTCCGGTTTTCTGGTTTTATCGCTATCCGCTGGAAATGTCGGCAAAGCCGGAGTCGAAGAAGGCGTTATGGCCCAAAGGATCAACGCGACCATTGCCCATCTTGAAGAGGCCCGAAAAGCGCTGGCTGCGAATGAGCAGAATACGGCTCAAGAACACATGAAGTCGGCCTCGCAGTCTTCAAAAGATATTTTTGGCGGCTCATTTGAAGTCAAGGCGCAGCGCGGTTCAAGGGCTATCGCCAATGCCCGCCGTCTGGCCCGCGACGGCGATACTTCCGGCGCTGTAACTGTTTTGAAGGAGGCCGAGGAAATTTATAAATCTTTAATTCGGCCGGCAAGTTCCGGTGGGCGGGGTGGTCTCAATTAATGTATAAGGCCGCTTTTTCCGGGGCCGGTCCATAACCCTATGGGCGGGGCGGCAGGGGGCTTTCTAACCTTTCAATAAAGCGTAATTACAGCGGATCATCGATCAGCAAAACAAGTTTATTGATGAGGATGTCGTGGTTTACGGCAAAGAGAGTGGCGGCGAATCATTAAGATTAACGCACTCAAAAATAGATATTACTATCCGCCCAGTAATGAATTACAACCGCTAAACATAAAAAACCCCATAAGCAAAAAGCTTATAGGGTTTTTATTATCTCATTGCGCCTCTAGGCGCAAATTCAATATTTTACAAAATGATATTACTGATTGGCGGCTTTAATGTGTGCTGCGGCGGCTTCGGCGGCTTTGGTCGCCAACTTTCCATGCTCCTTGCCTTTCATTTTGCCGTGGTCTATAGCCGACTCCAGTGACTTTATCGCTGCTTCCAGATGCGTTTTAGATTCGCCATTTGCGAGTTCGACGGCGACTTTAGCATGGGTCAAGGCTTCTTTTGCGTGCGTGACCAAAACTGAATTGTGTTCGGCTTTTCCGTACTGAACCGCCATATTGGTATGTTCCAACGCCGCATCCGCATGCTCTTCGGCAAATACCGGAGCGCTTAAAAGACCCAATAAAGCGGCGCCGATCAATGTAATTTTTTTCATATTGTCCTCTTGCTATTTATTAATTACGGAAAACCCTGACCGTTTAAATAAACATTCGGACAAGATCGAGTAATGCATCATACCATGCCTGCGAAAGTTATATTATTTAATTACAGTCAGAATAATAATGGTTGACAGATTGGACGAGGCAGTGATTGGTAAGTTCAAAATTTGTGGAGTAACCGTCAAGCTTATGCGATAAGCTTCCCCGCTCGAAGGGGATGACTTATTTGGGCATAAATAACCGCTAAGCCGGAAAGATTGCGGGTTTGTTGATGCTGATCGCGGGACCGCTTGAAGCTAAGTACTGTTCTTTGAGGTGGGGTAACCGTTCACGCCCTTGCCAAAGCCCGGCCGCTTGTTAGAAAATTGCGATATGTCAAAACTCGTTATCGATCTCAGTCAACCGGCGCCAGTCCCGCAGAGCCTCGAAGAAGCGCAGCAGCTCATTGCCGCGCTGTGGCAGCTTTTGGTCGAACTGCAAAAACGGCAAGCGGAGCTGGAAGAGCAGCTCAATACGCATTCGGAGAACTCCTCAAAGCCGCCGTCGCAAGACAGCCCCAAGCAACGCGCAGAGCGGCCGTCGAAAAAACCGACCGGGCGTGCGAAAGGCGCGCAGCCGGGGCATGGCAAGCACGAACGCGCTTTGGGATGCCTCAGCGGTGGATCGGATCGAACATTATTATCCGCAGAGCCAGTGTGCTTGCGGCGGCGAGGTCGTCATGGACGGCTATCGCCGACATCAAGTTTTCGACTTGCCGGAAGTGCGTTACCAAGTGGTCGAGCACCGTTGTTATAGCGGGTGTTGCAGACAGTGCAAGGCGCGTCATCGCGCGGCCTTGCCGGACGACGTGCCGAGCGGGCAAATGGGCCCCGGCTTGATCGCCTGGATCAGTCTGCTGAACAGCCAATACCACTTGAGTCTGCGTCAAATCGAGAGCCTGTTGGCGGAGCAGTGGCAGCTGGATTTCAGCTTGGGCGCGATCAGCGAAGCCCAAGCGCCGGTGATCGACTGGCTGTTGCCCGTCTACCAACAGATTGGCGACCAGGTGCGTGACGCGGGCTTGGCTCACGCCGATGAAACCAGCCATTTTCGCGGGAAGAGCCGCTACTGGCTGTGGTCCTTGAGCACGCCGCAGGCGGCTTATTTTATGACCCATTATTCGCGCGGCAAACAGGCGGCCCGGGAACTGTTGGGCGATTTCGACGGCATTCTGGTCACCGACCGGCACGGCGCTTACAACGATTATGACGCCGACCGGCATCAGTACTGCTGGGCACACATCATCCGCAACCTGGAGAAAATCTCCGGACGTTCGGGACAAGCCGGGGAAGACGGCACTTACCTGTTGCGCCTGGCCCGCCTGGTGGTGCACTGCGGCAAGCGCTGGCAGCACAGCGGTTGCCAATCCTTGCTGTACCGAAGGCGTTTGCAGCGCTTACGCCAACATTTTCAAGCCACCCTGGAACGCACCGCAACGACCCATGGCGATACGCGCACCGGCCACGCCTGTCGCAAGCTTTTGCGCGACAGCCCACGGCTGTGGACGTTTTTGAAATATCAAGGCGTGCCGATGACGAACAACGCTGCGGAGCAAAGTCTGCGACCGTATGTCATTTGGCGGAAAATCAGCTTCTTCACGCAATCACATCGGGGCAATCAGTTTCGGCCGATGATGTTGTCCCTGATTGAGACGTGCAAGCGGCTCAAGGTCAATGTCTATCAGACCCTGCGGACGGTTTGCTGGCAAGGGGTGATGGAGGGGCATGTCTCCTTCCGGTTGCCATTCCCAGCTTTAGCTTGCTTGCCTTCGGCTTCGGGGGCGTGAACGGTTACGAGGTGGGTCAATGTTTTTCCAAAAGACCTCGGCGGGCCGTCTTCGGGTCTATGGAGAGGTGGAACTGCACGGAAAGTTCAGTCGGTTGGCATCAGAAAAACGTCAGGCCATGAAGGATGGCGTATTTGATTAAATCGGCAAGATTGTTGCAATTGAGCTTTTGCAAAATATTGCGCTGGTCGGTTTCGACGGTTAGCTCGGAAAGTTGCAACCGGTCTGCAATTTCGCTTGGGGTGAGGCCTTCGACCAAGAGTTTCATGACGTCGAGTTCACGTCGGTCCAAGTTAGATACATAATCCGTCGCTTTGGCATGAACGGAATCTCCAGCCAATACGGCGGCGATTTTTGGCGATAGATAGCGTTTATTAGCGGCTACCTCGTGAATGGCCAGCAATAAATGTTCACCCGCGGAGGCTTTGGTAACGTAGGCGGAAGCGCCCGCCGCCAATATCTCCAGCGTGTATTGGGGGTTGCAAAACATCGACAATGCGATCACCTTGATGGACGGATAATCGGCATGCAAGCGCCGCGTTGCCGCAATGCCGTCCATGTCCGGCATGCTGATATCGATGATCACCATGTCGGGCTGCAATTCGGCAGCTAGTTGCAGTAACGCGCGGCCGTCGGCGGCTTCTCCCACAATGGTTAGATCCGCTTCTTTTTCCAACAAGGCCCGCAAGGCTTCCCTCACCAACTGGTGATCATCGGCCAGGATCAATCGTAAGCTCATCGGTTAAGCTCCTTCTCGTAGCTCAGACTGGGGTAGGGCTATAGGCAAAACTAACGTCACGTTGGCGCCTTCGCCGGGAACGGTTGCGATCGCTAAGCTGCCGCCCAGTTGATCGAGCTGGTCTTTGATGCTGAATAAACCAAAGCCTTTGGCGTAGAGTCCGTTAGCCAATACCTGATTGTCGAAGCCTTTGCCTTTGTCGCGCACGGAAATCCTGATTTCGTTGCCGATTCGCCGGATTTCCACCTCCGCCATCGTGACGTCGGCGTGTTTGATGGTATTGATCAGTAATTCGCGCACCGCTCGATACAGAATGATATTCCAACCTTGCGGTAACGGTTTTTCCAGTCCATCGTCAATAATGTGCACATCAAAACCGTACTGTTCTTTGAATTCCGCCGCCAATGCTTGGAGTGCCGCATACAAGCCGAAATTATCGAGCATGGGGGGGCTCAATTGAAACACCATTGCGTTCATTGACTTGAGCGTGGACTCCAATAGATAGCTAATTTCCTGGATTTTTTGCGTCTGGATGTCGGTTATTTCGGTCTTTGAGAACTGCGATAGCTTGATTTTGGCCACCGCAACCAACTGGCATAAATTATCGTGAAGTTCTTGGGCCAGATTATGCCGTTCGCGCGCTTCGACCACTCTTAGCTCGTTTGCTAATTCGCGCATTTTTTTGTCCATTTGTTTGCGTTGGCTGATATCGGTCATTATCGAGTGGCAAATGCCCCGATCAGCCGATGCCACGCTGACCAACAAGATGTCCCGTGTCGAATTATTAGTCGGTCCTATTTTGAATTCGTCGGTGACTTTGCCTGCCTCTCGGAATGTCTCGCGCAAATGCCAGCGCAAGCGTTCTCTATTCGCGGAATCAAGATAGTCGATCAAGGGCCGGCCGACGATAACCGAGCGCACCCGACTCAACATCGCGGCCCCGGTCAGGTTGATTTCGAGAATTCGTCCGGATTGATTTAAAGTCAAATAGCCGACCGGGGCGAAATCGTAGAGTTCGGTGTAACGTTCCAGCGCGGTTTCAAGTTGATCACGCCCGAGTCTAAGCTCTTCATTTTGCATTTCCAGTTCTATTTTGTGGACTTGCAATTCGTGCAGCAAGCGCTCGGTAACGTCCGTTGTGTCCGGCATCCGCTGCTTCTGTTCCGCCAGGAGTTGCTCGGCGCGCCGCCGCAATTCGGCGGCTTCTGTTTCAGATGGGAGGGATGTTGTGTTCATTTGGGTTTCTCTGCAGCTCCACTTCCATCTTCTTGGTTTCGGTGAAGTCGATAAAGGTGATGACCACTCCATCGATCACATTGTCTTGAGTGCGATAAGGCATGATACGCACTTTATACCAGCGGCCATCCCGCGTGGTGATCTGTTTTTGGGTAAACACCAACGTTCTCAGCACTTCCTGGGCATCAAGATGCAGTTGCGGATAGTCCAGATCGGTGGCGATATCGGACAAAGGCCGCCCGATATCGCCTGCGATCAGCTTGAACAGATGGGTGGCATGGTTGGTAAAACGCCGGATATTGAGCGCGTTATCCAGAAACACCGTCGCGATTTCCATGCTATTGAGCAGATTGTTCATGTCGTTGTTGACTCTCGACAATTCGTCCACTTTGGATTGCAATTCGGTATTGACGGTTTGCAATTCCTCGTTCATCGACTGCATCTCTTCCTTGGACGTCATCAGCTCTTCGTTGGTCGACTGCAATTCTTCATTGGTGGATTGCAGTTCTTCGTTGGACGATTTAAGTTCTTCCTGCGAGGTTTGCATTTCTTCGCGCAGGGTCTGGAGTTCTTCGCGCGCTTGATGTAGTTCCGCCAGCAACGGCTCATTTTCAGCTTGCTGTTTGCGGCTCGATGATTTGCGCGCTTTTTGCACCTCGTTGAATACCACGGCCAGCATACCGCGCAATGCCTCCGGCTTGTCGATTGCTTGAATGGTCAGATTGACGGCTTGCTTGCCGCCGTCGGAGCCAATCGTGACGCCGGACACATGCACGGTTTCCGGTTGTCTCAGCACTTTCTTCAGCCCCATTGCCAGTCCGTGGCGCAAGCCCTCGCGGGCCATCGCATGGATGTTCCAGTTGGCTTTGCCGGCCGCGGGCTCCAGATATTTTCCGGTACGGCCGCTGATGTAGAGGATATCGCCATCGGCATTGATCAGCACCGCCGCCGGTGCGAAATTCTCCAGCAAAAATTGCTCCACCAACGTTTGCAGATTAGCCGGCGGGCCTATGGCCTTGGTTTCTTTCCTGGCGGCCGACAGCAAGGCAACATCTTTCTTGGGGAAATCGACTTCCACGACCGGCAACGACTTGTCGGTGCGCAGGTAGATCCGCGATTGGTTATCGAGAGGCGTGAACAGATCGGTAAAACCGCCGACGGTTTCGGCATTACCGAGCAAAAGGCACCCCCGGTGAACCAGCGCATAGTGGAACAAGGGCAGCAGTTTTTTCTGCAGTTCGGGGCCGAGATAGATGAGCAGATTACGGCAACTGAGAATATCCAGCTTGGTGAACGGCGGATCGGTGATGATATTCTGCGGCGCAAAAACCACCGTCTCGCGGATTTCCTTGTTGACCTGGTAGCCGTTTTCTTCGGCGACAAAAAAGCGGGTCAGGCGTTCAGGAGAAACATCGACCGCAATGTTGCCGGGGTAACTCCCTTTTCGGGCTTGATCGATCGCATTCTCATCGAGGTCGGTGGCAAAAATTTGCAGCGTGAAACGGCTCTGGAGTTTGAGTTGCTGCAGCGTTTCCTTGAACACGATCGCCAGGGTATAGGCCTCCTCCCCGGTGGAACAGGCAGGCACCCAGGCGCGGAGATCCTTACCTGCCGGATAAGCCGCCAATAGCGCCGGAATGGCAGCGGTTTTCATGTGCTCCCACACCGAAGGATCGCGGAAGAAACTGGTGACGCCGATCAATAATTCCTTGAACAGCAGGTCCAGTTCCTGTGGGTTTTCGCGTAAATAGCGCGCATAGACGCGCATGTCGTCGATTTGATGCAGCCCCATGCGCCGTTCGACGCGGCGTAGTATGGTGTTTTTCTTATAGAGCGCAAAATCATTACCGGTACGAACGCGCAGCAGCGTGACGACTTCTTCCAACGCACTTCGCGGTTTGGGTTCGAGAATCGGTTCTGCCTCGCCATGATCAACACAGGGCAGGTGTCGGAGATAAGAGACTATCTTGTCCGGCAGTTCCTCCGCCGGCGCGATGATGTCGGCCAAGCCTTTATCGATGGCGCTGCGCGGCATGCCGTCAAATTGGGCGGATGCGGGGGACTGCACCAGCACCAGGCCGGCCTTTTCCTTGATCGCGCGCAGTCCCAGTGTGCCGTCCGAACCCATGCCCGAAAGAATGACGCCGATGGCGCGTTCGCGCCGATCCTCGGCCAAGGCGCGAAAAAAGTAATCGATCGGCAGACGCAGGCCGCGCGGCGCGATCGGGTCGAGCAGGTGCAACGCGCCGCGCAGGATCGACAAATCTTTGTTCGGCGGAATCACATACACGCAATCGGGTTCCACTGGCATGTGTTCGGCGG
Organism: Methylomicrobium lacus; assembly: GCF_041897535.1. Classification (GTDB taxonomy): domain Bacteria; phylum Pseudomonadota; class Gammaproteobacteria; order Methylococcales; family Methylomonadaceae; genus Methylomicrobium; species Methylomicrobium lacus_A. Next base: position 2,561,020 of record NZ_CP169217.1, read on the forward strand.
CCTGCGCCACTTTCATCTGGGTGATACGCTGCAAGAGTTCAGGCATCAAGCCCTTGTAGTTGGGATCGAGGTGCTGGATCACAACGAACGCCATGCCGCTGTGGTCGGGCACGTGCGACAGAAACTGCTCTAGCGCTTCCAGTCCGCCCGCCGAAGCGCCGATACCGACGATAGGGTGCGGACTTTCGGCAGGCACATTTTTTTCGTGCGCCGAATCGTTCATGTCGCCTGGGCTCCCGGGTGTCGATTTTTAGGATAATCAGGGTATGGTTGGCGGGATTTGCCCATGCATTAGCTCATAAAAACAGTGCCGAAAATTCACATTCCAAGCAAATAGCGGCATGACGGCACAAGCTCCGGCTAAATTCGATATGCCGTCAGGCTTGACGGCATATCACTGTATCTGATTGCGCTTCGGTGGGCAATAAAAAACCCGCTAAGCCGGAAAGCTTGCGGGTTTTTTGAATTTCGTCGCATGCTCGGTTGGCGGAGAGAGAGGGATTCGAACCCTCGATACGTTGCCGTATACACACTTTCCAGGCGTGCGCCTTCGACCGCTCGGCCATCTCTCCACAATTTGAACCCATGAGCATGGGAACCGCAAATGATACCGGAATTTTCCTTTGTTGGCAATATCCTCGATCAGCTGCTCTCGCCGGCCAGTTCCTCGAGTTCGTCCCAGCGCCGGTAAGCCTCTTCCAGCGCGGCGACGGTCTGGTTCAGCTCGTCCAGCGTTTTGGCGATCGTCGGCTGATCGTTTTTGTAAAATTCGGGCGAATTCATCAGCGCGTTCAGCTCGGCCTGCCGGCTTTCCAGTTGCTCGATCCGCTCGGGCAACTGGTTCAGCTCTTGCTGCTCCTTGTAGCTGAGCTTTTTCTTTTTGGCCGGTTGGGCCGGCTCGGTCTTGGGTTTTTCCGGGGCTTTTTTGGCCGGCTGCGTCTTGGCTTCGGGTGCTGGGCGTTGGTCCAGCCAGTCGCTGTAGCCGCCGACGTATTCCTCGACCTTGCCGGTGCCGTCCAGCACGAAGACGCTGGTCACGACGTTGTCGAGAAAGGCGCGGTCGTGGCTGACCAGGAGCAGGGTGCCGTCATAGTTGACCAGCTTTTCTTCGAGCAATTCGAGCGTTTCGAGGTCGAGGTCGTTGGTCGGTTCGTCCATTACCAAGAGGTTGGCCGGCTTGGTGAACAAACGGGCGAGCAACAGGCGGTTTTTTTCGCCGCCGGACAGGCTCTTGACCGGCGAGCGTGCCCGGGCCGGCGCGAACAGGAAGTCGGCTAGATAAGACATCACGTGCTTCTTGCCGCCGGGCAGATCGACGAAATCGTTGCCGTGCGCGATCGTGTCGGCGACGGTCTCCTCGGGGTCGAGCTGGTCGCGCAGCTGGTCGAAATAAGCGATTTCGAGGCGGGTGCCCTGCTCGACCGTGCCGCTGTTCGGTTCGAGCTGTTGCAGCAGCAATTTGAGCAGGGTCGATTTGCCGGCGCCGTTCGCGCCGATCAGGCCGATCTTGTCGCCGCGCTGGATCAGCGTCGAGAAATGGCTGACGATCTGCCGGTCCGCATAGGCGAAGCTGATGTCCTTCACCTCGATCACTTTCTTGCCGGAGGCATCGCCGCGCTCCAGGGCCATGCTGGCCGTGCCCTGGCGGCTTCGGCGCTGGGCGCGCTCGCGGCGCAGTTGCTCCAAGGCGCGCACTCGGCCTTCGTTGCGGGTGCGCCGGGCCTTGATGCCCTGGCGTATCCAGACTTCTTCGTCGGCCAGCTTCTTGTCGAATTCGGCGTTCTGATTCGCCTCGTCTTCGAGCGCGGCGGCCTTGCGGCGCAGGTAATCGTCATAGTTGCCCTGCCAGGACACCAGATTGCCGCGGTCCAGATCGATGATGCGGGTCGCGAGCTTTTGCAGGAAGGCGCGGTCGTGCGTCACGAACAGCACCGCGCCCTGAAAATTCAGCAATTGGTCTTCGAGCCAGGCGATGCTTTCGAAATCCAGATGGTTGGTCGGCTCGTCGAGCAGCAGCACTTCCGGTTCGATCACCAGTGCCCTGGCCAGCGCGACGCGGCGCTTCCAGCCGCCGGACAGGTCGCTGATCTTCAGTTCGCCCGGCAGGTCCAGCTTGCTGAGCGTCGTATCGACGCGGTTGCCGAAATGCCAGCCGTTGTGCGCTTCGAGCTTGTGTTGCAGGTCGCCGAGTTCGCGCAGGGCCTGGTCGTCGTGCGCGGTCTGCGACAGATGGTGATAACGGGTCAGCCAGTCGCCGAGTTCGCCGAGGCCGCCCGCGACCGCATCATATATCGTCGCATCGCTTGGCAAGTCGGGCGCCTGTTCGAGCCAGGCCAGCCGGAGTCCGGGCTGGCGCCAGATGTCGCCGTGGTCGGGCTGGATGTTGCCGGCGATGATTTTCATCAGGGTCGATTTGCCCTCGCCGTTGCGGCCCAGGAGGCCGACCCGCTCGCCCGCATCGAGCTGGAAATTGGCGTTGTTTAGCAGGGAGTGCACGCCAAAGGCGATCGAGATGTTGGTTAAGCGTAATAACGGCATTAGATTTTTCGGTTTTGTAAGTGGCGGCGCAGCAGGTCGAGCCCGAGCAGTGCGGCCTGGTTCTGTTTGCGCCCGAGGGGGCCGCCCAGGTCATGGCGGTTTTGCTGCAAGGAATCCCGGGTCAGCAGCGTATTATAGAGGATGATCGTGCGGTCTTTGTCCTCAAATTGCGCAGGACTCCCTGCGTAAAGCTGGACCAGCGCAAAATCGGCGGAGCTTTGTGTCTGCAACGCCTTGGCCAGCCGCACGCCGCTTGCGGCCAGGTCGTTTTCTTCAACGTCGACCCCGAAGCGCAGGCCCAATGCGGATAAGGAGCGTTCAAATGCGGCGCTCTTGAGCCAAGTCGCGCCGGGGCATTTGGCGGCCAATAAACCTTGGCTCGCGGTCTCGATCACGCCGAGCGTTTTGCCGGCATCGCGCATCAGTTGGTCGACGACCGCGGCAAGATTGCCGGTGTTTGCGCTCAAGCCGTCGATGCCGAAGACGAAGTCGTCGAGCCTCGCGGCGACCAGCTCGGTCAGCGTTGTCATATGCTCTTCGGGATAATCGGAAGGAAACAGCAGCTTGGTCTGCACTTCGTCGATGCCGGCGCGAAAGCCGAGTTGCACCGCCTCCGGCAATTCGATGCCGTCGAGACGCTGCTGGATGTCCGACTCGCCGATGCCGAGCGTCTTGATCGTGATCAGCCTGGACGGGTTCAACACGAAGCGTTCGCTCAACAGCGGCTTGACCCGCTCGCTGAACATTCCGCGCATTTCCGACGGCACGCCGGGCATGAACGCAAACCAGCAGCGCCCGGCCCGCACCGCGAAACCGGGCGCGGTGCCCCAGTCGTTGTCGAGACGGATCGCGCCTTGCGGCAGCAGCGCCTGCTTGCGGTTGGTCGCGGGCATCGGCCGGTTGCGGTTGCCGAAATAGCATTCGATCTGCCGGTAGGCGATCTCGTCGAATGCGAGCGGCAGATCAAAGGCGGCGGCGACCGCTTCGGCGGTCAGATCGTCGCTGGTCGGTCCGAGGCCGCCGGTGCAGAGGCAGCAGTCGGCGCGCTGCGCGATTTCCTTCAGCAAAGCGATCAAATCGCCGAGCTTGTCGCCGACCGCGGTATGCCGGCTGACCGTAAAGCCGAGCTCGACGGCGCGTTCGGACAGCCAGGCGGAATTCGTATCGACGGTCTGGCCGGTGACGATTTCCTCGCCTTGCGAAAAGATTTCCATAATCGGCATGGTCTTGGGTCCCTAGCAATGAAAAATCAGCCGGCCGCGATCCGATACCAGAACGGCAGCGTGGCGAGGCTCAACAATGTGGTCACGGTCACCGCCATCGCATAGAGCGAACTGTCGAGTTGGTAGCGGTCGCAAAACACGATGCCGAGCACCATGCACGGCATCGCCATTTCGAGCACCAGGGCGTCCTGATGCGCCTGGTCGAGCGTCAGGTACTGGCTGAACCAGAGCGCGAACCAGGGCATCAGCGCCATCTTGATCAGGATCACCGGCGTCACATAGGGCAGATTGCGCAGCGTGACCGCCCGCCAGTTCAGCGCCATGCCGAGGGAGATCAGCATCAACGGCACGACGCCGGCGGCCAATTTTTGCAGCACCGAGGCCAGCCACTCGGGCGCGGGGACACGGTAAAGATTCAGTGCCACCGCCAGCATGGCCGCGAGGAAAGGCGGCGCGACCAGAAACGACCAGAAGCGCTCCCGGCCCTGATCGCCGTCTTGGCCGTAATGCCGGGCCGCGGCAAGGCCGACCGTCAGCACCGCGGGCGCGGTCGCGAACAGATCGATCTGAATCGCGACCGACCTGGCCCAATGGCCGAAGGTTTGTTCGAGCACCGGAAGACCCAGATAGGTCACGTTCGGAAAGCTGGTCGCGAGCAGCACCGCGCCCATCTGTTGCGGCTTGAAGCGCAAAAGGCGCCCGGCGAGCCAGATGCAGGCCATCGCGAAGGACAGGCAGGCCGCGCCGAACAGCGTATATTGCAGCGAATGGACGCCGACATCGGCCTGCCAGAGCACATCCAGCACTAACGCCGGCAGCAGCAGATAATAGACCACGGTGGTCAGCACGCTCCGCGTCTGTTCCGCGGACAAGCCGCCCGGACGCCAATAACGCCATGCCACGCCACAGGCGATCATCGCGAACATTTGCCACAAAGTTGAAATCATGAGGTCCCTGATGGATTAACGCGGCGCCATTTTAGCATTGGGCTCGCGGAGAAGCATTTTAGCCGCGGAAAATGCGGCAGCGGGATCGATACGGAAGCGGCCTGAGGCGGCCTGCGAAAGGGAGGCATGGCGGATTGCAGGTCTTGCCGGCCTGCAATCCGCCCAGAGAAATCAGATAGGGGTGACTTCTTCAGCTTGTGGACCTTTTTGGCCTTGGGTAATGTTGAATTTTACCTTTTGGCCTTCGTCCAGAGACTTGTAGCCTGAGCCGACGATATTGCGGAAGTGTACGAATACGTCCGGGCCTGATTCTTGTTGAATGAAGCCAAAGCCTTTTTCTGAGTTAAACCATTTTACGGTACCAGTTGCCATTGTATGTGTCCTATAAATAAAAATGAAAATTTGCTGTAAAGAGCGGGTAGAGCTGGGGGAATAACGCGAATCACTTATGATAAACAGGACAAGCAATAGACAAGGAACTGCGTAGAGATAAGCAACGGTAAATCACTCAGACTCGGCACATCATAATGGAGGGTTGATCTCGCTGTCAACTGCTCAGCCTTCAACCTAGCTTAAATCCGAGCGAAATTCCGGCGACCACACTAACGCCTCGGGTGGTGACGGCAGACAGCCGATCGACCAGAAAATTGCCCGAGCTTTTGGCGGCCTGCGTCGCCGCATCCGCGACATGCTCCAGTTGCGCGCCATTGATCGTAATGATGCCGTAATATTCGCCAATCAACATCAGCACGACCAAACCGCCGCCGACGAACAGCGCGGTTTTCAGCATCTTCTTCGCAAAATAACCGACGGCCATGCCGATCACGAAGGGGGCGCCGACGTTGCCGAGCAAAAACGGCGCGCTGAAAATATCGTTAAGGGAAGTGGAGGGAATATCGATCGCTTGTTGGGTCATGTAAAAATCAGGTTGGATTGAATAGCCCGGCAGGAAAATGATTCTGAAAATGCAGCTTTCGAAGGCCTTCCGTGCCGCAGGCAAAAGGCATAGTATATAGGAATGCTTCAACACTTTTAACCGGCGTTAACAAATGGCGAAGAATACCGCAACGTATTGGAATGTTTTGGCTCCAGGCAGCGCGCCGCGATGGGAGGCGGTCGAAGGCACCCAGGGCTTGGTCGAGCAGCTGACTCTGGCGATCGATCCGGAGTCGAGTGATTATACCCGTTTGACCCGCTTCAAGCCGGGCGCCGATACGGCGGCGTTCGGCGCGAAAAGCCATACCTACCCCGAAGAAATTTTGATCATCAGGGGGCGGCTTTATGACAAGGCTTTCGAGCGCTGGCTCGAGACGGGAGACTATGCCAGCCGCCCGCCCGGCGAGCTGCACGGGCCTTTTCACACCGATGTCGAGTGCATCGTGCTCGAAATCTCCTACCCGAGCCAGGCCATCGCTTGAGCGAGACCTGCCGGACGCTTAAAACCTGGCAGGTCTTGGACTTACATCAGCGGCAAAATCTGCGCGAAAATCTTGCCGTTGGTCGCCAGGATTTGCTTCGGAAACAGTCCCGGATTGCCCTTGAAGTCGGTCAGCGTGCCGCCGGCTTCCTGCACGATCAACGCGCCGGCGGCGACATCGTACAGGTTCAGCTCCTGCTCCCAGAACGCATCGACCTGGCCTTCCGCAACGAAGCACAGATCGAGCGCGGCGGAGCAGAAGCGGCGCTGGCCGGTCGTGCGCTGGGCGATACGGCAGAAGCGTTCGAGGTTGTTGTCGGCAAGATAGTTGCGGAGGCAAGCGAAGCCGGTCGCGATCATCGCGTCGCCGAGTTCGGTTTCGTCCGAGACCGCAATGCGCTCGCCATTCTTGAACGCGCCCTGGCCTTTTTCGGCGGTATAGAGATCGTTGAACACCGGCGCGTACACCGCGGCGAGCACGATGTCGCCGTCGACTTCGAGCGCGATGCTGACCGACCAGCCATATTGCCCCTTCTTAAACGAATGTGTGCCGTCGATCGGATCGACGATCCAGCGGCTCGCTTGATCGGCGCTTTGCCCGCTTTCCTCGCCCCAGAAACCGTATTCGGGGTATTCGCGGGTCAGGGTTTCCTTCAAAAACGCCTCGATCGCGACATCGGCTTCGGTCACGAAATCGCGCGCGGCCTTCTTGTTCACCGCCATGTTCTTGCGGTCGTTAAAAAACTTCATGCCGATGGCGCCCGCATCGCGGATCACTTTTTCAAGCGCGGCTTGGGTTACTCTCATTCAGGCAGCCTCGATGACAACAGGATTGGACATAACACGGCAAACTCCCATGCAAAGCGTTATTATATCAGTCCGGCACGGGCGCTTTGCCGAAAAAGCCCGGCGCTATCTGTTGTATCGGTTGATTTCGCTGAGTTGAGTTGATGAATGATAACGGCGACCCAAATTCGCTCCCGCCGCAAGCCCGCAAGGGCCGCGGCGCCTTGAGCAATCGCAGCGGGCGCTTCGAGGCCGAAACGCGCGAAGCGTTCGACGACGGCTGGGGCAGTCTCGATGAATTGCCGGAGCGCGTGCCGACCACCTTGAGTATCGATACGGCCAAGACCGTGATCAGTTATAACCAGTCGCCGGACGTGCCGTTCGACCGCTCGATCAACCCGTATCGGGGCTGCGAACACGGCTGCGCTTATTGCTTCGCGCGCCCGAGCCATGCCTATCTGGGGCTGTCGCCGGGGCTCGACTTCGAAACCCGGCTGTTCTACAAGCCCGATGCACCTGAATTGCTGCGCGAGGAACTTCGCGCCCGCCGCTACCGCCCCGCGCCGATCGCGCTGGGCATCAATACCGATGCCTACCAGCCGGTCGAACGCAGGCTCGGCCTGACCCGGCGGATTCTTGACGTGTTGCAGGAAACCCGGCATCCGGTCTCGATCGTGACCAAGTCCGCGCTGATCGAGCGCGATCTCGATATCCTGCAGGCCATGGCCGCAGAGGGCTTGGCGCAGGTCGCGGTCTCGGTCACCACCTTGAAAGCCGAACTGGCGCGCCGGCTGGAACCGCGCGCGGCGGCGCCGAGGCGGCGGTTGCAAGTGGTCGAGCGGCTGGCGGCGGCCGGCATTCCGGTGTCGGTGCTGGTTGCGCCGTTGATTCCGATGCTGAACGACGAGGAGCTCGAAAAAATATTGGCCGCGAGCCGCGAAGCGGGCGCGGTCGATGCGGGGTATGTGCTGCTGCGCCTGCCGCGGGAACTCCACGAGCTGTTTGCAGAATGGCTGCGCAGGCATGAACCGTTAAAGGCCGAGCGCGTGCTGCTGCGGATATTCGAGGCGCGCGGCGGCAAGGCCTACGATTCGACTTTTGGCGCGCGCATGACAGGCACCGGAGCCTACGCCGACCTGCTCGGCCAACGCTTTAAGCTGGCTTATAAACGGCAGGCATTTCCCGGTGCGCCCGATTTTAATCTGAGCCTGTTCCGGCCGCCGCCGGCGGGCGGCCAGATGGACCTGTTCTGGTGAGTCGTCCTATTTTTTTTGCGCGAAAAAGGCCTGGACCGCCGCATCCCGGCCTTCCGCGACCTGCTTCACGCTCGGCCGGCTTTCGAGCCGTTTGAAATAATCCGCCACGCCCGGCACATGGGCCGCGACCAGATCCTCGCCATAAATTTTTTGCGTCGCCAGCGCAATCAAGCCCAGATGCAACCAGGCGACGATGTCGGCCGCGCTGAAGTTTGCGCCGATCGCGTAGGAGGTAAAGTTCGACAGACGCGTCAGGCCTTGCAGGCCGGCTTCGACTTTTTTTCTGACCTCGTCCTTGGTTTCGGCCGACACCGGCACGCCGAACAACATTTCCGGATAAAGCCTGCGGGCGATCAGTTCGATGTTCAACTCCAGATGCTGGATGAATTCCCGGCATTTGGCGCGTTCGAAGGCGTCGGCCGGATACAGGGGATGTTCGGGATAGGCGTCTTCCAGATATTCGAGAATCGCCTGCGATTCGGACAGGTAACCGCCCTGTTCGGTCTTGATGAAAGGAATCTTGCCCAGCGGCGAGCGCTTCAACACCGCCGCATCCTGGGACGGCGCCAGCATCTCTTCGGTGAAAGGAACGCCTTTTTCGAGCAGGGCCAGTTTGGTCTTGTTGTAATAGTTGCTGAGTGCAAAGCCGTATAAGGTAATCATGTTTCGATCTCCGGGTTGATGACTGCATTGAAGTAGACTGACCGGTCAGTCGTTTGCAATAATACAGACCGGTCGGTATAGTTGCAAATTATTTTGTAATGCTTGAGCCATGACTAGCACTCTCAAAGAACGCATCCTAGAGGCGGCGTCCGATCTGTTTTACCGCCAGGGCATCCGGGCGACCGGCATCGATGCGATCGTGAAGGCGGCGGGCACCACCAAGATGAGCCTGTATCACTATTTCCCTTCCAAACACGACTTGGTGCTGGCGCATTTGCAAAAAAGCGCCGAGATGATGCGCGAGCGGATCATGACCGGCATCGCGGAGCGCGCATCCCTGCCGAAAGACCGCTTGCTCGCCGTCTTCGATGTTTTTGGGGAGTTGTTGATGCGAGACAGCTTTCGCGGCTGTCCGTTCATCAATGCCGCGACCGAAGCGTCCGCCGAAGAAGAAGCCTTCAAACAAGCCTCCGCCGATTTTTATGCGCAATTCCGCCAGAGCCTCGTCGAACTGGCGACGGCGGCCGAGGCGCGGCAACCCGACTTGCTGGGCCGGCAATTGAGCCTGCTGCTTTCCGGCGCGATCATCGCCGAACAGATGCAGCGCGATTCGGGGGCAATCACGGCGGCGCGCCAGGCGGCCGAAATTCTGGTCGGCCAGGCCTGTGCCGCTTCGGCGCCTTGAGGGTTGCCGAAGATCCTGTCCGGGGAATGCTTTGCTGTAAAATGTAACTTACTATGGGCGCTAGAGTCAATCGCGCTTTCTGGAAGAGGTCGTGAGCGAATAGCCGGACATGCCGGCGAAACCTACGGCAAATACACGCTCCAGCTCATTCCGCCCAGCGCCTTGCTCGGTAAGCCTTCCAGCTTGCCGCCCAATAGCTCGAGCAGGTCGTTCACGACCGCCATGCCGATGCCGTGCCCGTGAATGTTCTCGTCGGCGCGGACGCCGCGTTTCAATATTTCGCTGAGCTTTTGCTGCGGAATGCCGGGGCCGTCGTCCTCGATCAACAGGTGCACGGCATAATTGCGGCGGTTTTTACGCGGGTTCAGCGCAACATTGACCCTGACCGTTGTGCGGCACCATTTGCTGGCATTGTCGAGCAGATTGCCGATGATTTCGTAGAGGTCGCCTTCCTCGTAATACACCGGGCTCGACTCCGGCATGTTCAGGTCGAAAACGATCCCCTTGTCTCTATGCACCTTGGCCAGCGAGGCGACCGTTTTGCGGATGATCTCGGTCACGTCGGAGGTGCCGACGGTCTTGGTCTCGCCCTTCGCGGCCGCGCGTTGCAGCTGGTACTCGATGATCTTGTCCATGTGGGTCAGTTGTTCGATCACGGCGTCCTGATTGCCTTGAAAGGACTGCGCGCAGCCGTGCAGGATCGCCAGCGGCGTCTTCAGGCTGTGCGCCAGATCGGCCAGCGTATTGCGGTAGCGCTCCAGATGCGCGCGCTCGCTGTTGATGAAGGCGTTCAGATTGCTCGCGAGTCCCTGCAGTTCGGTCGCATAGTAATGGTCCAGGCGCAGACGCTTGCCCTTTTCGATCGCCTCCAGATCCCTGACGATCCGGCGCAGCGGCTTCAAGCTCCAGCGCAGCAGCGAAAACTGGATCAAGAGCAGCACCACGCCGATCACCAGCAGCCAGGCTCGCAAGGTCACGGTAAAGCGCTTCACCTGCTGGGCGACAAAATCGCCGTCTTCGACCACGGTAAACATATATTCGCGCTCGATGCCGGCTACATTCTGCCAAATGACCCGGTAATGAAACGCATAGCGGTTGCGTTTTTCCAGGGTGAACGCCGATTCGCCCGGCGCTATCTCGGGGAAGGGCGGCGGGTCGAGGCCGATCGCGGAAGGCGAGCTCCAGACCAGTTTTTTATTGATTTGCTGAATGAAGCCGTAGAGGCCCGAGCCCGGATTGGTGAAACGCGGGTCGTTCAGGTTCGGCGAAACCGATAATTCGCCGTTATCCTTCAGTTCCGCGGAAGACAACAGCGAATACACCTGAATCCGCAAGCGTTCCTTCAAGGCCTCCTCGGCGCTTTCGCGAAAGCCCTGCTCGAGCACCAGGGCGACCAGCGCGAAAAAGGCCGCCAACACCAGGCCTTCGGAGGTCAGCAATCTAAAGCTTAAGGATTTGGTGCGCGTCGCGTTCTTCATCGGTTGTCGTCGGTGTTGTTGGTCGCAATGAAAGTCACGGATTTTCCTGGCTTGCGCTGCGGAACCCGCCAGGAATCGGCCTGTCACATTCATTCCATGAAGCCGTCTATTCTAATCAAAACCGCCCTGTCGCGCTTACTCCTGATCAGGCAAGCAGGCAAAAGAGTCGGTTTCTCGGGCTCGCCGGCCTTTTGTCTGTGTTATAATATAACATTGCATTTCATTAAAATTCCGCCATGCAGATCAATCAAATTGCTGTTTATCCGTCTGTTATCGCCTGTTTGTTGGGCGCGGCCCTGCCGATCGCCACGCTGCACGCGGAAGAGCCGGAAGGCATGCTGGAGGAAGTCGTCGTCACCGCGCCTTCGGGAGAGACGCAGGCGAGCCCTGTCCAGCCGGCCAAGGTGTTGAGCGATGAGGAATTGCGGATGAAAATCGGCCACAGCATCGGCGAGACGCTGAAAGATGAATTGGGCATAAGCAGCCAGTCGTTCGGACCCGGCGTCGGCACCCCGGTGATCCGGGGGCAGGCGGGCCCCAGGGTACGGGTGTTGAGCAACGGCATCGGCAGCAACGATGCGTCGGCATTCAGTCCGGACCACGCGGCCAGCGTCGAGCCGCTGCTGGCCGAAAGCATCGAAGTGCTGCGGGGGCCCGCCACCCTGATGTACGGCAGCGGCGTGATCGGCGGCGTGGTCAACGTGATCGACAACCGGATTCCGGGGCGAATGCCGGACAAGCCGATCGGCGGCGCGCTCGAACAGCGCTTCGATTCGACCAGCGACGAAACCAGCACCGCGCTGAAGATCGACGGCGGCCAGGACCATCTAGCCTACCATCTGGACGGTTTCTACCGTCACCGCGACGATCTCTCCATAGGCGGCAGCGCGATCGATACGGCCAAGGCCTCGATCACCGATCCCTCTTTAGAGATCGTCGATAATCCGGACGGGCATTTGAACAATACCGGCGCGGAGGCGATCAGCGGTTCGGCCGGCCTGTCCTGGATAGGCGAGCCGGGTTTCGCGGGCGCTTCGATCAATCATCTCGAAAACAATTACGGCATCGCCCCGGACGGCACCGGCGAGGAAAACGTGCGCATCGCCTTGCGGCAGGAGAAGTATGACTTCAAGAGCGAACTGGTCGATCCGTTCCGCTTCGCGAAAAGCCTGCGCGCCCGCCTGGGCTATACCGACTATCAACACACCGAAATCGCGAACGGCGAGCCCGGCGCGTTTTTCACCAATCAATCCTACGAAAGCCGGCTCGAAATGGACCATCAGGATCTCGGCCCGTTGCGCGGCACGGTCGGCTTTCAGGCCCAGGCCAGCGATTTCAACGCGATCGAAAAACTGACCAGCGCGCCGATCGTGCCGCATTCGTTGACCAACAGCTACAGCGTGTTCGCGGTCGAGGCGTTCGACGTGGGCCCGGTGACCTATCAGTTCGGCACCCGCATCGACCAAACCGACATTCGGCCGGACGGCATGCGGGGATTCGCCTACACCCCGGTCAGCGCGTCGGCCTCCGCCAACTGGAAAATCGACGGCAAAAACAGCCTGAACCTCGCGCTGACCCGTTCGGCGCGGGCGCCGCAAGTACAGGAGCTTCTAGTCAACGGCTTTCATGATGCGACCCGCAGCTTCGAGCGTGGCAACCTGGCCTTGCAGGAAGAAACCTCCTACAACCTCGACCTCGGCTACCGCTTCAAGTCGGAATGGCTGCGCGCCGAGTTCGATCTATTTCACAACTGGGCCGGCAACTACATCTATCAGCAACGCAGCGGCGAATTCGTCGATGAAGACGGCAATCCCTGCACCATCGACTGCAAGCCGGTCCTGGTCAGTAGCCAGCAGGACGCGATCTTCAAAGGCTATGAAGCGAAGCTGATTTTCCCGGTGATGGAGAACCGGCATGGCCTATTGGATTTGACCTTGTTCAGCGACTATACGCGCGGCGAATTCGCGAACGGCGGCGACGTGCCGCGCATGCCGCCGTTGCGTTACGGCCTACAATTCGATTATCTGCAGAACAAACTGTCGAGCTACCTGCGTTTCACCCGCGCAGACGATCAGCCGCATGCCGGCGATTTCGAAACCTCCACCGCCGGTTATTTTTTGCTGAACGTCGGCGTCAACTATCAACTGCGAGCCTACAAGGATGCCGAACTGATGCTGTTTGCGAAGGGCAACAACCTGCTCGATCAAAACATCCGCAATTCGACCTCGTATCTCAGGAACTTTGCGCCGGAAGCCGGAATAGGCGCGGAGATCGGCTTCAGGCTGAGTTATTGAAGACATCGGACGAGGAATCTGGGACAATGTCGGGGCAATCTCATTCGTAGTAATACCGACCCCAATGACAAATAATAATGACCTGATCGCCCGCGTCTTCCGCCAGGAAGTGCTGGCGATGTCCGCCTACCATGTTGCCGATGCCGAGGGCTTGATCAAGCTGGATGCGATGGAAAATCCGTACGAATGGCCCGAAGACATCAAGACGCGCTGGCTCGAAAGCCTGCGCGCCTGCCCGCTGAACCGCTATCCCGATCCCGGCGCGCGCCGCCTCGCCTCGGTGATCAGAGAGATGAACGCTCAGGATCAGGACGCCGCGCTGCTGCTCGGCAACGGCTCCGATGAAATCATCCAGTTGCTGCTGATGGCGCTGCCGCAAGGCTCCTCGGTGTTGTCGCCGGAGCCGGGCTTCGTGATGTACAGGCAGCTCAGCCACTGCCTGGGCTTGAATTACATCGGCGTGCCTTTACGGGCGGAGGATTTTGCGCTCGACATGCCGGCGATGCAGGCGGCGATCGAGCAGCACCGGCCGAAGCTGATCTTTCTGGCTTACCCGAACAATCCGACCGGCAACCTGTTCGACCAGGACGCGATCGACAAGATCATCGCTCAAGCTCCCGGTCTGGTCGTGATCGACGAAGCCTATGAGCCGTTCGCGGACGCGAGTTATCTGGGCAGGCTCGGCCGCCATCCGAATCTCCTGGTGATGCGGACCGTGTCCAAGCTGGGGCTGGCAGGGCTCCGCCTCGGCTATCTGTGCGGCAGCCCCGAACTGATCGGGCAACTGGACAAAATCCGCCTGCCCTACAATATCAATGTGCTGACCCAGGCCAGTGCCGAATTCGCCTTGAACCACAAGGCGCTGTTCGACCAGCAGACCCGGTTGATCCGGGCCGAACGCGCGCGCGTCTTCGCCGAATTGAATGCGCTGGCCGGCATTACCGCCTATCCGAGCGCGGCCAACTTCATCCTGTTCAGAACGCCGCCGGGCCGTGCGAACGCGCTATTTGCCTCCCTCAAACAGCAGGGCGTGCTGATCAAGAATTTGAGCCCTCAGGGCGGCATTTTGGCCGATTGCCTGCGCGTCACGATCGGCAAGCCCGATGAAAACGCCGCGTTTCTTTCCGCATTGAAGCAAAGCCTTAGCTCCAACCCCTGAAGGTGCTGGGTGGCCGGCGGCAAACCGGCGTCGCAGGCCGCCCCGCTTTTCGATTTGACTCGTCGCCGCCTTTTTTGTCATCTCCCGGTAAACAAATCTATTAAGCACTTCAAATCGACTAGGTTCTAGTGGTATATTGCGCCGATAACGCGTTAATTACGACACAGACCTGAACAGGAGAGTTAGATAATGAATAACCAAGGCGTCGATAAGTCAAAACGCCAGTTTTTAACCTCGGCATTGACCGTAGTGGGGGCGGTCGGTGCGGGTTATTTAGCTGTACCTTTTCTCGCGCAGATGCAGCCCAGCGTGAAGGCGATGGCTGCCGGCGCGCCGGTCGAGGTTGACATCAGTAAAATAGAGCCGGGTCAATTGATCCGCGTCGCTTGGCGCGGCAAGCCGGTGTGGATTTTGATGCGGACGCCGGAGGTGCTGGCGACGCTCAAAACGCTCGATAACGAGCTGCGCGACCCGATGTCCGAGGAGTCGATTCAACCCGATTACAGCAAAAATCTCTACCGCTCGATCAAGCCCGAAATTTTTGTCGCGATCGGCATCTGCACTCATCTGGGCTGCTCGCCCACCTTCAGGCCCGAACTCGCTCCTGCCGATCTCGGCGACAAATGGAAAGGCGGTTTCTTCTGTCCGTGCCACGGTTCCTGGTTTGATTTGGCCGGCCGCGTCTATCGCGGCGTACCCGCGCCGACCAATCTCGAGATTCCTCCCTACCGTTACGTGACCGAAAACCAACTGATCATCGGCGAAACCAGCCAAGGGGCAAGCGCATGAAACCTTCACGTCTGACACAGTGTGGCGATTGGGTTCTCGATCGCTTTCCGCTTTCCAAGTTATGGAATGAACACATGGCGCATTACTATGCGCCGAAAAATTTCAACTTCTGGTATTTTTTCGGGTCGCTGGCGCTTCTGGTGCTGGTCAACCAGATCCTGACCGGCATTTTGTTGACGATGAACTACAAGCCGGACGCGAAGCTCGCATTCGATTCGGTCGAATACATCATGCGCGAGGTCAACTGGGGCTGGCTGATCCGCTACATGCACTCGACCGGCGCTTCCGCGTTTTTCATCGTAGTCTATCTGCACATGTTCCGCGGCCTGATGTACGGCTCGTTCAAGCATCCGCGCGAGCTGATCTGGATCTTCGGCATGTGCATCTTCGTCGCCTTGATGGCAGAAGCGTTCATGGGCTACCTGTTGCCTTGGGGGCAGATGTCCTACTGGGGCGCGCAGGTGATCATCTCGTTGTTCAGCGCGATTCCGGTGATCGGCGACGATTTGTCGCTGTGGATTCGCGGCGACTATGTGATCTCCGACGCGACCTTGAACCGCTTCTTCGCCTTCCATGTGATCGCGGTGCCTTTGGTGCTGGTGATGCTGGTGTTCCTGCACATCGTCGCGCTGCACGAAGTCGGCTCGAACAATCCCGACGGCGTCGAGATCAAGAAACAGAAGGACGCGAATGGCATCCCGCTCGACGGCATTCCGTTCCACCCTTACTACACGGTCAAGGACATCGTCGGCGTCGCAGTATTCCTGATATTTTTCTCGGTCGTGATCTTTTACATGCCGGAAATGCGCGGTTTCTTCCTGGAGCACGCGAACTTCATTCCGGCCGACCCGATGAAGACGCCGGAGCATATCGCGCCGGTCTGGTACTTCACGCCGTTCTATTCGGTCCTGCGCGCGATTCCGGATAAATTCGCCGGTGTTATCGGCATGGGCGGCGCGATCGTCGTGCTGTTTTTCCTGCCTTGGCTCGACCGCGGCCTGGTCAAATCGGTGCGTTACCGCGGCGGTATCTATAAGAAGGCGTTGTTCCTGTTCGTGGTCAGCTTCCTGGTCCTCGGCTATCTGGGCACGCAGCCTCCAACCCCGGTCTCTACCATCATGGCCAGGGTCTGCACCGCGATCTATTTCGGCTTCTTCCTGTTGATGCCGATTTATACGCGTTGGGAGAAACTGAAGCCGGTGCCGACGCGGGTTACCGAGCAGCCTACCCTGGAAGATCGTCTGCGCGACGCGAAGAAAATTTACGATGAGGTCACCGTCGTGTTGCCGGCCACGCCTGAGCAGGTGCCATCGCTGCTGAGCAAATGCACCTTTCTCAGAAGAAGACCGAACCCCGAAGGCATCCGCAAGGCCGCCAAGCGTTTTGCCAAAACCCTCAAAACGAGCCTCGATTGATATGAAAAGAATAATAACAACATTACTGCTGTTTTGTGCGCTGTCGGTGAACGGATACGCGTCGGAGGGGGTCGAACTGCAATCGGCCGACATCGATTTGTCCAATAAGGAATCTTTGCAGCGGGGCGCTAAAAACTTTGTCACCTACTGCCTCGGTTGCCATTCGATCAAATACATGCGCTACAAACGACTGGCGCAGGATTTGCAAATGGATGAGAAGAAGCTTCTGGTCCAGATAGCGCCGCAAAATGCCGGTATTTACGATCAGATGTTCACCGCAATGAACCGCCATGACTCGGAGAAATGGTTCGGACTCCAGCCCCCCGACCTGTCGGTGATTGCCCGTTCACGCGGCAAGGATTGGCTGTACAGCTATTTGAAAGGCTTCTATGTCGATCATGGCGCCCCGTTGGGAGTGAATAATACGGTCTTTCCCGATGTCGGCATGCCGAATGTGCTTTGGCAGTTGCAAGGACAACAGGAAGCGGTCGTGAAGATGGTCGATGGCAAGCAGGTCGTCGAAGGTCTGACGCTGGTCAAGCCCGGCACTCTGTCCGAAAAAGAGTTTGACGATCTGGTGACCGATCTTGTAAATTTCCTGGTCTATGTCGGGGAGCCGATGCAACTCGAAAGAATCAGTCTCGGCAAGTATGTATTGCTTTTCCTGTTCCTGTTCCTGGGCATCGCTTACCAGCTCAAAAAGGAATACTGGAAGGACGTGCATTAAGCGATCGGCTCTGTGTAGAGCCGTTTACATAACGTGGGCGATTCGGTTTGCGGATCGCCCAAATCTGTTTGTCTGAATGTTATAATGCCTCGTTTCAGCGTTTTGCACGTTCTAAAGAGGTTGTTAATTAGTGACCAATTTATTTAACAATAAATCTGTGATGACTCTATTCTCTTCTCCCACATGCGCAATGAGCCATTCCGTTCGCTTTGTATTGCACGAGAAAGCGATCGTCGCAGACATCGAATATTATGATCCGAGCAATCCGCCCGAGGATTTGCTCGAACTGAATCCGACCGGCATCTCGCCGACCCTGGTCGAGCGCGATCTGGTGCTTTATGACTCCCGGATCATCATGGAATATCTGGACGAGCGTTTTCCGCATCCGCCTTTGCATCAGATGGACCCGGTTTCGCGCGCGAATGCGCGGATGCTGATCAAGCGGATCGATCAGGACTGGTATCAATTACTCGATGAAATTTTGTTCTCCGGCGAGAAAAAGTCCGCCCGCGCGAAGAAAATGCTGAAGGAGAGCCTGCTGTCGTCCGCGCCGATTTTCGCGGCCCGGCCGTTTTTCATGAGCGACGAATTTTCGCTGATCGACTGCGCGCTGGCGCCGTTATTGTGGCGATTGCCGATGCTGGGCATCGATGTCTCGACGCCGAACGAAGCGATTACCCAATACGCCGAGCGCATCTTCAGACGGCCTGCCTTCAAGCGCAGCCTGAGCGACGCCGAAAAAGACATGGCGCAACTGCCGAAATGACCTCGCTGAAGCCTTATTTGATCCGTTCGGTTTACGAGTGGATCACCGATAACGACATGACGCCGTATCTTCTGGTCAATGCCGAACATCCCGGCGCGCTCGTGCCGCGCGAATTTGTCGAGGACGGCAAGATCGTTTTGAACCTGCGGCCGGCGGCGGTTGAGGCGTTGTCGCTCGGCAATCAGGAGATCGAATTCAATGCCCGTTTCGGCGGCGTCGCCCGGCATATTTTTGTGCCGGTCCGCGCGGTTCTCGCGCTTTACGCGAGAGAAAACGGCAAGGGCATGGTCTTCGATCCGGAGGAAGAAAGCACGGACGACACGCCGCCTGAAACGCCGGATACCAAGCCGCCGGCAGGCCGGCCGCAGTTGAAGGTCGTCAAATAAGGCGCGGACGAACGATTAATGTTTCGGGCTTGGAATTTCGCAAAAAATCCGTTATAATTTCGCTTCTATTTCTCCAGATCATATTATCTGTATGGGGGGTTAGCTCAGTTGGTAGAGCAGTGGACTCTTAATCCATAGGTCCAGGGTTCGAGTCCCTGACCCCCCACCATTCATTCCTGGCATGGCAGTTCAGATTGCCTGCCGTCGTTTTCTCCGCATTGCCTTAGATTGATTGAGGCGGATTTCCTAAAATTTGCAAAGGCATGCTTCAAATAGCGTCGGGATTCGTTCTTGCGCTCAGTGTCGCCCATTTTTAAATGCATTAGAGTCATTCTTGTCATGAATCTATCTCACTCCCGGCAAATTTTTCGCATCGCGTTGGCCCTGTTGCTGACTCTCTCGTTGACCGGCTGTATTTACTGGTGGCGCGCCTATCAGACCTATGTGCAAATGAGCGAATTCGATCGCTATTTCAAGGTCGTGGCCGCCGACGATTTCACCTTGCATTTCAAAGAACCGATCATGTACAGCGATGATTTTGTCTCGCTGGCCAAGCTGCATGCCAGCGAGGAAAAGGCGACGCCGAGCGGCAAGCGCTGGCGCTACTGGTTTCGCAAGGTCGATAAAAAAGGCAAGCTGGTCGAGCCGAAGATCGAGTTCTATTCCGATTTGAACTTCAACAAGCAAGACCGGATCACCGACTGGTCATTTTCATCCCTCTTTCTCGAAATCGCCCCGCCGAAATTCCTCGAGGTTTCCTTGCGTTCGATAGGCGGCGCGGATATCAATGAAGAAAAAATGCAGTTGAAGGCCGATACCTCGCGCATCGGCAAGATTACGGCGGAACTGCCGCGCAAGGATAAGATCGTCGAGAAGCTGGGCGAGCCCTTGCGCATCGACAAGGACAAGGATCAGGAGGTTTATGTGTATCATTTCAAGCTGGCTACGCACGGTATCGAAGAAGGCTATGAAGACCGCGAACTGACGGAAATCAACCTCAGCTTCGACGATAAAACACAGGAGCTGACCCGGATGTCTGGCCGCTTTGCGGGGCTCAAGATCTCGATCAACTACGGGAATCTGGTCAAGAGGGTGCCCGAGCCAGCCCGGGCGGCAAATTAGCGGGCGGTTGTAGGTATTTGTACTGATTGTGCCGGGGTGCGACATAATAAACAATGGTAAAAGGCATCGGCAAAGATTTACAATACAATAAAGCTTATCGGTTCGCGCGCAGGCAGACGGGTTCTTGTCGCGGCGCATTTGGGTGAAGCAAGGGCCGAGGCTTTATTTCGCAATAATCAGGAGAGGTAAATCATCATGCAAATTCCGTTACAGATCATTTTTCGAGGTATTGAGCCGTCAGAAGCGGTTGAGGCGAGAATTCGAGAAAAAGTCGCCAAGCTCGAAAGGTTTCACTCGCACATGATGAGTTGCAGGGTCGCGGTGGAGGCTGGGCATCACCATCATCATCAAGGCAATCTGTATCATATTCGCATCGACATCACCACGCCGGGCAAAGAAATCGTGATCAGCCGTGAGCGTCATGATAATCAGGCCCACGAAGACGTGTATGTCGCCATCCGCGACGCGTTCAACGCCGCCGCAAGACAGCTCGAGGATTATGTGCGCGTGCAGCGCGGCGAGGTGAAAACCCACTCGGCGCCGGAGGAATGAGCTGCGAATTGCAGTCTTAGTGCCGGCAATCAAAAGAAGGCTTGAGTCGATGGCTTGAGTGCAGGAGGGAGGGTAAAATCCTCCCTCTGGTTGGATTCCGGCATAAAAAAACCCGCTAAGACGTTAAACCTAGCGGGTTTTTGGAGTTCTTTGCACGGCTCTGAACCATAATCTGGTACGAGGGTCGGAATCGAATAACTAGAAAAATCAAGCATTACAGCTTGTATTTTTAAAAGCTACTGTAAAAGTTACTGCACTTCTTTATTGCAGCCTCAAGATTCTGGCTGTAATCGCAAAAATTTCATCCTTCCTGCTTTTTCATCCGCAATGGTTGCGGTTGCTAATTGACACAAAAAATCGATGTTACCCGGCCCCAACATCTAAAACCAAAAAAACTATGATTGGTTTACTTTTGTGACTAGACCAATATCAGTTAAGCCTTTATAGGTTAGTCGTTGCTTAGATAGAAAGGTACTTCTAAAAGGTTGTAAGTGTGCGTAAACTTACAAGGCGCTACAGTTAAATATACCATTTTCTTTGTGCGGGGTTTAATTTAGAAAATAAATAGTAAGCGCTTAACAGTAAGTGATAATGTGTTTAGGGTAGTATGGGGGAAGGCTTTTTTGTGTAAATGTTAGATATTAAATATTTTTGAAAATGATAAATCACCGGCTAGAAAGCTTACTAGGCAATCACCATTCCATAGCTCAATATCATGTGATTCAGCTAATTTAATTGCGCTATTCAAAAAAGAATTGTTTGTAATTACTATGCCCATGTCACCAGCATAGTAGCCGATTGCTCCTATAGTTTCTTGAACGGCTTTAAGATTAACTTTTGACTTAAATCTCTTACATTGAACTATTACCTTGGTTCCTTCGGTATTTTCTACAATCAAATCAGCGCCAAAATCACCTGTTTTAGGCGTAGATTTTACTTGAAAGCCCATTAAGGAAAATTTATCCATAAGCAGATTTTCAAATTCTGTGCCGGATAATTCATCGATCTTAGAAAAATCAAGGGAAAAAATAAATTTCAGTTTTTCTCTTTGCTCAAGACGTTTAATATCGGCCTGTATAATAGGAATGGAAGGGTGATAAGGTTCTTTTTCAATTAATTTTGTAATTAACTTGAGCCCGCTTTCTAAATTGCCTTGTTTGATTGCGTTGCTGGCTAATAAACTAAGTCTGTTAGAATTAATAAAGACTCTTTCATCAATAGTATATAGCATCAAAGCATGATCTATTGCTCCCATGTCGATCAATAGATCGCCTATAAAATAAAAAACCTCAAAATCTAATTTCTTATTAAAATCTAAATCATTGATTTCATTATCCTCATAATAGATGTCGCGAAATAAATCACAATAGAGATTTTGCAATAAATCAAAATTAATTAAAAAATAAATTATTTCTATTAAAGCTGCGGTATAACTTTTTTCCTTTTTTCTTTGATCAATCAAGTTTCCTATGTTTGTAGTTGCCCTATATATGTTTATATGATAATCTTTTATTATCCATTCTGGAATGTCGGTTTTTTTGCTAAATTTTATTTCAGATAGGTTGTTGTGCAGACTATAAAGTTCTTTTTGTTTGGCATTGGAAGTAATTGCGTTAAACTTTACATAATTAGTAATATTTTTTGCAGCAACAAACCATTGTATTAGATGCTTAGAGCTATGTTGAATATAATTTTGAGACATTGTTTGATTGTCTGTTGTCCCTTTTAAAGAAGCTCGTACTGTTTCTGGGAGCAAGTCAAAACATAAATCTATCAATTGTCCTATTTTTATTAATTCCTCCTGTGCTTCAATTGTTTTGGCTTCAGCATATTCTAATGCCTCTTTCTCCCTTTCTAGTGCCTCTTTTTCCCTGGCTATAGTTTCAGATTTCTTCCTTTCTAGTGCCTCTTTTTCCCTCTCCTTTAATGCGCTTACTGTCATTGCCCGTTGTTCTGGTCTGAGTCGTTGACGGAATAGCTTTGAAAGATGTTTCCGCATTTGTTGATTAAGTTCATCATGAGCTGCACAGGAAAATCCAGCCTTATTTAAATCCTCTAAAACTTGCTTCAATGGAATTTCAGAAATCTTTGCATATTGCTGCACTGTTTGTTCTTTTGTTTTTGTCATATATTTAAATACTAAATTAATATAAGCATCCTTATTTAAACATATGGGTGTTATGAATAAGGAGGTGGGTCAAGTTGTTTGAGTTGTAAATATAAGTTTATTTTTATTTTTTACCAAAATATATTTGTTATAGGGAAGATAATATTTATTTTCTATATCAAATCTTTTTTTAAAAAAGTATATTTAACTATGGCGTTATGCGAGTTTACGTATGCAAGCTACCTCACAGAAGTGCCTTTCTCGACATATCATTTAAGCGAAATTAACTATCACTCTAAACGTATCATCAATGCTTAAAAAACAGATGTTAAATGGTAGGAAAATGGGAATAATGCCATGAAATAGCCTTCAATGGCAAAAAAAAGTAAAAACAGCCGCTTTTTGCTAGCCAAGATTGTAGATATATCGTAAAAATATCATAGTTTTAGGGTGGCGATGTCTTGTTTTTTTTTAGGATGTTATTAGGGCAAACCATCCTTTGAGTCTTTTAAAGAAGGTGTAACGAGTGTGTAAGCGCCTAACAACAATTCAACTGTCATTTAGGTTCTGTAGCCAAACGATAGCTGGCTCGTTAAAACTAAATAATGCAGACTTGTTGTAATGCGCTTACCAGTGAACAGGTTACGAACGTCATGAACACTTCTAAAGAAGTGTGTTCATGTTCGTTCGCCTAAACCCGAACATTTGTTCACTTTTGTTCGTTTCCGTTCGGTTTTTTTGGCATGGGGCTCCATGATTTTTTAATTAGCCAAACATAGCCCTCACATTCAGCTATGAGGCCTACATCCAAGAACTTCTTGTAGGATCTGGTGAAAGCCATTCTTGCAGCAGCTGTAGATTTGCCATCTGATTCAAAAGTTTTATACGTATTTTCTCGCCATTCCTCAATAGAAACGATTCTTTGGCCTTTTACTATCAAAGAACCAGATTCTTTGAATCGTTCTTGAATTTCATCTGTTGCCTCTACCCCATGCGCTTTACTAATTTCAATCAACAGTGCTTTAATTTTTTCATCTTGAATGGTTAACTTCACCTTTTTGCTTGAATTTGTAGCCTTTCCTTGAAATTCTAGGTAAACACTGGTCATAGGCTCGTCGTCATCTTCTTCATCATCGATCCAACTCAATTCAATAGGGTTTAGCTTAAACTCTAACTTATCTAATGGTTCAAAGTCTTTAGCTTTATGGCATTCTAAAGTAATTAGATCATTTTTATTAGTTGCCGAAAATTCTGCATCCATTGCTGCTCTGATTGAGCTGCTCCCTCGACTTCTCTCTTTATTGCCATGTCCGCTATGATGAATAATTAAAACTGCTGCGCCCAATGGTTTTAAAAATGTATCAAGATGGTTGATAAACTTTCCGATGTCTTTAGAACTGTTCTCGTCTCCATCCATATTTCTGTGCAAAGTATCAATTATGACAAGACCAGGGGAAGAACACTTTTTTTTGATTTCCTCAGCAACTAATTCTGCATTTTTTCCATTGAGGAATTGCGCAGGTTGTTGGCTAATAAACAATCTGTAAGAAGACTTAGTCGTATATTTCTGTTCCAATGCCTTTAGTCTTCGTTGAATTCCTGAAAAGCCTTCTCCAGCAATAATTACAACATCGGTCTGCTTTGTCCTGTTGTCGTACCAATTAAGCCCCGCAGTAATACAAAAGGCCCAATCTAAGGCGAATAACGATTTTCCCGCACCGGGCTCTCCAAATAACAAATTTAAACTACCTTGTTCTATGAAATTTTCCAATATCCATTCAATTGAAGTGGGTTTATTGGTCATTTCTGATGCCGGTACTAGTGAAAATAATTTTCCTCCTGCTTTATCTTGTTCTCCAGTGTTTTCGATTCTAACTTGTTTATTTTTGGTATTGGTAGTTGAATCTATACTCATTTTTGGCCGCCCATTTCGATAATCAAGGCTTTAATATCTTCTACGCGCCAAGCCGTAGTTCTTGCTCCAAGTTTAATGGGTTTTGGATACTTTCCAGTCTTTACACCGTTTAAGAACGTAGTGCGGCTTATGGGAATTAGAGCTGGTGTGTTGGTTTTTTTGTTGCCTACAATGTGCCAGATTCGCAAGAATCCGGTTTCTGGTAGTGTTGCGGATTTTATAGCCATGCTTAGCTCCTTATTGATTGATAAGGCTCCTCATTCTAAGCATATTTTTCGCAGTTTGAAGAGATAGAATTTAGGCTATTTCGTCTTAGTGTGAATTAAGAATTTTTTGATAGCGGGATGATTTTAAGCTTTTTTCATCCCAACTATTTTTTCAAAGACACTCTGTGCTGATAGTGCTTTATGAATATGGTTTTTCATTACTCTTTCGGCTTCTGGTTTGGTAACTTGCCTTAAGCGTCCAACAATATCAACATTATATTCATCAGGAAATATCATTTGGGCCAACTTGTGTTGAGTGAGCTTTCTTCCTTCTATTTTCGCTATAAGCGTTAAATCAAGGTATGGGATAATACGATAATCAATCCAATGATTAAAATCTTTCTGTGATATTAAATTTTTTCGACTAATTAAATCAACTTGTTTTCGGTAGTGTGTAAGCCAGTGATCAAAGTCTTTTATAATTTGCTCGTTTGTTGAATCTAGATTGACCGCCACATAAGCTAGGGGGTGGGGGCTATTCGATTGTTGTCTAAGATTAACATCATGCGGAGTCCAGGCAATTTCTGTTAAATTGCGATCTGGAATTAGACTTAATTTATCGTCATAGCGGTTTGCATCAAGCTCATACATGTGATTGCAAGCCTCCCACACTTGTGAAAGATTGGGATTTGTCGCTAATTGAGCCAGTTCATAAGAAGAAAGGCTGTTTACAGAAAACGTTGAAAATGGGTCACCATTTAATATGGAATTTACTTTGTAATTCAAACCAGCATCTGCGTTTTCATTAGATATTACGACGCCTTTCTTTAATGCTTCTACTTTTTTTAATAAGAAAGTGCGAGGAGGTCTGCCCGGTTGACAAGGGCTATCGCTTTCAATACTGCTGAAGTAGATTTGATGACGAATACTGAGGGCTTTTGCCCATCCGTCAGTTGACATCGTTTTTAACGCTTCATAGTTCTTTAAATCAAACCAGCTTGTATCAATTTCTACTTTAGTCATTGGTCAATTTCAGTATGTTTTATCCGATTTTCTTGATCGGGATTATTTGGGCTCCATTCTTCAAGCCGTCAAGATAATCAGCCCAAGCCTGCATCATGCGCCGCCGCTCATCTAGGTATTGCGCCCGGTTGTAGGCGGCTCTAACCTGATCCTTAGGCATGTGGCACAATTGCCGTTCAATCGCGTCAGGGCTCCAACCTTGTTCGTTCAGAAGGGTTGATGCGGTTGTTCTGAATCCATGCGCTGACATCGAATCTTTGTCATATCCTAGGGTTCTTAGCGCAGTTCTGATGGTACCGTCTGACATTGGCCGCCCATCGCCCCGGATTGAGGGAAAAACATAACGTCCCGATCCGGTTAGCGGCTTTATTGCTTCCAAAATGGTGATTGCTTGTGCCGATAGAGGGACAATGTGTAGAACGTTGGTCTTAGTAACAAATGGCCTCCACTCACGTTCTACTAGGTCAACATCCTTCCATTCCATTTGTCGGATTTCGCCGGGACGTTGAAATAAGAGCGGCGATATTCTCAAGGCGCATTGCACAACAAAAGTTCCTTCATAGCTGTATATGTCCCTGAGCATTTGACCTACCTCTTTCTGTTCAGTCAATGCAGCTCGGTGTTTTACCTTTTGGGGTGGAATCTGTGCGGCAACCGCTTGCGCCGGGTCGTAATCAGTGAATCCATGAGCTATTGCATAAGCGAAAGCTGCGCCTATCTCGCTATGCAGTCGGTGAGCTGTCTCCAATTCCCCTTTTGCAATGAGTGGTTTGAGCAGGCTGTAAATATTGGGCGACTTGATCACGGCTATTCCCATTTGACCAATCGACGGGAAGACATGAAGTTCAAAACGTCTGACTTTCTTTTGGTGGGTTTTGTCGGTAACCGTGTGTAAAAGAGATGCTAACCACTCACGAGCCACATGCTCAAAGCTATTAATGGCTGGTAAGCCAGCATCGATTCGTTTTTGATTTTCCGCCTCGATCTGTTTGGCTGCTTTGATTTCTTTGCGAGTGTCGCTGGGGTCCACACCATTGGCAACCTTAGCGCGGGCTTCTTCGGCTTTGCGTCGAGCATCGGCCAAACTTGTTGCAGGGAAAACTCCGAGTGATAAAGTTTTTCGCGTGCCGTTGATGGTGTAGTCAAGTCGCCACCATTTCGCGCCAGTGGTCTTGATGAGTACATACAGACCGTTGCCGTCATTCAGTCGCTTATCTTTGTCGCCGGGTTTGGCGTTGCTGACTGTTACAGGTTTCAGTAATTCTTTCGCCATGCAGTAACCTCGATTTGCAGTAACTTTTGGGGTGGGGGCGAAAACTACTGTAAATGTTACTGCTGTTTTTGTCGAATGTTACTGTATTCCGTTGTACTTCGTTGGGCATAAAAAAACCCGCGAAGCCAGAAGACTTGCGGGTTTTTGGAGTTCTTTGCACGGCTCTGAACCATAATCTGGTACCGAGGGTCGGAATCGAACCGACACGATGTCACCATCACCGGATTTTGAATCCGGCGCGTCTACCAGTTCCGCCACCCCGGCAAAGAAGTTGCTATTATACGGAAATAAATTACAAATTGGCAAGCATTTTTTTTACAATAGGTCATCACCCCCATAAATGACCTGGCGTTCATGAAGAAAAGCGATTTCTTTTACCTCCTCCCCGACAACCTGATTGCCCAGCACCCCCTGC
Organism: Methylomicrobium lacus; assembly: GCF_041897535.1. Lineage (GTDB taxonomy): Bacteria > Pseudomonadota > Gammaproteobacteria > Methylococcales > Methylomonadaceae > Methylomicrobium > Methylomicrobium lacus_A. The sequence goes on from NZ_CP169217.1 coordinate 2,588,162, forward strand.
CCGAACGGCAGGCGAGCCGGCTGTTGTGCATGCAGGCGCCCGACTGGCAGATTCAGGACCGGATGTTTACCGATTTTATCGAGTTGATCGATGCGAAAGACTTGCTGGTATTCAACGACACCCGCGTGATTCCCGCCCGCCTGTTCGGCAAGAAAGCGACGGGCGGCAAGGTAGAAATTCTGATCGAACGCATTCAGGATGCGCACCATGCGATCGCGCATGTCCGCGCCAGCAAATCGCCAAAACCCGGGGCGCGGATTGAACTGGATCAGGCGCAGTCATGCCGGGTGTCGGGCCGGGCGGGCGATTTATTCGAACTCGAATTTGATTCGGCGCTGCCCGAACTGCTCGATCGCATCGGCCATGTGCCGTTGCCGCCTTATATTGCCCGCTCCGACGAGAGCGAAGATTTAAGCCGTTATCAGACGGTGTTCGCGAAAGAGCCGGGCGCGGTGGCCGCGCCGACCGCGGGCCTGCATTTCGATCTGGAGACGCTGGCGAAAATCGCGGATAAAGGCGCGGCAACCGCTTTCGTGACGTTGCATGTCGGCAGCGGCACCTTCCAGCCGGTGCGGGTCGAAAATCTGGCCGAGCATGTGATGCACCACGAATTTTTCTCGGTTTCTTCCGAAACGGTGGCGGCGGTGCAGGAAGTCCGCGAGCGCGGCGGCCGGGTCATCGCGATCGGCACGACCGCGGTCAGGGCGCTCGAATCGGCCAGCCGAAGCGGCCAGTTGCAAACGGGCTGCGGCGACACCAATCTGTTTATCACGCCCGGTTACCGATTCAACACCGTCGATGCGATGCTGACCAATTTCCATCTGCCCGAATCGACTCTGCTGATGCTGGTGTCGGCCTTTGCAGGTTACGAGCGGATCATGACGGCGTATCGGCATGCGATCGAGCAGTCTTACCGCTTTTTCAGCTATGGCGATGCGATGTTTTTGGCGAGGCGTTGACGCGGCGGGGAGAGAGGAAACGCTTTGCGGCTAAGGCTTGATCCGAAATTTGCACACGCATCCGCCCTTGGCCATGCACTCGACGTGATCGATGTCCTGGTTCAACAGGGTCGTCATCAGGGCTCTGTCGAATTCGCAGACCTCCTCAAATTTTTGCGTCAGATCGTGGTAGACGCAGTTGAACGCTTCGATCGACGGCTGGCCCCCGTCCGCCGCAGTCAGTCTGGCCTGAAAGCCGAGTTCGTTCATGATGCGGACCAGTTCGGCGTGCCGCTCTTCATTTTGCTTGCCCGCAAGTTGGGGCAGCAAGCCTTGCGCCAGCGAAGTCGCCAATTGATGTAAATAGCGCTGGAACGCCTCGGCGCCCATCTCCTGCTTCAAATTGGCCAGAATCAGCTCGGCAAACCAGGCGTATTGTTTCGGAAAGCTGTTGATGCCGGCTTCGGTCAGCACAAATACGCGTACCGGGCGCCCCGCCGTCTTATTCAACATGCCCATTTTGACATAACCGTCGCGTTCGAGCTTGTCGATGTGCTGCTGCACCGCGTTGCGCGAAATCTCCAGTTTTCCGGCAATTTCGTCGATGCAGAGGCCTGCCTTGAAATTCAATAACAGATCAAGAATTTGTTGTTGCCTTGAGCTAATGCCTTCAGCCATATAAAGCCTATTTATTAAATCTTCATTAATGCCCATCATAGCAAATCCTAGGTCCTGCGACTAGGAAACTCTTCTTCGAAAGAGGCCGAATGATGTCTGTTTCGTCTAGGTTGCAATATTTTTATTGCTTTTGCAATAAAAATATTGCAAAAGTGTAATATCGAGTTAAAATTATCTCGCGGTTTCATTCGATAGTCTCGAACACAGACCGCACGAGAGAGGTTTAATTTCCAATATCATGAGGCATCAACAATGAGCAATTCACTCTACGAAAGAATCGGCGGCGAGGCGGCGGTCAATGCTGCGGTGGATCTTTTTTACCGTAAGGTACTGAGCGATTACCGGATCAACCGTTTTTTCGATTCGACCGACATGGACGCCCAGGTCGCCAAGCAAAAAGCGTTCTTTACCTATGCTTTCGGCGGTCCGAACAACTACACCGGCAAGGACATGCGCAGCGCGCACGCGCGCCTGGTCAAGATGGGTATGAACGGTTCGCATTTCGATGCGGTGATGGAGCATCTGGGCGCCACGCTGCATGAGTTGAACGTGCCTGAAGACTTGATTGCCGAAGCCGCCGCGATTGCGCTGAGCGCGCGGTCGGATGTTCTGGGCTTATAAATGCGATGGCAAGCCGTGATTTGCCGAGCGGATCACGGCTTGATTTTGCAAGGAGGTTACTATGTTTGACCTAACGATCAAAAACAACCGCGTCACCTGCCGTCCGGGCGAAACAGTGCTCGACGCGCTCTTGCGCGAAAACATCAATATCCCTTACGGCTGCAAGGCGGGCGTCTGCCAGAGCTGTGTGGTGCAAAGTCTCGACGCCAGACCGCCGGTAAAAGCGCAGGGGGGGCTGAAAGACACCCTGAAAAGCAGCGGGCATTTTTTGGCCTGCCAATGTCATCCCGAGCAGCCGATGACGCTGAAATTGTCCAAAGAGGCGGCAAGTTTTGCCGATGGCAGGGTCGTCGCCAACGAGCCCTTGAATCGAAACACCCAACTGCTGATCATCGAAATTCGTGACGCGGACCGCTACCGGGCCGGCCAATTCGTCAATCTGCAACGCAGCGACGGCCTGACGCGCAGCTATTCGATCGCGAACATTCCGCATGCTTCCGGTGCCCTCGAATTCCATATCCGCCGTCTGCCGGGCGGACGTTTCAGCACCTGGGTGCATGAGGAACTGAAGGTTGGCGATTCGATCCCGGTTTCGGAACCGCAGGGCCAATGCTTTTATCTTCCCGACCGCAAGGACCAGGGGATTCTGATGATCGGCACCGGCACCGGCCTGGCGCCGCTGGCGGGCATTCTGGCCGATGCGTTGGCGCACGGGCACTCGGGACCGATCGGTCTTTTTCACGGCAGCCGCGAGCATGAAGACCTCTACCATGTCGATCAAATGCGCGCACTCGCCGAACGGCATCCCAATTTTTCCTACACGCCTTGTGTTTCTAGCGGCGATGCGCCGGAAGGCATTATCCAAGGGCGGGCCAATGAGGCGGCCCTGGCCGCGCACCCCGATTTGTCCAGTTGGCGCGTGTTTCTGTGCGGTCACCCGGACATGGTCAAGACGGCCCAAAAACAGGCTTACCTGAAAGGCGCAAAGCTGGCCGACATTTACTGCGATGCGTTCGTGGTGGCGGCCGAGCAAGCGCCCGTCGCCTAATTAAAACAAACTGTCCCACATCGCATCGACCTTCTTGACGACGGCTTCGGTCATCGCAATCGTCCGGCCCCATTCCCTGTTGGTTTCGCCGGGCCATTTGTTGGTCGCGTCGAAGCCGACTTTCGAGCCGAGACCGGATACCGGCGAGGCGAAGTCGAGATAGTCGATCGGGGTGTTTTCGAGGATCGTCAGATCGCGTGCCGGGTCCATCCGGGTCGTGATCGCCCAGATCACGTCCTGCCAGTTGCGCACGTCGACATCGTCGTCGACCACGATCACGAACTTGGTGTACATGAACTGGCGCAGGAAAGACCAGGTGCCGAACATGACCCTTTTCGCGTGGCCGGCGTACTGCTTCTTCAGGCTGATCACGGCCATCCGGTACGAGCAGCCTTCCGGCGGCAGGTAGAAATCGACGATTTCCGGGAACTGTTTTTGCAGGATCGGCACGAACACCTCGTTCAGCGCGACGCCGAGGATCGCCGGTTCGTCGGGCGGGCGGCCGGTATAGGTGCTGTGATAGATCGGGTTGTGGCGCTGGGTGATCTTCTCGATCGTGAACACCGGGAATTCGTCGACTTCGTTGTAATAGCCGGTGTGATCGCCGAACGGGCCTTCCGGCGCGGTTTCGCCCGGATAGATGAAGCCTTCGAGCACGATCTCGGCGCTGGCCGGGACCTGCAGCCAATCGTTGCTCAGGCAGCTGGCGACCTCGGTCTTGCTGCCGCGCAGCAGCCCCGCGAACGCATATTCGGAGAGCGAATCGGGCACCGGCGTGACCGCGCCGAGGATCGTCGCAGGATCGGCCCCGAGCGCGACCGCGACCGGATACGGCTCGCCCGGGCGGGCTTTCTGCCATTCCCGGAAGTCGAGCGCGCCGCCGCGATGGGCCAGCCAGCGCATGATTACTTTGTTCTTGGCTATCACCTGCTGGCGGTAGATGCCGAGATTCTGCCGTTCCTTGAACGGCCCCTTGGTGATCACCAAGGGCCAGGTGATCAAGGGGCCGGCGTCTTCCGGCCAGCAGGTCTGGATCGGATAGTGACTTAAATCGATGTCGCCGCCTTCGATCACTTCTTGCTGGCAGGGTGGATCCTTGACCAGTTTCGGGGCCATGTTCAGGACCTGCTTGAATACCGGAAACTTTTCGAGCGCGTCCTTCATGCCTTTCGGCGGTTCGGGTTCCTTCAGATAGGCCAACAGTTCGCCGATGCCGCGCAATTCACCGACCGAGTCGGCGCCCATGCCCATCGCGACCCGGTGCGCGGTGCCGAACAGATTGCCGAGCACCGGAATGTTCGAGCCGACCGGGTTTTCGAACAACAGCGCCGGGCCGCCTTGTTTCAAGGTGCGGTCGCAGATTTCGGTCATCTCGAGATAGGGATCGACAGGGACTTTGACGCGTTTGAGTTCGCCTTCCTTTTCGAGTTGTGCGATGAAGTCGCGGAGGTCTTTGTATTTCATGCCGCGATGCCGTTATGCCGGAGCAAGGCGTCGATCGTCGGCTTGCGGCCGCGGAATTTGACGAATAGGTCCATCGCGTCCTCGCTGCCGCCTTTTTCGAGAATCTGGGTCAAAAACGCATGGCCGGTTTCCGGGTCGAAGATGCCTTTTTCCTCGAACAACGAAAACGCGTCGCTGGACAGCACTTCGGCCCATTTGTAGCTGTAATAGCCGGCCGCATAGCCGCCCGCGAAGATGTGCGAGAAGCCGTGCGCGAAACGGTTGAAGGCCGGCGGCTGGACGACAGCGACCTGCTCCCTGACCTGATTCAAGGTTTCATAGATGCGTCCGCCCTTGTCAGGATCGTAGTCGCGATGGATGCGGAAGTCGAACAGGCTGAATTCGAGCTGGCGCACCATCAGCATGCCGGCCTGGAAATTTTTCGCCGCCAGCATCTTGTTCAATAAGTCGTCGGGCAAGGGCTCGCCGCTTTGGTAATGGCCGGACATCAAGGCCAGCGCGTCCTTCTCCCAGCACCAGTTTTCCATGAACTGGCTCGGCAATTCGACCGCGTCCCATTCGACGCCGTTGATGCCGGACACGCCGAGGTGATCGACCCGGGTCAGCATGTGCTGCAGGCCGTGGCCGAACTCGTGAAACAGCGTCGTGACTTCGTCGTGCGTCAGCAGCGCAGGCTCGTTGCCGGTCGGCGGGGTGAAATTGCAGGTCAGATAGGCGACCGGGATTTGCACGGCGCCGTCGATTTTCTTGCGGCCGACGCAGTCGTCCATCCAGGCGCCGCCGCGTTTTTTCGCCCGCGCGTACAGGTCGATGTAGAATTTGCCGCGCAGGTCGCCGTTTGGGTCGGTGATTTCGAAAAAACGCACATCGGGATGCCAAATGTCGACAGCATCCGTCTCGGCAATCCGCAGTCCGTACAATTTTTCGACGACCGCGAACAGGCCGGGCAGGACCTTGGTGATCGGGAAATACGCCTTGACCTCTTCCTGCGACAGTTGGTAGAAATGCTGGCGCATTTTTTCGGAGTAATAGCCGATGTCCCAGCTTTGCAGGTCGCCGATGCCGTAATGGGCCTTTGCGAATTCGCGCAGCTCGGCCAGATCGCGGCGCGCCTGCCGCCAGGATTTGTCGGCCAGGTCTTCGAGAAAACCGATCACGTCGTCGGGTTTCTCGGCCATCTTGGTCGCCAGCGACAGTTCGGCAAAATTGGCGAAACCTAAAAGGCGCGCCTTTTCGTGGCGCAGCGCGAGGATCTTTTCCATGATTTCGCTGTTGTCCCAGCGGCCGGCCTGCGGGCCCTGATTGGAGGCGCGGGTCGCGTAGGCTTCGTAATGTTCGCGGCGCAGTTCGCGGTTGTCCGCATAGGTCATCACCGCGTGATAGGACGGAAATTGCAGCGTGATCATCCAGCCTTGCTGGCCGTTTTGTTCGGCGGTCTGCCGGGCCTGCGCCAGGGCCGAAGCGGGCAGGCCGGTCAGGTCGAGTTCGTTCGTGATCAGTTTCGACCAGCCGTTGGTCGCATCGAGCACGTTTTCTTCGTAGGTGCTCGCAAGCTTCGACAATTCCTGGCTGATTTCCTTGTAGCGCTGCTTTTTCTCGGCGTCGAGATCGATGCCGGACAAATGGAAATCGCGCAGGGCGTTCTGGATGATCTTTTGCTGGGCGATGTCGAGGCTGGCGTATTCGGCGCTGCTTTCGATCGCCTTGTAGGCTTTGAACAAGGCCTCGTTCTGCCCCATCTCGGTCGCATAGGCGCTCAGTTTCGGCAGGCAGGCGTTATAGGCTTCGCGGAGCGCGTCGCTGTTGACCACCGAATTCATGTGGCTGATCGGGGACCAGGCCTTACTGAGCCGGTCTTCGGCGTTTTCGATCGGCTCGATCAGGTTTTTCCAGGTGTAATCGCTTGTCGCGTTCAGGCAGTTTTCGACGGTCGCGCGCGCCTCGGCCAGTAACTGGTCGATCGCGGGTTCGACATGCTCGGGTTGAATTTGGGAGAACAGCGGCAGTTCGGTATTGGCCAATAATGGGTTGCTCATCGGGTGTCCAGTCATCAAATCGGTTTTGCGCCTTGATAAGGCGGCGTGTGGTCGGCAGAGTTTCTGCAGTGAATCAATTGTTTGCGGCGGGTTGTGCCTTCGGTGTTAATCAAAAATCGCCGATTGCAGGTTTTTCGCCGCGTCCAGCCCCTTGATCGTGGATTTGTTGCCGATGCCGGTCAGGCGGGTTCCCGCCAGATTGGCGCCGGTCAAGTCGGCGTCTTCGAGGTGGCTGCCGGACAGATCGGCGCCGCTCAAATCGGCGTCGGTCAAATCCGCGCCGGATAAATCGACGCTGGACAGCACCGCGTTGTTCAGCCGGCTGCCGCGGAGGTTCGCATGCCGCATCAGTCCGCGGCTCAGGTCGGCATGGCTGAGGTCGGCGCCTGAAAGGTTGACATGATTCAGGCTGACCCGCATCAGTCCCATCGGCTGGTTCTTCATGTCCGCGCCCCACTTCGCATGCGCCAGATTGGCATGGCTCAGATCGGCATTGTCCAGATTCGCGATGATCCGGCTGCCGGCAAGATTGGCATGACTCAGGTCGGCGCCCATGATCGAGACGCCGAAAATGCTGGTGTTGGACAGGTCGGCCCCGGACAGGTTGATCTTGGTCATCACGGACAAGTCCAGATTCAGGCCCGATAGATTGCTGCGGCTGAAATTCGCTCGGCGCAGGTCGGCTCCCCAGAGGTCCGCCTGCCGAAAATCCAGACCGGAGAGGTCCAGGTCGGTCAAATCCTTGCGGCGCAGATCGGCCGGATGCGCTTTGTCGGCCGCGGCGAGGCGTTTTTCGACTTCGGCGCGGTCAAGATCGGCCGCGAAAACCGCAGCGCAAAAGCCTAGCGCCAGCAGGCCGGATCCAATGGATCGGATATTCATACGGGTGGAACTCCGGATAGTGATGTTTGATTAAATCCTGAGGGCGAGCACCGCCGCTATTTCAAAGGGCGGCCCTTCGCATCCCGGTCGAACTTGCTAGCGAACAGCAGTACCGCTTCGACAAAGCCCCATTGCGGCACGAACACCATGAAGCCCGCGCGCAACAGAAAGGCGGTCAGGATGATTTGAAAGAAGCCGATCTTGTAATAGCCCAGATAAATCCGCCCGAGCCCCGCCCAGCCGAAAAACAAGGAGAGTGCGCCGGCCAGATATTTGTATTTGACGGCCTTCGGCTCTTCGGTATAAGTGCCGACCAGGGCCACGCGCACGGCCTTGCCGTTTTCCAGTTCGAAGCGGATGTCGTCGTCTTGATCGGGTGGCACCTCATCGGTCCAATCCTCTAACGCAAACGGATAAGTCTGTCCTTCGCTGTCGATTAGGCCGGTCCCGGCTTCGGGATCGAAACTTGCAATTTTTCCTATCATTTTCCCCTACCTTAATGTGAAAGACTGCCGCCGTCGGATTGCTGCCGCGTGGCGGAGGCCTGATTTATTCTACTTATTTTATGGATTCTGCAAGCGCACCGCCAGCACGTCGCAACGGGCATGATGCAGCACGCCGTTGGCGGTCGAGCCCAGCAACAGCGCCAAGCCATGGCGTCCGTGCGAGCCGACCACGATCAGATCGACCGCGTTTTCTTCGGCGATACGTACGATTTCCTGCTTCGGGCTGCCGGTTTCGAGCCAGGTTTGCGCTTCCGGAACGCCCAATTTCGCCGCCAGTTCGGCCAGTTTTTTCCGGCCGAGCGCGATAAACTCCTGCGACAAATCCATTTCGAAAGGCACCAGCACGTCATTCGCCGGATCGCCTATCGGCAAATTATCGACCACATGAATCAGGCTGAGCTTGGCGCCGTAGCGCGCCGCCAGTTCCTGCGCGCGCTCGATCACGATCGCCTGTTGGTCGAAAAAATCCACCGCCAATAAGATATGTTTGTATGTTTTCACCCTTCCTCCTAACCGATGCCGTTTTCATGTCCGAAGAATATGGCCAGCAGTACAAAACCGACCAAAAAAGCCAGCGCCCAGCCCAGGCTGAGCCAAATATTCGGCGCCAGCGCATGATAGACGATGTGCGCGGTAACCGCGCAAAACCAGGCGGTGATGCCGATCAAGATGATCGCCGCGAGGCCTCCGGGCTGCCCGGCCAGCAACATCAAGACGGCCGGTAACGCCAGAAAGCCGATCAATGCATAGGCCCCGAAAAATGCGCTCGCGACCTGATAAAAGCGGTTCAGATGCCGGCTCGCATGCAGCATCGCGGCGCTGAACAGCCCGATATAAACGATTTCGGTGCCGGTCTCCAGGAGCGCGCGGAGCAGATGGCCGCCGCTGTAACGCATCAAAATCCGGACGCCTGCGAAGGCGGCGGCGGTTATTTTGAGCAAGGTCAGCGAATAAGGCAAATCCTCCGGGCCTTTTTTCAAGCGGCAAATCGAGAAGAGCAGAACGATCAATTCGTACATGGGGTGGCCTGCCTGGATTCTTAGTGTTATCGTGTTTGCATGCGCCGCCCGTGTGCCGAGATCAGTCCTGCTGGGCCGCCGCGAGTTTTTCCTCCGCCTCCAGCCAGAGCGCCTCGGCGTCTTCGAGCGCCTTGTCCACCTCAACCTTTCTGGCCATCACCTCTTTCAGCCGGTTTTTTTCCGAGTCCTGATAAATGCCGGGATCGGCCAGTTGCTGTTCCAGTTGCCGCTGTTCCTGATGGAATTTTTCGACCGCCTGTTCGGCTTTCTTCAGCGCATCCATCAACGGTTTGTTGCGCTGCCGGCGTTCGGCATCGAGCTTGCGTTGGTCCTTGCGGTTGATGCCGGACGCGGCCTCGGCCGCCGTGTCTTTCACGTCGCCTTTTTTCTGCTCGCCGAGCCAGTTTCTGTAATCGTCCAGATCGCCGTCGAAGGGCTCGACCTTGCCGTCCGCGACCAGGAGCAACCGGTCGGTGACCGAGCGCAGCATATGCCGGTCGTGCGATACGGTGACCAGGGCGCCCTGGTAATCCTGCAGCGCCATGATCAGGGCCTCGCGCATTTCGAGGTCCAGATGGTTGGTCGGCTCGTCGAGCAAGAGCAGGTTCGGGTTCTGGTAAACCAACAGAGAGAGCACCAGCCGCGCTTTCTCGCCGCCCGAAAACGGCCGCACCGGCTCCATCACCTTGTCGCCCTGAAAATCGAAGCCGCCGAGGAAATTCCTGAGGTCTTTTTCGGTCGCCTGCGGGTCTAGTCTCTGGAAATGCCAGAGCGGCGATTCGTCCATGCGCAGTTGTTCGAGCTGATGCTGGGCGAAATAACCGATCTTCAGGTGCATCGACTCCTGTCTGTCGCCGGACAAAGGTCGCATCGCGCCGGCCAATACCTTGATCAGGCTCGACTTGCCCGCGCCGTTCGGCCCCAAAAGCCCGACCCGGTCGCCCGGCGACAGCGACAGGCCGGCTTTTCGGATCACTATCTTGTCGCCGTAGCCGATGTCCGCCTTATCCAGCGTCAACAGCGGGCTCGACATCCGGCCGGGCTCCGGGAAACTGAAATGGAAGGGCGAGTCGACATGCGCCTGCGCGATCAATTCCATCCGCTCCAGGGCCTTGATCCGGCTCTGCGCCTGCCGTGCCTTGGTCGCCTGCGCCTTGAAGCGGGTGATGAAGCTTTGAATGTGCGCGATTTCGCGCTGCTGCTTCTGGAAGGCGGCCTGTTGCTGCGCGAGCTTCTCGGCGCGCATCCTTTCGAATGCGGAATAGTTGCCGGTATAGATGTTGACCTTGCCCTGTTCGAGATGCACGATGTGATCGGTGATCGCATCGAGAAAATCGCGGTCGTGCGAGATCAGCAGCAGGGTGCCGGGGTACCGGCACAGCCAGTCCTGCAGCCAGATCACCGCATCCAGATCCAAATGGTTGGTCGGTTCGTCGAGCAGCAGCACGTCGGAACGGCACATCAAGGCCTGCGCGAGATTCAGCCGCATCCGCCAGCCGCCTGAAAAGGAGCCGACCTGGGCCTGTTCCTGCGCGGGTTTGAAGCCGAGACCGCTCATCAGCCGCGATGCGCGCGCCTGCGCCTCATAGCCGCCGATCACGTCGAGCGCGGCATGCAGTTCGGCCTGTTTCAGGCCGTCATGGGCCGCTTCGGCCGTTTGCAGTTCGCCTTGCAGGCGGCGCAGCTCGCGGTCGCCGTCCATCACATAGTCGATCGCGCTGCATTCGGCGGCCGGGGTTTCCTGCGCGACATGCGCGATTTCGAGATTCGGCGGCATCGAAAAATCGCCGGCGTCGAGATGCAGTTCATCCCGGATCAGCGCGAAAAAACTCGACTTGCCGGCCCCGTTCGCGCCGGTAATACCGACCTTTTCGCCCTGATGAATCGTAAAAGACGCCTCGTCGAACAGCAGTCTCGCGCCCCGGCGCAGGGCGATATTTTTGAAATTGAGCATTAAAAATCAGCAATAAATCAGTAATCCATAGGAACGCAAGAATAACATGAAACAACTTCTCTGAGTGTTCGAAAATACGTGCCCTGCGGGCGCCTGACGGTTTTGCCGCGTTGCCGGGCCGAAAGTCGCGGTCGATTGGGGCGAACAGCCGCCGTCTGAGGCAAGGCTTTTGTAATCGACTGGTGGCGCAGGGAGACGGCAGGATAATTGCGGCAGGGACGGAGTCTATGTATCGACACAACTTTTTTGGGCACGGTAGGCGCCGATTCTGCAGCGCGTCCCCCTTCTTCCCCGCACCCTAACGGATCTTGGATGGCAGCTTTATCTTCAATACGCGGCATTCTGTTCGATCTCGACGGCGTCCTGTATGTCGGCTCAACGGTGCTTGAAGGTGCCATCGAGGCCGTCGATCAGATAAAACGACGCGGCTACCGCTGCCGATTCATCACCAACACCAGCACCTTATCGCGCCCTTCGCTGCATCAAAAACTGACCGGTCTCGGTTTTGGCATCGCCGAAGGCGAAATTGTCAGCGCGACCCGCGCCGCCCTGATCCACCTGCAACAATTCGACGATCCGGTCTGCCATTTGCTGCTGGCCGATGACGTCAAACAGGATTTTCGGCATTTCAGGCAGTCGGACAGCAAGGCCGATTTCGTCATCATCGGCGATATCGGCGAGGCCTGGTCCTACGCGCTGCTCAATCGGGTTTTCAACCTGCTGATCAACGGCGCCGAGCTGATCGCGATCCACAAAAACCGCTTCTGGCAGACCGAACACGGCCTGCAAATGGACGTCGGCGCCTTCGTCAGCGCCCTGGAATACGCCAGCCAGAAACAGGCCACGATTATCGGCAAGCCGTCGCCGGATTTTTTTAAGGCCGCCCTGACCGAACTGGGCTTGCCGCCGGAGCAGGTCGCGATTGTCGGCGACGACATAGATTCCGACATCGGCGGCGGCCAGGGCGCGGGCCTGACCGGCATTCTGGTCAAAACCGGCAAATACCGGCAAGCCTATGCGGACAACAGCCCGGTCGTGCCGGACCGGCTCATTGCATCGGTTGCCGATCTGCCCGATCTTTTGCCAGGGTTGTAAGCTGCCTTATGTCCGGCAATACTCCATCGTCGGTGTCACGGCTTTGATTTCATAGTGGCTTTCGGGTTTCATGATGAACTCGCTGGCGCCGACTTCGCTTTTTTTGTTGCCCCAGTCGTAGGTGTAGCCCAGGCCGGTCCAGGGCACGCCGGCGCTGCTGCGGAAACTTTTAAAATACAGGTCCCGATAAAAGGCGCGGTAATCGGCGATTTTCTCCACCTTGGGCGGCTCGCCGGCGAAATCGCGGCCGCAAGTTTTGTCGTCGGTTTGCGGATCGACACAGGGACGGAACAGGTCGGCAGGGTCTACCCACATTTCGACGAACACGTCGTATTGCCATTGTGAATCCAGGCCTAAATATTGTTTCAGCCGCAGGTCGACCGCGTCTTTGGCGATCTTAGGTTTCGCCGCGGCAAATTCGGAACACAGCTTTTTGGCTTGCGGTGCCGTAGTGACCCAGACCGCGTATTCCGGATTGTCCGAGGTTTTATCGTAGGGCTTCAAAAACCGCTCGTAAGCGCCTTGCGCCTTCCAGGTCGCGACCAATATCTTGCTTTTGTCTTCGTTCCAGACGAGGTTCGGATTGTCTTTCGAGATCGGAATCAGGTTGTTTGAAATCTCGCTCTCCTCGGCGAAGGCCGCATCCTCGACGGCATGGCGATAGGCTTTGTCCACCCCGGTTGCCGCCGCATCGAAAGCCAGCGCGGCCGAAAAAACGCCCAGAAAAAGCTGGGACCGGCTGTATGCTATTTTAAACATCGTATTGCTCTCCCCAAAAAACTGATGAACGGTTAAGTACTTATCTTTTTGCGTTCGAATGACGCCATTGCTGTAGCAAAGGTAAACCGACCTGCCGGGAAATCCGATTGCGTAGCGCGCATTTTTGACGGACGGCTTACGAGGCCAGAGTCTAACACGAATGCTCTTAATAATAGCTTGTCGTCACATGATAGGTATCCGCTCCAAGGGGTAGCACGAAACCACCGAACTTAGGGGCCGAAAATACTGGATTGCTATACAATGGTCCACTGACCATCAGCGCTTTGAGAATCGAACTATGTTGAAAAAAATCATCGCGAAAATCGCCGATATCGTTTTAGGGGTATTGGTGACCGTTTATATCGTTCTGGAAGAACTGGTTTGGGAAAACATCGCCGAGCCGATCTACACCTTCATCCATGGTCTTGCCATCCTGCAGAAAGCCGAGGCGTTTATTGACAGGCTCAATCGCCATGTGCTGCTGGTGCTCTTTTTGGCGTTGTTTATCCAGGTGGAGTTACTGGGTATTTTCGCGCTGAAGCTGATAGGCACAGGCAAGGTGGTCGCCGGGACGGCGCTGTATGCGGGTAAAATTCCGGTTGCCGCGTTCACTTTTTGGCTCTTTCGGGTAGCAAAAGAGAAACTGATGACATTCGGGTGGTTTAAACAGGCTTACGATTTAATCCTATTGATCATCGAAAGGATTAAATCGAGCGCTATTCACCAAAGCATCGTGGCAAGGCTTAGAACGGGAAAGGCATGGTTGAAAACGCGCTTGTCCCCTGCCAGGCTATATATCAATAGGCTGATCGAAATACTGAGAAGTTAGAGGGCTTGCCATTTTACAATCATGCCTTTGAAACGCTGTTGGATTGGCCCCACTAATTGAATTTTTTCAGTCACAAAGAAAAAGCCATCGATGCCGCGACAACTGTTTACGGATGAACATTGAAACAAATTTAAAACCGTCCTGCTGAGTTTGGGGATTTATGACAAACCCACGCTTCGGCAAACAGTTGAAGGCATTTTTATCGTATGCGAGCCGGCTGTCTTTGGAGAGACTTGCCGGCAGCCTTTGGCAAATGGAATGCGGTCTATAAGCGATTCAATGCCTGGTCGCTTCAAGAAAAATTAATGGGGCTCTTTCAGGCACTGGTTGTGGCGCCGGATTTGGAATGGGCATTCATTGACTGCAGTATCGTGAAAGCCCACCAGCATAGCAGCGGCGCAGCCCATGAACAGGAAACGGCGATCGGGAAATCGGTTGCGGGCAATACGACTAAAATTCACAGGGTTGTTGATGCGGGCGGCCTTCCCATCCATTTCTCTGTCACCGGAGGGAAGTCCATGACTGCAAAGAAGCCCCGGAGTTGGTGGCCAAACTTCCCCCGGTTGAGTACGTGGTCGCTGACAAAGGCTATGACAGGTTTGAAGGCGTCATCGCCTTGGCCTGTGTTTTCATCTGGCTACCGATGTGAAACGGCAACAGCCCCTAGAATTCGCGATAAAAAAAGCCCGCCCTTCCGTAGAAGGGCGGGCTTTTTGTTTGCGTCTTACCCCGGAGCGCCTATTTCCAGATCGTGACGATATTCGTGAAATCGTCGGTCCACGGCTTCAGGCCGAAGGTAATCGGCAGCTTTTGCCATTTGCCGAGGCTGCTGCTGCGCAATGGATCGAGCGTCTCCGATTTTTTCGCCATCACCACCCAGTCGGTGGCCGCAACCAGCGGAATTTCCTGCTGCGGGACGAACTCCTGGAGCAGCGCATCATAATGCAGTTGCTTGGCGTGATCGGCCAGCACCTTTTTCAACGCCAGATGGCGGTTGGTGATATGCAGCGCGAGAATGCCGTTCGGCTTCAGCTTCTTGAAATACAACTGAATCGCTTCCTGCGTCAACAAGTGTGTCGGAATCGAATCGGAGCTGAAGGCATCGATCACATATAAATCGAATTTTTGATCCGGTTCTTTTTCGAGCGACAGGCGCGCATCGCCGACGCGCATGGCCACCTTCGGATTGCAGCCGCTGATATAGGTGAAGTATTTCGGATTGCTCGCGACCTCGACGACCAGAGGGTCGAGTTCGTAGAAGGTCCAGCTTTGCGTCGGCTTCGCGTAGCAATTCAAGGTGCCGGCGCCGAGACCGACGACGCCGATCTCCCAGTTTTGATCGACAGCGTCGAAAACGCTGAACACCTGCCCGATAGGCCCCGGCCGGCTGAAATAGGTCAAAGGCGTCAGCGCATGTTCGGCCGTCAGGCGCTGCGCGCCGTGCTTGGTCGTGCCGTGATAAAACTCGTGGTATTTCTCCGGTTCCCCCTGCTCGTTGGTCAATACGCTTTCCCGGACCGACAATACGCCGAAAAAGGTGCGGTCCTGGTACAGCGTGTTCGACAACAGACCGTGCAGCCCCATCGTGAAGAAAATCAGGATGCCGGTCGACAAAGCCATCGTCAACGGACGGTCCCTGAATGCGTAGAGCAAACCGGCCAACACCAGGAGGCCGACGCCGATCGTGTCGAGATATTCCGGCAGATCATGGATGCCCAGATACACCGCGATGCCGAACACCAGCAGCAGAACCGGGAACAGTGCCTGTTTCAGCCAGTCGATCTTGTCGCTGCCGAGGGAAAGTTTAAGGCCCGGACGCAAGAGCAGTGCGGCTACGATCATGATCGGGTATTCATAAACGCCGTTGAACACGAACGGCGCGACGAAGGTGTTGAACATGCCGCCGAGCATGCCGGCGAAGGACATGATCAGATAATAGGTAGTCAAATGCCGGGTATGCGGCCGGGCTTTCGCCAGCTCGCCGTGGCAGACCATCACCGCGATGAAGAACGCGGCCAGATGCAGCGCCAGATTGACCCAGTACGGAATGATCGCCGGATTGATGAACGAATAGGCGATGAACGGCAAGAGCACCATCGGCTGTAGCTTGACCATCCAGGGATGAATCAGGTCGTGCCATTTCGAAAACACGATGATGAAGGTTAGGAGGTAAAGCGTCAACGGGATGATCCAGAGCAGCGGCACCGAAGCAATGTCGGTGCTGATGTAATTGGTCAGACCGAGCAGCAGGCTCGAAGGCACCAAGGCCAGAACCAGCCAGTGCAACCGGGTCAGAGGGCTCAATTCATCATCCGCCCCATTGTCATCCTCTACGACCGGATTTTGCTGCTGCGATTTCCATAACATGAAGGCGCAGCCGGCAATCAAGAGGCACAACAGCACATAGCCGATGCTCCAGTCCGACCGTTGCTGATCCAGCCCGATATTCGGCTCCAACAGAAACGGGTAACTGAGCAGCGCGATCAAACTGCCGGCATTGCTCGCCGCATACAGATAATAAGGGTCATGGCTGGTATGGTGGCCGACGTTGGCAAACCATTTCTGGATCAACGGTGCGGTGGTCGAGACCACGAAAAAAGGCAGGCCGATCGCGATGAACAAGGTCCACAGCAGCCAGAAAGTCGGATTGCTTTCGGTCGGCGGCGCGGCGTTTTCGGGCATCGCGACCGGCAGTGCCAGCAAACTGACCAGCATCAATCCGCCATGGATCAGCACCTGCCGATGGGTGTTTTGCCGCGTCGACAGCAGGTGCGCATACAAATAGCCGAGAAAAAGCAGCGTTTGGTAAAACACCATGCAGGTATTCCAAACCGACGGCGATCCGCCCAAGAGGGGCAGCAGGATTTTGCCGAACATCGGCTGCAGCACGAACATCAAGGATGCGCTGCTGAACAGGGTCGCGGCAAACAAAAAGATCAGAGATAAACGGCGGTCGTTCGAGTTTTCTGAAGGCAGGCTCATAGTGGTTTAAAGCGGCTCGCTAATTATTATTTTTTGAGGCGCTAATGATAAAGCATTTGGCCGCTAATGAGACACTTTAATCCGGAATCGGGGTAAAAATTCGCCGATTTCACGGCAGAAGGCAGTGGAAGATAAACGCGCGATCGCTCTAAGCTCCTTAGCCGTATCGTTTCCAATCCGCGATCATTTTTTTGCACTCGGCGCGCCATTGGCAATCGTTGAACTGACTGCAGGGGTCTTCGGCGTCGATCCTGAAACATGGCAACAACTGACAGGCGCATTGAATCGCCTGGATCAGATCGGTCTTCGAATGAATCTGGTCTGGATGTTCGACGCCGATCGAAAAAGCCAGTCTTTGCAGGCCGACCAGGGTCACCTCGCCGTCTTCCTCCAGGAGGATCAGATAGTCCTGAACCTGGCGCTTGGCATAGTCGAGTTCGGCCTCGAACCAGTCTTCCCAGTCGTGGTTCGGCACAAAGCCGCGTTTTTCGGCCTTGAAATACGCGGCGACCGCAATCCATTCGTGGCGTTTTTGGCTTTCCTCGGCCCAACGTTCGCCGCAGGCTTGAGCACTCGGCGTAGCCTTGGGCGAGATTTCGTCGTTTGGCTCGATCGGCAAGGGCAACCGGCGATTCTCGGGGCTCGTGTTCATGCAACTTTTCTTGTGTTGAGTAATCCGGACGGGTCTATTGACCTCGATCGGATAAGATTAGTGCACTTTTTATAGGGTATAAGTGTTTAAACTATTGGGCTGCTTAGCACGGATGCAGGAAGATATTACCCATAAATATCGGGGGGCAAGCGATCTCGTTCGGAGCGGCCTAACGCCGCCGGTTAATGCGCTTCATCCCAATTGTCGCCGACGCCGACGTCGACGAGCAGAGGGACTTTAAGATCGGCGGCCGAATTCATCAGCGCCCTGATCCTGGCCATGCAATGATCGAGCCGGTCTTCGGCGACTTCGAACACCAGTTCGTCATGCACCTGCATGATCATCTTCGCGTCCACGCGTTCCTCGGTCAGCCAGCGGTCGGCCGCGATCATCGCGCGCTTGATGATGTCCGCCGCGGTGCCCTGCATCGGCGCATTGATCGCGGTGCGTTCGGCATACTGGCGCTGCGCCGCGTTACGTGAGTTGATGTCGGGCAGATACAACCGACGCCCGAACAGCGTTTCGACATAGCCCTGCTCGCGGGCCAAGGCCCTGATCGAATCCATGTAGTCCTTGACGCCGGGATAGCGCGCGAAATAGAGGTCGATATACGACTGCGCCTGGCCGCGCGTCAGGCCGAGCTGCTGCGCCAGGCCGAACGACGACATGCCGTAGATCAGCCCGAAATTGATCGCCTTCGCCGAACGGCGCAGATCGTGCGTGACCTGCTCCGGCGCGACGCCGAACACTTCCGCCGCGGTCGCGGTATGCACGTCGAGGCCTTCGCCGAACGCCTTCAACAAGCCCGCGTCGCCGGACAGATGCGCCATGATGCGCAGTTCGATCTGCGAATAGTCGGCCGCGACGATCTTGTAACCCGGCGGCGCGATGAATGCCTTGCGGATCTTGCGGCCTTCCTCGGTGCGTATCGGAATGTTTTGCAGGTTCGGATCGGACGACGACAGCCGCCCGGTCGCGGCGACCGCCTGATGATACGAGGTATGGATACGGCCGGTATTAGGGTCGACCTGCTCGGGCAGCTTGTCGGTATAGGTCGACTTCAGCTTGCTAAGGCTGCGATGCTCGAGAATCAGCCTGGGCAAGGGATAATCGACGGCCAGTTCCTGCAAGACCGACTCGTCGGTCGATGGCTGGCCTTTCGGGGTTTTCTTCAGCACCGGCAGTTGCAGGCGGTCGTACAGGATCTCCTGAATCTGTTTCGGCGAACCGAGATTGAAGCTGTGCCCGGCCAGATCGTGCGCATGGTGTTCGAGGCTGACGATTTGATTGGCCAGTTCCATGCTTTGCTGCGCGAGCATGTCGGTGTCGATCGCGACGCCGTTGCGCTCGATGCGGGCCAGCACACTCAAGAGCGGCACCTCGATTTCCTGATAGAGCCGGTACAGCGCGTCATGCTCCGCGAGCAGCGGCCGGAGCCGTTGATGCAGGCGCAAGGTGATGTCCGCGTCCTCGGCCGCATACGGGGCGGCCTGTTCGATCGCGATTTCCTCGAAGGAGAGCTGCTTCGCGCCCTTGCCGGCGATGTCCTCGTAATGGATCGTGTCGACGCCGAGATATTTCTTCGCCAGATCGTCCATGTTGTGTTTGGTCGCGGTGCTGTTATAGACGTAAGACTCCAGCATCGTGTCGTGCGCGACGCCTTGCAGATCGATGCCTTCGTTCGCGAGCACATGCAGGTCGTATTTGAGGTTCTGCCCGAGTTTGGCTTTTGCGGGATTTTCGAGCAGGGGACTCAGGCGTTGTAGGGCCCAAGTTTTGTCGAGCTGCTCGGGCACGCCGGGATAATCGTGCGCGAGCGGCACATACGCCGCATGGCCGGCCTCGACCGCGAACGAGACGCCGACGATGCGTGCCTTGCTGTAGTCGAGACTGGTCGTTTCGGTGTCGAACGCGAACAGCTCCGCGTTGTCGAGTCTGGCGAGCCAGCGCTCGAAATCTTCTTCGCAGAGCACCGTTTCATAGTCGGCTTTGCCAGGCGGCGTTTCCGGATCGGATGCAGCCTGCGCGGCCGTTTCGCTGCCGAGCGCCTTCAGCCAGGAGGTAAAACCGAATTCGGAAAGCAATGCTTTCAATTCGGCAGGATCTGCCGGTTTGCGGTCGAGAGCTTCGATGTCGTAAGGCAGGTCGATGTCCCACTTGATCGTGGTCAATTGTTTCGACAGCGGCAGTTGTTCGAGGCTCGCGCGCAGATTTTCGCCGATCTTGCCGCTGATCTTGTCCGCATTCGCGATCAGATTGTCCAGCGAATCGTACTGTTCGAGCCATTTCGCGGCCGTTTTCGGACCGACCTTCGGCACGCCCGGGATGTTGTCGACCGCATCGCCGATCAATGCCAGGTAATCGATGATCTGATCCGGCCGGACGCCGAATTTGTCGATCACGCCCTGGACGTCCATCCGGCTGTTGTTCATCGTGTTTTCGAGCAAGATGTGCGCGTTGACCAGTTGCGCCATGTCCTTGTCGCCGGTCGAGATGATCACCTCGAAGCCGAGCTTTTCGGCCTTCTTCGCCAGGCAACCCAGCACGTCGTCCGCCTCGATGCCGGACTCGACGATCAGCGGCAATCCCATCGCCCGCACCAATCGGTGCAAGGGTTCGATCTGGCAGCGCAGATCGTCAGGCATCGGCGGCCGGTGCGCCTTGTATTGATCGTAAAGCTCATGGCGGAAAGTCTTGCCGGGCGCATCGAAGATCACCGCGAAATGGTCATCCGGGTAATCATTGAGCATTTTCCTGAGCATGTTCGAGACGCCGTACACCGCGTTGGTCGCGAGCCCCTCTGGGCTGGTCAACGGCGGCAGCGCATGATAGGCGCGGAACAAAAACGACGAGCCGTCGACGAGAATCAGGCGTTTGGAAGTGGTCATAACAGCAGGTAAAAGGATAAAGGCGCAAGGCTAAAGGAAAAAGGCGCGCGGCGCAAGGCACGTCAAACGCTTTCGTCTCGTGTCCCTCCCTTTGAGTCAGGCGCCGCCCGGTAGCGGCGCCCTTAACTGGCGATTCGGCAGGAGCCAAGGTAAAACCGACAAAACTTTAAGAGGGTTTCAGCGAACCTTCAGGTCTTCGGAAACGGCTACGGCGATAATGTTTTCGGTCCTGAAGAAAACTCGCCTTTAGAGGGTGTAGACAAAATAAAGTAAAATAGGAGGCTTCTAGAATTATATCAAAAAGTCGAGTGATGAAGCGTAGCGGCCGACCTGCCAAAATAACCGCTGGGGATTTAGAGATACTCAAGGAACTGACCGCGGAGAAACCAACGGCGACATTGGAAGAACTGGTCAAAGCCTTTCAGGAGCGCACTTCGCGCTGCGTCCACGGCGCCACGTTACGCAAAGCGCTGACGGCCGCGGGCATCCAGCGGATAAAACCGGCAAAGCGTTCGGCGGCGATTGGTAAGACGGCGGATGCTAAGCTCAAACGGTATGGTTATCAGGAACGCCATCGTCAGCCAGTGCAAGACGAACGCTATGCGAGTTCGCTGACGGATGCGGAATGGGCGCTGGTGCAAGACTTGTTCGAGCCTGAAGGCGGACGGGGAGTGCCGGAGAAGGTGTCGCGACGCACCATGGTCGATGCGTGTTGCTATGTCGTCCGCACGGGCTGTGCGTGGCGCTTGTTGCCGAAAGATTTCCCGCATTGGGATAACGTCTACAAAACCTTCCGGCGCTGGAGCGCACAAGGTCGTTTCGAGGCCATGCACGATCGTCTGCGGCAGATGTGGCGTGTGCGCGAAGGGCGGGAAGAGGAGCCCAGCGCCGCGGTTTTGGATGCGCAAAGCACGCGCAGTTCGCCGCAGGGCGGGCCTTCCGGTTACGACGCCGGCAAAAAGGTCAAAGGCCGCAAACGCAATCTTGTGGTCGATACCTTAGGGCTCGTCTTGGCCATCAGCGTATGTGCCGCCAGTCTGCAAGATCGCGATGCCGGCACCGAGGCGATCGCCCGTGCTGCTGCCAAGTACCCGACCGTGCAACGCCTGTTTGTCGATTCGGCTTATGCCGGGCAATGGGCGGCTACGGTCCAGCAACAGCACGGCGTCACGGTGGAAGTCGTTCGCCATCC
The DNA here is from genome assembly GCF_041897535.1 of Methylomicrobium lacus. Lineage (GTDB taxonomy): Bacteria > Pseudomonadota > Gammaproteobacteria > Methylococcales > Methylomonadaceae > Methylomicrobium > Methylomicrobium lacus_A. The sequence goes on from NZ_CP169217.1 coordinate 2,609,705, forward strand.
GGCGAATCGGAATGTAGGACGGTGGGCGCAAGCCGGTCAGCACGATTTGTTCCCTGAAACGTTGACCACCGGCTTCACCGTGTTGCCTAAACGTTGGGTGGTCGAGCGTACCCACGCCTGGAACGAGCGCGCCCGCCGCCTGATCATGCATCACGACCGCCTGACCGATGTCTCTGAAGCCTGGGTTTGGCTCGCCGAAGCGAGAATTCTCGCCAGTCGGCTGACAGGGTAGTTTATTTTGTCTACACCCTCTTAGGAAGAACTGATAAATTAACACAACAGGGGGGCTCATGATGAATCGTGTAACAGTATTCAATCCGTACCCGATAAAAGGGTGTTGGGTTCGCGGCGCACTGGCGTTGCAGGCGCTGGCTTTGGTCGCGCTCGCCATCCCTACGGCAGCATACGCCGGCCAGTATGGCGACATCGAGACGTTTGCCGCCGTGCCGTCCGCGCCGGGCTTTCCGGAGGGCATCTCGGTGCAGGGCAATCGGGTTTATGTCTCGGGGCCCGCAACGGCCGGCACCGCCGGGACCGGCCCCTCCCAGGTTCTGGTTTACAAACGCAATTCCGGCCAGTTCGAGAGTACGATTACCGTTGCCGGGGAAAATACCGCGTTTGAGCATGCCCTGAGCTGCAATGCGGTCGACAGGAAGCAGCGGCTCTACACGCTGACCGCGCAGCTGTTTGCGCCGCCCGAAGAGCGGAAAGGCATCTTGCGCTTCACCAAGAAAGGCAAATCCTATCTGCAGGAGACCTATTCGGAAGCCTTTCCCAACCTGCCGTCCTGCGCATTCGGCCCGGATTTCCCCGGCGCTTGCTCCCTGCCTAACGATCTCGCCTTCGCCGATGACGGTAATCTTTATGTGAGCGATTCGTTCCAGGGCGTCATTTGGCGAGTCCCGCCCGGAGGCGGCGCGCCGCTGGTGTGGCTGCAAAGCCCGCTGCTTTCCGGCGGCGGTCAGTTTCCGATTGGCGTCAACGGCATTCGCCTGGATCCTTCGAGACAGCATGTCTATTTTTCGGTCACTTTCTCGGCCGCGAATCCGGGCGTCGGCGCGATCTATCGGGTGCCGTTGGTTCAAGAACCCGTTGCGGCGGACGTAGAACTGGTGCATGAATACGCTCAGGGCGAGGCGCCGGACGGTTTTGCATTTGGCCGCTCGGGTAATTTGTATGTGGCGCTTGCCGCGGCCAATCAAATTTCGGTGCTGGCGCCGGACGGCAGCGAAATTTCTCGGATAGCGAGTCAAGCCGGCGACGACATTCCGCTCGACGCGCCGGCGAATATTGCTTTCGACAATGCGAGAAGATCCTTGCTCGTGACCAACCATGCCTCGTTCAACCCGAATCCGGATCACTTCGCGGTTCTGAACGTCTTTGTGAACGACGTGGCGGCTACGCTCGCAAAACCCAGCCTGCCTTAGCTCCGCCGCCCCGAAACGAGCTCCAACGCGTTTCGGGGCGCTGGATTGTGCAGTATTATCCGCTTTAGCCTGTCTGCTTTCTTTTCACCTCGACAATGTTCGGCAAACAGCTGATTCGGGTCAAGACCTGGCTCAACTGGTCGATATTTTCGATCTGAATGGTCAGATTCAGGTCGGCCGAAAAATCGGGGTGCGTGTTCAATGCCGCATTCGAGATATGAATCTTCGAATACGCCAGCACTTGTGTCACCTGGTTCAACAAGTCCTTCGCGCTCTGCGCATGAATGATGATCGGCACCGAATAGTACGATTTGTCGCCGCCCCATTCGACCGGAATCAATTGCGCCTGCTTTTCCGGGCTCAACTGCAGGATATTCTCGCAGTTGCGGCGGTGCACGATGATGCCTTTCTTGTGCGAGATATAGCCGATGATCTCGTCGCCCTGCACCGGCGAGCAGCAGTGCGCGAACGAGGTCAGAACCTGATCGATGCCGTCGACCGTGACCGCCGATTTCGCGGCCGGCTTTTTTTGCTGAATCCTGATGAACGGCGCTTCTTCCAGCTCGGGGATCTTGAAAAATGCGGCGACCTGGCGGCTGGTGATGTCGCCGCGACCGATCGCCTCGTACAGCTTGTCCTTGTCCGGTTGCTTGAAATGCTTGGTCAGCTCGTTCAGATTGGCCAGTTTGACGCCGAGCCGCTGCGCTTCCTTGTCCAGAATCGCCTTGCCGGTCGCGATGTTTTGCGCCATCTGCTGATTCTTGAACCAGCTTCTGACGCGCGCGATCGCATGCGGCGATTTCAGGTAGCCGAGGTTCGGGTCGATCCAGTTATGATTCGGCCCGCCTTCCTTCGCGGTCAGGATTTCGACCTGTTCGCCCGATTTCAGCACATAGGTCAACGGGGTGATGCGTCCGTTCACCTTGGCGCCGCGGCAGCGGTGGCCGATTTCGGTGTGGATCGCATAGGCGAAATCGAGCGGCGTCGAGCCCTTGACCAGATCGATCAGCTTGCCGGCAGGAGTCAGCACATAGACGCGGTCGGAAAACAGTTCGGTCTTGAAATCCTCGGCCAGCGTCTCGTCGCTGTCTTTTTCCTCCAGCAGCTTGCGCAGCGAGGCGATGTTTTTTTCGACCGCGGCATTGTGCTTGCCGCCTTCCTTGTACGACCAGTGCGCGGCGACGCCCATTTCGGCGAATTCGTGCATTGCGCGGGTGCGGATCTGCACCTCGATCCGGTTGCCGTCGCCGTCGAGGATCACCGTGTGCAGGGACTGGTAGCCGTTTTCCTTTGGATTGGCGATATAATCGTCGAATTCTTTCGGAATCGTCTGCCAGAGGCTGTGCACGAGACCCAGGACCGTGTAGCATTGGGTCAGGTTGTTCACGATCACGCGCACGGCCAGGAGATCGTACAGTTCCTCGATGCCGAGCCGCTTTTTCTGCATCTTTTTCCAGATGCTGTAGATGTGCTTCGGCCGGCCGTATACGTCGGCAGTGATGCCTTCCTCGTTCAGCGCGGCGTGCAGTTGGGCGATGAAATGGCTGACGCAACGCTCGCGCTCGACCCGTTTATCGGCGAGCGACTTGGCGATGCTCTTGTAAACCTGCGGCTCCAGATAGCGGAACGCCAGGTCTTCGAGCTCCCATTTGAACTGATGAATCCCCATCCGGTTCGCGATCGGTGCATAAATGTCGAGCGTTTCGCGCGCGATGAAATGGCGCACTTCTTCCGCTTCGCCCGCGAGACCGCGCAGGCGCTTGACCCGGTAAGCCAGCTTGATCAGCACCGCGCGCACGTCATGAGTCATCGACAGCAGCATCCGGCGCAAGGTTTCGGTCTGGTTCGGCTGATGCGTCATCTCGGGCGTGTAGACGCTCAATTTGTTCAGCCAATTGACGTCGTTGACCAAGGCGTCGACCGTGGCGCCAAAGCGGCCGGCAATATCCGGGCGCGGCTTGAGCGTATTCAAGCGGGGGTCGCTTAAAATAGCCGCCAGAGTCGTTTTCAGATCGACATGAAAATCCGTTAAAATAGCCGCCACTTCAAATCCCTTCGGACGGCCATAATCAGGATCGTCTGGAATTTGGGCGATGATGGCAAGCGCCTGGCTGATCTGCTCGCGATCGGGTTCGGAAAATCCGTCTAACAGCGATTTGTTGGGGTCGGTTTTTTTCGGCATCGTACGGAAAAATACAGGGAAGGCCGCGCAGGCTCTTGGCTCGATAGTCGGAAACTTTGACAGGCGCTATCGCCGGTTGAGTCAATTCATTTAGCAATAATAAAGCGAATAAAATGAAAATTACAGTGTTCGGTAGCGGTTATGTCGGTCTGGTCACGGGCGCCTGTATGGCGGATGTCGGTAACCAGGTGATTTGTATGGATATTGATGCGGACAAGGTGGCCAAGTTGCAGCAAGGCGAAATTCCGATCTTCGAGCCGGGCCTCGATGCGATGGTCAAGGAAAATCAGGCGGCGGGACGCCTTAAGTTTACCACCGATGTGAAGGAAGCGGTCGCGCACGGCGTGTTTCAATTCATCGCGGTCGGCACGCCGCCCGATGAAGACGGCTCGGCCGACCTGCGTTATGTGTTGGCGGTCGCCGAAAGCATCGCCGAACACATGACCGACTACCGGGTCGTGATCGATAAATCGACCGTGCCGGTCGGCACCGCCGACAAGGTCAAGGCGAAGATAGAGGAGGTGCTGGCAAGACGCGGCGAAAAGATCGAATTCGACGTGGCCTCGAATCCCGAGTTTCTGAAGGAAGGCGCGGCGCTGAACGACTTCATGCGCCCGGACCGGATCATCATCGGCGTGGACAATCCGCGCACCGCGGAATTGTTGAAGGCCTTATACGCGCCGTTCAACCGCAGCCATGAGCGGATCATCACGATGGACGTGCGTTCGGCCGAATTGACCAAGTATGCGGCGAATGCGATGCTGGCGACCAAGATCAGCTTCATGAACGAACTCGCGAATCTGGCCGAATATTTGGGCGCAGACATCGAGCAGGTCAGGCAGGGCATCGGTTCGGACAGCCGGATCGGCTACAGTTTCATCTATCCGGGCTGCGGCTATGGCGGCTCCTGTTTTCCGAAGGACGTGAAGGCCTTGGAGCGCACCGCAAAGGAACAGGGCTATCATGCCGAACTGTTGAACGCGGTCGAAAACGTAAACAACCGGCAAAAAAGCCGCTTGTTCGAAAAAATCAGCGCGCATTATCAGGGCAAGCTCGAAGGCAAGGTGATTGCCTTATGGGGACTCGCCTTCAAGCCCGACACCGACGACATGCGCGAGGCGCCGAGCCGGGTCGTGATCGAGAGCCTTTGCCGGGCCGGCGCCAGGGTGCAGGCCTACGACCCCGAGGCGCTCGCCGAAGCGCGGCGGATTTACCGCGACAAGCCGCAGTTGAAACTCTGCTCATCTCCAAGTGCCGCATTGGACAATGCCGACGCCTTGGTGATCGTGACCGAATGGAAGGAATTTAGGAGCCCCGATTTCGATGAGCTGAACCGCGCGCTCGGCGACAAGGTCATTTTCGACGGCCGCAACATGTACGAACCGGCGTTTGTGCGCCGCAGCGGATTGGCCTATCATGCGATAGGCAGACCTTAATCGATGCTGTTATGATAAAAATCATGTAGCGTGCGCCGCGCCTACCACTAAAGTTTCAAAAAACGGAAAAAGGGAGTCGCGGCAAGCCCTGTCCAGCGCTCGGCGAAATACCTACCATTCATTCTTCTGGAAGAACCCAACCACTCAACGCTCAAATGACCAAACAAGAAAAATCCCTCGCGATGACCGTGCTGATGACGCCGGACATGGCCAACTTCGCCGGCAACGTGCACGGCGGTTCGCTGTTGAAAATGCTCGATCAGGTGGCCTATGCCTGCGCGGCCAAATATTGCAAGAACTATGTCGTAACGGCCGCGCTCGATCAGGTGTTTTTCAAGGAAAACATCAACGTCGGCGATCTGGTCACGTTCTATGCGCATGTGAATCATGTCGGCCGCTCGTCGATGGAAGTCGGCATCAAGGTGGTCGCCGAAAACCTGACCACGCACGAAAAGCGCCATACGACCTCCTGCTACTTTACGATGGTCGCGATCGACGGCCACGGGCACAGCATCGAAGTTCCGCAATTGATTCTCGAAACCGAGGTCGAAAAACAGCTGTTCAAGGACGCGGAACAGCGCAAAAAATGCCGCGAGGAACTGCTCGAAAAAAACCGCGCGATCCGCGTCGATCTGCCGGAGGGGCTGCTCTAAGTGGGTTTGCAGGACAATTTCGAACAACTGCCGCTGAAAGAGTTCGCCGAAAAAGCCTACCTCGATTATTCGATGTATGTGATCCTGGACCGGGCACTGCCGCATATCGCGGACGGCCTGAAGCCGGTGCAGCGCCGAATCGTCTACGCGATGTCGGAGCTCGGCCTGACCGCGCTGGCCAAGTATAAAAAATCGGCGCGCACGGTCGGCGACGTGCTCGGCAAGTACCATCCGCACGGCGATTCGGCCTGCTACGAGGCGATGGTGCTGATGGCGCAGGACTTTTCCTACCGCTATCCGCTGATCGACGGCCAAGGCAACTGGGGGTCTCCGGACGATCCGAAGTCGTTCGCGGCGATGCGTTACACCGAATCGCGGCTGACCCAATACGCGCAGACCCTGCTCAGCGAACTCGGCCAGGGCACGGTCGAGTGGACCGACAATTTCGACGGCACGTTAAAAGAGCCGGAACTGTTGCCGGCACGGCTGCCGAACGTGCTGCTGAACGGCACGATGGGCATCGCGGTCGGCATGGCGACCGACATTCCGCCGCACAATCTTCGGGAAGTCGCGGCCGCCTGCATACAACTGCTCGACGCGCCGGACAGCACGATCGAGCAACTTCTGGAACACATCCAGGGCCCCGATTATCCGACCGCGGCCGAAATCGTTTCTTCGCGCGACGACATCCGCAAGCTGTATATCAACGGCGGCGGCTCGATCAAGATGCGCGCGAAATACGAGGTCGAAGACGGCACGATCGTGATCACCGCACTGCCATATCAGGTCTCCGGCTCCAAACTGATGGAGCAGATCGCGGCGCAAATGCTCGCGAAAAAACTGCCGATGATCGAGGATTTGCGCGACGAATCCGATCACGAGAACCCTACACGCCTCTTGGTGATTCCGAAATCGAAGCGCACCGATACCGATGCGGTGATGTCGCATCTGTTCGCGACCACCGATCTCGAAAAGAGCTACCGGGTCAACATGAACATGATCGGCCTGGACAATCGGCCGAGAGTTCGGGATCTTCGCGAAATCCTGGTCGAGTGGCTGCAATTTCGCACCGACACGGTCAGAAAACGCTTGCAGCACCGCCTCGACAAGGTCCTGGCGCGCCTCCACATCCTCGAAGGCCTCCTGATCGCCTATCTGAACATCGACGAGGTGATCGCGATCATCCGCCAGGAAGAACATCCGAAGCAGGTGCTGATGGAGCGTTTCGGGATTTCCGATATTCAGGCCGAGGCGATCCTCGAATTGAAGCTGCGTTATCTCGCCAAGCTCGAGGAAATGAAAATCCGCGGCGAACAGGACGAGCTGGAACAGGAACGCGCCGCGCTCGAAAAAACGCTCGCCTCGCCGCGCCTTCTGAATCGGCTGATCCGCAAAGAGCTCGAACGCGACGCGGAAAAATACGGCGACGACCGCCGCTCGCCTATCGTCGAGCGCGAAGCCGCGCAGGCGATGGAAACGACGCAATTGATCAACAACGAGCCGTTGACCGTGATTTTATCGCAAAAAGGCTGGATCAGGGCCGCGAAAGGCCATGACTTCGATGTCGACAGCTTGAACTACCGCGCCGGCGACGGTTTTCTCGAAGCGGTCAAATGCCGCTCGACCCAGCCGGTTTGTCTGCTCGATTCGACAGGACGCGCCTACAGCATCACAACGCATGACCTGCCGTCGGCCAGAACCCAGGGCGAACCGTTGACCGGACGCCTGAATCCGCCGCCCGGCGCGCTGTTCGTGCATCTTTTGGCCGGCAGCCCGGACGACTGGTTTGTGGTCGCAAGCGATTACGGCTACGGCTTCCGGGTGCAACTGAAAGAGCTGCTCAGCAAGAACAAAGCCGGCAAGGTCTTGCTGACGCTGTCCGAAGGCGCCAAAGTGATCAAGCCCGCCGAACTCCGAAGCGACAGCGACCGGCTTGCGGTAGTGACCCGGCAGGGAAGGCTATTGATCTTTCCGGCGCTGGAGCTGCCGGAGCTGGCCAAAGGCAAGGGCAACAAACTGATCCAGATTCCGGCGGACGATTTGGCGGCCGGCAATGATGCGGTCATTGCGGTGACGGCGCTGCCCGAAGGCGGCCAATTGAAAGTCACCGCCGGTAAACGGCCGTTGACCTTGAAAGGCGCGGACATTGAGCACTATTCGGGCGCGCGCGCGAAACGCGGCCTGCATCTGCCGCGCGGTTTTCAACGCGTCGATGCGCTGGAAGCCGAATGACAGTAAAATGCCTCGCGCGATGAATTCAGTGGCTTTCCGTAGGTCTTAGCTTGAGGAGATTCGCGTTCTCCTCTTCCGTGCGCCCACTGGGCATAACGGAGGGGACGTAAAGGAAACATTGAATTGTCAGCGCAATTGCACCAAAAACACACCGTTTAGCCGGTAACATTCGACATCATCCAATGGGAGGATAGTAAATGAACAAATTACGCATTTATTTGACGGTTGCCATTGCCGTTCTATTGTTAGGCGCATCAACCACCGCGGCGGCGGATAATTCATCGGCAGGCAAGTTTGGCCGCGGCCTGGCCGGCATGACCTGCGGTTTTCTCGAAATTCCGGGCAATATCGTGCAGGAAACACGCAGAAGCGGCGCGATCGGCTTTCCGGTCGGTTTGGCAAAGGGGCTCGGCATGACGGTAACCCGGGAACTGGTCGGCGTTTACGAGTTCGTCAGCGCGCCCTTCCCGGTGCCTGCAGGCTATAGGCCCATTTTAAGCCCCGAATACCCTTGGGATTATTTCTAGCCGATCGATCAAACACCGCATCCGGTTGGCGCCGGAAACCGAGCGCGCCACCCGGGTGATTCGCTACACAAACTTCTAAAATTCCGCTTCAACCGAGCGCGCCTTTCTGCTCGGGCCGTCAGTACCCGCTCGCCAAAGCTTTCCCTCTCGAATTCAATGCGCCGACAATGAACCGCACGCCAAGGGAGCAGTCCAATCGTGAAGGAAATCATCAGGGCAGCCCGCAGCCGAGTTCATTGCCGAGGGCGGATTCTTAACCGATCGCATAGCGAGGGTAACGCGATGAGACGCATCTATTTTCTAGCGCCGGACATCAAAACGACGCACAAAATTGTCGACGAGCTCCGCCGGGAAGGCATCGAAGACCGCCATATTCACATCCTGGCCAAGCGGGACACCCCGCTGGAAGACTTGCCGGAAGCCTCCGTGCTGCAAAAAACCGATTTTCTCCCGGCCCTGGAGCGAGGCATCGTCTTGGGCGGCTCCGCAGGCTTGCTGGCAGGATTGGCCGGGCTGTCTTATGCGGGATTCGTCATCGCCGGAGGCCCCATCCTGGGCATCATCATCGCCGGCGCCACCATCGGCTCGCTGATGGGCGGTCTGGCCGGCATGAATTCCGGCAATTCAAGACTCCATCAATTCGAAGCCGCGATCGAAAACGGCGAATTGCTGGTGTTGATCGATATTCCTCTGGATCGTATCGGCGAGATTACCGAAAAGATTGGGAAACATCATCCGACGGCGGAATTTGAAGGGATCGAACCGATTCTGCCGTTGAAATATTGATGGAAATTCGCGCCAGCGCCTGGATAAGTCGCGGATACAAAAATGGCCGCATAAAGCGGCCATTTTCGTCTCAAACAATTAAAATTTATTGGAGATGTGAACTCAAGCAAGTTTGAGTCGCAGCCAGAGCATTGTTGATCGCGGCGGAAGATACGCTAACGGCGTTGTTTGTGCAACTGGTCAGAGCGAGCGGATCGGTCGTCGAAACGTGGGTAGCCGCGCAAAGTTGCAAATCGACTGACAATTGCAGATTGGCTGCGTTTACCAGGGATGTATACGCAGAGGCGCAAGCCAGCGGGCTTGGCAGTTTCGCGATGGTGTTGTCAAGCGTGGTAGCCGTTGCAGTCAGTTGGTTGTAAGTCAGATCCAGAATCGCGTTAACCGCTGAATCGACAACGCCCAACAGAGTATTAGTGGTGCTTATCAGAGTATTGGTGGTATTTGTAATAAGGCCTGCGGAAGCCTGGGTGCTGATTCCTGAGATAATAGTAGTAAATAATACAGCGGCAACTAAACGCTTTTTACTTGTCATGACAGTATCCTTTTAAAATAAACTATTGAATAACATGGATTGTTTTTCAGCCGAAAGTGATTCCAGCCATCGCAATCAGAAGCCTTCTTCTCGACTGCGTTAAGGATTCTAGGGCATTTGAACTTAAAAAGTACTTAGACCAATGTTAAGATTGTGTGACTTGCTTCGAAGATGAGACTCCCGATGTTAGCCTTTTGGGTTTCGCTTTATTTTTCCCTGTCGATGAGCCGGCAAAACCAGCCTTTAAATCAATGTGTTGAAAACTGACACGCGGCTAAATTAAGGGTTTCTCAACGTGGGACGTCCTCGTTATATCCAAATTGGAAACAATTAATTTCCATTTTGTTTATACCAATGCAGGGATTTTGTGGCTAAACTGGATAGCCCTCGTTGCATGCCCACCTATTCATGTCGAATACGCCGATACATCACTCCCATTCATATCGGGATAAGCGGTCGGCAACACCGGCGACTGGGGGTGGCGAAGATGCCGCCCCCGAAGTCCGGATTTCCGCTCAAAAACTTGGCGTTTCGCCATTCATGCAAAGATTTTGTACAGCCCGTCCAGCACCAGCGAATTCGGGCTGACGATCCCGATCACCTTGCGGTCTTCGATCACCGGCGCCCGGACCAGATCGTAGTGCGCGAATAGCCGCGAACAATAACGGATGTCCATCTCCGGATGCACCGAGATGACCGGTTTGGTCATGATTTCATAGACATTGATCCGGTCCGGCGCTTTATCCTTGGCCAACACATGGCGGGCGATGTCGCCGCAGTTGATCAGTCCGTATTCGTCATCGTCATGGCGCTTGTTCACGATCAGCACCGCGGTCTGCATGGCCTTCATCTTCTTCAATGCATCGCCGACGGTCGCGATGCCGTCTATCGTGCCGAAGTCGGTTTTCATCACGTCCCTGACGCGGATAATCATGCGGTTGTTCATATGGCGTCCTCCAGTTCTTGTTTCAATACCTCAACCTGATGCATCACCCCGATCGCGTCCTCGACATCGATCTGAATTGCGATGCCGGTGCCTGGCGTGTTGTCGAAATCGGCGACGCTGGCGATTTTCTCCAGGATGTGGCGACTGATGTGTTCCTCGACCAGCATCAAGACCACGTCGCGTTGCGCCTCGAGCGTCAGGCCGAAGAAGGTTTTCGACTGTTTCATGCCTTCGCCGCGGGCGTTGTTGATCACGGTCGCGCCTTTCGCGCCGCCTTGCCTGGCCGTCTCGAGCACCAGATCGGTTTTGTCGTCATCGACGAAAACAAGGATTAATTTGAAATGCATGATGTACCTCAGGACTTGGATGAAAGACGGGACTTATTGAGCCATTGCGCGATTTGCGCATAACCCAGCACTGCGATGATCGGAAACAGACTGGCGAAGGCGATCAGGCCGAATCCGTCCAGTAACGGATTGCGTCCGGGCACGGCCTCGGCAAGACCCAGCCCGAGCGCGGTAATCATCGGCACGGTAACCATCGATGTGGTGACCGCGCCTGAATCGTAGGCTAGGCCGAGGATCAGTTTGGGGGCAAAGCGGGTCTGAATCATCACGACGAGATAGCCGCCGAGGATGAATAGATAAAATTCGGAACCGGTCACGATGCGAAAAACGCCGAGCGCGATGCCGAAGCCGACGCCGAGCGCGACCGAAAGTCGTAAGCCCCAGGCCCGGATCGTACCACCTGAAATTTTCTCGGCCTTCAACGCGACCGCAAGCAAGGAGGGTTCGGCCAGCGCGGTCGCAAAACCGATGCTGGCGGCGAAAATATAAATCCAGAAATAAGCCTGCCAGGAGACCGATTCATCCAGAACGGCGACGCCTAAAAACTCTGGCGTGGTCAACTGCGAGGCCATCAGATCGCCAAGCGGAAACAGCGCCATATCCAGGCCCTTCAGAAAAAACACGATGCCGAGCAAGACCGAAATAAAACCGATCAGAATTTTTCTCGGATGGGCGATCGGCCGGCGAATAATCAGCAACTGAAAGCCGATGATGGTCGCGGCGATCGGCAACACATCCCGGCAGGTGGCCAGCAGTGTCATCGCAAACTGCATCAGTTCGTCGATCATAATTTCGCCATGCCGTAAGCCATCACGAAAATGATCGGCATCAATGCCGCAAACACCACCAGACCAAAACCATCGCTCATCGGATTGCGGCCCTTGATCGCGGTCGCGAGTCCAACGCCGAGCGCGGTGACCAAGGGCACGGTAATGCTGGATGTCGCAATGCCGCCTGCATCATAGGCGATGCCGATGATTTCTTTCGGCGCAAACGGCGTCATCATGGCCACGCATAAATAGCCGATAAAAACCGGATAATAGACCGGCCAGCCGCGGATGATCCGCAATACGCCGATGATCAGCGCGATGCCGATCGACAGCGCGACGGTCACGCGCAGGCCGAGCGCATAGTCGGCTTTCGCCGTCTCGGTCGCCTCGATGCTGTTGCCTTGACTGGCGATATCCGCGGCTTTTTCGGCGGCGGCGACCAGTGCCGGTTCGGCGACTGCCGCGCTAAATCCGAGACAAAAGGCAAAGACCAACAACCAGAGCAGACTGCCCTTGCGGGCAAAGTCATACGCGATATCCTCGCCGAGCGGGAACAGGCTGAGTTCCAGACCCTGAACAAACAAGGTCAGACCGATAATTAAAAACAGCGAGCCCGAGATCAAATCAACCAGATTGGGCAACGGTTGTTTGATGATCAACACCTGAAAGATCAGCACGACTGCAAAAATCGGCGCCAAATCCCGGCAACTGCCCAGCAGGTATTTGATGAAGCGATTGTTGAGCATGCAGGGTCCTGGAGTCTTAAATAACGGTTCATTGTATATGAAAGCAGACGGGCAAGGCTATCGACCTGGGCGCAGATATTAAAGACAGCGATTGCCAATGAAATCGTGTTCCGGCCCATTAATGTTTGAATCTGTTCGCTTAGCGTTTGTCCTAAGGCTTAGCTAAACAAGAGCTTCGCCAAGCTCGGGCCGGCGGAGCCAATACTTCACAGGGGCTGGTCAAAATTCGCCTACACGCAGAAGAGACTACTCGAACTGCACACCCGAGAGTAAAATAAGTCAATCATTCTACCCCACACTACAGATTCCAACCATCGAGACATCCCCATGAACAAACTGATCGTCGGCCTGATTTTGGGCTTCAGCACATCCTTGCCGGCTGTTGCCGAAACCCCGCAAGCCCCCTCCGAAACTCCGGCTCCGGCCGCCGCCGCGCCACAGCCCGAAGCCGGCAAGCATCACGGCATCAAGTTGAAACAACTGAGCGAGGAACTTGACCTGAGCAAGGAGCAGGAAGCCAAAATCAAGTCGCTGTTTAAAAAGCATAAACAAAAAATCAAGGAAATCCGCGAAGAGAGCAAGGAAGAGGTCAAGGAGACGCTGACGCCGGCGCAAAAACTCAAGCTGTATCAGCTGAAGGAAAAAAATAAGGATAAAATCAATGCGCTGAAAGAAACGGTCAAGGAAGAAGAAAACAAGCCGTAAAACCCAGTACCGAGCTTTCGTCACGGCGTGAACGACGCGACCCAGCGTTTCAGTTGCTTGATGTCGGATGGCGCCGCCTGTTTGCCGTAACGCATTCGGATGAACACCTCGGTAATCCGCTCGATTTCGGACGCATGCTGCGGCAGCTGGGTTTTGGCGCGTTCGGCGAAGTCTTTCGCGCCCTCGCCGCTGCCCTTGATCAGGCCCTTACGCGCGAGTTTGGCGCAGAAGCGCGCGTAGATCAGCAGCGTCGGGTCGGTTTGCCGGCGTTTTTGCAAGAGCATCGATGCCGTCAGCAATAACGTCATCACGGCCACGATCACGGTCAGCCAATACACCATCTCCCCGCTGTCCTTGATGCCGAAGCCGGACAGGAAATTGGCCTGGTGCAGGCTGTCGTAATCGATGATCCAACGCTGCCAGTTGTAATCGACGGTGCCCCAGATCAATCGGGCCTGCTTGATCAGGTTGAACACCTTGCCGAACTCTTGATGTTCCATATCGAAGAGTATTTCTGCGCCCGGACTCAAGCGGCTGACATCGAGCGGATATTCGATTCTTTCCGGTGCAATCGCCGCGGTCGGATCGTAGCGGACCCAGCCTGCATTTTCATGCCAGACTTCGGCCCAAGCGTGCGCGTCGGCTTGCCTGACCTGAATGAAATGGCCGAGAGCGTTCACTTCGCCGCCCTGAAAACCGGTCACGACGCGGGCAGGTATATGCGCGGCGCGCAGGAGATAGACGAAAGCGGAGGCATAATGGCTGCAAAAGCCTGCGCGCGTATCGAACAGGAACGATTCGATCGGATTGTCGTCGAGTTTCGGAGGCTCCAGCGTGTAACGGAAGTTTTCGTTGCGGAAATGATCCAATAACTTTTGGGCAAAAGCCGCCGGCGTGGTGTTATAACCGTGCAATTGGCTGACGAGTTCCTTGATACGCAGCGAGGGCTTGCCCGGCAATTGCACCGCATCCCGGTATTCGCCGGCCGATAGCGGCCCCGTATTGTAGGTCGGATAAGAAGTCAGCTTGTAGGCAACGCGCTGTTCGAAATTTCCCGAGGTGGTCAATTGATAATTGGCGTTTCGGGTCAGCGGCGCAGAAAAGCCGACCGGCATGTCCAAGGCGAACACCCAGTTTTTCTCCTGCGGCTCCATCAACAAGGTATAACGGTAGGGGCTTCCCGAGACCTTTGGATTGCGCTTCGCATAGTCCGCAAAATTCTGCGCCTGCATCCAGAGCTTACCGTTGGTCATCGACATCACCGGGCCACGCCAATAACGTTCTTGCGGCGGCGGTATCGGGCCGTCGAACTGCGCACGGAACACCAACTCATCGGACAAACTCAAATTGGTGATCGAACCGGGCTCCATCACTTCACTGAGGCCGGTCCTGTTTTGGGTTTCGCTGCCCACCGCCATCCATTTCGGCGCATCGAGGCGCGGAAACAGAATGAACATCGCGGCCGCGAGCGGCGCCGCCTGCAGGGTGATCAGGCCGGCCAGTTTGAGCGCCTGCACGAATTGCTTCTGTAAACCGTTCATAGCGATCAAAAGCGCCAGCAATAGGCAGCAAACGCCTCCGATATAGACGCCGAGCAGCATGTTTTGAGCATAAAGAAACTGGGTGGCGGCCACGACGAAAGTCATGTAGATGATCAGATAAAAGTCGCGCTCCTGTTTGATCTCCATCAGTTTCAGGCCCAGCGCAATGATCAGCAGGCTGGAGCCGGCGTCGCGGCCGAGGATGCCTTGCCGTCCGACGAAGAGCAGCGCGATACCGACAAGCAGCAACAAAAACACGGGTAGCCGGCCGGGCAGCCAGGCCGGACGCCAGATGCCGAGCAAACGCCAGCCCCAGAGGGCGGTGAAAAAGCCGAAAGAAAGATTCGGGATATGCCGGAGGTGCGGCAGCACGGCCAGGCCGACCGTGCCGAGCAATAACAGCAAAATGTTTTTGTCGATTGCGGCCGTTTTCATGGCGAGCACAGCGCCAAGGCTTCGAGGCAGGATTGCCGATGCTGCGCGCCGCTAGCGGGCGCCAGTAGGACGCCGGGCAGGCAAAGACCGTAGTCCAAACCAGCCTTGTCCGCATCGAGCACCCAGCGGCATAATTGGCAGAGACGTTCTTCCAGATCATAGCCCGGTGTGCCGTCCAGTTCCAACCAGAGCTCGCCGTTGCTGTCGCCGCCGTATTGCTTGCTGAATACGCCTTGCCCTTTCGCGTAGGCTTTCCAATGGATGTGCTTGATCGAGTCGCCGGCTTCGTAGTTTTTCAGGCCGTAAAAATCATCGTTGCCCTTTTGGCTGGCGCCCTCCTGATTGGCGCCGAGGGCCGCTTGCGGAAAAGGCAGATCGGCCACGGCAGGCTTAGGATAAACCAGGACTCTCAGATCGAAACGCAGCGGCGACCAGACGCGAAACAGGCCGAGCGGAAAGGTGCTGTACAAGGTGATCGTGCCGGCCTCAAACCAGCCCCGCCGGGCGGTGTGTCGATAAACGAAGGTTGGATTTTGACTGTCAGCCGGAAGGGACAGAACGGTTTCGATTTGGCCCGCAATCCTGATTTGCGGGCGCGGCATTGCCGACGGATTGTAGATATGGAGTGGAAAAGCGGCCATTTCGCCCGCAAACACCGGTTTCGCAAGGCCTTCGCTAATCACCAGCCCGGACAGCGATTTGAAGCTGTGCACGGTCGTGATGAAAAAGGTGCTGGCCAATAAGAACGACAGCAGATAGACCAGATTGTTGTTATAAACGAAGCCGATGAAAAACAGCAGCAGCGTCAGCAATGCAAAGCCGAGGCCGCGCGGGGTCGGCAGGATGAAGATGCGGCGATGGTTCAGTGTGATCGGCCCCGGCGCGGGGTTCTCGCCGAGCACGAAGCGGCTGAGCCGGAAGCGCTCCTTCAAGGCCAAGGCATTCATCAAACGGCGACCTGCCTCAGGATCGGCGCGACGACCGCGTCGGCCTCGACGCTGCCCGAGCGAATCCGGTGCCCTGCGACCGAAGCCAGTACCGCCTGAATGTCTTCCGGAATCACCGCGTCGCGGCCGTCCATGTAAGCCCAGGCCTTGGCTGCGGTCAGCAGCGCAAGTCCTGCGCGCGGAGAAAGCCCCGTGGGATAAGCCGCCGATTCGCGGGTAAAGCGGATGATCGCCTGGCAATAATCGAGCAGAGCATTCGAGGCATGCACCTCTAGCACTTCTTTTTGAATGCGTTGGAGTTGTTCCGGCGGCAGCTTGACGGTCAGTGTGTCGATCAAGCGGTGCCGGCTTTGGCCTGCCAACAGCAGGCGCTCGGAGGCGGAGTCCGGGTAACCGAGCTCGATCCGCATCAGGAAGCGGTCCAACTGCGATTCGGGCAGCGGAAAGGTGCCGATCTGGTGCGCCGGGTTTTGCGTCGCGATCACGAAAAAAGGCTCCGGCAATGGATAAGTCTTGCCGTCCACGGTGACCTGATGTTCTTCCATCGCTTCGAGCAATGCGCTTTGCGCCTTCGGCGTCGAGCGGTTGATTTCGTCGGCCAGCACCATCTGCGTGAAAATCGGTCCCGGATGAAAGGTAAATTGCTGGTTCTTCGCATCGAACACCGAGGCGCCGATCATGTCGGCCGGTAATAGATCGCTGGTAAACTGGATGCGCTGGTAATCGAGGCCGAACAGTTTCGCGAGCGTGTGCGCCAGCGTGGTCTTGCCAACGCCCGGAATGTCCTCGATCAACAGATGCCCGCGCGCCAGCAGGCAACAGACCGCCAGCCGGACCTGCCGCCGTTTGCCGAGCAGGATTTGATTGGCCGAATCCAGTAACGCGTTGATTGCATTTTGCATGAGTGATGATACGATGCTAGATGAGAAACGCCGGCTTGCGACAAACCCGGCAAGGCCCTTGAAGTATAGCAGGATGTCACGCTGCATCCTTAAGGCCACGGACAGCGCGCAAGCCAACAATAGACTGACATGGAGGAAAAAACCGTGAACGATTATGAAGAAATACGCGGCAATTTGATCGGCATGCTGGAAGAGCTGAACGACCGCTTGAGCAAGATCACCGACGATGTGAAGCATACCGAAGAGCCGCCGGAAAAGGACTTTGCAGAACAGGCCGTGCAGGCCGAGAACGATGAAGTGCTGGATTTTCTCGGCAATCGCGCCAGAAGCGAAATCGCGCAAATCAAGGACGCGATCGCCAGGATCGATTCCGGCCATTACGGCATCTGCCAAAGCTGCGGCGAACCGATCGCGAAGGCGCGGCTGAAAGCACTGCCTTATTCGAATTTGTGCATCAAATGCGCGAGCCAACAAGGCTGTTGAGACGACTACCGCACACGCGATGATTGAACTTCTAGCGATAGCCCGGCAATTTTCCGGGTCGAGTACGGCTGTGTTGCCGCTGGGCAACGGCCTGATCAACGCGACGTATCTGGTCACGACCGCCGCCGAGCCATTCGTGCTTCAGTGCATCAATGCGCATGTCTTTCCGGAGCCGGAAGCGATTCTCACGAACCTGGCCGAGATCGGCAGGCATATCGACAGCAAGGCACCCGAAGCGGTCGAACTGCAAATCCCTCGGCTGATCCAGTCCGAAGCCGGCTTCGACTCGGTCTGCGACGACCGGGGCCGCATCTGGCGCGCGACCCGTTATATTGCCGATACGGTCAGCCTGGAAGTGCTCGGCAATCTGCACGAGGCCCGTCAGGCCGGCTTTGCGCTCGGACATTTTCACCGCCTGCTCAGCGACCTCGATCCTGTACGGCTGAAGGATACGCTACCCGGCTTCCATATTACGCCAGCCTATCTGGCGAATTATGACCGCATCCAGCCAACGGCCGATCCGAACCGGATCAGCAAGGATTGCTCATCATTTATCGAACGCCACCGCGTCTTCGCCGACGATCTCGAAACGGCAAAGCGGCAAGGCCTCTTGCCGCTCAGAATCATCCATGGCGACCCGAAGCTGAACAACTTTTTATTCGACCGCGACCGGCAAAAAGCGGTCGGTCTGATCGATCTCGATACGGTCAAGCCGGGCCTCCTGCATTACGACATCGGCGACTGTTTGCGCTCCTGCTGCCACCGCCCCGAAAACGACACGTTCGATCCTGACATCGGCGAGGCGATACTGGCCAGTTATCTCGATGAAGCCGGCCATTTCTTTACCGGCCCCGATTATGACTATCTCTATGCCGCGATCCGGCTGATTCCGTTCGAGTTGGGCCTGCGTTTCTATACCGACCATCTCGAAGGCGACCGCTACTTCAAGGTCGAAGGACCGGAGCAGAATCTCGAACGTGCCCTCGGTCAATTCCGTTTGTGTAAAAGCATCATCGCTCAGGAAGGGGCCATCATAAAGCTGGTCGAATCCTTGCTCGGCAAAACGGCATGATTCGCCTCGGCGCCCCGTTGACGGTATTGCCGGATCCCGCCGAATCCTAAGTGATGGACAGGCGGAATTATGCGATCGGCCTCGCCCTGGTGCTGCTTGGCGCCTTGGGCTTCTCGATCAAATCGATCCTGATCAAGATGGCTTATGCGGCCAGCCCCGGCATCGATGCGATCACGCTGCTTGCGCTCAGGATGCTGTTCGCCCTGCCTTTTTTCATCGCCGCGGCGCTTTTGCATAACCTCAAGGCGCACCCGCCGGCCTTGTCGAAACAGGAATGGCTGTTCGTGACGCTGCTCGGACTTGACGGTTATTACTTCGCCAGTTATTTGGACTTCGCGAGCCTGCAATACATCGCGGCAGGACTGGAGCGGGTGATCCTGTTCCTGTATCCGACCTTCGTCGTGCTGTTTTCGGCGCTGCTGTTCCGCCGCCCTATCACCGCGGCCGTGTTGATCGCGCTATTGCTCAGTTACGGCGGCCTGATCCTGGTCTTTCTCGACCATCTCTCCGCCGCCTCGCCGAATCTCTGGCTCGGTTCGGCGCTGGTACTGGGCAGCGCGCTCGTGTTCGCGGGCTTTACGATGGGCAGCGGCGTGATGGTGCACAAGATCGGCTCGATCCGCTTTACCGCCTATACGATGACCGCGGCCGGCATCGCCACCTTGATTCATTTCGCGGTGCAGCGCGGCAGCGCGCTGATCGGCTTTGCCGCCGACGTGTATGGACTGGCCCTGTTGATCACGGTCTTTTCGACCGTGCTGCCGGCATTTTCGATGAATGCGGGCATCCGCCGTATCGGAGCGGATTTCGCGTCCATCATCAGCACGACCGGCCCGATCGCGACCTTGATCTTCGCGTATTTCTTGCTGGATGAGCCCGTTTCCGCAATACAGCTCGGCGGCACGGCGCTGGTGTTGAGCGGCGTCTATGTGCTGGGCAAAAACAAAGTCTGATTCGGCATTCCACGGCAATTTTTTGCCAACTTATTGGCTTTCTTGAGGTCTCAAGATAAGTTACATAGCCTGCGCTCCGCTTTAAGCGAAGCCGGAGAGACCGAACATGACAATATCGGAAGCCAATACGCTTTTAGAAATGCCCCCGCAATGGGTGTGTCTGGAATGCGGCTACAACATGATCGGCGAAATGCCCGATGTTTGCCCTTTCTGCGGCGCCCGACACGAGCGCTTTTTGCCTTGGGAGGTCGCCGAGCACCAATTTCGGGTGACCGAGTTTCCGGTCGACGACACGGTGACTCAGCTGCTTTCGGTGCCGAAACTCGGTTACGAACATGCCGCCTACCGGATCGAAACCGCGCAAGGCGGGGTGTGGATCGATGCGCCCTCCGCATTCAACCGCGACCTGGCGCCGGTTCGGGCGATCCTGTTCACGCATCATCACTTCATGGGCGCCTCGAACCAATACCGAAAGCTCTGGCAATCGGAAGTCTGGCTGCATGAACACGATGCGAGCCAGCCCTTGGCAAGATCGTTCACCGTCGATCACCGTTTTACGGAAAGCTTTAGCGCTTTCGGTATAGAGGCCCATCACTGCGGCGGCCATACGCAGGGCTTTACGTTTTACATCTACCGCGACGTGCTGTTCATCTGCGATTACGTCTTTTTGACTCCAGCCGGCATGATTTTCAATCCCTATGGCCCCGAGCGCGAAACCCGCCAGCAGGCTTCCTTTATTCGCGAGGTCCTGGCAAAGCGGACGCTTATGACCGTCTGCGGCTATAACTATGTGGCCCCTTTTGCTGACTGGCTACCCCGGTTTGAACGCCTGTTGGCGGAGCGCTAAGTCCTGCGATTTTAACCCGATACTCTGAGGAGGTTCCCGCGATGCCCCGGAATGACCCGTTCAAAGTCAGGCAAGACCTGGATCCAGGCGCTTTCGGTAATCTTGCCTATTATTCGCTGCGCCGCCTGCAAGAAAATACCGGCACCAATCTATCGCGGCTGCCGTTCTCGATCAGGATCCTGCTCGAATCGCTGCTGCGCAACTGCGACGGCTTCGCGATCACCGAGGAGCACGTGTTGAATCTGGTGAATTGGCTCCCGTCGGGCGACAGACGCGAGATCCCTTTCAAACCGGCGCGCGTGATCTTGCAGGATTTTACCGGCGTGCCCGCGCTGGTCGATCTGGCCGCGATGCGCGATGCGATGAAGAAGCTCGGCGGCGACCCGAAAAAAATCAATCCCTTGCTGCCCTGCGACCTGGTGATCGATCATTCGGTGCAAGTCGATTATTACGGCCAGAGCATTTCGCTCGCGTTAAACGAAGCGCTCGATTTCGAACGCAATACCGAACGCTATGAATTTTTGAAATGGGGCCAGGCCGCGTTCCGGAACCTCCGCGTGGTGCCGCCGACGACCGGCATCGTGCATCAGGTCAATCTCGAATATCTGTCGCAGGTGATCTTCCGGAATCAGGACAATAACCTGTGTTATCCGGACAGTTGCGTCGGCACCGATTCGCATACGCCAATGGTGAACGGTCTCGGCGTCTTGGCCTGGGGCGTCGGCGGCATCGAAGCCGAAGCGGTGCTGCTCGATCAGCCGATCTACATGTTGGTTCCCGATGTGGCCGGCATCAAACTGACCGGCAGGCTGAGCCCTGGAGTCACCGCAACCGATCTGGTGCTCCGGATCACCGAATTGTGCCGGAGCGTCGGCATGGTCGGCAAGTTCGTCGAATTCTTCGGCCCCGGCCTGTCGTCGATGAGCATTCCGGACCGGGCTACGATCGGCAATATGGCGCCCGAACAAGGCTCGACGGTCAGTTATTTTCCGATCGACGCACTGACCTTGGATTACATGCGGCTGACCGGTCGTAGCGCCGAGCAGATCGAGTTGACCGAGCGCTACGCCAAGGCCCAGGGCCTGTTCCGCCGCGACGACATGCCCGATCCGCTCTACAGCCAGGTGTTGACGGTCGACCTCGGCGTAATCGAACCGGCGCTGGCCGGTCCCAAGCGGCCCCACGACCGGATTGCGCTGAGCCAGGCCGGCGCCGGCTTTCGCCGCATGTTGACCGAGCCGGTCGGCTTCAAGGGCTTCGGTCTTGCCGAAAGCGAACTTAAGCGAACCGCGACCGTCTCGATCGGCGATACTCAGGAGCAAATCGGTCATGGCGCGGTCGTGATCGCCGCGATCACCTCCTGTACGAATACCAGTAACCCCTCGGTGATGCTCGGCGCCGGCCTGCTCGCGAAGAAGGCGGTCGAGAAGGGCTTGCGCGTCAAGCGCACTGTCAAAACCTCGCTCGCGCCCGGTTCGACGGTCGTGACCGAGTATCTGAAAAAATCGGGCCTCCTGCCTTATCTTGAGCAATTGGGTTTTTATCTGGTCGGCTACGGCTGCACGACCTGCATCGGCAATTCCGGGCCCTTGGAAGAATCGGTGGCCAGGGCGATCGTCGACAACGATTTGGTGGTTTCGGCGGTCCTGTCCGGCAACCGCAATTTCGAAGGCCGCGTGCATCCTTTGACCAAGAGCAATTTTCTGGCCTCGCCGCCGCTGGTCGTCGCCTATGCGCTGGCCGGATCAACCGCGATCGATATTACCACGGAGCCCTTGGGCTTCGACAAGGAAGGCGCGCCGGTCTATCTGAAGGATGTTTGGCCGACGAACGAGGAGATCAACGCCACGATCGCCGCTTTCGTGACCCCCGAGATGTTCAAATCACGTTATGCCGAAGTATTTGCCGGCACCTCCGAATGGCAGAAGATTGCGCTGACCGCATCCGAACTTTACCCCTGGAACCCGCAATCGACCTATATTCGCAGGCCGCCGTTCTTCGATGACTTGAAGATCGAACGGCAAAAACTCGGTCCGCTCAGCGGCCTTAGAGTCTTGGCGCTGTTCGGCGATTCGGTCACGACCGACCATATTTCGCCGGCCGGCCAGATCGCGCCGGACTCCCCGGCCGGCTTGTACCTCGCCGGCAAGGGCATCGCGCGGAAGGACTGGAACAGCTACGGCTCCCGGCGCGGCAACGACGAAGTGATGTGCCGGGGGACTTTCGCGAACGTGCGCCTGCGTAACCGGCTGATTCCGGGTTCGGAAGGTAACCGAACGGTTTTTCACCCGAGCGGCGAGCAGATGAGTATTTATGATGCCGCGATGCGTTACCAAGCGGCGGCGATTCCTCTGTGCATTATTGCCGGCAAGGATTACGGTGCCGGCTCATCGCGCGACTGGGCCGCGAAAGGCCCTTATCTGCAAGGCGTCAGGGTCGTTATCGCCGAAAGTTATGAGCGCATCCACCGCAGCAATCTGGTCGGCATGGGCATCTTGCCCTTACAGTTTGAAGAAGGGCAATCCGCGGACAGTCTTGGACTCACAGGAACCGAGACGCTGACGGCCGAGCTGCAGGACGATCTTAGGCCAAAGCAGACGATCAAGATCACGGCGAAGAGTGTCGAGGGGAGAAGCTTAATGTTTCAAACGATCTGCCGAATCGATACGCCGATCGAAGTCGATTATTACCGCGACGGCGGCATCCTCTGCACGGTGCTGAAAAAACTGCTGGCCGGAAATCAGAGCTAAAAACGCGCATTTATTCGAGGGCGATCGTCTCCTCGATGCAGTGGCTGACGCCGAGCTCGGGAGCTTCCAGCGTCATCTTGACCCGGATGGAGTTCCTCCCCGCCAGTTGCCCGTTCTCAACTGCTTTCAGCACCGCATGTTCGATTTCGCGCTGCGAGGTCACGCCGACTTTCTTCAGGTATTTCCGGATTTCCATATTCAAGGTGTCTTCGTTCATAGGAACCTCCCGAGGATCAGTGATTTGATTTACCAGATGGTGCGGCCGACTTTCCTGGCCGACGATAGAGTGACCCGAGCAGCGCTAAATAATTCATTTTCAAGGCCCACGCTTTGCGCCTAAAACTTTGTTGAACTTTTTATATCCCGTCGAATCCTATTAGCCGTACGTCTCCTACGGCGTCGGATCAGCCTAGCTCTCCCCCTGCATTCGGCTGATTTTCTTTAAACCCCAAAATATCGATCCGGTATTTTGGGGTTTTCTTTTTCTATCCGGCCTTTTATTGGGTTTCTTTGCTATGCTCATAGCATCTTCACCTTACCCTCGCCATGTCCATGGATTCCTCAGAACACGCCGCACTCGTTGCCTTGGTCGAAAAGATGCCGGCTTTCCCGAAAAGCGTGCAGCGCGTCGTGCAATTGACTTCCAATATCGATGTTTCCGCGAAGGAAATCGTACAGGTAATCGAATATGATCCGGTGTTGACGGTCAAAATTTTGAAGGTGATCAATTCTGCATTTTACGGGCTCTCGCAGAAGATCAACTCGGTGCAGCGCGCGGTCGTGCATATCGGCTTGAATACGGTCAAAAACCTCGCGATGAGCGTCGCCGCGATGGGCATGCTGAAAACCTCGAACAAGGCCAATTTCAGCGCCACGGCGTTTTTGCTGCATGCGCTCACGACCGCCGCGATCAGCCGCAAACTCGCGGAACGGGCAGGTCTCAGTCAACAGGAATGCAGCGATTGTTTCGTGGCCGGTTTGCTGCATGATTTCGGCAAGGTCGTGTTCGCGGAATTCATGCCGGAGCGTTTCAAGCTGGCACTGGCCAAGAGCCGGGAGGATAATGTTTCTCTGCACCTGACCGAGCTCGAATTCATCGGCATCAATCATATCGAGGCCGGCACGCTGCTGGCCGAAAAATGGGGCCTTTCCGAGTTATTGATCGAAGCGATTCGGCATCATCACGGCCAGCCGGTCAACGCCTTCGGCGAATGCCTGTTCGCGGCGAATCAGATCAGCAAGCGCTTGCATTTCGGCGACGGCGGCAATCCGGTCGTCGAAGCGCTTCCCGATACGATCGTGAACCGCTTCGGCATGCCCTTGGAAGCGCTGATCGAGGAACTCGGCGATCTGAGCGGCATGGTCAAGGAAGCCGAACTTTTTATCAAACCCTAACAACAACAATAACAAGCATGAAATTTAAATTTTGGGGAGTCAGGGGGTCGATCCCGACGCCGGGTCCGCAGACCATCAAATACGGCGGCAATACGACCTGCATCGAAATCCGAACCGACCGGAATGAGCTGATCATTCTCGACGCCGGCACCGGCATTCACGCACTCGCGCAAACCTTGCTTCGGGACATGCCGATCACCGCGCATATTTTCATCACCCATACGCACTGGGATCATATTCAGGGTCTGCCGTTTTTTCTGCCGATTTTTTTCAAAAACAATCGCATCAACCTATACGGAGGCCAGGATCCGGTCACCGATGAAAACATCAACCGGGCCTTGTCCGCGCAATTGCAATACAGTTATTTTCCGATCCATGAGGCGCAGCTGAAGGCCCGAATCGACTATTTGACGGTCAGGCCAGGCGAAACGGTCTGCGTCGGCAGCGCCCGCATTACCCCGATCATCCTGAATCATCCGGTGTTGAATTTCGGTTACCGGGTCGATTGCGACGGCTCCTCGCTGTTTTTTACCGGCGACTTCGAAAGCCAGATTAATATCTATCAACCCGAGGATGACGACTACGCTTCGTACCGGAGTTTTCTGCTCGAAAAACATCAGGAAATCGTAGCCGCGATGCAGGATGTGGATGCGCTGATCGTGGATTCGTCCTATACCGATGAAGAATATGCGATCCGCCTGGGCTGGGGGCACGGAACCTACCGTTCCGGCATCCAGCTGGCGACCGAGGCGAACGCGAAGCGCTTGTTTCTGACCCACCACGAACCGACCCGGACCGATGCCGATCTCGATCTGATCCATCGGGATCTTCTGGAGCAACACCCCCAGTTTGCGGACAAATTGTTCATCGCGCGCGAGGGGTTGGAAGTCTGCCTTTAGTCCTCGCCTGCCTGCGCAAATAAGTAATCCAGCGCCTGATGCGCCTCGTCCACACCGCTTTTCTTCAGCGAAGAAAACAGTTGCACGGTCAAAGGGATAGGCGCGCCGCTGAGTTCTTCCTGCACCTGCAATAACGTGTTTTTGGCCGCACCAAAGCTCAATTTGTCGGACTTGGTCAACAGGATGTGCACAGGCAATTCGGCATGTTCGCACCAGTGCAGCATTTGCCAGTCGAATTCGGTCAGGGGATGTCGCGCATCCATCACCAACACGATGCCGCACAGCGATTTCCGCCGGTTCATGTACTCCTCGATCGCTTTCTGCCACTGCTGCTTGATCGCGAGCGGCGCGCTCGCAAAACCGTAGCCGGGCAGATCGACGAAGCGGCGCTCTTCACTGATCGCGAAAAAATTGAGCATTTGCGTCCGCCCCGGCGTCTTGCTGATCCGCGCCAGCGCATTTTGCCGGGTCAACGTATTCAGCGCACTCGATTTGCCCGCGTTCGAACGGCCGGCAAAGGCGATTTCGAGCCCATGGTCGGGCGGCGCATGTTTCAGGCTGGGAGCACTGTTAATAAATTTTGCTTGATGATAAACTGGGTTCATCGCTGTCTCGCTTCGCTAAGGCAAATGGGGTAGAATCCCGGGTTAGGATGGAAACAGCCAATTCTGAATGTCATAAAAATAACGAAATATTCCGAAGGGGAGTCTGATGAAAATAAAATTCCTGGCAGTTGCAATAGGTATTGCGATCTACGGCGCCTCCGCTATTTTACACGCCGAGGGCAATGCGCGCGCAGGAAAAGACAAAGCCACTTCTTGCAACAGTTGCCATGGCGACAATGGCAACAGCGTGGCACCGAACTTTCCGAAGCTGGCCCAGCAGCATGCGTCCTATCTGGTCAAGCAATTGCAGGCATTCAAAAGCGGCGTCCGTAATGATCCGATGATGTCGGCGATGGCATTGCCGTTGTCCGATGAAGACATGGCCGACATCGGCGCCTTTTATGCGGCGCAGAAAATTTCGGCGAACTCGATGCCGGTATTGCCGCCGCCCGATGAGGACGAAGAAGAGCCGGCGGCCGGCACTGCCGTAAAGCCCAAGTCGGTGCCCGAACTGATTGCGCAGGGCAGCGACTTATACCGTAACGGCGATCTGCAACGCGAAGTCTCCGCCTGCATCGCCTGCCACGGCCCGTTTGGCGAAGGCAACCTGCCGGCCGCGTTCCCGGCCCTGCATTCACAGCACCCCGACTATTTGATCAAGGCGTTGACCGACTTCAAAACCGGCGCGCGCGGCAATACCCCGGAAAACATGATGCACATGATCGCCAAAAAGATGACCGACGAGGAGATTCGCGCGGTCGCTTACGCTATCTCGATGATGAAATAGCCTGCCTTTCCGGTCAAATGTTATGTTAGGCGCGTTCCCCGGCTTCCGGCCTGGGAACGCCGCTCCGGGAGCGCCCGCTTCCGCCCTTGCCGAGTCAAGCGCAGGCCTTCTCGCCTGCCGTTATCACTGTCTGAATGCAGCGGAAAGTTCCGTAAGCGGAATCAGTTCTAAGTAATAGCAAACTGATAGCCGCCGTCTCCGGTCATTTACAACCACATGGGAAATCGAAGTTCATGCGTAAAAATTTTATTCAAATCGGACTCATCATTTTAGTTCTTGCCGTGCTGGCTGGCGTTTCCACATTCTTCTATCTGAAAATGCAGAAACAGCCCGGCAGTGAAGCCGCCGCACCGGGACAGACAACCGCAGCGCCTGCGACCCCGGCAACACCACCGGCCACCGAAACCGCAGCCCCGGCAACGCCGGCGGCAGCACCGATGCAACCTGCGGCCGAAACTGCCGCGCCGGCGCCAGCCGAGCAAGCCGCCGCTCCAGCCGAAAGTCCGGCGGCCGCAGAAGAACTGACAGGCTTTGAAACCCTGGCGACTCCGCAACCGACGCAGAATCCCGACAAGGTCGAGGTGATCGAGTTTTTCTGGTACGGCTGCCCGCATTGCTACGATTTTGAGCCGATCCTCGCCAGCTGGGTCAAAAAGCTGCCGGCGAATGTCGATTTCATCCGCCAGCCTGCCGCATTCAGCGATCTCTGGGCGAAACACGCGAAAGCGTTCTATGTCGCCCAAGCCTTGGGTGTACTCGACAAAGTCCATGCCGACTTCTTCGACACCTTGCAGAACAAGCATCAAAAACTGGAGACCGAAGAGCAATTGGGCGCCTTCTTTGCCGCCCATGGCGTCAAGGAAGCGGACTTCCACGAAGCCTATAATTCATTCCTGGTCGACACCAAAGTCCGCCAGGCCGCCGTCACCCCCGCGCGTTACGGCGTAACCGGGGTACCGGTGCTGATCGTGAACGGCAAATACAAGGTCGACGGCAAATCGGCCGGTTCGCATGAAAGGATGATCGAAGTGATGAACCAGCTGATCAAGAGGGAAAGCGCGGCGAAAAAATAACATCATTTCGCCGTCTCGTTCCCGCGCTCCGGCGCGGGAATGCCATACCCACCCAGGGCGGCGCCAATTCAGGCTCTCGCCGCCTCAATACCAAAACCGCATCCCGACCACGAAGCGCACGCTGTGATGGTGCTCGCGCAGGGATTCTTCCTCGACATAATCGAAGCCGACGTAAGGGGCGAACTCCCGCTCGATTTCATAACGCAGGCGCATGCCCGCCTCGAATTCGGTCACGCCGGCCTTGACGCCGCGATGCTCGATGTCTTTTGCGGCGACATTGACCTCGATGCGGGGCAGCAGGATCAGACGCTGGGTCAGCAGCACTTCATAACCGAGATTCAAGCGACCGAGCAGGTTGCCGTTTTCGGTGATGAAGGCGGCGCTGTCGACTTCGATCGAATAAGGCGCGAGCCCCTGAAAGCCGATCACCGCGTCGAAGGTCCGTTCCGGCTCGAAAGCCCGACGCGCGCCGATCTGAAAATCCCAGAAGGTGCTGATGTTGCGGCTGTAAAGCATTTGCAGATCGGCGCGTCCGAAGATACCCTGGTCGGCCGAATAATCGCCCTCGGTTTTCAGATAAAGCTTGTGCTCGTCGTTGCCGATCCAATGCTTGATGTCCCATTTGAATAAATGCAGATTGTCGTTGCCCTCGTACTCGAAACGCTCGGCCATGAACTTGCTGAAAAGCATCGAATCATCTTGCGCCGCTGCGGGAGGCGGGAAAACGCTCCAGGCGAACAGGCTCCAGAGCAGGATTCGGAAATTGGGCGCTTTGTTAGAATGAGTCTTCATCGGTCAGCAGGCTCCGATTTTTCGACGATCAGTTTCCTAAACATGCCGGCATCCATGTGATACAGCAAATGGCAATGAAACGCCCATTCGCCTTCCGCGTCGGCCACGACGATCACGCTGACCGTCTTGCCCGGCGGCACATTGATTACATGTTTTTTCGGATTATAGGCGCCGTTGCCGTTATCGAGATATTGCCAGAGTCCGTGCAGATGAATCGGATGATTCATCATCGTCTCGTTCACGTAGGTGAAGCGGACATGTTCGCCGAATTTGACCCGGATCGGTTCCGAATCCGAATATTTGACGTCGTCAAACGACCAGATATAACGGTACATATTGCCGGTCAGGCGCAGGGTGATTTCGCGGTCGGCTTGCCGCCATTCGCCATTTGGCGTCGCCGCCATCAGGTGCTGGTAGCTCAACGCCTTGTGCGACCCCATCGCCGGGGCTTCGGCTTGCCGCATCGGAGCCTCCGTTTCAGCCTGAGTCTCGGGCATCGAGGCGCCGTGCCCTTCGTGCATCGAGTGATTCGGAGGCGCCGCATGTTCTGCATGTTCTGCATGTTCTGCATGTTCTGCATGTTCTGCATGGGCCGGCTGTGCGGCCATGCCGCTCATCGGCATCACTCGATGATTATGCTCCGCATGGCCGCCGTGCATCGGCCCCATGTCCGCCATCGTCAACAAGGTCAAGGGACGCAATGTGGGCATCTCAGCAAGCAGGCCGATCCTCGGCGTCAACGTGGCCGCGGCAAAGCCGCTGCGGTCCATCGCTTCGGCGAAGAACCGGTAGGCGCGATCCGCTTTCGGCTCGATCAGCACATCATAGGTTTCGGCGACCGCGATCCGGAACTCCTCGACATCGACCGGCATCACCGGCTGGCCGTCGGCCGCGATCACGCGCATCGTCAGTCCCGGAATCCTGACATCGAAATGCGTCATCGCGGAGGCATTGATGATACGCAGGCGCACCCGGTCGCCGGAACTGAACAACCCGGTCCAGTTCATCGCCGGCGTTTGGCCGTTGACCAAATAATGATAGGTCGCGCCGGTCACATCGGCCAAATCGGTCGGCTCCATGCGCATTTGCCCCCAGTCGAGCCGGTCGCTTAAGGTTTCTGCAAAACCGCGTTTGCTGATATCGTTAAAAAAATCGCCGACGGTTCTTTTCTGGAAATTATAGTAATCGCTCTGTTTTTTCAGCCGCGCATGCGTCCGGTAGGGGTCCGCTTCGGGCCAGTCCGAAAGCAGCAGCACATAGTCGCGCTCGACCTTTTCTTGGGGTTGCAAAGGATCGATCACCAGTGCGCCGAACAGGCCCTGCTGCTCCTGCATGCCGGAGTGGCCGTGGTACCAGTAGGTTCCGTTCTGTTTGAGCCGGAACCGGTAGGTGAAGGTTTGTCCCGGCTCGATGCCCGAAAAACTGACGCCGGGCACGCCGTCCATTTGATAAGGCAGCACGATGCCGTGCCAGTGGATCGAGGTGGGTTCTTGCAATCGGTTGATAACATGTAGCGTGACCTCTTCGCCTTCGCGCCAGTGCAGGGTCGGCGCGGGCAGGCTGTCATTGGCGACGATCGCGGTTTGCTTTTTTCCGATCAGGTTGACCGATTTTTCGGCGACCGTCAGCGTATAGGTGTCCGCAACGGCCGAACCGAAGCCCAGATGGCACAGCCATAAAACGAAAAAGAAAAATCGGCGGCACGCTATTTTCATCGAAAAGCTGACCTCTCACAGGCTCTGCGTCGAAACGCTTAAATGAATCTTTCCCGGCTGATACGAGACTAAAATCGCAAGTGGCGAAACTACAAGAAAATCTGTATAGTCGGCGAATTCATATCGCATTTATGACTATATTCATCTGTTATTCAGATGTCTAGCGTAGATTTACAACCACTCGGTCGGTTCAATGACCGAACATTATTATTAATAACGAGGAGTTACAATGAAAAAACTGAATAAATCGCCTTTGGCCGCCGCAATGGGCGCCGCTGTCATCTCCACCCTGTCAGCAACCGCCCATGCAGAAGCCAATCCGTTCGGCATGACCGAGTTGAACAGCGGTTACATGCAGGTTGCGGCCGGCGAAATGGCTTGCGGCGCGAACATGGGCGGCATGGACAAATCCGGCATGAACCCGCCACAGAACAAAACCGCCGAAGGCGCCTGCGCCGGCCAAAAATCCACTGCAGCACCCGCTAAAGCCGCACCAGCCAAGGCCGCCGAAGGCAAGTGCGGTGAAGGCAAATGCGGCGGCATGATGGACGACGGCAAGATGAAGAAAGGCATGGAAAGCGCTTGCGGCGCGATGATGAAAGGCAAGGAAGGCTCTTGCGGCGCGACGAAGAAATAATTCCGCCCGAAACCGAGGAAGCGGCGTCTTCGCCGCTTTCTTTCGGCAGGCAAATTTTCCGCTACAACGCCTCTTTTTAATCCCCTGATTCATGTCGCACTTTCACGTTCAAGGCGCTGGGCTCGGCCTGAGACGGTCTTTGCTCGGTGAAATCGCCAAAAAACCTCCGGCGCAAACGGTCGATTTCTTTGAAGTCGCCCCCGAAAACTGGATCATGCTCGGCGGCCAATTCGGCAAGCAATTCCGCGCACTGACCGAACGTTTCGATTTCGTCTGCCACGGCCTGTCCCTGTCGCTCGGCAGCAGCGATCCTCTCGACGAAAAGCTGGTGCTGGACATCAAACGGTTCATGGCCGAACATCAAATCAAGCTGTACAGCGAACATTTGAGTTATTGCAGCCACGACGGCCACCTTTACGACCTGATGCCGATCCCGTTTACCGAAGACGCGGTCAGGCATGTCGCCCAGCGCATCCGGCGCGTGCAGGAACTGCTCGAACAGCGCATCGCGATCGAAAACGTGTCCTACTATGCCGCGCCCGGCCAGGAAATGAGCGAGATCGACTTTTTCAATGCGGTCGTGCAGGAAGCCGATTGCGACATCCTGCTCGACATCAACAACATCTATGTGAACAGCGTCAATCACGGTTACGACGCCGAAGCCTTTCTGAAGGCGGTACCGGCCGAGCGCATCGCCTATGCGCACATCGCCGGGCACTATGTCGAAGCGGAAGACTTCCTGGTCGACACGCACGGATCGGAAGTGATCGACCCGGTCTGGAAATTGCTCGGCAAGGCCTACGAGCTTTACGGCGTGTTCCCGACCCTGCTCGAACGCGACTTCAACCTGCCGCCGCTGGCCGAACTGCTCCGGGAAGTCGAAACGATCAAGACGATACAGGACGCCTGGCGCAACGAACACGCGAAGCGTTCGGCCTGATTGAAAATGAGCGTCGATTTCAAAGCCAAACAGCAGGAATTTTCGGCCTATCTGCGCGACCCTGCAAAGCATCCGGCGCCGGCGGATGTGAAGCCCGAACGGATGGCGATGTACCGGGAGTTGTTCTTCAACAATATCGACCAATTCCTGGCCGTCAATTTTCCGGTGCTGAGGAGGCTCCTGACCGACGCCCAATGGCGTGAACTGGCACAGGATTTTTATGCCCGCCATACCTGCAAGACGCCTTATTTCTCGGAAATCGCCGAGGAGTTTCTCGACTATCTGCAAAGCGAGCGGGACAATCCGGGCGATCTTCCGTTCATGCTCGAACTGGCGCATTACGAATGGACCGAAATGGCGCTGTCGATCGCGAAGCAGGAAAATCCGGTCAACCCGCCGTTTTCCGGCGACCTTTCTACTCGACCTCTGCATCTGTCGACGCTGGCCTGGCCTTTGGCCTACCGCTTTCCGGTGCACAAAATTTCGCCGGCCTATCAGCCGTCGGAACCGCCCGAACAGCCGACTTTCCTGATCGTACACCGCGACCTCGATGACGAAGTCCGTTTCATCGAAATCACCCCGATCACCTACCAATTGCTCGCATTGATCCAGGAGCAACCGGGGCAGACGGCGGCCGTCTACCTGAAATCGGTTGCGGAACTATTGCGGCATCCGCAGCCCGAAATTGTTTACGCGGGCGGGCTCAAAATCGTGCAGGACTTGGCAGGCAAGCATATCATTCTTCTGGACAATCAAGGCGAGGGGCTATTCGCCGAAGGCAATCCTCCATCACAAGGCAGCAAAAAATAAAGAAAAATCAATAAGTAGTCTTACTAAGTGGTGCCAGAATCAACTTTTGTTAAGATTGACAGTGAAGAAGTTTTCCTTTCTTCGCGATGATTTTTTATAGATTTAATCCATCCAAAGGCACCTAAGTATGGAAAAGCAAAAATCTACTACCCACTCCAACAGCCCAGCCGAGAAAGTTTCGCCCCGAAATCGTAACCGGCGCAGGGCTATCGAAGGTGATATCTCACCCGATCTGACCGATGCCGGCATTGAATCCTTCGTCGTTGGCGAATCTATCGAAGCGGCACAATCGTCTGAAGAAACAGCGGTTCAGGATATTCTCTCCACTATCCAATCGGGCGACACCCAGACCCTTGCGGGGACGTTGGAAACCATTTTGTCCGGCGCTTCCCCGGATGATGCTGTCAGAATACGGCATGCTTTGCTGAAACAAATACGGCCAGTGATCGCCAGGAGAAAGCCCCATCCGGATGATGAATTATCGGACGATTGGCGCGAAGGCGGCTATCCCTATAAAAATCTGATGACACGGAAAAGTTATGAACAAAATAAATATCTATTGCAGGTCGAACTGCTGAAATTGCAAGCATGGGTTAAAGAAACCCGGCAGCGCGTCGTGATCCTGTTCGAGGGCCGCGATGCGGCAGGAAAAGGGGGGACGATCAAACGGTTCATGGAACATCTTAACCCGCGGGGAGCAAGAGTCGTGGCGCTGGAAAAACCGTCCGAGGTCGAACGCGGGCAGTGGTATTTTCAACGCTATATTCAGCATCTGCCCACCGAAGGCGAAATCGTTATGTTCGACCGGTCCTGGTATAACCGCGCCGGCGTTGAACGAGTCATGGGTTTTTGCAGCAATGACGAATACAACGAGTTCATGCGGCAGGTTCCTGAATTTGAACGTAATCTGGTGCGCAGCGGCATTCACCTGATCAAGTTCTGGTTTTCGGTCAGTCGCCAGGAGCAGCGCCGCCGCTTTCGGGAAAGAGAATCCCATCCCTTGAAGCAATGGAAGTTGTCGCCGATCGACATGGCCTCACTGGATAAATGGGATGAATATACCAAAGCCAAGGAGGCGATGTTCTTTTATACCGACACAGCCGATTCGCCGTGGACGGTGATTAAATCCGATTGCAAAAAACGCGCGCGCTTAAATGCCATGCGCTATATCCTGCATAAATTGCCTTACACCAATAAAAGCCTTGAGCATATCGGTTCTCTGGACCCGTTGCTGGTTGGCCGTGCGCATATCGTTTATGAGCAGGGCGAAGAGGACATGGCAATATTATAGGCTCCGTCTCCCCCATCGCTTGTTTATGCCTGAACAAGGCCGCCGAAAGCATGGGCTTTCTTTGCCCTCCCATCGATCGCGTGAGCCTCAAGCCTGTAGCGCCCCCACAGCCTCCGCCAATTCGGCCAGCAAGGTCCGCTCGTGTTCACTGACCCGCTCACCGCCGAAGCCAAGGAATGCGCCTTCCTTCGCCGCATTGGCGACCTTGTCGCCGAGGGTGATCAGGAATTCCCTATATGCCTCAATATCTTCGGGCGAGCCTTTTTGCCGCAAAAGCGCGACGGCAGCCCGCGATTTGTCGATGGCTTCCTTGCGCAAGGCCGCCTGGATGTGGGCAAAATCGCCGCCGGCTTTGGCTTGGCTTTTGATCGATTCGACCGATGCCATCATTTCATCCTTTTCACAAATTCCCCGTAATAACTGATTGCGGCCTTGCAAGGCGTGACGAATCGTTTCGGACGGCGCCAACGCCTCGGCGATGCTTCCGAAAAACCCGCTGGCGCCGGCAACGGCCATCGCA
This sequence comes from Methylomicrobium lacus, assembly GCF_041897535.1. Taxonomy (GTDB): domain Bacteria; phylum Pseudomonadota; class Gammaproteobacteria; order Methylococcales; family Methylomonadaceae; genus Methylomicrobium; species Methylomicrobium lacus_A. Next base: position 2,644,388 of record NZ_CP169217.1, read on the forward strand.
AGGACTACAAGGTTGGGCGCATCGCGTAGGACTTCCCATTCGGCCGTAGAAAAATCAGTTTTTGTCGTCATATCAGTTCACCCCGATTTGGATTAAGAGCAGGATACTACGCCAGGTTTTGGCTGGTCAGATAGTCTTCATAGTTGCCGTTGAAATCGACAATGCCGGTCGGCGTTAATTCAATAATCCGCGTGGCCAGCGAGGAGACGAACTCGCGGTCATGGCTGACGAATATCAGGGTGCCGGGATAGTTTTCCAGCGCCGTATTCAGCGATTCGATCGATTCCATGTCAAGGTGGTTGGTCGGCTCGTCCAGCACCATGATGTTGTTTTTTTGCAGAATCAGTTTACCGAACAGCATGCGTCCCTGTTCGCCGCCGGACAGGACCTTGACCGGTTTGTTGATCTCGTCCTGCGAGAATAACAAGCGGCCCAGGGTGCCGCGTATCGTCTGATCGTCGTCGGTATCCTTGCGCCATTGACCCATCCATTCGAGCAGCGAGATGTTTTCGGCGAAGTCTTCGGCATGATCCTGGGCATAGTAGCCGACTTCCGAGTTTTCCGACCACTTGACGACGCCGGTGTCCGGCCGTAAATCGCCGACCAGCGTGCGCAGCAATGTCGATTTACCGATGCCGTTCGGGCCGATCACCGCCACCCGCTCGCCGACCGCGACCATCAGATTCAGGTCCTTGAACAGCGGCTTTTCGCCGAAGCCTTTACTCAACTCTTCGACTTCCAGCGCCAAACGATGCAGTTTTTTCGTTTGATCGAAGCGGATGAACGGATTGACCCGGCTGGATGGCTTCACTTCGTCGAGCTTGATTTTTTCTATCTGTCGGGCACGCGAAGTCGCCTGCTTGGCTTTGGAGGCATTGGCCGAAAAGCGGCTGACGAAGGTCTGAAGCTCCGCGATCTGCGCTTTTTTCTTCGCGTTGCTCGCCAGTAATTGTTCGCGGGCCTGGGTCGAGGCGGTCATGTAATCGTCGTAGTTGCCCGGATACACGCGCAGTTCGCCATAATCCATGTCCGCCATGTGGGTGCAGACGCTGTTCAAGAAATGGCGGTCATGCGAGATGATGATCATGGTGCTGTTGCGCTCGTTCAGCACGCCTTCCAGCCAGCGGATCGTATTGATGTCGAGGTTGTTGGTCGGTTCGTCCAGCAGCATGATATCGGGATCGGCAAACAGCGCTTGCGCCAGCAATACCCGCAGTTTCCAGCCCGGCGCGACCGCACTCATCAGGCCGTAATGCTGTTCGCGCGGAATTTCCAGGCCCAGCAGCAATTCGCCGGCGCGGGCTTCGGCGGTGTAGCCGTCCATTTCGGCAAACTCGCTTTCGAGCTCGGCGACCAGCAAGCCGTCCGCTTCGGACATTTCCGGCAGCGAGTAGATGCGGTCGCGCTCCTTCTTGATTTGCCAGAGTTCCTTGTGGCCCATGATCACGGTGTCGATCACGCTGAATTCTTCGTAGGCGAACTGGTCCTGGCGCAATATGCCGAGGCGTTCATCGGGACTGATGCTGACGTTGCCGGCCGAGGGTTCGAGCTCTCCGCTCAAGATTTTCATAAAGGTCGATTTGCCGCAGCCGTTGGCTCCGATCAGGCCGTAGCGGTTGCCGTCGCCGAATTTTACGGAGACGTTTTCAAACAGGGGCTTGGCCCCGAACTGCATGGTGATGTTTGCGGTGGATATCAAAGTGGTGTTCCGAAAGGGTAAATAAAGGTTTAGGGGGCAAAGGCGCGAAAGGTTTTGGATTTGCGCCTGTTCATTTTACATTAACGGCTTGTCTATATGGCTACAAAAAGCTCGGCCGGGTTAATGAAAAACGGCGCAGACGGCAAAGGCAGGGGCTGCCGGCGGATTCATGGGGATAAGACAGTGACTGGATTTTAAACGTGCCTGTCAGGTTAAATTCAGCCTGGAAATTTTTCATTCCAGGCGGTTTTGCTGTCGCTAAATGTGACTATGAACCTTCGTCCGCAACGGACGCGGACGAAGTCCTATTTTCAGGCACACGCGCGAAGGGTTCTTAAAAATCAACCACCCCGCAGGTTGAAACACCATCAAGGTGAAGGCGCCGCGCAATTGGGGATAGGATGCGCAGGATCTAGAATACTGTCGAAACAAGCCTGGGCTCCTGCAGGAACCTTGCTCGGATCGACCTGCTCCATGCTCAGTCCTGAACGCGCCGTGCCCCAGGTATTGGTAGCGTTGTTTTCATAATAAATGGTGCCGTCTTGCGGCTGAATGAGCCTAACGTTTTTAACGCTGCCGTCGGATTTTAAGGTTTTTCTGAAGACTAATGTGCCTATATACGCCGCATCTTCTGTAAAAGGATATTCGGTTTGGTTTTCTGCCGGAATATAGATATAACTCCAGTCGCTGGCGACGTTGCCGTCATTCAACTCATAAAGGGGGCCGGTGCTATCGTCTCTTTCCCATGCCCCCAAAATTTTACACACGGTATGCAGCGTGTATTGAGACGAGCCCTCAAAATGGAAGCCGGAATAACATTTGTCTTTGCCGCTATCAAACTTAATTTGACGGGTTGATAATGAAGCCGGCGTGTCCGCCAAATAGACAACGCCATGCCCTTTTTTCAGGGTGGACTTAATTCGCGTCTTAAACCAGACGCCGTCTAATTGTCCTTCGGTAAAGGCATAGGCAGGCGAAGGTGTTTGGGTAATGACGCCAGTAAAAAGCAGGAATGCAGCTAAAAATTTTTTATTCATAATCAAAGCCCTTTTTCAAATGGATTAACTTTGCATCGAAAACACCAGAAAAGCCTGTCGTCTTCATTCATCTGTGCGCGGTTTTTTACTGGAATGCCGCCGTCACGTTTTTCGCGCGGTCCATCGTGAGGGAGCATGTCGGCGAGATCCCTGAATCCGAGCATGCCCCACCCCAGCCGATGAAAGGGTGGCGTTTAAGAGACTTCGAAGTGAGGGTCACAACCGTCCCTTCGCTAAAGTCCGCGGCACAGACTTTTCCGCATCGGATGCCTAAAGGATTACTAATGACGGTGCCTTTGCGGCTACTAAACAGAGTCAGGGTGTAGCGAGGCACAAACACGGCAGTCATCTCCTCCTGGATTGCGGATACGGAATCGAGCGCAATATCCGTTGGGAGGCCACTATATAAGCGTGAATTGGGTATTGTCGTGTCGTCGAATTCCGTCCTATTGTCCCAATAAAACAAATTCGTGGGTTTGCCCGAGTCATATGAGTCTTTATCCATGCTGAGGTCATTATCCGCTTCCACGAGATCGACTTTTTTGTGCGCCTCATTGTCGTTATTCTCTATGCTTTCATCGATATGCAATATCGCGATGCCGCCGGTAGTCGAACCCAAGCGATATAGGCCGCGGTCATAACCATACTGACTGCGGTTTTCGAACAGGTAGTACTGTTTTGGGTTCGATGTCGTCTGGATTTGGACGGCATTCGTTGCGGTTGCGCTACTGGAGCCGGATGCCGGCAAGGTGAAAATGCCGACGGTGTCATAGACGGGATCAATCCAGCCTGCGTACAATTTTGACCAGCCGTCGGGGTGTACCGGCGTTTGGCCATGATATAAATCACCCGGTTTCCATGACCAAGTTCCACTAGCCATCAGGCTGAAATTACCTAGCCCCGCCGAGGTGTAATCGGTATCGTAAAGATCGATCCAATGCAGGATCAAATGACCTAGTTCGTGAGCCATGATGCCAAGGGTGGCCTGGTGGTCTTTTCTGACGGCGCAACTCGTGTTGATGCCGTGTATTTCACCGAACTGGGCATAGCCGCCATTGCCTGAATGGTAATCGCCGACGATCACGCCGTCGACTGTTGGCGCCGCTACCGTTCCCCATCCTAATGACCAGTGATGCCCCCATACGGACGGGGTGCCGGCGCAATTAGAGCCACCATAAGAAGTTTCATAGCCGGCAGGAATCACCACCACGGCAAGTTCATTCGAGTCTATATAGCCATCTTTATTGATGTCATAGCTAGAATAATCGACATAAGGGTCGGCCGCCTTAATCGCATCGGCTGTCAATTGGCGGTTACGATCATCTAAGCTCCCTCCGGGATTGGGATGGTTTTGATTGAGCGGAATCCAGCCGACAACGCCGTCATTAAGGGTCCCAAAGCTTTCGCTCGCCGGCACGGTTTGAAAGCGGCCATAGGAAGTTTCCTGAAAGTATTTTTGTAATTGATTCGTTTGGAAGTTCGCGAAATCAGAATCCGCATAGGTTCCGGATTTGTCGGAGAAGCTGACCAAGATAAACAATGTGGGGGTTGCATCCGAGTTCGGGCCGCTGATCGCAAGTTCCAAAGCGGTACTCAATGCCGGTTTGGCGGAGACCCGGCTCAGACCGAAAGGGAGTTGAGTGCGGCGCGATGGCGTTAGATGCTTTTTCAGGCCCCAAGCCTTAGGGTTGTCGCGCCCTACAACCGCTCCGCTCGGCTTCAATTTGCCTTGCGCGTTCTTTTTTGCATAGCGCCAAATACCGGTTGCTGTGTCTCTTATGATACTGTATCCATCCTGGGTTTCGTCCCAATTACTCCATTCATCCCCTTTGGGATAAATATTAAATGGGGCGATGTCCGGGAGTTCATCCTCCGGTTGTGAAACTTCGATCGGCAGCGCCAAAACCGGGGAGGCGGCCACAAATGCGGGACTTATAAGTAAGGCGATGACGGAAAGAGACAGCAAGGTTTTTATTATATGTCGCATGACGTGACCCCAAGAATCGATGATCAATGGCATGGCTAATATCACAGCTACGAAAAAGATGAGTTGCTATAACATTGCATACTCCGCAGTGAGACAGGTGCCTAGTCGTCACCAGAAGCGATAACTACGCTCAATGTTTTCATGAGAAAAGTAGGTATAACCCTTAATAAGGGGTCACGTGCATCCTCAAAGGCGACTGATTTAAGCGTAGCCTAAGAAATAAGATATTGCAATAAAGTCAATCAACTTACACCGCATAAGTGGCAGGATGAATCGTTTGGCTATTTTTCAAAATAGGATAGGGGCGGGCCGATTAGTGTCGTGCTCTGATGGGCGTGACAGGGCTTCAACAAAGCTTTCTTTGTAGCTTTTTCAGGGTTGATCTAAGCTGTCCACGACGTCGACGACAACGATCAATGCGACGATGACTCGGATAACGACGGCGTTTCTGACGATGTTGACGACGACAAAGACAATGACGGCATTAAGGATGGTGACGATCACGACAGTGACGACGACGGTGTAGGTGATGATCAGGAATGTTCTTCTCCTGATGACTCTAAACCGGAATCTGAATCGAAAGGGTAAGAAAATAGTATCGAAACAGCCCGGCCGAGACATTGAGTGTTTCGGCCGGCCTGGAATGATGGATCATGCAATAAAGCCAATGAAAGCCCAGGCCTATTGCCTTCGCGTTAATCGGCAAAGAGATTCGAATCATTCCATCGGATAACCCACCGGCATCAGGTACAGTGGATTTTCGTTCTTTGCCAAATTGATTATCTTGGCAACCTGCGTGTCTTCAAATGGGCCAACGGGCACGCTCGCCAGATTCTGTGCCGTCGCTTGCAATAGCACGTTCTGGCAGGCATGCCCGGCTTCGATGGAGACGTAACGACTTGCGCGATCGCCGTATTTTGCGGCGGTGCGTTCGTATACCCCGGTGAAAACCAAAACAGCGGGGGCTGAGCCTATCGCCTCCTGGTCCCGCGCGGCTTTTTGCAACTCAAGCCGCCTATCGCCTGCTAAGACGCGTTTTAGCTCATGGCGCTGAGGGTTGTAGTGATAAACTCCCTCCGGCAAAACGACATAGGTCTCAAGCGGGTACAATGCCCCGGCAGAAGGGGCGGCGCGCAATCCCTTGTCTTTTTCGGTGATGCCTTGTGCTGCCCACAACAGTTGGCCTATCTGTTCGATGCTCAAGGGTTTCGCGGCAAACTCCCTGATCGAGCGACGTTTGGCAATGCTTTCTTCCAATGACATTTCGCCTTTGACCTTTGCAGGCGGCAAGTGGATGATTTCGCCGACATGCATGGCTTGAGAGACAAGCACCATCGGGATCATGGCTGTGACGTTCATTGTGCGTACCTCCGCATGAGGAAACCAAAATCATTGTGACAGTCCAATCCGTTTTCAGTGCAGATTTTAATGGGTAAAAATCGATGAAACCTGTGCAGGAGATGCTCAACCGCATGCGTTGGGACAAGACTTGGGCGGATGACGAATTCAAGATAGGGTATTACGACCGGATCGAAAAACGGATCATTGTTGTCGCGTTCAAGGAAATCTTTTTCCCCAAAGACGATCATTTTTCATTCGAACTGATCGACCAGGAAGGCGAATTGCATTCCGTGCCCTATCATCGCGTCAAAGCCATTTACCGGAACGGCTGCTTAATCTGGCAGCGCGAGCACTGAAACAACGGATAGGGTGTTTATATAACGCCCTCCATCTTGCAATGTTAATCCGCTGATAATGTATGATTTTTTAGATAGTAATGTTAAAATCAAGGCTACAATTGAATTTAGCAGATTGACGGATGCCGACAGACTCCCAAAAATCGTCTCTTAGCCACCTCGCGCTGGAATTTAAAAGCAGTACTTTCTCGGTACCCGTTTTAGTCCTATTCAGCAACAGCCTCCAGAACATCGAACAACAACTACAAGAAAAGGTTGCCCTGGCGCCGGAGTTTTTCAAAAATTCTCCGATCCTGCTGGATTTGCAGGAGTTGAACAAACGCGATTTGGACATCGCCGTGGCGGATCTGGTCAAAGCGATTAAGGCATTGAATTTACTGCCGATCGGCATTCGCGGCGGCAATGCAGAACAAAATCGGCAGGCATTGGCATTGGGCATCCCGGTGCACGCTTCCCATGGCGCACCGACTTCGGAAAGCACAAAAATTAAAACGATCGCCGCCGCGCCCGAAGAGTCATTACAAAGCGAAGGCCCGTCCACGCTGTTGATTACCCAGCCGGTGCGGTCGGGGCAGCGTATTTATGCGCACGGCGACCTGATCGTGCTGGCGACGGTCAGTTCCGGCACCGAGATCATGGCCGAGGGCAACATTCATGTCTATGGTTCTTTGCGCGGACGGGCGCTGGCCGGCGTGCAGGGCAATGAAAAAGCGCGGATTTTTTGTTCCGACTTGCAGGCGGAACTGATCTCGATCGCCGGGGTTTATAAAGTCAGCGAAGATTTGTCCAAAGAATTTCAGCAAAAACCGGTGCAGATTTATCTTCAGGATAATTCGCTCATCATCAAGGAAATTTAATTTAATCCGCTCTATTTGGAGGAAAAACCATTGGCCAGAATCATTGTCGTGACATCAGGTAAAGGCGGGGTCGGCAAAACCACCACCAGCGCCGCCATTTCGATGGGACTTGCGAAACGAGGCCATAAAACCGTCGTGATCGATTTTGATGTGGGCCTGCGCAACCTGGATTTGATCATGGGTTGCGAGCGTCGCGTCGTCTATGACCTGATCAACGTGATCAGCGGTGAAGCGGCGTTGAATCAGGCCTTGATCAAGGACAAGCACTGCAACAACCTGTATATTCTGCCGGCTTCGCAAACGCGCGACAAAGACTCGCTGACCCAGGAAGGCATCGGCAAGATTCTTGACGAATTGTCCAAGGATTTCAAATATATCGTCTGCGATTCGCCGGCCGGCATCGAAAAAGGCGCGCATCTGGCAATGTATTTTGCCGACGATGCGTTTGTGGTGACCAATCCTGAAGTGTCTTCGGTGCGCGACTCCGATCGCATGTTAGGCATTTTGTCCAGCAAATCGCGCCGCGCCGAACAAAATCAGGAGCCGATCAAGGAATACCTGCTGTTGACCCGCTATTCGCCGGAACGCGTGAAGCTTGGCGAAATGCTCAGCGTCGAGGACGTGCAGGAAATCCTGTCCCTGCACCTGCTCGGCGTGATTCCCGAATCGAAATCGGTGTTGAATGCCTCGAACGCCGGCGTGCCGGTGATTCTGGATGAAAAGAGCGATGCGGGCCAGGCTTATGCGGACATCGTTGCGCGTTATTTGGGCGAAGACAAACCCCACCGATTCATTGACGAGAAGAAAGGACTCTTCGGGAAACTCTTCGGGAGATGATCATGAGTTTGCTGGATTATTTTAGAACTTCGCGGCCAAGTTCAGCATCCGTCGCCAAGGAAAGGCTGCAAATTCTGGTTGCGCACGAAAGGGTGTCGCGCAACCAGCCATCCTATCTTCCGCAATTGCAAAAAGAATTGCTGGAGGTGATTCGCAAGCACGTCAACGTCAACCAGGATGCCATCTCGTTCAGTTTCGAACAGGACGGCAATCAGGAAACGCTCGAATTGAATATCGTATTGCCCGATCAACCTCCCAAAAAGTCTTAACGTTTCTCAATCAACACAATAGGTGACTCTTATGGCTGATAGTATCGGTGAAGTAGCTGGCAAGATCTGGACTTTTCTGGATCAAAACGGACCGTCCAGCGTGAATAAAATTACCGTCGAAACCGGTGAAAACAAAAATGACATCCAGCGCGCGATCGGCTGGCTTCTGAAAGAAGACAAGCTGAATATCGAAATGGTGGGCCGCGCGGAGACCTTGTCATTGAAATAAGCCCAAGCCGCTAATTTCTCGCGTCAGGTTCCGAGCGATTTCGAGCCTGCCGGGCAAACTGACAACGCCGGAGGATCATCGTACCCTTCGGCGTTTTTTTATGCCTATCGAATCATTGCGTCGGATAGGGTGGCCGCGTTTTTCTGCCCGCCACCTATCTGGAATGTTACTCTCAATCAAAATCTTTAAGCGGGTTCCGCATTATGCCGGTTATTTTGTAAAATGGCAGGTTTTGCATGAAGGAACCCATGGCGTCGAAAAAAGCTCATCAAGCCTCCGGCCTTGCGGCCGGCATACTGGCGGCGGTGATTGTGGTACATGAAAAGGCGGGAGGCCCCTACCAATTGCTCGCCATGCTGGCGCTCTTGGCCGGGGCGTGGGGAGGAACGGCTCCGGACTGGCTGGAAGTTGCATGGTGGCGGAAAAAATATCGCGGCAAACGCCGTTTATGGATTGCGCATCGCTCGTTAACCCATTGGGGCATTCCCTGGGTAATGCTGCTGTGGTATGCGTATACCAGCTTCAATTCGGTATGGTGGGCTCCCGTTGCCTTCGGATTCGCGGCAGGCGGCCTGATGCATCTGCTGACCGATTGGCCCAACCCGATGGGCGTGCCGTGGATTTATCGGCGCCATTCGCTGTCCATGTGGCGCAGCGGCAACCTGGAATTCGTGGTGATCCTATTATCCTGGGGGCTGTGCGCCGGGGTGGCCGACGGTCTGCTGTTCAAAGGCGCCAACACGACGAAACTTATCGCCTTGTGTCAGAGCCAATTGAAGAGTTTCTCGGAAGACGCGGCGACGAAAGCGGCACCGAGGCAATTGATTCGGCAGTCTAAAACCTGATGAGCAGTCCAGATAAGCCGGTTCCAAGGATGAGAAGCAATGTTGGGACGGGTTTTGAAAACCCGGACGTAACGTTTCAATCCGCTTCGAAGTCCTGATAATTTTTGGGGCGGTATACATATCCCATCCCACTCAATAGCGCCGACGGACACGGTGTCCTTCGGCGTTTTTCTGTTTGTTGCATTGCCGGTTTGAATCAACCGGTCATCCTGTTCAACGCCGCTCGCACGCAGCGCAATATGCCATAATTGTAAATGCCGCTAAACTGATCGAAGGCCGGCTTCAGGGTCTGACCGCGCTCGTCGGGAAGCTTCAATAACGCCTCCTGAATCGATTTGATTTCCTGCTCCGGTAGATCGACGACTTCCTGCAACATCACCTGCCCTTGCTCGATGCCTTCGGCCAGATGTCCGTATATCGTGGTCGTCTTCAATTCACGCTGCGCAGCAATCTGTTCGACACTGTAGCCTAGCCGGAACAGCTCGATCGATGCACCGACCGTATCGGAGGACATCGACTGGCTTTGCTGGCTATGCTCGGCGATCACCTCCAAAAACTGCTCGCCGTACAATTCCAGCTTGCGCGCGCCGATGCCCGAGATCGCGGCCATTTGTTTCAGATTCTGCGGCCGCGCGGCCATCATCTCCATCAACGTCGCATCGTGGAAGATCACATAAGGCGGCACGTCCTGGGCCTCGGCGATGGCCTTGCGTTTGGCGCGCAAGGCTTCCCACAACGGCGTGCCGGCCGCGCCGCCGGCTTTCGCGGCCGCGCGTTTGGTTTTTTCGGGTTTGATGTCCTCGCGCAGCATCAAGGTTTCCTCGCCGCGCAGCACCGGCCGGCTCGCCTCGGTCAGCTTCAGGGTGCCCATGCTTTCGAAATCGACCGCAATCAGGCCGCGCGCGATCAATTGCCGGTACAAGGAATGCCACTGTTGCTCCTGAAGATGCTTGCCGATGCCGAAGGTCGAAACTTTGTCGTGCCCGTTTTTCTGCACCTTGTCGGTCGTTTTGCCGAGCAGCACGTCGATCAGGTGGCCGACGCCGAAACGCTGGCCGGTCCGGAAGATGCAGGACAGCGCCTGCTGCGCGGCGAGCGTGCCGTCCCAGGTCTTGACCGGTTCCAGGCAGGTGTCGCAATTGCCGCAGGGCTGCTCCAGGCGATCGCCGAAATACGCGAGCAGCGCCTGCCTTCGGCAATGCACCTGCTCGCACAGCGCCAGCATCGCGTCCAGTTTGTGCAGCTCCAGCCGTTTGTGCGCGTCGTCGGCATTCGACTCGGCCAGCATGCGCCGGAGCATGATGACGTCCTGCAAGCCATACGCCATCCAGGCATCGGCGGGCTGGCCGTCGCGCCCGGCGCGGCCGGTTTCCTGGTAATAGGCCTCGACGCTTTTCGGCAGATCCAGATGCGCGACGAAGCGCACGTTCGGTTTGTCGATGCCCATCCCGAATGCGATCGTCGCGACGATGATCAGGCCTTCTTCCATCAGGAAGCGGTGCTGATGGCGCTGGCGTTCCGCAGCGTTCATCCCGGCATGATAAGGCAGCGCGTTCAGCCCCTGCGCTTGCAGCCAGTCGGCGGTTTCCTCGACCTTTTTGCGCGACAGGCAATAGACGATGCCCGCATCGCCGTCATGCTCGCCGCGGATGAAGTCGAGCAGCTGTTTGCGCGCGTTCTGTTTCTGCACGATCCGGTAGCGGATGTTCGGCCGGTCGAAGCCGCGCTGGAACATCCGGGCTTCGCCGAGGCCGAGACGCCGGATGATTTCCTCGCGCGTCTTCGCATCGGCGGTCGCGGTCAGCGCGATGCGCGGGATGGCCGGAAAACGTTCGTGCAGCAGCGACAACTGCAAATAATCGGCGCGAAAATCATGGCCCCATTGCGAAACGCAATGGGCTTCGTCGATCGCGAACAGGGCGATCTCGATTCGGGCGAGCAAGGCCAGGGTGCGTTCTGTAGTCAGCCGTTCCGGCGCGATATAGAGCAGATCGAGTTCGCCGTTCAGCAAGTGCTGTTCGATCCGCCGGACATCGTCCAGGCTCAGCGTCGAATTCAGGAACGCCGCGCGGATGCCGAGCTGCGTCAGCGCGCTCACCTGGTCCTGCATCAGCGCGATCAGCGGCGAGATCACGATGCCGACGCCGGCGCGCAGCAAGGCGGGGATTTGATAACACAGCGATTTGCCGCCGCCGGTCGGCATCAGCACCAAGGCATCGCCGCCGGCCAACAGATGGCCGATCACCTCGGACTGCGGCTCCCGGAAACGGTCGTAACCGAATACCGATTTCAAAATATCGAGCGGCTGAGTTTCCACTATCGTCCTCCGCGTCTTCATTTAAGTTTCTTGAATGCCCGCAACCTATTTATAATAGTCCGATTATACAGGACAGAAGAGCCCGACAACCTTTCCATGACTCATTCCGATACGATGCTTTCGCCGCGACTGGAGCGGCTTTTGAACAACGGCCGACAACATCTGCTCCGCGGCGGACTGAAAGGCATCGAGAAAGAAAGTCTGCGCATCGGCAAGGACGGCATGATCGCGCAGACCGCGCATCCTAGAGTCCTGGGTTCCGCGCTGACGCATCCCTACATCACGACCGACTATTCGGAAGCCTTGATCGAACTGATCACGCCGCCGTTTGCGGAGATCGAGGATACGATCGCTTATCTTTCCGACCTGCATCGGTTCGTTTACGCTCATCTCGGCGATGAAATGCTGCTCGGCGCGAGCATGCCCTGCGGCATCGACGGCGACGAAAGCATCCCGATCGCGACCTACGGCATCTCGAACATCGGCCGGATGAAACACATCTACCGGCGCGGCCTGTGGCATCGCTACGGGCGCACGATGCAGTCGATCGCCGGCATCCATTTCAACTATTCGGTGCCGACCGCGTTATGGCCGGTGCTGTGCGAACTCGAAAACGGCGAGGCGGGCGTCGAAGCCTTCACCGCCGATGGCTATTTCGGCTTGATCCGCAACTTCCAGCGCATCGGCTGGATCATTCTGTACCTGTTCGGCGCCTCGCCGGCCATCTGCAAGAGCTTTTTCAAGAGCCGGCCTGCCCTGATGGACCAGTTCGAAAGCTTCGATCAGGGCACGCTTTATCATCCTTATGCGACCTCGCTCAGAATGAGCGACATCGGCTATAAAAGCAAAAACCAGGCGGCTCTGAACATCGATTACAATTCGCTGCCCGCCTATATCGCGAGCCTGCACCATGCGATCACGACGCCTTATCCCGAATATGAAAAGATCGGCGTGAAGGTGGACGGCGAATACCGGCAGCTGAACAGCAACATCCTGCAGATCGAGAACGAGTTTTACAGTACGATGCGCCCGAAGCAAATCGCGAAGTCCGGCGAAAAACCGACGCTGGCGCTGAAGCGGCGGGGCCTGCGCTACATCGAAATGCGCTCGCTCGACCTCGACGTGTTCAAACCGGCCGGCATCGACGTGAGCCGGGGCCGCTTCATCGAAGCCTTGCTGCTGAACTGTTTGTTGCACGACAGTCCGCCGAACACGCCCGAGGATTATGCGATCTATAACGCGAATCAACTGGCGGTGGCGAATAACGGCAGAAAGCCAGGCCTCGAACTGAACAAAGACGGCAAGACGATCGCGTTGCAGGATTGGGCGAACGAAATCCTCGACACGATGCAGCCGGTCTGCGCGGTTCTCGACGAAGGCCTGGCCGACAAACCGTACAGCGCGGCCCTGGCGGAACAGCGCCAAGTCGTGCAAAATCCGGACTTGACCCCGTCGGCCAGGATGCTCGCGGCGATGTCCGGCAGCGCGCAGCCGTTCGCCTGTTTTGCGTTACAGGCGTCGCAAGACCATGCGCAGTATTTTAAAAACCACCGGCTCGCCGATGTCCGCAACCTTGAGTTTACAGAACTTGCCGAACAATCGCTGATCAAACAAACCGAGATCGAAAACCAGGACCAACTGTCTTTCGATGATTTTTTGGCAAGCTATTTTGCCCAATGTGATGATATCAACCCGCCAACATGACCGCTTTCGCTATTGAGACTCTGCAAACCGAATTACAGAACAAGAACCCGCGCGTGATCCTGAAAAAAGCGCTGGAGTCGTTCGACAACATTGCGATCTCGTTCAGCGGCGCGGAAGACGTGGTGCTGATCGACATGGCGGTCAAGATCCGCAAGGACATTCAGGTATTTTCGCTCGATACCGGCCGCCTGCACCCCGAGACCTACCGCTTCATCGAAAAAGTCAGAAAACATTACGGCATCGCGATCGACGTGCTGACGCCGGACCGGGAACAACTGGACAAGCTGGTCAAGGCCAAGGGCCTGTTCAGTTTCTACGAAGACGGCCATCACGAATGCTGCGGCATCCGTAAGGTCGAGCCGCTCAAGCGCAAACTCGCGCACCTCGACGCCTGGATCACCGGCCAGCGCAAGGACCAGAGCCTCGACACCCGGCAGGACATTCCGGAAGTGCAGCTCGATACCGCCTTTTCGACGCCGGATCATCCCTTGATCAAGTTCAATCCGTTGTTAAACTGGACTTCCGCCCAGGTCTGGGATTATATCGAGGCCTACGGTGTGCCTTATAACGAACTGCACCAGCGCGGCTACATCAGCATCGGCTGCGAGCCGTGCACCCGGCCGGTGCTGCCCAACCAGCACGAACGCGCCGGACGTTGGTGGTGGGAAGATGCGGCGAAGAAGGAATGCGGGCTGCATGCGGGGAATGTGAAAGCGGAATGAAGCCGGTCAAGGCTGTCACTCAAGCGCCAGCCGCGCCAATAACGCGGTTATGAACTCCAGCTTCTGCTCGGTCGTGTCAAATTTTTGGATGAAGCGGAGCTTGTCCGCGCCGTCGAATTTATAGACCTGCGCCTGGGTCTGAATCAACGTAATCAACTGCTCGGTGTTGATTTTCGGCTCCTTGGTAAAGACCAGACGCCCGCCGGCTGCATTCGCTTCGATCTTTTTGAGCCCCAGTTTTTGCGCGCCCTGTTTCAATTCGGTCACGCTGAACAGCGTTTTGACCGGTTCGGGCAGGAGGCCGAAGCGGTCGATCATTTCGACTTGCAGGTCGCGCAACTCCTCGGGCGATTCGGCGCTGGCGATGCGTTTGTACAGCACCAGGCGCGCGTGGATGTCCGGCAGGTAGTCTTCCGGGATCAGCGCCGGCGATTGCAGATCGACTTCCGGGCCCATCTCGGCCGGCAGCTCCAGTTCCGGCTGCTTGCCCGATTTCAAGGCATTGACCGCGCGGTCGAGCAGCTCGGTGTAGAGGGTATAGCCGATTTCCTGAATCTGGCCGCTCTGTTCGTCGCCGAGCAATTCGCCCGCGCCGCGGATTTCGAGGTCGTGCGAGGACAGCATGAAGCCTGCGCCGAGGTCGCCGGAGGCTTCGATCGCTTCGAGCCGCTTCTGCGCGTCATTGGTCATCAGGGTTTTCGGCGGCACGATGAAATAGGCGTAGGCCCGATGATGCGAACGGCCGACGCGCCCGCGCAGTTGGTGCAGTTGCGCGAGGCCGAGTTTGTCGGCGCGGTTGATCAGGATCGTATTCGCGCTCGGAATGTCGATGCCGCTCTCGATGATCGTGGTGCTGAGCAGCAAATTGAAGCGCTGGTGATAAAAGTCGAGCATGATGCGTTCGAGGTCGCGCTCCGGCATCTGGCCGTGCGCGATCTCGATCCGCGCGTCGGGCACCAGTTTATGCAGCTCGCCGGCCATTTTTTCCATCGATTTGATGTCGTTGTGCAGGAAGAAAATCTGCCCGCCGCGCTTGATTTCGCGCAGGCACGCCTCCTGTACCAAGGCATCGACCCACTCGCTGATGAAGGTCTTGATCGCGTGGCGGTTCGGCGGCGGGCTCGCGATGATCGAAATGTCCCTGAGGCCCGACATCGCCATGTTCAGTGTCCGTGGGATCGGCGTCGCGGTCAAGGTCAGCAGGTCCAGTTCGTTGCGCAGCTTCTTGAAATGCTCTTTCTGATGCACGCCGAAACGGTGTTCCTCGTCGATGATGACCAGGCCGAGTGCCTTGTATTTGAGTTCCTTCGACAACAGTTTGTGGGTGCCGATGATGATGTCGACGTGGCCTTCCGCGAGCGCGTCGCCGATTTCCTTCTGCTGTTTCGGCGTCACGAAGCGCGACATCACCTCGACGCGCACCGGCCAGTCCGCGAAGCGGTCGCGGAAGTTCTGATAATGCTGCTGCGCGAGCAGGGTGGTCGGCACCAACACCGCGACCTGCTTGCCGTCCTGCACCGCGATATAGGCCGCGCGCATCGCGACCTCGGTCTTGCCGAAGCCGACATCGCCGCAGATGACCCGGTCCATCGGCTGCGGGCTGAGCATGTCTTCCAGGATCGCCTCGATCGCGGTCTGCTGGTCCGGCGTTTCCTCGAACGGAAACGCGTCCGCGAAGGCCTGATAGTCTTTGTCTGCGACATGAAACTCGTGGCCTTTCTTGGCCGCGCGCTTCGCATAAATCTCCAGGAGTTCCGCCGCAACGTCGCGGATTTTCTCGATCGCCTTCTTCTTCGCCTTGCTCCATTGATCGCCGCCGAGCTTGTGCAGCGGCGCGGTTTCCGGGCTGACGCCGGTGTAGCGGCCGATCAGGTGCAAGGACGAGACCGGCACGTACAGCTTGTCGTTGTGCGCGTATTCGAGCGCCAGAAACTCGGCCGGAATGCCGCCTATATCCAGGGTCTGCAGCCCGAGATAACGGCCGACGCCGTGCTCCTGATGCACGACCGGCGAGCCGATCGTCAATTCATTCAGGTTGTTGACGATCTTTTCGAGTTCCTTGGCCGCCGCCGTTCGCCTTCTGCGCCGCTGCTGGGCCTTTTCGCCGGACAGCAGACTTTCGGCGATCACCGCGAGCTTCTGCCGTTCCAGCCACAGGCCCTGATCCATCGGCGCGACCGTGATGCAGAGGTTGTCCACTACCTCGACGAACTCGCGCCAGCCTTCGACCGCTTTCAGCCGGATCTTGAAGGTTTTTAACCTGTCGATCAGGCCTTCCCGGCGGCCGGCCGATTCGGCGACGAACAGGATCTTGCCGTCGAAGCCTTCGATGAACTGGCGCAGGCGCTGGGCGGGTTCTTTCAGCTTCGCATCGATCGTCAATTCGGGCAGCGGCGCGCAGTCGAAAGCGATCTGGCTGCCGGCCTGGTTCGCAGGTTCCCCCGCGCCGTTTTGCAGTTCGATCTGGGCGAACGCGGAAGCCCTGTGCTTCAGCTCGGCCGTGCTCAGGAACAGCAATTCCGGCTTCAATAACGGCCGATCGACATTGAAACGCCGCTGTTCGTAGCGTTCGCCGGCTTCCGCGGCAAAGGCGTCGGCCTGCGCATCCAGCGCCGACGGCAAGACGAAGACCGTGCCGGCGGGCAGGTAGTCGAACAAAGTGGCCGTGCGTTCGACGAACAAGGGCAGATAATATTCGACGCCGCCGGGCGCCAGGCCCTTGCTGACATCGTTATACAAGGTGTTTTTGGTCGAGGCGTCCGGGAAAAGGTCGCGGAAAGCCTGGCGGAAATGTTTGATCGCCGCGTCGGTAAACGGAAATTCGCGCGCCGGAAACAGTTCGATCCGGTCGATCTTGTCCATCGATCGCTGGGTCTCCGGATCGAAGGTGCGGATCGACTCGATCTCGTCGTCGAACAGTTCGATCCGGTAGGGGGTCTTGCTACCCATCGGAAACAGATCGACGATTGAGCCGCGCACCGCGAATTCGGCATGCTGATACACCTGCGAGACGCACTGGTAGCCGACGCTTTCGAGCTTTGCCCGATTCAACTCCAGATTGAATGTCTCGCCGACACTCAACGCAAAACTGTGTGCGAGCACGTGCTCCCTCGGCGCGAGCCGGTGCATCAGCGTGGCGACCGAGACGATCAGTGCGCCGCGCTTGACCTGAGGCAGGAGGGCGAGCGTCTTCAGGCGCTCGGAGATGATCTCCGGCAGCGGCGAAAACACGTCGTAAGGCAGGGTTTCCCAGTCCGGAAAATGCAGAATCGGAATCCCGGTGCCGTGCAGGAAAAACGCCAGTTCGTGTTCGAGCCGCAATGCGGTGTGATTGTCGGCGGTTACGACCAGAAACAGGCGATTTTGCGCGTTGATCGCCGAAGCCAGCGCCAGCGCATCGGCGCAGCCGTGCAGGCCGTTCCAGCGCAATACGGCATCTTTGGATTCGGGAACCTGCGGTGAAAAAATCAAGGCGTTATCTTCGGCCATGCTGGGTTATCAGGGATGTTTGCTACGCGAATCGCGGATTAAAAGATGGCGATAGTTTAACACTTTGACCGCGGGGATGCCGGGGCGGATCGCTCGAACGGGTGCCGGCATTGTAAGGATGGCGGCAGCTATTGTTAATAAACAAGAAACTATTAATTAACCAGTTTCAATATTGTAAACGCCCGATAGCGACCCTATACTGTAGTTGTGAAAATTTTCATTTATTATCAACTACATCTTAGGAGTCAATACCATGTCTTATGCTAAACGCGACATCATCATCGGCCTGATGTTCATCACCGGGCTTGCCGGCTTCATCTCGGGCGAATTCATCTTTTCGAATATCTTTTTCGCCACCGCCGCGATCTACACGAACATGTTCCTGAGCCGCAGAACCCACGGTTAAGGGATGTTCCATGTTTAACCCTTCCACTCCAACCCGCGTCGCAGCTTCAGCTTCGACGCGGGCCTTCCCCCGCTAAGTTCCATCTCGTCCCGATCTTTTTCCTTTTAGCGTTTTTTCCGGGTCTTGTGAATCACGAACTTCGGATTTGCCGCGACCACCGCACACCCTCCAAACAACCGTTCCAGCGTCTGATGATAGTGAAGATGCCGGTTGCCGATTACCCAGAATTCGCCGTCCCGACGCAGTACCCGCCTGGCATCCTTGAATAGGCTGAGCGCAATCTGGTCGCCTTGCAGATATTGCTGATGAAAAGGCGGATTGCACAGGATCAGATCGGCCGATTCGGACTCGAATGCCTTCAAGCCGTCACCCACCTGAAACGTCGCTTTGCGATCATTGCCGAATGCGGCTGCGAAATTTTCCTTGGCCGAGGCGACCGCCATGTACGATTCGTCGACGAAATGCACAGTGGCTTCGGGATTCTTTTGAGCCGCGATCAAGCCGACCACGCCGTTGCCGCAGCCGAGATCGACGATTTCGCACGGGCCAAGTCCTGAAGGCAGGTGTTCGAGGAAGAAGCGCGTGCCGATGTCCAGGCTGTCCCGCGAGAATACATTCGCGTGATTGACGATCCAGAAATCGGTGTTTTCGAGCCGGTAGCGTACCGGATACGGACTGGGCGGCGGGTTTTCGAGTGCTATCGCCTGCGCGAAGATCAGTTTGGCTTTTTTGCGGGCCAAAGCGGTCGTGGTCGGGCCGAGCAGGCGCTCGACCGTCTGCCAGACCGAGGCCGGCAGCATCTTGACCATGCCGGCCAGGATGATTTGCGCGTCCGGCCGTAAATGGCCGCGCAGGCTGATCAGCTGGTGCTCCAAGAGGCCGAGCGTCTTCGGGACCTTGATCAGCACCAGATCGTAAGCCTCCGGCAGCGTTTCGAGGCTGTGCAGGAGGCGGATGGCGTCCTGGGTTTTGCCGTTTCGCTCCAGATTGATTTGGGTCGCCTGCCGCGACAGGAAGGAGTCAGACACCGCATCGGGGCGATGGTCGCTCAAGGCAAGCGCGAGCGTCCCGAAGCTGTCGTTCATGATCAAAACCCGGCTATCCGGCTGCGGCAAACCCTGCTCGGCAAGATGGGTCAACAGATACTCGTCTGCCGCGTCGAAAGGCTGCAACAGCTCGTTGCGGCGCAGCGGCAGACGGATCAGATCGAAAGCGCCCTGGGGGGCAATCAACTGCATGAGGAGTCTAGTCTCAAGCGCGCGACATGAATTTTCCGGTTTCGGTATTCACCTTGACCGACTCGCCGGTTTCGATGTATTCGGGCACCTGCACTTCGAGACCGGTATGCAGTTTCGCGGTCTTGGTCCGGCTCGACGCGGTCGCGCCCTTGATCGCGGGCGGCGTCTCGACGATTGTAAACACGACCGACGACGGCAGCTCGATGCCGATCAGCTCGTCATCGACCAGCAGCGCCACGATGCCTTCCAGCCCGTCGGTCAAATATTCGACCTTGCCTTCCAGATCGTCGCTGTTCAGGCTGTATTGGCTGTAGTCTTCCTGGTTCATGAAGATGAAATTGTCGCCGTCCTGATACGAAAACTGCACTTTCGCGCGCACGCAGTCGGCGTCCTTGAAAGCATCGTCGCCTTTCAGCGTCTCGTCGAGCTTTTGCCCGGTCTTCAGGTTGTTGAAGCGGACCTTGTACAGGGTCGAAGCGCCGCGCGACGACGGGTTGCGAACCTCGACCTGTTTGACCACATGCGGGGCGCCGTTGATCTCGACGACCATGCCTTTTTTTAACTCACTCGCCTTAGCCACGTACAGTCTCCTGGGTCATTTTTGGCTTCTTGCTCTAAGTATCTGGGCTTTAATGGCTTGGCCCATGCCTTCAAGTTTTCCGGAGAGCAAAACCCTCCAGCTGTCTTGATACGGCTTGAGGCTCACGACCTCCAACTCCGTCATGCTGAAATCTTGGGTCCCCGCACTATGCCGGGTGACCAGATGGACGACATCGCCCTCCTTGACCGAGCCGAGAATTTTGATGTCTCCGAAAGAAATATTCATGCTTTTTGCCTGCGCCTCAGAAATTTTCATGAAGCCGCGCATGAAGTCGGCAGGCGGCATGATCTTGACCGATGCGCTGGTGGCATTTTTGCCGTATAGAGCTTGAATGACCTCGGCTTTGGCCTTCTCTTCACCCGCCTCGAAGATCGGCAAGAGCATTTGCTTGAAGCGTAACAGTTCGTCAGGGTGAATAAAATCGACGGACGCCGTGGCGCCTTGTTGTTTGATGGCCGTGAAATATTTTTCGCAAAGCTGCTCGGGCGTTTCAGCCGCCGCGGAGCTCCATGAGGCGTACCAGAGACTGCTTATGGTCAAAATGATGGCGAAGGTATTTTTTTTCATGGTGTCTAACCTAAATGTCGTTGATAGTGGGAATTCGAATGGCTAACAAATCGCAGGGCGTATGATGCAGCACGCCGTTCGCGGTCGAGCCCAGCAGCAAGGCCAGGCCGTGCCGCTCGTGCGTTCCGACCACGATCAAATCGGCCGCAATGGTTTCGGCGAGGCCCACGATTTCGTCTTGCGGCACGCCCCAAATCAGCCAGAGATCGGATGGATCGACGCCGAGGTCGGCGCCCAACGCCAAGAGTTTGGCGCGCTCGGCTTCCAGGAGATCGTATTCGGAGGGCGCATCGACCGGAATGCGGGCGCCGTAAGGAGTGTCCGGCATCGGAATGTCGTCGAGCACATGCAGGAGGCTCAATCTCGCCTGAAAGGCGCGGGCGAGAGACCTCGCGCGAGCGGCGACCGTTTCGCCGGCTTCCGAAAAATCAGCGGTCAAAAGAATGTGGCGATAGGCCGTCATGGTGGCGTCGTTGATTGAAAGTATGAACCGAGTATTTTAGCAAATTAATCGCGAATATTGAGGAAACGATCGTTTTTCCGGCGTCCAAGCGTGCGCGTTAGAAATTTTGCAGACTTCCAAGTAAGATAGCATCACAAGATCACTCCATTGGGGAACCCTCATGAACCGTTTCGTCTGGCTGTGCTTCATCGCATTTCTTGGTTTTTCATCGGCCCATGCGCTGCCCTTGACGCCGGAGCGCACGCCCGAACCGCTGAAGCCCTGGATAGACTGGGCCTTGCACGACAATCCCGAACACGGCTGCCCTTTCGTGTACAACAGCTTCGACGAAAAGCATTGCGGCTGGCCGAGCGAGTTGACGTTGGATCTAAACGCTCAACGCGGCGCGTTTTCGCTGCGTGTTTCGGCGTTTCAGGACACGTGGCTGACGCTGCCCGGCGACGAGAAACACTGGCCGCAGGCGGTGACACTGAACGACAGTCCGGCGCAGGTGATCAACAGGAACGGCTGGCCGGCGCTCAAATTGAGCCCTGGCGCGGAGGCGAAGGCTTATCAGGTCAAGGGTGAATTTTTATGGGACCGCATCCCGGAAACGCTGAGCGTGCCGGCCGACACCGGGCTGCTCGGCCTGAGCGTGAACGGCAGCCCGGTGTCGGCGCCGGTGTTCAAGGACGGCCAGCTCTGGATCAAGGCCGCGGAACTGCGTCCGGGCAAACCGGAAGGCGTCGAAAACAAGGTCGCGCTGCAAGTGTTTCGCCGGATCGTCGACGAGGTGCCGCTGCAGATGATCACCCGGCTGGTGCTGGACGTGTCCGGCGAACAGCGCGAATTGAAACTGGCCGTGCCGTCGCCCGAGGGTTTCATTCCGTTGCGGCTCTCCAGTTCGCTGCCAGCACGCCTGGAAGATGACGGCCGCTTGTTGATCCAGTTGCGTCCCGGCCGCTGGCAAATCGACATCACCGGCAGAAGCCGCGGGGCGGTCGATGCGCTGCCCTTAACCCCCGCGCCCGCCGCGGACAAACAGGAAGTCGCCTGGCCGGCCTCCGAAATCTGGGTCTTCGAGGCGCGCCCGGCGCTCAGGGTCGTCGAGGTCGAAGAGACCGGCGCGGTCGATGCGAACCTGACCAATCTGCCGGACGACTGGAAAGGCTGGCCCGCCTATCAGGTCGCCTCCGGTCAGGCGATGCGCTTCAAGGTGATCCGGCGCGGTGACCCGGAGCCCGAACCGAGCCAGCTGAATCTGACGCGCAAACTGTGGCTCGATTTCGACGGCGAGGGCTACACGGTCAACGACAGGATCACCGGCAAAATGACGCGCGGCTGGCGGCTGAACGCCCTGCCCGAGATCAAGCTCGGCAAGGTCACGCTCGACGGAGCCAATCAACTGGTCACGCGCCTTCAAGGCTCCGGCAAGGAAGGCGTCGAGGTCCGGCGCGGCAGGATCGCGCTGGAGGCCGACAGCCGTTTTACCGGCGCTATCGGCGAATTGAGCGCGGTGGGCTGGGAGCAAAGTTTTCAGCAGGTCAGCGCCGAGCTGAATCTGCCGCCGGGCTGGCGCCTGTTCGCGGCGACCGGCGTCGATAACGTGCCGGACAGTTGGATCGCGCGCTGGACCCTGCTCGATTTCTTTTTGGTGCTGATCTCGTCGTACGCAACCTACAAGCTGTGGACGCGGCTTTGGGGGCTGTTCGCCCTGGTCACCCTGGCGCTGATCTGGCACGAAGCCGGCGCGCCGCATTACATCTGGCTGCACATTCTGGCCGCCACTGCGCTGATCCGGGTGCTGCCGGAAGGGCGCTTTCTGAGTTTCATGAATTGGTACCGGCGCGCTGCTTGGCTCGGCTTGGTGCTGATCGCGGTGCCGTTCATGATCGATCAGGTGCGCATCGGGCTCTATCCGCAACTGGAACGGCCCTGGCAGAACATCATCGCGCCGTCGTCTTATCCTGTCGCCGCGCAAATGCCGGCCCCGGCATCTGAATCGACTGAAATGAAGGCGGAAATGGCGCCCGGACGGATGCTGTCCCGGTCGAAAAAAATGGCCGATATGGCGGGCAGTGTCGCCGAAAGCATGGGTTATCTCGAAGACAAGGCCGCCGGTTTCGAACGCCTCGATCCGAATGCGAAGATTCAGACAGGCCCTGGCCTTCCCGATTGGCAATGGCATAAGGTGCTGTTGAGCTGGAACGGCTCGGTCGACCCGGGACAGCCCTTGCGGCTTTGGTATCTGTCGCCCGGATTGACGCTGGTGCTGAATTTCCTGCGCGCCGGCCTGATCGCGGCGCTGGCGCTGTTGATGTTCGGCGTCGCCGAAAACCTGACTTTCCGCTTCAAGGCCTCGCCTGCGCTGCTTGTCTGGTGCCTCTTGATGCCGATGCTGTCGCTGCCGGCGCAAAAGGTTTATGCGGATTTTCCGAGCCAGGCGATGCTCGAGCAATTGAAAGCCCGCCTGCTCGAAGCCCCCGACTGCCTGCCGGCCTGCGCCGAAATCGCGACGATGCAGGCGAACCTTGGCGACAAGGACCTGGTGATCACGCTCGAAATTCATGCCCAGCAGGACGTCGCGGTGCCGCTGCCGGCCGATTCCGAGCAGTGGTTTCCGAATCAGGTGAGCGTCGACGGCGCCCCGGCGCCGGGCTTGTTCCGCACCGGCAACAGCCTCTGGCTGCATCTTGGCCAAGGCCGGCATCAAGTCGTAATGCGGGGCGTGCTGCCGCAGGTCGCCAAATTCACCGTGCCGTTGCCGTTGAAGCCGCATCGGGTCGGCGCAGGCGGCAGCGGCTGGGAGGTGATCGGCATCCAGGAAAACGGCATTCCGGGCGAACAGCTGCAATTCGAGCGCGTGCAGAAGGCCGAGGACAAGGCGCAGGCGGCGGCTTTGACGCCGGGCGTGCTGCCAGCGTTCGTGCAGATCGAGCGCACGCTGCAACTTGGCCTGGACTGGCACGCCTCGACCCGGATCGTCCGGGTTTCCGAGCCGAACTCGCCGGTGCTGCTGGCGGTGCCGTTGTTGCCGGGCGAGGCGGTCACCACGCCCGGCGTCCGCGTCCGCGACGGCAAGGCGGAGGCGAACATGGCGGCCGGGCAAACGGTGATGGCATGGTCGTCGACGCTCGAAAAAAAGGACAAAATCGAGCTGGCTGCCGCCAAGACCGAGCAATGGATAGAGATTTTCAAGGCCGACGTGAGCCCGATCTGGCACATCGAAACCTCCGGCATCGCGATGATGTATCTGAACCACGAACAGCGCTGGCTGCCCGAATGGCGGCCCTGGCCCGGCGAAAAAGTCACGTTGGCGATCTCGCGCCCGGAGGCAGTCGAGGGTCAGACGCTGACGATCGACAAAAGCCGGTTGGCGATCACGCCCGGCAAGCGCACCCGCGATGCGGAACTCTCGCTGAGCATCCGCAGTTCGCAGGGCGGCCAGCATATGCTGGTCCTGCCGGAGGGAGCGGAATTGCAAACGGTCGCGATCGACGGCCAGCCGCAGCCCTTGCGGCAGGAAGGACGCAAGCTGGCGCTGCCGATCAAGCCGGGGCTGCAAAATGTCGCGCTGCATTGGCTGGAGCCGCAGCCGGTCAGCGGCAAGGTCACGACCCCCGCGGTCGATTTGGGCGCGGCCAGCGTGAATGCGAGCCTGAACATCGGCCTCGGCGAAGACCGCTGGGTGTTATGGGTGCACGGCCCGAAAATGGGGCCGGCGGTGTTGTTTTGGGGCGTGTTGATCGTGATCGTGCTGCTGTCATGGGGGCTCGGCAAAATACCGTTGACGCCGCTGAAGCATTGGCAATGGTTTTTGTTGCTGACAGGGCTGAGTCAGATCCCTATCGAGACCGCGCTGATCGTGATCGCATGGCTGATGCTGCTCGGCTGGCGCGGCGGCAAGTCTGCCGCCGACATCCGTTATTTCAACGGCCTGCAAGTCTTGCTCGGTGGCCTGACCCTGTTGTCGCTGGCCGTCTTGTTCTACGCGGTCTCGCACGGCCTGCTGAACAGGCCGGACATGTTGATCACCGGCAACCAGTCCTCGCCGTATTCGCTGAACTGGTACCAGGACAGAAGCGCCGCGCTGTTGCCCAAAGCGACCGTCATTTCGGTGCCGCTGAAGGTTTACCGTCTGCTGATGCTGGCCTGGTCCTTGTGGCTGGCCGTGTCGCTGCTGAATTGGCTGAAGTGGGGCTGGGGATGTTTTTCGAGCCATGGCTTATGGAAAAAGCCTCCGCCTAAAAAAGACGAGAAAGCCGAGCAAACCGAAGCGGAAGTCCACAAATAACGGGAAAAACATTAAACCACTGGCGTTACGCACGTTAATATCCACGAAAAACCCGAAAGGCACGAAAAATGGATAGGGAAGTTTGGTACAAAAACGTATTACAAAATACAAGCTGCCGTGTTTGATCTGTATCAGGAATAAGTAATGACGATTTTTCGTTTTCAGCAGTTTTCGGTATCCCAGCGGCAGGCAGCGATGAAAGTCTGCACCGACAGCCTGCTGTTCGGCGCGATGATGCCGGTCGAGCCGAAGGATGACGTGCTCGACATCGGCGCAGGGACCGGCCTGCTGTCGCTGATCGCGGCGCAGCTCGGCGCCGGCAGCGTCACCGGCGTCGAATTGATGGAGGGCGCCTGCCGGGAGGCGGCGGAAAATTTTGCCCGCAGTCCCTGGCCGGATCGGTTGCGGGCCGTTCGACGGAGCATCCAGGAATTCGCGAGCGATGAAACAGGCCGCTACGACCTGATCGTCAGCAACCCGCCGTTTTTCGAAAAGCATTTTAATGCTGCGGAGCCGATGCGCAACGCCGCCCGGCATGACGGTCATCTGAAGCATGCCGAACTCGCCAGCATCGCGAATCGCTTGCTCGCTCAGGAAGGATTGTTTTATGTCTTGCTGCCCGCCCAGGCGGTGGACTCGTTTAACCGTCTTGCCATGCAGTCAGGTTTTCATTTGCGGCGTCAAACCGCTTTGCGGGGCTATGCGCGTAGCGCGGTGAAGGTGATCGCCTTGACATTCGGCCGTGCGCAGATAGGTCAGCCGGAATTTGAAACGCTGACGATTTATGACGAGCCGGGCGTTTATTCGGCAGACAGCCGGGCCTATCTGGAGGAATTTTTGTTGCGCTTTGCGGTGCGGGAAAGCGCGGAGAGTTGTAACTGAAAGGGCGAAGGCGCTGAACAAACACGTCCTTGTGCTTGCCCAAAACCATCGCTTTTAGTTGACGACGCGGTGTCCGCGGTTGCGCATGCAGGTCGCGTAGGCGCGCTTGTAATCGTGTTCGGCCTCGTAGCCTTGTTTGGCACCGCCGCCGAAACCGCCGGCCGCCGCACCGATTGCCGCGCCCGCGCCTGGATTGCCGGTGAAGGCGCCGACCACCGCGCCGCCCGCCGCGCCGATCAATGCGCCCGTGCCTGCGCCGATCGCGGTTTCCTTGGCCGTGCCGCCGGAGGCCTGTTTGGCGAGTTGCTCGCATTCCGCCATGTCCTGATTGATCCGATAAGCATTCGGGTCGTTGTAAGAGTCGACGGTCGGCTTCCAGCCGCCATAACTGTAACAACCGGTGAGCAAGGCGCTGCCGATGATGGCCATGCTTAAAGCTGATTTTTTCATGTGTAAACCTTCTGTGTTGTCGCTATGTGATGAAAAGTGTAGCTGATCTTTGATGAATAACGGATGAATGGGCTTGCTTCTAAGCCGATAAAATTATAACTCTCTCAATACCCGAAGCGGCGGTTTGTTGATCACCCGCCGCAGCCCCCAGAGACCCGACAAGACGACGGCAGCCGCGCACAGCAAGGGGGCCGCCAGCCATAATTCCAGATGCGGATGAAACGGGATGTGCATGACCTGCCGGTAAAGGGCATAACTGAGCAATTCCGCGATCAATACGCCGGTCAACCCTGAGATGGCGCCGAGGCAAAAAAATTCAATGACTTGAATTTTCCTGAGGAATGTGCGCGAGGCGCCGAAGGTCCGGAGCAGCGCGCTTTCATGGATGCGTTGATCAAGCGAACTGTACACCGCCGCGAACAAGACCGTCAATGCGGCCAGCAAGGCCAGATAAAACAGATAATTGACGGCCTGAGTCAATTGCCTGAACACGGTCTGCAATTGCCGCAGAATCCGGTCGACTTCGAGGATCGACATGCCCGGAAATTCTTTCGCCAGCGTGTTCAACGCGTTTTTATTCGCCTCATCCAGATAAAAACTGGTCATCAGCGTGTGTGGGTAGGCTTCGAGCGTGCCGGGCGAGAAAATCATGTAAAAATTCGGCTTCATCGATTCCCAGCGCAGCGCCCTGAGATTGGCGACCGTCGCCACGAACTCCTGGCCGCCGCTGCTGAAGGTCAGGCGGTCTCCCACCTTGATTTTCAGGCTGTCCGCGAGCTTCTGTTCAACCGACACCAAACCCGGCTCGGCGTGCTTCCACCAGGAACCGGCCTCGATCAGGTTTTCTGCCGGCACCTCATGGCTCCAGGTCAGGTTCAACTCACGGTGCGTGGCGTTGTCGCCCTGCGAACCCTTGGTGACGATCTGCTGTACCGGCGTCCGGTTGATATGCGTCAGTCTGCCCCTGACGATCGGATAAAACGGGCTGCTCTCGATGCCTTTGTCCTGCAAGGACTGTTTAAAATGCGCCAGCTGATCCGGAAAAATATTCAGCGCAAAATGATTCGGCGCCTTTTCCGGCAGTTGCTCACGCCAGGTGTCGACCAATTCATTCCGAATGATCAAACTCAACAAAATCGCCGCCAAGGTGACGCCGAACGCGAGGATCTGGCCGATGCTCGCGCGCGGCTGGCGCAGGATGCCCTGCCAGCCGAAACGCCAGCTCAAGGGCATGCGGGGCTGTAGTTTCCGAATCGCGGCCAGCAAGCCGAAGATCAGCAAGGCGAGCAGCAGCAAAGCGCCGAGCGTGACGCCGGTGACGATCGCGGTCATTTTGGCATCGCCGGTGTAGCGCCAGACCAGGACGCAGATGAGCGCCAGCGCCAACCCGTAAACCAGCCAGGCGCTGCTTGGCAGCGGTTCCAGTTCGTGGCGCAGTACCCTCAGCGGCGGCACCTGCTTCAGGCGCAGGATAGGCGGCAGCGCGAAGCCGAACAAAATCGTCAGGCCGGCGCAGACGCCGAATGCGATCGCCATGATGCCGGGCGGCGGCAGTTGCGCCGGCAGCAGCGCGCGCAGCAGCAGGAACAAGCCTTCCTGCAGCAGCCAGCCGAAGCTGCAGCCCAGGGCGCCGACGATCAGGCCGAGGATCACGAATTGCAGGCAATAGAGCCGCAGAATTTCCCGCTGCGTGCAGCCGAGGCAACGCAGCAGGGCGGAGGCATCGAAATGGCGTTCGCTGTAGCGCCGCGCCGCCATCGCGATCGCGACACCGGCGATGATCACCACGATGATGCTGGACAGGCCCAGAAACTGTTCCGCGCGCGTCAACGCCGAGCCGAGTTCGGGCCGGTCTTCATGAATGTCCAGGAGGCGCTGCGACGGATTCAATTGCGGTTTCACGAAGCTTCGGAAGGCCGTCAAGGCGTCTTCATTGCCGCTGAATTGAAAAAAACGGTGCACATGGCTGCCGGGTTGGATCACCCGGGTCGCTTCGAGGTCGTTCGCGTTGATCAGCACCCTGGGCGAAAAACTGTAAAAACCGCCCTGCTGATCCGGCTCATAGGTCAGAATCTGGGTGATCCTGAGTTTTTTCTCGCCGACCGTCAAGGGATCGCCGAAATTCAGTTTCAACGCCGACAGGATGCGCCGCTCGACCCACGCTTCACCGCTTTCCGGGCCGTGTCCGACGGCCGTTTCGGCGGGATGTTTGGCGTCGGTGATTTTCAGCTGGCCACGCAACGGATAGGCGGCGCTGACCGCCTTCACGCTGGCCAACAGCAATTCATTGTTTTCGATCAGCATGCTCGAAAATTCAATCTTCTGCGCGTCCTTCAGCCCCAGTTGCCGGGCCTTGGCCAGCCAGTCGGCAGGAATCGGCTCGGCGCTTTCGATGACCAGGTCGGCCGCCAGAAATTCGGCGGTTTGCATGGTCATCGCGCGTTGCAGACGGTCCGCGAACAGCGACGCCGCGGTCAGGCCGGTCACCGCGATCAGCAGCGCCAGCGTCAGCAGCGTCAGTTCACCGGCGCGGCTCTCGCGCCCGAGCAGGCGCAGGGCGAGTCTCATTCGGTGCATGTTTGTCTCCCGGCAGCGAGTTTGACCGTGCGTTCGCAGCGCTCGGCCAGCGCCGCATCGTGAGTCACCAATAGCAGCGTGGTGCGGTTTTCCCGGTTCAGTTCGAACAGCAGATCGATCACGGTTGCTCCGGTCTGGCTATCGAGGTTGCCCGTCGGTTCGTCCGCGAACAGTATCTTCGGGCGCGTCGCAAATGCCCGTGCCAGCGCCACGCGCTGCTGCTCGCCGCCGGAAAGCTGCTTCGGCGTATGGGTCAAGCGTCCGGCCAGACCGACCCGGCCGAGCCATTCGCGCGCCTCGGTCTCGGCAGAGTCATCGCCTTTCAGTTCGAGCGGCAGCATCACGTTTTCGAGCGCGGTCAAGCCGGGTAGCAGTTGAAACGACTGAAACATGAAGCCGATCAATTCGTTACGCAAGAGGGCGCGGCCGTCTTCGTCCAGTTTTGTCAGCGAACGGCCGGCCAGCCGGATCGAGCCCGAACTGGGCGTGTCGAGACCGGCCAGAAGACCGATCAGGGTCGATTTGCCGGAGCCGGACTCGCCGGTGATCGCAACGCTTTCGCCTGTCTTGATGCGCAGATCGATTGCCGACAGGATGTGCAAAACGCCCTCCGAAGTCGTCACCGATTTACTCAGATTTTCTGTTACGATAATGTCCGTTATGGATTCGTTGCGCGGGTTATTCATGTTCTTAAGATTATGTGTGTTGCTTTGTGCGGTATCGTTTTCAGTCGGTGTGCGGGCCGAGACGGTCGTGGTGCTGGGCGACAGCATCAGCGCCGCCTACGGCATCGACGTCGAGCAGGGCTGGGTGCACGTGCTGGCGGCAAAGTTGCGAGCGGCCGGCAGCAAGGCCGAGGTCCGGAATGAAAGCATCAGCGGCGAAACCAGCGCCGGCGGCCTCGCCCGCATCGACCGCATCCTGAACGCGCAAAAGCCCGCCGTCGTGATCATCGAACTCGGCGCGAATGACGGCCTGCGCGGGCTGTCCCCGGCCGAGCTGAAGCACAATCTGGCAGAAATGATCCGCCGCAGTGAGGCCCACGGCGCCAAGGTGCTATTGCTCAGCATGACCATTCCGCCGAATTACGGTAAACGCTATATCGATATGATTTATAATGTGTACCATGAATTATCCCGGGAAATGGCGGTGCCGGCAATTCCGTTCATCCTTGACGACATCGCTCTGGTCAGGGAGTTGATGCAGCCGGACGGCCTGCACCCGAATGCGAAAGCGCAACCGCTGATTGCGGACAAGATTTGGCGGCACTTATTGCCTTTACTAACCCCATCATCAAAAAAAAGAGATTGAAGGATGCACATACTGACGTTGGAAAAAGCCAACCTGATTATACAGACTGCGATAGCGAAGGCCAGAGAATTGAAAATGGCGCCGTTGACCGTGGTGGTGCTTGACTCCGCCGGGCACTTGAAAGCACTGCAGCGCGAAGACGGCGCCAGCATGATTCGGCAGGAAATTGCGACCGCGAAAGCCTGGGGCGCGGTCAGCATGGGCGTCTCCTCGCGAAGCCTGGCCGGCGTCGCGGTGCAGCGGCCGGATTTCATGAATTCGTTGATCACGCTGTCGCACGGCAAGGTGATGCCGGTACCGGGCGGCGTGCTGATCCGCGACAAAGACAATCGCTTGGTCGGAGCGGTCGGCATCAGCGGCGATGTCTCCGATCAGGACGAGCGTTGCGCGATCGCGGGAATCGAAGCGGCAGGGTTTGTGGCCGGGGTGTAAGGCCTTGCGGAATGAACTCTGAAGTAAAGCGGCGCCGTCTGACGGAGGGTGCGGTCGGCGCCGGTCTTGGCGCGGCCGAAAAAAAACCGGTCGACAAGCCAATTGATGGCGCGGCGGTCGTGAAATAGTCGTTGCCAAGGGATGAAGCCGGAACGTTGACGGCAACCCGGAAATGCTCGAAATCTGCGGAGCGCGAGGCCTACATGCTGCCGAGCTTGAATCGCGATAAAGGTAATGCATCTCCCGCCTGCGCCGTAATGCATTTTCGTCCTTGAACCGATGGTTCAAGTGGAGGCTGGATCGGTAAATCAGGCTTCCCGAAAAGTACGGGCATGCTCACCATTGCCGGATGTTCGCCCCCGGGGTAAATATAGGTTCAGGAAACACCCAATGCATTTCGAACGCTGCAGGAGATACAGAATTCTATTGTAGCGCGTTTATCGATTTTCCAAAACGTTTTCTATTTTTTGGACCATGCCGGCCAGTGACTCGCCGAGGTCGGAAGGCAGGCTAACATTCTGATTTTTCAGCGAAGACAGCTCGTGCACCAGGTTCAACGCGGCCATCACCGCGATCCGGTCCGGGCCGTTGACCTTTCCCGAGTCGCGGATCAGCCGCATTTGTTTGTCCAAGAGCTGGGCCGAGTCGATCAGGTTCTGGCGCTCCTCCGGGTCACAGGCGATCTTATATTCCTTGCCCATGATGTTCAGAAGAACCGCTTCCTTCTTGACCATATTCATGAGCCGTGTTCCATGGCTTTCAGGCGGGAAATCATCGCTTCGACGCGGATTCTGGCCTGCGTGGTTTTTTCGATCAGTTTGGCTTTTTCTTTAACCAAGGCTTCCTGTTTGATCTTCAAGGAATGATTCTCGTTTTTGAGCGCATTGTATTGTTCGATCAGCAAGTCCAGCTTTTCTTCGAGCTCTTTCAATTCGAGTGGTTGATTGGTGTTTGTATTCATCGTCGTCTGAACTTGGCGTTATGATTGTAAAAAGATGTTTTACCTGCCATGCATCAACGCAAAATGCTTTCTGCTAAAATGACGCACATCAAACATCAATCAGTTGCCGCGAGTGCCCTACATTATACACAGTTTGGCCTGGTATCGGTAACAGGTGCGCGCTTCGAAAACCGGGCATTTCCGGCAGATCCTGAAACTGGCAAAAAATGTTAGGGGCCGCGTATTTGTCGGCATCAGCGGCTTTTCGGTGGTAGCATAAAGGCATTCAATGAGTTTAGACAAATCATGAGCTATCAGCATATCGACAGTTTCTTCAGACACAACGACGGGGTCAACTCGGCCGCCGAGGCGCACGGTCTGGCGACCGGCATGTTGTGCGTGAACGGCCAAACGCCAAGCAGCGCCTGGATCAAGCAATTGTCTGGCGAGGAGGCGCAGATCGGCGGCGACCAAGCGCGGCTGCTCGTCAGCTTGTTTGAGGAAACCCAGGCGTCGCTCGAAAGCGACGACTATGACTTCGAACCGTTCCTGCCCGACGAGGACGACGTGTCGCTCTCCGAGCAGATCATCGCCTTGAGCGAGTGGTGCCAGGGCTTCCTGTTCGGCTTCGGCGCCTTGTATCAGGCCGGCGAACAATCCGACCAGGCCAAGGAAATCCTCAGGGACATCGCCGAATTCACCAAGCTGGACCCGGACGCGGCGGGCGAGGAAGACGAAGTCGCGTTCATGGAAGTCAGCGAATATTTACGCACCGCGGTCTTATTGTTGCGCGCCGAATTCGGCTCGAAAGGGCGCGCCAGGATTCATTAAACGGCAAAATCAGGCATGAAACAAAGCGAATTTAAAAAAAGGCGCAAGCAATTGATGCAGCGCGTCGGCAAGGGCAATATCGCGCTGATCGGCAGCGCGGCCGAACGCGTGCGCAACCGCGACGTGCATTACCCGTACCGGCAGGACAGCGATTTTTATTATCTGACCGGCTTCAATGAGCCGGAGGCGCTGGCGGTGTTCATCCCCGGCCGCGAGCAGGGCGAATACATCCTGTTCTGCCGTGAATACGACGAAACCAAGGCGCTCTGGGAAGGCGCGCATGCGGGGCTCGAAGGCGCGGTCAAGCATTACGAGGCCGACGATTCGTTTCCGATCGACGATCTCGACGAGATCCTGCCCGGCATGCTCGAAAACAAGGGCAAGGTGTTTTATCCGATGGGCCGCGATCCCGAGCTCGACCATAGCCTCCTGGAATGGATCAATCACCTGCGCGGCCAGTCCAGACGCGGCGTTTCGGCACCGGGCGAATTGGTCACGCTCGAACACATCCTGCACGAGATGCGTCTGTTCAAGAGCCCGGCCGAACTGAAACTGATGCGGCGCGCGGCCGAGGTGTCCGCACAGGCGCATGCGCGGGCGATGCAGGTCTGCAAGCCGGGCCTGTACGAGTACCAGATCGAGGCCGAGTTGCTCTACCAGTTTTATCAGGGCGGTTTGCGCCACGTCGCCTATCCGAGCATCGTCGCCGGCGGCAAGAACGCCTGCGTGCTGCACTACACCGAAAACAAGGATGCGCTGAAAAGCGGCGATTTGCTGCTGATCGACGCGGGCGCCGAATGCGATCATTACGCGGCCGACATCACCCGCACCTTTCCGGTATCGGGCCGTTTTTCGGAGCCGCAGAAACAGCTTTATCAACTGGTGCTCGATGCGCAGGCTTCCGCGCTCGAACAGATCAAGCCGGGCCTGCCCTGGAATGCGGCGCACGACGCGGCAGTCGAAACGATCACCCAGGGCCTGGTCGACCTCGGTATCCTGAAAGGCAAGATCAAAAAACTGATCAAGGACGAAAAGTACAAGCCTTTTTTCATGCACCGGATCGGTCACTGGCTCGGCATGGATGTGCACGATGTCGGCGACTACAAGGTCGATCAGGAATGGCGTTTGCTGGAGCCCGGCATGGTGCTGACCGTCGAACCGGGACTCTACATTCCCGCCGATTACGACAAGGTCGAGGAAAAATGGCGCGGCATCGGCATCCGTATCGAAGACGACATCCTGGTCACCGCCAACGGTTACGAATGCCTGACCTCCGCGGTGCCGAAAGCGATCGCCGAGATCGAAGCGTTGATGCAGGCCGCCTGATGCAGCAGGATTATGATTTGCTGATCGCCGGCGGCGGGCTGGCCGGTAATTGCCTGGCGCTGGCGTTGAAGGATGCGGGCCTCCGGCTTGCGATCATCGAGGCGAACACGCGCACGCAGCAACAGGCATCCGCCGTCGGCGACCGCGCGTTGGCCTTGGCCGCCGGCACCGTCACGATGCTCGATGCCCTGGGCGCCTGGCAAGGCATCAAACAGGCCGCGACGCCGATCAAGACGATCCATGTCTCCGATCGCGGCCATTTCGGCAAGACCCGGTTGTCGGCCGAACAGGAAAACGTCGAAGCCCTGGGCTATGTGATCACCGCGCGCGATCTCGAAGGCCATGTCGGTGATTGCGTCGAAGCGGCGAACATCGAGGTGCTTTGCCCGGCGCGGGTCGCGGGGCTCCATTCCGGCCGTAATGAAATCGGCGTCAGCCTGAAACTCGGCGACGAACCCGAGACCGTATCCGCGGAGCTGTTGGTCGGCGCGGACGGCGGCCTGTCCTCGGTGCGCAAGCTCCTCGACATCGGCCAGCGGGTCAGCGATTACGGCCAGACCGCGCTGGTCACCACGGTCAAATCCTCCCTCCCCAATCATTTCACCGCCTACGAGCGTTTTACCGCTTCGGGTCCCCTGGCCCTGTTGCCGGTCGGCGAACGGCAGTCGGCGGTGATCTGGACGCGCAGCCAGGAAGAGGCCGAATCGCTGC
This sequence comes from Methylomicrobium lacus, assembly GCF_041897535.1. GTDB lineage: Bacteria > Pseudomonadota > Gammaproteobacteria > Methylococcales > Methylomonadaceae > Methylomicrobium > Methylomicrobium lacus_A. The sequence continues at coordinate 2,679,085 of NZ_CP169217.1, forward strand.
TATCCGCGAACGAGGCCGACTTCATCGCCGAACTGCAAGCCTGCTTCGGTTACCGGCTCGGCGAGTTGACCCTGGCCGCTCCGCGGCGAGCGTTTCCGCTGACCTTGATCCGCGCCGAACGGATGGCCGAAGGGCGTGCGGTGATCATCGGCAATGCGGCGCATCAACTGCATCCGGTCGCGGGACAAGGGTTCAACCTCGGTCTTCGCGATGTGACTGCCCTGGCCGAAACGCTGCTCGGGCAACACGCGCAAGGCGGCGACATCGGCGATCCTGTGCTATTGAAAGCCTATGCCGAGTCGCGGCGCCAGGATCATGAACGCACGATCCGTTTTACCGATCAACTGATCCACATTTTTTCGAACGAGTGGCTGCCGTTGGCGGCGGCCCGGAATGCCGGCCTCTGCCTGCTCGATCAGATTCCGGCCGCCAAATCATTACTGTCCCGGCATGCGATGGGGCTGTCCGGCCGGCTGCCGCGTCTCGGCGCCAGGAGGTAAAGCGCATGCACGAACGTTACGAAGTGATCGTGGTGGGCGGCGGCATGGTCGGCGCGGCGGTGGCCTGCGCGCTGGGGCATGGCGGTGTGCGCGTGGCCCTGCTCGACAAGGCCGAGCCTCTGCGGCAGTGGCCAGAGGAGCCGCTCGACATCCGCGTCTCCGCCTTGACCCGCGCTTCCCGCCTGATGCTGGAACAACTCGGCGCCTGGCCCGGCATGGCGCGGCGCGGCGTATCCGCTTACCGCGAAATGCGCGTCTTCGATGCGCGCGCGGGCGGCGAGCTGCATTTCGACTGCGCGGACACCGAATATAACGAACTCGGCCATATCGTCGAAAACCGGGTCACGGTCGCCGCGTTGTGGGACGTGCTCGACACTCTCGACAGCGTCGATTGCATCACGCCGGCCCAGGTCGCCGGCATCGAGACGGACACTGAAGGCGCCCGCCTCCGCCTCGATGACGGCCGAGTTTTCGCGGCCGACCTGGTGATCGCGGCCGACGGCAACGATTCGGCATTGCGCAAGCTGGCCGGCATCGGCGTGACCGGCTGGGACTACGGACAGCACGGACTGGTCGCGACGGTGAGCACCGAACTGAGCCACCGGGCCACGGCCTGGCAACGCTTTCTGGACGAAGGGCCGCTGGCCTTTCTGCCGCTCGCGAACGGCCAGTGTTCGATCGTCTGGACCTTGCGCTCGGAGACCGCGAAGGCGCATCTGGCATTATCGGATGCCGATTTTCTGCAAGCGCTGGAAGAGGCATCCGCCGGCCTGCTCGGAAAAATGCTCGGGGTTGGCCCGCGCGCGGCGTTTCCGTTACGCTTCCAATACGCGAACAGCTATACCGGCGAGCACCTCGCGCTGGTCGGAGATGCGGCGCATGTGATGCATCCTCTGGCCGGACAGGGCGCGAACGCGGGCCTTCTGGACGCGGCCGCGATCGCCGAGATCGTTTTGGAAACCCGGCGCGAGCAACGGTCGCTGGCGGGGCGCGGCTTGCTCCGCCGTTACGAACGCTGGCGCAAGGGCGACAATCTGATCATGATGGGCAGCATGGATGTGCTGAACAAAGCCTTCGGCATCCAGAGCAGCGAAGTGGCCGGCCTGCGTTCGGCGGGCATGAGCTGGATCAACCGGACCGCCTTGTTGAAGAACATTTTCAACCGTTATGCGATGGGGCAGCGTGACGATTTGCCGACTCTCGCGCAGGGCAAGCCCTGCTGGTAGCGGATTATTTTGACTCTGGAGGTTTACCAGATTGGCCCGCTTCTGGTATATTCGGCAAATGGGAAAACGGCTTGCCGGAACACCGTAGGCTCTTAACGATAATAAAGATGACCGGCGTATCGATTCAATAATAGAGGGGGTTTCGTCATGACTGAAGGCTTGTTTATTCTGACTGTTATTTTTGCGGCTTATGTGGTTTATCAGGTAGTCAACGATAAAAAAGCCGGCGCAAACCCCTCTGGCGGCGAGGCGAGGCCGGCTGCCGATCCTGCGGTCTCGCCGCAGCCGCAAGCGGCGATCAAACAGGCCGCCGCGCCCGCAGCGAAACCGCAAGCTGCGGCTAAGTCCGCTGCAGCGCCGGCGCCGAAACCTGCGGCCAGACAGCAAGCGGCTGCTGCCGCCCCCAAGCCCGCCGAAGCGGCCGCGAAGTCCGGCCTGAAAAATCCGGAAACCGGCGAGGTGACCGCCGCATTCACCAACTACCGTTTCGCCAAGCGCTGGATTAAGGAAGCGCTGGTCGCCGAAGGCTTGCTGGATAAAGTCTACAAGAACAACGAACTGGATGCCGACACCGAAGCCAAGATCAAGGATGCGGTCGCCAAACTCGAAGCCCTGCCCAAATACCGAGCCTGATTTGATCGTCTTTTGCAAGCGGCAGTGACGAATGGGCTGTTTAAAGCCCATTCCGAGAGGCCGCAGACCCAGCTTTCTAACACTCTCCCAAGCTTTATCCGGTCTTCGATAACCGGATCGCTATCCTCGCCCCATCCGCGTCTCAATTATCCAAATCGAGCTTTTTCAGCCGATACCGGAACGAGCGGAACGACAATCCGAGCTGTTTGGCAGCCGCCGTCTTATTCCATTTGTTTTCTTTGAGCGCTTGCAGAATCGCCTTTCTTTCGATCGCTTCCAAATAATCCTCGAGCGAGCCCTGACACGGGTCGTAGCCGTGTTCCGGCGCAGGGTTCGGCACCGGAATGCCGACCGGCAGATTCAGGTCGTCCTCTTCGATGCACTTGCCGTCATACAATGCCAGCGCCCTTTCGAGGATGTTTTCAAGTTCGCGGATATTGCCCGGAAAGCGGTAGCGTTGCAGCGCGGCGATTGCCGCAGGCGAAATGGCCGGCTTGCTCTCCGGCTGCCCGCTCAGTTTACTCAGGATATGATCGACCAGTACGGGTATGTCGTCGATGCGTTCGCGCAGTGGCGGCACATCGAGATCGATTACATTGATCCGGTAAAACAGGTCTTGCCGGAAACTGCCGTTCTGCACCATTTCGGCCAGATTCCGGTGCGTCGCGCTCAAGAGGCGCACGTCGACCGGGATTTCCTGCTGTTCCCCGACCGGACGGATCTTCTTCTCCTGAATCGCCCGGAGCAGTTTGACCTGCAAGGAGGCCGGCAGATCGGCGATTTCGTCGAGAAACAGCGTGCCGCCGTCCGCGGCCTGGAACAGCCCTTTTTTGTCGCCGATCGCGCCGGTAAAGCTGCCTTTCTTATGGCCGAAAAATTCGCTTTCCATCAGTTCGTGCGGAATCGCGCCGCAGTTGATCGCGACGAAGGGCTTGTCGCTGCGCGTGCTCTGCTGATGTATCAAGCGCGCGACCAGTTCCTTGCCGGCGCCGGATTCGCCGTGAATATAGACCGGCGCCTGGCTACGCGCGAGCTTGGTGATTTTGGAGCGGATCCCGCGCATTGCCAACGAATCGCCGAGCAAGGTATGGCGCGTGCGCCTGTCTTTGCGCGGCGCTTGTTCGGCGAATTTGAGCGCGTTGCCGACCAGCTGCCTGAGCGTCAAGAGATCGACCGGCTTGGAGACGAAATCGAAAGCGCCTTTTTTCATCGCGGTGATCGCGGTATCCATGTTGCCGTGCGCGGTAATCACCGCAATCGGAAACGGCGTCCTGGAGGTCTGTATCAGCTCGACCAGTTCGAGGCCGTCGCCGTCGGGCAATCTCAAATCGGTCAGACACAGGTCGAAGGTGCGCTCCTGCAATAATTTTTTGGCTTGACCGAGCGTCCCCGCGCTGCGGGTTTCGATACCCATCCGGGTGAGCGTGATTTCGAGTAATTCGATGATGTCGGGCTCGTCATCGACGATCAAGGCAAAGGGATTTTTCATGGATTAATTGAGTGATTTGTCGGCGTCGCTTAGATAAAGCCGGAAGCAGCTGCGCTGGCTTTCGGTGAAATAATAGCCCAACTTGGCCTGATTGAGTTCGGCCAGTTCCTTGCAGATGAAGAGACCGAGCCCCGTGCCCTTGTTCGAGGTAGTGAAAAAAGGTTCGAAAAGATGGCTCTGATGCTCGCGCTCGATGCCCGGACCGTTATCGATCACTTCGATGCAGGCCGACTTTAGCGCCATGAAGCCGCGCAGGGTGATCGGTCCCTGTTCGGGGCGGCCGTAGGCCAGCGCGTTTTGGCATAGATTGTCGAGGATCTGTTTCAAATGGCCGGGGTCGATGAACGCGGTGAGCGGTCCCGGGTCGATCTGCAGCCTGAAGGCCTTCGGCTCGACCAAGTGTTCGAGCATAAAAGTTTCCAGATAATGCGTGAGCCAGGGTTTCAGTTGTATGCTTTCCCGGCGCGAGGCCTCCCGCCGGGAAAGCTGCAGGATGTCCTCGATGATCTGATTGACACGGGCCGAGTTGGACTGGATGATCTGGGTCAGGCGCCGGTCCTGCGGCGAAAAGTCCGGATTTTCGGAGAGCAACTGCCCCGCATGGCTGATTGCGCCGAGTGGATTGCGTATTTCATGCGCGATGCTGGCGGTCAGCCGTCCCAGTGACGCCAGTTTGCTTTGTTGCACGTGTTGGTTGTACAGCGCGATGTCTTCCATGATCAGCATATAGAAGGAACGGCCTCCGGTCGGCAATAACATGAAGCGGATGCGGATCTCGGTTTGATTGGCCAGCGTCAGCAGCGACTGGTCCAGATCTTTATTGTGCAGCCAGTCACTGAAGTCCTCGGACAGGTGCGTCGAAATATCGTACAGTTGCGAAGGTTTTTTCGGCAGATTCAGCATTTTCAATGCCGCGGTATTCGCCAACTGCACGTTTTGCTTTCTGTTGGTGATGATGATGCCGGTTTGCAGGTGCTGGATGATATAGTGGTTCAGTTCTTCCAGGTTCGCGATCGTTTGTTGATGCTGCTCCGCCAGTTTCAACAGGCTTTCGCTGCGTTTCGCGAGCACATAAGACAACAGCGCGATGGTCAAGAAGGCGGCGCCGAGCATTCCGGCGTAGGTATAAGAGGTCGTTGCGAAGCTGTCGGTGAGATCCGCATAAATTTCATCGGCCAACACCAACAAACTGGCGATGGCGGCAAAGAACATCGCGCAGCGCCCGCCGATCGTCACGCCGCCGGAGGCAACCGAGACGGCCAGCAAGATGCCGATGCCGCTTTTGATGCCGCCCGAGGCATGCATGACCAGGGTCAACAGGATGATGTCGGAAAACAGCAGGAATTGCGCCTGGAAGCTGTAGGAGGCCAAGCGGAAGCGGAGCAGGAATCCCGAGGCCAGCGTCAGCAGGAGATAGGCTTCACTGCTGTAGTGGAACAGGTGGTCGTTCAGGGAGCCGAGCAGCGAAGGTGTGACGCGGCCGTAATACATCGAGATGAAGAGACAGGCGAGGACAAGGCGGTAAACGAAATAGACCTTCAAGAGCAGCCAGGCCTGTGCTTCGGGAATGCCGTAGCCTTTCGAAAACGGACAGGGATGGATGATGGTTTGATTATTTTCCGGCATGTCGACTAATCTTGATGCTGTTTACCCGGTAATTTATTAGAATATTCGCCAGCCACTAAGCATAGCATTGCCGCGCGCAATCTTGCGAAAAATACCCAACCGTAATCCCGCTTCATCGGAGCATCAATGAATATTCACGAATATCAGGCTAAACAGCTGTTTCGCAGCTACGGCATCCCGGCGCCCGACGGCAAGCCGGCGGCATCTCCGCAAGAAGCCGAGCGCGCGGCCCGAGAACTCGGCGGCGAGGGCTGGGTCGTCAAGGCGCAGGTGCATGCGGGCGGACGCGGCAAGGCGGGCGGCGTCAAGCTGACCAAAGCGGTCGAGGAAGTCGCAGGCCTCAGCCGCGCGCTGCTCGGCAAGCGCCTGGTGACGCAGCAGACCGACAGTGTCGGCTTGCCGGTGCACAAATTGCTGGTCGAAAAAACCTATCCGATCAAACGCGAGCTGTATCTTAGCCTGCTGGTAGACCGTGGCAGCGAACGGATGGTATTTATCGCCTCCGCGGCGGGCGGCATGGACATCGAAACGGTCGCGCATGAAGCTCCCGAGAAGATCATCTCGATCCTGATCCACCCGGCCGCCGGACTGCAAGCCAATCAATGCCGGCAAATCGCCTATGCGTTGGGCCTGAAGGGGCAGCAAATCAAGGCGCTGACCGGCATCATGCAGGGCATGTATAACCTGTTTCTGGACAAGGATGCCAGCCAGATCGAAATCAACCCGTTGATCGAAACCGAAGACGGCGACCTGCTCGCGCTCGATGCGAAGATCAACTTCGACGACAACGCGGTCGCCGCGCATCCCGACATTTTGGCGCTCCGGGACGCCGAGCAGGAGGACGCGAAGGAAAACAAGGCCCAACAATACGGTCTGAACTATATCACCCTCGACGGCACGATCGGCTGCATGGTCAACGGCGCGGGGCTCGCGATGGCGACGATGGACCTGGTCAAGCTGAAGGGCGGCAAGCCCGCCAATTTTCTCGACGTCGGCGGCGGCACCAATGTCGAAAAGGTCTGCGAGGCGTTCAAGCTGATCCTGTCCGACCGCAACGTGAAGGCGGTGCTGGTCAATATCTTCGGCGGCATCGTGCAGTGCGACATCATCGCGAGCGGCATCCTGGCCGCGATCAAGCAGGTGCATGTCGCGGTGCCTGTCGTGGTACGACTGGAAGGCACCAATGCCGAACAGGGCCGCGCGTTGTTGAATAATACCGGACTCAATTTATATGCCGCCGACGATTTGACGCACGCGGCGGAACAGGTCGTAGCGCTGGCGGAGGCCGCAGCATGAGCATCTTGATCGACAAAAACACCAAAGTGATTTGCCAGGGCTTTACCGGCAAGCAGGGCACCTTCCATTCGCAGCAGGCGCTCGAATACGGCACGCAGCTGGTCGGCGGCGTGACGCCGGAGCGCGGCGGCGATGTGCATCTGGGATTGCCGGTGTTCAACACCGTGCAAGAAGCCGTCAAATCGACCGGCGCCGATGCGAGCGTGATCTATGTGCCGCCGTTCTACGCAGCCGACGCGATCCTCGAAGCGGTCGATGCCGGCATCAGGCTGATCGTCTGCATCACCGAGGGCATCCCGACCCTGCACATGCTGCGCGTGAAGGCCGCGATGGCCGGCACCGGCGCGCTGCTGGTCGGCCCTAACTGCCCCGGCGTGATCACACCGGGACAATGCAAGATCGGTATCATGCCGGGCAAGATCCACATGCCGGGTTCGATCGGCATCGTCTCGCGCTCCGGCACGCTGACCTATGAATCGGTGCACCAGACGACGCATCAGGGTCTCGGCCAGAGCACCTGCGTCGGCATCGGCGGCGACCCGATCCACGGCATGAACTTCGTCGACGTGTTGAGCCGCTTCCAGGAGGACGAGCAGACCCAAGGCATCGTGATGGTCGGCGAAATCGGCGGCGGCGAGGAAGAAGACGCGGCCGACTATATCAAGGCGTACGTGACCAAACCGGTCGTCGCCTACATCGCCGGCCAAACCGCGCCGCCCGGCAAGCGCATGGGCCATGCCGGCGCGATCGTGACCGGCGGCAAGGGCACCGCGGAAGGCAAGGTCGCGGCGTTGAAAGCGGCGGGCGTCGAGGTGGTCAGCTCGCCGACCGACATCGGCGCGGCGATCAAGGCCTGTTTGCCCCGGAAGTAATCGGATTGCTCTTTTTTAACGATGCCGCCTTTGCGGCATGCGGCGGTCATTACGCCTTATGGGTGCGATGACCGCTATGCCGTCGTCCTCCTCGAATATCTCCGTATGACTTTGAAGATCGCTCTCGCCCAAACCAATTTCCTGGTCGGCGACATCGCCGCCAACGTGCAAAACATCACCCAGAACGCCCGGCAGGCGCAGCAACTCGGCGCGGACCTGGTCGTATTTCCCGAGTTGACCGTGACCGGCTATCCGGCCGAGGATTTGCTGCTGCGCAATGACTTCATTACCGCGGCGAACGATGCGCTGGGGCAATTGGCAACGCTGTTGCCTAAGGCTATTGCGGTGGTGATCGGCTTTCCGGAACGGGACGGCGGCAGGCTTTATAACAGCGCGGCCGTGTTCCACCAGGGCAAGGTGCTGGCCGTTTACCGGAAGCGCGCGCTGCCGAATTACGGCGTCTTCGACGAGCAGCGCTATTTTACCGCCGGCGATAAGCCCTGCGTGTTCCCGTTCAAAGATGCGATGATCGGCCTGACCATTTGCGAGGATGTCTGGCATCCCGGCATCATCGATGCGAACAAACGCGAAGGCGCCAATTTGCTCTTGACCCTGAACGCCTCGCCGTTCAACGCGGGCAAGAGCCAGCAGCGCGAGGCGGTGATCTGCACGCAGGTCAAGGCCGCCGAAATTCCGCTGGTGTATGTGAATCAGATCGGCGGTCAGGACGAACTGATTTTCGACGGCGCGTCCTTCGTGGTCGATGCGCGCGGCGAGGTCGTGTTCCGCGCCGAAGAATTCAAGGAGCAGCTCGACCTCGTCGAGTTTGCGGACCTGAAGCCGGTCAAATCGGTTTGCGCGCCGCTCTACACGCCGGTCGCGAGCGAATACCAGGCGCTGGTGCTCGGGATTCGGGATTATGTGCGCAAGAACGGTTTCAAGGGGGCGCTATTAGGGCTGTCCGGCGGCATCGACTCGGCGCTGGTACTCGCGCTCGCGGTCGATGCGCTCGGCGCGGACAAGGTTGAAGCGGTCTTGATGCCGTCGCGCTATACGCAGGCGATGAGCATCGAGGATGCGGTCTGGGAGGCCGACGCGCTCGGCGTCAAATATCACACGATTCCGATCGATCCGGCGGTCGCCGCCTTCGGTGGCCTCTTGGCGGACCTCTTCGCCGGCACGAAGCAAGACACGACCGAGGAAAACATCCAGGCGCGCTGCCGCGGCGTGATCCTGATGGCGATTTCGAACAAGCAGGGCAAGCTGCTCCTGACGACCGGCAACAAGAGCGAGATGAGCGTCGGCTACGCGACCCTGTACGGCGACATGGCCGGCGGTTTCGCGCCGATCAAGGACGTGCCGAAGCTCCTGGTTTACCGCCTGGCGCGCTACCGGAACGGCTTGTCGTTCGTGATTCCGGAGCGGGTCCTGACCCGGCCGCCGTCGGCCGAACTGGCGCCCGATCAGGTCGATCAGGATTCCTTGCCGCCTTATGAGGTGCTCGACCCGATCCTCGAACGCTATGTCGAACTGGATCAATCGGCCGACGAGATCATCGCGGCAGGATTCCGACGCGAGGATGTCGCGCGGGCGATCGGTCTGGTAGACCGGAATGAGTATAAACGCCGCCAGTCCCCGCCCTGCATCAGGATCACCGAAAGGGCTTTCGGCCGCGACCGGCGTTATCCGATTACCTCCGGCTATCGGGGAATGAAGGGATAGAAGGGAGCCAGACGAAATAAGCCGAATTATCATGCGCCAAACCTTATCATTCCGACATGCAAATAGACCCAGCCGCGAAAGAGCATAATAGCCGGCAATCCGTACTCGATATTTTGGTCAAGCAAAAGCTGATCGCGGAGCTGGTGCATAAGCAGGACATGCCCCGCCATGATCTGGTCGAAACGCTGGTTCACAAAGAGAACATGGCGCAATTGCGGCAAATCCTCGATCATCTGGCGGCTGAGGAAATTGCCGATATTCTGGAAGCCTTGCCGCCGGAAGATCAACGACTGATCTGGGAGCAACTGGACGATGAGCACAAGCAAGCCATTCGGCTGGATGCCCCGGCTTCTGTGCAGCAAATACTCGGAAAGCCAGATTACAAGACCGAAAAACCCAGGATCAAGGCTTTCGATTTGCAAGCAGGCCGCCTGCGCGAGATTGCGATCAAGACGCCGCAGGACTTGATCGAAGCCAAACCTATATGGATCGACTTGGTGGCGCCGACGTTTGATGATCGGCTCTGGATCGGCGATATTTTTGGGATAGAAATTCCCGATCCGGACAAATTGAGCGATCTGGAGGCCAGCGCCCGCTTCTATGTCGAAGAAAACGGTGAAATCCACCTGCATTCGGATTTCTTGCTGGACAAGGAAGATGTGTCGCGCAACGTCGTCGTGGCCTTTATCCTGTATCGGGATATTTTGTTCTCGATTCGCAAGGAAGAACTGCCGGTCTTTCGGCTTCAGCGTTTACGCGCGCTGAGCCAGCCCAATTATGTCGCGAATTCGAACGACATGCTGCTCGATCTCTACGCCGCCAATGCCGAGTATTCGGCCGGCGCCTTGGAGGATGTCTATCTGGCGCTGGAAGTCGTTGGTAATCAGGTGCTGAGCAAACAAATGAGTGACGAGGAGGCCGCCAAAATCTTGAATGACATCGCCATTGAAGAGGATTTGAACGGGCGGATACGCAGGAACGTGATGGATACGCGGCGCGCGGTTTCATTCCTGATGCGCAGCAAGTTGCTTGCGAAAGAGCAACTGGAATACTCCCAGCAGGTTCTGCGCGACATCGAATCGCTGGACGGCCACACGGCTTTCCTTTTCGACAAGATCAACTTTTTGATGGATGCCGCGGTCGGCTTCATCAACATCAACCAGAACAAGGTCATCAAGCGCCTGACCGTCGTCAGCGTGATCTTCATGCCGCTGAATATACTGGCCAGCATCGGCGGCATGTCGGAGTTCACGATGATGACGCAAGGGATTCCCTGGCCTGTCTCTTACAGTCTTTTTACCTTGGGCCTGGTCGTGGTCGGCTGGCTGACTTTCGTCATTTTGCGGTTACTTGAAAAGCGCGAGTACGGTAAATCAGGAAAGCGTTAGGGCTTGACCGGCTTCATGTCTGATGTGTAAAACTCTGAACTTGATCTGACGGCTGCAAAAATTAGCCTCGATTGAATCTGCCATTGACAGGCTGAATTCGACCCTTAACGGCCTCTGGCGGTCCGTCGTAGTTTGGCTGCTTGCCACCACATAGCCGACTTCTGGCCTGAATTTATTACCTAGAAAGTGGCAATCAGGGATGATAGACGGATACTATATACGGCTTGTTATACGGTCCAGTGGGTAAAGAAGAATATGAATCGAGAAATTAAACACCTTGATAGCCGGTTCGCCATCTATTCTCTTGGTTTGATCCTCTTCGGGGCGGCGCTGTGGCTGATACTCTTAGTCGGCACGGCCGGACAGCCGAGCCTTTCCACTCCAACTATCGTCGCGGCCGCCGTTGCTCCAAGCAGCTTGAGTGCGGAGCTTTATAGGAATCTGCGCAGCCCGCTCGGTGTTTTGCTGCTTCAGATTTTGGTCATTATCGCCTTCACCCGCTGCTGCGCGAAAGTCATGCGGAAATTCGGCCAGCCCGAGGTTATCGGCGAGGTCATCGGCGGGATACTCCTGGGTCCATCCGTACTGGGTTTACTCTGGCCTGTCGCCGGTGCCTTGCTGTTTCCCACGACTTCCCTGGCGAATCTGGGCCTATTGAGCCAGATCGGATTGATCGTCTTCATGTTCGTCGTCGGAATGGAGCTAGATACCGAAGTCCTGGCAAAAAAAGTCCGTTCAGCCGTGCTGATATCCCACGCGAGCATCATCCTGCCCTTCCTGCTGGGCTCGCTGCTCTCGCTTGTCCTTTATAAAGGCTATGCGCCTGCCGGGGTTCCTTTCACTCCATTCTGCCTTTTCATGGGCATCGCGATGAGCATCACGGCTTTCCCCGTTCTGGCCAGAATGCTCCACGAGCGAGGTTTAAGCCGCTCCCCCCTCGGGACCGTCGCACTCACCTGTGCGGCGGTCGATGACTTGACCGCCTGGTGCGCATTGGCTGTGGTGGCAGCGGTCTCCGGGCAGGGCACAATCGCCAACTCCCTGATCGTTACCGCGCTCTGCGGCCTGCACATCGCGGCGATGCTCTTTGTGGTCCGGCCCCTCCTGGGGCGTTGGATAGAGGGCCGCGCCACCGAGAACGCTCGCGAAAAGGGGGACACCGTGGCCGTCTTGTTCACGGTCTTTCTCTCCGCTTTCATGACGGAGGCCATAGGGATCCACGCACTCTTCGGCGCCTTTCTGGCAGGCATCGTCATTCCCAAGAAAACAGCTATCCGTGAGGCACTCGCGGTCCGCCTCGAGAGTTTCAGTAGGATCATCCTGCTGCCCATCTTCTTCGCCCTCAGCGGCCTTCGTACCCAAATCAGCCTGCTCAACGATTGGGCATCATGGATTCTCTGCGGCGTCATTATCCTCGTGGCGATCACCGGAAAGTTCGTCGGCAGCGCCGCCGCGGCACGCTGGTCCGGCTCAACCTGGCGCGAATCGCTCGCAATCGGAGCGCTGATGAATACCCGAGGACTCGTCGAACTCGTCGTCCTCAACATCGGCTACGATTTCGGCATCATTACCCCCGCGATATTCACGATGATGGTCCTCATGGCGCTCGTCACAACTTTGATGACGGGCCCCTTGCTGAGCCTCCTCATGCCGGATGCTCGCGCTGCCTCGCACGAAAAGGCAACTGCGGACGCATGAGACCGGTCTAACCAAGCTCTTCTACCGATGCGCATTCTTTAAGGCATTTCCATTGCGCGTGCGGCAGAGCGCAACATTATGAATGAATGACCACCTTCCAAAATTGACAAGCCATACAGTTGACAATTTTGACAGTCGGCTCCTGGCCGAACTGAGACCGCCAGCGTCACGTTCAATCCACAAACTGCAAAACAGGTTCAAGTCTTGGTTGCGGCTGGGCAATGCTGCACATTCTAGCGGGTGAGAACCCCGTTCTAGTAACCGCTAGCCACGGGCTGGGTATCGAGCCTTGCAGGCGAACTGGTAACAGTGCGCTTGATGCGTAGGCACGAAAGCCGGCGAGGAGCAATGGTAACAGAGATAATGCTGACCGTGAAGGTGTAGAGTCCCGAAATGACCGCATTGGAAAGGGCCGATGGTATCAAGACGCCAGCAGGCAACAGCGCGACATTGGTTATGGTGAGAATGTCGCGACCATCCGGGATCGTAGGCCGCTTCGAGCCAGACAATAAGAATGGGCGGTAACCCAGGAGATCCCCTCGTCGGCGCATAGCATGCGCATTTCCCGACAAGCCTGAACAGCAAGGACGGAAACAGTGGCGAGAGGAAGTCGGAGGCACCCATAGTAGCGAGGAACGCGGGTAATGCTGCGGGAGCAAAGGGGTGCCGGTTTGAGATAATGGATAGGGGAAACATGCCCCGACACCGAGCGGACTATGCGCATGACAACCGAACTTATTCATCTCACACAGTGGGCTAGGCAACAGCCGCAAGCGCAGTACAACGCATTGATGGGATTGCTAAGCCATCCCGAAGGCCTGATGGACAGCTTCGAAGCCCAGCCTGACAATAAGGCAGCCGGAATCGACAAGGTCAGTAAAGCGGAATACGCACAGGGCGTGGAAGAGCGGATTAAAGCGCTTTCAGCCGGACTACGTAGTCTAAATTACCGACCCCAACCGGTTCGGCGCGTCTATATTCCCAAGGGCAATGGAAAGCAACGGCCATTGGGCACACCTTGCTTTGAAGACCGGATCGTACAACATCGCCTGTCCGGGATACTGCAAGCGATCTGGGAGCCTGAATTTCGCAACTGTTCGTACGGGTTTCGCCCGTATCGTAACGCGCATCAAGCGCTTGCGCGGTTAGGCGAGATTGTCACCAATCACAACACCCAATGACTAATCGAGGCCGACATCAAAGGATTCTTTGACAATGTCAGTCACGACTGGATGATGCGTTTTCTGGCGCATCGAATCAAAGACCCGGTGTTACTGCGGATTATCAGGCGTTTTCTCAAAGCGGGCGTGTTGGAGTCAGGGGTATTCACCGCCAGCGAAGCCGGGACGCCGCAAGGCGGTCTCGTATCGCCAGTGCTGGCAAATATTTATCTGCACTACGTGCTGGATTTGTGGTTTGAGAAACGATATGTCCGCACCTGCAAGGGAGGGGCCTATATGGTTCGCTACGCAGATGATTATGTGGCTTGCTTTACGAGTGAAGCCGATGCACGGCGATTCATGGATGCGATGGCGGAACGGCTGGCCGAATTTGGGCTGGAAGTCGAACCGAGTAAAACCTGCCTGCTACGCTTTGGCAACAGGGCAGCGACTGACTGCCGTAAAGATGGCGTGAAACGACCACCGACTTTTAACTTTCTGGGCTTTACACACTACGTAGGCAAAAGCCGTAAGGGGCGCTTTGTGCTCGGGCGTAAAAGCCAGCGTGAGCGGATCGTCAAGAAGCTGAAGGAAGTGGGCGACCGGCTATCGGCGCTACGTATCGAAGGAGGCCAAGCCATGATGGATTATGCCAGGCGCCACCTGCAAGGGCATGTCGGGTATTATGCGGTTAGCGGTAATATCCGCCAAGTACGCACCTATGCCTACCGGATCAGCCGTTTGCTTGTCAAATGGCTAAACCGGCGCAGTCAGAGGCGCAGTGTGTCGTGGGATCGGTTTAGCGAAGTCCTGTCAGGCTGGATGCCATCGTTGCGAATCCAGCACAATCTATATCCCAAACCACTGTGGATGACTCAAACTGGGAGCCGGATGGTGTAACGCTCCAAGTCCGGTTCTGCGAGGGCTGCGAGACGTACTGGTTCACCGGGATTCTCGTAGCTACTCTCCCAATCAAGCATCCGGCTTTACATGGCAATCAACCAAAGCGTGGTTATGCTACGGATTAATTTTTCAGTTTTCCGGGCGCGCACTCTGTTTGCTCCACGTTGAATACAAACGACAGCTCTTGCATTTAATCATCTTGAATGATAATGAATGCCACTTTGCAAGACCTGGCCCAATTGCCCTTACTAAATAAGCCTTTCTGGATATCCATGTCAATCTGACAAAGTAGAATTAAACCGTTAAGAAAATCTTACGCCTAACCTAATTCTTGACAATGAACTGAGAAAAGCCATATGCTAACCCGACATGGATAAGGACTTGTTAACCATCAGCAACGGACGAACTCAACACCATATGGCACAAGGATAGACCCGGCTGTTCCACCTGTTACTTTCTTTGCGGGAGATTTTGACATGCCTGACTTGCATCGGCCAAAAATTGCTGCGATCTACAATCTAACGTACAACTGGTGGCAGAACGCTGGGGCGATTAACTATGTCGCTCATGCAATTACTGCTGCGCCTGCCGCATTCCCCCTTGCCAATTCAATCGCGATCGCCGCAGGCGGCGGACCGAATCAACACCCAGATCAGCAGTATTGGCAGGGAAATATGGCCGCCGCAATCGCCGCAGCAGGAGGGGCGGCGGCGATTGTTCGCGTCGAAGTCGATTGCACACTAATGCCCTGTGATGGGCAATTTAACGGTTGTCTTTTTCGCGTTCCGTATCTTATCCGACAGGCTGGATTGCCGAATAAGCCCCTCCGCATCTTTTCACACCGTGACGAAGGTATAGGTGGCGCTGGAACGAGCAAACGGTACTTTGACTGCAACTCTAGCGACAATAACGCTGCTCTAATCGCCGCGCATGCGGCCAACAACGGCTGGAGTTGGACGCCTTGGAATGGCGCTTATCCATAGCCGATCGCAGGACAGCGGCTGAGCTTCATCGTTGAGCGAGCAATTTGTGGCCTAAGCAGCCGCTGGAAAAAAAGGGCCGTGGATGGGCAGAGCGGCAACGAAACCCATCAATTGTAGGACGGCTTCGCGCCCTCAATCGACAGTCATCGAAGCCAATAAATCCGAATTTTTCACAGCTCAAGACGAACGACTGTTTTCCAGCTTTTTCCCTTCTTTGCAACTTCGCCAATGCCCGTTTGCTCGGCAACGGTTCCCGCCTCGCCTAAAGCGCCTGCTGTCGGTTCCCTGCCTCCTGCGTCCATACTGTCGTGATGCGAAACCGCTCTACGGCCAACACATGGTAAAATAAGCGTTTTTCGCCGCAACGGCCCACTTTTATTCATTCAGCTTATTTTTTACTCCCTCGAAACCCTATGAAATTAGAAAAATCTTCCCGCTTTTCCGCTTGCACCGGTCCCGTCGTCACCATCGTGCTCGACGGCGTGGGCATTTCTCCGCGCGAGGACGGCGATGCGGTCAAAGCCGCGCGCACCCCGATGCTGGACCGCCTGATGGCGAATTTTCCAATGACCACCTTGCTCGCGCACGGCACCGCGGTCGGCATGCCCAGCGACGAAGACATGGGCAATAGCGAAGTCGGCCACAACGCGATAGGCGCGGGGCGCGTGTTTGCCCAGGGCGCCAAACTGGTAGCGGAATCGATCGCCAGCGGCAACTTGTGGCAGGGCCAGGCCTGGCACGAAGTCGTGGCTGCCGCCAAACAGGGCGGGACGCTGCACTTCATCGGCCTGTTCTCCGACGGCAACGTGCATTCCCATATCGACCATCTGCGCGCGATGCTGGAGCAAGCCAAGCAAGAAGGCGTCGCGAAAGTGCGGCTGCATATTCTGCTGGACGGCCGCGACGTGGGCGAAACCTCGGCGCTGGATTACGTCGATCCGTTCGAAGCCTTTCTGGACGGCTTGCGCAGCCTCGAGTTCGATGTCGCGATCGCCTCAGGCGGCGGCCGTATGACCATCACGATGGACCGTTACGAAGCGCACTGGGCCATGGTGCAGCGCGGCTGGGACATCCACGTGCGCGGCGAGGGCCGGCAATTCGGCAGCGCTCATGAAGCGATCGTCACCTACCGTAACGAATCGAACGTGATCGACCAGGATTTGCCTGGCTTCGTGATCGCCAAAGACGGTAAACCCTTGGGGCCGATTGTCGACGGCGACGCGGTGGTGTTCTTCAATTTCCGCGGCGACCGCGCCATCGAAATTTCCCGCGCCTTCACCGAAGAGCATTTCACCGCATTCCCGCGCGGCCCGCTGCCGAAAGTCACCTATGCCGGCATGATGCAGTACGACGGCGATACCCATCTGCCGCCGCGTTTTCTGGTCCAGCCGCCCGCGATCGATCGCACCATGGGCGAATATCTGGCCAAAAACGGCATTTCGCAATACGCGATCAGCGAAACGCAAAAGTACGGCCACGTCACTTATTTCTGGAACGGCAACCGCAGCGGCAAATTCGACGAAGCGCAGGAAACCTATGTTGAAATCCCGAGCGATGTCGTACCTTTCGAACAACGGCCGTGGATGAAATGCGCCGAGATCACCGATGCCCTGATCGACGCGGTTCGCAGCGGCAAATACCGCTACCTCAGGGTCAACTACGCCAACGGCGACATGGTCGGCCATACCGGCAATTTCGAAGCGGCTATCACCGCGATGCAGGGCCTGGACCTGCAACTGGCGCGCTTGATTCCGGTGATTCTGGAAGCCAAGGGCACCGCGATCATCACCGCCGACCACGGCAACGCCGACGAAATGTACGAACTGGATAAAAAAGGCAACGTGACCCGGGATGCGGAAGGCCGTACCAAGGCCAAGACCTCGCACACCCTGAATCCGGTGCCGTTCGTGTTGATCTCCGGCGAAGTGGCGCCGGCTTACCGTTTGCGCCAGGATCTGGAGGCAGCCGGCCTGTCGAACATCGCCGCGACCGTGCTGAATCTGCTTGGCTTCGAAGCGCCGGCAGATTACGACGCAAGCCTGATCGAACCGGCCTAAAGAGCCCGCGCCTGCATGCTGCGGCTTGTCATATACAGCCGTAGCGTGCGCGGCGTTGGGCTAAACGGGACGGGGTTTGCAACCTGTCTCTTGATCACAACTCAGGGAGCCGCATTGAACAACTATGCGACGCCCCAATCGCGGCGAATCCTCCCCCGCATCAGTCCCAAACCCATGCGGCAGTAGCGGTGAGGACTTAACTTATCGGCATGAGTTACGTACTCGCGCCGAATTACTGCCGTCACCCCCTCATGTTCGCACCCGCCTTCCTCCGCAATGACTGCGCTTCCCCCAAAAACGGATTTTTTTTCTAAATTATCAGCAACATAGAAAAGACGTCAGAAAATACCTTACAAAAACTATTGCGATTGAACGAGATAACCTCTTGTCACCATACCCTGCGCGATAGCTTCAAACAAGTTTCGCATCGACATCACGTCCAGCACCGCCACAATTTCTGTGACTTTGTTCACGTTTTCTTAAGACGCCTCCAGCGAGCGGCAATATTCATACTAAATTTGTGAACGAGTCGTAATTTAGGAAACACTGATAGATTCCTCTCGACGGCCTGTTCGGACCAGACTCTTCTCTGCCTACCCGCTTGCAGCCAATAGCATCGAAATATTATGGAGGAGCGGTCATCAACGATTCAAGGATGAAAAGCGGACAGATTTAATTTTCTGGGTAACTGCATCGGCTTTTACCTTCATTCAAACCAAGAGGCAA
Organism: Methylomicrobium lacus; assembly: GCF_041897535.1. Lineage (GTDB taxonomy): Bacteria > Pseudomonadota > Gammaproteobacteria > Methylococcales > Methylomonadaceae > Methylomicrobium > Methylomicrobium lacus_A. The sequence continues at coordinate 2,697,364 of NZ_CP169217.1, forward strand.
GTTTAATGAACATAGACAAAACGAGTCGTGTGCTTAGCGGTAACCGGCGAATAACCCGGGTTTTCTTCTTATGTGTGTTTTTGGCCGGCGTATTCAGTAACAGCAACGCTATTGCAGGCACTCAGCAGAAAGAAGCGCTTACTATCGAATTGACAATGAAACGTGTCGTTACCGATGTCAAGGGTAATGAAATACTGGAAGAGGCGCCCCGTATCAAGCCGGGCGATCTAGTGGAATATACCGCGGTGTATCGCAATCGCAGCAAGCAAACCATTTCCGGCCTTAAGGGGTCACTGCCGGTGCCTCTAGGCCTCGAATATGTCAAGCGATCGGCACAGCCATCCTCTGTATTGGCCACCACCGATGGCGCCAATTACGCGGCCGAGCCCTTGCTGCGCACCATTAAAGATAAGGCGGGCAGAGATCAGCGGGTTGAGGTTCCCTACTCGGACTATCGCAATTTGCGTTGGGAAATCGGCGACCTGGGTGCGGGTAAAAAATCAGTGGTCAGCGCGCGTATGCGCGTCATCGCGTTGCCCAAATCGCCTGAAGAGCTGGTCGTCAAACCCGCCACGCCGGTGACGATCAAGTAAACAAAAACGACACCTTTCTTATCCCTATCGTCGCCGATCCCTCAAGAGTATTTGTTACCCCTCCAAACGCATCGTTTCTTTAACTCAGGAGTCAATTTAATGTTTAGTAATATCCCAACGGCGCCCCCGCCGCTGAACAGGCGAAGCTTTGGCTTTAGCTTTCTCATCGGCTTGATCGCTGCCGTATCGCTGATGACGGTATTATCTGCGAGTGCGCAGGCCGCCACGCCGCCGGCAGGCGCTACGATTTCGAATAGGGCGACCGCCGACTATAACGACACCGGCGGTACGCTGCAACACGCCAGCTCCAATGAAGTCACGACCACTGTCACCCAAGTCGGCAGTTATACACTGGATACTGATAACACCAAGACGGCGGCACCCGGCACCGCCGTTTATATGCCGCATACCTTAACCAATACCGGTAACGGCGCAGATACCTTCAATATTACCCTGCCGACGACATTTGATACGACCTACCTGTCAGGCGTGGCGATTTACCCCGATGCCAATGCGGACGGTCAGCCGGACGGCACGACACCGCTTTGTACCGTGGGCGGCTCGCCGGCATGTACGGGTACCAATGTCCAAACAGGCTTGCTTGCCGCGGGCGATGCGTTCCACTTTGTCGTCGTGATGAACGTAAAGGCGACAGCTCTAAACGGCACAATGGCGGCTCCCGAAGTCGTTACGGCGGTGCCTGTTAGCGCCGCTTTATACGCAACAGCGACCTTATCGAACAATGACACCCTGACGGTCGCAAACAACATCCCGGTGTTTGCGGTCAACAAGTCGATCATCAGCTCGTTGACTACGGGCCCGGCAGGTACGGAAGTCGAATATAAACTGGCCTATACCAACTCCGGTAACGCGGCGGGCCCCTTATACCTTAAGGATCTGATCGGCAGCGTCACCACGGCAAGCTACAGTTATGTGACAGGCTCCGCCAAATGGTCAAGTTCCGGTGCGACGGCGCTGACTGATGCGGCTGATACCGGCGCAGATCCTAGCGGCGTTGTGTACCAGGCTATTACGTCATCTGGCACAACCACGATCGAAGCGTTCATCGCGAACGTGCCGGCCAACGCTTCGGGCTTCATTACCTTCAAGGTGACGGTTGAGGCCGGTGCGCCGTTAGGCACCAGCGAGACGACCAACATCGCAGAATATGCCAGAGCCAACAACGGCACGGCTGACTGTACCGGACTGCCTTGCACACCTGCTTCCGGCACGGTGACGACGACCAACCAATCGCCTTTCACGGTGATCGGCAGCTACAATGTCGTGGCGAATAACAGCACGACTTCATCAACCGATGGCGACAACACAGCCGCCGCCGGCAATGACGTTGTGACGGTAGCATCCGCAGCGCCCGGCGCGGTGGTGTCGTTCAACAACATCATCTGGAACACGGGCACGTCTTCCGACACGTTTAACATTACCACAGGCAGCGTTACCGCAACCGCTTCGACGGCTTTCCCGGTGGGCACCACCTTCCAATTGTTCAAGTCCGACGGCAGTACGCCGCTGACGAGCAGCGATGCGGACGGTATTCCCGACACCGGCCCCGTGGCGGCAGGCGCTTATTATACCGTTGTCTTGAAAGCGACTCTCCCGGCCAACGCCTGTAACCCGACGTGTCCGACAGGCCCTTTCACGGTATCCAAAACAGCGACATCGCAAGGCAACCCGAGTAAAAGCAACACGGTATTTGATCAATTGACCGCCATTGCGCAGCCGAGCGTCGACCTGACCAACGCAGACGCTAAAGGTGCGGGTGCAGGCAGCGTAGCGAGTCCTGCGATCACCACCGTGTCTGTAGCGCCCGGCGCGACGGCGTACTTCAACTTGAACGTAACCAATAGCGGCGCAGCGATCGATAACTACAACCTGAGTTATCACTTGCTTGATACCACTGGCAGCGACCTTGCCAGCGCGGCCGCATTTTCGCCCGGCACATTGCTGGCGGGCTGGACGGTGACCTTCCATGTGAACACCGCGGGGACGGGGGCTTGCAGCGCCGGCACGCTCGGCTCCGTCGTGACCAATACCGGTGCGGTTGCGCCGTCAACCACGGCGAATTTTTGCGCCGTGGTCACAACGCCGGCAGCCGGGCCGACCGCCTTGGCGGGTTCATACAGAACCTATTTCAGGGTGATGTCGGGCGCAACCGGCGCCAGCGATATCAAGCTGGATGCCGTGACCTTGACCCCGCTGATCAACCTGACCCTGACGCCGTCCGGCACAGGCCAGATTCAGCCCGGCGGTACCATCCAGTATCCCCATACCCTGGCTAATGGCGGTAACCAAAGTTGCGGAGGTAATTTCAGCTTTACCGTAACCAACTCTCAAGCCGCAGCCGGTTGGTCTTATCTGCTATATCTGGACAACAATGGCGATGGCCAGGTTGACGCGTCTGATACCGTTCTGGGCGGAGGCAGCAATGCAACCGATACCATCACCACAACGATGAGCGCTTTGTCTGCCGGCACCAGCGTAAAACTGTTGGTCAAGGTACAAGCCCCGGCTGGCGCCACTTCGGGTGCGTTGGATGTGATCAACATCACAGCGACCGACACCGTATTAAGCTGCGGCACGACGGCGCCGATAGCGGATACCACCACCGTGTTGGCGGGCCAGATTCGTCTCGTCAAAACCCAGGCATTGGGAACATGGACCGGCACTGGCTGCGGTACGGCTCCGAACGCGGCTTCTTACGCTAGCACTGCCCTGAGTCAAAAACCGGGCGAATGTATCTGGTACAAGGTCGTGGCCACCAACGAAGGCGACGCGGATGTCACCAATGTGGTCATCAATGATGCCACGCCGACCTTCACGACTTACGGCGGTGGCGGCGCTTGCAGTGCCGGTGCGACGTTAGCCGTGCCTGCCGTGGGTAGCACCGGCGCAGTCAATTGCGACAAATGGTCAACGGTAGCGCCAGCCGCTACAGTCCAACTGGACTTTGCGGTTCGTATCGACCAGTAACAGCAGGCCATAAGCCGAAGCCCATCCTTCGGCTCCTTCCGGACCTGACAGGCTTTAAACCCTGTCAGGTCTCAAGCGGAAATGGCGGAAACACTAATCCGATTATCAGCATGAAGCGCCGCTGTTTTCCTTTGCGCTCTTTCTATGAGAGCGCAAAGAAAAACGCCAGGCCGCTGGGTTTTTCAGCACCTCATAAAAATGACAATAACAACGAAGTTGCATCGATGGATTACTCCAGTGCTGGCTTATAAAGCCCCAGCAGCGATGATCCATATGCTGCTTTTGCTGGGCCTATTTGCTGGGCAAGCGGTCGCTGCCATGCCTGCGGGGGGCGCTGTCATTCAGAACCGTGCCGAAGCCAGTTATGTGCCTTATGGCGGGGCGGCAAGCGAAACGGTCTATTCCAACACCGTGGAGGTCGCGGTACAAAACGTTGAGGCACTGACGCTGACGCAGGACCAGAGCGTCCGTCTTCCGGCAGGAGCCACCGCCGTATTGCCGCATCTGTTGACCAATACCGGCAATACCCCATCGACCTATCTGGTTTCACTGAGCAACGCGGAAAACGACGACTATGACCTCGTCGCCCTGCGCCTCGTGCATGATCGCAATCATAATGGCCTTTTTGACGATGCCGATGTGCTGATTCAATTAAACGATCCCAATACGGGCATTGCCTTGGCCGCTGGCGAGTCGGCCTCTTTATTGGCGATCGGGGAGGTGCCGGCTGCTCAAACTGGCGGACTTTCACGCGTGGTGTTGGAAGTAAAAACGATCGGCGGGGCCGCAAGCGGCAGCAATACCGATGTGATCGAAGAGGCCAATGCGGCCGTGATGTCGATTGTCAAGAAAGCCGATCAAGCCGGGCCGGTTAAGCCGGGTCAATCGGTGCGTTACACGCTGACCGCGATCAACACAGGCAGCCAGCCCGCACTACCCGCGTCTGAAACGGGCCTCGCCGCTACCCCGATTAAAGTCGACGGGGTGACAAAGTCTCTCGTCCTGATCCGCGATGCCATCCCCGCAGAAACGACATTTGCCGGCGGACTCGCCGCCAGCAACGCGAATGCGATAAAAATGTACCGTGTACGGGGGGCGATGCCTTACGACTATCAGACGACACTCATCGAACCGGCGCTCGTCATCGAGGCCGCCATCGGCTTGACGACGCCAGTGGGTGCCGGTCTCTCCGAATCGATGGCGTTTGATGTCAAGGTGACCGGCAAGGGAAGCGACAACATTAGCAACAGCGGTTTCGTGACTTTTAACGACGGCTCCGGCACTATCAGTACGGAGTCCAATGCGGTCGTCCTGCCCCTGGCCGCCGCTGCCACTCCCAACCTTTCGATGACTAAGACGGTCGGGATGCCGCGCAAGCTTTCGGCAGACACTTATGAGCTGGACTACACCATCAAGGTCAAAAATACCGGTGAGGCCGACGCCCCTTTTATCAGAGTGGCGGACAATCTGGACTGCACTTTTCAAATGGACCGCGCCAATGGCCCTGTCAAATCCTGGGAACTGCTCGGCCCGCCGGTGATGCACAACGGACTGCTGGTGTCGGCGGGTGCGGCTTATCAGGGAGCTATCGGCCAGGGAGTTTGTGACCGCGCTCAACTGGATCAAACGGACGCGAGGCTGGGCTTTCCGAACCTACCGCAATTAAGCCTCAGCGATGGCAGCCGCGGTCTCAAAGCCGGCGAGGAAGAGGTGATTACGTTCACCGTCCGCCTGGTGCGCGATCTTGCGGTGGCGAAAACCAGCGAGACTTTTGTCAACAAGGCCTTTAGCGCCGCCTTTGATGCCCAGAGCCTTAACGGCGCAACCCTTGTTGCCGCAGCGTCGGCGACGACCGACGCCCTGTTAATCGATCCGCAGGGCGTGATATACGACGCCTCCAATCCGGCCAAATTGATTCAGGGAGCCAAGGTCATGCTGGTTCGGGAGCAGTGCAGCGGCGGACCCGCGCCGGACTTTACCCTCGACCAGTTGCAGTTCGGCGCCGATGGTCGCTACACCAGCGAAAGCCGTAATACGATCAGCATGATAACGGGCGCTGACGGCGCCTATTTCTTCGTATTAAAAAGTCCGCCGGTCGCGCTGGATTGCGATTATTCGCTCAAGGTGGCGGCGCCCGACGGTTATGCGTTTCAGTCCGCGATAGCGCCGCGGGCGGGGATTGCCCCTGCGGGTCTGGTACAGCCCCAGGACGGGCCGCCGACAAACCCTGCGGCCGCACCGTATTATCTGAACTTCCGCCTGGGTCCAGGTTTCGGCTCGGTGTTTCACAATCACATCCCGCTGGATCCGGCGGCTGACGGCAGCGGCGGGCAGTTGTTTCTGAGAAAAACCGCGGCCAAGGCGGTAGTCGAACTCGGCGATTTTCTCGACTACAGCATTACCCTGACCAATCAAACCGCCTCGTCCGTCACCGGCTACCGCATCGTCGACAGCCTGCCTGCAGGCTTTGCTTACGAGTCCGGCAGCACCCTGATAGATGACACCCGCGCCGCGGATCCCGAGGGCGGCCGCGGTCCTATCATCACCTGGTCCGACCCGGACAAAACGATTCCCGTAGGAGGCAGCGTTGAGCTGACTTACCGGGTACGGGTGGGCGTGGGCGCCGCTCAGGGTGACGGCATCAATCACGCCGTCGCCAGCAGCGGCCCTCTGCGCTCGCAAGAGGCATTGGCGCGGGTAAAAGTCACCGGCGGCGTATTCAGCGACGAGGGCTTCATCGTCGGCAAAGTCTATATGGACTGCAACGCCGACCGTATCCAGGAGCCTGGGGAAATCGGCGTGCCCGGCGTGCGCATCTTCCTGGAAGACGGCACCTACATCATTTCCGATGTCGAGGGCAAATACAGTTTTTACGGCATCAAGCCGGTAACCCATGTGCTGAAGCTGGATAGCACCACCTTGCCGCGCGGCGCGAAGCTGATTCCCTTGTCCAACCGCAACTCGGGCAAGGGCGACAGCCGATTCGTCGATCTTAAGAAAGGCGAGCTGCACAAGGCGGATTTTGCCATTGCCAATGATCCTGGCGAGGCAGGGAAAGCCGTGTGCGGGCAAGGCCCCGTGTTCGAAGAGGTCACGCGCCGCCGTGCCGCGTTGGCGGAACGGCCGGACGCCGAGATCGACGTTGTGTTGCGCTCCCGTCTCGATGCGCAAGGCAGGCCTATCAATCCGGGCGATATCCGGGGCCTGCCGGCCGCGGGCCTGGTGGGCCAATTGCCTGGAGCCGTCAACGGCACGCAAACCGTAGGCGCCGCCCAGGCGTTTACCAGCGTGATGCCGCGCGACCTGAACCTAGTGCGCCCATTGGCGTTGCCGGATGTTCCCGTCTCGCCGGTGCCTGTCGTCAAACTCGAAGACCAGATCGCCAAGCTCGACAACCGTCTGGACTTCGTTGACCTGAAGGATGAAGATACCTTGCCCATCGATCAGGCCAATATCCGGGTCAAAGGCGCGCTGGGCGCCACTTTCCGTCTGACCGTGAACGGCAGGGAGATTTCCGACAAGCGCGTGGGCAAGCGTAGCCGGCTTGCGGACAAGCAGATGGAAGCGTGGGAGTTTGTCGGCGTGGGTTTGCATCCGGGCCGCAATACCCTCAAGCTCGAACAGATCGATATCGCGGGCAATCCTCGCGGCGAAAAGACGATTACCCTGACCGCGCCCGACGCCCTGGGCAGACTCGAACTCGATCTTCCCGCCGTTGCCATCGCCGACGGCAATACGCCGATCCGGATGAAGCTGCGCCTGACCGATGGCACGGGCGTGCCGGTCACCGTACGTACCCAGGTGACCCTGCAAACGGATCGGGGACGCTGGGTCACCCAGGACTTAAATCAAGCCGAGCCGGGCACCCAGATTTTTGTCCAGGGCGGCAGCGCCGAAGTCGTGCTGATGCCGCCGAGCGAGCCCAGCGACGGGATTATCCGCATCAGCGCCGGCATGATCGAACGGGAAGTCAAAATCGCCTATCTGCCGGAACTGCGTCCGCTCGTCGGTGCCGGTATCTTAGAGGGCGTATTGAACCTGCGCAGGCTGGCCAGCGGCAATCTGACCGCAACGAAGCCTACCGACGCTTTCGAAAAGGAACTGTCGCATCTGTCGGTCAGCAGCGACGATAACACGACCACGGCCAGAGGCCGGGCGGCGTTTTTCTTCAAGGGCTCGGTGTTGGGCAAGTATTTGCTGACGACGGCGTACGACAGCGACAAGGGGACGCAGGAACGTCTGTTCCGGGATATTCAGCCGGATCAGTTTTATCCGATTTACGGCGATTCGGCGACCAAAGGTTTCGATGCCCAGAGCACAAACCGATTGTATGTCAGGGTGGATAAGGACAAGTCCTATCTGCTGTACGGCGATTACACCACGGCGGGTAATACCGACGTGCGCCAGCTGACCCAGTACAGCCGTTCGCTGACCGGGGTGAAGGGGCATTACGAAGATCAGAGATTCAATGTCACCGGTTTTTACAGCGATAACGGTTCAACCCAGATTGTCGAGGAATTTCCCGCCAACGGCACCTCAGGCCCCTATGAACTGGGCAACGGCGGCAATATCATAGAGAACAGCGAAAAAGTGGAGGTGCTGGTGCGTGACCGCAACCAACTCAGCATCGTGCTCGCCAGTTCGACCCAGGTGCGTTTTGTCGATTACAACCTCGAGCCCCTGAGCAAGCGCCTGTTATTTCGCGGCCCCGTGCCATCGGTCGATGCCAACCTGAACCGTCAGTATATCCGGGTCACCTACGAAATCGGCGCAAACGGCGTAGGCGGCGCGGGCGGCGGCCCCAAATTCGGGGTCGGCGGCGTGGATGCCCAGGTCAAAGTCACCGACAACATCCAGCTGGGGGTCATCGGTATCAAGGATAATGACCCTAGCAAAAAATCGACCCTCCTGGGCGCTACGGCGGTAGCAAAACTGGGCGAAAAAACCGTCGTCAACGGAGAATTGGCGCGCAGCAACACCGACTTGAACGGCAGCGGCGACGCCGAGCGCATCGAAATCCGCCACGAACAGGGCCGCCTGAAGGCGCGCGCTCAGTTCACCAAAACCGATAAAAACTTCAGCAATCAGAGCGCCTACAGCACGGCCGGACGCACGGAAGCCCCCGCTACGGTGGAATATAAGCTCAGCCCCGACACCACGCTCCGGGGAGAAGGCCTTTACAGCAAGGATGACGTTAACGGCGGCATCCGCAAGGGCGTGATCGCCAACTTGGTGCAGCGCCTCGGTGAAGGCATGGTCGGTGAACTGGGAATGCGCGCGTCCGTCGATACGGGCGTTCTCGGCGGCAGCAGTTGCGTGACTACTCTGACCTATACGACCGCCAACTGCGCGCCGACCGCATTAACCAGGCCAGGTATAAGCAGCCGGAACGAACTCCTCACCGTGCGCGGCAAATTCACCACGGAAATACCCTGGGTAAGCGGGCTGCAGACTTATGTCGAGGCCGAGCAGGATGTGCGCGATTTGCAGAAGCACCTGTTCGCCGTCGGCTCCAACTACCAGGTGTCTGAAAAGACCCGGCTGTTCGGCCGTTATGAACTGGCCTCCACGCTAGGCAGCCAGTTCAACCTCAACAGCTTCGCACCCAACAATGCCGCGGTGATCGGTATTGAAAGCGCCTATATGAAAGGCGGCAACATGTACAACGAATACCGGCTGCGTGACGGCCAATCCGGGCGGGAAGCCCAGGCGGCGCTGGGCGTGCGCAACACCTGGATGGTTTCCGAGGGTTTCCGCATCGGCGGCGGCTTCGAGACCACCCAAACGTTCAACGGCTTGGCGGGCAACAATTCTAACGCCTTGGTCGGTACCGCCGAATATTTTGCCCATCCGCGCTACCGCACCAGCGCCAGCCTGGAATTGCGCAAAGCCGATACCAGCGACAGTCTGCTCAATACCTTGGGAGTGTCTTACAAGCTGAGCAGGGATTGGAGTTTTCTCGGGCGCACCATCTTCTCCTATATCGACAATAAAAGCGCCGGCAAGACGCTGCAAACCCGCCAGCAAGTGGGCTTCGCCTACCGTGAAGTCGATCGAAACGTATGGAATCTCTTGGGCCGCTACGAGCACAAATACGAGGACATCACCGGCAGTCAGACGGATTCGAGTACGCGCACACACATTGTATCCGCCCATGCCAACTATCAAGCCAATGCGGATGTCATTCTTTCAGGCCGCTACGCCGGCAAAATAGTGACGAGCGACAAAACGTTGACCGGCAGTGATGTACTGAATTCTCTCTATTGGGCGCAATTGCTTTATGGGCGCGCGACCTGGGATTTTATCAAAGATTGGGATGCGTCCTTGCAAACCGGGATCTATGTCGGCAAGGGCGGCGCCAGCCAATATGCGGTTGGCGCCGAAGTCGGTTATCAGGTTATCGACAATCTGTGGCTATCGGCCGGCTACAACCTCAAAGGCGTCAGCGACCCCGATCTGGCGGCCAACGATTATCTGGATCCGGGTATTTATGTCCGGGCGCGCTTCAAGTTTGATGAAAATACCTTGTCATGGTAAAAAACAGCCCGTGATGAAAAAATTGAACAACGCAAAAGGAATGTTTTCTTTGCAACTAAACCGACGCGTGAATATTGAATTGCAATGACGCCGCATTATCCCTCAACACTGTCCCGCTTCGGCATTTTGATGATCTCCCTTTCGATAGGGTATTTATCCAGACTTCTTGTTTTTCTTCTCCTGCTGTCGGCATCGCCCTCTTCTGTTTGGGCGTTAACGACGTCGGCATTGAAAGATCAGACCTGCGTCGGCTATCGCTCCGGCAACACGACTTGTACTGCGGGCGAATTCACCGTGAGTCCGGTGTTCAGCGCGGCGCCCGGTACCCCCCCTTTTTGCGTCGCCGGGGAGGCTTTTAATTTCCAAGTGGAGCTGGGGCTTTCCGGTTCCAATACGGACCGCATGGATGTCGGCTTTTTCGTCGGGCAACAGGGCAACGATCCGCGCGCCGAAACCCCGGGCAATAACTGTTCCGTCGCCACCTTTCCGACCAGCCCGTTGCCTTGGAAAAACGTTGATTTTGATGCCTGCGGCGATTTTTTAGGCGGCGGCAATCAAACCACGACGATCAACGAAATCAAAGTCGTTTGCGCCGGCGATACCGCGACCGGCGAGTTGACCATTCCTTACGTGCTGACTTATTGGCAGAATAACGGCAATGCATGTACCGGCCCTGCCGATGTGCAAAATGGCTCGCCTTCCAAATGCAATGCGGGCACCAGCGCTGTCAGCGGCGTCGTCGCCGTTCGCGTTGGCGCTTATGTCGATGTGACCAAAGCGACTTTACCCGCCGGCAATACGAGCCAATCCTTTACTTACACCGCAACCGGACCTGCCGGTTCTAAGGTTGTGGCCTTGGTTGGCGCGACTTATACGCCTACGCTGATTAGTGCGGCAACGAATACGGCCACGGTATCGATTACCGGGGGACAAACCGTACGCTTTTACATCGACGCGACCGCCAGCAATAAATCGCTGACGATTACCGAGGCGGCCGCTCCGGGCTGGGAGTCGGCAGCCCAGGCGATCAGTTGCTCCTCGGTGAAGGGAAACCCCTCGCTCACCACCAATCCGGCGACCCGCACGATTACCGCAAATAATTTAACCGTGACCAACAGCGCCGCCGCCTGCACCTTCACCAACAAGCAAAGTTCACGAATCACCTTAGTCAAAACGGTCGGCGGGCGCGTGGACAATGCCGATCAATTCAGCGTCGGCGCCACTGGCGGCGGCACCCTGGTGGGGACGGCCTCGGCGACGACCTCCGGCACCGCAACCACCGCAAGCACGACCTTTTACAGCAGCCCCTCGGCGACCCTGAACTTAATGGATGCCAAGGCCGCCGGCCCCACCGCGTTGACAGGCTATGACACGCGTTTAACGTGTACCAATGCCTTTACCGGCGCAGGCGCAACGCCCAATGCGAGCTTGCCGAACAACCTCAATACGACAAGCGCCAACATTACCCCGGCCCCGGGCGACGACATCACGTGTACCTACACCAATACCCCCAAACCGCGCATCAGCCTGCAAAAAGTCATCGGCGCCTCGGGCAACGGGCGGGTTGCCGATACCGATCAATTTACGCTGGCGATGACAGGCGCAGCTTCGGTAACGACCACCGGCAGCGGCGCGTCAATTACCTCTCCGCCGGCAGCGCTTATCGCCACGCCGGGCACTGCGGTTACGTTAACGGAAACGGCGGCCGGCACCACCAATTTAAGCAATTACACCACGACTTATGCCTGTACCAACACAAGCGCAGGCGGTACGGCGATCGCTTCCGGCATAGGCACGAGTTTCAGTTTTACGCCTGCCAATAAGGACGTTATTGCCTGCACTTTTACCAATACGCGTAAAGCTGCGCATTTCACACTGCAAAAAACCTGGGTGAACGCGACGGTTAACGATGCGGCGATCGTATCGGCAACAGGACTGACCTCTCTGAATTCCGTCGCGAATGCCGCCAACGAAACCGATACGGCGGCGGCACAATCCGTCCATGCGGGGGACATTATCACGCTGGCCGAAACCTTCGGCCCGGATAATGCGGCTCGCTATACCGGCGCCTTGAGTTGCACGGGAACGGCCGGTTTATCGGGCAATACGGTCATCATCGGTCCTACGGATACCGATGTTATTTGTACTTATACGAATGCCAAAATAGAAGCCGTCATCGCCGGCAGCGTTTTTAAAGACAGCGGCACCGGCGGCGGCACCGCGAACAATGCCATACAGGATGGCACCGAAGCGGGCATCAGCGGCGTCACGGTCAGGCTGACCGATTGCAACGGCATCACATACGGCACCGCCGCGACCGACGGCGCGGGGAGCTATCGTTTCCTTGCTTCAGGGGTTCCGGAAGGAAGCGTCTGCGTCGAGGAAAGCAATTTATCGGCTTACACCTCGACCGGGATCAATGTGGCGGGCAGCACCACGCCTCCGGGCTACACGCTGGTTACGGCGGACAAGATCGGCTTCAGCCTGGCCAACGGAATCAGTCATGCCGGCTTGAATTTCGGCGACGTGCCTGCCAATCAATTTCTCACCGACGGCAACCAGACCGGTATCGCCGGCAGCACGCTGATTTACCCGCATACCTTTATCGCGGGCACGGGCGGCTCGGTCACCTTCAGCCTGCCCGGCGCCGTCGCCTCACCGAACATTCCGGGCTGGAGCGAAGTGTTGTATATGGATGGCGATTGTGATGCACTGCTGGATGACGCCGAAGCCAATAGCCTCTTGCTTCCTGTTGCTCTGACAGTCGCCGAGGGGCAAACCCTCTGTCTTATCCAGAAAGAATTCATCCCTGCCGGCGCGGATCAAGGCGCCAGCAATTATGTGCCGGTACAGGCATTGTTCGCCTACGTTGGCTCCTCTTTGCCCGATGCCGTTTACACGCGCCAGGATGTCACCACGGTCGGTTCGTCAGCGCTGTTATTGTATAAAGAAGTGCGCAACGTCAGCACGCCGACTACACCGGCATGGAAAACCCGCAATACGGCCAAGCCGGGCGAGATACTGGAATACAGGATCACTTACACTAACAACGGCCCCGATCCGATCACGAATTTACAGATCAATGACGCCACGCCGGCGTTCACTACGTTCGTATCGGGACTCTGTGAAATCGCAGCCCCTGCAACGCCCGCGAGCCTCGGGTTGTGCACGCTGACCCTGATGCCGCCGCCTCAGCGGGCCGGTGCATTGAAATGGACTTTTTCGTCGACGGGGTCGCCGTCACAACTGCCGCCCGCCGGTACCGGCTTTGTGACCTTTCAAGTCAAGGTGGATTAGCAGGCACGCTTGCTGAACACCCGACACATGGCCAATAATGACGAACGAGAGAGGCCTTCGGGCAATCATTTCAACATAATCTTTGGCCCCCGCGATGGATAACCCCCTAAATTCCGAGCGCAGCCGATGAATTCAGCCCGAATGCAGATTGGCCGCCGATTAAAAACTCCGCCAGCACGCCGAATGCCGTGCATCATCGCGCTCGGTTTGGCGGCGATCTGCCTTGTCCTTGCCGTAATCAGGCTGATCCCCAAATCGCCGCTCTCCGGCCGCTATCCCAAATCGACCGCGATCTATGCCAGTCACGGCGAACTGCTGCGCCTGACCCTGGCGAGCGACGGCCAGTACCGGCTGTGGACGCCGCTCACCGACATCCCCGCCCGCGCACGTAGCGCGGCCCTGCTTTACGAAGACCGCTGGTTCTACCATCATCCCGGCGTCAATCCCGGGTCCCTGGCGCGCGCGGCCTGGGCAATTTTGGCTGGAAGCGGCCGGCAAGGCGGTTCGACGATCACGATGCAGACGGCCCGTCAGTTGTACCGGATCGACCGACGAAGCTATTGGGGTAAGCTCCAGCAGATCGCGCTCGCGCTATGGCTCGAACTGCGCTACAGCAAGGACGAGATTCTCGAAGCCTATCTGAACGGCGTTTCCTATGGCGGCAACATCGTCGGCATCGGCGCCGCCAGCCGGATTTATTTTCACAAGCCCGCGGCGGAGCTGAACCTGGTCGAGAGTTTGACCCTGGCGGTGATACCGCAAAATCCGGCGCGCCGCTTTCCGGCCCATAACGCCTTGCCGGAGGCGCTGCTGGCTGCTCGGCAGCGCCTTTGGCAAAACTGGATCGCGGAGTTTCCGGAAGACAGCCGTTTTGCAAACGATTTGACCCTGCCCTTGCCCGTATACAGCCGGCGTGAGCTGGCGATCGAAGCGCCGCACCTGACCGATCTGTTGTTGCAGCGTTGCGCCGGGGCGGAAACGATCCATAGCAGCCTGCACCTGAACGTGCAGAAAAGCCTCGAACGCTCGCTCCGCCATTACCTCGCGGCCAACCGCGGCAAGGGCATTCAAAATGCCGCCGCGCTGTTGATCGATGCGGGAACGATGCAGGTGCGGGCGCTGGTCGGCTCGGCCGGCTACCGGAATGCCGCAATCGACGGCCAAGTCAACGGCGCGCTCGCGAAGCGCTCGCCGGGCTCGACGCTGAAACCTTTCGTCTATGCGCTGGCGCTCGATCAGGGGCTGGTGCATCCGCGCACGATCCTGGCGGATCTCCCGACCGCCTTCGGGCTTTATAGCCCGGAAAATTTCGACGGCCGTTTCGAGGGGCCCATCACGGTGCAGGATGCCCTGATCCGCTCCCGCAATGTGCCTGCGGTCGCGACCGCCGCGAAACTGTCGGGACCGACCTTGTATCAGTTTTTGCAGCGCGCTGGAGTTGGAAGGCTGCGGAGCGAGGCGCATTACGGCCTGTCGTTGGCACTCGGCGGCGGCGAGGTGACGATGGAGGAACTGGCCGAGCTCTATGCGCTGCTGGTTAACCAGGGCATGTCTAGACGAATCAATTATTGCGGCGCGCGAAGCGAAGACAGCCCCTTGCCGCTGCTCAGCAGCGCCGCGGCCTATATCACACTCGATATGTTGAGGCACAATCCGCGTCCCGATTCGAAGCGCCCGGACCGGCCCGACACAGCCTGGAAAACCGGCACCTCGTGGGGCTTTCGCGACGCCTGGAGCGTTGGCGTCGTCGGCCATCATGTACTGGTGGTCTGGGTCGGCAATTTCGACGGCGCGAAAAACCCGGCCCTGATCGGCGGCAAAGCCGCCGCACCGCTGTTCTTTGCGATCATCGACAGTTTGCGCAGTCAGCGTCTGCTGAACGGTCTGGACGATCCGATTCCGGCCTTCAAACCCGTTACGGTTGCACAAGTCGAAGTCTGCGCGGCCAGCGGCGACCTGCCGAATGCGGAATGTCCGGTGCGCGCGAAGACCTGGTTCATCCCGGGTAAATCGCCAATCAAGACCAGCACACTGCACCGCGCGGTCTATCTCGATCCAGAAACCGGCAGCGTCGTCTGCCCGAACACCCCGGAGAGCCGGAAAGAAATCGTGGAGTTCTGGGACAGCGAAATGCTGCGCCTGTTTGAACAGGCCGGCATGCCGCGCCGACCGCCGCCGCACCTGCCCGACTGCTACCGGAATTCGGCGGGGCTAGGCGATGCGCCGCGCATCGTCTCGCCATCCAAAGCCGGAACCTATACGCTGCGCCTCGGCAAAGCGTCAACCCTGGCCTTGAAGGCGAATACGACCGCGAGCGACAGCGTCTATTGGTTCGCCAATCAAAGCTTTATCGCCAAAACGGCGCCCTCGGAGGCCTATTCCTGGCAGCCCGGTCATCCCGGCCGCTATCTGATCAACGCGGTCGATGCGGAAGGCCGTTCCGCTTCAACCGAAATCCAGGTCGAATTGGCGCCCTGAAGGCCGTATCGCAAGTCATGGAACCTGGAGCACGCTAAACCGGTCTTCCTACTATATTTTACTTGTTTTTTGAACATCGGAAATTTGCGGTCGCCGACCTTTCGGCAAAAATCAACCGAAACCCGAGTGCGCACGGCGTACCCCGGCCAGCCCCCCATGAGGAGAACGATAATGAAACAGCTAGCCTTAATTTCGATTGGCCTTTTATTTTTTGCGGCACCGACGTTCGCGGAGGAACATGCCAGCACGCAACGCCTGGAAGCGATTCGGCAGCAGCGTGAAAAACTGGTGCCCTACGACGCGAATAAGGTCGTGGAAACGTTTTCGAAAACCGTTCACGGCGGGGTGATGCATGTGATCGCCAAGCCGGATGCGCCCGACCAGATCGAACTGATTCAAAATCATCTGCGCCAGTTGTCCCTTGCCTTCGCCAAAGGCGACTTTTCGATTAGCGAAAAAATGCATGGGCCGGACATGCCGGGACTTCTCCAATTGAAAACCGCCAAACCCGACGATATCCGTTATGAATACAAATCCTTGCCCAACGGCGCGCAGATTCATTTTTCGACCGAATATCCGCAATTTGACCAGGCGCTGCATGAATGGTTGAATGCGCAAGCCAAGGACCATGGCAATGTGGTGATGCCCGAACACATGAAGCATCATACCGGGGTGGCGGAATAACCGTGCTAGGATAGCCTGGGACTGGCGTCATTCATAGACATAGCTGATCGCGACATGGTAACCGATTAAAAACAGCAGCGCCGTCGCCAGGCCGACATGCAATATCAGCCAGACAGGACGAAACCAGGGCTGGCGGATGTGCATTATCTCGCAGTTGAATAAGCCGGTGAAGAACACCACGAAAAACGACCCGCTGAGCGCCTGCAAGTATCCGTAGCCGAGATGCTGGGCATGGGCGTAAAAAAACAGCGGGGCCAAAGCGCCGAACCATTTATGCCGCGGCAGCAGCGAGTTGCCGCGCGCGGTACATCCCTGGTTGCGCAGCAAGGAACAATGCCATTGCTGACCCAGAAAAATGATCAGCACCAATCCTGACAACTGTTTATAAACCGAGTCGACCTGCCAGCCGGCCAGCCAGGGCCATTGCCAGCGCTGAATTTCCTGCGCGAAAAATGCGCCGAGAAGCCCGAGGCCCAGCCCAAAATAACTCTTCCTGATCAAGCGTTTTTCAATGCGCAGCCGCATGCGGTTTTGCCTCCACAGACCCGGAGCCCTTCGCCGCCGCCAAAGCGCCGATTACCGGCAGCGTATGCGGGGCCGTGCGTTCCAGCACCGTCTGCATGAATGTTTCTATGCTGGGCAGAAAATAGCCGTCGCGCGGCCACTTGTCGCCGATCGCCGGCGGTTTTTTAAACGTCTTCACCTTATCGAGATAGGCAGTGTAAGCATCGCGAAAGCCGTCGTGCAACACCGTCAGGGCTTGCAGAATTTCCTCGCTGGAAACCTTCTGCGCCGGATACATCCAGGTCGTCGCCCCCATGATGTCGTGCAGACGCCAATCGTGTTTCGGCGATTGCTCATGCTTGTTGTGGCACTCGACACAAGGTTCGGCGACCGCGACATCGGCGAACATCGCGGTATGGCGCTCGATGTCGGGCATATAGAAAAATTGCGGCTGCCGTGTCTGGCGTAACTGTTCAAATTTGTCCTTTTGCAGCCCTTCAAAGCGATTGTCGGGACTGATCGGGTAGTCCGAGCCCAGGAACAGGCTGATCCGTACCCGGCTTTTTTCCAGGCTCTTGGCGGTTTCGCGCAGAAAGAGCGCGGGCAGAGGACCGGCTTCGCTTTCGGCATCGCGCCAATGCTCGTCAAACTTCAGCCCGGCTTTTTTCCCCTGGCCGACGATTTCCTGGGTCCATAGAGCCCTGACCGCGGCATTTTCGGCCTGCACCAACTCGAACAGGCGCTCGACCGGAATGGATGCCTGCGCCGTCGATGTCTCCGGCAACGGCGGCGGGGCACTGACGAACAGATAAATGCCGAGGCAGGTCAAGGCAAACAAGCTGACCCAGAAAGTTTTATTCGTCATGCGTTTTCTCCTTTCTGGCCGGATAGCGCACGTCCTTGCCATAGGGCGAGGGACCGCCCTCGAAATAGGCACGGATGGCTTCGGGCCGAATCGCTTCGGCGACCCTGGTGGCCGTTTTGATCGGGTGATTGCCGTGAAAATCATGGCAGCCGAGGCAGGTCGCCCAGCGCTTGTCCGCAATCAGACGTGCATGCGGCGTATCCAGCGGGTCGTTTCTGAGACGGGTGTTTTTATGGCAATTCACGCAATAGCCGCTATCGCCGAGCACGACGCGCCTGCCTTGATGCTCCTGATGACAGGAAACGCACAGATGCGGCCGGAGCGTGGCGCGCACTTTTTTGAAACGCGGTTCAAGAAAGCGGTAAACCGGATGCCGGTCATTCGGGCGCTCATGACAATCCAAACAGGTTTCATTGGCGACCGCCATTTTGCCGAAATCGGCCGGATGCTCGCGCCGGCCGAACAGATAACGGACATTGGCCTGAATTTGCTGGCGATAACTGCCCGCCGCCTGCTGGTGGCAGTCCGGGCATTGAATCTGATCGTGCCCCGTATTCATCGGCCCGCGCCGATGCCAGGCATCATTGGCAGGCAACACCAATGCCGACAAGCTCAATGCGCCCGCCGCAAGCCCTACCGCATAAGCCCAATGCTGCCGTTTTCTGGTGGGTGAGGGCTTTTTCATAACAGCGATCGATGCATTTTTACATTAACTCAAAGGCCATCGGCAAATAAACTACGCTCCAAATCCGTAATATCTTTTTAAGAATTATATGGGAAAAGCTGCGCTGATAACAACAATCGCTTTATGGATTTTATACGTTCAAAATCTCGCCGCTTAAGATGTCATGCCCGGCAAGGTATAATGGGTCATCATTCGCTCTAGACTCTCCCTGACTATGCTGACTTATCCGAATATCGATCCGATCGCCGTCGCCATCGGCCCGCTCAAAATTCACTGGTACGGCCTGATGTACCTGGTCGGCTTCGCCGGTGTCTGGATACTGGGCAAGCGGCGCGCCCTGGCCCCCTGGTCGCCGATCAAGCCCGAGGCGATCGAGGATCTGGTCACCTACGGCGCGATCGGCGTGATCCTCGGCGGGCGCATCGGTTACACGCTGTTTTACAATCTGGGCGAGTTTTTACACAATCCCTTGGTGCTTTTCGAAATCTGGAAGGGCGGCATGTCGTTTCACGGCGGCATGCTCGGCGTGTTCGTCGCGATGTGGATTTTCGGCAAACAACAAAACTGCACGATGCTGCAACTGACCGACATCATCTCGCCCTTGGCCCCGATCGGCCTCGGCGCGGGAAGAATCGGCAATTTCATCAACTCCGAACTCTGGGGGCGGCCGACCGACGTGCCGTGGGCGATGGTGTTCCCGAACGGCGGCCCGCTGCCGCGCCATCCGTCCCAGCTTTACGAGGCGTTCCTGGAAGGGGTGGTGCTGTTCGTGATACTCTGGATTTATACCGCCAAGCCACGTCCGACGATGGCTCCGACCGGGATGGCCGTGATGCTCTACGGCTGCTTCCGTTTTTTCATCGAATTCTTCAGGATGCCGGATGCGCAACTCGGCTATCTGGCGCTGGACTGGGTCACGATGGGACAGATTTTATCGACGCCGATGATATTGATCGGGGCGGGCATGGTTTATTGGGCTTATAAAAAAGCCGCTTAACCCAATACGCAAATCTCGCTGGCACTCATCACTTGAAATCGGGACCGCATGCAGCCATATCTGAATTTACTGGATAAAATCCTCGACGAAGGCGTCCAAAAAGGCGACAGGACCGGCAGCGGCACGCTGTCGATCTTCGGGCATCAGATGCGTTTTCCTCTGGCCGAAGGCTTTCCTCTGGTCACCACGAAGAAAGTCCATCTGAAATCGATCATTCACGAATTGCTCTGGTTTTTGCAGGGCGACACGAACCTGGCCTATCTGCACGAACACAAGGTCAGTATCTGGGATGAATGGGCCGATCAAAACGGCGACCTGGGCCCGGTTTACGGCCGCCAATGGCGCGCCTGGCCTACCCCTGACGGCCGCACGATCGATCAATTGCAGCAGGTGATCGAGCAGATCAAAACCACGCCGAACAGCCGCCGGATGATCGTTTCGGCCTGGAACGTCGCCGATCTGCCGGATGAAACGATCGGCCCGCAGGCGAATGTCGCGCAGGGCAGGATGGCGCTCGCGCCCTGCCATGCGCTGTTTCAGTTTTATGTCGCGGAGGGGCGTCTGTCCTGCCAGCTTTATCAGCGCAGCTGCGACATCTTTCTCGGCGTGCCGTTCAATATCGCGAGCTACGCCTTGCTGACGCACATGGCCGCGCAGCAGGCCGATCTCGAAGTCGGCGATTTTATCTGGACCGGCGGTGATGTACACTTGTACCTGAATCATCTGGAGCAGGCCAGATTGCAATTGAGTCGTGAACCTTATCCTTTGCCAAGATTGAAATTCAAACGCAAGCCGGCTTCGCTGTTCGATTACCGGTTTGAGGATTTCGAAATCGAAGGCTATCAGGCGCACGATCCTATCCGGGCACCGATTTCGGTTTGATCGGAATCGAACGGCGCCAGCCTATTGATATCGCCTTGAGCCGTGTCGCAATCGAAATCCTCGATCGCGGCACGACATCGAGGCTACAATGGATATATTCAATTCACAGCTTCCGCGCAAAACTTATCGTTGGCTGAGCGGAGCCGAAGCCAACAAATCGCTTCGACTTCGCTCAGCGAACGGCTTAACTTAATGGCAGTGGCGCGGAGCGTGGCAACGATGCAATATCGCCCACTTAACCGACCGAAAGCTTATGAACAACTACCACTACAAAGCCCACCCCTGGCACGGCATCAGCGCGGGCGACAGCACGCCTTCCGTGGTTAATGCGTTTATCGAAATCGTGCCGACCGATACGGTCAAATATGAAATCGACAAGCAAAGCGGCTATCTGAAAATCGACCGGCCGCAAAAGTTTTCGAACATGGTGCCGACATTATACGGCTTCGTCCCGCGCACGTATTGCGGCAACAAGGTCGCCGAATTCGCCGCGTTGAAGTCGGGCCGAACGGGCATCAAGGGCGACGGCGACCCGCTCGACATCTGCGTGTTGAGCGAACGCAGCGTGTCGCACGGCGACATCATCCTGCAGGCGATCCCGGTCGGCGGTTTCCGCCTGCTCGACAACGGCGAGGCGGACGACAAGATCATCGCGGTGATGAAAGGCGACGAATTTTACCGGCAATGGAACGATGTGTCGGAC
Organism: Methylomicrobium lacus; assembly: GCF_041897535.1. GTDB lineage: Bacteria > Pseudomonadota > Gammaproteobacteria > Methylococcales > Methylomonadaceae > Methylomicrobium > Methylomicrobium lacus_A. The sequence continues at coordinate 2,718,577 of NZ_CP169217.1, forward strand.
TGCCCGAGTTCGTACATCAACCGGCTGATGCATTATTTTCTGACCTATAAAAACCTGCCCGGCGAGAAGTCCACCTGCGAGATCACCGACGTATACGGCCGCGCCGAAGCACATGAGGTGATCGTGCGCGCGATGCAGGATTACATGAGCCTGTTCAACGGCATCGAAGATTTGTAGCTGTAACTCGATGCAGCCAAAATTCATACACTTACGTCTGCACAGCGAATTCTCGCTGGTCGACGGCATCGTCAAGATCAAACCGCTGGTCAAGCGCCTGGCCGAATTGCACATGCCGGCCGCGGCGGTAACCGATCACGTGAACCTGTTCGCACTGGTCAAGTTTTACAAGGCATCGATGGGTCAAGGCGTAAAGCCGATCGCCGGCGCCGACGTCTTGATCTTCAATCCGGACGAACCGGCCAATCCGTTCCGCCTGACCTTGCTGGCCAAAAACCAGCAGGGCTATACGACGTTGACCGAACTGATCTCCAAGGCCTATCAGGAAGGCCAGCATCAGGGCGTGCCGATGCTGCGATACGAATGGATCGAGGCAAACAACGGCGGCTTGATTGCATTGTCCGGCGCAATGGCCGGCGACATCGGACGAGCGCTGACTGCCGAGCGCAAGGACGACGCGAGACTTCTGGCCGATTATTGGGGCAACCTGTTTCCTGACAGCTTTTATCTGGAATTGCAGCGAGTCGGCAAGCCGGGCGAAGAAGCCTATATCGCGGCCGCGCTGGAACTGGCCTTGGCGGCCGAGTTGCCGGTCGTCGCGACGAACGACGTGCGTTTCCTGCATCGGAAAGACTTTCCGGCGCACGAAGTCCGCGTCTGTATCAACCAGGGCCGCGTGCTCGACGACAGCCGCCGGCCTAAGGACTATACCGACCAGCAATACCTCCGCAGTCCCGAGGAAATGTGCGAACTGTTCGCTGACATTCCGGAGGCGCTCGAAAATACGGTCGAGATCGCGAAGCGCTGCAACATCGCGCTGACCCTCGGCAAAAACTTCCTGCCCGACTATCCTGTCCCCGAGGGCATGACGATCGGCGACGTACTGGCCGAGGAATCCCGCAAAGGCCTCGAAGAACGCCTGCGCCAGCATCCGCCTTTCGGAAGCGGCACCGAAGAGGAAAACCGCAAGGTCTATTACGACCGGCTCGAAACCGAACTCAAGGTGATCACGCAGATGGGGTTTCCGGGCTACTTCATGATCGTCGCGGACTTCATCCAGTGGGCGAAGAACCACCAGATCCCGGTCGGACCGGGCCGGGGCTCCGGCGCAGGCTCCCTGGTCGCGTATGTGTTGAAGATCACCGACCTCGACCCGATCGAATTCGACCTTTTGTTCGAGCGTTTCTTGAATCCGGAGCGGGTTTCGATGCCGGACTTCGACGTCGACTTCTGCATGGACCGGCGCGACGAGGTGATCGACTATGTCGCCGACCATTACGGCCGCGATCAGGTCGCGCAGATCATCACCTACGGGTCGATGGCCGCGAAGGCGGTGACCCGCGACGTCGGCCGGGTGCTCGGCTTTTCGTACGGCTTCGTCGACCAGCTCGCCAAGCTGATCCCGTTCGAGATCGGCATGACGCTCGACAAGGCGCTGCAGGACAGCCCCGACCTCAGGCAACGCTACGAGAACGAGGAAGAGGTCCGATCGCTGATCGACATGGCGCGATCCTTGGAGGGCATGGCGCGGAACGCGGGCAAGCACGCGGGCGGCGTGGTGATCGCGCCGACCAAGCTGACCGATTTCACGCCGCTGTACTGCGAACAGGGCGGCGGCAATCTGGTCACTCAGTTCGACAAGGACGACGTCGAAGCGGTCGGCCTGGTCAAGTTCGACTTTTTGGGTCTGCGCACCTTGACGATCATCGACTGGGCCTTGCAGACGATCAACCGCAAGAAACAGGAACTCGGCGAACCTATCGTCGATATTGCCGCGATTCCGCGCGACGATAAGGACTCCTACGAACTCTTGAAGAATGCGCAGACCACCGCGGTATTCCAGCTCGAATCGCGCGGGATGAAGGAGCTGATCAAGAAGCTGAAGCCGGACTGCTTCGACGACATCATCGCGCTGGTGGCGCTGTTCCGGCCGGGGCCTCTCGAATCGGGCATGGTCGACGACTACATCAACGTCAAGCACGGCGCCAAGGCCGAATATGCGCACCCGCTTCTGGTTCCGATCTTGAAACCGACCAACGGCGTCATCCTGTATCAGGAACAGGTCATGCAGATCGCCCGCGAGATGGGCGGCTACACGCTCGGCGGCGCGGACATGCTGCGCCGCGCGATGGGCAAGAAAAAGCCCGAGGAAATGGCCAAGCAGCGTGAAGTGTTCACCCAGGGCGCGATCGCGAACAACATCGACGAAAGCATCGCGACCTACATCTTCGACCTGATGGAGAAGTTCGCCGGCTACGGTTTCAACAAATCGCACTCGGCCGCCTACGCCCTGGTCGCCTATCAGACCGCCTGGCTGAAGGCGCATTATCCGGCCGAATTCATGGCCGCGGTACTGTCGGCCGATATGGACAACACCGACAAGGTCGTCGTGCTGATCGAGGAATGCCGGCGCATGAAACTGCCGATCGCGCCGCCGTCGATCAACGACTCGAACTTCCGCTTTACGGTCAACCAGGCAGGCAAGATCGTGTACGGCCTCGGCGCGCTGAAGGGCGTCGGCGAGAACGCGATCGAGGACATGATCCTGGAACGGGAGCAGAACGGCTCCTACCGCGACCTGTACGATCTGTGCAAGCGCGTCGATCTGCGCAAGGTCAACCGGCGCGTGCTCGAAGCCCTGATCCGCGCCGGCGCGTTCGACATCTTCGATCCGAACCGGGCCGCGCATCTGGCGGAACTGCCGACCGTGCTGAAAGTCGCCGAACAGCACGGCAAGATGGCCGCAACCGGCCAGAACGATCTGTTCGGCCTGCAGGAAGCCAGCGCCGAGGAAGACGCGATCGCCGCCTATTCGACCTATGTCGAACCCTGGCCCGAGCAGGAGCGACTGAACGCCGAAAAACAAACCCTCGGCCTGTTCCTGACCGGCCATCCGATCGCCCAGTACGAGGCCGAAATCGGCCAGTTCACCCATGGCAGCCTGAACAAGCTGAAGTCCGACATGGAACGCAGCAAGGGCAAGATGGAAGCCCGCGTCGCGGGGCTGGTCGTCGAAATCCGCACCCGCCAGTCCAAAAACGGCAAGACGATGGGCTTCGCGCTGTTGGATGACCGCACCGACCGGCTCGAAGTGGCGATCTACCCCGAAACCTACGAACGGCACCGGGACATCGTCACCCGCGACGTGCTGCTGGTCGCCGAAGGCGCCCTCGCAATGGACGATTTCACCGGAACTCCGCGCCTGACCGCCGAAAAACTCTACAGCATCGACCAGGCCCGCAACGCCTTCGCGCGCGGCTTGCAGTTGACCTGGCAGGATGGCGTCAACGGCGACTCGTTGCCCGAAAAACTGGGCTCGTCGCTGGAACCGTTCAAGGGCGGCGCCTGCCCGGTGCTGATCCAGTACCGCTCGGAGCAGGCTCAGGCCACCGTGCGGCTCGGCGATGAATGGCGGGTTTTTGCGACCGACGAGTTGTTGTTGCGGTTGAAGCGACAGTTGGGGAATGAGGCGGTGGAGGTTAAATATCGATAGCGGTTATGGCGTAAAAGAATGGCCCGGATGCTTTGTAACGGAACCAGGAATGTCAAGGTGCCAAATTATTTAATAGAAACTTGGTTGTAACGTATGAAAGAAGAAGCGCAAGCCTTAACAGCATTTCTAGCAGCGATTGTTACAGCAACAGCCGCACTCAATCTATTTCTCTACTGGGGGCAATTCGACATAAATCCATTTGTCTTTGTTCGCGTTTCAGATATTTTCCCCGTAGCAGCACCATTTATTACTCAAGCGGCTGTTGTTTTGTCTGCTGTGTATTTTTCGATTCTGATTTTTCCGCCCGAAACATCGGATGGGGCAGATCAACACGGAATCAAGCGCTATGTCATTCCTATTTGGATTGTGGCGTTTGCAGTTTGCTTACTCGTTTTCTATTTTTCTGAGGCTCTGGGCCACAGGGGAACGCTATTAGCATTTTCTGCCCTTATTGGAATGAGTGCCGTTTTCTTTAAAGAGATAGTTAGATTGAAGGAATGGGACTTGGCATTCAAGTCGCATTTCTCTCGACGAACTGCTGCTTTTGCAGCCGTCTACATGCCAATTATGTCCGTTTTTCTTGCGTATTGCCAATCTGAGGATATTCTTAATAATCGATCCTTCTCATATGTAATATCTACTGATTTAAAAATCGATTTGGGGGGTCAGCAGCGTGTCGAACTTCCTCTGCTTGGTAAATTAGGTGACCTTTACGTCGTTGTTACTCCAGATTTAAAGCAAAAAATATTTCTGTCTTCTGATAATTTCAACGTTATTCGCATTGGCAATAAGCAAATGCGATAGGGCGCAATCCATAACGTGGGCTAATAAATCAAAATCTTATGCAGTTCGGGATGGTTCAGGAACGCATCGATCGGCAACAGGGCGACATTAAAACTCTTGTGGCGATGATGATAATACGGAAAGGGAGTCGGTAAATCGGAAGCGTTTCTATAACGCATCAACACATAAGCATCCGGATGCTCTGCTCGCCATTTCTCGAGGTTGCGTAAACCGACGATCGTTTTGATGGGCTTCGTCAAGCGCCCGCCGAACTGATATTCGCCGTGATAAACGGCGACCAGATAAGCCACCTCCTTGTTCTGGGCGAAAACCTCGGCGATCTTTACGCCGGTTTCCTGGGTATCGAAACTCTCGCCCCTGAGCGAAAAAAACGCCGAAGAGATGACCAGCAAGGTGATCACTGTCGCGATGCTGACCGTAAAGACCGACTCCTGGGCGTTTATGGCTTCATGACGCCACAATAATGCAGCAACGAGCAACAAGAAGACGCCCCATAGCGGGGACAATGTCGCCAATTCGGCGTTGCGATAGGTCAGGGCGTTCACCCACGGCGCGGTCGTGATCACGACGCCGATCAAAGCCAATAAGGCGATGACCCCATGATGGGCGCGCCGCCAATCGATTTGACGGGCGTTAACCGCTTCCGCTGCTCTGGCCAGGATCAAGACAAACAAGGGAAACATCGGCAGCAGGTAATGTATGCGTTTGCCGCTGATCAGCGAAAAGGCGATCAGTAACGGCAGGCCCCAGGCCGTGCAAAAACGCAGGCCGGCGTCTTCTAGGTTCAGCGTCTTTAGGCCCAGCCAAAACGGTTTGAGCAGCAGCCAGGGCAACAGCAGGACCGGCAGATACTGCGCATACCACCACCACGGCAATTTGTGCGCGAACGACTCGACGATGCGACCTTGCGTCTGTCCCCAGAAAATTGCGTTCCGGTAAACTTCGCCGCCCGCGATCCCGGCAGGGATCGCCCAGCATAGCGCGATGGCGGCGCCCAGCAGGATGCTGAAAACAAGCCCGGCATACCAATGTCGCCAATAGGATCCCGGCTTGGCATCCTTGAGCCACCAGGGCGCCAATAAAGCCGCCGGCAACACGTGCAGTAGGATTACCGGGCCTTTCGCCATCACGCCGCCGCCGATGGCCGCGCCCAGCAGCAGCCAGCGCGGCAGCGCCAGCCCCGCGTGTGTCAGCTTCAATAGGCTATAAATGGCCAGCGTGACGAAAAACGCCAGCATCATGTCGAACATGGTCAGTGTGCTGAAGATGATCCAGAAACCGGAGCCCAGCAGCATGATCGGTGCCATGTCGGCGATCGCTTGACGTTCCGGCCATAAGATGCGGGCCATCGCGGCGGACAAATACACGGTGCCGAGCGCAAAGAACGGCGAAACGAGCCGAAGCGACCAGTCATTGACGCCGAACAACAGCCAGGTCAGCTGCATCAGCCAGAACAAAAGCGGCGGCTTGTGGCTGTAAAGTTCGCCGTTGAGGTGGGGCACCAGGAAATCGCCGCGTTGCCACATCTCCCAGGCTACCGCTGCGTAGCGGGTTTCATCAACCGGCAACAAGGGCCGGGCATAAAGCGCGAAACTGACCAAAACCAGCCAGATCACAAACACCCAGCTTCTGACGGACAGCAATTGATACATATCGACCCGAGTGCGATGATTTTTTTTTGGGGGATCAGGCGTTGAGCTGTCTGCGTTCGTAGATCACAAAATACAGATTACGGAAATAGATCAATAATCCGGAGGCTTGGCCGAGAATGAAAACCGGATCTTGCCGGTAGACCGCATAAGCCAGCAGTGTCACGCCGCCGCCGATGCTGAAATACCAGAATGCGATCGGAAATACGCTTTTTTTCTCTTTTTCGCTTTTGATCCACTGCACCAGAAAGCGTGCGGAAAACAGGGCTTGACCTAGAAATCCGACGGCCAGCCAGATGGTTTCTTTATCCACGTTCAATTTCGTTTACCTCCGGTAGTTTTGCGCGTTGTTGCAGCCAGATCACGCCCAGCAAATCGGTGATGCCGGCCCACAAGCGGTCGAGCGTGCCGTAATTCGAAACCCCGACGCCGCGTGCCCGGTGATTGACCGGTTCCGAAATGACGGTACCGCCGGCCCGAATCACCAGGGCCGGCAAGAACCGGTGCATGTGGTCGAAATAGGGCAATTCCAAAAATTTATCCCGTGCGAAGACTTTTAAGCCGCAGCCGGTATCCGGCGTCTTGTCGCCGAGCAATGCGGACCTGATCGTATTCGCGAATTTGGACGAGAATAGGCGCCACTTCGAATCGTAACGCTTGTTTCTCCATCCCGCGATCATCCACAGATTCGCTGTGGTCTGATTTTTTTCGAGCAAGGCCTTGTACAAACGCGGGATGTCGGCGGGATCGTTTTGTCCGTCTCCATCCAGCGTCGCAATCCAGGGATGGGTCGCCGCCTTGACTCCGGTGCGCACCGCGGTGCTTTGGCCGCAGCTCTGGCGGTGTTTGATCACGCGCAACGCGTTGAAGCGCCGCATCGCGTCTTTCAGTTCGGCTTCGGTTTGATCGCGGCTGCCGTCATCGACATAGATGATTTCATAGGCCTCCGCCTGCGTCATGGCTTGTTCGATTTCTTCGATCAGCGGCAAGATATTGCCGGCTTCGTTATGGACTGGAACGACGATGGATATTTTCATGGAGAGAGAGTTCTTGAGCTTCGCTGAATACTATACAACGTTTACCCGCACGAGGTTATGACAATTCTGCACAAACCCTGCCAGTATTTGAGAATGATTTAGTTTTGCAGTAATTTCAGGCAATAAAAAAGGCCGCATCCGGATGAAATGCAGCCTTTCTCGTAGAGCGGCCTGGCCACTCGCGACAATACCGAACGCTTAACGTTTTGAGTATTGTGGGCGTTTTCTTGCCTTGTGCAAGCCGACTTTTTTACGTTCGACGACACGGGAGTCACGGGTGACATAACCCGCTTTACGCAAGGCTTGACGCAGGGTTTCGTCGTATTCCATCAACGCACGGGTCAAACCGTGACGGATTGCGCCGGCTTGGCCGGATGGGCCGCCGCCTTTGACGATCACGTTCACATCGAATTGGCCTTCCATCTCAACGCATTCCAGCGGTTGACGGGAAACCATCTGATCGGTCTTGCGGCCGAAATAGTCTTCGATTGATTTTTGGTTAATGGTGATTTTGCCGGTGCCTTTGGTTGCGTAAACGCGTGCAATTGCACTTTTACGACGACCTGTTCCGTAATATTGAGCTGCTGCCATGGATTACTCGCTTAAAATTCTAATACTTTGGGCTGTTGCGCCTGATGATCGTGTTCCGGACCGGCGTAAACTTTCAATTTTTTGAACATCGCGCGGCCCAATGGGTTGTTAGGCAGCATGCCTTTGACGGCGGTGGTCAGAATGCGGTCAGGAAAGGTTTTTCTCAACTTACCCAGGCTGACGGTCTTCAGATTGCCGATATAGCCGGTGTGGTGGTGATACAATTTGTCCTTTTCCTTGTTGCCGGTGACGCCGATTTTTTCGACATTCACGACAATGATGTAATCGCCGGTATCCACATGCGGGGTATATTCCGGTTTGTGTTTTCCGCGCAGACGGCGTGCAATCTCAGAAGCAAGACGGCCAAGCGTCTTCCCTTCCGCATCAACCACGTACCAATCGCGCTTAACTTCTGCAGGTTTTGCACTAAATGTTTTCATCGTTAGTTCGGTCTTGCTTTTAAAGGATCAATAAATAAGACCGAGAATTCTACTAAATAGTCAATCACTTTTCAAGTTTATTTGCACTTTAAGATCTGTAAAAGGCCGAAAAATCTGGAAAAATTATTCTTCCGGCTCAACGTCATCGCCCAGTTCCAGCCACATCGCGTTGATGATCGCCAACGCGCAGGCCAGCCCCACGCCTAAAATCCAAGCGAAATACCACATGCCACGCCTCCGTCAATACAGTGTATGTTCATTGCTGCGAATCTGCTTGACCGTCACCTTGCCGCGCAGCACCCGGTACACCCAGATCGTATAAGCCAAGACGACCGGCATCAGCACCACCGTGGCGGCGAACAATAATTGCAGCGTATAGTGGCTCGCGCTCGCGTCCCAGGCGGTCAAACTGCTGCTCGGATGCGTGCTCGACGGCATCATGAACGGAAACATCGAACCGCCCGCGGTCACGACCGCGCCGATCACGATCAGGCTGCTGACGATGAAAGCCGTTCCGTGATGACGGCCGGAACTCAATTTGACGACCAGCCACGAACCGATCAAAGACAGAAGCGGGGCAAGCATCAGTGCCGGATAGAGCCGGTAATTGTTCAGCCACAAACCTTGCGTCTTGCTGACCGTTTTCGCCAATGGATTGGCAACGGCGGAAGGCTCGATATTGGACGTGATCTGGTAGCCATCCACGCCCAAACCGGCCCAGATCCCGGCGATCACAAAACCGGCCGCGAACGCCGGACTGCTCCAGCGAATGACCCGTAGGGCGCGCTGCGCCAGTGCGCCTTCGGTGCGCCAATGTAAAAATACCGCGCCGTGCAGCGTGAACAGCGCAACGCCGGTCACTGCGCAAAGCAGCGCGAAAGGCTGGAACAAATCCCAAAAACCGCCCGAGTATATGGAGCGAAGATCGCCGTCCAGCTGAAACGGCAGGCCCATCATCAAATTGCCGGCCGCGAGACTCAACACGGTCGCCGGCACCAGGCCGCCGAAAAACAAGGCCCAGTCCCAGGCGCTGCGCCAGCGCGGGTCGGCGATCTTGCTGCGGTAGTCGAAGCCGGCCGGACGCAGGAACAACGCGAACAGCAGCACCAGCAAGCCGGTATAAAGGCCGGAAAAAAACGACGCATACACCAGCGACCAGGCGCCGAAGCTGATGCCTCCGAGCGTGACCAGCCAGGTCTGGCTGCCTTCCCAGGTCGGCCCGACCGTGTTCAGCATGACCCGGCGCTCGTCGTCGGTCTTGCCCAAAAACGGCAGCAGGATGCCGATGCCGAGATCGAAGCCGTCCAGCACCGCGAAGCCGCACACCAGAAAGACCAGAATGGCCCACCAGATGATTCGTAGCGTTTCAAAATCAAACATGACTGGCCTCCTCCCGTTCAAAGTGATAGCGGCCGGTATGCAGGCTGCTCGGCCCGAGGCGCACATACTTGACCATCAGAAACAGCTCGATCACCAGCAGCACCGTATAAAAAAGACCAAATCCCGCCAGGCTCAGATATAACTGCCCGACGCTGAGGCTCGAACTGCTCAAATGGGTTGGCAGTATCTCGGCGATCGTCCAGGGTTGTCGGCCGTATTCGGCCACCACCCAGCCCAATTCGGAGGCGATCCACGGCAGCGGAATGCCGTAAAAGGCCAGGCGCAAGAGCCAGCGCTTGCTGTGAGCGCTGCGCCGGGCATTGAAATAGAATGCCGCCGCAAAGATGAATAACATCGCCACGCCGCAAAACACCATGCCGCGAAAACTCCAGAAGATCGGCGCGACTCTCGGCACCGAATGGCGGGTCGCCGCTTCAATCTGCTCAGGCGTCGCATCGGTTACATTCGGCGCATAGCGTTTCAGCAACAATCCATAACCCAGATCGGCCTTATGCGCCTCGAACAGTGCTTTCGCAGACGCATCGGACTTATCCTGGCGGATGATTTGCAGATTTTCGTAAGCGATCATGCCGCTTTTGATTCTTTTCCGGTTGCTGTTCAGAATATCTTTCAGTCCGTGCACCGGTTCATCGATCGAACGCGTTGCGATCATGCCCATCACCCACGGAAATTTGACTGCATAGTCTGTCCTCATCGCGGCTTCATCCGGAAAGCCGAATAGGGTAAACGACGCCGGCGGCGGCTCGGTTTCCCATTCGGCTTCGATCGCGGCCAGCTTGACCTTTTGCACTTCGCCGACGGTATAGCCGCTTTCGTCGCCGAGCACGATCACCGACAGCACCGAAGCCAGGCCGAAGCCGGCCGCTATTCGGAATGAACGCCGCGCAAAGGCGACATCGCGGCCTTGCAAGAGATACCAGGCGCTGATCCCTAGCACGAACATCGATCCGGTCACATAGCCGGCCGCAACCGTATGCACGAACTTGACCTGCGCAATCGGATTGAAAAAGAGGTCGGCAAAGCTGGTCAACTCCATCCGCATCGTCTCGTAATTGAATTCGGCCCCGACCGGGTGCTGCATCCAGCCGTTCGCGATCAAGATCCACAACGCCGACAGGCTGGTGCCGAGCGCCAACAGCCAGGTGGAGAGCAGATGCTGCTCCTTGCTGAGGCGCTCCCAGCCGAAAAAGAAAAGTCCGACGAAGGTCGATTCGAGAAAGAACGCCATCATGCCTTCGATCGCCAACGGCACGCCGAAGATGTCGCCGACATAGTGCGAGTAATAGGCCCAGTTGGTGCCGAATTGAAACTCCAGGGTCAGGCCTGTCGTCACGCCCATCGCGAAATTGATCCCGAACAGCTTGCCCCAGAAGCGCGTCATATCCTTATAAATAGGCTTGTCGGTCATCACATAGACCGACTCCATGATCGCCAGCAAAAACGACAAGCCCAGGGTCAGGGGCACGAATAAAAAATGATACAGCGCGGTCAGCGCGAATTGCAGTCGCGACAGCTCAACTACTTCGTCAACGATCATCAGGTTTCTCCTGTCAAGGTTTCAGCGGAACTTCCAGCAGCGCGCGCGACGCCTGGGGCATCCACCGGGACTTTTTGTCCGGCGAAAAAACTCCACCATAAAATGCCCAGCAGGCAAAATTTCACGAGCAGCGCCAGCGTAATCTCCCGGCGAAAATCAGTCCGGCCGGAGTGATCACGCTTCGACTGCCGAGGGCAGAACAAACTCTCATGATTGGGCATACAAGACCTCCGATCATTAAGCAAAGACGGTTGCAAACAAAATCGAATAGGCAGACATAGCCTTTTGATATATGACGGCTATGTAAAAAAATACCTTCCCCCGGCTGGATTGCGCCAGTCGAGAGAAGGTGAGGATGAGGATATCGAATAAGCATAAACACTGCTCTCAATATAAAATAAGCAAAGGTTATGCCATCACAAGAAAACCCTGAGGGTTAACGCCTCCTCACCCTTGGCGGCCTGCTGCCGATCATTTTTGTATCATAAAGCGTTTCGGTTGAAACATATTTTGTTTCATGATTAAGCCGTGAAACAGTCGCGTTCATAAAGGTGGATTACAGGCGGACGGCATCGCGAATAAAATTGCCGGAACGATGCCATTATGACACGATGAAGCAAGCAAACATTCAGGAAGAGGTCCAAAAAACATGAGAGCGCGCATAGAAGGCTGGCGGCATACGCTGTATCAGATCATCTATCAGTCCAACACGCCGATAGGAAGAGGCTTTGATATTGCGCTGATGGTCCTGATCCTGGCCAGCGTGTTGACGATCATGCTGGACAGCGTCGCCGAAATCAATCAGGAATATGGGAAAGAACTTTACGCCGCAGAATGGCTGTTCACGGTCCTGTTCACGCTCGAATACGGTCTGCGCATCTTCTGCATCCACAAGCCGATCAAATATATCGTCAGTTTCTATGGCATCATCGACCTGCTTTCGATCACCCCTTCCTACCTGAGCCTCTTTCTACCCGGCGCCCATTATCTCCAGGTCATCCGCATCCTGAGGGTGTTGCGCATTTTCCGGGTGCTGAAACTGGTCCGCTTCATCAATCAGGCCAATATTCTGGTCAATGCTTTGCTGGCCAGCCGGCTCAAGATCGCCATCTTCATGTTCACGATCTCGACGCTGCTGATCGTGTTCGGCTCGACGATGTATCTGATCGAAGGCCCGGAAAACGGCTTCACGAACATACCGGTCAGCATCTACTGGTCGGTCGTGACCCTGACCACGGTCGGTTTCGGCGACATTACCCCCAAGACCGATCTGGGACGCGCGGTCTCGGCTATCGTGATGATCACCGGCTACGCGATCATTGCGGTGCCGACCGGCATTTTCACCGCCGAGTTGTCGAAGGAAATGAAAAAACAGCGCAAGGCCGATCAGCGCACCTGTCCGCGCTGCCGGCATCCGGGGCATGAGAAGGACGCCAATTATTGCCGCATCTGCGGCATGGAATTGCCGCCTTCGCATTGACCCTGCGGATCAAGGCGGGTTTGTCCCGCTTCAAGTCGGTAAAAAGCCGTTCAGCAGGCATTAAGGGTAGGCGCGATAGCATAAACGCAAATGATTTCGGAGAATGCAGATGAAACGAAAAATTCCAAGCGCCCTGACTCCGGCCGCTGCCTTATTGACGCTTCTGAGCCAAACCGGCTGCTATTCCTATCCCGCTCCCTACGGCGGCGGCTACGGCGAGACCGCACCTTATTCAGGCAATTACCCGCGGCCGGCCTATGGGCCATATCAGCAGGACGGCTATGGCAACCAAGGTGACTACGACCGAAACTATCGCGGACACGACCATGACAGGGATGATGACGATGATGAGTACCGGGAAAGATCCTATGATCGAAATCGTCCATGGCAGGGTAATCCGTCTGGCGGTTATTACGGACGTTAGCAAGAGCTGATGCGCCTTTAGGCAACCCTCGTTGCCTTGGCTTCCGGTCAGCAACGGCCGTGGTTGCGGGAGCCCTACGGCCTGCGCATCTCAATCACCCCGGTCGCCAGCGCAATTTCGCGTAGAAAACACAAAAGACCGCTGATCAGCGCCAGCATTGCCGCGACGAACAGCAGGGCGACCGCGCCGGACAGGTCGACGCGCAATTCGGCGCCGATGAACAGCGCCGCGATCGACAAGCAAATACACAAGGCCGATACCGTGCACAAGGTGATTGCCGAATGGTTCCAACGCGCCCTCTGCGACAACGTGCGCATCTCATCCCGCTGCGTTGCGGTCGCCGCTTCCTGCATGTCATTCAATAAGCGGAACCTGTCCACGACGCGGCCCAGGCGGCTGGTCAGCACGCTCAAAATCGCGCCGATCCCGGTCAGCAGAAAGACCGGCGCCACGGCTTGTTGAATGGCATGGGCAACGCTGGGAAGAGTGGCTAAGGTGTCCATTCGGTCTTCACAGTCTAACGATTTGTCCAGATGGCTTGAGTGCGTTCAATAGATTTGCCAAGATAACCACAAAAGGAACGGCGGTCAAGTTCCCTTCATCGGCGAGTGGTGCTTGTTTAGCGATCAGTGTAACGGGCGTTCAATGGAACTTATCGGCTTGTTCAATTGCCCCGGGTGCAGTGATGCTTTTGATTGATCTTTTTCCGGCAGCATAAACGAGATCCGCTCTTATTGAGCAGGATCACTTCCGTCAATAAATCCGGATCACCATCGTTAATGATTCGATCACGGTGGCTTCCCTAAAGCGTTTCGCAACAAGAAGACCTCCCGTGTCGTCACCGGGGCTGCGTTGTTGCCCCAGCTACCGCGTATAAAGCTCAGCACCTCGGCTATCTGGCGGTCGGTCAATTTCTTTGCGAAACTCGGCATTTTCTGAGGCTTCGGCTCCAGACTCGTTTCGGCAGTCGCACTTCCTTCGAGCAGTAATCGGATCAGTGATGTTGCATTTTCCGAAAGGACGAGCGAATTTCCGGCGAGCTTCGGATATTTTTTTTCGGCTTGGCCATTCCCGGTTATGTGATGACATTTCGCGCAGAATGATTCATATATTCCTGCCCCCGGGCGCTCAATCGCGCCGGTTACCATGGCCGACAATTCGACGGCAACATCCGGCCTATCGAGCCGATAGGATGACTTTTCGCCGCGTGCCGAAAGCGACTTCAAATAGCGGGCGATTGCCCAGAGATCGTCTTCAAGCAAATATTGCGTGCTGTTTTCGATCACATCGGTCATGCTGCCGAGCGAGGCCATCTTGCCGCCGTGGCCGGTTTTCAGAAAGGCAACGATGTCTGCTTCCGACCAGCGTCCCAAACCGGAAGCGGGATCGCTTCTCAGATTCGCCGCATACCAGTTGTCCACTTCGGCCCCGCTTAAATACAGTGGCGACGTTTCCGTATAGGCTTTTTCCTGGAAGGCAAGGCCGCGCGGCGTATGGCAGGCGCCGCAATGACCGAGCGACTGCACCAGATAGGCGCCCCGGTTCCATGCGGCGTCGCGGTCATTCCGCAGTTGAAAGCGTTGATGGTTGGCGAAAACAGCATCCCAGAAAAACAGGCTCACGCGCAGATTAAAAGGAAACGGCAGCTTCGTTTCCGGGGGCTTCTGACTGACTGGCGTTACCTCATTCATGAAATAGTCGTAGAGCGCATGAATGTCCTCATCGGTGATCGCCGTGAATGAAGGATAAGGCATTGCCGGATACAGGCGCCGTCCGTCCTTGGCAACGCCATTCCGCACGGCGCGGCTGAAATCGTCCAAGCTGTAGTTGCCGATGCCATGAACCGGATCCGGCGTGATGTTCGTCGAATAAATGATGCCGAAAGGGGAGTTGATCGGTAGTCCGCCGGCAAACGGCGCTTGCTTCGGTTCGGCCGTATGGCAGGCAATACAATCGCCGGCCCTGGCCAGATAAGCTCCTCGGCTGATTGTGGAGGGATCGGTTGATGGCTGAGCTACGACAAGGCTGGAGAAACAGGCGGCGCAGATGAGAGCGGCGATTCTGACAGTCGCACCCTTCAAATCGATTTTGAGTACATAAGCCAATCGAATCACCGTTAAAACCATGAACTGCACAAAGACGTCAATAAAACCGCGCAGATGTTGAAGATCACCGCCACGATGAAGATTAAACTCGACATGACGCCGAGTTTTGCTAAAAATCGTTTCCTCCCGGCTGTCATCTCGACGGGGTTTCCGCCGCTTGATGCCTGGCTCACCACTTGCTGCCACGACGTCCAGGCAACGAAGCCGGACAGCAGCGCAAAGGCCAGGCATACCAGGCTGAGCGAAGCCAATAATAAGGCCAATCCGTCCCAGAGCGGTGTGGCCAAAGGCGTCTGATAGGGATAACAGGCATGGGCGACAAGCGGTTCGCTCAACAAAATCTGGACCATCCAAGCAGTCGGCGCGCCGAATAAGGCAACCAGGGTACGAAGGGTTCCTTCCTTTCCCTGATTGAGTAGAAGGGGGTCGGTTGATGGTTTAGATTCGGTTGCAGGGTTCATATCAGGTCGAGTCCAGATAGGGAAACAGATACAGGGTGGAAAATACGAACAACCAAACCACATCGACAAAATGCCAATACAAGCCGCCGATCGTGACGGCGGCATAGCGTCGGTGATCGAAATAGCCGAGGGCAATCCAGATCAGCAAGATCATTAGAATCACGAGACCCACAAGCACGTGCAGCATGTGAAATCCGGTAATCGTGAAATACAACGAGCCATACAGATTCGTTGTCATATCGAAAGTTTTCTTTTGCCATTCGGTGAGCTGAATCAGCACGAAACCCATGCCGAGCATCAATGCAGTCGCCATCGATGCCAGGCTCCAACGGGGCCTGCCGGACGCCAAGCAGCGCTCGCACAGCCAAACGAATACGCTGCTGGTGAGCAATATGACCGTATTGATGCCCGGTATCAGCAGAATAGGCAACCCTGTAGGCGGCCAGTGCTGTTCGGTTTGCGACGCCAGATAGAAATAGGCAAACAAGAGATAGCCGAACAGCGAACCTTCGGTGACGATCAGCGTCCACATGCCCCACCAGCCGCCGGATCGCTTGCCCGTTCTCACTCTTTCAGCCATAATCGCCTGCCTCGGCGTGCTCGCTGCCCGCTATGCGCTGCAGCAGGATTTCTCTCGGCCACAGCCAGGCCATCAGCGTCAGGCCGGACGCCAGGATCATCAGCACCGTGAACTGCCGCCAATCCAGCAGCAAACCGGTAAATACCAAGGCGCTAAACAGACCCAGAAAAAACGGCGCATAGGAGTCGTCCGGCATTTTGAGGATGATGTCCGGTTTGGCGTCGAGCGGCGTCGTGCCGATCGTTTCCCGGCCCTCCATCAGTAAATACCCTTCATTCAGACTGGTTCGGCTTTCACCCTCGGCCAGCCTGTCTTCCCATAGCGGATGCCGACTCGCGACCAACGGAATGACCGCAAAATTATAGGCCGGCGGCGGCGAAGGGGTCGCCCACTCTAGGGTCGGCGCGTCCCAGGGATTTGCCGATGAGACAGAGCCGCGCCGCAGACTCACTGCCACGTTGACCAGAAAGATCAAAATGCCGGCCGCAAACATGAACGAGCCGATCGAGGTCACCAGGTTGACCGTGTTCCAGCCCATATTCGGTGCATAGGTATAGATCCGCCGCGGCATGCCGAGGAGTCCTGCCAGATGCATCGGGAAAAAGCCCAGATTAAAACCGATGAACATGACCCAGAAGCTCCACTTGCCCAGGGTTTCATTCATCATGCGGCCAAAGAATTTGGGAAACCAGTAATAGATGCCGCCCACGACCGGAAAGACATTGATGCCGATCAACACGTAGTGCAAATGCGCGACGACGAAATAAGTTTCGTTCAGTTGAAAATCGAGCGGCACCGCCGCGGTCATCACGCCGGAAAGCCCGCCGATCACGAAGAGCAGCACAAAACCGGCAAAAAACAGAAACGGCGTGTTGAAAACCGGACGCCCGAGCCAGATCGTTGCGATCCAGGCGAAGACGGCGACCGCGCTCGGAATCGAAATCACCATGCTGGTCGCGCCAAAAAACGACATCGCCAGCGTAGGCAAACCGGCGGCGAACAAATGATGAATCCAGACGCCGAAACCGAGCAGCATGGTCGCCATCGTCGACAGCGCCACCGCGGAATAGCCGACCAGCGGGCGCCGGCAAAAGGTCGGCAGCGCGTCCGAAACGATGCCCATGGCCGGAAGCACGACCGCATACACCCACGGATGGCCGAACATCCAGAACAGGTGCTGCCAGAGCATCGGTTTGCCGCCGTTGATCACGTCGAAAAAATGCGTCCCTGCATTGCGGTCCAGCCACAGTAGAAAAAAAGCAAGGCTGACCGAGGGCACCGCAAAGATATTGGCGACCGACGCGGTCAGCGTTCCCCATACGAGTATCGGCACCCTATCGATCGACATGCCGGGCGCGCGCATCCGGAACAACGTAACGACAAAATTGATCGAGCCGACGGTCGTCGAAATGCCCAGCAGGACCATGCCGAGCGCATACACGTCGATATTGGGTCCGGGGTTGAATTCCAGTCCTGCGAACGGCACATAGTTGAACCAGCCGGCATTCGGTCCCTGTCCCAAGGGAAAGCTTGCATAGAGAAAAATGCCTGAAAACAGGAATATCCAATAAGAGAGCGCATTCAGGCGTGGAAACGCCATATCGCGTGAGCCTAGCATCAAGGGCCAGAGGTAATTGGAAAAACCCGACAGCACCGGCAGAGAGTAGAGAAAAATCATCGTCACGCCGTGCATTGTGAACAATTGATTGTATTGATCCGGCGTCAGCAGGGTCTGATCCGGACGCGCGAGCTGCAGCCGCATGATCAGCGCCTCAATGCCGCCCATCAACAAAAAAATAAATGCAGTACCAAGATAGCGCAGTCCTATCTCTTTATGATCGACCGTCGATAACCAGCCGCGCCAGCCGGGTGCCGTCTCCCAAAGTTCGGCGAGGCGCCTTTCGGCGGACGAGCCGACCGGCGCGCAACCGATGTCGGGTATGCGTTCGAGTCTTTGATCGGACGGCTTTGGCGCAACATCGGACATGGGCGGTGCTCCTAGTTGAGGGTCGATAAAAATGCAGACAGCGCGGCAATCTCGCCGGACGATAGCGCAAAGCTGGGCATGCGCGCTCCCGGTTTGAGTTCCTGAGCATGGGTAATCCATTTGATCCGGTTTTCTGGCGTATTGGCCAATAGTCCCGCGGCGATCAGGCGACGCGTTGTCAGGTGCGTCAAATCGGGCGCATGCGCGCCCGCGGCCCCGAGGCCCCGGATCGAATGACAACCGGAACAATGCGTCATAAAAAATTCTTTGCCTGTATCCACCTCAAGCGCTGAAGACGGTGCCGCGTCTCTTCTCTGCTCGTCTAGCCATTTTCGAAAATCGGCCGGATTTTGCGCGACGATCTCGAATCCCATATGCGCATGTTGCAGGCCGCAATACTGCGTGCATTGTCCGCGATAGATTCCCGGGACATCGGCCTCGAGCCACTGCCGATTGACCAAGCCGGGAATCATTTGGGTTTTTCCGGCCAACAGCGGCACCCAAAAGGCATGAATGACGTCAGCGCTTTTTAACTTGACCAGAACGGGCTCGCCGACAGGGATGTGAATCTCGTTGGCAGTCGCAAAGTAGCGGGCTGCGTCGTTTTCTTCATACTCAACTTTCCACCACCAGTCGTAGCCGGTGACCGTCAGCGTCAGTGCCGGCGTGCGCGTTGGATTGGCGATCGTGTTTAAGGTGATCAGTACATAGATAACGAGCGCGAACAAGATGCACGAAGAGACGCCCGTCCCAATATAAATCCATGCCATGCCCTGATTCTCCGGACCGATTGCCTGGGGATCTTCAACAGTCCGTTTGCGGAGCAAGGCGACGGTCAGCAGCAACGTGATGATCAGGAAGACCGCTGCCACGACAGTCGTCAAAACCCATCCCAAAACCATCGTAGGCGACGAAGCGGGGCCCGCGCTGTGCAAAAAATAATTCAGCGGCGCGGCAGTGTCCTTTGCCAGAGCGATTGGGCTCGAAACGATCGCCAGAACACCTGCGAAAAAAACGTACCTGATCACGGCGCAATATACGCATCCGGCCCCGAAACGGTTCATTGGCGTCGATCCGAAGGTTGAGAAATTAGGCTGTTTTGCATAAAACTCTCTTTTATGTCAATGGATGCCTATAACTGACTCCCCTCCAGCGCAACAATCGATCAGCCTGATTGCAGTCGTGCTCAGCGCCGCTGGCCGTAGTCGTCACCTTTTGCGGGCAACTCGCAATGGGATCGCTTTTTTCCAAGGATATCTTGCTACCCAAAACCCAATACGCTGGGGTAAACTTTCAGCCAATTAGAAAACACACTCATGGGATAGTTCAGGCCGAGACCGGATTAATTAGCCGCAACAGATTGGAAAATCCTGCAAGCAAGCTTACATTGCTATCCATCCGACCGCATACATCATCATGTGTAGGCGATTATCAGTTCTGCGATCCGCTTTTTGTTTCGGAGTAAAACCACATCTGATAAACGCTGACCAGGATTTGCATGCCCATCGAGAGGCCCATCAACGCGCCACTGGCTACGACCACGTAGGCAAAAGCGGGAAAGGATTTGGTGACGAACCAAGACATCACGTCCAACAGCATCGCGGCAAAAGGAATGACGACCGCGATTCTTTTTACAATCACGTTCATGTCGCAAAGTAGAAAAATCTTGCCGATGAAATACAGGATGAAGGCAATGCCGAACAGGTGGATATGCGAAACCCGGATCAGAAAAGGCAGCGTCGCGCCGCCGGCATGGGCGACTTGCGCGACGCCCGCGTAATGGGTCAAATCAGGCAATGACGGATTGACAGCCGGTGTATGGCATTTGATGCAGTCGCGGTTTAGGATCGGCGCGATGCGTTCGTTATATTCCGCTTCCTCGGCGCCATTTTGTATCCATTGCAGTATCACATCCTTATCGCTTTTATATTTCAAGTTCGGTTCCATGATGCCCTTGATCGCGGAGCCCAGGCGGGTCTGGTCGTGCGAGCCGTGATAATTAATCATCACGTCGTCAATCGATAAGCCGGCCTTGCCGTCGCGTCCCTGATGCGTGTAATACATATTCGCGAGCGCGACCAGGTAACCGATTCCAATGGTCAGCAAAAACGCGGTATTCAGAATTCTTTCGCTGATCGAAATATCTCTGAAGCGTCGATAAACCCCGGTGCGCCGGTCACTTTCGGTTCGGTTAATATAAGATTCTGCCATGATGAGCCTCGATGTGACGAATGTGCGGATAAATAAGTTTTTATGCGAGCTGCGCCATTGGCTGTTTCATGGTCGATGGTCGAGAAAAGCCCGGCGTAGGGATTTTTTCAGATGACTATCTGAAAAAAATTATGGGTAATAAAAAAGGCGGCTCGTTCCGACGTCAAAAACCTGTTGACGTCGGATATGGGCGAAAAGTAGGTTTAGAAAATCAGCCAGCCGTTCAAGAATAACGTGTTATTGCTGCTCGCGTTTCTGCCCGAGCCGTCATAGTTGTACTGGGCGCCGTCAAATTTGGTGTAACCGGTATATTGCAAGGCGAAACGCAAGTTCAGCCAAGGCGAGAGAGTCGAGTCGGATTTACCGAAAGGGACATAATCCAGTTCGGCGATGAAACCTTCGCTATTCGGTTTCATCGCTGTGTTGCTCGCATAAAGCAGCGTATCGTGTGAGCCGGTGGTTCTGAAGTAGCCCAGATTGACGCTGTAGGTTTGATCGTAGGTATAGGAGGCATTCGAATGCAGGGAAAACAACCGATTGTTCATATTCGCGGCGTTTCCTCCGGCCAAAAAGCCAGAACCAAGCTTTTGATCCTCCCGGATGTAAGAGGCTTTATATTCGAAGATATGCTTGCCGGAGCCCAAAAATTGATAGTTCGCATCGACACCCAAGTCCGAATATTCGTTCAGGCCCAAAGAATGATCGCGGCCCGGAACGATATTGGCGCGTAAACCGAAGGTTCCCAGGGAGAAATAATGACCGCCGAGCTGATGTTGCAAGGCGATCCGCCAGTAGGGGGCGCCGCCGTCGATTTTATCCGCGGTCGCCGATTCCGCGATGCCGACATTGCGCTGAAACTGGGTCGAAAACGAAGCATAGGCGCCGGCTTCCAGATAGAGCAGATTGTTCCACATCATGTAAGCGGTTGCGCCGCCCGAATTTTGCGCCAGACCGCCTTCGATCAGCGTCGATGCGCCGGGCGTGTTGGTCAGTTCGGATGACGCGTAAGGGTAGCCCCACAC
Source organism: Methylomicrobium lacus (assembly GCF_041897535.1). Taxonomy (GTDB): domain Bacteria; phylum Pseudomonadota; class Gammaproteobacteria; order Methylococcales; family Methylomonadaceae; genus Methylomicrobium; species Methylomicrobium lacus_A. The sequence continues at coordinate 2,739,976 of NZ_CP169217.1, forward strand.
CGGGGTGGTGTTCCATAAGTCCTGGGTGGTCGGACTGTTGTTGAAGGATAAGCCGTAAACAAAGTCCTGATCGCCGAGTTTCACTTTATCGGACAAACGGATATCGGTGTTGTCAAGCTCCAGAATATCTTCAATGCCGTTATAGGTTAACTGGACGAAGGCTCCCAACTTGGAATACACCTTGCCGGCATAAAACAGGCTGGCTTCATCGAAGGAGGCGTTATTGTTGGTATGATGGCCGGGGGGCGCTTCCGGCAGCTTATTGTCGAGATGCGTGAAAGAGCCGACCACCATCGCGCTGATCGGCGGCAGTTTCGAGTTGGCATCGGAGCCGGTACTCATCGTGTAGCCGTTCAGCTTGAAATCGCGGCCCATCGGGGTCAGATTCGGGCCGAACGATTGGGTATGGCAAGCCGAACACGACATGCCGGTTTGACGCGCGAAACTGGGGACGGCCTGCGCTTCATGCATCGAGAATGACAATGCTGTTGACAACATCAATAATCCCGTTAGAAAGTAAGATTTCGCCCTTACGAAATCAGATCTGCTACCAGGCACTACGAATAGCCCAACCATAAAATCTCCCATTAAATTAATTCCAAGGATCGCAACGTGATACGGCACAATTTGTCGTGCCTTTGCTGCATGCTCCATCGTCGGCTGCTTACCTCGACCGCCGCAGCCAAGCCGGCAATAAGGTTTATGCCGGGGTGAGAGAGCAAGGCCGCTTCGGTATATAAACCACAATTCATGCCAACTTTTCCTGCACCCTGAAATTGGCATAAACCCTTGTTAATACACCTTTACCTTATAAATAAAAAGGAATTTGAAGTGGATAAGGGATGGGGTCCCGGTTCATATGCGCCGGGATGGGGGAAATAAACCCATTACGGCCGCGAGCGTAAGAATAAGTTCGATGCGTGGTTTTTGAGTTCAAACTATTAAACGCGGCTATAAAAAGGGCGGTCGGAAGAGGCGTAAATACGACATTGGCGGCAAGGCAAAGAGGCTAGTAAATCTGGGCTATAAACACCGATTTAATAGGGTTTTTTCACCCATTAACCCCGCATGTTCTGGCTAGATTCGACGAATGATTCTCCTGAAGCGTGATTTTTTGAGCAAATTGCGGGAGGGAATCTTATGGCACGATTAATGTATGTCCTTATTGTCGGGAAATCGTTTTCGACATCCACGACAAAATCGATAACCCAATCTGGAATCGATTCACATAAGCTTGCATTATCCAGGAGTCATTTATGTTAAAGATCATTGGCGCACTATTCATGGCTACCACCATCTCTTTTTCCGCATTTGCCGCAACCGATCAGGCGGCTGCAAAACACGAAGAAGCCGCCAAAGCTCATGAGGAAGTTGCGCAGCACCACAAAGCGGCCGCCACACAACACAAGGCCGGCAAACATGAAGAAGCAAAGAAGCATGCTGAGAATGCCAGCAAAGCTTCAGAAACCGCACACATGAAAACCAAGGAAGCCGCCGAACACTCCGCCAAATAAATAAGCAACGCCCCTTACCCCTGGCAGCGCATTGTCGTTGCTGGGGGGCTTTTTCAGAAATGCCCGCCTTGCTGGAGAGCGTGTTTAGCGATTACAAATAGCTCAACCAGGCAACATGCCGGTAGCGTTGCTTGATCCGCATAAAGACAAGGCATAAAGGATACAGCAGCACGAGCGCTGCCAGCCATACGCCATAGACCGCCGGCAAATCGTAGCCGTATTCGGGCGCGGGCACCGCCGGAAAAGGATGGGCGACGGAACCGGCAAACAGCCAAGCGTCCGGCAGGCCTCTCAGATGGGTCACGGCCAACGCCGCACCATGGATCAGGTAAATGTGCAGCAGATAGAAAAATAACGGCACCTTGCCGACGGTCAGCAAGGGTTGCCGGATGAGGCGCAGCGAGCGGCTCTCGAACAGGGCCAGTCCGATAAACATCAGACCCAGCATCATCAGCAAATACAGCAACGAGGGCGGGTATTTTTGAAAATTCACTAGCGAAAATAGCGTGAACAGCCCGTTTTTTTGCGGCGCCCAGGGCTGCGGGTCGCCGTACAGATTGCCTAGACGCAGCAATAAAAACAGCGCGATGCCAAACAGCCCCAGCCAGAACAGGATCGTTTGCCGGTTCGGCTCAAGAAACACCGGGCCCAGGCAATAGCCTGCGGCCATCACCCCGACCCAGGGAATCAGCGGATAGAACAAATTCAGGGCATGGCCGGGCCAATATTCGATCGTGCCCGGCTGATGCAGGAAAATCCATAGCCAGCCCGAAAGCCGGGTGTTATCGGCAGGTATACCGTCGAACGCATTATGGCCGGCGATCAGCAGCACGGCAAAAACCGCAGTCGCCCACCGCGGCAGCAAGACCAGAACGGCCAGCGCGAGCATCGACCAGCCCAGCGCCCAGATCACCTGGCCGATCGCATAACTGTAATCCCAATTGAATGTCCAGCCGAAACGCACCAGCGTCAACTCCAAGACGACCAGCCACAGTCCACGGCTGGCGAGATAAACAGAGAGCTGTCCTGGCGTCAGGCTCTTGCGGTGGGTGGACAAAAATGCGCCGGCGCCGGCCAATAGCATGAACGTCGGCGCGCAGAGGTGGGTGATCCAGCGCGTCAGAAAATAGGCGGCGTTGGTCTGGCTTAGATCGACCGGATCAAACGGTGCATTAGAGAAATAATCGCGGGTATGATCCAATGCCATCAACACCATCACAAATCCGCGCATCATGTCGATTGATTCCAGGCGGTGCATCGAGGGGCTCATTCGGTTGACCTGCAAACAAGGGGAGAATAACTGGCTGGCGACGCGTAATCATACGAATATTCAGCGCCGAATTAATCTGATATGTTACCAAAGTTTAATTAATTTGGAGCTCTACGCTATGCATAAAATGATGATTTTCAGCATTATTTTATTGGCGCTGGTCGCCTTGACCGCATGGGGAATCCTGTCGGCTGCCACGCCCGAGGAACTGGAGGGAAGGATTGTCGAGCTGGAATCCCAGCTGGCTCAGATGAAAGAAAAAGTCAGCGCGTTGGAGTCGAAATATCATTTCGAAGCGCCCATTCTCGTCGACGCCAACGATCAGATCGTCGGCACCGTCGTGCGTGAACAAGCCGACAGAATCAACCTGCTCAGTACGCAAGGCTATGCTTTTTCGGTCGATCATGCAGGCAAAATCACGCCTAAAGTGATCCGCTATGCGAATCCGATCTGCGACGGTGAACAATATATCGCCAAGCAAGATGATGCTGTGATGCCGAACGGCCAGGAAAACAGCGCGATGCCCGGTGAAGTGTTCACCTCGGGCGGCAACAACCTGACCACAAGCGATGATCTGTATTACGTGCCTTTCACCAGCAAGGAAACAAAAATTTTAGAAAGTTATTATAAGGCCCCATCATCCTGTAGTTTTGGCGGCGAGGTGACCGTCTATCCGGTTTCTCTGAACGACCCTTCTGTCACCGATGTGGAGCGTATCGATTATGCCCTGCCTCTGCATATTACGGTGCCGCAGCAATAAGCGAGGATTTAGTCGCGCTGATCAACGCATTGACGCCGTCCCGATAATGCAGGCTGACGTTTTGAAAGCCGATCTCGGTCATGGCGTCCAGCGCAGGCCGAAGGCGCATGATGTGCTCTTCGGACTCATCGCTGAACAGATGCACGATCCACTGTTCCAGAAGATCGATGCGGTTCATTTCGGTAAATACCCGGAAATAGGCCTTGACCTCTTCCTGGGTATTTTTGAGATGCTCCGCCGCATCGTCGACCGCATAACGGTCGCCGTTCACGAACAGGCCGCCCGGTTTGAGCACGCGCAACACTTCCTCCAGCACCCGCCGCCGGTAGCCGTGCAGAAAATTATGCACCGCATAGGCGCTGGCGACGATGTCAACCGAGGCGTCAGGCATTTCCCGCAAATGCGACAGTGCATCGTTTTCGATCAGCCGCAGCCGCTTTGCCGCCAGCGCCGCGGCCAAATTTTGCCGAGCCTGCGACAGCATCGCGGGCGCATTATCGACGCTTTCGATCAACACATCCTCGCGGCTCGCCAATAGGCAGGCGGTAGTGATGCCGGTGCCGCAGCCAATTTCGAGCAGATGCAATTGTTCCAGAGGGTAGGGCGGCGTCCAGTCGCCGACACATAGACCGACACGCCGGCTCAGATCCGCCGCGGCCGGACAAATCCGCTTCAGTATCTCGTATTCTTCCGCAATCGCGCCTTCAAATAGATGCTCTGCATGATGTTTTGAAATCATTGTTTTAATGGGACTCGGCTTGCAAGGTTTATTAGTTTACAGGAATCTACTTCGTGCGGGGCGGTTTGTCAAACAGGGGCGGCCGCTTGTCGTAGTTGTCGCGGCATCAGCACGGGCTTTGTGCCGAGAAAACGGCTAAATCATTGATGCATTGCACAAATGTATGGTATACAGGAAGGATTGACCACGCTTAAGGGGCTGCCGATGACATGATGAATATACATTACGATCGCTTAATATAAGTACAATAATCGAAAAAGCGGATCGGCAGGTTGCACCCAGGGACGGAGAGTCCTTGCGCAATCCTTTCGCTATTGAGGAAAACCAAGAGAGCCTAAAAAAACTAAAGTAGAAAACCGAAAGGCCGTTCGCGAAGCCCTGGCTTTTTGAGAGTTTATTTTCTGGGCAGATACCTTAAATCGATGTGTAGGGTATTGAAGAATAAAAAATAAATACCCCAATCCGCTACACATGAACGCTCGTTAAACTGAGGAAATAGTTATGCAAGAATACTTACCCATCATAAAAACCATGCTATTGGAATGGGCGCAACTGACGCTTGCCAACCCGTTGTATGCGGCCGCCTTGGTCATCGCCACGGCTTTGCTGGCGATGATTATTGGCAGCATCAAGAGCATTCCCATCAAAAGAAAAGCGGCCGCCAGTGAAAAGGCGCGTGTCGAACTGTCGAATGACCTGGCGCAGTCGCAACAACTCGCGGCAGGGCTGCAAGAGCGTCTGGCGCAGCGCAATCAGCAGATTGCGGGCACGGTGCAAGCGTTGACCACGGGCTTTGATCTGGGCGAACAGGCGCTGCCTGCCGGCGAAGACTCGGAAGCCGACGCGTTGTGGCAGCAGCATGACCGGGTGCTTGCACAACTGGCCAGCCATTTACGTTCAGAGCAACAGGCCAAGGCCGAATTGCAGCAATCCTATCAGGCGGAAATCGGCAAGCGCGTTGAAAAAGAAGCGGTGGCCGACGCCCTGCAAAATACGCTGGCCGAGAAAACTCGTCAGATAAGCGGCCTGGAACAGCAGAGCGCCGAAATTCTCGAAAAATACGCCGCCCAATCGGCACGGCTCGCGGAACTGGAACAGCAATCCGTGGAATGGCACAATACCAGACAAAAATTGGAATTGCTGGAAGCCAAGCTGATCGCGAAGGAGGCCGAGTTTAGCCAGTTGCAAATCCGGGCCGAAGCCCAAAAGGCGGCCGAATTGATCCCGCCGCCAATCCAGGCAGAGCCGCGTGCGGAAGCAGAAGCTATCCCTCTGCAAACCCCTGCCGAGGCCGTTGCGGCAGCCGAGTTAATCCGGCCGGAAATCCGGGCGGAAGCCCCCAAGGTAGTCGAGCTCGTTCAACCTCCAATCCAGGCGAAAACCGAGCCGGTCATGCAGCCGTCGGCACCCGCGGTGGCGGAGGCGATTCCAGCGCAGGGTAATCAAACGATAGTACTGCCCGATTGGGAATACGAGCCGGAGGCCGTTGCCGCATCTGTTTCGAATGCGCAGCCGGCGAGCGCGGCGGGTGGCGGCGTAGCCGGCAAACTCAAAAACCTGTTCGGCAGGTCCAAAGCGGAGCCCGTTGCCGCCGCGGCGCCCGCAAGCGAAATCGCTCCGGCTCCTGTCGAAGCAAAAATTCAGCCCGAGACGGTGGCTCAGGCGCAGTCACCGGCCGGATTCTCAGAAAGCCAGATCGGAAAAATCAAGAGCCTGTTTGGCAAGCCCAAGCAGGATGCACCGGCTAAAGAAGCCGCGCAGGCAGCCGAAACGCCCGCGGCCGCCTCTGTGTCCGAATCCACAGATGCCGGCGAGGCTCCGGCGGGCTCAGCCAAAAAGCCGTTCGGAAAAATCAAAAATTTGTTCAGCACGGCCAAATGATCTTCAGTCACATGCCAGGCTTTGTCCGTAGCCAACCCGCTTAATCGATGTCCTCACCACTCACCGTCACCGATCACAGCCGGGACAGCGCCGGATTGACCTATGTTTACCCGGTCTTGTCCCGGCGCGCGGGCGGCTTGTCGATCGGCATCAATTTCAATACGAACAACGCCTGCAATTGGCAATGCATCTATTGCCAGGTGCCGGATCTGACCCTCGGCGCCGCGCCCGAACTGGATTTCGGCTTGCTCGAAGCCGAATTGCGCGGTTTCCTGGCTCAGGTGCAGTCGGGCGATTTCTACCGGCGATTTGCGGTGCCCGAGGCGCAACGGGTGATCAAGGATATTGCCATTTCGGGCAACGGCGAGCCGACCAGCGTGCCGCGCTTTGCCGATGCGGTCGAACTGATCGGCGACATCGCGACATCGGCAGGCGTGTTGCCTGGCAGCCGCTATGTGTTGATCACGAACGGCAGCCTGGTGCATCAGCCGAAGGTTCAGGAAGGCCTGAAAATGCTGAATCGGTTCGGCGGCGAAGTCTGGTTTAAACTGGACAGCGCGACCGCAGAGGGCCGGCGGCTGATCAACAAGGCCGGGCAAAGCATCGACGCGAGCCTGAATAACCTGATTCTGGCGTCAGGCTGTTGCCGGACCAAGGTGCAGGTCTGTCTGGTCGACATCGACGGTCAGGGATTTGTCGAACAGGAAAGGCGGGCGTTGCTGGATGCGCTGGCGATCGCGAAGCAAAAAGGGGATCTACGCGAGGTCATGCTTTATACCTTGGCCCGTCCCTCCCTGCAGCCCGAAGCGGGGCGGCTCGGCAAAATGCCGGAGCCGGTGATGCGGGCGTTTGCGGACGACCTGCGCCAGCTGGGCTTCGAGGCCTCGGTCAGTCTGTAAGCGGCGTCCCGATCGCCGTGCCGGCTTGCAGAGGATGGCTTGCCGGATATAGGAATAATTTTTCCACGTCCTCCGGCGTCAGCGCTTTGGCAAAATGGTAGCCCTGTCCATACTGGCATCCCCAGGCCAGAAGCCGCTCGGCTTGGTCGGCGGTTTCGATGCCTTCGGCCACGACCTCTTTTCCCAGCTCGCCCGCCAACGACAGAATCGCCCGCACGATTGCGCTCTTTTCGCTGGCCGCATCGGCGATCGGCTGCACAAAGCTGCGGTCGATTTTGACCACATCGATCGGCGGATGGTGCAGCATGTTCAGGGAGGAGTAGCCGGTGCCGAAATCATCGAGGTGCAATTGCACGCCTAGTGCGTCGAGTTCGGCCAGGATGCGCGCCGCCGTCGCGTGATCCGCGATCACTTCCTCAGAAACTTCCAGGCACAGGCAGCGGGCTTCGAGCCCGCTGGATGCCAAGGCACGCGTGACCAGTTCGTGCAGCGAGGGATACAGAAACTGCGTCTGCGACAGATTCACCGCGACCGTCAGCGCGGTGTTCGCGGTCTGTTTTTGCCAAGCCCTAAGCTGCCTGCAGGATTCCTTCAGCACCCATTCGCTGATTCTGGCCAAAAGGCCGGTTTCTTCGGCCAGCGCCAGAAAATCGGCGGGCGCGAGCAGGCCGCGCTCGGGATGCTGCCAGCGCAGCAAGGTCTCAAAGCCATGCAGGCTGCCGCTGGCGAGTGACACGATCGGTTGATAATAAAGCTGAAATTCCTTGCGTTCGACCGCTCGGCGCAGGTCGGTTTCCAGTTGCAGTAACTGCAAGGCGCGCTGATGCAGCGCCGTATCGAACACGCTGAAGCGTCCGCGTCCCTCGGTCTTGGCCTGATTCAGTGCCGCATCGGCATCGCGCAATATCTCTTCCGGCCGTTCGTAGCGCGGTGCGTTCAAGGCGATGCCGATGCTGGCCGAAGTAAACACGTCCAGCCCGTCGACGGTAATGGCTTTGGCCATTTTTTTCAGGATACGATTCGCCACATGGATCGCGTCCAAAATATCATCGATGCAACTGAGCAGAATCACAAACTCATCGCCGCCCAGGCGGGCCAGGGTGTCTTCGCCGCGCAAGTGCTCGCCGAGGCGCTGTGCCGCGGTGATCAGTACCTGGTCGCCGAACAGATGGCCGAGGCTGTCGTTGATGATCTTGAAGCGGTCGAGGTCGATATATAGCACCGCAAAGCGGTATTCAGGATGCCTTTTGGCCAGCTCGAAAGCGATCGCCAGACGGTCTGCAAACAGCGCCCGGTTCGGCAGCCCGGTCAAAGGGTCATGGGCGGCGAGGTGGCGCAGTTTATCTTCCACGCATTTGCGCGCGGTGATGTCGCGGAAAATGATCACGACGCCGGTTACGTTGTCGTCTTCATCGCGGATCGGCGCGGCGCTGTCGTCGACAGGAATATCCCTTCCTTCCCGGGTGATCAACACGGTATCGGGTTCCAGTTCGATGATCAGATGATCATCCAGCACCCGCTCGACCAGACTGTCCACTCTTTCGCGCGTCTTCATGTCGACGAGGCGCAACACCTCGGTAAACGGCCGGCCCAGCGCCTCGGCTTGCGGCCAGCCGGTCAGGACTTCCGCAACCCGGTTCATAAAGGTGATGGTGCCGTCCATATCGGTCGCGATGACGCCGTCGCCGATACTCATCAAGGTGGTGGACAGCCAGCGCTCCATTTGTTTGAGCTGGAATTCGGAACGGTGCCGGTACAGGGCGATGTCGATCGCGATCTGCAATTCGCGTTCCTCGAACGGTTTCAGCACATAGCCGTAGGGCTCGGTGATTTTCGCCCGGCTCAGCGTCGCTTCATCGGAATGGGCGGTCAGGAAAACGACCGGCAGGCGGTCGCGCCGGCGGATTTCTTCGGCCGCGGCGATGCCGTCCATGTCGCCGTTCAAATGAATGTCCATCAAGACCAGATCCGGCCGCAGCACCGACACCTGCTCCAGGGCAACTTCCGCCGAGGTCACGAACAGCGGTACATCGTATCCCAGTTTGATCAAGGTCCTTTGAATGTCCTGGGCAATGATGACTTCATCCTCGACCACCATGATACGCGCGTTAGACATGATTATTATTCTTCTTCTTGGGTATAAAAATTGAGAAAACGGCGCTCGGCCGGCGCTGAACCGTCAAGCGGCCATTGAGTTGCAAGACGAAAGATTGCACCAGATGCAGTCCCATCGATGACGGCCGTTCGATGTCCACCTGGTCCGGAATGCCCTGGCCGTTGTCGCCGACTTCGAGGGTCAGGCCGCCGTCCTCCGCGGCAGCCATCGTCACCCACAGGGTGGCGGCTGACGCATTGCCGGAAGCCGGAAAAGCGTGCTTGATACTGTTCGCCACCAGTTCGCTGATGATCAAGCCGAGCGGCACGGCCTGGTCAATTTCGAGCGTGATGGCCGGGATGTCGACCCTGATCGAAACCAGGGACGGTGCCTGGGCATGGGAGCGACGGATGTAACTGACCAGATTGGCGATGTATTCCGCGACATTGATGCTGGACAGTCCGCTGGACTGATAGAGTTGTTCGTGCACCAGCGCCATCGAGCGCACCCGCCGCTGGCTGTCCAAAAACAAATCGCGGGCGGCGGGATCGCTGAGGGTGTCGGCCTGCAGGCGCAGCAGGCTCGCAATGACCTGCAGATTGTTCTTGACCCGGTGATGGATCTCCTTCAGCAGCACCTCTTTTTCGTGCAGGGACGCGGCGATACGGGCCTCGCTCAGTTTGCGTTCGGTGATGTCGCGGGCTATCGCATAGATCGTGCCGCTAGGGGCCGGTTGCGAGGTCCAGCCGAACCATTTGTAGGAACCGTCTTTACAGAGGTAGCGGTTCTCGTAGCGGACGGTCGGCACGCCCTCTGCGAGCTTTGCCATTTCCGCCAGCGTGGCGACCATATCGTCCGGATGCACGAACGCCAGGATCGGCCGGCTGGTCAATTCCGAGTGCGTATAGCCCAGCGTGGTTTCGAAGGAAGGATTCAGGCGGTGGAAATAGCCGTCGGTGCCGACGATGCAGATCATGTCCACCGACATATTGAAAAAGCGCTCGACCTCGGCTTCGGCGCGCTGGCGTTCGGTCAGCTCGCTTTTCAGCAGCGCATTGGCGACTTCGAGTTCCTGGGTGCGGAGCGCGACCCTGAGTTCCAGTTGCGCGTTCAGCGTCAGGATTTGTTCTTCGGTATGCTTGCGCGCGGTGATATCGCGGGTGACTTTCGCAAAACCGCGCAGGCGCCCGGTCGAATCGCGCAGCGCGGTCAGGATCACGCTGGCCCAGTAACGGGAACCGTTCTTTCTGACCCGCAAGCCTTCTTCTTCAAAGCGGCCATAGTCGGTCGCGGCTTCGAGTTCGCGGTCGGGCTTTTGGGCTTCGACATCCTCTTCGGTATAGAAACGCGACAGATGCTGGCCGATGATCTCGTTGGCGTCGTAACCGGTGATGCGTTTCGCGCCGACATTCCAGCTGACCACCCTGCCTTCGGTGTCGAGCATGAAAATCGCATAGTCCTGCACCCCTTCGACCAATAGGCGGAGCCGCTCCTCGCTTTCACGGGAAGCGGCCTCGGCGCGCTTGCGCGCGGTGATGTCGACGATGGCCGCGAGCACAAACGGTCCTTCGTCGGTTCTGAGCGGGTTCAGGCCGATCTCGACGGGAAACTCCGAGCCGTCCCTATGCAGGCCATAAAGGTCGCGCCCGTCGCTCATCAGGCGCGCTTCCGGATGATCAAAGAAGTGCCTGCGCTGCAAGGGATGCAATGCGCGGAAGCGTTCGGGCAGCAAATTCTCGACCGTCAGGCCGAGCAATTCGTTGCGTTCATAGCCGAATAAAATCTCGGTCTGGGTGTTGACCAAGACAATTTCGCCCTCGGCGTTGACCATGATCATCGCGGTGGGCGCCGATTCAATCACCGCGCGAAACCGCGCCTCGAGCCGTTTGCGGTCGTGAATGTTGCGGCTGACGGTGGCCCAGCCGGTGATCGCTCCGTTCGCATCGCGCAGATTGAAAACGTTATAGAGCATCCAGATGGCATCTCCGGTCTTGAAATGGCGGAAGCGAATTTCGACTTCGGCATGTCCTTCCCGCATCACCCGCGGAAAAAACTCGTCGGTGATGAAGGCCTGATCCTCGGGAAAGAAGTAATCCTGGACTCGCACCCTCTGGGCGTCGGCAAGGCTTTCGTGGCCGACCAGGCGCATGCCGGCCGGGTTCACATAGAAGGGTTTGAAGTCGGTGTCGCACATGCCGATGAATTCAAAGCTGCCGTCGGCGAGCGCGACGAAGCGGTTGCGGTCTTCCTCGGTCCGCTTGCGCTCGGTAATATCGACGAGGGTGATCAGCAGCCTGTCGCCTTCTCGGGTTGCTAGCGGCGTCAGATCCATCTCGACCGGAAACTCCGAGCCGTCCTGGCGCACGCCGGATAGTTCGTATTCCGGGCGGTTGGTCTGTGACCTCAGGACGGCGGCGCAGGCATCCTGAAGCCAGGCGCGGTCGCCGCTTTGCCGTGGTTTGAGTCGTGTTTCGGCTGGAAGGCCCGGCAACTGGCCGGCCGCAAACCCGAATAGCGTGTCGGCCCGCCGGTTTGCCAGCCTGATGCGGCCGTCCGGGTCGGTCATTAGTACGCCGTTCGGGGAGGCGTCGACGAGGAGGCGGAAACGCTCCTCGCTTGCGCGCAAAGCGGCAAAGGTGGCCTCGCGCCCGGCGTCGGCCCGGTTAAGCAGGCCGACGGTCCAGTAGATCAGGCCGCTGAAGACCACGATATGAAACGTGGTAAACAGCGCCCAGCCAAAATCGGCGCCATAGAAGCCGGCGTGCAGGCCCGCCAGTTGCAGCCAGCCGACCGTAAACGGAAATAAAACGGCCGCCGGCAGCAGTCGCCGCGCCATGAGGCCGCCGGCCAGCGGCGAGGTCAGGCGGGACAGGAAGGGTTCCGGCCGCGCCGACACAATCCCCAGGGCCAGAATGAATAACAGCGCCGCGGTATGCAGCGCAATCGAGGCATACGGTTCGATCTGATAAAGCGCAGAGACGCCGTAGGCATAGCCGACCAGGGCAAGCAGACAAACCAACAGTGCCTGCAAGGCCAGAAGGGGGGCGAGACAGGCTACTTTGGCATCCAGAGTCATCAGCGCGATACCTGTCAGCAGCAGGCAGAAGGCTGTGCTCGGCGCCGGGCGCCCCGGATAAAGCCCGTCGTCCGCCAATACCGAATCGCGGAAAAACCAGAGGTCGAGGCCAAAATTAAACTCGGTCTCATATTCCAGCAGGACGAGACTGCCGGTCAGTGCGACTCCTGCCGAGCAGGCCAACCCGAGTCTTCGTCGAAGCGCGCCGCCGTCCTGCCGCAGCAGCCAAAGTCCGGCTCCGGCCAACAACAGGCTCACGGCCGTTAGTGGCTTCATCGTTGCCCAGCCGGGCGAAATTTCCTTTAACGCCGGCACATTCCAAATCCAGCCGCCGAGCACCAGCAGGCTGGACAGCATCACCAGGCCGGCGGCGCAGGCCGCAAATCCAGCGGGCATGGTGGCAGTATGAATGGCAGGGCGGCTGGAAGGATGCGGCATGATTCGAATGGCGGTTGGCTGAAAGCGGCCGCGTTAAAAGCAATGGATCGGTTTTGGTTTGGGGTCGACACAGTATAATGGATAACTAAGAATTTTCTAATAAACCGCAAATGCGCCGGCAAAAGCCGGAAATAGGGCGCGACGAAGGTTTGGCCCAACAGGCAAAAACTCTCCGTGGTGAACAATTTTTATGCAGAATTCCTCCCGCGCGCTGTTTTTTTCGGCCGTATTCTGCGGGATGGTTTGAGCGAATTCGTTGACGCACTTCCGCCGAAGCAACATTCGCCGCGAATATAATTAGCTATGGCGGGCATTATCGGTTACAATTGTGTGTTCATTTTACGTGCGAATGTGGCGGAACTGGTAGACGCGCTGGATTTAGGTTCCAGTGGGGCAGCCTGTGAGAGTTCGAGTCTCTCCATTCGCACCATTTATTCAATAAGAAGCAGTCGTTCCAGGCTGACTTTTCCGTTCTAAGCCGCAAGGCGCTCTAAAATTCGTATTCCAAACAAGTTGAGGTAAAGAAATGCAGGTTTCTGTCGAAAAGACATCAGAATTAAGCAGAAAAATGATTGTAAGCGTGGCTGAAGACGTCGTTCAGCAGAAAGTTGCGGAGCGCTTAAAGTCATTATCTAAGAATGTTAAGATTGATGGTTTTCGGCCCGGCAAGGCGCCACAGCAAGTGATCAACAAACTGTACGGCGAGCGGGTGCGCGGCGAAGTGACCGGCGACCTGATCCAGAGCACTTATTTTGAAGCCCTGACCAAAGAGCAGCTGAGACCGGCCGGCTACCCCAACATTCATTCGGCCGACGATAGCGAAGGTTTTAAATACACCGCCGAATTCGAGGTATATCCCGAAATTTCTCTTGACGGCGTCAACGGCATGGAAGTCAAGCGCCCGGTTGCCGCAGTGACCGAGAGCGACGTCGATGCGATGATCGAAAAGCTGCGCACTCGGCAAAAGACCTGGCAAACCGTCGAGCGTGCGTCGCAGGCGCAGGACCGCATCACGATCTCCTTTTCCGGCAGCGTCGACGGCGAAAACTTCACCGACGGCAAGGTCGAGGAATATCCGGTCGAGATCGGCGCAGGCCAAATGATCCCCGGCTTTGAAGACAGCCTGATCGGCCTGGCCGCAGGCGCGCAAAAAACGTTTACCGCGACCTTCCCCGAAAACTACGGCAAAGACACGCTGGCCGGCAAAGCGGCCGAGTTCGAAGTCGAAGTGGTCAAGGTCGAAGCGTCGGTGCTGCCTGAAGTCGATGCGGACTTCATCAAGAAGCACGGTATCGAAGACGGCGACGTGGCGGCTTTCCGCGACGACATCCGCAACACGATGGAACGCCAGCTGGCGCAAGCCTTGGCGGCCCGCCTGAAAAATACCGTGATGGATGCGCTGTACGGCGCGGTGCCGGTCACGGTGCCGAATGCCTTGATTGACAGCGAAATCGAAAATCTGATGGCGCCTTACAAGGAAAACGCGAAGAAAAGAAAGGTCAAATTCGAAGACCTGGAGCTGCCGAAAGACCTGTTCGAAGAACAAGCCAAGCGCCGCGTCGCGGTCGGCCTGATTCTGGCCGAAGTGATCGACCAGGGCGAAATCAAGCTGGACAATGACCGCGTCCGCAGCACGATCGAGGAGATGTCGCAAAACTATGAGCATCCTCAGGACGTGATCAACTGGTATTATGCGGACGAGAAAAGACTGGACGACGTCAAGAACATGGTGCTGGAAGATCAGGCCGTGGACTGGCTCGTCGCCAAGGCCAAGGTTCAGGACGAAGCCCTGAGCTTTTATGATTTGATGGACAATCAAGCACGGTAATACAGCATGTTCAAGCAACAGATGATCAATCCGGCGATGACGATAGAAGCGGCGGGCGGCCTGGTGCCGATCGTCGTCGAGCAGACGGCGCGCGGCGAACGCTCTTTCGACATCTATTCCCGCCTCTTGAAGGAGCGCGTGATTTTTCTGGTTGGCCAGGTCGAAGACTACATGGCCAACCTGGTCGTCGCGCAGCTCTTGTTCCTGGAATCGGAAAACCCGGACAAGGACATTCATCTGTATATCAACTCGCCCGGCGGTTCGGTGACCGCCGGCATGTCGATCTATGACACGATGCAGTTTATCAAGCCCGATGTCAGCACGATGTGCATCGGCCAAGCCGCTAGCATGGGGGCCTTGCTGTTGACCGGCGGCGCGAAAGGCAAGCGCTATTGCTTGCCGCATTCGAGGATGATGATCCACCAGCCGCTGGGCGGCTTTCAGGGGCAGGCATCGGATATCGCGATACATGCGCAGGAGATTCTGTCCGTGCGTGACAAGCTGAATAAAATCATGGCGCAGCACACCGGCCAGCCGATCGAAAAGATTCAGGTCGACACCGATCGGGATAATTTTATGAACGCCGAGGAAGCGGTCAATTATGGTTTGATCGACAAGGTCTTGACCAGCCGGTTGTAAAAACCATAGAAAATAGTTTTTTTTCCGAGGGTTTCGGGATATTCTTTGCTTAATGCAAATAATCCTTAGGCTTTGGGATAGTTTCGGGTACCGATATGAGTAATGACAAAAGGGGCAAAGACGAGGACAAACTGCTGTATTGTTCTTTTTGCGGGAAAAGCCAGCACGAAGTCCGCAAGCTGATTGCGGGGCCTTCGGTGTATGTCTGTGACGAATGCGTCGAGCTTTGCAACGACATCATCAAGGACGAATTGCAGGAAGAGACCTCTGCTTTTAAGAATGGCCACCTGCCGAAACCGAAAGAGATCAAGAAGGAGCTCGATGCCTATGTGATCGGCCAGGAGCGCGCGAAAAAGATCCTGGCAGTCGCGGTTTACAATCACTACAAGCGCCTTCGGAATAAAAACAAAAAGGACGGCGTCGAGCTCGGCAAGAGCAATATTTTGCTGATCGGACCGACCGGTTCCGGCAAGACCCTGCTCGCCGAAACCTTGGCCCGCCTGCTCGACGTGCCGTTCACGATCGCCGACGCGACGACCTTGACCGAAGCGGGTTATGTCGGCGAGGATGTCGAAAACATCATCCTGAAGATATTGCAGAAATGCGATTACGACGTCGAAAAGGCCGAAACCGGCATCGTCTACATCGACGAAATCGACAAGATCTCGCGCAAATCGGACAATCCGTCGATCACCCGCGACGTGTCCGGCGAAGGCGTGCAGCAGGCGCTGTTGAAACTGATCGAAGGCACGGTCGCCTCGGTGCCTCCGCAAGGCGGTCGCAAGCATCCGCAGCAGGAGTTTTTGCAGGTCAATACCGCGAACATCCTGTTCATCGTCGGCGGCGCCTTCGCGGGCCTCGACCGGGTGATCAAGGCACGTTCCGAGAAGGGCGGCATCGGTTTCGCGGCCGAAGTCAAGTCGAAGGACGACAAGAAAAATATCGGCGAGTTGTTTTCCGAGGTCGAGGCCGAGGATTTGATCAAATACGGCCTGATTCCTGAATTCGTCGGTCGTCTGCCGGTCGTCGCGACCCTGGAGGAACTCGACGAAGATGCGCTGGTGCAAATTTTGACCGAGCCGAAAAACGCGTTGGTCAAGCAATACCAGCACCTGTTCGAGATGGAAGGCGCCGAGCTCGAATTCCGCACCGAGTCGCTGCGCGCAATCGCACGCAAGTCGATGGAACGCAAGACTGGCGCGCGCGGTCTTCGCACGATCGTCGAAAATGTGCTGCTGAACACGATGTACGACCTGCCTTCGGAGGAAGACATCTGCAAGGTTGTGATCGACGAAAACGTGATTCGCGGCGAATCCGAACCGATATTGGTTTACAAGTCGGATCTCAAAAAGGCTTCCTCGGAAGTCTGAGCAAAAAAAAAGGAGCTGCTTAGCTCCTTTTTTGTGTCTGTCGTAGGGTGCGCATTTATGCCCTTCCAGGGTATCGCGCACCTTCTCTCATTACGGCAAAGGAAAGGTGCGCAATGCGCACCCTACTGCTTCGCGCGCAGGTGCGGGAACAGCAACACATCCCGGATCGACGGCGCGTCCGCGAACAGCATCACCAGACGGTCGATGCCGATCCCTTCGCCCGCGGTCGGCGGCATGCCGTGTTCGAGCGCGACGATGTAGTCCGCGTCGTAATGCATCGCCTCATCGTCGCCGGCTTCCTTGTCCTCGACCTGTTTCTGGAAGCGCGCGGCCTGATCTTCCGCGTCGTTCAGCTCGGTAAAGCCGTTCGCGATTTCGCGGCCGCCGACGAAGAATTCGAAGCGGTCGGTGATGAAAGGGTCCTGGTCGTTCCGGCGCGCCAACGGCGACACCTCGACCGGATAGGCGGTGATGAAGGTCGGATTCATCAGCCGGCTTTCGACCGTTTTTTCGAAAATCTCGATCTGCAACTTGCCGAGGCCATAACCGTCCTTGACCGACAGATTCAGCTTCCTGCAGACCGCGATCGCGCCTTCTCGGTTATCGATGTCGGATGCGGTCAGCTCGGGATTGAAGCGCAGGATCGATTCGAATACGCTCATCCGTTCGAACGGCTTGCCGAAATCGTAGTCTTCGCCCTGGTAAGTAATCACTGTCTGGCCGACGACTTCCTCGGCCAGGCCGCGCAGCATGGCTTCGGTCAGATCCATCAGGTCGCCGTATTCGGCATAGGCCTGATAGAATTCGAGCATCGTGAATTCCGGATTGTGCCGAGTCGACAGGCCTTCGTTACGGAAATTGCGGTTGATTTCGAAAACCCGCTCGAAGCCGCCGACGACCAGTCGTTTCAGGTACAGTTCCGGCGCGATCCTGAGGAACAACTGCATGTCCAGCGCATTGTGATGGGTCACGAACGGCCGCGCGGTCGCGCCGCCCGGAATCGCTTGCATCATCGGCGTTTCGACTTCGAGGAAGTCGCGCTTGATCAAGAATTCGCGGATATAGGCGACGACGCGCGAGCGCAGCAAGAAGGTCTTGCGCGACGACTCGCTCATGATCAGATCCAGATAACGCTGGCGGTATTTGATTTCCTGATCGGCGATGCCGTGGAATTTTTCCGGCAAAGGGCGCAGCGATTTGGTCAACAGGCGAATGTCATCGACCTTCACGCTGAGTTCACCCGCATTGGTCTTGAACAGCACGCCTTCCGCGCCGACGATGTCGCCGATGTCCCATTTCTTGAACTGTTCGTTGTAGAAGTCTTCAGGCAGCGCATCGCGGGTCACATACAACTGGATCTGACCGGACATGTCCTGAATATGGCAAAAGCTTGCCTTGCCCATGATCCGCCGGGTCATGATCCTTCCTGCGACCTTCACGCGCAGCGGGCTTTCTTCGAGTTCTTCCTTCGATTTTTCGCCGTATTCGGCCAGCACTTCGCCGGCCACCACGTTGCGCCGAAAATCGGTCGGAAACGCGATGCCGCTTTCGCGCAACGCGCTCAATTTGGCGCGGCGCAGCCGAATCAGTTCCTGTTCATCTTGTTCAATTTCTGACATTTTTTACTGTTTCTCAAGCGTGGAAATTCTATTTACAAACCGCTCTTCAGGCTCGCCTCGATAAACATGTCGAGCCCGCCGTCGAGCACCGCCTGCGGATTGCCGGTTTCGACGCCGGTGCGGAGATCCTTGATGCGCGACTGGTCGAGCACATAGGAGCGAATCTGGCTGCCCCAGCCGATGTCCGATTTGCTGTCTTCGAGCGCCTGCTGGGTTTCGCTGCGCTTCATCATTTCGAGTTCGTACAGCTTGGCCTTCAGCTGCTTCATCGCGGTGTCCTTGTTTTTGTGCTGCGAGCGGTCGCTCTGGCATTGCACGACGATGCCGCTAGGATTATGGGTGATCCGCACCGCCGATTCGGTCCGGTTGATGTGCTGACCGCCGGCGCCCGAGGCGCGGTAAACGTCGATACGCAAATCGGCCGGATTGATCTCGATCGCGATATTGTCGTCGACTTCCGGAGAGACGAAGACCGAAGCAAACGAGGTATGCCGGCGGTTGCCCGAGTCGAACGGAGACTTCCGCACCAGGCGGTGCACGCCGGTTTCGGTGCGCAGCCAGCCGAACGCGTATTCGCCTTCGAACTTGATCGTCGCGCTCTTGATGCCGGCCACATCGCCCGGCGATTCTTCGATCAGCTCGACCTTGAAGCCTTTGCTTTCGCCCCAGCGCAGATACATCCGCTCGATTATCGACGCCCAGTCCTGCGCCTCGGTGCCGCCGGAGCCGGACTGAATGTCCAGAAATGCATTGTTCGCGTCCATTTCGCCGGAGAACATGCGCCTAAATTCCAGTTTGGCGACCTGGCTTTCCAGGTGCTCCAGGTCGCTCGCGACCGTGTCGACCGTATCGGCATCGCCTTCCTCGACCGCCAGCGCGAGCAATTCCTCGGCGTCGCTGAGGCCGGTGTCCATTTCGTTGATCGTATTGACGACCAATTCGAGTTGGCCGCGCTCCTTGCCGAGGCCTTGCGCCAGTTCCGGGTTATCCCAGATCTTCGGGTTTTCGAGTTCTCTCAGGACTTCGACCAGGCGTTCGCTCTTGCTGTCGAAGTCAAAGATACCCCCTAAGCGACTCGGTGCGCTCTCTGAGGTCGGCGATTTTGTATTTGATCGGATTGATTTCTTGCATGGCTGAAACAGAAAGGCCGTCGTTCCGCGACGGTTTGCGGTAAACCTGCGCGGCTAAATTGATGAAAACCATTGATTATAACCCATATTGGGATGGCTGGCATGAACAACTTATGCATTCAGATACACGCCATTATCGAGACAGTCGCAACAAATTAGGGTTAAAATAGCCGCAAAATCACGGGTATCGGGCGCGAAGCCGGTCCCGGTCATCTCATACATAATCAGAAGGACAGCTTGATGACTGAAATAACTGAAGTACCGAGTCCTTTTTGCGGCATCGGCACGGATGACCTGACGGTTCAGGTGGACGGCCTGGCGCTGAAAGTGACGGCGAACGGTTGCGCGGTAAACACGCCCGCGTTCGAACAGGCGATCACCGATACCTCTCCCCGGGTTGACGGCAAGGAGGTCAGTCTGGAGGTTGCCGCGAAAAAGGCGGCGGCCTTGCTGAAAGACACCCGGTTGCCGGTGATCGGCGGCTGCGCAACCGACGTGAACGGCATGCGCGCGCTGCTGGCGCTGGCCGATCGTGTCGGCGCGGTGGTCGACAACATGAATTTCTCGGCCGCCCGCAACAACTTTTTGACGTTGCAGGATTCGGGCTGGATGAACACCACGCTGGCCGAAGTCAAAAACCGCTGCGATTTGCTGCTGGTCGTCGGCTCCGACCTGGAAGCCTTCGCGCCGCGTTTCTTCGAGCGTTACCTCTGGAACAAGGAAGCGATGTTCGTCGACGATACGGCGAGCCGTCAGGTGATCTATCTCGGCAAGGCGCCGTCAGGCAACGCCTCGACTTCGCCGAACGGCCAGGCCGCAAAAGTCCTGACCTGCGCCGATGCGGATTTGCCGGAAGTGATCGCGGTCCTGCGCGCATTGGTCAAGGGCCATCCGATTCAGGCCGAAGCGGTCGCCGGCATCGCGATCGCCGAGCTAAGAACAATTGCAGAGCAATTGAAGGCCGCGCGTTACAGCGTCGTGACCTGGGCCGCAGGCGCCCTGGCGTTCCGTCAGGCCGAACTGACCGTGCAGACCTTGTCCGAAATGATCAAGGACATCAACGACATGAATACTCGATGCTCCGGCCTGCCGCTCGGCGGCAAGGAAGGCGACCAGACCGCCAACCAGGTCTGCGGCTGGACCACCGGCTTCCCGGCGCGCACCCGTTTCTCGCGCGGCTATCCCGAATACGACCCTTTCTTGAACGACGCGAATGCGCTGATCGCGAACGACGAGGCCGACGCGCTGGTCTGGGTGCAGGCATTCAACGCGAAAGCGGTGCCGCCTACGAACCATGTGCCGACGATCGTGATCGGCCGTTCCGGCATGACCTTCGCGAAAGAGCCCGCTGTCTTCATCCCGGTCGGAACCCCGGGTATCGATCATGCGGGCCACGCCTACCGGATGGACAACGTGGTTGCGATCCGTCTGAAAAAATTGCGCGACTCCGGCCTGCCGAGCACGGCCGACGCGCTTCATGCGATTGAAAACGCCCTACGCGAGATGAATGTATGCTGATAAAACTCACAGGTGGAACCGTCTATGATCCTGCCGCCGGCGTCGACGGCAAGAAACAGGACATTTACATTCAGGACGGGCGCATCGTCAAAAAGCCCGTGAAGGACGTGCAAATCGACAAGGAATACGACCTGAAAGGCAAGGTCGTGATGTCCGGCGCGATCGACATGCATACGCATATCGGTGGCGGCAAGGGCAACATCGCCCGGACTTTGCTGCCGGAAGATCATCGCCAGGATCCGGTCGCGCGCACTTCCTGCACCCGCTCGGGCTGCGGTCATGCGATGCCGAGCACCTTCGTGACCGGCTACCGTTATGCCGAGATGGGCTACACGGCCGGCTTCGAGCCGGCCGTGCTGCCGGTCAACGCGCGCCAGGCGCACATGGAAATGGCCGACATTCCGATCCTGGACAAGGGCGGTTATGTCTTGCTCGGCAGCGACGACTACCTGTTGCGCCTGTTGACCGCGAAAAAGGATCAGAAGGCGGTCAACGATTATGTCGCCTGGACCATGCAGGCGGCGAAGGCGATCGGCGTCAAGGTGGTCAATCCGGGCGGCATCAATGCGTTCAAGTTCAATCAGCGCAAGCTCGACCTGGACGAGCAGAACAGCCATTACGGGGTGACGCCGCGGCAGATTCTGCAAACCCTGGCGACCGCGGTCAAGGAAATCGGCGTCAAGCATCCCTTGCATGTGCACGGCTGCAATCTTGGCGTGCCCGGCAATGTCGATACCACGCTGAACACGATCGAAGGCATCGGCGGCCTGCCGCTGCATTTGACGCATATCCAGTTCCACAGCTACGGCACCGAAGGCGACTTCAAGTTCTCCTCCGGCGCGGCGAAGATCGCCGAAGCGGTCAACAAGCACAAGAACATCACGATCGACGTCGGCCAGATCCTGTTCGGGCAGACCGTCACCGCGTCCGGCGACAACATGCGCCAGCACGCCAACCACAAGCACGCGAACCCGAACAAATGGGTCACGATGGACATCGAGTGCGATGCCGGCTGCGGGGTCGTGCCGTTCAAGTACCGCGACCAGAATTTCGTGAATGCCTTGCAATGGGCGATCGGCCTCGAAACCTTCCTGCTGGTCGACGACCCGTGGCGCATCTTCCTGACCACCGATCATCCGAACGGCGCGCCGTTCACCAGCTATCCGCATCTGATCCGCCTGTTGATGGACAAGACCTTCCGCAACGACATGTTGTCCAGGATCCATCCGGAAGCGCAGAAGATGACGACCCTGGCTTCGATAAACCGCGAATATTCCTTGCAGGAAATCGCGATCATGACCCGCGCCGGCGCGGCCAGGCTGATCGGTTTGCAGGACCGCGGCGGCCTGAGTCCCGGCAACTGGGCCGACATCACGATCTATACCGACAACGCGGACCGCGAAAAGATGTTCGAGAAACCGGACTATGTATTCAAGGACGGCGAGTTGGTCGTGCGCGACGGCAAGGTGATCCACAGCAAATGGGGCACCACCCATGTCGTGAATCCTGATTTCGACCCGTCGGTCGAAAAAGGCCTAAAGGACTATTTCGACCGCTATCTGACGATGAAACTCGGCAACTTTAAAATCAGCGACGATGAAATAACCGAAGACGGGCGCGGCAGCATCACCGTGCATCCGCTGCAAGCCAAGTAGGGTGCGCATCGCGCACCTTTTCGGTGTTTGGTGTTTGTTAAGGTGCGTGATACACACACTACGCCTTGCTGTCATTATCAACGACAATTTACTGCGCCATGGCTGTTCGTGAGGATTTTGAATGCCTGAGATAAGCCGGTTTCTGGGAATTATCATTTTTATGTATTTTGACGAACATAATCCGCCGCATTTTCATGTCAAATACAATGAATACAAAGCTGTTGTGGAAATCCAATCGTTAAATATCCTGGCAGGCCATCTCCCTGGAAAAGTCCGCGGCTTGGTTGAAGAGTGGGCGGAGTTGCATCAAAAAGAATTATTGGAAATGTGGAATACAAAGGATTTTCATAAAGTTAAACCGTTGGTATAACAACATGATTGTTAGCGTAAAAGCAGCCAAATATCTTGATGCGTATCGATTGAATCTGGTTTTTGACACCGGAGAATCCGGCGATGTCGATTTACAAGACCTCGTCTTCAAATACGATGCCGCATCGCCATTAAGAGATATTAATAATTTCAAATCCTTTACCTTAGACGAGTGGGCGACGGTAGTATGGGATTGCGGTTTTGATGTATCCCCTGAAACGCTTTATGAAAGAGCGACTGGAAAACATGTCAATTGGATTCAATAAATGAAAAAGAACAATGAGTGCCAACCATGATTATTAACGGTGTAACGATAGACGCAACCTTCGCCGAAGCGTTTCCGATGAAGGCGACGCGGGCGATCATCACCGCGCAGAACGAAAAATGGGCGATTATTTCCGCGCAGGCGATGACCGGTTTCGCGACCTCGGTGATTGCCTGCGGCTGCGAGGCCGGCATCGAACGGGTTCTCGATCCGTCCGAAACCCCGGACGGCCGCCCCGGCGTCTCGATCATGATTTTCGCGATGGGCGGCAAGGGCCTCGCGAAACAACTCGAAACCCGAGCCGGCCAGTGCGTGCTGACCTCGCCGACTTCGGCCTTGTTCGCCGGCATCGACGGCGGCAAGCCGATTCCGCTCGGCAAAAACCTGCGCTATTTCGGCGACGGCTTTCAGGTCGCGAAAGTGATCGGCGGCAAGCGCTACTGGCGTATTCCGGTGATGGACGGCGAGTTTCTAACCGAAGCGACCACTTCGCAAGTCGATGCGGTCGGCGGTGGCAATTTCCTGGTGTTGGCCGAATCGCAGCCGCAAGCACTGGCCGCCTGCGAAGCCGCGATCGAAGCGATGCGCCAGGTGCCGAACGTGATCATGCCGTTCCCCGGCGGTGTCGTGCGCTCCGGCTCGAAAGTCGGCTCCAAATACAAGGCGCTCGGCGCCTCGACCAACGATGCGTTCTGCCCAACCTTGAAAGGCATGACCCAGACCGAACTGTCGCCTGAAGTCGAGTCGGTGATGGAAATCGTGATCGACGGGCTGACCAAGGAAGACATCGACAAGGCGATGCGCGCCGGCATCCAGGCCGTCTGCGACTTGGGCGCCGCCAACGGCATCAAACGCATCAGCGCCGGCAACTACGGCGGCAAACTCGGACCGTTCCACTTTCATTTGCAGGAGATCATGGCATGAGCGCGCTCACCTTTACGCTGAAACACCGCCCCGACCAGAGCGTCGACATGTCGCCGCTGGTCTGCCATAACCTCGAAGGCAAGGAAAATCGCGAGATCGCCGCGCTCGAACTGCAATCCGGCAAGGCGAAACTGCGCGTCGATGCGCTGTTCACCCTTTCCGGCAACGATCCGCACAACATCGTGATCAAGAACAGCTTTGGCAAGCTCGATTTCATCGGCAAGGACCTTCACAGCGGCAGCATCCGCGTCGAAGGCGACGCCGGCGCTTATCTCGGCCTGGGCATGAAGTCCGGCAGCATAAGGGTTACCGGCAATGCCGGCCTCTATGCGGCCTGCGAAATGAAAAAAGGCACGCTCGAAATCGACGGCAACGCCGGCGACTTTCTCGGCGGCGCGCTGCCCGGCAACAAGATGGGCATGAAAGGCGGCCTGATCCTGGTCAAAGGCAACGTCGGCGAACGCGCCGGCGACCACATGCGCCGCGGCACGATCCTGATCGAAGGCAATGCCGGCGACTACTGCGGCTCCCGGATGACCGCCGGCACCATCGCGGTGATGGGCCAGACCGGCCGCTATGCCGGCTATGCGATGCGCCGCGGCACGTTGCTGTTGTGGAATCAGCCGCAGCTTCCGGCCAGCTTCAACGACTGCGGCGCGCATACGTTGGGATTTTTACCGCTGTTGTTTGCTTCGTTCAAGAGTTTGAACTCGCGCTTTGCCGATGCGGCGGTTGGGTTTAACCGGGTGCGGCGTTATGCGGGGGATATGGCGGAAATGGGGCGCGGCGAGGTTTTGGTTAAATTGTAGCTTTGTAGTCGGGCACGCTTTTTGTGCCCGACATTTTGATGCCCAAACGTCGGTCAACGATGAAGCTGTTGCCCGATCTACCCGGCTGGAGGTCATTTTGAATACCGCAAAAAATGAAATTCAATCATTGCTCCAGAAACTGCCCGATGATTGCTCATTCGAAGACATCCAATATCACCTTTATGTGATTGAAAAAATAAGAAAAGGGATAGAAAGAGCGGAGATCGAGGGTGTCGTCTCTCAAGACGAAGTCGAGAAGCGATTCGATAAATGGGCTACAAAGTAGTCTGGTCGCCGGAAGCCATCGAAGACCTGGAATCGATCGCCGACTATATTGGCCGAGACTCGGAGTTCTATGCAAGAGCCGTCGTGTCGAAGATTTTGCAACTAGCCAGAAGCCTTAAAGATTTTCCTTGGATTGGAAGAGTCGTGCCGGAACTCAACGATGAGAATATCAGAGAGCGGTTCATATACAGTTATCGAGTTGTTTATCATATCGAACAGAATCGAATACTTGTGGTTGCAATTATTCATGGCAAACGATTGATTGAAAACATTTCCGATAGATTTGGAAAGCTTACCTAATCGATTAGCTTTTTCGTTGTTTTGTGTTCGTTAAGGTGCGCGATGCGCACCCTACCTGGCTGTTCGTTTCGTTCAAAAGCCTGAATTCGCGTTTTGCTGATGCGGCGGTAGGTTTTAATCGCGTGCGGCGCTATGCGGGGGATATGGCGGAAATGGGACGGGGTGAGGTTTTGGTTAAGTTGTAGGATGGGCTAAGGATACGAAGCCCATCAATCGCGAACGATGGGCTTCCTTCGTCAGCCCATCCTACGGCCCTGAAATACGGAGCTTTGCAAAGTTACAACCCAGTCTGCGCGTTAAATATGATTTATTAGCCATAAAGGAAAAAGCATGAAAAGTGTCGGTTTTTTTAATAATAAAGGAGGCGTCGGTAAGACCACTCTTCTTTGCAATATGGCTGCCTCTCTTGCTCTTGAGAACAATAAGAAAATATTAATTCTTGATGCCGATCCTCAATGTAATGCATCCGCATATCTGTTACCAGAGAATAAGCTTGTAGAAATACTTCTCGATAATAGGCATAGCAGTATCGACTCATTTTACGATCCAATACGGCGTGGGCAAGGTTATCCAAGTTCTATTCCAACGGTATTTAAGAGTGAGCGTTTTGGTGTCGATCTTATAGTTGGTGATCCAAAATTATCGCTTCGCGAAGATTTGCTAGCGACCGACTGGGCCTCTACACGCAATGGTGAACCACGTGGTTTTCAGACTACATATGCAATAAAAGAGCTAATTTCTCGTCTTACAAATTATGATTATGTCTTAGTTGATATGGGGCCGTCACTAGGTGCTCTCAACAGATCAGCTTTGTTAGCGGTTGATTATTTTTTAATGCCTTTATCGGTTGATATATTTAGTTTGATGGCTGTGGCTAATATATTGAGCTCATTTAAAAACTGGAAAGAAGCGCTTGACGCAGCAATATTAAAGCATAAACAAGATGAGGGAATGTCATTCAAATTCAAAGCTCTGATGTCCAGTGGACTCTGCAATTTGCTGGCTATGTTATGCAGCAATATACTGCAAAGAAAAAAGAAGGGGTAAGGCAGGCAGTTGAGGCTTTCGAACGTATTATTCATGACCAAAATAAAGAGTTGGAAGCTCTCGGTAAATTCTTTGGCCCAGATCAAAAGGCTATTAATCTTGGTGAAGTACCAACACTAAGTAGTGTCGTTCCCCTCTCTCAACAGGCTCATGCGCCAATCTTTGCTCTTGGATCAAAAGATGGAATAGTCGGTTCTCATTATAATAGAGTGGCAGATGCTGGTAAGTTTTATCATCAAATTGCTAATAACTTCATACAAAGAGTCGGTTAATGATTTCTTGGGATGACGAACTTGTCCAAACAATTGGACGCAGGAGAAGTGTTATTGTTCTAGGTGCTGGTGTATCAAGGAACTCCACTAATTGTCATGGAAAGAGGCCGGCTACATGGGAAGAATTTCTACGAACTGCTTCAGTCGGATTAGGAAATCCTCCTTTGTTGGTAAAGCTCATTGAACAAAAGGACTATCTCACCGCTTGTGAATTAATAAAAAAGCGACTCAAGCCCGATGAATTCATCGCCTCGATTCAGAAAGAATATCAGAGGCCAGGATATCGAAAAGCGGAAATTCACGAACACATATATAATCTTGACTCGTCAATAGTTATATCGCCAAATTTTTATAATATCTACGACACATATGCCTCCTCGACATCAGCGGGCACAATAATCATAAAAGATCATACTAGCCAAGATATAATAAACTATCTTTCCGGTGGTGAAACAAGGCTTTTATTGAAGACCCACGGCTTAGCAAATACTCCAGGAAATGTTATTTTCACAAGGAAAGACTATGCAGAGGCGAGAACAAAGTATGTTTTATTTTATGAGATACTGAAATCTTTAGTGTTGACGCATAGGTTTTTGTTTTTGGGGTGTGGCGTAGAGGATCCGGATATTCGAGCATTATTTGAAGATGTGCAATTCGCTCACAATAGAATGCCTTATCACTATATGACAATTCCGAAAGATGAGGTCGATCCGGATGTTTTAGAATTAGTCTCAGAAACCATGAAGATCAGATTTTATGAATATTCACCCGATAATGGACATGAAGAGTTAACTTTATCATTAAAAGAGCTGGTTTCAAAAGTGGAATCATATAGGTCAGAAAGAGCAATAGATCAAAAATGGTAATTTCTAACGGACGTACGGCGAATCAGTCGTAGGGTGGATTCACCGTTAGGCAATCCACCATCATCGCAGCCAGCCAAGCCGAATTTCACCCGGAAACAATAGGATCAGCAGCGTAGATACTGTTAACCAAGTCAAGCGCCATGAAGGATGGGTCGTCTGTTTTATTGACAACCCAACACTCCCATCATAAGCTCACCGAAAAATTTTGATCTATTCTGTGAATTTTGTTGCAGCTATTGATTGTGGATCGATACTAATTATAATGATGTGGGGTTTCCGTAGCCGCGGCACTTAACGATGCTCAACGGGAATGAAATGCCGAGGCGAGTTCAACGACGCGGCCGAAATGAAAAATTTATGAGAGGTGTTGTTATGGGCAGTTATTTTGATTGCAAAGCGAATCGCAGAATGGCCATGAAAGGCGCGTTGGTCGTTGCGCTGTCGGTTTTTCCGTTATTGAGCATGGCGGTAGAAGGCCCCACCGAGGCGCGTTTCGCTACGGTTGAGAATTGTCAATTCTTGGGCAAGATCGAGGGATCGTCCGGTTACGGCAAGAATAACGGTTGGCTGCCGCTGGCCAAATCATCCGCGCTTAGACACGCGAAAAAAATTGGGGCTAGCCACATTGTATGGGAAAGGACGATCCCGGTCGGGGCATTCAATGGCGTAGCCATTGCTCGCGCCTACAGTTGCGGCAGCTAATAATTCAGACCATACCGTAATTTTATGATTACGGCACATCAACGATTTCTTATCGTAAAATTCGATTCGATGTACGTTAGGCGGTAAAAGCATAGCGCATCGGTAACGTGCGATGGCAGAAAAGCCTTCATAGATTCGTATAGATGCGCTGCCGAAAGTTGGCGTCGTTTGCCGATCAACGCAGGATTGATCCAATTTTGTGCACAGTTACAATCTACCGTGATTGGAGTCGCAGTTCATCATATAGTACAGACCGGCAATCCGTTCCATTGTATCGGAGTTTTTGGTCATTGAGGCATTATAGACGCAGCCGCCGGCGCACGCTTGGGCGTGTTCTTTATCGAATGCGGCTTGATAATATTGGAAATCGGATTTGTGCGCTTCGCATAATTTGTCATTTTCATCATGCCGTGCCAGATTCGGATTCGAAGCGCATGCTGTTAGCAACAGGATCGAAGCGGTAACTATCAAGCTTTTCATAACATTGTCCTCTGATTTTTCAGACTGATTGGGATAATTGCTGCCAAATCCAAGGCTTTTTTGTTTTTGTGTCCGGTTCTGAAAAATATCCAGCAGATTGTATGCCAACTTATTATTGAGTTGTTTGGTTCTAAGTATTATAAAAGGGACGATTCGGCTGTTCGAAAGCACGGTGAGCTTCCAGTGACAATTTGTTACGCAAAATTACAATGCCGATGTGGTGCAGGTTATTGATTCGTATACAACTTCGTAATTTGCTTTCATTCGGCAATTGAATAGGGCAAGCTTCAATTTGAAGGCCTTATATGCGGCGGGGAGGCTGGAAATTCGTTTAGGGCAGATAGTTTTCGCTAGTAAAACTCACGCAATCCGCCGAGTGAGGCTTGAGGATCGGAAAAAAATGACCACTAATGGTGCGCTAATGATCATTTGTGGTGCAAAATTCATTTTTATCGCTCACCGCTTTGAGAATTTCTGTTAAGAGGATGTAGAAAACTATAGCGGCGTATGCCCGTACGGCGGATCAATTGTCAGGTGGATTCGCCAGGCAATCCACCATCATCGAAGCCCACCAAGTCGGACTTCACCCGGACCTTTCTAGTCGAGATTTTTTGCGGCGCAACCAGTCTCGGTATTTATACCAATAGATTTACCGGATTAATTAAAATAAGTTATACAGTAATAACGTTAGATAGTATGGGCGAGGAGCGAAGCCCATTGATCGTTAACGATCGGTTGCCTCCGTCAGTCTATTCTGGCTAGGGAGATGCCTTCGACTTTTCAGCGCTTTAAGTCTATTAATCAAATAAATGGGGTTACTGTGAATAAAATTCTGAAATCATTGTTTCTGGTAACCGTCGTCGCTTTTGTACTTACCACTTTATATGGCTGTGCTCATTCTTTGGAAGCTAAATATGGGCCAGGTGAAGGAGCAGGCCATACGGTAGTCAATGAATGCCCCAAATCACAGCTTGCACTCGGAGTAAAGCCTCCGCAGGTAAAGGATCAATACGAACAGGCGTTATCTGAGAGCATCGTCGATGCATTGGGTCACGCAGGCTGTTTTTCTCGGATACAGCAAAATTATTCGGCAAATAAAAGCGGCGATGCTCAGTCTCCAGAACTTATCTTAGAAACTACCATTGCCACCGCATATTCTGATGATGGTGCTGGAAATTGGGCGAAACAGTGGCCTGGCGTGCTTGCATTTACGACATGGTGGAAGGGGCTTCTTTATTATCTGGACATTAGTACCGACATACGAATTACGGATACTCGAATAGGCATGGTCATCAACGTGCCAAGTAAGGATAGGTATGAAATCCATTACTCCAGCACAGCCAGAGGGGTATTTTCCGGTTCAATCGTGGGATGGTTTGTACTGACCGGCGTAGCTTTTCTCTCAGCACTTGTTCCAACCGATTGGGACGATAATATGAAGCTAGATACGAATATAAAAATCCGTGATGAATACGGGAAAATTATCGCTAAAAAGATTATTCAATCGCTTAAGGGCAAGGCGTAGCTGAGCTGGTCGGGCAATGCTGTTTGTTTGTACCCGACTGGGTGAACAAACGTCGGGCAATCATGTATTCGGAGTAGGCGTGTAACATCAGGAACTATTGCGAGTTTAGTCGCGTCTGGATATACACTCATCAACAAAATAGCGCGCTCGGAAGCAATCGAGCTGCCTGTTGACTGAGATGAATTGGCCGCCTGCCAGGGTGAAAACTTACCTAGACGAGGAAAAGTCACGCGTTCTTATTTTGCCGCTGGCGGGGCGTTTTGGCATATAGGCGTTGCAGGGGTTGTAGCCTGAGGCTTCTCTGGTGTAAGTATGTTAGGACGGGCTCCGACTTCTCAGGCCCTGGTGTCTAAAAAGCCACTCTACAAGTCATTTCTCGAATGGCTCCTCTTCTTTTTGATTGTCATTAGCGTCTGCATGATGGGTTCCGGCTACTATGTCTACACCCGCCTGCTGACCATCCTGCCTGATGTCAAAACGCTGGATCATTTCCAGTATCAAGCGCCTTTGAAAATTTATACCCGCGACAAGCGGCTGATTGCTCAATTCGGCGCACAAAAAAGAACGCCGGTCACCCTGGATCAAATTCCGCAGCCACTGATTCATGCGTTTATCGCGGCCGAAGATGACCGTTTCTACGCCCATGCCGGCGTGGATTTCGATGGCCTTGTCCGCGCCGGCCGGCAACTCGTGTTAACCGGCGAGAAACAACAGGGCGGAAGTACGATCACGATGCAAGTCGCCCGTCTTTTTCTGCTCAGCAATGAAAAAACTTTCCTGAGGAAAATCAAGGAAATCATTCTGGCCCGGAAGATAGAACGCGAATATTCAAAAAATCACATCCTTGAGCTTTATTTAAACCAGATCTACCTGGGCCAGCGCGCTTATGGCGTCACCGCCGCCGCCCAGACTTATTACGGCAGGCCCCTGAACCAGCTGACGCTGGCGGAATACGCGATGCTTGCCGGACTGCCCAAGGCGCCGTCCGCGATCAATCCGATCGCGAACGAGACGCGCGCGATCCAAAGGCGTAATTATGTCCTGCACCGGATGCTGGAACTCGGCTATATCAAAAAACCCGAATATGACGGCGCCATAAACCAGCCTTCAACGGCAAAACTGCACTATCAAGCCGCTGACATATCGGCGCCTTATGTGGCCGAAATGGTCAGGCAGGCGGTTTTCGAACGCTATGGCGAACAGGCCTATACCTCAGGGCTGAATGTCTACACCACGATCAGCGGACTGCTGCAAACGACTGCCGATCAGGCGCTGCGCAATACGCTGCATGGGTATGACGAACGCCATGGCTATCGGCCGGCTTCCACGCTTGAGGACAAAGGCAATTTTAACGAACTGCCTGTGATAGGCGATACGCTTCCCGCCACGGTGCTGAAAGTCAAAGACAAGCAGGTGGCGGCAAAACTCCAGGACAACACCCTGATTGACATCCCCTGGGAAAACATCAAATGGGCGGTCGCCGGCAGAAAAGCGGTTCCAAGCCTCATCAAAACCGGCCATATCATCCGTGTACGTCTCTTGCCCAATAAAACCTGGGCATTGACGCAAGTGCCGGAAGTCGAAGGCGCCTTTGTCGCATTAGATCCTGCCGACGGAGCCATACTGGCTTTAACCGGCGGTTTCGACTTTTTAAGCAGCAAATTTAACCGGGCGACGCAATCGAAACGGCAGCCGGGTTCCGGTTTTAAACCGATTATTTATACTGCCGCGCTGGAGGCCGGCTACACGCCCGCCAGCATTTTTTATGATGAACCGGTCGTCATCATCGAAGACCCGTACCGCGAAGTCGAGTGGCGGCCTGAAAATTACAATAGCAAATACCGGGGACCGATTACCCTCAGAACGGCACTGGTGCATTCCAGCAACATCGTAGCGATCAGATTACTGGATGCAATCGGCATAGATAACGCCGTATCAACGGCCTTACGCTTCGGTTTCACTCCAAGGCAATTACCTCTTACCCTGTCCCTGGCGCTGGGCAGCGGTTATGCCTCGCCGCTGCAAATGGCGCAGGCTTATGCCGCATTCGCCAATGGCGGATTCCTGGTTAAACCCTATTTTATCGAACGCATCGAATCCGGCGAAGGCAACGTCCTCTTTCAGGCCAGACCTGGTATCGCCTGTCCGCTATGCACTGACAGCCGTACAGGAACGGGGTTGTATGCGCCCAGAGTGATGGCGCGGGACATCCATTTTTTGATGAATTCCTTGTTAGAGGATGTGGTGCAACACGGCACCGCAGCCGGCGCCAAACTGCTCAACAGACAGGATGTCGCAGGAAAAACCGGCACGACCAATGACCATCGGGATGCCTGGTTTAATGGCTACACGCCTTCGATTGTCGCGACGTCATGGGTCGGATTCGATGATTTCAAGTCGCTTGGCAAGCGCGAAACCGGCAGCAAAACGGCGTTGCCGATGTGGGTGGAATTTATGAAAACGGCGTTGGCCAATACCCCGGAAGCGCCCGTAACCATCCCCAATGGAATCGTCGAGGCCTTTATTGATCCGGCAACGGGGCAGTTAACGTACGAAGACAACAAAGCAGGAATCTGGGAGTTTTTCCAGGCAGACGCCGTGCCCAGGACAGAGGAGGCTGTTAATCAAGATGCAGCTGAGAGGGACAACGCTGACGACGACAATAAACCGTTGCCGGAGCATAATAGCGAACAGGAGCATTAGCCGTAAAAAACACCTGACTATCCATTGTCTGGCTGTTCTGCAATTTTCAAATCACAAGGCGACAAAAAATAATGCCAAATCAATAAGTACGGCCGTCCGGCGGATCAATTCGATTATTTTATGTTTTCGAAAGCCAAGTAGGGCAGGGGGCGCATCGCGCCCCATTTCGAGTGGGCAACATCCGAACCACGCGCTCTCCCTTTTATTTAAGATCATTGGCTGTTGACGATCACGGCTCGCTAGGAGGGCATGATCACCTTGTTCGGATAGGCTGTCTGAATGTGCAGTGGCGCCCAGGATTCGGAGGCCGTCAATTTGTCGATGATCAGGATGATCGAGTCGACGGGGAGCTTCTGCAGATAGAGCGCAGGGCCCTGTGCGGGAACTTGCTGGTTACCCACGGTTGCCATCGGATTGAGCACGACGTCGGCGAGAATCTTGCCTTGGGTTGCCACGAGCTGGAACGCGATCTTGCAAGAGTTGTTGCCGTGGGCATTCAACTTCCTCAATTCCTGCTGGCCCTGGGTTGAATGCAGCGCCTCTTCCGTAGCCAGGATGAGGTGCTTGCGGCTGGAGAAGGTCGAGTCCTGGCGAATCTGCCGCCGATCGAAAGGGTCCTCCCGCTGCTCGGAATGCCTGCTGATGGCATGCCCCGTGTGAGCCCCTCCCGGTCGCAGCCGGCGCTCGCTGAGATATAACATCTGGTGGATCTCCTCTCGGGAGTAGGTGCGGTCGTAGCTCATGTCGGAATCCTTTATAGCCTAGGAGAAGGGGAAAAACGGCCTTCAGTGACGATAAAAATACCGAGGCAGATAAGCGTTGTCAATCGCCTTGCAGGTCCGGGCGGGACAGGGTTGCAAACCCCATCCCCAACGTTTTGGCAATGCCGCCGGTGCACCAACCCCTTGACAGATTAGCCGCCGTTTCCGATATTTTCCCAAATACTGCTGCTGGACACTTCCAATTTTTGTAATATTTGGTTGGCTTCTCGCTGTTTGGCTCGCAACGCTTCGAGTTCTTGCGCCACATCTTCACCTTGCCGGGATTTCTCTACCAATTTATCGATCCTGGCACTCCGTTCAACATATTCGTCCACCAGGTGGCTGTATTCGTCTGTTGTTTTCATGGGTTAATTCCTCGGTTTGTTTAGTATAAATGTTATCTAAACCACGGGAGCCGCCTGCCGCTCTGGCTGACGCACGCATCCACCGCGTCAAGTTCCCGTTCTTTCTGAAAAGAATTAATGGCTTGCACCGATTATACTCTCCGGATATTTTGTACAATGACATATTTCCCTGCTTTCCTGTCAAACAAGCAATTCGGCAGGATAACGGGGAAACAAGCTGGGCTCATTTTTTTTCCCTGGCGCTAAAACCACCTCTTGCTTAGGAAGTATAGTTCCTGGATTGTTCCCGCTTTATCGGGAAATTTTGCCTGACGCTGGGTTTTAACTGCATCCAATGAAATTAAAACAGGATAAAAATTTCGACCAACTGATCGAAAGATTCGAGAAGAAGGTCTACGCGACCGCGAAGGGCGATTGGCGGCTGAAGTTGCTGAGGGAGGATCTGGACGCTTTTTACCGGAGCCCTACGCCGCTGACCGTTTGGGATGCCGGCTGCGGCTTTGCGCAAATCAGTTTGGGGCTGGCGGAAAAAGGGCATCGGCTGACGCTGTGCGACCTGTCAGAAAAAATGCTGGCGCGCGCCAGGCAGCTCTTCCAAAAACATGGACAGCATGCCGAATTTCACCATCAGGCCGCGCAAGACCTGGCGACCCGCCTACCCCAGTTTGATCTGGTATTGTGCCATGCGGTACTGGAATGGCTGGCGGAACCGATACCGACGCTGCAAATCATCGCGGACCGGGTCAAACCGGGCGGCACCTTGTCGCTCCTGTTCTATAACCGCAACGCGATGGTTTATACCAATGCGCTGAAAGGCGGTTGGCGCTGGCAACACCTGCTGAGCGACAGCTATCTCGGCAAGGGCGACAAGCTGACGCCGCCGAATCCGCAGTACCCGCATGAAGTGGTCGAGCACCTGAAGCGCTGGGATTTCGAGATCACGGCTCATACCGGTATTCGCGTGTTTCATGACTACCTTGACAAAGAAACGCTCGAACACAGCGATCAGTCCGAACTGTTCGCGCTGGAATACCGTCATTGCCGGATGCCGACTTACCGCGACATGGGGCGTTATGTGCATCTGGTGGCGCGGCGAGCCCAATAATCGCGGCGTATGTGCCGGGCACCTCTCGGTTCGAGTTGCCTCCCATCAAAATCGATGTCCTGCACGCCGCCTATCATCATTTGAGATATGGGTTTCTAAATCTATCGTTTCATTTCGTCTGCCATATGCCTTAACCTATTCGTTATCGTCAATCATTGGGGTATTTTCCCTGCTATTGTTTCATCAAGGATTTAAATACCATGCCTTTACAGCAGTTAGTCGAACACTTCAACTATCGCTTAGGATTTAACGACCCCGGCAGCTCCGGACCGTTCGTCTTCAAAAACGGCGTCGTCCATGGTGTATATGGACCGATACAGATCGGCAGCGTCTTGTCACCGGTTCGGCTGACCGAAGATCCGGCGCAGATCGCGGGGTATACCGCCAAACAGCAGCTGACCAATAGCCCGGCGGAACCGTTGTACCGGGATGACATCGAGCATTTGCTCGATCATCCCTTGGCGCCGTCGATCGACACGCTGTCGATCCTGAGTTTCGACCGTCTGTCGAGAACCGTGCACATGCTGAATTATTTATTGCTGCCGACGCAGGCGGAAACCGATACGCTGTTTCTGGATGTCGATCCCCGGCATATCCTCGGCGTGAAGGAGAATCACGGCGTTTATTTCGAAGAAATCATCGTGCGCTGCGGGCTCGAGACTCGGAACGTCGCGATCACGGTGCCCGTCAATCCGGCCTATGCGCGTTTTCAGCAACAGTTGAATCAGGGGCTGGAGAATTACCGGCGCCGCGGCTATCAAATCGCGCTGAAGTTCGATTATGCCGCGCTGGGCCAACACGCCAATCAGTTGATTCAGGCCTTGGAGCCCAATTATGTCAGTTTGGCGGCCAACTCGCTGGACACGATCCGCGACGCCAGGGCTGCCGAAAAACTGCGGCAATGGAATGCGCTGGTGCGTTCGATCGGCGGGCGCAGCATCCTGGCGAATGTGACGCAAACAAAAAGCAGCGCCTTGGCGCAGAACGCAGGCTTTGATCTGGTCGAGGGCGATTTCTACGGCAACCCGTCTTTTGACCATGCGCCTGCCGAAAATAAGGCGCTGTGCGCTTGATGAGGGACCAGAGTTAAATCACCTCCCTACCGACTTCCCAATCCCGGGAGGTTCACTACGGCGATGCCGTTGGCTTCGACTCCGCTCAGCCTACGGTATATTTACCGACGATGGTTACATTCTTTATCAAAAATCACCAACTAGGCAAAAGCACTGCCGCCATCCTTGGCCAGTGCTTCCGCGGGGCACAAGCCCAGGCTATGCCCGAAATGCCGTCCTAACGTTATTCAAACTTCTTGGACCAGCCCAGCTGAAATGAATACTGATCCATTTCCAGTTCGATGTTTTGCTTCGGACTCAAAGGATTAGGCCCTTTGACCGAATTGCTCGGCGAATACATGAACGCAAAATTGACTTCGTCCTTGTCGCCGATCGCGCGGCTGAAGCCGGTCGTCAAATGGTATTCCTGCACCCCCGGCGCCAGCACATTGAACAACACTTCGGACTTTGGAATCGGCTGCGCACCGTAGCTGACGCCCGCGCGCCAGGTCCAACGCTTGTTCGGCCGCCACTCGGCGCCGAGTTTGAAAATGGTCATGTCCTCCCAGCCGAAACCGGCGGCGCCGTTATCGCCGAGCCGAGTGGTCAACAGATTCGGGAACATCGCGTTGCCGACCGAGTCGACCTGGCTGTAACGAATGTGTTCGACATCGAAGGAGGTCGTGATGTCTTTGTTGATGTCCCAGGCCAGGCCGAAGTTGAAGCTTTCGGGAATATCGAAGCTCCCCTGCTCGGTGAACAACCCCGCGTATTCGTTGAATTTCGACATCGTGATGCGGCTTTTATACGACGCCCCGAACCGGACGCCCGGAAGCACCTCGACCAGGCCGCCGACCCTGACGCCGCCGCCGAACGAATAGTCATAGCCTTGGTCCGAAACATGCGCCGGATCGCTCGAAAACGGCGCGAACGCATTCAGTCCGCGCGCCTTGAAACGTTGGATCGCAAAAATCGGCGCGATACCGAACGAGAAGCGGCCATTGTTGAAGCTGTGCGCATAACTCGGCACGATGAAGGCCTGCGCCAGATCGACGCCGGTGGTGCCGGCGCAAAACGTGCCGCTGCCGCCCGGGAAGGGGCATAAAGGATTCGGCGTGGCCACATAATCGGTATTCATGCCGCCGTTGCCGTACATCGTCACGCCGACCGCCTGCTCCGCATCGATCCTGTGGTTCCAGCCGATGGCCGGCACCGGAAACCATTCGCTGTCGCTTCTGACGGTGCCGGAATTGAGCGGGAACGCGCCGGGCGCCAAGGTCGGCTCGCCATCGACGGTATATTGGCGGCGCGGGCTGAACAGCTCGATTTCCGCATCCAGCCGGTCGCCGAGATAGGCGCTGCTGGCCGGATTGACCGCGGCCGCGAACGAATCCAGCAGCCGCGCGGTGCTGGCGCCGGCCAAGGCTTTGCTGCGGGCGCCGTAGCCGTGCGCGAAATAGCCGTTGGTCGCCCCCGCGATGGCCGGCAAGCCGCCCAATACGGCCGTCGCCGCGACGGCCAGGTACCTGTTTGTTGTAGTCATTGCTTAGTTCTCCTAAATAGTTGTCAAACCGTGGCGTTTGGCCTTAAGGCGCACTGGAAGAGAGCTTGGCCGGCTGATTCGGGCATTGCCGGGTGTCGGCCGGCACTTTGCCTACCAACAACAGGAAACTCTCGAAAGGCTCCATGTTGCCCATCGCTTCGCCCATCGGACCGTCGAAACCCAAACTGCCGGAGATCATCGCGCGCATCGGGCCGTAGTCGCCGCGCCCCATCTCGACCCAGCTATCGGTCTCGGCGCTCATCACATAGTCGGCACCCGACGCTAATGCTTGCGTCTCGGCTTTGCCTCCATAGACGCAGCGGGCAAGACTACCCTGCAGCGCAATCCGCAATTCGGCCGTCGGCTTGTCGCCGCAGTCCTCGCGGTAAAGCTGGATCACCTTGAAACCGCGTCCATCATTGTTTTTTACCCATCCGGATTCGACCAGTTTTTGGGTCAGCACCGGGCTGGCATTCCAGGCCTGGCACGCCTCGGCGCCCCAATCGGGCGAGATCAGCACCGGCGCCGCGTAAGCCGAGCCGGCCAGGCCAAGCAGGGCGGCGCCGAATAATGTTTTGTAACTCATTCGCGGTCACCGTGTTTTGCTGTTCGAATCGGTAATCGCGGCGACATGCGATGCGCCTTTCAATTCGGCGAGCAGTTTTTCGACCTGCTTTTTCTCCGCCTTTTCGCGCAGAACGCCGCGCAGCTTGATATTGGTATGGTCATAAGGCTGGGCGTCGGTCACCTTGCGCGGGCCGTCGTCGAGCAGGATGATGTTCCAGCCGTAGCGAGTCTTGACCGGTTCGACGGTGAGTTCGCCTTTCTTCAGTTGCGTGACGGCGCCGGCGAAGGCCTCGTCGATGAAGATGTCGGGACGGAACCAGCCGATACTGCCGCCGTGATGTTCGGCGCCGGGGTCATGGGATTTGTGTTTGGCCAGTTCGGAGAAATCGGCGCCCGACTTGATTTGTTTGATGATGCCCTCGGCTTCGGCCTTATCGGGCACCACGATCTGGCGTATCTTGTATTCGAGAAATTTTCCGGACGTCCTTTTGCTTTCGTAGTCGCTGCGAATGCTGTCTTCCGTTACCGGATGCTCTTTGAAATAGGCGTCCAGGTAAGCTTTCGAAAGAATGGCCAGCCGGTCCAGTTGCAGGTGCGCTTCGATTTCGGGATTCTTGTCCAGTTGTTTCCTGAGGGCCTGGTCCGCTAACAGCGACTGGCTGACCAGATCTTCCTTGATATCCTGCTTGATCTCGTCGGTCAGCGGCACGCCTTGCGCGGCGCGCCGTTTCACGACGTAGTCTATCTCCGCCTGACTGATGGCGGATGTTTGCGAGTCTGTTTGCGCTTGCTCGGCGGCCGTCACGTCCAGCGCGGCGGATAAGCCGAGAGCGGAAACCAGCAGCGTGTATTTTTTGTTGATTGTTGACATGGTTGCGATTGCTTTGATCAGGATTGTCATAAAAAGAGGGAGGGGCGACTTACCGGGAGGAGTCATCAGAGGGTTAGAAATCCCGGACATCGGCCTCTGCCTCATACAAAATTTCAGCTTAAAACCCGGCGCGGCGTTAACCGCGCCGGGCAGTCACGGCTAATTTTGGTAATGCTCAGGCCCTTTCAGTTTCAGGCCGTTCTTCTCGAAAATCGCACCGTGCGGACGTGCCGAGCCGGTGACGCCACGATTCGGCCAGTCGAACTCCGAGCGCTCAGGTCCGGTCAGGGCGACGCCCAATTCACCGGTCAGTTCGTCCTTGAAGCTCTCGTCATATTGCAAAGAACCGTCGGCATTGATTTTCGCCACATAGATCTTTCTGTCCCCGCCGGAGCCGGTGCCCAGAAGTCCCATATGGTTCAGGTCGACGAAGTAATTGATGAACACGAGACGCTTGCCGGGTTGCAACGCGCCGCTTGCCGATGAACCGGTAGCGCCGGCGCGGTCAATGCCGACGAAATGCGGGCCACCGTGGGTGGCGTAGTTTTCCGGAGAGTTCGCGGTGACTTGTCCGACCACCACCGGGCAATCGGCGGCGCCGTTGTTATGCACCCTGTTGTTCAAAGCGTTTCCTGCGATCGGCAGGCCCAGCGTGGAATTGCCGGGGCGGCTCGAATCGGCTGCCGGGAAATCGCAATCGATAGGATCGGTTCCTTTCGCGAGCAAAGGCTGGATATCGAGCGACAACACGCGGCGGTCGTGTTCGCCCGGATAATCGCGCTCATAAACATGGTCGCCCGGGCTGTTTTCGCCGGCGATCGGCAGGAACAGATATTTGTCGTCGTCGCTGATCGCAAAATAGGAAACGCCTGTGCAAGGACCTACGTCATAGACCGGCTTCCATTCCGGACCCTGACCGTTATTGGCGGTCTGCGGCGCGAGAATATTGGAGGTGTAATACAGCGTGCCGCCGCACATGCTGGCCGCGAAAGCGCCGTTATGCGGCACCAGCTGACCGGTCTGCGGATCGGTATGGCCCTTGCTGTGCGGCAGCGCCAGGCCCATCAAGCCTTCCGGTTCTTCGTGCAAATAGACATCCTCGATCCGCGGCCCATCCGGCACCTGGCTGACGCTGATCGGCCCCTTCTTCAGGTCATTGGCTCGCCATACCCGTACGGTGGTGCCGAACTGGCGGAGGCTGGTCAAATTGGTCGGCAGCGGATTGTAGGTAAAGTAATCGCTGAACAGATTCGCGATCGGGTCGCCGGCACCCAATACCAGAGGATTGGCGTAATCGGAGGTGACCAGATAATTGCCGTTATAGGTCAACTGCATGCCGTGCGGATAGGCTTCCAGTCCCGCATCCGAAATTCCGGTCAAATGCTGCGGCGTATAACGGGTGACGCCGGAGTTCCAGACGATGGCGGAATTTTCGCTGAGGTATTGCTTGTCGTTCTGCAAAATATCGCCAACCAGAGGGATTGGCAGATAAGGCAGGCCGCCCGCGCATGCGCCTGTGCGCAAAGGATGGAACTCGACCACCGTACCGGGTCCGTAATAAGCGGTGCCGCCCATGAAGGTGGCAGCAATGTGGCCGTTCGGCAGCACCACGAAGTCGTCGGTCAGCGAGGACTTCAGCAACTCCATACCGCAAACGGCGATTTCCGCCTTCGGAATCTTGCGCACGTCGGTGATATCGAAGCGGAAAATGTTGCCGCTGATCAGACCGCCGGCGAACAGGTATTTCTTTTTGCTGACCGGATCGATATAGGTGGTGTAGGCGTTGTTGTGATGCGGCTCGTTGTGGATGTCCGATGTATGCAGCAGCGCGGTGCCCGGCTTGTTCGCACCGAGGATGGACGGCAGGCCGGCGGTCCAGATCACCTTGCCGTAGGTCGTCGAATCCGGCTCCGCGTCGATCACGGTCAGGAAATCGGAATCGGCATTCTGATCGTCCAGAATATCATCGCCGGTCCACGCCAATAGGACAGTGCCATTCGGAATGACTTTGCCCGTCGTTTTGCTGATGGCTTCAGGGGCGCGCTGCAAGCCGCCGGTCGTTTGCAGAGTCAAGTCAGGACCGACCAGCCCTCCCAGAAGTCCGGCCTGGGCGCTGCCGTATCCGGCCAGCGACAAGGCCAGCAGTCCCGCCGCAAGCGGGAATTTAGCCGCTCGCGGCCTACGCTTGATGGTAAGCTTATTCATAGTTACATCCTTAGTTAGTGAGACATTGGTACTTTTATTGTTTTTCGAGGGTCATCCTTGACCCGATTCCTGGCAGCCCCTCTCAAAGCGGCCGAAAACCTTGTTGTCCGTGCGCAAGTTCGCAAAATCAATATCGCAAGTTCCATGCCACCATTTAACCAATTGTTCTATTATGAATTTCTAATATTCTTAAGTGTTATTTAAGTCAAAACTGCTGATATACCAACACCAAACCAGCACTTTGTGCTGATATTCCAGCAATCAATGCTTGCTCCGCTGGCATTTCGATTGCACGATGCACGGTCTCGCGTACCCTGTGAGGTCGCGCGCCGGAGAGTAACATTCAAAATCAGGCTTTATTTGAGGTTGCTCGACAAACATCGAAGCAGCAGCAGGCGTTGCCAATTCAACAAGCGCTGATTGCGCCGACAGACGCCGGCATGATTTGAACGAGAGAAATGCGGTCTACAAGAAAATAGCGATACGGTCGGCTCGAACGACGTATGAATGGAGAGGCTCAGCGCTTGGCCGATGAGGCCGGAAAGCGCCTGGTCGATTGGCAGCTGCGTCATCCTGGGACTGGAATGCGGCGCCGATAAAAGCCGCGCATGGCGCGGAAAGTAGGCTTTGAGTTTTTTTAGACCGCCTGTCTTTGGCCTTTCGACTGCCGAAAATACAGCGCTATGCGCATAATGAGGGATCTGGCGAGAACTGATTTCGCTGCCGTAGATCAGCCGGGTTTTAAACACCCGGCTGACCAGAATTTAATCTTGATCCAGCTCCAGTTCTTCTTCGCTGGGCAAACTGATCGGCGGCTCAAATAACCGGTAGAGAACGGGCACCAGTAAAATGGTCATGACCGTGGCGCTGAAAAGCCCCCACACGATCACAGTCGCCAAAGGCCGCTGGACATCCGAACCCAGACCAGTCGCCAACGATGCCGGCACCAATCCCAGAATCGCGACCAGCGAGGCAATCAAAATCGGCCGGACACAGCGCACCGAACCCTGCACGATCGCGGCTTCCAGCGCGGTTCCGTTCATCCGCAATTCGGTGATCGTGCGCACGATCAGCACACCGTTCATGATCGAAACGCCGAAGACCGCCGCGAAGCCGACGCCGGAAGACACATTCATGTGCATGTCGCGCAGATAGAGCGCCACCACCCCGCCGACAAACGCGAAAGGAATCGCGAACAGCAGAATCAACGCCGCGCGCAGCGAGCCGAAAGTCGCCAACAACAGCAAGAAAATTACGCCGATGCTCATCGGTACCAGAATGGCGAAATGCTGCCCGGCGCGCTCCAGATTTTCAAACATGCCTAGCCAGGCCACCCGGTAACCGGCCGGCACCGTGATTTCCTTTTCGAAAAGACGTTGCGCCTCTTCGGCGAAACCGCCCTGATCGCGATTCACGATGTCGGTACGCACGGTCAGCCGGCGACGCCCGTCGCCGCGGGCAATGATCGTCTGCCCGTCGACGATGTCGATATGGGCGACCTGCGCCAAAGGAATCGGTATGCCTTCCGCGTTGTAAACGGGCAATCGCCCGATCGCGGCAGGCGAACTTAAATATTCCTTCGCGAAGCGAGCGACGATGTCGATGCGGCGTTCCCCCTCGAACAAATGTCCGATCGGCGAGCCGCCGATCGCGACGTCGATCAACTGATTGACCTCCTCAACGTTGATGTTGTAGCGCGCACAAAGAAAACGATCCGGTTTGATCACCAGTTGCGGCTGTGGCCCTTCCTGTTCGATGCTGACGTCCTCCGCACCCTGTACTTTCGTCAGCAGTTCCTTTGTCTTCTGCCCCAGACGCAGCAATACCTCCGAATCGGCGCCCGAAAACTCCACGGCCAAATTCGCGGAGGTGCCGTTTGCATCCTCGGTCACGCTATCGATGATCGGCTGGGTAAAGTTGAAGCGAGTGGTCGGAAACTCTTCGCGAAAGCGGGCTCCCAACGCGGCGAGCAGTTCCTGCTTGCGGGAAAATTGCGTCCATTGATCGCGAGGCTTGGGACTGATCAGCATTTCGATCCGGCTGGGCGGGAAAGGGTCGGTGCCGCTATCGCTGCGTCCCGCCTGCACCACGATGAAATCGATGTCGGGAAATTCCAGCGCAATTTGCCGAAGACGCTGGCCGAATTTGGAGGTTTGCTCCAAAGCCGTGCCTTCCGGAAAATTCGCGCGTACCCACGCGACGCCTTCGTCCATGTAAGGCAAAAACTCGGTGCCGAGGCGCGGCACGATCGACAGCAGGCTGGCGACCAGCAGCGCAACTGAGAACATGACCGTACGCCAGCGATGGCGCATCAAGGTTTCGAGCAAGACGGAGTAGCGCGGGTAAAGCCACTTCAAAACCGGGTTTTCCCAATCCTTGTAGCCATGCCGATATAAAATGCTGGCCAAGGCCGGCACCACGAAAATGGCAAACAGCATCGCGCCGAACAAGGCAAACAATATCGTCAACGCCATCGGTCGAAACAGCAAACCTTCGATATGCGTCAGCGTCAGCAGCGGCAAAAAGGCGCCGACGATCATCAAGATCGAGAAAAAGACCGGACGCTCGACCTCCAATGAAGCCTCCAACACCGTTTTGGCGGCGCCGGTCTGGCTTTTTTGTTGCGACGCCTGATCCAGGCGATGGGCAATGTTTTCGGCCATGATCACCGCGCCGTCCACGATGATGCCGAAATCGATCGCGCCGATCGACAGCAAGCCGATCGGAATCCCGATCGCGTTCATCAGCACCAGCGCAAACAACAGCGAAAATGGGATCGTCAAGGCGACCATCAAAGCCAATGAAGGACGCCCCAAAAAGAACAGCAACACCAGCGTCACCAGCGAAATACCGAGCAATACGCTGTGACTGACCGTATGCAGCGTGTTGTCGACCAGCATCGAACGG
Organism: Methylomicrobium lacus; assembly: GCF_041897535.1. Taxonomy (GTDB): domain Bacteria; phylum Pseudomonadota; class Gammaproteobacteria; order Methylococcales; family Methylomonadaceae; genus Methylomicrobium; species Methylomicrobium lacus_A. Next base: position 2,784,330 of record NZ_CP169217.1, read on the forward strand.
TCATAAAAAGGCTCGACACGCACACCCTGGGGCAAATCGACCTTGTTCAGCTCGGCGATAACGTCCTTGACGTTATCCAGAACGCCCGAAGGATTTTCGCTTCGGCGCATCAGCACGATGCCTTCGATCGTCGCATCGTTACGATCCTTGCTTAAAATACCGGAAGGCACTTTCGAATCGATTTCGACATCCGCGACATCGCGCACATAGATCGGCGTGCCACCGTGCGATTTGATGAAGATGTTGCCGATTTCCTCGACGCTTTGTAGCGCCCCGCGTCCCCGGATCACAAAGGACATGCTGCCTCGTGACAGCACGCTGCCGCCAGCGCTTTCGTTGTTGGTCCGGATCGCATCCACTACATCATTCAGCGACAAGCCGAAGCGCTGTAATTGCGCCGGATTCATCAGCACCGCGTATTGCTTTTCATCGCCGCCGAAATTACTCACGTCGGCAACGCCGGAGGCGCGCAACAAATGCGGTATCACGACCCAATCGTTGATCGAGCGCAGTTCGATCAAATCGTAGCGGCCGTCCGAGACCAGCTCATAGCGCAGGATTTCCCCATAAGCGGTCGCCAAGGGCCCCAATTCGGCCGATGCGCCGTCGGGCAAATCAAGGCCGGTCAGCTTCTCCTGTACTCGCTGCCTCGCCCAGTAGCCCTCGACGCCTTCTTCAAAGATCAGCTGCACGACCGAGAGGCCGAAGATGGTCCGCGAACGTATCGTGTCGACCCGCGGCACGTTGCGCATCTGAATCTCGATCGGCACCGTGACCTGGCGCTCGACTTCTTCGGGCGCCCGTCCCGGATAGGTCGTGATCACCTGCACCATCTGCGCGGAAATATCCGGATAGGCATCGATCTGCATCCGTGAAAACGACCACAGCCCCAGCAGTGTGATGATCACCGCGATGCCCAGCACGATCAAACGATGGTGCATCGCATTATTCAAGAGTTGCGGGATCATTTCGCAACGCCCTCGGGTTGCATCTCCTTGACCACCTCTTCATTCAGCAGCGCCTGCACCAGCATCGGCTTCAACAGGATCGCGCCATTGCCGATGATCTTTTCGCCGCCTTGCAGGCCTTGCAGAATTTCGACCCGATCGCCGATGCTTTCACCGACCTGCACTTCGGTAATATGCCATAATCCCGGACCGTCGCCGATAAACACAAAATCGGCATTCCTGCTGTGCAAGACCGCATCCGACGGCACCAGGATCGCCATCCTGGGATCGGTGCCGAGACCGATTTCGGCATACATTCCCGGTTTGAATTTGTTATTCACATCCGGCAACTCAAAGAAGACCCGCAGGGTATGCTGCTCAGCCGACAAGGACGGCGCCAGACTCTTGACCTTGCCGATAAAGGTTTGTCCCGGCAAGCCATAAAATTTGGTCACGCAGGACTGCCCGACCGAGACCAGGCTGATTTTTAATTCGGGTACGTCCGCCTTGATCAGGGAAGTACCGGATGTCGCATTTTCCAGCAACGCAGGATCGACGCCATCCTGTAACAAGGTTCTTTCCAGCGCGGCGCGATTGCGCGTCGCGACCGTCAAGGCCGTTTCGGCCTCATACACCGCTTTCTGACCTTCAAGCTGGACTTGCAAAAGGTTCGCTTCCGCGGCGGTTAGATCTCTGATCGCTTCGGTCCCGGTTGCAACCAGCTTGCGCAGCCGATCAACCACCAGTTTTTGCGATTGCGTCTGCGAGGCGGTCAACTCGCGAATCTTGGCCAGGCGCTTGACGTTAAATTCTTTTTCCGCTCGCGCCCGCTGCCAGTCGGCATACACTCCGGAAAGCTCGATGCTGTTGAACTGCCAACGGTCTTCGCTCGGATTGGAACCCGGCGCCAAATGCGCTACGACCGATCCTGTCGCCAGCAATAGCGGCGTGGTGATTTGCTCTTTCGGGACGATCGAAATATCCAGCTTTTGCTCAAGCAGGCTGCCCGCTTTTACGCGGACCGTCCTTGGCCCGATCAGTTTTACGACCTCCGTATTATCAACGGTGTTTTGCTGAGCCTGGCCGGGCTGCCATGAAACCAACACGAACAAAATCACGGCGGCAACAACGACGCAGCCGACATGAAAACGCATATTCCTGCCGGAAAATGAAAATAAATGATGATTCATCGCAAGACTTCTTTGCCGATAGCCGCATTGAGTTGATACAGGGAATGCCAGTAATTGGAGCGGCTGGTGATGTGCAAACGGTAGGTTTCAAGGTAGATTCGCTGCGCATCCAGTACCTCGATCAGCGTTTTGCCGCCCAATTCATAGGCCTGATTGATTTTGTCGCGCACGTTTTTCGCGGCTTCCAATTGGCCGGGATCGTCATTGACCAGGATCTGATGCGCGGAAGCAAAGGCATTGACCCCCTGATCGATTTCGCTGCGCAGCGCGGTCAATTGCGCCTGCAGATTCGCCCGGGACTGAACCAACACCGATTTTGCCTTCGCGATATTGCCCTGATTGCGGTCGAAAAGCGGCACGACAATATCGACACCGGCGCCCCAGGAATTTGCATCGGGATAACCGATCGCCTGTTCTTGAAACTGCCGGGTATAACCGATTTTCGGCACGACTTGCGGATAGGCTTTACTTTCCTCGAGCGCAATATCGGCATTCGCCTTGGCGAGTTGTCTTTGCAATGACAAAAGATCCGGCCGGTTTTCCTCGGCCAGTTTGAATGCGGTGTCGATCGGCAGCGGCTCTGCCGGCGCTGCGATCTCCAGTGAACCCTTCACTTTAATCGGCACATTTTCAACGATTCCGAGCAAAGAACGCAGCTGATTGATCGCGACATTCAACTCGAGCTCGCGCGCATGCACATCACGGTGGCTGCTGAAAATGGACAAGCGGATCCTGTCCGCCTCGATCGTGCCGACGCCGCCGAGCGCCACGCGATTCAGAATGATCTGTTCTAACTTGGTCAGATTGGCATTATTTTCCTGCGCCAGTTCCAACATCGCCTGGGCTTCCAGCACCGAATAAAAGGCGGCGATCGCGGACGCTATTCTGAGTCTGATCGTATTCGCGAAATCGGCAGTGGCCACATCGACCCCGTGCTGACCGGAAACGATCGCAGCGGCGCGTTTGCCGAATAAAAACCAATCGATCGGCATCGAAATCCCCGCATCGAATTGCGGCGGGCCGCCTTGCCGGTTCACGGTAAAGGTTCGATCCAATGGGATCAACGAACCGCTGACCGAAACATCCGGGTTTGGCAGAAGTCCAGCCGTTATCAAATCGGCTTCGGCTTGCGTGATGTTTTCAAAGGCGGACTGAATGACCGGATCGGATTTTAAGGCGGTCTGGATGACCTGATTTAAATTGAATTCCCTGCCCTGCGTTGTGGGTGAAGGCGGCTTTTTCTCTTCGGCCGAAGCCGTTTCTGCTTGCAGTTCTGGTTCCGGCTCCGGATCGGGCGCCGCATCACGATCGGACTCTTTAAAATCCTGCATGTAGGCAGGCGGCAGGATGGGCTGATAAGATTGAGGCGCACATCCGTTTAGCAGGGTCAAAACCGTTATTACAGATAAGCGTCCTTTGCCATGTGAAGGCATGCGAGTGATCTTGCGCATGTTTTAATTACACCTCGTCAACGTACCGAAAATAATCAAACATCGACCAGCATCCACAAATCTTGCGAAAGGTGTAATAGAAAAACGCGGCATTCAGACAGTCCGGTTAAAATTTGCGCGCTCTTGTCGATTCGCCATTATAACGCAGCACCCTGCCATTAGGCTGCATAACTGTTGACAACATTTCCCCGTCCTGTAGCTTTTCGGCAAGGCGACCTCGCCGCGAGAGTGTGATCTGTAGTCTTGTACGATCCTAATGGAAGGGAGATGGACTTATTTGCACGGCAAGAGGCATCGATAATTGCTTAGCGAACTATCAGTCGGCTCTGGGAAAACGCAGTGATTGAAAGAAACCGAAGTTTTCATCACCCAGGAGGAGTTTCATTATGAGCCGGTTAGGCAAAGCCGCCTAACCGGTAGGGATCAAAGAACAGAACATGCCTTGGTAAGCCTGCATCGACACGATCGCCGATGCGTTGTCGGAGCATTGGCCGGAACCGCCCTTAAGGAGGGATATGGGGGTATTTATCACCGAGCCTCATGATCAAGTCGCCTCTCCCCTCGACGACCGGGGAGAGAAGGCTTGCCGTTTTAGCGCAGCGGGATATTGCCGCACTGGATCTTGCGCACCACGGTCGCCAGCCAATCGATCTCGGCATAGGTGTTGTAGAACGCCAGGGAAGGTCTGACCGTGCTTTCGAGCCCGAACCGGCGCAGGATAGGCTGCGCGCAGTGGTGGCCGGAACGCACCGCGATGCCTTCCTTGTTCAGCGCGGCGCCGATGTCGGCGGTATTCAGTCCCTTCAATACGAACGACAACACGCTGGTTTTGTCGCGCGCGGTGCCGATCAGACGCAGGCCCGGAATCCTTGAGAGCGCGTCGGTCGCGTAAGCCAACAGTTCATGCTCGTAACGGGCGATGTTTTCGATGCCGACTCTTTCGACATACTCCAGCGCGGCGCCGAGGCCGACCGCATCGGCGATGTTGCCGGTGCCGGCCTCGAAGCGCGCGGGCGCAGGCTGGTACACGGTCTTCTCGAAGGTTACGTCCTCGATCATGTTGCCGCCGCCCTGCCAGGGCGGCATCGCTTCGAGCACTTCCGGCTTGCCGTACACCGCGCCGATGCCGGTCGGACCGTAGATCTTGTGGCCGGAGAACACCAGCCAATCGCAGTCGAGCTTCTGCACGTCGACCTTGATGTGCGAGATCGACTGCGCGGCGTCGAGCAGGACTTTCGCGCCGGCGCGATGCGCCAGTTCGATGATCTCCTGGGCCGGCGTGATCGTGCCGAGCGCGTTCGAGACCTGCGTGAAGGCGACCAGTTTGGTCTTGCCGCTCAGCAATTTCTGGTATTCGGACAGCAGGATCTGCCCCGAGTCATCGACCGGAATCACTCTCAGCACCGCGCCCTTTTCCGCGCACAACTGCTGCCACGGCACGATGTTCGCGTGATGTTCGAGCCAGCTGACGATGATCTCGTCACCCGGACCGATATTCGCGCGGCCCCAGCTTTGCGCGACCAGGTTGATCGCCTCGGTCGAACCGCGCACGAACACGACGTCGTTCGGTGAATCCGCGCCGATGAAGCGCGCGACGATTTCGCGCGCGTTTTCGTAGGCATCGGTCGAACGCGCGGCCAGCTCATGCGCGGCGCGGTGGATGTTCGAGTTTTCGTGCTGATAGAAATGACTCAGCCGGTCGATCACCACTTGCGGCTTCTGCGTGGTCGCCGCATTGTCGAGCCACACCAAGGGACGCCCGTTGACCTTTTCGCTCAGGATCGGAAAATCCCGGCGCACCGCCTGCACGTCGAACGGCGGATGCGCGGAACCGAGGCTCGGCGCCGCCGCGTTGCGGGCAACACTAGACGCTTCTTCGAGAAAATAAAACGAAGAACCGGAGGACAGACCGGGAGCGCCGATCTTCGGCGACGCCAGACTTTTCAGTTCGCCGACGCCCGGCAGGCCGAAACTTTCCGGCTTGACGCCGAATGACGACGCATCGCCGATCAGGCCGGACAGTCCATGCGTCGCCGACGCATGCGGAACCGCATCCAGCCCTTCCGCATTCGCAAATTGCTGAAAATAATACGGAGAACCCAACGCCGCAGGTTCTACGGATCGGCTCGGAGTCGCCAGTTCATGCAAACCGCTTTCGTGCGGCACGCTGAACGACGGCGGTACCTTCGCGTGCCCCGAAGACGGGGAAATATCGGTGATAGCCTCGGTGACGGGTTGCCCTGCCGCAGGCTGGGCGGAGTCGAAGCCCCCGGTCGGCTGGGCCGAGTAAAACTCGTTCGCCCAGCGGGTCAGTTGCTCGATGTCCGGCAAGGGCTGCGCGTTGGTCAACCCCTCCAGATCACTTCTTGTAGTCATACGCGTAGTCATAATAGTTGTCCACTTCGACGTTTTCGAGCAAGCCGAGCGCGTCGTCGGTCAAGACCGCCAGCGAGCAGTACAACGACACCAGATAAGAAGCGATCGCCTTATGGTTGATGCCCATGAAACGCACCGACAGGCCCATGCTCAGTTCGTCGGTCAGATTCGGCTGATACAGGCCGACCACGCCCTGACGGCTTTCGCCGGTGCGTAAGAGCAGGATGTTGGTCTTGCCGTTGGTGATCCGGAGTTTGTCGGTCGGGATCAACGGCAGGCCGCGCCAGGTCAAAAACTGCGAGCCGAACAGCGAAATGGTCGGCGGCGGGGTGCCGCGGCGGGTCGCTTCCCGGCCGAAGGCCGCGATCGCGCGCGGATGCGCAAGGAAGAAGCCGGGCTCTTTCCAGACCTTCGCGATCAGCTCGTCCAGATCGTCCGGGGTCGGCGAGCCATGGCGGGTCTTGATCTTCATCGAGTCGGCGACATTGTTCAGCAAGCCGTATTCGGCGTTGTTGATCAACTCGCTTTCCTGACGCTCCTTGACCGTTTCGATGGTCAGGCGCAACTGTTCGCGGATCTGGTTATGCGGGCTGCTGTACAAATCGGCGATACGGGTATGCACGTCCAGCACGGTATTGACCGCGTTCAAGCGGTATTCCCGGCCCCACTCTTCGTAATCGACGAAGGTTTGCGGCAATACTTTTTCATCGAGGCTGGAGCAGTCGACCGCGAGATCGGCCTCATTCTTGACTTTGTTGACCCGGTAAATACCCGCCTCGACCGGCACCCATTGCAACAGGTGGACCAGCCAGCGCGGCGTAATGGCTCCCATCATCGGGACGGTTTTGGTTGCATTCGAAAGCGTACGGGCGGCGACGTCTCCTAATGCGGTATGGGCGTCATGTATATCGGTCATCGGATGTTTTCCTCTTGGTTATCAATAAATCAGTGATTTACAGGCGATTCGCTGTAAACCGGGGGCTCTTTTTTAGTTAAAATTTCACTGTGGTGCGCGCGCGATTGGGTCACGATGCTGCCGGGCGCGACGCTCTCGGTCAGCCAGACATTGCCGCCGATCGTCGACCCCTGGCCTATCGTGACGCGGCCCAGGATCGTCGCGCCGGCATAAATCACCACATCATCCTCGACGATCGGGTGGCGGGGGTAGCCTTTGGTCAGCACGCCGTCCGCGTCTTTCGCAAAACGCTTCGCGCCCAGGGTCACGGCCTGATACAGGCGCACATGGCGGCCGATCACCGCGGTTTCGCCGATCACGACGCCGGTGCCGTGATCGATGAAAAAACTTTCGCCGATCTGGGCGCCCGGATGGATGTCGATGCCGGTCGCGGAATGCGCGATCTCGGTGATCATCCGCGCGGTCAGCCGAACGCCGAGGCCGAACAGCACGTGCGCGATGCGCTGATGGATGATCGCGGTCACGCCCGGGTAGCAGACCAGCACCTCGTCGATGCTGCCGGCGGCCGGGTCCCCCTCATAGGCGGCCTGAATATCGCTGTCGATCAGCCGGCGCAGCGCCGGAATCGTGACCGCGAACGCCCGGGTGATCGCCGACGCGTGCAGCAGGATCTCCTCCGCGTCGGCATCGTCCGCGGCCATGAAACACAGCTCGCGGCGGATCTGTCTTTGCAACTCCCTGAGCGTCACGTCCAGGGTGTGGCCGACATAACTGTCGATGCCTTCGTCGGTCAGGTCGGGCAGGCCCAGCCGGTTCGGAAACATCGCCGCGCTGAGCCCGTCGATGATCGTGATCAGTACCTTGCGCGACGGCAGCTTCGGCGGCTTGTTCAGCCGCGCGCGGCTTTCGAGCGAGCGCAAACGCAAGGCGCGCAGTTCGGCGACGAGGCCTTCGATTTCCAGACGGTTTCCGTTCACGTTGATTTCTCCGATGTTTTTTGTCTCGAATGGTTAACAAAAATCGCGCCGATTTGTCGCCCCGGCGCCGAACCATCGCAAAATTTTGGGCAAAAAAAAGCCAGTGCTCCCTCACGGGAGTCACTGGCTTCCGGTTGTCCGGTCAGCGTGAACTGAATGTGATGGTTAAAGTACTCTAATCGGCTTTGTGCTGTCAAGCCGACCCGATGCTATCGGCAAAGCGCGACGAACTATGCCGTCGGGTGTTTCCGCTCCGCCGTCGCCAGCAACTCGTCGATGAAAAACCGGCAGAACTCCGGCAGATACAGCTGCTTCAAATAAGCGAAGCGGGTCACCGAAGGCGGAATCAGGTGGCCCAGATCGCGCGCGATCAGGTCGTCATCGGCCTGCGGCTCGAACGCGGTAGCGGCGATGATGCCGACGCCGAGGCCGATCCGCACATAGGTCTTGATGATGTCCGAATCGGCGGCTTCGAGCGCGATGTCCAGCGAGGTATGACTGCTGGTCAAGGCTTTTTCGATGCTGGAACGGCCGGTGTAGCCCTTGCTGTAAGTCAAGATCGGGAAATCGGCCAGTCGCTCCAGCGTAATCTCGCCCTCGGCCAAGGGATGGCCCTTCGGCACGACCGCGACATGATGCCATTCGTAGCACGGCTTGATGATCAGCTTGTCGTCCTCTTCATTCAGCTTTTCGGTACAGATCGCGATGTCGGCCTGATGATGATGCAGCAGGTCGATCAGATTGGTCGGCGACGACTGCACGATGTAGATTTTGATGTTCGGGTATTTCTCGCGGAATTTGCGGATCGGCTCCGGCAAAAAATACTTGGCCTGGGTGTGCGTGGTCGCGACATGCAATTCGCCGCCCCGGTTGTGCAAAAAATCTTCCGCGATCGCCTGGATGTTGCGTTTGGACAGGTTGATCAGCGTGACTTCTTCCATGATGCGTTCGCCGAGCGGCGTCAGGCCGACCAGTTTCTTGCCCTGACGCTCGAACACCGGCGCGCCGAGCTCGGCTTCCAGCAATTGCAGTTGGCGGCTGACCGCCGACTGCACGACGAACATTTTCTCCGCCGCTTTCGACAGGTTGAAATTGGTCTCCTGCAAGACGCGGAGGAGTTCGAGTTGATTTAGATTCATGCCTTCCTTAACGTTAATTCAGCGATAGATTTTTTTCAATTGAACCAGTGCGCCTGCCTGATCCGGAGCGCCACCCGGTCGCCCTTCGCGAGCCGCAAGGCTTTAAAGCGTTCGTTCGGCAATTGCGCATACACGGTTGCGGTCGACTTGCCTTGTCCCCGCGCCTCCCTGGACAATTCGACCCGGATCGCCGAGCCCAGATGCTGCCAGTCTTTCAGGGTGAAAGGCGATGAGGATGCATCGGCATTTTTTTCGATGTCGATGTCGTGCGGACGCACATGCGCGGTCAATGCCTCGGGATGCTCCAGGATGATGCCGGCGTGTTGCAGCCAGATTTTATCCTCTTTTTCGAGATCGAACACATTGGTCTGACCGATGAACTGCGATACGAAGGCATTGGCCGGATGATCGTAAATCTCGCTCGGCGCGCCTTGCTGCTCGATGCGGCCGTGATTCAGCACCACCACCTGGCTCGCGACCTCCATCGCTTCTTCCTGATCGTGGGTCACGAAGATGCTGGTCACGTTCAGTTCATGATGCAGGTTTCTGAGCCATTGGCGCAAGTCCTTGCGCACGCTCGCATCGAGCGCGCCGAACGGCTCGTCGAGCAGCAGCACCGAAGGCTCGACCGCCAACGCGCGCGCCAGCGCGATCCGTTGGCGCTGGCCGCCGGAAAGCTGGTCCGGGTAGCGGTCGTGCAGCCAGTCCAACTGCACCAATTGCAATAGCTCGTGCACTTTCTTGCGGATCATCGCCTCGCCGGGACGTTCCTTGCGCGATTTGACGCGAAGGCCGAAGGCGATGTTGTCGAACACGGTCATGTGCCGGAACAGGGCATAGTGCTGAAACACGAAGCCGATGCCGCGATGGCTGGCATGCTGTTCGGTCTTGTCCTCGCCGCTCAGCAGCACGCGCCCGGAATCCGGCTGCTCCAGGCCGGCGATGATGCGCAGCAAGGTCGTCTTGCCGCAGCCGGACGGGCCCAAGAGGGCGACCAGTTCGCCTTCCGGAATCTCCAGATTGATATGGTCGAGCGCGGAAAAGTCGCCGAAGTTTTTACTGATGTTCGAAAGTAGGATGCTCATAATGCCAGTTCAGGGTGCAAGGTTCAGGAAATCGAGATCCAATCTCAGCGCTTCTTCCATTCCAAAAGGCTCTTCAGGACCAGCGTCACGATCGCAAGTCCGGCCAGGATCGAGGCGCTCGCGAAGGCGCCGACGAAGTTGTATTCGTTGTAACTGACTTCGACATGCAGCGGCAGCGTATTGGTCAGGCCGCGGATATGGCCGGAGACGACCGAAACCGCGCCGAACTCGCCCATCGCCCGCGCATTGCACAGCAAGACGCCGTACAAAAGCCCCCATTTGATATTCGGCAAGGTGATCAGGAAAAAGGTCTTCCAGCCGCTGGCGCCCAAGGACAATGCGGCTTCTTCCTCTTCGCTGCCCATCTCCTGCATCAGCGGAATCAATTCGCGCGCGACGAAGGGGAAGGTGATGAACAGCGTCGCCAGCACGATGCCCGGCACCGCGAAGATGACCTTCAGATCGTGTTCGCCGAGCCATGCGCCGAACCAGCCCTGCGCGCCGAACAACAGCACGAAGATCAATCCGGAAATGACCGGAGACACCGAAAACGGCAGATCGATCAGGGTCGTTAACAGGCTCTTGCCCGGAAATTCGAAGCGGGTGATCGCCCAGGCGGCGGCCACGCCGAAGACGGTGTTCAAAGGCACCGTGACCAGGGCGGTGATCAAGGTCAGCTCGATCGCCGCTTGCGCATCCGGCTGCGTCAGCTCGGACCAGTAGGCATCCCAGCCTTTCGCAAAGGCCTCGAAGAGCACGACCGCCAGCGGCAGGCATAAAAACAGAAAGATGAATCCGACCGACACCGCGACCAGGCTCCATTGGACCCAGGGTGCATCGCCGAGGGCAATATGGCGGCGCGGGGCTTGATCGATCGTTTCGGCAACAGTTATCGCATTCATCGGCCTAGACTCCTAGAGTTGTCCCGAGCGCTTCCGCACCCAGTATTGCAGTAAGTTGATCACCAGCAGCAGCAAGAACGAAATGACCAGCAAGGTCAGCGCAATCGCGGTCGCGCCGGCGTATTCGTATTGTTCCAGCTTGGTGATGATCATCAACGGCACGATTTCGGAGACATAGGGCAGATTGCCGGCAATGAAGATCACCGAGCCGTATTCACCGATGCCGCGCGCGAACGCCAAGGCGAAACCGGTCAGCAAGGCCGGAAACACATTCGGAAAGATCACCTTCAAAAATACCTGCAGGCGGGTCGCTCCCAAGGTCGATGCGGCCTCCTCCATGGTCGTGTCGAATTCCTGCAGCACCGGCTGCACGGTCCTGACCACGAACGGCAGCGCGATGAAAATCAACGCGATCACGATCCCGGTCGGATTGTAGGCGACCTTGAGGCCGAACGCCTCCGCGATGAATTTGCCGAGAAATCCGCCGGGCTGGTAGATCGTCGCCAACACGATGCCGGCCACCGCGGTCGGCAGCGCGAACGGCAGATCGATCAGCGCGTCGAGCACGCGCTTGCCGGGAAACGGATAGCGGACGAAGGTCCAGGCGATGATGAAGCCGAAAACGCTCGCGATTGCCGCGGCGATCAGGGAGGTTGCGAAACTGACCCGGAACGAAGCCAGCACCCGCTTGTTCAGGATGATGTCAAGGTATTCGTCCCAGCTCAGGAAAAGGCTTTTGAAGACCAGCGTGCTGAGCGGAATGAGCACGACGAGTCCCAAATAAAACAGGGTAAAGCCGAGGGCCGGACGAAAACCCGGCAGGATATGACTTTGTCTCATGAATTTTACGCTTTGGTGGTGGTGAGCATAAATGGGTATTCCGCTTGCCACGCCCCGCGTGGAAACCGTAATGGGAAACCGAGTGGGTCCGGTTAATACAGCACTTCCCGACACTCCCGGCTTCTGCTAAAAAAAGCGCTGAATGCTTTCATCCCGAAACATTCAGCGTAAACCACGAGAGACATTTCATCGTGGGTTTTACCTGATCGATGACTCCGCACCGATTGTTGAGGAGGCCCTTTAATGCCGGAATCCCTATTTTTCAAAGAGCTCCGACGCGTACCGCAGGTGCGCAGATTGCCTTGTCTAGCCATTTCAAGGCAGTCTGCGATCCAGGGTTTACTGTTCGTAGATCTGATCGAAGATGCCGTTATCGTCGAAATGGGTTTCCTGCACATCGTCCCAACTGCCGAATACGTCGTTCACCTTGAACAGATCCAGTTTCGGGAAGCGCGCGATGTCGGCAGGATCGGCATATTTGGGCTCGCTGGGGCGGTAAAAATGCTTGGCCGCCAATTTTTGCCCGGTCGGCGAATAGAGGAATTGCAGATAGGCTTCCGCCAGATCGCGTGTCTTGTGTTTATCGACGATGCCGTCGACGATCGTGGCCGGCGTTTCGGCCAGGATGCTGCTCGGCGGCACCACGATGTCGACCTTGCCTTCGCCCAGTTCCTTGATCGCGAGATACGCCTCGTTTTCCCAGGTCAGCAGCACGTCGCCGATTTCGCGTTGCAGGAAGGTCGTGGTCGCGCCTCTCGCGCCCGAATCGAGTACCGGCACGTTTTTATACAGCTTCTTCACGAAGTCCTTGGCGGCGTCCTTGCTGCCGTATTTCTTTTCGGCGAACGCCCAGGCCGCCAGATAGTTGTAGCGCGCGCCGCCCGAGGTTTTCGGGTTCGGGGTCACGACCGAGACGCCGTCCTTGACCAGGTCGTCCCAATTCTTGATGCCTTTCGGATTGCCCTTGCGCACCAGAAAAACGATCGTCGAGGTATAAGGGATATTTTTGTTCGGCAGGCGCGATTGCCAATCTTTCGGTAACAGTTTCGTTCTTCTGGCGATGTTGTCGATGTCGTAGGTGATCGCCAGGGTCAAGACGTCGGCTTCCAGGCCGTCGATCACCGCACGGGCCTGCTTGCCCGCGCCGCCGTGCGATTGCTTGATGTCGACCGTTTCGCCGGTCTTTTCCCGCCAATACTTCACGAATTCCTGGTTGAAGTCCTGATACAACTCGCGGGTCGGGTCGTAGGAGACGTTCAGCAAGGTGCGGTTCGCGAAAGCGGCGCCGCTGAGCAGCAACGCCGCCGCCAAGAGGCCTGTTTTCAATACGGTTTTGGTTTTCATCTGTTCACTCGCAGTTAAGGAATAAAAAATCGTTGTCGCTATCTTAGGCTTTGCGGCTCTCAATCAAAAACGATATATTCTGAGTTATTTATCTGTTTTTTAGATAACCGATTGATCATTTGAACGCATTCAGCGTAAGTTCCAGATAGAAAAAGTCGCTATCATCGGCAAAAGCGCCCGCAGCACCGCCATTCGACGCCACCATCCTGTTGCGCACAAAATCGCCGGTCGTGAAATGCGAATAGCCGACGGTGGTTTTGACATGGGCAAACGGTTCGTAGCGCGCCCGGATATCGAACGAGTTGCCGACATAGTCGCCGCTATTACCGGTTCTATCGCGATTGAAATTGTTAGAATCCGGAATACTGAACAGGTTGTTCATCCTGTCCTTGTCGCTGGCGAGCCAATACATGCCGAAACCCGTGTCGATACTCAGCTTTTTGGTAGGCTGAAACTCCAGCCTGATTTTAGGGGCGCTGATGTTTTCCATGACGATGTAGTCATCCGCGCTCCAGGGCCTTGCGAAACCGAAGAAGCGCTCGAAGCGGTTGTTCTTGTTGTCGTTCGGATTTTTGTCGCCGCTGGCGTAACCATACTGCGCGCTGATTCTGGGCTTCCAGGGATGATCGAAGGTATAGCCGGCCTCAAAGGTAAAGCCGAAAGCATCCTGTTGCAGCGCTTTTCCGGAGTTTCTGTCATTGCTGCGGCCAAATTGATACATCGCATCCATATCCCAGTTAAAACCGGTGCCGGGGATGAAGCCATAAGCGCGCAAAGCGGGCGCGATGATGTCCCGATTGTCCTTATCGCCAGCGTAACCGGTGTCTTCTTTTCTTAATCCCAGGTAGTAAGGCTCCAACGTGACCCACTTGCTCCATTTGCGCCAGTGCCCGATCGCTCCGTAAAACCATTGTTGTTCGATTGGCTTGTCGGTGTTGTACTTGAGACGATCCAGGGGTTGCAGCGCCAGCCCATCAATGCTCCAGTCGTTTTTGTCCTGGCCCAATGCGACCTGAAAGCCCTGGAAGGTGTTGGTGGTGTTGCGCCATTCGTTGCTGGCGATCAAGCGGCGATCGAGAAATTCGAAATTGAAGCGCCCCGCCTTGATGCTTAACGGCCGGTTATTGCCCAGATCATCCTTACCCAGCGCATCCTTGAAAAACAATTCGCCGTAAGCGGTGATGAACTCGAATTCGTTCACATCACGGTTATCCGGGGCAAAGCGGCTGTTGTAGCGCCGGGAGTCCTGGATTTCGACCGCGAAACGGAACGGGTCCAGGATTTCCTTCAATCCCAGATAGGCGCGCGTTTTCAGCAACACCGGCTCGTCGACGCCGCCCGCGTAAGAGCGTGTTGCCGCCGGCCCCGCATTCGGCAGGGGATTGCTGCGGCGGATATCGTCGTCGCGATGTTCGTAGCGCGTCCTTTGCTCGAAACCGACATCCAGCCAGGTAATGTCCCGAACCGCATCGATGCCGGTCTTGCTCAAATTGACGGTATAGGGCGGCGGCGTTGAAAGCCGCTTGGTGCCGTAGGTTCCTGGCTCCTTATAATAGCCATCCCTTTGGGCCGCTTCCGCGGCAATTTCCTGCTGGACTTCTTTTTTTCTGGCCTCGATTTTCGCTTTCATCTCGGCATCAGACTCGCCCGCTGCGAAGGCAAGCGGCGAGCCGGCAATGCCGATCAAGCCGTTGACGGCTGTCGCTAACAATAGGTGTTTAGTTTTCATAGTTCACTCGCGGTACAGCTTTCTCCGGTCGTCCGGTCACACGCTGCCAAAAAAATTTGCTGCCAATCCTCGGTGTTCCGCTGGATTTCGGTAGGCCTATTTGGAGGAATGCTCCAGCCTTAACTTTTCTTTGCGTTCGATCTGCACGACCTTGCTGTCGTGCACGACGATTTCGATAGAGCCAAAACGGATGCCTTCCAGCATCTGGCTAATCTGATGCGCGATTTCAAGGTGTTGAGGTTTGTTGTGACTGTTTTCAACGTGATTGGCCATGCCTGTACTCCATGCAGAAAGTCGTGTTGGAGAGAATTTTAAATAGGTGATTGAATTTAAAAAAACGATATTATTAGATTTCCATATCTGTTTTTCAGAAGCTTAAGCCAAAGGCTCTGTCAGAAAAACGCTATCGCCATGGCTAAAAGCGCGCGCAACGATCTCGCTAAAACCGGCAAACCGCATCTTTCAGGATCGGAAAAAGTTTTTGTTGCGGCTGGCGCAACCGTGATACATTAAAACGACTAACTGCATTAGTTAGAATCAATGTCGCCAACCACCGTCGTCGGCAATACGCCATCATTCACTCGAGGTTAGTCATGAGCCAAATTCCAGGACCAGAGGAAATTTTTGGAAGCCAGGGTATCACTCAGGAAGATCAGAATTATCAAGGTTCCCGTTTCAGCGACGTCAACGCCGCACTGTTCGCCAACCCCTATCAAAAAATCTGGGGCGGGCCGAACGAGCCGCCGTTGCCCTACTATAAAACCACCAACAAGAGCACCTATGCCGGTATCCTGCCGGGCGGCCGGCCGCCGCAATTCGCCCTGGCCGCGATCCGGGCCCTGGATTCCTCGGCGGATCTGCGCTGGGGAGAGGACGGCCGCGGCTTTCGACGCTTACTGCGTCCGAACGGCGTTTGCGCGCTCGGCACCTGGCAGATCAGCGAAGACAATCCCTATACCGGTTATTTCCAAAATGGCAGCCAGGGTTTGGCGATCGCCCGGATCAGCGCCGGCGTGACGAAAACGCCCTGGGGGATCAGGCGCAGCTATGGCCTGTTTTTGAAGATTTTCCCGACCATCGACGAAAACCATCAGGAAGTGCTGCCGACGGCCAATGTGATTCTCGCTGACGATTTGGGCGGCACCACGGCGTCCCGAATCACCGGCGCGGCACTGACCAATGCGCCGCATGTGACCGTCTGGAATCGGGGCAACGAACTGCCGACCCTGGCGCAAGAAGGCGTGTTATTCAAGTTTCTTGACCTGAAGCCCTCGGTCCGCCAGGTCTATCCGATCGCCGAACTCGGCAAACCGGCCGGCGTCGCGACCCGTGCGCCGGAATTCATGCGCTTGCAAATGGCCCCGGGCCATCCGGCATCCGAAGAGGGCGATGTGCGCGATGAAGTGATGAGTTATATCTTCGACAAGGGCAACCCGGTTCCCCAGCGCACGCTGAGCTTTGATATCTCGGTCTCCGATCACGGCAAACGCGCCTTGCTGCCGAAAGGCGAAAGACAAACGATCACCGACTGGCAAACCATCGGCAAAGTCAATTTCAACAATGCGGTGGTCTCGTATAACGGCGATTTCGTGATCAATTTCCGGCATCCCACGTGGCGAAAAGACCGAAACGATCCTGACAGCGCCTTGCGGCAAGGCGGCAAAAGGGTGAAGTGGTGGTGAGCCTTGTAAAGCGGCAATGGAAGCCTGACGAGAAACATTAACACTCAAGCTTCCAGCTGCTTGCTGGCTGTCCCTCCCAATTTTCGATAGCCGAGACTGACAAGGTCGGAATGCCCTGTCGGCTGTCGGGCGGCTAGGCACAATACTAAGCCGCCCTAATCCTCGTGATGGCTCGCGCATCTCCCAAAAAAGCCATTGCCTAATCGCCCATGTTTTATCCGCGTTCACATGGTGTTAATATAATCCTGTCAGACTTGTTCCAGCTTTTCTTGATTCTTCAGGGTATTACTTTTAACTCTTCATGTGGTTTGGAAATATCATGAAAAAATTTAATTCGATCAGAGGTTTCTTTTTCGGATTAGCTATCACGCTGGCGCTCGCCGGCTGCGCGGGCAGCAAGCGGCACGAAAGCACGGGCGAATATTTCGACGACGTGCTGTTGACCACCAAGGTCAAGACCTCGATTCTTGGCGATGCCAGAACCAAGTTTCTGCAGATCCATGTCGAAACCTTCAAGGGTGTCGTCCAGTTGAGCGGTTTTGTCGACTCCCAGGATGCCGCGGATCGGGCCGTGCATCTGGCGCGCACGATCAAGGGCGTCAGGCAGGTCAACAACAGTTTGATCGTCAAGTAATCCGGGCAGTTACCGGCTGTTCACGTTATTGCGTTTTGTTTTTATGTCTTATGGAAATATCATGAAAAAATTCACTTCATTCCTGCGTTTTTTATTGGGGCTGCTGATCATTGCCTCGCTGGCCGGCTCTCTGACCGGCTGTGCAAGCAGCAAGAAATCGGAAAGTACCGGCGAATATCTCGATGATTCGGTGCTGACCACCAAGGTCAAGGCGTCGATTCTCGGCGATTCCAAACTCAAGGTCATGCAGATCGATGTCGAAACCTTCAAGGGCATCGTCCAGTTGAGCGGCTTTGTCGATTCCCAGGAAGCCGCCGATCGCGCCGTACGCCTGGCGCGCACGGTCAGAGGCGTCAAACAGGTCAATAATAGCTTGATCGTGAAGTAAAACAGGCAGGAAAACGCGGCGATGCAGGGAGGCAATCGCCGCGCCTCATTCAGTAAAGGGGGAAAGCCCCGTGTGTTAAGGCATCAGGCGCTGAGCGCTGCCTGATTTACGCCGTTTCCTTGGTCTTCAGCATCGCGGTCAGGTTGCGTAGCGCCTGTCCGCGATGGCTCAAGGCATTCTTGACTTCCGGCGCCAACTCCGCCGAAGCGCACTGGTGCGTCGGCACCCAGAATACCGGGTCATAACCGAAGCCGTTGCTGCCGGCCGGCCGGGTCAAAATCCTGCCTTCCCAAACGCCCTGTGCGATGATCGGTGTCGGATCGGCGCCATGCCGCATGAACGCCAGCACGCAGATGAAGCGCGCGCTGCGCTGCGCTTCCGGCACGCCCTCGAGTTCTCGCAGCAATTTTTGCAGATTGTCCAGGTCGCTGCCGCCGGGTCCCGCGTAGCGCGCGGAATACACGCCGGGCGCGCCGTCCAGCGCATCGACGACCAGCCCTGAATCGTCCGCAATCGCGGGCAGGCCGCTAAGCTTTGCCGCATGGCGGGCCTTGATGATCGCGTTTTCGACGAAGGTGGTGCCGGTTTCTTCCGCGTCGCTTATCGAAAAGTCGGATTGCGGCACGATCGGGTGTTCGGCCAGCAGCGCCTGAATCTCGCGGATTTTTCCCGGATTGCCGCTGGCCAGCACGATTTTTTGGTGTGTTGTGATCTTCAGCATTTTTCCAACGCTTCCCGCTGCTTTTCGATCAATTGCTTGATGCCGAGCCCGGCCAGATCGAGCATCGCGTCGAGTTCGTCCTTTCTGAATGCATGTCCTTCGGCGGTGCCTTGGACTTCGATAAACGCGGCCGCGTCGTTCATCACCACATTCATGTCGGTTTCGGCGTTGCTGTCTTCGTTATAGTCCAGATCCAGCACCGGCACGCCGTTGTAAATGCCGACCGAGACCGAGGCGACCTGGCCGTGCAAGGGATTGGTCTTGATCTGCTTCTTCTTGAGCATCTTTTTGACCGCCAGCGACAAGGCGACGAAGCCGCCGGTGATCGCCGCGGTGCGGGTGCCGCCGTCGGCCTGCAACACGTCGCAGTCGATCGTGATCGTGTTTTCGCCAAGCGCCTTCAGATCGACCGCGGCGCGCAGCGAGCGGCCGATCAGGCGTTGAATCTCCATCGTGCGTCCGCCCTGTTTGCCGGAGCTGGCTTCGCGCCCCATCCGGCTGTGCGTGGAGCGAGGCAGCATGCCGTATTCGGCGGTGATCCAGCCTTCGCCCTTGCCCTTGAGAAAGCGCGGCACCTGGCTGTCGACGCTGGCGGTGCAGAGCACGCGGGTATCGCCGAACTCGACCAGTACGGAGCCTTCCGCATGTTTGGTATAGCCGCAGGTGAATTTGATTTCTCTCAGTTGATCGGGTTGTCTTCCGCTCGGTCTCATGTGTGTGGTGCCAAAATTAAAATCGCCACAGTATACCCGAACTACATGGACTCGGAGCCCCAAAATATCAATATATTGATATTTAAAGCCATCGCATTTTATTGGATTAGCTGATGATTTATTCGGTCCGCAAGGCTTCCAGCGGCTCGAGCCGCGCCGCCTTGATCGCCGGTGCGACGCCGGCGGCGATGCCGATCAAGACCGACACCGCAAAGGCGGAGAGGATGTAGCTCCAGGCCAGTTCGACCGGCAGTGCGGGCAACGCATAGCCGATCGTCTGAATCGCGAGGATGCCGATCAAGACGCCGGCCAGGCCGCCGGCCACGCTCAACGCGAGCGCCTCGCCGAGAAACAGGCGGAAAATGACCCGGCGTTCCGCGCCGACCGCGCGCAACAGGCCGATTTCGGAGATCCGTTCGGAGACTGCGATCGTCATGATGGTCAAAATGCCGACCGAGCCGACCAGCAAGGAGATGCCGCCCAGCGCGGCGACGCCCAAGGTCAGGATATTCAAGACCGAGTCCATCGTTTCGAGCATCTGGTTCTGGGTGATGATCGTGAAATCCTCGAATCCGTGCCGGGCGATCAGCAGCCGCTTGACCGCGTTTTGCACGGCGGCGGCCGACACCGTGGGCTTATACAGCACGTTGATTTCGACCAAGCTTTCGCGGTCGAACAGTTCCAGCGCCTTCGCGGCCGGAATATACAGCGTGTCGTCCATGTCGAAGCCGACCATCTGGCCTTTTTTTTCCATCACGCCGATCACGAGGTAGCGGTCGGTGCCGATCCGGATGCGCTGGCCCAAGGGATTTGCCGTGCCGAACAATTCCGCCGCCATCTTGTGCCCCAGCACGGCGAATGCGCGCGGATTGCCTGCCTCGGCGGGCAGGAAGCGGCCGACCGCCGTGTTGACGCGCCAGACCTCCGGCACCGCGCTGCCCACCCCCAACACATTGGTGCGCCTCTGTTTGACGCCGGCCTCGACGCGCACGTTGCCCTGCACGACCGGCACGACCGCGAGCACCGACGGCAGCCTGCCCAGCGCGGCCGCATCGTCGATAGTCAAGGGCCGCACCGTACTGATCGTTGCGCCGGAGAGGCCGAAGGTGGTTTTCTTGCCCGGATTGACCGACAACAGATGCGTGCCGAACTGGGTGAACTCGGCCAGCACGAAGGTATGGATGCCGCGCCCGATCGAGGTCAGGATCACCACCGCGGCGATGCCGATCACGAGCCCCAACGCGGTCAATGACGAACGCAGTTTGTGGCTGATGATCGAGCGGTAGGAAAAATGCAATAGATCCAGGATTTGCATGGTCAGCGCTTGGCCAATGCGGCGATCGGATTCAGCTTGGCGGCCTTGCGGGCCGGCAGGAAGCCGAAGGTCAGGCCGTTCAGCAGCGCGATGCCGAGCGCGGCGAACAATGCCCAGGGCGGAAGTTCGAAAGGAAATGCCGGATAAATCACCTGCAAGCCGGCCAGGGCGAGTTGCCCGAGCAGCGCGCCGACCGTGGCGCCGGCCAGCGACAGCAGCGCGGCTTCGGTCAAAAACAGCGCATGCAATTGCCCGCGGGTCGCGCCCAGGGCTTTCAGCAGGCCGATTTCGGCGGTGCGCTGGGTCACGCTGACCAGCATTACGTTCATCACCAGGACGCCGGCGACCGCCAGGCTGATCGCGGCGATGCTGGCGACGGTCAGGGTCAGCGCGGTCAATATCTTGTCGAAGGTACTGACCACGCTATCCTGGGTGATGATCGTGACGTCGTCCTCGCCTTCATGGCGCGCCTTGATGATGGCCCTGACCTCATCGACGGCCTTGTGCATCGCCTGCTCGGACTTGGTTTCGGCCAGAATCCTGAACAGCGACTCGGTATCGAACAGGGCCTGCGCGGAAGCGACCGGAATGATCACCATTTCGTCGAAATCGACGCCGATCGACTCGCCCTCGGAGGCCAATACGCCGATCACCCGAAAACGCCGGTCGTTGACCCTGAGCCATTGGCCGACCGCCTGCTGGTTCGGGAATAATTCCTTGCGGATCGTCTGGCCGATCACGCAGACCGACAGCGCCTGATCGGAGTCGATCTTGGGCAGGAAACTGCCCTGCGCCATCGAGAGGTGCCGGACCCGCAGCAGCGCCTGGGTCGAGCCGAAAATATTGGTTTCGCGTTCGAGCCCGTGCACCGAAACCGGCGCGGAACCGATCATCAGCGGCGCGATCGCGGCGATATGCGGGCTGACCGCCAGCGCCTCGGCATCGCCCAGCGTCATATCGCGCGGCGTTTCGCCGAATATGGGCGGCTGGCCGCCGGTCGTCTCATTGCGGCCCGGCAGCACGATGACCAGATGCGTGCCGAGCGACTCGAACTCGTGCACGATATAAAGGCGCGCGCTCTCGCCCAGCGCGACCAAGATCGAAACGGACGCGACGCCGATGCTCATCGCCAGAACGATCAAGCCGGCCCTGAGCGGCTGGGATTTGATCGCGAGCAGGGCCTGGCGGAAAAGGTCGGCCGGGAGCATGGCCGGACGCTCGGCGTACCCTACCTGGTTACGCCTGCGCCTTGTTGTATTGGATCGAGGAATAGACCGAGAGCGCAATCAAGATCGCGCCGGTCAGGCCGGTGATCACTTCGGATATATGCGTGGTCATGCTCATCAGCATGATGCCGGCCAGGACGCCGATCGCATAGTGCGCGCCGTGCTCCAGAAACACATATTCGTCCAGCGTGCCCTGGCGCACCAGGTAAACGGTCAGGCTTCGCACGAACATCGCGCCGATCGCCAGACCCAGCATGATGATGATCACGTCCTGGGTGATCGCAAACGCGCCGATCACGCCGTCGAAGGAGAACGAGGCGTCGAGCACTTCCAGGTACAGGAAGCTCATCATGCCAGCCCGTTTCAACGCCTCGGCCGTTTGCTCGCCTTCCTCTTCGTCTTCAAACAACGCCGAGGCGCTATCGACCATCACGAACAAGATCACGCCCGATACGCCCGCGACCAGCGCTTCGAGGCGGATTTCGGCCGGCAGCCAGTGCTGAATGAACAACAGCAAACACAGCGCCACGATCAGTTCGATCGATTCGAGTTTACCCCAGCCGGCCAGTTTTTCCTCGACGGGCCCGAGCCAGTGCAGTTCCTTCGCGTCGTCAAAGATGAAGCCGAAAAAGACCATCAGCAAGAACATGCCGCCGAAGGCCGCGATCTGCACATGCGACTCGGTCAGATGCTGCGCATAAGTCGTCGGGTCGTGCAGGGCCATGTCGGCGACGCCAAACAAGCCGATGCCGGTCGCGAACGACACGATCAGCACAGGGAACAACAGCCGCATGCCGAAAACCGCGATCAGGATGCCCCAGGTCAGAAAGTAGAACTGCCAGCGTTCATCCATGCGCTTCAACACCGAGGCGTTGACGACCGCGTTGTCGAACGACAGACTGACTTCCAGGACGCCCAGAATCAGCGCGATAAAGGCCCCGGTCAGGCCGCCCCAGTAGAGCGCGATCGCGAGACTCAAGACGGTCACGATGATGGAAAGACGAAAATGCTGCATGCAAAACTCCTGAATGTGTTTTATGGAAGCGTAACTATAAGTCGAATTAGCTTAAAATCAATAGTTAGGGCGACAAGTTTAACGTTTCGGCTGCAATAAAAGGGTTGGCCCCTTATTTATAAGCATATTTCATTCCAGTGCCATTTTTATCGCTTATAATGGCCTGCCCGATTCTCGGCCGGCGCATCGCCATTCCAGCATTTGGCTCGATCGCCCGGCCAAACCCCGCTGCATTTTGACTCTGTGACGTTATGGACTCTTCGAACAAACTCAGCCCAGCACAGTTTTTACAACAACAGCTCCAGGAAGTGATCTCCCTGCTCGAAAAGCAGCAGCTGGAAAAATCGCTGCTCGAGAGAAGCCCTGGCGCTAACTACGAGCTTCTCGAAACCGTGCTGCGCAAACAGCAGGAAAGCCGTCTGCACGAAAAGCTGGCCGCGCTGCACCCGGCCGATATTGCCTATATTCTCGAATCCTTGCCGCTCGATCAGCGCAAGCTTGCCTGGAATGCGATCGAGGCCAGTGATCATGGCCAGGTGCTGGTCGAAGTGTCCGACGCGGTTCGGCAAACGCTGATTTCGAGCATGGAATCGGAGGATTTGGCGACCGTCGCCGAAAACCTCGATGCCGACGAGATCGCCGAGCTGGCCGACGACCTGCCGAAAAACGCGATGCTGAAAATCCTGCGTTCGTTGAACAGCGAGGAGCGCCAGCACGTCAATGCGGTACTGGCTTATGAGGACGACCAGGTCGGCGCGTTCATGGATTTCGGCATGATCACGATCCGCGAAGACCTGACGCTGAAAGCGATCGCGGACTACATCCGCAAACTCGGCAAACTGCCCGGCCATACCGACAAACTGTTCGTGGTCGACCAACAGGATGTCGTGAAAGGCGTGCTGCCGCTGTCGCGCCTGTTGACGCACTCGCCGATTCTATTCGTCGCAGACGCGATGGTGACCGATTTCGTGCAGTTTCAGGTCGACCAGGACGCCTCCGAAGCCTCGCGCGCTTTCGAACGCTACGATCTGATCTCGGCGCCGGTCGTCGACAGCAAAGGCCGGCTGCAAGGGCGGCTGTGCGTGGACAGCATCCTCGACTTTATCCGCGAAGAAAACGACGAAGACCGCCTGATCCAGGCGGGCGTCTCCGAGGAAGAAGACCTATTCTCCAGCGTCTGGAAGAGCGCCCGGAACCGCTGGTCATGGCTGCTGATCAATGTCACGACCGCCTTCCTGTCGACCCGCATCATCGGCCTGTTCGAAGATACGATCCTGCAACTGGTCGCCCTGGCCTCGCTGATGCCGATCATCGCCGCGACCGGCGGCAATACCGGCAATCAGACCAGCATCCTGATCATCCGCTCGCTGGCCCTGGGGCAAATCACCCCGCTCAACGTCAGGCGGCTGATCAGAAAAGAGCTGTCCCTCGCCTTGCTGAACGGCACCTTCATCGGTCTGGTGGTCGGTTCTGTCGCCTATTTCCTGTACCGGGACAAGGCGCTGGCCGGCGTGATGGCGCTCGCGATGTTTTTGAATCTCCTGGTCGCGGTCGTGGCAGGCCTTGCGATTCCGCTGCTCCGGCATAAGTTCGACAAGGACCCCGCCGCCGGCGCGACGGTGATGCTGACCTCGATTACCGATGCGATGGGATTTTTTATCTTCTTGGGACTGGCGAGTGTGTTTTTGTTATGACAGCCGGCGCGCATCTGATCTGACGGAATCAAACTTCAATTTGGATTGAACGTGACACTGACGGTCTCAGTTCGGCCAATTTCTGTCAGTCGGCGTATGTCCTTGAAAGGCGGGTTTCTGTGGCATTGCTGGCGGTGATGCCTTTATCTTGAGAGCAACTTACAAATTTTGGGTATAACCCGGTTAGAAAAAAATGATTTAGAAAGGTATTCTTGTCGACTGAGATTGAAACGAGTATAAGATATTCATTGTTAAACAATAACCTGTAATAGGGCTTGTAAGTCCATCAGTAACAATGGAGATAACAATGTTATCAATTGACCCCCTCATTCCCATCATTCTCGTCGTCTTGGGTTTAATTTTCATGTCACTTCGGATCGTCAAGGAATACGACCGAGGGGTCATTTTCTTTCTCGGTAAAGTCACCGGCGTTCGCGGCCCGGGCCTCATCATCCTCATACCGATCTTAGAGCAAATGACGAGGGTTACCCTCCGCACGATCACCATGAATATTCCGTCGCAGAAGATTATTACGAAGGACAATGTGTCTATCGACATCGCGGCCGTCGCGTACTACAAGATCATCGATCCTCAAAAGTCGGTCGTCGCGATCGAGGACATCACGAATGCTGTGAATCAGATCAGCCAGACCACCGTGCGCAACGTCGTGGGCCAGTTCTCGCTGGACCAGTTGCTCTCGCAGACGAGAGACATTAACCTACAGATTAAGAACGTAATCGATGCGCACACCGAACCCTGGGGTGCAGAGGTGACTGCCGTCGAGATTAAGGACATCACGCTTCCCGAGAATATGCAGCGTGCGATGGCGAAGGAGGCAGAGGCTGAACGGGAGCGCCGAGCCAAAATCGTTGCTGCAGAAGGCGAGTTTCAGGCGGCGGTGAAGCTCGGCGAGGCGGCGGACATCATCGCGTCGCATCCGGTTGCACTCCAGCTCCGCACGCTCCAGACGATGGCAGAGATTGCCACGGAAAGGAATTCCACAATCATCTTCCCAGCGCAGTTCATGACCACCGTGCAGGAGGCGATTTCGACGATCAAGCAAGACTCAAGCAGCAAATAGCCGCTGCATCATAACTGCTTGCCAATGCCGGTTTACTGTTGATCTTTCCGACGTGTAGATCGGCATTTATTTTTATTAGCTTGTAGAATTACTCTGACCAAATCAGGTCATAGTCACTGCTTGTGGTCATTTAGGGTGCTGTATGCAGGTAAATAGTCGATGCTGAATTGACTCAATATTTATTTATCCTGTAGGCGAAAAAATCTTCGCATTTCCGCTCTCTAAGGTATCTAACTTGCAAATGAGAAAATTCGATATTAATCGATTTTCCTAGGTATTCCTTTGGGACTATAGCCTCTTCCTCCATGAACACCACCGCATCCGGCAGGGCAGACAAATTTGCTATCCAAGTGTCCGAACTCACACGCCGATTTGGCCATTTGACGGCGGTGGATCATATCGAACTGCAGGTTCCCTATGGGGAGATTTTCGGATTGCTTGGGGCAAACGGCGCCGGTAAGAGCACCTTGATCAAGATGCTGACGACTCTGCTGCCGCCGACATCCGGCTCCGCTGAAGTGGGAGGATTTAGCATTATCAGATCTCCGGGACAGGTCCGGCGGCGCATTGGCTATGTATCTCAACTCTTGTCGGCCGACGGCGCCCTGACGGGCTACGAGAACTTGCGTCTGTCGGCCAAGCTCTATGGCCTGGACAAAGCGGAGAGAAATGTGCTCATTGGCGATGCACTGGAGTTTATGGGGCTTACGGATTCGGCGCACAAACTGGTGAAAACCTATTCCGGCGGCATGATCCGCCGTCTTGAACTTGCCCAAGCCATGCTGCATCGTCCTGCAATTCTGTTTCTGGACGAACCGACCCTTGGACTCGATCCGGTCGCGCGCCATACTGTCTGGGATCGCTTGCTGGATCTTAGACGCGACTACGGTATGACTGTCCTGATCACGACGCACGATATGGAAGAAGCCGAAACGCTTTGCGATAAGCTGGCGATTCTTCATAAGGGGCGCATCAGCGTGGTCGGAAAGCCTGTCGAGTTGCGCGCAGGACTGGGAGCCAATAAAACCATGAATGACGTATTTGCGCATTATGCCGGCGGATTGATACATGATGGCGGGACTTTCAGCGCGGTCGCACAAACGCGCAGAACGGCTCACCGTCTTGGCTAAGGCGAGCATATGAAGCGCTTCATTCGAGAGAGTTCCGCCATTGTAGAAATAGAACTCATCAAGCTTGCTCGGGATCCGACCGAGCTGATTGCACGCGCGGTACAGCCGGTATTGTGGCTGGTGATATTCGGACAGGTTCTGGCCCAGGTTCGTGGTATCCATACGGGACAGATGAGCTACCTGGCTTTCATTACGCCGGGCATTCTCGCTCAGAGCGTGCTCTTCAGTTCCATCTTCTATGGCATCGCCATCATCTGGGAGCGCGATCTTGGCGTGGTACAAAAGCTCCTGGTAAGCCCGGCCCGGCGCAGTGCGCTGCTTTTCGGCAAAGCGATCGCTGCAGGGTTTCGGGGCATCGTTCAAGCGGCTGTCATTTACCTTATTGCTATGGTGATGCACGTTTCCATCAGACTGGATCCTTTGGCAATCGTTGGCGTGCTGAGCAGCGTGATGCTGGGTTCAGGCATATTTGCCACTTTCTCACTGATCATCGCCTGCATTGTAAAGACGCGTGAGCGTTTCATGGGAATCGGCCAACTTCTGGCGATGCCTATGTTTTTCGCCAGCAATGCGATCTATCCGCTCAATTTGATGCCAAGTTGGCTGCGCCTCATCGCGCAGGTCAATCCGCTCACTTATTTGATCGATGCGTTACGCGGACTTGTCATTGTAGGCGGGGAAAATATTTATGGTTATGGTCTCGATTTTGCCGTGATGCTCGTCGTATTTTCCATCCTGCTAGCCATCGCCGTAAAGTTATACCCGACATTGGCGGTATGAGTGCTGCCTGGATTTTTGTCCCTGAGAATGTCTGTTTTGAGGATTTGTGGTGTCTGAATTTTGAAAATCATTAAATAGCGCCAACAACTTCCTTGCCCTTGTCGGAAAGGCTGAAAACGTAAATGTTCGAAATACGGAGTTAAATCAATGATATGCATGTCAATGGCGAGTTGGAGCCTTTGGGCTGTATTTCTTTTAAAACGCTTAAATGGAGTTTTTGCTTAGGGGAGCCGGCCCCGTCTACGTATTTCGCTTAATGGATGCAGATCTAAAGGTTATTTGTCTTGCGCTCTAGTTAACTTATTGTTATTAATATGCTTTTTAAATAAGCACGATTGAGTAACATCGTCATTTTTCATGACTAATTGACATCACCGCGATTAACAGAAAAATCATCACCAGAACAGGCCAGAAATAAGGAGCCAACATGATACAAACCATTAATGCAATAAATAGGGCGCCCAGAAACATGAACACTCCGATACCTAAAAACAGCATTATCGTCAGGATAGCGGCGAGCCCCATAATCATCAAAAATGTTGGGATGGCGGCAATGCGGACTAGTGGCTCTGCGACCGGTTGCCCATTGATCATCACACTTAACTGTCCAACCTCGGGATGAAATAGGTAGCGTAACCGTTCACGCCCCCGAAGCCGAAGGCAAGCAAGCTAAAGCTGGGAATGGCAACCGGAAGGAGACATGCCCCTCCATCACCCCTTGCCAGCAAACCGTCCGCAGGGTCTGATAGACATTGACCTTGAGCCGCTTGCACGTCTCAATCAGGGACAACATCATCGGCCGAAACTGATTGCCCCGATGTGATTGCGTGAAGAAGCTGATTTTCCGCCAAATGACATACGGTCGCAGACTTTGCTCCGCAGCGTTGTTCGTCATCGGCACGCCTTGATATTTCAAAAACGTCCACAGCCGTGGGCTGTCGCGCAAAAGCTTGCGACAGGCGTGGCCGGTGCGCGTATCGCCATGGGTCGTTGCGGTGCGTTCCAGGGTGGCTTGAAAATGTTGGCGTAAGCGCTGCAAACGCCTTCGGTACAGCAAGGATTGGCAACCGCTGTGCTGCCAGCGCTTGCCGCAGTGCACCACCAGGCGGGCCAGGCGCAACAGGTAAGTGCCGTCTTCCCCGGCTTGTCCCGAACGTCCGGAGATTTTCTCCAGGTTGCGGATGATGTGTGCCCAGCAGTACTGATGCCGGTCGGCGTCATAATCGTTGTAAGCGCCGTGCCGGTCGGTGACCAGAATGCCGTCGAAATCGCCCAACAGTTCCCGGGCCGCCTGTTTGCCGCGCGAATAATGGGTCATAAAATAAGCCGCCTGCGGCGTGCTCAAGGACCACAGCCAGTAGCGGCTCTTCCCGCGAAAATGGCTGGTTTCATCGGCGTGAGCCACGCCTGCATCACGCACCTGGTCGCCAATCTGTTGGTAGACGGGCAACAGCCAGTCGATCACCGGCGCTTGGGCTTCGCTGATCGCGCCCAAGCTGAAATCCAGCTGCCACTGCTCCGCCAACAGGCTCTCGATTTGACGCAGACTCAAGTGGTATTGGCTGTTCAGCAGACTGATCCAGGCGATCAAGCCGGGGCCCATTTGCCCGCTCGGCACGTCGTCCGGCAAGGCCGCGCGATGACGCGCCTTGCACTGTCTGCAACACCCGCTATAACAACGGTGCTCGACCACTTGGTAACGCACTTCCGGCAAGTCGAAAACTTGATGTCGGCGATAGCCGTCCATGACGACCTCGCCGCCGCAAGCACACTGGCTCTGCGGATAATAATGTTCGATCCGATCCACCGCTGAGGCATCCAGCAAAGCGCGTTCGTGCTTGCCATGCCCCGGCTGCGCGCCTTTCGCACGCCCGGTCGGTTTTTTCGACGGCCGCTCTGCGCGTTGCTTGGGGCTGTCTTGCGACGGCGGCTTTGAGGAGTTCTCCGAATGCGTATTGAGCTGCTCTTCCAGCTCCGCTTGCCGTTTTTGCAGTTCGACCAAAAGCTGCCACAGCGCGGCAATGAGCTGCTGCGCTTCTTCGAGGCTCTGCGGGACTGGCGCCGGTTGACTGAGATCGATAACGAGTTTTGACATATCGCAATTTTCTAACAAGCGGCCGGGCTTTGGCAAGGGCGTGAACGGTTACTAGGTAGCTGAGAACAGCTACCACCACACCGATTATAAGAACTTTTGTTATCAGCCTGATATTTCGTTGATTTGCCATAAATAATTACCCACAGAAAGTTGAAAACGGCTCAGTAAAGATACGTGATTTTTTATCCCGGCCAAATTAATCGCAGGAGTTTGTTTTAAATTCATTTCCTTTCAAAGATTGCTCGCTATTTTTGCAATATAGATCAAAACCGTGGGTGTTTTTGTATGCAACAAAGCCATTTTCCACTAAAAAAGCGTGCAAATTTTCCAGTAGAAGTTTTGGTTCTGTTGTCATCAAAGTTATCCATTTCATGCTTTGAGCGGTCGAGCATGATTGGGAGATCTTTTTCAAATGTAAAACATCAGGAGTCCTCCGGCTGAACCGGAGGCATAGCGAATCGGACAGTTATTGAGTTTTTCAATAACGTCGCTCCAACTTATTGAATGTTCAAGCTACTGAAATCCGTCATCCACATTTTAATCAAGGCGTTGTAAAAACAACATCTACCCAATAGTTGGCACTATTATAGGTGTTGGCGGGGAAAGCACTGGTAGAGCCATAGACGTACACTCCATCGCCGCCCGAAATTCCGTTAGCTAAGGCATGAAGTGGAGGATTGTCAACGCCGGCGGTCGCAAAATAATTTAGACCAACGCTATAGTGGCCGACGTTGGTATGATATGAGACCACATATACAGTACCGGCGGTAATGGCCACGGGGGAGCTGAAGCTCATTTGCTGCCACCCGGAAGCGGTTTCTCCACTGAAGGTGACCGAGGCCAAGTTAGTGCCGGTGCTGCATGAAGAGTTGTCGCAACTCCACAAGTTACCGACATGGGTACCGGTGTTATTACTGGACTTGTAGAAGCGAATACCCGTGATTTTGCCACTGACATCAGATTTAAATTTTACACCCAACTCTACCGCGCTATCAGGGCCGCTATCGACCACAGCCGGAATGGTTGTGCTCGGCCAAATGCTTGTTGTAGCCGTGGCCACAGTGATGCTCAAAGCTTTATTAGCCGTTATGGCAGGGTTGGCAGAATCGGTTACCTGGGCGGTGAACGTATACGTCGCGGCCGTGCTGGGTGTGCCGCTAATGACACCGCTACTGGATAAGCTCAGACCTGGGGGCAGCGAGCCTGCGCTGATCGACCAGGTGTAAGGCAGTGTTCCACCGATCGCCGCCAAACTCGCAGAATAGGAGATGTTCACCGTTCCGTCCGGCAGCGCCGTGGTGGTGATGCTCAGCGCCGCGGTGTTTACCGTCAGAGCCGTAGTGCCACTCACGCTCCCGGTCGTCGCGGTGATCGTCGCGCTGCCCGCGCTGACACCGGACGCAAGTCCGCTGCTATTGATGGTGGCTACCGCCGTAGCCGAGGAAGCCCATGTAACCTGGCTGGTGATGTTCTTCGTGCTACCGTCCGAATAGGTTCCGGTCGCCGCAAATTGTTGCGTCGCACCGACCGCAATCGACGGATTCGCCGGTATCACCGAGATCGACTGCAGCGTTGGTGCGGGGCCAGTACTGAACATCACATCCACCCAATAGTTGGAACTATTATAGGTGTTGACGGGGAAAGCACTAGTAGAGCCATAGGCGTACACTCCATCGCCGCCCGAAACTCCGTTAGCTAAGGCATGAAGTGGAGGACTGTCAACTCCGGCGGTCGCAAAATAATTTAGACCAACGCTATAGTGGCCGACGTTGGTATGATATGAGGCCACATATACAGTACCGGCGGTAATGGCCACGGGGGAGCTGAAGCTCATTTGCTGCCACCCGGAAGCGGTTTCTCCACTGAAGGTGACCGAGGCCAAGTTAGTGCCGGTGCTGCATGAAGAGTTGTCGCAACTCCACAAGTTACCGACATGGGTACCGGTGTTATTACTGGACTTGTAGAAGCGAATACCCGTGATTTTGCCACTCACATCAGATTTAAATTTTACACCCAACTCTACCGCGCTATCAGGGCCGCTATCGATCACAGCCGGAATGGTTGTGCTCGGCCAAATGCTTGTTGTAGCCGTGGCCACAGTGATGCTCAAAGCTTTATTAGCCGTTATGGCAGGGTTGGCAGAATCGGTTACCTGGGCGGTGAACGTATACGTCGCGGCCGTGGTGGGTGTGCCGCTAATGACACCGCTACTGGATAAGCTCAGACCTGGGGGCAGCGAGCCTGCGCTGATCGACCAGGTGTAAGGTGGTGTTCCACCGATCGCCGCCAAACTCGCAGAATAGGAGATGTTCACCGTTCCGTCCGGCGGCGCCGTGGTGGTGATGCTCAACGCCGCGGTGTTTACCGTCAGGGCCGTAGTGCCACTCACGCTCCCGGTCGTCGCTGTGATCGTCGCGCTGCCCGCGCTGACACCGGACGCAAGTCCGCTGCTATTGATGGTGGCTACCGCCGTAGCCGAGGAAGCCCATGTAACCTGGCTGGTGATGTCCTTCGTGCTACCGTCCGAATAGGTTCCGGTCGCCGCAAATTGTTGCGTCGCGCCGACCGCAATCGACGGATTCGCCGGTGTCACCGAGATCGACTGCAGCGTGGGTGCGGGGCCAGTGCTGAGCATCACATCCACCCAATAGTTGGCACTATTATAGGTGTTGGCGGGGAAAGCACTGGTAGAGCCGTAGGCGTAAACACCGGCACTAGCAGGCGCGATTAGCGAACCGTTCGTGAAGGGTGAGACAAAATAGCCGTCACCCGCAGAATAGGCTTGATTGCTGTGGTAGGAGGCAACGTAAGTTGTGCCTGCCGCGATCTGAACTGGCTGCGAGAATAGGACCTCCTGCCAACCGCTTGCCGTTTCGTTGGCGAAAGTGGCGCTAGCAAGCAACGTTCCCGTCGACGACCACAAATTTCCTGTATGGGTGCCCGTATTTATTGAGTTCTTCCAGAAACGAATGCCAGTGATAGTGCCCGAGGTCGAAGCTGAAAATTTTATACCGAGTTCGACCGGGTTGTCGCTGTAGGTATCGATATCGGGGACAGCCGTATTCCCAAATAGGTTGGAACTCGCTGTTACACCAATGCTGTTCCCAGCCTGAGGGGTCTCCGAGTTGAGGCTGTCGTCAGTCGCGAGAGACATGATTGTGTGCGATCCGGCCGTGGCATTCCAGGTATAGCTCCAGTTTGTCGTGCCGGATGCCCTGAACCATGTTTTGCCACCGTCCACTGACACCTCGACCCCGGCAACCTGCCCACCTATGTCACTTGCGACGCCGCTGATGGTGACTGGTTGGCCTTCCGAGAAGCTGGATCCGGTGCTAGGCATCGAGATCGAAGAGGTGGGAGGCGTCGTGTCCGTGGACTTGACCGCTGCGATCAGTCCCGCCTGTAACGAGCCCGGCTGCACGCCCATATCGGCGAGCAGGTTCACCATGGCTTGTTGGATGTCCGGATCGGTCGGCGTTGGCGGCCCATCGTGCTCCGCACTCAACCCCCACGACCAGAAGACGGTGCCCGCGCCGAATACCAGTGCGCTGCTGCTCGGGTTACGGTACATCGTCAAATTATGGGTCGCCGTACCATTGCCGGTCCTTGAGCCATAGTCGAGGAGGTACGTATCCACACTTAGCGTTGTCGATGACAGGGCTATCAGACCTTCTGGAGCGAAACCGTTGTCCGGGGACGCATCCCATTCGTAGCCGAGGATATTCTGGGTAAGGCTCCAACTATTGCCCGATGCGAGCTTCGAGACATTCGGGGTATTGCGCCAAAACCGCAATCGGCTCATGGCGTAAGGGACCTGAATGGCGTCGGAGCGGTAGGAGTCGACCTGAAAAATCGTGCCGGTCAAATTGTTTTCGGGCTTTCCTCCGTCGGCGGGTGGACTGAACCTCGGATCGCGCCATGTCCCGGTCCAAGTCCAGATCGGACTTGCGTCCAGCGGGTCGAGCGGAGCGTTGTGCCGCGTTTCTTTGTAGCAAACGAGCGTGCGATAAGGCGTTGCGCTGCCGTCGATGCTGGGCTCCCAGCGGGTTTTCCAATAGACTTCGTTTCCACTCATAAAGACAAGATTAACGCCGGCGTCGCGCGCCGCCTCTACATTTGCACGCGCCGTGGTGTCCCAATATTCGTCATGGCCGGTGGACGTGAAGACATTATGCTGATGCAACAGCGAAGGGGACCGAGCGGTATCCACTTCGGCAATGTATGAGACGTCGTAGCCATTCTTTTCTAACCAATATATCGCGGCGTACTCGGCACCAAAAAGAAAGTCAGTCCAACTAGCGGCTGTTCCCACTCCGTCGCGGGTCGCGATGGGTCGGTTGTAACTCACCTTATAGGCACGGCCGGCAGCCGAATCCCCACCCGGGCCATTACCACCATACAAATTGGCGCCGCCCCAGCCGTTATATGCATGCCACGTCGTGTCCGATGTCTGGAAAAGGATGTCGCTGGTCGACTCATCGGCGCGGACAATAAATGGAATGTGGTTCTCATTGCTGGTGTTGTTTTGATCCACAAGATGGGCTATATAAACGCCGGATACCGCGGTGCTGGGAACTGCCCATGATGCCGTAACACTCCAATTGCCCGCATCAACCTCGCCGGTCGTCGAATTGGTCACGGGAGCGGGCTGACTTTGAGAGCTATTCTTGTTAATCGTCGTAATCAATCTGGCGCCATTCCCTTGGTAATAACCAAGGCGATAGATATCGATACGCCAATTATTCGTGCCAGATTGAATTTTGAAATCGACCGTAGAGCCATGGTTGATGCTAATGTCGGTCGTGAAGCCTTGGAGAGTTGTTGAGCCTGGTCCATTAAGATCCCACAGGCTCGCAGGAGTGCCTTGTAACTGATTCTCAGTGACAATCGCGTTTTGCGCAAACGCACTGTTAATGGCGATTGCCATAACAAGAAGTGACGTCAGCAAAACTTTCATCATTGTATCTTTTTTCATCGTTGTATCTCATAGAGAATTAACATAATAGCGAAAGCACAAAACTGCATCTGCTTAATTATTCGGCATTCTCGGCGGTCCGTGGTTGACTGATGACTCTCTCTTATCTTCTGGGAATTTATCGAATTTAACCCGCTTCGCGTCCTTGATTATCGGCTCGACAATCGCCGACAATTGGGTAGGAGAAAGACAATTTTGGGATAGCGCCACCGTGACTTGATCATTAAAGATTGCCAAGCTGTTCGGCATTGCTGCCCTTAGTGCATTGCCGTGGCTTTTTTCCTGTCTTGCGACCGTCAGCGCGTTAGGAACGGCTTGGCGGGCCTGACCATAATTAAGGCTGACAAAGTCAGCCCGGTGCTGCCAATAAGAGTTCGCGTTCTGGGTTATTGCGGATGCGCTAGCCTTGAGGGTTTCTAAAATTTGGGTGCAGTCGTTGGTCGGCGCGGCATTAGCCGCAGCCGATGCGGTCGCAAGACTAGCCGTAACAACTAGGATGAGAGTTTTCATAGCTGATCCTAAATAGGTTCGTTAATCGAATGGGTTCGTTAATCGGAAAATACATGTGCTCATTAGGGTATATTCCGGTAGTTATTACAAAACGCGAATATTCTCTCGGAACTAAAAAGCGTGCGTATCGCGACTCTGTCTTCCGTATCTTACTGAGGATCCTCGTGATTTTCTGAAAGCCCATATTGTTGTAAGAGAAAAAAGTTTTCCGATGTTCCCTAATGTTAACCGTGCTAAATTTATCTTGCGTCAATAGCAAGATAAATAATGGCGAACCTTATCGGTGCACACGGTAACGCTCAACACGAAGCTGCTCAAGGAAACAAGGCTTATCGAAGATTTTCTCTAAATTCAGTCTTGCAATAATTTTCTGCCATTGAAAATTTCGATGAAGCGCTCATAACTTTATCTTTGTTTGGTTGCAATTCAATAATCATACGCATCTTAATATGTTACCATTTGAAAATAATTTCCCTTTACTTGTGATTAATACTCTAACGCTTAACAATAAATAAACAGGCATATGTGAATTAAGCCCTTTGGCCTACTCTTCCCGTCAGAAAACAATATCTGTCAACTTTTTGCTAAGCGCTAACCTATGTTTCCTCTGCATATTTCCACAAAATTAAAGAAATGTCTGTACGTTAGCGAACAATAGAGGTGATGCCGAAAAATTGAACAGCCGGTTAAGTGGAACACCTACTACTTTTGAATGTCCAGAAAGTCGATAAAACGGAGCGGAAGATGTCAATCAAAATGGGAAGAAAACATTCGCCGGCTTTCAAAGCCAAAGTCGCCATGGCAGCGTTGGCGGGAGATAAAACCATGGCGCAACTGGCTCAGGAATACGAAGTTCACGCGAACCAGATAACCGGGGGGTAAGCGAAAGCTGACGGAATGCGCGGCCGAGGTCTTTCGGGCAATGGGGCACGGGCAATGGGGTCGTTCAAAGTAGCATAGATCATTATCATTCAAGATGATTAAATGTAAGACCCCGTCGTGCTCAAACTCGGTAAGCTGTCCGGCCATACCGACAAACTGTTCGTGGTCGACCAACAGGATGTCGTGAAAGGCGTGCTGCCGCTGTCGCGCCTGTTGACGCACTCGCCGATTCTATTCGTCGCAGACGCGATGGTGACCGATTTCGTGCAGTTTCAGGTCGACCAGGACGCCTCCGAAGCCTCGCGCGCTTTCGAACGCTACGATCTGATCTCGGCGCCGGTCGTCGACAGCAAAGGCCGGCTGCAAGGGCGGCTGTGCGTGGACAGCATCCTCGACTTTATCCGCGAGGAAAACGACGAAGACCGGCTGATCCAGGCCGGCGTCTCCGAGGAAGAAGACCTGTTCTCCAGCGTCTGGAAGAGCGCCCGTAACCGCTGGTCATGGCTGCTGATCAATGTCACGACCGCCTTCCTCTCGACCCGCATCATCGGCCTGTTCGAAGATACGATCCTGCAACTGGTCGCCTTGGCCTCACTGATGCCGATCATCGCCGCGACCGGCGGCAATACCGGCAATCAGACCAGCATCCTGATCATCCGCTCGCTGGCCCTGGGGCAAATCACCCCGCTCAACGTCAGGCGGCTGATCAGAAAAGAGCTGTCCCTCGCCTTGCTGAACGGCACCTTCATCGGCCTGGTGGTCGGTTCGGTCGCCTATTTCCTGTACCGGGACCAGGCGCTGGCCGGCGTAATGGCGCTCGCGATGTTTTTGAATCTCCTGGTCGCGGTCGTGGCAGGCCTTGCGATTCCGCTGCTCCGGCATAAGTTCGACAAGGACCCCGCCGCCGGCGCGACCGTGATGCTGACTTCGATTACCGATGCGATGGGATTTTTTATCTTCTTGGGACTGGCGAGTGTGTTTTTGTTATGAAAGCCGGCGCGCACTTGGTCTGACAGAATCAAACTTTAGGTTTGGGTTGAACGTGTTATTGACGGTCTTAGTTCGGTCAATTGCGAGTAACCGTTCACGCCCCCGAAGCCGAAGGCAAGCAAGCTAAAGCTGGGAATGGCAACCGGAAGGAGACATGCCCCTCCATCACCCCTTGCCAGCAAACCGTCCGCAGGGTCTGATAGACATTGACCTTGAGCCGCTTGCACGTCTCAATCAGGGACAACATCATCGGCCGAAACTGATTGCCCCGATGTGATTGCGTGAAGAAGCTGATTTTCCGCCAAATGACATACGGTCGCAGACTTTGCTCCGCAGCGTTGTTCGTCATCGGCACGCCTTGATATTTCAAAAACGTCCACAGCCGTGGGCTGTCGCGCAAAAGCTTGCGACAGGCGTGGCCGGTGCGCGTATCGCCATGGGTCGTTGCGGTGCGTTCCAGGGTGGCTTGAAAATGTTGGCGTAAGCGCTGCAAACGCCTTCGGTACAGCAAGGATTGGCAACCGCTGTGCTGCCAGCGCTTGCCGCAGTGCACCACCAGGCGGGCCAGGCGCAACAGGTAAGTGCCGTCTTCCCCGGCTTGTCCCGAACGTCCGGAGATTTTCTCCAGGTTGCGGATGATGTGTGCCCAGCAGTACTGATGCCGGTCGGCGTCATAATCGTTGTAAGCGCCGTGCCGGTCGGTGACCAGAATGCCGTCGAAATCGCCCAACAGTTCCCGGGCCGCCTGTTTGCCGCGCGAATAATGGGTCATAAAATAAGCCGCCTGCGGCGTGCTCAAGGACCACAGCCAGTAGCGGCTCTTCCCGCGAAAATGGCTGGTTTCATCGGCGTGAGCCACGCCTGCATCACGCACCTGGTCGCCAATCTGTTGGTAGACGGGCAACAGCCAGTCGATCACCGGCGCTTGGGCTTCGCTGATCGCGCCCAAGCTGAAATCCAGCTGCCACTGCTCCGCCAACAGGCTCTCGATTTGACGCAGACTCAAGTGGTATTGGCTGTTCAGCAGACTGATCCAGGCGATCAAGCCGGGGCCCATTTGCCCGCTCGGCACGTCGTCCGGCAAGGCCGCGCGATGACGCGCCTTGCACTGTCTGCAACACCCGCTATAACAACGGTGCTCGACCACTTGGTAACGCACTTCCGGCAAGTCGAAAACTTGATGTCGGCGATAGCCGTCCATGACGACCTCGCCGCCGCAAGCACACTGGCTCTGCGGATAATAATGTTCGATCCGATCCACCGCTGAGGCATCCAGCAAAGCGCGTTCGTGCTTGCCATGCCCCGGCTGCGCGCCTTTCGCACGCCCGGTCGGTTTTTTCGACGGCCGCTCTGCGCGTTGCTTGGGGCTGTCTTGCGACGGCGGCTTTGAGGAGTTCTCCGAATGCGTATTGAGCTGCTCTTCCAGCTCCGCTTGCCGTTTTTGCAGTTCGACCAAAAGCTGCCACAGCGCGGCAATGAGTTGCTGCGCTTCTTCGAGGCTCTGCGGGACTGGCGCCGGTTGACTGAGATCGATAACGAGTTTTGACATATCGCAATTTTCTAACAAGCGGCCTGGCTTTGGCAAGGGCGTGAACGGTTACAATTGCGATCATTCGACAATGTTAAGCCAATAGCGGGTTCCTACCTCAAAACTGTCATTTAACATTGGAAATAACCTGACGTAAAGAAACGTAGCAGAATTTGTGGATCGAGTTAATTTGTTTTGTTAGTGCCTTTATTTTCTTGGTCTTCAATTTTTTTAAGTGTATTAGGAATAAGAGTTTCGCTAAAGCCAGCAACGAAGCATATTGATAATATAGAAAATATTCCTGCATTTCCTTTTGTTAGTGATGTAAAGATGAGATCTGCTTTCAGCAATGTCAATATAGCTATCCCTCCTAGGAGTGAAAAAATTAATCTTTCAGATCCATAAAGAAAATACATGGCATTATTAAGAGCTTTTTCAAAAATAACTCTTTTATTCGTATTGATACTGATAATAACCCTCCAAAACCAGAAAATGTAACGCCGTATAAATAATCAAAAAGAGCCTTGTTTTAACTCATCTCGTTATACACAACTTGCCTAATCCTGTAAGCTACGCGATTTTTTCGAACCAAGGACAAGAAGGCAAATGGAGTGGGTGAAAAAGGAATTATCTGGAATCAAACTGGGAGATGAGCGTTTGAACAAAAGATCGGCGAAGCTGTTGAAAAGTTTTGCGTCGAAGCCGAGCGCGAGCATACCGACAGCCTGTGGAGGTTGGAGTGAGACCCTGGCGGCGTACCGGTTTTTCGGGCAAGAGGGGATTGCGTGGAATGACATTCTGCAGCCGCATATCGATTGCACCTTGATACGCAGTCAAGCCTATCCGGTGGTGCTGTGCCTACAAGACACCACGGAGCTGAATTTTAACGGACAGTCAATCGAGGGATTGGGGCCGTTGTCATATGAAGCGCAGCGAGGGATGTACTTGCATCCGACGTATGCGGTGACGCCAGAACGGCTGCCGCTGGGCGTATTGGATGCCTGGATGTGGGCACGGGAGCCGAAAGACGCCGATGGCGAGCGGCGTGGAATCTGTGAGAGCGCGCGCTGGCGGGAAGGTTACGAACGCGTAGCAGAGGTTGCGGAGGCACACCCGGACACGCGCTGGGTTTATGTGGCAGACCGCGAAGCCGACATCCTGGGACTAATGCAACGCGCCCATGCCCTGAAGAATCCAGCCGATTGGCTGATCCGATCCCAGCACAACCGCAAACTTGGGAAGGATGAGGCCAAGTTGTGGGAGCAGGTCGAACGGGCGCAGGTCTTGGGCGAGATTCGCTTTCATCTGCAGCCACGCCCGGGACAGAAAGGGCGCGAGGTAAGCCAACAGCTACGCAGCCTGCGTGTCGGCTTAGCCGATGGCAATGGTGGAACGTTTGAAGTGAGCGCTCTGTTGGCGCGCGAAATCGCCCCGCCTGAAGGCGAAAAGGCGGTGGAATGGCGCTTAATGACAAATCTTCCGGCGTCGACGTTGGACGCAGCGAGGGAGTTAATCGATTGGTACCGATGCCGGTGGGAGATTGAGATGTTTTTCAACATTCTCAAAAACGGCTGCAAGGTGGAAGCCTTACAATTGTCGGCGATGCCCCGCGTCGAGTTGGCCTTGGCTTTCTATCTGATTACCGCTTGGCGGATCGGTTACCTGATGCGTTTGGGGCGAAGCTGCCCGGAGATGGATGGCGAAGCGGTGTTCGAACGGGAAGAATGGCAGGCGGCCTGGCTAGTGGCGCGCAAACCCCTACCGGATAAGCCGCCGACTTTGAACGAGATCATCAGAGTGATTGCCGGTTTCGGCGGCTTTCTCGGACGCAAAGGCGATGGTGAGCCCGGCGCCAAAACACTTTGGATCGGTCTTCAGCGCGTCATGGACTTCGCCATCGGCATTCGCGCGATGCGGGAAGCTCAGAATTGTGTATAACGAAATGGTTTTAACTAACAAAATCAGTACTACGGTTTAAATATGTAATTACTGAAATAATTGAAAAAACAAAACTAATCCTACTGCCCCTCCAAAATAAGATATACGCCCAGTAAGCCTGTCTTGAAATTCTGAAATTATTTCGTTCTGAATATTTATAAGAATATTTCTAGCTTTTTCCGTATCTCCATAAATAGCTATTGAAATCGCATTGGCAGCTCGATGTTTATATGAAGAATCGGCGCCTGTTTTATTCATCACGGATTTAAATTTATCGAATTCGTCTTTTACTTGATCAAATAATTTAACGGGCTCCATATCTACTTCGTCTCTAGTATCTATAAGGACACGCAGCGATTCTATTGGGGATGGAGCTGCGATGTCATAAACAAGAAATTCGTCACCTTTAGCGTAAATTTTTACAATCTTTTCGCCTGCTGGATTATTTCCTCCAACAATATAAGAGTCCATTCTTTTCATTTGGTTTTCCAAATATTCATTATCTAATTCATTCGATCTTTTCATTTTTCTCATCCTATCAGGGGTGTAATCGATCTACAAGAAGCGCACATATATTTGGCTCACTGAATTTCTGAGCATATGCGCTATCTAACATCATCCTACGGCCCTTTAAGCGATTAAAGTAAGCCGCCTAGAAATAGGTGCAAAGATTGCTTAAAGAATAAAGCTGACATGCTTCAGCAAGCCGGCTTTTAACATCTCTGCCAACCGCTCTTATTACAGATTTTGTGTCGCAATACCGATCCCAATGTGATGTAATCGGTTTGCCGCTGGCAGGTTCGCCTTTTGTGGAGTAATGACGCAAGTAATCAACATAGGCGAGATGGTTATTTTCGATGGTATGACAAAAAGGTATTCCTCCTTTTAACACTGGCCTAACAATGGCGCCTTCCCAGTCCCTATACGCAATTCCAACCGCTGCAATTTGTTGTTTTAAAATGGCGGGTTCGGGGATGTCTAAGAGTTTGTTTTGGCTATTGACATAATAGAGCTTGCCAAGACCGTCGTTCGTATAGCCGAATGTGTCTCCCTTTGGAAATGCTTGGGAAATTATTTTTTCTAAAGGTTTATAGTTTGCTAGCTCGGCTTTTAGCGCCGCCCCTGGGGGGAGGAGGGGAACAATATCGGCTTTGTAGTCTAGGCGTTTTAGATAAGGCAGTTGTCCTGCATACTTTTCTGCTCTTTTGATGGTAACCGGGCGGGCTGCTTCAAAAGCGTAAATATCATCGGCCTTGGGCAAAGGCCATTCCTTGCCGCCTTCCTGCATTTTGATGGCAGCAATAATGGCGATAGCGCCACCCTTGCTGTGTCCGGTAATCATAAACTTGCGCTGGCCTTTATCATCAAGCAAGCGTTTTGCCTCTGGATTGGCTTTGAGATCTTCCTGGATGTAAGTCCAAGCCTTCAAAAATCCCGAATGGAAACCATCTTCTGTTGGCACGGCCTCGAAATTGTTAAGCCAATCTCTCAGCATGCTGATGTCGGTTGAACTATCCGGTATGGGGGGCTGTGTGCCTCTGATAGCAAGAATTAATTCGTTGGCTGTTCTGATCAGCACATAAGCATTTATGTCTTGATTGGTGTTGCCGTTGGGCTTAGGCCAAAACACCACATCTTCTTCAGCCAAGGATGAGAAGCTAGGAATTTCATTGTGCTGTTTAAGACATTGGAGTGCACTCCCTAAACTCCAAGTCGCCGGGACAATGTGGTAGGTGCAGTCAGCCGCCACCGCCATCCGGTAGGCGGTGAGTGTGTCAAGCCCCGCTGCATTGGCTTTCGATGTTTCGGAAAAGGCAAAAAATACGGCAATGTGAAACAGCAGTTTTAGAAATTTTGTTTTCTTCATCGCATGCTCCTTTAAATTTGCTCAGACTGGTAGTGATGCCGAAAAGGTTTGTCTGACATCAAGCCTGGTAGCCCCATAGGAGAGGCTTAGGAGAGGCTGAGGCGAGAAACCCATCGATAGCGAGCGATAGCTGTTTACCGTCAGTTCGATGGGCTTCTTTCGGCAGTGTTTTGTCTACGGACCTTCACCGCGCTTGAGGTGTCCTCCCAATATAAAAACCCGCTGCGCCCAATGCTATGCCGAGAGCACCGGCAATCTTTGTCACAATTGGGCCTATGCCGCCGGGAGTAAGCAACAGAACTCCTCCTATAATAATGGCATACGCCCATGTCAAAGGACCGATATTTTTCGCAAGATTACTCATGGTTCGTACTCCTGAATTGAGGGTCGCAATTAAAGAGTTTTCCCTAACGATGGCGCGACCGAAACATCGTTTAAGGAATATCACTAATCATTACAGGAAGCGGTGGGGCGAATTTTTATTCGGCTGAATATTATCAGTCAGGCTCATTCTCCTACTTAAGTTATCCGTTGGCAAGTGTTGTGCACTTATCCAGCGACAACGTGTAAGCAAGCCAAGGATGGGTAGAGGCGATAGCCGAAACCCATCAACCGGTCTTTTAGCCGATAGCGACGAAATTCAGGCATTTGTTTTCCGTAATTTCAAATTGATGAGTTTCGCTGGCGCCCTCGGCAACTGCTCCATGCGTTGCTCTAACTCCTACAACCTTGTAGTCGTACCCATCTACCGATCTTTTTGATCAACGCGCAACGTACCCGCCCCGGAATGCGCCCTTAAAGTCGGCACATACATCGCCTCGGCATAAACCGGCGGCACGTTGAAGACACCCGCGGCAGTCGCCTTGGCGCGGTAGCGGTATTCGGCCATCCCGGTGCTGACCGTACCGTACAGGAGCACCCGGTCCTCGCGCACATCGACATAATCGGCCGCCCAGTTGCCGGCGGTTTTGAGCCTATCCTGCCAGCGCGCGAAATTTTCCTCGCTCTCGCCGTCTTCCTCAGAATCCGTCCGCTCCCTCTCGGCAGGATTTTGCAGCACCGCTTCAAAACCGCCGGGCAACAGATCGACGATCGCGACATTGTCGATAAATTCACGGTCGACCGACCGCACCCGGATCAGGACCGTGACTTCCGCGCCCAAGGGAATCTTATCGAGCGGCTTGCCGTCGTCGTCCAGGTAGCTGCGGATGATTTCGAGGCCATTGCGCACCTCGGCGGTCGGCGGCCGTAAATCGAAGCCCGATTCGGCAACCGCGTAATACAGCGGCAGGCTGCCGTCGCCGGCGAATTCGAGCTCGGCCGTGTCGGCCGGAAACGATGCGCGCGGCGCGAAGTTTTGCGGCAGCGGCAGAAGTTTCCGCTGGCCTGAGCCGTCGATCGCGGTAATCGACAGTTTCCCGGCGATTTCGGGCGGCAGCACCTCCAGGTAGGCGTCGAATGCCAGGAGCAGATAAGCCGAGGACAGCGTGTTGAAGCGGTCTTCCTGCAATTGCTTGCCGATCGCCTCGAATAGCGAGGTCGGCATTTTCCGGAGCCGGTCCGGAAAATGTTTCGCCAGCACATAGAGCGTCTGACTTTGATAAATCAACGGGTCGTAGTACGCGGCGAAATCGAACGACCCGGCGAATTTACCCAGTTTTTCGGCGGGAACCTTGATCAGCTCGTCGGCAACCGACGGCTGTTGCAGCAACTGATAGCTGGCCGCGAGATAGACCGCGACCAGGTCGTTTTGCCATTCCTCTTCCCGATAATTCGCCCGCAGCGCTTCCCGAATCCCGGTCAGCGCCGCGGTCGTGACGGTGCCCTGGCGGGTCAGCAAATACGCGGCATAGGCGCGAGCGCGCAGGCCGGTCAGTTCAGACGACGGACTGGCCGACAGGGTTTGCAGGTAATTCAAACTGTGTTGCAGCATGTCGGCGGGAACCGGAAAGCCGTTCGCGGAGGCTTCGAGCAGCATGTGGGTCGCATAGACCGACACGAATTCATGCGCCTCGGGCGATGCGGTCCAGA
Organism: Methylomicrobium lacus; assembly: GCF_041897535.1. Classification (GTDB taxonomy): domain Bacteria; phylum Pseudomonadota; class Gammaproteobacteria; order Methylococcales; family Methylomonadaceae; genus Methylomicrobium; species Methylomicrobium lacus_A. The sequence goes on from NZ_CP169217.1 coordinate 2,828,421, forward strand.
GACCAAATCCGCCTTCGCTGTTCTGGCGGGTGCGCAGCACCGAAAACAGTTTCAAGAAATCCGTGCCGGTATCGCCGGACTCCGGCTTCTCGGCAAACTCGGGGCGCTTGGCCAGCACGATGCCCGGTATCGCCTTGCTGGTCAACTGCTCGGTGCAGTAGTGGCTGAAATTGTCCAGATAGGCGGTCAGCCCCGGCATCGCAACCAACGGCAGCACCGACAGCCCGGCGCTGACCTTGCGGTATTCGGGATACATCTGGCGGAGTCCTGTGATTTCCTGTTTGCCTTTGAACGTGCCGAGCCTCAGGTTCGCGATCTTCGGCGCGGCCGGACGCAGGCTCAGATGGCTGCTCAGTTTTGCCGACTTGCCGCCGCTCGTCGCACTGAAGCGCAATTCGGCGTCGCCGAGCAGCGCCTCCATACCCGCCCCGGCCTGCAGGGTGAAGGTCGCGACGCCTTCATGGCCTTCGGCGATGGTAAGCGTCTGTTCGGTGCCGCCCTTGATTTGCAATTGCGGCGGCACGGTCAGCGCGACCTTGACCTCGGCTTTCGCGCCGCTGCCCTCGACATGATTGGCGATGCCGGTGCTGACCGTGAATGCGTCGCCCGGCGCGATCATCGCCGGTACGTTCGGCGTGATGATCAGGTCGCCGCGCACCAGGGTCTTGCCGGTCGCGCTGGCGATCCTCAGGTCGCCGACCGCGACCGCGAAAATCTTCATGGCGCCGTTGAAGGTCTCGGGAACTTCGTAGCTGAATGTTTTCTCGCCGTCGATATCGACGATGCCGGACCAATACACGGCCGGCTTGTCGTGTTTGCGTTTGAACGGGTTCAGATAGGACGCGGCTTCCTCTTCCTCGCCGTCGCCGCCGGGCGCGGAGACTTGCAGCAGCTTTTTGAATTCGGGCAGGATCAGGTCGAGAATCTGCGCGGTCTTGACTTCGAGCTGGCGCTTGCGGAAGAAATGGCCGAGCGGGTCGGGGCTCTTGTAGCGCGCGACCTGCAGGATGCCTTCATCGACCGCGAACACGACGACCCTGGCCGGCCCTTCGCTGGTCAGCTTGATCGGCAAGGTCTCGCCGGGCCTGATCCGCTCCGGCGCAGCGATCGTCAACGGCTGGGTATGCGCGATCCGGCTGACCTTGAACGGCGCGACGCCGTAGGACAGGGGGCTCATGAAAACCTCGTCGGAGCCCGGATCGCGGATGAATTGCACCGACACATAGCCGTTGCCGACCAATTCCTGTGGCACTTCGATCGTCTGCACGCTCGATTGCGTGTCGGCATGAAACCAGGCGCTCGCATAGACCTTGTCGCGCTCGATCGTGATCAGTCCCGAGCCGGTATAGGGCGCGCGGATGTTCAGCTTGATCGTCTCGCCGGGCTCGTAAATCGGTTTGTCGAGGGTCAGTTGCAGTTCCGCATTGCGGTCCAGGGTTCTGGACACATTGCCGAGCCCTGCGACGCTGTAGGCGATTTTGGACAGTACCGCGCCCTCCGCATTGCGCACCTGATAGACATAGTCGCCCGGCGTGGTGCTGTCGAGCGCCAGCATATAGCCTTCTTTCGGCAGGCTCAGCTGGGATTTGTTCAGGCTGATTTCCTTGATCCGCGACTCGTAGCGGTAGGTGCCGTCGTCTTGACGGATCAACACCGACAATGCCTTGCGTTCGACCAGTTCGAGCGTCAGCTTGTCGACTGCGGTCTTTTGGAGAGTCGGGTCGATCGCGATCAGTTCGACGTTGCGCTTCGCATCGCGGGCGACGAACTCGAGCCCGCCGTCGGCCTTGTAGCCGATCAGATAGGGCAGGTCGGAGACCAGGATGTCCGCTTCGGCCGCGACGCTGCGCCCGCCTTTCGCCTCGAACGCGCGCGCCAGTAAATGCAGCTTGTAGGTTGCCTTCGCGTAGTTTTCGAGGCCGAGGTTGAAGACCGCATTGCCGTCTGCGTCGGTCTGAGCCGGATTCAGGTCCTGATCGTAACCTTGTTCGGCAAAGTGCGGGTCGTGGAAACGGTAATCCTTGAAGCGGGGGAATTCCGGCAGGCGGGGGCTCAGGGTCAGGCTGGCCTCGACGGTGCGGTCTTCGGCCGGCGCGCCGTATAGATTCTGCACGTTCACGGTCGCCTGCAAATCCTTCGGATGCAGCCAGCCCTCGGTGACCGGTTTCGAAAAGCGGATCGCCGCCTTCATCCTATCGGGCTGGAACTCCTCGACCTTGACCGACACCGAGCCGAGATGCTTGTCCGATTTGTTGTTCTTGACCGTGTACAGATTGACCGTATAAATGCCGGTCGGCGAACTTTCGAGCGTCGCGTGCGCGAGTTCGTTGAAGCCGCCCTGGCCGAGGTTCAGTTTGGTTTTTTTGACCGTAAGGCCGCGCGGGTCGAGGATTTCGGCCTCCAGCGGCAGGCCGGTCAGCGGCGTATCCCACTTCTCGGCCTTCACGATCATGCCGATATGAAATTCGTCTCCGGGACGGTAGATGCCGCGGTCCGAAAACAGATAGGCGCTGAGCTCGCCCGCATCAAGCGCATTGGCCGCGCCGCCGATTTCGAAGCGCGAAAGATTCAGGTCGCGGTCGTCGCGGCCGAGCGGCAGGAAGCTGCTGTCGCCTTGGTGGGACGCCAGGTACAGCACCGGTTCGCGTTCGCGCTCCAGGCCCGCGAGTTTCGAGAAACGATATTTGCCGTCCGCGTCGGTCTGGCCCTGCATCAGGGTCAGGCCGTTCTTGCCGATTACCGAGACCTCGACGCCTTGCTGCGGCGCGCCGGTCTGAATCGATTGCACGAAGACGACCTGCGAGCCGTCGAGTTCGGTCTTCACGATCATGCCGAGGTCGGTCACCAAGACCAGACGCTTCTCTTCCGGCTGGCCGGAATCGTCTTCGTCATCTTCGGTATCATCGTCCGATGCTTCGTCTTCCTTGACCTTGTCCGGATCGTAACCCTTCGCGGTCAGCAGGAAGATGCCGCGTTTCGGCTGGCCTTCCGCGTTGACCAGATAGTTCTTTAAATCGATTGCTTGATAATGCGGTTTGCCTTGGGCGCTTTCATCCAAAGGCAGCTTCAGTTCGAAACGTTCGGTCAGGTTGTCCTGGCCGACATCGCCGTGGAATTCGGGATGCGCGAAATCGCCCGAGGACTGCGTGATCAGGTGCTGCAACTGATCCGGCAACAGCCGGCCCAGTTCGACTTTCAGGCCCGGCACGTCGCGAGTCATCACGGCGATCTTCTTTTCGCCGCTCAGCGTCAACAGCGAGCCTTCGCCCATGATGTGCAGTTCCTTTGGAAACTCGGGCACTTGTAAAGTCTGATGGACCGGCTTCGGCAGTTGATAGCCGCCGAAAGAGCGCAGGTCCTTCGAAACCCTGATATAGAGATAACGGCCGACATCGGCATCGAGGCGGAACGCATGCGTCGTGCCGTACTCGTTTTCGGCCGGGATCGCATGCAGGTCGACGCGCGGGGCTGTTTTCAGAATGTCGGCGGTGACCTGGTCGGCGGACCAATAAGCCGGGTGATCGCGTTCTTCTTCCGGCGTCTTCGGATCAAATTCGGGCAGCAGCCAGGCCTCGACCGCCTTGGCGACCTCCCGCTCATGAATCGGCACCGAGGTATTCACGATCAATATCTGCTCCTGCTGGCCGGACTGGAGGTTCGGCGCGACGGTCAATTGCATGGCTTCGATCATTTGCTCGTCATACAGTCCCGGCACGCGCGCGGAGCTTTGCAGCTCGGACGGGGTTTCCGCCTCCGAGCCCTTGGCCTTGACGCCCTTCTGCAATAGGAAGCGAACCTGCTGCGGGTGCTGCGGAATCGCGAGCGGCCGGCTGTGGATGAAGGCGGTCAGGCCCAATTTGTCGTAGCTGACGGTAAAAGGGAGTTTCTCGGGTTTGATATTCGGATCTTTCGTGCTGACCAGCATCAGTTCGACCGCCTTTTCGAGCGAGGCGGTATCGACAGGGTGACTGAAGCGCACCTGAAATATCGCTTTCTTCAGCGCCGGGTCCAGAGGGTCCTGATAGAATTCGGATTTGTCGAGCGTGGCGGTGAAGGCCGGCGCATCAAACGCAAACTCGTCGCGCGCCAACCGGATTTGTGCCGCGACCAGGTTTTTTTCGAAGGTGACTTCAAATTTTTGCCCGACCGGCCATTCCTTCTCCGGCTGTAACTCAAGCCGCCGGTCGTCCAGCCAGCGCCAGCGGCCCTTGACCTCCGGCCTGATCGTGACGCCGCCCGCAATGTCCTTGCCGGCCATCTTCAGCGGCGCCACCGATCCCGCGAACGTGATCACCAGCGGATTCGGTTTGGCGTTCTTTTCCTCGATCTTCATCCGCTTAGGCGCCTCGACCGAGAAATCGATCGTGACCGGCTTCGGCCGCGTCTCCCACCAATGATAGCCGTACCAGCTAGCGCCGCCGGCCGCCGCGGCCAGCAGCAAAGCCGTAACGCTTTGCCAGAGATGGCCTTTGAGATAATGAATACGTGCCGTGAACCGGCTGTTTGATCGTTCGACCCAGGCCGGCCTGTCCCAATGCCAGACGCCGAATAGAGCGCGCCAGCCCAGTAAAAAATAGTTCCATAATAGGGACAACACCGCGAATAATCTGGCCATCGATCCATTCTCCGAAGCAAGAGACAACGACAAAAAAGCAACTGAGATTTTACTCCATTCAATTCATTAAGTGCACCAGCGATTTGATGTTGAGGCGGGTATTTTGACGGCTGCTAATGCCGAATCACGGCTCGCTGTACGCTTTACATTTCGTATCCTTTGTCATCGCGCAAGGCACAAAACGTATGCAATTAGTGATAATCCAGATAATCGACTAAAACAACATTTTAACCACTTCCTTAGCCACTACCTACGCGGCTTTTCAAATCGGTTCGTCGCTACGATTTTCTCGATAAGCTGTTCGACATCCTCCAGTTCATGCTCATAGATACCGGTGCGATACGCTTCGCCCGTTGTTTCGATATGCGAGGCCAGCAACGGCTCGCCCTTTTCGCTGATCTTGATCCGGGTCAGGGTCGATAGCCCCGGTTGCAACGGATTTTTGCGCAATTCTTCCGCATCGAGGCCGATCCTGACCGGTATTCGTTCGGCGATGTGAATGAAGTTGCCGGTCGCATTGTCTGTCGGCAGCAGCGCGAACGAACTGCCGGTGCCGGGGTTGATGCCCTGTACGCGGCCGTGGTAGATCCGTTCATCGCCGTAGGCATCGATCCGGATTTCGGCGGACTGTCCGGGCCGGATCGGGGCGATCTGGTTTTCGAGGAAATTCGCTTCGATCCAGAGGTCGTCGAGCGGCACGATCACCAGCAAAGGCGCGCCGGGCTTGACCATGTCGCCGATCTGCGCGCGCCGTTTCGCGACGTAGCCGGAGACCGGGGCGACGATGTTGCGGCGGCGGAATTCCAGGAAGGCCCGGCGCAGTTTGCTTTTGGCTTTTTCGACCGACGGATGCCGGTCGACGCCGACGCCCTGCACCTCGGCTTCGACGCCGGCTTTTTCGGCTTCGGCCTCCTTGATCGCGGCTTCCAGTTCGCGGATTTTGTCCTTCGCGTTTTGCACCTGCTGTTCGGAGGCGGCGCCGTCCTTGAAGGCGGCAAGGTAGCGTTGCAGGTCGTGGCGGACCTGGTTCAGGGCGGCTTGCCGGGCCTCGATGCGCTGGCTGAGGGTCGCGATGCCGGCAGTCAATTTTTCGATACGGCGCACCGTTTCGCCGAGCTCGGCCCGCGCTTGTTCGAGATCCAGTTGCGCGCGGACGCCGTCGAGACGCACCAGCACCTGGCCCTGACGCACCTGCTGCGTATTTTCGGCGAGGATTTCGACGACCGTGCCTTCGGTTTGCGCTTTCAGGGTGATCAGATGCCCGGTTACGAAGGCGTCGTCGGTCGCGGCCCAGTCCCTGGTCGTATACCACCAGTAGCCCAACGCGGCGGTGCCGGCCAGCAGCAGGGTCATAGTCACCGCGGCCAGGCGGCGCTGGCGCAGGCGGATGATTTCCTTGGGTCTTATCGTTTTCTGCATCGGATCCTTACTCTGCCGTTTTGTTCAGATAGCCGCCGCCCAGGGCGCGGGCGAGTTGCGCGGCGGTTTTGCAATAGTCGCCTTCCAGCGCGGCAAGCCTTAGGCGCTGGGCGGATGCGGCCGCATTCGCTTCGATCAGGCCGCGGCGGTCGTTCAGGCCGGCGCGGTATTCGGCTTCCGTCAACTGCCGGGCCGCTTCCGCCGCGGCGAGCGTCTGCCGCTGCTCGCTTACCTGTTCGCTGATTTTTTTCCAGTTGGACAGGACATCGGCGACTTCCTGCACCGCGTGCAGCACCTGCGTGTTGTAGCGCTCGACCGCTTCGTCATAGGCGGCTTCCTGATACTGTAGATCGGCGCGCAGGCGTCCGCCTTCGAAAATCGGAAAGTCGATCGACGGGCCGACCGCATAAGCGAGGCTCGATCCTTGCAGCAGCACGTCGGTCAGGGTGACGCTATGAAATCCTGCGAAAGACAGCAGGTTCACATCGGGATAGAACGCAGTTTTCGCGACCTCGATCAACTTCGCCGCGGCTTCGGCGCGTAGGCGCGCGGCCTGCACGTCGGGGCGGTGCGCCAGGAGACGCAGCGGCAGATCGGCAGGCAGCGGCAACAGACTCGGCAGTCGGAGGTGCTCGGCCGCGATCTGCCGTCCCCAATCGGGGCCTTTGCCGGCCAGGGCCGCAAGACGGTTTTTATGCAGAGCAATCTCAGCGCGCACAGCCGCTTCCTGCTGCTTGGCATCGTGCAGATCGATGCGCGCCTTCAATAACGGGGCGGAGGAGGCGAGGCCGGTGTTGAGCCTCGTTTCGGCCCATTTGAGCCATTCTTCCCGGTCGGCGGTGATCTTTTCGGCGGCGGTGAGGCGGGCCTGCGCCGCGGCCAGATCGAAATAGGTGCCGGCGACCGCGGCCGACAGCAGCAGGCGGGCATCGGCCACTTCGATCTCGGCGGCCTGCGCCTTGCCGATCGCCGCCTCCAGCGCGGCCCGGTCGCGGCCCCACAGGTCCAGGTGATAACGCAGTACGAACGGATTGATCAGCAATTGCCGGAAATGCTCGCCCGCCAGCTTGGCCTGCACGCTATTGGCCGAATAGCGCTGGGCGCTGAAGCCGATGTTCGCGCTGACGGTCGGATACTGGTCGGCGGCCTCCGAATCGACCAGGGTTTGTGCCTGATGCAGCCGCGCTTCGACCGTTTTGAGGGTAGGGCTGTCTTTCAGCGCGGTTTCGATCAGGCGGTTCAAAGCCGGTTCACCGAAGCTTTGCCACCAGCCCTGGGCGGGCCAGCTGGATTTGATCGATGAGGGGTCTTGAGCGGCGGCAAGCGTCTTGTCGATCTGCGGCATGGCGGTCATCGCCGCGCGCGCGGTGGGCTCGGGAAGCCAGGCGCAGGATACGTTCAACAGCAGCGCGCCGAGGCACGCGGCAAGACGAAGATGTTTGCCGGTCATGCTTCTTCCCCCGCGAGCAGTTCCAGCGCGCGCCGGCGCAAGGACTGCGTCAATGAGGCGCGCCGCGGCGGCCGGGTCGGCTGCGCCAGCCAGACCAAGAGCGCCATCACGGTAAACGCGCAGCCGGCGAGCCAGAAGGCATCGTTGACCGCATGGATCGCCATCTGCTGTTTGGCGATTTTCGCAAATTGCAGGGTGGCCGTCGCTTCGGAGAAGCCGGCGCCGGCCAGCGACTCCATCGCCTGATCGAAGCTTGGATCGAACGGGGTGACCGTCTCGGCCGCGCGCGTCATGTGGAAGGGCGTGCGCCGGTACAGCACGATCGTTTGCAGCGAGATGCCGATCGCGCCGGCCCAGATCCGCATCAGCCCCGCGATTTCGACCGCGCGCGCCTGGCGCGGCGGCGGCAGTCCGTGCAGCATCAGCGCGGTCAGCGGCGCAAAGAAACTGCCGAGGCAGATGCCCTCGACCAGTTTCGGCCAGAACAGGTCGGCGAAGGACGACGGATCGTCGAGACGGCTGAGCCAGAAATAAACCCCGGCAAAGCCGAGCAGGCTGCAAGAGGCGAGCGGCCGGGCGTCGCAGCGTTTGAGGACCTCGTGAAAAATACTCGCAACCGGTTTCGCGAAAATCGCCATCGGCAAAAACACCAGTCCGGCCAGAAACGACGAATAGCCGAGCGCCAGTTGCAGTTGCACGATCAATAGCGACAACAGGCCCTGAAAGAACAGGAAGCCGACCGAGAGCAGCACTACGCCGAGCGTGAAATTGCGGTGCGCAAACAGGCCGATGTCCAGGAAGGGACGGCGATGGCCGAGCTCCCAGACGATCCAGTAAAGCAGTGAGGCGACGCAGGTGAAGATCACGGCTTGAATATAGCCGGAATTCGTCCAGTCCCAATCGTTGCCCTGATTCAACAGGGTTTGAAAGCTGCCCATCAGGGCGGTCAGTAGGCCGAAGCCGACCCAATCGAAATGGCTGAAAACGGTCTTCGCTCCGCGCCGTGACAAGAGCGCGGCGACGATGCCGCCGATCGCGAGCGCGACAGGAACGTTGAGAATAAACAGCCAGCGCCAGCCGAGATTGTCGGCGATCCAGCCCCCGATAGGCGGGCCGAAGGTGAACGGCGTCAGGGTGAAAATACTCCAGATGCCGATGCCGATCGACTTTCGGCGGTCGGGATATTCCTTCATGATCATCGCCTGACCCAAGGGCAGGGTCACGCCGCCGGCGAAGCCGAGCACGATCCGTGCCGCCAGATAAGGGTACAGCGAGGTGCTGTAGGCGCACGCGGCCGAAGCGAGCGCAAAGATAAAGAAGGCCCAGGCGAAAGGTCGGTATTCGCCTTTCTGCCTGGCGAGCCAGGTGCCGATCGGAAAACCGAGTGCCAGGCTGGTCATGTAATCGGTCTGCGTCCAGGTCGCGAAACTGGGCGGAATCGAGAGGCCGCCGGCCACGCGCGGCAGCATCGCGATGTAGGCGCCGGCGTTGAAAATCACGACCGCATGGCCGAGTCCCAGGCACAGATTGAACAGCACGAAGCGCCAGCCGCGCAAGCGTTTGTGATAAATGAGACTCATGCTCTGAAGTTTTCCATATGAAGAGGATGGCGACCTGTTTCGTTTCTCGTTCCTTCGCAGTGCGAGGGAGCGATGGGTAATCCGGGTAAAGCATTGAAAGCATTCAATAAAATAGCGATTCGCTATTATTGCAGACGCATCTTGACTTCCTTTGCGCTGCTTTAACTCGAACGCTGTCGCCTTCAGGGACGATTCAAGCCGCCTCTACATTCGTCATATTCAAGCCGTTATTTTTTACTCATTCTTTAAGCCAACAATCCCCACGCCAGCATGCTCACGCCGATCATCAACACCGAACACCATTTGACCAGGCTATTTACCGGAGCCGTATGCCAGTAATCCTCCGCCGCAACGGTGAACTGATGGCGAACTCCGGACAACTCGGTTTTGATCGCACCGTACCACACCGGCAATTTGCGGCTTAGCTTGAACAAGAAGTAAGCTGCAAATAGCAGTATTACGTAAAAGGTGACGGTTTGTGTGGCGTGACGGCCCGTATCGAATAGATGTTCGATGATGATATCGAGGGTGAATTCGAGCGCCTCGAAGCACAGGTGCAGGAACTCCAAAACAAGATCGAGCAGCATATCGGACAGCAGATAGAAGACGCTTATCGCGGTGGCTGCAAAACCGATCTTCAGTTTTACCGAACCGTACATGAGCTATCTCCGCGCGGTCGTTTCGGGCTCCGACAGTTGCGACACGCGCATCGGTGTCAGCCCGATGTCTTGCATTGCCTCGGCGATCAGTCGCGCGCCGTTTTCACGCACCAGCGCCTTGAACCTTTCGCCTTCGGGATAGAGCAGCGCCTGCGCCGTCTCACCCGTCAACCAGGTTTTCTTGCCGGTCTTGGCGAGCACTTGGCCGCTGTGTGCGTCGACTAACTTGATCAGGACCTGCAGCGAGGTCTGACCTTCGAAAATACGGTACTGACCGATGCCGACTTCCAGCACCGCGTCGACGGCATCCGTACGGTCAACGGCAGCCGGGGCGTTTTGAGCATACCAGCGGGCGACCGCACCGCGCCAGTGGCCGACATTCGCGTTGCGTTCATCGGCGGCGATCGGCAGGAGCGCAGTCTGAGGGCTCAGTTCGGTTTTGATTTGCGCGGCATCCAGTTGCGCTTGTGCGATGGAAGACAGTTCGAGCGTCGGCGTCCAATGCTTGATTTGATCGGCCGCATCGCCGTTCTTAGACAAGTCGACCGTTTCCACGCTATCGCCGTGACCGACTTTGCCGGCGATCAGGATGCCTCCAGGACTCCGGTAAACCGCTTCCTGCGAGGTAACCGGCAAAACCATATTGTATTCATGCGCATAATTCGGCATCCGGGTTTCGAGCAAATCGGGCAGCACTTCCAGAGGCGGCGCTTCGACCGACGTGATCCGCACGGTTTTGATCGTCGAGGCTGCCGCACTCGGCAGTTTGACCGTGTTGATCGTGGCGGCGGTCTGGCAGCCGGTGATCAGCGCCGGCAACAGCCAGAGCCAACAGTTTTTTACAGATGGATTGAACATGGTGAATCTCCCACATGGGCTACGCAAGCAGGGTTTGCCCCCGCACATTGATGAATCGCCCGGACAGTCGGTGAAAAACAATGCTTCAAAATAGGGCTTTCATCTTGACACCCACTATAGATTCAGTTTACAAATGAAACAAACGATTTATATTTGACTTTAATATCGACAAATCCAATATTAAATGCGATGGACCTCGAACAAATCCGAACCTTTTTGAGCGTGGCCGCGAACGGCAGCTTTCAGGAAGCGGCCAATCGGCTGTATGTGACGCAATCGACCGTGAGCATGCGCATCCAGCGCCTGGAGGAATACCTGCGCGCGCCCTTGTTCGTGCGCAACCGCGCCGGCGCGCATTTGACGCAGCAGGGACGCCGCTTTTTGAAGCATGCGAAGTCGATGCTGCTGACGCTGGAACAGGCGAAACACGATATCGGCCTGCCGAGCCGTTTCCGGGCCAGCATCACGGTCGGCGCGCGGATTGCGTTGTGCGAGACGATACTGCCGCGCTGGATCGGCGAGATTCGCAATGTATTGCCTGACGTGTCGCTGCGTTGCGACATCGGTTTCGAGGAAGATTTGATGCGCCGGCTGATCGAGGGTACGGTCGACATCGGCTTGATGTACACGCCGCAGCACAGTCCGGGCCTGAAGGTCGAGCATCTGTTCGACGAGACGCTGGTGCTGCTGACGACGCAGCCGGACCGGCCCTGGCCTGACGACGATTATGTCTATGTCGATTGGGGGCCGGCGTTTTACGCCCAGCACAGCAGCAGTTATCCGAACCTGGAGCGTCCGGCGCAAGTGGTCAATATCGGCTGGCTCGGCATTCAGTTGATCCTGACCAACGGCGGCTCGTGTTTTTTGCCGATTCGGATGGCCGAGCCTTATATCTGGGCAAAGCGTTTGCATCGCGTGCCGAACAGCCCGGAGTTCAAGCTGCCGGCCTACATGGTCTATCCATTGGATGCCGAATCGCCCGTGCTGACGCAGGTGCTCGGCAATCTGCGCACGCTGGCGACGGTCGAGCGGCAGACGAGTTATGCTTGAAAATTATCGCCACGCATTTCGATGTGAAAACGAGGGACTTGACATGGCGCTGTCATCTACCGATGCTAATTTGACCGGTCGCAATCAGATGAAGGAGACTAAGTTGAAACACCTGCTGGAAGATTTATTGTGCCTGCGCCGTGAAATCACTGACGAGGCGGAGCGCATTCTGGAGCCATATCATGAATGCCTCGCGGATGACCGGGCGGTTTATAGCGCGCTGAACCTGGCCCATTACGTCGCGCTGCGGCGGCGCGACCTCTGCTCTCTGCAAATGCGTCTGGCCGAGGCGGGACTGTCTTCGCTGGGCCGGAGCGAGTCGCGTGTGCTGGCCAATCTGGACGTGGTGATCCGCCTGTTGGCGAAAGTCGTCGGCGAGAATGTCGATGCGGCGATTGCCGATGACGAAGCCTTTACCAAAGGGCGCGATCTGCTCGCGCAGAATACCGCCGATCTGTTCGGTCCGCCGCCGTCAGACCGCAGCGTCCGGATCATGGTCACGCTGCCGATCGAAGCGGCATTTGATTATGCCCTGGTCAAGGGCCTCCTGTTCAGAGGCATGAATTGCGCAAGGATCAACTGCGCGCATGACGATCAGACGATCTGGGCCAAGCTGCTCGAAAACATCCGGCGCGCAGAGCGCGAAACCGGCTTGCACTGCAAGATTCTGATGGATCTGGCTGGCCATAAAATACGTACCGGACCGATTCAGCCGGCGCCGCCGGTGATCCATTTGAAGGTCAAGCGCGATCTCTACGGGCAGTTGGTCGCGCCGTTTCATATCCTGCTCGGCAAGACCGGATCGGGCCCCGTTTCCAGCGAGGCGCAGCGTTCGGATTACTGGATCATCCAGATTCCCGACGATTTTCATGAACGGTTGACCCTCGGCGACCGGATGTATTTCGGCGACTGCCGGCACAAGACGCGCTTTTTCGAGGTCGTCGAGAAAGCGACGCCGGATTATTGGCTTTGCCACGGTTTCAGCTCGACCTATCTGCATGCCGAAACGCAGTTCAGCTGGCGGCGGGCGAATGCGGACGGCAAGTTCGACGTGCTCGGTGAATTTCCGCTGGCGCCTTTCTCCGGCAAGTTTTCGAGCATCCATGTCGAAAACGGCGACCATTTGCTGTTGAGCCGCGGCGATGAACTGGGTTGCCCTGCCGTTTACGGCGTGAACGGGCAAATCATGACGCCGGCGCGGATCGGCAGCAGCTGCAATGCGGTGTTCTCGGCATTGCGGCCGGGCCAGCCGGTCTGGATCGACGACGGCAAACTCGGCGCGGTCGTCGAGTCGATCGGCGATGACGGTGCGATGCTGAAAGTCACCGAAGCCGGGCAGGGCGGGGTAGTGATCCGCAGCGACAAAGGGCTGAATTTTCCGGAAACCGAGATCGATCTGCCGGCGCTCAGCGCCAAGGATTTAGAGGATCTGGACTTCGTCTGCCGCCATGCCGACATGATCGGCTTTTCGTTCGTGCGCTCGCCGGCGGATATGGAGGTTTTGATTCAGGAATTGAAGCGGCGCGGACGCGCCGATTTGCCGATCATCGCGAAGATCGAAACCAAGGCGGCGGTCGATAATTTGCCGTGGATCCTGCTGTCCGCGATGGCGCGGCATCCTCTCGGCATCATGATCGCACGCGGCGATCTTGCGGTTGAACTCGGCAGCGTCAAAATGTCCGAGATTCAGGAAGAAATCCTGTGGCTGTGCGAATCCTCGCATGTGCCGGTGATCTGGGCGACCCAGGTGCTGGAAACTCTGGCCAAGAAAGGCCGTACCTCGCGCCCTGAAATCACCGATGCGGCGATGAGCGTACGCGCCGAATGCGTGATGCTGAACAAGGGGCCGTATATTCTCGATGCGATCCGCGTGCTCGGCGACATTCTGAACCGGATGGACGCGCATCAGTACAAAAAAACACCGCAGTTGCGGGCGTTGGAATGGTAACCGAAAGGGGTTATTTGTTGGCTGATTAGACTCTTTGTATTAGCGGGCATTTCAGCCGCGATCCGAGCCGGGCTTTGAAAAATGTCTTGGGTTGCGGCTGAAGCGCTGACCTTACCAGGAAGCCGGCGGTTTGTTTTCTATCCTGAGCGATTTATCCTGGACCACGATATAACCGCCCTTGGTCAATTCCTTCATGATCTTATTGATCATCTCCCGGGACGAACCGACCATATTCGCCAGTTCCTGCTGGGTGGGACGGTTGTGGATCACCGCCACGCCATTTTCCTGATTCGCCATGTCTTGCAGGACCTTGATCGTACGCTCATAAACGTTCGACAAAGCCATCTGCTTGACCCGTTCGGTCAAGTGCATCACTTTTTCCGAAAGTTCGCGCAATAATTCGGCGACCGCCTCCGGATGGCTTTCCAGCCAGACCTTGAAATCGTCCCGCGATATCATGCCGCACATGGTTTTTTCGAGCGTTTCGACCGATGCTGAACGCGGCTCGCCGCAGAGCAGGGCCAGTTCGCCGAAATAGGAGCCTAATTCCTGCACTCCCAGCGTCACTTCCTTGCTTTTTTCATCGCTGGTATAAACCCTCACCTTGCCGGAAATGATCACATACAAAGAATTGCCCTCATCGCCTTCCGAAATGATCACCGCCTGTTTGGGAAACTTCACCATTTTCGCCTTTGCCGCCAAGGCTGCAACGGCCTCGTCGGGCACCTGCGAAAGAAAGGAAATGTTTTTTAGGCTTGAGAAAACTTCTTGTTGCATGGCTGGGCCTTTTTATGCTGAGATTTTTAGACGGCTTTCCGGGTGCCGCTGTCTCGCTAAGTCTGCGGCACACCAAGAAAAAATCCGGGATAACAATGATTCACTAAATGTTAAAAAGCTTTAAATTCATGATATTGGGTATTTATTTTTAGCATGTCGTGCAGGCCTTCACGCCACTAATATATCTCCACATGTAGCCATTTGTGCAGGTGTTGGATGTGCAATTTGCCGGGTCGACAACTTGAAAGGCCATGGAAGTGACTTTCGGGCTATCCGTTTTAAATGACATATAAGCGACTGCCGCTAACACGATGGCAAAAAAAATTAAGACCTTTGACGATGGCTTGGGGATTTTTTTTACGGCTAAAAAGCTGTCTTTTTTATGGCTAACGGCATGTGAGTTCATTTTTTTTGCTCCAAGTGATAGTTAATCTAGGGTTTTATCAAAAATAAAATGCTTTTTTAGTCGAATTTCCAATTTAAAACGACAAGGTAAGGCGGCTAAACAGGAATCTTCCCTGCGGGAAGCTTGGATAATTAACATCGGTGCCCTGAAAGTTGAATTTCTCATCCAATAAGTTTTTTATGCCTAATGCGGCTAAACCATGACGACGGGGTAAACGGTAGCCAATTTCGGTATCCAAAAGCCAAAATCGAGAAGATGCGAAACTTTCAGTGCCATCGAGCTTTGAAGTGAATAGGCCTGACTGGTTGACATAAGATAAACTCAGCTTTGATTGAAACCCGGATGGATGATAAAGGTTTCCGAATACCTGCGCTCGATGTGTTTCCAGGTCTGTAAAAAAATTGGAATTATTATTTGCGGTATCAAAAAAATTGTTATTTCGATTCAGTTTTTCATAATTGTATTCTGCGCCGAGCGAAACAAATTCATTGGATGTCCAATTAATATAAGTCCGGGCATTTTTTTCATTCCACCGGGTTTTGTCAAAAGTCGGACTGAAGATGGTAATAAATGGGGTCTCGATGTACCGCCTGGAAACTTCCGCCCCGGCAAATAGCCGGGCATTCAATCTGTGATCCAACCCAAATCCGATACGCCGCGCGATCGCTCCATCGATGTCGTCGAAAAATTGATTGAAGCCGGCAATTTGTGTGGGCTCCAGCGTCTGCTTTTGGATAATTCCGCGCTTTAAAGAACGAAAAGCTGCAAATCTGAACGTCGTGCTTTTTGTCGGATTCCAGGTTACCCCAAACTTAGGGTTCAGTGGGTTGCTGCTATAGTCTGGCGTTAATGATGATAGGTCATTGGGTTTTTTAATTTGATAAAAATCTTGTGATACTCCGGTCGTAATCAAAAAATTTGGAATAACTTTTGTGTTTGCGTAGAGATAAAAGGCTTTATGCTCCGATTTTGCGTTTAGGTTTAGAGCCTGGAAAAAAAAATTATCAACCGAAGAAAAGTCTAAATTCTGATTTTGGTTTTGGTCGGAAATATAGTTTATGCCCGACGTCAAATCAAAATGTTCATTGAGGTAGAGGTGTTGCAATTCATATTGCGTGCCTTCAACTTTACGGGAAAAGTTCAAATGGGTACCGGGAAAGATCTCTTCAATGCCGGAAAAATTTTCTTCTCTATGAACAATAGAGGCTAATAAATTGGAATTCTCGTTAAACTCATAATGAAAGCCGCCACGAATGGAATTGCTTTCATTTTGTCCGTGATTTATGAGAGAGAATTGATCCCTGAAAAAACCCTGATTGATGTCTCCGAATTCATCTTCAGATCGACGTAGTTCAACTTGTACATTGGCGTTGGTCGTGACGGCGGCCTGCGCAAAAAAATTGTATATATCTTTTTTCTGCGCATTATTTTCTCGATAACCGTCGGTATGGTAATGAAACTGGCCTAAACTATAGGAAAATCTATCCCATACGCCGGACTGTACGGCTTCATCACTCCAGGTATCGTGGCTGCCATAGAATCCTGATGCCTGTAGAGCCAGTCGATTCCGGGTAAATAACGGATTATATTCATTGAAAGAAGTAATTTGGGGGCCCAGGCTATCTAATATCAATATATTGGACTCTGCGGCCTGCGGCTGTACAGGGGTTATATTGATGGGCTGTAATAGCTGCGCTTTCAATAGCTCGCTTAGACGCGAAACTTCATGCCGGGGCAAGGCCGCATAGTTATCCGATAATAAACGGTGGGCAGAATAGTTGCCGGGATCTTGATTGATTGAGTTCCAGCCCTCAAGCAAGCCGCGCTGTTGAAAACCCAGGTCATTATAGATACGGCCAAGGCTGGCGCTACGCGCCGCACTATCGCTATCCAATAACAGTCTGGACCGGTAAACTCCCCGGTTGTCATTCAATTCGATCGCCTTTTGCATGTCATGCAGGGCTTCAACCGGCCGGTTGATGGTTTGTTTCAGGATTGCATCGTAAAACCAGGGCGTCGGGTCTTTCGGGTCCATCTCCTTGGCAAGGTTCAATTCGGTGCCGGCATAGTCCTTGTTGCGCAATTCATAATAGGCTTTGCCGAGATAGCTTCGGCTCACTGCATCAGTCGGGGCGAGGTTGACCGCGGTTTCGAGCTCGCGGGTGCCTTCCTGGAGCGCGCCCTTGCGGATTTTAGCGAGCCCCAGACCCAGCCTGGCGATCGGATCGGAGGAATCCAGCGCCAGCGCCTGTTCGAAAGCCCGTTTGGCGGCGGCGGTGTCGACTTGCGCGAGGTCGGCGAAGCCTAGGACGGTCTTTGTCCGGGCCAGTTGCGGATTCAATTGTTCGGCTTTTTGCGCGGCCAGCAATGCCTCGTCACGGTGGCCGGTCGAAAGCTGCAATTCCGCGAGCCGAGCCCAGGCCAGCGCATCCTCCGGCGCCAGTTGTGTCGCTTGTTGGGTGGCGCTCAACGCCTCTTCGATTTTAAATAAGGACTGATAGGCGTAGGAGAGGGCGATTTTGGCGACCGATGATTTCGGATCCAGCGACTCCGCCTTGTGCGCCAGTTCCAGGGCGGTATCTTGCCGGTTTTTGGCGACCGCAATCACCGCCTGTAGCGCATACAGCGTGCTGGGGTCATGGTGCAGCCGTTGGGCCTGGTCGATGCTGGCCGATGCCTCGTCGACGCGGCCCACCGTGAGCAAGAGCGAGGCTTTCAGCGCCGCCACATCGGCATGCTGAGCATCGATCGAGACGCCATCCAGTAGGGTCAGTGCCTGCTGTACGTCGCCTTGCCGATAGGCTGCCAGCGCCGACGCCAATACCGGATCGGCAGGTGTGGCGTAATGTTGATAATCGATAAGCGGCGGATAGAACAATGCCCATTGGACCGCATCCGTTGGGGCCACTGTCAGCGCTTGCAGGCGGGGCGGCTGATTTTGGGAGGCACTGCCCACATAGCCTTTTTTGATATGGATGCGGCCGGCGGCGTTGGTGGCCGCGACCTGGCCGTCGAATACGGCAATTTGGGCTTGCCGGCTGTCGACCGTGACCAGAAATTCGGTGCCTTCATGCACCGCGTTGATAAACGGCGTCTGAACGTCCAGCCGTTGCGGCTGTCGGCTGCGGAAATAGCTGACTCCCTCCAATAATTTCAGCAGCCAAGGCGAGCTTTCTTTCTTGGGCTCCGAGAAAATCAACGTGGAGCCTTGGTCGAGCGTAATCAGCGATTCATTGCTTAACACCAGCGTGGCGCGGCTCCATTTTTGGGTGCGGAGGGTTTCGCCGGGACAAAAACTGTCATCCGCGTGTACCTGCGCCCATGCCGGATTGCCGGGTGATTGCCGGGTCACTTTGCCCTGGAGGGAGACGACTTTGGCGACCGGTTGCGTGCACAGCGATGCGGCCTCAACTGCGAGAGGCGCGAGCAGAAAAAGCAGCAATGGGTAAAGCTTAGGTCTTCGATGCATATCGATCGCTTGGGCTATAAAACGGAATCCAACGTGTTTTTAGGTCTCCCTAACTAAAACGTTATCTAGATTAACATTTATTGTATGCATGTGGCGATCATAAATGCAACTGATTGATTGGACTGCCTAGCTCGATGCGTGCCGGCTGGTCAAGAAGCCCGGTTTCCGGCGGGCGCTGACGCAGATATTGGATATAAAAAAGCGTCGGCCCATCGCCCGGATGCTGCCGGTCGATGTCGAGAAAAGCGTTCAGCGCCTCGGCCCAGCGGTGGCTTTGAAATAATTTGAGCGCATCGCTAAAGGCTTCGGCTAAGGGAGGCCAGACCGGATCAAGCTGATCGAGCGGGGCAATCAGTTCGAAGAGTTCGACCGGCTGGGTCTTTCCTTTCAGCACGAAGGCGCCGACTTCCCGAGTGAAAAAGCCGGGCAAACCCTCGATCACGCTGGCAGATACCAGGATCTGCGTGCCCAGCAGCTTGTTCAAGCCTTCGATGCGCACGGCGGTGTTCACGATATCGCCGACCGCGCGGTATTCGAAATGCTCCATCGCGCCGACGTTGCCCAAATGCATCTCGCCGAAATGCAAACCCAGGCGTGTCGGCAATTGATAAGGCTGCGACCGGTTAAAATGGTCGACGGCCGTTTTGATTTCCAGCGCGGCATGGCAGGCGTTGATTTTGTGCTGGGATTCTTCCGATGGCGTGGCCCATAAGGCCAGCATCGCATCGCCAATTACATCGGAAATGATGCCGTGATGATGTTTGACGAGCGGGAACATCGCCCCATAGTACCGGTTCAGGAGCGCATTCAGGGTCAGAGGATCCATCGTTTCGGACAGCGTCGTGTATCGGCCCGCATCGGTCGCCATGCAAACGCCGTGCACCAGCTCGCCATAATGCGGCATCGCTTCCAGTCTGGCCTGATTGGCAATGGCGCTGACCACGTTATCCGGCAGATAATAGCTGAGCGTCTTATGCAGGTTTTGCTGATCCTGTTTGTTTTTTTGTAAATAAGAAAAGATCATCACGGCCGCGACCGCAGGCGTTTGCAAGAGCAGGGGCACACACAACGGCAACCAGAGATGGTCGGCGGTAAAGCGGAAATAGGCGAAGGCCGCGTAGCCTGCGGTCAGTAGGATGACTAAAACTGTCGCCAGCCGGTAGGTACACACGCGGCACACGCCAAACAGCAGGAAGCTCCAGAACAGCACCAGAGCACATTGAGTTTGCAGCGGCAAAGGCCGTATGCCGCTGCCGTCGATCAGATTGGCGGCAGCGGTTGCGACAATTTCGGTGGAACTGAGGGTGGCGCTGATGTCGCCGGAAAAATCGGTATAAAATCCCTGTAACTTTTCCGGTTCGAGATTTTCGGAGTAGCCGATCAGAATGACTTTATGGCGGAAAAGTTTGGGATTCAAGCGCTTATCTTCCAGAACCTGATGGAAAGGCAGGGTGGTAATCGTGCCGGCTTTACCGTAATGATTGAAGTAGCGGTTGTCGGCGCCTTTAGCCAAGGCAAACCACGACCGCAATAAACGCAAGGTTTCCTGCGGATAATTTGCTCTGGCCAGCAGATCGTTGAATTGAGGCAAGGATTGGGCGGCAAATGCTTGGCGGATCTGGGTGGCAATTCCAAAAACCGAAGCTTTGGCGGCCAGCTGGTCAAACGTCGGCGGCAAAGTCGCTTGCAGTGCAGGATCGATTTGACGCAGCAGGCGCAAGATTTCGGGATAAGCCCGTTTCAATACGAAGCATTCAAAAACCACGACAGGAAAGGTAGAGATGCCGCCGGCGCTTTGTTTGAATGTCCAGAACTGCTTGACGGTCGTGACCGTCTTGGGAAGCGGGAAAGGCGCCGCGCCGAGCGCGGCATGGGCTAAAACCGGAATCGGGTCGATGACCTTTTCATAAGTAAATGCCTTGGCGGGATCGGCGGACGGAAACGTGTATTGTTTTAAATAGTTGCTGAGAATCACGTTGCTGCCGGCCGCGATGGCTTTGGCGAGTTTGGTGTCGTTGGAAGGCTCGCGGTCTTCGCCGAAATAGATGTTCAAGGCGATCACGGCAGGGTCGTAGCGGTTTAAGGTTTCGATTAAGCGGGCATAGACCGATCGCGGCCATTTTTCCGGATTCTCGGGCAAGTGCAACTGTTCCGGCGATGATTTATCCAGGGTAACGATGATGACGTCGCGAGGTGAGGCGATCCCCCCGCGGGCTTTGAACAGCCAGGGCAAGCCCCATTCTTCCTCGAGGTAAAGACCCGGCATCGTCGCGCTGAGGAGGGCTCCCAAGAACCCTATCAGCAAGGCCGAGACAACCGCATTCGAGGTTTTTTTATAAACATTCATGATCAGGAAGCGCGCGAAGGGGCTGTTATGATCGATTTGGCTGAATGCTCAGAACCCAGGGATCAAAAAGCCGTGAACTAGCCTGACATTATAGCCTTGACCACGGAAGAAAGGGGAAAGTCGTAAGCGAGAACAATACATTGCTCGGCAAGTCGTTCGGCAATCCGCAAGAGGGGCGGAGGGGGGAAGAGTAGGCCGTAACCGCTTGCCCGGCGCGGCTGAAAAGTATGGGAACGTCCCTGTCCCCTGGAGTTTGGAGGCATCGCTGAGTGAGCTTGTTCTTTGAAGATCTCTGAACTCAAGATCAGTTGCCTTGGCTATGGAGGTGTCTTGCGTGCGTCAGGAGAGGGACTGGGCGTGCGACAAGACCGGTCAACGCGTAAACATAGCAAGGCGACAGGTACCAAGGGCTGAAACATTGAACGACTTTAGAGTACCGCCGAACGCTGAATGAAGATAGTAAAAAATACACAGCAAGCAGGTGAATTTTTCACATGATGCCGCATGCGCATTCTCACGCCGAAGAGTGAGGGCCTCCGCTATTCGATGTTCTGAATCTGTTCCCGAATCTGCTCGATCAGCACCTTCAGTTCGATCGAGATTTTGGTGATTTCCTTGTCGGACGATTTTGCGCCCATCGTGTTCGCTTCGCGGTTCATTTCCTGCATCAGAAAATCGAGCCGCCGGCCGACCGGTTCGTCCTGCTGGACCACGCGCAACACTTCCTTGATGTGCGTCTCGAGCCGGTCCAGTTCTTCGGCGATGTCGAGTTTTTGCGTCAGAAACACCAGTTCCTGTTCGAGCCGGTCGAAATCGGGCTGGGCGACCATATCGGTGATGCGGTCCTTCAGTTTGTTGCGGATCGCTTGCAGGACGTCGGGCATGCGCTTTTTGGCGGCTTCGGTATAAATCTGCATTTTCCGGCAACGATCCTCGATCAGTATTTGGAGTTGTTGGCCTTCCCGCTCGCGCACCTCCAGCAGCTTCAGCAAGGTCCGGTTGACCAGTTCGGCGATGCCCCGGTTCAGCTCATCCTTGTCCAGTTCGGGCTCCTGCTGGATGCCTGGAAAGGCCAGCACATCGAGCGCGGAAAAGGACTGCGGCGCGGTCATCTGTTCCTCGATCTGCCGTGCCGCGGTCAACAGCGCGGCCACAGCGTCGCGGTTAACGAACAGGCTTTGCGAGTCCTTGATCTGCTTCTTGCTGGTGATCGTGCACTCGATCTTGCCGCGGCTGATCTTTGCCATGATCGCGGAGCGTATTTCGGTCTCGGCAAAACGCAGACGTTCCGGCAGCTTGATCAGGATGTCGGTATAACGGTGATTGACCGAACGTAATTCACAATTAATCGTCAGCGCGCCGATTTCGGTTTCACTGCTGGCAAACGCCGTCATACTTTTAGTCATTATTCACCTATAATAAGCGGGGCTTAGAATCGAATGTGCACAGATGGCGGAATATTACGAACCCGAAACCTATCCAAAAGAATGGAACTATCTCCAAACCGGCACCATTATAGACCAGTATGTGATCGAACGGGAATTGGCGCACGGCGGATTCAGCTCGGTTTATCTGGCGCGGCAGACTTCCGACCAGGTTCAGGTTGCGATCAAGGAATATTTGCCGCGCAAATTGGCGCACCGGACCTGGAACAATGTGGTCGTGGTCAACGACGAAGAGTCTCAGGCCTTGTTCAAGCGCGGCCGGCGGCTGTTTTTTGAAGAAGCTCGCGTGTTGGCGACCTTGAAGCATCCGAATATCGTCGAAGTGATCAATTTCTTTGAAGCCAATTCGACCGCTTACATGGTGATGGTTTACAACTACGGTGTCACGCTCGAAAAAGTGTTGGCGAGGAAAGCCTTGGATGCCAGCGAAGCCTTCGTGAAGGCGGTATTCAATAGCCTATTGGACGGCGTCGGCCACATTCATGAACACCGCTATCTGCATCTGGACATCAAACCGGCCAACATTCTGGTGCGGCCCGGCAATGATGCGGTATTGCTCGATTTCGGCGCGTTTCAGGCCTTTCCGGCCGTCAGGCCTCAGCAGCAGACCAAGGTGTTGACGAAGGGATTTTCGCCGATCGAACAATATAATCTGTGCGCGCCGCTCGGGCCGTGGACCGATATTTATGCGATCGGTTCGAGCATGCGCGCCTGTTTGGAGTTGAAATCGCCGCAGCCGGCGCCCGAACGCGCGGAAAAAGACATGCTGGAGCCTGCGGCAAAAGTGTTCAAGAAGAAATATTCCGCGCCGTTATTGCAGGCGATCGACTGGGCGATGGGGCTGTATCCGAAGGATAGGCCGCAATCCGCCGCCGAGCTCAGGGAGGCGTTGAACGCCGAGTCCAGCGCCTCAAAGTCCCTTGCTGCGGTTTTCCATACGCCGTAGCAATTCTTCCATGATCAGGCGATAGAGTTCGTCGCCCAAATATTTGTCCTCGATGCCGCTGTCGATATTCGGATTGTCGTTCACCTCGATCACATAACCCTTGCCGTTTTTCTCCTTCACATCGACGCCGTAAAAGCCGTTACCGATCGGCTGAGTCGCTTTCAGTGCCGCATCGAGCACCGCTTTGGGCACCTCAAAGGTCGGCAGGGTGTCGAAATTGCCCGAGTCGGTGCGGCTGCCGCCGTGCCGGTAGATCTGCCAGTGATTCTTGACCATGTAATAGCGGCAGGCATACAGGGCCTTGTTGTTGAAGATGCCGATGCGCCAGTCGAAATCGGTATAAAGAAACTCCTGCGCCAACAGCAATGCCGATTTCTGAAACAGTTCCGGCAGCTTCTGCTCCAGTTCCTGGCGGTTGTTCACCTTGACGATGCCGCGCGAAAACGAGCCGTCCGGAATCTTGATCACGACCGGGTAGCCGGCTTCGGCCTCCAGCCGGTCCAGATGGACCGCATTGCCCTTGTGCAGCAGCCAGGTCTTCGGCGACGGCACCTTGTGCGTGCGGAACAGGTCGGCCAGATAGACCTTGTTCGTGCAGCGCAGCATCGAGGTCGGATCGTCGATCACGACCAGGCCCTCGGCTTCGGCCTTTTTCGCGAAACGGTAGGTATGGTGGTCGATCGCGGTGGTTTCGCGGATGAACAGGCCGTCGAACTCGGGCAGGCGCACATAATGCTGTTGGGTGATCAACTCGACATCGATGCCGAGCTGGCGGCCGGCGTTGATGAACTTCTTCAACGCGCCGCGGTTGCTCGGTGGCATGTCTTCATCCGGGTTGACCAGGATCGCGAGGTCATAGCGCGTCGCCTTGCGCACGCGGCCCTTGCGCCAGACCTTCTTGCTGAATTGATCGAGCGCCTCGGCGAACAGCGTCTGCTGCGCATCGTCGAGGCTGCGGTGCGAGACCGCGCGCAAGGCGTTGATCTCCCAGCGGTCCCGATAACTCAGGGTGACTTCGAGCACCGGGCAGGAAAAGCGCTCGAACAACAGGCGAGCGACATCCTGGAATTCCGGGTCCGGGGTGGTGCCGAAGAAGCTGAGCAGTTTGATTTCCTGCTGTTTGTTTTGGGTTTTGAAGGCCTTGGCCAGGGTCTGCGACAAATCCTCGATCTGTAGCCGGTACAAGGCTTTCTTGCCCAAATCGTTCAGTACCTTGACCGAGGGGATCACATGGTGGCCGCGTGCCTCGGCCAAGAGCGAGCAGTAATAGCCGTCGGACAAATAGCGGTAGCTGCCGCACAGATTGATCACCCGCACGCGCTCGTCCGCGCCGTCCTGATCGGTGGCCAGGTAGGTTTCGAAAGGGATCACATGCTCGCTGGGGTAATAAGGGCTCCAGTCGGCCAGATCGTCAACAACCAGTACGGTGCGCGCCATAATAAAATTTATTCCTTAACTCGGAAAGTCAGCATTTTGAAATCACTTGCCGCGGTAGACAAGTCATAAGATCGGGAGTTTTGGGGAGGCGGATTAATTTTAGCCGCAATTTAGGAGGGCATGGTATGGGGGCGCGAATTAACGGGGCATGAATGCGGGAAAATGCCGTGAGGGATGATTGATGTAACGCGCAGATCAAATCCCTGGCGTTGATGTTTTGCTTTCCCTTCGCAGTAATTCGGCCTTGCGTTCTACGCCCCAACGATAGCCGGACAGGCTGCCGTCGGACCGGACTACGCGATGACAGGGAATCGCCACCGCCAAGGTATTGGCCGCGCAAGCCGTCGCCACCGCCCGCACCGCTTTCGGAGAGCCGATGCATTCAGCAATTTCGGAATAACTGATTTTTGTCCCTGCCGGGATTTGCCTGAGTGCTTGCCATACTTTTTGCTGAAACGCGGTGCCGCGCACATCCAGCGGTAAATCCAGTCCCAAAGCCGGCATTTCGATAAAGTCGATCACTGCGGCGACATATTTTTCGAGCTCGCGGTTACCGCCGATCCGTTCGGCTTCTGGAAATCGATCAAGCAAATCACGCGTTAGCGCATCGGGATCGTCGCCTAATGCGATCGCGCAAACGCCGCGCTCGCTCATTGCGACTAGAATCGAACCCAACGAGCATTTCTCTATTGCGAAGCATATGTGGGTATCGGCTCCGCCGTGGCGATAATGGGACGTCGTCATAAATCCCCAGGGATTAAGGATCGAGGATCGGGTGAGGCGCGAAACCCAGCATGTAGGCGTTATGCAGGGTTTCGGTGCGTGTCCGCGAGTGAAAGTCGGAGCAATAAAAAGGGCTTACTGGGGCGCAGGCTGGGCCGGTTCGGCCGTGGCGGCAGGCGCCGAAGGCGCGGGAGCGGCTGGAGCCGCCGGCGTTTCGGCTTTGGGTGCCTCGCCAGCTTGCGGCTTGGCTGCTTCCGCCGGCGTTGCGGGAGCCGGTGCCGCGGTTTCAGGAGCAGGGGCCGCGGCTGGTCCTTCGGAGACCTTGACCAGCCAGCCTTTTTTCTCTTCGCAGCCCAATACCGCCTTTACCGCGGCATTGATTCTGACGAATTTGCCGGTCATGCTGGCCGGTAATTTGGCTTTGATCCGGTGGAAGCTGCTGTTGCTTTCGACCGTGAAAGGAATATTTTCATTTCGACCGCTCAGTCGGATCGTCGCCGGATTCGACCAGGCGGAGACTTTGAACTCGAACGCGGCTTCCGGCGGCACTTCGATCTTTTCCGGCTCGAGGTATTCTTTCAGCGTGAAGTCGGTGAATTTGGGGTCTTTGCAGAGCACTTCGGTTTTTTCGTCTTCGTAGGCGCTTGCGGTTTGCGCCGCCAGCAGGATCGCGATGACCGATGCACATTTTATTATTCTTGTTTTCATAGACATACCTACCCATTCATTTTGAAAGAAAACTATCCCTACCGATAGCCCCGATCGGCCCACTTTAATGAGTTTTCGGGCTAAATTCAACCGTAAAGTTTTTGCTGATGCGTAACCAATTCGCTGGTTTACCTAAAAAAAGCCGTGCGACAGGCTCACCCAAAACCCGGGTTGTCTTGTACAATAGGGCGATTAAAATTTTTTGAGAGAGCACTGCCTTGAGCGAGCAACAGAGCCTGAATTATAAAAGCGCCGGCGTCGATATTGAGGCCGGCAACAGCCTGGTCGAGCGGATCAAACCGATCGCCGCGAGAACCCGCACCGCCGGCGTGATGGCCGGGCTGGGCGGTTTCGGATCGATGTTCGAACTGCCTCTGGACCGCTACCGCGAGCCGGTACTGGTATCCGGCACCGACGGCGTCGGCACCAAGCTGAAGCTGGCGATCGACCTGAACGTGCATGACACGGTCGGCATCGATCTGGTCGCGATGTGCGTGAACGACATCATCGTGCAGGGCGCGGAGCCTTTGTTTTTTCTCGATTATTTCGCGACCGGAAGGCTCGACGTCGATACCGCCGCGGCGGTGATCGAAGGCATCGGCAAGGGCTGCGAACAGGCCGGGGCGGCGCTGGTCGGCGGCGAAACGGCCGAAATGCCGGGCATGTATGCGGACGGCGAATACGACCTGGCCGGCTTTTGCGTCGGTATCGTCGAGAAAAGCAAGGCGCTGGACGGCGCCAAGGTCAAGGTCGGCGACAAATTGATCGGTATCGCCTCCTCAGGTCCGCATTCGAACGGTTACTCGCTGATCCGCAAGATCATAGAAGTCAGCGGCGCTAGACTGGATGCGCCGTTCGAGGGCAAAAGCCTCGGCGAAACCTTGCTCGCGCCGACGAGGATTTATGTGAAGCCGTTGCTCGCGCTGCTCGACAAGATCGACGTGCATGCGCTGGCGCACATCACCGGCGGCGGCATCACCGAAAACCTGCCGCGCGTGCTGCTGGACGGCATCAACGCCGAGATCGATCTGTCGGCCTGGCAATTGCCTCCGGTATTCAAATGGCTGCAAGCGCAGGGCAATGTCGCCGAAGCCGACATGCTGACCACCTTCAACTGCGGCATCGGCATGATCGTCTGCGTCGCGGCGGAAGACGAGCAGGCGGTTCTGGACACGCTGGTCGCTTTGGGCGAGGCCGTGTATCCGATCGGCAGGCTGATTGCGGGCGAAGGCAAGCCGAAAGTCGTTTACGCGTAGCGTATACGCTCACTCCGACTCCGCTTCCCAACCGAAGACCTGCCAGGTTTTAAAAACCTGACAGGTCCATCCTTTCAAACCCGGCTGTAAAACTCGCTGTCCTTATACCCGTCATGCGCATGCCTGAGCATGACCATGATTACCGAAGCGGCGGGCAGCGCCAGCAGAATTCCCAGAAAGCCGAACAATTGCCCGCCGGCCATGATCGCGAAGATCACCGCGACCGGGTGCAGGCCGATCTTGTCGCCGACCAGCATCGGCGTCAACACCATCCCTTCCAGCAGTTGGCCGACGCCGAATACGGCCAGCACCCAGATCAGATGCGCCGCATCGTGAAATTGCAGCGCCGCGGCCAGCGAGGCGCTGACGATGCTGACGATCGCGCCGAGATAAGGCACGAAGCTGACCAGTCCCGCCGTCATGCCGATCAACAGCGCCAGATCGAGCCCGGTCAGGCCGAGCCCGATGCTGTAAATCGCGCCGAGCGCCAGCATCACATAAAATTGCCCGCGTACGAACGCCGACAACACCGCATCGAACTCGCCGGCCAGTCCGGCGATAGTCGGCGCGATGCGCCGCGGCAGAAGGTCATGCAGCTTGGCCATCAGGCTGTCCCAGTCGCGCAGCAAATAGAATGTCACGACCGGAACCAGCAGCAGATTCATGATCCAGGCCAGGATCATGCCGCCGGAATCCGACAGCGAGCGCAGCAACACGCTCGCCGCGCCGCCGGCCGTCTGCCAATGGCTTTTGATCAGGTTCACCGCGGCCTGGGTTTCGAGCGGCTTGATGTCTAGATTGAAACGTTGATGCAGCCAGGGAATCGCGGTCTGATTCAGCCACTCGGCATAGGCCGGCAAGCTGGCGATGAAGCGTTCGAGTTGATGATCAAGCTGCGGCAGCAGCCAAAGCAGGATCAGGCAGAATGCCAGCGTCATCGAGAAAAACACCACCGAGACCGCCTGCGTCCTGGATAGCTTGAAGCGCTCCAGCCGGTCGGTCAACGGGTCGCCCAGATAAGCCAGCATCAACGCTACGGCAAACGGCATCAATACCGGCGCGAGCAGGTAAGTCAGCCAAACGGTCAGGCCGATGAGCGAAAAGAGCTGCCATTTTTGTGAATCGGTCATGTGCGCGCCTTGAAAAAAGTGGGTGGCTGAGGAGTATGCCGAGAATTGCGCTCATCGACAACTGTTTTGCTAACGGCTATTGTTTTGCCTTTGTCAGTGTTGCCGCAGAATGTCTTTCACGACCCGTAAGGCCGAGTGTGCGGCGCCATTCGAATGCGTATCCTCGGTAAAATCGCCGGCAAAATAAATCCGGCCCTGCGGTGTTCTGAGCGCATCGGAATACTGATCTAAACGCGACCGGCCGAGCGGCCAGGACGCTATCGCGCGCGGATGGAAGCGGTAGAAGGTCATTTGTTTGACCGCAGGGCTGAAACCCGGCCATTGTTTGTCGAGCGCCGCGAGCAGCATTTCGCGAATCTCGTCGGGGCTGCCGATCCTCGAATTGAAACGCTCCGCATAAGCGCCGGTCACCAGCAAGTTCAACAGCGCATCCTTACCGGCCTCGACATGGCCTTCGTAGATCACGCCCAGCGGGCCGTCGGTCAGGATCGGCAGGATGCTTTCGCCGTCTTGCGTCCAATAGCGGCTGGCGCTGTGGTCGACTTTGAGGTGCGCGGTAAAGTAGGCGCCGCCGCTCTGGGTCTGTATCGCTTCCTGGCGTGCTTCCGACAGCGGCGGGTCGAACTGGATGTCGTTGAGCCTGAACAAAGGGATCGCGGTAATCACATAATCGGCGCGGTAAACCTTTTGTTCGTAGGTTTTCATGTCGGTCGCGGTGACTTCCACGCCGGCAGCGCTCGATCGGATGTGCGTGACCAGTTGATTCAGGCGGATGTTGTCGCGCCCGATCGCATCGGCGATCTTTTCCGCGGCGCGCTGGTTGCCGCCGATCACATGATAGGGCTGTGTGCCTTGTCCCGAGAAGATATGCCATTCGGCGATGCCGTCGAGCGCGCTGATTTTTTCCCAAGAGGTCGCAAACTCCGGTTCGGTTTCGAGTCGGACAAATTCCTGCGCCTTGGGCGGCAGGCCGCTCTGTTGCCGGATCCAGTCGGCGAACGAGATGTCCTGTAACGATTCGAGTTCGGGGGTGAGCGGGCGGCGGTCCAGCTGTCGGTACAGATTGGCCATTTTTTGGTCCCAGGCCCGGTAAGCCGGCATTTCGTCCTTGCCGATGAACGCTTCCAGGAATTCCAGGTTGGTGTCATGCGTAAAGGGATATAATTTGCCCTGATAACTGAAACTTGAAAAGCTGGTATAGGCGGTTTCGAGCGGAATGTCCAACTCCCGAAAAATAGCGAGCGCCGGGTTGTTGCCCCAAAACTCTGCCAGCCCGACTTCGGCATGGGCCTGATCGGCATAGCGAGCGGTGCGGATGCGGCCGCCGATGTGGGGAGTCATTTCGAGTATCAAGGCCGTTTTGCCGGCTTTCTGCAGTTGATAGGCCGAGCTGAGGCCGGCAAGGCCCGCGCCGACGATCAGCACGTCGGGATTCTCTTTCGCCGCGTTTTGATGCAGCTGCGGCGTGCATGACGTCAGGCACAAGATGAACAGGGCGCAGAGGCTTGGCAAAAAGCGAAAAGATGAATGTTGTATCGGCATGGGGCGTCGAAGTTCCGGGGCGTAGAAAAGTCTATTGCCAATATAGCAACGAAATGATCAAATGCATAAAAGGGTTTTGTGACATCGCTTTGGATTCTGCCGGTGTTTTCCGAGCGTTTTGTTTTGTCACGGTATTGTCATCGGCTTGTCCTATTCTGAGCCGTTTTTTGACCGTTTAAGGCGCCGCATTAAGGTCTTCCCGTATGAATTATTCCGCGACCGTACAAGGCAAATCGTATCAGTTCAGGAATCTCCGAACCTTGATGGCGAAGGCGTCGCCGCGGCGGTCGGCCGATGAATTGGCAGGGCTTGGGGCGGAGACTGAGGTCGAACGCGCGCTGGCACAGCGGCTGTTGGCCGATGTGTCTTTACGGCAATTCATCGAAGAGCCGTTGATCGCGCCGGAACAGGATGAAGTCTCGCGGTTGATTCTGGAGCGGCACGACGCGGCCGCATTCGCGCCGGTCGCGGCGCTGACGGTCGGCGAATTTCGCGACTGGCTGTTGGCGGGCAAAGGCGATTTGGCTGCGCTGGCGCCAGGCTTGATGCCGGAAATGGTCGCCGCGGTCAGCAAGATCATGCGCAATCAGGATTTGATCGCGGTCGCGCGCCGCTGCCGGGTCGTGACCCGTTTTCGGAATACCCTCGGACTGCCGGGCAGGCTGTCGACGCGCCTGCAGCCGAATCATCCGACCGACGATCCTCGCGGGATCGCCGCCTCGATTCTGGATGGGCTGCTCTACGGCAGCGGCGATGCGGTGATCGGCATTAACCCTGCGACCGACAACCTGCAGAACGTGCATACCTTGCTGAATCTGCTCGATGACATTATCAGTCGCTACGAGATACCGACGCAGTCCTGCGTACTTGCGCATGTGACGACCAGCATCGAGTTGATGCGGCGCGGCGCGCCGGTCGATCTGGTCTTTCAGTCGATCGCCGGCACCGAGGCGGCGAACCGCAGTTTCGGCATCGATCTTTCTCTCCTGCGCGAAGCGAAGGCGATGGCCGAAGCGCTGGGCCGGGGCAGCATCGGCAACCAGCTGATGTATTTCGAAACCGGGCAGGGCAGCGCCTTGTCCGCGAACGCACATCACGACATCGATGCGCAAACCTGCGAGGCGCGGGCCTATGCGGTCGCGCGCGAATTTTCGCCGCTGCTGGTCAATACGGTCGTCGGCTTCATCGGGCCCGAGTATCTGTATGACGGCAAGCAGATCATCCGCGCCGGGCTCGAAGACCATTTTTGCGGCAAGCTCCTGGGGTTGCCGATGGGTTGCGACATCTGTTACACCAATCACGCCGAGGCGGACCAGAATGACATGGACACTTTGCTGACCTTGCTCGGCGTCGCCGGTTGTAATTACATCATGGGCATTCCGGGCGCGGACGACATCATGCTGGCCTATCAGAGCACCTCGTTCCATGACGCGCTCTATCTGCGCGAGGTGTTGGGGCTCCGGCCGGCGCCCGAATTCGAGGCCTGGCTGCAGGCGATAGGCATTTTCGATCAAAGCAACCGGCTGGGGGACGGCCGGCAGGAAACGCGCTTGCTGAGCGATTTCGGCGGACTTTCGGAGCTGACGGTATGAATGATCCCTGGCACAATCTCCGCCGTTTTACCCAGGCCAGAATCGCGCAAGGCCATGCCGGCTGTGGTCTGCCGACGGAGGCATCACTCGATTTTGAGCTCGCGCATGCCTTGGCGCGGGATGCGATTCATCAACCCTGGGACATCGAGCGCTTTGCGGAAGAGGCCACGCTTATCGGCCTGGAGCCCTTATGTCTCTCGACGCCGGTTGCGGGCAGGGTGCAGTATCTGCAAAGACCCGATCTGGGACGATGTCTCGACGAGGTCAGCCGGCAGACGTTGCTGGAACGTCAGCAACCGGCGGTCGACGTGGCGCTGGTGATCAGTAACGGCCTGTCTTCGATCGCGGTCGAGCGCCACGGTCTGGCGCTGCTAAAGGCTATCGTTGCGGTTTATCAGGACATCCCCTTACGCTGCGGGCCGGTCTGTTTGGTGCCGAATGCGCGGGTCGCGCTGGCGGATCAAATCGGCGCCTTGCTGAATGCGCGCCTGTCCGTGATCGTGGTCGGCGAGCGCCCTGGGCTCAGCGCGGCCGACAGTCTGGGCATCTACCTGACCTACGCGCCGCAAGTGGGCAGGACCGATGCGGAGCGCAACTGCATTTCGAATATCCGTCCGCCGGAGGGAATGTCCTATCAGGCGGCCGCGGCGAAACTGGCTTATTTGAGTTATGAAGCCCTGCAGCGGGGATTGTCGGGGGTGGGGTTGAAGGACGACATGCCTAAACAGTTACTTGATTGAAAAGGCAAAGCGGAGCCATGCGTTGCATGGCTCCGAAACTCACAAAACGATCGATTAGATCTTCTTTTTGATGATGGTCTTGCCGTCGATGATCAATTCGGAGATGCCGCCTATTGAACCGTGCAGCGTGCAGGAGGCTTCCTTGAAGTTTTTCTCGCCCTTCCATTTCAAGGTGATGTAGGTTTCCTTGTCGGTTATTGGATCTTCAGAAGGGAAGAACGCTTCTTCACCGGTTTCTTTCAGGATCGCGGCCGGGCATTTTTGGTTGGCCATTTGCTGGATCGCGACATAGTTTCTGAGCATCGACTGCGCTTCGACTGTTTGCGGCGATTCCTGTTTGCTGACTCCGACGACGATGAAGCCGACCACGAACACGCCGATGACGGCCCACATCAGCTTGGTCGTATCACTCATTTTGGTATCTTCAGTCTCTTCACTCATTTGGCACCTCTGCTTTTGTTATTAATGAATTATCCCAGTTATGCTCAGTCCGGTCTCCCGGCCAACTTCCTTACGAATTCTAAGCGAATTAGGCGTTCCCGGCAATGTAAAGTGCCGAATCCTGCAACAGAGACTTAAAATTCTATCCCTTGTTCCGCCTTGATACCGCGTTGATAGGCATGCTTGACCTGGGTCATTTCGGTGACCGTGTCGGCGATATCGATCACCTCGGGCGCCGCGTTGCGTCCGGTCAGGATCAGATGCATCCAGCGCGGCCGGTGTTGGGCGATGAATTCGGCGATTTCCTGGCCGCTGATCCAGTGGTAACCGCAGCAGTAATTGATCTCGTCCAGCACGACCACGTCGAATTCTTCGGACATGATTTTTTGTTTGCAGAGCTCCCAAATCTCGCGGCTGGTCTTGATGTCCTGCTCGGGATTCTTGGTGTCCCAGGTAAAGCCGTCGCCGAGCGCATGCCATTCGATATTGTCGAAATGCTGGGCGGCTTTTTGCTCGCCGGTCTGCCACTGGCCTTTGATGAACTGGATCACGCAGACTTTCATGCCCCAGCCGGCGGCGCGAAACGCCATGCCGAACGCGCTGGACGACTTGCCTTTGCCTGCGCCGGTGTTGACCACGATCAGGCCTTGGCGTCTGTTTCTGTCTTTCATAGGTTACGAAGTTGATTATGTTGAATTCGGAAAAGCGCTCATCCGGACGGTTTTATAAACGGCCTTGCTCGAACAGGCGGCGGTGTTCTTCCCGGGTCGGGAGGCCCGGACGCGCGCCCATCTTCGTGCAGCACAAGGCGCCTGCCGCGCTGGCATAGCGCAAAACATCCGGCCAAGCCATCCGCTGCGAGACCGCCGCCGCGAAGGCGCCGTGAAAGGCATCGCCGGCGCCGGTCGAATCGACATCCGGAACCTCGAAGGCCGGCATGAAGCCTTGTTCGCCGCCGCGGCGCCAGAACAGGCCTCTTTCGCCGAGCGTGATCACGACATTCGGCGCGACCTGGGCCAATTGAGCGAGCGCGCTTGCAACGGAGCCTGCGACCTGCACGGCGAATTTTTCCGAGCAAACCAGATAATCGACCTGAGTCATCAGGGCCTCAGTGCCTTCGTGCAGGGAGCCGGCATCGAGCACGGTCGGTATCTTTTGCGCGCGCAGGGTTGGGCAATAGGCCGCAGAAACCTGCGGCTCGTGGCCGTCGAACAGCACCACTTTGGGATTGATGCGGCTGAAATCGAGCGCGTCGGCGGGCAAGGGATGGGTGCCGATTTTGTAATTGACCAGCGCCCGCTTGCCGTCGGGCTTCACCAGCACCGCCGAGATCGGCGTCGGCGCGGGGCCGCGCAGGGTCAATCCGGTGTCGACGCCATGCGCGATCAGTTCTTGCAGGTGTTTGTCGCCGTAGAAATCGGCGCCGAGGTAGCCTGCGAAGGCGGCCTTGAAGCCGAGGTTCGCGGCCGTCACCGCCGCATTCGCGGCCGGCCCGCCGCCGCAGTCGATGAAGCCGGTCGCGAAGGTTTTTTCATCCGCGGCCGGATGATGATCGACCGAGAACACCAGATCGTAGGAGGCATGGCCGATACAGAGCACATCGACTTCAATCAGCGGTTTTGTCATGGTTTTGGGTGTGGACAGCTCGGTAAAATGCGCGTTATTCTAATCGAAAACCCCAATCACCTTTGCCGTTTTTGATCCTGGAGGCCCGCTATGCAGATCAGTCCCGAAATTTTGCCCCGCATCATCCAGGCGATCGCCGAGGCGATCGAAAAAAACGCCGAGGCCGTCACCCAGCTCGATCAGGCGATCGGCGACGGCGATCATGTGGTCAATCTGCAGCGCGGCATCCATGCCTTGCAGGCGCAAAGCGCGGAGATCGGGCAGCTGGATTGGGCGGTCGTAATGCAGAAAATCGGCATGACCCTGATGTCGACGGTCGGCGGCGCCTCCGGATCTCTCTACGGCACCTTGTTCGTGACGATCGGCAAGGCGCTGCGCGATAAGACGGCCGACTTGCCAGCCTTTGCGGCCGCGTTCGCGCAGGGCGTCGAGTCGGTCAAGCTGCGCGGCAAGGCCGATGCGGGCGAAAAAACGATGCTCGATGTGCTGATTCCGGCGGCGCAAAGTTTGCAAAATTCGGCGGACGCATCAATTTCGTTGCAGGAACTGCTGGCCGACGTAACCCACGCCGCCGAGACCGGCGTCGAGGCGACCCGCAAAATGCTCGCGACCAAGGGCAGGGCGTCTTTCCTCGGCGAGCGCAGCCTCGGGCACATCGATGCGGGCGCGAAAACCGCGCAGTTGATGATCGCGGCGATTGCGGCAGTGATCGCCTCTTCAGGCGCCCCAACGTAAGGCGGCCGTATTGACCGGCGCGTCCCAGAGCCGGATCATTTCCTCGTCCAGCAAGGTCAATGTCAGCGAAGCGCCGGCCATGTCCAGCGAGGTCGTGAAATTGCCGACCAGCGAGCGGGCAATCACGACGCCGCGCTGCTCCCAGTATTGCGCGGCCAGATGATAAATCAGGTGCAGTTCGATCAGCGGCGTGGCGCCGAAGCCGTTTACATGCAGCAGCACGGACTGGCCTGGTTGCGGTTTGAGTTCCTCATCGATCGCCCGGGCCAGATGCTCGACAATTTCACTGGCGTTGGCTAAAGGCAGCGTTTCGCGGCCGTGTTCGCCGTGGATGCCGACGCCCATTTCCATTTCCTGATCGCCCAGATCGAAGGTCGGCTTGCCGAGCGCGGGCACCGTGCAGCTGGTCAAGGCGACGCCGATCGAGGCGGTGGACTGGTTGATCCTGTCACCGAGCGCCTTGCAGGCCGCCAGATCGGCGCCGGCTTCGGCGGCAGCTCCGACCATCTTTTCGACGATCAGGGTGCCGGCGACGCCGCGCCGCCCGATGCTGTGCGTCTTGGGCAGCGACACGTCGTCGTTGACCAGCACGGTCGCATTCGGGATTTCGAGCATTTCGGCCGCGATCTCGAAATTCATCACGTCGCCGGCATAGTTTTTTACGATGAACAACACGCCGCCGCCCTGATCGACCGCCTCGGCGGCGGCCAGCATTTGATCCGGCGTCGGCGAGGTGAAGATTTGCCCGGGACAGGCCGCATCGAGCATGCCCAGGCCGACGAAGCCGCTGTGCAGCGGTTCGTGGCCGGAGCCGCCGCCCGAAATCAGCACGACCTTGCCGGGGCTCCCTAGCTTGGCGCGCTTGATGAAGTGCGGCTCTTGGTTCAGTTCGACGATGTCCGCATGCGCTTTTGCAAAACCCTTCAGACTGTCTTCGAGCAGGCTGTCGATGGTGTTGATGAATTTTTTCATAGCTTGGGCTCCGGCTGTTAGTTGGCTTGGCGGCGCAGGGCCTCGGTCACGGCGATGATGTCCGGCATCAGCCAGGTCGGTTGATAGTCAGAGGAGCGCAGATCGGCTTCGCTCGATATGCCGGTCAATACCATCAGGCTGCGAATGCCGGTGCGCACCGCGCCGAGGATGTCGGTTTCGAGGCGGTCGCCGATCGCGATCGTTTCGGCGGGGTCGGAGGCCAATAGCTTCATCGCCTGCCGGTACATGATCGGCTCCGGTTTGCCGATCACCATCGGCGAAACGCCGGTCGCGGCGGTCAGCGCGGCCAGGATCGCGCCGTTGCCGTGGGTGACTCCGTATTCGGTCGGCAGGGTCGTGTCGGCATTGGTGGCGACGAACCGGGCGCCGGCCCGGATGTTCAAGGTTGCGGTCGCGAGCTTGGCCCAGCTCAGCGTCGAATCCTTACCGCAGACGACGATGTCCGCGCCTTGCGCATCCGGGGTTTTTTCGGTTTTGAGTTCGTACAATCCGGTCAGGGTAAAGCCTTGTTCGCGCAAGGGCCCGCAAGCGCCGTCTTCGCCGACCACGAACACGCGGGTCGAAGCCGGGTCGGTGTGTTCGGCGAGATACAGCGCGGTCGCCATGCCTGACGTCAATATTTCATCCCTGGAGACGGTCACGCCCATGTCGGCGAGCTTATTTACATATTGATCCTGCGTCTGGCTGGCATTGTTGGTCGCCAGGATGAAGCGGATTTGCAGGTCGCGCAGGGTTTCGAAAAACTCGCACAGGCCGGGCTGAGGCACGCTGCCGTGCCAGAGCACCCCGTCCATGTCGATGATCATCGCGCGGATAGACTTGAAAGATTCCATAAACTGTTTTCTCTTCACTCAGACTCGCAACAGCTTGGCATAAGATTCAGGCGCTTGTCCAGTTTGTTTGCGGCGAGAATGGGGGCGAAAAAGGTGGGGTTAGGCCACAGGCGGCGGGAGTCATCGCAAGGCGCAACAGATTTTACGCTATCTGGCGCAAAAAAGCGGCAAATTCGGTACAGAAATGCCAAAAAATGGGTGTTTTCGAACGTGCGGAGAACGTGCAAAGACCCCCGGCGAAACTTGGTAAAATCGGCAAAAAAAAGCGGATAACTGACTGAATAGTAGCTTGTTTTTGAAGTGCTCCGGAAGGCCGGCAGAAGGCGCCGTTACTGTATTCGGCACGGATCATTGACATGACTCCCCTTTCTAATTTACAGTAGCGTTCGCATTAAACAGGTAATCACCTAACTACAATAACAAACCATTGGAGCAATATCATGGCAAAACCATTAATTCAAATCGCATTAGATTCTCTGGATTACAACGCAACGATCGCGCTGGCTGAAACCGTAGCGCCACACGTTGATATTTTCGAAATCGGAACTCCTTGCATCAAGCACAACGGTGTTAACCTGGTTAAAGATCTGCGCGCCAGATTCCCTGAAAAACTGATCCTGGTTGACCTGAAGACTATGGATGCCGGCGAATACGAAGCGACTCCTTTCTACGCGGCCGGCGCTGACATCTGCACCGTTCTGGGCGTATCCGGCCTGGCAACTTGCAAAGGCGTCATCAAAGCGGCTAACGCGCATGGCGCAGAAGCTCAAATCGACCTGATCAACGTTGAAGACAAAGTGGCTTGCGCACGCGCAACCGCTGAAGCCGGCGCTCACATCATGGGCGTACACACCGGTCTGGACGCTCAAGCAGCAGGTCACACTCCATTCGGCGACCTGAGCGACATCGCTAGATTGGGCCTGAACGTCAGAATTTCTGTTGCTGGCGGTATCAAGGCTTCAACCGTACAAGACGTCGTCAGAGCCGGTGCAAACATCATCGTGGTCGGCGCAGCGATCTACGGTGCTCCTTCCCCAGCTGACGCTGCGCGTGAAATTCGCGAACTGGTTGAAGCTGTATAACAATGCATCAGCAACTCATCATAGACAAGATTTCAGGCATTCTGTCGGCGACTGATCCATCCTATGATCAACGCTTGACCCAGATGCTTGACAACGCCAAGCGTATATTTGTTTCAGGCGCCGGTCGTTCCAAGCTCGTCGGCAATTTTTTTGCGATGCGGCTGGTACATGCCGGCTATGATGTCAGCGTTGTAGGCGAGATAGTCACGCCCAGCATCAAAAGCGGCGACTTGTTGATTATCATTTCAGGCTCGGGCGAGACCGAGCAGCTGATCGCCTTCACGAAAAGCGCTAAAAAAGTCGGCGCGGACATTGTGTTGATTTCGGCAAAGGGCAGCTCCACGATAGGCGACTTGGCCGATGCGGTATTCCAGATCGGTCAGGCTGAACAATACGGAAAAGTGGTCGGAATGCCGATGGGTACGGTTTTCGAACTGTCGACCCTGTTTTTCCTGGAAGCCACCATTTCTCATATCATCCATGAGAAGGGCATCCCGGAAGAAATCATGAGAGAAAGGCACGCTAACCTAGAATAGCGTAAACCCAGAACGGGCGGCCCAGGCTGCCCGTTCTTTTCTCTTGTGTTTGGCGACGAAATCATCTGACGCTGAATAGGCTGATTAACACAACATAATTTACCAACGAAGGAGAAGACTATGGCATCGCGCCGTGTATTAGCTAACGCCATTCGCGCTTTGAGCATGGATGCTGTACAAAAAGCAAATTCGGGCCATCCAGGCGCCCCGATGGGTATGGCGGATATTGCCGAGGTTTTGTGGAACGACCACATGCGCCACAATCCGGTCAACCCAAAATGGCCAAACCGCGACCGCTTCGTGCTGTCCAATGGCCACGGCTCAATGCTGATTTATTCCCTGCTGCATCTGACCGGTTACGACTTGTCGATCGAAGATCTGAAACAGTTCCGTCAGTTGCACTCCAGAACTCCAGGCCATCCTGAATATGGCTATGCGCCGGGTGTTGAAACCACGACCGGTCCTCTGGGTCAAGGCATTACCAATGCGGTCGGTATGGCGATTGCCGAAAAAGCCCTGGCTGCGCATTTCAATAAAGACGGCCATAAAGTTGTTGATCACAAGACCTATGTATTCCTGGGCGACGGCTGCTTGATGGAAGGCATTTCCCATGAAGCCTGCTCGCTGGCCGGTACGTTGGGCCTCGGCAACCTGATCGCGTTCTGGGACGACAACGGCATCTCTATCGACGGTCACGTCGAAGGCTGGTTTACCGACAATACCCCGAAGCGTTTCGAAGCCTATGGCTGGCATGTGATTCCTGACGTCGACGGTCACGATTCCGAAGCGATCAACAAAGCGATCGAGCTGGCGAAAGTGATGACCGACAAGCCGACCTTGATCTGCTGCAAGACCACGATCGGTTTCGGTGCGCCGAACAAAGCCGGCACTCATGCCTGCCACGGCGCGCCACTGGGTGAAGAAGAAATCAACCTGACCAAGGCGGCTCTGGGCTGGGATCACGGTCCTTTCGAAGTGCCTGCCGAAGTTTATGCGGGTTGGGACGCGAAAGCGAAAGGCACGGCGGCCGAGAAAGCCTGGAACGAGGCGTTTGCGGCCTATAAAACGGCTTATCCTGAACTGGCGGCCGAATTCGAACGCCGGATGAACGGCGATCTGCCGGCGAACTGGCAAGCCGATGCGGACAGCTTTGTCGCTTCCGTGAATGCGCAAGCCAAAACCACCGCGACCCGTCTGTCATCGTTGGCATCGATCGAAGGTTATGCGAAATTGCTGCCGGAAATTTTCGGCGGTTCGGCCGACCTTGGCTGCTCGAACATGACCGAATGGTCCGGTTACAAGCCGATGCGTGCGAACAAGCCGGACGCGAACTATGTGAACTACGGCGTGCGTGAATTCGGCATGTCCGCGATCATGAACGGTATCGCTCTGCACGGCGGTCTGATTCCGTTCGGTGCGACCTTCCTGATGTTCTCCGAATATGCGCGTAACGCATTGCGGATGGCTGCTTTGATGAAGATCCGTTCGATCTTTGTTTTCACCCATGACTCCATCGGTCTGGGCGAAGACGGTCCGACCCACCAGCCGATCGAACAAATCGCGACCTTGCGGATGATTCCGACCATGCATGTCTGGCGTCCTTGCGATGCGGTCGAAACGGCGGTGTCCTGGCGCGCGGCGATCGAGCGTAAAGACGGTCCGTCCACGCTGGTGTTCTCACGGCAAAACCTGCCGCACATTCCACGCAGCGAAGATCAAATCCAATTGATTGCTCGCGGCGGCTACATCCTGAGCGACAGCGAAGGCCAACCGGATGCGATCATCATCGCGACCGGTTCCGAAGTCGAGTTGGCGGTGAAAGCGGCGGACGAACTCCGCGCGAAAGGCAGCAAGATTCGCGTCGTTTCGATGCCGTCGACCAACGTGTTCGATGCGCAGGATGCGGAATACCGTGAATCGGTATTGCCGGCGGCCGTGACCAAGCGGGTTGCAGTTGAAGCCGGCGTCACCGAGGGTTGGTGGCGTTATGTCGGCAGCAACGGCAAGATCGTCGGTATCGACCACTTCGGTGAGTCGGCGCCGGCAGGACTGCTTTTCAAGGAGTTTGGCTTCACCGTCGAAAATGTTGTCAAGCACGTGGAAGCTGTACTTTAATTGAAAAAAGGCGGGATGGCGCGTTCATCCCGTCAGTTGACGAGATCCTGGGCCGCACAGAGTCACAACTCGGCGTGTACGGGATCTCGATCCACATACTTGGACTTATTAGGGTGAACAACGTGAAAATTATAAATATAACGAACGGCGCTTTTGCGGCATTACTGATGGCCAGTTCTGTTGCGGGTGCGGATGCCCAATATCCGGCGTCCGATTTTCAACCGAAAGTGCTTTATCAGGATAGCGAATACAAGCATCAGGGATCATCCTCTGCGGCGGCCGCGCCATCCAGCGCAAAACCGGCGGATTCGCAATATCCGGCGTCCGATTTCCAACCGAAAGTGGTCTATTCGGACCCTAGCTATAAGGCGTCATCTTCAAGCGAAACCGCGTCTTCCAGCAGACCGCAAAACAAATCGGTTGAGAGCTCATCGGCGGCTGCCAGCCAGCCTGCCGCTTCCGCTGCTGTCGAAGAAGCCAAGCCTGCTGCCGAAGCTAAAAAGGAAGAGTCTAATTTCGTTTATCTGATCGGTCTGGCGGTGCTGGCGTTCGTCGGCGTGGTCTTTTTCAAGAAACAAGCGCGTCCTGAAGGCCATGCGGCGCAAGCCGCTGCACGTGCAGCCGTTGGCGGCGCGACCGGCGTGGCAAAATATCTGAGCCGTAAAGCCGGAACCGGCGTGTCCCGCTATCTGGAACAACAAGTCAAATCCGCTACGGCTTCTGCACCTCTGACCGGTGTTGCCAAGTACATGGCAAGCCAAAAGCCATCTGCCGAAAGCGCTTCGTCAAAGCCAGCTTCCCGCGTCGAAAAATATTTGCGCGACCGGGGGTAATGGATGGATCAAGCTTACTTGATCAGCTTGGTCGAGGGATTTTATCCCTTCGGTAAGCGATCCAAAACAGGTACGAAAAAACAGCAAACGTTGACCCACTCCGAGGAGATTTACGAACAATCTTCCGGAGTGGCTGCAAAGGCGCCGGTCATGGACACCAATTCCGGCGTGTCGCGCTACCTACGGAACCGGCCCGTCCAATCCGGGGTGTCGAGGTATCTGAAAAAGAGCAATGCGCAACCGATGAGTGGCGTCGGTAAATACCTGGTGACGCAGTCGATCAAAGACCGGGAAGTCGTGCGTGTGAGCGGCGTCAGCAAATATCTGGCGCGCTTCGACGGCGAGTCGTCTGCCAGCGGCGTTGCCAAATATGTCGCGAAACAAATTATCCAGACGCAATACTTGCCCAAACGCACCACTGTCGGCAGATATATCACCCGCCAGGAAATCGCCGAGGCGAAACTCGCCGCATTGACCGGCGTCGCGAAATACCAGGCCGAACAGGATTTGCTGCAAAGAAAGATCGATGCGCAGAAACTGATCGAGCGGTATCGCGAAGAAGAAGCGCGCATCGCGGCCGAAAAGGCGGCGCTTGCGGCCCGGCAGGAAGCGGTAGTGGAAGAGACGCAAGTGGTCGAAGTTCGGGAAGAGGCGGCAGAAACCCGGGTCGGGCGCTATGTGCAGGAAAAGGCGAAAATCGACGCGCAAAAGCCCGCAGTCAGCAAGGTTGCCAAATATATTGCGCAGCAAGTCGTTCGGGACAGTCTGAAACCTCGTCAAAGCGGCGTTGCCAAATATCTTGCGAAAAGCCGCGTCTATACGGCAAAGCCCGTCGTGAGCGGTGTTGCCAAATACTTGGAAACGCAGGCTCTGCTTGCCAAAACCCAGCCGGCATTTTCCGGGGTTGCGAAATATTTGATCAGGCAAAGACTGGCGGTCGCAAGCCAGCCGGCCAAAGTCAGCCGGGTAACGAAGTATCTGGCTCAACACGGGCAAACCGTTGCCGACATCTCTGTTGCGGCGAAACAGCCCGCCAAGCGGGAGTTGGTGTTGACTGGCGTTGCCAAATATCTGAACCTGCAAATCGAGGCGGCTCACGTGTTGGCGAGTCTGGCCGACGTTCCTGCCGAGATCTGTTTGGAAGGCGAATTCATTCCGGCGGCGGAAGCTCTGGAAAATGAGTCGGCTAAGCCTAAAAAAGCGAAGGCCACCCGGGTTTCCAAATATATCAATGAGCAACAGGCGACGACAAAAAAAGCGGCCGGAGCCAAAAAGCCGACCGGAGTCGATAAGTATCTGCTGCAATCCGCTTGATTCGGAGTGTCGATGCATTGAGCCTGCGTTCGTTCAGCGCGAATACAGGCTCTTATTCCCCCCCCCTCATCCAGGC
Organism: Methylomicrobium lacus; assembly: GCF_041897535.1. GTDB lineage: Bacteria > Pseudomonadota > Gammaproteobacteria > Methylococcales > Methylomonadaceae > Methylomicrobium > Methylomicrobium lacus_A. Next base: position 2,871,102 of record NZ_CP169217.1, read on the forward strand.
CGTCGCCTAAGTCTGTACGGCCGATTCGTCGCTACAGCCGCGGCTCTCGTCGATAGCGGACGGTAGATCCTCCGCGCATTCATCCTTTTCCCTCGTCTTCCAGCGTACAGCCGACTGCCTTGCAGCATGCCCGAATTTGTCGGATCTTTTGACGGCCCACCACCAAAATCACAGCTAACACCCGCGCCGTAATTTGACTCATTCAGTAGTGTCGTATAAACACGAAGTATGGTAATATTTCGGAGGCATTTGTTATTTTAATTATAAATTTGTAAGGTGCATATTATGGCTAAGAATTTACTAGAACAACTCCGGGAAATGACCATCGTTGTTGCTGACACCGGGGACATCCAGGCTATTGAAACCTTCAAACCGCGCGATGCGACCACCAACCCTTCTTTGATTACCGCGGCGGCGCAAATGCCGCAATATCAAAGCATCGTTGACGATACCTTGAAGGGTGCGCGTAACACCTTGGGTCGTGATGCGGCGCCTGCGCTGGTGGCTAACCTGGCATTCGACCGCCTGGCGGTTTCCTTCGGCTTGAAAATTCTCGAAATCATTCCAGGCCGTGTTTCGACCGAAGTCGATGCGCGTCTGTCTTACGACACCGAAGCGACGATCGCGAAAGGCCGCGAAATCATCGCGCAATATGAAGCGGCTGGCGTGTCGAAAGACCGCGTCCTGATCAAAATCGCTTCGACCTGGGAAGGCATTCAAGCCGCGGCGGTTCTGGAAAAAGAAGGCATTCATTGCAACCTGACCCTGTTGTTCGGCATTCACCAAGCGATCGCCTGCGCCGAAAACGGCATTACCCTGATTTCGCCATTCGTCGGCCGTATCCTCGACTGGTACAAGAAAGACACCGGCCGTGATTCCTATGCGCCAGCCGAAGATCCAGGCGTTGTCTCCGTGACCTCGATCTACAACTATTACAAGAAATTCGGTTACAAGACCGAAGTGATGGGCGCGAGCTTCCGCAATGTCGGCGAAATCACCGAATTGGCCGGCTCCGACCTGTTGACCATCGCGCCATCGCTGTTGGCCGAGCTGCAATCCACCGAAGGCGAATTGCCGCGCAAACTGGATCCAGCCAAAGCCGCGAGTATGCAAATCGAAAAAATCACGATGGACCGCGCAACTTTCGATCGCATGCACGAAGAAAACCGCATGGCGACCGACAAGCTGGCCGAAGGCATCGTCGGCTTCGAAAAGGCTCTGGTTGCTCTGGAAGACCTGTTGGCCAAACGTCTGGCTGAACTGGAAAACCAGTTGGAAACTGCGTAAGCTGAACCATTACATTCTCCGGCATCGGTTTGCCCGGTGCCGGAGATTCCAAGGCACTCTACAGATGGCGTGATGTCCGCATCGACGCCTATTATTTCTTACATTCCGATATGTCAAAAAAAATCTTAGATGTAGTTAAACCCGGCGTCGTGACCGGCGAAGATGTGCAGAAAGTATTTGCGATCTGCAAGGAAAACAATTTCGCGTTGCCAGCGGTCAACGTGATCAACACCGATTCGATCAATGCGGTGCTGGAAGCGGCGGCGAAAGCCAAATCCGCGGTGATCGTGCAGTTCTCCAACGGCGGCGCGCAATTTGTCGCCGGCAAGGGGCTGAAGCTGGAAGGCCAAAAAACCGCGATTTTGGGCGCGATTTCCGGCGCGAAACACGTTCATCTGATGGCCGAGCATTACGGCGTTCCGGTCATTCTGCATACCGACCATGCGGCGAAAAAACTGTTGCCATGGATCGACGGCCTGTTGGACGCGGGCGAGAAACACTTCGCGGAAACCGGCAAGCCGTTGTTCAGCTCGCACATGCTGGATCTGTCCGAAGAAAGCCTGCAAGAAAACATCGAGATTTGCGGCGAATACCTGAAGCGCATGTCAAAAATGGGCATGACCCTGGAAATCGAACTGGGCGTGACCGGCGGTGAAGAAGACGGCGTCGACAACTCCGGCCTGGATCATTCGATGTTGTACACGCAACCGGAAGACGTTGCTTATGCTTATGAGCATTTGAGCAAGATCAGTGACCGCTTCACGATCGCGGCTTCGTTCGGCAACGTACATGGCGTTTACAAGCCGGGCAACGTCAAGCTGACTCCGAAGATCCTGGACAACTCGCAAAAATATGTGTCCGAAAAATTCAATCTGCCGGCCAAGGCTCTGACCTTCGTCTTCCACGGCGGCTCGGGCTCGACTCCGGAAGAAATCGCGGAATCGATCAGCTACGGCGTCGTCAAGATGAATATCGACACCGATACCCAATGGGCAACCTGGGAAGCCATCATGAATTTCTACAAGAAAAATGAAGGCTACCTGCAAGGTCAAATCGGCAACCCGGAAGGCGACGACAAACCGAACAAGAAGTACTACGATCCTCGCGTATGGCAACGCGAAGGCGAACTCGGCATGGTCGCACGTCTGCAACAGGCGTTCCAAGACCTGAATGCGGTCAATTCGCTGTAATATCGCCAAAAAATCACAGGCTTACCGCGTAAGCCTGTGATTTCCCCTTGGGATACTCCCTCGTATCCTTATCTATCGACCTCGCCGGTCAATCGTATTTGATATATTTGAAACGCGGATCGTCGGGTGTGCCTTCCAGTGCGCCGCCTTCCTTGCCCGGCTGCCACATGATCACGTCCTCGATCTTGCGCGCCAGTTCGAAATCCTTGTTCGTAATGCCCTTGGCGGCATGATTCATCAGCTTGACGATCACAAAAGCGTAGGAAACGGTCAAGTCGGGATGATGAAAAGCGGCTTCCGCCAAATGGCCGACCGTATTCACGACCATCAGCGTGCCTTTCCAGCCGCTGGTCTTGTATTTGCGCCGGATCCAGCCGTTTTCAAGGTACCAGTGCGGCAGTTCCTCCTTCAGTCGTTCTTCAACTTCGCTGTCTGTATAAGTGTCTTCGTGTTTGCGTTCGCGCCAACCCATGATCATAACTCCTGCTCGGTGAAAGATTCCCCTCCGATTGTAAACGATTTGCCACTATCCGGAAAAAATAATGCGTGACTCAGGCAATCTGTGTGTGAATCGAGCCGGTTGCATCAGAAATAACGACTAGAGGCGGGCAAGGCGGGCCTCGATGCGAGAGGGGTTAAGAAAATAAATGTGAAACTTTTCTTAAGTAGCGTTGTTTAGTAGTTACGAGAGATGTGTAAAGAACGACTTTGAACTAAATTTCAATATAAGAAAGGTGTCCGTAGCTGACCGGCAGAGGCGCCTTGCTTCGCGCGGCTGGCTTTGATTCGCGGCCTTGAGGCGTGAAGAATTATGTTGAGATGCTTAAAGGAAGGGGATGGACATGTTCAAAAAATTTATGATAGTAATCAACTTGCTCGGTAGTCTCTGTGTATTTGTGGTGATGTGTCTGTCGAAAGGCTTGCACCGCTCGCAGAAGCACAGGAAAGAGACGGTCAGGAATGGCTGGTTCTGGCATTCGAGTTAATTAAAAAACGCAAGAATGCCAGAACTGGGTCGTTTGATTTGCAGAGGGGAATTGCCTTAAGGCTCGAAGCGGTTGGCGTCGCAGCCTTTTTGATAAAACAGCAGCGATGGCGGGAACGGCGTTACATCGATGGTTAATGTGGTCTCCTGGTCAAAGGCGGCCACGGGGCCCGATGCGGCGCTGCTAAAGTTTTTCGTCAATTGCGCCGCCAGTTTTTCCTGCGCCACATCGTCGCCCAGGGAGAACGGATCGACGGCCAAATTGGTTTGGTCGATCGCCTTTTCCAGGGCTTCCGAGGCGAGTTTCTGGATTTTTGTCTCAAAATCCTTGAAGATTTCTTTCGGCTTTTCGCGCTTGATGCGCTCGAGGTCTTGCGGGTCGGCATAAACCAAAAAAGACCCGCTGGCGCCCTGGAGTTCATTTTTACAAATGCCGCCATCCATGATCCTGACCAAATTCAAGGTCTTGCCGTCTTTGGTGGTCGTCAACGGAGGATTGGTGGAAGCCTCATAATTCTCGGCCGGCTTTTCCTGCGGCAGTGCCGGTTTTGCCGCGGACTGTATGGCGGCGGTGTCTTGTCGTTGAGCGGGTTGGGTCGAGCAAGCGCTGAGCAGGGATACGGCAACAGCGGTAAATGTTTTTACCCGGGCTTTCATAGTGGTTCTGAAAAATAAAATTGAAGTCTTTGTCATAAGGGCGGCGAGGCTCTCGTATTATAATACGAAGCAGTTACGGATAGGTCCGGCAAGATATTAACATGCAAGCAGCGAAAGGAAATTATCTTTGAAAATTCTGGTAACGGGGGCGGCCGGCTTTATCGGCGCCAGCTTATGCGGCAAACTGTTGGCGCGAGGGGATGAAGTCGTTGGTGTCGATAATATAAACGACTACTACGATGTGGGCTTAAAGACCGCGCGTCTGCAATTGCTGGCCGACTATGAACAATTCAAGTTTATCAAAGTGGATATTGCCGACGGCGCGGCCCTTGAGGCACTGTTTCGGAAAGAAAAGGTGCAGCGGGTGGTCAATCTAGCCGCGCAGGCCGGCGTCAGATATTCGCTGGTCAACCCGCAGGCCTACGTGAATTCGAATATTCATGGCTTCATGAACATTCTGGAGGGATGCCGGCATCATGCGATAGAGCACCTGGTTTATGCCTCGTCGAGCTCGGTCTATGGCGCCAACACCCGAATGCCGTTTTCGGTGCACGATAATGTCGATCACCCGGTATCCATGTATGCGGCCAGCAAAAAGGCGAATGAATTGATGGCGCACACTTACAGCCATCTTTTCCAGCTTCCGACCACGGGATTGCGCTTTTTTACCGTTTACGGGCCGTGGGGAAGGCCGGATATGTCGCCGATTATCTTTGCGCGCAATATCCTCGAAGGCAAGCCGATCGATGTGTTCAATTTCGGCAATCACCGGCGCGATTTTACCTATATCGACGATATTGTCGACGGCGTGATCCGGGTGCTGGACCGGCCGGCCCGGTCGAATCCTGAATGGACGGGAGAGAATCCCGATCCCGGCAGCAGTCGGGCGCCATACAAGGTCTATAATATCGGCTGCAATCAGCCGGTGCATTTACTGACCTTTATCGAAACGCTCGAAAAGTGCCTCGGCAAAACCGCGGTCAAAAACTTATTGCCGATGCAGCCCGGCGATGTGCCCGACACCTATGCCGATGTCAGCGATTTGGTGCGCGATTTCGGTTATCAGCCGAGTACGCAACTGGAAGAAGGGATTGCGCGTTTTGTGCGCTGGTATCTGGATTTTTACGGATATGACCGGTGACCGGGAGGCGCGCAGGCGCAGTTCAGTTCCAGAATGCTTGAAGCGTGCCATCCATGGCGCGTCAATCATAGCAATCAGGATGCAAGCACCGAGGCGCTTGAGGATAAACGGCCGGGTTTTGTCCGGGCGCCAATATTACGCTACGGCGCGTAAAGACTCGTCCTCATAGAGGCGTTTTTTCTTCCAGCCGGCGAATTTGCTTTCATCAAATTCCAGATCGTTGTCGATCGCATACTCATAGCAGCTTCTGAACAGGCGCGCGGTGCGGAATGCATGCAATTCGTCATCCGCGGTAATCTTCGCAACGTTGCCGACCTGGAAGGTCTTGTTCTTGGATTTGCCGTTATGGACCCAGAATACGGTGTAGCAAAGATAGCTCTTGTCCTTGCGGTGGTCGTATTTGATCGTCTTCGAAACGCCGGTGACGCCGGTCGTGGTTTTGTTTTTCGGCGGTTTTAAAAAGCGCGTTTTGCTGCCCTTCAAAACAACCAGCATCTGGTCGCGCCACAGAATTGCAGCTTGCAAAGACTTGGCTTTGTTTCCCCATAATTTATGAGAAAAATAACGGCTGCTTTCCTTGCCGCGGCGCACGATGCGCACTTGATAACCGAAAACGTCCGGTTCGGTGATGTGTTTATTTTTTGCCATGGAAGAAACCCCTCACAAAAACGACATGAAAGTTAATAGCGGTAAAGCTAGGTTGCCTATAAACGTAGCGGCTTAAGTTTTTTTTAAAAAAAGGAAGAGTAGAGCCGCTATGTTTGTAATCTAATGATTACAAATTATGACCAAAGTTCTGACAAATGCAAGAAAAAAATGACAATCAAGTGAAATATTTCACTTGAAAAAAGCATAAATTCCCGAGGAATTTGGTGTAGAATGCAGGGATTCCACTTTCAAGTGGCTATTCGTGAGTTGATAACTATTTGCTTTTTATAATTATTTGGAGACAAAAATGAGCGTTTTAGTTGGTAAACAGGCACCGGATTTTACCGTTCCTGCGGTGTTGGGCGATGGTCAAATCGTTGATTCTTTCAGCTTTTCTGAAGCCACTCGCGGTAAATACGCAGTCCTGGTGTTCTACCCGTTGGACTTTACCTTTGTCTGCCCTAGCGAGCTGATCGCGTTAGACCATCGTATCGATGAATTCAAGAGCCGCAACGTGGAAGTGATCGCGGTATCGATCGATTCGCATTTCACTCACAATGCTTGGCGCAGTACGCCGGTCAGCAAAGGCGGAATCGGCCCGGTGCGTTACACGATGGCGGCGGACATTGCACACAGCATTTGCAAGGATTACGATGTCGAAGCGGAGGCGCCGGCCGTGGCTTACCGCGGTTCTTTCCTGATCGATCGCAGCGGCGTCGTGCGCCACCAAGTGGTAAATGATCTGCCGCTGGGCCGCAATATGGACGAATTGATCCGCATGGTCGATGCGCTGCAATTCCACGAAGAGCATGGCGAAGTCTGCCCGGCCGGCTGGAACAAAGGCGATGCCGGCATGAATGCAAGCCCTGCGGGCGTTGCCGAATACCTGGATAAAAACGCTGAAAAGTTATAATAACTTTTGAAGGCCTGCCCCAGGGGCAGGTATCTGGGGCGCATTGCAATATCCCAATGCGCCCTAGTCGGCAAGATTGTTCGGGCGGTGGCTATTGATCGTTTTGTGGCGCCGATTTTTTCACGGCATCCGCGATCAGTTTTTTGCGAATGAAAAAACACACGATAATGCCCGCGATGGCCGGAATTTGAGTCACCAGAAATAATGATGTCGGGCTCTTGGCCAGCATGTCGCCGAGCGGATGCAGGACCGACAACTTGACCAGCCACCAGGTCAGCCAAAAGCCGATAAATCCGATAATGGCCCATTGCAGCGTGGGCTGCTCTTTTTCCTTGGCGGTTAAATAAAACCAGATTGAAATCGCCACTCCGGCAAATTTTGCAAGATATAACATCGTCTCACCCCATTTCATTATTGTTTTGATAGGCTGCTACCGAGGCTTGCCAAGGCCTCAGCGAGCAGGCGCTAATCATATTCCATATCCGCCCTTCATGACATAATTTTATCGCCAGGAGCCCGTTGTGAGAAAACCGCTGAAAGTGTTTGCGGTCATTTTCGCACTGTCGATCTTATTGATCGGCAGTGCGCTTGGGGTCCTGTCGGTCGTGATCGATCCTAATCAATTCAAGCCGCAGTTGGCGGAAACGCTCAGGCAAAAGATCGGCCGCGAAGTCGAGTTCGCCGGCGATTTACGCTGGTCCGTTTTTCCATGGCTGGGGGTTTCGGTCGGACCCATGCGGATCAAGAATGTCGAGGGCTTTCGGCAAGCCGACTTTCTCGGTATCGAGCAGGGCGAAATCAAGGTCAAAGTGTTGCCGTTGCTCGGCAAGCGGCTGGAAATCGACCGCATCGAATTGAAAGGCTTGCGGCTGAATTTGCTGCGCAACAAGGAAGGCGGGAATAATTGGGGTCGGGTTGGATCCGCGAGCGAAGAGGCTGTAGAACCGACTTCTCCCGGTCAAGCCGCGCAGGATAAACCCGGATCTCCGGAAAATGCATGGGCGGTCTTCGCGGTGGGCGGTGTGATGCTCGAGGAGGCGGCGGTTCATTGGGACGACCAGCAGACCGGCCAGCGTCTCGATGTGGAAAATATCAACCTGAACGTCGGCAAATTGATGTGGGATCAGTTTGCCGATGTGGCACTGACTTTCATCGTCGTCGGGCCGAGCACCGGCTATCGAGACCGCATCAGTCTTAAAACCCGTGTGCGGGTCAAGCAAAATTTCGAACAGGTGAGTCTTGCCGGCGCCGAGCTGAGTTTGGCGAGGGAAGAGAAAAAGCGTCCGGGCAAAGACCTGTCGGCGATGCTGACCGCGCCGGAAATACGCTTCGAAAAAAACGCCCAAAAGCTTTGGATTGCCAAACTGCAAATCGAGTCCGGCGAACTGGCTGTCGTGTCCAGCCTGAAGGGAAGCCATTTATTCGAAGCGGCCGATGTCGAAGGGCACCTCGAAATGGCGGAGTTCAATCCCGGCAAACTGTTAAAGCGCTTCGACATCGCGCTGCCAAAATTTCAGGACCCTGGCGCCTTGGGTCGGTTACAGGCCGGTTTTGATTGGCATGTGGCGCAAAATGCGCTGTCGCTCGATGCCTTGCGCTGCAAGCTGGACGACACCTTGCTGCAAGGCAAGATGCGCATCGAGGGGTGGGAAGCGCCGGCGATCCGTTTCAATCTGGCTGCCGATACGCTCGATGCCGGCCGTTATTTGCCGAAAAACAAAACCCCGCAGCTCACCCCGGCGGCGGCCCTGGCTGGCGCTTTTTCGATGTTGCCGGCAGGGCAGCTTCGCAAACTGGATGCGCAAGGCGAAGTCTCGCTCGGGCATCTGCAAATGCACGGCATCACCGCCGACGAACTGCGGCTACAATTAAATGCCAAGGATGGTGTCGTCCAAACCCGGTAAAACATCGGCCGGCTGTATCCGGGCGGCTATGCCGGCAGCGTGAATTTCCATGCGGCAGGCCGAAAATGTGATCCGGAGCCAGGACTTATGGGGCAAATCGTCACGCCTTCGGATGGAAGGCCGCGGCAGCACTCCTATCGAAACCGGGGATATCGATTACCGCTTCGTCAGTCACTTAGTCAAGGCGCCGGCGACGGAAACCGGGCCGGAAAAACTGCATGGCACGCCGATCGTGGCCGTCATGAGCGGCACCCTGGTCGAGCCCGGCTATCGGCTGGATATGGAAGCCTTGCTAACCGAAAAGAATCAGGCCAAAATTGAGAAGTTCATCGAGAAAAACAAGAGTAAAATAGACAAATTGAAAAATAAGCTGGATAAAAAATTGGGGCCCGGCGTCGATCATTTGTTCAGGAAGTTGTTCTAGTTTATTTAGCCTTTGACGATTTGCGATGAATAGTTTAGCGTTTGACGAACGCCTCCTGGCCTGGTTTGATCGGCATGGACGCAAGGATTTGCCCTGGCAGCAGGATAAGTCGCCTTATCGGGTCTGGATATCCGAGACGATGCTGCAGCAGACACAGGTCGCAATGGTCATCCCGTATTTTGAAGCGTTCATGGTCCGGTTTCCGACTGTCCAGGCCTTGGCGCAAGCGGAACTCGATGAGGTGCTAAGCTACTGGTCGGGGCTGGGCTATTATGCGCGGGCGCGCAACTTGCATCGCGCCGCGCAGCAAATCGAAGCGATGGGCCGCTTTCCCGATACGCTGGAAGCGCTTCAGCAATTGCCCGGTATCGGTTTATCGACCGCCGGTGCGATCATGAGCATCGCCTATGAGCGCAGTCATCCGATTCTGGATGGCAATGTCCGGCGGGTATTGGCGCGGTATCGTGCCATCGCGGGCTGGCCTGGCGAGGCGAAAGTGAACAAACGGCTATGGGAGCTTAGCCGGGCGTTGACGCCGCAGGATCGGGTGGCGGATTATACGCAGGCGATCATGGATCTGGGCGCGACACTTTGTACGCGCGGCCGGCCGGCGTGTGACCTGTGTCCCTTGAATGACGATTGTCTGGCAAGTAAGGAGGGGCGGGTTGCCGATTTTCCGACGCCGAAACCGGGCAAGACCTTGCCGGTCAAGCAGCGGGCTTTTCTGTTGCTCGCGAATAGCCGGCAACACGTTTTTCTGGAAAAGCGGCCGCCTGCCGGAATTTGGGGGGGGTTATGGTGTCTCCCGGAGTTTGAACATCACGAGCAGGCATTGGCCTGGTGCCGGGAGCGCAATATCGCGATCCTTGACCGGTACATGATGGAGAGGCGGCGGCATACGTTTTCGCATTATCATCTCGATTACACGCCGCTGGTGATCCTGACCGACGGCGGCGGGCATGGCGTCAGCGAAAAGGGCTCCGCGGGCTGGCATCCGATCGAGTCGATCGACCGTTTGGGCTTGGCCGCGCCGATCAAACTGTTATTGAAACACTATCAAAACCACGAGGACAAACATGACAAGAATGGTTAAGTGCGCAAAACTGGGAGTGGAGTCGGAAGGCTTCGATGCGCCGCCTTTTCCGGGGCCGAAAGGACAGGAAATCTATGAAAAAATTTCGAAGCTGGCCTGGCAGCAATGGATCGCCAAGCAGACGATGTTGATCAATGAATACCGCTTGGCCAGCTATGATCCGAAAGCCAAGGCTTTTCTGGCGCAAGAAAGAGACAAATTTTTGTTCGAAGGAAATAACGAGATGCCCGAAGGTTATGTGCCCCCGCCGCAGTAAACGGGCGGGCGAGTCAATACCTGTAGGTTCTGCGCGACTTTTTTAAATGAGATAGGAAATTGCATGAGACTATTACTGGTTGAAGATGATGAGATCCTCGGAGAAGGACTGTCGGCCGGCCTGAAAATGGAAGGATACGCGGTCGATTGGTTTACCACCGGTAAACTTGCGGAGGAGGCGCTGAAAAATAATCTCTATGAGCTGATCGTGCTTGATTTGGGCTTGCCGGACATGGACGGCATGGAACTGTTGCACGAGTTGCGTAGCCGCAAGGACGAAACGCCGGTGATGGTGTTGACGGCTCGCGACACGATCAACGATAGAGTGATCGGCCTGGATAGCGGCGCGGACGATTTTGTGAACAAGCCTTTCGATTTGACCGAAGTCTGCGCCAGGCTGCGCGCCTTGGCCAGGCGGAGCGAAGGCCGCAGCACGCCGCTGATCGCGCATAAGGGCCTGACTCTGGATCCGGCCTCGCATATCGTGACTTACAACGACGAACGGGTCGACCTGTCGCAAAAAGAATTCGAAATCTTGAGTTTTCTGATGGGCAATATCGGCAAGGTCGTCTCGCGGGCGCGCCTGGAAGAAAGTCTGTATTCGTGGGATTCGGATATCGAAAGCAATACGGTCGAGGTCCACATCCATTATTTGCGGAAAAAGCTCGATTCCGGCTTGATTCGGACGGTCAGAGGGGTTGGCTACATCATTGACGCCGAAGAAGGTTAATGAATTATTCGTTACGGCAATTACTGCTGGTGTCGTTGCTGTCCGCAACGATGGTGATCTGGGGCGTTACCGCCTTTTCCAGCTATAAGGCGATCCGTGACGAAGTGGCCGAATTGTTCGATGCGGAACTGGCGCAATCAGGCAAAGTCCTGTTGGCTTTTGTCGACAGCTTGTTGCAGGACGGAGCCTTGCCCGATTACTGGCGGCAAGGGCGTCTGGCGCAAGGTCATGAAGGCCTGAATTTTACCGAAACGTATCAAAGAAAACTGGCTTACCAGCTATGGTCGGAAGAAAAAGGCCTGCTTTCGCATTCCGGCAAGGCGCCGGGGTTGCTGGAGGATCTGAAGGGGAACGCGGCGGGAGAGCTGGTTTGGCATGTGTTCGATGACTCCCTGAAAGGCGACGCATTTCGCCTGAAGTACGAAAGCAAGGTCGCCTTTCAGCTTTGGTCGAAGGATAAAGGCTTGCTGCTGCGTTCCGAAAGCGCCCCGCAGGTTCCGTTTACCTTTGCCAAGCAGGGGTTCAGCGAGGTGCAAAGCGAAGGCGGCCTCTGGCATGTTTTCACCGTGTCGAACCAAGCGGGCAATTATGTGATCCATGTCGGCCAGCAGGAAGCGATCCGCAAGCAATTGACCGATGAAATTTCCGAACAGCTGGTCACGCAGTTTCTGGTCGGCATGCCGGTATTGGCGCTGGTGATATGGTTTATCATCGGCAATGCCTTGACGCCGATCAGTCATTTGCAGCATGCGCTGGCGGAACGGGAAGTCAGCAATCTGAAGCCGCTCTCGGTCGACAATCTGCCGAATGAGATTGTGCCGATGGTCGACGCGCTGAATAGCCTGTTCGATCAGCTGGAAAAAGCGTTCGAGAACGAACGCCGTTTTACCGCGGATGCCTCGCACGAGCTCAGAACGCCATTGGCGGGCCTGTTGACGCAGGTGCAGGTGGCGCTTAAGGCGCAGGACGAACAGATTCAGCGGCAGGCGTTGAAAAGGATAGAGCAGGCGGTCAATCGCATGAGTTACATGGTGCAGCAATTGCTGACCTTTTCGCGTATCGATTCCGGGCCTGAATATCTCGAAAAAACCTCGGTCAAATTATCGTCCGAAGTGATCCAGGTGATCACCGACCTGGAGCATGAAGCGTACCGAAAATCGATAGAAGTCGAATTTATCGAGGAGTCGTCCGCGGAAATCATCGCCAACCCGCAATTGCTGAACATACTGATCCGCAATATCATCGATAACGCGATCAAATATACGCCAGAATTCGGCAACATCAGGGTCTATCTGACCGATAAAGACAAAAAAGTGGAGTTGCGCGTCGAGGATTCAGGTCCTGGGATCGCGCCCGAAGCCTACGAAAAATCGCTCAAACGCTTTCACCGCTTGGCGGAGACCTCCAGCGTGGCGCAGGGGACCGGACTCGGCTTTTCGATCGTGCAGCGGATCGTCGCGATCCACGGCGCCGAGTTCAGCCTCGGCGTGTCGGAGCTGGACGGACTGAAGGTGACGGTTTTGTTCCCTTGCCCCAGAAGAAAAGCCGATAAAGCACCGCCGCAAAAACCCAGGGTGCCGGCGCAGGTCAAGCGCGTCTCGTAGAATGGCGGTTTATGGCTCCATGATGACCGGATTGATCAGCGTGCCGATGCCTTCGATTTCTATCCTGACCGTTTGCCCCGGTTTCAAATAACCGCGCGGGTACATCTTGACCCCAACCCCCGCCGGCGTGCCGGTGCTGATCACATCGCCCGGCTCCAGCGTCATCGCCGTGGACAGATAGGCGACCATCTCATAGCAGTTGAACAGCATCTCGCCGGTATTGGCCTGCTGGCGCAACTCATCATCGACCCAGGTCCTCAGATTCAATTGGTGCGGATCGCCGATTTCATCGGGGGTCACGATCCACGGTCCCAGGGGGCCTGCCGTGTCGAACGACTTGCCGATCATCATCGTCGGCGAGCGCGCCTGCCAGTCGCGCACCGACACGTCATTCGCGACCGTGAAGCCTGCAATCACTTCATGCGCGTTTTCGACCGCGACATGGCGGCAGCGCCGGCCGATCACGAACGCCAACTCGCCTTCGTAATCGAGCTTGTCCGAGACCTTGGGGCGGTGAATCGCATCCCCGGTGCCGATCACGCAGGTGCTCTGCTTGGTGAAAAAACTCGGGTATTCGGGCCTGTCCTTGCCGGTTTCGGCGATATGATCCGCGTAGTTCAGGCTGATCGCCAGATACTTGCCGGGGCGCGGCACCGGCGCTTCGAGCTTCACATCCGGCAGCGGAATGCGGTGCTTGCCGCTGTCGATTTGCGCCTGCATCGCGGCGAGTGCCCGGTCTCCCGCCGCCAGGAATTCCAGCATCCGCGGTGGGATAGCGGCATTGCCCAGGCTGTCGACGACAAAGTCCTCGACGACCGCGCCGACACGGGTGGATTGGTGATGCGTGAAGGTGACCAGTTTCATCGTGCAGTTTTTCCGAAAAGATTGCAAACGGTTATTGTATATCGAAGCCTGCCGGCAAAAAAAAAGATATAATGCGCCATTTTAACTTAACCACGTTTAACCGCGAGGAGATGATAATGAACGAAAACTGGATCGCGCCTTCCATCCTGTCGGCCAATTTCGCCAAATTGGGCGAGGAAGTCGACAACGTCCTGGCCGCCGGCGCCGACATTGTGCATTTTGACGTGATGGACAACCATTTCGTGCCGAACCTGACCATCGGCCCTCTGGTTTGTGAAGCGCTCAGAAAGCACGGCGTGACCGCGCCGATCGACGTGCATCTGATGATCGAGCCAGTGGACCGCATCATTCCCGACTTTGCAAAGGCCGGCGCCAGCATCATCACCTTCCACCCGGAAGCCTCCGTGCATATCGACCGCACCCTGCAACTGATCAAGGACAACGGCTGCAAGGCCGGCCTGGTATTCAATCCGGGCACGCCGCTGCATTATCTGGATTACGTGATGGACAAACTGGACATGATTCTGTTGATGTCGGTGAATCCGGGCTTCGGCGGTCAGTCGTTCATTCCGTCCGCATTGACCAAGTTGCGCGAAGTGCGTAAGAAAATCGACGACAGCGGTTTGAACATCCGTCTGGAAATCGACGGCGGCGTCAACGGCGCCAATATCCGCGCAATCAAGGAAGCCGGCGCCGATACCTTCGTCGCAGGTTCCGCGATTTTCGGCAAGCCCGATTACAAGCAAATCATCGACGACATGCGCGCCGAACTCGCGAAGGCTGGCAAATAATCGTTAGTTTCCGTAGGTCGGGTTAGCGCAGCGTAACCCGACATTGGCAACACATCATGTTGGGTTACGCTGCGCTAACCCAACCTACGAACTATGGTTTTATACGTTGCGCAAGGCGCAGTTTGAAGAAAAGAATGACCCCCGAACAATTCAATCAATACGCCCGCCAGGGCTATAACCGCATCCCGGTCAGCCGGGAAGTGCTGGCCGATTTGGATACGCCGCTCAGCGCCTATCTGAAATTGGCCGACGGCGCTTATTCCTATTTATTCGAATCGGTGCACGGCGGCGAACAATGGGGACGCTATTCGATCATCGGACTGCCCTGCAAAACGGTCGTCAAGGTGATCGGCAACCGCATCAACCTGGAGAAAAACGGCGAGATCGTCGAAACCGCCGTGCTCGACAATCCGCTGCTGTGGATCGAAGGCTTCAAGGCGCGCTACAAGGTGCCGGACATCGACGACCTGCCTCGTTTCAACGGCGGCCTGGTCGGCTATTTCGGCTACGAGACGATTTCTTACATCGAGCCGCGCCTCGGCAGCGCCGGCAAGCCCGACCCCTTAGGCAATCCGGACATCGTATTGATGGTGTCCGAAGAAATGCTGGTGTTCGACAATCTGTCCGGCAAGATGCTGCTGTTGACCCATGCCGACCCCGCCGAAGACCAGGCTTTTGAGCGCGCGCAGCAGCGCCTGCACGCATGGGCGGTCAAGCTCAGGGAAGTGCAGGCCAAGCCGGCAAGGCATGCGGCGCCGAAAAAGGTCAACGAGTCCGATTTCGTCTCCGGCTTCACCCAGCAAGGCTTCGAAGACGCGGTGCGCAAGGCGAAGGAATACATCACCGACGGCGACATCATGCAGGTGGTGCTGTCGCAGCGTTTGTCGATCCCTTACACCGCTTCGCCCTTGAACCTGTACCGCGCGCTGCGCTGCCTGAATCCGTCGCCGTACATGTTCTTCCTGAATCTCGGCGACTTCCATATCGTCGGCTCGTCGCCGGAGATCCTGGTCCGGCTCGAAGACAACATCGTGACCGTGCGCCCGATCGCCGGCACCCGCCGCCGCGGCGCGACACAGGAACAGGACCTCGCGCTCGAAAAGGAGCTCTTGGCCGATCCGAAGGAAATCGCCGAGCACCTGATGCTGATCGATCTCGGCCGCAACGACACCGGCCGCGTCGCCGAAATCGGCAGCGTGCAGTTGACCGACAAGATGATCGTCGAACGCTACTCGCACGTGATGCACATCGTCTCGAACGTGATCGGCCGGCTGAAATCCGGCAAAAACGCCTTCGACGTGCTCGCCGCGACCTTTCCGGCAGGCACCGTCAGCGGCGCGCCGAAAATCCGCGCGATGGAAATCATCGACGAACTGGAGCCGGTCAAGCGCGGCGTTTATTCGGGCGCGGTCGGCTACATCGCCTGGTCCGGCAATCTCGACACCGCGATCGCGATCCGCACGGCCGTGATCAAGGACAGCATGCTGCACATCCAGGCCGGCGCCGGCATCGTCTACGACTCGATACCGCGCAACGAATGGGACGAAACGATGAACAAGGGCCGGGCGATCTTCCGCGCGGTCAGCATGGCCGAAGCCGGACTTGAAGGAGAAGGAGCATGAGCGCAATCAAAGTGGTGATGATCGACAATTACGATTCGTTCACCTACAACCTGGTGCAATATTTCGGCGAACTCGGCGCGGACGTGACCGTCGTACGCAACGACCAGGTCACGGTCGAAGACATCGAACGCCTGGCGCCGGACAAGATCGTGATTTCGCCGGGTCCCTGCACGCCGAGGGAAGCCGGCGTCTCGGTCGAGGCGATCATGACCTTTGCCGGCCGCTACCCGATCCTCGGCGTCTGCCTCGGCCATCAAAGCATCGGTTACGCCTTCGGCGGCAACATCATCCATGCCAAAGAAATCATGCACGGCAAGACTTCCGAGGTTTATCACGATAACGTCGGCGTGTTCAAGGGCCTGAAAAACCCGTTTACCGCGACCCGTTATCATTCCTTGGTGATCGAGCAGTCGACCCTGCCGGAGTGCCTTGAAGTCACCGCCTGGACCCAGGACGAAGCCGGCAACATCGATGAAATCATGGGCGTTCGTCATAAGACGCTCGACATCGAAGGCGTGCAGTTCCATCCCGAGTCGATTCTGACCGAGCATGGACATGATCTGCTGAGGAATTTTTTGGAGCGGTGATTGTTATCCAACCGTACATCAGGACAAGAGAAGCATAATTTAGTTAAAGCTATGTCTATCTTTGGAGGAAATAGCAATGCTTAAGCAGATGGCTCTCAAAAATTTGACTGTTTATCCAGAGGCAAATCTGGAGTTCGGGAAGAGTCTGAATGTAATAATCGGTGAAAACGGCTCAGGCAAAACGCATTTGCTGAAGATGATTTATTCGGTATTGGCGGTAAGTGCTGAAGAAGGCCGTAAATCGAAGGTAACATCTCCCACTAAATCGATTTTACAAACACGTATCGCTGATAAGCTGACTAATGTTTATCGGCCCGAATCACTGGGGCGTTTGGCGAAGAGAAAACAAGGCCGCGAGAGATGCGATGTTAGCATGGTGTTTGAACAAAGCGATTGGGACATAGCTTTCAGCTTTGCTAGCAATAGTAAATCAGAAGTCAGTATTGAGAAATTACCGGATGCTTGGGTCGATGTTTCACCTGCTTATTTGCCGACGCGTGAATTGCTGACGATATTTCCTAACTTCATTTCGGTCTATGAAGGGCATTATCTCGAATTCGAAGAAACTTGGCGGGATACTTGCCTTTTGCTTGGGGCTTTATTACAAAGAGGGGCAAAAGAAAAGCGTATTAAAGAGCTTTTGGAGCCGTTGGAAGAGGCAATGAAGGGCTCGATTGAGCTTGATAAGAACGGGCGCTTTTATTTGAGAAATGAGAGTGGGCGCATGGAAATGCCGTTGGTTGCTGAGGGGCTGCGTAAGCTTGGAATGCTCTCACGCTTGATTGCAACCGGCGCGCTACTTGATAAAGGGTACCTATTTTGGGATGAGCCTGAAGCTAATCTCAACCCTGTACTTATCAAACAGGTCGCAAAAAGTATTTTGGATTTATGTGATTCCGGAATTCAGGTTTTTATTGCTACACATAGTCTGTTTTTGTTGCGAGAATTAGAAATATTGCTATCAGATTCAAGGTATAAAAAAGTTAAAGCTAAATTTTTTGGACTTCATGACACTGATGTTGGCGTCAAAATTGAGCAAGGCGTCAGTGTTGACGATATAGGCGATATCTCTGCGCTGGACGAAGAGTTAGCACAATCCGATCGTTTTTTAGCAATGGATTGATCATGCAGGGTTTAGACGTGGACGGTTTACAATTTGATTTTCCTGATGATTGGTTAGTTGGTAAATACGATGAGTGGTCGTTTTATCGAAATCAGTTTTGCCGCATAAAGTATGGAATCAAAGCATTGGATTTGCTTGCAATCGATCCGAGTAAAACCGCATGGTTGATTGAGGTCAAGGATTATCGCGTCAACTCCCGTACGAAACCCTCTGATTTGAGTAAGGAAGTGGTTCACAAAGTATTTGACACCTTGTCTGCAATGATTCCGGCAAAAATTCATGCTACCGGTCCGATTGAAAAGCAGCTTGCTCGTGCCATAGCAACAGCGAATAATTTACGAGTGGTCTTGCATCTTGAACAACCTGAAAAACACTCAAAATTGCGTCCTCGTGCCATCAATCTGGTAGATGTGAAACAGAAAATTCGACAGTTGTTAAATCCCATTGATGCACATCCGCTGGTTGTTGATGCGGCTTCAAGATGTGTTGACTGGCAAGTCAGTTTGTAAAATGAACTCATTCTGATGCAAATCCAACAAGCCCTGCAACAACTGCTCGATAAACACGATCTGACCCGCGCACAAATGCGCGCGGTGATGCGCCAGATCATGAGCGGCGGCGCGACCGACGCGCAGATCGCCGGCTTTATGATCGCGCTGCGCTGCAAGGGCGAAACGATAGACGAAATCGCCGCGGCGGCCGAGGTGATGCGCGAATTGGCGCAGAAGGTGCAGGTTACCGGCGAGCATGTGATCGATACCTGCGGCACCGGCGGCGATGGGGCGAATACGTTCAATATCTCGACGACCTGCGCCTTCGTGGTCGCCGCGGCCGGCGCCAAGGTCGCCAAGCACGGCAACCGTTCGGTGTCGAGCCGTTCCGGCAGCGCCGACGTGCTCGAAGCGGCCGGGGTCAATCTGGATATGAGTGCGGACCAGGTCGCGGATTGCGTCGCTGAGATCGGCGTCGGCTTTTTGTTTGCGCAAAAGCTGCACGGTGCGATGCAATATACCCGCGCCGCGCGCCGCGAAATGGGCGTCAGAACCCTGTTCAACCTGCTCGGCCCCCTGGCCAATCCGGCCGGTGCGCCGAACCAGCTGATCGGCGTGTTTGCGAAGGCATGGGTCGAACCCCTGGCCCAGGTGTTGAAAACGCTCGGCAGCCGGCATGTGCTGGTGGTCAGTGCGGACGACGGCCTCGATGAGATCAGCATCGCCGCGCCATCGCACATCGCCGAACTGAAGGAGGGCATCGTCACGACCTACACGGTGACGCCCGAACAGTTCGGCCTGCAACGCGCGAGCCTGTCGGAACTGGCGATCACCGACGCAGAGTCGAGCCTGGCGATGATGAAGTCCGTGCTCGACAACCGGCCCGGCCCCGCGCGCGACATCGTCGTGCTGAATGCCGGTGCCGCGATCTATGCGGCGGACCTTGCCGGCTCGCTCGATGCCGGCGTAAAAATGGCCTCGGCGCAGTTGGCGAGCGGCGCTGCGCGCGCCAAACTGGATGCCCTCGTCGCTTATTCAAACTCTGTAACAACCGATTAAATCATGACCGATACACCCGATATCCTGAAAAAAATCCTCGACAAAAAAGCCGAAGAGGTCGCTCGCCGACTATTGCGTACACCGATCGCCGATCTCGAAAGTTTTGCCGAAACCGTCGAGAAACCGCGCGGCTTCTATCGGGCCCTGCAATATCGCGTCGCGCTGAAGAAGCCGGCGATCATCGCCGAAATCAAAAAAGCCTCGCCGAGCAAGGGCGTGATTCGGGAAGATTTCCAGCCGGTCACGATCGGCCAGGATTATGCGATGAACGGCGCGACCTGCCTTTCGGTCTTGACCGACAAGGAATTTTTCCAGGGCTCCGAAGTGTATCTGCAAATGGTCCGCGAGCGTTGCCCATTGCCGGTGCTGCGCAAGGATTTCATGATCGACCCGTATCAGGTCTATGAAGCCCGTGCTTTAGGCGCGGACTGCATCCTGTTGATCGCCGCCGCACTCGAAGACGGCCGGATGCGCGAACTGGCGGACCTTGCGGCCAAGCTCGGCATGGACGTGCTGGTCGAAGTCCACAACGAAGAAGAATTGCACAGGGCCCTGCAACTCGACACCAAACTGATCGGCATCAATAACCGCAACCTCCGCACCTTCGAGACTTCGTTGCAGACGACTTTGGATCTGAAGGCGCAAATCCCCGAAGATCGCCTGATCATCACCGAAAGCGGCATCCACACGCAGGACGACGTGAAGCTGATGCTCGACAACGGCATCTATGTGTTCCTGGTCGGCGAGGCGTTCATGCGCGCGGAAAGTCCGGGCCAGAAAATGCGCGAACTGTTCGGCCTGTGAGGATGTAACGGCCTTGCATTCCGCTGCCGATCCGATCGGCGTATTCGACTCCGGCGTCGGCGGCCTGTCGGTGCTGCGCGAAATACGCCGCGAATTGCCCGCCGAAAACCTGCTCTATGTCGCCGATTCCGCGCATGCGCCCTACGGCGACAAAACGCAGGCATTCATCGAGGCCCGCGCGTTCGCGATCACTCGATTCTTGCTTGATCGCGGCGCGAAAGCGATCGTCGTCGCCTGCAATACCGCCACCGGCGCAGCGGTGGCGTCATTAAGAAGCCATTTCACCCAGCCGATCGTCGCGATGGAGCCGGCGATCAAGCCGGCCGCCGCGCAGACCAAAACCGGCGTGGTCGGCGTGCTCGCGACGCGCAGGACGCTGGCCAGTCACAATTTCGTCAAACTGTTCGAGCGTTACGCAAGCGAGGCCGAAATCCTGCCGCAAGCCTGTCCTGGCTTGGTCGAACAGGTCGAATCCGGCGATCTGGCGGGGGTGAAGACCCGAAACCTCCTCGAAACCTATGTGCTGCCGTTGGTCGCGCGCGGGGCCGATACACTGGTGCTCGGCTGCACGCATTATCCGTTCTTGCGCCCCTTGATTCAGGACATTGCAGGACCGAATGTGGCGGTGATCGACTCCTCCGAAGCGGTCGCGCGCCAGCTACGCCATCGCCTCGTTGCGCACGATTTGTTGGCCGATAGGGAGACATCCGGCAACGAGCAGTATTGGTCCAGCGCGGATCCTGCGATAACCGGTCCGGTTATCGCGCAGTTGTGGCGGCGGAACGTGGAAGTTCGCCGCTTGCCTGAATCCTTCGTTTTGCAATGAGGCGACCCTATTTACCCGACTCGAGGCCTAGCCGTTGGCTTCGACCACGCTCAGCCAACGGTGTTATCTCCAGAACTTAGTCAACGTAGTGAAGCGCCTGCGTCATAGCGCGCCCGCATCGACCAACAGGCTGTGGATTTGCGTCGCGATTTTTTCGTAACCCTGGTCGTTCGGATGGATCAAATCGGATTTGAGGCGGTTGTCGCCGAGCACCTCGGGCAGCGTTTCGACATCTATCGGCACGGTCATCGCCTCCGCGATGGCCTGATAGAAATCGGCGCTGGACATCCATAAGATGTTCGGCTTCGGCACGCCGAGCATCACGACACCGATCTTGCGGTTTCTGGCCAGGCTGATCATCTCTTTCAGGTTGTCGGCGGTTTGTTCGGGCGGAATCCTTCTGAGCATGTCGTTGCCGCCGTGGATCAGGATCAACAGGTCGGGCCGGTGCTGGTCGAGCAGGGCGGGCAGGCGTTTGGCGCCGTCGCCGCTGATTTCGCCGGGACGTCCGGCATTGACGACTTGCAACATGGTCAGTTTCGCGAGTACACTCGGGTAGTCGTGCTGCGGCGAGGCGCCGGTGCCGTAGGTCAGGCTGTCGCCGAAGGCCAGAATGACCGCATTGCTGGGCAGTTTGCTCAGAGTGTCGGTTCTGTTGCAGGCGGTCAGCAGCAACAGCAGAATGAGCGGAATGATTTTCATAAGGCGGTTTCGATGCAAAAAAAAGTATTGATCACCGGCGCGGCCAAACGCATCGGCGCGGCGTGCGCCAGGCGGCTGCACAGTGAAGGCTGTCATATCATCGTGCATTATAGAGCGTCGGAACGGGAAGCGCTGGAACTGCGCGACGAATTGAACCTGCTGCGTCCGGATTCGGCCAGCGCGTTGCAGGCCGATCTGTTGGACACCGAACATCTGGAAGGCGTTGCCGATGCCGCGCAAAAAATCGCGGGCGGCGTCGACGTGTTGATCAATAACGCCTCGGCCTTTTACCCGACCCCCTTCGGTCAGGCCTCCGAAGCGCAATGGGACGAGTTGCTCGGCAGCAATCTGAAAGCGCCGTTCTTTCTCGCGCAGGCCTTGCGGGAGTCGCTGAAGGCCAGGCGCGGCTGCATCGTGAATATCGTCGACATCTATGCCGAGCGCGGCCTGCCCGGTTTCCCGGTATACAGCATCGCGAAGGCGGGGCTGGTCGCGATGACGCGGGTGTTGGCGAAGGAGATGGGGCCCGAGGTCAGGGTCAACGGCGTCGCGCCCGGTGCGATCATCTGGCCTGAACACGATTTGTCCGAGCAGGGCAAAGCCGAGATCCTGCAGCGTGTGGCCCTGAAGCGCAGCGGCGAACCGGAGGATATAGCGAAAGCGGTGGCGTTTCTGATCCGCGACGCCGATTACATGACCGGCCAGATATTGACCATCGACGGCGGACGCACCTTATTTTATTGACGACCAGCCCGGCTTGATACGTTTTTGCTGGAGGTCGTTCTTGTCGAAGCGTTCCCATAACTCGCGGTAGCTGATTCCGCTGACCGGATGTTTCTCGTCGCCTGCGATTTCGGCCAAGGGTTCCAGCACGAAGGCGTATTTTTCGATTTCATCGCGCGGGATTTGCAGGCGCCCGTCGCTGACCACCAAGTTACCGTACAGGATCAGGTCCAGATCGAGCGTTCGGGACGAAAACTTTTTGCATTCGCGGGTGCGGCCGTGGTCGAGTTCGATCTGGCGGAGTTGTTTGGCGATCGTTTTGACATCGAGGTCCGAGTCGAAACCGACGATCAGATTGTGGAAGGTGTCGCCGATAAAGCCGACCGCTTCGGTTTCGTAAGTGCTCGAAACCACCAGACCGCCAAAGTAAAGCGCCAGCGCACGCAACGCGCTATGGATGTTAACTTCCTTGTCGATGTTGCTGCCGATGCTGATATAGCCCCTGGTCACCGCTTGCGATCCCCTCTCTCGATGATGATGCCGACGTCGCTGGCGCCGCTGATCGCGCCTTTTTTGTTCAATGCCAGTTTGACCCACGGCACATTAAATTCGTTCTGGATGATCTTGACGATTTCGACCGCGAGTTTTTCGACCAGAAAGAATTGGCTGTTTTCGACGAAGCTTATGATCCGTTTGGAGACCGTTTTGTAGTCGAGGGCGTATTGAATGTCGTCGGTTTCGGCGGCCTTTTCGATGTCGAAACCCATTTCGATATCGAGCACGATGGTTTGTTTGGTTTCGCGTTCCCAGTCATAGATGCCGATGATCGTCTTGATCTCCAGCCCGCCTAAAAAAATGATGTCCATGGTAATTTTCCGGTTATGATGTGCGCTTTTTAAAAGCGCTAAGTATCGGGGAATTGCCCCCGGCTTACAAGTTTTGATTGATGAAAGGTATCCGATGATGGAATGGTTGTTTGTTCCCGCGGCCTATTTGATAGGCTCGGTTTCCAGTGCGATTATTATCTGCCGGCTGATGGGCCTGCCCGATCCGCGCGAGCAGGGTTCCGGCAATCCAGGCGCCACCAATGTGATGCGCATCGGCGGCAAAAAAGCGGCGGGCATCACGTTACTGGGCGATATGTTGAAAGGCCTGATTCCGGTTTACGGCGCCAATCTGTTCGGCGTGCCGATCGAACTGCTGGCCGCGACCGGCCTTGCTGCCTTCATCGGCCATCTTTACCCGGTATTTTTCGGCTTCAAAGGCGGCAAGGGCGTCGCGACGACGATCGGCGTCTTGCTCGGTTATTCCTGGTTTTTGGGCTTGGCTTTCGTCGCGACCTGGCTGCTGATTTACAAGATCAGCAAGATTTCCTCTTTGTCCGCATTGATCGCCGCGGTACTGGCGCCTGCCTATGCCTGGTTCATCCTCGGCAGTCCGACGCTGGTCGAGGCGTCTGCCTTGATGACCGCGGTCCTGCTGTGGCGGCATAAGAGCAATATCCAGAGGCTGCTGGCGGGGGAGGAAGCGGCGATCAAGCCTTGATTTTAAGCTATTCGGGTCGGCGATGCAGCCGAGGCGTTGATGCCGATGTCAGTGTATTTTCAATCATGCCGTCCCGGCAAAGTGCAGTATAATAACCGGTTTTTTACAGCATTTTTTGATCTTATATTCACAAGGCACCCATGAAGCATTACAAAATCGCGGTACTGGCCGGTGACGGTATCGGTCCCGAAATCACCCAGGAAGCCCTCAAGGTTCTCAAAGTCGTCGAAGAGCGCAACGATGTCGCCTTCGAACTGATGCCGGCGTTGTTCGGCGCCTGCGCCTATTTCGCGACCGGCGATGCGTTCCCGCCGGAAACGATAGCGATTTGCGACCAGGCCGACGCGATTTTGAAAGGTCCGATCGGACTCAGCCATGAAGAATCGAAAAAGATTCCGGTCGACAAGCAGCCCGAACGCGGCGCTTTGCTGCCGCTGCGCCGCCGCTACAATACCTACGCGAATTTCCGTCCGGTTTCATTGCCGAAGGCGCTGGCGCATTTCTCGCCGTTGAAGCCCGAGGTGATCGGCGAAGGCATCGACCTGATCATGGTGCGCGAACTGGTCGGCGGCCTCTATTTCGGCGAAAAGGAAATGGGCGTGAATGCCGAGGGCCTGCGTTACGTGCGCGAAACGCTCGAATACGACGAAGTGCAGATCCGCCGGATCATGCACCAGGCGTTCAAGCTGGCGATGAAACGCCGGAAGCTCTTGCACAACATCCACAAGAGCAACGTCTTGAAATCGAGCGTGCTCTGGAACGAGGTGATGGAGGAGGTCGCGAAGGAATACCCGGAAGTGCAGGTAGTCAATTTTCTGGTCGATTCGGCCGCGACCGCGCTGTGCCTGAAGCCGACCCAGTTCGACGTGATGGTGATGGAAAACATGTTCGGCGACATCCTGAGCGATCAGGGCGGCGGCATCCTCGGTTCCCTGGGCCTGATGCCTTCGGCCTGCCTCGGCGACGACAAGGCCTATTATGAGCCTTCGCACGGCTCCGCGCCGGACATCGCCGGCAAGAACATCGCCAATCCGTATTCGATGATCGGCTCGGTCGCGATGATGCTCGAAAACAGCTTCGGCATGGAAGCAGAAGCGAAAAACGTCTGGGCGGCGATGCAGGGCGTGTTCGCGGAGGGCTATTCGACCGCCGACCTGTCGAAGCCCGGCAGCGGCGTCAAGATGATCAGCACGGTCGAATTCGGCGACAAGGTCGTCGAAAAACTGCGCGCGATGCCGAAAGTTTAACGGCATGCCGGTTTGTTTGAACAGTCGATGAATTCGATCTTTGAATTCGCCGAAGCCTGTCTTTACCGGAACGACATCGACGAAAAACTGGCGCTGACGCGCCGGGCGATGCAGTTGTTGCGGGAAGGCCGCTTGCAGCTCGCAGACTCCGGGGCGGTATTGCCGATAGCCGGCGTCAGCTTTCCGGAGCGTCCGGTGCTGTTGCCGCCGCGCGAGATGCCGAAGCGTAAGTTGAATACGCCGGAAGGCGTCGCGGCGTTTTTTCACGCGATCGGCCATGTCGAATTTGTCGCGATCTATCTGGCCTGGGACTTGCTCTACCGCTTTCGCGGCCTGCCGGAGCAGTTCTACCGCGACTGGCTGCGCGTGGCCGACGAGGAAGCGCAGCATTTCGCGTTGATCCGCGGCCACTTGCGGGCGATGGGCGTCGATTACGGCGATCTGCCCGCACACGGCGGCTTGTGGGAGCTCGCGACCGATACGGCCGGGCATCTGCTGGCCAGGCTGGCCTTGGTGCCGCGCTGTCAGGAAGCGCACGGGCTGGACGTGACGCCGGCGCTGATCGAAAAATTCAGGCAGGCCGGCGATGCAAAGAGCGTCGCGATCCTGGACCGGATTCTGACCGACGAGGTCGGCCATGTCGAATTCGGGTCTTATTGGTTCAAGTCTGTTTGCCTGGGGCAGGGGTTGGAGCCCGAAGCCGAATACCGGCGCCTGCTTGGCGAGTACTACAAGGGCGCCCGGCCGAAAGGGCCCTTCAACCGACCGCTCCGCATTCAGGCCGGTTTTTCGGGGGCGGAGCTGGATTGGCTGGAGAGCGGGGCCCGGTAGCGGTAGAAGCAGCTAGGACATTCCGCTCGCGGTTTCAGATGCTCTCAATCGGTTTTGACGATCCGATGGTCGATGATGTTCTGCACGACCGAAGGGTCCGCCAAGGTCGAGGTGTCTCCAAGATTGTCGAGTTCTCCTGCCGCGACCTTGCGCAGGATCCGGCGCATGATCTTGCCCGAGCGCGTTTTCGGCAGCGACGGCGCCCATTGAATGATGTCCGGGTGCGCGATCGGCCCGATCTCCTTCCTTACCAGATCGTCCAGTTCCTTCCGCAGTTGTTCGCTCGGTTCGACGCCCGCATTCAGGGTCACGTAGGCATAAATGCCCTGGCCTTTGATATGGTGCGGGTAACCGACCACGGCCGCTTCGGCGACCAGTTCGTGCAGCACCAGCGCGCTTTCGATCTCCGCGGTGCCCATCCGGTGCCCCGAAACGTTGATCACGTCATCGATGCGTCCGGTGATCCAGTAATAGCCGTCGGCGTCGCGTTTGGCGCCGTCGCCGCTGTAATAAAAGCCGGGAGCCTTGCTGAAATAGGTGTCGATAAAGAGTTGGTGGTCGCCGTAGATGCCGCGCGACTGCCCCGGCCAGGAGCGGGCGATGACCAGCACGCCTTCGCACTCTCCTTCGAGTATCTGGTTGTTCGCATCCAGGATCTCCGGCTTGATCCCGAAAAACGGCAAGGTCGCCGAGCCCGGCTTCAGGTCGATCGCGCCCGGCAGCGGCGTGATCAGGATGCCGCCGGTTTCGGTCTGCCACCAGGTATCCATGATCGGACGGGAGCCGTCGCCGACCACATGGTAGTACCACTCCCAGGCTTCCGGATTGATCGGCTCGCCGACGCTGCCGAGGATTCTGAGGCTCTGCCGGGAGGTTTCGGTCACATAATGATCGCCCTGCGCCATCAGCGCGCGAATCGCGGTCGGCGCGGTATAGAAAATATTGACCTTGTGCTTGTCGACGACGCGCCAGAAGCGGTCGGGCCCCGGATAGGTCGGGATGCCTTCGAACATCAGTGTCGTCGCGCCGTTGCAGAGCGGGCCGTAGATTACGTAGGAGTGGCCGGTCACCCAGCCGATGTCGGCGGTGCACCAGTAAATGTCGCCGTCCTGATAGTCGAACACATATTTGTGCGTGATCGCCGCATACAGCAGGTAGCCGCCGGTCGTATGCAGCATGCCTTTCGGCTTGCCGGTCGAGCCTGAGGTATAAAGGATGAACAAGGGGTCTTCGGCATCCATCGGCACCGGCGGGCAATCGGCCGAGGCGGCCGCCATCGCTTCGTGGTACCAGAGGTCGCGGCCTTCCTGCCAGGCGATCTTGCCGCCGCTATTCTGGACCACGATGATCTTTTCGAGCAGTGGGCAATGCTCGGCGGCCTTGTCGACATTGGCCTTGATCGGCACGACCTTGCCGCCCCGGTAACCTTCGTCGGCGCAGACCAGATATTTACAACCGCAGTCGAGAATACGGTCTTTCAGGGCCTCGGCCGAAAAGCCGCCGAACACGACCGAGTGCACCGCGCCGATGCGGGTGCAGGCGAGCATAGCGACCGCCGCCTCCATGATCATCGGCAGATAGATGCAGACCCGGTCGCCTTTTTCGACGCCCTGGGCCTTCAAGACATTCGCAAAGCGGCAGACCTGATCGTACAGTTCGCGGTAGGTCAGCTTTTTATCCTGCGCCGGATCGTCGCCCTCCCAAATGATAGCGACCTGATCGCCGCGCGTTTCCAGATGGCGGTCCAGGCAATTCACGCTGACGTTCAGGCGGCCGCCTTCGAACCAGCGGATGTTTGCGGTTTCGAAATCGTAGTCCGAGACCCTGTCCCAGCGCCGATCCCAGTTCAAAAACCGTTCCGCCTGCTCGGCCCAGAATGCCTCGGGTTCGGCCAGCGAACGCTGGTAGAGGGCTTGATAGGTCTCGCGGTTGATGTGCGCATGGGCGGCGATTTCTGGCTTGACCGGATAGACGTGCACGTCTGACATGAAGCGGATCCTTTAGGGTGCGATAGTGTTGAAGTTAATCGGGAAGACGCATCTTATCAAAATGTCCGGTTTTGTCCGTATAAAATTCCAGTTTATTTTTTACGGCTCGGCAAAGATTTGAATCCGAGATTGAATGCTTGCAGAATGCGATCGATGCCTTGCTAGGCGACTTCTAAGGCGTGGAGAAAAAAGGGCAAAATCGGGAGGAGGCCTGGAATTGAATTATCCGGCCAGCTATCGGCAATGGATGCGAATCGGGTATTAGGGGGTATCAAGAAATGGCGCGCTTGGCAGGACTCGAACCTGCGACCCTCGGCTTAGAAGGCCGATGCTCTATCCGGCTGAGCTACAAGCGCAATGGTCGGGGTAGAGGGATTTGAACCCCCGACATCCTGCTCCCAAAGCAGGCGCGCTACCAGGCTGCGCTATACCCCGAATATCGTAATGTTGCTTGTGACTTTCCAGGCCACTCTCGGCGAGTGGTCTTTAACACGTTTATTAGGCCAACATCTACGGCGATAAGACGCGAGGCGTTGATCTAATTGAAATAGGTGGGGTGAACGACGGGGCTCGAACCCGCGACAACAGGAATCACAATCCTGTACTCTACCAACTGAGCTACGCTCACCATAAACGGATATATCAAGAAATGGCGCGCTTGGCAGGACTCGAACCTGCGACCCTCGGCTTAGAAGGCCGATGCTCTATCCGGCTGAGCTACAAGCGCAATGGTCGGGGTAGAGGGATTTGAACCCCCGACATCCTGCTCCCAAAGCAGGCGCGCTACCAGGCTGCGCTATACCCCGTGTGTCTTCCTTATCTGGCTTGTGACTTTCTCAGCCACCCTTGAAGAGCTGCCTATGATAACGATGGATTAGAGTGTCGTCAAATTTTTTTTCGGTGCAGTGCGGTTATTTTGCAATGGGCTTATGGCGGCTTAGGGGTTAGTTACGTATTTGTTGTCACAAAATATTGATTATTAAGGCTTAGCTGTTGATGGCGGTGAATAGGGCGGAGGCCTTGCTGGCGGCAGGAATTTATTGGTGATGTAATGATCAAAAAGTAGCGCCTGCGTAAGCTGCGCGTCATAATAAAGGCACCTGTCAGTAAAACTAATGAGCGGGAATTGACGTTTTTAGAGGAGAAGCTATGAAGTGGGATTGCCGGTTGTTTTTTGCGCGCGCGCTGGTGTTGATTTTTTGCGTTTTCGCCGGGGCGGCTTTGGCCGAGGAAAATAAAATCATGAACATGAAACTTGAATCTTCGGATTTTGTTCACATGGGCGAAATTCCGAAACGCTTTACTTGTGACGGCGAGGACGTGGCGCCGGCGTTGAGCTGGTCCAATCTGCCGGCAGGCACGCAAAGCCTGGCGTTGATCGTCGATGACCCGGATGCGCCGGACCCTGCGGCGCCCAAGCTCGTTTGGGTGCATTGGGTGCTTTACAATATTCCGGCTTCATCCTCGGGTTTGCCGGCTGCCGCGAAAAAGCTGCCGGCAGGTAGCCTGCATGGCCTGAATGACTGGAAGCGCACCGGTTACGGCGGTCCTTGTCCGCCGATCGGCCGGCATCGGTATTTTTTCAAGCTCTATGCGCTGGATGCGGTGTTGCCCGATCTGGACAATCCGGATAAAAGCCAGCTCGAGAATGCGATGGCCGGGCATATCATCGGGAAGGCGGAATTGATTGGGACCTATCGGCATTAGCCGCGTTGTCCTGCGTTGCAGCGGTTTCCCGGTCTCCTATCGGGCCGTGGGGGTAGTGCTGTGAACGCGCCGCGAGCCAGCCTGACAACACCGCGGTACAGAGAAAGGCCAGTATCCCCGCTCCGGTTCGGATCAGAGTTTCCGAGCCGCTGCGGCGAGCCTGCGCGGTGAAAGGCGCGAGTGAGGCGAGGGTGCCGAGTGTGATCGAGACCCCGACCGAGAGCCAGCCTGCGAGTGTCGAGGCGCACCAGGGGCAGTGATGTTCGGCGGTCGGGTCGAAATAATTGCAGCCGAAAAAGAAACCGGACCACGGCCAGGCGCAGCCGCAGGCGAATAACAGGCCGCAAAGCGGAGTGATTGCGATCAGCGCGAGGGTCAGGATTGCGGCGGCGGAACCGGTTTTTGCGGTCATTTTGATCATCAATGCCTCTCAATTCCAGGTAGGCTAAAGCGCGTAGCGATCGTGTCGAAAACATCGCCGCGAGGCCAAATTAAGATGGGTTAAATTTTAGTCATTTTAACGCAGGATCAAGCAGGGCAAGCGCTTGCATTCCTTATCAACGCGCAATGAACAACGTTATCCACAGGTTTTGTGGATATTCGCGGCGGGCGTCCTAAAGGCATCATGGCGGGTGCGCAGAGGCGGGCCAAATTGCCTTGAGGGCGTTTACAGGACTCGGGAAGCAGAGGAAACGGCATGGCGGAGTTGGAAAATTTCAAGTTGCTCGGCATCGCGCTGTCGCTGGGCTTGCTGATCGGGTTGGAGCGCGGCTGGCGTGAGCGCGAGCGCCGCGAAGGCATGCGTATCGCGGGGCTCCGCACCTATGGCTTGATCAGCTTTCTGGGCGGGGTCAGCGCGCTGCTGGCCCGGGAGACCGGTCCGCTGTTGATCGGTTTTGTCTTTATCGCGCTGGCGCTGGTCCTGCTGGTCGCGTACACCCAAAATCTCAAAAAATTCGAGGATGTCGGCATCACCAGCATGATCGCGTCCTTGCTGACCTTCATCCTGGGCGCGCTGGCGGTGTTCGGTCACGTCGTGCTGGCGGCCGCGGCGGCGGTCGTCACGACGCTGCTGCTCGGTTTCAAGCCCTTGCTGCATGGCTGGGTCGGCAAGCTCGATCAGCGGGAACTCGAAGCGACCTTGAAGCTGTTGCTGATTTCGGTCGTGATGCTGCCGATCTTGCCCGATCAGGGCTATGGTCCCTGGCAGGTGTTCAATCCCTATCATGTCTGGTGGATGGTGGTGCTGATCGCGGGCGTTTCGTATCTCGGTTATTTTGCGATACGGATCGCGGGCGACCGGCACGGGCCGGTGGTGACCGGCGTCTTCGGCGGCCTGGTGTCGTCGACCGCGGTCAGCATCAACCTGGCGCGCCTCGCAAAAACCGACCCGGCGCTGTGCAACGCGCTGACGGCGGGCATCTTGACCGCCTGCGCGACGATGTTCGCGCGGACCCTGCTGCTGGCTTCGATAGTGAATCCCGCGTTATTCCAGCAGCTTCTGTCTTCGCTGCTGGCGATGAGCCTGCTCACCTACCTGGCGGCCTTGCTGCTTTGGCTGAATACCCGATCGCTACAGAACAACCAGGAAATCCCGCTCCAAAATCCTTTTCAGTTGGGCATGGCGCTGAAGTTCGGCTTGTTTTTGTCGGTGATCATGCTGTTGTCCAGGGTGCTGCAAATCCAGTTTGGCGATGCGGGAGCTTACGTGCTGGCGAGTATTTCAGGCGTGGCCGATGTCGACCCGATTACCTTGTCGATGGCGCAATTGAGCAAGCAGGGGATGGACATCAGCGTCGCCGGGCGCGCGGTGTTGATCGCGGTCGCGGTCAACTCCGGATTCAAGAGTCTGATGGCGTGGGTGATTGGCGGTCATGCGCTTGGCCTCAGAGTCGGAGGCGTCCTGGTGGCGGCCATAGTACTGGGCTTGCTGATTGGCTGGCGGCTGTCTTGATGCGTGTGCTCCGGATGATACAGGCTAACCCCTTTGGCTGCTCTTTTGAGCGGGCACAGATACGCTTGCCAAGCTGAATATCTGTGCCTCGCCTCTTCAAAGACTCCGATTCATTGAGCCGGGTCGAGCATCCAGACTACCGCGTGACGCTGGCCGTCGGCGGTCAGGGCGACACCGGCAACGTTGCCTTGCGCATCCACGGAGAACGCCTGCGAGCCGACGAAGGCAGCGGGCAGATACGTGTTGAGGTCAGTGGGCTGATAGTTTGTTGAGTCCCACACGATGGCGTGATAGTAGGCTGGTGTACTACGTTTCGAGTCGTCACCCGCGTAGCCGGCGATCCACGGGCCATTCACGGCCGCAGCGTAGCTGTGCGTGAAAGGATAAGGATGAATGACGAGTGCGCTAGCTGCCGTCCCAGACCAGACCGTGGCGAAGTTGAAGCGCTTATCCTTGTTGCCCTTGGGGGCTTCGGAACGGACGCGGATGTCGTAGCCGCTATACCCGACCTGTAGCACGCCATCCGTGCCATACGCAACCGAGGCGGCTGCGTCCTTGGGGTGAAGCACCAACAAGGATTTCGCGCTGCCGCTCCACAGCGCGGCGTTCGCTGTGCCTTTAATGACATAACCGACCTGCAGTCCGCCGCCGACTCCGATAGCCTGTGCGCCGTTGCCGGCGTCGCCCAGATCAATGGCTGCCTGGGTCATGGCGTCCCAAACGACCGCGTGCGGTGGTCCGAATGCCGTGCCGTCCTTGATCAGCGGCGTGCCGTAACCGACGATCTGGCTGTCGTCCGTGGCTAATGCCTGGCCGCCGGCGTTATCGAAGGGTAGCGGGAGCGTGGTCGCACTGGCCGCCGTGCCGGTCCAGACCAGCGGCACGGAGCGATTGTTCGTGCCCGGTCCTGCGCCCCAGCCGACCTGCAAGGCGTCCGCGCTACCTTGCACGGAGGAACGTCCCTTGACGGCTTTCACAGGGTCGTCGAGGAAGGCGGGATGCAAATCGATTTGATTCGCATCTTCCCAAAACGTCGCGCGAATGGCGCCGAACGAGGCGGTATCGGCAGAATAGCCGGCCGCTCCGCCGGTCGAAATGCCATTGGCTGTGCTGAGGGGGGAATTGGGCGTAAGGTCAATCGAAGTATAAGTTTGGGCCTGGACCGCGCCCGTCGCTGTTGCCAGGACGACGGCGGTGAGCAGGAGGATCATCGGGCTCGCATGGCGGACTGTGCCGATTCTGGTTTGCATATATTCTCCATTCGCTTTGGGTTTTGGTTTTTGTTGTTCCCTTGTTCACCATAGAGCGGGCTAAACCTGGCCATCAATGCTCGTGCCTTAATAAGGTTTAACGTGATCAAAGTCGTTGCCTCTTTCGTGTTAAATGGGGCAAACACGAGTTATTTGATTTGAGGCCTCCCCCTATGGCGTCGGTCACATGACTGTATTCCCGTCACGCACGGTAAGGTTCAAAATAAGGGGGCAAACCTTAAAAAAGCTTGAATCTCCCTGCACTTAATCGTCGGAGCTTTCTAAATTCATCTCCTTTAAAAGATTGCCGGCTATTTTTGCAACATAGATCAAAACCGCGATTAAAATGGCTAGGCCAAAGACCAGCATGGCGTATGAAACAAGGCTTGCTTTCGGTGCGCCATTGGCCAGGCCGGTCAAGTGTTTGGTCGCATAACCGAAATAAACCAGGCTACAGTTGTAAACTAAAATGCCGCTGGTTGCGGCTAGATAAGGCCGGAATTTAACTTCCGTAACCGATAAAGCATAACTGAGCAATGCAAATGGAAGCGGCGTCAGGCGCAATAACAACATCAATTTGAAGGCGTTGTCGCCGCTGATTGCCTTATCCAATGCGGCAAAACGCTTATGTCCGGCAATAAAAGCCGTGACCCTTGCCCGCACAAAATCCCGGCCCAGGAAGAATATCACCGCAGCCGA
The DNA here is from genome assembly GCF_041897535.1 of Methylomicrobium lacus. GTDB lineage: Bacteria > Pseudomonadota > Gammaproteobacteria > Methylococcales > Methylomonadaceae > Methylomicrobium > Methylomicrobium lacus_A. The sequence goes on from NZ_CP169217.1 coordinate 2,904,746, forward strand.
CAGATAGGTTGCGATCACAACAGTCAACTCGGCGGTCGCGATAGGAAATAGTATTCCCGCCGCAAAACAAAGCGCATCAACCGATACGCATGCCGGCGAGAGAACCATGAACAAGGCGATAAAGGCCAGTGGCGCGAAAACGCCCCGGCCTTCAATCCAGACTTCCAAATCAGGAAGATAAAGCTCAAGTTCATGTCCGATCAATAAAACAAGTCCGACAAAGATCAAGAACGCCGACAGCTTCCTGTCAAGACTCGTGTGGGGTAATCGCATGGCCGACTTATCCTTAAACGAAGGCAGATGATTAATGATTTGCTTTGATGAGTCACCCATCAGCATAAACAAACATGAGCTTTTCCATCCGACAAATCGGTATCAAGAAATCAGCAGGCTTATCACGCTCAGATAGATCAGGAGGCTGAGCAAATCCTGAACAATCGTGGCGACAGGGCCGCTGCCGTAGGCGGGATCTTTCCCCATCCGGGAAAGAATCGATGGCAGCAAAAGCCCGATGCTGGTGGCGACGCTGCTGGCACAAATCAGGGCAATGGAAACCGCAAAAGCCAGGGATGCATTGAAAGTAAGCCAAATGAAGGGAAAAACAACCAGTGCCAATGCAATGCCCAGGTAAAAGCCGGTTTTGAGTTCTCCCTTCAGCAACTGTGGAACCGGCGTACGACTGAACGAGAGTCCCCGCACGGCAATCGCTTCGGATTGAGTGCCGATGGCATCGGCCAGATATACGATACCGGGTATGAAAAATGCGACCGCCAAATCCGTCCTCAGCGTGCTTTCAAATGTTGCCATGAGCCCGGTTGCCAACACGCACCCCGCGGTTCCCACGATCAACCAGGGCAACCGGTCGATCACCCGGCGCAGCGGGTCTCCCTCGATGGCGGACAGCGCTTGATCCGAGTGGCGCCAAATTCCGGCCAAACGGTCCATATCCTGGATATGCTCCTCCCGCATGATTTTGAATACCGTGTGCGCAGGGACCGCGCCGAGTAGACATCCCCGCTCGTCCACCACTGGCACGGCAGGCATTGGGTGGGTTAACGCCACCTCGGCCACTTTTTCCGGAGGGTCGGTCAGAGTGACGCGGGTGATATCCCGGTTCATCAGGTTATCTATAGCCATCTGGGGCGTTGCCACCAGAAGCTTGGACAAAGGCACCACGCCTAACAGCTTCTGATCGGTATCGGTGACAAACAGCAATTCAATCGAATCGAAAGCGCTGGGCAAGCGGGCTAGCCGCTGCATGACCTTCGAGACTGTTTCACTCGCCTGAGCCGTCGGAACCGGGCTGTACATATGGTTTTCCGCTCGGTCGGCGGCAACTTTCGTCCTCGTGACGTACGGCGGAGGTTTGCTGATTTCCCGGCCCATTTCTTCGGCCTTTTCACGGATGATGACCACAACGTGCGAGACAAGGGCCTGGAGCCTCCGTGCCGCCGGTATCGCCTGCTCTTGTAGCGTCTTGCCGATTTTTTCGATGATATCCGACATGTCATTTACCTCTTTACTGATGTGGGTAAGCGAGATCAACACGTTACGTCGTTTGCAGGCTTTTGAGATGATGAGATGATCGATCGCAGGCTAACTCGTGACATGGAATTAGCCCATGCATGTCTCAAGCCGGCCGATCAATTCCTCTACCTGTTCTTGCTGGCGATAGTACTCCACGATCAGGGCGAAGTCCATCAGGGAGCCCCCGTTGCATTTTGCCATCCGCCGACAAAGCGGCATTTTTCAAAGGCGCCGAGTCTCGTATTTTAAGCGAAGTAAAAGACTTTGATTGACATGGGACGTGATTAGGCGCTAAATGGCGGCTCGAAAATTGTCTGATCTCGGCAAAATCAAACCGTTAAATCATTATTGATTAACGGTTTAGTTCAATAACATGATTCACACAGCCAATCCGAATGTGCCAATTCAAGAATCTCCGGACATGAGCAGATGAGGGAATCAGGGTAAAACAAAACACGAGTTTGTTGGCTCCTACGGATCTCGGCTTTTTAGCAAGGCATTTTATTTAAGAGAAGAGGCAATTTCGCGGTGTCGCCTGCAAAGCGCATGAGGGCGCCTTTGCATGACGCTGATAGGGAAACACTGCAATCGCGCAGGGTTTCTGATCTTCTTCAATCTTCTTCAGCGGAGAGCCTTATGAAAAAGTCATGCAGTCTGCTGCCGGCAGTGATCCTCTTGACCAGTTGCGGCGGTTCGAACAATCCGCCATCCCCGCCCACCCCAACCGAACCCGCCATCACCGCTTGTCCCGCAGACGGCGGCGAAGAGGAAAACGTTTATCGCCCCTTGGATCAGCAGGAATTGCTGGCCGGCATCATGGCCGGAAAGGGCGATGAAGTTTTTCACGATGCGTTTGAACATGGCGATCTTATCTTCGGCACCCACTTTACGCTGGGGCAAGGCGGCGGCGCCTTCATCGGCAGCAACGAGCCATCCCACTATACACGCATACCGCGCCCCGATTTGCATGCGCCGGGAGAATGGGGCGATGAGGGGCGTCTTGTGATGCGGCCGACGGGGCCGAATGCGCAGTCCTGCGGCTCCTGTCATAGTCAGCCGGTCGATGACGGCGCGGGGCCTACCTCGGCGAACGTGCATCGGGTGCCGCGCCTGGATCATCCCGACTTGATGATTCAGCGCAATACGCCCCATGTCTTCGGTCTGGGCGCCTTGCAACGCTTGGCGGAAGAAATGAGCGATCAACTCAGGGCGGTCATAACTCAGGCCAAAGAAGAAACCTGCGCTAAAAAGACCGAAATCACGCAGGACTTGACCGCAAAAGGCGTGAATTTTGGCCGGGTCACGGTAAGCTGCGAAGACGGCACGGCAAAGATTGTGGGAGAAAAATCGCTACTCGAAGGCGTCTCGCCGGATGGGGTGGTGCGCCCCTACGAGTGGAAGAAGAACGTCGCCTTTTTGCGGGACTTTATGCGCCATGCCGGCAACAATGAAATCGGCATGCAGGGCGTGGAGCTGGTCGGCAAAGGCAATGACGAAGATCATGACAATAAGGCAGATGAGCTCAGCGTCGGCGACATGACCGCTTTTACGATCTACATGGCGGCACAGCCGCGGCCGGTGACCCGGGTGGAGCTTGACGATCTGGGCATCCTGGCCGCCAATAAACAGAAGTTGAAACCCGAAGAGCGCACGCAAATTCAGCGCGGCGAAAAACTCTTCGGCTCGATCGGCTGCACAGCGTGCCATAAAGCGGAACTGGCATTGGACAACAGTTGGTTTCAGGAGCCGAGCGCTTCACTGGGTCACCGCGACAAAAAACAAGATTTCCTGAAAAAGGGGCAGGTGCAGGTCGATCTGGAGGCCGAGGGCGTGAAGCCTGAGCATCCGGTCAAATTCGATCTGGCCAAGGATCAGCCGGATAACCGGTTTTGCAAGGGCAGCAAGGAGACGTTGCTCGGCGCGTTCGAAAAACACAACGGCAAGACCGTCGTGCGCTTATACGGCGACTTGAAACGGCACTGGATGGGCGACGGCTTGGCCGAGCGTGTCGATGAGCTGGAAGATCCTAAGGAATACGGCAACGGCCATATGAGTCTCGTGAACTATGATCCGGTCAATGCGATCCTGCCGCCCGAAACCTATGCCTACGATGAAAACAAGGGCAGGGCGACATTCGGCACCCGCGAGCTGTGGGGCGTCGCCTGCACCGGCCCTTGGCTGCATGACGGCCGCGCGACGACCCTGCGGGAAGCCATTCAGTGGCACGGCGGCGATTCGGAGGCTTCGCGCCAGAATTTTGCTAAGCTCGCCAAAAGCGAGCAGAAGGACGTGATCGCCTTCCTGGGCAATCTGGTGCTGTATGTGAACACCGCCAAGAACGGCGAGACGCCCGACCCGCTATCCGAGGCATGCAACGTCAAAGACGAAGAATAAGGCAAAGACAGTGGATATTAAACGGCGAATGGTCAGGAAATATCCGGCCGTTCGCCGTGTATCCGCTCACTTGAACGCCGCGTTAGTCTTAGTCTAATACATGATTATCGGGCATTTATTTTCTTGGTAATTCGCATTTCGCCGTTGTTCTGAAGTAATTTAAAATCCTTCAAGACATTGCTGCCTAGCAAAGCCTGTTTTAGCTTGGGAACTAGGATGCAGCGCAAATCCGTTAGCGTGAAGTCTCCAAATTTAAGCTTTGGGATCGTACCTGTGCAGGCTTGGACCGTACCGTTTGCGGTCTCCACGGTCGTATCGTTTTCGCAGTAAATACCCGCACCCAACGCAACCTCCCTCGGTAAGGTGACGACCGAAGCGCCGGTGTCGATCACAAAGACCAGCGGGGAACCGTTAATCGAGCCGTCAACAAAATAATGTCCGTTGCTTTGCTGGCGGAGGATCAGAGCGGATTCGGATTCCTCCTCGGCGACAGCATCTTGCCGTTGCTGTTGTCGATATGGATTACCGTCAGGCCCAAGGTTTACACCGCCTGGACCATAGATGCTGTCGTCACTCTGAACAAACCCTGCCGTAGCGCTAAGGAGAATTAAGGTGGACAATAATTTTTTCATAGTTTGTTCTCCGGGGATCGACTGGAACCCTACGGCTGCTCCAATGTTCACGAAGCGCCAGGCGCAGGCAAAAAGCGCGTTATTCCGAGCGCTTGCTTTGGTTAAGGATAGTCCGGTTTAGGTTCACGGCAATCGTTTCGGCAGTACTGAGACTTTTTCATCATCCCGATAGGCTTGCCCCATCCGAAACAGGTTTCCCGAGGTGACTTGTCTATCGCGAACAGCCGCGGCAAGCGGCTGGGCTGGCGCGGGTCGATGTTTTCCTCCTGCGTGGGAACCCGATCAAGGACGCTCTGCGGTCAGAAAATGAAATCCCCATGCCGGCAGATCGACGTATAAGCCTTCTTTTTCCAGCTCCGTTCCGTCGCGTTCAAAGCTCGTCGACTGGAACACATCGTTCAGCCGCCAAATCCTGTCATTGAGTCCCGGCCAGGCTATTTTTATTCGGCTCTGGCTTTGAGTTTCAGACAGGTTCACGACGATAAGACAACGGCTGTTTTCAGTAGTCCATGTCCAGGCAACCAGATTGTTGCAAGTCATGTTGTCCGGCCAGCCGCTAAGCTCGCAGAGCTGCCAATCGCCCCGCATGAAATCGCCCCTTTTAAAGGCGCAGAGAAGTTGCAGATAAAACGCGAGCAAATCGCTATCGGCGGCCTCCTCGGGCCGGCGCCCCAAAGATACCGGCAAACGAACGCGCAGGCCTTCCAGTTGGCCCTCGTGAACCAGGCGCGCGCCGGGCAAGGTCAGCGCGGCGACCGCGACGGCGCGGAGCTTTTCTGCATTGAAAGCGGCGGACGCTCTAAGCGTGTCATGATCTTCAATGAAGCGGACCAGTTTGCTCTGATAGGCGCGGTCGGCCCCCAGATGCAGCCGCACGCTTTCCGCCGACTCATGCGCGAGGCGGTCGTACAGGCGCCTGTCGTAACAAAAATCGAAGCCCTGCTGCTGCAATTCCCATTCCTTGTCCCCGTTGGCTTCGGCAATGAACAGAAAGTCAGGATGCTTCTGTTTGACGGCCGGTATCATCTCGCCCCAATATTCGGCTTCGGGTCTGTCTCCCGCGCGGGGCCCCCAGGTTTCCTCAAAAACCGAATCGAGCAACAGCATGGCCCTATCGCAACGCACGCCGTCGCACTGTCCGGCGATAGCGTTCAGGGTCTCGACGGTGGCTGCGCGCAATCCAGGGTCAAAGCCGTTCACTTGGACCCTGTCGGGCCAAGCAGGCAAACACGGATCCTTGCCGCAGGCAAAGATATTGCCGCCGATGTCGATGAAGGATGCCGGCTCTCTGCTCAGGTCCTTGTCGCCGCCGCGAATAAAATAGCGTGGATGCTCGGCCAGCCAGGGATGATCCGGCGCGACATGATTGGGCACGAAATCGAGGATCAGGCGCAGGCCGCGCGCCGCCATTTTCGCCCGGGCGAGGGCCAGGGCATCCGGTCCGCCCAGATGCTCGTCAACGCGATAGCGCCTTATTGCATAAGGCGAGCCGACATTGTCCGCCTCCTTGAAATCCGGCAAAGCGTTTTGGAATTCTGCCCGCACCCCTTCATTGGCCATCGCAATCCTTTTACCCATCGGACTACGCTCCCAAACCCCCATCAACCAGACCGCATCGAAGCCGAGCGCTGCGATGCAGTCCCACTCGACATCGGGGACCGAAGCCAGGGTGATGGGGCGACCGGCACTTCGGCTGAGCTCTTCCAGCCAAACCCAGGTGTTGATTTCGTATATCTGCGGATATTTCGTCCAGGAATTCATTAAAGTCTCTTTTTGTTTAGTGGTTTGTTGCTTTTCTTCGGGGAAATATTTTAGCCGGTCTTCAGGTACTGTTCCGTCCTTGAACCCTCCTCGTCCCAACGGTACGCGAGTGAAAATAATGGGGGCAGGTCTTTCAATATCAAGAAATGATGGGGAACAGGCAGGACAATCGCACTATATCTGGTCCCCACGCGCCGTGTGGTAACCCAGTGCGGACGCGCCAGCGTCCCGATCCGCGATGTCGCCGCGATATGGACTACACCTGGAAAACCACCTGCATTTGATCGTCCAATCGCCTGACTTACCAGCCGAAATCGGCAGTTTCAAATCATGGACCGCAAAACGCTTGCTCGAAGTGCTAAAAGAACAAAAGGCCGAACGCATCCTGAAACAACTGGCTTTTTATAAAAAAGCGCATAAGCAAGACCGCGATTATCAGGTCTGGGAGGAAGGCTCGCATCCTGAGCAAATACAAAACCCTGCGATGATGCGGCAAAAAATCGAATACATCCATCAGAACCCGGTTAAAAGAGGTTATGTCGACAATCCGGTGCATTGGCGCAATTCCAGCGCCCGTAATTACGCAGGGGAAAACGGGGTGTTGAAAATTGATAGGGAATGATATGGCTGAATCGCGACGCTGGCGCGTCTTAACCGGCATTCCCACGCGGCGCGCGGGAACGAGATGGGTGGTCTCGCAAATTTCGGAGGAACAAAATCATGAGGCAATAAAAAAGGCCTTAGGTATTTCTACCGAAGGCCTTATTTTATCTGGAGCTGGCGATGGGACTCGAACCCGCGACCGGCTGATTACAAAACAGTCTAAGATATTCATATTTTATTCATTTGTAAGTAATTTCATAGAGTTATACACGAAGTTTTGCCTATAAAAGCCCTTTTTAGCTAACTATAGCCGTGTAATGTTGACAGTTGGTTGACAATAAATTCTTTTGTAGCAGTATCGATCACCCCCTTTTTTTGTCTATACGCTTTGATGATAAATAAGCATCAATGGCAGCCCTTATATGCGCGCTAACATTTCCGCCTAATTGCTTCAGACGCTCTAATTGCTCATTTTCCAGCCTAACCGGATACATCAACTTAGAAGGGCTTTTACCTTTACCCCGAACACGCTTAACAGGTTTGTCATCAGACACATGTTCTATAGGAACATCATCTAGCTTTTCGTCTATCGGTTTTGAATCAAAAGGATCATCAACAACATACAATTCTGCTATATCCTCTAATCCGGAAGCATCAGACCAATGCACAAGATTTATAAATTGTTCCTTACATGATTTCCAACTCGAAGTCATTTTTTTAGCTTGCAAAGCATTTTTAGCTAATCGAGATTCAACCAAAGCCAAGCGCAAACGCTTTAATTGATCATCAGTCAGTTTCAGATAAGTCTCCAAAGCAAACCCCATAAATTTTTATAGCCAGTATACGCATTTTTTTGTATAGACACAATATTTTTTTGTATAGACATTTTTTTATCAAAATGTATATACAAACTGGTTAAGGCTAACTATAATGTATATACAAACAAACAAGGAAAATGCTTGAGAGGCGGCAAAAATGAAAGACAAGTTATTGAAAGTACAAGATGATTTGTATTCTATCTATGAAGCATACAACAACCTACAAGTCATAACGACAAGCAGCAATTGTGATTCGGGAAACGTGGGAGCTGTTCTATTTGTTGTTAATCAACAATTTAGGAAAACATTGAACGAACTTGATAACATTAGGATGGGCAAAACCACGCTAACAGTCATCAAGGAATAGCGCGTCTACCAGCCTTTGTGACACCCGCTTTTATCGTTTCTACTGACGTGATACAGGAACGTCAAAGAGCCGAAAAGCGATTAACAGTTCCGGTTTGAAACGCGCCGAAATAATCAGCGGGGCATGGCGGGGCGGCGTTGAAGGGCGACAGGGCCGCAAAATGAAGGGTATTGTTTAAAGTTGATCCTATGGATATGTGGAAAAGTACCGGCCAGAGCATCGATAAAAAAGGGCATGGATAACATGTGGATAACTTCCCTGTTATCAGCACGATGTTATCCACACCCTTTTTTACCGATTGGCCGGCACTTTCCCACATATCCACAGGATGCAACAACAATTTCGCTTTCGCTCACTTCATTTAAATCGCAGCCCTTAAGTCACCCTTCAACGCCGCCCCGCCGCCATGCCCCGCTTGATATAAGGAACGCGCTACAAACCGAAACAAACTAATTCATTAAATCCAAAAATATCGACCTATGAGCATAACAAAAACTGAAAACGGATGGTTAGTAGATATTCAACCAGGAGGCCGCGGACATAAACGCTACAGGAAAACCCTACCAACAAAATCAGAAGCCCTAAGATGGAAAGCCTTTGTTGAAAACAAGACCATTAAAACGCCAGAATGGGAACCCGATAAAAAAGACTATAGGCGATTAAACGAACTTTTAGCAATATGGTATGAACACCACGGGAAAAACCTTAAAACAAGTGAGGATATGTATAGCCGATTACAATGGATAAGCAAAAGATTAAATAATCCTTATGCTTACACATTAACACCTGAACTATTCAGCGAATATAGACAAAAACGGCTAGCCGAAGGATTATCAACAAATAGTATGAATCGAGAACATGCCTACCTTAAAAGCGCGTTCAATGAGCTAATAAGAATCGGGCAATGGAAGAAGACAAACCCTGTAGAGAAAATCAGACTCTTAAAAATCGACGAAAAAGAATTAACCTACTTGACACAGGATCAAATAAAACAGCTAATGCAAGCGATCGAGGAAGGGGAGAGCGAAGATTTATATTTAGTAGTTTCAATCTGCCTAGCCACAGGCGCAAGATGGTCAGAAGCAATTAATTTAAAAAGAGAAAGCGTAAGAAATGGGATCATTAATTACGCAGGCACCAAAAGCGGAAAGTTTAGAGCGGTTCCAATTCCTGAATCCTTGGAAAAAGCCATATTAACGCACAAACCAGGATCAGAAAAACTGTTTTGCAACTGTATCAAAGCATTTGAAAGAGCGGTAAAAAGAGCAGGATTAGAATTGCCAGACGGACAAAGTTCTCATGTATTAAGACACTCGTTCGCTAGTCATTTTATGATGAATGGCGGCAACATATTAAGCTTGCAAAAAATTCTAGGTCATCAAAGTCTTACCATGACAATGAGATATGCCCATTTATCACCCGACCATTTAGAAGAAGCTAAAAATTTAAGTCCTTATTCAAAAATAATAAATAAATAAATAATACCTATAGATATTTTAAATATTTATTAAAAGATCAATAATTATTTATTATTTAATAATTATTGAAAAACAAAGTATTCAAAAAAAGATAGAAAAGCAAATAGACTAAGGATAAATATAAGATAAAGCATAGTTATAAATAACTATGTTGACGAGCGAAAAACGAGAAAGGATTTAAAAGAGTACCAAAGGCAAAGCCTTTGGGAGTGATACATAATAAAGAGATAACTTCTTATTACTTTAAAAAAAACGCGCAAAAAGTACCGCGTAAAAAAAAGGAAAAAGCGACTTAAGAAGGCAAAAAATAAAAGACTGCCCAAAAAGCCCGCTCCCTTTACTCTGGCTCAAGGCTACCCCGCTATTTCTTTGGCGTGTAACCTCTCGCAATCGTCCGCCCACGGGTCGAATCATTCCAAATCGTCCGCCCGGCATCAAGGCACGCTACGCTCTAAAGACCTTGACGCCGACCGCCCGATTTGAAACGACACGCCCCGCGACCGAACGACGGCGAGAGGCTACCCCACCAAAGAAACAGATATTAAAGACAGGGCAAATAAGATTCGGGATTATGAAGACTTAAGAGGGCAATTCTTATCCAAATATGCCATAAGAATCATACCCGCAAATTTAAAAGAAGTTGTTCCCCTTTTTACTGCCTCATACTCAAGACGAACAAAGTAAGAGGCAGGTAAAGCGGTTCTGAACATTCGACGCTGATTTAAAGAGTTCTGTGAAGACTCTTTCAAATCCAAGTACTCATCAAATTGTTGACGATCGGTTGACGATTGATTACTCATGACAACCACCGTTTTTTGTAAGTACTTAATTTATATGGAGCTGGCGATGGGACTCGAACCCGCGACCGGCTGATTACAAATCAGCTGCTCTACCAACTGAGCTACGCCAGCTAAGAATCCGCCATTATACAGAATAATTTGATTTTGACCAGCAATTTTTGAACTTTTTAGCTCGGGATTGACTCGTCAAGCTCCCTCAACGGGGTAAAGCAATCAAAATTATATTCTTACGGACAGCGAATCATCTCGGCCTTTTGGCCGCGCGCGGATTGCCGCCCGTGCGCTCCCGTTTTTTTCCAACCAGTCCCGCTTCCTGCCCGGTGTGTTTGGTTCGGAAGTGTTGCAGCTTTTCGGTAGCGATGCCGGTGCCTTTAGGCTGGAAGGTCGGGATCAGATGGTGTTTGCCGTTGCCGATCAGATCGCTGCGGCCCATTTCCTTCAAGGCTTCGCGGAGCAGCGGCCAGTTGTTCGGATCGTGATAACGCAGGAAGGCTTTGTGCAGGCGGCGCTGTTTGACGCTTTTGGGGATAAATATCTTTTCGGCGCTGCGGCTGACCTTGTGCAGCGTATCCAGGCCGGAATGGTACATCGCGGATGCGATCGCCATCGGCGACGGCAGGAAGGCCTGCACCTGGTCGGCTCTAAAACCGTTGCGCTTCAGCCACAGAGCCAGGTTCAGCATGTCTGCATCGGTCGTGCCGGGGTGCGCGGCGATGAAATACGGGATCAGGTATTGCTCCTTGCCGGCTTCCTTCGAGTATTTGTCGAACATCTGCTTGAAGCGGTCGTAGGTGCCGATGCCGGGCTTCATCATCTTCGACAAGGGGCCCTGCTCGGTGTGTTCGGGGGCGATTTTCAGATAGCCGCCGACATGGTGGGTAACCAGTTCCTTCACATATTCGGGCGATGTGACCGCGAGATCGTAGCGCAGGCCCGAGGCGATGAAGATCTTCTTGATGCCGGGAAGCGCGCGCGCCCGCCGGTAGAGCTTGATCAGCGGCGTGTGGTCGGTGTTCAGGTTCGGGCAGATGCCGGGGAATACGCAGGAGGGCTTCCGGCAGGCGACTTCGATCTCCGGGTCCTTGCAGGCGAGCCGGTACATGTTCGCGGTCGGGCCGCCCAGGTCCGAGATGTGGCCGGTAAAGGCCGGCGAAGTATCGCGGATCGCTTCGATTTCGCGGATGATCGAGTCTTCCGAACGGCTCTGGATGATGCGGCCTTCGTGTTCGGTGATCGAACAGAACGTGCAGCCGCCGAAACAGCCGCGCATGATGTTGACCGAATGCTGGATCATTTCGAACGCGGGAATGTTGGCCTTGCCGTAAGTCTTGTGCGGCAGGCGCGAATACGGCAGGTCGAAGACGCCGTCCATTTCCTTCGTGGTCAACGGAATCGGCGGCGGATTGATCCAGACCTGGCGCGGGCCGTGCTGCTGGATCAACGGGCGCGCATTGCCCGGATTGGTCTCGCCGTGCATGACCCGTGAGGCATGCGCGTACAGGATCGGATCGTCCTTGACCGCTTCATAGGCGGGCAGACGGATTACGGTGTTCGCGCGCTGGTTTCTAAGCAGGGTCTTGTCGAAACGGATCACGTTTTCGCCCGGCGCGGCCTCCGGCGCCTTCATCTCGCAGGCCGGTTGTTCCTGATACGGGTTTTGCGGCGGCATCAGCGTTCCCGGTTTGTCGACTTCGGTCGAATCCTTGACCGCATAGCCCGGCGGAATCTCCTTCACGAAATGCGCGGTGCCGCGAATGCCGGTCAGGTCGGAAATCGCCTCGCCCTGCGCGAGCCGGTGCGCGATTTCGACGATCTGCCGTTCGCCGTTGCCGTAAACCAGGAGATCGGCCTTCGAGTCGAGCAGCACCGACTTCTTGACCGTATCGGACCAGTAGTCGTAATGCGCGATGCGGCGCAGGCTCGCCTCGATACCGCCGATGATGATCGGCACGTCTTTATAGGCCTCGCGGCAGCGGTGCGAATACACGTTAACCGCGCGGTCGGGGCGCTTGCCGGCCGCGCCGTCGGCGGTGTAGGCGTCGTTCGAGCGGATTTTTTTGTCGGAGGTGTAGCGGTTCACCATCGAATCCATGTTGCCGCCGGTCACCCCGAAAAACAGGTTCGGGCGCCCGAGCTTCCGGAAATCCTCAACCGAAGTCCAGTCCGGCTGCGAGAGGATGCCGACCCGGAAACCCTGCGCTTCGAGCAGGCGGCCGATCAGCGCCATGCCGAAGCTCGGATGATCGACATAGGCATCGCCGGTCACCAGGATGATGTCGCAGCTGTCCCAGCCCAATGCCTCCATTTCCTGCCGGGTCATCGGCAGCTCGGGGGCCACGCCGAAACGTTGCGCCCAGAATTTACGGTAACCGAACAAATACGGCTCGAAGGAAAAAGCAGGATGGGTCATTTGGTGATTACTCGGTTGATAACGCTGGAATTGGTTTTGGTGAGCGTTTTAAGAAAGCTCGAAAATTCGATACGGTAAACTGACTCGAGCGCTTCCGCCCGGCTGCGCAGATCTTTCAGCGAATACAGCGGCGCGCCTTTGTTGAAGGCCAGGCCGATCACATTGTCATAGGTTTTAACCGGCAAAAACAGCACACGGTCCTGAAAAGCTTCATTCAGCCAGTCGCGATAGGTCGCGAAAAGCTCCTTGTCGGTGCTCCACAGATTCACGACCAGCATGCCGTCATCCTTCAACAAGGCGCGGCAGGCATCGAAAAACGCGATGTTCGATAGCGACGGCGACATGCCGTCATGATCGAAAATATCGACGAACAACAGACTGAAATAGCCGGCCAAAGTTTCAACCCGGCGGCGCACGTATTCGCCGCCGTCATCCAGAATCACCTTCAGGCGCTTATCCAGTGGCAGGCCGAAATGGCTGCGCGCAACCCTGACCACGTCTTTGCGGTATTCGACCGCGACTAACCGGCAATCCGGATAATGATATAATAGGTGCCGGGCGAGCGAACCGCCGCCCAAACCGAGAAGTAAACCCTGTTCCGGAGCATCTTTAAACAGCATCCAGCTATTCATCGCGCGCAGATAGGTCAGTTCCAGATTTTCCGGATCGTCGACGCGCAGGCAGCTTTGCCTTGCGGAGGAACCGAAGTGTAGCGACCTGACGCCGTTTTGTTCGACCACTTCGATGACGCCGTCGTCATCGTGGCTTTGATAAATCAGCCGGCCCTTGACTTTGTACATGCCTTTGTCGCAAGTTTCCAATATACTGTCTGCCATTATACCTCAAGATGCTTTTTAACCTATTGAATTTATTGTTTTCATCGGCAAAATACGAGGCGCTGTGCGGCTTGAAAAAACGCGCATTGCCCTAATATCGGTTTGGAATCGTCCGCTCCTGCATAGCCGGTCAAATCGATGGCTTATTTTCCCTTTAATCATCCCGAGAATCATCATGAAACAGTTTCTTTTCCTTGTTTTATTGTCGTCCTCATTCGCCGTTTTCGCGAACGACCCGAAAAACGAATGGCACAATACCTCCTTGTCGGAAGCCACGATCAAGAAAATCCAGGAATCCCAATTCGAATATAAAAAATGCGTGGATGCCGAAATGCGCAAAACCACTTATCAGTCGGCCGATGTGCGCACCGGCACCGAGCAGATCATTAAGCAATGCGAGCCGGTGCTGGCGAAGATGCGGGGCGTCTATGCGGCCGAAAAAGTGCCCGAGGTGATCATTGGCCGTCATCTGAAGCAGATGCGCATGCAGACGACCCGTACGGTATTGCAAAACCTGATGTTTGCGGCCGCCGCGCGCGATGCCGGCCAAACCAAATAAGGAGTGATTCATGAATATGCAATATGCAATCGATTTGTCCCTACGACCGACCACCTTTGACCTCTGGCACGTTTGCCTGGCCGGCACCGCCGCGGTGTTGGCGCTGATTCTGATCTGCGTGCTATTGTCGATGCTGATCGGCATGTCCAGATGCCGGAAGAAGCATGCCGCTGCGGCAGTGGCTCCTGTCGTTGCGCCTGTCGCAGCGCCGGCTCCCGAGCCTGTCGTCAAGATCGTCGAGAAAATCGTCGAAGTCGAAAAGATCGTGCCCGGCCCCGCGCCGGAGCCGGTGATTCTGAAAGAATCGACCCCGGATGCGGCGCTGCAATTGCTCGGACTTCTGCAGCAGCAGGCGCGTTTCATCGACTTCATCAAGGAAGACCTGTCCGCCTTCAGCGATGCGGATATCGGCGTCGCCGCGCGCGTCGTGCACGAAGGCTGCAACAAGGTGATCAACGAGCACTTTACCCTGGCCACCGTGCGCAGCGAACAGGAAGGCGGCAAGGTCACACTGCCAAAAGGCTTCGACGCGGCAAGCGTGCGGCTGACCGGCAAGGTGACCGGCGAAGCGCCGTTTACCGGCACGCTGGTGCATAAAGGCTGGCAGGTCACGCAAATCCGGCTGCCGAAACTGACGCAAGGCTATAACGCGGCGATCGTCGCTCCGGCAGAGGTGGAATTATGAGCGAAGACATTCAAGCGGCCGCGTCCGGACCGCGCTATTCGGTCGGCATCGACCTCGGCACGACCCATTGCGTGCTGTCCTATGCCGATCTGAGCCAGGTCGAACACGACGACTTTTCGCCCGAAGTGCTGGCGATTCCGCAGCTGACCTCGCCCGGCGCGGTCGAAGACAAGCCGCAATTGCCATCGTTTTTATATCAGGCGCATGAAGCGGAACTGGCCGAAGGCTCGACCGCCCTGCCTTGGTCGCAAAAACCGGACTATCTGGTCGGCGAAATCGCCCGCGCGCTCGGCAGCAAGACGCCGATTCGCCTGGTCGCGAGCGCGAAGAGCTGGCTCTGCCATGCCGGCGTCGACTGCAAATCGCCGATCCTGCCGAGCGATGCGCCGGAGGAAGTCGAGCGCGTCTCGCCTTTCGCGGCGACCACCGCGTATTTGCAGCACATGCACGATGCCTGGCGCAATCTGCATCCGGATGCACCGCTCGAAGACCAGGACCTGGTGATCACGGTGCCGGCGTCGTTCGACCCGGCCGCCAGAGAACTGACCGTCGAGGCCGCTCGCGCGGTAGGCCTGGGCCAGGCGATCCTGTTGGAGGAACCGCAGGCCGCGCTGTACAGCTGGATCGAGCAGAGCCACGGCGACTGGCGTAATTATGCGCAATGCGGCGACATCATCCTGGTCGTCGACATCGGCGGCGGCACCACCGACCTGTCGCTGATCGCGGTGACCGACAATGACGGCAATCTCGAACTGACCCGCGTCGCGGTCGGCGACCATATCCTGCTCGGCGGCGACAACATGGACCTCGCGCTCGCCTATACGGTCAAGGCCAAGCTCGAAAAGGACGGCCGCCGGCTCGAACCGTGGCAGGTGCAGTCGTTGACGCACAGCTGCCGCGATGCGAAGGAAAAGATCTTCAACGATGCGTCTATCGAGCAGATGCCGATCGTGGTCGCGAACCGCGGCTCCTCCCTGATCGGCGGCACCCTGCGCACCGAACTGACGCGAGAGGAGATCAACCAGGTGCTGGTCGAAGGCTTCATGCCGAAGGTCAGCGCGATCGACCGGCCTGTCGTCAGACCGCGTACCGGCCTTAGAACCGTCGGCTTGCCGTATGCGCAGGATGCCGCGATCACGCGCCATCTGGCCGCCTTCCTGGCCAAGCAGCAAAGCGCGGCCAACGACCTGAAAGACGTGAATCTGCCCGCACAGGCGACCTTCCTGCACCCGACCGCGATCCTGTTCAACGGCGGCGTGCTGAAGGCAGAGCCCTTGGCCGAGCGCTTGACCGAGGTATTGAACTCCTGGCTCACAGCCGAAGGCGCGCCCGAGGCGAGACTCTTGCCCGGCGCCGATCTCGATCTCGCGGTCGCGCGCGGCGCGTCTTACTACGGCGTGGTCCGCAAGGGCAAAGGCGTGCGCATCAAGGGCGGCACCGCGGCCTCGTATTACGTCGGCGTCGAAAGCGCGATGCCCGCGGTGCCAGGTCTGCCGCCGGAACTGCAAGCCTTGTGCATCGCGCCGTTCGGGATGGAAGAAGGCACCCAGGAAGAGTTGCCGGACGAGGAATTCGGGCTCGTGGTCGGCGAACCGGTGCGTTTCCGTTTCTTTGCCTCGAACTCGCGCCGCGACGACCAGGTCGGCGAGCGCTTGGCTTATTGGTCGGACGAAGAGCTGACCGAACTCGACGAGATCGAAGTGACCTTGCCTCCGGAAAACCGCCGTCCCGGCGAAGTGGTGCCGGTGCATCTCGCCTCGGCGGTCACCGAAGTCGGCACGCTCGAATTGCAGGCGGTTTCGCAAAAGGGCGGCCAGCGCTGGAAGATCGAGTTTGATGTCAGAGCGGGAGAAAATTAATCCCGAAATCCACGGCCGGACGGGTTTTGCCAACCCGTCCGCACGTTTTATCGAAACCGTCTTGATACGTTCAGGAGGGGATTTCAAATATCCCCTCCTGACGGATGTTCGACTTAACTGAAATTTTTATTATGGTGTGCGCTGCACACCCTACGACCCATGTACCAACTCTGTTTCTACGTCCCCGAATCGCATCTGGAAGCGGTCAAGGCTGCCCTGTTTGCGCAGGGCGCCGGCCACTACGAGGCCTACGACCGCTGCTGCTGGCAGGTGAGGGGAGAAGGACAGTTTCGGCCGCTGGCAGGCAGCCGGCCGCATGTCGGAGAAACCGATAGACTGGAAAGGCTGGACGAGTACAAGGTCGAGATGATCTGCCGGGACGAAGCGATCCAAGCCGTCGTCCAGACCCTGCTGGCCGTCCATCCCTACGAAGAACCCGCCTATCATTTTTACAAAATCCTGACCGCCGCGGACCTGTAAAAACGTCGATTCCGGCGCATCTTATTGCCGGTACCGCTTCAACTCTTCCAGCAACCACCGATCGCTGTCCTGGGCTTTTTTATCCCCGCAATACACCCGGTATTTTTTTCCGCTCAGCTCGCTCTTCGTCGCGCTCAGCGCGATGAAATCCTCCGCCGTCGCAATCTCGTCCTTGAAATGAGCGTATTTCTTTTGGATATGTTCGGCTGCCTCCTTGCCGCTATGCATCTCGCCGTTGCGCTCGTAACGGCACTGGGTCCCTTCGACAAACTTTAATAGGTGATCTATTTCCGCATCGGCTGTTAGTGCCTGCGCCGTTGCCGTGAAGCCTATCGATAATAAGAAAATGAAGTGTTTGCAGGTCATGTTCATGGCGGTTTAAAGAATGAATTTAATGATGTGCTACAGGGTCAAAAAGCTGTTAAAAAATGTCGCGTACCCCATAACAGAGAGTTTCATTATCAATAATTTCCGCCCCGAAAAGCAAAGGGGAAAGGCCATGTCATCGAATATTACCATCTTGAAATGGCTGTTCGCGCTGGTTTTGATTTTTGGCGGATTCGTGGTCCACAAGATCTTCGGCGTGCTGGCCACCGATCTTTCCGGCAAAGAATATGTCTGGCTGCTGAAATTGATCTCCGAATTCGGCTTGTTCACCTCGGTCGTGATTTCGGTCGGTTTTTTTCATCACTGGATCATCGCGACCGAAGAACGCCGGGAAACCGAGAAGATGTTTCAGAACGTGCTGACCAAATATATCGACGGCACCGTGATCAACGCCACCAAACGCGGCTTTGTCGGCATCACCAACAAGGAACTGGATTTTTCCGAGCTGATGCACGGGCTTTATCACGGCGATTATGTGTATTGGCTGATTACCTTCGATCCGCGCTACAAACATCACTGCCGGGAACTGGAACATGCGATCCGCAAGGGCGTGCACGTCAGGATGCTGATTTTAAAGGATTGTCCGATCTCCGAGATGTGCGCCAGCGAAATCATCGGCTACGAGGCCGAGGAGTTTCGCCAAAACAACCGCCTGTTCCTGTCCGCGCTCGAAGACATCGCAGGGCGCATCGACAACCGCAGCGAAGGCTCGCTCGGCGTTTTCGTCTACGACTCGCTGCCGAGCATCCCGTTGTTCATCATCCTGCGCAACGCGCCGAAAATGATGGAAATCTACAACAGCTTCTATCTCTCCGAACCGGTCGGCAGGATGCCTTACCTGCACTGGCAGGCCGACATCAAGACCCGCACGGAGTATTCTTTCGAATCGGCCAACTGGAACATGCCCGATCTGTTTGCGGAGTATTTTCAAAGACGCTGGTACGCCGAGCGCCAAAAACTCGGCCTGGCCGAAAAAGACAATGCGCCGTATCAGGATTTTCTCTATGCGCCGGCAGCGGCGAAGCAAAAGTGCACACAGTTGACTGACGGATAGGAGAGCTAGAGGCTCCCCATCCGGGCCGCATGGGCCGCTTTATGGATTGCCCCAGGACGCGCGATCGATGCGGTTCTCGGGCGACGCGGAAACAACGCTAACGAAATCCTTAGTGTTTTTTCCGGCTTTTTTTGCTGACCGATTTTTTAGCGACGGGCGCCTTGGCCGGTTCGAAGGCACGGCCTTTGATGCGCAATTGATCCGCCAGCTGCTTGACCGTATCGTTCATCGCGGAACGGGTTGCCTGTCCCAAAGCGCTGGCGGCAAAAGCGCTTTCGCCGCCGCCGATACCGAATACCGATACCCCGCTGCTGGCCGATTCTGCGGTGAAGCTGCCATGCGACACGATGGTACTGACCATGCGTCCGCTATTGGGTTCTACGACTTGCAGATCCAGGCCGACGGCACCGGTACGGCGGGCCTTGGTATTTTCCCAGGTCGGATTGGCGGCAGAGACCGCTGCGCCGGCGATGCCTGCGGCCGGCGTTCCTGAAATCGCACCGGCGACGCCCAATACCGTTCCGGCCCAGCCCAGCGATCCGCCCTGGCGCTCGTTATTGGCTTCCGCAACCTCGCTAAATTCGGTGACGGTGCCCTTGATCACGAAAGGCCCGACTTCGCCGGGGCGCAGCAAACTCGCCGGATCATCGGCATGCTTCAAGTAATGATCGTAATCGATCACGACGATATTCCCCGAGTTGCCGAGCGTGCTGAGAAGCTGCGCGGCAATGCCTTTGCCGACCTTATCGCTCATGCCTTGCATAGGCGCTTCATAGGCGGTGGGCGCCGGGCTGTCTCCGTGCGGGCCGATCCAGCCGAAAGGTCCCCAGCCGTAATAATTGCCCTTGGATTGGCCGCTGCTCGGCGGCGGCCCGCCGGCGGAGCCGCCCGTGCCGACCTGCAAGGGCTCGACGGTAACGACATACATCGGTTGCGCGGCATCAAACGGAATACGCAGGGTCTCTACCTGCATCGACTCCGGAGTCGCCGAGGTGGCCTGCACGGATTTTTTATCTACCGTTGCGGTGCAGCCGGTAATGAGCGTCAAGCCGATGCTTGCAAACAATACTTTTAGCTTCATGTTCTCTCCCAAAAAAAGGTTTGATTTTCCAGGCGGCGTCCGGAAAAACGGGCGGTTTAAAACCGTGACATAGACTAGCATTTGTGCCGCCGTGATCCAAGCCTGACAGCCAGAAACTGTCGACGACATTCGACGAGGCGCGGATTTGCCGGCCGCGCAGATGCAGGATTCGCCGGATCGACTATAGTGTACGGTGAATTCTGTATACCCTGCCGAAGCAGGGACCCAAATAAATTTGATCCGGGGAAGCGAAGCTATGCGCAAATCAGCCGTTCGGTTGACCGTCGCCGCGCTGTTGGCCGCGTCGTGCGCGCCAACGTTAGGCGATCAGATCTACAAATGCAAAAATTCGGAAGGCCGGCTGCTTTATCAAAAGACACCCTGCGCGGCCAACGTCGAAACGCTCTTGTCCTGGACTCCGGCCTTCAAAGCCCCATCCGCCGAAGCCATGCCGCTGGCGCTGAAACAGAACAGCAGCGGACACTATTTTGTCGACGGCGCCGTCAACGGCAAGCCGCTCGTTTTTGTGATCGACACCGGCGCTTCGATCGTTTCGCTGCCCAACGTGATCGCGTCGGCGGCCGGCATCAGCTGCAAGGACAAGGCGCTGATGGATACCGCGAACGGCATCACCGAAGCCTGCACCGCGGTGATTCCGGAACTCAAGTTCGGCCAGTTCGTACTCAAGGATGCGGAAAGCATGATCGTGCCGAATCTGAGCCAGCCCCTGCTCGGGATGAACGTCCTCCAGCATTACAAGATCGCGCAGGAAAACGGCGAATTGCGCATTTCTGCGCATTAGCCGGAGGGGCCGGGCGACCAGCGACCTCGCATCCGGCTAATGTGCCGTTATGCTCAATGCAGTTTCGCAAGCCATGCCGGGTCGATCCGGCAGCCGCCGACTTCGGGACGGTCGGCGATGTCCTGCTCGAAATCGCGGTAAGTCGGCAATTGGAAGGCCAGACGGTTGATCTTGCCGTCCGCGAATTCGAATTCGAGCGCGCCGCCTTTGATCCGCGGGCCGCCAGCCGGGGAGGTGAAGAGCAGGATGCCGATGCCCTTGCCCTGTTGTCCGGGGGCAGGGCGCGCGCAGCTCAGCTCGCCGAATTTAAGGCCCAGAAAAACCTCGGCCAGTTGCTTCGCGCTGACTTGAATGCCTTCTCCCGGAATCGGCGAAAGGGCAGGGGTTACAGGAACAACCGGCGCAGGCGCCGGAGGCAAGGCGGTATCGCCAGGCAGAGGCGCCGCCGGAGCCGCCGGCGGATTCAGCAGCTTTTCCAGCCCGAAATCGCCCAGATGGTTTTGCAGCAAGACCTTGCCGTTCGCTTTGTCCGCGGTCATCAGCAGCGGATACAATTGCCTTTCCATCTCCGCGGCCGACGTGTTTCTAAGCACCGCCAGCAACTGCCGCTCGATCGATTGCAGGGGCGAGAACAATTGCTCCTGCTGCCGACTGGTGGCGCCGAGCTGATCCCAGTCGGCGGGCGTATTGACCGCCAGCCCCATCGCCTTCATCACCGCATAATCGTCTTCCGCCAGGCAGTTGCCGAAATTCTTGTCGCGGTAGGCGGCGATCGTTTTCGGACGCATGTCGCTGTCCGTCGCCCGGCGCCGGTCGATGTTGTAATTTTTCCAGTCGCCGCTATTGCCGAGGAAATAATACAACAGCGCATCGCGGTCGAACTTGTTGAAGCCGAGCGCCTTCAGGGTCAGTTTCAATTTCCGGCAGTTCGTTTCGACCTCCGCGTAATTTTTCCAGTCCGGCTTTAAATTCGGTTTGTCGGGGTGCGATGACTGGGCGATCAACTGACCCAGGCTGATATCGCCTGCCGCCCCTTTGATCGTCGACCGGCTCAGTTCCTCGAAAGACAGGTCATGGGCATCGGGTACGCCATCGGAGCCGGTACGCAAGAGCAGCGTCGGCGCGATTTCGGGATACACCTTCAGTTCGCCCAAGGGTTTGGTTTCGGCGCCGAGTAGATTCAGGCCGCCTTCGTCGATCTGAAAGACCTTGAAGACGGTCTGGTTCAGCTTGCCGGTCTTGCCGCTGTAGGTGGCCAGCGCCGGCAGCGAATGCGATTCGGAACTCTGCTTCGCGGACGACTGATTTTGGGCAGGGGCCGCTGGTTGATTGCTCTGCATCCACTGTCCGGCCATCTGTCCCATGACAGCGACGCCCAGCCCTGCGCCGGTCAAAGCGAGGATGCCGCTGGCCGCATTCACGTCGCCGACCAGACTCGACACATCCAGATCGCTGTTCGCATTGGTATAGAAATCATAATCGACCTGCGTTTCCCGGCCGTTGTCGAGCCGCAGCCACGGCGTCAGAGTCAGCTTTTTCGCATCGAACCTGAAATTGCATTTGCCGGTCGTGGCCTGGTACAGAAAGCCGGACGCTTCGCCCTGGAATTTGACCACGTCGTTGCGGACCCGGTAAACCAACGCGGCGGACAAGTCGCCTTTTTGATAAGGCGCAAGGTCCGAACAGCCGCCTTTCAGGAAATTGTCGCCCTGAGCCGAGAATTCGGAAACCAGGCGGATGTAATAGTCATCGCCATCGATCGTCTGAAAACCGGCCAGTGGCTGAAAAGGCTGCGGGGTCATTTCGGGCCGGTCTATCGCAATCTGGCGGGTTTCCGCGCAGGCCGTCAGCAAGGCGGCGGCAAGCAAAGTTAAATGTCGGGTTGATCGGTGTTGAAAAGACATGCTGTAATCTTGGCTGCGCCGTTTGCACGGCGGATAATGAAATGAGAGTAAACATCGGGATTTTATCATCTTTCGCTTTTGTGGTTAACGCCGATTTGCGGTCCGCCAGGCATCGGCTGGCAGCGAAAGCGCCGCCGATTGGTAAATCCACGCCGGGACCATTAAAATACCCGGCTTATTCTGTTTCGGTCTGATCACGGTAATGCAAGCTTTTAAAACCGAGGAAAACGCCCCGGGCAAGCAGCACGGCGAAGAAAGCTCGCGGCGGCAATGGATCTGTGTGTTTTTAGTGATTTTGCTGCTGCATGCCGCGCTGATCGCTTACCTGCATCGGCCTGACGAGCCGGAAACGCCTGCAAAACCCCAGGTGATGGATGTGGCGCTGCTCGCCGCGCCGGCGCCGCAGCCGGCAAAGCCGGTTCCGTCCGCGCCGCCGGTCGTGCCGCCCAAACCGCAGCCCAAGCCGGTCAAGCCGAAAAAAGCGCCGGTAACGCCGAAGAAAACGCAGGTAGCCCCGAAGCCGGTCCGCGCCCCTACGCCAACGCCAGAGCCCGCGCCGGCCGCAAAACCCGAAGCGGCGGCACCCCGGCAAACTAGTCCTGCGCCGCCGGTTTCGGCGCCGCCAAGGCCCGCGGTAACACCTTCGGCGCCTCAGCCGAAGACCGAAACCTTTACCGAGGCGAACTATAAGGCCAATTACAAATCCAATCCGAAGCCCGAATACCCACGCCTCGCGAGAAGCCGCGGCTGGCAGGGCAAAGTCCTGCTGCGCGTCCAGGTGACGGCCGACGGCCATGCCGCCAGCGTTCAGGTGCAACAGAGCAGCGGTCATGAAATTCTCGACGAAGCCGCGGTCGAGGCGGTCAAGAACTGGACTTTCATTCCGGCCAAACGCGGCGACACCCCGGTCGCCAGCACGGTCACCGTGCCGATGCCATTCAAATTGTTGAACGAATAACTCTCTGGAGAAGTGAATGCCCCTGCAAATTCCACCGTCATTGATCATCGATGGAACCCTGTATACTCTGCTGCTTTTTTCGGTGATCACCTGGACGATCATCGTGTTCAAGGCCTGGCAGTTCAGTCGGAACAGCCGCGACAACGCGCGTTACCTGGAGGCCTTCTGGGATGCGCCGAATCTGGAAGCGGCCGAAATTCTGCCGCCGAGCCTGGCGCGCGGCCCGAAAGCGAACATCGCGCAGCGCGGTTTCGCCTGGCTGGCCGACCTGAAGCAAACCGGCGGCGCGGCGCTGAAATACCGCGGCGAGCCGGAAGCGTTGCTGGAACAGGCCCTGCGCATCCAGACCCAACAGGAACTGCGAACCATGGAAAACGGCCTGACCATGCTCGCCAGCATCGGCAGCACCGCGCCCTTCGTCGGCCTGTTCGGCACCGTGCTCGGCATCATGAACGCCTTGCAGGACATCAGCAAGAGCGGCTCGGCGAGCCTCGACGTGGTCGCAGGGCCTATCGGCGATGCGCTGATCGCGACCGCGATCGGCATCGCGGTCGCGGTGCCGGCGGTGCTTGCCTACAACTATTTCGTGAAGCGCGCGAAGCAGCACCGGGTCGGCCTCGAAAATTTCGCCGACGGCTTTCTGCATATCGCGTTCAATTCGGACGCGCACGCGAGGAAATAACATGGCCTTTAAAGCACAATCGGACGACCAGGACGCGGTCAGCGAAATCAACGTCACGCCGCTGGTCGATGTGATGCTGGTGCTGGTGATCATTCTGCTGGTCACCGCGCCCCTGTTGACCCAGTCGGTCAAGGTGAACCTGCCGAAAACCGCGCAGACCACGGCCGACGTGAAAGATCAGCCGTTGCAGCTGGGCATCGATGCAAAAGGCGCGATCACCCTGAACAAAAAACCGCTCGCCGATACCTCGGCGCTCGAAGCGGCCTTGAAGACCGAGCTGGCCCGAGACCCCGAAATTGCGGTGCACCTGTACGCGGACCAGGCGGTCAACTACGGCAAGGTCGCCGAAATCATGGCCGCGGTGCAACACGCGGGCATTTCGAAGATGGGCTTTGTGACGGTCGAGCAGTAATGAGGCCCGACCCGGCGCCGGCCCGCATGGCTTGCGCAGGCCCGGCATGAATAGCATATAATCTGACTCTCGCACGGATAAATGTGATTATGAAACTCAAAAACACCCTGTTCTGCCTGCTTCTGTCTGCCGCCTCTGCCAGTTTTGCGGAAGACAAAACCCCGATCCGTATCGGCATGCAAGCCACCGGCACCTCCGGCTGGGAGCTGTCGGTGTTGGAACAGGACCCCGAAAAGGCCAAACGCCCCTTCACGATAGAGACGCAGCCGCTCGCGAACGCCGAGGCCGGCAAGATCGCGCTGCAATCCGGCGCGGTCGATCTGATCATCTCGGATTGGATCTGGGTGTCCAGGATGCGGTCCACGGGTGCCGATTTCACCTTTTATCCGTATTCGACCACCTCCGGCGCGCTGGTCGTCGCCGGCGACAGCCCGATCAAAGCGCTGGCCGACCTGAAGGGCAAGCGTCTCGGCATCGCGGGCGGCGAGTTCGACAAAAACTGGCTGCTCTTGAAGGCGCTCGCGAAAAAACAAGGGTTCGATATGGAGGCGAACGTCGAAAAGGTGTTCGGCGCGCCGCCCTTGATCGACGAACAATTGAAACTCGGACGCATCGATGCCGCGCTGAATTACTGGCATTTTGCGGCGCGCCTGGAGGCCCAGGGCTACCGGCAGATCATCGACGGCAAGGGCATCCTGCAAGGACTCGGCATCGACGAGCCGGTCGCGAACCTCGGTTATGTGTTCAAGCAGAGCTGGGCTTCGGCGCATAAACCGGCGCTCAACGCGTTTTTGAAGGCCACCGAAACGGCGAAAAAGCAGCTTTGCAGCCAGGATGAAGCCTGGCGCAGCGTGATTCCGCTGCTGAAGACCAACGATCAAGCCAGCCAGGATAAGCTCAGGCAGCGCTATTGCGACGGCATCGTCCAGCCGGGCGGCGCAGCCGAACGGCAGGCCGCCGAGCGCATCTACCTGCTGCTCCGCGAGTTGAGCGGCAAACAGCTGACCGGCGCTGCCGAATCGGTCCAGCCCGGCACCTTCTGGACCCTCGACTGATCCCGGCGCATCTTGAGTAAACTGCAACAATTTTTCCCGGCCCTGTCGCTGGCGGTGTTCATCGCGCTCTGGCAGGGCGCCGCGTGGGTGCTGGACAGCAATCTCCTGCCTTCGCCGATGACGGTGGCCGGCGTGTTTTGGCTGGAACTGGTCTCCGGGCAACTGACCTATCATCTGGGATCGACGCTGATCCGCCTGATCGTCAGCTTCACTATCGCGATGCTGCTCGGCTCGGCGATCGGCCTCGCGCTCGGGCGCAACAAAAATCTGAACGCGTTCTTCGACAACTGGCTGGTGATCTTTCTGAACATCCCGGCCCTGGTCACGATCATCCTGTGCTATGTCTGGTTCGGTCTGAGCGAAACCTCGGCGATTTTGGCGGTCGTGATCAACAAGCTGCCGAACGTGATCGTGACGATACGCGAAGGCGCCCGCACGCTCGATCAGGATCTCCTGGACATGGCGCGCTGCTATCGGCTGAGCCGGATCGACACGCTGAAGCACGTGATCTGGCCGCAACTGCATCCTTTCATGATGAGCGCGACCCGCTCCGGCCTCGCGTTGATCTGGAAAATCATCCTGATCGTCGAACTCCTGGGCCGCAACAACGGCGTCGGCTTCCAGTTGCATCTGTATTTTCAATTGTTCGATGTCGCGAGCATCCTGGCCTATTCGATCGCGTTCGTGATCGTGATCCAGGGCATAGAGCACTCGATCCTGAAACCGCTGGATAAGCAGTCGCAAAGGTGGCGCAGGTGAGCGACATTCAGATCGAGATTCGGCAAAAGCTTTACCCGGCCGTGGGCCAGGCCGCCTCGCATGCCGCGATCCAAGATTTTAAGCTGACGCTGCATGCCGGCGAGTTCGTCTGCCTGGTCGGCCCGTCCGGCTGCGGCAAGACCACGCTGCTGAACATCGTCGCCGCGCTCGATCAGGACTATGACGGCGAGATCCGCGTCGCCAGGCAGCAGGCGCAGCCGAAGATCGGCTATATCTTCCAAAATCCGCGCCTCTTGCCCTGGCGCACGGTCAGGCAGAACATCGAACTGGTGCTACAAGGGCGGGACGCCGGCGAGACGGTCGATTTCCTGCTCGAGACGATGCAGCTGACCCGCTTTCAGCATGTGTATCCGGAGCGCCTGTCGCTGGGCATGAGCCGAAGGGTCGCGATCATCCGCGCGTTTGCGATCGACCCCGAACTGTTGCTGATGGACGAGCCGTTCGTGTCGCTCGATCCGCCGACCGCGCGGCAAGTCCGGGAGCTGTTGCTGGAGCTTTGGCGGAAGCGTCCGCACACGGTATTGTTCGTCACGCACGACCTGCGCGAAGCGATCGCGCTGGCCGACCGGTTGATTTTTCTGTCGCCTTCGCCGATGTCGATCGTCGGCGATATTCGGGTCCCGATACCGCGAGACCTACGGCGGGATGAAAACGAAATCGAGGCATTCAGGCGCCAGCTTTTGGACGGCGCGCCCCATATAAAACAGCTTCTGTAGCGCTTTGATCGCGGCTTTCGATTACGCCAACCGGGGGTTGCTAATTGGATAGATTTGCCCGATACTAGCACCGATCAGGCTTTGTGAAACGTTAAAAACCATAGGGGCTACCCTATACACCATCGGAGACACATCATTATGAAAAAAATAATTATTTCGGGACTTCTGACCGCGGGTCTCGCGCTTTGCTCATTGACCGCGTCGGCAGCCGGCGACGACCAATATCCAGCCGCGAATTTCCAGCCGAAAGTCGTTTTCATCGATAAGGATGCGGCCGCCGCCGCGTCCAGCAGCAGCGCTTCTGCTTCCACTTCATGCGCGGAAAAAGCCCCTGCGGCGAAGCAAACCGAATTCGATCCGAAATACCCGGCGGCCAGCTTCGAGCCTAAAGTGCTTTATCCTAACTAATAAGCCCGTTTTTTCGATCTACCCCCCCGGCAGGTCGGGACGGGCTCTGCCGAGCCGCCCGACCTGCATTCTGAATCCGGCTGGATTCGCCGCATCCCGATTTGAGCCCGATTTTGAATCAGGCCTGATTTGCCCTCAGTTCATGCAACTGCATGTTGACGATCTTCAGTGTCGCCATCTTAGAATTGTGTTGTATTGCTCAACGAGTTTGCTGATGCTCGCTTCAAGCGCTTTTTCGGCGTTAACGCATTACTGAGGCGGAGGAGCGGCAAAGTAACCATTTGCCAAGCGGACGCTGTAAGCGGCCGGAGTCGCCACGCTGGTGTCAGTACGGTACAAGTTGATTTCGACGTAGTAGTCGTTGTTTTGGAAATCAAAGGTATGGTTGAATGTCTTTACGTCTTCATGCGCCTCGACACTGGCTGTCAGGTTGCTGTTAAACGTCGCAATGGTCGATTCGCCCAGCGTCGCCCTGCTGATTTTTTTCAGTGAGGCCGTCACTTGGGCTTTAGTACTGATGCCGTCAGTGTCCTTGTAGCCGACAATCAAAGAATTCCAGCTTGGGCTTTTCGCAACCACAGTAGCTGGTATAGTGATAACGTCGCTGGAGTCGGCCGGACTATAAATATAGTCATAGATAGGCGTGACATTGCAACGCACGGTAATGGGCTGAGGGAAGAAGAATGGCGCAAAACCGGAGACGCTACTAATGTTGGTGCCAAGATAGCGGAATTGCGAGTTCGCAAATTCATACTTGCCGGTTGATGATACATCAACGGAGCAGGAGGATGCTGTTGCGGTCCAGGCGGGCAAACCATCCACCCAGCCTGTTGGCAGAGCCGAGACACTGGTGGAGGCAACGATTGCGCTGGTGGCCAATACGGACATTAAAGTGCGGTGTAGTGTTTTCATGGTAATCTCCAAAATATGATTGAAATGTGTTAGCCTTGCGACAAAACTCCCGAATGCCGTCACCCTGGTCAATGTGTTTGGACTGGGACAGGGTGGCTGCTCCGGAAGTTGAGGCCAGAATATCGGAACGGGCTGGGAAAGTCGTCCGGCTCCGGTCCGGTTTCAGTCCGCTTCGGGTGCGGGCCGGCCAGCCGGAAAACGCCGCCTGTCTCCGGCAGGCGAACTCATGCGCCAGTCGGTTGGGCAACAGGCTTCATCGTTGCCCGACATTAAGGTGTTTATGCATGAAGCGATGTTGAATGGCATCGAGATACATTAACCTCGGTGCCTCGAATGTCGGGCATAAAAAGCATGTCCGACCTACCGAGCTATGCAGACGAGCAATACTCAGGAGAACAACCCCATGCCACAGCCTGTCTGGTTATTCGATCGATTCCGGCTCGATACCGGCGATGCCAGCCTGTGCCGTGACGGCCAGGTCGTCAACCTTGCCCCCAAGGCGTTCGCGCTGCTATGCTGCCTGGCCGAGCGGGCGGGGCGGCTGGTGACCAAGGATGAATTGCAGGATGCCGTGTGGACTCACCATTTTGTCAGCGAATCGGCGCTCAAGGGCCGCATGAACGAGCTGAGGCAGGCTTTGGGCGATGACCCCAAGGCACCGCGCTACATCGAGACGGTGGCTCGGCGCGGCTATCGCTTCATCGCCGAGGTGAGCCGGGAGGACGCCCATCCGGTGACCGCTGCGGCCGGCCCGACCGCCGACGCCGCCTTGGCGTCGATCCGCTGGGACACACCGGACGCCCTCCCCGGGGTGGGCCGCGAGGCGCCTTTGGCGCATCTTCAGCAGCTCTGGGAAAAGGCCGTGACAGGCCGCCGGCAACTGGCCTTCGTCACCGGCGAAGCGGGGATAGGCAAAAGCACTTTGATCGAGATGTTTATGCAGAACGGGCAGGATAAGCCGGCGGTGCTTTGGGGGCAGTGCATCGAGCACTTTGGTGCGGGCGAGGCGTTGCTGCCACTGCTGGGCGCGCTGGCGCGGCGGGGGCCGAGCCTGATCTCCGTATTACGCGCCCGGGCGCCGGCCTGGCTGGTGCAGATGCCGGGGCTGCTTTCGGCGGAGCAGCGCCTGGATCTGCAACGGGAAGTGCTGGGGGCCACGCAGGAGCGCATGCTGCGGGAGGGCTGTGAAATCCTCGAAACCCTGAGCGCGGACACGCCGCTGATCGTGGTGCTGGAAGACTTGCACTGGAGCGATTACGCCACGCTGGATCTGCTCGCCGCGCTGGGGCGGCGGCCGGAGCCGGCTGCGCTGTTGGTGATCGGCAGCTACCGGCCGAGCGATGTGGCGTTACGGGACCACCCGATGCGGCGGGTACAGCAGGAATTGCAAGCGCATAAGCTGTGCGCCGAAGTGGCGCTCGACAGCTTCTCCCGGGAGGAACTGCGCACCTACCTGGGGCGGCGCTTTCCCGAAGGTTGTTTTCCCGAGGCGATTGCCGAAATCCTGCACCGCCGCACCGGCGGACACCCCTTGTTTCTGGTGAACCTGCTCGACTATCTGCTCGCCGAGGAGCGGCTCAAGCAGAGCGGCGGCTGGTGGAGCGTCGCCGGCGGTGGCGACGGCCTGGAGCGCGGGGTGCCGGACGACATCCGGCAGATGATCGAACAGCAGTGCGCGCGGCTGAGCCCGGACGAGCAGAAACTGCTCGGGGTGGCAAGCGCGGCCGGGATGGATAGCTCGGCGGCCTTGCTGGCGGCGGTGCTACAAGAAGATCCCCTCACCATCGAGGCCCGCTGTGAAGCCTTGGCGCAGCGCGGGCCGATGCTGGCGGCGGCCGGAGTGTCGGAGTGGCCGGACGGGACGCTGGCGGGAAACTATGCCTTTCGCCATGCGCTGTATGCAGAAGTGTTGTACCAGCGCCTGCCCCCGGCCTATCGGATCTCGGTGCACCGGCGCTTGGGCGAACGGCTGGAACTCGCTTACGCGGAACGGACGGCGGAAATCGCCGCCGAACTGGCCCGGCACTTCGAGGAGGGGCGGGATTTCGTCAAGGCCGTGCGTTATCTGCAGCTCGCGGCCGGACAGGCGGCGGGACGCTTCGCCAACCGCGAGGCCCTGGATTATCTTGGCCGGGCCTTGGCGTTAGTGGAGCGGCTGCCGGTCGAAACCCAAATGGACAGCCGCCTGGCGCTGTTGCAGCAACGCGCCCTGATTCACCGGACGCTCAACGATTGGCCCGGCATGGTGGCGGACCTCGAAGCGTTGGTGGCCTTGGCCCGCGCCGAGAGGCGGGGGGAGGAAGAAGTCGGCAGTTTGATATCGTTAAGCTGGGCGCTGTTTCACTCCGATCGCTCCCGTCATCTCGCCATTGTGGAGCAGGCGGTCGAGCGGAGTGGCGGACTCGCAAACCACCCGCTCAAGGCCTACGCGGTCGCCAATCGAGCGTATTTTCGCCTTGATTTTGGCATGTGGGGGAACGAAGATATGGCGGCCATCGCCCACGGGGTGGAAATCGCCCGCCAGGCGCGGGATGACAGGCCCCTGGCCTTATATCGGATGATACAGAGCATCCTCGATCTCAATCAGGCAGATTACGCCGGCGCGCTCGCGGCCGCGCAAGAAGTCGCTCGGTTTGGCCTGGCGATGGGCGACGGCTACCTTCACCTGGGCGGCCAGTATCTTTCCACCTGGGCCTTGCTCGGCCTGGGCAGGTGGGGCGAGTTGCGGCGCGTTCTGGCCGAAAGCATAAAAGCGGCGGAGCAAAACAACAGTCCGATGGGCCGGTCGATATTCCACCTGGCGGGCGCGGCCCTGCATTTGGAGGTTGAGGATTTTCAGGGGGCGCTGGCCCTTTGCGAACGCGGGCAACTGCCGCCGAGTGATCCCGCCCTGTTCTTGCATCGGGTTCTGCGCGGCCAGGCCCACCTGGGCCTGGGGGAGTATGCCGAGGCCGCACGCTGGTTTGGGGAATTCACCAGGGGCTTGGACGCCGGCGGCTTGACCGAACTGCGCAATCAGACAAGGTTTCGCAGCGGTCTCGGCGCGTATTGGCTGGCGCAGCGGGAGCCCGCGCGGGCGCGGGCCGAGGCCGGGCGTCTGCTGGAGCTGTCCGACCCACCGGGCAATTGCGCCTATCAGGCGCTCGGCCACCGGTTGCTGGCACAGGCCGCCCTCGCGGAGCAGGATTGGGATGTAGCGGCAACGCAGCTTTCCCGCGCTTTGGCTATCGTCGAAAATGCGGAGGTTCCGCTTGCAGCTTGGCGGGTGTACGAAACCGCTGCGGAACTGTACGCGCGGCAGGGGCAGACCGGCCCAGCCCGGGATTTCCGGCACAAGGCCGAGGCAGGGCTTTCCCGCCTGGCCGGCTCGCTCGATGAGAACGATCCCTTGCGCCGGTCGCTCCTCGCCCACCCGCTGCTGCAAGGCGAAGCAGCGCATAAGATGGGCTGAGGGTATGTTCGCATCGCGCACAGTTTTGATGTCCTAGCGCGTATGCGCTTCTGACCAGACCTCGACATAGGTGCCGCGTGGGTCGCGTGCCTGCATTTCCTTGAGGAAACTCCGGACGCTATCGAAGCCCTTGCCGGCCTTCGGCACGATTTCGGTAGTCACGAGGTTGTTCGCACCGGGGTAGACGTAAGCGCTAAACAAATACCAATGTTCCACATAGCGAATTTGGCCGGGGTGTTCGGGCGCATAAATCACCCCGACCACGGTGTCCCGTTGTCTCAGATCGTGAACATTCGGGTCGACTTGCGCCCGGGCATGGCCGGCGAACAGGCTGGCGGCGGCCAGCACGAGGCAAGACAAACAATGGGTTTTCATGGCTGTTCCTTAAAATGTTGAATGGACAGGCGGCGGATTTGCAAACCCCGCCGCGCCTCGGCACTTGATTCAGTCAAGGGTGCGCATCGCGCACCGTTTTCATGTTCACATGGCGCGTGGCGCACACCCTGCCTGGAGAAAAAATAGCTGAATGGTTTAAAAAGCCCGAACCGCACGCGCGCTCCAGGTGAAGAGCTTACTACTGATGACTTGAGTGCCAGTGAAGAAGTTCTGTGCCCACGCGTTATTGTTACTGGCAATCGTAGAACTCCAGTAGCCATCAGTGCCCATACCTACAATATTCCTTTGCTCATATAACAGTTCCAACTCGGTCTTTGTGGGCAGATGCCAACCGGGTCCATAAGCGCTAGCGGCGGTTTTAACTTCAAACCAATTTAAACCATGCGGCTCGTCTGCTGCTCGTGCTTCCAATCCATGTTCGCCAGAACCCTCGACAAAATACACTATGCGGCCATTGGGCCCAGTGTCGCCCAGTACATACATTGCACCTGCCGGAGCCGAAGGACCCTGTGGCCCAGTTGCGCCTGCCGGCCCTATTGCACCCGCGGGTCCTGTCGCACCTGTTGGACCCACTATGTCCCGTGCTGGGCGCTTTCAAGCGGCGTACAGGCTCCCTTGACGCCCACAATCCGTGTCAAACCCAACACATTACCGCTGCAGGCATGAATAACATTAGCGGATGTGATTCCCGCATGCGCTTCAGCCTGCGTTATCATGCCCAATAGAGTGATTGCAAAAATGACTGCAATACTTAGCGCTCTCGTAAAATTAAACTGTTTCATTTTAAATCTCCAAAAAGTGTTGAAAAATCCCCGGAATGGGGTACAGACATTACTATGCCCGCTTCGTACGGAACTCCTCAGTAGACATGCAACGCTGTTCCACCCGCCCCAGTGCTGAGTTCATACCTTAATGTCGTCAGGGATGGGAAAAAACCTGCCCATCCTGACAACCTAATGATTTGGTGATAAATAGCTTCCCCGAATTGTCGACGGGGCGGTAGGAGTGGAATAGTCCCAACAGGAAGCCGGGTGGGGTGTGCTCCCGGCTTTGAACAGAGTATCTACGCGCTCGCGTCAATACAATTTTTTCGGAACGCCGAAGGCCGCATCCGGCACAATTGAACGAATCGGAATCTGTATTGGCGGTACGCGTGGAATATTGATGGATTTCGTGCCAGTTTGCGCAAGCCGTGTCCGCCACACCGAAATAGTCGCCGACGCCGACGCTCCCGGAGCCAGCCTCTCCAATTCGGCAATGAGCCGGCGGCTGATGTCTTTCGACAGGCCGGCTAGCCCCACCCGGATCTGGGCTTCGATTTGATCTTTATCGACGCATAAGCCGACTATGAAATCCGGACCGGGCAGGTCGATATCAATGTCGCCAGCCCTGACCTCGATGACGCGCGTAATATCCTCCGAAGTCGAGCCGCGAACGAAAGCATCGAATTTAATGTCGCCGCCGCTCTTTGAGGCTTGCACACTTATGCGGTCACTGAGAATGGACGCTTTCAAGCTGTCGAGCTTGAGCTTGACTCTGAGTGCGGCGAGTTCGGTATCAAGCAGGTTCTGAGAGATTCCGACCTCGTTTGGAGTTGTCGATTCGAAGATATATATGTGTTGAAAGGCCGCTTGCTCTTGCGGCGAAACATCACTGAACTTGAAAATATCCGATCGGTACACCGGATCGAATACCGGGACTGATACTAGCCTAGGCCCAGGTAATGTAATCGTAACGGTTGTAGTTCTAAAAGCGACAATCTGACCGCGAAAATTTGCCGATATGCCATCTGTGTTGAAGCTGAACTCGCCTTGGCTATTGGCATCGGTCTGCAAAGACATCGACGGAATGAATCCACCTGTAAACACCCCACTGGGCAGGTCAGTAACCAAATGGACGCGTGCCGTCCCCCAGTTGGTAAATCCTTCAGTCGGCTTTCCCCCGGTCTTAATCCAACTGGGAATAAACGTCTGGAGGTTGGTAATACGGTGCAACTTGCCTTGTAGTTTCATTGGGTGTACCTCTGTTTCTGTTAATGGTTAAAACGGATATGCGGCTACTTTTTATCAGCCGATCGAGTGATGACCGATCAAGGCCATCAAGGTAGGACAGCCAGTTACCCGACTGTCCCCTCACAAATCCCGGCGAGAGGAATTACCGCACCGGGCTTTTCAATGTTGTTTGCTTCGCACATGGATTTACCCTTGCTCGCTATTCCCCACAGGGAGGTTGGCATCGGTGCGTACTAAATCGCCGGAACCAAAAAGGCCGTTTTGCCGTTGGCGATATCGAAACCCTCGACCGTCGGCATCACACAGGGGACGATGCCGTTGATGTCGGGGACGACGCTGACGACCGGATACAACTCCAGACGCGAACCTTGGCTGGGCGGGAAATTAGCGGCTTTCACATCCAGCGCGGCGGCTTGACCGGGTGCCAGCAATTTTGTGGTCTGCGCCAGCAATACGCCTGCTTTGGTATAAAAGCTGAGAGTCACGCGGTACGGGTCGGGCGGGAGACCGTCCGGATTGTGGATGTCCACGGTGTTGATCACATTCAGCCGCGCCGCTTGCCCACGGGTGATGCCGACGATGCCGGAAGTGTAATCGCTGGGCGGGTTATGTTCGGCGGAAGTATCGGCGGGCGGGTTATGCCGCCCCGGATAGACGAAAGCGGTGCGCTGGGTGACATTGTCAATGACTTCTACCATTGAGTTGAAATCCGGCGTGTTGCCGCGCGCATCCGGCTCGACAGTCACAATCGGGCGAATTCTCTGCCGCTGGCCCAGCGTTATTGCAGGAGCGGCATAATCCAGAAACGCCGACTGCCCGGCGATCACCGGAAAGGTCTGTTGCGTCAGGACCCGGCCGTCGCCGTTCAGGAAATACAGCGTGACGCGGTACGGGTCGGGCGGATAGGTTTGGTCCGGCACTCGCTCAAGCCTGACGTTGAGCCGCGCCGTTTGCCCGCCGGCGACGCCCAGCATGCCGAACCCCGGAGGATCCGGCTGCGGGTTAAAGTCGGCGGCCTGGGCGGACTGGCCCGCCATGAGACCCAGCAGCGTGCAGAAGACCAGCGCTCTGAAGCCGCTTGATGTCGTTGTGTCAATATTCATGAGTTTTTACCTCGGTCGTTTGGTTGTCGAAGTTAGCGTTTTGAGATGGAACGTTTTAGCCTTGCGTCAAACCTTCCGATGCAGACGCCCTAACCCATGCGTGTGGATTAGGCAAAGGCGGCTGCTCCAGAAGTTGATGTCAGAATATCGGAACGGGCTTGGAAAGTCGTCCGGCTCCGGTTCGGATGCGGTCCGGTTTAAGTCCGGCTCGATACCGGCGATGCCAGCCTGTGCCGTGACGGCCCTTTGCCCCCGGGCCTTCGCTCTTCCGTGCTGCCTGGCCGAGCGGACGGGCTGGCTGGTGACCAAGGATGATTTGCAGGATGCCGTGTGGACCGCTTTTTCAGCGAATCGGCGCTCAAGGGACGCATGAGATGCCAAGGCACCGCGCTACATCGAGACGATGGCACGGCGAGGCTATCGAAGTGAGCCGGGAGAACGTCCGCCCCGGGGTGGGCCGCGAGGCGTCTTTGGCACATCTTCAGCAACTCAGGGAAAAGGCCGTGGCAGGCCGCCGGCAACTGGCCTTCGTCACCGGCGAAGCGGGGATAGGTTAAAGCTCTTTAATCGAGATGTTTATGCGGACGGGACAGGATAAGCCGGCGGTGCTTTGGGGGGGAGGGCATCGGCACTTTGGCGCGGGCGAGGCGTTGCGGAACCACCCGAGGAGGCGGGTAAAGCAGGAATTGCACGTGCATCGGCTGTGTGCCGAAGGGGCGTTCGACAGCTTCTCCCGGGAGTAAGGGATATCCTTGGTCATCGAGCGGCTGCGCAGCCACAAAAGGCACCTTGTAAACGTTTTTGCGATCCGGCTTTGAACACACTATGACCCGTATGGGCACAACAGGGGCAAACAAAACCTTGTGGCCAGCGTGCTGGGTTCTAACGCGTTCTCACATCGGGCTTCGCTACCGAACTGATTGAGAAACTCCGGCATCGATAAGCCCGACTTGAATCAAGCTTGATTCACCCTCGTCTCATGCAACTGCATGTTGACGATCTTCAGCGTCGCCATCACCCCCGCAAACACCTGATTCGCATGCACGCCGCGCGTTTTGCGCAGTTCATTGCCAAAATCCCAGGTAATCACGCACTCGGTCAACGCATCGGTATGGCCGCCCTTCGGTATCCTGACTTCATAATCGGCCAGCGCCGGCAGCGCGCAGTCATGCTGTTGCAATACCTTGCCTATTGCCTCGATGAACGCTGAGAAGCCGCCGTTGCCGGAACCGACGGCCAAATGCTTCTCGCCGTTGACTTCGACGCGGATGCTCGCGGTCGATTCGAGATTCAAGCCGCTGGTGATCGAACAATTGAGCAGGCGGATATGCTCGTAACTCTTGCTTTCGAGCACGTCGGCGATGATGAAGGGCAGGTCGTCGGTCGTGATCGTCTGCTTCGAATCGCCGAGCTGCACGATACGGGCCAGCACTTTTTTCTGATTTTCCTCGGACAGCTCGACTTCGAGCAGTTCCAGATTTTTCTTTAAGGAGGCCTTGCCGCTCATCTTGCCGAGCGCATAGCTGCGCGTGCGCGAGAAGCGTTCCGGGCTCAAACGGGTCTTGTACAACCCGCCCTTCTGATCGCCGTCGGCATGGATGCCGGCGGTCTGGGTGAACACGTCGGTGCCGATGATCGGCGCATTCGCGGCGACGCGCTTGCCGGAAAAATTCTCGACCATCTGGCTGATCCGGACGATATGCGTTTCGTCGATAGACAACTGCATCGCCATCTTGTCGCGCAGCACGACCGCGACTTCCGCGAGCGAGGCATTGCCCGCGCGCTCGCCGAGGCAATTGACCGTGCAATGCACCGAACTGACGCCGGCGCGCACCGCCGCCATCACATTCGCGGTCGCGAGGCCGTAATCGTTGTGCGGATGAAAATCGAACAGCAAGCTGGGATAGCGCGAGCACATGTCGCCGATGCTGGCCAGCACTTCGTCCGGCGACATCACGCCGAGCGTGTCCGGCAGCATGAAATGACTGATGCCGGCGTCCTTCAGGTTATCCATCAGGCCGAACACGTAGTCCGGGCTGTTCTGGTAGCCGTTCGACCAGTCTTCCAGATAGACGTTGACCTTCAAGCCTTTCTGCAAGGCATAGTCGATCGTTTGCAGAATATCCTGCGTATGCTGTTCGAGCGTTTTGCCGAGTTGCTCGCGGCAATGTTTTTCGCTGCCCTTGGTCAACAGATTGATCACGCTGCCGCCGGTTTCGAGAATCCAGTCGACGCTACGGGTATGGTCGACAAATCCGAGCACCTCGACGCGGCCGGCAAAGCCTTCTTGCCGGGCCCATTCATTGATGCTGGCCACCGCCTCTTTCTCGCCTTGCGAAACCCGGGCCGAGGCGACCTCGATCCGGTCCACGCGCAACCATTGCAGTAGCGCCTTCGCGATGTTGACTTTTTCCGCGGGCGTGAACGAAACGCCCTGCGTCTGCTCGCCGTCGCGCAGGGTCGTGTCCATGAGCTGGATGTATCGGGATTTTGTAGCCATAATCGAGGTTTTTAGGTCCTGGCGCGGTCAGGGATCAGCCGCGTTGATCGAGTGGATAGAAAACCTTTTATTGTACACCGATATGGGAAAAAACATTAGCCACTAAATCATGGCGTTTTTTTGCGGAAATCGCACAAAGTTCATTCCTTTCGTTGCCAAAAACGACACAGTCCCAATAAGCCGGATTGTATGTGTCGGCCATTCCAATAGCTATCTGCCTGGAACTTATCATGGCATATCAGAACTCTATATTCAGGAATTTCACGACGAACTTTTCTATCGGCTGAATCGACACGCTTGGGAAAACCCCATTCCCAAGCGATAGCGCAAGTGGTGCGCCAACCTTCAGCCGGTATTTCTTCAACTTGCGTTTAAATAATCGTTTAAAAACAATCCGGCCGGTTGAAAGCATGATGAAACTGAATAGTAGAGCCCTCCTTAAATTCCTGATGGTAGCCGGCTGCATTGCCTCTGCTCATGCCGCCACCTTCGACGACTTCAACGACGGCATTGACGATGGTTGGACGCGTTACAATCCGGTGCCGGGGACGTACTCGTTCCCCACGGAGTCGGGCAGCGTGGCATATAAAATGGAGAGTCCATGGGGCAGTCTTCTCAGTCCGGGCCGCATCGGCAGCATCAATATGAAGGAGCCGGCGCATACGAAATTCCATGTGGAGGCCGATTTGCTGAACTGGACGTACAACTGGGGGGAGGACATCGGGCTATTGGCCCGGCTGCAGGAGCCCGTGCCGTCGTATTTTCTGCTGAAGGGTTACGCCTTGATTCTAAGGAACGACAAGAATGGCGATCCCGCCTCGCGCAGGCTGATGATTGTGAAAAGCCTGGGCGGAATCATTCCCCCGATTTTCCTGAGCGGTGAACAGGGCAGGTGGATGAAGCCTGCGCCCGACCCAGCCGGCGATTACCGGCTGAAATTCTGGTCGGAAGATGGCTTTCTCTGGGGGCAAATCATTGATAAGAGCACCGGCGCCGCGATCATGATGTGGGACGGTGCTAAATATAAAGATCGCATTTCTGCGGCGGAGGACGGCGTTTATCCCAGCGGACGGAGCGGCTTGATTGCTTATGTGCACATTGTGCGTCGTAAGGCGGAGGGCGTTTCCCCCACCTTTGATAATTTCTATTCCGGCACGGAAGCGCCCCCTGCCACGCCGAACCGGCTGCCCCGCCAGCCGTAATAGGCGATATAGCCGTAACACAGCGCGGGAATAAAAAAAGCCGCTTGCAGGCCGATGCGGTCGGCAAACAGGCCTTGCACCACCGGCAGCACCGCGCCGCCGACAATCGCGGCACATAAAATGCCGGAACCTTGTCCCGTATGTTTGCCGAGCCTATTCAGCGCCAGGGAAAATATTGTCGGAAACATAATCGAATTAAACAAGCCGATGGCCAACAGCGACCACATCGCGATAGGGCCGTTCCAGGACATCGCGATCAACACCAGCAGGACGGCGGCGCAAGCGTTAAAGGCCAGTAATTTGCCGGCCGGAATGCGTTGCATCAGGGAGGCGCCGACAAACCGGCCCAGCATCGCGCCGCCCCAGTAAAAAGAAACATAGTGACTGGCGTCTTGCGCCGATAACCCCGCGATAGCCGGTTCGCCCAGATAACTGATCAAAAAGCTGCCGATCGACACTTCCGCGCCGACATACACAAAAATGCCTAGAGCACCCAGCAGCAAATGCCGGTAATGCCAGGCATTTTTATTATCGTTAACCGGGCGGTCCGTGCCGGAGTGTTCAATTGCAGAAGGCGTGATAGTCGGTAATTTGATCAGCGCAAAGACCAGGGCGATGGCCAATAAACTGCCTGCGAGCCATAAATAAGGCAACTGTACCAGTTGCGCCTGGGCGGATTGATAAACGGCCAATGCCTCGGCATCGAGGGATTTGAGTTCCTCCGTGGTTTTGACCGGCAATGCCAGGATGAATAAACCGCCGAAATAGGGCGCCAACGTGGTGCCGAGCGAGTTAAAGGCTTGCGTTAGCGTCAGCCGGCTGGAGGCCGTTTCGGGTTGGCCCAGAATCGTGACATAAGGATTGGCGGCGACTTGCAACAAGGTGATGCCGGAGGCTAAAACAAAAAAGGCGGCGAGAAACAACGGATAGGAAAGCCACTCCGCCGCAGGATAAAACAGACAGCAGCCGAGACTGGCCAAGGCTAATCCGGTAATAATGCCTTTTTGATAATTAAACCGTTCGACGAAATACCCGCTTGGCACCGAAACGATCAGGTAGGCGGCAAAGAAGCAAAACTGCACCAGCATGACCTGGGTATAGTTGAGGATGAAGATCGACTTGAGATGCGGAATCAGGATGTCATTCAGGCAGGTAATGAAGCCCCACATGAAAAACAGCGAGGTCAAAATGCTCAAAGAGCCAAGGTAGGGGTTTTTAGCCGGCATAATGTCCTGGATAAAAATAGTTGTCGAAAGTCAGCGGCAGCATGCAATGCGCTTAATCGGCGTCTTAGGAGGGGCTCACCGTAAACTTGACGCTCTGATTGCCGACCATCACGGTAAAGTCCCCCGGCTCGACAAGCCGTTTAAAATCCAGGCCGATAAACGATAAATCATCGGGCGTTAACGTAAAGTTCAAGTGTTGGGTTTCACCGGGTTCCAGCGCGACTTTTTTGAATGCCTTTAACTGCTTATTCGGGCGGGTCACGGAAGCGGCCACATCGTTCAGATACACCAGAACGGTTTCTTTGCCTGCGATTTTGCCGGTATTCGTCACATCCACGCTGACGTTGATGTTTTCATTGAAACCGATGCGGGGCTTATCGACCTTTAACTGGCTGGTTTCGAAGGTGGTGTAACTTAAACCATGGCCGAAAGGGTATAACGGGTCATAGGTGTTTTGTTCAAAAGACTCGATGGGTTTGTAATCATAAGGCGTAATCGCGTTGGTATCGCGGGGGTAGGTGATCGGCAGTTTGGCGTCCGGGTTATAGGCGCCGTATAGTATATCCGCGGCGGCCTCGCCGCCCTCCATGCCCGGCAAAAATCCGAGTAATACGGCCGCCGCTTTTTCGGTAACCTTCGTGATAATGCGAGGGCGGCCGCCGAAAGTCAATAAAATGACCGGTTTGCCGGTTGCCAGTACTGCATCGGCCAAAGCCTGTTGTTCGGGGTCAAGTTCCAGGGACGGGATATTGCCGGGGGTTTCGGTATAGGGTTTTTCGCCGAGGCACAATAAGATGACATCATGATGCTTGGCTTCGGCAACGACTTTCTCACTATCGATAGGATCGTCGAAACGATCGCCGCCGACGTAAGTGACTTTACCGGTCGATTGTTTTTTGAGGGCGGCGAGCACCGTCGACTTGTCTTTCGGGTATAAATGTTCCGCATCGCCTTGCCAGGTAATGGTCCAGCCGCCGTTCAGCACGCTTAAAAGATTCGCGGTGGGGCCGGTCACCAGGATGTTGGCGTCTTTTTTCAACGGCAAAAGATGATTTTCATTTTTGGCGAGAATGATCGCCTCGTGCGCGGCCTGGCGGTTGGTCGCGGTCGCGGCAGGCGCCGCAAAATTACCCTCTACCGGTATCGGCGCTTTAGGCGTGTTAAACAAGCCGGCCTGATATTTGACCGTCAAAATCCGCCCGACCGCTTCATCGATACGCGCGATCGGGACTTCGCCGCTTTTAGCCAGTTCCAGCAAGATGTCGTAAAACGAAAAATCGAACGGCACCATGCTCATGTCCACGCCGGCCATCACCGCAATTTTGACCGCTTCTTTTTCCGAAGCCGCTAACCTGTCGCGCGTGTATAAGCGCTGAATATCTTGCCAGTCCGATACCGTAAAGCCTTTAAAGCCCAGTTCGTCCCTTAAAACAGTCGTCAGGTAATGGCGATTGGCGTGCCCCGGAATGCCGTCGACTTCGGAGGAGTTGACCATCACCGTTGGCGCGCCCGCCTTGATGCCCGCGGCAAAGGTGGGCAGAAAGTATTCGCGCAGCATGCGCTCGCCGATGAATGCCGGCGTGCGGTCCTTGCCGTTGAACGGCAGGCTGTAGCCGACATAATGTTTCAAACAGGTCAGGCCCTTGTCGGCAGCGCTGAAGTCGGCGCCTTGGTGGCCCTCTATAAAGCGGGTTCCCATCACCGTGGCCAAATGCACGTCTTCGCCATAAGTTTCCCACAGCCTCGGCCAAAGCGGCTGGCGGCCGATATCCATCACCGGCGAAAAATTCCACAGTAAACCGGAAGCGCGAATTTCGCGCGCGGTAATCTCGCCCGCCTTAAAACTCAAATCGGGGTTGAAGGTCGCCGCCATGCTGATGGCTTGCGGAAACAAGGTGGCATTTTGGGTATAGGTTGCGCCGTGAATCGCATCGATGCCGTAGAGCACCGGAATCTTCAACCGCGATCTGGCCGCTGCCGCCTGTATCGTCTCCTGCATCCTGCGCCAAGTCGCGATGGGCTGCGCCTGGTTGTTCGGCGTATATGGCGTATTCATGATCGATCCGACATGGCGTCTTAATACCGCATCCTCGAGTTTGGCCTGATCGATAGGGTTCTCGGCATGACGTTCTTCCGGTTTCCCGATCACCGTAAAATCCACTTGTGTCATCTGACCGACCTTTTCTTCCAAGGTCATTTGGGCCAGAAGATGGTTAACTTGAGAGGCGATGTTGGGTTTTACGGCTTCAGCGCTCACGGCATACTCCAGAGGAAACAATAAGCTAATAAGTAAACAGGTTTTTGTTTTCAAGATTCAGGTCTGTCTAATGAGTTTGGGGCGATTCGATGCATTGCGTGCGCTTCGAAGCGGGAACCCAGTCAAAGATTAAGGTACCGTGCACAGGGAAAAAGCTGAGATGCCTTTTTTGCCCATCATTTCGAGCACCCTGCCGCCGCCGCGGGCGACGCAGGTCTGCGGGTTGTCCGCGATAAAGACTGGCAAGCCGGTTTCTTCGGCGATCAGCCGGTCCATATCCTTCAGCAGCGCGCCGCCGCCGGTCAAGTATATCCCGCGGGCCGCGACATCCGCGCCCAGTTCGGGCGGAGTCTGTTCGAGGGCCGCCTTGACGAGGCCGACGATGCCGGAGAGCAGTTCCCGCCAGGCATGATGGATTTCGGCGCTGTTCAACGTGAAATTGAGCGGAATGCCCTCGGCCGGATTATGGCCTATCACGTCGATGTGCTTGACTTCGCTGCCGGGGCAGGCGGTGCCGATTTCCATCTTGATTCTTTCGGCGGTCGGTTTGCCGATTTGTTTGCCATGGTGGCTGCGCACATGGTTGATGATCGCCTCATCGAAGCGGTCGCCGCCGATCCTGATCGAAGACGAATACACGATGCCGTTGATAGAGATCACCGCGACCTCGGAGGTGCCGCCGCCGATGTTCAGCACCATCGAGCCACAGATATCATCGACCGGCAGACCGGCGCCGATCGCGGCGGACATCGCTTCCTCGATCAAAAATACTTCGCGCGCGCCGGCCAGCGTGGCGGACTCGCGAATCGCGCGGCGCTCGACTTGCGTCGAGCCGCAAGGGACGCAGATCAAAACGCGAGGGCTTGGGCGCAACATTTTACTTTTATGCACTTTGTGAATAAAAAAGCGCAGCATGCGTTCGGTGATGGCGAAGTCGGCGATCACGCCGTCCTTCAGCGGGCGAATCGTGGTGATGTTGCCGGGCGTCCGGCCGACAACGCGTTTCGCGCCCGCGCCGATGGCCGTGATCTTTTGGGTGCCGCGCTTTTCGTCTTTCTTGATCGCGACGATCGAAGGCTCGTTAAGGACAATGCCTTGTCCCGGGATATAGATCAAGGTGTTGGCGGTTCCAAGGTCGATGGACAGATCGTTCGAAAAAAATCCACGAATTCTCTTGAATAGCATTGAGAATGGTCCCTTGGCACCAGGCAATTGATTGAAATGTATTTTCGCTACCTCACGCTTGTTGTCGGCATCGACCCTACAGAAAGCGGAGCAAGCGAGCGGTGCGACAGCGCGGAACCGGGCGTTAGCGTTCGGTCCTCGGTTCCCACGGGGCGCGCTGATCATTATAGCGAAATGTTGTGATACCCGGCTGGGGGGGGGGGGGTAACTTGCCTGGATATGGAAGTTAGACCCGGTTTCGTGCAGGAATCCGTGCCGTTAGGAATTGGCAATCCGTAGGCCAGTTGTAGATCGTATCGGTTAAAAAGTGCGGCGTTTGGCAAGGCAATCGGACTATTTTTCCTCCTTGGTAGGTCTAAGGTTTATGAATGAGTTCAACATCGGAGTGAATGTCGTGAAAAATCTATTCGCCCTATGCGTTCTGTTCGGCACTGCGATAGGCTTTGTCCGGGGTGACCCTAATATCTACGGGCCGGGCGGCGTCAATCTGGGGCCCAATGGTGAATTACCGCCAAGCCGGCAAGAAGTCGAACAAAAAAAGCTCCTGGACGCGGAACGCGAGAAAACAAGATTGTTGCAGGAACAAGTCGAACAACAACAGCAGCAACTACAACAACTGAAGCAAATGCAACAGCAGCAACAGCAGCAACAGGAAATGCAATGGAGCCGGCAAAACCCGGTACAGATAGATATACATCAGGGCTACCCGCCTCAGCAAAATTTCGGCTGGATGTGGGGCGGGCCTTTCTTGGGCAGCGGCTCCGGCGGAATCCTGATTCAGCGTAAATCGCATGGAGGCGGCGACCATCATGGGGGCGGCGGGCGCGATCGCCATTAACCTCGACGGAAGATAA
The DNA here is from genome assembly GCF_041897535.1 of Methylomicrobium lacus. GTDB lineage: Bacteria > Pseudomonadota > Gammaproteobacteria > Methylococcales > Methylomonadaceae > Methylomicrobium > Methylomicrobium lacus_A. The sequence goes on from NZ_CP169217.1 coordinate 2,949,292, forward strand.
GGTGTCGTAGCCGGTCGCCTCAGGTCAGATGATGGGGCAGCCAAAGCTCGGGCCCTTGCCTGTAAATACGTATCCGGCCCGGTTCCCGAGCTTTTTGATCAAGCAGGTAAAGAATCCGACTACGCGTCCTCCCGCGCCAATGTCACCCACGGGCTCATGAATATCCACGCCGAAGTGGCGGAACCGTTCGGTTACGAGGGCCAGGCAGAAGCGCATCAATCAGGCTTTGAGGTCATGGGGCAGCGGTAGTTTTTGCCGCAACTCCGGAGGTATCCAGCCCCATGAGTCCAACGCTTGCCGCGCCAGGCTGGCGACTTCCCAGGCGATGCGGGCATAGCGTCTTCCGGCTAGGGAAGCCGGTTCGTGATCAGGAATCAGGTCCAGCCCGAGTATCTGGTGCTTCATGTCGGCTTTTTCATGGACCTTCCAATAGCCCTTGGGCGGCAACCCCCGCTCAGCCAGTTGGGGGTTGATAGTGGCAAACATATCCCTGGCCATGCCTTCGGCCATCAAATTCAGGGTAATGACTTGGTGGCAGATGGGTTCGCGCATGACCGAGCGGATGAAATAGCTTCCATAGGCCAGGGTTTCCAGACTCGGCGGCACCGAGGTCGGCTCTTCGTCGGCGGCAAGAAAGCCGAATTCCCGCATCCAGACGCACAAATCGTGGGGATGGGTCACTTCCTCCGCGGCATGTTCGCCGAAAGCGTCGCGGAGCGAGGATCAAGGCAACTGCCGTAACGCAAGGCGACGGCGGCAGTGAAGTCAGAGGACAAGTAATACGGTTGTCGAATCCATTGCAAATCGTCCATGGTGCGGGCATCGGCCAGTTTCGCGTAAAACGGGCTCTCGCTGACGAGTTGACGGTATGCCTTCTGCATCTGTATTAGCCAATGATGGGTGAGAGATGTGTGCTTCGACATGTTATCTCCTTTTTTATCGGATGCGGTTTTCTAACGGCGACCTGGCTCAAACTGGCCTGACGTAAGCGGTTTAGATACAGTTATCTTGTCCGGGATGACGCTAAGGTTTTGATGCAGTAAGGCATCGTCTTCGCGATATTTTCCCTCAGCACATGATCCGGCTGGCGCTCTTCTGGCGGGAACGCTGCGTGGTAGATTCCCAGCAATTCCTGAAATTCCGTGCAATGGCTGGTTTTTAGGGGGCGAAACTCAATATGCATTACCCTGGCTGCCGATTAGTCTATCCAGATCGGACAGGAAATCGCTCGGGTTGTTCCTGGAAGGTGGTTCCCCGTGCGGCTTTTGCGTTTCGGTCGCGTTTGATGTCTTGCCGGAAGCAAGATTATTAACGGTTAATTCTTTTAAAACATCATTTTTTTCAATGGGTTAAAAACTATCTATAACGTAGATGAAGATAACACCTTAATTAAAAACTCAATCCTATTTATTTTTTCCAGGTATTTCCTTAGTGCCATATCAGGTGATCACCTGAGTTTGTTTGATGTGCTTTTGCTATACCTTGTGACCCTGGGCTGCATCAGAATGCCTGACATCCCGTATTGATGCCGGATATGAATCAGGCGCAGCTCCGGTTGTGGAATGGGTGTGGATTATGGGTACAGGAGCAATCATCTATAGCAAGGCGCGCCGATCTACACCCTAATGAGAGCAAATTCTACATTGAGGTGGACTATGAAAACGAAACAGATAGCGATTGCAGCCGCGCTTGCCGCGGCGAGCCTATCCGCATACGCCGATCTGGCGCGGGTCGGGCCGACCAACCTACCATCTCCGGCGGGACATGGCTTTCCGCTTTGGTATCAGGACCTGAACGGCATGGTCCTCGATCTTTGCTTGCCCAACGCCAGCGATCCCGGCGCGGGGCAGCAGAATGCCTGTTTACTGGTCGGGCCAGGCCTTCCCGATCCGCCCTACAGCTTCCCGACCAACTTCCCCGACGAGGCTTTTTACTTTAATGCCACGTCCGTGTTGGACATGCCGGGAGGCAAGCGCGCGACCCTGGTTCTGGCGCTGGAAGCAGCCTTCTCCGTAGGGCCTGTGGTGGTGGGCGATCAGATCACATTTACGCGTATCCGTTTATTTGCAGGCGTTCCCGAACCCGGCATTTACACGGTCACGCATCCTTACGGCGTCGAGACCTTCCCGGTTGATGCCGTTGCTGCCGGCAATCGCGACATCACCTTCAGCGAAGATGTCGGCGTGGCGCGGGGCGTGTTTGACGGTGCAATGAAGAGCCGTCTCGGGCCTTTCCTGCAACGGTCCCTCAGCAGCGGCGGCGCTCCGCTCCCACCGGTCACGATTAATGGTGCTCAATTCCTGTCGGACGGGCTCGCCACGGAATTCGTCACCGGCAGTCCCTTCGGCACCAATTATTTAGAGATCTGCGGCGTCCATGCCGATGGCACTCCCATTTTATTGGGAGACCAAGGAGTCAGCGGTACGTGCGTGCGTTCCGACCAGTTCAGCCTGATGGGTCGCCTGCACGATTTTGTGGCAAATCCAATTCCCAGTCCGCTGGAGATCTTCAACAGCTTCTACCGGCGTGATACCGCCGGCACCCAGGTCGATGTGTATGCTCGCAACATCAAGGCACTGCCTACTCAGCCAGATCCTTCGTTGACGGCGGCCGCAGCGAACATAGCGCCGGTCAAGATGATCCCGTTCGGCCTCACTGCGCTCGGGGAGTACTATGCCCAGGGCATGGTGGACCCCAGCGGCACGTTGCCGGGAGCCATCTCGGTGATCAACAGCGCCGATACGCCGCCCAGCATGGTGACGAAAGACGCGGTCGATGTCGTGACGGCCTCATCGGCGAATTACGATTTCTCTACTGACACGCTGACTGTCATCGCGACCAGCAGTGATAAGGGCTTCGGAGCCGATCTGCCGCCTATTCTGAGCCTCGACGAAACCAAGTACCCCACTCATACGGCGGCATCGACCGGTAATACTACCGATCCGGCCGAAGTCCGATTGACAGCGACCGGTATTGGTACGCCGCCGGATACCGTGACCGTTAAATCTTCCGCCAACGGCAGCGGCACATTCATCGTGGCGCGCAATCAGGTAACGACAAGCATCAATACAACGCTCGGGGCTGGCGTGCCGTTGGCCAGGGATGATAGTGCCGCGGCACAAGCGGCAGGACCGGCCGTGGACATTCCGGTTACCGCCAACGATGTCGCGAACGCGGCGGCTCCGATTACGTCTGTGCAGCTGGTCGGACCTGCAATCCCGGCGGGTTCCGGCTCGGCAGCCGTTAATGGCACAAGCATCACGTACACGCCGGGGGCTGCCAATGGCGACGTGAGTTTCCAATATACGGCTGTCAGCAGCGTCGGGCAGTCCAATGTGGCAACGGTAATCGTCACGGTCGCGGCATCCGCGGCTGGGCCTGCGCCGATTGCCAATCCCGATGGACCGGTCAATGTGGCCGTCAACCAATCGGTAGTGATCGACGTGCTGGCCAACGACTCGGCCAATGGCGGTACGTTGAATCCGGCATCGGTAGCGGTATCCAACGTCACCGGAGGTACGGCGACTCCTAATACAACCGGCAAGGTGACTTTCGCGGCCGGTGCCACGGCAGGTAACTTCGGCTTCGACTACACCGTAGCCAATGACAGCGGTCAGGTTTCACCGCTTGCGCATGTCACGGTGACGGTTGTTGCGCCTGAAAATATCGTGATCTCCTCCGCAACGTGCAAAGTCATCAATGCGACTTCGGGCGAGTGGCGGGTCAGAGGCACCAGTTCGGTGCAGACGAACAACAGCATCCAGTTGTACCTGACGGCATCCGTGCCGGCCGATCTGAACACCAATAAATTGGGAACTGCAACTCCTGTGCTCGCCGGCATACCCGACGGTACCTGGGACTTCCGGTTAAAACCAGGGCCTGCCTGCAAGACGCCGATCAGCTTGCGGTCCTCTGCGACAGGCGCTAAGAGGGAAAATATCGGTGTTAATTAATATCAGGTATGTATAGAGAAAAAAACCGGCTCCACATGGGGCCGGTTTTTAAAATCATTGGTTCAAGGCCAACCTTATCGACCAACAGCAAGATGAGGCAATCGATCGGACCCACTGTAGTCGTGTTAACTAACGAATAAAGAACGTTTGCACGCCATCAAATAACTCGATCAGGTTTTAATAACTGAAGAGGAGAATTTATCATGAACAAGAAGATAAAGCTCAGTGTTAGGGATGATCCTGAAAAACGAGGCAGGGATAGGACCGGCAAAGCTCAAATACCCGAGCTGAAGCTCCCTGATTCAATGACCCGAAGCGTATTAGCCACAACTATCAGCAAGGCTGATTCAAGTTTGGCTTGGGTCATAGCCGCATTGTCGGTGTCGTTAATTCATGCGGCACCAGTCAAGGCGGCCTTCAACATCCCGACAGACTCAACGGCGAGCCCATTGTGCATCAATGGTCAATGCGCCACACCTTTTAGCGCCAAGCTATTGCTGTTTGAAGAATTCGGATTGCAAAAAATGCCAGGCGGATCTTCACAAACGTCAGTATTGCCAAGCGCTCCGGATTGCCAGAGCTCACCTGCCGGTCAGGATCTCGACGCCTTCCTTAAGGAAGAAATTCATCCCTATCCCGGAGCAGCCGCAGACGAGACATTGACTAATGCGTGGGAAGCTAAGGTGAAAGGGTGTGTGGGATTATCGGATCAAACGCCAACACGGGGCGATGCTCGGCCAGGCGGTGAATGGTTTTCGCATCAGCGCTGGGATGAGTTTTTTCCACAAACGTATTTTCAAAGCGCCATGTCCGGCGCGCGTGCCAACGGCGGGCTTCGAGACGGCTACCAGATGCACAAATATAATAAAGGGGAATTTGGCCCCAACGGACTTTACTATCTGCCGAATGGCACTGCTGCTGGAATAGAAGTCAAGATTCACCCTAATTTGCCCGCCCAGAATGCTAATTCTGTGTGGACCTTTGATGGAACTCTGCCGCCCAAGTTGCTGATGGCAAGGTATGGCGAATCCATATTGTTCCGCCATTACAACGCCTTGCCGATCGATGAGTCAGCAAACAAAGGGTTTGGCAGGCATACCATCACGACCCACGAGCATAACGGGCACAATCCGGCCGAAAGCGATGGCTTCATGCATGCCTATGCTTATCCTGGTGAGTTCTACGATTATCATTGGCCGATGATTCTCGCTGGACATGACAGCATCAATACCGGTGCGACCGATTATAGGGCGGGCTCCCCGGATGGTAACGGGGGAATTATTCCCGTTCGCGGCGATTGGCGTGAAACCATGAGCACCCACTGGTTTCATGACCATATGCTGGATTTTACCGCGCAAAATGTCTACAAAGGCAATGCGGCGATGATGAACTATTATAGCGCCGTGGACCGTGGTAAAGAGCCTAAGGATATACTGGAAGCCAGCGGTGATCATTCCAAGCCTGGCTACGGTTGTCATTACGCTGCGCCTGACCCGGCAAATCCAGGCCCTTTCAACGTGAATCTGTGTCTACCGAGTGGATCCGAACTGGACTGGGGCAACCGTGATTATGATGTGAACCTGCTGGTTGCCGACAAGGCGTGGGATGATACAGGCCAGCTTAAATACAATATCTTTAACACCGATGGTTACCTGGGGGACCGAATTACCGTCAACTGGGTTTACAAGCCTTATCTTGACGTGCGCGCCCGGCGTTACCGTTTCCGTATCTTGAACGGCAGTGTCTCGCGTTATTACAAGATCGCCATCGTGGATGAAACCGGAAAAAAAATACCCTACTACATGATCGCTAACGACGGGAATCTCTTGCAACATGCCGTACCGTTCCCCAATTCTGCGTCTGCAGAAGGGGCATTACCAGAACAGGGCATTGCCGAACGCTATGACATCGTTGTGGATTTCAACGGCATGGCCGGCAAGAAGCTGTACTTCGTCAATTTGCTGGAGCATGTCAACGGTCTGGGACCGAGCAAAGTAGTGGCATTGGCAGATGTGCTGAGCGGCAAATATAAAGCGGATGGCATCAATGGTGATCCAGTCGTTGGCAAGTTCCTCGAATTGCGTGTCAAGGATTACAGCGGTACGGATTTGAGCATGGATCCATACTACTATCAGGAAACTTTTATCGATCCTGTAACTAAAAAAGTGGTACCGGGTAAACAGATGATTCCTTTGAATAAACCGACGACCCAGGAACTGCAAGCGGCTGTACAGAGAACCTTTGAGTTTGGAAAATCGGACGGCACGGATCTAAAACCCTGGACAATCAAAACCGATGGCGGTAAGGGCTTTAACGCCGATGAGCATCGGGTTTCAGCGGCTCCAACGCTTCCTGATCAGCCAAACGGCTTAGGCAAAGTTGAGATATGGCATATCAAGCTCGGCGGTGGGGGTTGGAGTCATCCTGTCCACGTGCATTTTGAAGAAGGGCAAATTCTCTACCGTGGCGGCAAAGCGCCACCGCCTTGGGAAAAATATGCGCGTAAGGATGTGTACCGGATAGGGTCACTGGCAGACAGTACCGCGAGTGTGGATATGGCTATCCGTTTCAGGGAGTTTGCGGGAACCTATGTGGAGCACTGCCACAATACCCAGCATGAGGACAGGGCCATGTTGCTGCGCTGGGATATAGAGCATCCGGGGCAAACGCTAGCCATCCCAACACCGATGCCGGGATGGGAGGGGGTTCAATACGATCCTAGTATTTATTTACCGACGGCTAAAACGGGTGATTTGGTTGCAAAGAAATCGTTCGTTTTACCTCAATAATCAAGGAAGAGGAGAGCCATGATGAAAACGCATTGCCCCGTTGATTGTTGGAGAACGTCGTTTTTCTGCATTGTATTCATCGGGGCTATGTCGATCCTTGGGGGGCGCCCGGCGTTGGCGGCCCCCAAGGGTTCACCTTGGGGAGAAAGCTATTTTCCGAATGTCGAATTGGTCAATCAGGATGGCAAAACCGTTCGCTTTTACGATGACCTGATCAAGGATAAAGTCGTCGCGATTAATTTCATCTATACTCACTGCGGCGATGTCTGTCCGGCCGAGACGGCCAGTTTGCGCCAGGTGTACAAATTGTTGGCTGATCGTATGGGGAAAGATATTTTCTTTTACTCGATCAGCATTGATCCTGAGCACGATACCCCGAAGGTACTGAAAGAGTATGCCGAAAGGTTCAGGATTAAATCCGATTCCGGCTGGAGTTTTCTAACGGGAAGCAAAGCAGATACCACGCTCCTGCGAAAAAAACTGGGCTTATTCAGAGACGGTGTCGAAGCCAGCAAACTTGGCGAACATAACACCAGTTTTCGCTTAGGTAATGAAGGCACGGGGCAATGGATAAAGCGCTCTGCTTTTGACGAACCGAAGGTTTTGGCTTGGCTTTTGGGCCGGTCTTTGAGTCATGGCAAGACGGATCAGAAAACCGATCTGGCAACTTATGCAGGTGCGGAAAAAATACCCAAGCTGAGCAAGGGTGAAGAACTCTTCCGCTCCCGTTGTGATTCTTGTCATAGCCTTGGCAATGCGGATGGCCTAGGACCGGGGCTGTTAAATGTCACTCACCGGCGTGACAGGGCATGGCTTACCCGCTGGCTGAAGACGCCTGATCAATTACTCGCCGAGAAAGACCCCATTGCACTTGATCTCTACAACCGCTACAAAAAAGTCGTGATGCCTAACCTAAGGCTCAGCGATGCCGATGTGGAAGCCCTTATTGCCTATATGGAAGCGAGCAGCAAATCCGCACGATAATTTGGCTTGTGCCATTGAAAATCATTATGTCGCTGATATTACGCATTGTCCACGAAAAACACGAAAGGCACGAAAAATTTCATAGCACAATCCGTTCAACCTGTGTTTTCGGACAGCAGCCAAAGTTGACCTATAAACCCAAGCGTATTCTCTGTTGACAGGCTGGACCAGATCCGGCTTTGGATATTCCAATATCCGAGCTGGTTTTGCCAGTCCCTTCATAAACTTCGAGCTTATCTTCATTTACTGCCTTCCTGTTCAAGCTTTTCCGGAAATCTTCGCCGGGTACTACTACGACCTGACTAACCTAACCGTAACCCATATAAGGGCAACTACTTATAAGTAGCAGTACTAATTATGTTGCGGCAGTTGATCCGGTATAAAAAGCATATCGTGAGTACGTTTATTTACGGAAAGAAAGGGAGACTCAGCGATGAAAAGATCAACAGACAGGATTTCAGTCTATCGGGCTCCTGCCGGCAGAATTCAGCCTATGGTGTTTTTCCTGATAGGTCTACTGGTCGGAGTCTTTTATGAGCGGATTTCGGCGATAACTTGGGATGAAGTAAGTGTTTGCAATGATGCCGGAGCTATTAGCCAACGTCTAGATCTTATAGCTTATTCGGCCTGCACTCAGGCCGAACTACGCGATCCTAGCACCTGTGAATGGGTTTCTATCGTCAGCGTAGCATCCAGCTCAATATCAAGTCAGGGGGGCCAGGACAATATTGCTGTTAATGCCTTAAGGCCGGACATTCACTATGCCGTCTTACCCGCTTATCCTTGCGGCAGTATGCGAAGCGATCTCTCCGGTCAACAAGAACACCCTGTTAGAGAGAGTGCCCTATAAGTTAGCTTTCCAGAAAGCCATCAAGGGTATAGTAACAAACCCAATTTGAAGATGAGAATCAAAAAACAGGATGGGTAGAGGCGCATGCAGAGAGGAGGAATGCCTATTGGGAGCGCAAAGCGCATAGTTCATTGACAAAACATCGTAATAATGGAAGGTCAATTATGTATCAGATTGCAATAGTTGAGGACAAATCGATTATTAGAACAGGGCTTCATGCGATATTAACTCAAGAGCCTCAGTTTAATATCGTCTCTCAATCCCAAAGTCCGATTGACTTGTTTCAGCAAGCTTGGTCTGTCACGCCTGATTTGGTGTTAATGGGGCTGATTATGCCCAAAAAGAACACCGTGGCAGCGATAGCACAAGTCAAGAAACTCTGGTATAGCACCAAGATTATGGTTTACACATACAAAGATGCGGGAGAGGGTATTTACGATGTATTCCAGGCTGGCGCCGATGGTTATCTGATGAAAGATGCTACACAGGAGGATTTAATTGCTGCAATAAAAAACCTTTATGTAGGTCATTATTATGTTTCGGATAGGGTTTTGTTTAAGAATGCTAGTCGATATAGGCTGGCTGAAAAAATGTTATCAGTCAATCAATTGTATAACATTTTGACGACGCGGGAGCGGGAGCTGCTTAAATTGATAGTCGAAGGGTATAAGAATAAAGAGATAGCGGATAGTCTTTGTATCAGTTTAAAGACAGTCGAGACGCACCGAACCAATCTGATGAAAAAACTGAACGTTCATAATGTTGCCGAACTGATTTCTGTTGCCGAAGAAGTAGATATTGCTAGTCATTCCGCTAAATGGCAATTACAGCCTGACTTTGTTTGAGTCAGACTTCTTGGCTGAATTACATGAAAGGTGAGCATGCGATTCTGCAATCTGTGTTGGCATTAAAGTCAATTCTGGGAACTAGGGTTTTTCTGGGGCGACCTGTCCGACCCAGTCTAATAGCCTTCCTTATGGAAGTTGTTGTAAAAAATACTGAACTCCATTACTATTTTTAGTATCCAATTAGAGGTATAAATAATACGTGGCAAATATTTTAGCTGCATCATGACGCTTTGTTTAATCTATATCCTCTTAACTTTATACTGTGTATGCATCTAGAAAGTATTGCCGTCAATGGAGATTCAGTGCATGTACAAGATTGCAATAGTAGAGGATCAAACCATTATGAGGGCAGGGCTTTATGCCGTATTAAATCAAGAGCCTAGGTTTGATATTATCTCTCAATCTAAAAATCCGATTGACTTGTTTCGGCAGGCCTGGCCTACGGCGCCTGATCTGGTGTTACTGGGTCTGATTATGCCAAAAATGAACGGCGTGGAAGCCATAGAAGAAATCAAAAAGCGCTGGCATAGCACTAAGATCCTGGTTTACACGTACCATGAGTCGAGCAAGAGCATTTCCAAGGCATTCCAGGCAGGGGCCGATGGCTACCTGCTGAAGGATGCTTCAACGGATGAACTTATTGTCGCTATGAAAAAAACTTTGGCAGGCTATTACTATGTTTCGGATGTGGTTTTGTCGAAGATTATGAATCGCTATCTTCAGGCGGAAAAAATGTTATCGGTGAATCAATTGCATACTATTTTGACGATGCGGGAGCGGGAGCTGCTTAAATTGATAGTCGAAGGGTATAAGAATAAAGAGATAGCCGATAGTCTTTGTATCAGTTTAAAAACAGTCGAGACGCATCGAACCAATCTGATGAAAAAACTGAACGTTCATAATGTTGCCGAATTGATCTCAGTTGCAGAAGAAGAAGGCATCACTCACCTTTATGAAAAAAAGCTTTGATCTATTCTGTCTCATTTCTTATCACTAACACGCGGTTGTAATTTTCTAAATTAGACGCTTTCACTTTGAACTCCCCACGCTTTCTTTATTGATTTTCGTGATTTTCCTTGGCTCCAGATATTATTTTTGGCTTGGTTTTAGCCTTGGGTAGGAAAATCAGTCTTTAGGTACCCCAATATCCGTGCCGATTTTTGCACGCCTACAAACACTGCCATTAAATTAAGCCGTTAGCATCGGCTCCACTCAGCAACGATTAAGTTTTGCGATGAGTCGCTTAACTTAATGGCCGTGATCCTACATAAGAACATACCAAACTATCCCTGCATCCTTCACTCTGATTCGCTGTGGAGTGAATAATTTATTCAGTCCACAAAAAATTGCAACGGCTTATAAGTACGAGTACTGATGGGGCGACTACTTATAAGTACGCATACGGATTACTTTGAATCATAAAATACCTTATAAAAGCACTGGGTTATTTGTTTTGTAACGGCAATTTATTTATAGATGGGGCACAAGCGAAAGCCCAGGCCATCTAAGGTGTGCGGCCTTTATTTCGTATTTTTTCGGTGCCTTTAAATGGGTTTAGATCGCCAGCTTTGCTTTGGGATCTGAGTCAATCTTAAGGCATGGAATTAAGGCAATTGCGAGTTAATTCCTGTGGCAGTATGCGTAGCGATCTCGACGGTCGGCAAGTGCGCGGAGAGGGATTCTCATGATTAATGAAATAAGCTTCATATGCGTTTATTGATAAATTACTCAGGGCGCCTATCTATTGCAAAGCATCGTCATAAGTGGAGAATCAACGATGTACCATATTGCAATAGTTGAGGATAAAACGATTATGAGGGTAGGGCTTTATTCCATATTAACAAAAGAACCTCAATTCAATATTATCGCTCAATAAAAAAATTCGATTGACTTATTTAATAAAGATTTCTCTGTGACGCCTGATTTGGTGTTGCTGGGTTTTGTTATGCCAAAAAAGAACGGCGTGGCAGTGATAGAAGACATCAGGAAATACTGGCATACCTCTAAGGTTCTGGTTTATGCGTGCAACAAAGCGGAAAATTACATTCCTGAGGTATTCCAGGCGGGAGCCGATGGTTGTCTGTTAAATGATGCTTCAACGGAGCATTTTATTGCTGCTATAAAATACATTTCCGCAGGCCATTAGTATGTTTCTGACATGTTTTTTTAAAGGACATGAATGGGTGTCTTAATAGATGAGAAAAATAGTATAGGTAAGTCAATTAGTAAATAAGACAGTGGTATGCTAGTTTCCAGCGATGGAGAACGAGCTGGTTAAGTTAGTATTATGGTAATAATAAAGAGATAGTGGATAGTCTTTGCATCAGTTTAACAAAACAGTAGTGGCGCAACGAAAAAATCTGATGAATAAACCGAAAGTTCATTATGTTGCTAACGGTTGGCTGTTGCAGAAGTAGTCGGTATGACTAACAAGTCTACTGAGCGACATCACAGACTAAGGTTGTCTGACTTCGTCGACTTGGCAGAATAAATTTTAATTACTAGGGGCTTGAGATCATGAAATCTATAGTGAGATTAACTGCATCGCTGTTGTCGGGAGACTTTCTGGCAGCGGTAAAAAATTCTGAAACGCCTTCGACGACCCAGTTTGAAGTCCAAGGATTCATCCAGGAGGCGACTCTATCCCTCATTGATAGGAGGATCAGGAAATGTTAGCTAGAATCCAACACAGACTTACCGAAATCGGTAAGGCATCCTTACGGGCCATACCGATGGCCGTGCTCATCACCATGACGAATGTCGGCGTTGAACCTTCGCAGGCGGCTATAAACACTTCATCGGTCGGATCGGGGTTCACGGTCACAGCAGCCGATCTTGCGTTTATCCTTCAGCAGATCAAGATCGCCGAGTTCCATGCCGCGAATGCCACACCAACGAACCTTTGTGGCGCACTTGTCGGTTCTGGACCTAACCAAATCCCTGACCCGCTCCTGTCCTTCGGCCTTCGGACCGTAGATGGGTCGTGCAACAACCTGCAAAAAGGCCAGGAGACCTTCGGTGCTTCCGACCAAGTCTTTCCGCGCCTGACCACGCCTAATTTCAACAGGTCTACGGAGGGGATTGCTGCGGACTTTTTTGGCCCTGGTTCTCCGGCAATACCGCCATCTACGTACGCGGTGACGAGCGGGGCGGTTGCCGACTCCCTGCCGCGCATAATCAGTAACCTGGTTGTCGACCAGACCTCCACGAATCCGGCGGCTGTCTTCGTGGCTGGAAATCCCGCCAGAACCCAGGGAGACACAGGCGTGGTTCCGTGCGATGCCAGCGGACTACCCGCCGGCTGCGTGCCGCAGTTTCAGACCCTGTTTATCCCGAACGTGACCACCGATGTCGGCCTCTCGCCGCCCTTCAACTCGCTGTTTACCATCTTCGGCCAGTTCTTCGACCACGGCCTGGACAAGATCACCAACGGCGGTAACGGCACAGTCTTTGTCCCGTTGAAGGATGACGATCCGCTGGTCGCCGGCCCGGACCATATCTTCGGCACTGTCGATGACCTTGCGCCTCAACTGCGCTTCATGGTCCTGACGCGGGGCACGATCAAGAACGATCCGATAACCGGTATCCGTAGCGCGCCGAACACAGACACCCCGTTCGTAGATCAAAGCCAGACCTATACCTCACATTCGTCGCATCAGGTTTTCTTGCGTGAGTACGACAATACCTCTGGAAAACCGCTTGCAACGGGCAAGTTCCTCTCGGAGGCCAATGGCGGTATGGCGACCTGGGCATCAGTCAAAACCCAGGCTGCGACCAAACTGGGCCTTCAACTTTCAGACGCGGATGTAACCAACATCCCGATGATCGCTGCCGACCAGTACGGTAACTTCATCCCCGGTCCGGCCCGCGGAATGCCGCAGTACGTGACGACCGGAGGTACCGGACTCGTCGAGGGCAATCCGGCCATCCCGGTTCCTGTCCCGGCGGATGTTGTCCGTATCGAGACGGCCTTCCTTAACGATATCGCTCACAGCGCAGCCCCAACCTTCGATCCTAATAATCCCGGCATACTGTTTCCCGACTCCGACACTGTTGTTGGCTCGAGTTTGGCTACAACATCTCCACCGGGTTCCTACGATGACGAACTGCTTAACCTGCACTTCATCTGCGGTGACGGTCGCTGCAACGAGAACATCGCGTTGACCGCGGTTCACCAGATCTTCCATATGGAACATGATCGTCTGATCGATTACTTCATGAATCCAACGGATGGCGTGCTGACCCGACCCGAGAACGCCGCGCTATTGGCGGATTACCAGAACGTCACCCCCACCGCGGACAATCCGAAGCCTTTCACCTTCCAGGAGCGCCTGTTCCAGGCCGCACGGTTCGCCACCGAAATGCAGTATCAACATCTGGTGTTCGAGGAGTTCGCGCGCAAGGTTCAACCGGCGATCAACCCCTTCCAGCCCTTCGCCTTCAACCAGACGGACCTCAACTCGGCAATCACCGCTGAGTATGCCCATGCGGTCTACCGCTTCGGCCATTCGATGCTGACCGATACGATTCCCCGCATAAACGCAGACGGTTCGCATAACGACATTGCGCTGCTCGCTGGCTTCCTGAATCCGGCGGCGTTCTACCAGGGTGGCTCCGCCGGCACACTCGATTCCCGACAAGCCACCGGTTCTATCATAATGGGGCTGTCTGACCAAACGGGCAACGAGATCGACGAATTCGTCGCCGACACGCTGCGCAACAATCTGCTGGGGCTCCCTCTTGATCTGCCCAGCATCAATATGGCGCGTGCCCGCAGCGAAGGCATCCCACCTCTGAACAACGTCCGCAAGCAAATTTTCGCAAAGACGAATGATGGCCAATTGCGGCCCTACACCAACTGGATCGACTTCGATCAGAATATTAAGCACCACGTGTCATTGGTCAACTTCATTGCGGCGTATGGCAAACACCCTAGTATTACTACACTTGATCCAGATGGCGCCGGACCGATCCTGGCCGGCAGTTTACAAGCCAGGCGGATGGCGGCTGATCAAATCGTCAATGGCACGACCCTGCCTGGACCGAACGGTATACTTGGCGACGGCGATGACATCTTGCCTCCCGGCGATAGTGGTGCGTTCATGTTCAGTACGGGCGCCTGGGCGAATGATGCAAACGGCGTATCCACAACCGGCGTTGACGACATCGACCTCTGGGTAGGCGGTCTTGCCGAGAACACCAATTTGTTCGGCGGCCTGCTCGGTCCAACCTTCAATTACGTGTTCGAGAAGCAACTCACCGATCTCCAGAATGGCGACCGCATGTACTATTTGGCCCGCACGCCGGGCATGAACCTCAGGACCCAACTCGAGGGTAATTCCTTCGCCGAGTTGGTGATGCGCAACACCAATCCGTATACCCATACCTTGAAGGCGGATCCCTTCGCGACGGCCGATTGCAAGTTCGAATTGGCAAACCTCCATACCCCTTACGTTCCAGGTACGGATCCACTACCCATATCATCGACGTTGGTACCCCCGTTGGCTGCTATTACGGGTCCAGGGTCGGTAAATGACGACCCGCTCTCCGAATGCGATGAGAATCAACTGCTGTTGTTTCAGGCCGATGGCACGATCCAGTACCGTGCGATCAATAACATCGACCCGGCCGGCATTAACGGTCAGAGCGTTTACAATGGCACTGATTTTGCCGATCAATTCTATGGCGGCAATGACAACGATACCTTCTGGGGCGGACTCGGCGACGATAGAATCGAGGTCGGCGGCGGCGACGATGTGGCTCTCGGTGGCGACGGCGATGACATCATCACCGACTTCGGCGGCGCCGACATCCTGAAAGGGGGCCCCGGCAACGACGCCATCGACGGCGGTATCGGGGATGACATCATCATTCCCGGCTCTGGCAAGGACTTTACCAACGGCGGCGCCAATATCAATGAAACCTTTGCCGGCCCCGATGATGACTTCGCGATCGCCGGACAGGGCGAAGACGCCATCTTCGGTGACAGCGGCGACGAGTGGGAAGAAGGCGGCGATCAGCCTGATCTCTTGATCGGCGACAGTTCCAGCATTTTCTTCGACGACCACAACTTGCCTGGACATGACATCCTGATCGGCCAGGGCGGCGATGACGACTACGACATGGAAGGCGGCGACGATATCGGCGTGTCCGGTCCGGGTGTCGAGAAAGTAGCCGGGGCTGCCGGCTATGACTGGGAAATCGGTCTGGGTGATCCGCAGCCGCAAGACATGGATCTGGCTATACCTTTGCTGGGCTTGCCGCTTCCTGTCAACGTTGCCCGCGATAAATTCAACGAAGTCGAAGCGATGTCGGGATGGAAGTTTAACGACATCCTGCATGGCGACAGCATCATTCCCAGCCAGGTCAATGGCGGCGGCTTCATCGGCTGCGACGCGTTGGATGCGAATGGCGTGGCGCGCATCAAGGGTCTTGACGCATTGGTGCCTGCGGCAATCCGAACTATCCCGTCCGCACCGATTGTTGCCGCCTCGGCATCATTCAATTGCCAGCTGACTGGCCTGGTCTGGGGTGAAGGTAATATCATCCTTGGCGGGGAAGGCAGCGATACGCTGGAAGGCCGCGGTGCCGATGACATCCTCGACGGTGACAGGTACCTGAACGTCCGGCTCAGCGTTCGTAATGGCACGGACGACGCCAATGGTGTGGACACTGTTCGTAATGGCTCGGGCCCTGAAATCGGCAGCACCGATCTGATGGAAAACGCGGCTGTTACGGGAGACTTTGGTCCTCTCGCTACCGGCATGACCCTGCAACAAGCGGTGTTCGCCGGCAAGGTCAATCCGGGCAACATCGTGATCGTGCGGGAGATCCTGCTACCAACCGTTCCCGTTGCCGACTGCGGCGCCACAACTCCGCTCAACTGCGACACGGCGTGGTTCTCGGGTCCCGCGGCCAATTACATCATCATTGGCAATGCCGATGGCAGCGTGACTGTCAGAGACAATACGGGCGTCGATGGCACCGACACGTTGCGGAATATCGAACAGCTCAGCTTCTGTACGACGCCTGGCGCCGTTAAGGGAACATGCGATGTTCGTGCGGCTCCTGTCAGCGTCGCCAGTACAATCGCTCCGGTTGCTTCAATATCGCCTGCTTCGCTGGCGTTGACCTTCGGCAACCAAGTCGTCAACACTACCTCGCTGGCTCAGTCTATTACGGTCAGCAATACCGGCAACAGTAACCTCGTCGTATCCGGCATCACCCTGACCGGTGTCGATCCGGGACAGTTCTTGCTGGCGAACACGATCAACTGTGCCACCGTCGCGCCTCTTGGCTCCTGCACTTTCAATGTGCAGTTCGCGCCCACCACGACCGGTACGAAGACGGCCAGTGTTTCGATCGCCAGCAACGCGGCAGGATCGCCTGCTAGCGTCGCGGTGAGCGGTACGGGTCTCGCGCCTGCTCCGATTGTCGCAATAGCGCCCGTCTCGCTGGCCGTGGCCTTCCCTGACCAGGTCATCAACACCACCTCGGCGGCTCAGACCATCACGGTCAGTAATACCGGAACGGCCAATCTGACCGTATCCGGCGTCACCCTGAGCGGGGCGACGACACAGTTCTCGTTCACGAACAACTGTACGACCGCTGTCGTCCCTGGCGGCTCCTGCACTGTCTCTGTGCAGTTCAGGCCGACCTCGACCGGCGCTAAGACGGCCACTGTCTCCATCGCCAGCAACGCGGCAGGATCGCCCTCCAGCGTGACGGTGAGCGGCAACGGCATCGTCGCGGCAACGACCGCCACCATCGCCAATGCGACCATCGGAGGCGGTGGGGGCGTGCGGATCGGTACCTCTGCCACCGGCAACGTCCGGGTGACGAATACGGGCACTAACCCGCTCATTATCACCTCTGCAAGTACGACTGCACCGTTCTCGGTCACCCTCGGAACCTGCACTACGCCGGTTAATCCCGGAAGGACCTGCAATCTCAGCGTCACTTTCAGACCGACGGCAGTCCAGACGTATACGGCAACGCTGACGATGGCGAGCAATGCCAGCAATAACCCAAGCGGCACCTTAACGGGCAGGGGGCGTTAACATGAAAATGGCAATGATGGAAATGTAGCGTAGCTAGCTACGTGGCTGATTGCGGGACGGCTCCCAAGCCGCTCCCGCAATCGACCTTCCGAAGGTCGCCGCGATATTCGATCTTGATTTAGGAACGTGGGATATTTTTATGAAAACCTTCTCAATAGCATTATCTCTTATAGCCATTATTTTCGTTCTGGCCATCCTTGCGCCTTCATTTGTAGGCAATGTTTCCGAAAAAAACGCGTCTCTTGCAAAAATACAGGCAGTCAAGGAGAAGAACCCGGCGGCAGACGAGCAATATATAACCCCAAAAGCCGACAGCTTCAGAGCGGGAAAGGCTTTCGGCAAAGAAAAGGACCGTCTCGATACCATGGAAGTGATGGTGGTTAGAGGGAAAAATTATCTTTTAACCCAGGTTAACAATCGCCTGAAGCAGCTCGGGCCTTTCAGAACCCGAGTAAACGATATGACGACCTTGAGCGATTCAGAAAGAAAAAGCCTGGTTGCCGAGCTTGATGCCAAAATTGACATGTTCAAGGCATTCAAAACAGAGATCAATAAGAGCGCAACAAAGCAGGACATCAAAAATGTCGCCGATAAAATCAAGGCTGAATGGATAAAAAGCAGGCTCAGTGTGGAGCGCGCAGAAAGGCAGATCGTTGCGGCAAAGGAAAATCAGCTGATATCGGATGCGGATGAACATTCTTCAAGTATTCAGAAACGTATAGATCTCCTTAAGGCATCCGGAAAAGACACTAGGGTTCATGAAGAACTGCTTTCTCTGTATGGCAAAAAGATTGCTTCTGCAAAACAGGATGTAGATTCTGCAAAAGAGAAATTTGACGCCGCTACAAGCGCTTCAACAGAAGCTGAGAAAGAAAAGCTAATGAAAGGGAAGGAGCTTTTGTTATTAACTGCACGTGAGAGCATAAAAGATGCTTACAACATATTGACAAAAGCAGCGCGCCAGGAATTTTCGCAAAGGCATAAATAGGATATCTATCCGACCTGCAGAGACGAATGCATTGACGCTTAAACCCCATTAAAAACTTTTTAATGAAGAGGACCATATCATGAATATTTCATCAAAAATTACGGTGCGAACCCTTGTTGCCGGAGTCGTGCTTATCGCTATCTCAAGCTTGAGTAGCTTGGCTTTTACCGCCACCGCTCCTGCTCCGTCAGCTTGTACTAATACTTATATGCAAACAGCCACGGCTTCTGGCCAAACCCTGTCAGCAGCGTTAGATAAATGCTACGTGAACCGTCCTGCGGGGGCAGTTGTTCAAAACTGTGTGCAAGGTGCTTTTCAGGCTCATTATAGAACTCTAATTGCTGCAATAAATACTTTTCAAAGTTGCTCGGGGGAGGGTGTTAAACCGTAGCAGTATTAGATGATCAAAGACCTTAGAAGAATTTGCTTCTAAGGTCATTTCTATATTGCCTCGCCTCCTGTTTTGTGCGCGCCTTGGCTTGCTGTGTACTGCGGCTGTGGTCTTGTTTTATGCTGAGCACTAATCTAACCAGAACTAATTATAAGTGCCCGTACTGATTATGCTGAGTTGGTTATTAGTATATAAAATAATAGGGTTCGTGTTTTTTATGTTTTGCATATTTTGAAAATGGGAAGTCGGTAATTAGATGGCTAATATGTAAAGTTTTTTATTTGATAAAATGCCGAATATCAAAAAATATGCAATCTGTGCTTTTAAGTAGTCTGAATTATTAGGATAACTCATGAGGGGGTTTTGTCGGCCGGTTCTAGATCAATCTTAAAATGATGGATGAGTCCCTCCTGCTGACGCAAATAAATAATGAGGACCCTGAGTAGGATACCGTTAAAGGCCTACCTAGGTGGGTTTTCTTATTCCATTTTATAAAAGTTAAATGGAGGTATATCATGTTGAACAAAATTAATCACAGGATGAACTTAGCCGAACACGGAACCGTTGGGGCAGGGTATTACCTTGTTATACCGAATACACCTGCGAACTGCAGCCGTCCGATCGGATCGAAAGATGCTTTCGAATGTTCAAGCAATCAACTGAGCAAAGTAGTTATTATGGCCTGCATCCTCGGTATGATTGCTGCCAGGCCGGTTTATGCGGCATTCAATATCCCCACGGGGGTTACCGATATTCCCCCGGCTGCAGTACCCAGCCCATTGTGCATCAACGGTCAATGCGCCACGGCTTTTACCGCTCCACTCTTGATGTTCGAGGAGTTCGGTCTGCAGGCAATGCCGACGAGCCCGCCTTCGAATACCAGCACGTTGCCTGCACCTTTGGATTGCCAGAGTCTACCCAATGGGCAGGACCTCGATAATTTCATTAGAGAGCCTCTTCATCCGCTTCCTACCGAAGCCGCGAATGAGCTATTGCCGAATGCCTGGGATGCAAAAGTTAAGGAATGTGCGGGCCCATTCCCGAGAACCGTTTTGGAGGGCCGGCCGCCGGGTGTGTGGTTTGCCCATCAGCGGTGGACGGGAGTTAATGATAGGAAATATATCTATCCCAAAGTCTATTTCCAGAGTGCACAGACCGGTGCCCGCAAGAACCTGGGCCTGCGCGATCTGTACCAGAGGCACGGCTACAGCAAAGGGGAATTCGCTAGCGGAGGACTCTACCATATCAGCGGAACCACGAAGGGCATCGAGGCCAAACTCCACCCCATGCTGCCCGTCCAGCGGCCGGATACCGTCTGGACCTTCGACGGCACCTTTCCTCCCAAGTTGCTGATGGCGCGCTACGGAGAATCTATATTATTCCGCCATTACAATGCGCTCCCTATAGATGATGTGGCGAACCATGGTTTTGGAAGCAAGGAGATCAGCACCCACGAGCATAACGGCCACAATCCGGCCGAGAGCGACGGTTACACGGCTTCTTGGTTCTATCCGGGCGAGTTCTATGACTATAATTGGCCGATGATTCTCGCCGGGCACGACAGTATCAATGCCTTGGCCGGTGTGCCGGCGGCCGGTACGCCGGATGGCAACGGCGGTATTATCAAGATTCCGGGTGACTGGCGCGAGACGATGAGCACGCATTGGTTCCATGACCATAAACTCGACTTCACCGCGCAGAATGTTTACAAGGGCAACGCGGCCATGATGAACTATTACAGCGCCGTGGATCGAGGCCGGGAAGCGGCGAATGCGATAGAAGCGAGAGGCGATGCGAAAAAACCCGGCTATGGCTGCCACTACGCCAATCCAGGCAAAAACATAAACCTATGTCTCCCCAGCGGCACAGCCCTTGATTGGGGCAACCGCGACTACGACGTCAACCTGATAATTGCCGACAAAGCGTGGGATCAAGACGGCCAGCTCTTCTTCAATATTTTCAATACGGACGGCTTTCTCGGCGATCGGGTCACAGTCAACTGGCAGTGGAAGCCGTATCTCGATGTACGCGCACGCCGTTACCGCTTCCGCATCTTGAACGGCAGTGTTTCGCGTTACTTCAAGATTGCCCTGGTCAATCAGCAGGGCCAGCGCGTACCGTTTCATATGATCGCCAATGATGGCAATCTGATGGAGCATACGGTGCCGTTCCCTAATGCCGAGTCCGCCGATCTGCCATCACAAGGAATTGCTGAGCGTTACGACCTCGTGGTGGACTTCAAAAACTTCAAGGACGGCGACAAGCTCTACTTCGTCAACCTGCTGGAGCACGACAACGGTAGAGGTCCGAAACAGGCGATACCCCTCGAGGATGTCGTGAGCGGCGTATACCAGGCCGACGGCATCAATGGCGATCCGGGCGTAGGCAAGTTCCTCGAATTCCGCGTGCACTCATGCGTGCAGAGAGGGCGTCCCGTCAGCTGCCCGGACTACAGCATGAATCCGGCCGATTATGCCGAAGGAGGCTTGCAGATGATCCCGCTGCCCACTTTTACTGCGGATGAACTCCAGAATGCGATACATAGGAAATTCGAGTTCGGGCGAAGCAACGGTACCGACACACAGCCCTGGACCATCAAGACCGACGGCGGACAAGGGCTCAACATGGATCCGCATCGGTTGTCGGCCGCCCCGACCGGGGGGGCCGCCGAGATCTGGCATATCGTGAATGGCGGCAGTGGTTGGAGCCATCCCGTGCATGTGCATTTCGAAGAAGGACAAATTCTGAAGCGTGGCGGTAAGGCGCCACCGATATGGGAAAAATGGGCGCGCAAGGACGTCTATCGTATCGGTCCTCTAACGGATGCGACAGACAGTGTCGAGATGGCTATACGCTTCAGGGAATTCGCCGGGACTTACATGGAACACTGCCACAACACGCAACACGAGGATAAGGCCATGCTGATGCGCTGGGATATTCAAGACCCACTTAACCCCATAGTGCTGCCTACGCCTGTTTCTGGATGGGATGGCGTCTCATATGAAAGCTCAAATGTTTTGCCGACCTATAAGGACGGATGCGATAGCCCGCTTGCCGACTGCCAATTATTGCCCTGAGGCCTGGAGGAGGCGATGAAAATGCAGCATGCCGCAGAATATTCGAGGGTAATGGCGACTCTCCTTTTATTCGTCTGCATCGCTTCGATTCTCGGGAGCGGCCCGGTTGTGGCCGCTCCTGCCGGCTCGCGCTGGAACGGGGACTATTTTCCGAATATTGCTCTGGTGACGCAGGAGGGGAAAACAGTCCGCTTCTATGATGATCTGATCAAGGGTAAGGTGGTGGCGATCAACTTCATTTTCACGCATTGCCCGGATGCCTGCCCTACAGAAACGGCCAGCTTGCGCCAGGTTCAAAAGGCGCTGGGTGAGCGCGTAGGCCGCGATGTCTTCTTTTATTCGATCACCCTGGATCCCGAGCACGATACGCCGGCGGTGCTTAAGGAATATTCCGGGAGGTTCAGGGTAGGGCCAGGGTGGACATTCTTGACCGGGAATAAGGCGGATATCACGCTTCTGCGCAAGAAACTGGGGTTATACAGTGAAGAGCCGGCAGGCGAGAAAACGCAGAATCACAACATCAGCCTCATCGTCGGCAACGAGGCCACCGGGAAATGGATCAAACGCTCGCCCTTTGACGAGCCGAAGGTTTTGGCTCGATTGCTCGGGTATTCGCTCCAGCGCATGCCCGTAGCCAAGTCGAATCCAACGAGTTATGCCGAAGCGCCACGCCTCCCCAACAGGAGCCGGGGTGAGGATCTCTATCGTTCGCGTTGCGATGGCTGCCATAGCCTGGGTGCAGAAGACGGACTGGGGCCAGGGCTAGCCGGCGTGACCGAGACGCGGGATCGCGCCTGGCTGGCACGCTGGCTGAAGGCCCCGGATCAGATGCTGGCGGAAAAGGACCCGATCGCGACGCAATTGTTTGAGCGTTACAACAGACTGAAGATGCCGAATCTGAGGCTCAGCGACGACGATGTAGCAGCTCTGATCACCTATATGGCCGCTTCGGATTCGGTTAAGCATGGCGGAAGTGCTATCGCTGTGGCCGGAAAAGCAGGTACTGGAAATTAAATCTTACGCATTAGACCTGACTTGAGAAATTTATGCCTTGCCGCTGTCTAATGTATCTTAATGTGAAGCGCTTATCCGTTCTCGGGGGCTGGCATCGCGAGCGACCAGCAATTCATCGCGAGCATCGAGCAGTTCATCGATTTTTGCGGCGATAGCCTCCGGATTGGAGAAATTGTTAAAGCGCCGCCATTCACCGAAGATCGGATCGCCGACAAGAATGACCGACGCATGGCTGGCGTGATCGTTCGTATAGATGCCTAGCTCCTTCAATAAGGCGTCGATTTGGGCTTTCTTGCCGGTCAGCCAGATCCATCCGGGTTTGGCATGGAAATGCTCCGCATAGGCTTTCAGGCGAGCCGGTGAATCCACCGCCGGGTTGATGCTCAGCGATACGATGCGCACGTCCCGGGCCTGTTTTTCTCCCAGCCGGCTTTGCAGCTCGGAGAACATGGCCAAGGAGACCGGGCAGGCCGTATGGCAATCGGTATAAATGAAGCTGAGGGCGATGATCCGGTCACCTACGACATCGCGGGCAAGGCGGACCGAGGTGCCGTGCTGATCCAGCAGTTCGGCATCCGGCAGTTGAACGGCAGGCATGGCCACCGAGGTAGCTACCGGCGGCACACTTGGCAAGAGGACCGTCAGGATGCCGGAAGCCAAGATTACGATGATGGCTTTGTGGGTGAGTTCAATAATCATGGCGCTGATTCCTAAAACTGAACGGCGGCGATTTCCGGGCGGATAGCGCGGAAACTCAAAATGGGCTGTTGTTTAAACGAAATATTGAAAGACGAACTTCAACGGTCCTACGGTTTTAAATAGTAATCAAAGCCCATCCAAGCAGTCTGTCTGCTAGCCCACGAACATAGCGCGTTCTGTCGTAATCATCCTGTCACCTAATGCTTCCTATAATTTGCGCTTTCTCAATCTCAGAAGCCGCGAATGGATGGCAGGCGACCGGGTAAGCTCGGCCGCTTTCCCCGCGTTTGCATCCTTCATCAGATTTTTATAAAGGACACGATTTATGTTAAACAAAAGTCACCAACATGCCTGTCTGGCGGCCGCCGCCTTGGCCGTATTAGGTTGCCAGAACGGAGTCCAAGCCAAACCGGTTGAAACCTTGGCCCCGGTCGCAAAACCCCTTGTGATAGCCCATCGCGGCGCGTCGGGCTATCGTCCCGAACATACGCTGGAAGGCTATGCCTTGGCCATCGACCAGGGCGCCGATTTTATCGAACCGGATTTGGTGTTGACCAAGGACGGCAAGATGATCGCCCGGCATGAGCCGATGATAGGGGCAACCACGGATGTCGCGAACCACCCGGAATTTGCCGACCGCAAGACCAAGCGGAGGGTTGACGGCGTCGAGTATAACGACTGGTTCGCGACCGATTTTACGCTGGCGGAAATTAAAACCCTGCATGCTGTGCAGGCGCGGGCGAACCGCGATCAGCAATACAACGGCTTATACGAGATACCCACGCTGGATCAAGTGATTGCTTTGGCCAAGCGCAAGAGCGCGGAAACCGGGCGTACGATCGGCATCTATCCCGAGATCAAGCATTCGACCTATCATGCGACGGTGACCAATCAAAAAAAACATAAACTGTTCGGCAAGCATTTCTTCGAGATAAAGTTACTGAACAAACTGCATAAGGCATACGGAAACAGCGCTTGCGCGCCGGTATTTATCCAGTCTTTCGAAGTCGGCAACCTGCAATATCTTAGCCGTAAAACCCAAATCACTTTGGTGCAGTTGATCGATGCCGATGACGTGAACGCCGACGGCTCGGTGTCTTTGGTCGCGCCTTATCGCCAGCCTTATGACTTCGTCGTCTCCGGCGATCCGCGCACCTTTGCGGACCTGTTGACCGATGCCGGGCTGGATTTTGTCAAAACCTATGCCGATGCGGTCGGCCCCTGGAAGCCTTATCTGGTCAAAACCGTCGATGATCAAGTCGATCGCAATGGCGACGGGCAGATCACGATCAACGACCGCCGCGTCGATGGCAGCACCGGCGTTTTGGAAAAAGCGCACGAAAGAGGCTTGCAGGTGCATACCTGGACATTCCGCAACGACGCCGGCGGCTACGGCTTTTTCGATCCTCGCGAGGAGATGACTTATTACTATGACCTGGGCGTCGATGGCCTGTTTACCGAATTTCCCGATACCGGCTTCGCGGCGCGGGAGGCGTCTGATAATACCAGGGAGCCTTCAGCGATTGGCGCGTGTAAGCGTCATTGATTGGGGACGGCCCGCCGGTCGTGTAATAACCGGCGGGTCTCCATGGCTATTGCAAGGTTTTAATGTATTCGATAACCGCCATACGCTCATCATGGCTTAAATCCGTGCCAAATTCATGACCTGAATTACCATTACCCAGAGCAGCCGTATCGAGCAGGACGCTATGGTCCTCACGCTCGGTCGAGAAGCCTAAATAAACCGGATCAAATTGTTTGCTGCCGACATAAAACTTAGCAAGCCGTTCGGCGGCCGGCAATAGCAGTTCATAGAGGGAGGCGACCGAGCCATTGTGCAGATACGGAGCGGTGAAGGCGACGCCATTCAACGGGCGTGCTTTGTAGGTTGTCAGCTGCGCAATGGTGGGGCTGAGCGATTCGCGGTAGCCGAGGTATTCAAGCGGGCTTCTCGACAAGTCGCCATTCGTGAAGAACGCCTTGATAATCGCTGAGCCGGAAATATTCAATAATGAAGCTACGGGGACTTTGTTATCCGCACCGACAATCCCCAACGCGTTGGTAATGGGTAAAAAAGCTCCGGGTAAAGCGCGGCGGGTTGCAAATGCCAATGCAGCCGTTGAGTCAGTTTGCAGCACGCTTAAAGGCGTCTCGAAATTCACTTTCGCAAAGGTCTCACCATATTTGTTGGGGGCGGTTCGCGGCTGCGGATCCTCCGTATGGCAACTCAAACATTTGTCGGCAAAAATAGCTTCCCCTTGGCTTGCCAGGCCGGTGTCGATCTTGCCAAATATTTTTTCCGGCCAGGCAGGTGCGTGCAGCTTTTTTAACAACGCTTCCAAATCATACAAGTTATTAATGTTTGCACTGGAACCGACCGAGCCGTCCGAACGAATTTCCGTCTCGGCAAAGACTCCCGTCACTTCGCCTACATTACGACCAAGCGGGCTATGTACCGACGAATTGTATTGCACCCAGTCAAAATCCGGCGTATTCCACAAAAACGGAAATTGAGTGGGCGCTACCGCAGGGGCGCAGTTCTCCGGTATAGCCAGGGAGTAACAGGCGACCTCGTTCGCTATGATGGTAAAGGCATCGGTTCTGCTGGGGCCATGCGGCGTAATGCCTTTGCTGCGCTCAATACGGGCTTTCCACCAATCGCGATAATGGATAACTTTTGCCATCAGGTCATTGCGTTGGGCATCAGAAGCAAACTTGCCGATAATTTTTTTAGAGAAGCGGTCAAATTTTTGCTCATCTGCGAGCGTTGCCTCCAATGAGGCAAGAATGGCATTTTGCAGTTGTTCAAGGTCTATCAGGCTTTGTCCGCCATCAATACGGACAGTCGATCCGTTGTACTTTAATTGACCGGTATGGCAGGCTGCACAGGTAAGGCCTATGGAATCGCCTTTGACAGGATCTACATCCTTGGCAAAACCAACGGGTAATTTATCGGGATTTGTGTCGCTACGCTCATCGACTAAAAAGCCCATTTTCCGCAAATTAGAGGCGGCGCTTAATTTCTGGCGCCCTTTGGCTTGTTCCAAGTTCAGGAACCAGTCATAAGGCAACATTCTGGAGCCTTGCGTGGTCTGGTAAAAGGCCGCCCTTTGTTCGGCGTCCCAACCCTGCTCTAAAAAAATCACATCGTCAGGTGTTTTAGATATTTTAGAAGGTAAGTCATTTGCGACAACGGTGCTGTTAACAACCGCGAATACACTACCCACAGCAAACAAAGCCAACTTCGCATGATCGGATTTCATGATGGATACCCAGAAAAAAAGCGATAGCGTAAACTAAAACTCAGTTGACTGGTGACAAAAAATAGCATGACAGAATTCGATAACAATAAAAAGAGTGCAGCCCGTCCAAGGCTGCACTCCGTTAGGCATGGCGAACGTCGATCGCCGCATAAAGCCTGATCAAAGCGCGACGTTGCCTGTTCGATGCGGCATTTGACTTAGGGGTTTGCGAGTTGAACCGGACAGTCATCCTGACTACCCACGCAGATGGGGCGCATCATATCGTTATCTTCGTGAGACAAAATATGGCAATGCCAGACATACAAGCCGGGGCGGTCGAATCTGGCTTTGACCCGCGTCACTTCACCCGGGTAAGCAATCACCGTGTCTTTGGAACCGAGCTCCCAAGCTTCCGGTCCCCGTGCTGCACCGAGTGGCGTTGCGGGAAGCATGGGCATACCGTTCAGATCCGGTTGTAGCGGCTCACGATTTTGAACTTGGAACTCGACCAGATGCATATGAATGGGGTGGGCATCCTCGGTGAAATTGTAGATTTCCCATATCTCTGTGGCGCCGTTGCCGGGATTTTCAGTCGCTGGATCCATCCAGGGGAGAGGCGCGGGAGCTCCTGTGTTGTCCATGGTTCCGAGCATGGAAATGGTCGGGCCGAATGGAATACCGGCGGGATCCTCGATAATACTTACCAGGTTGCCATTCGCATCGGCGTTGTAATCGGCGAAAACGGTTCCTGATTCCATTTCGTTAATGGAAACCTTGCGTACAGTTAACGGGGCGCCCAATTTCTCGGCGGCTAACAAGGTTTTTAGCTGCTCCGGAGGAACCGATTCATCTTTTGAAGTGGCAGGTCCGATCACCGCAAACTTCATCACCTGGCCGGTGGTATCAGGATCGGCATAGGCATAATCCGTTCCGCCTTCCCCTCCGCCATAGGGCTCGTCGGGAGCTTCATTGATCAGGTAAAGCGGTGAATCTTTCGGTACATGAGTGAAATCCACGACCACATCGACTCTTTCTGCAGGACCGATCAGCAGCGAATTGACCTTTGCAGGTTGGGGTTGAAAGCCGCCGTCGCCTCCCACGACCCAGATCGGTGATGCTTCTGTTGCAGGCCGGGCCGTCGGGTCTTTGGCTATTTTCAGAATCATGAAGCGGGAGTCAGACGCATTGAGGATGCGGAAACGATAACGGCGTTGCTCTACGTCAAGCTTTGGCCAACTGTTGCCGTTGACCAGCATCACGTTGGAAAAATACTCCGGATTCCAAATGGGCGAGACATCGCTGTCTTTGCCGTCTACCGTTTTGCTCGGAATGAAGGGTATCCGCAGTTTCTTCTTGGCTAACCCTTCGAAGAATGCCCGATCCCCCGGATAGAAAAGGCTGCCGTCGCTATTGAAGGCGCGGTCCTGAATCAGTAAAGGGATCTCGAAGTCGCCTTTCGGCAATGCCACGCTAGGCAGGTCCGATGCGCCGCCACGCAAGAAATAATTGCCCGTCAAACCGGCATAGACGTTGTTTCGGGTCATGCCTAAGGTATGATCGTGGAACCACATGTGCGTGGCGCGCTGGGCATTGGTGTATTGATAGGTCGCGGCTCCGGCCTCGTCCTCCGATCCATCGATTTGCTTCCAATGGCTTCCCCTGGACGCATAACCCGCTGGAATATTCGATGCCGCCGGCAAGGTCCAGGATTCCGGATACCCATCGCTCCCCCAAACTACATCCGCGCCATGGAGATGGGTGACCAAGGGCACCGGCCCGGTATACGGATTAGGGTCCATGCCCATACTATCCTGACCTTCCGGGCCTCCGGCAGGATTGGCCCAGTGCACGGTCTGATCGACCGGCAGCAGATGGGGGAGGAAATTGCCATTGCCGTCCTTCAAGTCATTGATCCATTTCACCCGTACCGGGCGGTTAAATTTCGCCTCGATGTTATAGGAAGGAGAATGGAAAGTTTTTGAATCACTGCTGGAGCCGTATGCCCACAGTGTCGTTTTAGGCAACGGTTTAGGCAGTACCTGTTGGGTAATCTGGCGTGCTGCGATTTCGTAATAGTCGACACTGGGATCGCCGGCGTTAAGCGTCTTTGGCATTGCCGGGGGAACATACAAGCGAGAGACATACTTGGGTATTGTCGTCGGATCCAGAGTGCCACCCGGCAGCGCCGCCCAGGCGGCGTTTCCCAGCCATGGCAATGAAAGGGTTAGATAGACTGCGGCCGTGTTCAGCCGCCTAGACGTGCATACGGATTTTTGCCGGGCTTTTTCTCGGTGCTTCCTGTTTTTGCCGAACAGCCATCTTGAATCATAGGATTGGGATGCTAGCGAAGGAAAAGCATCTCCGTTAGTGATTTCATCACTGTATGATTGTGTTTTAGTAGACATGATATATACCCCACAAACCAGCTAAGTTAACAAATTTATGTTATTGGAATAAGCATAATAAATTGATAAATAAGGATAAAACTGGCTCGGCAACGATCCCGCCCAATTATCAAAAAAACCGCTCCGATCACTGACGAGCAATGCCTCTAATAATCAAGCAAAAGGCGGATTAAATTTACGCCTTGAAGGCGAGGGATGAACATCGGGTGAAAACCTGATATTTAACTCGGGAATTCAAAAAAAACCTGAATTGATGCGTTACCAGCTTTGGCTGAAATTGTCGCTGGGCTCCGGATCCTGTTTTTCCTCTTAATCATCTTGTCATCTAACGCTTCCTATAATTTGCGCTTTCTCAATACTTTTGCAGAGAGCAAATCAATGAAGATGTTAACCACACAAGGCTATGCCGTTTGCCGCCGTGCCGGCAGGGTGGCGCTGTCGTTGGCCTGGATTTTGACGGCCGAAAATGCGATCGCAGCGGACGATGTGCCCGCGATGGAGCAAGGCATTCAAATCGGCGACCTGGCGCCCGGGCGCGCAATGGTGTGGAGCCGCACCGACCGCCCGGCGCGGATGATGGTTGAATATGCGTTCAATGATCAATTCAACGACGCGCGCACGATCAGAGGGCCTTATGCCTTTGCAGAAACCGATTTTACCGCCCGGCAGGATTTGGTCGGTCTTCCCGAGGGTGTAGATGTTTTCTTGAAAGTCTGGTTTGAAGATTTGACCAATGCGCGACACCCAAGCCAGCCGGTGACGGGGCATTTTCATACGATCGGCAAGCAGGACAATATCCGTTTCATTTGGGGCGGCGATACGGCGGGGCAGGGCTGGGGCATCAATGAGGCCTTTGGCGGCATGAAGATTTATGAAGCGATGCGCCAGGTCGAGCCGCAGTTTTTCATTCAAAGCGGCGATAACGTGTATTCGGACGGCCCGATACCGGAAAGCAAAGTCGCTGAAAACGATCAGGTATGGACCAATCTGGTGACTCCGGAAGTCAGCAAAGTCGCCGAAACGCTGGATGAGTTTCGCGGCCGTTACAAATATAACCTGCTCGATGAAAACCTGCGCCGGTTCAATGCCGAGGTGCCGCAGGTCTGGCAGTGGGACGATCACGAGATAGTGAACAACTGGTCCGACTCGAAGGATTTGAGCGGTGATGCGCGTTATGCGGTCAAGGATGTGCCGCTGTTAGTCGCGCGTGCGACCCAAGCGTTTCACGAATATGCGCCACTGCGCCCGCAGGGTGCGGAGGAGTCCGAGCGTGTGTACCGGAAGCTTTCCTACGGCAAGCTGCTCGATGTGTTTGTGATCGACATGCGCAGCTACCGCGGGCCCAATACGGGTAATCTGCAAAGCCAGGAGAGCGCCGAAACCGCTTTCCTGGGCGAAACCCAGCTTGCTTGGCTCGAAAAGGAATTGAAAAATTCGCGGGCGGCATGGAAAGTGATTTCGGCCGATATGCCGATTGGCCTGAACATCGGCGACGGCGTCGACGCGCAAGGCAACCCGCGCTGGGAGGCCGTCGCGAACGGCAATAATGGCCCGGCCGCCGGCCGCGAGCTCGAAATTGCGCGTTTGTTGAGCTTCATCAAACATAAGGGCCTTCGCAATATCGTCTGGTTGACGGCCGATGTCCACTATGCGGCGGCGCATTATTACGATCCTGACAAGGCCTCAACAAAAGATTTTGCTCCATTCTGGGAGTTTGTTGCGGGCCCTTTGAATGCGGGCTCCTTCGGTCCCAATACGACCGACAATACCTTCGGTCCTCAGGTCGTCTTTGCTAAGGC
Source organism: Methylomicrobium lacus (assembly GCF_041897535.1). Lineage (GTDB taxonomy): Bacteria > Pseudomonadota > Gammaproteobacteria > Methylococcales > Methylomonadaceae > Methylomicrobium > Methylomicrobium lacus_A. The sequence continues at coordinate 2,980,391 of NZ_CP169217.1, forward strand.
GCCGCCTGCCGGCCAAGCCAATCTTTCGCCTTATGCCGGCTTGCAGTTCTTTGGCGAGGTCAATATCGACAAAAAGAGCAAGGCGTTGACGGTTGACCTGAAAGACCTGAACGGCGATGTCGTCTTCAGCAAAACCCTGCTCAGGAACCGCTAATTGATAGAAAGTGGCCGGCCAAGCTCGGCCACTTTTAGGCCAACGATGACGCTATCGTTGGCACTTCAGGGCAATCGCGCTGTCTCGTTTTTGACAGGTAAAGGGGCATACAATTACCGATTTGCCGAGGAGAAAGAGGCATGGCTGCGCGGATTTCTGGAGTTGCCGAACGGCATCCCATCCCACGACACCTTAAGCGACGTATTGGGCTGGATCGATCCAAAAGCCTTCCAGGACGCTTTTTGCTGTGGGTGCAAGCGGCGTTGCCGAGCCTGCTGGGCCGTCGGGCGAACAAATCTGCCTGGACGGCAAGATGCTACGCGGCAGCCGCGTCGGCGATAAAACGGTGCATTTGCCGAGCGCCTATGCGGCTAAAGCGCGCTGGGTGTTGGCGCAACAAGCCGTTATCGATCAGAGCTCATCTTTGGAAAATGAATCTTGTTGAGAATCCCGAAATAAAAGCTCTCCAAACATGAGCGAGAGCCTGTGGATAAATTTTTTGCCCTGTGCAGGCGTTTGTCTTGAGGCGAATTTAGTGGTTTTCCCTGGTGCAGATGATGCGAGATTTTTGAATTCGACTGGTCATGCTTTTAGGTCTTTCCCATACACGTTCGCAATCGTGCGGATAAACCATGCAGGGCGAATAAAAATGATGAAGGCAGCAATGATTGGCGTAGTCGGGATTGGTGCAATATCAATAATGAACAACCCTAGCAAACTCAGAAAACACTTAAGTCTTGTTTGTCTGGTTTGCTTTTCGGAATCGGTTCCAAGTCTTTCTTGGAAATGAGGAGGGTGCGGGTTGTCATACAAATCCTGAGCAAAGGTAATGAACCATTGTGGACGCGCAATGACGATGTACATTCCTATCAGGCAACCCGGCGATACTGGCCCAAAACCGATGATGGCAAAGACAGAGAAAACCAAAAGGCATTTAATTTGCGCTGTATTCATCGTTCAAAGCTCAAATGATTGGTGGCGAGGGTACGCTCTATGAAGCTTATTGTCCGGAGAGGTCACTTTAAAGCATTGGCATTTGTTGTGATTTGTTATCTTGAAATGCCCCGCCAGTGTCCCAAAAATATTTTAGGCAATAAAAAAGGACTCGGCTAAAAACCTAAGTCCTTGAATTTGTTGGTGCCTCGGGCCGGAGTCGAACCGGCACGGTGTTTCCACCGAGGGATTTTAAGTCCCTTGCGTCTACCAATTTCGCCACCGAGGCATCGGTGCGCTGATAAGCAGCGTATTATATAGCAATCGCAAAAATAAACTAGGGCCGGGCGGGATTTTTTCCGGGCATCGTTTGCCTCTGTAACATCGTGTTGAGGTCCCGATTTTTGTTGGGATGGCGGCTAACGGGCCATCTGAAGTGGTGCGCAAGGCGCGCCCACTTCACGCGTCGAGGCTACGGAGACTGCGATGTGCGTTGCCGATCCTCGGGTTTGGGCATCATGTTCGGATCATGGACCTGCATCATTCCGATCCGTTTTTTCAAGAATCCATTGCCATAGCAAAAAGCCATGCCTATCACATTTTCGCGTCGATCGATTGCGTTGTTGCTTTTGACGCTGGCAGCCAACATCGCTCAGGGCGCTGACACGATCCGCATCGGCGATTTTTCATCCGGATCGCTACAGGATTGGGAAACGCAAGCGTTCAAGGGACAGACGCGCTATCGCCTGGTCCAACAGGACGGCGCCAAAGTGTTGCAGGCCGACAGCGCGGCGAGTGCGTCGGGTCTGTTCAGGAAACAGCGCATCGATCTGACTAAAACGCCGTTTTTGAACTGGCGCTGGCGGATCGAAAACCGGCTCGGCCAGCTGAACGAGCAGTCGAAGCCTGGGGATGATTATGCGGCACGGGTGTATGTGGTAATCGACGGCGGACTGGCGTTCTGGCGCAAGAAGGCGCTCAATTATGTCTGGGCAAGCACCTCGCCGAAGGGTAAAATCTGGCCGAATGCGTATGCGGGCGAGAATGTGATGATGATCGCGCTGCGCTCGTCCGGTGACGACACGGCGGTCTGGTATCACGAAAAACGCAACATTCTCGATGACCTCCGCCAGCAATTCGGCGAAGCCATCGATCATATCGACGCGGTCGCGATCATGACCGATACCGACAATGCCGGAGGCCGGGCGACCGCCTATTACGGCGACATTTTTTTTAGCGCGAAGTAAACCATGCACGCCACCTTACCGCTCCTCGATCAGACCGACTTTCCGCAGATTTTCCGGGACGAACTGGCGGTGTTGCAGGTCAATCTCGGTTATTTGTGCAACCTGAGCTGCACGCACTGCCATGTGAACGCGGGACCGAAAAGAAACGAACTGATGGACAAGGACACGGTCGATCTGGTGCTGGCGTTTATCGAAAAGGAAGCCATCAAAATACTCGATCTGACCGGCGGCGCGCCGGAGATGAATCCCCATTTCCGCGAACTGGTGGCGGAAGCTAGGCGGTTGGGCGTGAAGGTGATCGACCGCTGCAATCTGACGATTCTGGAAGAGCCCGGCTACGAGGATCTGGCCGGTTTTCTCGCGGGCCAGCAGGTTGAAATCACCGCCTCCTTGCCGTGTTACCTCGAAGACAATGTCGACCGGCAGCGCGGCAAGGGCACGTTTCGGCAGAGCATCTTGGCGCTGCAAGCCTTGAACCGACTCGGTTACGGACAGGAAGGCGGCGATCTGCGCCTGAATCTGGTCTTCAATCCGCAGGGTGCGGCCCTGCCGCCCGCACAAGAGCCGCTCGAAGTAGCCTACAAGGCCCATCTTCTGGAACATTACGGCGTCACCTTCAATCGGCTCTACGCTATGGCCAATCTGCCGATCCAGCGCTTCGGCAGCATGCTGGTCAGCAAGGGCATGTTCAATCAGTACCTGCAATTGCTGAAAGACAACCACTGCGTAGAGAATCTCCGGCATGTGATGTGCCTGAATACATTGAGCATCGACTGGCAGGGTTATGTGTATGACTGCGATTTCAACCAGATGCTGCAATTGCCGCTGGGCGCTTCTGCCGGCCAGCAAAAAATTCATTTGCAGCAATTGTTCGGCAAGGCCCTGACCGGCGCGCCGATCAGCGTGCGCCAGCATTGTTACGGCTGCACGGCCGGGCAGGGCAGCAGTTGCGGTGGTGCGTTAATCTGATAATAGCGATAGGAAGTGCTGTTAGGGAAGTCAGGAAATGGGCGCGATGACGATCAGCCATGGCGCCGTTCTCCTGGGAGTAGAGTCGCTAAGGTTTTCTTTCCTTCAGCAAATCGCGGATTTCGGTCAGCAACAGCTCTTCCTTGGTTGGTTCGGGAGCCGGGGCAGGGGCTTCGACTTCTTTCTTCTTCAAGTTGTTGATCAGTTTGATCACCAGAAAAATCGCAAAGGCGATGATCGTAAAATCGACGACGGCTTGCAGGAAGCTGCCGTATTTCAACATCACCGCCGGCGCATCGCCGGATGCCTCCTTGATTGTGATCGCGAGGTCGGTAAAGTCGACGCCGCCGACCAGGACGCCGATCGGCGGCATGATCACATCGGCGACCAATGACGACACGATCTTGCCGAAGGCCGCGCCGATGATGATGCCGACCGACATGTCCACAGCGTTGCCCTTGATCGCAAATTCTTTGAATTCTTGTAATACACTCATGTGGCTCTCCTGTTCAGCGAAGCGTGATTTACTGCGTCATCTGAGACGCCTCGTGAGGCTAAAAATTCAACTCGGCCGGGGCAATTCTAATATAATTCGCCGTTATGAATCATGAACATTTCATGCGGCGAGCGATCGAATTGGCCAGGGAGGCGCCGCGGTATCCTTTTGGCGCGGTGATCATTCAGCGCGAGAACGGTCAGTGCGTCGGGGAGGGCTTTAACCGCTCGGATCTGAATCCGACTTTTCACGGCGAAATGGTCGCGATCAATGACTGTGCACGGCGGCATCGTCCGGAAGACTGGAGCGGATTCGATCTTTATACCACGGCGGAACCCTGTGTGATGTGTCAGGGGGCGATCGAATGGGCGGGTATCGGCCGGGTTTTTTATGGCGCCTCGATACCCTATTTACAACAACTCGGTTGGTGGCAGATCGATTTGCGCGCGGCCGACATCAGCGCAAGAGCCGCATTTCGCCAAACCCTGATCCTAGGCGGTGTTCTCGAAACCGAATGCAATGCCTTATTCGCGGCGGCACAAAAAGGGCGTTTTGATGACGGTTCCAATTAGCGCGACGCTGTCATCAAGCTGTCATTAATTCAGGACTACAATCCGAGCTTTTATTTTTCTTTCCTATCATGACCAAACTCTCTATTCTCGTGGTTGAAGATGAAGACTCGATTCGCGCGATGCTGCTTTTAGTGCTCGAGCAAGCCGGTTTTATCGCGCATGCGGCGAGCGACGCCAAGGAAGCGCAAGCGATTCTCGATCAGACGCATATAGACATGATTCTGCTGGACTGGATGCTGCCCGGCATCAGCGGCGCGGAATGGGCGCGGCGTTTGCGTAAAGAAAGCGCCTATCAGGACTTGCCGATCATTTTATTGACTGCGCGAGGTGAAGAGGAAGACAAGGTGCGCGGTTTCGATGTCGGCGTCGACGATTACATCACCAAGCCGTTTTCGCCGAAGGAACTGGTCGCGAGGATTCGCGCGGTGCTGCGCCGAAGCGGTAAGTTGCTTGGCGGCGGGCAGATCGTGCTCGGCGACATGGCGCTCGACGCGGAACAGCACCGGCTGAGCATCGGCGAGCGTCAACTTGAAGTCAGTCCGACCGAATTCCGCCTGATGCAGTTTTTCATGACCCATCCGGACAAGGTCTATACGCGCACGCAGTTGCTCGATCAGGTCTGGGGGCGCAGTGTATATATCGAAGAGCGCACGGTCGATGTGCATATTCGTAGGCTCAGAAAGATTCTCTCCGAGTATGGCCGCGAGGAGCTTCTGCAAACGGTGCGCGGCTTCGGTTATCGTTTTTCGCTGCTGCAATAGAACGTAGAATTTATGGGAGTTTGGAAAAGGGAAATTACAATTGTATTGCTATCGCTATTCGCGATAGTCATTGTCGGCTTTCTGACAGGCGCTCTGCTGCCTTTACTGATGGCGGCGACCTTGATTTTTCTGTTTCGGCAGCTGCAGCAAATCAGCCGTTTCGAACGCTGGATCAGCCGAGGGGGGAAAGTCGATTATCCGAAAACCAAAGGGATTTGGGAAGATATCTACTACCATGTTTACCGGCTCAGAAAGGCCGAAAAACGCCGTAAAAAGAAGCTCCGGAAACTGCTCGAACAGTTTCGCGATTTCACCGGGGCCTTGCCCGATGCCGCGGTCATTTTGGGCGAGGACGATGTGATCGAATGGGCAAACAAGGCGGCGCTGAAGGTATTGGGCTTGCAGCCGGCGGACAAGGGGCAGCGCATTCCGAATCTGATTCGCTACCCTGAATTCATCCGCTATCTCAAATTGCAGGATTATCAGGAGGCGATCATGTTGCCTTCGCCGGTGAACAATCAGATCACCTTGGAGGTCAGGATCGTCAATTACGGTTCAGGTCTCAGGCTGTTGTTGGCGCAGGATGTCACGCAAGTGAAGAAGATGGAAAGGATGCGCAAGGATTTTGTCGCGAATGTTTCGCACGAACTTCGAACGCCGTTGACGGTGCTGAAAGGCTATCTCGAGACCTTGCAGGATATGGATGACGGCGGTTCCGCCTTATTGACCGGCTCGCTGGAACAAATGCGCGGACAGACCGAGCGCATGCAGCATCTGGTCGATGACTTGTTGATGCTGACCCGGCTCGAGACGCAGCAAAGGCGTACGGTTTGCGTCGATGTGCCAGCATTGCTGAAGCAAATTTGCAATGAGCGCGGCGTGGTCGAAAACTTGGCCGGGCGCATCGAATTGTCTCTCGCATCGGATGCCAATATTCATGGCGACGAGCAGGAACTCCGCAGCGCGTTTACCAATCTCGTCGGCAACGCGCTGAAATATTCGCCCGCCGATTCGGTCGTGAAGGTGCGCTGGTTCGAGGACGGCGGCACGGTCGTGCTCGAGGTCCAGGACCGCGGGGTCGGCATCGCGCCGGAGGACATCCCGCGCGTCACCGAGCGCTTTTACCGCGCCGAATCCAATCACGCCCGGAAAACGCCCGGCACCGGCCTGGGCCTTGCGATCGTGAAGCATGTGTTGATGCGGCATGACGCCCGCCTGCATATCATCAGCGAGCTCGGGAAGGGGAGCTGTTTCAGTTGTCATTTCCCGTTGCATCGCCTGTGCGATTGATCGGTAAGTTGCTTGATTTCGCTTATAATGAGTTGCCGGCTCATCCCTGCCTTGAACGAAAAATTCGCAGGGGCAAGGTAACGGCGTTCAATAATAACAACTTTATAAAGTAACGGCCGCGGCGAAAGGTCGCTGTTAACGACGAGGAGCGCTAATGAACCCACTGGTAAAACAAGTTTTAAATTATTTTCTGATCGGCGTATTGGCCGTAATCCCGATCGTGATTACGCTGCAGATCATGATTTTTGTCAAAGACCGCGTGTCCGATCTGATCGGCACCGTTTATGCCGTCTCGGACAATTATTTTTATACGGTGATGGTGTTCGGCGTCAGTACCGCGATCCTGGTCTGGATCGGCCATAAAATCGTCAAGGACGGGCGCTACTGGGTGATCGCGACCTTCGATCGTATTATCGATAAAATTCCATTACTGAATACCATTTACCGGGTCCTCAAAAAAGTCAGCAATATGATTTCCGGCCACGACAAGACGGTCGCGAAAGAGGTCGTTTATGTCGAATATCCGAAGGAAGGCGTTTGGATGGCGGCCTATGTGACCAACCGCTTCGACGATAAATATGTGTTGTTCATACCGACCTCGCCGAATCCGACTTCCGGCTTTACCGCGATCGTGGACAAGTCGAAAGTCATCAAATCGGCGATGAATATCGAGGAAGCGAGCAGCCTGATCATCAGCGTCGGCGTCGACTTCAACAAGGTCGCCGAAATCGGCACCTTGCCGAAAATATAACGGCGCAGGTTGAGCATCCCGATGAGCAAGCCCAAAATCCTCGCCTTTTCCGGCAGCGCCCGGAAAAACTCCTTCAACCAGCGCTTGGTCAAAATCGCGGCGCAAGGCGCGGAACAGGCCGGCGCGGAAGTCACGGTGATCAACCTGGCCGATTTTCCGATGCCGATCTTCAATCAGGACGACGAGGCCGAGCACGGCATTCCCGAGGCCGCGCGCGCCTTCAAGCAATTGTTGATCGCGCATGACGGCTTTCTGATCGCCTCGCCCGAATACAACAGCGCCTTCAGCCCATTGCTCAAAAACGCGATCGACTGGGCGTCGCGGCGCGAAGGCGATGAAGCGCCGCTCTTGGCTTATCGCGGCAAGGTCGCGGCGATCATGGCCGCATCGCCGGGCGCTTTGGGAGGGCTCAGGGGGCTGGTTTTTTTAAGATTGCTGCTCAGCAACATCGGGGTGACGGTGTTGCCCGAGCAGCAGGCGATCGTGCAAGCCGACAAAGCGCTGCATCCTGACGGCTACCTGAACGATGCGCAGATGCAGGCAACCGTGCTCAATTTGGGGGCGAGGTTGGTCGACGTAGCGCGGAAATTGCAGGGTTAACCGCACGCGGCTCAAAAACTCAGCGTCGCCGCGGCTTCTTTGGCGATCGTTTGATGAATGGCCCGGGTGGGGTGGATGCCGTCCCAAAACAGATAGGTATCCGGTTTCTTGCAGGTGTACGGCGGAATTTTAGGGGTCACGCAGGCGTGTTCGGCATCGATGATGCCGTAGGAGGCCGGGTGAGCCAGGATGTCGTTGAGCAGGTCAAAGAGATTCAAGATGCGGGCATCAACGCCGGCGGGAATCATCGTGTTGGCGACCGCATTGGCTAAAGCGCCATTAAATTGCGCCGATATGTAAGTTGCCAAGGCGGATAGGCCCGGAAATTTGGCGTCGAGTGCGGTGACTGCCGGTGTTTTCCCGATGTCCGGAACATTGACCAGCAGAATTTGCCGCGCGTTGTGATGCGTATGCAGATATTCCACCGTCGCCGAAATGTTCCCTACGATGCGCTCAATTGCAGGCCTTATTAACTGCATATCGAATAAGGCCAACAGCATCACATCGCGCACATCGTTGCCCCCGATTTCCAAGACAAATAAGGACTGTTCGGTCGTTTGCAGCCCGCCTTTGTCGAACGCGTCGATCTGATCCGGCAGATTGAACCGGCATGGGAAGTCTTCGCTGCGTGCGCCGCCGACCGCATAATTACTGGCGACATGCTGGCCCGGCTTCAACGCCGGACGGGTATCACCTGGCATTTTGAGGGCGCGCGCGAGGTATTCAACCCAAGTTTCGCCGTTGGTAAAATGATGGCCGCCTTTGGCATAGGGCGCTTCCGGGATGGTCAGTTCATCCAGTTGATCATAGGGGGGGACGCTTAATGATCGGGTTCCGCATGGCTTCTGGGTTTCAGGATCGACCAACGACGTGAGCAGGAAAAAGCCGTTGCCGGGATCGGTCAAACTGGCGCCGAAAGTCACGATTCTGTCGTAAGGCGTTTGTGCCGCGGCCAGGGCTGGAGCCGTCAGCGCGAGCCACAAGCCGGCCTGTGCCAGTTTCTTTCCGAATAATGTGCCTGAGTTCATCGTATTGTCTCTTATTTTAATGGGTATCCGCCTGTCCATGCCGTTGTAGCGGAAGCTGGACTGTGATTAAACGGGCCGATCTCCGGGCAGACGCGGAAATGAGCGGCGTTCTAGCTGTCATCATGCTGATTTAAGCTTAGCTAAACAATTGGTAGTTTTACTAATTGACGAACTTTTTTGTAATTATTTTGTCATGCAGGCGCATTGCAGGCCTTAAAATAAGGTAACAGCGAGGCTCCGCCTCCCCAGGATATTACGAATTTTACCAGAATCGATACTCATGCCGCCTTTCGACCCCGCCTACGGTTATACCCTGGACCAATTACTGAGCATCACGCCGCCGCTGCCGCCGGATGATTTTGTTCCCTTCTGGCAGGCGCGCTATCAGCGGGCGCTGGCATTGGACCCGCGCCAGCGCCTCACGCACTGCGCTTGGTCGCATCCCGATTTCGAGTGTTACGATCTGAGCTACCGGTCCACCGATGCGTTCGAGATAGGGGGCTGGGCGCTGATTCCGAAGCGTGCGCCGGTGACGCGCGGTGTGATCGTCGGGCACGGTTATGGCGGACGCGACGGTCCCGATTTTCATCTGCCGATTCCGGATGCGGTGTTTTTGTTCCCCTGTTTTCGCGGTCTGTCCCGCAGCCGGCGCTGGCCGATTTCGGATAATCCGGCCTATCACGTCTTGCACGACATCGATAAGAAAGACCGTTACATCCTGGGCGGTTGCGTGGAAGACCTCTGGCTCGCGGTGTCCGCCTTGCTGGCCCTATTTCCCGGCGTGGCCGGCCATGTCGGCTATCTCGGCATCAGCTTTGGCGGCGGCGTCGGGGCCTTGGCGCTGCCCTGGGACAAGCGCATTCAGCGCGCCCATCTGAATGTGCCGAGTTTCGGCGATCACCCGCTGCGCCTGAAACTGCCGACCTGGGGCAGCGCGGCGTCGCTGCAAAACTACCAGCGCGAGCACGGTCATCTTCTCGACACATTACGCTATTATGATGCCGCCATCGCGGCGCGCTACATCGAGGCGCCCGTGCATGTGGCGGCGGCGCTGGCCGATCCGGTGGTGGCGCCGCCTGGCCAGTTCAGCATTTATAACGCGCTGCCCCGGGAAAAACACCTGTTCGTCCTCGACCAGGGACATGCGGACTATCCCCGCAAGGCGGAGCAGGATAAGGCATTAATTACGGCGTTGCGGGAGTTTTTCGGCGGATTATGAAGCGCGAATATCACTGTTGGCATAGTCCCGATCTGGGGCGCGACATGGAGCTGTTGGTGTTCGGCCATGGCGGGGCGAAAGTCCTGATGTTTCCGACCCGCGACGGGCGTTTTTATGAGTACGAAGATATCGGCATCGTCAGGACGCTGGAACACAAAATCGACGCCGGCCATCTGCAATTGGTTTGCGTGGACAGCATCGTCAACGAGAGTTTTTATTGCAACTGGTGCCATCCGTCCGGGCGCATTCAGCGCCACATCCAGTACGAGAACTACATCCTGAACGATGTCTTGCCGTTCATGGCGAGGCAGAATCCACACCCCTGCACGATCGCCTACGGTTGCAGCCTGGGGGCGTATAAAGCCGCCACCATCGCCTTCCGCCATCCCGATCGATTTCAAAAATTGTGCGCATTTTCCGGCCGATACGATTTGACGTTGTCGGTCGAGCACTTTCACAACCTGTTCGACGGCTACTACGACGACAATATCTATTTCCACACCCCGACGCATTTCCTGCCCCAGCTCGATTGCGAATCGCACCTCAAGCAATTGCGGCAGATGGACATGGTGTTCGTGATCGGCAAGGAAGACCCGTTTCTCGAAAACAACCGCCATCTCAGTCAGATATGTTGGTCCAAAGGCGTGCCGCATGCGTTGCACGAATGGGACGGGCGCGCGCATCGAGGCAGATATTGGCGGCAGATGACAAGGCTCTATGTGTGATGCGGAAGTCAAATGCATGGGTTATCTCAATTGCATCGGTAACATTCGGCCCCATGCGTTGTCCCAGATGAAAAAAGGGCGGCGTTTAAACGGCGCTGGTTTTGACTGACCCATCGTGGAGATTCCGAACATGAAAACCCCCATCGCTGCGCCGATTTTCCCCCGCTTTCCGAGCATCAAAAACGCGGTCAGAGGGTTCGTGTTTTTGTTCATGCTGAGCGGCTGCCAAACCGTCTCGACGCCGGAGCAAGTCACCGAGGCATTCTGGGAAGCGATGGCGGATGGCGATCTCGAAACCGCCAGAAGCTATGCGCTCAGGGATAGCCAGCATCTGGTGGGTCGCCAGCAAAATCTCGAAGATGCGACGCTGGAAACCGGCAAGGTCTTGGTCGAAGGCGGCAATGCGCGGGTTGCCACCGTGCTGACGCTGCAAAAATCCGAAAACAATAGGGTCCTGACTTTCGATACCGCGCTGTCGAAGGAAAACGATCGCTGGAAGGTGGATTATCAGCAAACGCTGAACAACCTGTTAAACCAGCCTTTCGGCGAAATCTTTAAAAGCCTCAGCAAAATTGGCGAAGCGATCAACAAGGAACTCGAACAGCAGATTCCGCTGTTTGAAAGGCAGCTCAAGTCTTTCAGTGAAGAATTGCTGCGCCAGATGGAAGAATTCCGCCGACAATTGGAAAAGTCGATCCCGCCCGAAAAACAGCCGCCGCATTCGGGCACGATTTGACGGGGGAATTGATCGGGAATCGGGATCAGGCCGGCACAATCTGCCGAAGCGTTTACCTTTCCGCCCGGCGACATTGACATTCAAACTAATTCGCCATACGCTAACGAAAATTATCGTTCTATCGAAAGCGTTGGACTATTCCATGCTGAATTTGGCGGAGAAAACCCAATGAGTGAAAAAGAAACCGGTGATCCTATGCAAGAACAATCCGGTCCTTCCTTATTGCCGGAAGCAACAAACGAGCCTACAGGTGAGATGGCAAGCGAGGATATAGAGAAAATCCGGCGCGCGAGGGACACTGTCGGGCGCATGCTGCGCTATGCGGTCGCCAATCCCACGATTACCGTTCCTGATGAATTGATCGCCAATGGCGTCGATATTTTGCGCATGAAGTCAGACACCTGTCAGCACAGCGATGAAGTTAAGTTGTGGCAAACTTATTCGCAACTTGCGAAACTGATTCATCCGGCCTCCGACATCAGCATTCAAATTGTCGACGGCATCAAGGACACTGTGATGGCGCCGCAAGCGAAACACGATGGTTCGGCGGGCTCCAAGCTGTTGTACTGGTTCGGTTTGAATTCCGGCATGAACAAGCTCGTTTCTCGGTGCTATAAGGATTTAACGCAGATTACTCTGTATCTGCTGGTGTTCGTCAGCCTTTATGTGGTCGTGCAATGTTACAGCGTACTGGTGGCCGACACCCTGGCGAGTTCTTCAAGGTTGATCGTCGGCATCGAAAGCCAGCAGTCCGCCGAGCGTTTGGTCAACGACAAGACTCCGGCTGAGCAGAAAGCGCAAGTGGAGAGCGCTTCCTATATGCTGGGGACGCAGTTGAACGCCGCCTCGCAAGCGCTGGTCGATTTAACCAAACCGCTTAAAAATATCCCGTTTTTCAGGCTCAGTGATTCGACCGTCGATGCATTGAACGGTTGCGCCCAAAATAAAGATTTTCACATTACCATCAAGGAAAGCCGCAATTTTCTGTTCGGTTGTCTGGCGCTGGAGCGCGAATACGCGCTCTCGGCGCATACGGTGATGTCGCGCTATGTGCTGCCGCTATTGCTCGGCTTCATCGGCGCCACCGCTTATGTGACACGCCATACGCTGTACCGCTTATCCTCGAACAGCTATGTGCCTTCCCCGCGCGGCATGTTGACCATGCGTCTGTGTTTGGGCGGTTTGCTGGGGTCTATTAGCGGTATTTTTATCACCTCCGACGCCAAAGAAGCGGAAGGCTTCAATATCAGCCTGACATTGACCGCACTGGTGATGGGCTATAGCGTCGAAGTCGCTTTTTCGCTTTTCGACAGCGCGATCGAGCGTATCAAGGCATGGACTCGGGGACTGCGCCAAAGCGAAGCGCAGGGAGCCGAAGCCGTTGAGTCGCCAAAACAATGAGGCTTTTACGGCTTCCATAACCCGAGTTTCAGTCCTGAACCGTCGACGGCGTTTTATTCTGTCAAGCGGAGTAGCCAAGCCGGGTGCCTTTGGCCGATTGCATGCCACCACGGCTGTTTACAGGTCTGAGGCGCTTGCAGCCGGCAGCAAAAAAATCAGTTAAACCGGTAAAAATCACTTTTTGCATTTCGTTAACCGGAGACGTAATTGCCTTATTTCTTTTAAGGCAATATTAAGCAACAGAAGGTATGCTTAAGCAAGGATTAAAAAATATGAGTGCAATTTTCCTTCTTTGGCCGAACACGGCAGTTCGCTACGCTTAAACACATCAAGTGTTGTGAATAAAATCACAATACACGCCAGACTCAATTACCCTTTCGCTGAATCTTTCAGCCGCCATTCCTTCAAATCGGAATTGGTCATTTTGGAGAAAAAACGATGCGATCGACAAATCAAACGGCTTATGCGGCTGTCCCTTTTGTGATCTTCGGTATTATCTTACTCACCGCCTTTTTCTTAAAGTACTTCGAGCCCATGCTCCCCGAGGTTCTGCGCAATTGGGCCGACCACATTTCCATCGCACTGATCGTTGCCGTGGTCATAGGACTGACTTACGAGTACACCTCGCATCTATTTCGGGAAGAAATTCTGAAAAACCTTCTGCATGAGAGTCAGGATCAGGTTTATGAAGCGCTGAAAGCCTACAATGTGCTCACGCCGGATGAGGTTTTCCGTTTATTAAAGGAAATCGCCAGCCAGATCAATCAGACGCCGACGCTGTTTTATCCTGCGCGGCCGGAAAGCAACGAATATACGTTTACCGAAAGCATGGATTTTTTCGACACGCTGGTCAAAATGCGGCCCAAAGAAATCGTCAAAATACTCAGCACCTGGATAGAACCCAAGAGCCATAAGAATCTGAAGTACCTGGCCAGCGATTTTATCGGGAAATATCAGCTGACTGAAATCGCCGAGGAGCTTCGCCGTCAGGCGGAGCCGATTTTACACTTGGGCCAGTTGACCGAGGAGGACAGGGGATGGGTCTTAAACTACATCTGGGCCTATTCCCGTTGCGAGAAGCCCATGTACAAATTTTTGGGGGATGTGATGCGCACCACGTCAGACCCTGCCGTTGAAAAGTGGATCCTTTTCCTGCCGTTACAAATGCCGTCCCTTGAGTATGCGAACATGATCAACGACTATCTGGAACGGGACGCGCCAATTGATGAGGATAACTTGCTGTTGGTGATTCAATCGATTGCCTATTTGCATCGCGCGCAAGTGCTCGATGGCGTGGCGCTGCTGAAGAAATTTCCGAAGCGTTTTGGGCCTCACCATCAGGAAAGCGTTGAACGTATTTGGCGAAACTACACGCTCGCACCTGATGAGTTGAAAGGCATTTTTTTGCAGCCATGATTTCTTGCGTTCTATAAAAACACCATTTTCAGCCTGGTTGAAAAAACAGGATCAGGCCGGGAGGGCAGCCGCTTTATCGTTTGCCTTCCGTGAGTGGAATGAAAGGTGGCAAAAAAGCCGACGAGGTCAGGCCGCAGGATCGAGATGAACAAAAAAATTGATTTGCCGATCCGGCGGCGCGGCTAGCGCCAGTTATAGGCGATGCCCACATTACCCGCAAATTCACCCCCCGTATGCGGCGCCGGCATGTTTACGCCCAAATAGGTTTGCCAGTTTGCGGCAGGGTAATAAAAAAGATTGACGATATTGCCTGAAATGTTGGATGTGCCCGAGAAATAATCGGCCTGCAAATGCAGCACTTTGGGAAGCATGCGAAGTTCAAAACCGGCCATCGCTCCATAAGGCTGGTGAATCGTCGCCAGCGCATCATTCACATAGAAAGCGCCCAGATGAAAATTCAGCCGTTCGCCCGGAATAAACTGATTGTCGAGAAAGCTAAAATGATGCCATCTGTGCGTAGGGGCATGGGTCAGCACCCTGCCGTTTTGTGACCCTACCGCCAGCGACCAGGTGTCGTTGATAGTGAATGTCTTGGACAGTGTCAAGTAGCCGTCATTTTGAAAGGTTTGGGCGCCGTCGCCCGCGACCGGAACATTGAGAAGCTGCATACCGAAGACCCAGCCGTCACGCGTGGCATAATCGATCACGATATTGGCATAGGTCGCGCCACGATAGATATTGAACTCCTGAGTCAACGTCAGGCCGCCCGACTCCTCGGTGGCCGGATTGACTTTGATTCGTTTGGGGGCTTTTTCGTGCACCTTTCCCTTCGGAAAGGTTACAAGCGGCCAGCCAACCCACAGCAGACTCAGCAGATAAATGATCAGCCTTGCGCTTTTCATTATGAGCGGCCTCATCTGCTTGAGGCGATCAATCGGGAGTGGCGTTCAGATAACTTAACAACTGGCCGGATGCTCTCAGCGCATCCAGTTCCGCCTCCGTTTCGGCTTGTATCAGATCGACTTCGGTCAAGCGCATTTCGGTCCGGGACCGGTAGGAATCCAGCAGTTCCAGAATGGTTCCCTTGCCGAAACGGTAAGCCGACTCGCCCATCGATTTAAGGCTGTTCAGCTTGGACAGCACATCTTTTTCGAATTTGACTCGGGTTTCCTGTCTGCGCACGAGCAGGTTGACCGCGCGGTCAATGGCCACGCGGGTGCGGGACGTCGCGAAGTCATGTTCCAGCATGGCCGCATGTTTCGCGGCTTCGGCCTTTGCCATCCCGCCTTGGTTGCGGTCGAATATCGGCACTTCGACCGAAACGCCGCCGAACGTCGTGTTACTGTAGGGACTGTCGGTATAAACCGTGCCCACCTGAACAGAAACGGCCGGCCAGCGTTCGCGGCGCGCTTTTTCCAAACCGGCATCGGCGGCGGATTCGCTGCGCTGCGCCGCGACAATGTCGGGATTCGAGACTTGCGCTTCCGCCAGCAGTTTTTGCGCATCGGCCGGCACCCCTAAAACCGCCAATTTGCCTACCGCTGCCGGCTTCCAGTCAGGCATGCCTAAGAGCACGCCCAAATCACCCACGGTTTCGGCCAGATCGTTGCGCGCGGTTTCGAGCTTTGTCTCTATGCCGCTGGCTTCGACACCGATACGCAGTTCATCGAAAGAGCTGGCATTACCCGCATCCTTGCGGCCGGTCACGATCGCCGCCAAATGTTGCATGTCGCGCGCGGTTTCTTCAAAAATGGCGACGCGTTCCTGTTCTGCCAAAAGTTTTACGAATAACCGCCGCGTTTCATGAACCAACGCCGCATATTCGGCCTCGACATCCGCTTCGGCTGCGGTGACGCCCTTTTCCGCGGCTTCGATACGGGCGCCGCGTTGGCCCGCAATCAACAGCGGTACTTCCAAGGTGACCTGTTCCTGAGCATTGCCATCGAACATGTGATTCGCGCCACCCCCAACAAAATCATATCGGCCGTAACTGATGGTCGGATTAGGCAGAACGCCGGCGGCGACCACTTCGGCCCTGGCCGTTTCGATGCGTTGCAGCATCACCGCAAAGCGAGGACTTTTTTCGCGCACGATTTTGAGCAAGTCGCCGATCGTGACCGAGACCGGCACGGTTTCGGTAGAGGCCAACACCGGCTCGGCAAGCAGATTTAGCAGCAACAAACCCAATGCCGCCCAAGGTGCAGGCGAGTGCCGACGTCGTGTGGAGGGGGCTAACAATCTCATAGTGCGTCCTGAATTTCGTCGGCTTCCTCGGGAGTAATCAGCCGCTTCGGAGTGATATAGGAATAAATGACCGGCAACACGAACATCGCCACGAAAAAGGTGGTCAACATCCCGCCGACGATCACGATCGCGAAAGGTTGCTGGGTCTCGCTGCCGATGCCGGTCGATACGGCCATCGGCAACAGGCCCAGCAGCGCCAGCAATGAAGCCATCAACACTGGACGCAAGCGATCGGTCGCGCCGTTCAATATCGCATCGCGTAAGTCTTGGCCGTTGCGCCGGTTTTGTTCGGTGGCGCTCAACACCAGCAGCCCCATCAGCGAGACCTGGCCCAACAGCGCGATAAAGCCTATCGTCGCGCTGACCGACAAGGCGATGCCGGACATCAGCAGCACGAAAACGCCCCCGGTCATCGCAAAAGGCACGGCCAACAGAATGGCGATGGCGCTGCGGGCCGATTGCAGCGCGCTATACAGCAAACCGAGCACGATCAGCACCGCGATCGGAATGATCACCGCAAGCCGCCCCATCGCGCGTTGCTGGTTCTCGAATTCGCCGCCCCAAACCAAAAAATGGCCTTCGGGAACTTTGACTTTTGCCTCTATTAGCGCCATCGCGTCGTGAACCACGGTGCCGAGGTCGCGTCCTTCGACATTGAATTTGAGCGCCAGAAAGCGGCGGTTGGCTTCGCGTTCGATAGAAGTCCGGCCGCGTTCGATATGTAAGTCGGCGACATCCCGCACCGGAATACGTGCGCCGGCCGGCGTCGGCAGCATCAGATTGCCTATCTGTTCCATATTCGCGCGCTCGCCGGCCGGAAGAATCACGCGGACCGGCACCGGCCGTTCCCCTTGCCAGACATCGGTCACCACCTTGCCGGCGAGACTGGTCTCGATCGCATCCTGAGCCGCATCGATGGTGATGCCCTGGCGAGCCAGACCGGGCCGGTCGAGACGGATTTGCAGTTGCGGCACTTGGGATTCCCGGTACAGATCCAGATCGATCACGCCGGGCTCGTTCTTCAGCACCGCTTTGGCCGCTTCCAAGGTCGCGCGCATCTTTTCCAGGTCGTCACCATATATTTTCAAGACCACCTTGCCGCGCACGCCGCTGACCGCCTCTTCCACGTTGTCCTTGATCGGCTGGGAAAAATTGAAGCGGACGCCCGGAATCGAGGTCAGCGATTCCCGCATCGCATCGACCAGGCGATCCTTGTGCCAGCCTTTCGGCCATTCGTCGCGGGGTTTCAGATGGACGAAGGTTTCGCTCATATTGACCCCTTCGTTGTCGGTGCCGTCCTCGGAGCGTCCCTGCTGGCTCAGAATGCCCTTCACCTCGGGGAATGCCAGCAGCTTTTGCCGCATGTCGAGCAGGATCTCTTGCCCCTTGCCGAGCGCGATGCTGGCCGGCATTTCGACAAAAACGTGAACGTCGCCTTCGTCAAGTTCCGGCAGGAATTCGGTTCCCAGTTGTCCCGACGCCACCGCGCCGCTGACCAATAAAACCGCGGCGGCAACCAATGTCATCGGGCGCCGGTCTATCGCTTTGGCCAACAATTGGCGATAGCCGTTTCTGATGCGCACCAAAAACCGCGGTTCCTCGATCATCGCATGTTTCGGATGAATCAGGGCGGCGCAAAGGGCCGGCACCAAGGTCAAGGCAAAAATCAGCCCGCCGACCAAGGCAAAACTGTAGGTGAGCGCCAAGGGCCGGAAAATGCGGCCTTCAACCCGCTCCAGAGTGAATACCGGAATCAATGCCGCGATAATGATCAGCATCGCGAAAAATGTCGGTTTTGCAACATCAACCGCCGCCTCGACGATCAATTTGACCATGTCGCGATGGGTACGGGGCCGCTGGTGCGTCGCCTGATGGATCACGTGTTCCACCAGGACCACCGCGCCATCGAGAATGATGCCGAAATCGATCGCCCCCATCGAGATCAAATTGGCCGGCAGCCCTAGCTGATAGAGCCCGGCGAAGGCCACCAACAGCGACAAGGGAATCACCACGGCGACGATCAGGGAGCCGCGCACACTGCGTAAAAACAGCCAGACGACGCCGACGACCAGCAGGAAGCCGTGCAGCAGATTGTCGTAAACCGTATGCAGGGTATTGTGAACCAGCTCCGTTCTATCCAGGAAAGGTTGAATCTTCATGCCTTGCGGCAAGATCCGTTGATTCAGTTCCTCTACTTTTTTATGCACGGCCTCCAAGACCAGCGAAGGGTTTTCGCCGCGGCGCAGCAGCACGATGCCTTCGACCGCTTCTTTCTGATCGTTCAATCCCACCGTGCCTTGCCGCGGCGTATAAGACTGCACCAGCCTTGCGACATCGCCGACGGTGACCGGCGTGCCGCCTGCGCTTTTCAGCACGATGTTGCGAATTTCATCCGGCTTGCTGAGGAAGCCCACGCCGCGCACCACGATCTGTTGATCGCCGTGGCGCAGATAACCGGCCCCGACATTGCGGTTGGATTGGGTGATGGCCTGATTGACGTCTTCCAGCGTCAAATCGAAAGATTCCAAACGGACCGGATCGATTTCGACATAAAACTCCTTGTAAAATCCGCCGAACGTGAGCACGTCGGCGACGCCAGGAACCTGCTTCAAGACCCGGGAAACGTTCCATTCCATTTCCGAACGCAGGTCATAAAGCGAATGGCGATCGCTGACCACCATGAATTTGTAGATTTCTCCGAGCGGCGTGTAATCGGGCGCCAGCACCGGCGTCACCCCGTCCGGCAGTTCCGCGCCGGAAATCCGCTGCGAAATCACCGTGCGCGAATGGAAGCTGTCCGCGTCGTCGTCGAAAGTAATCGTGATCAACGACAGGCCGAATAAGCTTTGACTGCGCATTTGCAGCATTTGCGGGGTGCCGTTCAGTACGCGCTCCAGTGGAACGGTGACTTGCCGTTCGACCTCTTCCGGTGCGTAGCCGGGCATCAGCGAAATCACGGTGACCTGAGTATTGGTTACGTCGGGATAGGCTTCAATCGGCGTTTGTAGATACGCATGCACGCCAAACAAGGCGATTACCACGGTGACCGCAATGGCCGCCATCCGCCGGTGGACGCAAAGTTCTATCAATAACTTCAGCATACGGCGTCCTTAAAGCAGCATCGCGGCTTCGCCGTCGATCAACAGGGCTCCGCCCACGACGACGCGCTCGCCGCCCGACAAGCCTTTCAAAATCGGTATCAAGCCTTCCCGCGCTTGACCGACCTGTACGACTCTCGGTTCGTAAACGCCGGCCGATTTCTCGACATAGACGAGGGTCGTTTTACCATCACGAATCAAGATCGCTGAAGCCGGTAAAAAAATATGGCCGGGGCCGGAGGTTTCGATCGAGGCGCGCGCATACATGCCGGGCCGCAGAGCGATTTTGGCATCGTCAGGCGCGATGAAGACGGCGGCGCGTCTGAGATCGCTTTGGATGGCGGCGCTTTCCGCGACGACATGGCCGTGTATCGGATCGGGCGATGACGCCAGTTCAATAACGGCTTTGGCGCCTTTTTCGACCAGCGCCAAATCCCGTTCGAAGACGTCAGCCACGATCCAGGCGGCGGAAGGCTCGCCGAGATCGAACAACGGCGTGTCGCTGCCGACGGCGGCTCCGACCGAAACGTACGCCTTTAAAACCATGCTGTCAAAAGGCGCTCTAATAGTCACTTCGTCGGCGGCGCCGCTGCCGAGCAAATGCAGAAAATCCCGGCTTCGGTCAAGATCGGTGCGGGCCTGCTTCAATTGCGTTTCCGCTTCGACCCTTTCAATCTCGAGCCCCACCCCCGAACGCTGCATTTCCAGCTGGCGCCGGTAGCGGTCTTCGGCTCTGCCCAGCTCGGCTTCCGCGCGTGCATAGTCCGAACGCATCTGCGTGGCTTGTACGCTCGATAAGGTTGCCAACGGGGCGCCAGCCTTGATTCGATCGCCGACTTGAACATAAATCTTGGTGATCCGTCCTTCCACCACGGTTCCGGTCGTCGAGATCGCCTTGGCCCGAAAGTCCACGCGGGCGGGGGCCGAGATGACGCCACCCAGGGATTCGGCTTTGACTTCCTGCACCTTGATATAAGGCAGCGACTCGGGGCGAAGCGTGATTGCTTTGTTTGCGGAGGAATCTGGGGATTGTTGCTGGGGTTTGCCGGGCAAAGTCTTCGCGGTAGATGGCGATTTAAGCGCGGAAGAGGCGGCATCGGGTTCGGATTCGCCTCCACTGCATGCCGTGACAAGGAGAAGTATAAAAAAACAGGGAAAACTCGTCAGCTTCTTGAAATAAGCGTCCCGAGAAAAATGAGTTTTCATATCCAAATCGAACCGATCCATTGAGTGGTAACAAACCGATTTTTTTAAAAAACCGGGTACGGATGAGTCATGTTACAAAATTACAAAGATAACATTGGGACGTGACGGAAGTGCTTAATCGGTGCCGAATCCTATCATTAAGGAAAGCACGGGCGGTTGAAATCAACCGTTTAACCGGTTGATTTCGTCTGTCGAGTAAGTTTCTTGGCAGGACAATACCTTGATATGCTTTGAATTTATTCTAACTCTCGATACCTTCAAGCAATAAACGTTCCATGCCGCCATCGAGCAGCATCGCCAGTTTTAATGGACCGCGGCAAGCCTGCCGTCCTGAGAAAAGAACGCGTTTGGGCTTTCTTTACGGGTTCTTATAAACTTGAAAGTTAGTATCGATTGGCTATTATATTGGAATCTGATGAATCAACTCAACAATCTCTCGGGTGTTTTGTATTTTTTACAACAATATCAATCGACTACGGATTGTTTTTGACTGGTCATATCACCCCGTTATCCACCACCGGCATCACCCAGTACCTAATCCCCGCGCCGGAAAATTCCTCCCGGAGCCGCGCCAATAACGCCGTCAACACCGCTTCCTCGACATACATCTGGAAGCGCAGCCGTTTTTGCCGGCCGGAGACCTGTTCGGCGAGCGAGAGGCCTTCGTTGCGGTGGTCGTGCGCATAGACCGGGAAGCTGCTGAAGCCGTGTTCTGACTCAAACGTCAACAGGCAATCGACGATCACTTCTTCGAGGCTGGTCGGCACGTTCAAGGTGACCAGAAATTCTTTGCTGCTCATGCTTGCTCCGGGGCTTTGCCGAACAGTTTGAACAGGATCGGCAGCAGGAAGAGGGTTAAAAAGGTCGACGAGACCAGGCCCCCGATCACCACGATCGCGAGCGGGCGCTGGATCTCGGAGCCGGGGCCGGTCGCGAACAACAGCGGGATCAGGCCGAAGGCCGCGATGCTGGCGGTCATCAACACCGGCCGCAAACGCCGGGCGGAGCCGATCACGACGACCTTGGCGAGATCCATGCCGGTGGCCAGAAGCTGGTTGAAATAGCTGACCATCACGACGCCGTTCAGCACCGCAATCCCGAGCAGCGCGATGAAGCCGACCGAGGCGGGCACCGACAGGTATTCGCCGGAAAGCCACAGGCCGAAGACCCCGCCGATCATCGCCAGCGGAATGTTCGACAATACCAGCACGGCCTGACGTACCGAGCCGAAGGTCGAAAACAGCAGCAGGAAGATCAGGCCCAAGGACACCGGCACCACCACCGACAGGGTCGCTGCCGCGCGCTGCTGGTTTTCGAACTGGCCGCCGAATTCGACCGTATAGCCGGTCGGCAGCTTGACCTGTTCCTTGACCTTTTGCCGCGCTTCCTCGACGAAGCTGACCAGGTCGCGGTTCTGTACGTTGCTGCGCACGACCGTGAAGCGCTGGCCGCGTTCGCGGCCGATCGCGACTACGCCTTCGACTTTTTCGAGCCTGGCGATACCGGTGATCGGCACATGGCCGCCATCAGGCAAGGCGATCTGCAGGTTGTCGAAATTGGCGGTGTTGCTATTGCCGCGCAGAATCAGCGGCGTGCGCTTGATGCCTTCCTGCACGATGCCGAGTTTCAGGCCTTCGATCTGCGAGCGCAGCAGCGTTTCGACGGTGTCGCTGTCGAGGCCGAGGCGGCCCGCGCGCGCCTTGTCGATGGTGACCTGCAGAAACTGCATGCCGCTGTTTTGTTTGACGAAGACATCGGAAGAGCCGTCGATATGGCGCAGAATGTCGCCGATTTGTTCGGCCTTTTCACCAAGTACCGCTAAATCGCTGCCGAACAGTTTGACCGCGACGTCGCCGCGCGTTCCGGTCAGCATCTCGGAGACCCGCATTTCGATCGGCTGAGTGAAACCAAAAGCGATGCCGGGCGTTTCCGCCATCACCCCGCGGATCTTTTCGAGCAGTTCGTCCTTGCTGTCTATCCGCCATTCTTCTTTCGGCTTCAGCACCAGGAAGGTGTCGGTCTCGTTCAGGCCCATCGGGTCCAGGCCGAGCTCGTCGGAGCCGACGCGCGAGACGATCGTGTCGATCTCGGGAACCTGTTTGAGCAGGTTTTTCTGCACCTGCCCGTCCAGCGCGACCGATTGTTCGAGCGAAATCGACGGCAGTTTTTCGAGCTGCACGATGATGTCGCCTTCGTCCATCGTCGGCATGAAGGTGCTGCCGATCTGGGTAAAGACGATCACGGTCACCGCCAATAAAGCGCCCGCACCGGCGAACAGCTTCTTGTAATTAACGAGACACCAGGCCAGCAAGGGCTGATACAGTTTCAACAAGTGCCGGGGCAGCCACGGCTCTTCATGCGAAACCTCTTTCAGCAGGAAGGACGAGACGACCGGAATCACTGAAAGCGACAACACCAGCGAGCCGCTCAACGCGAAGACGATGGTCAGCGCGACCGGCGTGAACAGCTTGCCTTCGAGTCCTTGTAGTGTCAGCAGCGGCAGGAATACGATGATGATGATCAGGATGCCGGAGGTCACGGGAGCTGCGACTTCGCGCGCGGCTCGGTAGATCACATGCAGGCGCGGCAAACGCTGGGCTTTTTCGGTGTACGCGAGGTGGGTGATGATGTTTTCGACCACCACGACCGCCGCATCGACCAGCATGCCGATCGCGATCGCGAGGCCGCCGAGGCTCATCAGGTTCGCCGACATGCCGATCGCGTTCATCAGGATGAACGTGAACAGCGCGGCCATCGGCAAGGCCAGCGCCACGGTGACCGCGGCCCGGAGATTGCCCAAAAACGCGATCAACAGCACGACGACCAGCGCGATCGCCTCTAACAACGCATGCAGCACCGTATCGACCGCCTTGTCCACCAGATTGCCGCGGTTGTAAAACACCTTCACGTCGACGCCGGGCGGAAAGCCGGGGCGGATCTCGGCCAGTTTTTGCTCGATGCCTGTTATCGTCTGCCGCGCATTCGCGCCGCGCAGGCTCAGCACCAGGCCGGTGACCGATTCGCCCTTGCCGTTTTTGCTGACTGCGCCGTAGCGGGTCATTGAGCCGATCCGGACCTCGGCGACATCGCCGACCGTCACCGGAATGCCGTTAAGGTTGTCGATTACGACGCCGCTCAGGTCGGCGAGCGTCTTGATGCGGCCTTCGGCGCGCACGATCAAGGCTTCTTCACCGTCTGTCATTCTCCCTGCGCCGTCGTTGCGGTTGTTCGCTTCGATCGCCTGGGTCAACCGGTCGATCGAGATGCCCCGTGCGGTCATCCGGGTGTTATCCGGAATCACTTCGAAGCTTCTGACCAGGCCTCCGAGCGAGTTCACGTCCGCGACGCCGGGCACGGTGCGGAGTGCAGGTCTAATCACCCAGTCGAGCAGGTCGCGCCGCTCCATCAGGTTCAAATCGCCGCCTTCGATCGAGAACATGTACATCTCGCCGAGCGGCGTGGTCATCGGCGCGATACCGCCTTCGACGCCGGAAGGCAGAGAACCCCACATGCCGTTCAGGCGTTCGGCGATCTGCTGCCTCGCCCAGTAGATGTCGGTGCCTTCGGTAAAATCGACCGTGATGTCGGTCAGCGCGTATTTGGCGATCGAGCGCAGCATCACCTGATGCGGTATGCCGAGCAGTTCGATTTCGATCGGCGCGGTGATACGGGCCTCGACTTCCTCGGGCGTCATGCCGGGCGCCTTCACGATCACCTTGACCTGCGTCGGCGACACTTCCGGGAACGCGTCGATCGGAATATGCGTGAAGGCATGATAGCCCGCGCCCGCCAGCAGCAGCACCGACAGTAGAATCAGGATGCGCTGGCTCAGCGCAAATTGAATCAGCTTAGCCATTATTCGCCGCTCCCGAGGCCGAGCCAGTTCGCCTTCAGCGCGACCGCGCCTTTGACCGCGATGTCCTCGTTTCCGCTCAACTCGCCTCCGATCACCGATTCTTCATTCTGTTTGCCGATAATCGCAATCGGCGTGACCCGAAAGCCATCCGGGGTACGGATAAACAGATACGATTTGCCTTCGTTTTGCGCGATCGCCGCGTTCGGTACCTTGAAGACCGGTGTCGCGGTAGCCTGCATGATCTGAATATTGATCCGTTGTCCCGGACGGATGGCCGGTTGTTTGGCGTCGATAATCGCTCTGGCCAGAACGGTCTGGTTTTCCAGATTCACGTTTTGACTCAGCTGGCTGATTTTGGCGCTGATTTTCTCGGCGGAAGGGTCAGTATTCTCCGGCACTACCTTGTCGCCGATTTTGATCTGGGCGGCGCGTTCCTGAGGAATATTGATTTCAAGCCAAAGCTCGCTCAGATCGGCGATCCGGTACAGCGGCGCCAGCATGTCGACCCGCGATCCGGCAACACCCATCCGCTCCAGCACGGTGCCGGAAATAGGGGAGCGTACTTGCAGCTTGCTGTTGAGTCGGTGCGTGCTTTTCAAACGGTTGATTTCCGCCGCACTCATGCCGGCGATTTCGAGCAACTGCCGGTGTTCATTGGCTTCGGAAGCGAAGGCGTTGTATTGACTATGGGTTTCCTGCCAGCGGCGCTCGGCGATCACGCCTTCTTCAAACAGTTTTTTATCGCGCTGATTGGACAGAGAGCCCAGCTGCAATTCGTTTTCGGCCTTCAAATACAGCCGCTGCATCGAGAGCAAATCGGGGCTGTTCAATTCCGCCAATACATCGCCTTTGCGGACAAGATCTCCGATCGAGGCGTTCAATTGGGTAATTAAACCCGATTGCGAGGCGCTGACCAGATATTCGTGTGCGGGCGGCACTACGACTTTGGCGGGTGCGGTCAGCATCGGAATTTGCGCGACAGGCTCCAGTTTCCCCAGCGTCACGCCTAAATTATTGAAGCGGTCAGCCGAAATCGTGACTTGCATTTCAGACTTGGCGGCGGCCAGACCGGGATTCGGAAACGACACGACAAAAGGCGCAAGGCAAGCGCTTAGTAAAACCATCGTCTGGCGTTTAATCATTATCTTTCTCATGGCATCACTCCGACCGCCTGATTATAAAAAGCAATATCGCGTTGTAAGATGACCGAACGCTCCTTCGCGTTCAGGATGGCCTGCAGGGTTCTGGCTTTGACTTTTAGCAAATCCATCAAATCGATTTCGCCTATCGAAAAGCTGAGCTCCATCATCTGCATATGTTCTTCGGCGACTTTTTTCATTTCTTCGGCGATTTTCAGTTCCTCCTTGTTCACTTCGAGATTGTGCTCGGCTTCGTGATGCGCCAGTTCGAGATCGCGATAGAGTTGTTGGTAGTCGGATTGCAATTTGGCCGCTTCCACCTGAACGGCAGCGATATGCGGCTGGATGTGGGCTTTGCCGCCGAAGGGAATTGTCACGCCGATATTGAAGCTCTCGGTATTGTTACTGCGCGGATCGTTTTGGCTCGGACGATCGCTGTTCACGCCAACCGTCAGATCGGTTTGTCCGGAGCCGACCAGTTTCAACGATTCAATTTCGGCTCTTTTGCGTTCGAGTTGACTATTCAGCGCGGCCAAGGCCGGATGAGTTTTCTGGATTTCGTCGAGATCGATCAGTTTTTCTTTGAATTCGGCGGGCGCTTTGGTGGTTTGCGTGATACTCGCATAGCGTTTCCGCGCATGCATCATCTCGGCTTCGGCCAACGTCAGCGCCGCGCGTTTTTGCAGCAATTCGGTTTGCGCAAGCAACTCGTCGGCGCGCGGCAGGTCGCCCAATTCGACTCGCCGCTGAATTTTCGCGAAGAGTTGCTCGTAATTGCTGACCTCGGCCTGAGCCTGATCATAACGGACTTTTTGCAAAGCCATATCCCAGAGCGCGGACCTGACCAATCCGGCTACGCGCAACCGGGTCGCTTGCGATTGCGAGGTGGCGCTCGCTTGCGCTCGGTCGGCCAGGCTGCGTTCCGCATCGCGCTGGCCGAAGTTCCATAACGGCACCTGCACGGCCGCGTCGACATAATGCAGTGTGCCGCTGGTCGCTTCCTGAAAGCGCAGGCCGGCTCGCGAGGCGCCGGATGTCCAGCTCTTGCTGCGCTCCAGGATCGTCGCGGCTTCAGCTTCCTGCGCGGAAAGCCAGGCGGAATCGGGAAATTTTTCCAGCGTCAGGTCGATCACCTTGGCCAGATTCAACGAAGCATCGACCTCGATCGGGTCGTGATGGCCGACGATCGATTTGACATCCGGAAGGACCTCCGGCGGACGGTCGATGTCTTCCGCCGGCGCGGCAAAAGACAACAGCGAGGCGCAAAGCGTCACGATGACTCGGCGGCTGCCGTGAAAATTAGGTGCAGTCATAACAAAAATGCTCAATGCGGCGACAGCGCCGCTCTGGATGACATAGGCTATTCGAAGCGAGGCCGTGCGAAAAAGCAAGACGCGCTGAAAAGCCTGACGGTTTTATCTTCCAGTTAAGGAAGATATCAGAACTTTAAATGACCGGAGGAGCGCGCGGAGACAGCGAGAGGGGGCGCGGCCGCGACAGTAACAGCGGCGGGCGAGGGAATTCTGCTAGAAAATGAGGTTCGGCGGAAGAGCTGGAAAGCCAGGTTAGAAGCGGTAGGCATTCGCCGCCGGCAGGCTTTTCGATCGAGCGGGCGCGTTTTTCACGTATGCCGTCGTCGATCGCAACGATGCAGTCTTTCGCTGCCGCGTAACTTGCCTCGGGTTGG
Source organism: Methylomicrobium lacus (assembly GCF_041897535.1). GTDB lineage: Bacteria > Pseudomonadota > Gammaproteobacteria > Methylococcales > Methylomonadaceae > Methylomicrobium > Methylomicrobium lacus_A. The sequence goes on from NZ_CP169217.1 coordinate 3,007,919, forward strand.
CTGGCGAGGCTGCCGCCGGAAGCGCTGCTGTAAGCTTCAAGTCCCGGAACATGCAGGCCGAAATGCGTGTCGCGCTGTCCCGCATGCGCATGCAACAGCGGCGCAAAAAATTGCAGGATGACCAGCAAAAGCGGCAAAAGTGAGCGGATCGATAACGACATGGCGGTGAAAGTGGATAACCGTCTGCGTATTATACGCGCTAAACTTAATCAAATATGAAATTTAAATGGCTAGAGAATCTTCCAGTCTTCGGCGGTCCTGTCTTTTAAGGCGGTAAAACTCGCGGTCTCAGGCGTTGCCTTTTCGATCATGGCTGTCTCCGGGCATAGGGTGGCCGCTGTCGGCCATTTGATAGTGGTCCATGCGCGCGATCACAGCGCTTCGCCAACGGCTTGCGCTGGACCACCTTATACAGGGCGCGGCGTTCAGGCGCTAATAGCGCGGATAAATGCCGTAGTAACCGCCCCAAAAATACGGATAACCGTAATAGCGGTAATAGCCGGGGTAATAGCCTTCATAATAATAAGGTAGGGGTTCATACTCCGGCCACAGATGCAGCGTAGTGGCCTTGATCACCGGCAACCTGAGCGGCTTTTTGCCGACCAGCAGTTCCTGGTCGCCGTTCAGCACGCCGGCTACGGTGATCTCTTGCTCCTTGGCATAGATCGCCGGATCGAGAAACTCGTTGCTGTCGACATAAAAACGGCCCTGATGCGGCTTATCACGAAGCGGACGGCCGTAACAGTTCAGCGGATAGGCCATCACCTGCAAGCGGGTATAGGATTGCTCGTTCTGCACGTCGATGATCACGCCGCCCCAGCGCACCGGCGAGCCTTGATAACGCGAAATGTCGGCGCTTGCCTGCGGGTACGAAATATCGATCGCCGGCGGGTCTTCGATCGCCTTCGGCAGGTTCGAGCAGGCGGTTAATAACAACAGGATCAGCGATAACAGGATTTTCATTGCAGGTCTCCATGAGTATTGCGGGGCGTTTTCCGCCGTTCGCTAGTTTTCAGTCGAATGTTGCACCATTAATAAGGTAACCGGTCAAAATTGGACGCCTATTAAGACTCTAAATAGCGCGAATAATTTTCCGGGGAGCTTGCTATTTTTCAGGACATCCCCATAATCACTATTCCAAGAACAGTGTTGAAGGTTCCTTAAATGGACACACAGAAAGATTTAGACATACCTCAACCCCTATCGCTGGTGCCGGTGCTGCCGCTGCGCGATGTGGTGGTTTATCCGCACATGGTGATTCCGTTGTTCGTCGGCCGGGAGCGCTCGATCGATGCGCTGGACGCCGCGATGAAGGACAACAAGCAGATATTGCTGGTCGCGCAGCGCGAAGCCGAGGTCGATGAACCGGATTTCGACGATCTCTACCGGATCGGCACGCTGGCGAACATCCTGCAATTGCTGAAACTGCCCGACGGCACGGTCAAGGTGCTGGTCGAAGGCAGCGAGCGCAGTCAGGTATTGAAATACATCGAAACCGGCAGCTATTTCTCGGCCCAGGTCCAGGCGCTCGAAGACCAGTTGACCTCGTCCGTACAGGAACAGGAAGTCTTGCAGCGCACCGCGATCAGTTCGTTCGATCAATACGTCAAGCTGAATAACAAGATTCCGCCCGAAGTGTTGAATGCGTTGGCCGGCATCGATGACCTGAGCCGGCTGGCCGACACGATCGCGGCGCACATGGCGTTGAAAGTGAACGAGAAACAGAACATTCTCGAAACGATCGACGTCGGCAAGCGCCTGGAAAGTTTGATGACCTATATGGAAGGCGAGGTCGATCTGCTCGAAATGGAAAAGCGCATCCGCGTGCGTGTGAAGCAGCAAATGGAGAAAAACCAGCGCGAATATTATCTGAACGAGCAGATGAAGGCGATCCAGAAGGAGCTCGGCGAAATCGAAAATGCGCCGAATGAAATCGAGGATCTCGAAAACAAGATCGAAGACGCCGGCATGTCCAAGGAAGCCAAAACCAAGGCGCTGGCCGAATTGAACAAGCTGAAGCTGATGTCGCCGATGTCGGCCGAAGCGACCGTGGTCAGGAACTACATCGACTGGATGGTCAACGTGCCGTGGAAACAGAAGACCAAGGTCCGCCACGACCTGAAAATCGCCGAACAGGTACTCGAAGAAGATCATTTCGGTCTCGAAAAGGTCAAGGAGCGGATTCTCGAATACCTGGCCGTGCAGCAGCGCGTCAAACAATTGAAGGGACCGATCCTGTGCCTGGTCGGACCTCCGGGCGTCGGCAAGACCTCGCTCGGCGAGTCGATCGCGCGCGCGACCAACCGCAAATATGTGCGGATGGCGCTCGGCGGCGTGCGCGACGAGGCCGAAATCCGCGGCCACCGCCGCACCTATATCGGTTCGATGCCGGGCAAGATTCTGCAAAATCTGGCCAAGGTGAAGACGCGCAACCCGATGTTCCTGCTCGACGAGATCGACAAGATGGCCGCCGATTTCCGCGGCGATCCGGCGTCCGCGTTGCTGGAGGTGCTGGATCCTGAGCAGAACCATACCTTTTCGGACCATTATCTGGAAGTCGATTTCGACCTGTCCGACGTGATGTTCGTCGCGACCGCGAATACGATGAACATTCCGCCGGCGCTGCTCGACCGGATGGAAGTGATTCGTCTGGCGGGCTATACCGAGGACGAGAAAATCAATATCGCGATGCGCTATCTGATTCCGAAGCAGGTCAAGAACAACGGGCTGAAACCGCAAGAGATCGAGATTACCGAGGCGGCCGTGCGCGACATGATCCGTTATTACACCCGCGAGGCGGGCGTTCGGGGTCTGGAGCGCGACATTTCGAAGGTGTGCCGGAAGGAGGTCAAATCGCTGCTCTTGCAGCCGGCCGAGCATAAAACCGTGGTCACGCCGGAGAATCTGGACAGCTTTTTGGGTGTCAGACGTTTCGATTACGGCCTGGCCGAGGAGCAGGATCAGATCGGTCAGGTCACGGGCCTCGCCTGGACCGAAGTCGGCGGCGAATTGCTGACGATCGAAACGGCGGTGATTCCGGGCAAGGGCAAGCATTCGTCGACCGGCAAGCTCGGCGAGGTGATGAAGGAGTCGATCGAGGCGGCGATGACGGTCGTCAGAAGCCGTGCGGAGATTCTGGGCATCGCCAACGAGGCATTCCAGAACCACGACATTCACATCCATGTCCCGGAAGGGGCGACGCCGAAAGACGGCCCGAGCGCAGGCATCGGCATGTGCACCGCGATCATTTCCGCGTTGACCAAGATTCCGGTGCGCGCGAACGTCGCGATGACCGGCGAGATCACGCTGCGCGGCGAAGTCTTGCCGATCGGCGGATTGAAGGAAAAACTGTTGGCCGCGCATCGGGGCGGCATCACGACGGTGTTGATTCCGGCCGATAATGCGAAGGATTTGGCGGAGATTCCGGAAAACATCAAGCAGAACCTGGACATCAAGCCGGTGCACTGGATCGACGAAGTGTTGGCGGTCGCCCTGCAATCCTTGCCGACGCCCACGGCGAAAGGCGAGGCCGAGGACAAGGCGAAGGCCGAACTCGATCCCGGGAAAATCAAAAATCAGGGATTGACCGCGCATTGATCGGTGTTTGTTTTGTGACGAACGCGCAGAAATGCAGTCATTCTGCGCGTTCCGGGCTTGACAGTCGGCGACGGCGCTTGATATAAAGAGCGCTTTCTTGTGTGGTTTTCATGCACTCATAAGAATTGAAGCGGGTTATAGTTGTACGAGCAAACACGAACATACAGAATAGAACTTCCTTAAGGGGGAATAATGAATAAATCGGAATTGATTGACGCAATCGCACAGAATGCTGGACTGACCAAGGCAGACGCCGGCCGTGCTCTGGACGGTTTCATTAAAGCAGTGGAAGACACCTTGAAAGCAGGCGATTCGGTCACTTTGGTCGGCTTCGGCACCTTTTCCGTGAAGGAAAGACCAGAGCGTAAAGGCCGTAATCCGCAGACCGGAGAAGAAATTACGATCAAGGCTGCAAAAATTCCTTCATTTAAAGTTGGCAAATCTTTAAAAGATGCTGTATAATAGCAATCTTTAAGTCGGGTGCTTAGCTCAGCTGGGAGAGCATCGCCCTTACAAGGCGAGGGTCGGGGGTTCGAACCCCTCAGCACCCACCAGACTTTGGAGCGGTAGTTCAGTTGGTCAGAATACCGGCCTGTCACGCCGGGGGTCGCGGGTTCGAGCCCCGTCCGCTCCGCCAAAACAAGAAAGCCCCGTACCGATCGGTCCGGGGCTTTTTTTTTAACCGAGTTTTTCCTACTATCGTGTGGTTTCTTTAGGACAGAGCATATGCTGACGACAATCAGAGAAAAGGCGCAAGGTGCGTTCGCATGGGTCATCTTGCTGGTGATCGGTGTTCCGTTTGCGTTATGGGGTATTCAAAACTATATTGACGCCGGAAAAATTGCACCGGTCGCTTCGGTTGGCGACAAGGACTTTTATCAGAACGATGTGAACCGCGCCTATGAGCAATACGCCCAGAACTTGCGCGGGATGGGCATCGACGAAGCCACTCTGAAAGCTCAGGCGCTCGATAAACTGATCAAGGACGAAGTCCTGCTGCAATATGCGCATGCGAAGGGCTTGGTCGCGACCGATCAGGAAGCGCGCGACTTTATTAAGGAACTCGATTACTTCAAGGTCGACGGCAAGTTCAACGAGGATCGTTATAAATCGTTGTTGAATGCGCAAAGAATGACCTCGAACGATTTCGTCGCCAGGATCAAGAATGCGCTGGTCATGCAGCAACTGCAAGGCAGCGTGACCGATACCAGTTTCGCGACGGCCTACGATGTCGAGAGCTTTTTCAAGATCCAGAATCAGCAACGCGATTTCGAGTACGTGACCGTGGCGCTGCCGAAACTGTCCGAGCCGCCTTCCAACGAAGAAATCAACGCCTACTATCAGCAACATCAGGATCAATTTAAATCGCCCGAGCAGATCTCGGTCGCTTATGTGGAACTGTCGCTCGATGCGATCGCGCAAAAAGTTGCGGTGAGCGATGACAAGCTGAAAGCGTATTATGCGGAGCAAAAGGATCAGTACAGCACGCAGGAACGCCGGAAAATAAGCCATATCCTGTTTGCGGTCAACGCGCAAACCGACGACAAGGCCGCGCTCGCCAAGGCGCAAAAGGCCAAAGCCGAACTGGCAAGCAAGGATTTCGCAAAACTGGCCGCGGAAGTGTCGGACGACAAACTGACCGCGAAGACCGGCGGCGATTTGGGTCTGTTCAATGCCGGCGCGATGGAAAAATCGTTCGAAGACGCGGTCGGCAAACTGAAGCTGGGCGAAGTGTCGGAGCCGGTCAAATCCTCGTTCGGCTATCATCTGATCAAGGTGACCGAACTGGTGCCGGGCGAAACCAAGCCGTTCGAGAGCGTGAAGGCCGATGTGGAAAAGGCTTATCGCAAGTCTCAGGCCGAAACGGTTTTCTATGATTCCGGCGAAAAACTCGCCGAGATGAGTTACGAAAATCCGGATAACCTGGATACGGTCGCCAAGGCCTTGGGGCTGACGGTCAATAAAACCGACTTCTTTACCAAGGCGACCGGCACCGGCATTGCCGCGAATCCGAAGGTTCGCGAAGCGGCATTCACCGAGGAAGTGCTGCAAGGCAACAACAGCACGCCGGTCGAAATCAGCGCCGAACATGTGGTCGTGCTGCGTAAACTCGAACACAAGCCGGCCGCGATCCAGCCATTGGACAGCGTAAAAGCCGGCATCAGCGCCGAGCTGCTGGCCGAAAAGGCCAAGAAGCAGGCGTCGGCCACGGCGCAAAAACTGAAGGATGCGTTGAGAAAGGGGGAAACCCTCGCGAACCTGGCGGCGAGCGAAAAACTCGAAGTGAAAAAGCTGACCGGCTATACGCGCAGCAAAACCGAGATTCCGGACGCGCTCAGCGATGCGGTATTCAAGGCGGCCAAACCGGTCGGCGGCAAGCCGACGATCCTGGTGGCCGAGTTGCCGGACGGCGCGCAGGCGGTGGTCAGCCTGAACAAGGTGACGCCGGGCGTGATGAGCGAGGACGACAAGAAGAAAATGGAGCTGGCGACCAAGAATATCGCGAAGGCCTTCGGGCAAGCCGAGTTCAATGCGATGCTGGAAACGCTCGAAGCGGATGCGGATGTCGAGATCAACAAACCGGCCGACGACGCCAAGAAACAGTAAACAAAAAAGGGAGCGCTAAGCTCCCTTTTTTTTGTCCTTTTACGACCCGCACCATCGAAGCTTCGGTCGGTCTGGCGCGATTCAGTACGCGCCAGGCCGAGGTCAATCCCGGAAATTGATATACTGCAACGGCATCTCCAGGTTTTCCTGCTTCAACATCTGGATCACTTCCTGCAAATCATCGCGCTGCTTGCCGGTGACCCGCACTTGATCGCCCTGGATCGCGGCCTGCACCTTCAATTTTTTGTCCTTGATCAGCTTGACGATTTTTTTGGCCAGGACGCTCTCGATGCCTTGTTTGAGGGTGATTTCCTGGCGCACGATCTTGCCGCTGGCTTTCGGTTCGGCGATGTCCATGCAGGCGATGTCGATGCCGCGCTTGGTCAGCTTAGTTTGTACGATGTCGAGCATCTGTTGCAGTTGAAATTCCGAGCCGGATGTCATCAACAGTTTATTGTCGCTCAGTTCGTAGCTGGAATTCGTGCCTTTGAAGTCGAAGCGGGTGGTGACTTCCTTGTTGGCCTGGTCAACCGCGTTGCGGGCTTCCTGTTTGTCGAATTCGGAAACGATGTCAAAAGAGGGCATTGATGGGTGATCGTCTGTTAAAAAATGGAATTTTTACTATAACGAGGATTGCATCTCGATTCAACCGGAATCCGCCGCGTGCCTGCGCACAAAAAACCGAGCGGCTTTATCCGTTCGGTTGCTGCTTGCTGAAGTCGTTGATCGCCGCGATGCGCAGACGGCGGATCGCTTCGCCGATTTCGGCGCCCTTCAAGCCGCCGTTCAGTATCGACGCGGTATCGGCCGCGGCGCCGGCCCGCGCGGCGCCGCGCAGGAAGTCGGCCTGCGGATAAGGCCGCTCTTCGAAGCCGGTGCGGCCCCTGGCGTCGGCTTCGCAGGCCAACAAGAAGTCTTCGAGCTGCGCGTGCCGGGGCTTGAAGGCGCCGAGCGCGGCCAAGGTGTCGGTCAGGGTGCCGGGACGTAGTTCGAACGCTTTATGGCAGTGGGTATGGAAGCGCGCGACCTGCATCGCCAGGGCTTTGTACGTATTCGGCACGCGCAGACGCTCACACAGCGCTTCGAGCACGGCGAGGCCTTTGTGTTCATGATCGTAATGATGCGGCCAGTTTTCTTTCGGAGTGACGCCCTTGCCGAGATCATGCGTCAGCGCGGCGAAGCGGACAATCGGATTATTCGACAAGCGTGCCGCCTGATTCAGGCAGAGCAGGGTATGCACGCCAGCATCGATCTCGGGATGATGTTTTTCCGGCTGCGGCACGCCGAACAGGCGGTCGATTTCCGGGAATACCGCCGCGAGCGCGTTGCAGTCTCTGAGGGTTTCGAAAAACGCGGCGGGACGGGGCTCTTTCAGCGCCTTGACCAGTTCGGCCCAGACCCGTTCCGGGACCAGGAAATCGGCTTCGCCGGCCGCAACCATCTGCCGCATCAGCGCGACGGTTTCCGGCGCGACCGTGAAGCCGAGACGCTGATAACGGGCCGCGAAGCGGGCGATGCGCAGGATCCGTACCGGATCTTCCGCGAAAGCCGGCGACACATGGCGCAGGATGCGTTTTTCGAGATCGGCCCTGCCGCCGTAGGGATCGATGATTTGGCCTTCGGCGCTCATCGCCATCGCATTGATCGTCAGATCGCGGCGCAGCAAATCCTGCTCCAGCGTCACGTCCGGCGCCGCATCGACCGCAAAGCCCCTGTAGCCGCGTGCGGTCTTGCGTTCGGTCCGGGCCAGCGCGTATTCCTCATGGCTGTCCGGGTGCAGAAACACCGGAAAATCCTTGCCGACCGGCCTGAAGCCCTGGCGCAGCATCGATTCGTTCGTCTCGCCGATCACCACCCAATCGCGCTCCTCCACCGGAAGCTTCAGCAAACTGTCGCGCACCGCGCCGCCGACCAGATAAATTTCCATATCACATCACTTTATTTAACGATGCGTCTTAGCATAACATAGCCGGCAACGGAGAGCGGCATTTTCTGGCCGCCACAGGATTGAGGGGAAGACGTGATCATCTTATTTTTGGCCAGCATGGCGCTGGGCGCGGTCGCGGGCCTGTTTGCGGGCCTGTTCGGCATCGGCGGCGGCCTGATCATGGTGCCGGTGCTGGCGATGCTGTTCGTTAGGCAGGGGTTCGCCGCGGAGATCGTGATGATCATGGCGGTCGCGACTTCGCTGGCGACGATCATGCTGACCGCCGTGGCCTCGGTGGCCGCGCATCACCGGCTTGGCGCGGTCTTATGGGACAAGGTAAGGCGCCTCGTGCCCGGCATCATGGTCGGCTCGGCGCTCGGCGCGGTGATTGCCGACAAGATTTCCGGCGAAGTATTGCGTTATCTTTTCATCGTCTATCTGTTGTATGCGGCGCTGCAACTGGCCTTGCAGAGGAAGCCGAATGCCGGCCGGAAGCCTTCATCGCGGTTTTTGGATCACTTGGCGGGAGGGGTGATCGGCAGTCTGTCCGCGCTCATCGGCATCGGCGGCGGCACGCTGACCGTGCCTTATCTGGTGCATTTTCAGATACCGATCCGCAATGCGGTCGCGGTGTCCAGCGCCTGCGGCCTGCCGATCGCGGTGGCCGGAGCCGCCAGTTATATCCTGTTGGGCTGGCGCTCGCCGCTGTTGCCGGAATGGAGTTTGGGGTATATTTATCTGCCTTCGTTTATCGGCATCGTCTTGACCAGCGTGATCACCGCGCCGATCGGCGCCAAGCTGGCCGGCATCATTCCGGCGCAAAAACTGAAACGCTATTTCGCGTTATTGCTGCTGGCCGTGGCGGCGAAGATGCTATGGTTGTAAGCGGCCGAACAATCACCGGTTCTACTTAACTTGAATTCACTTACGGGTATTGAATGAATAAAAATTGGCTCGAATGGATCAGATTGACCCCACGCCTCTGGTTTTTGCTCGGTTTTCTGGGCTGCGCGTTTCTGCTCTCGATGGGCGCTTATTTTCAGTTCGTCGACGGACTGGAACCCTGTCCGCTATGCATTTCCCAGCGCATCGCGATTTTGCTGACCGGTATCGTGTTTTTGCTGGCCGCCTTGCATAATCCCGGCGTCGCTGGCGTCAAAACCTACGCGATACTCGGCGCGTTGACCGCGTTGGGCGGCGGCGCGATTTCGACGCGCCATGTCTGGCTGCAGCATCTGCCGCCCGAAGACGTGCCGGAATGCGGGCCAGGACTCGAATACATCTTCAACAACTTCCCGCTGACCGAAACGCTGAAACTGATGCTGAACGGCACCGGAGACTGTGCGAAGGTCGACTGGATTTTCATGGGCCTGAGCATGCCGGGCTGGACCCTGGTCGCATTTTTGCTGTTGGCGACGTTGAGCCTGCTGCAATTTTGGAATGCTAAGCCAAATTGATCGCTCTTCTGCGGCGGGGACAGGATTCTTCATGGCCTATTGTGTTCCCGCGCTTGACAAGTTATACACCGATTGGATTGGGCCTTACGGTATCGCGTTTGATCGCTGGACCAGTCCAAAAAGCGGCGTTTAGTTTTTTTATTTCGACTCAAGTCATTGAAAATAAATTAAAAAAATGACAAGGTCATTTTTTGGTCAAATTAATAAAACTGTAATAAAAACCGCAATTAAGCGCAGTTAAAAAGTCTTTGTCCACAGACTTATCCACAGCTTTTGTGGGTAACTCGAAGTAATCCCCGAGATAGAGCAACTTAGCACTCATTTTTAATCCCCACTGTAATTTCTATGCCAGAGTTGCCGCAAGACCATCCGCCCGTTCTCCGGGTGGCCATCGATGTGCCGCTGCATCGTTTATTCGATTACGCAGCGCCGGAGACGATAGCCCCGGAAGCGCTCAAACCCGGACAGCGCTTGGCGGTGCCGTTCGGCAGCACGCAGAAGATCGCGTATCTGGTCGGCGTGGAAGAGGTCAGCGAAGTGAGCCGGAAGCAGTTAAAACCCGTCACGCGGATTCTCGATCAAGCCCCCCTGTTGGCGCCGGACGATTTGCGCCTTCTGCATTGGGCGGCGCGTTACTACCATCATCCCTTGGGCGAGGTGTTCGCCGCGGCCTTTCCGGTCGGGCTGCGGCAGGGCAAGGCCGCGATCCTCGACCTTCCGATACGCTACGTGCTGACCGATGCAGGCAGGGCACTCGATTCGGCAGGGCTGCATAGAGCGCCGAAACAAAAACAATTGCTGGAAGCGCTGCAGAACAGCCCGAACGGTTTGAGCGAGGAACAATTGGCGGCGGTCGAAAATTGGCGGCCCGCGCTGAAGCAATTGCTCGCGAAGGATTGGGTCAAGATCGGCGATGGCGACATGCCGGCGGATGCCGCTCTGCCGCTGATCAAGGGCACTCCGATCGAATGCAATCCCGAACAGTCCGCAGCGATTAGCGAAGTCTGCGACGGACTCGGCCGTTTCGGCGTGTTTCTGCTCGAAGGCGTGACCGGCAGCGGCAAGACCGAAGTGTACATGCAGATCATTCGGGAGGTGCTGGAGCGCGGCCAGCAGGTGCTGGTGCTGCTGCCCGAAATCACGCTGACGCCGCAGCTCGAAAACCGCTTCCGGCAGCGTTTTGCGGTGAATATCGCGGTGTCGCATTCGAAGCTGACCGATACCCAGCGCCAGACCGCCTGGCTGTCGATGCAGCAGGGCGTCTGCTCGATTCTGCTCGGCACCCGTTCGGCGCTGTTTACGCCGTTGCCGAGGCCGGGGCTGATCATCCTGGACGAGGAGCACGACACCTCGTTCAAACAGCAGGAAGGCTTCCGCTTTTCCGCGCGCGATGTCGCTATCGTGCGCGGAAAATTGTTGAACATTCCGGTAGTGCTCGGCTCCGCGACGCCGTCGCTGGAGAGTCTGTATAACGCGCAATCGGGACGCTATCGCTGGCTGCAATTGCCTAACCGCGCCGGCAACGCCTCGGCGCCTCGGGTCCGCCTGCTCGACATCCGCAACAAGGCCCTGCATGAAGGCATCTCCGCCGCCTTGCTCGCGGAGATCCGCCAAACCCTGGACAAGAACGAGCAGGTGCTGCTGTTCCTGAACCGGCGCGGCTTCGCGCCGACCTTGATCTGCCACGACTGCGGCTGGGTCGCGCGTTGCGCGCATTGCGACGCGAATCTGGTGATCCATTTTCGCGAACAAAAGTTGCGTTGCCATCACTGCGCCGGCGAACAGCCGATCGTGAAATTCTGCCCTTCCTGCACCGGCAGTACCTTGACGCCGCTCGGGCTCGGCACCGAACGGGTCGAACAAGTCCTGCCCACCTTGTTTCCGGGCAAAACGGTCATTCGGCTCGACCGCGACACCACACAGCGCAAAGGCTCGCTCGAAAAATATTTGCGCCAGATCAACGAAGGCCAGGCGGACATCATCCTCGGCACGCAGATGCTCGCGAAAGGCCATCATTTTCCGAATGTGACGCTGGTCGCGATCCTCGACACCGACAGCGGCCTGTACAGCATCGATTTTCACTCCGCCGAAAAACTCGCGCAGATGATCGTGCAGGTGATAGGGCGGGCCGGACGCGAGGATAAGCCCGGTACGGTGATCCTGCAAACCCGCCATCCCGAGCATCCCTTGCTGACGACCTTGATCCGCGAGGGCTACAACGGTTTCGCCCGGCAGGCGCTGGACGAGCGTAGGGCGGCAGCGCTGCCGCCGTTCAGTCATCAGGCCTTGCTGAGAGTTCAGGCGAGCGATGCCTTCAGACCCAAGGTGTTTTTGGAGGAAGTCAAAAAACTGGCCGGCAAGCTGCAGGCCGGAGAGACGCTGATCCTGGGCCCGGTTGCCGCGCCGATGGCGAAACGCGCAGGTCTCTACCGGTATCAGCTATTGTTCCAGGATGTCAACCGGCAGGCGTTGCAGCAATTGCTGGATAGTCTGACGCCGGCAATCGATAAGATGAAAAAGGAAAAGCATCTGCGCTGGTCGCTCGATGTCGACCCGGTGGATCTGTATTGAGGGGATTTTCGATTCCGCACAAACTCCGCCGCCCTGGCCCTGGCCACCCTCTCCTGCGGGAGCCCTAAGGAGCGGTGGGCCGTGCAGCGTACTTGGCACCGCGTTGCGCGGTTTGACCCGCCGCCAGGACGCGGGGGCTTTGCCTGCCTTGGCGACAGTCGAATCGCCGCGGGTCAGTCAAAGTTGGCCCTGGTCGTTGCGGGTAAGCATGTTGCCTTCATTCGGCGGATCGCCGTCGATAGGGAGCGGTTGACCGCCGAACATGCAGGGCTGAAGGCTTGGCACGCGCCGGAAAACCACGCCGGGAGCGAGTTTTTCCGGAGGGGAAACAGGTCGATGCGGCGCAGAGTCGTAGCGGTCGAGGCGGAGAACGGCATCGTTGAACGCTACGGCGGCAGCGCGGCTGTTTTCACCGACATGAAGCAGAGCAAGTTGAAAAAGAGCGGGTCCGAGTAGGCCGGAGTCACTACGGGTATTGCATTAATCATTTAGCATATTCCATGCCAGAGAGCGTTCTTGGGCAAAAAGTGAAGCCATCGCTGGGTATGACAAGCGGGCTTCAAGGAACAGTGGGGGCGGCATCCGTTCTTTTTGCACCGAGTTGGTGTGATTCGACGCGATATTGCACTGTCTTGGTCATGGCGGATGTTTTTGCGACGATTATGAAGGGGCGGGAATTTATGCGGGGAGGCTCGAATTCGGCGCTAAATCCCATGCCAAAGATTTGCATTTCCTCTCTGGAACGGGTTTTGCTCGGGTTCCTGGTATCGGCTTTTCTCGATGCGGAATACAGTGCGGTCTTGAAAAAATCGACTATGCTGTTGAGGAAAGCTGCGTCAGACAAGGCGGCACGGTAGATGCCGGGGTGTGATGAACTCGGTTGCCGCAGGAAAGCAGTGGCTGATTTGAGATCATGGAAAGCCCGTGATTTCAGGCGTCAGCTGTCGGCCGGATGGATAATCCGGTGATTTTGATGGATAATGCACGCATATTTTTCCGATTCTTTCATCTGTTTACCCGTAATGAAAAAAAAACTAGAGGTACTGCTGCGCCTGGCCGTTGAAACACTCAAAAGCGATGGCGCATTGCCCCTGGACGTAGAACCGTCCATCAACATCGATCACAGCAAGGATCCCTTGCATGGCGATTTTGCATCGAATCTGGCCTTGATGCTGGCGAAGCCGGCCAAATCGAATCCCCGGCAACTGGCCGAGAAAATTGTCGCGGCGCTGCCAAAGGACGATGCGGTCGCCAAAGTCGAAATCGCAGGGCCGGGTTTCATCAATTTCTTCATCGATCCGGCCGGTCAGTACGACATCATCCGGGCCATCCATGACCAGGGCGTCGAATTCGGCACCAGCAAGGCGGGCGCCGGCAAACGGGTGCAGGTCGAATTTGTCTCGGCCAACCCGACCGGCCCCCTGCATGTCGGTCACGGACGCGGCGCGGCCTACGGCTCGGTCGTCGCCGATCTGCTCGCGGCGGTCGGCTTCGACGTACACCGCGAGTATTATGTGAACGATGCCGGCCGCCAGATGGACATTCTGGCTACCAGCATTTGGCTCCGCTACCTCGAGGATTGCGGCGAAGTCGTGCATTTCCCGAGCAACGGTTACCGCGGCGAGTATGTGCGCGACATCTCCTGGGCAATTCATAAGGACTCGGGCGAAGCCTTCCGTTTTTCGGTCGAGGCGGTTTTCGAAAATATCCCGCCCGACGAACCGCAGGGCGGCGACAAGGAAATCCACATCGATGCCTTGATCGCGCGGGCTAAGGATTTGCTCGGCAGCGCGCATTACGAACATTTTTTCCAGGCCGGCCTGAACAACATCCTGGACGACATTCGGGCCGACTTGCAGGAGTTTGGCGTCGACTATCAGGAATGGTTCTCCGAACGCAGCCTGATGGCTGACGATTCGGTCGCGAAGGCGCTCGACCGCCTGCGCGCCGGTGGCCATCTTTACGAACAGGACGGCGCGACCTGGTTTGCCTCGAGCCGGCTCGGCGATGAAAAGGACCGCGTGGTGCAGCGCGAAAACGGCCAATACACCTATTTCGCGTCCGATATCGCCTATCACATGAACAAGCTGGACCGGGGGTTCGAAGAGATCATCAACATCTGGGGCGCCGATCACCACGGTTATATTCCGCGGGTGAAGGCCGCTATGACCGCCCTCGGCGCCGATGCCTCCAAATTGAAGGTGTTGCTGGTGCAGTTTGCGACGCTATACCGCGGCGAAGAAAAGGTGCAGATGTCGACCCGTTCGGGCGAGTTTGTGACCTTGAGACAACTGCGCAACGAAGTCGGCAAGGATGCGGCGCGCTTCTTCTATGTGCTGCGCCGTTCCGAGCAGCACATGGATTTCGACTTGAAGCTGGCGACCTCCAGAACCAACGACAATCCGGTGTTTTATGTGCAGTATGCGCACGCGCGGGTGTGCAGCGTGTTCCGCCAACTCGACGAGAAAGGGCTGGACAGAAACCTGCCGCTCGGCATGGAAAACCTCGGCTTGCTGAGCGAGGAGCACGAGATGAATTTGGTGACCAAGCTGGCGCGCTATCCCGAGACGCTGGAGCGCGCCGCGCTGCAACACGAGCCGCATCAGTTGATCCTGTACCTGCGCGAGTTGGCGAACGATTTTCATGCCTACTACAACGCGCATAAGGTACTGGTCGAGGACGCGCCGTTGCGCAACGCCCGCTTGAATCTGATCGCCGCGGTCAGGCAAGTGCTTGCCAACGGCTTGGGATTGTTGAATATCACCACGCCTGAAACAATGTAACATGGCCAGAGATTACAAATACAGAGCCCAGGATCCGCGCGGCGGCCGCCGGCCCAAGCAGAAAGACGGCATGTCGATGTGGCGGTGGATGCTGATCACCGCGTTGATCATCGGCTTTGTGGTCTTTCTGTTTTACATCGGCAGCAAGGGCGCCCAACAGACAGGCTCCCAGCAGGCCGCCAACCCGCCTGTTGCGGAAAAACCGGCTAATGGTTCGGCGCCAAAGCCTGAGGATAAAACCGGGCAAAAAGTCGAGGCGGTGCCCAAGCCGCAAGGCCCGCAATTCGATTTTTATCAGTATTTGCCGAAAAAAGAAATCATCGTGCCCGATCATGAGATCAACACGCGCACGCGCGAGGAGCGGGTCGGCAAGGCCAAGGCAAGCCACTACATTCTGCTGGCGGGTTCCTACCAGGATGGCGAGGAAGCCGATAGTCTGCGCGCCAAACTGGCCATGATGGGGATCGAGTCGCGTATCGAAAGAACCAAGGTAGGCAGCGTGGTCTGGCATCGCGTGATGTTGGGGCCTTATACGCGCATGGCCAGCGTCAGCGTGATCCGCTCGCGCTTGCGGCAAAACGGTATCGATGTGATCGTGACCGAGTCGGGGCAGTAATGGCTCGGTAACCTCGGCATCCGCATTGAACTAGCAAAGCGCCCGGAGAAATCACGGGCGCTTTCCCCTTTCCAGGCGATCCCGGGTTCGTAGGATTTTCGTCTTCAATTTTGTGAATTGGTTCACGCTATCAAAACAATATTTGCAGTAGATAAGGGCCGCACCCGCATGCAGTCCTTGTTCTGCGGTTTTCAGTAATGCCTTGAAAACATAGGCTTTAATCCTCCTCTCCTGCCTGCATTGTGCCAACAAGGCGGCCCCGCTCGCATGCGGTCATCCTGATGTCGGTTTTGCCGATCTGCCTCCAGCCCAAATAAAAAAGATATTTTGCATTATCTTTAATTCATCCGTTTTGCCGTGACGTCTGGAAATCTCCCCCTTTTTTGACACCCCTGCGTTCTCTGCTACCTTTGGGGTATCGAAAACTTGAATGTCCCTCTAGGTTTTTCGGCCGAGCAACAGTGTTTGGGTGTTTTCTATAGGCTCTTCGAGCGTCATAGGTCGAGGTGCTCCGTCCAGGAAACAGGTTAAACCGGTAAATCATTCCGTCTGAAAGGACGACAACAAACTGACAGGAGAAAACCTGATGCAAGACATTTTTCGCCGTATTGCCGGCCGGATGCTGGAGCAGCCCATGCGGGTGTTGTGCGTGATGGGGGGCGCGGTGACATTGACTTATCTCGTGACGGCTGCCGGGATGCGCGATTTGCACAACAATCCGGAGCGGCTCAAAATGAGCGCCGAGCAGGCGGAAGCCGTGCAGACGATCAACCTCGGGTTGATCCGGAAAAGCATCAATGGCGACGGTCCTGCGGCTTTTGGGGGTGACGACAAGATTCTCGGCGCCATCGAGCAACTGGAGCGGGTTCATGCCGCATTGCTCGCGGGTCAGGATAAGCCTCTGGATACGTTGCTGAAGGAATACACGGCGTCCGCCGACAAGCTGCAGAAGATGCCGCCGCACGCGCTGAATAGTACCGATCCCGAATTGCGCAGGCTGCTGGATTCACTGTCGCCACGCTTATTGCAGGAGATGCGCCGAGTCAGTACTGGCTATCAACAGCACAGCGAGGCGATGCTCGGCAACGTGGCGAACAAGCAGCACTGGATGTTTGCGGTTTCGCTCGGTTCCCTGGTGATGATCGGCATGCTGTTGTTGCAGCCCTTATTGCAGCAGTTGCGGGACAGCGCATTGCGGATGCGCCAGGAAAAGCTCCTGGCGGACAAGGTGATAGATACCGTGCCGGTCTCTATTTTCGGTCTGGATGCCGACGGCAACGTGGTGCTGATGAATCGCCATGCCGAACGGCATTGCGGCTGGAGCGCAGGCGAAATCAAGGGGGATGGTTTTTTTGCGCGGTTGATTCCGGCCGAACAGAGGCATGAATTGCAGGCGCTGTTTAACGGCATGATGTCCGGCGCGCACGCGGCGTTTGCCCGAATCGAGGCGCCCATGATGAATGCTTCGGGTAAACAAATGCCGATGGACTGGCATATGACGGTGATCGAAGAACCCGCCTCCGGCAAACCGGGCATGTTTCTGCTCACCGGTGCCGAGGCTTCCGTGAACCAGGGCGATTCGGTGCTTCCGCAAACCGCCGATGCCAATTTGCTGCAATTCAATGCCCGGCAGCAGGATGAGGTTATCTTACCCGGTGGCGATGCCTTGATTCCGGGCACCGCGCACGGCGAAGCCGACAACATTATCCGCATGCCGGCTTCCCTGTGCCGTCGCAACGGGCGTCCAATTACCCAGGCGGCGAAGGATAGCATTGCATTTTTTACCGAAGACGGTTACTCCGGATTTTCGAGACACTTCGATCAGGATCGTATTTGCCGTATCCTGCCAAGGCATAACGATTTTTGTAATAAGCTGGGCTGGAACCGGCTGTTGAATCAGCATAACGAATCGCTCGATGACGATTTGTATGCGCTGATGCCCAGCAAGTCCGAATACCGCCATTTCGAATTGAAGCGTACGGATGACGAGGCGGCCATTACCGAATCGGTCTCTGCCTGGCTCAGGGATCATCATAACCTGCCGAACGATCTGCTGGACGCCGTATTGACCGTGCTGGACGAAATGATCGAAAACAGCCTGTACTCTGCGCCGCGCGACAACAGCGGCATGCCTTATTATACGAAAGGCGAGGCGAGGGAATTGGCTTCTTATGAGGAAATCAGCGTCGATGTCGCGCGGGGCGGCGATATTTTGGGGCTGATGATTACCGATTACTGGGGAACCTTGACACCCGGGGTTTTTTTCAAGAGCCTGGCGCGGGCGATGGAGGGCGGTATTGAAGTCAGGGAAAGCGGCGTCGGTCTGTATATGATCTGGCGGCTGTCCGATTATTTGCAGGTTCGCGTGCATCCGCAAAAATGCACGCAAGTGACCGTGCTGTGGGATATCGGCAGCGGCTTTATTGATCGAAATGTAGACGCCGGGCTGCAGTTTTTGTATCACAACGACTATGAAGCGCCTTATCAAGTGCGGGCCACGATCTAAATTGCGAGGCGTGGCGTTGGCAGCCCTTTTGTGAGCTAGGCGCCTTCGACCTTTTCCTCATCCGCATTCGCCATGTCCGAAATTTCCTTCAGTCGGGAGATGGCTTTGAAGTTGATGCTATTCTCCGGATAATTGCCGTCATGATCGGCCGTGCCGGCCAGCTGGCCGGTCAGTAGTTCGAGCGTTTGATCGACGTTCGACACCGCATAAACCGAAAACAATCCCTTCGCAACCGCGTCGATCACGTCCTGCTTCAGCATCAGATTGCGTTTGTTGGCGGCCGGAATGATCACCGCATGATGGCCGTCCAGACCGCGCGCCTTGCAAAGTCTGAAATAACCCTCGATTTTTTCGTTCACGCCGCCGATCGCCTGCGCCTCGCCATATTGATTGATCGAGCCGGTCAGCGCGAACGACTGTTTGATCGGCGTGCGGGTCAGCGCCGAAATCAGGCAGCACAGTTCGGCCAGCGAGGCGCTGTCGCCGTCGATTTCACCGTAGGACTGCTCGATCGCGATGCTGGCCGAAATCGCCAACGGAAACTGCTGCGCGTAGGTATGGCCGAGATAACCGGTCAGGATCATCACACCTTTCGAGTGGATCGCCAGGCCGAGCTCGGCCTCGCCTTCGATATCGACGATGCCGCGCGAGCCCGGATACACGGTCGCGGTGATCCGCGCCGGCGCGCCGAAGCTGCTGCCGCCGATTTCGAGCACGGTCAGACCGTTGATCTTGCCGATCGCTTCGCCTTCGGTATCGATCAGGATCGTGCCGTCGAGCATTTCTTCGAGCATGATCTCGGCAATCCGCCCGTTACGGAATTCACGGGCGGCTAGCGCCTCTTCGATCTGCTGCCTGTCGATCCGGTCAAGCTTCGCCTTCGCGCAAAACAAACTCGCTTCGCCGATGATGTCGAGCGATTCGGTGATCCGCGCGGAAAAATGATGCTGGTTCTCGGACAACCGGCAGCTGTGTTCGATCAGTGCCTCGATCGCGGCCCGGGTCAGCGGTTTCGCTCCGGAATCCTTCGCATGGCGGTTCATCAGCGCGGCAAACTGTTTCATCGATCCGGCATCGCGCGGAATATAATGGTCGAAGTCGGCCAGGATTCTGAACATTTCGTTGAATTCGCTGTCCAGTTCTTCGAGCAGATAATAAATGTCGCGCGAGCCGACCAGGATCACCTTTACATTCAGCGGAATCACTTCCGGTTTCAGGGTAATCGTATTGATGCCGATTTCCGAGTAAGGCGATTCGATCTCGATCTTGCCGGCCTGCAAGGCGCGCTTCAGCCCTTCCCAGACGAAGGGATAAGTCAGCATTTTCTCCGCATCGAGAACCAGATAGCCGCCGTTCGCCCGGTGCAAGGAACCTGCGCAGATGCGCCGGTAATTGGTGACCAGGGTGCCCTGTTCGCTGACATATTCGATGCGGCCGAACAGGTTTTGATAAGTCGGATGCGGCTCGTGGATCACCGGCGCGCCGTGTTCGAGCTTGTTGTCGACCAATATATTCGGCGCATACAATTCGGTCAGCACCTGCCGCCGGTTCGCAAATTCGCGGGGATCGATCGTCCGTCCCGGCATCAGGTATTCGGGAATCGTGTTGCGCAGATTTTTGTCGATTTCGGCGAGATAGGTGATCACATCGTCGAAATTCTGATATTTGTCGTTCAGCTCGGCGAACAACGGTTCGATCGCCAGACTGATCGTATCGTTGTCGAGCTGCTTGATCTTTTCGACCAACGCCCTTCGCCATTGCGGCAATTCGAGCAGCACGTCGCTCAAATATTCCTCAAGCTCCTCGACCTGCTTGTGAAAGGTGTCGCGTTCGGCCTGCGGCAATTGCGTGAACTGATTGTCGTCGAGCGCCTTGCCTTCCCGGATCGGCGCGAACGAAATCTGCTCGCTTTCCCGGAACAGCGCGATGCTCATCGCCAGCGCTTTCTGATCGACCAAGTCGATCGCGTTGTTGTAATACTGATTGAAATGCCGCTCGATCGATGTCTTTTTTTGCTGATAGGTCGGGCTTTCGAAGGCGGCCGGGAAGGTCGCGAGCAGATTGTCGATCAGATGTTCGATATCCGCGCTGAATACCGCGCCGTATTCGGGCGGCAATTCGATCGCGACCGGTTCGCGCGGATTCTGAAAATTGTCCGCATAGGCATAGGAGGGAGGCGCGTCCTGCTGTTCGGCGATCGCGGTCAGATGCTGGCTGATCATCGACAGGCGGCCGATTCCCGGCTCGCCCATCACATAGATGTTATAGCCGGGCCGGGTCATCGCGACGCCGAATTCGAGCGCCGATTGCGCCCGGGCTTGCCCCAGTATCGGCGCATGCGGCATCGACGCTTCCTCAAGATCGACGCCGGTCAGATCGATATGCAGTTTCAGGGCTTCGGCAGGCAGTTTGGAGACGGTGGTCATTCAGCGTTCGGATGGAATCTAAGGAGAGAAACTGTCGATTCTACCATTTTTCGGCACAGGTTCGAAAAACCGCCGCAGTCACGCGGGTTGGCAGCGCGGCAGGATGGTTTTAGAGTACAATCCCGGAGGAACCCGTGATTCACAACCTTAATATTGAGGTAACGTGTATGCAAAAGAGCAAAACCACGATCGACGGCAACGAAGCGGCCGTCACGGTCGCTTATTTGACCAGTGAAGTGATCGCGATTTATCCGATCACGCCGGCGTCGCCGATGGGCGAGTTGGCCGATAAATGGGCATCCGAACGGCGCGGGAATCTCTGGGGCACGACGCCGAGCATCATCGAGATGCAGAGCGAGGCGGGCGCGGCCGGCGCGATCCACGGCGCCTTGCAGAACGGCGCCCTGGCGACGACCTTTACCGCCTCGCAGGGCCTGCTGCTGATGATTCCGAACATGTACAAGATCGCCGGCGAGTTGACCCCGGCGGTGTTCCATGTCGCGGCAAGGTCGCTGGCGAGCCAGGCGCTGTCGATCTTCGGCGACCACAGCGACGTGATGGCGGCCAGGGCTACCGGTTTTGCGTTTCTGGCGTCCAATTCGGTGCAGGAGGCGCAGGATTTCGCGTTGATCGCGCAGGCCGCCACCTTGGCCGCGCGGATACCGATCGTGCATTTTTTCGACGGTTTCCGAACCTCGCATGAGATCGCCAGCATCGAACCGCTCAACCAGCAAACGATTCGCGTGCTGATCGATGACCAACTGATCGCCGCGCACCGACGGCGGGCCTTGTCGCCCGAGCATCCGGTGCTGCGCGGTTCGACGCAGAATCCGGATATTTATTTCCAGGCGCGCGAGACGGTCAATCCTTACTACCAGGCGATGCCCGGCATCGTGCAGGACACGATGGACCGCTTCGCCGAATTGACCGGCCGCCATTACCGCCTGTTCGACTATGTCGGCCCTGCCGATGCCGAAAAGGCGATCGTCCTGATCGGTTCCGGCGCGGAGACGGTCGAAGAGACGGTCGAGCATCTGGCCGCGCGCGGCGAAAAAGTCGGTTTGCTGAAGGTGCGGCTGTTTCGGCCTTTCTGTGCCGAGGCCTTGCTGGCGGCGCTGCCGAAGACGCTGCGCCGACTCGCGGTGCTGGACCGCACCAAGGAAGCCGGCGCGGACGGCGACCCCTTATACAAAGATATTCTGACCGCGCTCGCGCAAGACGCGATGGGCGCACAGCCTTGCTTTGCCGCGTTGCCAAAGGTGATCGGCGGAAGATATGGGCTGTCGTCGAAAGAGTTCACGCCGGGCATGGTCAAAGCCGTTTTCGACGAACTGGAGAAGCAGGAGCCGAAAAATCAGTTTACGATCGGCATCGATGACGATGTCGGCCATACCAGCTTGCGCTGGGATGCGGGCTTTCGCACCGATGCCTCGAAACAGGCGGTCAACGCGCTGTTTTACGGCCTCGGCAGCGACGGCACGGTCAGCGCGAACAAGAATTCGATCAAGATCATCGGCGACAAGACGCAGGGTTACGCGCAAGGCTATTTCGTCTACGATTCGCGGAAATCCGGCGCGGTGACCGTTTCGCATCTGCGCTTCGGCAAAGAAAAAATCCGTTCGACCTACCTGATCGGCAACGGCGAGGCCGGTTTTATCGCCTGCCATCAGCCGGTGTTTCTTGAGCGTTACCGGATGCTCGACAAGGCCGCGCAGGGTTCTGTGTTTCTCTTGAATTCGTCGCTGCCGGCCGATCAGGTCTGGGCATCGCTGCCGCGCTCGATGCAGGCCGCGATGATCGAAAAGCAAATCGCGTTTTATACGATCGACGCCTATGCGATCGCGGAGGCATCGGGCCTCGGACGCCTGATCAACACGGTCATGCAGGCCTGTTTCTTCGCGTTGGTCGAGATCATTCCGAAGATTGATGCGATCGCCGCGATCAAGGCGGCCGTACAAAAAACCTATCAGAAGGCCGGGCAGCGGATACTCGAGGCGAACCTGAACGCGATCGATGCGGCGCTGGCCAACCTGCATCGCGTCGCGGTGCCGAGCGATGCCACCAGCCAAAGCGAAATCCCGCCGCCGGTGCCGGCCGATGCGCCCGAGTTCATCAAAAACGTGACCGGCGAAATCATCGCCGGCCGCGGCGATGCGGTGCCGGTCAGCTTTTTGTCGGCCGACGGCACCTTTCCGACCGCGACTTCGGTCTGGGACAAACGCAATCTGGCGCTCGAAATTCCGGTCTGGGAAAGCGACCTCTGCACGCAGTGCGGCAAATGCGTGTTCGTCTGCCCACATAGCGTGATCCGCAGCAAGGTGTTTGCACCGGAACAGGTCAAGGATGCGCCTCCGACGTTCAAATATGTGCCGGTCAAGAGCAAGGCGTTCGAGAATCTGCTGATCAGCTATCAGGTCTCGCCGGAGGATTGCACCGGTTGCAGCCTGTGTGTGGACGTCTGTCCGATCCGCGATCCTTTGAAGCCGGAGCGCAAGGCGGTCAACATGGCCCCGCAGCCGCCGCTGCGCAAACAGGAAAGCGCCAACTGGCGGTTTTTCGAAAGCATCCGGGATTTCGAGCGCGGCGCGCTGCATCATAACAAGATTCCGGAGGCGATGCACCTGCGTCCTCTGTTCGAGTTTCCGAGCGCCTGCGCCGGTTGCGGCGAAACGCCTTACATCCGGCTTGCGACGCAGCTGTTCGGCGACCGGATGGTGGTCGCGAATGCGACCGGCTGCTCGTCGATTTACGGAGGCAATCTTCCGACCACGCCGTGGAGCCGGAATAGCGAGGGCAGGGGGCCGGCCTGGGCGAATTCCCTGTTCGAGGACAATGCCGAATTCGGCCTCGGCATGCGGATCGCGATCGACAAGCAGAAGGAATATGCGGAGGAGTTGCTGGAAACTTTGCGCGGCGAGATCGGCGCGGAGTTGACCGACGCGATCTTGAGTGCCGATCAGAGCGACGAGGCCGGAATCTATGAGCAGCATGAGCGGGTCGCAGTATTGAAGGAAAGATTGAGCGCTCTAAACGACGAGGCTGCGTCGCGTCTGCTCGCCGTCGTGGATACGCTGGTCAAACGCAGCGTCTGGATCATCGGCGGCGACGGCTGGGGCTACGACATCGGCTACGGCGGCCTCGATCACGTGCTGGCGTCCGGACGCGACGTGAACATTTTGCTGCTCGATACCGAGGTGTATTCGAATACCGGCGGCCAGATGTCGAAAGCGACGCCGCGCGGTGCGATCGCGAAGTTCGCGGCCGGCGGCAAAGCGACCCCGAAGAAGGATCTGGCGCGGCTCGCGATCGATTACGAACAGGTCTATGTCGCGCAGGTCGCCTATGGCGCGAAGGATACGCAGACCCTGCGCGCGTTCCTGGAAGCCGAGTCGTATCCGGGCACCTCGTTGATCATCGCCTACAGTCCCTGCATCGCGCACGGCGTCGATCTATCGAACAATCTGCGCCAACAGGACATGGCGGTGCGCAGCGGGCATTGGCCGCTGCTCCGCTACGATCCGCGCAGAGAAAAGGAAGGCCATAATCCCTTGCAGCTCGACAGCCAGAAACCGTCGCTGCCGTTCCGCGATTATGCACTGACCGAGGCACGCTTCAGCCTACTCAGCCGGACGCATCCGGAGGATTCGGAACGATTCTTGCAGCTATCTCAGCAGGACGTGAACGTGCGCTACCGGCATTACCGCGAACTCGCGGACAGGGTCTTCACGAAGACGGAGGATGCGCCAAGCCATGCGGCCGGCAAGTCCGCCAACCCAGGAGAAAAAGCATGAACGGCATCGATTTAAGCACCGACTATCTGGGCCTGAAATTGGCCAGTCCCCTGGTCGCCTCGGCCTCGCCCCTGTCGCGCAGTCTCGATTCGGCCTTGCGGCTCGAAGACGCCGGCGCCGGCGCGATCGTGATGTATTCGCTGTTCGAGGAGGAACTTCGGCATCAGGAAGAAACGGCGGCTAGGTTTTTGATCAACCAGGGTATCGGGCATCCCGAGGCCGACAGCTTTTTGCCCGAAGGCAGCGGCTATCGGCACGGCCTGGATCAGTATCTGGAGCAACTCGCCAAGCTCAAACGGTCGCTCAAAATCCCGGTGATCGCGAGCCTGAACGGCGTGTCGCTGGACGGTTGGGTCGCGCACGGCAAAGCCTTGCAGGAGGCCGGCGCCGATGCGCTCGAATTGAATGTGTATTATTTGAGCGCCGATGTCGACGAATCCGGCGCCGACATCGAGGCGCGTTATCTGGAGCTGCTCGGCGAACTGCGGAGTCAGGTCGCTATCCCGATCGCGATGAAACTGTCGCCGTATTTCACAGGACTTGCGCATTTCGTGAAGCGTCTCGAACAGGCCGGCGCCGACGGCGTCGTGTTGTTCAATCGTTTCTATCAGCCCGATATTGATCTGGACAACTTGCAGGTGACCTCCGAGTTGCAATGGTCGCGTTCGGCCGACAGCCTGTTGTCGCTGCGCTGGGTCGCGCTGCTGTGCGGCAAGGTCAAACTGTCGCTCGCGACGACCAGTGGCGTACGTTCGGCCGAGGACGCGTTGAAGCTGATCCTGGCCGGGGCGGACGTGACGCAGCTGTGTTCGGTCTTGCTCGAACGCGGACCGGCATATCTCGGCACGATCAAGAACGACATGCTGGATTGGCTGGAACGCAGTGAGGTTGCTGCGCTGTATGAGCTGAAGGGACAATTGAGCAAGCAGCGCTGCGCGAATCCTGGCGTTTTCGAGCGCTCGAATTATCTGAACCTGCTCGACAGCCATAGCCGGGCGCCGGGCGTCCGAATTTGAAGCCAATCTTTGCCGCGGAACCTTGCTGGCACGGTCATTTCTAACAGGGATCATGATTTTCCATTTTTCGATTAGCAGAGAGAAACGCCATGAACGATACGAAGCAGCAAATAGAAAAAGAAGTCCGCGAGACGGTCGAGTCCGGTGTCGACATTTATGAGCGGGTCAGGGGCATCACGCTGAAGGCCTTGACCGAGCGAACCTTGGATGTCGATAACATCAAGGACGTGATGGAGTCGGTGTTGAAAGGCATGAGCGATGGCTTGAGCCAGCAGTATGATCCGGCCAAACACGCCTTCAAACAATCGACCGAGGCTCTGGACGACGCCTTGACGAAGACCGCCGAGGCTTCCAAGCTCGCGATCGAGGAGGCGGCCTCGAATGTGGACGAGTTTTCGAGCCACGACTTCAAGCGCGCGGCCGAAGACTTGAAAAGCCTAGAAGGGATGTTTCTCGACACGATCGAAACGATCGGCCGGCACGGCAATGAGACCGCCTCGAAAATAGCGAAAGACTTTCTCGCCCATGCGCGGGCGAACGGCACCGAGGTCGGCAGGCAAAGCCGGCTCATTCTGGAGGGGCTCGATAACCTCAGGGTTTCCGGTCAACATGCGGTGGTGACCGGCGCGGTCGTTACGACATCGGCACTGGCGAAAATAGCCGGCGGCTTTCTGGCGGGGATCGCCGAGAGCCTCCACCCTGAAAAGCCGCACGAATAGCGAGTAAAGCACACATCATGTTATGGGAACTGATCAATGCGGCCAAGGATTTAAGCCGGGCCCAGGATGTCGCGACGGTGCTGATCCGTTACGGTTTCGGAGGGCTCGTGCACGCGCTCGGCGTCGAGCGTGCGCTGGAGCGTCTCGGGAGAACGCTGCATTGGCAGAGCGTCGAGGAATTTGCGACGCTCGATACGCCGCATCGGGTGCGGCGCGTGCTGGAGGATCTGGGGCCGACGTTCATCAAGATGGGGCAAATTCTTGCGACCCGGATCGATCTGTTTCCGCCGGCTTATATCGCGGAATTTGAAAAGTTGCTCGATGAAGCGCCGTCTGTGCCATTCGACGAACTGATTCCGCAATTGCAGGAAGACATCGGCGGCTATATCGGCGAAGTCTTCCTCGAAATCGACCGTGCGCCGCTGGCGGCGGCATCCCTTGCGCAGGTGCACAAAGCCGTGTTGAAGGACGGCACGGCGGTGATCCTGAAGATTCGCCGTCCCGGCATCCGCAAAATCATCGAGGCCGACTTGCGCTTGTTGAACCGGCTGGTCGATGTGATCGAGAGCGATGTGCCGGAGCTGCGCCGCTACCATCCGCGCGAAATCTTCCGGCAATTCTCGCAGTCGCTCCGGGCGGAACTCGACTTTGCCGCGGAGGGCCGCAATGCCGAACGGGTGGCGGGCAATTTGGCGGCAGACGCCGACATTCATATTCCGCGCGTGTATTGGGAATTTACCGGCGAGCGCTTGAATGTGCAGGAATATATCCAGGGCATTCCGGGGCGGGACTTGGCCGCGCTGGTCAAGGCCGACCTGAACCATAAGCTGTTGGCCGAACGGGGCGCCAAGGCGATCCTGAAGATGATCATGGAAGACGGCTTCTTCCACGCCGATCCGCACCCTGGCAATGTGTTCTATCTGCCCGACAATCGGCTGGCCTTCATCGATTTCGGCATGATGGGGCGTCTGACCGAGGAGAGGCGGGAGCAGGTGATCAGCCTGTTGTACGGCATGGTCAACCGGATGCCGATCAAGGTCGTCGAAATCCTCGAGGATTGGTCCGATGTGATTCAGACCGACGAACAGGCGTTGGCGGTCGAGATCGACGCCTTTGTCGATCAATACAGCGCGCAGTCGCTGAAGGATTTAAACCTCCAACTGATGCTGGGCGACCTGTTGGCGATCCTCAGGGATCATGACCTGAGCCTGCCGCCCGATCTGGCGCTCTTGATCAAGGCTTATATCACGCTGGACGGTTTCGGCAGGCATCTCGATCCGGAATTTAATACCTTGGTGTTCGCGGGGCCTTATCTGCAGAAGTTGATGGCCGACCGCTACCGCCCTGACGTGATCGTCAAACGCGGCTGGCGCAATCTGGCCGGCGTCGTCGATCTGATGTCCGCCTTCCCGAAAGAACTGCATCACCTGCTCAGAGCCTCCCGCAAAGGCGCGATTCAGGTCGACATCAACGTCAAGGGCATCGGCCGTTATGTCGACAAGATCGATATGGCGATCAGCCGGCTGACGATGGGGATCGTGACCGCCGCGCTGATCATCGGCACCTCGATCATCATGACGGTCAAGGAGGAAAACCAGGTCTTCGGGTTGCCGGTTTTCGGTTTCTTCGGCTATGTCTTCGCCTCTTTGGGCGGCGTTTGGCTGCTGTTTTCTATCTGGCGCAGCAATAAGGGGGGTTAAAATGATCAGCGGCGGGTTATGGCGGCCTTGCTTGCATTAAGTAGCGCGTAAGGAAAATTAGTTAGAATCTTTCCTCAGGGGCTTTTGTCTTGTTAATCTGCTGTCACCTGGGTAGGGACGTCAGATTCTATTTTGAAATAACACGCTATTTTTGAGGAAAATACTGATGAAATTGAAACTGATTGTAGTGCTGAGTCTTCTGTCTGCAAGCGCCTATGCGGAACCGGTTCCGGCAAACTCCTACGAATGCCGGGGTGCGGGGGTGAGCGTCTCTTATGCGACGACGAGCTTTACGGGCGAGCCGACCCTGACGGTAACCACTCCCGCGGAAAGTCTTTCGCAGAGCGGGGAGCAAATCAGCATTCAGGACACCGTTCTCGGCAAGCTGGTAAGCATCGTGACCGAACAAACGCCGGATCTTTCTACCGAGACGCTGACCTTGGTCGTGCCCGACGTGAACGTGACCGACACCGCGCCGCAGGTAAGATTTACCTCCGAACTGTTTACGACCACAACCCATACCTCGATTGGCGGGCCGGCGCTAGTGACGGGTCCTGTCCAAGAGTCGAAGTCGAAAAAGCTGGTCTGCAAGGCGTCTCTGTTGAACTTCTAACCCGGCATCTCCAGCCTATTCTGAATTGAACATCGACAGTTTAAGGAAATGCAAGCTCCGCATCCACTCTGACCGTCTTGCCGGGTGGAGGGATGCTGATGGCTTGAAACGCATCCGATAAACAGGTGCCCAATCCAGGGTGTACATTGTTCCGGTCTTCGGAGAATCCGCGGGCAATTTGCCGACCTTCGGCGTTGAAGGTGAAATCGATCAGGAAATGATCCGGCGTCTTGCCTGATTCGGTCGGGCAGGCTTTCAGCAACGCGGGTTTGGATTGCGCCAACGCCTGCTTAACCTGTTCTAGGAGTTGGTCCTGACTGAGGATCTGCGCATTCGGCGTCGCGGTTTGCGGAGCGGAGTTTGCTGCCAGCGTTGCCGGAAGGGCTGAGTTTTTGAGGCCGAAAAAAGCGCCGATGCTGATCATGGCCGATCCGATTAGAATGGCTTGGGGTGTTGTGAGTGGGTGCATATCTTGTAAGAGTCAATAGCCGTACGCTTGAACATTGCCGCCCGAAACCGGTCAGTCGTTCCCGGGCGGCGGGCCGATCAATTGGTCACCATCACCCATCCTTGCAAGTAGTCATTGTTATCGATAGGGGTCGTGGTACTGAGATTAAAGCTGCAAAATCCGACCTTGTACATGCCGGCGATCCGAGGAAGAGCGCTTTGCGCAAGAGAAAAGGAAACCCCCGTGGGGGTGGCGGTATGCAGTTGAAAGCCGTTTGCAACAAATGGCGTGACTGTGCCAGAGGGTTGCAGCTGGTAACAAATGTTCGCGCGAAAATCCGCATGACTATATGCCGCTGAGGTTTTTAAACTCGCCGTAATCGTCGAAGTGATGTATTGGGTGTCGGTGATCGTGACTTCCGCGAGGGGACCATGGAAGGTAAATGCCGTTTCGTTTGGGTCGATACTCCTGATGCCGCCGTTCAAATTGGAGGTGGTGACCACCCCGCTTGGACCCTGAAGGCCTTGGGCTCCGGCAGGACCGGTAGAACCCGTGTCGCCCTTGGGTCCGCTATCGCCTCTTGCGCCCGTATCGCCCTTGTCACCTTTATCGCCTTTAGCGCCGGCAGGACCCATGGGTCCGATATCTCCCTGAGGACCGGCCGGTCCGGCGTCTCCTTTGGGTCCGGTCATGCCCGTGTCGCCTTTATCGCCCTTAGCACCGGCAGGGCCTGTTGCTCCGGGTGCACCTTGAGAGCCGGCAGGTCCGGCATTATCCCAAACGATATTGAGGGAGGGCTCGTGGCTGTTTTTGCCATTTTCCTTGCTGTTGATCTTGATGTTCAAGCCGCCGTCGCTTTTCAGCGCCAAGCTGAAATTGCGATTATCCGGGTGCGCATCGATCCATTCTTGCACCAATTCAGTGACATCGACTTCGATCCAACGCATCTTTCGGTCCATGCCAATGGGGACATGGGTCGCCGCCGCGGATACGGCGGGCAAGTTGGCCCCGGACAGCGATCCTTCCGACCAATTGCCGGTAACCTGGCTGATGGTTAAATTGCCGCCGCTTTTGATGGTGCCGACGAACAGTCTGACCATCGCCTTGGCGACATTGGCGCCCGAATAGTGCTCTGGGGTATTCAAAGCAAAGTTGATATAACCCGTTTGCATTGATGTGACGATGATATCGCCGGCTTTTCCGTAGACTTTGGTCGGTGCTTTTGAGGATGCATAACTATCGTCGGTCAACATTTCCATGCCGGCCAAAACCGGCGTTGAGTAAGCACCGGCAAAACCCAGCGCGCAGGCGATGACCCCCCCGTTGACCGCCTTTTCAAGTGAGCGCTTAATCAAGATTCTTTTCATAATTCGCCTTTTTTGTTAATTTTTTTAAGGGACTCATGAATTTGCCGATCGACTGGGAAAACAGTTAGAAAATGCTGTAACTTCCGTGTGCAAATCCATGCAAAATAAATAATTTCGTAGTGTTATTGTCAGACTTTTTGAGTATTTGAAGTCTAGTACATTGGAAATTAACACAGGCTTAAATTATGGTTTGGCGGGAATGTAGTCCAGGTTCTGTGATGTCTGTCGCATTATTAATAATTGACTGGCTTTGCCGTGAGCAAATTGTCAATTAAGTCTTAATGACAGATTAGGTTTCCCTTCATCCTGTATCCGAACGAACGCAATGAAAGGGTAATAGGAGGAGGGAGAAGATTGGAGGTGGGGATAAAAGGGCAAGGCTGGGGGGTAGCCGGCGTGCCTTCAAGGACGCTTCTCTGCTTCAACTGTCGACATGGGGTTCGTGATGAACAGGGTGAAGAATAAAACGAGCTTTTACTTGGGGATAGGCTTTAGTTTTCGCTTAACAGCAAGGCGATTTCTGCCGCTTTTCCGCCGGCGATTTTAAAGCCGCGCATTTCGAGTATGCCTTTGGTATTCAACGAAATGATCAAATACAAGGCTTCGGGGTAAGCTGACTCTTCAAGGTCGGTCTGCGAGGGAAGCGCGGGGGCGGTCGGGTGGGAATGGTAGATCGCGAACAGTTGTTCGCCCTGGTCGCGCATCGCGGCCATCGCGGCGATTTGCTGTTTGGCGTCGAGCAGAAAGAGGCGGTCGGGGTGTTCGGAAACATTAGAGACCGGATAGCAGGACGTCGGCATGCCGTCTTTGCCGCCGACCAGACCGCAAATTTCGGCATCGGGGGAGATTTGCGCAAGGTGCAGGAGTTGCTGGGCGAGTTTGCGAGGGATATGGATTTCTTCTTGTTCGAACATGGTGGTTTCGGGCTAAAAGGGAAAGGCGAAATCAACGGGACTTCGGGGAAAGACTTCAGCCTTGAGTCTTACGATTCTCTGCATTTCTTCCATAGGTTGCCCGAGGCTGACCGGACAAATCTTTATAGGTTTGCACGCTATCATAACCCAAATCGCGGAAAATCGATTGCGCGGCCTGCTCCTGGTCGTAACCGTGCTCGATCAATAGATGGCCGCCGGTTTTCAGGTAGCCGCGGGCATCGCCTGCGATCGTGCGAATGTCGGCAAGCCCCTGCTGCGGCGCGGTCAGCGCGGTCCTGGGTTCGAAGCGCACATCGCCCCGGTCGAGGTGGTCGTCGTTTTCGGCGATGTAAGGCGGATTGCTGATCACCAGGTCGAATTTTTCCTTCGGTGCCGAGGCAAACCAGTTGCTGTGCAGGAAGCGAATAGGCTCCGCGGCGTGTGCGGCGGCATTGTGTCTGGCGACCTCCAGCGCGGCCAGGCTCAAATCGGTTGCGGTCACTTCGGCTTGCGGCAATTCCTTGGCCAGGGTGATCGCGATGATGCCGGAGCCGGTGCCGAGATCGATGATTTTTACCGGTTGGTCTTTCGGGAGCAGGGATAGGCTGATTTCGATCAACAGTTCGGTCTCGGGACGCGGAATCAGCACGTCGGGCGTGACTTGGAAATCGCGTGACCAGAATTCGCGGCGGCCGGTCAGGTAGGCGACCGGCATGCCTTGTCGGCGCTGTTGCAGCAGGGTCTGAAAATGCAGGGTCCGCTCCGCCTCGGGCACCCGGTCCGGCCAGGCGCGCAGATGCGAGCGCGGCTTGTCGAGCGCCAGACAGAGCAGGATTTCCGCATCGAGCGCGGCCGAGTCGGAGCTGTCGGAAAGGATCGTTGCAGCCTCCCTGAGCAGCGTCGCTATGGTGGTCATCAGGCTGAGTCTTCGCCGAGTTGGGTCAAGAGTTCCGCCTGATGCTCGTTGATCAACGGGCCGACGACTTGTTCGAGGCCGCCTTCCATGATGTCTTCGAGTTTGTAAAGGGTCAGGTTGATCCGGTGATCGGTCAGTCGCCCTTGCGGATAGTTGTAGGTGCGGATGCGCTCGGAGCGGTCGCCGGAGCCGACCTGCAATTTGCGGGCTTTGGCCTGTTCGGAACTTTGCTTTTCCTGTTCTGCGGCGAGCAGCCGCGATTGCAGGAGCGACATCGCGCGGGCGCGGTTCTTGTGCTGCGAGCGTTCGTCCTGGCACTCGACCACGACCCCGGTCGGAATATGGGTAATCCGGATTGCCGATTCGGTCTTGTTCACGTGCTGGCCGCCGGCGCCCGAGGAGCGGTAGGTATCGATCCGCAGATCGGCCGGATTGATGTCGATCGCATCGACTTCATCGATTTCGGGCATGATCGCGACCGTGCAGGCCGAGGTATGGATGCGGCCTTGCGATTCGGTTTCGGGTACGCGCTGCACCCGGTGCGTGCCGGATTCGAACTTCAGTTGCGAATACACGTCGCGGCCGGAGACGCGGAGAATGATTTCCTTGTAACCGCCGTGATCGCCGGGGTTTTCGCTGATCACTTCGGTTTGCCAGCCCTTGCGTTCGGCATAGCGCTGATACATCCGGGACAGGTCGCCGGAAAAGATCGCCGCCTCGTCGCCGCCGGTGCCGGCGCGGATTTCCAAAAAGATGTTGCGGTTGTCGTTCGGGTCCTTTGGCAGCAAGAGGATTTGCAGCTCGTGATCCAGGGTGTCGATCAGCGTATCGGCGTCGCGGATTTCCTCGCGCGCCAGTTCACGCAGTTCCGGGTCGCTGTCATTGGCCATGTCCTGGGCGGCCTGGCGCTGCGCCTGGGCTTGTTCATAACGCCGGAAGCAATCGACCAAGGGGCCGATTTGCGCGTATTCCTGGCTCAACGAGCGCTGCTGCTTCTGATTGTTTTGAACTTCGGGTTGGGAGAGGAGGGCGGCGATTTCTTCGTAACGTTCGCTTAGATTTTCCAGCTTGAGTTTGATGGAGTCTTTCATTGAGTATGTTTTAATTTCAGAATTTCGCGGGCCGCGGCGACCAGGTCGTGTCTTTCGTTTTCGGCGGCGGCTCTGATTTGTGCGCTCGGTGTGTGAATCAGCTTGTTAGTCAAACTGTGGGCCAGCCGGTTCAATGCATCCTCCGGCGGCGTGCCATTTTTTAACATGGCGAGCGCTTTTTGCAAAGCTTCATTTCTGATTTGTTCAGCTTGCTGGCGATAGTCCTGGATCGTCGTCTGCGCACCTTGCGCGCGCAGCCAGGCCAGAAAATGGCCGACCTGGGTGTCGATGATTTCTTCGGCTTGCTCGGCGGCCTGGCGGCGCGAGTTCATGTTTTGATCGATCGTATTTTTCAGGTCGTCGACGGTATAAAGGTAAACGTCGCGGAGGTGTTCGACTTCCGCTTCGATGTCGCGCGGCACGGCCAGGTCGACCATGAACATCGGCTTGTGTTTGCGTTTTTTCAGCGCGCTCTCGACACGGCCCTTGCCGAGAATCGGCAACTGGCTGGCGGTCGAGGAGATCACGATATCGGCTTCTTCCAGATGGTTCGGTAGTTCCGAAAGCGCGATCGCATAACCGTTGAATTGCATCGCCAACGTATGCGCCTTATCATAAGTGCGGTTCGCGATGATCAGGCGGCCGATGCCTTGCTGTGTCAGGTGGCGGGCGGTCAGTTCAATCGTTTCGCCAGCGCCGATCAACAGCGCGGTTTGATCGCTGAGCTTGTCGAAAATCTGCTGCGCCATCTGCACCGCGGCAAAGGCGACCGAAACCGGACTCGAACCGATTGCGGTGTCGGTGCGGACTTTTTTCGCGGCGGTAAACGTCGATTGAAACAGTTTGCCGAGTTGTTTGCCGATCGTGCCGGCTTCCAGGGCGGCCTGATAAGCCGTTTTCATTTGCCCGAGAATTTGCGGTTCGCCGAGGATCATCGAGTCCAGGCCGCTGGCGACGCGGAACATGTGCCGGATCAGCGCGGTGTCGGTGTGGCAGTATAAATACGGCGCGAAGTCGGCGGGCTGGAGATTTCGGCTGCTGGCGACCCAATCGATCAAAATCTGCTGATCGGGCAAATCGGTCGTGCAATAAAACTCGGTGCGGTTGCAGGTGGACAGGATCGCCGCTTCGCTGATTTCCTTGATGCGACCCAGTTCCTGCAAGGCCGACTCCAGCATGTCGGCGGGAAAAGCCAAGCGTTCGCGGACCGCGAGCGGTGCGGTATTGTAGTTGAGTCCTACGGCAAGAAGAGTCATGGTTTTATTCGATAATTTCAAACGGCGGCTGCCGGATTGATCTTTACGTTCATTCGAGTGTCTATGTCGGCGGGCGTGCGCATTTAACTTGAGCCGAAAGGAATAAATTTAGATGCGTGAATCATCCGATTTTCCTTATAATCTTAGGTCAGACGAATTATAGGATGTTTTTGTGTTAATTTTTAGATTGTTTGCGGTGTTAGCCCCTATTGTACTCAATGGTTGCGCCAGCTCGCCAGAAAAACAGCAAGAGCCTCTTACGCCGGCGGCTTCCGCGCCATCAATCAAAAAAGAGCTCCCCAAAGGCACAGAAGCGAAAACAGAAATCGACCAGGACGTGCTATTCATGCTGATGTCGGCGGAGATTGCCGGTCAGCGTGGCCAGTACGAGCTGGCCTATGAGGGATATATCGAAGCGGCCAAGCGGGTCAAGGATCCGAAGCCTGCCGAAAGGGCGGCGATGATCGCCATGTATTTAAAGGATGCGAAAAAGCTAAAAAAGTCGCTGGCGCTCTGGTTGAAAAAGGAGCCGCAGAATGTTACCGCGAGAAAGCTTGCGGTATTGGCCAGTCTGAAGGATGGCGATAAGCAAAAGACGCTGGAACATCTGGCGGTGATTCTTGACAGCGATCCGGCCGGCTTCGAGAGCACGGTGCTGGAACTTGCGAATGCGCTGCAAGGCGAAGGCAAGTTGCAGGACGTCTACGACGCGTTGGAGGCCTTGTCAGCCAAAAGGCCGAATCAGGCGGTCGTTCATTATCTCCAGGGCATCATCGCGATGCAGATGAAAAATCAGGCTCTCGCCGAAAAGCAGATCGGGGAGGCGTTGAGGCTTCAGCCGGAGTGGGATAAGGCCCTGGTCTTTCAGGCCCAAATCGCGTTAATGTCCGGTGATTTGCCGAAAGCGATCGAGGTTTTGCGCAACGTCCACCTGAAATATCCGGACAATCAAAAGATCGGCAAAATGCTGGCGCAGCTTTTGATCAAGTCCGACGGCTACGATGAAGCGGCCAAGGTTTATCAAGGGCTGGTTGAAAAGGATCCGAAGGATTTTGAAAGTTTGCTCGCCTTGGCGCTGGTGGATATGCAGTTGGGCCGGGAGAAGGAAGCCGAAGAGAGTTTGAAGAAGCTGCTGGAGCAGGATGAATGGCGCGAGCAGGCGCGGTTTTATCTCGGCAAGCTGGAAGAAAAACGCGATAACATTAAAAAGGCACTGAACTGGTATGACCAGGTCAGAGAGGAGCCCTTCAGCTTCGAGGCGGGCATCGCGGCGGTCAATCTGCTCGCGCATAACAAGCAGTATGACGAAGCGGTTGAGCGCTTGCAGACGATGCAGGACAGTTTTCCGAAGGAAAAGCTCCGCATTACGCTGATGAAGGCGGAATTGTTGAATCAGCAGAAGCATTATCAAGAGGCTTATGATGTGCTGACGGCGGCTCTCGTCGAACAACCGGACAGCAAGGAGCTGCTCTATACCCGCGCCTTGATCGCCGAGCGGATCGGCAAGCTGGATGTACTGGAGTCCGATCTGAAAAAAATCCTCGCGCAATATCCGGATAACGCGGAAGCGCTCAATGCACTGGGCTATACCTTGCTGGGTTTTCCTTCGCGCCTGGGTGAGGCCGAGACTTATTTGCAGCAGGCTTTGAAGTTGCAGCCTGATGAGCCGGTCATTCTGGATAGCTACGGCTGGCTTTTGTTCAAGCAGGGCAAGGCCGAAAAAGCGCTGGAATATCTTGAGCGGGCCTACGCCAAGCAGAAGGAAAACGAGATCGCGGCGCATATTGCCGAGGTGCTTTGGTCATTGGGCAGAAAGGACGAGGCGAGAAAGTTGTTCGACAAGGCGTTCAAAGCGGCGCCGGAGGACGAATATTTACTCGATTTCAAGCAAAGAATTTTGAACGGTGCTGAATAAGTCGCCTGATCGCCTAAAATTGATGATGATGAACCAAATCGAGGGTCGATACGGCGGGGCGCGAAAGCAGGCGGCAGGGCTACTTTGCGCGGCATTGGCGGCTTCGCTGTCGGCCTGTACATTATTTAGGCCCGCTCCGCCCGAAATCTCCTATACAAGAACGGCAAATGAGGCCTTGTATCGTCTGGAGCCGTGGTCATTGGAGGGCCGGGTTGCGCTGACCGGCGAACGCGACTCTTGGACCGCCGATCTGGCTTGGGCGCATCAGCAGGGTGACGAACAAATCAAGTTGTCGGGGCCGCTCGGGCAAGGCGCGGTGATGATTCATTTGGCCGGCAATTCAGTCACGGTGGCGCAGGGCGACGGCAAGGTGCAGTCGTCCGACGATCCCGAAACCTTCATCAATCAGCAATTGGGCATGTTTGTGCCGGTCACTTCGCTGCGCTACTGGGTGCTCGGTCTGCCGGAGCCTGAGCTGGATTTCGAGGATGTCGGCAGCGGTTTCAGACAGTCGGGCTGGACGGTCGCCTATCAGGCCATGCAGCCGGTGGGGCAATTACTGTTGCCGCGCAAAATGTCGGTCGCGAATGACCGCGTCAAATTAAAACTGATCATCGATCAATGGACACTCAATGACGGAAATGCGAAATAATCCGTCGGCATGGGCAGAGAAATGGCCCGCGCCGGCCAAACTGAATCTCATGTTGCGAATTACCGGGCGCCGCGATGACGGCTATCATCTGTTGCAGACGGTATTTCAGTTCATCGATTTGTGCGACTGGATCACTTTTCATCCGGTCGATGAAGACAGGGTGGGTCTCTATAATACGCTGCCAGGGGTGGCGGAGGCGGATGATTTGACGGTCAGGGCGGCGCAATTGCTGAAAGCGGAGACAGGCTATGCGCGTGGGGTCCGCATCGAGGTCGAAAAAAATCTGCCGATGGGCGGCGGGCTCGGCGGCGGCAGTTCCGATGCGGCAACGACCCTGGTGGCGCTGAATCATTTGTGGGGGCTGGGGCTGACGACCGAGCGCTTGATGCAGTTGGGCGTGCGCTTGGGCGCCGATGTGCCGGTTTTTGTTTTCGGGCAGGCGGCCTGGGGAGAGGGTGTCGGTGAGCAATTGCAGGCGATTAATGTGCCCGAATGCTGGACTGTCGTGATCCGTCCCGACTGTCATGTGAACACCGGAGAAATTTTTTCTGATAAAGGCTTGACACGTGACAGCAAATCGATCAGAATAGTCGACTTTACAGCCGGTCAGCATCAAAATGATTGTCTTGAGGTGGTGACGCGGCGGTACGGGGCAGTGAAAGATGCTCTGGGTGCTTTATCCGAATTTGCCGAAGGCAGGCTGACAGGGACGGGGGCTTGCGTATTTGCGCAGTTTGATTCGGAGCGGTCCGCGAGAAGCGCTTATCAAGCGCTGGCAGGCAAATGGCAATGCTACTTGGTCAGAGGGGTTAATCAATCTCCTTTGTATGCCAGGCTCGGGGCTATCAAGCATACTTCTTAAATTATTGGGCCGTCGCCAAGCGGTAAGGCACGGGGTTTTGATCCCCGCATACCAAGGTTCGAATCCTTGCGGCCCAGCCATTTTTCTGCATCAAGTCGAGTTCATTTTAGGAGTGAAAAAATGAATGAAGCCGCAATGATGGTGTTTTCTGGAAATGCCAATCTGGCTTTGTCAGAGGGTATCGTAAGAAAGCTCAATATGCGGCTCGGTTTGGCGAGCGTAGGTCGATTCAGTGATGGCGAGGTGGCTGTCGAAATCGGCGAAAACGTACGCGGTAAGGATGTTTTCGTCATCCAGCCAACCTGTTCGCCGAACAATGAAAACTTGATGGAATTGTTGGTGATGATCGATGCGCTGAAACGGGCGTCGGCATCGCGGATCACGGCGGTAATTCCTTATTACGGTTACGCCAGGCAGGATAGGCGGACCCGCTCGGCGCGGGTGCCGATCACGGCCAAGCTGGTCGCGAAGATGATCGAACAGGCCGGCGCGCATCGCTTGCTGACCGTCGATTTGCACGCCGATCAGATACAGGGGTTCTTCGATATTCCTGTAGACAATGTTTATGCGTCGCCGATTTTGTTGGGCGATGTTTGGCGGCAAAAATATCACCGGCTCATGGTGGTTTCGCCCGATGTTGGTGGTGTCGTAAGAGCGCGTGCGTTAGCCAAGAGGCTCGATGATGCGGACCTGGCGATCATCGACAAGCGTCGTCCGAAGGCCAATGTTTCGGAGGTGATGCACATCATCGGTGATGTCGAGGGGCGTAGTTGCGTGCTGGTTGACGATCTTGTCGATACGGCGGGTACCTTGTGTCATGCCGCGAAAGCATTGAAAGATCATGGCGCGATCAAGGTGGTTGCCTATTGTACGCATGCGGTGCTGTCCGGTGCGGCTATTTCGAATATAGAGCGCTCTGTGCTGGATGAGTTGGTGGTGACCGATACGATTCCTTTGCGTCCGGAAGCCGAGGCGCTCGGAAGAATCAGGCAGCTCAGCGTCGCCGAGATGCTGGCCGAGACGATCAGGCGGATCGCTGTCGGTGAATCGGTTAGTTCTCTGTATGTCGATTGATAGAATGATTTGTGCGCGTTGAAGCGCGGGGTTAAGAGATAAAATGTCTAACGTATTTGAATTTGTTGCTCAGGCTCGTGGGCAGTCAGGAAAAAACGCAGCAAGAAATGTGCGCCGTCAGGGTGATGTGCCGGCGGTAATATACGGTGGTCATCAAGATCCGCAAATGCTGGTTTTGAATCATAACGAAGTGATCAAGCATCTTGAGCATGAAGCGGTTTACTCTCATATTCTCGATGTGACGATCGACGGTAAGACCGAAAAAGCGGTTTTGAAAGGCGTTCAGCGCAATCCTGCAAAGTTTCAGGTCATGCATCTCGATTTCATGAGAGTCAGCATGTCCGAGGCGATCAAGGTGCATGTGCCTTTGCATTTCATCAATGAAAGCACTTCGGTCGGCGGCAAAAAAGGCGGCGTTGCCGCGCACTCTTTGGTTGATCTCGAAGTCGCGTGCTTGCCGGGTGCTTTGCCTGAGTTCATTGCGGTGGATTTGGCAAAGCTGGATATCGGCGAGTCGATCCATCTTTCGGATCTGGTATTGCCTGCGGGTGTCGAAGTCGTTGCATTGTCGCACGGTCCAGAACACGACTTGCCAGTGGTGTCGATGATGCCGGGCAAGGCGGGTCAAGAAGAGTCGGCTTCTTAAGAGAAAGTGATAAAGCTTATTGTTGGTTTGGGGAATCCAGGGCGACAATACGAAAAGACCCGGCACAACGCCGGGTTTTTGTTTGTGGATGCGCTCGCGCAAGATTGCGGTTCGTCGTTTGCACAGGCGTCCCGGTTTTTCGGTGAGGTTGCGGAGTGCAAGGTTGGAACCGAAAAGTTGTTGCTGCTGAAACCTGCGACCTTTATGAATCGCAGCGGTCAGGCGGTGAGTGCGCTGCTGAAGTATTATAAATTGCAACCGGAGCATTTGCTGGTTGTGCATGATGAGCTCGACTTCAATCCGGGTATCGTCAAGCTGAAGAAAGATGGTGGGCATGCCGGACATAATGGCTTGCGTGACATTATCGCCCATTTGGGAACGAAAGATTTTTATCGTTTAAGATTGGGGATAGGTCGGCCTCCGGCGGGAAGGGCGGTTGCCGATTTTGTATTGTCTTCGCCGTCCAGGCAGGAAGCGGATTCACTGGATGTTGCGATCAAAGCCGGCTTGGCTTTTGTGCCGCAGATGGTTGCGGGCGAGCTCGATGCGGCAATGAACAAGATTAATGCATAAACTGGAATTTTTAGATCATTTGCTTAAATCTTTTGTTGACAGAGAGATATAAATAAAAGATAATAAGCGACTAACTCGTTATCGGAGAGGTTCCCGAGCGGCCAAAGGGATCAGACTGTAAATCTGCCGGCTCTGCCTTCGGAGGTTCGAATCCTCCCCTCTCCACCAATTTTTTTGAGATCTGCGGGTGTAGTTCAATGGTAGAACTCCAGCCTTCCAAGCTGATCACGTGGGTTCGATTCCCATCACCCGCTCCAAAAAGAATTCTGTGATACCGCCCATATAGCTCAGTAGGTAGAGCACTTCCTTGGTAAGGAAGAGGTCACCGGTTCAAATCCGGTTATGGGCTCCAGAGATTTGTATGTTTTTAAAGGTTTATTCAGATGGCCAAAGAGAAATTTTCCCGTAGCAAGCCACACGTTAACGTCGGCACCATCGGACACGTTGACCACGGCAAGACCACATTGACCGCTGCCTTAACCAAGGTCATGGCGGAAATTCAAGGTGGTGAAGTCAAGGCGTTCGATCAGATTGACAATGCGCCTGAAGAGCGTGCGCGTGGTATCACGATCGCGACTTCGCACGTGGAATATCAATCGGCGACCCGGCACTATGCGCACGTTGATTGCCCGGGCCATGCTGACTACGTTAAAAACATGATTACCGGTGCGGCGCAAATGGACGGCGCGATCCTGGTTTGCTCTGCGGCAGACGGCCCGATGCCGCAAACCCGCGAGCACATCCTGCTGTCAAGACAGGTCGGTGTGCCTTACATCGTGGTATTCCTGAACAAGGCCGACATGGTTGACGACGCCGAGTTGATCGACCTGGTCGAGATGGAAATTCGCGAGCTGTTGGATCTGTACGAATTCCCGGGCGACGACACTCCGATCATCGTCGGTTCCGCGCTGAAAGCGCTGGAAGGTGATCAAAGCGAGCTGGGTGTTCCTTCGATCGTTAAGCTGGTCGAGGCGCTGGATTCATACATTCCGCTGCCGGAAAGAGCGGTCGATGGCGCTTTCTTGATGCCAATCGAAGACGTGTTCTCGATTTCCGGTCGTGGTACGGTGGTAACCGGTCGTGTCGAGCGCGGTATCATCAAAGTCGGTCAAGAAGTCGAGATCGTCGGTATCCGGCCGACCCTGACTACCACTTGCACCGGCGTCGAAATGTTCCGGAAGCTCTTGGATCAAGGCCAAGCCGGCGACAACGTCGGTATCCTGCTCCGCGGCACTAAGCGCGACGAAGTCGAGCGTGGCCAGGTTTTGGCGCAAAAAGGCACCATCAAGCCGCACAGCCACTTCAAGGCCGAAATTTACGTTTTGTCCAAGGAAGAAGGTGGCCGTCATACGCCATTCTTCAATGGCTACCGTCCTCAGTTCTATTTCAGAACGACCGACGTGACCGGTGCGGTGGATTTGCCGGAAGGCGTTGAAATGGTGATGCCGGGCGATAACATTGCGGTAGAAATCAAGCTGATTTCGCCGATCGCGATGGATGAAGGTTTGCGTTTTGCAATTCGCGAAGGCGGTCGCACGGTCGGTGCGGGTGTCGTGGCATCAATTATTGAATAATGATTGCAATTTAGTTACAATTAGCAGTTCTGTGGTTTTCGTAACAGGTCAGTAGCTCAATTGGTAGAGCAGCGGTCTCCAAAACCGCAGGTTGGGGGTTCGAGACCCTCCTGGCCTGCCATTTACGAATAACAACACAAGCATTTTTGCTGACTTTACAAGATATGAATACACAAGCTGAAGCGCAAACATCGATACTGGATATAGTCAAGCAAGTTTTTTCCGTGGTATTGGTGGTTGGCGGCATCGCTGCATTCTACTACTTTGCGGAACAGGTGCAGTTGATTTACCGAGTGCTCGGTTTGATCGTAATCGTGGCGGCGGTTCTGGGTATGATGGTAACGACCGATTTGGGTCGCTCCGTCTGGGCTTTCGTGCAAGAGTCGAAAGTCGAAGTCAGAAAAGTCGTCTGGCCAACGAAAGATGAGACCACGCGCACGACGATGCTGGTATTCGCGATGGTGACCGTCGTTTCATTGATTCTTTGGTTGCTGGATATGTTTCTTTTTTGGGGTGTGCGCCTGTTAACGGGCCAAGGCGGGTAATCAAATGGCATTGCGTTGGTATGTGGTGCATGCTTACTCCAATTACGAGAGTAAGGTCAAGCAAGCGCTCGAAGAAAGAATTAAAAGAGAAGGTTTGGAACAATATTTCGGCAAGATTCTGGTTCCGACCGAAGAAATCGTCGAAATGCGTCTGGGTCAACAGCGGAAAAGCGAGAGAAAGTTTTTTCCGGGCTATGTGTTGGTGCAAATGGAATTGACCGATGAAACCTGGCATTTGGTGCGCGACGTACCGAGAGTCCTGGGCTTCATTGGCGGCACGTCGGATCGGCCGGCGCCGATTTCCGAGAAGGAAGCGATGGCCATCCTGAATCGGGTCGAGGAGGGCATCAACAAGCCAAGGCCTAAGATATTGTTCGAAGT
Organism: Methylomicrobium lacus; assembly: GCF_041897535.1. Classification (GTDB taxonomy): domain Bacteria; phylum Pseudomonadota; class Gammaproteobacteria; order Methylococcales; family Methylomonadaceae; genus Methylomicrobium; species Methylomicrobium lacus_A. Next base: position 3,050,462 of record NZ_CP169217.1, read on the forward strand.
CGGCGAAGTGATTCGCATCATCGATGGGCCGTTCAAGGATTTCAACGGTGTGGTCGAAGAAGTCAATTATGAAAAAAGTAAATTGAAATTGTCGGTTTTGATTTTTGGACGGTCGACCTCGGTAGAGCTGAGCTTCAATCAAGTCGAAAAAAGCTGAACGATTACAATTTATCCTAATCTGAGTCCCTGTCTGCATAAGACGGGGATTTTTATGTCTGGGGGAGCAGAAATGCGTTTGCACCCAATTTGGAGTAACAATGGCTAAAAAAATTACAGCATACATCAAACTGCAAGTCAAAGCAGGTGAAGCGAACCCAAGCCCGCCGGTCGGTCCGGCTCTGGGTCAGCGCGGCGTCAACATCATGGAGTTTTGTAAAGCATTCAATGCCAAGACCCAGGATGTCGAAAAAGGCCTGCCTTTGCCTGTCGTGATCACTGTCTACAGTGACCGCAGTTTCACCTTCATCACCAAGACCCCGCCGGCGACGATCCTGCTGAAGAAAGCCAGCGGCATCAAGAGCGGTAGCAGCAATCCGAACACCAAGAAGGTCGGCACCGTCACGCGTGCGCAATTGGAAGAAATTGCGAAGACCAAGATGGAAGATTTGAATGCGGCGGATCTGGAAGCCGCTGTCAAAACGATTGCCGGCAGCGCGCGCAGCATGGGCTTGAACGTGGAGGGCTTATAATGGCCAAATTATCTAAAAAAGCAAAACTGATTAAAAGCAAGGTCGAAAGAACCAAGCAATATTCGATCACGGAAGCCGTTGCCTTGCTGAAGGAACTGGGTACCGCGAAATTCAGCGAATCGATCGATGTCAGCGTGAATCTGGGGGTCGATCCGCGTAAATCCGATCAAAACGTCAGAGGCGCGACCGTGTTGCCGAACGGCACCGGTAAGAGTGTGCGCGTTGCCGTATTTGCACAAGGCCCGAATGCGGATGCGGCCAGAGCGGCCGGCGCCGATATCGTCGGTATGGATGACCTCGGCGATCAAGTCAAAAAAGGCGAATTGAATTTCGACGTGGTGATCGCGTCTCCCGATGCGATGCGTGTCGTCGGTCAGTTGGGCCAGATCCTGGGTCCGCGCGGTCTGATGCCGAACCCGAAAGTCGGCACCGTGACGCCCGATGTTGCGACCGCGGTCAAGAATGCGAAATCCGGTCAGGTGCGTTACCGTACCGACAAAGCCGGCATCATCCATTGCACGCTCGGCAAGATCAGCTTCGATGCGGCCGCGATTCAGGGCAACCTGGAAGCGTTGCTGGCGGATCTGAGAAAAGCCAAACCCGCCACTTCAAAAGGTATTTACATCAAGAAGATTACCTTGTCGTCAACGATGGGTCCTGGCCTGTGGCTGGACCAGAACAGTCTTTCAAGCTAAGACTGGCAAGACTTTGGGTTGCCGGTAACGACGGCAACCGTCAAAGACCGCAGGTGTTGCAATAACTTAATTTCCTGCGCAGACGGAAGCTGGAACCTAACAAACTGGGGAAAGGGACCGTAAGGTGCATCCTGAAGGATGCGTTTCATCATGCTGGAATATATCCAGCAACTTACCGGAGGTAGGCTGTGGCACTAAATTTAGACGGCAAAAAAGCTGTTGTCGAAGAAGTCGCTGTATATGCCGCTAAAGCGTTTTCTGCCGTCGCTGCAGAATATCGTGGTTTGAGCGTAACGGAACTGACCGAATTACGTAAAACCGCGAGAGAGACGGGCGTATATCTGCGAGTGGTCAAAAACACCCTGGCAAGACGCGCTGTTGCCGGAACCGAATTCGAATGCATGCAATCAGGACTGGTCGGTCCGTTGCTGTTGGCATTCTCGATGGAAGATCCAGGTTCGGCAGGGCGATTGATTCATGATTTTGCCAAAACGCATGACAAGTTGGTAACTAAAGTCGTGGCAATCGGCGGTCAGGCTTATGGCCCGGCCGAATTGGCGCGCCTGGCGAGCTTGCCGACACGCGATCAAGGTATCGCCATGCTGATGTCTGTGATGAAGGCGCCGGTGGGCAAATTGGCCCGCACTTTGGCAGCCGTCAGAGACCAGAAAGAAGCGGCATAAGCTTGAGTCAACCAGTTTAAAACATATTTTTAGAGGTATATTAAGATGGCAGTATCAAAAGAAGACATCCTGGAAGCGGTTGCGAACATGACCGTGATGGAAATCGTTGATTTGATTTCAGCGATGGAAGAAAAATTCGGCGTTACCGCAGCGGTTGCAGTAGCGGCACCAGCGGCAGGTGCTGCGGTAGCAGCAGTTGAAGAACAAACCGAATTCGATGTCATCTTGACCGGCTTCGGCGAAAACAAAGTCGGCGTCATTAAAGCGGTTCGCGGCATCACCGGTCTGGGCTTGAAAGAAGCGAAAGACGCGGTAGAAGGCGTACCGACTACTTTGAAAGAAGGCGTATCGAAAGCCGAAGCGGAAGAGTTCAAAAAGCAATTGCTGGAAGCTGGCGCAACCGTCGATATCAAATAATTGCATTTGATCAAATCCGGCGCAAGCCAAATGAGTACGGCTGGTGGTAGAATTATCACCGGCCTTTTACTGTTTCCAGTCGAAAAACAGTAAAAACAGTCCATGACGAAAAGGTTTGGAATCGATATGTCCTACTCTTTTACCGAAAAAAAGCGTATCCGTAACAACTTTGGCAAAAGTACTGAAGTACTTGATGTGCCATATCTCTTAGCCACCCAGATTAATTCTTACGCCAGCTTCCTGCAATCCGGCGTTTCTCCCCACAAACGCGCCAACATCGGCCTGCATGCGGCCTTTTCCAGCGTATTTCCGATTGAAAGCCACTCCGGTTATGCCGTGCTGGAATATGTCAGCTATCGCCTGGGCGAGCCCGTATTCGACGTGCGTGAGTGTCAGCAACGCGGTGCAACGTTTGCGGCGCCGTTAAGAGTTCTGGTTCGGCTGGTCATCTATGACAAGGATGCGCCGGCAACGGCAAAAGTAGTCAAGGACATCCGTGAACAGGAAGTTTACATGGGCGAACTTCCCTTAATGACCGAAAACGGAACGTTCGTGATCAACGGCACCGAGCGGGTCATCGTATCGCAATTGCACCGCTCTCCCGGCGTATTCTTCGATCACGACAAGGGCAAGACGCACTCGTCAGGCAAACTGCTGTTCAATGCGCGCATCATTCCTTACCGCGGCTCCTGGCTGGATTTCGAGTTCGACCATAAGGATTGCGTCTATGTGCGGATAGACCGCCGCCGTAAAATCCCGGCGACCATATTGCTCCGCGCGCTGGGCATGGACAACGAAGAAATCATCAAGATTTTCTTCGAAACCAACAAATTCACGATCAGTGCCGACGAGGTACTGTTCCACATCGTGCCCGAGCGGATGCGCGGCGAAATTGCCGCCTTCGACATCAAGCACGAAGACAAGGTGATCGTCGAGGAAGGCCGCCGGATCACCAGCAAGCATATCCGGCAAATGCTCGCGGCCGGTTTGACCCAGGTCGCGGTGCCGAGAGACTATCTGGTCGGCAAGATTCTTGCGAACAACATCATCGATCAATCGACCGGCGAATTGCTGGCCAGCGTCAATGACGAGATCACGATCCCTGCGATCGAGCGCTTCATCGAAAACGGCATCAGGGAAATCGATACGCTGTTCGTGAACGACCTGGACAGAGGTCCCTATATCTCGAATGCGATGCGTCTGGACGTGACCACCAACCAGATGGAAGCGCTGGTCGAAATTTACCGGATGATGCGTCCGGGCGAGCCGCCGACCAAGGAATCGGCCGAAAACCTGTTCCAGAATCTGTTTTTCACCGACGAACGCTACGATCTGTCGACCGTCGGCCGGATGAAATTCAATCGCCGTCTGGGCCGCACCGAGATCGTCGGTCCCGGCACGCTGAACAGCGAAGACATCATCGATGTATTGAAAGAGCTGATCGACATTCGTAACGGCAACGGCAACGTCGACGACATCGACCACCTGGGCAACCGCCGGGTGCGTTCGGTCGGCGAAATGATCGAAAACCAGTTCCGCGTCGGTCTGGTGCGCGTCGAACGCGCGGTCAAGGAGCGTTTGACCTTGGCCGATTCCGAAGGCTTGATGCCGCAGGAAATCATCAATGCGAAGCCGGTATCGGCCGCCGTGAAGGAATTCTTCGGTTCGAGCCAGTTGTCGCAGTTCATGGACCAAAACAATCCGCTGTCGCAGGTGACCCACAAGCGCCGGGTTTCGGCCTTGGGACCGGGCGGTTTGGCGCGCGAACGTGCAGGTTTCGAAGTGCGCGACGTGCATACGACCCACTACGGCCGCGTCTGCCCGATCGAGACGCCGGAAGGTCCGAACATCGGTCTGATCAACTCGCTGTCGGTATACGCGCGCACCAACGAATACGGCTTCCTCGAAACGCCTTATCGGAAGGTGGTCGACGGTAAGGTGACCGATCAGGTCGACTACCTGTCCGCGATCGAAGAAGGCGAGTTCGTGATCGCGCAGGCCAGTGTGCCGGTCGATGAAAACGGCAAGCTGATCGAAGGCTTGGTGTCCTGCCGCCATAAGGACGAGTTTACCCTGGCGATGTCCGACACAGTGCAATACATGGACGTGTCGTCGAAGCAGATCGTTTCGGTCGCGGCTTCGATCATTCCGTTCCTCGAACATGACGACGCGAACCGCGCGTTGATGGGATCGAACATGCAGCGTCAGGCCGTCCCGACCTTGCGCGCCGAGAAGCCGCTGGTCGGCACCGGCATGGAGCGGACCGTCGCGAAAGACTCCGGCGTTGCGGTCGTCGCGACCCGCGGCGGCAGCATCGAAGCGGTCGACGCGGCAAGAATCGTGGTGCGGGTCAATGACACCGAAACCGAAACCGGCGCGCCGGGCGTCGATATTTACAATCTGACCAAATACACGCGTTCGAACCAGAACACCTGTATCAACCAGAAACCGCTGGTCAAGCCGGGCGACATCGTGAGAGCCGGCGACATCCTGGCCGACGGTCCATCGACCGATTTGGGCGAATTGGCGCTGGGTCAGAACATGCTGGTCGCGTTCATGCCGTGGAACGGTTACAACTTCGAGGACTCGATCCTGGTGTCCGAGCGCGTCGTCAAGGAAGACCGCTTTACTACGATCCATATCGAAGAAAAGACCTGCGTCGCGCGCGACACCAAGCACAGTCCCGAAGAAATTACCGCCGATATTCCGAACGTCAGCGAAGAAGCGTTGTCGAAACTGGATGAGTCCGGCATCGTCTACGTCGGCGCGGAAGTGAAGCCGGGCGATATCCTGGTCGGCAAGGTCACGCCGAAAGGCGAGACCCAACTGACCCCGGAAGAAAAATTGCTGCGTGCGATCTTCGGCGAGAAAGCGGCGGATGTGAAGGATACTTCGCTGCGCGTACCGAGCAGTATCGAAGGCACGGTCATCGACGTACAGGTCTTTACCCGCGACGGCGTGAAGAAAGATAAGCGCGCGCTCGAGATCGAGGACGCGGAAATCAAGCGCTACCGCAAGGATCTGGACGATCAGTTGAAGATCCTCGAAGGCGATATTTATGCGCGCATCGCGAAGCTGATCATCGGCAAGGTCGCGCAGTCGGGCCCTGGGCATCTGAAAACCGGCACCGAAGTGACCGAAGACTATCTGGCCGGCGTGAAGCAATCGGATTGGTTGAAAATCCGGATGAAGGACGAAGACCTGAACGTGCACATCGAAACGGCGGCCGAGCAGATCGAACAGCAACGCAAGGCGTTCGATGAAAAATTCGAAACCAAGCGTAAGAAAATCACGATGGGCGACGATCTGCCGCCGGGCGTGTTGAAAATGGTCAAGGTCTACCTGGCGGTCAAACGGCGCATCCAGCCCGGCGACAAGATGGCGGGACGGCACGGAAACAAGGGGGTTATCTCGATGATCCGGCCGATCGAGGATATGCCTTATACCGCCGACGGCAACCCGGTCGATATCGTCTTGAATCCGCTCGGCGTACCGTCGCGGATGAACGTCGGTCAGGTTCTGGAGACGCACTTGGGCTGGGCCGCTAAGGGGCTCGGCATCAAGATCGGCAAGATGCTCGAAGCGAAAGCCAAGATCAACGAGATTCGCGAATACTTGGACAAGATTTACAACTCCAGCGGCCGCAGGGAAAATCTGGACTCCTTCTCGGATAAGGAAATTCTGGAATTGGCGCAAAATCTGATCGGCGGCGTGCCGATGGCGACGCCGGTATTCGACGGCGCGACCGAAGAGGATATTCGCACGATGTTGCGGCTGGCCGATTTGCCTGAACACGGACAAACGGTGCTGTACGACGGCTTGACCGGCGAGCGTTTCGAACGCGAAGTCACGGTCGGCTACATGTACATGCTGAAACTGAACCACTTGGTCGACGACAAGATGCATGCGAGATCGACCGGTCCGTACAGTCTGGTTACCCAGCAGCCGCTCGGCGGCAAGGCCCAGTTCGGCGGCCAGCGGTTCGGAGAAATGGAAGTCTGGGCTCTCGAAGCTTATGGTGCGGCTTATACGCTGCAGGAAATGCTGACGGTCAAGTCGGACGATGTCACCGGAAGAACCCGGATGTACAAAAACATCGTCGACGGCGATCACAAGATGGATGCCGGCATGCCGGAATCGTTCAACGTGTTGATCAAGGAAATCCGTTCGCTGGCGGTCAATATCGAGCTTGAACGCGACTAACAGCCAGCCTGCAAGTAAACGCTAGCCTGTCCTGGTGCAAGCCGGGACCTATTTAAATTTAAAGAGGATAAACTCTTGAAAGATTTAATGAATTTTTTGAAGCGCCAAGGCCGTGCCGAAGATTTCGACGGCATCCGCATTGGCTTGGCATCGCCCGACATGATCCGTGCCTGGTCGTATGGAGAAGTCAAAAAACCTGAAACGATCAATTACCGCACGTTCAAGCCGGAGCGTGACGGTCTGTTCTGCGCGAAGATTTTCGGGCCGGTCAGCGACTATGAATGCTTGTGCGGCAAATATAAAAGACTCAAACACCGCGGCGTGATCTGCGAAAAGTGCGGTGTCGAGGTGACCTTGTCGAAAGTGCGCCGCGAACGGATGGGCCACATCGAACTGGCCAGCCCGGTCGCACACATCTGGTTCTTGAAGTCGCTGCCGTCACGGATCGCCTTGCTGCTCGACATGACATTGCGCGAGATCGAGCGCGTGCTGTATTTCGAATCGTTCGTGGTGCTCGACCCCGGCTTGACGCCGTTGAACAAGGGGCAATTGCTGACCGACGACGAGTATCTCGATGCGGTCGAGATGCACGGCGATGATTTCGTCGCGAAAATGGGCGCCGAAGCGATCTACGACCTGTTGAAGGCGATCGACCTGAAAGAAGAGGTCAATCTGCTGCGCGAAGAAATCAACTCGACCAATTCCGAAACCAAGATCAAAAAATATTCGAAACGCCTGAAGGTGATCGATTCCTTGCTGAGCTCCAGAAACCGGCCGGAATGGATGATCCTCAAGGTATTGCCGGTGCTGCCGCCGGAGCTTCGTCCTCTGGTGCCGCTGGACGGCGGCCGCTTCGCGACCTCCGATTTGAACGATCTGTACCGCCGCGTGATCAACCGGAACAACCGGTTGAACCGCCTCCTGGATCTGAATGCGCCGGACATCATCGTGCGCAACGAAAAGCGCATGCTGCAGGAATCGGTCGATGCGCTGCTCGACAACGGCCGCCGCGGCCGCGCGATCACCGGCACCAACCGGCGTCCATTGAAATCGCTGGCCGACATGATCAAGGGCAAGCAGGGCCGTTTCCGGCAAAACCTGCTCGGCAAGCGCGTCGACTATTCCGGCCGTTCTGTCATCGTGGTCGGCCCCACCCTGCGCCTGCATCAGTGCGGCCTGCCGAAGAAGATGGCGCTGGAATTGTTCAAGCCGTTCATCTTCAGCAAGTTGCAGTTCCGCGGTCATGCGACCACGATCAAGGCAGCCAAGAAGATGGTCGAGCGCGAAGGCGCAGAGGTTTGGGATATTCTTGAGGAAGTGATCCGCGAGCATCCGATTCTGTTGAACCGGGCGCCGACTTTGCACCGACTGGGCATTCAGGCGTTCGAGCCGATTCTGATCGAAGGCAAGGCGATTCAATTGCATCCTCTGGTCTGTAGCGCGTTCAACGCGGACTTCGACGGCGACCAGATGGCGGTGCATATTCCGCTGTCGCTCGAAGCGCAGCTCGAAGCCAGAACGCTGATGATGGCGACCAACAACATCCTGTCGCCCGCTAACGGCGAGCCGGTGATCAACCCGTCGCAGGACGTGGTTTTGGGCTTGTATTATATCAGCCGGCAAAAGGTTAACGCGAAAGGCGAGGGCGGCATCTTCGTCAGCGTCGGTGAAGTTCAAAAGGCCTTGATGGAAAAAACGGTCGAATTGCAATCGAAGATTCAATTGCGTATCACCGAAAGAACCAAGGCGGAAAACGGCGACATCATCGAAAACACGCACCGTGTCGAAACGACGGTCGGCCGCGCGCTGATCTGGGACATCGTGCCTCAATTGATGCCGTTCGAATTGGTCAACTGCGATATGACCAAGAAGAATATCTCGCGCCTGATCAACTACTGCTACCGTTACTTGGGTAACAAGGATACGGTGGTTTTGGCTGACCAGTTGATGTATCTCGGTTTCCGTTATGCAACGATTTCCGGCGTGTCGTTCGGCGTCGAGGACATGGCGATTCCGGCGAAAAAAGTCGACATCATCAAGTCTGCGGAAGCCGAAGTCAGCGAGATCCAAAGCCAGTATTCCTCCGGTTTGGTTACCGACGGCGAACGTTATAACAAGGTCGTCGATATCTGGTCGCATGCGAACGATCAGGTCGCGAAGGTGATGATGGACGGTCTTGGGGAAGAAGCGGTCGAGAATGCCGAAGGTAAGCTGGTCAAGCAAAAATCGTTCAACTCGATCTTCATGATGGCCGAATCCGGCGCGCGGGGTTCCGCGGCGCAGATTCGTCAGTTGGCCGGGATGCGGGGCTTGATGGCGAAGCCGGACGGCTCGATCATCGAGACGCCGATCACCGCAAACTTCCGTGAAGGTCTGGACGTATTGCAATACTTCATCTCGACCCACGGCGCACGTAAAGGTTTGGCCGACACCGCGTTGAAGACCGCAAACTCCGGATATTTGACTCGCCGACTGGTCGATGTCGCACAGGATCTGGTGATTACCAGTGAAGACTGCGGTACCGAAAACGGCCTGATCATGACGCCGATCATCGAAGGCGGTGACGTCGTAGAACCGTTGTCCGAGCGCGTGCTCGGCCGAGTCGCGGCGAAAGATGTGCTGGATGCGGCCGGCGAAAACGTGGTCGTACCGGCTGGCACTTTATTGAACGAACACTGGGTCGGCGTGCTCGAAGAGCAAAGTATCGACCAGGTGTTGGTGCGTTCGATCATTACCTGCGAAAGCCGTTTCGGCGTCTGCGCGTCCTGTTATGGTCGCGACCTGGGCCGCGGCCATCGGGTCAATATCGGTGAGGCGGTCGGTGTGATCGCGGCGCAATCGATCGGCGAGCCGGGTACCCAGTTGACGATGCGGACCTTCCACATCGGCGGCGCGGCATCACGGTCGGCGGCGATCAGCAACGTACAGGTCAAATCGTCCGGTACGGTGCGGCTCAGCAACCTGAAATCGGTGAAGAACCGCGAGGGCAATCTGGTCGCGGTCTCGCGTTCCGGTGAAGTCGGTGTGGTCGATGATTACGGTCGTGAAAGAGAGCGTTACAAGATTCCTTACGGTGCGGTGCTGTCGGTACAAGAAGGCAGCCGGGTCAATACCGGCGATATCATCGTGACCTGGGATCCGCATACGCACCCGGTCATTACCGAGGTGGATGGTGTGGTCACGCTGGAGCATTTCAACGAAGGCATCACCGTGCAAAAAATCTCGGACGAAGTGACCGGCTTGAGCTCCTTGGTCGTGACCGATCCGAAGCAGCGCGGCAGCGCGGGCAGGGAATTGCGTCCGATGGTAAAACTGATCGGCGCGAACGGCGAGGCGATCTTCCTGCCGGGCACCGAAATTCCGGCGCAATACTTCCTGCCGGCCGGCGCGATCGTCGGCATCAAGGATGGCGGCGAAGTGAAGGTGGGTGACGTACTCGCGCGGATTCCGCAGGAATCCTCCAAGACGCGTGACATCACCGGCGGTCTGCCGCGCGTCGCGGACTTGTTCGAGGCGCGCAAGACCAAGGATCCGGCTATTCTGGCCGAAACCAGCGGTACCGTGTCTTTCGGCAAGGAGACCAAGGGCAAGCAGCGCGTGATCATTACCGATGCGGCCGGCGAGCAGGTGGAAACCCTGATTCCGAAGTGGCGTCATATCACCGTATTCGAAGGCGAATATGTCGAAAAGGGTGAAACGATCGCCGAAGGCGAATTGACGCCGCATGACATTTTGCGTCTGCGCGGCGTCGAAGAACTGGCGAACTATCTGGTCAAGGAAATTCAGGACGTTTACCGTCTGCAAGGCGTAAAGATCAACGACAAGCATATCGAGGCGATCATTCGCCAAATGCTGAGAAAGGTCGAGATTACCGCGTCCGGCGATACTACGATGCTGAAAGGCGACCAGGTCGAGCGCGCTGCCCTGCGCGAGGAAAACGACAAAATGGAAGCCGAAGGCAAGATTCCGGCCAGTTTTGAGCCGGTCTTGTTGGGTATCACCAAGGCGTCGCTGGCGACCGAGTCTTTCATTTCGGCCGCTTCGTTCCAGGAAACGACTCGCGTCTTGACCGATGCGGCGGTGCGCGGACTCAGCGACGGCTTGCAAGGCTTGAAGGAAAACGTAATCGTAGGCCGCCTGATTCCTGCCGGAACGGGTTTGGCTTATCACGAGAACCGGAAAAACCGGGCGGCTCAGTATCAGGTCGTCGAGTCCGAAGCGGCAACGACGGTCGATGCCGGCGATGTCGAGGAAGCACTGAAACAGGCATTAAATCTGTAAGTGCCGAGTTAAATTACAATTTTAAGAAAAATCGTCTTGACCTGCTCGATGTTTGCCGGTATGATAAACGGCTAACATAAACTAACGTGATTGGTCAGGTCGAAAAAACCATTAACCGCCGCCGCGAAATAATGGCAGGCGGTTATTTTTTTATAATCTGGCAGTTATTTGTATATCGGAGTAATTAGAAAATGGCCACGATCAACCAATTGGTCCGTAAGCCACGTGCCAAAAAAGTCGAAAAAACCAATGTTCCTGCATTGGAAGCCTGCCCACAGCGCAGGGGGGTTTGCACGCGTGTTTATACCACTACACCTAAGAAGCCGAACTCAGCCCTGCGTAAAGTGGCGCGGGTTAGGTTGACTAACGGTGCCGAAGTCAGTAGCTATATCGGCGGCGAAGGTCATAACCTGCAAGAGCACTCCGTGGTGTTGATCAGGGGTGGCCGGGTCAAGGACTTGCCAGGTGTGCGTTATCACGTCGTGCGCGGCAGTCTGGATACCTCTGGTGTCAATAACAGAAAATGCGGTCGTTCCAAGTATGGTACGAAACGGCCAAAAGGCAAATAATAGGTTGATGAACTATGTCTAGAAGAAGAGTTGCTACCAAAAGAGAAATCATTCCTGATCCGCGATATGGCAGCGTGATGCTGACCAAATTCATGAACATGATCATGGAAAGTGGCAAAAAATCAATCGCCGAAAGCATCGTCTATGGTGCGCTGGATGTGATTGGCAGCAAAGGCCATGGCGAGCCTCTGGATGTTTTGTCGAAAGCTCTGGAAAACGTACAGCCGCGGGTCGAAGTGAAGTCCCGTCGTGTCGGTGGTGCGACCTATCAGGTGCCGGTTGAAGTGCGTCCGTCACGCCGTGTCGCTTTGGCGATGCGCTGGCTGATCGATGCTTCGCGCAAAAGAAACGAAAAAAACATGGCCGGCAAATTGGCTGGCGAGTTGCTGGATGCCTATGAAAACAGAGGCTCTGCGGCGAAGAAGCGTGAAGATACCCACCGGATGGCGGAAGCGAACAAAGCGTTCTCGCACTACCGTTGGTAATCCATTCATTCAAGTTGTATTTAGTCCGTGGCGCGTAAAACTCCGATAGAGCGATACCGTAATATCGGTATCATGGCCCATATCGACGCCGGCAAGACCACGACGACCGAGCGCGTCCTGTATTACACCGGCGTATCGCATAAGATAGGCGAGGTGCATGACGGAGCCGCCACGATGGATTGGATGGAGCAGGAGCAGGAGCGCGGGATTACAATCACGTCCGCGGCGACGACCTGTTTCTGGTCCGGCATGGAAAAGCAGTATCCGCAGCACCGTATCAATATCATTGATACGCCGGGTCACGTCGATTTCACGATTGAGGTCGAGCGTTCGCTCCGCGTACTGGACGGTGCCTGCGCAGTTTTTTGTGCGGTCGGTGGCGTCGAACCGCAGTCCGAAACGGTCTGGCGGCAGGCGAATAAGTATCACGTGCCGCGTTTGGTGTTTGTCAATAAGATGGATCGCTCGGGAGCCAATTTCCTGAGAGTGATCGAGCAGATCAAGGCGAGGCTCGGAAGCCTTGCGGTTCCCATGCAGTTGCCGATCGGCGCAGAGGATCGTTTCGAAGGCGTGGTCGATCTGATCAAGATGAAGGCGATCTATTGGGACGAAGCCAATATGGGGATGACCTTTCAGGAAAAGGACATTCCAGCCGACATGCAGGAGCAATGCAAAATCTGGCGCGAGCGCCTGGTTGAAGCGGCGGCCGAGTCCAGTGAAGAGTTGATGGAAAAATATTTGCTGGAAGAGGCTCTGTCGGATGAAGAAATCAAACAAGGCATTCGTCAGCAGACGATAGCGAATAAGCTGATGCCGGCCTTCTGCGGTTCTGCCTTTAAAAACAAAGGGGTGCAGGCGATGCTGGATGCAGTGATCGAGTATCTGCCGGCGCCGACCGACGTGATGGCTATCAAAGGTCATCTGGAAGACGAAGAAACCGAGGCAGAGCGCCCGTCCACCGACGACGCACCGTTTGCGGCATTGGCTTTCAAGATTGCGACCGACCCTTTCGTCGGCGCCTTGACGTTTTTTAGAGTGTACTCTGGCGTACTGAATTCCGGCGACAGCGTATATAACTCGGTCAAAAAGCGCAGGGAGCGTATCGGGCGGCTCGTGCAGATGCATGCGAACAGCCGCGAAGAAATCAAGGAAGTCCGTGCCGGCGATATTGCCGCCGCGATCGGCTTGAAAGAGGTGACGACCGGCGACACCCTGTGCGATCAGAATCAAAAAATCATACTGGAGCGCATGGACTTTCCGGATCCTGTCATTTCGGTGGCGGTGGAGCCGAAAACCAAGGCCGATCAGGAAAAAATGGGCATCGCGCTCGGTAAACTGGCTCAGGAAGATCCTTCATTCCGCGTCAAAACGGACGAGGAAACCGGGCAGGTGATCATTTCCGGCATGGGCGAACTGCACCTGGAAATCATTGTCGACCGGATGCGCCGCGAGTTCAATGTCGAAGCGAATGTCGGGGCGCCGCAAGTGGCTTACCGTGAAACGATCCGGAAGTCGGTCGAACAGGAAGGCAAGTTTGTTCGGCAGTCCGGCGGCCGCGGCCAATACGGTCATGTCTGGCTCAAGATCGAGCCTCAGGAAGCCGGAGCAGGCTACCTGTTCGTGAACGGAATCGTCGGCGGCACGGTGCCGAAAGAATACATTCCTGCGGTCGATAAAGGCGTGCAGGAGCAATTGAAGAGTGGTGTGTTGGCCGGCTATCCGGTTCTCGATGTCAAGGTAACCCTGTTTGATGGTTCCTACCACGATGTCGATTCGAGCGAAATGGCGTTCAAGATCGCCGGTTCGATGGGTTTCCGTGAAGGCGCGAGAAAGGCGGATCCGATCTTGCTTGAGCCGATCATGAAAGTGGAAGTGATCACGCCCGAGGATTATATGGGCGACGTCGTTGGCGATTTGAACCGGCGGCGCGGTGTGATCCATGGCATGGACGATACGCCGTCAGGCAAGGCAATCAGCTGTGAAGTGCCGCTTGCCGAAATGTTTGGTTATGCGACCGATTTACGGTCGGCGACTCAGGGACGGGCGACATATACGATGCAATTTGAAAAGTACAATGAGGCGCCGGCTAGTATTGCGGATGCGATTATAAAGAAATCTTCATTATTTTGAATATTAAAAAGATAGGGTATTGACACATGGCCAAAGAGAAATTTTCCCGTAGCAAGCCACACGTTAACGTCGGCACCATCGGACACGTTGACCACGGTAAGACCACACTGACAGCCGCATTGACCAAGGTCATGGCGGAACTGCAAGGTGGTGAAGTCAGAGCATTCGACCAAATCGACAACGCGCCAGAAGAACGCGCGCGTGGTATTACGATCGCGACTTCACACGTGGAATATCAATCAGCGACCCGCCACTATGCGCACGTTGACTGCCCAGGCCATGCTGACTACGTAAAAAACATGATCACCGGTGCGGCGCAGATGGACGGCGCGATCCTGGTTTGTTCAGCGGCTGACGGCCCGATGCCGCAAACCCGCGAACACATCCTGTTGTCAAGACAGGTTGGCGTACCATATATCGTGGTATTCCTGAACAAGGCCGACATGGTTGACGATGCCGAGTTGATCGACCTGGTCGAAATGGAAATTCGCGAACTGTTGGATCTGTACGAATTCCCAGGCGACGACACTCCGATCATCGTCGGCTCTGCACTGAAAGCGCTGGAAGGCGATCAAAGCGAACTGGGCGTGCCTTCGATCATTAGACTGGTTGATGCGCTGGACTCCTACATTCCGCTGCCAGAAAGAGCCGTGGACGGTGCGTTCCTGATGCCAATCGAAGACGTATTTTCGATCTCCGGTCGTGGTACCGTGGTAACCGGTCGTGTTGAACGCGGCATCATCAAGGTCGGCCAGGAAGTCGAGATCGTCGGTATTCGTCCGACTCTGACTACCACTTGCACCGGTGTCGAAATGTTCCGTAAGCTCTTGGATCAAGGCCAAGCCGGTGACAACGTCGGTATCCTGTTGCGCGGCACCAAGCGTGACGAAGTCGAGCGGGGTCAGGTGTTGGCGCAAAAAGGCACCATCAAGCCACACAAGTCATTCAAGGCCGAAATCTACGTCTTGTCCAAGGAAGAAGGTGGTCGTCATACGCCTTTCTTCGACGGCTACCGTCCGCAGTTCTATTTCAGAACCACCGACGTGACCGGCGCAGTCAAATTGCCGGAAGGCGTTGAAATGGTGATGCCGGGCGACAACATCGCCGTCGATATCACCCTGATCTCGCCAATCGCGATGGATGAAGGTTTACGTTTTGCAATTCGCGAAGGCGGTCGTACGGTCGGTGCGGGCGTTGTTGCTTCAATTATCGAGTAATACACAATGTCAAATCAAACAATCAGAATCCGTTTGAAGTCATTCGATCACAAATTGATCGATCAATCGGCTGGTGAAATAGTAGAAACTGCAAGAAGAACCGGCGCTCAAGTCAAAGGCCCGATTCCATTGCCTACT
Organism: Methylomicrobium lacus; assembly: GCF_041897535.1. GTDB lineage: Bacteria > Pseudomonadota > Gammaproteobacteria > Methylococcales > Methylomonadaceae > Methylomicrobium > Methylomicrobium lacus_A. The sequence goes on from NZ_CP169217.1 coordinate 3,065,969, forward strand.
AAAAAAGAGCGGTTCACGATCCTGATTTCTCCGCATGCCAACAAGGATGCCAGAGATCAATATGAGTTGAGAACCTACAAAAGATTGTTGGACATTGTAGAGCCTACAGACAAGACCGTTGATGCACTGATGAAACTGGATCTTGCGGCGGGCGTGGATGTCCAAATTAAGTTGAATTAAAAGATAGAGGAATTGGCAGATGTCAATAGGTCTTATAGGTCGTAAGTGCGGTATGACCAGGGTTTTTTGTGAAGATGGCTCGTCTGTGCCGGTAACCGTACTGCAGATCGACTCCAATCGGGTCACTCAGGTTAAAGGTATTGAAAACGATGGTTATCGCGCCATTCAGGTCACTGCTGGCGACGTGAAATCATCTCGGGTCAATAAAGCAATGGCCGGTCATTATGCGGCGGCCAATGTGACGGCAGGTCGTGGTCTTTGGGAATTCAGACTCGAAGATGGCGAAGGCGAAAGCCTGTCTGTCGGTTCCGAACTGTCTTTGGATATTTTCTCCGCGGGTCAAATCGTGGATGTTCAGGGAACCAGCAAGGGTAAAGGCTTCGCCGGCGCGATCAAACGTCACAACTTCCATATGCAGGACGCGACCCACGGTAACTCCGTATCGCACCGCGTATTGGGTTCTGTCGGTATGAACCAAACGCCTGGCCGCGTATTTAAAGGCAAGAAAATGGCGGGTCACATGGGGGCGGAAAAAACCACTGTGGAAAATCTGACCATCCATGCCGTCGATGCCGAAAAGCGTCTGATTCTGGTTAAAGGCGCTGTGCCAGGCGCGAAAGGCGGCGATGTCGTGATCAAGCCTGCCTCGAAAATGAAAAATAAAGGTTAAGTTATGGGTTTGCAAGTACCTGCATTGAATGATCAAGACACGGCCGGCAAGGTCGAAGTCAACGAGGCGGTTTTTGGTCGGGATTATAACGAAACGTTGATCCACCAGATCGTGACACGCTTTTTGGCGGCCAGAAGAGCCGGCACCAAGGCGCAAAAGACCCGCTCCGACGTGAGCGGCGGCGGCATGAAGCCGTGGCGGCAAAAAGGCACGGGTCGTGCGCGTTCCGGTTCGACCCGCAGCCCGATCTGGCGCACCGGTGGTGTCGCGTTCGCGGCCAGACCGCGCAACTACGAGCAAAAGCTGAACAAGAAAATGTTCCGCGCCGGCATTCGCTCGATTCTGTCTGAATTGCTCAGACAAGATCGTTTGGTTGTCTCCAACGACATTTTCCCGACGACGCCAAAAACGAAGGAGCTTGTGGCCAAGCTGCAAGGCGTGAATGCGCGCCGCATTCTGATCGTGACCGATGTGATCGATCAAAACCTGGCGCTGGCTTCACGCAACATTCCTTATGTTGAAGTGGTGGAAGCGAACAATCTGAACCCAGTGCTGCTGGTGTCGGCTGATAAAGTGATTGCGACTTCAGGTGCGCTGAAAAAAATTGAGGAGCACTTAGCATGAGCACGAATCAAAATTATTTAACGACGGTCCTTCGCGCGCCGATCATTTCCGAAAAGAGCACGCTGCAGGCCGAAGCGAACAAGATCATCGCGTTTAAAGTCCTGAAGCAAGCGACCAAGAAACAAATCAAGGATGCGGTAGAATTGATGTTCAATGTCGAAGTCGACAACGTCAATGTGCTGAATGTGCAAGGCAAGCAAAAGCGATTTGGCCGCAACTTGGGTAAAAAATCGGATTGGAAAAAGGCGTATGTCAAGCTGAAACCCGGCCACGACATCGATTTTTCCGCGGCTTAATTTAATAGATACAAAGATCAATTAGGAAACGGTAGTTAACATGGCGATTGTAAAGTCAAAACCGACATCACCAGGTTCACGGTTTGTAGTACGGATCAAATCAGACGATCTGCACAAAGGCAAGCCGTATGCACCATTGCTGGATAAAAACAGCAAAACAGGAGGTCGTAACAACCAAGGGCGTATCACAACACGTCATGTCGGCGGTGGTCACAAGCAGCACTACCGTATTATTGATTTTAAAAGAAATAAAACCGACATTCCGGCCGTTGTCGAGCGTCTCGAATACGACCCAAACCGGACCGCGAATATCGCTCTGGTCTTGTTCAAAGACGGCGAGCGCCGCTACATCATTGCTCCCAAGGGTCTGACCGTCGGTCAGGAAGTCCTGTCTTCCGAAACCGTGCCGGTCAAGCCAGGCAACTGCATGCCGCTGCGCAACATCCCGATGGGTACGACCATACACTGCGTCGAGCTGAAGCCTGGCAAAGGCGCGCAGCTGGCCAGAAGTGCGGGCGCATCGGCGCAATTGGTGGCGCGCGAAGGCGCTCATGCCACCTTGAGATTGCGTTCCGGTGAAATGCGTAAAGTACTGGCGGATTGCCGTGCAGTAATCGGCGAAGTGTCCAACTCGGAGCACAACCTGGCTTCCCTCGGTAAAGCCGGTGCAACCCGTTGGCGCGGCGTCAGACCGACCGTTCGCGGTGTGGTCATGAACCCGGTTGATCACCCACACGGCGGCGGCGAAGGCCGGACTTCCGGTGGCAGACATCCGGTTTCGCCATGGGGTATGCCGACCAAGGGCTACAAGACTAGAAAAAACAAGCGGACTGACAATATGATCGTCAGACGCCGTAAGCAAAAATAGTGAGGAATTAGCGTGCCACGTTCAATTAAGAAAGGTCCTTTTGTTGATCACCACCTTATCAAGAAGGTGGAAGATGCGGTAAGCAGCAATAATCGGAAACCAATTAAAACCTGGTCCAGAAGATCGATGATAGTGCCCGAAATGTTGGGTTTAACCATTGCGGTTCATAATGGACGCCTTCATGTTCCGGTTCTCGTCTCCGAGAATATGATCGGCCATAAGCTTGGCGAATTTGCCCCAACTCGAACATACAAAGGCCATGTGGCCGACAAGAAATCCAAATAGGTGAGAGATGGAAACTAGTGCAAAATTGAGTAATGCGCCTCTGTCGGCGCAAAAAGCCCGGCTCGTTGGCGATCAGATCCGCGGACTGCCGGTGGATCAGGCCTTGAACGTATTGAAATTCAGCTCCAAGAAAGGCGCGGCGATCGTGAAAAAAGTGCTCGAATCCGCGATCGCGAATGCTGAAAACAATGACAGCGCCGATATTGATGACTTGAGAGTGTCTACCGTTTATGTTGATGAAGGGGCGACCTTGAAAAGATTTAAGGCAAGAGCTAAAGGACGTGCGAACCATATCCTGAAAAGAACCTGCCATATCACAGTTAAAGTCGCAGAGAACGCATAGGGGTAGATAATGGGTCAAAAAGTACATCCAATAGGCATTCGCCTGGGCATCGTGAAGGACTGGAATTCCAGATGGTTTGCCAATAACCAGGATTATTCGGTTTTTCTGCATCAGGATTTGCAAGTCAGAGACTATATCAAGAAGAAATTGGCGCATGCGTCGGTCAGCCGGATTCAAATCAACCGTCCGGCCAACAATGCGCACATCACGATTCACACCGCGCGTCCGGGTATCGTGATCGGCAAGAAAGGTGAAGACATCGAAGTCTTGAAACAGGAAGTTTCAAAAATGATGGGCATTCCGGTCCAAGTCAACGTCGAAGAAATCAGAAAGCCTGAACTCGACGCGCAACTGGTCGCAGAAGGCGTCGCTCAGCAGCTCGAAAAACGGATCATGTATCGCCGCGCGATGAAGCGTGCGGTGACCAACACGATGCGTCTGGGTGCCGAAGGCATCAAGATCAATGTCGGCGGCCGTCTGAACGGCGCTGAAATCGCGCGCAGCGAGTGGTACCGCGAAGGCCGTGTGCCGCTGCATACCTTGCGGGCGGACATCGATTACGCGACGGCGGAAGCGAAAACCACTTATGGCGTAATCGGCATCAAGGTCTGGATCTTCAAGGGCGAAGTATTCGACATGGATGCGCATCAGGCTGCGCTTAATTCTGAAACCAAGAAATAATTGTTGAAGGGACAGAGACATGCTTCAACCGAAAAGAACAAAATTCCGTAAACAGCACAAAGGCAGAAACAACGGCGTTGCTGTACGTGGTTCATCCGTCAGCTTCGGCGACTTCGGCTTAAAATCGATTACCCGCGGTCGTTTGACCGCACGGCAGATCGAAGCCGGCCGTCGTGCGATCACTCGTCACGTCAAACGGGGTGGTAAAATCTGGATCCGAATCTTCCCGGATAAGCCAATTACGAAAAAACCTTTAGAAGTTCGTATGGGAAAAGGCAAAGGTAGTGTAGAATACTGGGTTGCTCAAGTCAGACCTGGTATGATGCTCTATGAAATTCAAGGAGTGAGCGAAGAACTGGCACGGGAAGCATTTACCCTGGCGGCGGCAAAACTTCCATTGAAAACACTGTTTACCGCGCGGACGATAATGTAATGAAAGCAACAGAATTACGCCAAAAAACCAAAGACGAACTGAATTCGTTACTGCTCGATTTGGCGCGCGAGCGTTTTAATTTAAGAATGCAAAAAAGCACCGGTCAATTGGCCAAGCCGTCCGAAGCGAAACGCGTTCGCCGTGAAATGGCACGGATTCAGACCGTATTGAACGAAAAAGCAGGCGCATAAGTATGAGCGAAAATCAAACCAAAGTTCGGACGATCACCGGACGTGTCGTGAGCAACAAAATGGATAAAACCATTACCGTTCTGGTTGAACGGGTTGTGAAGCATCCGGTTTACGGCAAATACATCAAAAGATCGACCAAGTTGATGGCGCATGATGAAAGCAACGTGTGCCAGGAAGGTGATGTCGTATCGATTGCTTCATGCCGTCCAATGTCAAGACATAAAACCTTCAAACTGGTTGAAGTGTTAGAAAGTGCTAGCAAGTAAATAGCACACAGCTTATTTGAAAAAACTGGGAATTTATCATGATTCAGATGCAAACTAACCTTGACGTCGCCGACAACAGCGGCGCAAAAAAGGTCATGTGTATCAAAGTACTCGGCGGTTCGCACCGACGCTATGCGAATATTGGCGATATTATCAAAGTCAGTATCAAAGATGCGATTCCGCGCGGAAGAGTAAAAAAAGGCGAGGTTTACAACGCGCTGGTCGTCAGAACCTGCAAAGGCGTGCGTAGACCCGATGGTTCGGTCATTCGCTTCGACGACAATGCCGCCGTCATCCTGAACAACAACTTGCAACCACTGGGCACTCGTATCTTCGGACCGGTTACCCGTGAATTGAGAGGTGAGAAATTCATGAAGATTATCTCACTGGCTCCTGAAGTGTTATAAGGTAGGGTTTGACGATGCAAAAAATTAGAAAAGGCGATGACGTCATCGTTCGTACCGGTAAAGACAAAGGTAAGAGCGGTCGCGTAACCAAGATTCTGAAAGATGATAAAGTCCTGGTTGAAGGTATCAACCAAGTCAAAAAGAGTCAAAAGCCAAATCCGAATGCGGGCGTAACGGGCGGTATTGTCACCAAAGACATGCCGATCCACATTTCCAATATCGGACTTTATAACCCTGCGACCAAAAAGGCGGATCGCGTCGGCATCAGGATTCTGGATAATGGCGAGAAAGTCAGATATTTCAAATCCACGAAAGAAGTTGTTGATGTGTAAGGTGATATATCATGGCTAGACTACAAACAGAATACAAAGAAAGAATTTTGCCTGCGCTGATGCAGCAATTCGGCTACAAGTCGATCATGCAGGCTCCTCGCATTACCAAAATCACCTTGAACATGGGTGTCGGCGAAGCGATTGCGGACAAGAAAATCCTGCAAGCGGCGGTTGCTGATATGGAAAAGATTTCCGGTCAAAAACCGGTGATTACGTTGGCTAGAAAATCGATCGCGGGCTTCAAGATCCGTGACGATATGCCGATCGGCTGCAAGGTCACCTTGCGCAGCGACAGAATGTATGAATTCTTGGATCGTTTGATCAATATCGCGATTCCGCGTATCCGTGACTTCAGAGGCTTGAACTCGAAAAGCTTCGACGGCCGCGGTAACTATTCAATGGGTGTGAAAGAACAAATCATCTTCCCTGAGATAGATTACGACAAGATCGACATGCTGCGTGGGATGGACATTACCATCACGACCACGGCCCAGACCAATGAAGAAGGCCTGGCGCTGCTGAAGCAGTTCAATTTTCCATTTAAGAATTAAGGCGATATTGGTATGGCGAAGAAGTCAATGATAGCGCGCGAAGACAAGCGTAAAAAACTGGCGCAAAAATACAGCGCAAAACGCAAGTCTTTGAAAGAAGCGATCAGAAATCCAAATTCTACATTTGAAGAAAAAGAAGCCGCAGTGCTGCAACTGCAAAAGCTGCCAAGAGACTCCAGTATCTCTCGGGTGCGCAACCGTTGCAATTTGACGGGACGCCCACATGGTTATTACCGTAAGTTTGGTCTCTCAAGAAACAAATTGAGAGAAGCTACGATGCGCGGTGACGTACCTGGCCTGGTTAAGGCCAGCTGGTAAACGGCCGGATCATGTTTGGAGATTATAAATGAGTATGACAGACCCAATTGCAGATATGCTGACCCGGATCAGAAACGGGCAATCTGCTGGTAAAAAATTAGTTAAACAACCCTCTTCAAAGCTGAAAGTCGCGATCGCGAAAGTGTTGAAGGAAGAAGGTTACATTACCGATTACAGCACCGAAACAGTCGGCAACCACACCGAGATGACGATTGTATTGAAATACTACAGGGGCGCGCCTGTAATCGAAAATATCAAAAGAGTAAGCAGACCCGGTTTGCGCATCTATAAGTCTAAAGATGAGCTGCCGAAAGTTCTTGGCGGATTGGGTATTGCTATTGTATCAACATCCAATGGTGTAATGACTGATCGAGCTGCTCGTGCAATTGGCCATGGCGGTGAAGTGATTTGTACCGTTTGCTAATGTAGGCCTGATATGTCAAGAATTGCAAAAGCCCCCGTGACGATTCCGCAAGGCGTGGACGTCAAACTCGATGGAAACAACCTGACCGTCAAAGGAAGCAAAGGTCAGTTGTCCTATAACTTTAACTCCGCAATCGGCGTGAGCATTGTCGACAAAACCATCCAAATGGAATGGAATCGGGACGACAAGATTGCGACCGCGCAAGCCGGTACGGCGCGTGCATTGATCAACAACATGGTCACCGGTGTCTCCGCCGGCTATGAAAGGAAATTGTCGCTGGTCGGCGTCGGTTACAGAGCGCAAGCCAAAGGTAATATTTTGAGCCTGGCGCTGGGTTACTCGCACCCGATCGACTTTGAAGTGCCAGCCGGCATTACCGTTGAAACGCCCAGTCAGACCGATATTCTGGTCAAGGGCAACGACAAGCAGTTGGTCGGTGAAGTTTCGGCAAAGATCAGAGCCTATCGTCCACCCGAGCCCTATAAAGGCAAAGGTGTGCGTTATGCCGACGAAAATGTCGCCAGAAAAGAAGCTAAGAAGAAGTAAGGTAGCGTGATGGAAAAGAAGAATAGTCGTATGAAGCGCGCATTGAAACTGCGCAGCAAAATCAAGAGACTGGGTACAACTCGCCTGTCAATTCACAAAACATCACAGCATATCTACGCTCAGATTATCAGCGGTGACGGCAACCAGACTTTGGCCAGCGCCTCGACCAATCAGGCGGCGATCAAGGCCGCCGTCGGCGGCACCAGCAATGTGAAGGCTGCTGCCGAAGTCGGTAAGGCGATCGCTGAACGTGCGCTTGCGGCGGGTATCACCGAAGTCGCATTCGATCGTTCTGGTTTTAAGTATCATGGCTGTGTGAAGGCGCTTGCTGATGCGGCGCGTGAAGCTGGTTTGAAATTTTAGGGGAAAACAATGGCAGCAGCACCTCAACAAGGCAGCACAGACGGCCTGCAGGAAAAACTGGTTTCGGTCAGACGCGTTGCAAAAGTCGTAAAAGGCGGACGGGTTTTTGGCTTTACCGCATTGACCGTGGTCGGCGATGGCGAAGGCCGCGTCGGTTATGGCGTCAGCAAAGCGCGCGAAGTACCGATCGCGATCCAAAAATCACTGGAACAAGCGCGCAAGAACATGCGTAAAGTTCCATTGAAGGGCGATACCTTGCAATATCCGATCTCGAATACGACCGGCGCCGCAAAGGTCTATATGCAACCGGCTTCCGAAGGTACCGGTATCATCGCCGGTGGCGCGATGCGTGCGGTATTCGAAGTCGTTGGCGTTCATAACGTTTTGGCGAAATGCATCGGTACCAACAATCCGATCAACGTGGTCAGAGCGACCATCAATGGTCTGACCTCGATGCATAACCCGAATCATATTGCCGCGAAGCGTGGTTTGTCGATCGAACAGATTTTGGGACAATAACGATGGCCAGCAATAAACTCAGTGTTACGATGATCAAGAGCAAACACGGCCGTTTGCCAAATCACCAGGCATGCCTGAAAGGCTTGGGACTCAGCAAGATCAACCAAACGGTTGAAGTGCTGAACACGCCAGAAAACAAAGGCATGATCAATAAAATCGCTTACATGTTGAAAGTCGAGGAGCGGTAATGTTTTTGAATACGATTCAGGCGAGCGTAGGCGCGCGCAAGAAAGCCAAACGCGTAGGTCGCGGTATCGGCTGTACCTTGGGCAAGACCTGCGGACGCGGACATAAGGGACAAAAAGCCAGAGCTGGCGGTTTCCATAAAGTCGGTTTCGAAGGCGGTCAAATGCCTTTGCAACGCCGGTTGCCAAAAATCGGCTTTAAATCACATAAAGCGATGTTCACTGCTGAAGTTCGTCTCAATGAACTGAACGGTCTCACGGCAGATGTGATCGACGTACAAACCTTGATCGACGGCAATATCGTTCCTGTTTTCACGAAGACCGTCAAGGTAATCAAATCTGGTGAAATCTCCAGAGCGGTTACCGTGAAAGGTCTGAAGGTGACAGGCGGTGCGTTGGCTTCGATTCAAGCGGCTGGCGGCAAAGTAGAGGAATAAGCTCGTATGTCAAGAGACGAATTGGCCAATAAACCCGCCGGCTTGTCGGAGCTGAAATCCCGGCTTCTGTTCGTTTTGGGCGCTTTTTTCGTGTACCGGATCGGTTCTCACATTCCGGTGCCGGGTATCGATCCGAAAGCACTGCAAATCATGTTCGAACAGCAAAGCGGATCGATCCTGGACATGTTCAACATGTTCTCGGGCGGTGCGTTGATGCGGTTAAGCTTGTTTGCTCTTGGCATCATGCCTTATATCTCGGCCTCGATCATCATGCAGATGATGACCATCATCATTCCTGCGGTCGAGCAGATGAAGAAAGAGGGCGAAACCGGCCGGCGCAAGATTTCGCAATACACGCGTTATGGGACGGTGGCCTTGGCTTCGTTCCAGGCGATCGGTATTTCGATTGCGTTGCAGAATCAGACGGCCGGCGGCCTTTCGGTCGTGATCAATCCCGGTGTCGCTTTTATCGCGATCACCACGATCACGCTGGTGACCGGCACGATCTTTTTGATGTGGCTGGGTGAACAAGTCACCGAGCGCGGCATCGGCAACGGTATCTCGATGATCATCTTTGCTGGTATCGTTTCCGGTCTGCCAAAAGCAGTAGGTGGTACCCTGGAATTGGCCAGAACCGGCGAAATGAATGGCGCGTTCATCATTCTGCTGTTCCTGATTACGATAGCGGTGACCGCGATCGTCGTCTTCGTCGAAAGAGGGCAGCGCCGCATCATCATCAACTATCCGAAAAGACAGCAAGGACGCAAGATGTATGCGGGGCAAAATAGCTTTTTGCCTTTGAAACTGAACATGGCGGGTGTGATTCCTCCCATTTTCGCATCGAGCATCATTCTGTTTCCGGCCACCGTTGCGAACTGGTTCGGCAACAGCGAGGGTCTGACCTGGTTGCGTGACATCGCGACGATGTTGTCGCCTGGGCAGCCTGTGTATGTGATGTTTTATGCGGCTGCGATCATTTTCTTTTGCTTCTTTTATACCGCTTTGGTATTCAATTCAAAAGAAACCGCGGAAAATTTGAAAAAATCCGGCGCCTTTTTGCCCGGCATTCGGCCTGGTATTCAAACGAGTGCCTATATCGACAAGGTGATGACCCGACTGACGCTGATTGGCGCTTTCTATATTACCTTGGTGTGTTTGCTGCCTGAGTTTTTGATTCTTTACTGGAACGTGCCTTTCTATTTTGGCGGTACATCACTCCTGATTATCGTGGTCGTCGTTATGGATTTCATCTCGCAAATGCAAACCCATATCATGTCTCATCAGTACGAAGGTCTGATGAAAAAAGCTAATTTGAAAAAATAAATCCAATTTAAGTTTCCAGTAGGAGCAACCCAATGAAAGTCCGAGCTTCGGTCAAAGCAATTTGCAGAAAATGCAAAATCGTAAAAAGAAATGGCGTGGTTAGAGTGATCTGTGAAGACGGCACTCACAAACAACGGCAAGGTTAATTATTATTTGTGCCGTCACTAAACGAGTGTTATAATTCGGCGCTTAACTCAAGAACAGAACTCAGGGGAATATCTACATGGCACGTATTGCCGGGATAAATATACCAGATCATAAGCATGCGGAAATTTCATTGACCGCAATCTATGGAATTGGCCGTAAGACAGCGCAAAACATTTGTGCTGAAGCGGGAATTTTGCCATCCGTCAAAATCAAGGAATTGTCCGAAGAGCAGCTCGATACGCTTCGGAACATCATTTCCAAGATGACCGTCGAAGGTGACTTGCGTCGCGAAGTATCGATGAATATCAAACGCTTGATGGATCTAGGTTGCTATCGAGGAATACGGCATCGCCGTGGTTTGCCGCTCAGGGGCCAAAGAACGAGAACGAATGCGCGTACTCGTAAAGGTCCACGCAAACCGATTAAGAAATAATTCCCCGGCAGAGGTTAACAATGGCTAGTCCCGCTCGTACCAGAAAACGTATCAAGAAAGAAGTCGCAGACGGCATCGCGCACGTTCACGCTTCATTTAACAACACCATCATTACGATTACAGACAGAAAAGGCAATACGCTGTCTTGGGCTACTTCCGGTGGTTCAGGCTTCCGCGGTTCACGTAAGAGCACGCCGTTCGCAGCACAGGTTGCTGCCGAAAAGGCTGGTGCGGTTGCGCAAGAATACGGTATGAAAAACCTGGATGTATTGATCAAGGGCCCCGGTCCTGGTCGTGAATCCGCTGTTCGTTCGTTGAACAACCTGGGTTTCAAAATCACCAATATTATCGACGTCACCCCAATTCCGCATAACGGTTGCCGTCCACCCAAAAAACGCCGCGTATAGTTTCTGGAGTTGTAAATCATGGCAAGATATCTCGGACCTACCTGCAAATTAAGCCGCAGAGAAGGCACTGACCTGTTTTTAAAAAGCCGGGGCAAGTCCCTGGAAGGCAAATGCAAACTGGATCAAAGACCCGGTCAGCATGGCACCAAACGTACAAGAACTTCCGATTACGCGATGCAGTTGCGTGCGAAGCAAAGACTGCGCAGAATCTACGGCGTATTGGAAAGACAGTTTAGCAATTACTATAAGATCGCTGACCTGAAGAAGGGCGCTACCGGTGAAAACCTGTTGAACCTGCTCGAATCGCGTCTGGATAACGTCGTTTACCGGATGGGTTTTGCAGCGACCCGCGCCGAAGCGCGTCAGTTGGTTTCGCATAAAGCCTTCCTGGTCAATGGCGCCACCATCAACGTGCCTTCTTACCAGGTTGCTCCTGGCGATGTGATTTCTGTAAAAGAGAAAGCCAAAAAGCAACAGCGTATCATCGATGCTTTGGCTGTTACCGAACAATATGGCTTTCCTTCATGGGTTGATGTTAACTCTAAAACAATGACCGGTACTTTCACCTCATTGCCGGATCGCGCCGACCTGGGCAGCGATATCAACGAACAGTTGGTTGTAGAGTTGTACTCAAAGTAATTACCATTCTGAGGGAATTAAATGCAGAATTCAATTTCTGGTTTGTTGAGGCCTCGTATCGTTGAGGTTATTAGTAAATCGAAGAATCATTCAAAGATCGTCATTGAGCCGCTTGAACGCGGCTTTGGTCATTCGATTGGCAATGCCTTGCGTCGTGTTTTGCTTTCTACGATTCCAGGATGTGCAGTTACGGATGTCGAGATCGACGGTGTGCTGCACGAGTACACCACGATCGAGGGTGTCCAGGAAGATGTCATTGACATACTGCTGAATTTAAAGCAATTGGCGGTGATCCTGCATTCGCGGGATGAAGCCGTTTTGACCTTGTCGAAAACCGGCGCGGGCGCTGTCACGGCGGCCGATATTGCCTTGCCGCATGATGCTGAAATCGTCAATCCCGATCTGGTGATTGCCAACCTGACTCAATCAGGCGTGTTGAACATGAAGATTCGCGTGCGCCGGGGTCGTGGTTATGAGCCTGTCAGCGTGCGCAGAGCGCGCAGCGACAGCAGTTCTGCCGTCGGCGCCTTGCATGTGGATGCTTCTTACAGCCCGATCGTGCGTGTGGCCTATACCGTCGAGAGTACTCGCGTAGAGCAGCGCACCGATCTCGATAAGCTGATTATCGAGCTCGAAACCAACGGGACCGTCGATCCTGAGCAAACGATCAAGCTGGCCGCGACGATTTTGCATGACCAATTGTCCGTCTTTGTTGATTTCGAGAAAGTTACCGAGCCCGAGAAGGCCGAAGTCCAGGTGACTGAAGAAATTTTTGATCCGATTCTGCTGCGGCCGGTTGATGATCTTGAGTTGACCGTGCGTTCGGCCAATTGTTTAAAAGCCGAAAACATATTCTACATCGGCGATCTGATTCAACGCACTGAAGTTGAATTGTTGAAAACACCGAATTTAGGTAAAAAATCTCTGACCGAGATCAAGGACATTTTGGCGCTAAAAGGGCTGTCGCTTGGTATGCGCCTGGAAAATTGGCCGCCGGATAGTCTGGCAGAGCACATTCATTCAAGCAATTAACAACATATAGCTAGGTCACACAGTAATGCGACACAGAAAATCCGGAAAAAAATTCAACATCACCAGTAGCCACCGCAAGGCGCTGTTCAGCAGCATGACATGCGCTTTGATCAACCATGAGCTGATCAAGACCACCTTGCCAAAAGCCAAGGAATTGAGAAGATATGCAGAGCCTTTGATCACCCTGTCCAAAGAGGACAGCGTGGCTAAACGCCGCGTGGCTTTCGCGAAACTGCGCGATCGTGATGTCGTGACCAAATTGTTCAATGAACTGGGTCCGCGTTATCAAGGCAGACCGGGCGGCTACCTGCGCATCATGAAATGCGGCTTCAGAGCCGGTGACGATGCGCCGATGGCTTACGTCGAGCTGGTTGACAGACCGCAATAAGATTCGTCAAAGAGCAAATAAAAAAGCCGGGTAAATCCCGGCTTTTTTGTGTCTGTGAAATTCGAATCGTTGCCGATTCGAATCTCAAGCGTGGAAAATTATTTTTCCAGATATTGGATCTTGTTTTCTTTGCCGTTCCAGTCGTCGGCTTCCGGCAACGCGTCTTTGACTTCGGTGATGCTGGGCCATTTCTTGGACAGTTCGGCGTTCAGCGCAATAAACTGTTGTTGATCATCGGGAACTTCATCTTCCGCAAAAATCGCATTCGCCGGGCATTCAGGCTCGCATAAAGTGCAGTCAATGCATTCATCGGGGTCGATGACCAAAAAATTGGGACCTTCGTGAAAACAATCGACCGGGCAAACATCCACGCAGTCGGTAAATTTACATTTGATACAGTTTTCTGTGACTACAAAAGCCATAATTATTTCCGGGAAAGTTGTCGAGTTAGGGTCGTGAAAGGGGGGCTATGATACCAGAAACCGGGGGATGATAGAATACCCCATCGGTTCTGCGCGGTTATGAATCAAACAGATGCGCTAGTTGAGCGGACTTGCGGCCTTGTTTAGCGGACATTGGCGGCATGACTGAACGACGCGAAAACAGTGTTGTCCGCATCGGATGCCGTCTCTTTGATTTTATTCAGCGCTCTTTGCGCTTCCGCCTTCAATTGATTGTCGGCAAAAGTTTGTTCGGGGCGTGCCGGCGCATTCGCGGCGTTTTCGAGATGTTTTTTCGCTTCTTCCGTGCGGTCCTGCGATAACAGAAAATTACCGTAGTAGTAATTGCTGTCGATGCCCTTCGGATTGATCTTGAGTGCGGTTTCGAGCAAGGTTTTGGCCTTGTCTTCATCGCCGAAGGCGACCGGCCATTTCGGCACCATGTAATACAGCGTGCCCAGCGTTACATAGGCCGAGCCCTCCATGGCTTGCGGGTTGATGTCGATCGCTTTTTGCAGCAGTTCCTTGGCTTCAGTGACCAGCGATAACGCCGTCATCGCGCCTTGGTGGTCGGCGTAGGTCGCCTTGATCACCGCTTCCCAAACGATCGGTTCGGCGGCATTCGGATGTTGCTGCTCGAGTGCCGCCGTTTTTTTTAATAGCTGCCGATAGGCATTGCCTTGTTGTGCTTTGGGGGTTTTGTAATAAATTGCCGCCCATTCGCTTTCAATCGACTGCAAGTTGTTGCCGAGTGTGTCCGCAACAACTTGGTTGGAAAGTAGTAACAATGCAACAAAAGTAGTTTTTTTCATACAGCGAACTATAGAGCAAACTTTATCTCAATTCAATCATTTTCTGAAATATTTTTGAGCGCGCTCGGCGAGGCTGGAAAAGTATGCCGTCTATGATTCTTGCTGCATAATAAAACAATGACTTAGCGTTTCATTCGGGGGCGGAATAACGGCCTGATCGCCGTGGATTGGCGTAAATAGGGTTAATTGCCGCGCCATTCGGAATAAGGATGGTGCGCCAGATTGTTGTTGTAATAACGCAAATCATCGGTGACTTCGGCGCCAAGCCAGGCCGGCTTGGCAAAAGACTGGCCGATGGCGTCGAGTTCGATTTCAGCGACGATCAAGCCCTGATTGGCGCCTTCGAATTCGTCGATCTCCCACAGATCAGGACCGTGTTGCACATAATGGCGCGTCTTTTCGATCAGCGGCTTGTTGCACAAATTGGACAGAATTTCCTGGGCATCGGCGAGCGGAATCTCATATTCATATTCAAGCCGGTGCGTGCCGATCGTTGCGCTTTTGATGTTCAGCCAGGCGCGCTGTTCGCAAATCCGGACCCGGATCGAACTGGTCGGCTGCGAACTCAGATAACCTTGCCTGAATGTTTCGGAATGCTCGATCTCATGCCGCCAATCCTCGTTCGCGAGTAAAAATTTATGTTCGACTTCTAATGCCATGCGTTTTTCCTTTGCTAAAATCGGATAGTTCAAAATGCCGTATTGTAAAACAACCGTAAGCCTAATTCGTCATGATGGTCCACTGCGCGGACGAGTGCGCGAAAAAAGAGACAGAGCGGCCGTTTCGATCACTTCGCGCTTTGTTTCAGCCGCAAGCAATGCTAAAGTAGTACTTGACTAAATGGGTGGGGATTCCGCTTCATGGGTCGCAACATGTTCAACTGATTAAGGACTTAATTACATGGCTTTCGAACTTCCTGCTTTGCCTTATGCTAAAAATAGTTTGGCGCCGCATATTTCCGAAGAAACGCTCGAGTATCATTACGGAAAGCATCACCAAACCTATGTGACGAATTTGAACAATTTGGTTCCCGGCACCGAATTTGAAGGTTTATCCTTGGAAGAGATTGTTTTGAAATCTTCAGGCGGGATCTTCAACAACGCGGCGCAAGTCTGGAATCATACTTTTTATTGGAACAGCCTGTCTCCCAATGGCGGCGGCGAGCCGACCGGCGCGCTGGCCGATGCGATCAATGCGACTTTCGGTTCTTTCGCGAAATTCAAGGAAGAATTCACCAAATGCGCGGTCACGACTTTCGGTTCAGGTTGGGCATGGCTGGTCAAGAATGCCGACGGCAGTCTGGCTTTGGTCAGCACCAGCAACGCCGGTTGCCCATTGACCGCGGGTCAAAAACCGCTGGTGACCTGCGATGTTTGGGAGCACGCCTATTACATCGACTACCGCAATGCCCGTCCAGCCTATCTGGAAGCCTTCTGGTCGTTGGTTAACTGGGAATTTGCGGCAGCGAATTTCGCGGCTTAATTTTCTCCGATCTCAAAACCTTCCGCGTGCATGCGCGGAAGGTTTTCGCTTGCGCGCTGAAACTCTTGTAAGATTAGCCGGTCTACACTTTCGTATTTCACTTTTCACGAGGAAAAACATTCGATGAATCTCAATAAAGCCGTGATCGCCCGCCCCGAATCCGAGGTGTTGGCGACCAACAAAATGCTGCGCAATACCTATATGCTGCTGTCGATGACGCTGCTGTTCAGCGCGCTGACCGCCGGGCTTTCGATGACGCTGAATCTGCCGCATCCGGGCATGGTACTCACGCTGGTCGGCTATTTCGGCTTGCTGTTTCTGACCACCAAGCTGCGCAACAGTGCCTGGGGTTTGGTGTCGATCTTTGCGTTGACCGGTTTCATGGGATTGACCTTGGGTCCGATCATCAACCAGTACCTGCATGCCTTCACCAACGGCGATCAACTGGTGATGACCGCACTGGGCGGCACCGGCGTCATTTTCCTCGGCCTGTCGGCTTACGCCTTGACCACCCGCAAGGATTTCAGCTTCATGGGCGGATTCCTGATGGTCGGCGTACTGGTTGCCTTTCTGGCCGGTCTGGGCGCGATCTTCTTCACGATTCCGGCGCTGTCGCTCGCGGTTTCCGCGATGTTTATCCTGTTGATGGCCGGCATGATCCTGTTCGAAACCAGCAACATCGTGCACGGCGGCGAAACCAACTATATTATGGCGACCATTTCGCTGTATGTTTCGATCTATAACCTGTTCTTGAGTTTGTTGCAGTTGCTCGGTGTGTTCGGCGGCGACGACTAAATAGCTTATTCCCCGGCTTTTCGCCGACAATCCCCATGCAGAGCCCCGAAATGCAGATCCGCATTTCGGGGCTTTTTTTCAGAGTCAATCCTTGTCCAGCCGGTATTTCAAATCGAGTCGTTGCGATTGGCCGGTCCGGGTCTCAAGGCTGAAATCCTTGCTCAACTGCTGTTTGAGCGTAACGCCATAGCTAGTCGAAAACAGGCCGAGCGTCAGACCCAGGTAGAGGTCCGGGTTGATGTATTTGCCCAAGCGTAAGGCGGACTCCTTCAAGGTCTTGCTGTCTTCGATCTCGATCTGGTCGAACCCCAGCTTGCTGCTCAGCCAGGTAAGTTCTCCGGCGCCATAACTCAAGGCGGCCTTGGCCAAGGCCTCGGACTCCGAACCGCTGGCGCTTTGCAGCGAGTGGCCGGTAAGGAGATAAGCCAGGGCTTCGGATTCGGGCAGCGGAGGCCGGGCCGAAACTTTCGTTTGCGGTGCTTGCACGGGGCCGGTAACGGTCAAAACGGCGGTGATGTCTTCGCCGGAGACTTTACGCGTGGCTTCGAAGTTCAGCCACGGATTATCCAGCGGCCCATTGAACAGAAATTCGCCTTTGTCTATCGTCAAATTCTGGCCGTAAGCCTTGTATTTGGCTTCCTTCATCGCCACCCGGCCCTGCATGCGCTGGGTGCCGGACGCCGCGGTATAGCGCAGTTTGCCGGTCAGTTTCGTATCGATTCCGAAACCCGAGAAGCGGACATTATCGTCAAGGACGATGCCAAGGTCAGCCCGGACGTTCGCGGGCGTTTTTTGCCCGCTCTCGGCAACCTGGCCGACGATCACTTCATCGCCGCTCGGTGCGACGGCATTTTTGGGCGGTTCGATCAGCTTCAGCTCGGCTCTATCGATAGTGATATCGCCTTCGGCCTGCACGGCGTTATCGGCATGTTTGATCGTCAGGCGCGGAGAGATGCTGATTTCGGCTTCCGGCAGTTTGGCGATTTCAAAGGCGTTTCCTCTCACCCGGACTTCGGTCGGAAATCCGGCGGCAGGGTCCAGGTTGATGCGGCCGTCAAGTTGCAGCGATCCCTTGCCGGAGCCGATGCGCCCGCTCAGATCGAGGCGCCCGGTTTGCCCGGCGCGGCTTAGTAGTTTCAGTTCGATAGGCGAAAGGCGAATGCCGGTCGCGGGCAGGTCCAGGCTGGCATTGCCGAGTTGCACTTGGCCGCTGACATCAGGCCGCGCGGTGTCGCCCGCAAGATGCAGTTCGGCCGTCAGCCGGCCTTGCAGGTTTTGAATCTCCGGCACCAGCGCATCGACCGGCGTCAGATCGGCGATCGAGGCCTGAAGCGTGCCCGACAGCAGCGACGGGTCGGCCGCCGGCGCGGGCGAGGCCGCCACTTGGGCGCTGATAAAATCGCTGCCGCTCAATCCGATACGTAAATCGGCGGCGAGGCCGTCATTCCGGTAGCGTGCGCTCAGTCGCGTGGCGGACAGGGGTAGGTTCAATTCGGCGCTCCTCTCTTGTTTGAATTGCAAGGAAGCCCTCGGGAGGAAGGCCTCGGCATCGGCCGTCCAGCGTTCGCCCTCCTTGAGCGCGGACGTTTTCGCATCGAATTGACCGCTCAGGCCGATGTTTTCGGGCAGCCAGGGGCCGGCCATGGCGAGGTCGATGTTGACGGCCTCGGCCTCGGCCTGCAAGCGGCGTTTGAGCCCTCCGTTTAGGGCAAGACAGAATCTTGAAGCGGCGCGGGTCAGACAGTTTCTCGGCAGATTCGCGGTGATGTCGTCCTGCCTGATCTCTGTGCGCAGGGGCCAGGGGTGTTCGAGTTGCCATGTTTTCAGCCGATCATCTTCGATCGTCAATTTTTCCAGCGTACCGTTCCAGATGGGTTTTCGTAGGCTGCCGCTCAGCGCCGTGTCGATTTTTGCGGTGTGGGTGGTCAAGGCCGCCTGAAAATGATGATTGGCGAGTGAACCGGCGCCTTGCAAGTTGAACTTTTCGACCGCTTGTCCCGCCATCTGCAAGCCTTTGATGTCGAGTCCGATGACCGAGCGTGCGGCCAATGTCTCGGCATAATTCAGGTGCATGTCGAGCCGGTCGAGCCGCAAGTCCCGGTAACGCAGCCCGTAGGCTTGCAGTTTGGCGTTGACCGCGGGGTTCTGATAATCGCCGCGCACCTGGATTTCACCGTTGAGCGAGCCGTTCAGCCCTGGCCAGACTGCGGCCAGCCTCGGCGCGTCGAGCGCAACATCGAGGCTGGATCCTTGTGCCGCCAGGATGCCGGAGGCCGACAAGCGATTATCCGCCGATTGCAGCCGCAAGCGCTCGATCTGGAGACGCCGATCGGCGAAGGCCAGTTTGCCGGCGCCTTGGATCGTGCTCTCGAACAGTTTGCCGTCGAGGGTTTCGATCTCCAGTTTGCCGGCGATCTTGTCATCGGCGAAATTTCCAGATGCGGACGCTTGTAGGTTCAGCATGCCAGGCACGCCGACAACAAAATCGCCGGTATTCAGGTTTGTTGCGTCGAGCCGCAGCGAAAAAGCCGGCGCATCCCGCCAAGACAGCGTGCCGCTGGCGATCAGCTTGCCCTGCCGGGGACTCAATGCCAGCTGATCGAGGTTGAACGAATCGGTGTCGCCGGAACCCTTGAGACTGGCACCGAACGGCGCGGCCTTTTCGATCGCCATTTCCGAAATCACTTCGATCCGGTAAGCGTTCGGCGTACCGGTCAAGGTCAGCCGGCCGTCCTTGGCCTCGGCTTGCGCTGGGCCGGTCAACGGCCATTGCAATTTTTGCCAGCGTCCCGATACGCTAAACGCGGGGGATTCGCCACTCAGATCGAGACGGGACTGATGGGTCATTCGAAGCGCGCCATTGATGCTGCCGGACAGCGACAGTTCGTTCAGCGTGCCTTGCACCACGATATCGCCATCGATAGACGGCATCTCCGGCCGCTTGAAGGTCCAGTTGAGTCGGCCCGACATGGGCAGTTTGTCGGTTAGGTCGGCCTCGGCGTCGCCCTTGATGGTCAATTCGGGCATTGCGAGCGACACATCGCGCAGCTTAAGCACTTGGTCTTGCAGGGAGGCGCTCAAGCGGAAGCGGTCGAGCGTAATGTCCTGATTCCGGTTTTTATAGCGGACGTTGCGCAAATCGACCTGTTCGATGCGAATCGCGAGAGGGACGCGCGGCATCGAAAACGGCTCCGGCTTATCCGAAGGCGGATAATCGGCGATTCTCTCGATCGCAAGATCGGCGCTTTCGATCGCGTCGACCGCCACTTCGCCGGCGAACAGGCGCGGCGGATGCCAGGCGAAAACGAATTTTCCCAGCGTGACCCGTTCGGTATCGCTGGTGTAGCTGAGCTGGGTCAGCGTCAATCGATCGAGCAGCGTGCCGTCGATCCGCTGTACCGAGATGTCGGCGTCCGCCGCCCGCAACAGCGTGTTGATCAGCCAGCGGCTGCCTGTCTCGCTAGCGATCAAAATCAGCAGCAGCACCGGAGTGCACAAGCCTGCGGCGAGGAGGCCTACGATGAAGCGCACGCCGGGAGGTCTGCGCTTCATAATAACTGCGCTCCGGCCGCAAAATGAATCTGAAAGGACGAGCCCGATTCGTGCAAAGGCACGGCGAAATCGATCCTGAGCGGCCCGACCGGCGATATCCAGCGGATACCGAACCCCGCGCCGACCTTCGCATCGAACGCGCCGAAGCTGTTATAGGCATTGCCGGCGTCGACGAAAGCGGCCACGCCCCATTTTTCGTCGAGGAATTGTTCATATTCGAGACTCAGGACGCTCAGCAACTTGCCGCCGGTGACCTCGCCTTCCTTGTTTTTGGGGCCGAGTTCTTTGTATTCGTAGCCGCGGATCGATTGTGCGCCGCCGGTATAATAGCGGTAGCTTGCCGGCAGCTTGTCGAAATCGCTGACCAGGGTAGCGCCGAACTCGCCGCGGGTGATGAAGCGGCCCGACCAGGGCACGCCGGCAACCCATTTGCCGCCGGCGCCGGCCTGCAGAAAGCTGACATCGGATATCACAGAATCATGCGCGCCGGCGAAAGCGAAATTCAATTGATAGCCCCGCGTTTCCCTGACCGGCGAATTGCTCTGCGTGTATTGCAGGCGAAGGCCCGGAACCAGCAGCCGCGAGCTGTTGTCGACATCGGCGGAGCGGTAGGCTTCGTATATATAGTCCAGAAAGCTGTTTAGCTTCCAGCCGCCGCTTGAGATGTGCTGCCTTTGCAGGGACAGTTTGAACTGGTCCGAGGTGAACGTGTCGGGTTCTTCATGTTTAAAGCCGGCGCCGAAGCTGAAAAAATCGGTCGTCGGATTTTGCAGCGGGATGTTGTAGCGGCTTTCCAGCGTGGATAAAACCGGCGAAACGGCCAGTTCGGCGCTCAGCGTATGGCCGCGGCGGTTCACTCTTCGATTCGTATAGGCCAGACTGAACAGGGGGCCGTAATTGGTATCGTAGCCGATGCCGACTTCATACCGGTGCTTTTTCTGCGGCTGCAGCGCTATGGCGATCGGCACCTTCAAGCCGAGAGCCTCTTCGATGGCAGGCTTGATTTCCAGGCTGCTGAAATAGCCGCCGAGGCTCAAATTATTGTAAGTGTCGGCCAGTTTGCGGCTCGAATAGGGGTCGCCCTCCGTGAACGGGATGAAGCGCCGGACAAATTCCGGTTGCAGAATGTCCTGTTCGATAGTCAATTCGCCGAACGCATAGCGGCGGCCGGAGGCATAGGCCAGTACGATCACCGCGCTGTTGCGTTCGGTATCGACTTGAATCGCGCTTTTTTCGAATTTGGCATCGAAATAGCCGCGTTCCTGCGCCAGCGATTGCAGGCTTTTTTTGAAGGCTTCGTAGCGTCCGTGATCCAGAACCTGGCCGATCTTCATGGGAGTTTTTTTTAGCAACCGGGCAAACGCCGGGTCCGATTCCGCTTCCCCCGAAACGCGGATGTCGAGTGCCGCTACGGTCACCGGCGTCCCCGGATGAATCTCAAAATCCGCACGCCAGCAGGCGGCGTCGAAGGCAAGATGTTTTTTGACGGCCGGATGATAATGGCCGAGTGCGCGCAGCGCCTTGCCGATTTCCTTATCGGCCTGCTCGAATAAACGTTCGACCCGCCAGCGGGGAGCGTCGCAAGGTTCCTTGATCAGGCTCAGAAAGGCGCGGACATTGTCATGCAAGGGGCCTGCGATGCCGGAAATCTTGATGGCCGGTTTGGCCGATCCGGTCATGCCAAGCGGCAGGGCGCGGCGTAACAGGCCGGAAATGCCGGAGTCCGCCGCCTGTGCAGGAAACAGTCCGCCGAGGATCAGCAACGCGGCCAGGATCGGGTATTGAGTCGGGCATCTGGTGATACTCATAAGCGCGAAGCCCCCCGAAGTTTGCTGACAGACGTTTCGGTAGCGAATCGGAGACGGTAGAGGAAATCAATGCCGGTCGTGAAAAATCGGGCCGAGCGTCTCCGGTTGACCGGACGGGTGAAGATTTTTCAATATCCGGTTTTATCCTATCACGTTTCAAATGCCTTGTGCTTCGGCATGCTGTTCCGGATACAACAAAAACGACTAAAAAAGCCGAACTTTTGCTTTTAAAAAGTCCTGCCGGCCATTACTATCGAGTCTGGTACGGTATTTTTTCAGCTTGCCGATAAGGAGCCCCCTGGCGATGCCGAACTTCGATGCGATCAAACATTATCTGACGACTGAAATTTGGCGGGAATACGGCGAACCCCGTTCCGGCTTTGCCCAAAGGATAGCCGCGTTACTGCGCGGCATGCTGATTCTGATCCGGGAAGCAACCGAGGGCGATCTGCGCTACCGGGCGATGGGACTGGTCTATACGACCTTGCTGTCGTTGGCGCCGCTGCTGGCGGTCAGTTTTTCGATGCTGAAGGCGTTCGGCGTGCATAACCAGCTGATGCCGTTGCTGCTGAGTCTGCTGGAGCCGCTCGGCAGCAAAGGCGTGGAGATGGCCGGACAGATCATCGGTTATGTCGAAAACATCCATATCGGTGTTTTGGGCGCGGCCGGTTTGGTGGTATTGCTTTATTCGGTGGTTTCGCTGTTGAAAATCATCGAGGAATGCTTCAACCGGATCTGGCGCGTCGAGATGCCCAGAAACTGGATTCGCCGCAGCAGCGACTACCTGAGCATGTTGCTGGTCGGGCCGGTCCTGGTCGTTTCGGCGTTCGGCGTGATGGCATCGATGGCCAATACCGCCTTCGCGCAGAAGCTGATCGCGCAAGAGCCTTTCGGCAGCGCCTATTATCTGGCCGGGTTGATTCTGCCTTATGTGTTGATCGTCGCGGCGCTGACCTTTCTTTACATGTTCATGCCGAATGCCCGGGTCAACTTTCGTTCCGCATTGGCCGGCGGCATCGCGGCCGGACTGACCTGGAAAATGGTCGGCTGGCTGTACGGCATCTTCGTCGCGAAATCGGTCAGTTATAACGCGATCTATTCGAGTTTCGCGATCATTCTCTTGTCGATGATCTGGCTCTATGTCAGCTGGCTGATCGTGCTGCTGGGCGGCGTGATTTCATTTCTGCACCAGCACCCGCGCTATCTTCTGCACAAAAACAAAAAACCGGACCTGACGCATCGTCAGCAGGAGTATCTCGGTTTCCTGATCATGTATCTGATCGGCAAGGCGTATTACGAGGGCCAAGCGCCGTGGACCTTGCATGCCTTGGCGGAGGCGGTCGAATTGCCCTGGGAGGCGGTCCAGCACATGGTGCAGGGTCTCGAAAAATCGGGATTCGTGATCGCGATCCAGTCCGAGCCGAATGCGTATCTTCCGGCCAGGGCGATCGAAACGATCAGTCTCAAGGAGATTTACGCCTGCCTGCGCGCGTTTGACGGCCAAGCGCATATGACCGTGATGAGTCCAAAAATCGCCGAAAGCGTGCTGGATTTGACCCTTCATATCGAGAACGCGGCGCAGGCTGTTCTGGATGGTCGGAGTTTGAGCGATCTGATTCATCCGCCGGTGGAAAGCGCCAAATAAGCCGGGGTGAGGTAAGTGCCTGCCAGCCTTCCTGTGTTTCTCTGAATTTTAATCCGGCTTCCGCTAAAATACGCGCTCAGTTCGGCTTATGGCCTGATCTTATTACGCTAGCTCCCTGCCTTGAAACCTTTTCGCGAAAACTTCAATTTCTCCAGGCCCATTCTTGGGGACGTTATCGCGCTCGTTGCCGGAGTCGTCTATACCCTGGCGTTTGCGCCTTTCAATTTATCCTATGCCGTCTTTCCCGCGCTGGCCTGCCTGTTTTTTGCGACCTTAGCCTTAAGCCCGAAGCGTGCCGCTCTCAGAGGTTATGTATTCGGTCTGGGTCAGTTCGGTTTGGGCGTTTCCTGGGTCTATGTCAGCGTGCATGACTATGGCGGCGGAGGTCTGCTCGGCTCGCTGTTGATTGCCGGCCTATTCGTCGGCTTTTGGGCGCTGTTTCCCGCGCTAGCGGTGTATCTCGCGACCCAGTTGCCGTATAAACGGTCCAGTCGTCTGCTTTTATGTCCGCTGCTGTGGGTGTTGGTCGACTATCTGCGCGGGCGCATCGTGCTGGAAGGTTTTCCCTGGCTGCAAATCGCCTACTCGCAACTGGACACGCCGCTGGCCGGCTATATTCCTCTCGTCGGCGGCTATGGCACCGGCTTACTTGCGGCGCTTTCGGCCGCCCTGCTGGTCGGCATCGCAAGCAAACCCAAATCCTCGTTATGGATGCTGGCGAGTTTAGCTGGATTATGGATTGCCGGCGGCTGGTTAAGGACGCAGGCATGGACGCAGCCGATTGGAGAGCCGATCAAGACCGCCCTGATTCAGGGCAATGTCGCGCAGGACAAAAAATGGCTGCCCGAAACCCGGATCGGCACGATCCTGCGCTATAGCCAGATGACCGAGGCGCATTGGGATTCGCAAGTGATCGTCTGGCCGGAATCGGCGGTGCCGGCGTATTTGTCCGATGTATACGACGCTTTCCTGTTGCCGTTGGGTCAGGCCGCGAAAGCGCATCGGACCGATCTGATCGTCAGCGTGCCGTCCTACGGCAATACCGAAGGGGAAAAATACAATTCGGTCATTACGCTGGGCAGGGAAGCCGGGATGTACCGCAAGGTGCATCTTTTGCCTTTCGGGGAATACATGCCGTGGCAGCCGGTATCGGGCTGGATTCTGTCTCATTTCAACATGCGCCTGAGCCAGTTTACGCCGGGCAGGCCGGACCAGCCTTTGCTCAGCGCGGGCGGCTACCGCTTCAGCACCTCGATCTGCTATGAGGATGCGTTTGCGGAGAATGCGCTGCGCGGTTTGCCGGAGGCGGCTTACCTGGTTAATGCGACCAATGACGCCTGGTTCGGCGACTCGATCGAACCGCACCAGCATTTGCAGATGGCCAGGATGCGCGCCTTGGAGGCGGGGCGGTATCTGTTGCGCTCGACCAATACCGGCGCGACCGCGATCATTTCGCCCGAGGGAAAAGTGCTCAGTCAGGCGCCGTTGTTCACCGCGACCACGTTGACCGGTACGATAGAGCCGATGGCCGGCCTGACGCCGTTTGCGCGGCTGGGCGGGGATGCGCCGATCGTGCTGTTTATGCTGGCGCTGTTGCTGATGATATTGATCGAAGGCAATACGCAGGTCATCGGCGCATGTCTTGGCAAGGCGAGACGTTGCGAAGGAAAACCTTGATTCAAGCGCAAATTTAAGCCGTTAGGCGGCGTTTGTTTGTATAATCAGAAAACTATTAAGACCTCTTTTTTATTGCGGTTTTATCGTTTTACTGCGAGGTTGCCGAACTATGCCGATGATCACTGAGTTGCAAAGGGTTCAAAAGAAGACGGTACTCTTCGGCGCCGTGTTGAGTGCGGCGCTGTTCAGCGGCTGCGCGACCAAGCCGGCCGTATCGCCGGGATTGTATCAACCAAGCAAAGTCCAGCATGCCGAAAATTACCGGCACAAGGCCGCCTATAATCGACCTTATCAGGTTCGAGGTCGCACCTATTATCCGATGACCTCGGCGGCGGGCTACAAGGAATTCGGCATTGCTTCCTGGTATGGCTCGGAGTCGGGGAACACAACCGCGATGGGAACGCGGTTCAGGCCGCACAGCCTGACCGCCGCGCATAAAACCTTGCCGTTACCCTGCAAGGTCAGGGTGACCAATCTGCATAACGGCCGTTCGGTTGATGTGGTGGTCAATGACCGAGGGCCCTTCAAGAAGGGGCGGCTGATCGATTTATCGAAAGCCGCCGCCAGAAAGATAGGCATTCGCGGGATGGCCAAGGTCAAAGTCGAGTATATCGGCAATCCCGGCAGCGAGATTGACTGAGGATTTGAACCCTGCGATACGCCTGATTTTAAGGCAAGGTTTAGCCGGGTTCTTTTTTGGCCGAACCAAACCAGCCGAACGATTCGGCCAGCATCAGAAACACCCCCAGGTTGATCGCGGCGTCGGCGATATTGAACGCCGGGAAATGCGAGTTGCCGTAATACACGTCGATAAAATCGATCACATAACCGTAGGCCACCCGGTCGATCAGGTTGCCGACCGCGCCGCCGAGGATCAGTGCCAATGAAGCCCCGAGCAAATGCTCATGCTTTTGCAGTTTGGCGAGCCAGATCGTGATCGCGACGCTGATCGTCAGCGCCAGTCCCGAAAAAAACCAGCGCTGCCAGCCGCCGGCCTCGCTCAGAAAGCTGAACGCGGCGCCGGTGTTATGCACATAGGTCAGATTGAAGTACGGCATGACCGGAATCGATTCGTACAAATGCATCGAGACGTCGATCGTCAACTTGCTGCCCTGGTCGAGCAGCACCGCGAACAGGGTTAACCAAAGCCATTTCAACATCGGCATGATCATGCAAATTGACGGTTTTCGCCGTCGCCGACCACGTTTTCGACGCAGCGCCCGCACAGATCGGGATGATCCGCATGTTCGCCGACATCGTAGCGCTGATGCCAGCAGCGCACGCATTTGGGCTGTTCCGACACGATCACCTTGACGCGGACGCCCGGAATGTCGGTCGGGGCCGCATCGTCCGGGCAGAATTGTTCGGCGATCACCGACGCGCCGGAGGTGATCAGCACGAAATGCAGTTCGCCGGCCAAGAGGTTCAAGGCGTCGAAATAATCCTCGTTGCAGTACAGTTCGACTTCCGCATTCAACGAGGCGCCGATGTCGCCTTTCGCGCGGCTTTTTTCGAGTTCCTTGCTGACCGCGGTGCGCACGGCCATCACTTTTTGCCAGGTGTCGCGGCTGATCGCAGCATTGGCGTCGAGTTGGGCTAAGCCGGTATACCAGGTCTCGAGAAACACCGACTCGCTGCGTGCGCCCGGCATGAAATGCCAGATTTCATCGGCGGTATAGCTGATGATCGGCGCAAGCCAGCGCACCAGCGCTTCGAGTACATGATACATCGCGGTTTGCGCGGAACGCCGGGCTAGGCCGTCGGTTTTCGCGGTGTACTGGCGGTCCTTGACCACATCCAGATAAAAGCCGCCGAGGTCGATCACGCAAAAGTGATGCACTTTTTGGTAAATCGACTGGAATTGATAGGCCTCGTAGGCGGCCTTGACCTCTTCCTGCAGCTGCCAGGCGCGGTCCATGATCCAGCGGTCCAGCGGCAGCAGCTTGCCGGTTTCGATCAGATCCTGCGTCGGGTCGAAGTCGTTCAGATTCGACAATAAAAAGCGCGCGGTATTTCTGAGGCGGCGGTAGCCGTCGGCGGTCCGGTTCAGAATCTCATCGGATACGGTCATTTCGCCTCGGTAATCGGCCGAAGCGACCCACAGGCGCAGGATGTCCGCGCCGAGATCCTTCATCACCGATTGCGGCGCGACCACGTTGCCTTTCGATTTGGACATCTTCTTGCCGTCCGCATCGACCGTAAAGCCGTGCGTCAATACCGCCTTGTACGGCGCGACATCGTTCATCGCGGTCGAGGCCAACAGCGACGACTGGAACCAGCCGCGATGCTGGTCCGAGCCTTCGAGGTACAGGTCGGCCGGGAAGGTCAACTCGTCGCGGCGGTCGAGCACGCCGGCATGGGTCACGCCGGAATCGAACCAGACATCGAGGGTGTCGTTGATCTTGTCGTAGAAAGCTGCATCCTCGCCCAAAAGTTCCGCAGGGTCCAACTCGAACCAGGCGTCGATGCCTTGCGCCTCGATCTTTTTCGCGATCGGCTCGATCAATTCGACCGTGCGCGGATGCAGTTCACCGGTTTCTTTATGAATGAAGAAGGTGATCGGTACGCCCCAAGTGCGCTGCCGCGAGATACACCAGTCCGGCCGGCCGTTCAGCATGCTTTCGATACGCGCTTGTCCCCAATCCGGAATCCAGTCGACGCGTTTGACTTCGGCCAGCGCGGTCTCGCGCAGATGATTCTTCTCCATCGAGATGAACCATTGCGGCGTCGCGCGGAAAATGATCGGCGTCTTGTGCCGCCAGCAATGCGGATAGCTGTGCTGAATCGCATGGTGATGCAGGAGCTTGCCGTTCGCTTCCAGCACTTCCAGCACATGCGCGTTCGCCTTGAACACATGCTCGCCGGCGAACAGTTCGGTCGTCGGCAAAAACACGCCGTCGCCGCCGACCGGATTGTCGACCGGCAGCCCGTATTTGAGGCCTGCGACATAGTCTTCCTGGCCGTGGCCGGGCGCGGTATGCACAGCTCCAGTGCCCGCATCGGTGGTCACATGGTCGCCGAGGATGATCGGCACCTGGCGCTTGTAGAAAGGGTGGTGCAGCATCTGATGTTCGAGCGCGGCGCCTTTGCAGTAGGCGATCACCTGCGGATTGTCGATGTCGTAACGCGACATCGCATCCTTCAGCAGCGCTTCGGCGACGACCAGGCGTTCCTTGACGCCGTCCTTTTCGCATTGCACGACCGCGTAATCGAGCTCGGCATTCAAGGCGACGCCCTGGTTTGCGGGCAGGGTCCACGGCGTGGTGGTCCAGATCACGACCGACAGCGGGCCTTCGCCTGCGCCGACATGGTGGCAATGGGCCAGGAAAGCGGCCGGATCGACCGCTTCGAAGCGCACGTCGATCGCCGGCGAATGCTTGTCTTCGTATTCGACTTCGGCTTCGGCCAGCGCGGAGCCGCAGTCGGTGCACCAGTGCACCGGCTTCGCGCCGTGTGTGATATGGCCTTTCGCGACGATCTTGCCGAGCGAGCGCACGATGTCCGCTTCAAACGCAAAATCCATCGTCAGATAAGGATTGTCCCAGTCGCCGAGGATGCCGAGGCGGACGAAAGCATCCTTTTGCAGCGCGACCTGCTTGCCGGCATACTCGCGGCAGGCTTTGCGGAACGCGGCGGGGGATACCTTGACGCCGGCCTTGCCGACTTTCTTCTCGACCATCAGTTCGATCGGCAGGCCGTGGCAATCCCAGCCGGGTACATAAGGCGCATCGAAGCCGGCCAGCGTTTTCGACTTGACGATGATGTCCTTCAACACCTTGTTGACCGCGTGGCCGATATGGATTTCGCCGTTCGCATACGGAGGGCCGTCATGCAAAACGAATTTCGGACGCCCGGCCGCCGCTGCACGGATCTTGTGGTACAGTTTGGATTCGTTCCAGATCTTCAACCGTTCCGGTTCGCGCTGCGCCAGGTTCGCTTTCATCGGGAAAGCGGTCGTCGGTAAATTAAGCGTTTTTTTATAATCCATAGTCATAAGCTTTCGAATCGGCAAAAATCTTTTGGGTGACGGCCACATCATTCTCGATCTGGGCCTTCAGTTTTTCGAGGGAATGAAAACGCATTTCATCGCGGATTTTGTGCTTGAAATGCACTTCCACATAGCGTCCGTAAATTTCCCGGTTAAAATTGAATAAATGGGTTTCGAGGATCACTTTCGAGCCGCCGTCGACGGTCGGCCGCGTGCCGACATTGGCGATGCCCTGAATGGCTTCCTCGCCGAGCCCGGTCATGGTGACCGCGAAAACGCCCTGCAACGGCGTATTCTTGCGATGCAATTTGATGTTGGCGGTCGGAAAACCCAGCGCTCTGCCGCGTTTTTCGCCATGCACGATGCGGCCGCAGACCGAATAACTACGGCCCAGCAATTGTTCGGCCTGGGCGAGATTGCCGGCCGTCAACGCGTCCCGGATCAACGTGCTGCTGACGCGGAGTCCGTCGACATAAAACGAACCGGTGTCTTCGACCGTAAATCCCCAGTGCAGGCCTTTTTCCTGCAGCATCGCAAAATTGCCGCGCCTGGCCTTGCCGAAATGAAAATCGTCGCCGATCACCAGATGTTTGACATTCAATTTCTCGATCAGAATGTCATCGATGAATTTTTCGGCGTCCAGATTCGCAAACTGCCGATTGAAGCGCATGACCAGCAAATAATCGACCGGAAGCCCGGCAAAATCGATCACTTTTTCCCTAAGGCGCATCAGCCGGGACGGCGCGTTGTCGCCGAGAAAATATTCCAGCGGCTGCGGCTCAAAAATCATCACCACGACCGGAAGTCCGGTCGCCCGGCCTTTGGCGGCCAGTTTCTCGATCACCGCGCGATGGCCCAAATGCAGGCCGTCGAAATTTCCGATCGTGAGCACGCAGCCCGGATCGAGCGGCTCCAGATGGGATAAGCCTCTGATTACACGCATGGCATACGCTTCAAACACGCGGGTGGAGTCGGGATCGGTCCTGCCGTTAAGCAGTAAGGCATGGTTTGACCTGTAACGGCGGACTCAGAAAAGGCATAAATCAGCGCTGCGTTCAATTAAAACTGCCGATTCTATCATGATTAGCGTGGCAGGGTAGGTGCCGGATACGTTTTTGGGCGTTACGCGATGGGGGACGAAATACGTCGTCCCCATCGCGTGGTTGCACTATTTGGCTGCCGGAGCGCTCGGCGCCGCATCCGGGGTGGGCGTTGGAACCGGGGCCGGGGCGGGCGCTACGATTTGTGCCGGAGTTTCCTTCAGCGCCTTGGCTTCTTTTTCGCGTTTCAGCCCTTCGCCGTACAGGGTGACGGTAATCATGATCAGGATCGGCGTGATCATCGCGATCATAAAACGCGTGGGCTCTTTCAGGAAAAAAAGCGGCCATTTCGGTTTGATCATGCCGAGCACAAAGAAAATAACCGTAAACGCTGCCAACTGAAAAGAAAAATTTACTAAATCATTTACCATAATGAGTTGCCTGTAAAAACGAGTAAAAGCCGAGAGTTGCGGGGAGCATGATTCCCGCGGTTTGCAACCCGTTACTATACCATTCCGACGCGCCGAAATTAATCCTCCGCCTGATCAAAGGGATAATATTCGGGTATTTTTGCACGCGCAGGCTTGATCTCCAGGAAGCGGAATGAACGCAGTCAAGGTAGCGGCATTCGGCGTCTTGGATGCTTTATATGGTGAAAAATGGGGCGATTGTGATATAAATCGCGCTAAGTCTTCACGCAGCCTAAATTAGTTGCAACCGCCGGCAGGCAGCAAGTTTTCTGTGCCATACTGTTGGCTGTCATTCACCTTTTCAACCTGAGAAATGAGGAGGCCCCATGGGCTTTGGCGCGTTCGTTTTAGTCTTGTTGGTGCTGGCGATATTGCTGGTGTTTTTGTCGGTAAAACCCGTTCCCCAGGGTATGGAATATACGGTCGAGCGCTTCGGCCGTTATACCAATACCTTGACCCCAGGCTTGAATATCATCATGCCGGTCATCGATAAGATCGGCCGTAAAATGATCATGATGGAGCAGGTGCTGGATGTGCCGTCGCAGGAGGTGATTACCAAGGACAATGCGATGGTGACCGTCGACGGCGTGGTGTTCTATCAGGTCATGGATGCCGCGAAAGCCGCGTACGAAGTCAGCAAGCTGGAATGGGCGATACTGAATCTGGTGATGACCAACATCCGGACTGTGATGGGTTCGATGGATCTGGATGAGTTGCTGTCACGGCGCGACGACATCAATGCGCGCTTGCTGACGGTGGTCGACGATGCGACGACGCCATGGGGCATCAAAGCCACACGGATCGAAATCAAGGACATCGCGCCGCCGAAAGACCTGGTCGAAGCGATGGGCAAACAGATGAAGGCGGAACGCTTGAAACGCGCCTCGATTCTGGAAGCGGAAGGGCTCCGGCAATCCGAAATTCTGCGCGCCGAAGGCGCTCAGCAGGCGGCGGTTCTGGAGGCCGAAGGCCGCAAGGAAGCCGCCTATCGGGATGCCGATGCGCGGGAGCGTCTGGCGCAAGCCGAAGCTCGGGCGACCCTGATGGTGTCCGAAGCGATCGGCAAGGGCGACCTGAACGCGATCAATTATTTCATCGCGCAAAAATATATCGACGCGCTGCAAAAAATCGCTTCCGCCGAAAACGGCAAATTGATCTTCATGCCGCTCGAAGCCTCCAGTGTGATCGGCGCGCTGGGCGGCATCGGCGAACTGGCCAAGGAAGCGATGGGCAAAAACACCAAAGGCGCGTAATGGAAATGGCGATGAGCGAACTGGATTTTGTCTTCTGGTACTGGTGGGTATGGGCGCTGCTGCTGTTGGTGATCGAACTGCTCGCGCCCGGCTTCTTCTTTCTGTGGATGTCTGCGGCGGGTTTCGTGACCGGCTGTCTGGTCTTCCTATTTCCCGATACGCCTGAAAATTTTCAAATCTTTGAATTTTCGATACTGTCGGTCGCCGCGATCGCGGTTTGGCGCTTTTATGTCAAAAAACACCCGATAGAAAGCGACCGTCCGCTTTTGAACAAGCGCGGCGCGCAATACATCGGCCGCGTTTTCAATCTGTACACGCCGATCGAAAACGGCCAGGGCAAGATCAGGGTGGGAGATTCCATTTGGACGGTACACGGGCCCGATTGCGACATTCACACCAAGGTCCGGGTGGTTTCGGTGAACGGTACCGTCTTCGAAGTCGAGAAAGTGGAATAGCTTTCAGTCCAGTTTCTAAGTCGGGAAATTTGACATGATAAAGAAGACATTCCTCTTGATCGCCGCGGCTGGATTTTTAATCGCCTCACCGGCTTCCTATGCCGCCAGCTTCGACTGTGCGAAGGCGCGTAACTGGATTGAGAAAACGATCTGCTCCGATGTTGAATTGTCCGGCCTTGATGAGCAATTAACGGATTCGTATCAAAACGCGCTGGCGGTCGCCGCCAAAGGCGAGGCTCTGAAAGCGGAGCAAAAAGCCTGGCTCAAATCGACGCGTAATCCGTGTAAGGACATAGCCTGCTTGAGGCAGGCTTATGTGAACAGGATTGCCGGCCTCGATGGGGTCGTCGCGGCCGCGCCGAAAGCGAATGGCATTTTCGGAGAATACGAACGCTATGATAACGGCAAGCCGGCTAAGGACTCGGCCACGATCCTGGTAAAGGAAGAGAAGGACGGCCGGATTCATGTGCGGGGCGATGCGGCATGGGTAGGTAACGCGGAACGAGGAAACGTTAACACCGGCGAGCTGGAAGGATCGTTCCCGCTCGACAACGGCAAGATTCATTATGCCGACGGCGAGGCAGAAGGCTGCCGGCTGACCATTGCCTTCGCTCCGAACGGCCTGACCGTCAGCGATGACAACATGCGCTGCGGTGGACTCAATGTTTCGTTCAACGGGCAATATCGGAAAGTTAAGGGCAAGCCGTGAGCGTGCCACGGCCGGATGTGGGGCGTGTTTCACCGAATCTTGCGGTTATGTAAATAAGAGGAATAGTTATGGAGCCCGAAGCAGAAACCGATAATCGCCGAGACATGCGAGTTGCCCGTATCTTGGCATCGCTTATCAGTGTTGTGCTGATTGGGCTTGGGCTCTGGTCCATCTTCAGCGGAACCTACTCGGGGCACACATCCAAGCTGGGTGGAGCCGATATATTTCTCGAAGGTCGTTCGGCAGTTTTGGGCGGATGCATGTATATCGCCCTTGGGCTGTTTCCCTTGGCCTTCTGGTTCAAGCTGCCGCGGCATGCCGCTTGGTGGGCCAGCGTTTGCATGGTTGCGTTCTTGGGTTTCCTACTGACCATGCTTAACTCTTGAATCAGCGAGTAGCGTTGAAGATACAAGGGGGCGCACCGCGCACCATTTCCAAGTCGGGCCGTTTTATCGAATTCCGGTGGGCTATCTATCTCGTTTGCCAAGATTATCGTCGTAATTTGGCATCGAAAAGGGGGCGCGATGCGACCCTTACCTGACAGCCTTTGACTTTTGGTTTTTTATGTGCACTTCAGTTCAATAGAATCGGCCGAGGCACGAAGCCCATCAATCGCGAACGATGGGCTTCCTTCGTCAACCCATCCTATGGCCCTGTAGGGTGCGCACCGCGCACCATTTCCGCTTTAAAAATTTGACAATGAAAAGGGGCGCAATGCGCCCCCTTGTGGCTCATTTTCCATATGACAGGCTCGGATGAGCGTCTTGCGAAGATTGATGAGCAGGACCTGTTTCATCGGAATAGTAGTCATCGCAGAAGTCCATTAGCTGCCGACGTCTGTCATTGAGACGCTTATGAAGAGCCGTAATGAAATCATCTTCAATTTCTATATCTGTAAGCCGGTCTGTTAGCTGTCTTTTTCCCTTGCTCACCCGAGAGAGAAGAACCCGATGCTCTTCGGCATAGAACATGCCGTGAAATATCTTATTTCTTTCTTCAAATATGGATTTCAGATCGTCTATAGCGGCAAGCCAGTGGGCTAGAGCTTCTTCTTGAACTTTGTGTATACAAATGCGCCGAAGAAGCTCAAGATTTTGAGACACCGTGTTTCCGGGTGGCACTAATGCTTTGGCCAAATGATGATCTCTTGCCATGACAATTATTACACTTCGTACAGCGCGTTCCATGAATCCAAAATCGACTACCAACTGCCCAAGGCCTTGTAAAAATTTCGGTGATTCCAATTTACGATGCATAGATTGATGTGTAATGAGTGATTAAATAGTCGTATATGTTAGGTTGAGCCTGGTAGGTCGGGTAACAGCTTCATCGTTGCCAGACCTACGCGGTTAAACCGTGTTCGTCTTGTCGATCAGCCTGACCATACCATTCATCACGCTATCCAATCCACCATAAACATTCAGCGTATTGATTCGCGCTGTGATTTTTTCGAGCGACTCCAACTCTTTCAAACGCAACAGAATCGGATTGCCTTCCATCACCTTTGCGGTGTTGTGCAACGACCGTGTCGCCTGGGTTTCTTCCTGGCGCTTGATCAGGTTCGCTTCGGCCATTTTTTGCGCCTCGACGACCTGGGTCAAAATCGCTTTCATGTCGCCGGGCAGGACGATGTCGCGCGCACCGACCGATTTGACTTCGATGCCGTAAACGGACGCCTTCGCGGCGACGATCTCAAGAATCTGCCGGTTCAGCGAGTTCTTGTCGGCCAAGAGTTCATCCAGCGTTTGCGTGCTGACGACCGTGCGCAGGGCCAGCTGCAACTCGCGGTACAGAAACTCCTTCGCGTCGGCCAGTTCCGCGCGGGCTTTTTCCGCTTCCTTGATTTGCCAGGTCGCGGACAGATTCACGCGCAGGCTGACCTTGTCCTTGGTCAAAATTTCCTGGCCGTTCACTTCCATGTTTTGCAAACGCAGGTCGAACAGCGTCAGCGTCGGGTTGTGGTTGAAGCGCCACCAGGCATGCACGCCCGCGCTCAACACCGCCTGAATTTCGTTGTCCACGGCCAGAAAGCCGACGTGATGGTCGGGAATGCTGAAGATCGCGATCGCGTTGATCGCGGCCCGCTTCAGCATGTCTTCCTTCGCGTTGCACAATTGCGCGGCGAGCGGCTTCGGCAGGGCCAATTCCCGGCCGATGTCGAGCTTGTCGATCCGGATTTCGTTTTGCGTTTTCCAGTACGCGCCCTGTTGGCCCGGCGCCTTGATGTCTTTCAGCACGTTGTTCTGATAGACCAGGCCGACCTCGTGGTCAGCCGTTTCCCAAAGCTGCAAGTGCGGCGCAAAGTCTTCCGCGTGCAGTTGCGCGAGGTTCAACAAATCGCCGGTGACGGTTTGCTGCAAGGCGTTCGTGATCGTGACGGTCTGCAACTGGTAGCGGTTCAGCCAGTCCCAGAGCCGGTAAACGCCGGGCGGCAGGACCTTCACGAACTGCTGATCCTTGAACAACAGGCCGCGTTGGGCTTCGGTGATGATCATTTTTTTGTTGATGGACATCGTTTTCTCCTTAAATTGGGGTTGACGGAACCTCCGCATCGACGCGGGCTGCTGACGCTTCAACCGGCGGGCGCCTTGCGTCCTGCGCGGCGCGCGCCGGCCGATTTTCGCCGGCAGGCTTTGCCGATGTTGCTTTGTGTTCGGATTGCGGCATCCCGGCCGCCATGCGCTAAC
Organism: Methylomicrobium lacus; assembly: GCF_041897535.1. Taxonomy (GTDB): domain Bacteria; phylum Pseudomonadota; class Gammaproteobacteria; order Methylococcales; family Methylomonadaceae; genus Methylomicrobium; species Methylomicrobium lacus_A. The sequence continues at coordinate 3,102,070 of NZ_CP169217.1, forward strand.
CCAGCCGCATGCTGCTTCCTTGACGATTCCAAACTCGCGGCCCGGAGGTCCGCCGTGGCCCTTGCGGGCCGGTTTATCAAGCTACCTTGGCAGGGTAGGTTTGCTAGCCGGGGTCGAACCGGCGACAGACTGATGATGAGTCAGTTGCTCTATCCCACTGAGCTATAGCAATGGAGCCGCCGGCAGGATTCGAACCTGCGACTTCCGCGTTGGGCGCGGCGCTCTTCCTGGCTGAGCTACGGCGGCGTTTGGCGTCTTGTTGTCATCGATACGCGCTAGGTTAAACGGGCGCGTCAGGCAGGCTTTTGAACCTGCGCCGCTGCTGACAACGGCTCGCCAAATTCTTTAACCCTTGACGCAGACGACCTGCTTCAGGGTATGCACGATTTCGACCAGATCGGCCTGCGCGGCCATCACCTGGTCGATCGGCTTGTAGGCGGACGGCGTTTCGTCGATCACCTCACTGTCCTTGCGGCACTCGACGCCGGCCGTCGCCTCGATATGTTCGGCCAGCGACACGCGCTTCTTCGCCTCGGTGCGCGACATCACCCGGCCCGCGCCGTGGCTGCAGCTGCAAAAGCTTTCGGCGTTGCCGAGCCCCTTTACGATGAACGACTTTGCGCCCATGCTGCCCGGAATGATCCCCATTTCGCCGAGCCGCGCGCTGACCGCGCCTTTTCGGGTCACCCAGACATTCTCGCCGTAATGCTGTTCGCGGCGGATGTAGTTGTGATGGCAGTTGACCGCTTCGATATAGGTTTCGAACGGGATCGCGAGCACGTCGCGGAGCGCCCGCACGGCGCGCGCCATCATCGTTTCGCGGTTGATTCGGGCGAAATCCTGCGCCCAGGCGACCGCATCGATGTAATCCTGAAAGTGCGCGCTGCCTTCCGGGATGTAGGCCAGATCGCGGTCCGGCATATGGATGAACCAGCGTTCCATGTCCAATTTGGCCTGTTCGATGAAATGCGAGCCGATCCTGTTGCCGACGCCGCGCGAACCCGAGTGCAGCATGATCCAGACCGCATCGTTCTCGTCCAGGCAAATCTCGATGAAGTGGTTGCCGGTGCCGAGCGTTCCAAGCTGCGTCAGATTGTTCGTGTTTTTCAGGAACGGATGCTTTTCGCACAGGCGGTCGAAGCGGCCGCTCAATGCCGCCCAGGCGTTCAGCACGTCTTCGGGCGGTTCGCCCCAGCTCCCCTTGTCGCGGCCTCCGCGCACGGTTCTTTGCAGGCCGTGCGGCACTAGCGTTTCGATCCGGCTGCGTAGCGCTTCCAAAGAATCGGGCAACTGGTTAGCGCTCAGGCTGGTTTTCGCGGCGATCATCCCGCAGCCCAAATCGACGCCGACCGCGGCCGGAATCACCGCGCCTATCGTCGGAATCACGCTGCCGATCGTCGCGCCTTTTCCCAAATGCACGTCCGGCATCACCGCGATCCATTTGTGGATGAACGGCATTGCCGCGATATTCCGCAATTGCCGTTTGGAGTTGTCGTCGAAGCTGACGCCGCGCGTCCAGGATTTGATCGGATGCCGGCCGGGTTCGTGCAGGACTTCGTAGGGAGTGGTCATCGTTATTCTCTTTCGGTTGCTGACGATAAAGTGATAGCAAAGCGCGTGCCAGTATTGCGTGAGGCTTTGTGAGTTTCTTTAATGCTATGTTTATGAAGGGTAAAAATAGGGTGCTTTTGATAGCAAGGAAAATTTGGGGTTGAGCCTGGTTATTCTTGTTATATCGATTAAGATAGATGGCTATCTATATAAATATTTTTATAACCGATGTCGTAGTGATGAGGTGTAGCCTCGATGGAGTGTAACGGAATCGAGGTTTCGAAGCCGTCGATCCCTCGATTCCGCTGCGCTGCATCGAGGCTACATTTGAGGAGGCATTGCATGAAGACTGTCATCATCGGCCTGCTGGGCGCGCGTCTTGATCATGGCGGTTTGGGCCGAAAACGGCACGAACGCTGGCGGCCGACCGTATCGCTGGTGATGCACGACAGTTTGCCGGTCGACGAATTCGTCCTGCTGCATCATCCTGACGAGCAGCAGTTGGCCGACATCTCGGTCGACGACATGCGTGCCTTGTCGCCGCAAACAGTCATCACGACCCATCTGGTCGATTACGACGACCCCTGGGATTTCGAGCAGGTTTACAGCCGCTTGCTCGACTTCACGCGCAGTTATGCGTTCGATCCCGAACAGAACGACTATTACATCCACATCACCACCGGCACCCACGTCGCGCAAATCTGCCTGTACCTGTTGACCGAAGCGAATTATTTGCCGGGTAAGCTGATCCAAACCTCGCCGAGCAAGGATGGCGTGCAAGGGACTTTCCACATCATCGACCTGGATTTGTCGCGCTACGACCAGATTGCCTCGCGCTTCGAGAAGGAAGCCCGCGACGGCATCGCCTATCTGAAAGGTGGCATCGAGACCCGCAATGCCGCCTTCAACCGGCTGATTTCGCAGCTGGAGCAGGTGTCGATCAAGTCGTCCGCGCCGATGCTGCTGACCGGGCCGACCGGCGCGGGCAAATCGCGCCTCGCCAAACGGATTTACGAATTGAAAAAACAACGGGGCCAGGTGACAGGGAGGCTGGTCGAGGTGAACTGCGCGACCCTGCGCGGCGACAATGCGATGTCCGCGCTGTTCGGCCATGTCAAAGGCGCGTTTACCGGGGCATTGTCCGCGCGGACGGGACTTTTGCGCGAGGCGGACAAGGGGCTATTGTTTCTCGATGAAATCGGCGAATTGGGTCTGGACGAACAGGCGATGCTGCTGCGCGCGATCGAAGACAAGGTGTTCATGCCGCTCGGCGGCGACAGGGAGACCGGCAGCGATTTTCAATTGATCGTGGGCACCAACCGTAATCTGTACGAACAGGTACGCACCGGGCGATTCCGCGAGGACCTGCTGGCGCGGATCAATTTATGGACCTACGAACTGCCGGCGTTGAAGCAGCGCATCGAGGATTTCGAGCCGAACCTCGAACACGAATTGCAGCAGTTCACGGTCAGGGCCGGCTACAAGGTCAGCTTCAACAAGGCGGCGAGGGCGCAGTATCTGGCTTTCGCCTATGCGCCCGAAGCCTTATGGCGCGCCAATTTTCGCGACCTGAACTCCAGCGTGACCCGGATGGCGACCTTGGCAACCGGAGGACGCATCACCGAAGACATCGTGGCGGGTGAAATCGAGCGGCTCAAACAGGCGTGGTTCGCTTTCAGTCAGGAAAAGTCAATCGCTACTGAGGTATTGACCGAAGTCCTGCCGGCGGAGACGCTCAGCGAGCTGGATTTGTTCGATCGGATGCAGCTTTCCGAAGTGGTGAAGGTATGCCGCGAAAGCCGCAGTATGGCCGAGGCGGGGCGGAAGTTGTACAACGCCAGCCGCAATCAAAAAACCAGGGTGAACGACAGCCACCGCTTGAAACAATATTTGCAGCGTTTTGGGCTGACGTTTCAGGCGGTTTGCATATAGGGTTGAGGGTCACTTAACTGCCATACGTCGATGGACAACGGCATTGAAAGTGGTACACTTCGTCTTACAGTGTAAGAGAGTCTATTCGCCATGCAAACCGTCACCGTTTCCGAAAAAGGCCAGGTTGTGATTCCGGCGGATATACGCCGCCGCTTGGCGATCACGCCGGGTTGCCAGCTTGAATTCATCCTGGAAGGGAATGCCCTGCGCGTCGAAGTGAAGCGCCGGGTTCAACCGAGCCTTCCCGAAGAGGGTTATGGCATGCTGGTTTGTAAAAAAACCGGAGAAAGACGCTTGTCCGATTTCGATGTCGCCGAGGCGATGCGTGAGATGCGAGATGATCGCGATTGATACCAATATCCTGGCGCGCTTTTATGTGGATGACCCCAATGATCCCGAGGCGGTAAAACAACGGCCGATTGCCCGGCGCATCATGATCGAATCGCCCCAATTATTCGTGCCCCTGACGGTGGTGTTGGAATTGGAATGGGTACTCAGAGCCTTCTATGGTTTCGGCAGCGGCGATTTTGCGCGCGTCATCCGGCATTTGTTAGGGCTTGCCAATGTCAGCGTCGAAAGCTGGCCGGTCGTCGCCGATGCCTTGGAATTGCATGCCGAAGGCCTGGATTTTGCCGACGCGCTGCATTTGCAAGCCAGCAAGCACTGCGATATTTTTATAGCTTCGACGACCGGCGTTTTGCGCGGCGTGCCTTGAAAATGGGGCTTAAACCCGTGGTCGCGGTGCCGGCAGAAAATGCCGACTCTAAATGATTTAGGATGTCTCTGTGAAATGGTTCGTACGCGCCGACATCGACGGCTTTTTCGGTCTGGCTTTGGATAATCTGGTGCAATTGCTGGTGATCGTCGGTTTGTGCGGTCACGTGTTGGGCTTTTCGGACGATCTGATCTATCGGCACATCCTGCCAGGCGCTGCGGTGTCGGTCTTGCTCGGCAATATCTTTTACGCTTATCAGGCCAAACGTCTGGCGGCGGCGACCGGCCGCGACGATATTTGCGCCTTGCCTTACGGCATCAACACCGTGTCGCTGTTCGCGTATATTTTTCTGGTGATGCTGCCCGCGAAGCTGATTGCGGAAGCCAGCGGGGCCGAGCATCCTGAAACGATCGCCTGGCAGGCGGGTCTGTTGGCCTGTTTCGGCTCCGGCCTGATCGAACTGGGCGGCGCATTTGTGGTCGAGAAGCTAAGAAAAGCCACGCCGCGCGCGGCCTTGCTGTCCACCCTGGCCGGCATCGCGCTGACCTTCATTGCGCTCGGTTTTTTGTTCCGCGCCTATGCGCATCCGGTCGTCGGCCTGGTCACCTTCGCGGTGATCCTGCTGGTCTATTTCGGCCGGCTGCGCTTTCGCGGCAATCTGCCGGGCGGCTTGGTGGCGGTGATACTGGGCGTGTTATTGTCCTGGGGAGTGGGGCTCGCGCCGGTCGGCCCCCTGCCGGATAATCCGATCCGTTGGTATTGGCCGCTACCGGTGGCCGGCGATTTGTGGCAGGCCCTGGTTTCCAAGGACAGCCTGAGCTATCTGTCCGTGATCGTGCCGATGGGGCTGTTCACTCTGATCGGCTCGCTGCAAAACATCGAATCGGCCGAAGCGGCCGGCGACAGCTATCCGACACGCTCTTCGCTGGCCGCGAACGGGATAGGAACCTTGGCTGCCAGCCTGTTCGGCTCCTGCTTTCCGACCACGATCTATATCGGTCATCCGGGCTGGAAGGCGATGGGCGCCCGCGCCGGCTATTCGATATTGAACGGCGCTTTCATCACCTTGATTTGCCTGACCGGCAGCCTGTCCTACATCGCCTGGGCGGTGCCGATCGACGCCGGCATGGCGATCGTATTGTGGATCGGCATCGTGATCGCGGCGCAGGCGTTTCAGGAAACCCCGAAAAGCCATGCGCCGGCGGTCGTGATGGGGCTGTTGCCCGGCATCGCCGCCTGGGGCGCGTTCATGGCCAAGAGCGGGGTGCGTGCGGCGGACTACGGCGGCGCGCCGATGCCCGCCTTCTCGGACACGATGCTGGCGCGGTTTGCACAGGCCGATATCTGGATCGGCGGCGCCTTTGCGCTGGAGCAGGGCTTCATTTTTAGCGCGATGATCTTGGCCGCGTTGACGGTCGCGGTGATCGAGCGCCATTTCATCAAGGCCGCCCTTTGGTCGGGTTCGGCCAGCCTTTTGTCTGCTTTGGGCCTGATGCACTCCTACCGCTGGACCCCGGCGGATACCGCGCTGTCGCTGACGCCGGCCTGGGAGTGGGCTTTGGCCTATTTGCTGATGGGGCTGATATTTTTGAGCGCGAAGTGGCTGCTGGTTGAGGATTGATAGCGGAATTTAATGCGTCTTCCGAAATCGAATCCACTATTGACGGTAAGCGGGGCCGGTGGAGAGGGGATCATCGACGATGGCAAAAGAAGCGCTGATGATACTGACCGGAATAACCGCCGATGCGAGCAAAAAGGCGCATGTGCTGGATTATTTTCGGGGAAATACCGAATACGAAGTTTTCCTGCCCCGGCTTTGCCAATTTTGCGGTATTGATTGGTCGGCGCGGCAACTGGCCTGGTTTCTTGAAAGGCATCAAATCGGGCGGTATTCGCGCTGCCATTTCGTTTGCTATATTTCCGGAGGGTTCATCTTGCGTCAGGCCTTGAGCGTGAAGCCGATAGCGAATGTCGGGCGCGTCGTTTATCTGCGTTCTCCGTTTCAGGAAGCGGTTCCGGAACGGGTCATCGAACAATTGGGATCGATCGCGGCGGCATTCAGCAACGGCAAGATGCTGTTCGATCTGGCATCCCGGGATAAGGACCGGCTACCGGTGATTGGCGCGGAGGAGGGCGTGATCCTCGAGAAAGGCGTTTCCGCCATGGCCGCGCAACTGGGCATCAGGGCGGACCAGTTCGAAGTCTATCGCCACCGCGAAGCGTTTTGCCTTCCTCCCGCGAAGGCGGTTTTCTGTACCGAATTGAGCCACGATGATGTTTACACCTCGGATGCGCTCCTGGCCAGGATCGCGGCTTTTCTGGAATCGGGCAGTTTTGCCGGCGCTACGGCGATTGATGCGTGGAAGGAGTCGTCCTAGATGATCATCGACGGCCACCAGCATATCGTCGGCGATTATGCGCCGATTCTCGAGCGCATGGACGCATTAGGCATAGCCAAGACCGTGCTGGTCGGCGTCGGCGTCCGTAATCTCGATGTGGTCACGATCCACGACTCGCCGTTGTTCCGCAGCCATCTGCTGTTTCGGACCCTCGGCATGCTCAAGGCGCGGCAGCTGGTCAATTCGCGGGCCTTCCGCGAGAATCTGCTCGGCGACCCGCGCAACGAGGATGTCTTGCGGGCCGTGCGCGAGCGCCCGGACCGTTTTTACGGATTCGCGTTCGTCAATCCCGAATCTCCCCATGCGTTCACGGAGCTTCGGCGCTGCCTTGCAGAGGGGTTTCGGGGCATCAAGCTGGCCCTGGTGCAATACCCGACCGATCTGCGCGGCAGGAACATGACCGCGTTGAGCGAAGTGGCGCGGGAATGCCGGATTCCGGTGTTCATGCATCTTGGCATAGGCGCTGCCGCCGCGGAACCGGAATGGCTGGCAGAAGCGTTTTCGGACGTTACCTTCATCATCGCGCATGCCGGCGTGCAGCGCTTCGAGGAAACGATCGCATTGGCGCGACGGCTCGACAATGTGTTTGTCGACACATCGAGCTATATCGCAACGACAGGAAAGCTCAGGCGCCTGTGCAAGACGATCGGCGCCGGCAAGCTGATATTCGGCTCCGATGTGCCGGTGATGTGCGAAGATGTCGGGGATGCCTTGGCGAAGATCGATGCGCTGAATCTTCCGGCAGCGGAGAAAGCGAAAATATTGGGCGGAAACCTGGCCGCGATCCTGGCGCAAACGGGTCACCCGACCACAACATCCTGAGTGGAGGCTGATATGGAAACACCGATCCTTTCGGTACTATTATTCGTGTTCGCCGCGATCGCCGGCGCGGTCGGCCAGTTTCTTTACAAGACCGGCGCCGATGCGGCGGGCGGCGGCATCCTCTCGTATCTTCTGAATGCCCGGCTGTGGGCCGGCGTCGTCTGCTATATCAGCGTGATGGTGTCGTTCATCGCCGCCTTTAAAAAAGGCGGATCGCCGACCGTCCTGTATCCGGTTTATGCGTCGACCTTCATCTGGGCGGCCCTGATCGGACTGTTCGCCTACGGCATCCCGATCAAACCGGTCAATATCGCCGGCATGGCCTGCATCGTGCTGGGCATGTATTTGATGGGGCGTTAATCCCTTCCGTTACTGGGTCAGGCGCAAAAAATAATAGGTCAGTGGCGCGACCAGGATCAGGCTGTCGATCCGGTCCAACAGGCCGCCGAAGCCCGGCAGCCAGTCGCCGGCATCCTTGACGCCGGCTTCCCGCTTGATCGCCGATTCGAACAAGTCGCCCCATAACGAGCCGATCGCGATGATCGGCGGCAGCGAGATCAATAGAAAGGCATAGGAAGACTCCGGCAACGCAAAGCCCATCAGCAGGGTTCCGGCATAGGCGCCAATCAGGTTGCCCGCCACCCCTTCCCAGGTTTTATTCGGACTCAGCGCCGGCGATAATTGATGACGGCCAAACAGCTTGCCGACCGCGAACGCGCCGTTATCGCTGAGTGCGACCGACGCGCCGAGGACCAGCAGAATCCCCGAACCTCCCGGAATGTGGACCGCGATCAGCAGCAAATGCGCGAGCAGCCAGGCGATATACGCCCAGCCGAGCGTCGACAGGGCCAGTTGCCGGACGCCGCCGGCAATCGACTGGAAGGCAAGCGGCTGCGCGACGGCGACCAACAACAGCAGCGGGGCCAGGAGAAAAAAGCCGTCGAGCGACAGCACCGCAACCGGCGCCGCGATCAGGGTCATGCCGAGCAACACGTTGCGATAGGCCGGCACCAGGCTGACCAGCGCCGCATATTCCCGGATGCCCTGCCAGGAGATCGCGGCGACCAGGACGCACAAAGTCAGGGGGCCGCCGAGCACCGCGCTCACGAAAATCGGCGCGATGATCGCCCAGGTCCGCCACTTGAGGAATAACGAGGCCTGCAGTATCCGGCCTAAATTCCTGCGTTCGACCCAAAGAATCAGCGCCAGACTGAGGCCCAGCAGAATCAGGATGCGGTAGGCCGCCGGCAGAAACAAGGGGCTGTCGATGGGGTTTGCCGGTAGCATCATCGCGACTTATCCTAATGAGATCAAAAGAACCATGTATTTTTAATCTGTAATCGTTTGGCCGCTTCGTCAAGCGCTCGCCGAAGCGCGCAGATAACGCGCCGCGCGCCGGAGACGCAAGATCGCCGTCAGGAGGCTGCCCGCACAAATGACCGCCAAGGCCAGGCTTGTCAAACCCAAGGGCTGCGTATCGCCGAACGCGGGGTGCCAGCGCTCGGGCGTGAAACCGAGGTAGGCCGCGGCGGCGATGATCACCGCCATGCGCTGAGGTTTTGCCATCGGCCCGCCAAAATCGCTCGGCGCGCCGACGCTTCTGGCCGCGACGCGGACATAGGCGGTGAATACCGCGGCCGAAGCGGCGATGTAGCCAAGCTCGACATGGCCGCCGGCGCTGTAGCCGGCGCCGACCAGAATGATGAAATCGGCAATCCGGTCGGGAATCTCGTTATACAACGCGCCCAGCGGCGAGCCTTTTCCCCATTCGACCGCGACCATGCCGTCCAGCATGTTACAAATCAGGCGGAGGCCCGCCATCGTGCCGGCGACGATCCACAACAGATGGCTTTGGATGGAATCGGCGCCTGCGGTCAGTGCGAAGGCAAGCCCGCTGACCAGGGCCGCCAGCACCCCGCAGATCGAAATCGTATCGGGCGATACATCGGCCTCTGCCAACCAATGCGCGACCTTTTTTGACCAGCGGTTTTCGCGCGCCGGCACTGACCGGCGGTCGATGTTCTTCGAATGGCTGTCATTTGGCATGTCGTCCTCGCTAGGGCTCAGGTTTCAGGCGGATTCATCACTGGGTTCGTCAAGCAATTGTAACAGGGCCGCATGCAAGATGCTTGTGGCGTCCTGTTTTTCGATGCCGGGCGGGATATTGACCGGTGTCCCAAAATGCACGCGAACCTCGTGACGGTGCGGCCAGACCGCGCCTTTCGGCAGGATTTGGAAACCGCCGCTGACCGCGACCGGCACGATCGGAACTCCGAGCCCCGTGGCCAGATAGCCGATGCCGGGTTTGAAGTCCAACAATCGGCCGCTGGTCGAACGGGTTCCTTCGGGATAGATCAACACCGACCAGCCCTTGTCGATCAATTCGCCGCAAAATTCGAGACTGCTCCGGATCGAGCCTTCGCGCGTGAACGGAAAGGCATTGATCGCGAGCGGAAGCGCGATTGCCAGCAGGCGGTTGCTGAAAAAATAATCGGCCGCGGCCGCGACGGCCAATTTTCTGCGAATCGGCGCCGGCAGCGCGCGCAGGATCGAAAGCGTGTCGACATGGCTGCTGTGATTGGCGATGAACAGCGCGGGCGGGGCGAGATCGCTGAGGTTCTCGGTGCCGGTGACGGTGAACGAACGGCTCAACCCGCGATGTGCCGGGAACGCAATCGCTTGTTGCAGCAAACGGCGCGCGGCGCCGGACGCGCCGGTCAGCGGCCAGGCCGGGAATCTTGCCGCCGCCGTGGCTTTCTCGCCGCGTTTGACCAAGTCTTCGAGATCGCCGACGCGGCGGATGCCGATCAGGTCGACATCATCGAGATGCACGCCCAGTTTCTGTTCCAACAGCACGGCCAGTTCGACCCGGTCCAGCGAATCCAGACCCAAATCCAGATCCAGGTCGGAGTTTTCCGAGATCGATTGCAGCGGAACCTTGCAGACGGTGGCCAATAATTGCTCCAGGGTGGCCAGTTCACCGGAGTCAGGAACCTGATTTGCCGCGTGCATGTTCCGAGGATTTTGATTCAGCAGCGCCTCCCGCACTTTCCAGCGCTGGATTTTCAGCAACGGCGTGAGCGGAAAGTCGCCGTGCCAAATGCGGACGGCGGCGATTCTTTGATGCGGGGCCAGCTTCGCATTGGCTAAGCGTACCGCATGATGGGCGATGGCCATTTGTTCCGCAGGTTCTCCAGTATCTTCCGATAGCCGCAGGACCGCGGTGATACCGTTAGCCCCCGCGGCATCGGGCAATGCCATCACGATGCAGCCGGCGACGCCGGGCTCGGCTTCGACGATCGGTTCAATGTCTTCCGGAAAGACGTTCAGGCCGCTTGCCAGCACGATCGAATTGTTGCAGCGCCCCTTCACATAGAGTTCGCCGTATTGGCCGATTTCGCCGAGATCGGCGGTTCGGTAGTAGTGATCCTGGGTGAACGCGGCGCGGGTGGCTTGCTCGTTTTTCCAATAGCCCTGAGTGACATTGTCGCCCTTGACCAGAATTTCGCCTTGCTCCGAGAGTTTGACGAGGATGCCTGGCTTTGGCCAGCCGACAGAACCCTGAATTCTTCGATCGAAATGGTTGGTCGCGATCACCGGCGCGCATTCGGTTGCGCCGTAGCCTTGCACCACGCGGATGCCGAGGTGTTCCAGATGCTGTTCCAAATGCAGAGGCAACGCTGCGCCGCCGCAGACGAAAAACTTCGGCAAGCGGGCGGCCTCCGGAAATAACAGATCGGTGAAAAAACGTCGACAGCCAAACGGCAAATGCCGCCCGAGGCGAGGCCAATGTTGCCATAATCGTTTTTGTCCGTTGCCGATGATCGATGCTTCGATCGCGCCGAGCAGCAGTTCGAGTATCTGCGGCACCGCAACGACGCCGTGAATCCGCTTCTTCGCGAGTTTTTGCAGAATGGCCGAGGAATGCCGGCCGTCCGGATAAAACAGGGTCGCTCCATGCAGCAAGGGCGCGAACAAGCCGACCGTCTGTTCGAACAGATGCGAGAGCGGCAGCAGCGATAGAAAACGGACCTCTTGCCATGACGGATAGACGTCCTGAATCGCCTGAATGCTGAAGAGAATGTTGCGATGGGTCAGGATGACCCCTTTCGGTTGGCCGGTCGTGCCCGAAGTAAAGATGATTTCGGCGACATCGTCGGGTTTGGGGCTCATTGGCAGTGCCGCCTCCGGCCGTTCGGACCAGTCGAGATCGGCCAAATTGATCCGTGGAATCGCGGAAATCTGCTCGGCCGCATGACTGCCGATAAATGCCGAGGCTTCGACCGATGCGGCGATGCGGGCAACGAAATCCGGAGAAGAATGCTGGTCAAGCGGCACAATGATCACCCCGGCAACCCAACACCCCAGATAAACGGCTACCCATTGCGGATCGTTGAAGCCCTGAACCAGGACTTTAGAGCCGGGAGGCAACCGGTAATCTTCAAGCAGTTGGCGTGCTACATGCCTAGCGACGCGGTTAAGGCGCGCGTAACTCCAGACATCGTCGCGCAGTCCTGAACGCTTGATCAGGGCCGGCCTGTCGCCAAAGGTCTCGGCTATCTGGGTCAAAAGCTCGGCCAACGTGGTTGTTGTGGTGCTGATTTCCGTCTGCATAGTTCTCAGTGGCCCGTGCTTGAATTGCCTTGTTTGAACTAAATTGTAATTCGCGCGGCATGCGCGGATCAATGGGCAGGATGATTCTTTCAGCGCGGTGATGGATATCCCGCTTGGTGAAGATTTTGCCGACATGATCCTTGGCCGTCGTCAATGTTGCATGGACACACCCGTCAGACAAACGTAAAAAAAACCTATTCAGGACTTGTCACTGGGGTTAGATTTTATTAATCGGCTTCGTCCAGTGGAATCTATCCGCGCGGGCGGCAATTTCCTGGATTGATGCTTTCTTCGAAATGGATGCGCTGCTTCCGATTTTTCAAGACGCCTTGCTATTGACCTGAGAAGCCCATCCGACCGACAATCTGTCCTACCTATGCTGGATACACTCTTTAATTTCACTTCATGACGGCGGCTTCCAACGACCATACCCAAAGTCTGCAACAGCGCGTTGCGCGGGCGATGGTGGCCAAAATACCGCTCCTTATCACCGGCGGCGGCAGCAAGGCTTTTTACGGCAGGGAGGCTTCCGGCGAGCCATTAGGCATGAACGGCCATCGCGGCATCGTCAATTACCATCCGTCCGAACTGGTCGTGACCGCGCGTGCCGGCACTCCGCTTTCGGAGCTTGAGCAGACGCTCGCCGAACACGGCCAGATGCTCGCCTTCGAGCCGCCGCATTTCGGCGCTTCGGCGACCCTGGGCGGCACGATCGCCTGCGGTTTTTCGGGACCCCGGCGGCCCTTTGCGGGCTCGGCCCGGGATTGCGTGCTCGGCTGCAAGATCATCAACGGCAGGGCGGAAGTGCTGGCGTTCGGCGGCGAGGTGATCAAGAACGTCGCCGGTTTCGACGTGTCGCGGCTGATGGTCGGCGCGCTCGGCACCTTGGGCGTGTTGCTCGAAATCTCGCTGAAGGTGCTGCCTTTGCCCGAGACGGAGCTGACTTGTGCATTTGAACTGACGGTTGCCGAGGCCTTGGTCAAAATGACGGCGCTGGCTTCAGGCCCATTGCCGGTCTCGGGACTCAGTTATGACGGACGGCTGCTGTATGTCAGGCTGTCCGGCGCCGAGAGGGCGGTCAAAACGGCGGCGGCGCGCATCGGCGGCGCGGCCGCTACGGCCGATAGTGCTTATTGGCGTGATTTGAACGAACACCGGCTCGATTTTTTCGCAACCGAGCTGAATATCTGGCGCTTGAGTGTGCCGCCTGCGGCCGAGCCATTGGCGCTCGCGGGCGACTGGATCTATGACTGGGGCGGCGGTTTGCGCTGGCTCAAAACGGCGGAGCCGGCGGAGGCTGTGTTTGCGGCGGCCGAACAGGCGCGGGGGCATGCGCTGCTGTTTAAAGGCAAAGAGCGAGGCAGCGAGGTGTTTCAGCCCTTGACCGGCAAATTGCGGCAATTGAATCAACGGGGCAAACAGGCGTTCGATCCCTACGGCCTGTTCAATCCCCATAGAATGTATCAGGATTGGTAATGCATACCCGTTTGGCCGATCATATCGACGCCTCTCATATCGACGCATCGGGGCGCGGCGAGCTGGAAGCGATCCTGCGCGCCTGCGTGCACTGCGGATTTTGCAATGCGACCTGTCCGACCTATCAATTGCTCGGGGACGAGCTAGACGGCCCGCGCGGGCGCATTTACCTGATCAAGCAGGTGCTCGAAGGCCAGACGGCGACGCGGCTGACGCAGACGCATCTGGACCGCTGCCTGACCTGCCGCGCCTGCGAAACGACTTGCCCTTCCGGCGTGCAGTACGGGCGCCTTCTGGACGCGGGCAGGGACATCGTCGAACGGCAGGCGGGGAGGGCTTTTGTCGATCGTTTGAAGCGCTATGTGATCATTCGAGTGTTTCCTTATCGGCGCCGGTTTGCGTTATTGCTGAAGATGGCGCGCCGGCTCAGACCGCTGTTGCCGCCCGATCTGAACAGCAAGATTCCGCCCGCAACGCCGCAAGACCTTTGGCCGCGCTCGAAGCATGCGCGCAAGATGGGGATTCTGCCGGGTTGCGTGCAGCCTGCGCTGGCGCCGGCTATCGATCTGGCGGCAGCCAAAGTGCTGGACAGGCTGGGCATTGCGTTGCTGCAAGTGGAGAATGGCGCCTGCTGCGGGGCCTTGCTTTACCACTTGTCGGCGCATGACAGGGCGCTCGAGATGGCGCGCCAAAATATCGATGCCTGCGTTCCTTATCTGGATCAAGGCATGGAAGCGATCGTTTCGACCGCGTCGGGCTGCGGTGTGATGGCGAAGGATTACGGCCGGTTATTCAAAGATGATCCTGTCTATGCCGAAAAAGCCGCGCGCTTTTCGGCGGCGGTCAAGGATATTGCGGAAGTGCTGGCCGGTGAGGATTTGTCTTGCTTCCAGGCCAGCGGCCACAGCATCGCCTTTCAGTCGCCCTGCACGCTCCAGCACGGGCAAAGGCTCAAAGGCCTTCCCGAAGCGATTCTGCAAAAGCTCGGTTACCGCTTGACGCCGGTCGGCGATGCGCATCTGTGTTGCGGTTCGGCCGGCGTTTATTCGTTGCTGCAGCCGGATCTTTCCACGCAATTGCGCGATGGCAAGCTGCAAGCCTTGCAGGCCGCTCGGCCGGACCTGATCGCGACCGCCAATATCGGCTGTTTGACACATTTGCAAACGACCTCTCAGCAAAAAGTCGTGCATTGGATAGAATTATTGCACTAGCGGCTTGAAAAACTGCGGCTTCTAAAAGATTGGGGCGATGTAAGGCTTTGATCCGTTTGATGTTGCGGATGATGAGGGCCGGGTGCCGAGAAGGCGGTGGCGCGGCCGCGGGATCGGTTCGCCGTCGAGCAAATTTTCGGCGGCGCGGGTGGGTTCCAGGCAGGCCCAGTGGAATTTGACGGGTTGAATTATTTTTTCTTTACAACAGTCTTTTAGATAATTATAAATCGCATTTTTAACGGTTGATTTTTTATGACGAAAGACACACAGCCATCCGCAGCGGAAAACCCCAAAGTCGAGCCAGAAATCGAAAAAAGCAAGCACGATGCCGATATAGAGATCGAAGATTACGACCTGCATCTGATCGATGAATACATTTCTTTTCCGACCGAAGATGAATCGGCCGTGAAAAAAATGGCGGCGCGCAGAAAAATTGAAATGTACTGGGAGAAAAAACGCCTCAGGGAACAACTCGGCGATTTCGATGAAGGCGAGCTCGATTTTTGATCGCGGCACACTAAGCAGATTTCAGGAGATCCAAGCCTCATGCCAGAAGCCGGAGACAGACGGCGATTTTTTCGTATCAACGATGAAGTCGATCTTTATTACCGAAAAATCGCCGGTCAGGAAGCGGCGGAGGTCAGCCACGTCGACGAAAATGTGCTGGTCGGCGACGCCTTGCCGCAAATCATGGAGGCGGTGGCGCAGGAGATGAACGGTCTGTTGAAGCGGATCGAGACGGCTGAGCCCGATGTCGCGGGCTATTTGAAATTGCTCAATTACAAGGTGGACATGCTGGCCGAGTTCCTGGCGCGGCGGCACGACCGGGCCGGAGAGAAAAACGCCAGCCATGTGAATTTGAGCGCGTCGGGCCTGGCCTTCGGTAGCGAACTGCCCTTGAACGAAGGCGATTATCTGGAGTTGAAGGTTCTGTTGCCGGCCTCGCGGGCGCAGGTCACGACCTGTTGCCGGGTCGTTCAATGCCGAAAGAATCCGGCAAACGATCCGGACTGTCCGTATATCGTCAGCGTCGATTACCTGAACATGAAAGAAGAAGACCGCGAACTGTTGATCAAACATGTGAACAAGCGCCAACTGGAGCAGATTCGGGAGCAGAAGGCTTGATGCGCGCGTATCGATCAGGCCCGGTAAGCATGAGTACGGCAAGACATCCGTGCTGATTTCCGACAGTCAAAAGAAAATCCTGTCCCTATTGGCCGACGGCGAGTTTCATTCCGGCGCCGAACTGGCGGAGGTTTTGGGGGTCAGCCGTTCCGCGGTCTGGAAGCAGTTGAACGGGCTGGAGTCTCTGGGGGTGCCGCATGCGGCGGTCAGCGGCAAGGGCTATCGCCTGTCCCGGCCGATAGAGCTGCTGGATGGCGCAAAGATCCTCGATCATCTCGATGAGCAGCACCGGGCCAAGATTTCCAGCCTGGAAATTCACGATCAAATCGACTCCACCAACACCTACCTGAGCAGCCTGGCGCGGCAAAACGCGCCTTCGGGCTCTGTCTGTCTTGCCGAACGGCAAACCGCCGGCAAGGGCCGGCGCGGCAGACAATGGATTTCACCCTATGGCAGCAATATTCTGCTGTCGATCCTCTGGCGTTTTCAGCACGGGCCGGCCGCGATTTCGGCGTTGAGTCTGGCGATCGGTGTCGCGGTGATTCGGGCGCTGCGGCGGCTGGGCATCGACAAAGCCGGCCTGAAATGGCCGAACGACATTTACAGCGAAGGCAAAAAGCTGGGCGGTATTCTGATCGAAGTGGCGGGCGAAAACGAAGGTCCCTGTTACGCGGTGACCGGCCTCGGTCTGAACCTGTTTCTGCCGGAAGAGGAGGCCGGAGCTATCGATCAGCCATGGACGGATCTTGGCCGCATTGCCGGCGGCCGTCCTATCGGCAGGAATCAACTGGCCGGCGAGTTGATCGATCAATTGCTCAAGGTGCTGACCGGATTCGAGCAGACCGGCCTTGCGGCCTATCTGGACGAATGGCGGGAATACGATTGTTTGTGCGGCGAGTCGGCCAGCGTCTTTATCGGCGCGCAGCAGTTCGATGGCACCCTGGAAGGCATCGATGCGCAGGGATTTTTGTTGATGCGCGATGCGGACGACAGGCTCCGCGCCTTCGCTTCCGGCGAAGTCAGCTTTCGGCGCGCATTTCCGTGAATCTGCTGGTCGATATCGGCAACTCCCGTTTGAAATGGGCGACATCGGGGCCGGGCGGGCTGGCCGCAGGGTCCGCGCTGGCAAATTCTACACTGACCGAAGAAAGCCTGGCCGATGTCTGGGGCGGCATTCCGCCGCCGGAACGGCTGGCCATCTCCTGTGTCAGCGCCCGTCGGCTTGCCGGGATCACGCGTTCGGTCGCAGGCCGTCTATGGCCCGGCATCACTATAATCGAAGCCAAATCCGAGGCCGAGGCATTCGGCGTCAGGAACGCCTATCTACAGCCCGAAAAACTCGGCGTTGACCGTTGGCTGGCCTTGCTGGCGGCGCGCCGCCATTACGCGCTGCCGGTCTGCATCGTCGATTGCGGGACCGCGATCACGGTCGATCTGATCGACGAGCGCGGCCAGCACCTCGGCGGCATGATTTGCCCCGGCCTGGAGCTGATGAAAAAATCGCTCTCTGCCGGCACCGAGGCGCTGGTCTATGAAGCTTCGGCCTTTGCGGTGGGTCCCGCGAACCATACCGGCGCGGCCATTTACAGCGGCGTGCTGAGCGCGGCGGCCGGTCTGATCGAACACGTTTTTTCCGCGCAGCCCGAACATTGTCAGTTGCTGTTGACCGGCGGCGATGCGCGACTGATCGCAGGCCAGCTCGGCTGCGCCTGTCGGATCGATGCCGATCTGGTGTTTCGCGGACTGTCTCTGCTTGTCGAATAATGTCTATGAAATCAGCCTTTTTTCTCGTGCTTTTGGCGAATTTGACCCTGTTGATGTACGAGTACCACCGCGGCGCCTTCGATCAGGCGGCTGATGTGCCCGCGCCGGATACGGGTATGCATAGGGAGGCTATCGTGCTGGCGGGGGAGCAGAAAGAGCCGCCTGCCAGCCTCGCGGCGCCAATTCAGGATCTAGGCAGCAAGCAAGAAACCGCGGAGGCGGCACCTCAGGACACCCAGCCTGCCGCATCCGCCTGCTATCAGGCCGGGCCCTTTGCGGATGCGCAGGTGTTGAAGGCCTGGAGCCAGGCCGTCAAGGCCGTTCAAGGCGACGTAAAACCGATCATGCGCAACGCGCAGGAAATCACCGGCTATCTGCTGCTTTACCCGACGACGGGCAGCCCGCAGGACATGAAGGCTGCCATGCAAACCTTGCGCGAGCAGGGTATTCGCGACGCCTATCCACTCGCAACCGGCGAATATAAGGGCTATATTTCGCTCGGCATGTTTCACCGGGAAAACCAGGCCGCACATATGCAAAACGACTTGCAGGGCAGGGGAGTCGAGGCGGTCGTCAAGCCGCGCTTTAAGGAGGCGGCGCAGAAATATGTCTTGTTAACAGGTCCCGGAGCAATCGCCGAGCATTTGAACGAGTTGGGTAAACAATATCCGACGATTCGACTGAAGGCGTTGCCCGATAACGATCCTCTTTGCTTGGAAAATCGCTCGGATCAATCGGCGCCACCCGTTGCGGAACCGGCCGAGAGTGGAACAATGCAGGCGATGGAACATGCGCGGCAACCTGATACCGTAACCCTGCCTAGTAGAGCCGTCAGCGCCGAAACTGCGGCATTGAAAGCCGTTGAGCCGGTCGTGCAAAAAACGCCCGGAAAGCCGGCGCAAAAGCAGCCGAACGGCGCGGCAGGCGCAAAACCCGCCAGACTCGTTTGTTACGAGGCGGGGCCTTTCTCGAATGCGCAAAGTCTGAGTGCCTGGCAGAGACAGGTTGCGGGTGTTAACGGCCAGATGAAGCCGATATTACGCGATGGCAAAGCGATCAGCGATTATCTGGTGTTGTACGTTTCATCTGGCGGTGCGGAAGGCACCAAATCCACTATTCAAATGTTGCGGGCGCAGGGGCTCCACGATGCCTGGCCATTGCCTTCTGGTGAAGAGAAGGGGCAAATATCGCTGGGGGTGTTCAATCGGGAAGAGAATGCCGTGCAAATGCAAAAAAAGCTGCTCGACAAAGGCGTCAATTCGGTTGTGAAGCCGCGTTATCAGAGCAAACGGCAAAAGTTTGCGCTGATTGCCGGCGCCGAATCGATTGCCGGTAGGCTGCAGACGCTGGAAAAAAGCCATCCCGATATCAAGCTGCGCAGGATGGCGGATGCCGAGCAAAATTGCCCCAAGAATCAATCCGTCCGGGATTAAGGGTGCGGCTTCTCGCGGCTGGGTCATGTCCGTTCGGGTCGGTGGGTTTTGTCAAAACCTTGATAAAGAAGGGGGTAAAAGTCGCCCCGCTTTGTCGCCATCCTGAGTCGGCATAATTCAAAGGGACTCTTCCAGAGTGTGTTGGGAGTTTTGATTTATGAGGGAGTGGGTGTTAAAAAATAACAATAGTTTTCAATTTGTTATAGTGGTTTATTTAATGTCGGGATGAGCCGTTTTTTTCAATGCGTGATTTTGGAAGCCATAGGCGATGGATTTTTTTTTCATATGGCTTTGACACGGGGGCTTATCTCATGTTAAAAATTACGCCGTTGTTCAGATATAAACCGACAACCAACTCGTTAAAATTTTTGATGGGTTGCTCTCTTGAGGAGAGGGGCTTATAAAATTAATAACTATAGAGGATTTAAAAATGGCTGAAGCACAAGAAAGAGATAACACCTGGATCATCGTTGGCGTTGCAATCGCATCAATCATCCTGTTGGTTGTATTGCTGAAGAAAGACGAAATGAAGCACCTGGAAAGCGGCACCGTTGCTCAAAGTAACGCAGAAATCGATGCTAAATTAGCACAAAGAAAAACCAGAAACGTTACTGAACAGTAATAAAGCAGTACCCCCTGGTGGCGCTAGCCGGTAGGGGGTATTTTCTTACGCATAAAAAAATCCCCACTCCTCAACACTTAATCTTGGTCTGATTCCGTAAGCCCCGCGGGAACAGATGTGATCCTCTTGATAGACTTATCCGATTGACGACTCCGCTTTTCCCTGATCCGGGAAAAACGGCTTGCGGTCTGGCGATTTGTCGAGCGATTGAACTGTCCTCCGCTCTTCCCTGTGCCGGGAAGAAGGGTGGCCCGCTACTTGAAGCATTGCGTATCAAGCCCTCATGTCCTGCGGCTATGACTCCTTCTCCAGTGTCTGCAATTTTTCCTCCAGCTGCTTGACCTTCTTGATCAATTCGGGCAGTTTCTGTATTGCCAGCTGTTCCTTGTAAGCGGTTTTTTTATCCTTGGCCGGGCTGCCGAAATATTGTGCGCCTGCAGGAATGTCTCCGGCGACGCCGGAGCGCGCCAATACCACCGCGCCCTTGCCGATCGTGACATGATCCGCGACCCCGGCGCTGCCCGCCAGAATCGCATAGTCGTCGATCGTGCACGAGCCCGAGACGCCGGTCTGCCCGCACATGATCACATGCCGCCCGACCTTGTTGTTATGGCCGATCTGCACCAGATTGTCGATTTTGGAGCCGGTGCCGATCACGGTGCTGCCCAAGGCGCCGCGGTCGATGCAGGTATTGGCTCCGATTTCGACGTTGTCCTCGATCCTGACATTGCCGATTTGCGGTACCTTGACGTGCGCGCCGTTTCTGAATTTATAGCCGAAGCCGTCCGCGCCGATGATCGCGCCGGAATGGATCGTCACATGATCGCCGATCTCGACGTCGTCGTAGATCACCGCATAAGGATGGATGCGGCAATGCTTTCCGATCTTGACGTTGCGGCCGATATAGGCGCCCGCCAGAATCGCGCTGTGTTCGCCGATGCGCGTCTGTTCGCCGATCACTGCGTAAGGGCCGATATATACCGCCTCGCCCAGCGCCACATCGCTCGCAAGCACGGACTGCGGCGCGATCTCGGGCGCATAGGTGCGTTCGGGATGCAGGCGTTTGACCGCCTCGATGAAGGCCAGTTCGGGATCCTTGCAGACCAGCAAGGCCAAGGTTTCTGGAACTTTCTGATCGGCAAAGCCTTCCGCGATCAAGCAAGCCGACGCGGCCGATTGTTGCAGATGTGCGGCGTATTTGCTGTTGGTCAATTGCGTGACCTGTCCCGCCTGTGCAGAGCTGATGTCGGCGGCGGAATGGATGATCCGGTCGGCGTCGCCGCCTTCGATCCGGGCTCCGCAGAGTTCGGCTAGTTCTTTTACGGTGATTGGCATGGCGTTCTCGCTTGTTGCTATGGTCTGATGGCAGTCTTGTCGGTCGGGCTAGGCTCAGCCGTAACCCGATCCAGAGAGTGTTTCATTCAGGATGGTTTTGATGTTGGCAGGGTATCGCAAGTCAATTTTAGGACCCGTCGGGTGGCTTCAAGCCGCGCCTTAGTGTGATACGGCATCAGTGGCGAGCGGAATTAGCCACGTCGCCAGTGGCCGGACTTGCCGCCGTCTTTCTCGACCAGGCGCACGGTTTGCAGGGTCATGCCGCGGTCGACCCCCTTGCACATGTCGTAAATGGTCAACAGCGCGACTTGTACGGCGGTCAACGCTTCCATTTCGACGCCGGTCTGGCCGCAGGTCTTGACCAGCGCCTGGCAGCGGATGCGGCTCAGTTCCGCCTCGGCGCCGAATTCGACGGCGACATGCGTAATCGGCAGCGGATGGCACAACGGGATCAGATCGGACGTTTTCTTGCTGGCCATGATGCCGGCAAGCCGCGCCACGGCCAGCACGTCGCCCTTTTTATGTTCGCCTTTCAGGATCATGTCCAGGGTGGCGGGCTGCATCTCGATGTAACCCTCTGCGACCGCGGTGCGCTGGGTCACGGCTTTGTCGCCGACATCGACCATGATCGCTTCGCCGGCCTGATTAAAATGTGGAGTATGCGTCACAATTCGGTAGAATGACTGATCAAAACGCTCGTTTTCGAGCACAAAGGCTGATTTTTATCATTGCGTGAAGGTTTATGTCAATCAAAGTTCGCTATTTTGCCAGTCTGAAGGAACGCGTCGGGCGTTCGGAAGAGGAGGCCACGATCGCCGAATCTCTGACTGCGGACGCGCTGTGGCGGCAATGCGTCCCCGAATTGCCGCCGCCGGAGCAGATCCTGGTCGCGATCAACCTGGATTATGCGGACTGGGACAGCCTCGTCAAGGATGGCGATGAGGTCGCGTTCTTCCCGCCGGTGACCGGAGGTTAACATGCACGTCAAAGTGACTGCCGAGCCGTTCGATCCGTGGTTTGAGGCGCGATCCTATCAAGACGCGGCCGGGCAAATGGCCGGCAAGCTCGGCGCCTTGAGCCTGTTCGTCGGCACGATGCGCGATTTCAACGAAGGCGATCGGGTGACCGGCATGGTGCTCGAACATTATCCCGGCATGACCGAGAGAGCGCTTGAAAAAATCGTGCAGGAGGCCGCGGAGCGCTGGCCGGTGCTCGATGCACTGGTCGTGCACCGGGTCGGCGAGATTAAGCCGGCCGATCCGATCGTGCTGGTCGCGGTGTGGACTTCGCACCGCGGCGATGCGTTCGATGCGAGCCGGCACATCATGGAGGCGCTCAAGTCGAAAGCGCCGTTCTGGAAAAAAGAAAGATTGCAAGCCGAGGGCGAGCGCTGGGTCGCCGAGAATACCGACGGCTATTTGAGAAGAGAGTGAGGCAAAGGATGTTGGGAGCATTGGATAAGATGCAGGTGAAGCTGGAGCAGCCGGTGCAGTACCGCCTGCCGCTCGGTGACCAGATAGTGGAGTTGAACCCCTTGCTCGGCCAGT
Organism: Methylomicrobium lacus; assembly: GCF_041897535.1. Classification (GTDB taxonomy): domain Bacteria; phylum Pseudomonadota; class Gammaproteobacteria; order Methylococcales; family Methylomonadaceae; genus Methylomicrobium; species Methylomicrobium lacus_A. The sequence goes on from NZ_CP169217.1 coordinate 3,124,616, forward strand.
CGATCAGGCTGCGCTACACCGGCAACATTTTTTGCGTGCACTGCGGCAAGGCGACCAAAAAAAGTTTCAACCAGGGCTACTGCTATCCCTGCTTCATCAAGCTGGCGCAGTGCGACATGTGCATCATGAAGCCGGAGACCTGCCATTACGCGGCCGGCACCTGCCGCGAGCCGGCCTGGGGCGAGCAGTTCTGCATGCAGCCGCATATCGTCTATCTGGCCAATTCGAGCGGCATCAAGGTCGGCATCACCCGAGAGGGGCAAATTCCGACGCGCTGGATCGACCAGGGCGCGGTGCAGGCCTTGCCGATCTTCCGCGTGCCGTCGCGCCATGCGTCCGGCCTGATCGAAGTGATCCTCGCCAGGCACATCAGCGACAAGACCAGTTGGCAGCAAATGCTGAAGAATCAGGTCAGTCCGATCGACCTTCAGGCCGAGCGCGATAGGCTGTGGGCGCTCTGCAAGACAGAGCTGGATGAGTTGATTGCACGCCTCGAAGGCAACGCGATCGAATTTCTGACGGATCAGCCGAGCGTCGATATCCGCTATCCGGTCGACCATTATCCGGTCAAGGTCGCCTCGTTCAATCTGGACAAAAATCCGGAAGTTTCAGGCGTTCTGCACGGCATCAAGGGCCAGTATCTGCTGCTCGATACCGGCGTGATCAACATCCGCAAGTTTACCGGCTATGAAGTCGAGTTTCAGGGAAAACACGCCAGCTTATCCAGCAAATAATCCAGGTCTTTTGCGGTGTGATTGGCGGAAACCTGTAGCCTGATTTCCTGTTCGCCTTTCGGAACCACAGGATAATTCAAGCCGGTCGCCAGGATATTGTGCGCAAACAAATGATCGACCAGCGCGGCGGTTTTGTCGGTGTCGCGGATCAGCAGCGGCACGATCGGATGTTCGCCGGGCAGGGTCTCAAAGCCGAGGCGTTGCAGGCCGTTTCGGAGATGTAGGCTCAAGCCGCGCAAGGTTTCCAGCAACTGTGCTCCTTCCGGGCTATCGACGACCCGCAAGGCGGCCGAAGCCGCCGCCGCTTCGCCGGGGGTGATCGGGTTCGAATAGATGTAGAGCGGCGCGCTTTCCCTAAGGTAAGCGATCACCGCCGCGCTGGAGGCGACATAGCCGCCGTTCACCCCGAAGGCCTTGCCGAGCGTGCCGATCAGGATGTCGGCCTTGCCGCCGGTGACTTCCTCGGTGCCGCGTCCGGTTTTGCCGAATGCCCCGACGCCGTGCGAATCATCGACCAAGGTGATGATGCCCTGTTCGTAGGTATCTTCGTGTTGCCGGCAAATCGCGCTGATTTTACCGAGTTCCGCATGATCGCCGCGCATGCTGAAGACGCCGTCGACGACCACGCAAACGCGCTTGACCAGGCCTCGGTAAGCCGCAAGGATTGCGTCCAGCGCGGCCAGGTCGCCGTGCGCGAACACTTCCTTGCGGACGGGCTGGGCGAGGCGGATCGCGTTGATGATGCAGTTGTGATTCAGCGCATCGCTGACGACGAGCGTATCTTCCGCGATCAACAGCGGCAGCACGCCGAGCATCGTCGCATAGGCCGCGCTGAACAGCATCGCGGCTTCGCGGCCGTGGAACTCGGCCAGCTGTTTTTCGAGCTCGACATGCGGCCGGTAAGTGCCGCTGATGAAGCGCACCGCGCCGGGCCCTGCGCCATAAGTTTCGACCGCTTCGGCTTCGGCCCGGATCACGCGCGGGTCGAGCCCGAGACCCAGATAGGCATTCGCATTCATCCGTAAAAAATGGCGACTGCCGAAACCCTCCAGCAGATAACGCGGTCCGAAACCGTCTACCGCCGGCAGGATGCCGGTGATTACCTTCTCGCGACCCTTGCTGATGCCTTGCTGCCGTAATTGGCTGACTTTGTCTTGCAGCAGTGTTTCAATTTTTGAGAGCGACATTGGACCTCCGATTAGCCGTTTTGCAGTTTGACCGCGATTTTTTGAAGCATATCCTCGACCATCGCCGCCCTATCGAAGCGCGGCTGCCAGCCCCACTCGACGCGGGCGGCGCTGTCGTTCATGTGTCGCGGCCAGGAGGAAGCGATCGCCTGACGGACCGGATCGATCGTATAGGTGATCGTGAAGTCGGGGATGTGCTTCTGGATTTCGGCGGCCAATTCCGCGGGCGTGAAACTCATCGCGGTCACGTTGAACGCATTGCGGTGGCTGAGGCGGCTTGCATCCGCTGTCATCAGTGTGATTGCGGCGTCGATCGCATCGGGCATGTACATCATGTCCAATTGCGTGTCGGCGCTCAAAAAACACTCGTAATGGTGGCGGGTCAAGGCCGCATAAAAAATTTCGACCGCGTAATCGGTCGAGCCGCCGCCCGGCAGAGTCTTGCTCGAAATCAGCCCCGGATAACGCAGGCCGCGCGTATCGACGCCGAAGCGGCGGTGATAATAGTCGCATAACAGTTCGCCGGAGACCTTGGTGATGCCATAGATCGTGGTCGGCCGCTGCAAGGTATCCTGCGGCGTATCATCGGCAGGCGTGCCGGGACCGAAGGCGCCGATCGAGCTCGGAAAAAACACCGCGCATTGGTGTTTTCTGGCGCTTTCCAGTACGTTGAGCAAGCCGTTCATGTTGATGTCCCAGGCTTCCTGCGGCCTTTCTTCGGCCACCGCGGACAGCAGCGCGGCGAGATGAAAGATCGTGTCGCAGCGATTTTCCTCGACGACCCGATCGAGCGCCGCCGCATCGCGTACATCGAGCGGGTAAAACGGGGCTGATTCGAGCGCTCCATTAGACGGCTGCCGATTGCCGGATGCAATGATGTTATCCGCACCGTATTGCTGCCGGAGAACCTGAGCCAGTTCCGATCCGATTTGACCGGTCGCGCCGGTGATCAATATTTTTTTCATCAGGGCTCAACTTGCTTTTTTGAAAGCGATAATCAAGGCATATCCGTGCGGCAGTGGGTAAGCTGGGTTGAGAAACGACCATCAGCAATGTATTTATGTGTGGGGGGGGGTGAGGCTACAACTCGGCATACGAGCTATGGCTCCCGCATCATCCCGGGGGCCAATGCAAAGCCCGTCCGCCCAACAAATGCAAATGCAAATGATACACCGCCTGGCCGCCGTTCCTGTTGCAGTTGAATAAGGTTCTGTAACCTTCTTCGGCGATGCCTTCCTGTTCGGCCAGCTTGACCGCGGTTTGCAGCAGTTGGCCTCCCAGATGGGCGTCGTCGAGTTCGTTCAGCGTCGCGATGTGGCGTTTCGGGATTACCAGGATATGGACGGGTGCCTGCGGGTTGATGTCACGGAACGCCATGAGGGTGTCGTCTTCGTAAACCACGTCCGGTTTGATGTCGCCGGCGACCATTTTGCAGAATAAACAGTTCGTCATCGTTTTGCCTTGGGTCGGATGAGAGTAAAAAATCACGGGCCGATGCGTAAGAGTTTATGCATCGGATGGCGCATTTTATACCGAACCGAAGTTTGCGGGGATGACTTTAATCGTCGGAAGTATTGTAGGGTGCGCATCGCGCACCATCGAGAAGCCCAAAAGGTACGCGATGCGCATCCCATGCGGCTTGAAACGTTCGGAGAAGAGGCTTAAATGGTACGGCGCCCGTTGAACGCATGCAGCAGCGTGCCGCTGTCGATGTATTCGAGCTCGCCGCCCATCGGCACGCCGTGCGCGATGCGGCTGGCCTGGACGTGGTGCTTCTTGGCGAGTTCGCCGATGAAGAAGGCGGTCGCCTCGCCCTCGACGGTCGAATTGGTTGCGAGCACCAACTCCTTGATCTGGCCTTGAGCCAGTTGCTGTTCGAGTTGATCGAGCCCGAGCTCGCCGGGACCGATGCCGTCGAGCGGCGACAAGCGGCCGTGCAGTACGAAGTACAGGCCCTTGAATACGGTCGCCTGTTCGATGCTCCAGACGTCGGACGGATTTTCGACGATGCAGACGAGCGACTTGTCGCGGGCCGGATTCGCGCAGATGTCACAGAGCGGTTTTTCGGTCAGGGTGCGGCAGTTACCGCACTGGCCGATGTGGTCGATCGCCAGCAGCAGCGTCTCGGCCAGCGTGCGCGCGCCCTGGCGGTCTTTTTGCAAGAGGTGGAAGGCCATGCGCTGTGCGGTCTTCGGGCCGACGCCGGGCAGGCAGCGCAGGTGCTGGATCAGGCGGCCCAGGAGGCCGGTGTCACGCATGTTCAGAACGGCATTTGAAAGCCGGGCGGCAAGGGCAGGCCGGCGGTGATTTCGGCCATTTTTTCCTTCTTCATTTTGCCGACCTTGTTAACCGCGTCATTGATCGCGGCCGCGACCAGGTCTTCGAGCATGTCTTTGTCGTCGCCGATCAGCGACGGGTCGATCGTGACCTTGCGCGCTTCGCGCTTGCCGGTCATCAGGATCGTGACCAGGCCGCCGCCGGAGTGACCGGTCACTTCCATCGCTTCGATTTCTTCCTTCGCGCGTTTGAAGTCTTCCTGCATTTTCTGGGCTTGCTGCATGATGCTGCCGAGAGGATTTTTCATGAGTGTTCTCCTTGTTTAGACGGGTTCGATGGTGCCGGGAACGACCCGGGCGCCGAAATGTTCTTTGAGGGCTTGAATGTTTTGATCCGCCTCGATCGCGTCGACCGCGGCCTGTTGTCGGCCTTCGCGCTGCTTCAGCAGTTGCTCGGCCGGCGTCGCGGTGGTCGGTTTTTCGATCAGGATCGTCAGCTTGAGCGGTTTGCCGCGCAAGGTTCGCAGCGAGTCTTGCAGCTTTTCGATTCGCATCGGCGACAGCATGGTTTGATACGCAGGGTCCAGCAGCAGTGTGCAGGCATGATCGTCGATCGACTGCAAGGCGCATTGCTGCGCCAGTTGTTTGGTGATGCTTTCGAGCCGCATCGCCGTGATCATCTCCAGCCAGTTGTCGGTGGCGGGCAGGGCCGGCGCAGGCGCTTGTGCTCGGGGCTCTTCGCGCGCCGGTTGGCTCGCGACGGGCTCGGGGGCTGGTGCCGGCCGGGTCGCTATCGGTGGCGGAGCTGGAACCGGTTTCGCGGCAGGTTGCGGGCGTTTTTCCTGGGCAGTGTCCCGGGTCACCGGACGGAACGCCAGCATGCGCAGGAGTGCCATTTCAAAGCCGCTGCGCGGGTCGGGCGCGAGGTCCAGGTCTTTTTGTCCGAGCAGGCCGATCTGGTAGTAAAGCTGCACGTCTTCGGGAGGCAGTTGCGCCGCCAGAGACTTGATCAGCTCGCCGTCGAGTCCCGCGTCGATATGGACCGGCGCCTGCTGCAGCACCGCGATCGCATGCAGGGCTTGTAACAATTGGCGCAGCACGCCGCTGAAATCGGGCGACAAATCGGCCAGGTCGGCGATGATTCTGAGCAGACCGGGGGCGTCCTGGGTGGCCAGCGCGTTAAGCAGGTCGCCGACCGGCTGCTGCGCGATCACGCCAAGCATCGCGCCGACATCGTCGGCAGTTACCTTGCCGTTGCCGTGTACGATCGCCTGATCGAGCAGGCTCAGGCCGTCGCGCATGCTGCCGTCGGCGGCGCGCGCCAACAGCTTCAGGGCCGGGGCTTCGAAGGCGATCGTTTCCTGGTTCAGGATGAATTCCATCTGGCCGCTGATCTGTTCCTGCGACAAGCGTTTCAGATTGAATTGCAGGCAGCGCGACAGCACGGTGACCGGAATCTTGTGCGGGTCGGTCGTCGCGAGCAGGAATTTGACATGCGCGGGCGGCTCTTCGAGCGTCTTCAGCAGCGCGTTGAAGCTGTGGCCGGACAGCATGTGCACTTCGTCGATCAGATAGACCTTGAAGCGGCCCTGGTTCGGCGCATATTGCGCATTGTCGAGCAGGTCGCGGGTATCTTCGACCTTCGTGCGCGAGGCGGCATCGACTTCGATCAAATCCAGGAAACGGCCTTCATCGACGTCGCGGCAGACCTTGCAGGCGCCGCAGGGATTGTAATCCTGTAGATTTTCGCAGTTGATGGCTTTGGCCAGAATGCGGGCCAGGGTGGTTTTGCCGACGCCGCGGGTGCCGGTGAACAGATAGGCATGATGCAAACGGTCATGCTGCAAGGCGTTGATCAACGACTTGACGACATGTTCTTGACCGACGATTTCGGAGAAATTATGCGGGCGCCATTTGCGGGCGAGAACCTGGTAACTCATTTCAGGCTCAGTACGGATAGAAAGCGAGTAGGGCGGTAACCGCACCAGCCACATCCCGGCACACGAATCTGCTGCTACCGTTGCTTCCTTCCGGACCTGGCGGGGTTCGCAGCGTATCGTTGCGGGAGGACCGATACGATTACCATAATTCAGCCTTAGCGGCTGTGAGTCGGCTATTATCCGGGGGATTTGAAAAAAAAGCAAGTCCTGCTGGAATAATTTTTTTTCGATCCCGAATCGGCGGTAACAGCATGCGCTAATCATGCTAAAGTTAGCCGATTTCGACAAGCCCGTAGATTTTAACCTGAAAACGATCAATATGACAGAAGCAGCAACACTTTTTTCCGAAGCAAAGCGTGTGATTCCAGGCGGCGTCAATTCGCCGGTGCGTTCTTTCAGCGGCGTCGGCGGCACGCCGGTCTTCATCGACAGGGCGCAGGGCGCGTATATTTACGACAGTGAAGGCAAGGCCTATATCGACTATGTCGGCTCCTGGGGGCCGATGATTCTCGGGCATGCGCACCCCGCGGTGATCGCGGCGGTCAAGGCCGCGGCCGAAAAGGGGCTCAGTTTCGGCGCGCCGACCGAAATCGAGACGCGCATGGCCGAGAAGGTGATCGAGCTGTTGCCTTCGGTCGAACTGATACGAATGGTCAGCTCCGGCACCGAGGCGACGATGAGCGCGATTCGTCTGGCCCGGGGCTATACCGGCCGCGACAAGATAGTCAAATTCGAGGGCTGCTATCATGGCCATTCCGATTCGCTGCTGGTCAAGGCCGGCTCCGGCGCCTTGACCTTCGGCGTGCCGAGTTCGCCGGGCGTGCCAAATGCGGTGGCCGAGAATACGATTACCCTGACCTACAACGACAGCGAGGCGGTTGCCGAACTGTTTGGGCAAATCGGCGAACAAATCGCCTGCATCATCGTCGAGCCGGTGGCCGGCAACATGAACTGCATTCCGCCGGTGCCGGGCTTTCTCGAAACGCTCAGGAAAGTTTGCGACCAATACGGCAGCGTGCTGATCTTCGACGAGGTGATGACCGGCTTCCGCGTCGGTTTGCAGGGCGCGCAAGGGGTTTACAACATCAAGCCGGATCTGACCACCTTGGGCAAGGTGATCGGCGGGGGGATGCCGGTCGGCGCGTTCGGCGGCAGCCGCAAGATCATGGAGATCTTGGCGCCGGCGGGCCCGGTCTACCAGGCCGGCACCTTGTCAGGCAATCCGGTCGCGATGGCGGCGGGTCTCGCGACCTTGGAACTGGTCCAGCAGCCGGGCTTTTTCGAGGCGCTCGGCGCGAAAACCCGAAGGCTGACGAGCGGCCTGCAAGCGGTGGCGGATCAAGCCGGCATCGGCTTCACGACCAACGCGGTCGGCGGCATGTTCGGGCTGTTCTTCAGCGCCAAGGACAAGGTGACCAGCTTTGCCGACGTGATGCAATGCGATCAGGAACGCTTCAAGCGTTTCTTCCATGCGATGCTGGCCGAAGGCGTGTATCTCGCGCCTTCCGCATTCGAGGCGGGCTTCGTGTCGGCCGCGCATAGCGAGCAGGATTTGAACAGTACGATCGAGAAAGCGGCGCTTTGCTTCAAGGCCCTGTTAAAAACAAATTCATGAAATGATTGAAATGCTTGCCTCCTGTTCTGATGACTTTCGATTAAGATGAAGGGTTTGCGTAGCCAAATATCTTGCGTAGGAGATTGCTAAAACATTAATAAATTGTGGTAGAATCGCAGACGGTACACTAATACCGTTTCAAAACCGTTACTGATTTATAAAAATCAAATAACAAAAAAAACAGAGGACTCTAACAATATGAAAATCTTGAAAAAAATCGCACTTGCTGCACTGGTCGGCGCTTCCATGGGTGTTTTCTCTACCTCTGCAATGGCGGAAGCTTCTGACGGACGTATCGTCTACCCACCAGCAGAAGCGATTGATATGACCGTTAAGAAAATCGAAGCGGCTCTGGCTTCTGCAACTTCCGGCGGCGATGCTGAAACGATCGCCAGCCTGACCAAGGCGGCATCGGATATGAGCAAAGAAATCAACGCTAACGACAAAGTCGATATCGCTCGCAGCCGCGGCAACACTGTGTTGAAAAACGCTCGCAACGCTGCCAAAGCCGGCAACATTCCAGAAGCAGAACAACTGCTGAGAAAAGCGCTGCAAGATTTCACCGCGCTGAAAGGTCTGCTCTAATTTCTGCTTGAAATCCTATCGGGAGGCTTCGTGCTTCCCGATACTTTTTTCGTCTTCTCCCCCCTTTTTTTTCTTTTGGAAACCCGCCCGTTCGTGGCTGTTATTTTTCCCTCAATGCCCGCCGCTAGCTCCGCTGTCAGCCGAGACCTTGCTGACCCACGGCATCAGCAGTAGCGTGGCAAAAAACACCAGCGCCAGGATATGAAACATCGTATTCAGCGTCAGCACTTCGGCTTCGCGCATCGCCATGCCGTAAACCTGCTTTAGCGCGGCCAAGTCGGCATCGGGCAGGCCGGCGCCGGATAGGCGTTGACTTAATCCGCCAAGCAAGGCCCATGCTTCCGGCGATGCGGCCGTGACATGCTCGCGCAGTGCCGCGTAATTCCCCTTGTTCAATTGAATCATCAGCGTATTCGCGACCGCGAGACCGATCGCGCCGCCCAGGTTGCGCGTCAAGTTGTAGAGCCCGCTGGCATTCTTGACTTCTTCCGGCGGCAAGGTGCCTAGCGCCAGGGAATTGATCGGCAGGAAGCAATACATCAACGAAAAGCCCCGAATCGCCTGCGGCCAGAAAAATTCCCAGTAGCCCGAATCATAGGTCAGATTGCCGTTCATCCAGCAGCCCAGCGCGAAGCCGGACAAACCCAGCGCCAGCATCAGCCGCGAATCGATGCGTTTCACCAAGGGACCTGCGACGAACGCGGACAGCAACTGAAACATGCCGGTGACCATGATGTACTGACCGATCTGCAGGCTGTTCAGGCCTTTCACGCTGGCCAGATAGACCGGCATCAGAAACATCAGCGTGAACATACCGGTGCCGAGTATGAAGCCGAGCGTGCAGCCGACCGTGAAATTGCGATTGCGGAACGCCCACAGGTCGACGATAGGATGATCTATCGTCAGTTCGCGGTAAAGCATCGCCATGCCGGAGGCAACCGCGACGAAAGTGAAAAATACGATCTCCCGGCTCTCGAACCATTGCTCCTTGACGCCTTCTTCGAGCACGAATTGCGCGCTGCCGAGAAACACCACGATGTAGACGATGCCGAGAAAATCGATCTTCTTCAGCAAATCCCACTCGGGTTCGTCGACCCGGACGAACTGCCATGTCGCCAAACACACCAGCACACCCGGTGCGAGATTGATCAGAAACAGTGCCTTCCAGGATACGACTTCGGTCAGATAGCCGCCCAGCACCGGCCCCGCGGTCGGTGCCACCATCACCACCATGCCGACCACGATCACCATCGCCGGCTGCAGGCGCGGCGGAAACAAGGTGTAGATCACCGCAAACACGGTCGGTATCATCGCGCCGCCGAACAAGCCCTGAAAGGCCCGGAACACCACCATCGACGGCAGATTCCAGGCCAGCACGCAGCACAGGCTCATCAGGGTAAAACCGCCGCAGGACAGCACGAACAAAATGCGCGTGGAAAAGGCGCGCGCCAGCCAGCCCGACAGCGGGATGATCACGACTTCCGCGACCAGATAGGCGGTCTGTACCCAGGTGATCTCGTCCTTGGTCGCCGACAGCCCTGCCTGAATCTGTTCCAGAGAGCTCGCAACGATCTGGATGTCCAGAATCGCCATGAAAATGCCGAACACCATCGCGGTGAAGCCGAGCCATTGCTGGGTCGTCAGCTCGCCATCGGGTGGGGATTGGATCGTTATGGCTTTGGGTGTGTGCGTGCTGTCTTGCGGGCGCGCCGCCAATGCTTCAGTGACTGACATGGCCGTTTTACCGCACGCTGACCTTGACCGTGGTCGAGAGCCCGGGCCTCAGGCCGTCAAGATCGGCGCCCGCACGGAACTTGATCTTCACCGGCACCCGGCGTACGATCTTGGTGAAATTGCCGGTCGCGTTTTCGGGCGGCAGCAGGCTGAATTCGGAACCGGAAGCCGGCGCGAAACTGTCAACGATGCCCTCGAAAACGCGTCCCGGCACCGCATCGACGCGAATCTCAACCGCCTGTCCTGCTTTCATCAGGGCAATCTGGGTTTCCTTGAAGTTCGCTTCGACAAACAGACCGCCGCCCGGAATCAGATAGGCCAGCGCGCTGCCCGGTTGCACCAGTTGCCCGACCTGCACGCCGCGGTTGCCGATCACCCCGTCGAACGGTGCGACGATGCGGGTATTGGCCAGGTCGATGCGGGCCAGTTCCAGCATTGCCTCCGCCGCTTTTAGCCGGGCGCGGCTTTCATTCAGACGGGCATCCAGCGAAGACAGCCGGCTTTCCGCGCCCTGCCTGGCGGAAGCGAATTTGTCACGCTCGGCCTTGGCCTGTTTGTAGGCCGATTCGGCCGCGTCGCGGTTCTGCGCGGAAATGGCGCCTTCTTTTGCGAGGTTCGTAAAGCGTTTCAGATCCCTGGCCGATTTTTCGACGCTCGCGTCGGCGGAAGCGATGTTTGCGTGCTCCTGGCGGATCATCGCTTCCTGCGCTCGTTTATCGGTTTCCAGGGTGGCGGCGCTCGCCTTTTCGAGCAGGACCTGCGCCTCGGCCTGCGCGGCCTTGGCCTGGAAATCGTGGTCGTCGATCACGACCAACAGGTCGCCGCGCTTCACCCGTTGGTTGTCTTCGAATAGCACCTCCTTCACATAGCCGCTTTCCTTCGGGCTGATCAGGCTCATGTGCGACTTCAGATAGGCATTGTCGGTGCTTTCGAAAGGATGCACGGCCTTGAGCCAGTAAAAGGCGCCGGCCGATGCCGCCAGGAGCAGGAGGGCGATCAGGAACAGCGGTGTCTTGTAAAAGGGAGTGCGCATAATTTAAGGATTGCTAAACTGAACGGTTTAGTTTATTTTAATCGCGAAACCGATTCCTAAGCAATCAAATTTTCTTGAGTAAGATCATGACCCACGCTTCCCCATCCAAACGACAGGCCATTCTCAATGCCGCGAGGCAGGCATTTCTCGCACACGGCTACAGCGGCGTCAGCATGGAAGCGATCGCCGAGGCCGCGCCGGTCTCGAAGCCGACGCTGTACAGCCATTTTCACGGCAAGCAGGAACTGTTTGCGGCGGTGATCGCCGAACAGTGCGCATCACTGCTCGTAACGCTCGCGAGTTCACAGGGCAACAACCAGAACCCCGAGGTTGGACTGAAAAGGATCGCCCGCGCTTTCGTCGATCTGATTTATGCGCCCGAATCGCTGCAGCTTTACCGGCTTATCATCTCCGAGCAGCAACATTTTCCGGAATTGGGGGCTCAGGTCTATCGATCCGGCCCCGAACCGGTTCTGAAGCAACTGTCTTCCTACCTTGCCGAACTGGCCGCAAGCGGCACGATGCAAATCGCCGATGTCGAGGCATCGAGCCGGCTGTTTCTGAGTATGTTGAAGGGGGACGAGCATTTTCGCTGCTTGCTGGGGATGGAGGAGGGATTGAACGCTACGGAGAAGGAAGTTATGATCGATGCTGCCGTTGCCTTGTTTCTGAAGGGACATCGCTATGAAGCCTAGCTTAGCGTCATGTTTGATCGCCGCCGGTTTGGCCGGCTGCGCGGTGGGCCCCGATTACAAGGAAACCGCGCCAAGTGTCCCTGAGCGCTGGCAAGCCGCCGGGTTGAAACCGGCGCAAGCGGGCGCTAAGCCTGTCGATTCCGAGGCGTTGAAGCGCTGGTGGCAGAGTTTCGGCGATGCCGAGCTGGACCGCCTGATGGCGGAGGCGCTGGACGGAAACCTCGACATCAAGATCGCGCTGGCCCGAATCGATCAGGCCCGCGCCGAGCGCCGCAGCACGCGCGCGGAATTGTTCCCGAAAGTCGATGTGGCCGCCGGCGCAGAGCGCAACGAGAATCCGTTTCCGGGATTCGCGCCCGGCATCAAGTTCAATCTGTTCGAGCTCGGCTTCGATGCGATCTGGGAAATCGATCTGTTCGGCCGCCAGCAGCGGCGCCTGGAGGCCGCCTCCGCGGATCTGGAGGGCGCGGCCGAAGCGTATCGCCAGTCGCAGGTCGTGCTGACCTCCGAAATCGCGCGCACCTATGTCGAATACCGGAGCCTTCAGAACCAGCTCAGAATTACGCGCTCAAACCTGGAGTCGCAGCAGAAGACGTTGCGATTGACCGAAAGGCTCAACGACGAAGGCGTCGGCACGAAGCACGATGTGGTGCGGGCGAGGGCGCAAGCGTCTGCGACCGAATCCCAGATTCCGGCGTTCGAAGCCCGGCTGACGGCGGCCTTGCGCCAGCTCGAAGTGCTGGCGGGGCGCAGGCCCGGTGCCCTGGATAAGCAACTGAATTCGAACCGTGCGGTGCCGGCGGCGCCGGCGGTCCAGATTCTGTCTTCGCCGGCCGAAACGATACGCCATCGCCCCGACCTTCGCGTCGCCGAACGCAATCTCGCGGCCGCGACCGCGATGCAGGGGGCGGCGATCGCGGAACTGTTTCCGAAGCTATCGCTGTCGGCCTTCTTGGGGCTGCGCAATACCGACATCGAAAGCTTGTTCAAATCGGCGTCGTTTTCCTACGGCACCGCCGCCAATCTGTTACAGCCCTTGCTGAATTTCGGCCGCATCCGCGCCGGCATCGATCTGGCCGATGCGAAGCAGAAAGAGGCTTATCTGAACTATGAAAAGGCGGTGCTGGAGGCGCTGCAGGAAACCGAGACCGCGCTGACCCGCTACCTGAAGGAAGAAATCCGGCGGCAGACGCTTGCCCGCACGGTGGCCGACCTGAAGGAGTCGGTGCGCTTGTCGAATTTACGCTATACGGAAGGCGTCAGCTCGTTTCTGGACGTGCTGGACGCGCAACGCGCGCTTTATGTCGCCGAAATCGACCTGGCCCGCTCCGAGGCGGACGCTTCGACGAATCTGATTGCGGTATATAAGGCCTTGGGCGGCGGGGCTGAGGCGATGCAGCAGGCAAAATCTAACAGTTCGCCTTGAAATCACCTCCCGCGGTCCCGAAAAAATTTATGCCAACCTATTGATCAGCTACCGGATGAAGGCCGTGTTCGTCCTCCCGATGGTGTGGCTTTCGGAAGTCAGTCAATACAACGAACCGAAACGTTTCGTCTAGCAGCAGCGCATCGGTCCGTTCAAATTCTGGAGCCACGAGGTCTGTCTGACCGAAACCGAAAACGGCATTCGGCTGGAGGACATCATGTTCTATGCCATGCCCTTCGGCTGGCTGGCAGAGCTTTTGAGCCGCCGGCTGATTGCGGGATAGGCTGGAGCGAATTTTCGACACTCGACGCAATGATCTAGAAGTCAGCTGGAAACCGCACCCTGCACGTCGATCGGGTAAGTGACCCCAAAAGCGTTTTTGAGTTTGATTTTACCTGAGCGCTTTAGAAACGGTGCGTGTTGCGGTACCCTATCGGACTAAGTTTAATTTCGATCCGATTCTCTCAAATGATCTCCGGAACTCAAGTGGCTTCCCTCTCCCTGCTTCCCACAAAATATAAAGTCCTGTTTACGGGTTATCTCGTCACCATCGGCTTTGGATTAATGATGGCGGGTGCGCAGATCATGCTGACCCATGGCATGGCCGATGGGAAACCCGGACTATCCATCGATGACATCATTTACAGCTATTATGGCAATCGCACGGGTTCCAAACTGGAAACCATGCTGGAAGGGCAGATGAAGGCCATGGCGCCGGATGGAGACAGATTTGAGCTTATTCAATGGACCCGGGATGGCGCTCCCGCCGAGCAATGGAAGACCAAAATCGAGCCGTTGATACAGAAGTATTGCGCTTCCTGCCATAACGGAAGTTCGGAATTGCCCAATTTCACTAAACTCGAAAACTTACAAAAAGTCGCTGAGGTTGATCAAGGCGCCAGCTATAGCCTTTTGACTCGGGACTCCCATATTCATTTATTCGGTATTGCCTTTATCTTTATGTTTATGGGCTGGATTTTTGCGATGGCCGAATTTCCCAGCCGTTGGCAAATCCTGCTTATCGCAACGCCCTTTGTATTTCTTATCCTCGATGTTCTTTCGTGGTGGCTCACCAAGTTCTTTCCCGAATGCGCCTGGCTGACCATGATAGGCGGCATCGGTTATAGTCTTGCTTCTACGGTGATGTTATTTACCTCGCTCGCGCAGATGTGGTTGCCGAAGAAATGGTGGCTGCCCATATGGCGGGACTAACATCGTACTCTGGTACGCATCACGTACCCTACCAGCCTTCAATGGCTTGTATAGCAAGTAGATGTAATAAAGCGGCCCGCTGTCATCCTGCACCGAAACGGGTGGACAGTTTGAATAAAAAGTGTCAGCCTCCGAAAGTTGATTAAACAAACACGGGGTCATCCGCAAAGGAAGCCCCAAAATAACCGGAGGCTGACATGAACTACTGTGGCATTGGTTTAGCAAGCAAAGCAAGCGCTATTTGCCTGATGGATGGAGCTGGCGGCATTGTGCGGGAAGAAGAGATACCGACCGATGCGGATGGTTTCCGCATCTGCCTTGGCGGTGAGGAGGCGATGAAGTGCGTCGTGGAGGCGTCGCCCTTGGCGGAATGGGCGGTGCAGGTGTTGGAAAGATTAGGTCACGAAGCGGTGATTATTGATGCGAGGCGCGCCAAGGCGGTGGTCTGTACCAAGAAGAAGACCGATCGTGTGAACGCCCGCGACCTCGCGAATATGGCACGCACGGGTTGGTATACGGCGGTGCACCGCAAATCAGGAGCGGCACGGGAGTTGCGTACTTGGCTGGCGGCGCGGGCGGGGCTAGTCGAGACGGCGAATGCACTCAATGCCCGCATCCGAGGCTTGTTGCGGGCGCATGGGATCAAGTTGGGGAAGGTGGCGGAGCGGGAGTTCGAGATGAAAGTCCAGGCCGTGGTCGAGGCGCGCGAACCTGCCTTGGCGGGCGCTTTAACGCCATTATTGAATCTGTGGCGGCAGTCGATCGATGCGGCGGAAGTGTTACGCAAAGAGATCAAGGTGCGGATCCGGCAAGACAGCGTTTGCCGGCGATTGATGAGCGTGCCGGGCGTCGGGCCGTTGACGGCGGCGGCTTACCTGGCCACTATCGACGATCCTGAACGTTTTCAGCGCAGCGACCAAGTCGGCGCTTATCTCGGCTTAGTCCCGAGCGTCTATCAATCCGGCGACATCGATTACCGAGGGCGGATTACCAAGGAAGGTGACGGTTTACTTCGCTGGCTGCTGGTGGAGGCGGCGCATAATCTCCTGAGCCATACGCAGCGAGATTGTGCCTTGAAACGTTGGGGTGAGCGGCTGGAGGCACAAAAGGGCGTCGGCAAGGCGCGGGTGGCGGTGGCGCGGAAATTGGCGGTCATCCTGCACCGCTTATGGATCACCGGAGAGACATTCGACTGGCAACGGGTTTAATGCGAAAAACCGAAAGTGTTGTTCAAAATAACTTAGATTCAACGCCTTAAGTGCATTCGAAGGGTTAGGAAAGGAGCGGCATTTTTAAAGATAAAAGTTTTCGGAAGGTTGGACCTCGTTCCGGGCTTGGATACAATCCGTCACAGTAGATTGAGGCCAACCCTCCGATTACATCGTGCGGCATTGACCGCGGAGAGAAGCCTGAAAACCTTTTGTCTTTAAACATAAACTGATCGAAATTTCCGAGGAATGAAAAACTGATATAAATACAGGCGCGGAGACTTGACAACAAGGGCCGCTTTAGAGAAGCCCGGATGCAGCGTAGCGGAATCCGGGTTAAGCTTTTGCCGCACCAAATTTTTTAATTCCAGCCGAATCTCAGATTACGCCGACGTAAAGCCACATGAACAGCGAAGTTCGCCTCTGTGTAGCGCCCGGATTGCATCCGGGCTACTTGCTTAATTACTCCTTGGTAGGAACGTATAGTATGATTACGGCTATGGAACAATAATAGTAACGATAACTTTGGCAGCCGCGGAGACTAAAAGGGCTGAAGTAAATTTGGTAAGTGCGGCTATGACGCTTCTTTTATTGGCCGCAGTTGCTTCGCGAATCAAATTCTTGTCTCCAGCAGTTAGCGACACGTATGATAGCTGTGACCACATATCGAGCGAATCTTCAGCTGTGCGACCAAGATGATACGCAAGTTTGTATGCAGCGAAGAGACCAACAAAGGAACAAAGTGAAAACCTAGCAAGTTGTTGCAATGACGCTCCTTCGGGGATAAACGCGCCAATCGAGCGAAAAATTAAGATAGCAACAAACGCGCCGGCAATATAGCGAGCGACGATAGGAAGGTAGTGTGATCGTTGTGTAATGTGCTTCCAAACGCTCGAAGTTTCGGCCCGTGGAAGCGCTTCAAACCATTGATCGACCGTATTGAGTAGGCTGCGCGCTACCACATAGTCAACATACTTTACCGTTACGACTCCGGTCCGATTTCCCATGGTTCTGAGGATCTTTGGTATATGGAATGGCATGCTTTCTCGCATCTGCTTTTCAACTGCAACGCGTGATGCTATTCGGACAGATAGAGAATAACTCTGCGGTTTCTCAACCCTCGGGAGCATTATCATAAAGTTGTAGGTGATGAGCACACTTTCGACTGCACTCGTAGAGCCTGAATTAAACCCTACAAACCGATTAAACGAGCTAAAGGTTTCTTGACTGTCGTTGACATAGAAGACTTTGGCGGAGCAATTTGCAGCCTTGATGTTATACTGCTCACAACATTGAGTAATTCGATGATCGAGCTGCTGAAAATCACAAAGGGCTACCTGAAACGGCTCGTTGTAGGACTTTGATACATCCTCGGTTTTCCCTGTAAGTTCATGATAAATGCTTTGGAGCACCTGTAGGCTGATTTTAGTCTCATTCGGTGTTCCTTCACCAACGACAGCCAAGTCGCCGCTAGTTGTTTCACTAAGTATTTTCTCGTTGTCTTGGGTGGACAAGCAATCCTCCTGAGTTGAAATATAAAAAACTAATTTTCGTATATCTTCCCTAGCTTTTAAATCGGTTGCAACAAATTTGTGATGTTAGCCTAGGCGCTTTTCAGCTCACCAATTACAGATGAGAAGTGGGAGGAAAAAGATAAGGTCTTTGGCCCCTTGCTCAACTTGATTTACGGTTGTATTCCCGATCTAACCGTAAAAAGCTATATCTAAACCCCGCATTGGCATCTTCATCGACATCTTCCCGTTTCACCTCCACCCATTCCTTCATGTCCAGTTCTGGAAAAAACGTATCCCCCGGAAATTCCCGTCTGATTTCGGTCAAATAAATCGTTTGCGCTCTCGGCAGCAAGGCTTGGTAAAGATCAGAGCCGCCGATCACGAATATCTCGCCGGCATTCCGGCACCCGGTCCAGACCGCGGTTTCAAGATCGTTCACGACGACGCAGCCTTCCTGCGTGTAGGCAGGATTGCGGCTCAGAATGATATTGGTGCGGCCGGGCAGAGGGCAGCCGATCGATTCGAAGGTTTTCCGGCCCATCAGGATCGGCGAGCCCATCGTGATTTTTCTGAAACGTTTCAGGTCGGCCGGCAGGTGCCAGGGCATTTTGTTGTTCAGGCCGATGACCCGGTTGCTCGCCATCGCGACGATAAGTGAGATTTTCATGTTGGGGTGGTTTAGAATTTGTATGGCTTTGTTTTGAAAACTGCAAAAATGTAATTATTCGGTAATTTTCTGATCTTAATCGCTGTCCCCCAATGGGCGAGTAGGCTAGAGGCAATGCCATGAAGCTCAGGAAAACCGCGTCATTCCGGCAGGGAATGCCGGAATCCACGACTGCAAGGATGCCGGAGGTAGGGCAACGCAGGAGCAGTTGCCGGGTTGCCAAGGATGGCGAGCCTTAATACATCCATGTAGCCTGGATCCCGGCAATCCATGCCGGGATGACGGCTTTACTTAGCGATACTGGAATCAGAGATGGGGCCTGAATAATCACACGAAAAAAACACATCATACTATGAAACATATTCTGGTTGTATTCACCGGCGGCACGATCGGATCAAGCGCCAGCGAAGGCACGATCAAGCCGTCCGATGCTGCGCCTTTCATGTTGCTCAACGAATTTCAGCGGCGCTTCCCCGAGGCGGCGAAGGACATCGCTTTCGAATCGATCGAGCCGATCCGGCTGCTCAGCGAAAACCTCGCGCCTGCAGCATGGCCTGTCATCATCGAAGCGATCGAAGCCAAACAGCCGGAACGCTATGACGGTGTGATCGTGACGCACGGCACCGATACGCTGGCCTACACTGCGGCGGCGTTCAGCTTTTATTTCCACGGGCTGAAGGTGCCTTTGCTGCTGGTTTCGAGCGATTATCCGCTCGATCATCCTAAGGCCAACGGGCTGGATAACTTTCATTGCGCGGTCGATTTTATCCGGGAGATTAAGGAACCCGGCGTATTCGTGCCATACCGCAATCAGGGCCAGACTTTACAGGTGCATCGGGGCGCGCGGCTGGCTTCGTCGCTGCAATTGAGCGGTGATTTTTACAGCGTGCAGGGGCAAAGCTACATGGCGTATGCGGGTGGCCGGTTTGTCAGGACCGGCATGCCGGCGTTTGAGCGGCAAGCGGAATTACCCGAGTTGAAGCCGCTGTTTTCAGGCCGTATCCTGATGATCAGGCCTTATCCGGGCCTTGATTACGCGCATTTTTCTCTCGACGGCGTCGATGCGGTATTGCATGACCTTTATCATTCCGGCACCGCATGCAGCACCCTGCAATGGGGCGACAAGCATTCGCTGCTGGCGTTCATCAAGCGCTGCCGGCAGCAGGGCGTGAAGGTTTACCTGGCCCCGGCGCGGAAATCGCCCGATGCGTATGAGAGCACGTGGTGCTTGCTCGATGCGGGCGCGGAAATGATCTGGAATCTGTCGATCGAAGCGGCTTATGTGAAACTGGCGCTGGCGTATGGCAATTTTCAGGAGGGGCAGGATATTGCGGCCTTTCTGGCGGTCGATATGGCCGGGGAGCATGTTCATTGATCGCGATGCTAGCGGGTGCTATCATTTGAGAAATGTTGAATTTTGAGGCCGATTGATGGGGGCTCGCATGGCAAATATAAGCATCAGAGAATTAGACGACGATGTGTTTTTTAGGCTGCGCACCCTTGCAGAGGAACACGGTGTGTCGATGGAAGAAGAAGTTCGCCGGATTCTTAAACAAGCCGTTACCACGCAGCAAGTGAAGCTAGGCGACATGGCGTTGCAGTTATTTGGCAAAGAACAGGGGGTTGAATTGGATTTGCCGCGCTATGCGGCGCACGATCCGATGGATTTGTCGCAGTGATTGTTTTGGATACCAATATCATTTCCGAAGTGATGCGGCCTCAGCCAAATCCGGCTGTTTTAGCGTGGTTGAATAGGCAGGACAGCACGCATCTATTCATCACCAGTGTAAGCATTGCAGAGATTGGCTATGGCTTGCTGGCTACACGAAACATTAAAGATTTTGAGAACTGCGGTATTGATTTGATTAATCCGTTTGAGTAATCCGTCCATAATTCGTTTTTTGGCCGGATTGAAAATTCGCCATTAACGCCCCATATCCTCCGCAACTTAATAAATTCCTTATAGAGGTAAACCCACATGCGGATGGATAAATTAACCGGCAAATTTCAGGAAGCGCTGGCGGAAGCCCAAAGCCTGGCCTTGGGCAAGGATCATCAATTCATCGAGCCCGTGCATCTGATGATCGCCTTGCTCGATCAGGAGGGCGGCAGCATCAAGCCTTTGCTGGCCCAGCTCAATGTCAATACGACGGCATTGCACGTCGAACTCGGACAGGCGCTGAACCGGCTGGCGACCGTATCGGGCGCGGGCGGCGACGTACAGATTTCGAACGAGCTGGCGCGGCTGTTGAACGTGACCGACAAGCTGGCGCAAAAGCGCGGCGACAAGTTCATCGCCAGCGAGCTGTTCTTGCTGGCCGTGTTCGAGGAAAGAGGGCTGTTGCAGGATTTGCTGAAAAAAGCCGGGGCCACTAAGCAGGCGGTCGAAAAGGCGATCGAGGCGATGCGCGGCGGTCAGGCGGTCGATGATCAGAGCGCCGAAGACCAGCGCCAGGCCTTGAAAAAATACACGATCGACCTGACCGAGCGTGCCGAAGCGGGCAAGTTGGATCCGGTGATCGGCCGCGACGACGAAATCCGCCGCACGATCCAGGTCTTGCAGCGCCGCACCAAAAACAACCCGGTGCTGATCGGCGAGCCCGGCGTCGGCAAGACCGCGATCGTCGAAGGCCTGGCCCAGCGCATCGTGAACGGCGAAGTGCCCGAAGGCATCAAGGGCAAGCGGGTGCTGGCGCTGGACATGGCGGCTTTGATCGCCGGCGCGAAGTTCCGTGGCGAATTCGAGGAGCGCCTGAAGGCGGTGTTGAACGATCTGGCCAAACAGGAAGGGCAGGTGATCCTGTTCATCGACGAGTTGCACACGATGGTCGGCGCGGGCAGGGCCGAAGGCGCGATGGACGCGGGCAACATGCTGAAGCCGGCGCTGGCGCGCGGCGAACTGCATTGCGTCGGCGCGACGACCCTGGACGAATACCGCAAATATGTCGAAAAAGATGCGGCGCTCGAACGCCGTTTCCAGAAGGTGCTGGTCGATGAACCCAGCGTCGAGGATACGATCGCGATCCTGCGCGGCCTGAAGGAAAAATACGAGGTTCACCACGGCGTCGACATCACGGATCCTGCGATCGTCGCGGCAGCCGGGCTGTCGTACCGCTACATCGCGGACCGGCAGCTGCCGGACAAGGCGATCGACCTGATCGACGAGGCGGCCAGCCGAATCCGGATGGAACAGGATTCGAAGCCCGAGGCGATGGACAGGCTGGACCGGCGCCTGATTCAGTTGAAGATCGAGCAGGTCGCGCTGAAGAAGGAAGCCGATGCAGCATCGAAAAAGCGCCTGGAGATTCTCGAAGAAGAAATCGCCGAGGTCGAGAAGGAATATTCGGACCTTGAGGAAATCTGGAAGGCCGAGAAGGCCTCCCTGCAAGGCTCCGCCTCGGTCAAGGAAAAGCTCGACCACGCGAAAGTCGAACTGGAGTCGGCCAAGCGCGCGAGCGACTTGAACCGGATGGCGGAACTGCAGTACGGCATCATTCCGGCGCTGGAGAAACAATTGGCGCAGGCGGATTCCGGCGAGCAACACAAGATGACGCTGCTGCGCAACAAGGTGACCGAGGAGGAGATCGCCGAAGTCGTCTCGAAGTGGACCGGCATTCCGGTGTCGAAGATGATGGAAGGCGAGCGCGACAAGCTCTTGCGCATGGAAGAAGAGATCAGCAGGCGCGTGGTCGGCCAGGGCGAGGCGCTGAAGGCGGTCAGCAACGCGATCCGCCGCGCGCGGGCGGGCCTGTCCGATCCGAACCGGCCGAACGGCTCGTTCCTGTTCCTGGGACCGACAGGCGTCGGCAAGACCGAACTATGCAAGGCGCTGGCCGAATTCCTGTTCGATACGGTCGATGCGATGATACGTATCGACATGTCCGAATTCATGGAGAAGCATTCGGTCGCGCGTCTGATCGGCGCGCCTCCGGGCTACGTCGGCTACGAGGAAGGCGGTTATCTGACCGAGGCGGTGCGCCGGAAGCCGTATTCGGTGATCTTGATGGACGAAGTCGAAAAGGCGCATCCGGATGTGTTCAACGTGCTGCTCCAGGTGCTGGACGACGGACGCCTGACCGACGGGCAGGGTCGCACGGTCGATTTTCGCAATACCGTGATCGTGATGACCTCGAACCTCGGTTCGAGCCGGATTCAGGAACTCGCGGGCGAGGCCAATTACCAGGAAATGAAGTCCGAGGTGATGGAGATCGTCGGCATGCATTTTCGGCCCGAATTCATTAACCGGATCGACGAGGTCGTGGTGTTCCACCCGCTCGAACGCGAGCAGATCCGGGCGATCGCGAAGATTCAGATCGGCCAGCTGCAAAAGCGTCTGGCCGACCGCGAAATCGGCTTCGAAATCAGCGAGGCCGCGCTCGACCGTCTCGGCGAGGCCGGCTTCGATCCGGTGTACGGCGCGCGGCCTTTGAAGCGCGCGATCCAGCATCAGCTGGAAAATCCGCTGGCGCAGGAAATCCTGTCCGGCCGCTTCAGTGCGGGCGATACGGTGAAAGTCGAAGCGGAAGACGGGACTTTGCGGTTTGTGAAAGCCTGATGCCAAGTCGGGGCAGGCCGGGTTAAAGCCCGGCCTGTCCTCGTTCTCGATTGCCGAGGATTTGCTATGCGTTAGGAGCGGCAACAGTCGCAGCTAATGCCACTCTTAAAATACCAGCCTTGTATTATAAATCCCGTGTTATTTAAACGGGTTTAAGCTATAAAAGCACCGTGTAACACACCTGAGGGGCACCTCAGGTTTGAGTAGCTGGATGCCGTACCCAGCCTTGGAAAACCAAGTCCGTGACGTAGATCATGCAGCAGCTACTCGCCTCGATCAACGATCGGACAGTATCTTTGGCCCGGCTTGCCGGTAGCCCGCATTCACAAGGTAGATCATTTGAGGTTTTCTATGTCTTTGTTTCATCTCGGCATTGATGTTGCTAAAGCCAAGTTGGACTGCGCCTTGCGCTTGCCCAACGGCAAGTTTCGCAGCAAAGTCATTGCCAACTCCAACGCCGGCTTTGCTCAATTAACCGACTGGTTGGCGTCGTATCAAGCAACATCCGTCCATGTCTGCATGGAAGCCACTGGCATTTACTGGGAAGACGTTGCCCAGTGCCTGGCGACGGCAGGTCTCACTGTCAGTGTCGTCAATCCGGCGCAAATTAAAGCCTATGCCGCCTCCCGGCTCACCCGTAGCAAAACCGATGCGGTCGATGCCCGGCTGATCGCCGATTTCTGTGCCGAGCGTCGACCCGAATCTTGGCAGGCTCCAAGTCAGGAGGAAATCGCTTTGCGTGCTCTGGTACTGCGTCTGGAGGCGCTGCAGACCATGCGTACACAGGAAAGCAACCGTCTTGGCGTTTCCCGCGATGCCGTCCATGACGATATTCAGCAGCATCTCGATTGGCTCGACAATGCTATTAAGCAACTGATTAAAAACATTAACGAGCACATCGACAAATACCCTGATCTCAAACAAAAACGAGATTTGCTCGACAGCATCCCCGGTATCGGCGAGCGCACCAGCGCCATCATACTGGCGTTTTATGCCAACACCGACCGCTTCGCCAACGGCCGCCAAGCTGCTGCTTTTGCCGGGCTCGATCCACGCCAATACGAGTCGGGTAGTAGCGTGAGAGGCAGACCCAGGTTGTCCAAGGTCGGCCATGCCTTTCTGCGTAAAGCGCTTTATATGCCTGCGATGGTCACCCTTTACAAAACCGCGTGGGGCAAGCGTTTTAAAGAACGCCTGACCAGCACCGGAAAGCCACCTAAGCTCATCATTGGCGCCATGATGCGTAAGCTCGTTCATGTCGCATTCGGCGTCTTGAAATCAGGTAAATCGTTCAACCCTGTTCTTCATGACGCTTGACTCGAATAACAGTATCTACGCATGTGAAACACCTCGCCATCCTGCTGATCGTTTCATTTCGGTGGGAGCGCTTTTCAAGCGCGACAACCATGCTCGGAGATATGTCTGCGTACGGTCGCGGTTAAAAAACCGCTCCCACGATGCAAGGCTACATGCTTTTTTCATTTTGCAACCAAATGGCATCCCACAGGGGATAAGCTCCGATATGCTGGCAAAGTCCCGCTCGCAGAGGATTAAACGCAATATAGCGGGCCACTACGCGGACATCGTCTTCAGCCCGCAGGGCGCGGTCAAAATACCCTTCCTGCCAAACGGTCTCGCCCGCAGCAACTATGTGTTGATTAATGACGTTGGATGTATGACGCTTCAACGAATGGATGACTTTCTCCAGCGGCCTTTCTCCTGTCAGTTGGAAAAGCCAGTGTAGATGGTCAGGCATCACCACAAAAGCCAAGCTCACGACATCGCCGCGTTCGTGTAGGAAGCGCAGGCTTTGCACTACCACGCGGCCTAGATGGAAATCGAAGAACAAAGGTCGTTTGTCTTCGGTGGAAGTGGGGACATGATAAATCCGATTTTGCTCCGAATAGCGGCCTTTGCGCAAATCGCGGCTATGAGGCTTTTTACGCATGTTGTCCAATCAAACGAGTGATAAATACTTTACTTGTGGGAGCGCTTTTCAAGCGCGACAATCATGCCCGGAGATATATCTGCGTTCGGTCGCGGTTGAAAACCGCTCCCACGATGCAAGGCGACATGTTTTTTCATTTTGCAACCAAATGGCATCCCGCAGGGGGATAAGCTTCGATATGTTGTGAAGATCGAGCAGATGGCACTGATTCAGCACTATGAACTTTTGTTAACGCTTATAAGTTCCTACCAATTCGGCCTGACCGATGATGTGTCCCTCCATCGCCTTCTCCAGAGCGGCCTTGTCGGGCTGGTTCAAATCCGGCAATACCGTGTCCAGCGCGTAAAGCTTGAAGAAATAACGATGCCTGCCAAAAGGCGGACACGGGCCATTGTAGCCGGTGTCTTTCCAGTCGTTTTTGCCTTGCAGAGTGCCTTGGGGTAATTTCTGAGGGGCAAGTTGCTGCGCTAATTCGGAAACCGTCGGCGGGATGTTGTAAAGCAGCCAGTGCACCCATGTCCTGAGCGGCAGGAAAGGCGCCGGCACATCGGGATCGTCCACGATCAACACGAGGCTCTTGGCGTTTTGCGGAACATCAGTCCAGGCCAACGCGGGCGAAACATTCGAGCCGTCGCAAGTAAACTCCTTGGGGATATCGGTTTGCTGGGCAAAGGAGGAGGACTTCAGCGTCATCGACATGGCGGCACCTTCTTCAAGCGCAGGGGAGAGGGGGGAATAACAGCAGAAAATCAATCCGAACAAGCGCAGGCAGGGCTGGAGTTTTTGGATTGGCATCGGTTTCTCCTGGCGTTAAACAACTGTGACTATCTCAGACTCCGGAGGATGCCAAAGGTTCTATGCCGTCGTGTCGAATCGATAGGGCTTGTCTTTTTTTGAAGCGGACCTGCAAGTTCTCCGGCATCATCGTAAACGAAAACAACTCCCGCACCGGTTGCCCCGTGTCTACCGGGGTGACGGTAAAATTTCGGGCCATCATCGCGATCGCCATTTTGATTTCGAGCATAGCCAAACTGCGTCCGGGGCAAAAGCGCGGTCCCGCGCCGAAAGGGGTGAAGGCGCTGCGGTTGTGGGGGCAACTGGCCGGATCCGCATCGAGCCAGCGATCCGGCCTGAATTGGCTCGCGGCGGAGAAATTTGCGTCCTGCAAGGCGTTATAACGGTTCAGCAGCATCAATAGGGTGCCTTGGGGGATCGTGACGCCGTTCAGTTCGACATCTTGATTGGGTTCCAGAAATAAAATCGGTGCGACGTTTTTCAAGCGCAGGGTTTCCAGGGCGACGGCTTCGAGATAAGGCATGTTTTCGAGGACGCCGAGATCGGGCGGCAGGGCGTGACCGCCCAAGGCAGCATCGGCTTCCTGCTGCAACTTGCGCTGCACGTCCGGGTGTTCGCAAAGCAGGTGCAGTAGCCAGGATAAGGTATGTGCGGTGGTGTCTTCGCCCGCGATCAGGATCGTGAATACGTTGCCTGTGATCTCCTCGTCGGACAACCCGGCGCCGTTTTCGTCCCGAGCTTGCAGCAAGGTTTCGAGGAAGTTTGCCGGCTGGCCGGCGCGTTCAGGCTGTTGTGCGAGCCGCTCCCGCGTTTGCCGCACGAAGCCGTTGATCGTTTCCTTGATGGCAACCAGCGATTTTTCCATCGCGCGGTCGCTGGGCAGCTTGAAATAATGCCAGTACGGAAACGGTGCGTTCGCCCAGCGGTTGAGCCCGGGCAACTGGCTTTCCAGGTGTCGCTGAAAGTCGGCGTTTTCGTTTTCGAGCAGGTTGATGTCGTAACCGAAGGCGAATTGCGTGGTCACATCGACCGTAAAGCGCATCCAGTCCTTGTCGACTGCAAGCGGATTTCCGGCTTCGGCAAGTTGGCTCCAGCGGGCTTGCAGCCGCTCGGTGATGGCGCGCAGGGTCGGAAAGAAGCGCCGCAACTGTTCCGGCTTGAATGCCTGCATCGTCAGCGCGCGCTGACGCCGCCATTGTTCGCCCTCGGCGGCAAAAACGCCATGGGTGCCGAGTTCTCTCGATATCTGTTCTATCGAACCGCCTCGGCGAAAGGATTGCGGACGATCGCGCAAGACTTGCTGGATAAGTTCAGGATTGCCGATCACCACGACCGCTTTATTAGCCAGTCTGAACCTGTACATGTCGCCGTATCGGTCGGCCCATTCCTCCAGGATCAGATGCAGTTTGGGCAAATCGATTTGCAAGAGATTGCCGAGGAGCGGCAAGCCTTTGGGGCCGGGCAATTCGGAAGACTGGCGGAGAAAATGCATCTGATCCCGGCGTTTATCGGGTGCTCTTTTCGAGCTCGGTCTGGCAGGCCAGGCAATATTTGCACGGAATCGCCTGACGCCGGCTTTCCGGTATCGGCTCGCCGCATTCCTCGCAATGCGTGGCCGACTCGCCCGCATACATCGATTTGCGCTGCTCCTCGATGAAGAGGTTGGTCATCTGCTCCATTCTTTCCAGGATGGCGTCCGTGCCGCCCGCCCATGCTGTTGACATCGTTGATCTACTCTAATGCTGGATTTGGTGTATTCTGAAAGGGTTTAACGCCATTGGAAAATGGACGGGCGCAAAAGTTTCAGGCCGCCGCAAACCCGTCGCCCATTTTGGTATCTTCCTGCCTCGCAAGTCAAGGCATAGGGCGATTCCAAGGTGC
Organism: Methylomicrobium lacus; assembly: GCF_041897535.1. GTDB lineage: Bacteria > Pseudomonadota > Gammaproteobacteria > Methylococcales > Methylomonadaceae > Methylomicrobium > Methylomicrobium lacus_A. The sequence continues at coordinate 3,151,621 of NZ_CP169217.1, forward strand.
CACTCGCCGTCATTTTGAAGCATGCCGATCATTCACTGTGTCCAGACATCCTCCCGTCCCGCCCGTCCTGTTTGCACTCATGCCGTCCATGCGCTTGAAATATGCGCTGATCGCCGCGCACGGTCTGGCCCTCTGTGCCTGCCTGAGCAGCGCGCTGCCCTGGCCCGGAAAACTCCCGTTGGGGCTGGCGCTGCTTATTCATCTTGGTTTCGCCGTTAGAGACGTTGACCATCGGCGCGATACGATCCGTTATCACGCCGCCTCCGGCTGGAACATCAATGACGAAGCGGTCCTGATCCTCCCCTCGACCGTCGTGACGCCGTTCGCGATCTGGCTGCATTTCAAGGCGGAAGGCGCCCGTAAAAAGGCGATATTGATCGTGAACGATGCGCTGCCCGAGCACGAATTTCGCCGATTGATCGTGAAACTGAAAATCTCGGCTGCCTGAATAAGCGATTGTCTGTATAATTGCGCCCCTTAAATACCCTCTCTGATTCGAAAAATAGCACCTTATGGCATTGTATTGTGGAATCGTCGGCCTGCCGAACGTCGGCAAATCGACCCTGTTTAACGCGTTGACCCGGGCCAAGATCGCGGCCGAAAATTATCCGTTCTGTACGATCGACCCGAATGTCGGCGTCGTGCCGGTGCCCGACACCCGTATGGACAAGCTTGCGGAAATCGTTAAACCGGAGCGCGTGTTGCCGACCACGATCGAGTTCGTCGATATCGCGGGCCTGGTCGCCGGCGCCTCGAAAGGGGAGGGGCTCGGCAACCAGTTTCTCGGCAACATCCGCGAAACCGATGCGATCGCGCATGTGGTGCGCTGCTTTCATGACGAAAATGTCGTGCATGTCGCCGGCAAGGTCGATCCGATCTCCGATATCGAAGTGATCAATACCGAACTCGCGCTTGCCGACATGGCGAGCGTCGAAAAAGCGCTGACGCGAGCCCAGAAAGCCTCCAAGTCCGGCAACAAGGATGAGCTGGCGAAAAAGGCGGTGCTCGAAAAAATTTATCAGCATCTGGACGCAGGTCAGCCGGCGCGCGCGCTGGGTCTGTCCGACGATGAAAAAGCGCTGGTCAGGGATCTTTGCCTGTTGACGATCAAGCCGACCATGTATATCGCGAACGTGCAGGACGACGGCTTCGAGAACAATCCGCTGCTCGAAAAAGTGCAGGCTTTTGCGGACAAGGAAGGCGCGATGGTGGTGCCGATCTGTGCGGCGATCGAAGCCGAAATCGCCTTGCTCGATGACGAGGAAAAGAAAGAGTTCCTGGACGACCTGGGCCTCGAAGAGCCGGGCTTGAACCGCGTGGTCCGGGCCGGCTATCAGTTATTGAATCTGGCGACTTATTTCACCGCCGGCGTGAAGGAGGTCCGCGCCTGGACGATCCCGGTCGGTGCGACCGCGCCGCAAGCGGCCGGCGTGATTCACAGCGATTTCGAACGCGGCTTTATCCGCGCCGAAGTGATCGCCTATGAAGATTTCATTGCGCACAAGGGCGAGCAAGGCGCGAAAGATGCCGGCAAATGGCGTCTCGAAGGCAAGGACTATATCGTGAAGGACGGTGATGTCGTGCATTTTCGCTTCAATGTTTGACAAACGGAATTTTGATATTTATAATTCCGCTTCTTTTTGAAGATCTCAAGAAGGCGATGTAGCTCAGCCGGTTAGAGCGTGGGATTCATAACCCCAAGGCCGGTGGTTCGATCCCACCCATCGCCACCACGAATTCAAGGCCCTGCGAGAAATCGCAGGGCCTTTTTTATTGCCTGCCGAAAGCTAATGGCGTCGTTGTGACAAGGTCGAGGCGTGGGGCGGCGAATCGCTTCGGCTCTCAGGATTGCCTATCGATTAGACAGGCCGGCCGTTGCCCGGTAGAATCTGACTGGCATAAGAATTTTATAAATTTCTCTGATTGTCTGGGCAATTCAGTGGATGGCGATGCTTTTTTCGCCAGTGTTTTTTTCTGCATTCATCTCCGATCTGTTCATGTTTTTCCCCAAAGACTTCATCGAAACCGCCGAAGGCCTGTTGTTTGCGGTCGTCAACCCCGGTCTGGAGCAGGGCAAGGCGCTGTGTTTTTTGCGCTATGTAAATGACGGCGGCCGCTGGCGCAAGCAGGCGACCGACGAGGCGAATGCCTTTTTGCGCAAGCATCATCCCGATTATCTGCATTATTCGCCCGTGCTGGATGCGGAGTTGCACGCGGTGGATGTCGAAAGAATCGCCAAGCGCCATCAGCCTAGGCAGCGCCTCTTGCATATCATGCAGAGTGAACACCATGATCCGATCGAGCGCGACGTTTTGATGCTCGGCGAATTGCTCAAGCAACAAGGAATGGACCTGGAAAGTGTCGGCATCACCGGTTCCGTCCTTGTCGGCGTGCAAAAAGACGGTTCGGACATCGATCTGGTCTGTTACGGGCGCGAGGTATTCCATCGTTGCCGGGCCGCCGTCCGGGCATTGATCGAACAGAAACGTTTGCAGGATCTGGCCGACAGTGACTGGCAGGAATCGTATCGCCGCCGGGATTGTTCTCTGAGTTACGAGGACTATGTCCGGCACGAAAAGCGTAAATTCAACAAGGCGATGGTGAATGGCCGCAAGTTCGACCTGAGCCTGATCGAGCCGGAGGAAGCGGGCGGTCAGGAGTGCTATCAAAAGCTTGAGCCGATTACGTTGATCTGCAGGATTACGGACGATATGCGCGCGTTCGATTATCCGTCCGTTTACCGCATCGAGCATGAGGCGATTTCCTTCATCGTCTGTTTTACAGCGACTTATACCGGTCAGGCATTTAATGGTGAGCTTGTCGAAGTGTCTGGCATGCTCGAACGGAATGCACGGGGCGCGCAGCATATCGTGGTCGGCTCCAGCCGAGAGGCGCGCGGCGAATACATCCGGGTGATCGATGCTTAGGCGTGCCGAGATTGCGGCAGTCATCTTCGACATGGACGGCCTGGTGCTCGATACCGAAAAAACTTATCGGATCGCTTGGCGCGAAGCCGGCCGGGCGATGCGTTATGACTTGCCGAATGCATTTCTCGAGGCGTTGACCGGCTTGGCCATCGATGCGGTGCTGCGGGAGATCGAAGGCTTCTGCGGTCCCGGTTTCGATACGGGCGAGTTTAACCGCCTGAGCGCGGTGTGCTGGCGCGACTATGTCGAGCGGCGCGGCATCGAGGTCAAGCGCGGCTTTCACTTGCTTCGGGATTATCTCGATCGGGAAGGCGTCCCTTTTTGTCTGGCGACCAACAGCACCTTAATCAATGCAGAAGAGTGTCTGCGCTTGGCCGGGCTCGAAGGCGTCTTTGCGACGCTGATCGCGCGCGATCATGTCGAGCGCGGCAAACCGGCGCCCGATATTTTTCTGCAGGCGGCGGCGGCGCTCGATGTGGCGATCGATCGCTGCCTGGTGTTGGAAGACTCATCCGCCGGCATCGAGGCCGCGGCCAGGGCGGGCGCTTTGACGGTGATGGTGCCGTCGGCCTTGCCGGTGGATGCGGCAACGGCGGCGCGTTGCCGGTTCGTGCTGAACGATCTCAGCGAACTGCTGGAACTGGTGCGCGGCTAGGTCGCCGCTGTCAACCCGATCATGTATAATTAGGCGTTTTTTAATGCAGTCTGTGAAATAATCCCTTGCAATTTCGACATCAGAAAGTATCGGTGACCGCGCCGGCCCGGCTGCACATGGGTTTTATCGACTTGAGCGGTTCCCTCGGGCGGCATTTCGGCAGCATCGGCGTGGCGCTGAATGAGCAGGCGACCCGGTTGACGGTGGCCGGCGCGGATCGGCGCCTCATCTCGGGGCCTTCCTCCGCGCGCGCGGAAAAATGCTTGGCGACCCTGTGCAAGGCGCTCGAGGTGCCGGATACGCTCGAAATCCACATCGAAAGCGCGATACCCGAGCATGTCGGCCTCGGTTCGGGCACACAGATGTCGCTCGCGATCGGGGCGGCCTTGAATGCGTTTTATGATTTGGGCCTGAGTGTGCGCGACATCGCCAAGGTAATGGTTAGGGGGCTGCGTTCCGGTATCGGCATCGGCGTGTTCGAGCAGGGCGGCCTGGTCGTCGACGGCGGCCGCGGCGAACATACGGTTACGCCGCCGCTGCTGGCGCGGATGGCGATTCCTGAGGCTTGGCGTTTTATTCTGGTATTCGACAAGCGCGGCCAGGGGCTGCACGGCTTGCAGGAAATTCAGGCGTTTCAGGAACTGCCGCCGTTTCCCCGGCGCGAGGCAGAGCAATTGTGCTATTTGCTGTTGATGCAGGCGCTGCCGGCGATCGCCGAAAACGACATCGTCAGGTTTGGCGAGGTGATTACGCGCCTGCAGCGTTCGGTCGGCGAGCATTTTGCGGCGGTGCAGGGCGGTATTTATACCAGCCCGGAGGTGGCCGCCGCGATGGAGTGGCTGGCAGAGCAGGGCGCGGTCGCGGTCGGGCAAACGTCCTGGGGGCCGACCGGGTTTTGCATGGTGAATGGTGCCGGCCGGGCGGAGGCTCTGGTCGAGCTGGCGCGGCGAAAATTTGCGGCCAGCGATACGCTGGTGTTTATCGGTGCGAGCGCCCGCAACAGCGGCGGGCTGGTGGTTGTCGAGTAATTATTTTAGTTAAACGGACCTGCGAAAGCGGATAAGGGTATGTCCTATGAATCGTTCAAAATGTTTGCTGATTGTCGCAGGTTCCGGTCGCATGCTGGCCGAGGCGGCGCGTAAAGCCGGATTTCAGGCCTTGGTGCTCGATCTTTATGCCGACCTGGATACCCGGATGCATTCGATCAAGGTGCGCCGGGCGCCGTCGTTGGCGGTCGAGCATGTGGTGCCGGTGCTGGAGGATTTGATCGGGCATTACGATGTCGGCCAGGTCGTTTACGGCAGCGGCCTGGAATCGCATCCGGAAACCCTGGATTATCTGAGTCAGCGCTTCACGGTCCTGGGCAATACACCGGCCGTATTTCGCAGTCTTCAGGACAAGGCGGTGTTTTTTGCCGCGCTGACCGAGCTGAAGATTCCTTTTCCGGAAGTTTCGTTTGCGATGCCTTACTCGGGCCAGGCTTGGCTGAGCAAGCCGATGCGAGGGCAGGGCGGTTTGGGGATTCGCCGTCATGATCCGAATTGTCCCGTCCGTGAAGACGTTTATTGGCAGAAATTCCAGCCCGGAACGCCGGGCTCTGTGCTGTTTTTGGCCGACACGCGAGACGCCCGGGTGATCGGCTTCAATCTGCAATTTACCGCCCAGTTGGAGGCCGGTCTTGAATTTGCATTTTCCGGCCTCATTAATCACTCGACTTTATCCCGCAGTCAGAAAATGCTGATTTTCGACTGGCTGACCCGCTGCGTCCGGGCTTTTGGCTTGAAGGGACTGAATTCGCTCGATTACATCCAGGACGGCGAGCGCGTCTATGCCTTGGAAATCAATCCGCGCCCGTCCGCGAGCATGCAGTTATACGGCGATTTGCTGACGCATCATGTCGCAGCCTGCGAGGGCCGGTTGCCGGATGAGTTGCCGAAGCAGCGAGGTTTTGCAGGTTTCCGGGTCGTTTATGCCGATAAGGACTTGCGCGTTTCCGATGCCTTCGACTGGCCCGAGTGGACGCAGGACAGGCCGGGTGTCGGCGCGGTTTGCCGCCCGGGGCAGCCGGTGTGCAGCATCATCGCCCGCCGCAGCGAGCCGCGGCAGGTGTTGGCGGCGCTGGCGACCCGGCAGCAACAAATTTTCAATCAATTAATAAAGGTTCAGTGAGATGGAATATCAAGCGAGTGTGAATAAATTGACCCAGCCCCTGGTGCAGCATTTGATCGCGAATGCGGACAAGTTGCGGGTGGCGGTCGAGACTCTCGGCAACGGCTGCACGATCATCGATGCCGGCATCAAGGTGCCGGGCGGTCTCGAAGCAGGCCGGATCATCGCCGAAATCTGTCTCGGCGGCATGGGCACCGTCACGCTGAGCCACAGTCCTTACACCGCGAACTGGCCTTTGACCGTAAACGTGCATACCGGCAATCCGGTATTGGGCTGCCTCGGCAGCCAGTATGCAGGCTGGAGCCTGTCGCACGAGAAATATTATGCGCTCGGCTCGGGCCCTGCGCGCGCGCTGGCGACCAAGATGAAGGAAGGCAAGGAGGAGCCGGTCGAGGAATTGTACAAGGAGCTGGGTTACCGCGACAGCTTCGATTCGACCGTGCTGGTGATCGAAAACGATGCGATTCCGCCGCTGGAGATAGTCGAAAGAGTCGCCAGTGCCTGCAAGGTCGACCCCAGCAAGTTGACCATCATCGTGACGCCGACCAGTTCGCTGGCCGGCGGTTTGCAGGTCGTCGCGCGCGTGCTCGAGGTTGCGATGCACAAGGCGCACGCACTGCATTTCCCGCTCGAAAACATCATCGACGGCTCCGGCAGCGCGCCGGTTTGTCCGCCGCATCCGAACTTCGTGAAGGCGATGGGGCGCACCAATGACGCGATCCTGTTCGCGGGCCAGGTGCATCTGTTCGTGAAGGGCAGCGACGAAGCGGCCGAAAAGCTCGCGAAAGAATTGCCGAGTTCGACCTCGAAAGACTATGGCAAGCCGTTCGCGGATATTTTCAAACAATACGAATACGATTTCTTCAAGATCGATGCGATGCTGTTCAGTCCGGCCAGCGTGATCGTGACCGCGGTCGAATCGGGCAAGAGCTTCCGTGCCGGCAAGCTCGACAATGCCTTGCTCGATCAGTCTTTCGGCGCGTAAAAGGCATTCGTGCGCCGCATCGCAATCTTTACCGACGATCCGGGCTGGCACGGCAAACGGCTGACGCAGGCGTTTGCCGAGTACGGCTGCCGGGCGGAATACGTTTCGCTGACCGAATGCCGGTTGATGCTGGCCTCCGGCCGCTTGCCGGTCTGGATTCCGGGATTCGAACAGGCGCTGCCCGACGCGGCGTTCGTGCGCGGGGTGCCGGGCGGCTCGCTCGAGGAAGTGGTGCTGTATCTGGATATTCTGCACGCGCTGAGGCTGCTCGGGGTTCCGGTCTATAACGACGGCCGCGCGATCGAGCGCAGCGTCGACAAGGGCATGACCAGTTTTCTGTTGCAGCGCGCGGGCCTGCCGACGCCGCCGACCTGGGTGCTGCGCGATCCGGAGGCGGCGCGGCGGATCGCCGAAGAGGAATTGCAAGACGGTCATTTGTTGATCAGCAAGCCGTTGTTCGGCTCGCAGGGCGAAGGCATCCGCCGGATCGAGAAAATGACCGATCTGTTCTGGCTGACCTCGAGCCGCGGCGTCTATTATCTGCAACGCTTCGTGCACGCGGCGGGAGAGGGATATTACGACCATCGCGTGTTCGTGATCAACGGCCGTGCGGTCGCCGCGATGCGGCGACTCGGCAAGTCCTGGTTGAACAATGTGGCGCAGGGCGCGGACTGCGAATGGATTGAGGCGGGCAGTGAACTGGCCGAGCTGGCGGTCAGGGCCGCTCAAACACTGGAGATGGATTATGCGGGCGTCGACATCATGCTCGACCGGGACGGGCATTACACGGTGATCGAAGTGAACAGCGTGCCGGCCTGGAAGGGACTCGAAAGCGTTTGCGCGGTGAATGTCGCGGAGCTGCTGGTCGATGACCTGCTCGGGCGCTATCTGGGGCTGAGCCGCTCTCGGGTGTCTGCCGAAATTTCATGATCGCTCCGGCAACGCTCGAAGCGCTGTTTCGCGAAGCCTGCGAAATCGAATTGCAGGCGTTCAAGCCGGGCAATGTCAGCGTCTATGCGGACGGCCACGACATGACCGTAGCCGACTTCCGGCTGAGCGCCGAAGTCAGTGCCGGGCCCTTGTGCAATCCGGCTTATTCCCTGGGCGAGAAAATCTATTACGCGGTCAAGGCGACGCGCGAGGCGGTCGGCTGCAATACGAACCTCGGGATTTTACTGCTGTGCGCGCCGCTGGTGCAGGCGGCGGCTCAGTCGAAGGGTGAGCCCTTGCGGCAGGCTTTGGGTTGCGTGCTGTCTTCGACCACGATCGACGATGCGGACTGGGTTTTCAAGGCGATCACGCTGGCCGCTCCCGGTGGGCTCGGCAACGCGAGCGAGCAGGATGTGCATCAAAAAGCCAGCGCGAACCTGCTCGAAGCGATGCATTTGGCGGCATCGAGAGACCGCATAGCCTTTCAATATAGCTCAAATTATCAAGATATATTCGATTTCTCCACAAGATTGTATTACAATGTTATAAGTGGAAGGATTGGTCGTAATTGGGCGGCTCTGCTGGTTTATGCCGGATTGCTAAGCCGATTTCCCGATAGTCATATCGAAAGGAAGTATGGTGACCAATACACCGGGATGGTAAAAGCCAGGATGGCTGAGCTTGGCGATGCGCTTCTGAAAGCTGAAAGTCCCGAGCAAATGTTGCCGTTGCTTTACCAGATAGATCAGGAATTCAAGTCCAAGGGCATCAATCCCGGGACGACGGCCGATCTAACCGTGGCAACACTTTTTACGGTATTGTTGGAAGATAGCTTGAACGCTTGATGTAGCCATTACAGCTATGTCAGTCGCGGTATCCGCTAACCATCGTAATGATACTGGAATCATTTTTTTTAACTTTTTTCTTCACAGGGGAAAAACAAGCATGGCTAAAATCAATAAATTGTGCGTTGGTGAATCTTTAGTTGGCGAAGGCAACGAAGTTGCACACATCGACTTGATCATCGGACCCAGAGGTTCTGCTGCTGAAAGCGCATTTGCAATCGCTTTGACCAACAACAAAGACGGTTTCTCTACTTTGTTGGCCGTTGTTGCTCCAAACCTGATGGTTAAACCAGCAACCATTTTGTTCAACAAAGTCACCATCAAAGGTGCAAAACAAGCCGTGCAAATGTTTGGCCCAGCGCAACGCGGTGTGGCGATGGCTGTTGCAGACAGCGTTGAAGACGGCACCATCCCAGCCGACGAAGCCGATGACCTGTTCATCAGCGTGGGTGTTTTCATCCACTGGGCTGCTGAAGACGACGCGAAAATCCAAGAATACAACTATAAAGCCACCAGAGAAGCAATCGCTCGCGCTGTTGCCGGTTCTCCTACCGCTGCTGAAGTTGTTGCTGCCAAAGGCACCGCGAAACACCCATTCGCTGCCAACTAATCAGCTTTTAGCTTTTTAGGCGCACAAAAATACCCCACTCGTTGGGGTATTTTTTTGTCTAAAGCGCGGCGAGTTCGGCGCGTCCGATCGCGCCGGAATGCAGCGCGCTGGCGACCAGCGCCTGTCGAATGCCGATTTTTTTCAGTGCCAGCAAGTCTCCCAGGTTTCTGATGCCGCCGGCGGCGATGAAATTTTTACCGGGATGATTTCTGCAAAATGCCGCCAGTCTTTCCAAATCCGGGCCTGACCCGCTGCCGACGCGCTCCAGCGTCATGATGATAATGTCGTTCGGCCAATAGCGTGGCTTGGTAAACAGGTTTTCGGCGCCCAGGCGTTTTGTGCCGATAGAGTCCAGCGACAAAATAAAGTCCTGCGCGTAGGTTTCGAGCAGGCTCACGCCGTCATCCCGCAGCGATTCGCTGCCGAGCACCGTTTTGATGTTGTCGGGCTGATGGCCCCGCGGCGGTCCGGTACAGAGGCCGCTGTCGAGCCAAAAGGTCAGCTGAGGAAAACGTTCGGCCACGGTGTGGATCAAGGCTCGATGGTCGCCTTGCCGTTCCAGCGCATTCAGATCGGCGATATAAAAAATCGTAAAATCAAATAAGTTCAGATAGGCGTCGATCACCGCGCTTATGTCCGCGGACGGGCACAAATCGGTATGAATCGGCAAATAAGACTCGCGCTTGCCCTGCCTCGCGTGCACGACAACGCCGTCTTTCAAATCGATGACCGGAATGACTTGCATGATGTAGGGAGTTCATCCAAAAGCTTAAGGCGGCAATGATACAATATTCCGTTTGATGGCATCGAGCTATACGGCGGGAAAAAACGAATGTTAATGGGTGCGCAATGAAAATTCTGGTGTTCGAATACATCAGCGGCGGCGGTTTCAATCGGGAAAAGTTGCCCGCATCGCTGGTCCGCGAAGGGCTGATGATGCTTAAGGCCCTGCTGGATGGCCTGGACGAGATTCCGGGACTGGACGTGACGGTGATGCTCGATGCGCGTCTTTGGGATGAGCTTGCACCGCCAACTGCCGAGATAGCGGTGATCAGCCCGCAAGACGACTGCTTCGAACGTTTCGAACAGTTGGTCGAACGGCACGATGCGGTCTGGCCGATCGCGCCGGAGTTCGATGCGATTTTATTCACCTTGTCGCAGACGGTCGAGCGTCTCGGCAAAACCTTGCTGGCGTCGGCTTCGGAGGCGGTGCGCTTGGCGGCGGACAAATACGCGACCTATCACTGTCTGGCAAGCCGGCAAATTCCGACCGTCGCGACCCGGCTTTTCGACGAGTGCGCCGGCTTTCCGGGGGAGAGCATCGTCAAGCCGATAGACGGCGCCGGCTGCGGCGACAGTTACCTGCTTCGGGATGCGGACGGCTTCGAGCGGGCGGCCGGGCGGCTGCGGGGCGAAGGCCATTATATTATCCAGCCGCATATGCAGGGCGAGAAAACCAGCCTTTCCTGTTTGTTCAAAAACGGACAGGCCTGGCTGTTGTCGGTCAATTTGCAGCAATTCGACATCGTCGATAATCAGTACCGGCTGTCCGCCATTCGCGTCAATCATCGCTTTGATCCGAGCCCTTATCGGGACTTGGTCGCGCAGATCGCGAGCGCGGTGCCGGGCTTATGGGGCTACGCCGGCATCGACCTGATCGAAACGCCAGGGCAAGCGCTGGTGCTGGAAATCAACCCTAGGTTGACGTCTTCCTTCGCGGGGCTGAATTCCGCCTTGGGGGTCAATGTCGCCGCGCTGGTCTTGCAGCTATTGCATGGCGATCCGGTCATTCGGCGCGGCGCGAATCAAACGGTAACCGTTCAAATAGGACATCCATGACAAATGAAATAATCGGCTGGGACATCGGCGGCGCGCATGTCAAAGCCGCCGTATTGAACGGGCGAGGCGAATTGGCCGCGATCATGCAGAAGCCGTGCCCGTTGTGGCTGGGGCTCGATAAACTCAGGGCGGCGGTGGCGGCGGTGATGAGCGAATTGCCGCCCGCGCCTTATTGCCATGCCATCACGATGACCGGCGAACTGGTCGATCTGTTTGAGGGACGCGATGACGGCGTCAAGACGATCATCGCGGCGATGAGCGAGCTTTTACCGGGCGCCGATCTTTTGCTTTATGCCGGCAAGCTGGGCTTTCTGAAGGCGTCAGAGGTCGATCACAATCATTATGCCGCGATAGCGTCCGCAAACTGGCTGGCCAGCGCAAGTTATGCCGCGCAGCAAGTCGGCAGCGGCCTGTTCATCGACATCGGCAGCACCACGACCGATATTTTGCCGTTCGATCGAGGCCGGGTAATCGCCGAAGGCTATACCGACTATGAGCGCTTGGTGGCGCAGGAGCTGATCTACACCGGCATCGTCAGGTCGGCGGTGATGGCGATTGCGGACAGCGTCGAAGATCAGGGCCGGGAGGTCGGGCTGATGGCCGAATATTTCGCGACGATGGCCGATGTGTACCGGGTGACCGGCGAGTTGAACGAGGCGCACGACCAGGCCGACACGGCCGACGGCGCCGAAAAAACGGTGCTGGCGAGCGCCAGGCGGCTGTCGCGGATGATCGGCTGCGATTTCGATCCCAAAGATCTGTCGCGCTGGCAAGGATTGGCCGAAAACCTGCGGCAGAAGCAATTGGATAAGATTCAACGCGGCATTGAAAAACAATTGGCGCGAGGCGGGCTTGCCGCGCCGAGTCCGTTCGTCGGAGCGGGCGTGGGGCGCTTTTTGGTCAGGCGGCTTGCCGACAAGATCGGGCATCCTTATCTCGATTTCTCGGCCTTATTCCCGGCCGTTCTCAATGCAAACGGCATGACCGCCGCCGATTGCGCGCCGGCGGTCGCGGTCGCCTGCTTATCCCAAGCGGCTTGACGGCGCTTAGGGTTCAATTCCCTCTGCGCCTGGCCTAATCACGCTTAGGATTTCGTCAAAATCAACTTCACTAAATGAAAGCGAATTGGCGGATAATAACACGCCATCGACAACGCAAATCTCAACAGGACATGATTGGTTACGAGCCCGCAATAGAAGTCAAAATGCAACGCCTTTTTGCGAGCCTATCCGAGAAAGATAGGCGCCGCTATGCCGGCATAGAAACCGCCAAGCTGGGGCATGGCGGCATTGATTATATCGCCCGGCTATTTGCCCTGGACCCCAAGACCATCCGCCGGAGCCAGTTGGAACTCGACGCGACCGATGACCCGGCAGCGGATCGGGTCCGAAAAAAAAGGTGGGGGCCGGAAAACGGCGCTTGAGCAATCAGCGCAGTTGGAGACTCACTTTCTCGGCCTGTTGACGGACTTCACCGCCGGCGACCCGATACCCGCAAGGGGCACAAGTGCGCGAAGGCGTCTTGTGGACGAATCTGTCGTGTGGCGAAATCAGTCGGCGCTTGGCCGCGAAAGCGACGCCGGTCAGCCCGAATACGGTGCGCAAGCTGTTGAATACACACAGGCGCCGGTCGACACCCTGGATCATGACTTTCCCAGCGCCGGCAGCGGGAAATTGATCCCGCATGGCCTCTATGATTTGGCGAGGAACGAAGGCACGATACACCTCAACACCAGCCACGATACCAGCGAATTGTGCTGCGCCAGTATTGCCCAATGGTGGCAACGCCACGGCAGTCGGCATTATCCCGAAGCGCGCAGGTTACTTATCCTCTGCGATGGCGGCGGCAGTAATGCCGCCAATCGCCATGTGTTCAAGGAAGCGTTGCAGGCGCTGGCGACTCAGTTGGGGCTGGAAATTCGCATTGCGCATTATCCGCCGTATTGCTCAAAACACAATCCGATTGAGCATCGCCTGTTTCCGCACATCACCCGTGCCTGCCAGGGCGTCGTCTTTCATTCGCTCGCCATTGCCAAGCGCTTCATGGAACAGGCAAGAACTTCCACCGGATTGAAGGTCACGGTGGAGGTGTTGGCGGGTGTTTACGAGACCGGGAAAAAATGCGCCGCGGATTTTCTCGAAAACATCAGGATCGTTTTTGATGAACATCTTCCTCGTTGGAATTATCGGGCTTTTCCGTAGGGGGATTTCGGGAAGTTATTTTTGAGCGAATCCTAAACGGATGAGCGAAAGTTTGAACGACCTGTTGGCCGCCGCCAACCAAATCATCCTCGGCAAGGACCGGCAAATCCGTTTGGCCGTGTGCTGCCTGCTTGCAAAAGGCCATTTGCTGATCGAGGATGTGCCGGGCGTTGGCAAGACGACCTTGGCGCATACGCTGGCGCGGCTGTTCGTTTTGAATTCTCAGCGTAAGCCGAAGATTTCGAAGTCAGGCTGTACAAGAGTTTCCGTCGCAGAATGGCCAAGGAGGGTATTCGAATTCGTCCAACTGCGCTATGGTCGATCTTGTCCGGAGGGTGGTATCAGCCAACTGAAAAAACGGATAAAGGCGATTTTCCCTTGGATGCCCTTTCAATTTCCGCAAGATAAGGTTCGTTACAGAAAATAAGCTACATTTGTGTTGGACTGCGTAGTTTTTTTGCTAAACTCGACACAGTAGAAAACCCTTTTCAGCAAGGATCGCCGCGGACGAGAGCATCATGTTAAAAAACACACCGGTATCGAACCAAGAGGCACTGAACGCATTTTTGCAGTTGTGTCATAAAAAGAAATATCCCGCCAAGGCGACCGTGATCCGGCCCGGCGATGTCGGCGATCGGCTGTATTTCATTATCGAAGGCTCGGTCAGTATTTGCGCCGAAGACGAAGAAGGCAACCAGGAGATCATCCTGGCCTATCTGAACAAAAATGAGTTTATCGGCGAAGTCGGTGTTTTCAAAGGCACCGAGGTGAGGAAAGTCAGCGTAAAAACGCGTAGCCCGTGCCATTTGGCCGAGATCGGCTATGACCGCTTCAAACAGGTGTTGAAAAAGGAGCTCTTGGATTATGCGCCGGACCTGCTTTATCTGTTGGGGGACCAATTGGCGTCGCGCTTACTGATGACCAGCCGCAAGTTTTGCGATCTGGCTTTCATGGATGTGGAAGGAAGGATCGCGCGGACTTTGCTCGATTTGAGCAAACAGCCCGACGCGATTACGCATCCGGACGGGATGCAGTTGCATATTACCCGCCAGGAAATCGGCCGCTTGGTCGGCTGTTCAAGGGAGATGGCCGGGCGCGTGTTGAAGGAGCTGGAGGAAAAAGAATTGATCAGCGCGCACGGCAAGACGATCGTGGTGTTCGGGACCCGCTAAGGGGGCTTATCCAAAGCAATTTTCTCGTTGCATTCGCATCAACCCGGCGGCAATAGCTTGCCGGGATTCAGTATCCCGTTCGGATCGAATTGACGTTTGATCGCACGCATCAGTTCGAGCGCATTCGCGTCCAGTTCACGGTCGATAAAATCGCGTTTTTCCAGGCCGACGCCGTGCTCGCCGGACAATGTGCCGCGTAGCGCCAGAACCAGTGTAAACACCCCATCGAGGCAGTCTTGCGCCTTCCGACTTTGTTCCGGGCTGTTAGGGTTCAGCAATAAATTCACATGAATATTGCCGTTGCCGGCGTGGCCGAAGTTGATGATCGGCAGTTTGTATTTGGCCGATAGCCGATTGAGTCCCTCGATCAACTCGGGAATCGCGGTGACCGGCACGACCACGTCTTCGTTGATTTTTTTCGGAGCGATCTTGCGCAGGGCCGGGGCCAGGGCCTTGCGGGTTTGCCAGAGCGCTTCGACTTCCTGCCGGGTGGCGGCGATGCGAAGGTCGAGCAGGCCGTCGTTGCGTGCGGCTTCGGCAACCTTGGCGGCGGCGCTGTCCAATCCTTCGCGGGGACCGTCGACTTCGATCATCAGCAGGGCACCAGCCTGTGCGGGCAGGTCGCAGGCGGAATGGCCGCGGATCATCGCGATCGCGTTGCCGTCGATGAATTCGAGCGCGCACGGCACGATCGGCTGCGCCATGATCTTTGACACGGCTTCCGCCGCATCCAGCACGCTTCGGTAGACGGCCCTGAGGGTCTGGGTCGCTTCCGGCAGCGGCGTCAGTTTCAAGGTCGCTTCGGTGATGATCGCGAGCGTGCCTTCCGAGCCCAGCAGCAGGCGCGTCAAATCGTAGCCGACCACGCCCTTGCTGGTGCGGACGCCGGTGCGGATTTCGAGGCCCGCGCCGGTGACCGCGCGCAGGCCCAGCGTATTCTCGCGTGGCGTGCCGTATTTAACCGCGCGCGGCCCCGCCGCATTGCAGGCCAGATTGCCGCCGAGGCTGCAATAGGCCGCGCTGGTCGGGTCGGGCGGCCAGAAAAAGCCTCGGCTGCCGGCAATTGCCTGCACTTCCTCGTTGGTCAGGCCAGGCTCGACGATCAGGTAGCGGTTCTCTGGCGAAAATTCGAGCACCTTCTTCATCCGTTCGAGCGACAAGACCAGTCCGCCCTGAAGCGGAACGGTCGCGCCGACGGTGTTGGTGCCGCGCCCGCGCGCGGTCAACGGAATTCGGTATTGGTTGCAGGCGTCGACGATTCGGGCGACTTGCTCATGGCAGGCCGGGAACGCGACCGCTTGTGGCAGGGAGTGGCGGCGGCTGTTGTCGTAGCCGTAGGCCCAGCAGTCTTCGGGGCGGGTCAGAACGGCCTTCGGCGGCAGGATAGCTCGGAGCCGGGACAAAAATCCGGCCGCCAATTCGGGGCGCTTATCCACGGCCGCGGCGCAGACTGATCAGCCGCCGAAGATTTGGTAGTCGATCAGGTCGCATAGGCAGTGCGTGATCATCAGGTGGGTTTCCAGGACGTGCGCGGCGGAGTTCGACGGCACGCGCAGCTCCAGGTCGTTCTCACGCAACAGCGGCGCGATGCTGCCGCCATCCTGGCCGGTCAGCGCGATTACCGCAATATCCTTGTCGTGCGCGCTGTTGACCGCTTTCAGGGTATTCGCGGAATGGCCGCCGATCGTATAAACCACCAGGATGTCGCCGCTGTGGCCGAGGGCCCGGAGCGGCTTGGCGAAAACGTCGTCGTATTGCATGTCGTTCGCGATCGCGGTCAGCATGGTCATGCCGGTGCCGAGCGCAATCGCCGGCAGCGAGGGGCGGTCGCGTTCATAACGATTGACCAGCGAGGCGGCCAGCAATTGTGCGTTGTTGGCCGAACCGCCGTTGCCGCAGGCCAGGATTTTATTGTCGTTGAGCAGTGCATGAACGAGGCGTTGCGAGGCGAAGCCGATCAGCTCGGACAGATTGGCCAGCGCTTCCTGCTGGGTATGGATGCTGTTCGTGAAATGGTTGATGACGCGTTCTTGTAAAATCATGTGCGGGTCTTACGATGAAAAGGCATTGGGTATCCACTCGATGCCGCCGTCGCCACTGATCGCCACCACGTCGAAGCGAAGCGGACAGTCGAGTTTTTGCTTGGATAAATACACCTGGGTCGCGGCTATTATACGCGATTGCTTGTTGCGGGTGATGCTTTCCAGGGCGCTGCCGTATTGGCTCGATTGGCGGAACCTGACTTCGACGATTACCAGCGTTCGGCCGTCCTTCATGATCAGATCCAGTTCGCCGTGCTTGCAGCGAAAGTTCCGGCCTACCGGCGTCAGGCCCTTGTCGAGCAGGAATTGCCGGGCCTTATCTTCCGCAGCATTGCCGCGCACGAGGTGGGGCGCCTTGGCGGGAATGCCGGCGAGCAGGGTCAACAGCGAGGTTTTATTATGCTTCATGAAGTCAAAGGTTGGGTTGCGGCGGGTTATAATCCCGTACTTTGAAGATTAACCAGCATTTCAGCAAGCAGGCGGCGATTTTGGCACAGTTTTTCCGGTCTGTCTTGATGGGAGCTTTGATGGATGGATGCATGATCAGCGAATGTGGCAAATTGTATGTGGTAGCAACTCCGATAGGGAATCTCGGCGACATCAGTTACCGGGCCGTGGAAACGCTGCGGCGGGTCGATCTGATCGCGGCCGAGGATACCCGGCATATCAAGACCCTGTTGCAACATTATGGCATCAATCAGAAAGTCATCTCGCTGCATCAGCATAATGAAGAGCGCGCCTCGGCGGATTTGCTCGAAAAACTGCGTGCGGGCCTGTCGATTGCGCTGGTGTCTGATGCGGGGACGCCGTTGGTCAGCGATCCCGGCATGCCGCTGGTGCGGATGGTCAGGGATGCCGGCATCGAGGTTTCGCCGCTGCCGGGGGCCTGTGCGTTGATCGCGGCCCTATCGGCGGCGGGCTTGCCGACTGCGCGGTTTACATTTGAAGGTTTCGCGCCGAGAACGTCGGCGGAAAGAAAGTCTTTTTTCAAGGCCAAGGCCGCATCCCCCGATACCTGGATTTTTTATGAGTCCTGCCACCGCGTGCTGGCGTCCTTGCGGGACATGGGCGAGGTGCTGCCGAAGGATCGCCAGATCGTGATCGCGAGGGAGCTGACCAAGCTGCATGAAACGATCGTCAAAACCACGCTGGCCGAGGCGCAGGCCTTGGTCGAAACCGATCCGAATATGCAGAAAGGCGAATTTGTGATCATTGTCGAAGGGGCGCCGAAAGAGGATCTGCGGGCCGAGATTTCGGCAGAGCAGCAAAGAGTGCTCGAGATTTTGCTGCAAGACTGTTCGGTTTCAACCGCCGTTGCACTGGCGGTCGAGATCACCGGGGCGCGCAAGAAAGCGTTATATCAGGCGGCTTTGGCTATTGGTTCGGAAAAAGGGGGCAACTGGCGGAGTTAATCATTTATATTCTTCGATTATGACAGTATTGTGATACACTATGCGCTGAAAGAGTCGGCTGGGCAGTCGCTGTTTCATCGTAATGATGGAATGGAGGAAAGTCCGGGCTCCATAGGGCAGGGCGCCAGGTAACGCCTGGGAGGCGCGAGTCTACGGAAAGTGCCACAGAAAATATACCGCCCATCTTCTAAATTTCCTGAAATTTTTGACCCCTGTCAAGGCTTCAGGAAATTTAGGGGCTGGGTAAGGGTGAAAAGGTGCGGTAAGAGCGCACCGCGTCTCTGGTAACAGAGGCGGCATGGAAAACCCCGCCCGGAGCAAGATCAAATAGAGGAACAAACGCGCGGCCCGCGCGGTTCCTGGGTAGATTGCTTGAGTTGCAAGGTGACTTGCAACCTAGATGAATGGCTGTTCAAGACAGAACCCGGCTTACAGGCTGACTCTTTCAGTTTTTATTTTCCTTTCTTCTTTGGGTTAACCCAAACGTTCAAGCTTCATCCTTTTTTATATCGATCCTTCCTTTCCTGCGTTCTTTCCTCCGGATTGTCGATTTTTTCGGCCGCGTATCTATTTTTAAGCATTTCTAAAGTAATTTCTTATTGTTCGCTTATAACCTTCTGATACAAAAAAATTATTTTTTGTCCTGCCGTTTTTCATTCTGGCGTTCGAATGCGCTCTCTGTAAGTCATTGTCAAAAAAGAAAGAAATTTGTGATAAAGGCTCTTGACTCTGGTTCGCTAGAAATCTATAGTGACACTTAAGTGGTAAAAAGTGGAAAATTTTGGTTTTTTCTAGTTCCGGGGGGAGTTTTTGTTTCGGGGCATCAGTTCGCTCAATCTTGACGACAAGGGGCGCCTGGCAATTCCGACCCGTTACCGGGACGAACTGCAGGAGTGTTGCGATCGTCAACTGGTGGTGACCGTCGCAGTCAACGAATTGTGCGTCGGCGAAGCCGGCTGCCTATGGCTCTACCCGCTGCCCGAATGGGAAAAGCTCGAACACACGATCAGCAAATTACCGACGTTAAATAAGATGGCGGGTAAATTACGCCGCTTTCTGATCGGCAATGCTTCGGAATGTGAAATGGATGCGCAGGGCAGGTTATTGCTGCCGGAAAAACTCAGGCGTTTTGCTAGCATGGAAAAAAAAATCGTTTTAGTCGGACAGTTGAACAAATTCGAAATCTGGAATGAAGACGCATGGACGGCCAAGGAAGCCGAATGGCTGGCCGGCGATGACAACGACGGATTGGACGAGCTCGGCCCGTTATCATTTTAAGTTGTCATTTTAAAGAGAAAAACTGTGTTGCATTTACCGGTCATGCTGGAAGAGGCGCTGGCGCAATTGGCGGTCAAGCCTCGCGGGGTTTATTTGGATTGTACGTTCGGGCGCGGCGGCCATAGCCGAGCCTTGCTGCAGCGGCTGGATGCGGATGGGCGCCTGTTTGCGATCGACCGCGATGTGGAAGCGGTCGAGTCCGACGCCGCGCAGGATCTGCGGCAAGACGGCCGTTTTCGCTTGTTTCACGGCTGTTTTTCGGAATTGGCCGCGATCGTCGAGCGTGAAGGCTTGACAGGCCAAATCGACGGTATCTTGCTGGACCTCGGCGTTTCTTCGCCTCAGTTGGACAATCCGGACAGAGGCTTCAGCTTCATGAAGGACGGCCCCTTGGACATGCGGATGAACAGCAGCGTCGGCCCTTCGGCGGCGGACTGGCTGGCGACTGTGCCAGAGAAGGAGTTGGTCAGGGTGTTGTTCGAATACGGCGAGGAGCGCTTTGCGCGGCGCATTGCGAAGGCGATAGTGACCCGCCGGCTAGAAACCCCGATCACAACGACCCGGCAACTGGCCGAACTGATTGCCGAGGCGTCGCCGGCCACGGAGCGCCACAAGCATCCTGCGACCCGCACGTTCCAGGCGATACGGATCGAGATCAATCACGAGCTGGATGAATTGCAGACCGTGCTGCGGCAGGCGGTGCAGGTGTTGAAACCCGGCGGACGGCTGGTCGTAATCTCGTTTCATTCTTTGGAAGACCGCATCGTGAAGCGTTTCATCCGCAGCGAGTCGGGCAGCAAATACGATCCCGGCAAATTGCCGATCAGGGAAAGCGAGATTGAAAAAGGCGTATTGAAAAAAATCGGTTCATCGATCAAGGCCGGTCAGCAAGAGACCGGGCAAAATCCGCGGGCGCGCAGCGCGGTGATGCGGACGGCAGAGAGAGTTTAAGTGGCGGCATTCAAAAATTTGGCAATGGGTGCGTTATTCGCGCTGCTGCTGGCGTCGGCGCTGGCCGCGATTTACAGCAAATACCATTCGCGTCAGGTTTTTATCGAGATTCAGAAACAGGAAAAGATTCTGGATCAGTACGATGTCGAGTGGGGGCAACTGCAACTGGAACTGACGACTCAGGTGGACCAAAGCAAGGTCGAGCTGAGCGCGCGTGAACAACTGAAACTGGTCATGCCTGAACGCGACAAGATCGTTTATTTGAAACCATGAGAGATTTTCGCGGCAGAGTCAAATCAGGATCGGCGCCGGTCGATTGCGAACGGAGGAGGAAGCTGCTCGTTTTGTCGGTGCTGGTGTGCATGGCCGTTCTGGTAGTGCGGGCGGTCGATCTGCAGGTGTTCGACAAGCAGTTTTTGCAGAAGCAGGGCAATAAAACCTATGTGACCGATGTGGTCGTGCCGGCTTATCGCGGCATGATTCGGGATAGAAACGGCGAGCCGCTGGCGGTCAGTACGCCGATGCAGTCGATCTGGGTGAACGCGAAGGATCATCATCAGGCCGAACAGGATTTCGCGGACGAACTGAAAAAACGCAAAAAAAGCCCGGAAGACATCGAGGCGCTGTTGAACGACTATCGCGGCAAGAGCCGGGCCGCAATCCGCGAGATGGAGCGGCTGCTCGATTTGCCGCCGGGCAGGGTCGCCGGCTTGTTGAATGACAATCCGAAGCGGCAGTTTGCCTACGTGATTCGCCGAATCGAACCGCCGCTTGCCGAGCAGGTGAAGAACCTGAAGATCGCCGGCGTCAATTTCGACCGCGAATTCAAACGCTTTTACCCGACCGGTGCGGTCTCCGCGCATGTGGTCGGCTTTACCGATCTGAACGACGCCGGCCAGGAAGGCATCGAGAAGGGCTACGAAGACGTGCTGAAGGGGGTGCCGGGACGCAAGCGGGTGATCCGCGACGGTAAGCAGCACATCATCGAGGATGTCGAAAACGTCCGCGACCCGGCGCCGGGTCGCGATTTGCAGTTGAGCATCGATCAGCGCATTCAGTACATTGCCTATAAGGAACTGCAACGCGCCGTGGCCGAGAATGAGGCCAAATCCGCTTCGCTGGCGGTGCTGGATGCGAAGAATGGCGAGATTCTCGCCGCGGTCAGTTTGCCGCCGTTCAATCCGAATGCGCGGGAAGACTTGAAGGAGGCTCTTTACCGGAACCGGGCGATGACCGAGATTTTCGAACCCGGTTCGACCGTGAAGCCGTTCGTGGTCGCCGCGGCGCTGGATGGCGGCTATGTGCGCCCGAATGCGTTGTTCGTGACGCACGGCGTGTTTCAGGTCGGCAAGCATACGGTCCGGGATGTGCATAATTACGGCACGATGGACTTGACGCATGTGATCAAGAAATCCAGCAATGTCGCGGTATCGCAGATGGCATTGAAGATGCCGCCGAAATATTTTTGGGGCATTTATAACCAGCTCGGTTTCGGCAAATCGGCGGAGGCCGGATTTCCCGGCGAAGCTTCGGGACGGCTGCTGCATTATTCGAAAATGAAGGACTTCGACCGGGCGACGCTGTCGTTCGGTTACGGACTCAGCGCCTCGGTGGTGCAACTGGCGAAAGCCTACACCGCCTTGGCCGACGATGGCGTTCTGCATTCGGTCAGTCTGTTGAAACGCGATGAGGATCCGAATCCGGTGCGCGTGTTTTCGGCCAAGACCGCCCAAAGCGTGCGCAAGATGATGGAAAGCGTGATCATGAAGGACGGCACCGCCTATGAGGCGAGGGTGGATGGCTATACGGTGGCGGGCAAGACCGGCACGGTCAAGAAGGCCGCCGGCGCGCACGGCTACACCAGCAACAAATATTTCGCGGTATTTGCGGGCATCGCGCCGGCCAGCGACCCGAGGCTGATCATCACGGTGATGATCGATGAACCTTCGGCGGGCAAGTATTACGGCGGCCTGGTGTCGGCGCCGGTGTTTTCCCGGGTAATGAGCGGCGCTTTGCGGGTGCTGGATATTCCACCGGACAGGGAGGATACGATGCCGATCGTGTTGTCTCATAAAGAGTCGTCAGGAGACAGCCATGAAATTGACTGAGTTACTCGCCGCTCCGGTGGCGCCCCTGCACGATGTCGACATCAGCGGCCTGAACTTGGATAGCCGGCAGGTTGCCCCGGGCGATGCCTTCGTCGCTTTGGCCGGCGCGAATCAGCATGGCTTAAAGCATGCGGCGCAGGCGCTCGAACTCGGCGCGACGGTCATTCTGTACGATCCGGCTGGCGGCGGTTCCGAACTGGCGGCGGACTTAAACGGCGCGCCCTTGGTGGCGGTCGAAGATTTGAGCGGGAAACTGGGCGATCTGGCCG
The DNA here is from genome assembly GCF_041897535.1 of Methylomicrobium lacus. GTDB lineage: Bacteria > Pseudomonadota > Gammaproteobacteria > Methylococcales > Methylomonadaceae > Methylomicrobium > Methylomicrobium lacus_A. The sequence goes on from NZ_CP169217.1 coordinate 3,174,014, forward strand.
CGCGCTTCTACGGCGATCCGTCTGCGGCGATGCGGGTGTTCGGCATTACCGGCACCAACGGCAAGACTTCCTGTTCCCAGTTTTTGAGCCAGCTGTTGCCCGCTTGCGGCATTATCGGCACCCTGGGTTGGGGCGAATGGGGTAGGCTGAACAAGACGCTGAATACCACGCCCGATGCGCTCGCGGTGCAGCGCATGCTGGCCGAATTGCGGCAACAGGGCAAGGCGTCCGTCGCGATGGAGGTATCATCGCACGGTATCGAACAGGGCCGGGTCAACGGGGTGCATTTTGAGGGCGCGGTATTCACGAATATCAGCCGCGATCATCTCGACTATCACGGCACGATGGAGGCCTATGTCGCGGCCAAGCTGGCCCTGCTCAGGCAGCCTGGCCTCAAGTTTGCGGCGGTGAATCTGGACGATGACTACGGCGCGCAAATCTTGGCCGCAACGCCGGACAGCGTGACGGTATGGGGGCACAGCCGGCAGGGAAAAACCAGCGCCAAGGGCGAAAGCCTAAATGCCGAGAATGTCAGGCATCAGCCGGACGGCATCGAGTTCGATGTGTGCTGGCGCGAGCAGCGGGTGACCGTACAGACGCCGTTGTTTGGCGATTTCAATATCGACAACTGTTTGAGCGTGCTGGCGGTGCTGCTGGCGATCGGTGAACCGATCGACCGTGCCGCCATCAAATTGCGGGGGCTGATCCCGGTTCAGGGACGCATGGAGCGCTTTGGCGGCGACCGGCAGCCCTGGGTGTTTGTCGATTACGCGCATACGCCGGACGCGCTCGATAAAGTGTTGGCGAGCGTCAGACAGCATTGCCGGCAGCACTTATGGGTGGTATTCGGCTGCGGCGGCAACCGGGACCGGGGCAAGCGCGCCGAAATGGGCGCCGGCGCCTCACGGTGGGCCGACCACGTGATCGTGACCGACGACAATCCGCGTCACGAAAACGGCCAGCACATCGTGGGCGACATCCTGACCGGCTGCCGTAAAGAGCGGGTGCGCGTGATCAGAGACAGAAAACAGGCGATCGAAACGGCCATCCTGGAGGCGGGCGCAGACGACTGGATCGTGGTCGCCGGCAAGGGCCATGAGGATTATCAGGAAATAGCCGGCGTGCGCTATCCGTTTAGCGATGCCGAGGCCGTGCAGAGGGCATTAGAATTGAGGACGACCGATTGAGGAACAAGAGTGGATATGCGGTTGAGTGAATGCGCAGAGCTCCTGAACGGGGAGTTGATCGGCGGCGATGGCGTCTTCGGGGCGGTCAGCATCGATACCCGGACCTTACAGTCGGGCGATCTCTATATCGCGATCAAGGGCGAACGCTTCGACGGCAATGAATTCGTCGACCAGGCGGCGCAAAACGGCGCGGTAGCGGCAGTCGTGCACCGGGGCGTCACAGCGAACATCCCGGCGATTGAGGTTGAAGACACCCATCTGGCCCTGGCCGAACTGGGCGGTGCCTGGCGCAAGAAGACCGGGGCGAAAGTCGTCGGCGTGACCGGCAGCAACGGCAAGACGACCGTGAAGGAAATGACCGCGGCGGTGCTCGCGAGTGATGGCGAAGTGCTCTATACGAAGGGCAATTTGAACAATGACATCGGCGTGCCGCTGACCCTGCTGCGCCTTGCGGAGCGGCACCGTTACGCGGTGGTCGAAATGGGCGCCAATCATCCTGGCGAAATCGCCTACACCGCGGCTTATGCCGCGCCGGATGTGGCGATCATCACGAATGCCGGCCCCGCGCATATCGAGGGTTTCGGCAGCGTCGAAGGGGTGGCCCGGGCCAAGGGCGAACTGTTTGCGGCGTTGAAGCCGGACGGCGTGGCGATCATCAACCGGGATGATACCTTCTTTGAGTACTGGCGGTCGGTGGCGGGTGCGCGCAAGGTCGTGTCCTTCGGTTTGCGCGAAAAGAGTGATGTGACGGCATCGGATATCAAAACCGAGGTCATCGAGCATCGGTTCAGGACCTCCTTCATGCTTTCCGCGCCCGCAGGCCGAGCGCATTGCCGGTTACAGTTGGCAGGCCGGCATAATGTAGTGAACGCGTTGGCCGCGGCTGCGGCCGGTTTGGCGCTGGGTTTGGGTCTGGAGCAGATCGTAGAGGCCCTGCAGGCGGTCAAGCCGGTCACCGGCAGGCTACAGCCTTGGGTCGGCCGCAAAGGTAATATTGTGATCGACGATACCTATAATGCGAACTCGGGATCGCTGAAGGCCGGGCTCGATGTGCTGGCCGGCGTCGGACAAAAGCCCTGGCTGGTGCTGGGCGCGTTTGGCGAATTGGGTCCCGAGAGCTTGGCTATGCACCGGGACATGGGCGGGTTGATCAAGTCGAGTGGAGTTGTGCGCCTGCTAGCCACAGGCTCCGATGCCAGGGCCACGGTTGAAGCCTTCGGCAAAGGGGCCTCTTTTTACGAGACCCAGGAAGAATTGATCGCGGCGCTGGAACACGAATTGACGGGTGATGAAACGATCCTGATCAAAGGGTCGAGAATACGCCGGATGGAAAATGTCGCGGCGGCACTGGTGGAAAATTTTAGAGCGTAATCGATGTTACTGTACTTTGCAGATTATTTAATGTCATTTGATAGTGCCTTCAGGGTGTTTCATTACCTGACTTTTAGAGCCATTTTGGGCTCGTTGACCGCTCTGGCCATTTCATTGCTGTTCGGGCCGCTCATGATCCGCAAGCTGACCCATAAAAACATCGGTCAAAGCATTCGCGAACTGGGTCCCGAATCGCACTACGAAAAGAAAGGCACGCCGACGATGGGCGGCACGATGATTCTGGTCGCGATCGCGGTCAGCACGCTGCTCTGGGCCGATCTGAGCAACCATTATGTCTGGACGATTTTATTGGTTACGCTGGGTTACGGCATCGTCGGTTTTGTCGATGATTACCGGAAAGTGATCAAGCGCAACAGCGACGGCCTGTCCGCGAAAGCCAAATATTTCTGGCAGTCGGTGATCGGTTTCGCGGCCGCGGTGTTTTTATATAAAACCGCGACCTTGCCCGTCGAAACGCAGTTTTTCGTGCCGTTCTTCAAGGATGTCGTATTCAACATGGGCTGGTTGTATGTGGTCCTGACCTATTTCGTGATCGTCGGCACCAGCAATGCGGTGAATCTGACCGACGGCCTGGATGGTCTGGCGATCATGCCGACCGTGATGGTGGCCGGTGGGCTCGGCATTTTTGCCTATCTTTCCGGGCACGCGGCGTTCGCGAATTATCTTGCGATTCCGTTTTTGCCGCATTCCGGCGAACTGCTGGTGTTCTGTTCGGCGCTGATCGGCGCGGGGCTCGGTTTTCTCTGGTTCAACGCCTATCCGGCGATGGTGTTCATGGGCGATGTCGGCGCGCTGGCGCTCGGCGCGGCGCTGGGCCTGTTGGCGGTGCTGGTGCGTCAGGAAATCGTGCTGGTGATCATGGGCGGCGTCTTCGTGATGGAAACCTTGTCGGTGATCATCCAGGTCGCGTCTTTCAAAACGACCGGCAAACGGGTGTTCAAGATGGCGCCGATTCATCATCATTTCGAATTGAAAGGCTGGCCCGAGCCGCGTGTGATCGTGCGTTTCTGGATCATCACCGTAGTTCTGGTGCTGATCGGTCTCGCGACCCTGAAACTGCGTTGATGCCTTTGGGAGGTGATGCATGGAAAATGCCCCGATTATTAAAAAACTGATTTCCCGATTTGCACTGGATCCCCGGCGCGCGAAAGTGCTGGTGGTCGGCCTCGGCGTAACCGGACTGTCGGTCGCGAAATATCTGTCAAGGCTCGGCTTCAATTTTGCGGTCGTCGACAGCCGGGACAACCCGCCGTCGCTGAAGGAGTTCACCGAACAGATGCCGGATGTGCCGATCTTTACCGGCAAATTCAACGAAGAAGCCTTTCAGGTTGCGTCGCATCTGGTAATCAGCCCGGGCGTTCCGCTGACCGAACCCGCGATCGCTCAGGCGGTCGCGAACGGTTCGGTGATCCTCGGCGATATCGATCTGTTTGCCTGTTCGACGAATGCGCCGATCGTTGCGATTACCGGTTCGAACGGCAAGAGCACGGTAACGACGATGCTCGGCGAGATGGCCAAAATTTCGGGCAAGCTGGTCGGCGTCGGCGGCAATCTGGGCACGGCCGCGCTGGATCTGCTCGAGACGCCGGCGGATTTGTTCGTGTTGGAATTGTCGAGTTTTCAACTCGAAAGAACGACCGCCTTGAACGCGGCCGCCGCGACCGTGCTGAACATCTCGGCCGATCATCTGGATCGGCACAAAGATGTCGAGGAATATGCCGGCGCCAAACAACGCATCTTTGACGGCAACGGGGTGATGGTGATCAACGCCGATGATCCTCGCGTCAACGCGATGCGGCGTAAAGGCCGGCGGACCTATGCGTATTCGATCAAAGAAGCCGCCGATTTCACGCTGGCGAAGATCGAGGGCGTCGAATGCCTGGTCTACGGCGGCAGGAAGCTGATGGAATTGTCCGAATTGCGCCTGGAAGGCCGTCATAATGCCGCCAACGCGCTGGCCGCGCTGGCACTTGGGATTGCGGTCGGCCTGGATCCGGACAGCATGTGCGATGCGCTCAGACGCTTCCGGGGCCTGCCGCACCGGATGCAGCGCGTCGGCAAAATCAAGGATGTGACCTGGATCAACGACTCGAAAGCGACCAACATCGGCGCCTGCATCGCGGCGCTGCAAGGCTGCGACCGCAAGGTGGTGCTGTTGGCCGGCGGCGATGCGAAAGGGGCCGATATGAGCGAATTGCGGCCTGCCGTACAGGAAAAAGTCAAAAGCGTGGTGTTGATGGGCAGGGATGCGGACCTGATCGACCAGGCTTTGGCCGGCTGTGTGCCGACGTACCGTGCCCAAGACATGCAGGAAGCGGTGCGGATTGCGGCCAGCCTGGCCGAGCCCGGCGACGCGGTGTTGTTGTCCCCGGCCTGCGCGAGCCTCGATCAATATAAAAACTATCAGGAGCGCGGCGAAAAGTTCGCCAAAGCGGTCCAGGAATTGCTGGCGTGAGCATCGAGAACCGCTCGCCCAGAGTCAAGCGCTGGCATTTCGATTCGGTGCTGCTGCTCACCTCGGTCAGCCTGTTGCTGATCGGCTTCGTGATGGTTACCTCCTCGTCATTGCATCTGGGCGTCAAACAGGGCGAGACCTCGCTGCATTATCCGATCCGCCAGCTGGTGCATATCCTGCTCGGCCTCGGCATGGGCTGGGTGATCATGAAGGTGCCGGTCGGCAAATGGGAAAAACTCGGCCCCTGGCTATTGGCTTTCGGAATGGTATTGCTGACGGTCGTGCTGATTCCGGGGCTGGGCGTGAGGGTCAAGGGCAGTACCCGTTGGCTCACGATAGCCGGCCTTAGGATACAGGTATCCGAGGCGGTCAAGTTTTTTGCGGTGATCTACATGGCCGGTTACGTGAACCGGCGTCAGGCGAAATTGCAGTCGTCCGCGATGGGCCTGATCGCGCCGCTCGGCTTGTTCGTGGTGGTCGCCTTATTGCTGTTGATGGAGCCAGACCTGGGTTCGGCGGTGGTGATCCTGATGATCGTGATCGGCATGTTGTTTCTGGCCGGCGCGCGCTTGTCGATCCTGTTTCCGTTGGGGGCGGTCGGCGTCGTTGCTTTTGCCTTGCTGGTCTATTTCGAACCTTATCGGATGAAGCGGATTACCGGTTTTTTGGACCCTTGGGCCGATCCGCTCGGTACCGGCTTTCAATTGGTGCAGGCTCTGATTTCGTTCGGACGCGGCGAACTGCTCGGCGTCGGCTTAGGTAGCGGCATACAGAAATTGTTTTATTTGCCCGAGGCGCATACCGACTTCCTGTTTTCGGTGATCGCCGAGGAGTTGGGTTTGCTTGGCGTGGTGACCGTGATCGGACTGTTTGCGCTGTTCTTCTGGCGCATCTTCGAAATCGCGGCCGCCGCCGAAAAGGCGGGGCAACTGTTTGCGGCGTTTATCGCCTACGGCCTGGGATTGTGGTTCGGCTTCCAGGCCTTTGTGAACATGGGCGTGAATATGGGCATTTTGCCGACGAAAGGCTTGACATTGCCGCTGATGAGTTACGGCGGCGGCAGTATGATCGTGATGTGTATGGCGGTCGCTTTATTGTTTCGGGTGCATACCGAGATCGCGGAAATTCACGCCAGCACACCCAAAGGAAAATCGAGATGGCAAAACGCATAGTCATCATGGCCGGAGGCACCGGCGGACATGTCTTTCCGGCCTTGGCGGTCGCGGAAGCGTTATTGGAGAAAGGCTGGGAAGTCTCCTGGCTCGGAACGCGGGGCGGCCTCGAAGCCCGGGTAGTGCCGGAGCACGGCATCGCGATCGACTGGCTGTCGGTCGCCGGCGTCCGGGGCAAGGGGGCTCTGTCCAAATTGACCGCGGTGTTCAAGCTGGTCAAGGCCTGCCTGCAGGCGGCGAGATTGCTGAAGAAACGCAAGCCGGATGTGGTGCTGGGCATGGGCGGCTTTGTCGCGGGGCCCGGCGGACTGATGGCCAAGATGCTCGGCATTCCTCTGGTCATCCATGAACAGAACCGGGTGCCCGGAACGACCAATCGTTGGCTCGCACGCTTGGCCAACCGCGTCCTGGAAGCCTTTCCGGATAGTTTTGCAAAAAAGCGGCGGGCGACCTGCACCGGCAATCCGCTCAGAAAAAAGTTTTTATCGATGCACAAAGATCAACAAGATAAGGTCGAGCAAGGCTTGAGAATTTTGATTGTCGGCGGCAGCCAGGGCGCGCAAAGGCTGAACGAGATCGTGCCGGAGGCGATGGCGCGGCTGAAAGACATTCAGGTGCTCCACCAAACCGGAGCGGCGATGCAGGAAGAGGTCGCGGCGCGTTACCGGGAACTCGGCGTCAATGCGGAAGCGAAGGCTTTCATTCAGGACATGGCGCAGGCTTATCAATGGGCCGATCTGGCGATTTGCCGGGCGGGCGCGATGACGATCAGCGAACTGGCCGCGATCGGTTGTCCTGCGATTCTGGTGCCGTTGCCCTGGGCGATCGACGACCACCAGGTCGCGAATGCGCATTATCTGAGCGATGCCGGCGCGGGAGTGATCCTGCTGCAAAAGGATTTAACGCCGGAAACCTTGGCCGAAGCGGTAACCCGCATGCGCGCCGAGCTGGCAAAGATGGCCGCCGCGGCGAAGGCATGTGCGCGGCTCGATGCGACCGAGGCGGTCGCGAATTACTGTATTGCCGAGGCGAACTGATGAACATTCCGAATATCAATGGACCGGCCGCGGTGCTCTGCAACATCAAGCGGATTCATTTCGTCGGCATCGGCGGCACCGGCATGAGCGGCATCGCAGAAGTCTTGCGGAATCTGGGGTACGAGGTCTCCGGCTCGGACATCAAGGAAAGTGCGGTGACGCAGCGGCTTGCCGGACTGGGCGTCGAGGTGACTATCGGTCATAAGCGCGAGAATGTGACCGAAGCCGATGTGGTGGTGGTGTCGAGCGCGGTAGACCGCAGCAACGACGAGGTCGATCAGGCCTATCTGGAGCGGATCCCGGTGATTCCGCGCGCGGAGATGCTGGCCGAACTGATGCGCTTCCGTTTCGGCATCGCGGTCGCCGGCACGCACGGCAAGACCACCACCACCAGCCTGGTCGCAAGCATGCTGGCCGAAGGCGGCCTCGATCCGACCTTCGTGATCGGCGGTCGCTTGAACAGCGCCGGCACCAACGCAAAACTGGGCCTCGGCAATTATCTGGTCGCCGAAGCCGACGAAAGTGATGCGTCTTTCCTGTATTTGCAGCCGATGATGGCGATCGTGACCAACATCGATCAGGACCACATGGCAACCTACGAGGGCAGCTATCAGCGCCTGAAAGAGACGTTCATCGAATTTCTGCATCACCTGCCGTTTTACGGGATGGCTGTGTTGTGCATGGACGACGAGGGCGTCAGGGAAATCCTGCCGCAGTTGTCGAAGCCGGTCACGACCTACGGCGTGCACGACGATGCGGATGTGCGCGCGGTGAACATCGTGCAGCAGGGTATGCATACGTCCTTTACCGCGCTCCGGCGCGGCGATTTTCCGCCGCTCGAAGTGACGTTGAACCTGCCGGGCTGGCATAACATGCTGAATGCGCTGGCCGCGATCAGCGTCGCGACCCGCCTCGGCGTCGACGACAGCGCGATCGTTTCGAGCCTTCGCGCCTTCAAGGGCGTCGGCCGGCGTTTTCAGATCAACGGCAATATCGATCTGCCGGAAGGCAGGCTGACCCTGGTCGACGACTACGGCCATCACCCGCGCGAAATCGCCGCGACCCTCGAGGCGCTGCGTCAGGCCTGGCCCGACCGCCGTGAAGTGCTGGTGTTTCAGCCGCACCGCTATACGCGGACGCGGGATTTGTTCGAGGATTTCGTGCATGTGCTGTCGACGGTCGACGTATTGGTCCTGCTGGATGTGTATGCGGCCGGCGAAGCGGTGATCCACGGCGCGGATGGCCGCGCGTTGAGCCGGGCGATCAGGAACCGCGGCAAGGTCGACCCGATTTTTGTCGAGAACTGGGAAGAGTTGGCGGACGTGCTGGCCGGCATCGTGAAGCCGAACGATGTGATCATGACGATGGGCGCGGGCAATGTCGGCCAGATCGCGACGCAGTTGCCGACTCTGCTGCAGGATGCGCTGGCCGCATGCTGAGCCTTGAGACGAATGCTATGAAAGGCCGCCTGCTCGAAAACGAACCGCTGGCGAAGCATACCAGCTGGCGCGTCGGAGGCCCTGCCGACAGGATGTACATCCCCTTCGACCGGCAGGATTTGATCGACTTCATCCGGCAATTGCCGGCCGAAGAGCCGGTGTTCTGGATCGGTCTCGGCAGCAATCTGTTGGTCCGGGACGGCGGCATCCGCGGCACCGTGATCAACACGAAAGGCCGCTTGAAGGAAATGAAACGGTTGGTCGACGGTTCGGTATATGTCGAGGCCGGCGTGCCTTGCGCGCATGTCGCGCGCTTCTGCGGCGAACAGGGCCTTTGCGGCGCCGAGTTTCTGGCCGGCATTCCAGGCACGATGGGCGGCGCGTTGAAGATGAACGCCGGCGCCTTCGGCGGCGAGACCTGGGAAATCGTCGAAAGCGTCGAGATGCTTTCGGCGACGGGCGAATTGTCTGAACGCAGCAAGGCGTCCTTCCAGATCAGCTACCGCTCGGTCAAGGGCTTCGACGCGAATAAGGAATGGTTCATTTCGGCGGTCTTGCGGCTGCCGAACGGCGACACCGAAGCCAGCCAGCAAAAAATCAAGGAATTGCTGGACCGGCGCGGCAAGACCCAGCCGACCAACCAGCCGAGTTGCGGCTCGGTGTTTAAGAATCCGCCGGGTGATCATGCGGCACGCCTGATCGAGCAGTCCGGCTTGAAAGGCTATGCGATCGGCGGCGCCTGCGTCTCCGAGAAACATGCGAATTTTATCGTGAACACGGGCAAGGCGAAGGCGGCCGATATCGAGGCGCTGATCGCCCATGTTCGGCAAACCGTCAACAACAACTATGGTATCAGCCTGCAGACCGAGGTCTGTATGGTCGGCGAAACGAGTGAGGCTCTGAGTGTATAACAATCCGGAACAATTTGGGCGCGTTGCCGTATTGATGGGAGGAACCGCCGCGGAACGGCCGGTCTCGCTCAGAAGCGGCGCGGCGGTTTATGAAGCTTTGAAACGCAAGGGCGTCGATGCGGTCGCGATCGATGTGACCGGCAGCCCGATCGAAGCCTTGCAAGGTGTCGCGGTCGACCGCGTGTTCAACATCATTCACGGCCGCGGCGGCGAAGACGGCGTACTGCAAGGCGTGCTCGAAGTGATGCAGATTCCTTATACCGGCAGCGGCGTGCTGGCGTCGGCATTGAGCATGGACAAGTTGCGCACGAAGCTGTGTTGGCGCGGCTTCGGCCTGCCTACGCCGCCCTGGACCCTGCTGAAGGATCAAGGCGATATCGACAGTTGCATCGAGCAATTGGGTTTTCCGGTCATCGTGAAGCCGGCGCAGGAAGGCTCCAGCATCGGCATGAGCAAGGCGCACAACCGCGACGAGCTGGTGGCGGCCTATCAATTGGCTGCATCGTACAAGTGCGATGTGTATGCGGAAGCCTGGGTGACCGGGCAGGAATATACGGTCGGTATCCTGAACGGCGAAGCCTTGCCGGTGATCCGTCTCGAAACGCCGCATACGTTTTACGATTATGATGCGAAATACCATGCGAACACGACCCAATACCATTGCCCTTGCGGCCTGAATCACGCCGAGGAGGCGAAATTGCAGGCACTGGCGGTCAGCGCCAGTCAGGTGGTCGGTGTGCAAGGCTGGGCGCGGGTCGACGTGTTTATCGATCATGCAGGACAAGCGCAATTGATCGAAATCAATACGGTGCCAGGCATGACCGATCACAGTCTGGTGCCGATGGCCGCGCGCCAGGCCGGGCTCGATTTTGATCAATTGGTGTGGCGGATTTTGGCGACCAGTTGCCGGTAACGATGAATGCAAGCTGGAAAATCCTGGCAGTACTGGGCGTAATCGGCGTCCTGGTCTGGAAATTTGGTGAAGGCTTCAAGCCTTACAGTTCCCATGTCACGCCGGTCAAATATGTCAGAATCGGGGGCGTGTTCCAGCATCTGACCAAAGACGAAATTAAAAACACGCTGTTGCCGTTGGTGCAGGCAGGTTTTCTAGCCACCGACATGCAGGCTGTGCATGTGGCGGTCGCGAATTTGCCCTGGGTTGAAGGCGTTGAGGTCAAGCGGGTGTGGCCGGATGCGATCGACATTCGGGTAGGGGAGAAAACCGCTTTCGCGCGCTGGGGCGATAACAGTCTGATCACCGAGCAGGGCGTGATTTTTTCACCGCACAATGTGGATCAGTTTCTGATGTTGCCGAAGGTGACGGGCCCTGCGCTGCAGGAACAAAAAGTGCTCGAAATCATGAAGGGCGTCACCACCGCGCTGGAAGATCAGGCGATGGTATTGACCGAGTTTGCGATCAATGACCGTTGGGCCTGGAAGATAAGGCTCGCGAACGGCATGGAAATCTTGTTGGGACGCGAAGACCAGTTAAAGAAATTGCAGCGCTTTTTACGGACGTTGCAGGTGATGGGCCCGGAGCAGGCGGATGCGATCGCGATCGCCGATTTGCGCTATCCGAACGGTTATGCGGTGACCTGGCGGCCGGACACGCCGCCAATCGATTGGAGCAAACTGGCCGATCCGAAACCGGTCAGCGAAGAACAAACGAATAAAGCCACTCAGAGTAAAAAATATGGCAAAAAAAACAGAACGTAATTTAATCGTCGGCTTGGACATCGGCACCACCAAAGTCGCTGCGATTGTCGGAGAGATTACCAGCGAGGGCCATATCGAGGTGATCGGCATCGGCCAGACTGCGTCGCGCGGCTTGAAAAAGGGCGTCGTGGTAAATCTGGAGTCGACCGTCAATTCGATCCAGCGCGCGATCGAGGAGGCCGAACTGATGGCCGGTTGCCAGATCAAGTCGGTGTTCGCAGGAATCGCCGGCAGCCATATCAAAAGCCTGAATTCGCACGGTATCGTCGCGATCAAGGACAAGGAGGTCACGCAATACGACATCGATCGGGTGATCGATTCGGCGCGCGCGGTCGCGATTCCGGCCGATCAAAAGATTCTGCACATTTTGCCGCAGGAGTTCGTGATCGACTTGCAGGAAGGCATCAAGGAAGCGATCGGCATGTCCGGCATTCGTCTCGAGGCGAAGGTGCACATGGTGACCAGCAGCGTCAGCGCGCAGCAAAACATCATCAAATGCATTCGCCGTTGCGGTCTCGAAGTCGATGACATCGTGCTCGAACAACTGGCGTCCTGCAATGCGGTGTTGACAGAAGACGAAAAAGAACTGGGCGTCTGTCTGATCGACATCGGCGGCGGTACGACCGATATCGCGGTGTTTGCCGACGGCGCGATCAAGCATACTTCGGTGATTCCGATCGCCGGCGATCAGGTCACGAATGACATCGCGGTTGCCTTGAGAACGCCGACCGTGAATGCGGAAGAGATCAAACGCAAACATGCCTGCGCCTTGACCCAACTCGCCGATGTCGAAGGCTCGATCGACGTGCCAAGCATCGGCGACCGCGCGCCGCGCAAGATTTCGATGCAAAATCTCGCGGAAATCATCGAGCCGCGCTACGAAGAATTGTTGATGCTGGTGCAGTCGGAGCTCCGGCGCAGCGGCTACGAAGAACTGATTGCCGCCGGCATCGTGCTGACCGGCGGCAGTTCGAAGGTGACGGGGTTGATCGAGTTGGCGGAGGAGATCTTCCACATGCCGGTGCGGATGGGGGTTCCGCAAAACGTGACCGGGTTGCCGGATGTGGTCAGAAATCCGATTTACTCGACAGGTGTCGGCTTATTGATTTACGGCAGGGAGCACCAAAGTTACGGAAAAACCATCGAATATGATGGAACTGGCTGGTGGTCAAAGATCAAAAATTGGTTTCAAGGTAATTTTTAATTTCAAAGACGAATTAGGGGTGGGTTATGAAGTATGAGTTAATCGATACGTGCACCGAGTCGGCGGTGATCAAGGTGATTGGCGTCGGCGGTGGCGGTGGCAACGCAGTCAGTCAGATGGTGAACAGCCACATTGAGGGCGTCGAGTTCATTTGCGCGAATACCGACGCGCAGGCGCTCAGGAAACTGAATATGGGCACGATCATCCAGCTGGGTGTCGAGCTGACCAAGGGCCTCGGCGCGGGCACGAATCCTGAAGTCGGCCGCCAGGCTGCCGAGGAAAACCGCGATCGCATCAAGGAAGTGCTGGAAGGCGCGGACATGGTGTTCCTGACCGCCGGCATGGGCGGCGGTACCGGCACCGGCGCGATTCCGGTGATCGCGTCCTTGGCGCGTGAAATGGGCATCCTCACCGTTGCGGTCGTCACCAAGCCGTTCCTGTTCGAAGGCAAGAAGAAACTGGCGATTGCGGAGCAAGGCATCGCGGAACTGGAAAAATATGTCGATTCGTTGATCACGATCCCGAATCAGAAATTGCTGCCGGTGTTGGGCCATAACGTATCCTTGGTCGATGCGTTCAAGGCGGCTAATCATGTATTGCTCGATGCGGTTCAGGGCATCACCGAACTGATCGTGCATCCCGGCATGATCAACGTCGACTTTGCCGACGTGCGTACGGTCATGAAGGGCATGGGGGCGGCGATCATGGGTACCGGTTCCGCAACCGGCGATCAGCGCGCGCGCGAAGCGGCCGAAAAAGCGATCGCCTGCCCGCTGCTCGAAGACATCAATCTGCAAGGTGCAAAAGGCATTCTGGTCAATATCAGCGCTTCCGACATGGGCATCGCCGAGTTTGATGAAGTCGGCAGAATCGTACACGAGTTTGCTTCCGAAGACGCGATCATCAAGATCGGCACCGCGATCGATCCGGGGCTCGGCGATGAAATCAAGGTGACCGTGGTCGCGACCGGCATGGGATCGCAGCGGCAACAGGCCAAGGCGCCGGTTAAACTGATGCACAGAGCCGCGGCCGGCGAGGTCAGCTATAACGAATTCGACAAACCGACCGTGATGCGCAACAAACCGGAAGGCCGGGAAGCGCGTTTCAACGCCGCGGCCGGCAAGGAAACCAATCTCGAGCTTCTGGATATTCCGGCATTCTTGCGCCGTCAGGCCGATTGACGGATTGCGGTGGCGGCCGGGTTTTGCTCTGCAAACCCGGCCGGTTTCTGTTTTTGCGGACCGAACATGATAGAATGAGCTATTCCTATGCTTTAAATTCTACAGATCATTTATGATTAAACAGCGTACTTTGAAAAATTCGATCAGAGCCACTGGCGTCGGCCTGCACACGGGGGCGAAGGTCTATTTGACCCTGCATCCGGCCGAGCCGAATACCGGCATTCGCTTTCGCCGGGTGGATCTTGATCAGCCGGTCACGATTCAGGCCTCGCCGAGCAATGTCGGCGAAACGGTGCTTTCTACCACACTGGTTGCCGGCAATGTCAAGATCTCTACGATCGAACATCTGCTGTCGGCTTTCGCCGGTCTAGGCATCGACAATGCCCTGATCGATGTCAGCGCGGCCGAGGTGCCGATCATGGACGGCAGCGCCGGACCTTTTGTCTTTTTGCTGCAATCGGCCGGGGTTCAGGAACAGGACGCAGCCAAACAGTATATCCGGATTAAAAAGCGAATCCGGGTCGAAGACGGCGATAAGTGGGCGGCTTTCGATCCGTTCGACGGTTTCAAGGTGACGTTTACGATCGATTTCGAGCACCCGGCCTTTGCGGAGCATCTCCGAACCGCGACGATGGATTTTTCCTCGACGACCTTCGTGAAGGAAGTCAGCCGTGCCAGAACTTTCGGCTTCATGAAAGACATCGACATGCTGCGGCGCAACAATCTGGCGCTGGGCGGCAGTCTGGATAACGCGATCGTGGTCGACGATGCGAAAGTCCTGAACGAAGACGGCCTGCGCTATGCCGACGAGTTCGTCAAACACAAGATCCTTGACGCGATCGGCGATTTATATCTGCTTGGGCACAGTTTGATCGGCGAGTTTACCGGCTATAAGTCCGGACACGGCCTGAATAACCAACTGCTCCGCACCTTGCTGGACGATAAGGAGGCCTGGGAAATGGTCACTTTCGAAAACGAAAACGAAGCGCCGATTTCCTTCATGCGTTCGGCCGAGGCGCCAAGACCCGCCGCCTGACCCCCCGCTTTATTCGTCCTTCAGTCTCGCAAGCGTTGCGCTCAGCCGTTGCAACGCTTGCTGCAACCGAATGTCCCGGATGTCATCTACCTGATGCCTGAGCATCGCGATTTTTTCCGCCGAAGGCAGATTCGCTTTGCTTTCGGGACGCGGGCTCGCGCCGATTTGATCGGCCAAAATGCGGATCTGCAGTTTTTCGAATGCGTAATTCTGCGCCTTGCCGGCCGTTTGCAGAATGTCCTGTTTCAAAAAACGCAATTGCGAAGCCCACGCCGCCGAGTCGGTATACAGCAGCAGTGTATTCTCATGCACCACGCAATGCAGCACATGGCCCGCCAAGGATTGCGGCAGTTCGGCGCGGATGCGCCGGAGCAACGCTTGTTGTTGTTCCAGACGGCCGAGGTACACGGCCAAGGTGCGGTTTTGGAAAGATTGTGCTAGTTTGAAAGCCATCAGTCAGGGAGGCGCGAATGCGGGTTAAAATGAGCGCGGCCCGTTCAGTGCCTGTCTCAGTTTCAAGATCACCCCATCATAGGGTAGCGCGACGTCCCGAGTCAATAGCATGCCGTTTTGAAAAGGGCGCCATGCATCTCAGGAACCCGGCCTGCTTGCATTTATCTAATTGCTTCATTTACCAAGGTTATCCGTATCGGATGGCTTATCGATCAGGGGAAGTTCAATGAGGATGACGCAATCATTATCTCTGCCGGTTTTGCTGCTGGCCGGATGTTCGACCCTGCCGATGGGGCCGAGCGTGCTGGTGCTGCCGGGCTCGGACAAATCGTTCGAGCAATTTCGCGCCGATGATACGCGGTGCCGGCAATATGCTTTCGCGCAGACAGGCGGCGTCACGCCAAGCCAGGTCGCAACCGAGAGCGGTGTCGGCAAGGCGGGAGCGGGCACGATTTCCGGTTCGGAGACCGCCCGCGCGACCGGCTACGAAGCCCAGCAGCGTTACGACATGGGCTATATCCAATGCATGTATGCTTACGGTAACCAGGTGCCGGTCAGCGGCGCTTTTGCTGATGAAACGCCTGATGCCGGACAATACCCGGAAGCGTCCTATCCGCTGCCTGGAATGCAGGCGCCGGCATTGCCGCCAGATGAAGCCCGGAGCAGAAATCCATGAACAATTTAGAGGAGAAGCAGAGATGAAACGCTTGCTCAAGCTGGCCGTGGCAACGGGAATGCTGCTGGTCATTCAGGGTTGCTACTATTATGGCCCTGCGGGGGGCTATTACGGCTATGACTCTTATTATCCCTCGTTTGGAATCGGTTATGGTTATGGGAGTTATGGCTATTGGCCGTATTCCTATTACAGTTATCGGCCTTATTATTCCTACGGTTATTGGCCTTACTACTATGGCGGCGGAGGTCGTTACTATGGGGGAGGACATGGCGGACACTACTGGCAAGGCGGAGGCGGCGGCCATCATTGGGACGGCGGTTGGGGACATGGCGGCAGACCGGGCGGAGAACACGACGGCGGTCACTCTTGGGGCGGACGTTCAGGGGGCGATGGCGGCTGGCATTCGGGGCAGGGAGGAAGTGTCGGCGGCGGCCATCAATGGAGTGGCGGCAGTCCTCGTGAGGGCGGTGGCTTTCGCTCCAGTCCGGGCGCCTCATTCGGTCGCGGAGGCGGCGGCCATCATTTTGGCGGTGGACGCGGCGGTTCGGGGCGGCGCTAAGGCCTAAGCCGGTTTGAATACACATAAGGAGGAGGCGATGAAACTCGGAAGATATACTACCGCGGGTGTTTTGCTACTTTTAGCGGCTTGCAGCATAGATGCGTTGGCGCATGGCGGCGTTTATTGGGGCTGGGGCCATCCGGGATTCAGCTTTTATTTTGGCGTTCCTTTTTTATATCCGCCGTATTACTATCGTCCCTATCCTTATCAACCCTATTATTACCCACCCGCCTATCAGCTACCGGTGCCGCCTGCCTATATCGAACCGCGAAGAAATCCGGCCTATGGCGCGCAGAATTGGTCTTACTGCCCCAGCGCTGACGGCTATTATCCGAATGTAACGGACTGTCCGGAAGGCTGGCAGAGCGTCAGGCCTTATCCTGATGGACAGGCGCCCGGCTACTGGTATTACTGCGACGAACCTGCCGGCTATTATCCTTATGTCGGTCAATGCGCTCGGCCTTGGCGGCAGATCAATCCATAGCCGATTTCACAAAAAACAGACCCAGGATTTTCCTTATGCATGCTCGTACCATCGGTCTTTTGCAACATGACCACAACTTTGCGTTGATCAACAAAAAAGGCGAAAGACGCACCCGGCAGGTGCTGGCGCTATCGATCGTGACGATGGTGCTCGAAATCGTCGCGGGCTTAAAGCTGGGGTCGATGGCATTGCTTGCCGACGGCTGGCATATGGGAACGCATGTGGCGGCATTTTTGATTACCTTGCTCGCCTACCGCTATACGCGCGCGCATCTTCACGATGAGACTTTTGCCTTCAGTTCCGGCAAAGTCGGCGTGCTCGGCGCATTTGCCAGCTCGATCGCGCTCGGCATCGCGGCATTGCTGATGCTCGTCGAGTCAGGCAACCGGTTTTTTCACCCGCACGCAATTCATTTCGATGAAGCGATCGCAATCGCCGGCATCGGTTTGGGAGTTAATCTGATTTGCGCTTTGTTGCTGAAAGATCATCACCATGTTCACGATCATCATGGCGACCCTCATGTCCATCACGACCACGATCATCATCATGACCATAACCTGAAGGCGGCTTACCTGCATGTGCTGGCGGATGCGTTGACGTCGCTGCTGGCGATCGCTGCCCTGGTATTAGGCAAGGTTTACGGCTGGGGCTGGCTCGATCCGGCCATGGGCGTGGTCGGTGCTATCATCATTACCCGCTGGTCTTACGCGTTGGTCAAGGAAACCAGCCCGGTCCTGCTCGATGAGAGCTTAGCTTCCGATTACCGTCAGGCGATTGTCGAGCGGATCGAAAGCGATGCCGATAACCGGGTTGCCGATCTGCATATTTGGCGGATCGCGCCGAATCATTATGCGCTGATTGTGTCGATTGTGACCCATGATCCGAAAAATCCGCAGCATTACAAAAATTTGTTGAAAAAATTCAATAGGCTGGGAGGACTGAATAAATTGTCGCATGTCACCGTGGAAGTGACGCGCTGCCGTGACACGGACTGCGCCTAGTGGTAGCCGGACAGCAAACAGTTTTGACGAAAAGAACACTTAAATCTGCTAAACTTAAATAAACATTATGATGTGGGTGTGCAAAAACAGCATCATTTTGTGGGTAGAGCGAGTCCGCGTCTTTAAGTCATCGACTCAGATGTTGTTCACTGCAACGCAATCAGGCGAAATAGAGCTATGGAGAATGCCGTACTGTCCATCTTATCCAGGGTTGATCTCAACAATCTGCCGGTCGTACCGAAGGTCTTGCTTGATCTGATCAGGGTCACCCAGCGTGTCGAGGTCAATTTTAAGGAATTGGCGAGTATCATTGGCCAAGATGCCAGTTTGAGTTCGAAGGTGCTGGCGGTCGCCAATTCTTCCTATTATCGGCAATGGGGAGAGATCACCGACTTAAATCGAGTGATCATTGTTTTAGGCTTGTCCACCGTAAAAACCATTGCGATCACCCGCTCTGTGCAACAGTATTTTTCTCAAATGCCGCGGGCAAATCATGATTCCCTCGAGCTTATCTGGTACCGCTCGCTAACCTGCGCTCATCTCGCGCACAAATTGGCAAAATTGACGGCTTATCCGTTTCCGGAGGAAGCTTATTTGACCGGTTTGCTGCATAGAATTGGCCAATTGGTTTTATTGGACTGTTTTCCGCAAGACTACCCGCTATTTCTGGCGCAGCACCTGGACGGAAGGGAAGGTGAACTTGAAGGGCAATTGTTTGGCGCCCGGCATAATGAAATTGGGGGACAGCTGATTGAAAGTTGGAATCTTCAGTCTTTTATCTCCGATGCGGTGTGTCGTCAGTATCAAGCATTCGATCAGGTCGCCGATAGCGCCCCATTGGTAAAAATCATCAACCTTGCCGGCCAAATTGCCAGCATCGACACAGCCGACAGGCAGGACGTATTGGATTTGGCCGATAGGCTATTCGGTATCAATGAGCCCTTGCTCGACGATATGCTCGAAGAAGTCGTCCACTCGGTTCGGCAATCTGCGGATGAACTCGGGATAATGGTGGTCCATGCCGAAGGCAAGGGGTTAAAGTGCCTTACCCTCGTACAGCAAAGGGAGACGATTCGGGGCAGCCTAGGGGAGCGCATCAAATCCATGATGCTGTCGACCGCGGTGCGGCAGCAATTGGATGCGTCCCCGGAATTGAATCACGTTGTTGGCGTTATTCAGAAAGACTTGTGCGCCTTATTCGGCTTTCAGGTCGCCGCTGTTTTTCTGTTCCGATCTGAAACGAATGACCTAGTGGGAGTGGCCAGACACCCGGAAGAGGATTTTCGATGGTCATCGGTGATCATTAGCCTATCTCCGGATCGAAGCTTGCTTGCTCAGTGCTTTTTGCAAAGGCGCCTCCTGCATTCGTTCGAGGCGGGTTCGCAGCCCAGCATGTCCGTCGTGGATCGGCAAATTTGCCACATGTTGGGTGCCGAAGGGCTGATGTTGATCCCGCTGTATGAAGGCGAGAAGGACGTTGGCGTCGTCGCTGCCGGTCTCAGTCAATCCGACGCGCAGGCGATGGCGTCAAAAGCCGAATTTATGCTGCTTTTTTCGAGGGAGGCGGCGCGCGCGCTGCTGAATCTCAGTTCGAGCGAGCGGACGACCCTGCAAAAACTGGAAGAGATGCGTGAAAATTACCGCTTGCAGGCCAAAAAATTGGCGCATGAAGCCAGCAATCCGCTCAGTATCATTCAAAACTATCTTTATTTGCTTGCGCAAAGATTGGGCGGCGAAAATGCCAATGAAATCAGAATCATTCAGGATGAAATGGACAGGGTTGGCAAATTGTTGTCGAGTTTGCCAGATATGATCGACGATATGCCGAATGATGAATCCGGCAGGGTCGACGTCAATGCGCTGATCATTGACTTGGGAAAACTTTTTCAAACCGGCCTGTGTGCCTTACGTGGAATCAACATCGATCTGAAGCTGGATCATGCCATACCCTCGGTATTCATCAGTCAAAACAAGCTGAAACAGCTATTGATCAACCTGATAAAAAACGCACTGGAAGCCTCAAGGCCGGGTAGCAAAATAACGATCGCGACCCGAGATAACGTTGACTTCGGGAGCGGCGGATTGATCGAGATCAGGGTCGAAGATGAAGGCCCGGGTCTGCCTCAGGAAGTTTTGCGGCAATTATACGCTCCGGTGGTTAGCAGCAAGGGTAACAATCACGCAGGGCTTGGCCTGACAATCTGTAAGTGCCTGATCGATGAATTAAAAGGCATGATACGCTGCGATTCATCCGCGGCGACCGGTACGGTTTTTCATGTTTTTCTACCGCGAGCCCCTACAAATCCGATCGAAAAATGTAACGGTGAATTGTCATGCTTTTAGATTCAAGTCTCATCTCTCGAATAGCCGTTTCAGACAGCGCCCTGGGCGGGGTGATCGAACTTTTGATCGTCGATGATGAAAAGCTGGCGCGAGACAGTTTGCGCCAGGTTTTTGAGTTGGACGGGCATAAAGTGGCCGTGGCGCCCAGCGGCCGCGCGGCCATCGACCTTTTAAACACGCATCCGGTGGAACTGGTTTTACTGGACCTGAACATGCCGGACTTAAACGGATATGATGTGTTGAAGCATATCGCCGACATGATGCTGAATACGCAGGTGATCGTGCTTAGCGGCGAAGCCGGCTTTGCCGAGGCACGGCATGTCCTGCGCTATAATTTTGTTCATGACTTCATTAAAAAGCCCTATGACGTCAAGGCGTTGAAAAATACGGTCGCGAAAGCGCAAAAAATTATCCATTTGCAAGATGAAAACCAGCAGATTTTGAGCCGGCTTCATCATTCGGAGCAAATGCACCGGTTTTTTGTGGAAAATTCTCCGGACATCATTTTTTTGATGAATGAGGACGGAAATTTTACTTATTTGAATAAGGCGGCAGAGCACTTGTTGGGCTGTGCGCTGGCCGAAATGACAGGAAAGCATTATTCGCAGGTGGTCTATCAGGAAGACTGGAAAAAAGCCGAAGCGGTATTCAAAAGCAACGGTCTTTGCCATCATCCTGTAACTACCCAGTTACGCTTGCAATGTCAAAATGGGGAAGGGGTAAAGTATGTTGAAATTACCTCGATGGACATTAATCCGCATTCGATCGATTTGTTTAGCTTGGCTCATGGTCAAGCCAATGCGCTGCCAAGAGTTTTTGGCGTAATCAGGAACATTCATGAGCGGAAACTGGTTGAAAACGATCTTTGCAAGCTGTATCACGCGATGGACAATAGCCCGAATCTGATTTTCATCACGAATCGGAATGGCATTATCGAATATACCAACCGTAAAATCACCGAAACGACGGGCTATTCTTCGGAAGAAGTCATCGGTAAAACGCCCAAGATTTTCAGCTCCGGCTTCTCGGCGGACAGTTACATGATTTTGTGGGATACCATCTCGTCAGGGCAGGTCTGGCGAGGCGTTTTGAAAAACCGGAAAAAATCCGGAGATCTGTATTGGGCCCGGGAGTCTATCGCGCCGGTGATTAATTCGGAAGGCGAAATCACCCACTATGTCGCGATTCAGGAGGACGTGACCGAAGCGCTGCAATTGACCGAGAAGTTGTCCTATCAAGCCAGCCATGATGCGTTGACGCAACTGATTAACCGGCAGGAGTTTGATCGGCGCCTCGAACGCGTCGTCGCCTTGACGGACAACGGCACGGCGCAACATGCCTTGTGCTATATCGATCTCGATCAGTTCAAGATCGTCAATGACACCTGCTGCCATGCGGCCGGAGACGAGCTACTCAGGCAAATCAGCAACCTGTTTTCGACAGTGATCCGGCGCAGCGATACGCTCGCGCGTCTGGGCGGCGACGAGTTCGCGATCTTGATGGAAAATTGCCCGCTCGAAGCGGCGGTGGCGGTGACCGACAAAATTCATCAAGCGGTCGAACAATTCCAGTTTTTTTGGCAAGACAAAAGTTTCCGGATCGGCGTCAGCATCGGCCTGGTGATGGTCGATTTATGCAAAGGCGGCGCCGACATTCACATGAAGCAGGCCGATATGGCCTGTTTCACGGCCAAGGAAGCCGGTAGAAACCGGACGCACATTTATCGGGATGATGACAAGGCGCTGGTGCAACACCACGGCGAGATGAATTGGGTGGTTCGGATCAATAATGCGCTGGAACAGGATCTTTTTTGCCTTTATACGCAAGATATCGTGCCGCTCGGCGCCGATGAAGGCGAGCACTGCGAAATTCTGCTGCGGATGAAGGACAATAATGACAATATCGTCACGGCGAATGCTTTTCTGCCGGCCGCGGAACGTTACCAATTGGCCACCAAAATCGATCGCTGGGTGATTCGCCATGTGTTCGACTATTTTACCGAGCATCGCAAACGCCTGGAACGTTTGTCGTTGTGCTCGATCAATCTTTCCGGCGCCAGTCTGAGCGATCCTGGTCTCTTGGGTTTTATCGAAAGCGAGTTTGTCAGAACGGCGATGCCGCCTGCGAAGGTCTGTTTTGAAATTACCGAAACCGCGGCGATCGCGAACCTGACGCTCGCGACCGATTTCATGAACCGCCTGAAAGAATACGGCTGCAAGTTTTCACTGGATGATTTTGGCAGCGGCTTGTCTTCATTCGCCTATCTTAAGCATATGCCGGTCGATTTTTTGAAGATCGACGGATTTTTCGTGAAGGATATCGAGCACGATTCGGTCGATCTGGCGATGGTCAAATCGATCAACGATATAGGCCATGTGCTCGGCAAAAAAACGATTGCCGAATTTGTCGAAAATCAGGTGATCCTGCAAACCTTAACCGGTTTGCAAGTCGATTATGCGCAAGGCTATTTCACCGGCAAGCCCAAGCCTCTTCACGAGGAGCAAGCGCCTTGCCGGCCTGCGTCCGGATGACAAGCTGAGATTTCGCCGCGTTGTTAAGGCGGGCCGTTGCGGCGTGCAAAACCTGCCGTGCATCAATGATTTCGGGCTTTTGAGCTTTACTGTGATCGGCAAATCAAGTAGCATTTGAGGTTGCCAAAAACATTCCGATAACTCGTGCTTGCCTAATCTGCGCGACACGATAAAACCTGAAGCCAAGAGTTCATGTCCATTAACGATAATCCGTCGCCGGCGAATTTTGTTCGCCATCTGATCAATAACGATTTAAAAACCAACAAACACAACGGCAAGGTCGCGACCCGCTTTCCGCCCGAACCGAACGGTTATCTGCATATCGGCCATGCCAAATCGATCTGCCTGAATTTCGGCCTCGCGCTCGAATATAACGGCACCTGCAACCTACGTTTCGACGACACCAATCCCGAGAAGGAAAGCGATGAATATGTCGAGGCGATCAAGCGCGATGTGCGCTGGCTCGGTTTCGAGTGGAGCGAATTGCGCCATGCGTCCGACTATTTTGGCCAACTCTATGATTATGCGGTGCAACTGATCAAGGACGGCAAGGCTTATGTCGACAGCTCGACGCCGGAGCAAATTCGCGCCTACCGCGGCACCTTGACCGAGCCGGGCAATGACAGCCCGGACCGCCGCCGTTCGATCGAGGAAAATCTGGCCTTGTTTCAGGGCATGCGCGACGGTCTGTATGCGGACGGGCAATATGTGCTGCGCGCGAAGATCGACATGGCGTCGCCGAACATCAACATGCGCGATCCGACCTTGTACCGGATTCGCCGGGTGCATCATCAGCGCACCGGCGACGACTGGTGCCTGTATCCGATGTACGACTACACGCACTGCATTTCGGACGCGATCGAGGGCATCACGCATTCGTTGTGCACGCTCGAATTCGAAGACCACCGGCCCTTGTATGACTGGGTGCTTGAGCAACTGGATACGCCGTGGCGGCCGCAGCAGATCGAATTCGCCCGCCTGCAGCTCGAATATACGATCGTCAGCAAGCGCAAGCTGAATCAATTGGTCACCGAAAAGCATGTGTCGGGCTGGGACGATCCGCGCATGCCGACGATCGCCGGGCTGCGCCGGGCTGGGGTCACGCCGACCGCGATACGCGATTTTTGCGAACGGATCGGCCTGACCAAGAAGGACTCCTGGATCGAGATGAGTGTGCTCGAACATTGCATCCGCGAGGATCTGAACCAGAACTCGCTGCGGGCCATGGCGGTCGCGGAGCCTTTGCGGGTCGTGATCACCAATTATCCGGACGGGCAGGTCGAAAACCTGAGCCTCGGCAATCATCCGCAGCGCCCCGAGCTCGGTTCACGGGCCGTCCCGTTTGCGAAGACTGTGTTGATCGAGCGCGACGACTTTTCCGAAAATCCGCCGCCGAAATACAAGCGTCTGGTGCCGGGCGGCGAGGTGCGTCTGCGCGGTTCGTACGTGATCCGCTGCGACGAGGTGATCAAGGACGCGGACGGCAATGTCGTCGAACTGCGCTGCAGCTACGATCCTGAGACGCTCGGCAAGAATCCGGAAGGCCGCAAGGTCAAAGGCGTGATCCACTGGGTCTCCGAAGCGCATTCGCTGCCGGCGGAGCTGCGCCTGTACGACCGCCTGTTCTCGGTGCCGCAGCCAGACAATGAAGACAATTTCCTGAATGCGTTGAACCCGAACTCTTTGCAGGTCGTGAGCGGCTGCCGGGTCGAGGCCAGTTTGGCGAACGCGGAGCCGGAAAGCCGCTTCCAGTTCGAACGGATCGGCTATTTCTGTTTGGATAAGGACAGCCAGGACGGCAATCTGGTGTTCAACCGGACCGTCACGCTCAGGGAAGGCTGGGTGAAGGATTGATCAAAAAACCTGCCGGGTTTTTAAAACCCGGCAGGTTTTTTATTGCCACCGGCCAATCCTGAAAGGGCTTCAAAATACGGCAACACATTCGGATGCACTTCCGCATTCCGGTGTGCCTCGTCGGCATTCAGCCAGCAATAATCGCTGTGCTGCTCCGCGGGCAGTCGGTCGGGCAGTTCGGCTCGGCGCAGCGCATAGGCCAGCACCACATAATGGGTGCCGATGCCGTCCACTTCGGCGAAATTGGTTTTGTATAAATGCGTATAGGCGCCCAGCGGCACCGCTTCCGCAAGGGCGGCGGCCTTGCCGAGCTCTGCGGCGGTGATGCGCAGGAAGGCGGCGTCCAGCGTTTCGTTCTTGCGGATGCGTCCGCCCGGCACAAACCAGGTGTTTTTGGCCGGTTCGTTGCTGCGCCAGCCGAGCAGCACCCGGCCGGCAGCGTCCTGAACGACCAGGTCGATCGACACCAGCGGCGTCCGCTCGATCACTTCCAAAAAATCACGTTCGCTAAGTTGCATGGCCGATTCCTCATTGAATCGCAATGCGCCGGCGGCGTTCCAGCAGCGCCGCAGCCGATAAATAGCTCAGCATCAGCAAGGCGGCGATCAGCCAGGACGGCAAAGCGGCAGTATTCGTCGACAGCGGTTCGCGGGCGAAATACAGGCCGAGGCCGAAGACGATATAGAAAAGTATCCGTTTCAGGTCGTAGGCGACCGGGTAATACTTCCGGCCCAGCAGGTACGAAACGAGCGCCATGGCCGCATAGCAGGCCAGCGTCGCCCAGGCCGAGCCGACATAGCCGTACAGCGGAATCCACCACAGATTCAGTCCAATCGTGATCAGCGCGCCGCCGAGCGACACGAACGCGCCCATCAAGGTCCGGTCGGTCAGTTTGTACCAGATCGACAGGTTCACATAAATGCCCAGAAACAGATTCGCGAGCAGCAGGATCGGCGTCACGCCGAGCCCGGCGCGGAATTCCCTGCCGATGAAATATTGGAAGAAATCGATATACAGGGTCACCAATAAGAAGATCGCCATGCAGAAAATCACGAAATATTTCATCACGTCCGCATACACCTGGCGCGCATCGCTCTTGTCCGCATAGGCGAAGAAAAAGGGTTCGGCCGCATAGCGGAACGCCTGGATGAACAGCGACATCAGGATCGACAGCTTGTAGCAGGCGCTGTAGATGCCGAGCATGCGCATGTTCGTCAGCGGATCGTGCGGCAGCAGATACTTCAACAAGGCGCGGTCGAGCATTTCATTGATGATGCCGGCGAAACCGATCACCACCATCGGCAGCGAATAGCGCAGCATGCTAAGGAACAGCGCCTTGTCGAAGCCCCAGAGCAGACCTTTTAGCTGCGGCGTCAGCAGCACGAATTTGACCCCGCTGGCGGCCAGATTCGCGATGAACACGTAACCGAGGCCGATATGCGGATCGTAAATCGGCGCGAACCAGATCTGTTCGTTTTTCGCGTAGAGCGGCGGGCAATAGGCGATGAAAAACAGGCTCAGCCCCACCGTGACCCCAATCTCGACGATCTTGATGCCGGCAAAGCGAAACGCCTTGTTTTCGGCGCGCAATCTCGCAAACGGAATCGAGGCGATCGCATCGAGACCCAAAATGATCGCAAACCACTGCACGTATTCGGGATGGTGGGCATAATGCAGCGCGTCCGAAAGCGGCGTCTGGACGAGCTGGATCAGCAGCAGGAAACACAGATTGACCCCCAGCACGAACCATAACGCGGTCGCATAGGCGCTATCGCGCTGCGGGTCGTTCTTGTCGCGGAAGCGAAAATAGCCGGTCTCGAAGCCGAACACCAGGAGCACCGCAAAAAAGCCGGCATAGGCATAAAACTCGGAGACGACCCCGTATTCGGCCGCCGAGAAATGATAGGTATAGAGCGGCACCAACAGATAATTCAGAAACCGCCCGAAAATGCTGCTGAGGCCGTAGATCGCGGTTTGCGAGGCGAGTTTTTTGATGATGCCCATCGGCTGTCGCGCTTTATTTTGGGTTTGAAGAAGAATTATCCGGAGCTTTTTGTCCTATTCGGCCAATTCGCCGGCAACCCAGTTTTGGCCTGCTTCGGTCAGGCGGGCAGTCATCAGCTGATTCTCGACCGACCGGTCCCGGCTCACGATGCAGCCGACCTTAAGATAATTCGGCGTATAGCCGAACACCCGTTGCCGGTCTTCGCCGCAAGGCTCGCTGTAGCCTTCCCACAATACCGGAAATTCCCGGCCCAGATTGTCCCGGTAAAATTTCAGCTTCATCTCTTCGGCCAGACGATGCAGGGCGGCGCTGCGCTGTTTTTTGATCGTATTGTTCACCTGGCCGGGCAAAGAAGCGGCCTTGGTGCCTTCGCGGCGGGAATAGGTGAAGATATGGATGTGGCCGAAGCCGGTGGCCGCGATGTAATCGAAGCTTTCCTGCCATTCCTGCTCGGTTTCGCCCGGAAAGCCGACGATGATGTCGGTCGTGACATTGAAATGCGGAATCTGCCGGCGCAGGCGTTCGATAATCGCGGTGAATTCCTGCGTTTTGCAGCGCCTTGCCATGCGCCGCAGCACGCTGTCAGAACCGCTCTGCAAGGGAAGGTGCAGGTGCGGCATCAGGCGCGGGTTGTCGAACAGCTCGAAAAAGCTGTCGGTTAATTCCCAGGGTTCGAGCGAGCCGAGCCGGATGCGCGGAATGTCGGTTTGCGCCAGGATCGCCTGGATCAAATCGGCCAGATGGCAGCCCAGGTCGCTGCCGTAGCCGCCGAGATGCACGCCGGTCAGTACAATTTCGGCGATGCCTTGTTGATGCAGGGTGTTGATTTCCTCGATGATAGCGGCGATCGGCCGGCTTTTTTCCTCGCCGCGGGCGACGGTCACGATGCAGAACGTGCAGCGGTAGCGGCAGCCGTCCTGGACTTTCACGAACGCGCGCTGGCGGCCGCGGGTAAACAGCGAAAACTCGCCGGGTTCGGTCGCCTGCGCCGGCATGCTGGAGAGGTTCAACTCGCGCAGGGCCAAGTCGACCAGCTTGTCCTTGTCCTGGTTGCCGATCACCAGGTCAACCCCCATCTCGGCTTCGGCCTGCTGTTGATTCAAGGTCGCATAGCAGCCGCTGACGACCAGCTTTGCCTGCGGGTTGTCGCGGTGAATCCTGCGGATCAGCTGGCGCGATTTCCGGGCCGCATCCTGGGTCACCGCGCAGGAGTTCAACACGATCAAGTGCGCAGCTTCCGCTTGGGTCGTGATGCCGTGCCCTGCGCGCTCAAAATCCTGAGCCCAGGTTTCAAGTTCCGCTTCGTTGAGCCGGCAGCCGAGGGTTTGCAAGTGAACTAACATCTATCCGAAAAACCAGTAACAAATCAAAATGGAGGCGATAACGCCCGCAAAATCGGCCATTATCCCACAACCGGCGGCATGACGGATATTTTTGATGCCGACCGCGCCGAAATACACCGCCAGCACATAAAAGGTCGTTTCGGTGCTGCCCTGGATGATGCAGGACAGGCGTCCGGCAAACGAGTCGGCGCCGAGCGTCTTCATCGTGTCGATCATCATCGCGCGCGCGCCGCTGCCGCTGAACGGCTTGATCAAGGCGGTCGGCAGCGCGTCGATGAAGCGGCTGTCGAGTGCGAATAAAGCGGCCAGATAGCGCATCAAGTCGTTCAAGAGCTCCAGCGCGCCGCTGGCCCGGAACACGCCGATCGCGGCCAGCATCGCGACCAGATACGGAATGATCGTGATCGCGGTCTGAAAGCCTTCCTTCGCGCCTTCGACGAACGCTTCGTAGGCGTTGATTCTTTTATACAGCGCGCCCGCGATGAACACGACCACCAATGTAAACAGGACCACATTGCTGATCAGCGCCGATTGCGCCAGCATGTCTTCTTTCGGCAGGCCGGTGAAATAAGCGAGCAGGGCGCCGATTAACAGCGTCATGCCGGCCAGATAGGCCAGCACGACTTTGTCGAGCAGATTGATCCGCTGCATCCAGGCGACTGCCAAGAGGCCTGCCAATGTCGAGCAATAAGTCGCGATCAGGATCGGGATGAACACGTCGGTCGGGTTGAGTGCGCCGAGTTGCGTGCGATAAGTGAAGATCGTGACCGGAAACAAGGTCACCGAGGAGGTGTTGATCACCAGAAACAAAATTTGCGCATTGCTGGCGGTTTCGGGCTTCGGGTTCAGCGTCTGTAATTCCTGCATCGCCTTGATGCCGAGCGGCGTCGCGGCATTGTCGAGGCCGAGTGCATTCGCCGAGATATTCATCACGATCGCGCCGAGCGCCGGGTGATTTCTCGGAATGTCCGGCATCAGGCGGCCGAACAGCGGGGTTAAACCTTGCGTCAACAGTTGAATGAAGCCGCTTTTCTCGCCGACGCGCATGATGCCGAGCCACAAGGACAGCACGCCGGTCAGGCCCAACGCAATCTCGAACGCAGCTTTCGACTGACTGAACAGCGCGGCCATGATGTCCGCGAAGATTTCGGTATTGCCGAAAAAAATCAGTTTGATTGTCGCCGTAATAAAGGCGATCAGAAAAAAACCGATCCAGATCAGGTTAAGCAGCATCGGCCGTTGATCCTTCCGAATCGCGCGGGCAAAAAAAAGGCTGCGCCAAAAGGCGCAGCCTGGGAGAGGAGTACCAAGCTCTCATAACGGGGTGAGAGAGACCCAATGAATTGGCATTACCCATGACAAGTCACTGAATCGAATTCTAGGAGACATCCCGCATTTTTCAAGAGCGGACTAGATTTTTTTTGCCAAAGCTTCGGCATAGCCGGTATAACCGCGCGGCGTCAGCGCCAGCAGATCGGCCTTCGCGTTCGCCGGAATATCGAGTTTTTCGATGAATGCCCGCATGTCGTCCGGCGTGATGCGCTGGCCGCGGGTCAGTTCCTTCAGCTTTTCGTAGGGTTTTTCGATGCCGTAGCGGCGCATGACCGTTTGAATCGGCTCCGCGAGCACTTCCCAGTTCGCGTTCAAATCGGCTTCGATGGCATCGCTATTGATCTGCAATTTGCCTATGCCTTTCAAGGTCGATTGAATCGCAATCACCGTATGCGCGATGCCGACGCCGATGTTGCGCAGTACGGTCGAATCGGTCAAATCACGCTGCCAGCGCGACACCGGCAGTTTTTCGGCCAGGAAGCCGAACAGGGCGTTGGCGATGCCGAGATTGCCTTCGGAGTTTTCGAAATCGATCGGATTGACCTTGTGCGGCATCGTCGAGGAGCCGACTTCGCCCGCGACGGTTTTTTGCTTGAAGTAGCCGAGCGAGATGTAGCCCCAGACATCGCGGTCGAAATCGAGCAGTATCGTATTGAAGCGCGACAGCGCATGGAAAAATTCGGCGATGTAGTCGTGCGGCTCGATTTGGATCGTATAAGGATTGAAGGTCAGGCCCAGCGATTCGACGAAATTTTGTGCGAAAGCCTCCCAATCCACTTCGGGATAGGCGACGCTGTGCGCGTTGTAATTGCCGACCGCGCCGTTGATCTTGCCGAGCAGTTGCACCTGCGCCAGTTGCGCGCGCTGACGCTCGATCCGGGCCGCGACGTTCGCGAACTCCTTGCCGGCGGTCGTCGGGCTCGCGGACTGGCCGTGCGTGCGCGACAGCATCGGCTGGGCCGCATTTTCGACCGCGAGCTTCTTGATCGCCGCGCCGCAGGCATCGATTTGCTCCAGCATCGCCGCGCGGCCTTCCTTCAGCATCAGCGCATAAGACAGGTTGTTGATGTCTTCGGAGGTGCAGGCGAAATGGAAAAACTCGGAGACTTTTTCAAGCTCGGCGTTGCCTGCGATTTTTTCTTTCAGGAAATATTCGACCGCCTTCACGTCGTGATTGGTGGTTCTCTCGATATCCTTGACTCTTTGCGCGTCCGCTTCCGAAAAATCCGCCGCAATTGCATTCAATACCTGCGTGGCCGCCGCGCTGAAGGGCGGCACTTCGCTAATCTGAGGATGCGCGGCCAGCGCCTGCAGCCAGCGCACTTCGACCAGCACGCGGTAGCGGATCAGGCCGTATTCGCTGAAAATCGGACGCAGGGCGCTGACTTTGTCGGCGTAGCGGCCGTCGATCGGAGAGATGGCAGTAAGAGAAAATTGAGTCATGAAGATTACAGTCTAAAGATGATAAGAAAAAATTAGGCGTTGGTCTTGCTTTCGATGATGCCGCCGCCGAGACAAATCTCGCCGTCATAAAACACGACCGACTGCCCCGGCGTAATCGCGCGTTGCGGTTCGTCGAAAACGGCTTTGCAGCGCCCGTCCGGCAGCGGGGACAGCGTGCAGGTCTGATCGGCTTGCCGGTAGCGGGTCTTGGCCGCGCAGCGGAGCGTTGCGGTCAACGGCCGGTTGCTGCACCAGTCCAGTTGTCCGGCTTCGAGTGTATTGTGCAGCATCAAGGGGTGATCGTGGCCCTGGCCGACCAGCAGCACATTGTTGTCGAGGTCTTTTTCGAGCACATACCAGGGCTCGTCGGGCGTGTTCTGGACGCCGCCGATGCCGAGGCCCTGACGCTGGCCGAGCGTGTAGTACATCAGGCCGTGATGGCGGCCGATCGTGCGGCCTTCCGGCGTGCGGATGTCGCCGGGCTGGGTCGGCAGGTAGCGCTGCAAGAATTCCTTGAACTTGCGCTCGCCGATGAAGCAGATGCCGGTACTGTCTTTTTTGCGGCAATTGTCGAAGCCTGCCTTTTCCGCCAGCGCGCGGATTTCGGTCTTGTGCAGATGGCCGATCGGAAACAGCGTGCGCGACAATTGCTTTTGGCCCAGCGTATAGAGGAAGTAGCTCTGTTCCTTGGCAGGATCGAGGCCTTTCAGCAAAAAGTATTCGCCGCCGCGCTCTTCGACGCGGGCATAGTGGCCGGTCGCGATGTATTCGGCGCCCAAATCCTCGATCGCGTAATTCAAGAATGCCTTGAATTTGACATGCTTGTTGCAGAGAATGTCGGGGTTCGGCGTGCGGCCTTTTTCGAACTCGGACAAAAACACTTCAAACACTTCGTCCCAATATTCGGCCGCGAAATTGACCGTTTTCAGTTCGATGCCGAGCCGGTCGCAAACCTGCTGCGCGTCGGCGAGGTCCTGCATCGCGGTGCAATACTCGGTGCCGTCGTCCTCTTCCCAGTTTTTCATGAACAAACCGGTGACCTGGTGGCCCTGTTCCAGGAGCAGCAGCGCGGTGACCGAGGAGTCGACGCCGCCCGACATGCCGACAATGATATTTTTAGCCATGGTTCAGATCGAGCAGGGATTGGATTAACGACAAGGGATAACGGGCACCGGCCAGGTATTCGTCCACGCATAAGGCGACCAAGGGGCTTCTGAGCCGTTTCGGATCGGACATCAGTTCATCGCGCGTCAGCCAGTGCGCCGCGATGATGCCGGTGTCCAGCGGGACTTCCGGCTCATGGCTGTGACAGCTTCCGGAAAAACAGACGCGCAGGAAGCTCGGCGATTCGGGATTTCGTCGCCAGAGTTGAATTCCGACCAGATGTTCCGGTTCGAAGCGCCAGGCGGTTTCCTCGAAAACCTCGCGCCGCGCCGCGGTCAGCAAATCTTCGCCTTCTTCCAAATGGCCCGCCGGCTGATTCAGTTTGATGCCGTCGGTGGTCTCTTCCTCCACCACCAAGAATCGTTGATCACGCTCGATGATCGCGGCCACGGTCACATGCGGCTTCCAAACCATTCATTTTCCTCAATAATACAAAACGGTTATTTTACTCGATTTGTCGTTCACGGGGACAACGAATTGAACTCTGCGCGTGCATTCTGTCAAACGCAACGAGCAGAAGCGTTTGCTGATATTAGTCTGCGAAGGTGTATTAAAAAGCGCTATACTTCGAGCATGAGGGGGCAGACGGCTTTCGCGATGCTTAATAGGCTTGAAATAAACTATCATTTGGTATTATTGTTAAGCTTGTAAAGATTTTTTGCCACGATGTCTATGTCTGATTTTGAACCATTCCATGATAACCATAACGGCCTGGCTTTGCAGGAAGCCAAACCCAAACTTAAAAAGCCGCCCCTCTACAAGGTTATCCTGTTGAATGACGATTTCACGCCGATGGATTTCGTGGTCGAAATCCTGATGGAGTTTTTCGGCATGCCGCATGAGAAAGCCACGCAGGTGATGCTGCAGGTTCACATGCAGGGAGTCGGCGTGTGCGGGACCTTTTCGAAGGATGTGGCGGAAACCAAGGTGTATCTGGTCAATGAATATTCACGAGCGCATCAGCATCCGTTGATGTGCACTATGGAAGAAGCATAATTGGTGAGCTTATGTTAAGTAAAGAACTTGAAGTTACCCTGAATAATGCCTTTAAGAATGCGCATGAAAAAAGGCATGAATTTATAACGGTCGAACATTTGCTCCTGGCATTGCTGGATAATCCTTCCGCCGAAGCGATCATGAAAGCCTGCGGCTGCAATATCAAGCTGCTGAGAGGGCAGTTGACGCAATTCATCGACGAAACTATTTCGCTGATTCCACAAGGCGTACAACGCGAAACACAACCGACGTTAGGTTTTCAGCGGGTATTGCAGCGCGCCGTCTTTCACGTGCAGGCTTCCGATAAAAAAGAAGTGTCCGGCGCCAATCTGTTTGTCGCGCTGTTCAGCGAACAGGATTCGCATGCGGTCTATCTGCTGAACAAACAGGACATTTCAAGGCTAGATGTCGTCAATTATCTCGCGCACGGAATTTCGAAAGTCGATCAGGAAAATCAGGCCAGCGAAGACCGCAACCCCGACACGTCGAATCCGGATGCGGAGTCTTCAGGCAGCCCGTTAGATAAATATACGACGAACCTGAACGAGGAGGCGCGCCGCGGACGCATCGATCCGTTGATCGGACGGGAGTCGGAAGTCGAGCGGACGATTCAGATTCTGTGCCGGCGCCGCAAAAATAATCCACTCTTGGTCGGCGAGGCCGGGGTCGGCAAGACTGCGATCGCGGAAGGGCTTGCCAAGCGCATCGTCGAGGACAGCGTGCCGCACGTTCTCAGGAACAGCGTGATCTATGCGCTGGATCTCGGCGCACTGGTCGCCGGCACCAAATACCGCGGCGATTTTGAAAAACGCCTGAAGGCTTTGGTCAATCAACTGAAGCGAGAGCCCGATTCGATCCTGTTCATCGACGAGATTCATACGATCATCGGCGCCGGTTCCGCTTCGGGCGGCGTGATGGATGCGTCGAATCTGATCAAGCCATTGCTCGCTTCCGGGCAAATGCGCTGCATCGGTTCGACCACCTTCCAGGAATACCGCGGCGTGTTTGAAAAAGATCATGCGCTGGCGCGCCGTTTTCAGAAGGTCGATGTGCTGGAGCCCTCGGTCGAAGATACGGTGCTCATTTTGAAAGGCCTGAAAGCCCGTTTCGAGGAACACCATGATGTGATTTATTCGGCCGAGTCCCTGCGTCTGGCGGCCGAGTTGTCCGACCGCTATATTACCGATCGGCATCTGCCGGACAAGGCGATCGACGTGATCGACGAAGCCGGCGCGCGGCAGCGCATGCTGTCCGAGGCGGAGCGTAAGCAGGTGATCGACGTGAATGAAATCGAAGAAATCGTCTCGAAAATTGCCAGGGTGCCGGCCAAAACGGTTTCATCGAATGATGTCGACAAGCTGGCCAACCTCGAAAAGAATCTGAAGATGCTCGTTTTTGGTCAGGACGAAGCGATTGCGGCACTGGCCTCGGCGATCAAATTGTCCCGGGCGGGGCTGCGCGAAACGCAAAAAACGATCGGTTCGTTCCTGTTCGCGGGGCCGACCGGCGTCGGCAAGACCGAAGTGACCCGGCAATTGGCCAAAATCATGGGCGTCGAGCTGATTCGTTTCGATATGTCCGAATACATGGAGCGGCATACCGTATCGCGCCTAATCGGTGCGCCTCCCGGCTATGTCGGTTTCGACCAGGGGGGGCTTTTAACCGAGCAAGTCACCAAGCATCCGCATGCGGTGCTGCTTTTGGATGAGCTCGAAAAAGCGCATCCGGACGTATTCAACCTGTTGTTGCAAGTGATGGATCACGGCACCTTGACCGACAATAACGGCCGTAAAGCCGATTTCCGCAACATCATTCTGGTGATGACGACCAATGCGGGCTCCGAAGAGGGCGGCCGCGCGTCTATCGGCTTTACTCAGCAGGATCATGCCGGAGACAGCCTGAAGGCGATCGAAAGAGGATTTTCACCGGAATTCAGAAACCGCCTGGACGCGATCATTCAGTTCAAGCCGTTGAATATCTCGGTCGTAGGGCATGTGGTCGATAAATTTATCTTCGAGCTGGAGGCTTTGCTGGCCGATCGCCACGTGACGTTGACGCTCGACGCCGATGCCCGGTTATGGCTGGCCGAAAACGGCTGCGATCCGAAAATGGGAGCCCGGCCGATGGCGCGGCTGATACAGGAAAAAATCAAGAAACCGCTGGCGAACGACTTGCTGTTCGGCAAGCTGACCCATGGCGGCCATGTCAGAATTTACGTGGAAAACAACGAACTGGCTTTTGCGATTGAAAGTAAGGACTTGATCGTGCCCGAAAGCATTTGAGACGGCGGAGGCGCGATCCCTGGATGAGCCAGGGATTAGCGCATCCGGAAGGTGATGCGGCCTTTGGTCAAATCATAAGGCGTCATTTCGACCTTGACCGTATCGCCGGTCAGAATGCGAATATAGTGCTTGCGCATCTTGCCGGAAATATGCGCGGTCACGATATGGCCGTTTTCGAGCTGCACTCTAAACATCGTATTCGGAAGGGTGTCGATGACCTTGCCTTCCATTTCAATTTGATCTTCTTTTGCCATGGTTTTAATCCGGGGTGTTAAAAACCCGTAATGATAGCACAAGGAAGCGTCTAACAACAAAAGAGCATCGTGGCTAGAGGGCAATCGCGATTCGTTCTTGCATCAGCAAAAACGGCTGATTCGGCGGATTGCAAGGGAGAAGGCTGTTAGGCTGCGTTAGGGCGTGCAGGTTGAGAAACTGGAAAATTCCCGCCACTCCTGGCCGATATGGAGCTGTAGCGGTTGATAATTGCGCTTGTAGGCCATTTTCCGACAATTTTGTATCCAGTAGCCGAGGTACACGAATTCGCGCTGCTGCCGGCGCGCTTCTTCGACTTGCCATAATACCGCATAGACGCCGGGGCTAAAGTCGGCAAATTTCGGATCGAAAAAGGTATAAACCGCCGACCAGGCCTCGGCGAAACGGTCGACGACCGCAATCGCCGCCGGCTCGCCGGCAATCGAAAACTCGGCGAAGATGGTGTCGCACCAGCTGTTACCGAGAAAATCGATATAGTCTTCAGGGCTGGCATGTGCCATTGATCCATCCGTATGACGGCTGTTTTGATAACGCAGATACATGTCGTAATGGGCTTGCTCGAACACGGCCGGTTTGATCGCAACGCGGGTTTCGGCATTTTTTTTCAGGCAGCGTTTTTGCCGCCGGTCCGGGGTGAAGCGGGCGACCGGGATTCTGGCCGAGATGCAGGCGGAACACTGCGCGCAATGCGGCGCATAAACATCATTGCCGCTGCGCCGGAAACCGTGTTTCAACAATTCCGCATAGATTGACTGCGTCATTCGAAAGGCAGGGTGCACGAATGTGGAGCGCGCGATTTCGCCGGCAAGATAACTGCACGGATGATCGCCGGTGATGAATAAGGGGATCGATTTCATCGTGATTGCCAGGCGCTGGCCGCGGCGGCTTCGGTACAGTAACGGTCGAGCAGCTGCCTGAATGCGTCGCGGTCGATCAATTCGGCGCCGAGACTCGCCAGATGCGGGGTGTAAACCTGACAGTCGATCAAGGCAAAATTCCAGTCTTTGAGGTGCTGAACCAGCACCGCGAATGCGGCTTTCGACGCATCGGTGAGCG
The DNA here is from genome assembly GCF_041897535.1 of Methylomicrobium lacus. GTDB lineage: Bacteria > Pseudomonadota > Gammaproteobacteria > Methylococcales > Methylomonadaceae > Methylomicrobium > Methylomicrobium lacus_A. The sequence goes on from NZ_CP169217.1 coordinate 3,210,539, forward strand.
TATGGAACATCGATTCGCCAAAAAAGACCCGGCCGATCGCGACGCCGTATAAGCCGCCGACCAGTTCGCCTCCGTACCAGGTTTCGGCCGAATGCGCGAAGCCCGAAAGATGCAGTTCGTTGTAGGCGCGCCTGATGTCCGGGGTGATCCAAGTGCCTTCGCGGTCTTGCCGGGCATTGGCGCAGGCGGCGATCACTTTGTCGAAGGCGGTGTCGAATGTCACGCTAAACCTGTCCTTGCGCAGAGTTTTTTTCAGGCTGCGCGAGACTTGCAGGCGCTCTGGAAACAGCACCAGGCGCGGATCGGGTGACCACCACAAGATCGGCTCGTTTTCGTTGTACCACGGGAACACGCCGTGCCGGTAGGCGTTTAACAAACGCGTTACCGACAGGCAGCCTCCCGCCGCCAGCAGACCGTTCGGCTCGGTCAGCGCGGTATGGAGCGGCGGGAACGGTTGCTCCGGCCGGCGGGGATCGAGTATGGTTATTCTCATCGGTCAGGGACAGGCTAATAGCGCGGCTAAGCCGCCGCGCTATTAGACGGTATGCCTTTATTGCAATTCATCGAGATATTTTTCCGCATCGAGTGCGGCCATACAGCCCGCTCCGGCGGAGGTGATTGCCTGTTTATAGACCGCATCCATCACATCGCCGGCCGCAAAAACGCCGGGAACGCTGGTCGCGGTCGCATTGCCGGCAATGCCGCTTTTGACCTTGATATAGCCATGCTCCATGTCGATCTGGCCTTCGAAAATGCTGGTATTCGGCGTATGGCCGATCGCGATGAAGACGCCGTGCACGTCGATTTCCTTGGTGGAGCCGTTTTGTGTGTCTTTGATTCGGATTCCGGTGACACCCATGTCGTCGCCGAGCACCTCATCGAGGTTGTGGTTCCATTCGATGGTCACGTTGCCGTTTGCGGCTTTTTCGAGTAACTTATTGGAGAGAATTTTTTCTGAGCGAAATTTGTCCCGGCGGTGCACGACTGTCACATGCGAGGCGATATTTGCCAGATAAAGTGCCTCTTCCACTGCGGTGTTGCCGCCGCCGATCACCGCGACCGGTTTGTTCCTGTAGAAAAAACCGTCGCAGGTCGCGCACGCGGAGACGCCCCGGCCTTTGAAAGCCTCCTCGGAGTCGAGTCCCAAATAGCGGGCCGACGCGCCGGTCGCGATGATCAGCGCATCACACGTATAGCTGCCGGCATCGCCGGTCAGCACGAACGGCCGCACCGACAGGTCGGCGGTATGAATATGGTCGAAGATGATTTCGGTGTCGAAGCGCTCGGCATGCTGGCGCATTCTTTCCATCAGATCGGGGCCTTGCAGTCCCTCGACATCGCCGGGCCAATTATCCACCTCGGTCGTGGTGGTTAGCTGGCCGCCTTGCTGCAGGCCGGTGATCATGACCGGATTCAGATTCGCACGCGCGGCATAGACGGCGGCGGTATAGCCGGCAGGGCCGGAGCCAAGAATTAATAGTCGGCAGTGTTTGGTGGCGCTCATTCAGACCTCGTCAGGGATAAACAAAATTTTGCGATCAATTATGCAGGCGAACGCTGGGTTCGTAAACTGAAATCCTATTTGCCTAGAATGGGGATAGGGCGCCGAAAAACCAAGCCATGACCGCAAAATTATTAATGTTATCTCTCTGGTGCTTGTTCTATAATCATGTTTTATTAAGTTTTTATTTTCTCCGAGAAATGCCATGTTTGCTGTAATGGAAGAAAAAACTGTTCGTGGTTTACGTGAAATCGCCGTTTTGGTTTTTTTTGCCTGCGGCTTGTTTTTCCTGATTGCACTGGCGACCTTCAGTCTCGAAGACGCCGGCTGGACGCATAGCGGGACGACGAAGGTGATCGCCAATGCCTGCGGCGTGTTCGGGGCCTGGCTCGCCGATCTGAGTTTCAGCTTTTTCGGTTTGTTGGCTTACCCCTTCCCGTTGATTATTTTTTGGGCCGGCTACAAGCTGCATCAACAGCAGGAAGCCCCCAAGATCATTCCGCTGGTTTTGCATGCCGTGGGACTATTCGTGACGCTGATAGCGGCGACCGCCTTGCTGAATCTGTATCTGCTGCGCCCCGGCATCGATCTGCCGAACAGCACCGGCGGCATCGTCGGGCAGGAAATCGGCAACACGCTGGTCGTCAAGCTCGGTAATTCCGGCGCGACCTTGTTCTTGATGGTTGGCCTGCTGGCCGGGATTACGCTGGCGACCAAGGTCTCCTGGCTTGCGGTGCTGGACTTGATCGGCAAATATACCGTGCTGTTGTCCAAGGCATTGATTGGCCGTTTGGCCGGTTTCGGTGCAAGACGGTTCGCGGTGCGGGAAGACGAGGAGGTGTATGCGGATGAGCTGGATGATCCGGAAGCGTCTTTCAGTCCTGCATTCGTTCCTCCCAAGCCCGCGCCGACGCCGCCAGTCAAAGCCGAAATCGAAACCGTCAAAAAAGCCGCGGCAAAGATGTCGCCGGTCCTCGAAAAGGTGCTGGCCGATGCGCAAAAAGCGGTAGCCAAGCAGGTCGCAAAAAAAACAAAAGCAGCGTCCGCAAGCTATCAGAACCAGGGGGCCTTGCCGTCGCTCGACTTGTTGGATAACCGCGATACGCGGGTCAAAGGCTATACGCAGACCGACCTGGAGGAAATGTCCAGGCTGGTCGAAAACATTCTGCAGGACTTCAATGTCAATGTCGAAGTCGTCGGCTTTCTGCCGGGGCCGGTGATTACCCGCTTCGAATTGCAGCCGGCGCCCGGCGTGAAGGTCAGCCGGATTAGCTCGTTGTCGAAAGATTTGGCGCGGGCTCTATCGGTGACCAGCGTGCGTATCGTCGAAGTGATCCCCGGCAAATCGGTGATCGGCCTCGAGATTCCGAACCGCGAACGCGAAATGGTCAACCTGCGCGAATTGCTCGCTTCCGGCACTTTCGTGAAGTCGAAATCGAACCTGACGTTGGCGATGGGCAAGGATATTTCCGGCGCGCCACTGGTCGCGGACCTCGGCAAGATGCCGCACGCCTTGGTCGCCGGCACCACCGGTTCGGGTAAGTCGGTCGCGATCAATACGATGATCTTGAGCATGCTGTACAAATCGACGCCCGAGCAGGTCAGGATGATCATGATCGATCCGAAGATGCTCGAATTGTCGGTTTATGAAGGCATTCCGCATCTGTTGACGCCGGTCGTGACCGACATGAAGGAGGCCAGCAACGCGTTGCGTTGGGCGGTCGCCGAGATGGAGCGGCGCTACAAGCTGATGTCGAAAATGGGCGTCAGAAACTTGGCCGGCTTCAATCAGCTGGTCGCGGATGCGGAAGCGCGCGGCGAGAAGATCAAGGACCCGATGTTCCAGGCGCTGAATCCGTTGGCGGAGGACGAGGAGCCGCCGGTATTGGAGATGCTGCCGAGCATCGTGATCGTGATCGACGAGTTGGCCGACATGATGATGATCGTCGGCAAAAAGGTCGAGGAACTGATCGCGCGGCTCGCGCAAAAGGCTCGGGCGGCCGGCATTCATCTGATCCTGGCGACGCAGCGTCCGTCGGTCGATGTGTTGACCGGATTGATCAAGGCCAACGTGCCGACGCGTATCTCGTTCCAGGTTTCATCCCGTATCGATTCCCGGACCATTCTCGACCAGGGCGGCGCGGAAGCATTGCTCGGTAACGGCGACATGCTGTTCTTGCCGTCGGGCACCAGCATTCCGATACGCGCGCACGGTGCATTCGTCGACGACCATGAAGTGCATCGCGTCGTCGAGTTCTTGAAACTGACGGGGCCGGCCAATTATCTCGAGGAGATCACCCGCGAAGCCTCCGAAGGGGGCGATGCTTTCGGCATGGTCGGCGGCGCCGGCGGTTTCGGCGATGCCGAAGGCGATGCCTTGTACGATCAGGCGGTGCAGTTCGTGACCGAGACGCGCAAGGCCTCGATTTCGAGCGTGCAAAGGCGCTTCAAGATCGGCTATAACCGCGCCGCGACGATGATCGAAACGATGGAGGCGGCGGGTGTGGTCAGCCCGGCCGAATCGAACGGCTCCCGCGTCGTGCTGGCGCCGGCGCCGATCAGGGATTAGTCGTGCAATTAACGCTGATCGGTATCTTCATTCTGATTCTGGCGTCCGGCGGCGGCTGGCTGCTGGTCAGGCGGCATCCTAAAGAGCATGCGACCCAGGTCAAGGCCGTGCTCTTCGGGCTCTATTTTTGGGGCCTGGTGTTTTTGCAGTTGGTCGCCGCCGCCTTGCTCTATTCCTTCTATAAGTAATCCTTTCAAGTGCTTGGCTCCGTCTGTCGTCTGACTGGGCCGGTCTTCTTCCGCAAAAAACGCTGCATTTCTCCTTTCTGCATCATTCGGCATTCGATGCGCCGTAATCGCTGGCGGCGCAGGCGCTCGATAAAAAAATTGCAGATTGTTCTGGATGCTGCGTTGAAATTCCTTAGTCTTCAACTACATTTTTGTTCAGCCTATACGATCTGATGCCGCGCCGCGTCATTTAACGGGCAAGTGGGATGGCGCAGCATGGCTCGGCAAGGGGAAACGAAAGGAGGCCAGGGGTTTCTTTTTAAGAAAGAAAAAATTTCTCAATGATACATAATTTCGAGATAAATCACCAAAACTTTTTGTTGGGATTCTCAAGCAGCATTAATAAATCGAACTATACTTATCCCAAGGTTAGATAAACGGCTTAGTTAAAGCAGTAAAAATCAAGCATTAAGCCGGAATTCTCATTTTTTACATTAAATAATAAAAACATGTCGCAAGATTCAATTAACCTCAAATTAGTCGGATTTAGTGAGTTCGAGGAGCGGAACATCGAGTCCGTTCTGTCCCTGGCTGAGCGAGGCTTGCTTAAAAATTGGCGGCTTGTTACAGCGCCTCCGGTAGATTATTACCTGTTGCCGGAAAGCCTGAATGCACGGATGGAGCAAGAGGATAACTTGAAAGCGTTGCCGCGTGACCGCTGCATTTTTACCTCCAAGGAAGAAAGCAGTGCGGACAGTGCCAGCAATGATATGTGGTTGTTGTGCGATTCCCGTAGCGTGCCGCGTATCCGGTCAATGATCGAGCTGTTCAATTTGCTGTGCGAGGATACGCTGACCGAGCGCAGAAATCAGGGGCCCTCGATCGGAACGGTGGAGGCGCCGCCGGTCAATATCACGGCCACGGTGGCCGCAGTCGCGGAAGTGACCGCAACTCCGGTGCTGGCAGAGGCTTTCAGTCCGCGGCAAGGTTTTATCGGACAACTGCTGGGCGCGGCGGACAAAAACGGGCTGCTGATATACGAATTGAATATACCCAACTCACCGGGCCGTATTTATGTTTATCCCGAGCAGCAAGTGTTTTACAGTCCGTCCAGCCTGGATCTGTTGGCGCCCTTTTTTGCCGCCGATCAGGCGTTGATTTCCTGCACGACCCGAAGCCAGGTGACCGAGGCAGAGCTCGAACAGCTATCCGAAGCCGAAGATTTGAAGCCTTATACCTTGAGAAGCCTGCTCTGGTACGGGGTGTACAAATCTTCGCAAGGCCGTTTGCTGGAAGGGGCCGCGGCGGACAAGCCCGTGCGCTTGAAACGTTGGCCGGATTTGAATCTTTCCGATTGTCAGGACTTGATCAAACTGGCCGCCTTCATGCAAAGCAACGCGGTCAGTTTGCTGGTGGTTGCGGAGAAAACCGGCATTCCGATCAAGATGATCTACGATTTTTATAATGCCTGCGAGATCGTCGGATTGATCGAGCAGAGTTCGGAGGCTGATATCCATAACAAACAACTGAATCCTGAAAAAGTCAGTCTGTTTTCTAAAATCAGATCACGACTGAATAAAGCCCACACGGCCTAAGCCTCGGATGTGTAATGGACAAGAATCATAAAATCAAGTTTGTTTTTACCGGTTGCGTCGGCGCGGGAAAAACGACCGCGATCGCCACGATCAGCGAAGTCGTGCCGATTTCAACCGAAGCAAAACCCACGGAAGACAGCGTCGTTCGACGCAAAAGTTCAACGACGGTCGCGATGGACTATGGCGAGCTGACGCTGGACGACGGTGAAAAAGTCTATCTTTACGGAACTCCCGGACAAAGGCGCTTCGATTTCATGTGCCATCTGTTGACCAAGGGGGCGCTCGGATTGATCGTGCTGGTGGACAATACCCATCCGGACCCGATGGGCGAACTGGATTATTTTTTAAACCTGAACGCCGCCTTCCTGAATCAAGGCGCGGCGGTGATCGGGGTGACTCACTATGATTTGTCGACCAAGCCCAGTGTCGATGATTATTACCAATGTCTTGCGGAACGGGGCGATCCCTGGCCCGTTCTTCATGTCGATGTGCGTAAGAGCGAGGATGTGAATTTATTGCTGAATACGCTATTGACGACCCTGGAATATGCGTAAGTCGATTGACCCAGCATAGTTTTTGATTGTTAGTGCGATTAATTTAACTCAACGGAGAAAATACATGGCTAAACTTGATGATGTTGTACGTAAAATTGTGAACGATGTTGACGGCGCCCTGGGCTGCGCGGTTGTCGATTTGTCGAGCGGTTTATTGCTCGGCGTGGCGCATAACGTACCTTACTTCACCTCTTCCTATTTGGAAGCGGTCGCGGCCGCGGCGGTCGACATGATGCGCGGAAAAAATGTCAGGGCGGTTGAATCGCTGCTGTCCAGCCAACGCGGCAAAACCGTGCAAAATATGATCAAGGAAGTGCAAATGACCACGGACAAAACCTACCATTTCATGGCGACCGTGCCGGACAAGCCGGATTCTATGGTCGTATTGATCACCAGCAAGAGCGCGAACTTGGGCATGGGCTGGTCCGCGGTAAGAAGCAACTTGCCGCTGATTGCGCCGCTTTGCCCATAAGCGCTTAGGATAATTCCTCCTCCGCTTGATTGGCGCAAACAAGGTCTAATCCTCTGTTTGACGCCAGTCGGCGGCGGGCGTTAGCGAAAGGAAGCTTTGCCGAGCCCCATTACCTGACGATTCAATGATCGACGCGTTGAGTCATCACAAGCCCTTTTGTCCGCTCGCTTGAGCGCCGTCTCTCCCTGCCAGCAACGCCACGCGCAAGCGTAAGATGCTTCCCCGAATTTTTCCGCCCATTTCGCTCTACTGAATAATGCAAACAATAGAACTGATCGGTTCTCACGACGGCGGTGACCATTACAACGCCGACATCATTACCGAAATTCTTTCCCAGGATGTGACTTCGTTGGCCTACGGTTCCGAATTTGTCGGCCGGCCGAATACCCGTATTTACCTGGGAGCAAAAGAGGTCGTCAAATTACGTAGCGAGCTGAGCTTCAATAAGGCCAAGGCGGTGCGCTGGATCAACGCCTCCTTGCAGAAAGAGCGCGAGCTCGGCGTGCATCATCCGCATAAAACCTGGTTTTTGATCGATACGAGCGCAGGCGGCGATGCCGCGCATGCGGTCATCATTGGCAATATTTGCCCGCGTCTGCAGCCCATTCATGCCTTATTCGAAACCCGGCCGGAGTCGGCGGCGACTCGAAGCCAATACCTTCGCATCCTGCATGCGGTATTTGCCGGCTACCTGCATCTGGCCAAACGGGCGCAACTGAAACTGGACGAAGGGCTGTCGAATTTTGGCGTGGATGCCGAAGGTAAGGTATTTTATCTGGATGACGAATATTACGCCTGGGACAATTTCGTTTCCTTTTCGATCATGCTCGGCGTCTACATTCGAACCTATGCCTGGCTGGATCGGGATTTTATCGAACAGATGGGGCGGGATCTTGCGAATTTGATCGATGCCGTTTTTGAGGATACTCACTGCAACGTGATCGTGGCCGAACAATTGCGCTCGCTGTTCATGCCCAGCGAAGAGAAAACGCAACTGGTGCGGCAATTGATCGATACGCTGTTATTGTTTACCAAGGAATCGGCGGCAAAGCATCGCAAGAAACCCGCGGCTTCGGGACGCGGCACCTCACGCTATTTTGCGTTGCTGGCCGATATTCATGCCAATTATCCGGCGCTGGAGCGTGTGCTGGGCTATTTGGAAGCCGAAAACATTCAGGACGGCATCATCCTGGGCGACATTGTCGGCTATGGCCCCGATCCTGCCGAATGCATCGAAAGATTGCAGGACTGTTCCTTGAACATCATCAAGGGCAATCATGACCATGCCGCCGCGATCAATAAGGCGGAAACCGGCTTTTCGCAAACCGCCAAAGCGGTCATCAAATGGACCGCGGAACGCTTATCCGAAGAACACAAGGATTGGCTGAAATACCTGCCGGCCGTGCTCGAGAATGATGAATGGCTCGCCGTGCACGGGGCTCCGATCGATCCGACGTTCTTTTACGGTTATGTCTATTCGATGACCGCCGAAGACAATCTGGACCACTTGCAGCATAAAAACCGGGCGCTATGTTTCCACGGCCACTCGCATATGCCGGGAATCTTTGCGCGCGACAGGCGTCGGGCGGATCATCATGTGAGCGATGAGGTCATCGACCTGGGCGCGTATAAGCATGCGCTGGTCTGCCCGGGGTCGGTCGGCCAGCCGCGCAACGGCAATCGCGGCGCGCAATTTGCGATTTATGACCGGGAGAAGAAGGTGTTGAACTATATCGCCTTGCCCTATGAGGTCGACGGCGTCGTACAGCGCATGCGCGACTTTGAACTGCCGGAGCCCTTGTGGCAACGGCTGTTGACGGGAACCTAAGCGCCCTGCGTATCTCTCGTTATATGCTTCAGGCCCTCGTGGAGGGCGGTAGGATTCTACGCTCGACACCGATAATGGCTTGATTCAACGTGATCAGATTTTTTTCCGCCTTGATCTGGATACCCATCATATAAAAAATCGGCATCCACAGGGGATTGATCAACACCCCGCCGAGCGCGCTTTTCAACGTTCTTTTCAAGTTTTTGGCCGGATTGAAAGATTCGGCCAATGAGCCGGCCGGCGCTTCGGAAAACACGGCCGCGATCGGCCGGAGCAGGGCAAGTTCCTGGCTGTTCAACTGCGTCATCGAGGCGAACAGCTTGCGTTCCATGCGCTGATAATTCCGGTGCGCGAAACACACCGTAATCGCGAATGTCAGTGCGACCAATGGCAGGAGCACGGTCGGCGGCGCGACCGGCGCGAACGTGGACGACAGCATCACGATCCCGAGGCCCAACATCAACAAGTCTTCCCCGTGTTCCACATCCCGGTCGATACCCTGGACGATCGCTATCACAGGATTATCGGAAGGCGCATGCAAGTAATGACAGTCTGGTTTCATAGTAACCTCCGCAAACAGACCTGCTCATAAAATCATAAAATAAGCAAAAGTCAAATCGGGTTTGTAACTGTCTGAATTTTCGTAATTTTATGGAAAGGTTGTGGATTGATTGTAGGAGAGGGGGTTGATTTGTGCCCATGCTTGGTTGGCTAACGGTGAAAATTATGCTTTAATTTGAAATTAAGGTGTATTCGTGGGCGTTTGCCTTTTGGCCTGAAACCGGACCGCATGGGATCGATATGTTCAATCAACCAATAAAAACCTGCATCGCCTTGTGTGCGCTCGTTTTCTGTTCGGCTTCTCGGGCGGATATCTCCATCAATATCAACGGCCAAGAAGTTTATTCGAACGCAAACGGTTATACGAAGTTTCATCCGGAAAATGTTTCGGGTAACGTGGTCGTCAATGTGAATGGTGAAACGTACCGGCCTCAGGCCAGGCGAACGGAAAAACCTGCGGCGAAGTTCAAAACGGTTAATCCCGTGCCTTCGAGAACCGTGCGGGTGTCGCGCAGTAAAAACAAACAGCAATTCGAGCAATTGATCGCGAAGACCGCCGACAAGCATCAGGTCGATCCCAAATTGCTGCATGCTGTGATCCAGGCCGAATCCGCCTACAATCCGTCCGCGGTTTCATCGGCCGGGGCGGTGGGTTTGATGCAGTTGATGCCGGCGACGGCGGCGCGCTTCGGCGTGACGGACAGTTACGATCCGGTACAAAACATCGAGGGCGGTACGCGTTATCTGAAACACTTACTGCACCTGTTCAATTCCGATTTGCGCCTGGCCGTGGCGGCCTATAATGCCGGCGAAAATGCGGTGATCAGGCACCATCATAACATTCCGCCCTATGCCGAAACGCAGCATTATGTCAGCGAGGTATTGGCCTTGCACGAGAACCCGGATCAGATCCGCAGCTACTTTAGAAAAAGATCGAGTGGTTGTTCGGGGCGGGTGCTTGAATGGAATGTGACGTGTAATTGAATGGTACAGTGGGCTTTGAGGAACCTTCATTGATCAAGGATTTTTCAAGAATTTGATTTGTAATCAGCCAGTCAGTTCTTTTACGGATCAAATAAAAAAGGCCGGACAGCAAAGCTGCCCGGCCTTTTTAGTGTCTAACCCGGTGTTGCCGGATTATTTCTTTTTATTGCGCTCTATGGCTTCCTTGATCACTTCGTCAGCCACGTTTTTAGGGCATGGCAGGTAGTGAGAGAATTCCATCGAGAACTGGCCGCGGCCGGAAGTCATCGTACGCAGGTCGCCGATGTAGCCGAACATTTCGCTCAGCGGTACATCCGCCTTGATCCGTACGCCGGTGACGCCTGGATCTTGCGATTTGATCATGCCACGGCGGCGGTTCAAGTCGCCGATCACGTCGCCGACATGGTCTTCCGGTGTAAACGCGTCAACCTTCATGATCGGTTCGATCAATTGTGGCGCTGCCTTTGGAATCGATTGACGGAACGCGGCTTTCGCGGCAATTTCGAATGCAATCGATGAGGAGTCGACCGCGTGGAAGCCGCCGTCGAGCAGGGTGACTTTGAAGTCCAAGCACGGATAGCCTGCCAAGACGCCTTGATCCAGCATGCTCTTGAAGCCTTTTTCGACCGCCGGCCAGTATTCGCGCGGTACGTTACCGCCGGTGACCGCGGATTCGAATGCAAAGCCGCTGCCTGGCTCGCCCGGCTCGATCGCATAATCGATCTTCGCGTATTGACCGGAACCACCGGATTGCTTCTTGTGCGTGTAGCTGTCTTCGACGCGGCGGGTGATCGTTTCGCGGTAAGCGACTTGCGGCTTGCCGACGATGACGTCGACGCCGTGGGTCCGTTTCAGAATGTCGACCTTGATGTCGAGGTGCAACTCGCCCATGCCTTTCAGGATCGTTTCGCCGCTTTCTTCGTCGGTCATCACGTGGAAGGACGGATCTTCCGCGACCATTTTGCCGAGCGCGACGCCCATTTTTTCGTTGGAGCCTTTATCTTTCGGGGTAATCGCAACCGAGATAACCGGTTCGGGGAAAACCATCGGTTCAAGCGTCGCCGGCTTGTCGGGATCGCACAGGGTATGGCCGGTTTGCACGTTTTTCAGGCCGATCAGTGCGATAATGTCGCCTGCTTGGGCCGATTCGATTTCGGAACGGTCGTCGGCGTGCATTTCCACCATACGGCCAACCCTTTCGTTTTTGCCGGTGTAGGTATTCAGCAGGGTATCGCCTTTCTTCAGCGTGCCTGAATAAATCCGAATGAAGTTCAGTGCGCCGAAACGGTCGTCCATGATCTTGAATACCAAGGCGCGCAGCGGACGCTTCGGATCGACGATCGCATATTCGCCGGTCGGATTGCCCTCGAGATCGGTTTCAGGTTGCGGCTTGACTTCGGTTGGATTCGGCAAGTAATCGACGACGCCGTCCAGGACGAGTTGCACGCCCTTGTTTTTGAAAGACGAACCGCAATAAGTCGGGAAAAACGCCATGTTGATGGTGCCTTTGCGGATGCAGCGTTTGATGGTATCCAAGTCGGGTACTTCGCCTTCCAGATATTTTTCCATCGCATCGTCGTCCTGCTCGACCGCGGTTTCGATCAGTTTTTCGCGCCATTCTTCGACTTTGTCCGCCATGTCGGCAGGAACGTCTTCTATGCGGTAGCTCATCGGATCTCCGGAATCGTCCCAGATCCATGCCTTACGGGTCAACAGGTCGACCACGCCCGAGAATTGATCTTCAACGCCGATCGGCAAGGTCATGACCAGAGGGACTGCGCCCAGAACGTCTTCGACCTGCTTGACCACGCGATAGAAATCGGCGCCGATACGGTCGAGTTTGTTGACGTAGATAAGGCGGGAGACCTTGGAGTCGTTCGCATAGCGCCAGTTGGTTTCCGATTGCGGTTCAACGCCGCCGGAACCGCAGAACACGCCGATGCCACCGTCGAGAACTTTCAGCGAGCGGTACACTTCGATCGTAAAGTCAACGTGGCCCGGGGTATCGATGATGTTGAAGCGATGGTCCTTCCAGAAACAGGTGGTCGCCGCGGACTGGATGGTGATGCCGCGTTCTTGTTCTTGCACCATGAAGTCGGTGGTCGCGGCGCCGTCGTGCACCTCGCCCAGCTTGTGAATCTTGCCGGTGAGCTTCAGGATACGCTCGGTCGTGGTGGTTTTACCGGCATCCACGTGCGCGAATATGCCGATGTTTCTGTAAAGGCTTAAATCAGTCATGTTGTTACTCTAAATGTTGGGCATAAAAATCTTTTTGCATTAACCGCCCTCGCGTATTCACTCAAGCAAATTCGACAGGAGGTTTGAACGGTGCAAGGCGTGACCTGCTGCCTGATGCCGAAGACCGCAGTCATGGTAACCAAGGGTTTGGACGGAACGCATCGAAGCCTGCGGTTGGGACAACTTCAAGTGCTGGCCTTAACCTAAGTTTGTTGCCGAGCACGCACCCAGTTTCGATAGCCGGCTATTTTAACCTAAAACTTTTAAAAAAATATATAAAAACATCAAATACGTACCGCCCGGCCTTCAGTTCTTGGCGATTTCGGCCCGCTAAGGCTGATCAATAGGAGGAATACAGGGCGCGTCAGAGCGGAGCATTTGCATTATTTCCGGATGTACGCAATAGTACCCTCCAGGATGCGATGGTTGCGCGGACGGCAGCGCCATTCCTGAAAGCCATGCGATAAAAGCGGCAGCGCTCCGGTTGTTGGGTGTTAAAATACGGCCATGATCGGAGATTCTTTGCCTGGAGCCCATCAAGACGATGCGCGGCTCGGCGTCAAAATAATACATTCTAATTAAAGCATGAGGATACTATGCGGAATCTGAGGTTTATACCCGTGTTGATTGGAGCGATCCTGGGAATCGCGGTCATCATTGTCGCCTTTTATTTCATTTTCCTTGATCTGTTCGTCGACCTGTGGTGGTTTCAATCGCTGAAACAGGAACCGTACTTCTGGCTCAGGCTGCTGTACCGGTTTTTCCTGTCCGGCGGCGTGACTCTGGCTTTTTTCCTGATTTTCTTTTTTCATTTCTGGATCGCTTCGCGTTACCTGGGCCTGAATCCCCCGGATGAGGTGTTGGCCGATCTGGACAAGCGCCGGCGTTTCCAGCGCTTCGCCGATGTGTTCATGGGCGATTCAGTCAAGGTTTATACCCCGATCTCTCTGGTCCTGGCCGTGTTCATCGCGATTCCGTTCTATCAGCAATGGGATGCGGCATTGCTGTATTTTTTCGGCCAGTCCGCGGGCGTCGCCGACACGGTTTACGGCAACGATGTCAGCTTTTACATGCTGTCGTATCCGATTTACCTGCTGATCCAAAAAGAACTGTTGACGACTGCGGTGATCATTTTTATTGCGGTCGGCACCCTGTATTGGCTGGAACATGTCTTCATTCCGAATCAAAACAAGGAATACCACATCGGCGCGAAGATTCATCTGACCGTCTTGGTCGGCTTCATCGTGCTGTTCGTGGTCTGGGGCTTCATGCTGGAGCGGTTTTCACTGCTTTATTCGCACAATCATGCGCCGGTGTTTTTCGGGCCGGGATTCGTCGAAATTTATTATCAATTGCCGTTGATCTGGATCGGCATCATCACCTTCCTGGCCGTCGCGGTGACCGCCTGTCTGTTCATCTTCTCGAAGGAACACCGGATCAAGGCCCCGTTTTTGGTTGCGTCGGCCGCGTTTTTATTTGCCTGGTATCTGCCGAATGTCGACTCCATTCCGAATCAGATCCAGAGGTACATCGTCAATCCGAATCCGGTTAAGGCTGAAAAGCCGTTCATGCAGTTCAACATCGATGCGACGCTGAACGCCTACGACCTAAAAAACATCCGCGTCATCGATCAGGACATCAACGTGAATGCAGCCGAGGACATCACGACCTGGAGTGCGCAGAAGCGTTTTGAAAACATTCCGGTCTGGGATCGGGAGTTTCTGATCGACAGCTATCAGCAACTGCAGGTGATCCGGCCTTATTATCAGTTCTTGTCGGTCGATGAGGATAGATATTTCCTGCTGGACCATATCCGGCAGGTCAATCTGGCTGCCCGCGAAGTGAATATCAGCAAGCTTCCCGAATCGGCGCAAAACTGGGAAAACACGCACTTGCGCTATACGCACGGTACCGGCGCGGTCGTCTCGCCGGCCGCCCAAGACGCGGACATGCCGCTGGTTTTTTATCTGCGCGATTTGAATATGTCTTCGCAGGTCGGGCTCAGCACGAAAAACCCTGAGATCTATTACGGCGAAGGCAAGTATGACTATGCCATCGTGCCCAACAAGTTAAAGGTTAAAGGGCTTGAAGTCGGTAAAGGGTCTGAAGTCGGCGATCAAAACGTCGATGAAAAAGAATATACTGGCCAAAGCGGCATTCCAATACGGTCCCTGTTCCGCAAGGCCTTGTTGGCTTTATATTTCAAGGACGAAAGAATATTCTTTTCCTTGGGGGTATCCACCGAGGGCAGTAAAGCGATGATTCGCCGGAATATTACCGAGCGAGTCAACGCGATCACACCCTTTCTGCAGTTGGACAAGGATCCTTATCTGGTGATGACCAAGGACCGCTTCTACTGGATACAGGATGCCTATACCATATCGAAGTGGTATCCGGCCTCGAAACCGGCCGCGGATGATTATCTGGAAGGTGATCAGCCGTTCAACTATATCCGGAATTCGGTCAAGATCGTCATCGATGCGTTTGACGGCACGGTCGATTATTACATTGCCGATCCTTCGGATGTCATCATCAATGCCTATGCGCGAGCGTATCCGAGTTTATTCAAAAACATGGAGGAAATGCCGGTCGAGCTGCAAAAGCATTTGCGCTACCCGCGCGACCTTTTTTACATGCAGATGAAGGTGTATGCGAAATATCATCAAACCATTCCCGAGCTGTTTTATGAGCAGGCCGAGACCTGGCAGTTCGCGAATGTGCGCAATCAGGAGGTCAGGCCGTACTACCAGACGATGGATTTCGGCAACTGTAAGGATCTGGAAGAATTCGTGATGATCAATCCGATGACGCCGGTGAGCCGGGACAATCTGAGCATGATCGGCGTTGCGAGTATTCTGGATAAGGAGACTTGCGGATTTAACTACAAACCCGGTATCACGATCTATAAGTTCCGCAAGGAAGTGCAGGTGAACGGCCCGGCGCAGGTCGAAGCCCTGATCAATCAGGACCCCGAAATTTCCGCGCAATTCACCTTGTGGGATCAGTCCGGTTCGGAGGTCAAACTGGGGCGCATGGTGATTCTGCCGATGGGCAAAACCGTGCTCTATGTGCAGCCGGTTTATCTGGTCTCGACCAAGGTCAAAATACCGGAATTACGCCGGGTGATCGTGTCGATGGGCAATGAAGTCGTGATGGATAAAACCTTGTGGGCGGCGTTCGATCGCCTGAAACAGCGGTTTTTGAAAGCGGCCTCGGAAACCGGCGGGACAGGAACCGCGAAGGAAGCCGCTCCTCAATGATCAGCAGGGCGGGCAGCACAGGCTGCCCGCCTTTTTTGTGGGAATCAGGATCCGCTTAGCGTCGCATCAGCGCGCAAAGCCGGTCTTCGAGCTCGAAGCGCTTGGCCAGGGCTTCGCCCAGCTCCGATAAGTCGTCCGCCAGGGTCGCCAAGGCGCCGGCGTCTTGGGCTTGCTCGTATTTGTCATTGAAGGCGACCGACAGATCGGTCACCTCGGAGAATTCCGGATAAATCTCGGTCGCAAGCGTCATGATGCTTGCGCGGCGTTCGGTGCCGGCCAATATCCGTTCATAAAGGCCGAAATGCCCGAGCGACACATAGTCGACCAGGACTTCCGCAAACCGGGCCAGTTTGGTCTTGACCCGCTCTATGTCGGTAAACGGTTTCAGGTCGCCTATCCGGCAATATAACGACCACAAGTCCTTCCTTTCGTTTTGCAACTCGGCGATCAGTTGAGCGCTGCGTTGCCTTCTTTCCGGTCTCACCTGCTCTGTCGTCGTCATGATGGTTCTCCCCCCGAGAATTGGTTAAATTTTATTATTCTGAATTTATGCCGTCCGCTGCGATCCGCAGCGGACGTCTCCAAGTCACTACGTTTAGGGTTGCAGTTTCTCTTTCAGCATCCGGTTGACTTCCTCGGGACTGGCCTTGCCCTGCATCGCCTTCATCACCTGGCCGACAAAAAAGCCGAACACCTTGTCCTTGCCGCTCCGGTATTGTTCGACCTGACCCGGATTATCCGCGATGATCTTGTCGATGATCGCCTCGATCGCGCCGGTATCGGTGATCTGTTTCAGGCCTTGGGTTTCGATGATCTCGTCCGCGCCGGCTTCATTTTGCCACATTTCCTCGAAAACCTGCTTCGCAATCTTGCCGGAGATCGTATTGTCCGCGATCCGCAGCAAAAGTCCCGCCAGGCGTTGGTAACTGACCGGTGATTCGGCAATTTCAAGACCCGATTTATTCAAGGCGGCCGCCAGTTCGCCGGTCACCCAATTCGCGCAGAGCCGCGCCTCGACGCCTGAAGCCTTCAGCAGCGCCTCGAAATAATCGGCCATCTCGCGCGATGAAGTCAGAATCGTCGTACTTTCGTCGTCGAGCCCGAACTGGTCCTTGAAGCGCTGCTTCTTCGCGTCCGGCAATTCCGGCATCGTCGCCTGCACCTCGGCTTTAAATTCTTCCGAAATAGACACCGGCAGCAGGTCGGGGTCGGGGAAATAGCGGTAATCGTTCGCTTCTTCCTTGCTGCGCATCGAGCGGGTCACGTCCTTGACCGAATCGTACAGCCGCGTTTCCTGCACCACCTTGCCGCCGGCCTCGATCAGATCGATCTGCCGTTCGACTTCGTAGTTGATCGCTTTCTCGACGAATTTGAACGAATTGATGTTTTTCAGTTCGGCGCGGGTGCCGAACTCTTTCTGGCCTTTCGGTCGCACCGACACGTTCGCGTCGCAGCGGAACGAGCCTTCCTGCATGTTGCCGTCACAAATGCCGAGATAGCGCACCAGTTCGTGCAGCTTGCGCATGTAGGCGACCGCTTCCTTCGCCGAACGCATGTCCGGTTCGGAGACGATTTCGAGCAGCGGCGTCCCGGCGCGGTTCAGGTCGATGCCGGTCAGGCCGTGAAAATCTTCGTGCAGCGATTTGCCGGCGTCTTCTTCGAGGTGCGCGCGGGTGATGCCGATGCGCTTGGTGACGCCGTCCACCTCGATATCCAGATGCCCGTTGCCGACGATCGGCAGTTCGAACTGGCTGATCTGATAGCCTTTTGGCAGATCGGGGTAGAAATAGTTTTTGCGCGCGAATACCGAATAAGGCGCGATCTCGGCCTCGATCGCGAGACCGAATTTAACGGCCATCTTAACCGCTTCCTGATTCAAGACCGGCAAGACACCCGGCAGGCCGAGGTCGACCGCGCAGGCCTGAGTATTCGGTTCGGCGCCGTAGGCGGTCGCGGCGCCGGAAAAGATTTTCGATTTCGTGGCAAGCTGGGTATGAATTTCCAGGCCGATGACGGTTTCCCATTCCATAGCAAGTCTCCTATTGAAATCCGGGCGGGGTGAGTTGATGCCAGTTCGTGGCCTGTTGATAGCGATGCGCGATGGCCAAAAGGCGGTCTTCGGCGAAATAATCGCCGATGATTTGCAGGCCGACCGGTTTGCCGGACGCGAGTCCGGCCGGGATCGACATCGCCGGTAGTCCCGCCAGGTTGACCGCAATCGTGTAAATATCGGACAGATACATCTCAATCGGATTGCCGATCTTTTCGCCGATGCCGAACGCAACCGACGGCGCGACCGGCCCCATCAGCACATCGACTTCTGTCAGCGCCCTTTTGAAGTCTTCGCTGATCAGGCGGCGGATTTTTTGTGCCTTGATGTAATAGGCGTCGTAATATCCGGCCGACAGCGCATAGGTGCCCATCAATATCCGGCGCTTGACTTCGCGGCCGAAGGCTTCGCCGCGCGAGCGCGTATAAAGATCGGACAGGTCGGCGGGATTTTCGCAGCGGTAGCCGAAACGCACGCCGTCGAAGCGCGACAGGTTTGCCGAGCATTCGGCCGGCGCGATCACGTAATAAGCCGGGATCGCGAGCTTCAGATTCGGCATCGAGACTTCGACGATCTCGGCGCCGAGCTTACGGTACTCGTCAATCGCCGCATCGATCACCGAAGCGACATCGGAGGAGAGACCCTCGCCGAAAAACTCCTTCGGCAGGCCGATCTTCAGTCCGTGGAGGGGCTGGTTCAAACCGGCCCGGTAATCCGGCACCGGCCGCTCGGCGCTGGTCGAATCCCGTTCATCGAAGCCGGCCATCGCCTGCAGCAGAATCGCCGCATCCTCGGCCGTCCGCGCCATCGGGCCGCCCTGGTCAAGGCTGGAGGCATAGGCGATCATGCCGTAGCGCGAGACGCGGCCGTAGGTCGGCTTAAGGCCGGTGATGCCGCAAAAAGACGCCGGCTGGCGGATCGAGCCTCCGGTGTCGGTGCCGGTTACGCCGGCCGCGAGCCTCGCGGCGACTGCTGCGGCCGAGCCTCCGGACGAGCCGCCCGGCACCGTGCTCAAATCCCAAGGGTTCTTGACCGGGCCGTAATGGCTGGTTTCGTTCGACGAGCCCATCGCAAACTCGTCCATGTTCAGTTTGCCGAGCATCACCGCGCCCGCCTGCTGCAGGTTCGCGACCACCGTCGCATCGTACGGCGCGATGAAGTTGTCGAGCATCTTCGAGCCGCAGCTGGTCTTGACGCCGTCGGTGCAGAAAATGTCCTTGTGCGCGATCGGAATGCCGGTCAACGGTCCCGCATCGCCTTCAGCGAGGCGTGCGTCCGCGGCGTCCGCCTGCCGTAAAGCCAGGTCTTCGGTCACCGTAATGAACGCATTCAGCTCCGGGTGTTGTTTGATTCGTGTGAGGTAAGCCTCGGTCAATTCGCGGCTTGAAAACTGTCGGTTGCGGAGTCCTTCGGCCAGCTCCGCGAGGGTCTTGTTATACATTCGAGGTTTATCCTTTATTCAATCACTTTCGGCACCAGATACAGCCCGGCCTCGACTTGCGGCGCAATCGCCTGAAATTTTTCGCGCTCGTTGCGTTCGGTCACGGCATCGCTTCTGAGCCGTTGCTGCAAGTCCAATGGATGCGCCATCGGCTGCACGCCGCCGGTATCGACCGCGCCCATCGCGGCCATCAGCTCCAGCATGCCGGACAAGTCCTCCGCATAATGCGGCACGTCCTGTTCGTCGATTCCAAGGCGCGCCAGATGCGCGATTTTTTTTACTTCCTCTGCCGTTAACGACATCGATTTGCTCCAAAAATATTTAAAACAGCCGCCGGATAGGGGGGGCACGCGCTGTGACGCGGGGTTTTACCGTGCAGTGGCAATTAGCCTCATTTAGTGCGCTAGCCGCGGGCGGAAAGTGCCAACAGGTATTCAGAATCCGGCCCTTAAAATATGATACTATATCTTGCTCGAATACCCGCTCGATTGATAAAGTAGTCCAATTTATTTCCTGTCAGGAACCATCCTCAAATGCTATTCAAAAGAATTCGCGGAATCTTTTCCAACGATCTCTCCATCGACCTTGGAACCGCTAATACCTTGATCTATATCCCGGGGCAGGGCATTGTCCTGAACGAGCCTTCGGTTGTCGCGATCAAGGAAGACAAAGTCCGCGGAGCGAAGACGATCGCGGCCGTCGGCGCCGACGCGAAACGCATGCTCGGCCGGACCC
The DNA here is from genome assembly GCF_041897535.1 of Methylomicrobium lacus. Taxonomy (GTDB): domain Bacteria; phylum Pseudomonadota; class Gammaproteobacteria; order Methylococcales; family Methylomonadaceae; genus Methylomicrobium; species Methylomicrobium lacus_A. The sequence continues at coordinate 3,230,494 of NZ_CP169217.1, forward strand.
CCGGCAATATTACCGCGATCCGCCCGCTGAAAGACGGCGTGATCGCCGACTTCGCGGTTACCGAACGCATGCTGCGCTTTTTTATCGAAAAAGTGCATAAAAGTAAAATTCTGCGCCCGAGCCCCCGCATTTTGATCTGCGTGCCTTGCGGTTCGACCCAGGTCGAGCGCCGCGCAATCCGCGAGTCTGCCGCAATGGCGGGCGCGCGCGAAGTGTATCTGATCGAGGAACCGATGTCCGCCGCGATCGGCGCCGGCTTGCCGGTCGATGAGGCCTGCGGTTCGATGGTGCTGGACATCGGCGGCGGCACCTCCGAAGTCGCGGTAATCTCGATCAACGGCATCGTGTATTCGTCGTCGGTGCGGATCGGCGGCGACCGTTTCGACGACGCGATCATCAACTATGTGCGCCGCAACTACGGCACGCTCATCGGCGAAGCGACCGCCGAAAAAATCAAGATGGAAATCGGCACCGCCTATCCCGGCAGCGAGGTCAAGGAAATGGAAGTGAAGGGCCGCAATCTAGCCGAGGGCGTGCCGCGCAGTTTCGCGCTGAACAGCAATGAAATTCTCGAAGCCTTGCAGGAGCCGTTGTCCGGCATCGTCAGCACGGTCAAGGCCGCGCTCGAGCAGACACCGCCCGAACTGGGCGCAGATGTCGCGAACCGGGGCATCTATCTGACCGGCGGCGGCGCGCTGCTCAAAGATATTGACCGGCTGATTTCCGAGGAAACCGGTCTGCCGGTGTTTATCGCGGACGACCCGTTGACCTGCGTCGCGCGCGGCGGCGGCATGGTGCTCGAAATGATGGACAAGAAGGGCGTCTCCGCATTTTCTCTGGAGTGATTCGCTTCCTTGCCCGGATCGCGGCGCGGTCGGCCAGCCCACGCCGTTGTTTGTTTAATACGTTACGACAACTGCCGGTCGCAGGTCAGTTTGCCGCGACCGGGAGCCACCGCCGAGGATTTTCACCATCAAACTGTTATTCGCTACCGGCCCCTCGATCAATACCCGTTTGTTGATCGCCGTGCTCGCCTCGATCGCCTTACTGTCCTTAGACCAAAAAACCCGGCATCTGGAGTCTTTGCGCACCACGCTGTCGCTGCTGACCGACCCGGTAAAATACCTGGTCGACATGCCCGTCTCTCTGTTCAGGCAAACCGCCGATTCAGTCCAGTCGTACACGGATTTAAAAAAAGAAAATGAACATTTGCGGGAAGACCACCTGATGCAGCAGACCCGGTTGTTGAAGCTCGATGCGCTCGAAAAGGAAAATATCCGCCTGCGCGCGTTGCTCGAAAATTCGTTCAAACTCGGCGAGCAGGTGATGATCGCGGAGCTTTTGTCGATCAAGATGGCGCCTTACGAACATATCGTGTCCGTGAACAAAGGTACCCGTTTCGGTGTGCATCCGCAGCAAGCGGTGATGGATGAGAACGGCGTGGTCGGCCAGGTGGTCCGGTCCTTCCCGATGACCTCGGAGGTGATGCTGATCACCGACCCGAACCATGCGATACCGGTGCAGGTGAACCGGAACGGCCTGTTGACGATCGCGGTCGGCAGCGGCCAGATCAATCGTTTGGTCTTGCCGTTTCTGCCGAACGATGCCGACATCAAGCCCGGCGACCTGTTGATTACTTCGGGCCTGGGCGGCGTGTTTCCGCAAGGTTATCCGGTCGCGGTCGTCGATAAATTCACCTCCGAATCGGACAAACCGTTCGCGACCGTGACCGCAACCCCGAAAGCCTTCCTGGACCGCAGCCGCGAGCTGATGATCGTGTGGAGCAACTCGACGCCGATTCCCCTGGACTCGAAAAAGGCCACCGAACAGAAAGAGGTGCTCGAAGATGCTATTGAATAGCCGGTATGCCTGGGGCCGCATCGTGATTACCTTGGGCTTGGCGCTGGCTTTGAGAATCGCGCCGTTGCCTGGCGATTGGGGCTTTTTGAATCCGGACTGGGTCCTGCTGAGTCTGATCTATTGGTCGCTGGCGGTGCCCGAGCGCGTCGGCATCTTTCATGCCTGGTCATTCGGCCTGTTGACCGATGTGCTGCTCGGCAGGCTACTGGGCCAATACGCGCTGGCTTACTCGCTGGTGATATATCTTTGCCTCAAATTGCACAAACGCTTGCGCCTGTACCCGTTGATACAGCAGGCCTTGTTCATTTTTTTCTGTCTCTTGCTGTCGCAGTTGCTATTGTTCTTCATCAAAAACGCGCAGCATCCGGCGCAATTGCATGCGACTTTCTGGTTGCCGGTACTGAGTGGCACGTTGGCTTGGCCTCTGGTCTATACGACATTGCGCTTCGTGCGTCTGGCCAAGCGCGTCAAGTAAGCGGGGTCTGAGCTATGGGCCGCGTGTTTTCGATAAAAAATGATCAGGCCGAGAGCCGCCTGTTTTTGCGCCGCATCTATGTCGCGCTGACCTTCATCGTGTTGTTGACCGTGGGCCTGATCGTGCGGCTCGTTTATCTGCAAATCGTCGGGCATGAGCATTATGCGACGCTGGCGAAGGAGAATAGCGTCAAACTGACGCCGGTGCCGCCGACCCGCGGTATCATTTACGACCGCAACGGCAAGGTGCTTGCCGAAAATACCCCGTCGTACAGTCTCGAACTGATCCCCGAGCAGATCGAGGACATCGACGACACCCTGGCCAGGCTGCAAAAACTGTTCGATCTGCCGGGCGAGAAAATCGAGCAGTTCCACAAACAACGCAAGCGCGAAAAACGCTTCAACAGTGTGGCGCTGTTGCCCGCGATGACCGAAGAAGAGCTCGCCAAATTCGCAGTGGCGATGCCTTTTTTTCCGGGCGTCGAAATCAAGACGCACCAGGTGCGGCATTACCCTTATTATGATCTCGCTTCGCATGTGGTCGGCTATGTCGGGCGCATCAACGAGGCCGAACTGAAGGACTTGCCGATGCCTGAATACCAGGGCACCAATCACATCGGCAAATTGGGCATCGAGCGGACTTATGAGACGCAACTGCACGGCAAGACCGGCTACGCGGAGATCGAAACCAATGTGCAGGGGCGCTCGCTGAATACGATCAATGAGGTCAAACCGGTCCCCGGCGCGAATCTCTACCTGACACTCGATATCGATCTGCAAAAAACCGCTTATGACGCGCTCGATTTTTATAACGGTGCGGTGGTCGCGATCGATGTGAAGACCGGCGGCGTGCTGGTGTTTGCAAGCCGTCCCGGTTTCGATCCGAATCCTTTCGTGGTCGGCATTTCCGGCGAAGCCTATAAGGCCTTGAACGAATCGGAAAATCAGCCGCTTTATAACCGCGCGCTGCGCGGCCTGTATCCGCCCGGTTCGACGATCAAACCCTTCGTCGCGCTGGCTGGACTCGAATACGACAAGATTCACGCGCCGCAAAGCCTGTATTGCCCCGGCTATTACACCTTGCCCGGCGTCGATCACAAATACCGAGACTGGCGCAAGGGCGGGCACGGTTCGGTCGACATGATCCGGGCCATCACCGAGTCCTGCGATGTGTATTTCTACCGCTTGGCGCAAATGCTCGGCATCCAGAACCTGCATGATTTCCTGCAGCAATTCGGCTTCGGTGAAAAGACCGGCATCGATCTCTATGGCGAGTCGGCCGGTCTATTGCCGTCGCCGGCCTGGAAGCGAGCCAAGAGAAAGCAGCGCTGGTATGAGGGGGAAACGCTGATTTCCGGCATCGGTCAGGGCTATCATCAGGTCACGCCGCTGCAATTGGCGCGGGCGACCGCGACCCTGGCCAATCACGGCGAGGTGGTCACGCCGTTTCTGGTCGACAAGATCATCACCCCGCAAGGCGTCCTGAGGGGGCCGGAAAAGCATGGCGAGAGCATTCCGCTGAAAGCCGGTCATCTCGACGCGATTTTTGCCGGCATGATCAACGTCGTGCATAGCGCCGCCGGCACTGCAAAACGGATCGGCTACGGCATTCCTTACCAGATTGCGGGCAAGACCGGCACCGCGCAGGTGTTCGGCATCAAGCAGGGCGCCAAATACAACGAGAGCGAAATCGACTTTAAACTGCGCGATAATGCGCTCTTTGTCGCCTTTGCGCCGGCCGACGACCCGAAAATCGCGGTTGCGGTGGTCGTCGAGCATGGCAGTCACGGCGGTACGGTCGCCGCTCCGATCGCCGGCAAAGTGATCAAACAATACCTAAAAACGCTTCATGAAGACTGAAACCCGCTTCGAACATTTGCAGCCTCCGTCAATGATCGGCAAGCTTCTGCGCAAGTTGCATATCGATATTCCGTTGTTCCTCTGCCTGTTTCTGACTGCGCTGTTGAGTTTTGTGATCCTGTACAGCTCCGGCGGCCAGGATTTCGGCGTGTTGCTGCGTCAGGCCGCGCGCGTCGGCCTCGCGTTTCTGCTGATGACCGCGCTGGCGCAGGTCAATCCGATGCAGTTCAAACGCTATTCGGCGATATTGTTCGGCATCGGCATCTTTTTGTTGATCGCGGTATTGATCATGGGACAGATCGGCAAGGGGGCGCAGCGTTGGCTCGATCTCGGCTTTTTCCGCTTTCAGCCGTCCGAAATGATCAAGATCACCACGCCGATGATGGTCGCCTGGTATCTGGCCGAACACCATTTGCCGCCGAAGCCGAAACAAGTCCTGATCGCCGGTTTTCTGATCATCCTGCCGACCCTGTTGATCGCGAAGCAGCCGGACCTCGGCACGGCGATCCTGGTTGCCTCGGCGGGAGCGGCGGTATTGTTTTTCGCCGGTCTGTCTTATTGGTTCATCGGCGCTATCATCGGCTTGATCGGCGCCTCGACGCCGGTCATCTGGCATTTGATGCACGACTATCAGCGCGATCGGGTGCGGACCTTTTTGAATCCGGAAGCCGACCCGCTGGGGCGCGGTTACCATATCATCCAGTCGAAGATCGCGATCGGTTCCGGCGGCATTTACGGCAAGGGCTGGCTCGGCAGCACACAGTCCGAGCTCGAATTTCTGCCGGAAAGTTCGACCGATTTCATCTTCGCGGTGTTCGCGGAGGAGTTTGGCTTGTTCGGTTGTCTCGGTTTGCTGGCATTATATATGTTGATCATCGCGCGCAGCCTCTATATCGCCTCGCAGGCGCGCGACAGTTATAACCGTTTGCTGGCCAGCGCGCTGGCCTTTACCTTCTTTGTCTATGTCTTCGTGAATATCGGCATGGTGATCGGCATCCTGCCGGTCGTCGGCGTGCCGCTGCCCTTGATCAGTTACGGCGGCACCTCGATCGTGACCCTGCTCTCCGGCTTCGGCATCCTGATGTCGATCCATACCCACCAAAAATTTTCGATCGTTTGAGGAAATTGCCTTATGTTCGTGCGCGCCGCTCTGCTCTGTAGTCTGTTCCTGACCGTATCCTGCGCCCGGCATCCCGAAAAAAGCGCATTCATCGACACGATGGTCGCCAAACACAAGTTTGCCGAGGACGAACTCGAAGAGGTATTCGATCAGGTCAAAATCAATGACGAGGTGCTGAAAAAGATGGCCGCGCCCGCGGAGGGGATGCCCTGGCATAAATACCGCAAGATTTTCCTGACCGAGGCGCGGATCAAGGAGGGCGCGGCGTTCTGGCGGCAACACGCGGAAACCCTGACGCAGGTTTCGGAGCAATACGGCGTAGCGCCGGAAATCATCGTCGCGATTCTCGGCGTCGAAACGCTGTACGGCCGCCGCACCGGTTCTTACCGGGTCATCGACGCGCTCTCCACGCTCGCTTTCAACTACCCGCCGCGCAGCCGTTACTTTACCGGCGAGCTGGAGCAATTCCTGCTCCTGTGCCGCGAAGAAAAGGTCAATCCCTTACAGCCGACAGGTTCTTATGCCGGCGCGATGGGAATGCCGCAATTCATGCCGAGCAGCTTCCGTTCTTTTGCGGCCGATTTCGACCGGGACGGCAACCGCGATTTATGGCACGACCCAAAAGACGCTATCGCCAGTGTTGCCAACTATTTCAGGGCCCATGGCTGGGTCAAAAACCAGCCGGTTGCGGTGCGGGTTTTTGCCAAAAATGCGGGCTATAAAACACTTTTAAATGATAAATTTAAGGCATATTTAAGAATAAGTGAGTTAGAATCGGGTCGTGTTGAATTTTCAAGACCGCTACCTTTAGACAGTAAAGTAAATCTTCTGGCGCTCGAACAAGAGCATGGCGATGAACTCTGGGCTGTTTTAGACAACTTTTACGTGATCACACGTTATAACCACAGTTCGCTCTACGCCATGGCCGTTTATCAGCTCAGCCAGGCCCTCTTAAATTATCAATTACCATCCCCCTATGAATAAAATCATACCGGCTCTCTCTATAACTGTGCTTTGCAGTTGCTCAACGACCCAAGTCAAAACCTCTTCCACTGCGGCGGACCTGCTCGCTGTCCCGCCCTCCGCCACAGAAAGCGCAGCATCCGAATTCCAAACATGGCCTGGGCGGCATCTGACCGCCAACCATCAATTCCGCCATCATACCGTACTGAACATCAGCAAATCCGAGCCCTCCGCCGATGAGGCCGAGCAGGAGTCCGATCAGGATCAAGCCTTGCTGCCGCGCATCGCCCGCTACCTGAAACAGGGCATCGCATCCTGGTATGGGCCAAAATTTCACGGCAAAAAAACCGCCACCGGCGAAGTTTTCGATATGTATGCGCTGACCGCCGCCCATAAAACCCTGCCGATCCCTTCCTGGGCCGAGGTCACCAATCTCGAAAACAACCGCAAGGTGATCGTGCGCATCAACGATCGCGGGCCCTTTGTCGGCAATCGCCTGCTGGATTTATCCTACGCCGCCGCCCAAGAACTGGAAATGAAGGGCACCGCACCCGTCGAAATCAAGTCGATATCGGCCGAACAGGCGATACGCAAGATGCGACAGACCGCGAAAGAGCAGCGAAAACAGGGCGTCTACCTGCAGGTGGGGACTTTCAAAAGCTCCAGGGAGGCGCAGAAAGTCCGAAGTAAGATCGCCGCCAAGCATCTGGCCAAAGCCAAAATTCTCCCTTCGCGCCACCACAACTCCACGCTTTACACCGTTCAAATCGGTCCGCTCGATAGCAAATCCGGGGCCGACAAGCTGAACCTGCAACTCGCCAAGCTGGGTATCACCGGCGCCCAATACGTGACTGAAAACGACCAAAACGGAAGCGTCATGGTACAATAGCGCTAATGTTTATTCAGTTAGCCTTGTAGCGTAATGTTTTTTAATAGAAATTCGATACTGATCGTAAATTTTTGTGCGCTTGCCCTGCTCGCCACCGTGCTGCAGGCCAATGCGGAGACCGTTGAGATCCAGACGCCCGCGCCGCCGACGATCGATGCGAAGGCGTATATCGTGCAGGATTTCCAGACCGGCAAAGTGCTGGCCGAAAGCAATGCCGACGAAAAGCTGGCGCCGGCCAGCCTGACCAAGATCATGACCGTCTATGTGGTGTTCAAGGAACTGGCGAACGGCCACCTGCACCTGGACGATCTCGCCACGATCAGCAAAAAAGCTTGGGGCACCTCGGGTTCCCGGATGTTCGTCGAAGTGAATGCGCAGGTCAAGATCGAAGACCTCTTGAAAGGCGTGATCATCCAGTCCGGTAACGATGCCAGCGTCGCGTTGGCCGAGCACATCGCCGGAGACGAATCGACCTTCGCGGACATGATGAACCAGCATGCCGCGCGTCTGGGCATGAAAAATACCCATTTCAAAAACGCCGACGGCTTGCCGATCGAGGACCATTACACCTCGGCGCGGGATCTGGCGATATTGACGAACGCGTTGATCAGGGAATTTCCGCAGTATTACCCCTGGTTCTCGCAAAAAGAATTCACCTACAACAACATCGTCCAGCATAACCGCAACCTGTTGCTGTCCAGGGACAGCACGGTCGATGGCGTCAAGACCGGCTTCACCGATGATGCGGGTTATTGCCTGGTCGCCTCCGCGCTCAGGAACGACATGCGCCTGATTTCGGTCGTGATGGGTACCAAAAGCGCCAGCGCCAGGGCCGTCGAAAACCAGAATCTGCTGAACTACGGCTTCCGCTTCTTCGAGTCGCCGCGCCTTTACGAAGGCAAGAAGTCCTTGTCCGATGCGCGGGTCTGGAAAGGCGATGCCCAAACCGTGGCCCTGGGTCTTGCGGAAAGCCTGCACGCGAGCGTCCCGCGCGGCGGCAGCAAGGATGTCAAATCCACCATTCACATCAATGAGCCGATCGTGGCTCCGATCAAGGCCGGCGATAAATTCGGCACGGTCGAGGTCACCTACAAAGACAAGGTGGTTGACCAGAAAGACCTGATCGCGTTGAATGCGGTCGGCGAAGGCAATATGTTCCGCCGGCTCCTCGATGGCGTGTTGATGCGCTTCGCGAAATCGGATGGCAAATAAACCCGTTTATTTAAACGGGCGCTACCTTCCTATCGAAGACGCGCACATTTCGGTACTGGACCGCGGTTTTCTGTTCGGCGACGGGGTCTATGAAGTGATCCCGGCCTACCGCGGCCGTCTGTTTGAATTCGAAGCGCACATGGCGAGACTCGACAACAGTCTCGCCTGCATCCACATCGGCAATCCGCACAGCCTGGAAGAATGGCGCGGCATTTTCGCTCCGCTCTTGGAAGACGGTACCGATCAGTACATTTATCTGCAAATTACCCGCGGCGCGGCTCCCAAGCGCGATCATCTGTTCCCGGAACACGTCGCGCCGACCGTTTTCGCATTGAGTGCGGCTATCCCGCCTTATCCGGCCCGCGGCACCGGGATCAAAGCCGTTTGTCTCGAAGACAGCCGCTGGGAGCATTGCCATATCAAGGCGATCACCTTGCTGGCCAATGTGTTGCTCAGACAGGAAGCGTCCGAGTACGGCGGTGCGGAAGCGATCCTGATCAAAAACGGCTTCGTGACCGAAGGCTCTTCAAGCAATGTGTTCGCGGTCATCGACGGCGTTTTGCTGACGCCGCCTTTGAGCGATGGCATCTTATCCGGCATTACCCGTCAGGTGATCTTGAAAATTGCCGAAACAGGCCATATACCTTGTCGTGAACAAGCCATTTCGATCGAGGACCTGAAACGTGCCGATGAAGTATGGATCGCAAGTTCGATCCGTGAAATCGTGGCGGTCGTCGAACTCGATGACCTGCCCGTAGGCGACGGCAAGCCGGGGCCGGTCTGGCAATCGATGAATCGCCTGTTTCAGGCCTATAAACAATCCTCATGAGCGAAGAATCCCTGTTAACCTTTCCCTGCACCTTCGCGATCAAAGCGATGGGCAAGAGCAGTCCCGAACTCGACCTCTTGGTCGTCGAGATCGTGCGCCGGCATACGCCGAACCTCGGCGAAGGCGCGGTTTCCTCGCGGCCGAGCAAGGGCGGCAACTATACCGCGATCACGGTCGTGATCGAAGCGCACAGCCGGCAGCAACTGGATGCGATTTACCTGGACCTGAACCGCAGTCCGCATATCCTGATGACGTTATAAGTCAGACTCAGTGCGGCAAGCCGTTCGGCTTCGGCCTTTTCCCTATGACGATGATGATCCGGCAACTTGGCTTACAGGACTACGAAACGACCTGGCAGGCCATGCAGCGCTTCACCCTGGACAGGACGCCGGAGACGGGCGATCAGATCTGGGTCGTCGAGCATCCGCCGGTGTATACGCTCGGCCTGAACGGCAAGCGTGAGCATCTGTTGAATACCGGCGCGATTCCGGTCGTAGAGACCGATCGGGGAGGGCAGGTCACCTATCACGGACCGGGGCAGCTGGTCGTTTATCCGCTGCTGAACCTCAAACGCCGGGAACTGGGCGTGCGCCCTCTGGTCACGCTGCTCGAACAAACGATGATCGATGCGCTGGCGTACTACGGCATTGCCGCCATCGCCCGCCCCGAAGCGCCGGGCGTTTATGTGGGCGGCAAAAAAATCGGCTCGATCGGGATTCGGATCAAGAACAACTGCTGCTATCATGGCCTCAGCTTGAATCACGCGATGGATTTGACGCCGTTCAAATTCATCAATCCCTGCGGTTATGCCGGGCTCGAGGTGACCCAACTGGCCGATCTTGGCGTTGCGGTCGATCGTGAGCAACTGGCCGAACGCGTGCTGCTCATACTGACGGAAAAACTACACTCATGACCTATCAAGCGCCATCCCGCGCCACGCCGGAAACCCATCAACGCAGCACCGAAAAACTCGCGCGCATTCCGGTCAAGGTCGAAACGACCGAAGCGCCGTTGCGCAAGCCCGAATGGATCAGGGTCAAGCTGTCCGCCGGCAATGAAGTGACCCGCGTCAAACAGTTGCTGCGCGAGCATAACCTGCACACGGTTTGCGAAGAAGCCGCCTGCCCGAACCTGGCCGAATGCTTCCAGCACGGCACCGCGACCTTCATGATCATGGGCGATCTGTGCACGCGCCGCTGCCCGTTTTGCGATGTCGCGCACGGCAAGCCTTTGCCGCTCGACCCGCACGAACCCCGGCAGCTGGCCGAGGCGCTGAAGGCCTTGGCGCTGAAATATGTCGTGATAACCTCGGTCGACCGCGACGACCTGCGCGACGGCGGGGCCGCGCATTTCGCCGCCTGCATCAAGGAAATCAGGCAGCAATCGCCGAACACCAAGATCGAGATCCTGGTGCCCGATTTTCGAGGGCGCATGGACAAGGCGATCGCGATCCTGAGGGAGCAGCCTTGCGATGTGTTCAATCACAATCTCGAAACGGTGCCGCGGCTTTACAAACAGGCCCGTCCCGGCGCCGACTATTCGGGCTCGTTAGCCTTGCTCGAAGGCTATAAAAAAGCGCGGCCGGAGGCGCCGACCAAGTCCGGGCTGATGCTCGGTCTGGGCGAAGAAACGGAAGAAGTCTATCGGGTGATGCAGGATCTGCTTGACCACGGCTGCACGATGCTGACCCTCGGCCAATACCTGCAACCCAGCAAGGCGCATCTGCCGGTCAAACGCTATATCACGCCGGCGGAATTCGACGAATACGGCCGGGTTGCCAGGGATATGGGTTTCGAACAGGTCGCCAGCGCGCCGATGGTGCGTTCGTCCTATCATGCCGACTTGCAGGCGCAAGGCCTTCTCAGTGACTGAGTACGCGGCAGTCGGCATGTTTGCCGCCATCGTCTATTCGTTATAAAGCGTCAGACACAGCTTTTTGGCGGCGGCCGGGGCATGGATGAAATCAGTGGGCTCGGCCTGCCCGGAATTATCGCCTGCGCCTAACTGGGACCTTTCGATTTCCCAGCGCGTCTTGAAATAATCAAAAAAAAGATCAGCCATATTCCAGTCTTCCGACTCGAACGAACTCTGGCTGCCGAGTTTTAACACCGTTTCCCAATTCAAATAAGGCATTTTCGAAACCGGCTCGGTCAGATAGAAGCTGTTGTAAACCGCGACCTTTTTCGACGCGTTGCGAATGATGATGAATAACGGCACGCAGGGCAGGCCGTCGTAAATGAAAACGCCGAGCGAACCTGGAGTCGCATCGTCGATCCGCCCGATCACGTCTTCCAGCGAGACCTTGAATAGCTTGCTGTATTCATTGAATTCATGCGGATTGAATCCGGTGGTTTCGGTTGCGCGCAATTCGCCGATTCGGCTGCCATCTTTCAAAATCAGCAAGCGGAAATGCACGCCGTTCTTGATCGCATTTTCCAATTCCCGCGACTTGTTTTTGAAGCGGGGATCGAAGGTGATCAGCCAATACACATAATCGCCCGGCTTCAAACCCGCCATGATCTGGCTGAAATCGAACTCTTTCTGGGTGATGCCCAAAAAGCCGCGCTTGACCGAGTTGAATAATATTTTATTCACATAGGTCTCTAGCGTTTCCCGCAAATTGCTTTCCGATTCCCGGTGCTCTTCCTCCGCGATCAGCCAATGATGCACATAGCCGACCGAGATAATCACCGACAGGAACAGGCCGAATTCCGAAACGATCTTGAATAGCCAGGCATATTCCTTTAGAGACAGATCAGCCGCGAGTACGCCGAAAAATTTATAGATCGCAAAACCGCCGAAGATCAGGACCAGCACCAATAGCCATTTCAATTTCTTGGTCGTTGTCATCGGTGTTCACTCTTCCAGTTTGGCGCCCTTCTCGGCCAGAAGCTCGCGCAGCGCCGAACGGTGGCAATGGGCCTCGTCCTCGCAGTAGCAGCCGACCGAGAAATTGTTTTGGTGGGAAAGAACGGCGAGCAGTTCGATCGCGTGGCTGTTCTCGGGCGTTGCCATTTCCGCGCGGTATTTCTTGAAGAACGCGGCCCAGTCTGCGGGAGTCCTGGCCTCGTGGGCCAGTTTCATCGCTTCGAGGCTCGGCGCCAGATTCGGGAACCACACGTCGTACCAGTTTCTTGAGGCGAACTCGGCTTTCGGCACGCCGCGCGGAGGCCTGCGCACCGTGCCGATGCGTGTGCCTTCGCCTTCCACTCGCTCGCTGCCGAGCCTGACAACACGAACAACCATCAGCCCCTCCCATCACGCCCAACGTCGTTAATAGAGCCCTAAATATCCACCCTCATCGTGGGGCAGGGCCTTAAAAAATTAGACCTCGACACTACTCATCGATTCAAATCCGTTGCTGCCGTGGCCGCTCTTTTCCTGAATGCCTGCAACACGAACGCCACAAATGCAAAAACGCCGATGCCGAATACCAGGTCGCCGGGAACACGCGCCCAGACCAAGGCTTCCATCGGCGCGCTGTGCATGAACTCGGCGGAGCGGGCATAGGCATAGCCATGTTTGACGCTGGCGTAGGTTTGCCAGAGTCCTTGCGGCAACAGCGATAGAAATGTCATCATCGCCAAGCCGATATTCAACGCCCAAAAGGCGGTCTTCAGCAACTTCTGGTTCCATTGCCGGATATCGGTCAGGCCGCGCAAGCAGTACAGCATCAGGCCGATGCCGAGCATGCCATAGACGCCGAACAAGGCGGCATGGCCGTGGTTGGCCGTGGTGTACAGGCCCTGCATGTAATACAGCGCGATCGGCGGGTTGATCAGGAAACCAAACAGGCCGGCGCCGATCAGGTTCCAGACCAGTACGGAGGTAAAAAACATGAACGGCCAGTGGTAGGCTTTCTCCCAGAGCCTCTGATTTTCGACTCTGGCCTGATTGTAGGCTTCAAAACCGACGACCATCAAGGGCACGACTTCGAGCGCGGAAAAGACCGAGCCGAGCGCCAATACCGCGATCGGCGTGCCGCTCCAGTACAAATGGTGGAAGGTGCCGAGCACGCCGCCGCCGAGAAAGATGATGGTGGCAAACAGAATCATGGTGGTGGCGACGGAGACGCGCAAAATGCCCATGCGCACGAACAAGGCAGAGATGATCGCGGTAGCGAACACTTCAAAGATGCCTTCGACCCACAGGTGCACGACCCACCAGCGCCAGTATTCCATGATGCTGATATGGGTGTGTTGGCCCCACAGCAGGCCTGCCCCGTACAGCAAGCCGATCGTGATCGTTGACACGATCACCAGAAACACCAGCGACTGGTTGGTCTTTTCCTGTAGCGCAGGCCACAAGGCCCGGAGTACCAGCACGACCCACAGCAGCAAACCGATAAACAGATAGATCTGCCAGAACCGGCCAAGGTCGGTATATTCGTAACCCTGGTGGCCGAACCAGAAATTGACTTTCAGATCATCGATAAAGCCGTGTATCGCCAGCCACTGGCCGGCGAATGAAGCGACGACGATCAGTAACAGGCTGAAGAATAAAAGATTGACACCGAAACGCTGGAATTTCGGTTCGTGCCCGGAAAGCAGCGGCGCCACATAGAGCCCGGTGGCGAGCCAGGCGGTGGCGATCCAGAGCACCGCCAGTTGCGTATGCCAGGTGCGGGTAATCACATAAGGCAAATGGTCGACCAGCGGCAGACCGTAAAGTCCCTGGCCTTCGACCGCGTAATGCGCGGTGACGATGCCCAACAAAACCTGCGCGGCGAACAGCGCCGTCACCACCCAGAAATATTTCGCGGTCGCCCGCATCGATGGCGTGATCGCCGCATCGGTTAAAAAATCTTCTTTGGCATAACCGGTTTCCGGTTCGAGATCGGCGCGCCAGACGTCGTATTGACGCACGTAATACCAGACCAGGCCGCCGATGCCGCCGAGCAGCAGTAGAATCGAGAGGATGCTCCAGATCAGTACGCTGGCACTGGGCGTATTGCCGACCAAGGGATCATAAGGCCAGTTGCTGGTATAGCTGATGTCGCCGCCGGGGCGCTGGGTCACCGTGCTCCAGGCGGTCCAGAAAAAGAATGCGGTCAGCGCATGCGCGTCTTTGTCGTTAAGGGCTGCATGCAGCGGAAAGGCGTAGTCGCGGCGAAGTTTCTGATAGCCATCGTGCGCTTGAAACAGGCCGCGGTAATGCGCGGCGACACGGCGGATGGCCTCAGCGCGTTCCGGGCTGACAGTCATCACGTCGGTACCTGGATCAAAGGTATTTTCGCGCAACTCTTCCCGCAGCATGGCTTCATGGATTTTATGCTGAAGCTTGCCGGATGCGGAGGGAGTTTCGCGTTCGGCGATCAGCGCCAGCAGAGCTTCGGTTTCCCGGTGCAGCCAGTCGGCACTCCAGTCGGGAGCAAGATAACCGCCGTGGCCCCAGACCGAACCCTGCTGCATGCCGCCGAGGGATTGCCAGACATTCTGGCCGCGTTGAATGTCGGTGCGGCTATACAGCACCTCGCCGGCCGCGGTTTGGACACGATCAGGGATCGGCGGCGCCAAGTGGTAAATTTCGCGGCCAAAATACAGCAATACCGCGAACATGACGATCATGCTGCCCGCCAGAATCAGCCATAGCCGCTTGATCGTGAATGTGGTTCTGTAGGTTTCCATTGCATTCTCCCAGCGACTCTATTGAATGTGTCGGGCTTAGCGGATTTGTCGGTTGCCTCGGCAGATCATAGCCCATAACGAAGCGAATTACAGCGTTGATTGTATGTAGCCCTGATTCCGGTACGCTGTATTCAGGTAACCTGTAAGGCGTTTTCGCGATAGCGAAACGCCTGCACGCCCCGAAGCTATGATGGATTGCCTGGCGGCGAATCCCCCTACGTTCCTACATCCTAAAATTCCGGCACCACGACACGAAATCGCTTGCCGGCATCGGACGGGCGATGCCATAGCCTTGGGCAATGTCGCAGCCCATGTCCCGTAAGGCGCTCAGGAGCGCCTGGGTTTCCACGCCTTCGGCGACAGTGATCAGATTGAAGGTGTCGGCCAGGGCGATAACGCCTTGCACAATGGCGCGGTCATCCGAATTGATCAGCATGTCGCGCACGAAACTCTTATCGATTTTGAGCGTGTTGAAGGGTAGCCTGCGCAAATAAGCCAGGGAAGAATAGCCGGTGCCGAAATCGTCCAGCGCGAAACTGATCCCGATCGCCGCGCAAGCCTCGATAATGCCTAATACTGCGGCAATGTCGCTTAAGGCGGCCGTCTCCAAAATTTCGATTTGCAATTGCCGGGGCGGCAAATCCGGATAAAGGGCCAGTTTTTGCTGCAATTTGGCGACAAAACCCGGCGATTGCAGATGATTCGCCGAGATATTGAAGCTGATTTCAAGCGACAGGCCTTCCCGGCGCCAGCGCTCCATTTGCATCAGCACCGTATTGATCACCCATTCGCCCACCTGGATATCCAGCTCGGTGTTTTCGATCAAGGGCAGAAAATCACGGGGCGGCAACAGGCCGCGTTCCGGATGGCGCCAGCGGATCAGCGCTTCGGCTCCCACGATATGCGACTCGGCCAAAGCCACCTTCGGTTGATAAAACAGCTCGAATTGCTGATCGATTAGGCCTTGAGCTATTGTGGATACTTTCTCGTGATGCGTTTTGAACAGCACATCCTCGGTCGGGTCGAAAATGTGATAGCGATTTTTGCCTAATTTTTTGGCCTGATACATCGCCTGGTCGGCATGGCGCAACAAGGTTTCGGGATCTTCATTGTCATGCGGATAAAGCGTGACGCCAATGCTGGCTGTGAATGCATAAAGCTGGCCCTGGAGAACAATGTTTTGTGCGATAACCGAGATCAGCCTATTCAGGCTGTTGCGGCATTCATCGGCATTCTCGATGCCCTGCAATAAAATGACGAACTCATCGCCGCCGAGACGCGCGACGGTATCCCCGCCGCGCAAGGAATGACTGAGCCTATTGGCGATTTCGATCAGCACCATGTCGCCTACATCGTGGCCCCAGGTGTCGTTGACCGGCTTGAAACCGTCCAAATCCAGATAGCAAACCGCCAGCAGGTTGTTTTCGCGGCGCGTCCTCGCCAAGGCGAGTTGCATGCGGTCAACGAGCAATACGCGATTGGGAATGCCGGTCAACGCATCGTAATGCGCCATGAATTCCAGTTGCTTTTCATGCTGTTTCAGCAGGGTAATATCCGATGAAATCCCGAAATAATGACTTACCTTGCCGTTATCATCGGTTATCGCCGAAATCGTGATCCATTCGGGATATACCATGCCGTCCTTACGGCGATTCCATATTTCTCCGCTCCAGTGGCCCGTTGCATTGATCGCCTGCCACATCGCTTGATAAAACTCCGGCTCATGATGGCCGGATTTCCAAACTCGCGGGGTTTTGCCGATCACGTCCTCGCGCGTGTAGCCGGTGATTTCTATGAAGGCGTCGTTGACCTCGATGATATGACAAGCGGCGTCGGTGATGATAATGCCTTCCAACGTACTATCAAAAATACGGGCGGTTAACCGCTGCCGCTCCTCGGCTTGCTTGCGCTCGGTGATGTCGGTGGTGATGCCGTACCACTTCTTGATTTGGCCGGCCTCATCAAAAGCCGGATGCGCCCTGGCCGAGCACCAGCGGTATTCGCCCGAATGGTGGCGGATTCTGTACTCGCCCTTGAAGTTTTTGCCGGTTTGCAGCGATTCCGCCAGGGTTGCTAATACGCCGGGGAAATCGTCGGGGTGGACGAGGTTTTGCCATCCATAGCCCTGCATCTCCTCAAGGCTGCAGCCGAAATAATCGAGCGCGCGCCGATTGGCATAGTCGAGCCGTCCGTCGGGCCCGGCGATCCAGATTTGATCGGGAGCCAAATCCAGCAACAAGCGGTAGCGCTCCTCGCTGTTACGCAGATCGCGCAGCAGGGTTTGGCGTTCGGCTTCGGCATCGATCGCGTCGAGCGCGAAGCCGATGTCGTCCGCCATCCCATATAACAGATTGACGATCAGTTCGTTAAAGGCATTTTTTTCGGCGTGGTAAAGGGTCAGTACCGCATAAGGTGACCCATTTCTCGCGATCGGGAATGCCGCGCTGGCCTGCCAATTGCCCGATTGAGCAAGTTCATCCAGACAGTCAAGACGGGCGCCGTGGCTGGCGATCACTTCAATGCGGTCAGTGCCGGGGGGATTCATGCCGATCCACGCCATTTCCATGCCGCCGTGCTCAACCGCGATGCGGCATGCCGCGTCGAACAATTCGCCCGCATGCGTCGTGTGCCTGGCAATTCGATTCGTTTCGGCGACAACGGTATAGACTTGATTGAGCAGTTGAATCTGCGAGGCATTTGGTTTGTGCTCGGTCTTCCAATGCTCTTCTTCAACCGCAAAATGGCGTTTAATATTTTCCATCTTAAAATGGCACCCTCCCAGGGCTTGGCAGTTCCGCATTAGTTAAACACAAGAAGCTTAACTATTTTTTACCGTTTATTTCGCGAATCCATGCCATGGAGGGATTGTGAAATGCGTCATCTAAGCGAGTGCGACGATAGCTTGTTGTACATCGATGATACAATACGGACAGGCTCCCAAGTCGAGACGTAAATTCCAAGCGGAGTCGAATCCCATCATTTTTCTGCCCAAGCAGCCGACACCATGAGCGAACAGGAAGGCGTCATTAAATACCGCCTCGATTATCACGTTACGCCTGCCGGAAGCGTGCCGGGCTTCGCCGATCTGAACGCCTGGCGCAGCCTGCTCTGGAGGCTCGGCGTGATCGGGCAGGATGATGCGCGTTATGGCGGACTGAGCTACGGCAACTTAAGCCTTCGGTCGGATGCTGGCGGCTTTTGGATCACCGGCACCCAAACCGGCCATTTGCCGCAGTTGACGGCCGAGCATTATGCCTGGGTCCGGCGGGCGCGCCCGGATGAGAATTATCTGGCAGCCGAAGGGCCGCTGCCGCCGTCTTCGGAAGCCTTGACGCATGCGGCCATTTATCAGGCCGCGCCCACGGTTCGCTGCGTGGCGCACGGCCATAGCCCCGAGATCTGGCGTCACGCCGAGTCTTTGGGATTGCCGTGCGTGGCGGCGGATATCGCCTACGGCACGCCGGCGATGGCGCAAGCGGTCAGCGCCCTGGCGCAAAGCCATCAGGAGCAAGGCGTGATCGTGATGCTGGGTCATCAAGACGGCCTGTTGACCTACGGCCAGACGCCGGAGCAGGCCTGTTGGCTGATGACGCGTTGTTTGGCAAGGGCATTTGCGTTGGCCGATCCTGTTGGGGCGGGGGAGCAACGCCGCGAACTCTTATCGAATTATTCGCTATAAAAATCTATTAATTTCATTTTGTGGGAAGTCATGAACTTGGTACCATCGTTTTATTTGAATATTCTGTAAAACGATTAGGGAGAACTCAACAATGATTTCGAAAAACCTTTACCGAACCGCCACGGTGGCGGTCGTTCTGGGAGGGCTGCCGGCCATTTCGGAAGCGACCAACGGTTATTTTGCGCACGGCTATGGCGCCCGCAGCAAAGCCTTGGCCGGCGCCAGCACCGCGCGGCCGCTGGATTCGTTCGCGGCCGCGGTCAATCCGGCCAGCAGCGCCTATCTCGGCGACCGTCTGGATGCGGAAATCGAGCTGTTCAGCCCGCGCCGCCAATATACCGTCGATGGCGAGCCGACCTTGGCGCCCGGCGCGTTCCCGCTCAATTCCGGCACCGTCAGAAGCGACAGCGAATGGTTTCCGGTGCCGGCCATCGGCTGGAACCACAGGATCGACAATGAGCAGGCGGTCGGCGTGACGCTGTACGGCAACGGCGGCATGAATACCGATTATGTCGCCACGCCGAATCCTTTATGCCCCTTCCCGGGCGGCAGCGGCACGTTTTGCGCCGGAACGACCGGCATTGATAAGGCACAGGCCTTCATCGTGCCGAGTTATGCGCACAGCTTCAACAATGGCCGCTTCTCGTTCGGTATCGCGCCGATTTTTGCGATTCAACGGTTCAAGGCGCGCGGCCTGAACGCGTTCGCGCCGTTTTCGAGTGATCCAGAGCATCTGTCTAACCAGGGCTATAACTATTCCTTCGGTGGCGGCGTCAGGGTCGGCGGCCTGGTCGAGCTGATTCCTGGCGTCCGGTTCGGGGCGTCGTATAAAAGCCGCATCACGATGTCCAAATTAGACGACTATGCAGGGCTGTTTGCCGAACAAGGAGGCTTCGATATTCCCGAAAGCTTCAACTTCGGCCTGGCCTGGGACATCAACAAGGACATCACGACCTCCTTTGACGTCGAGCATATCCGTTACAGCCAAATCGATTCGGTCGGCAACCCGATGTTGCCGAATCTGTTGACGAAGCGACTCGGCGAGGATGGCGGTCCCGGTTTCGGCTGGAAGGACATGACCATCTTCAAACTCGGCGCCGAGTGGCGTCCGGCCCCGCTCTGGACCCTGCGCGCGGGCGTCAGCTACGGCGCGCAGCCGATTCCGAAGTCCGAAGTGTTGTTCAATGTGCTGGCGCCGGGGGTGCAGGAATACCACTTGACGACCGGCTTCAGCCGCGCGATCGGCGACAAGGACGAAGTCAATTTTGCGTTCATGTATTCGCCGAGCAATTCGGTCAAAGGGCCTAACCCGCTGAGCCCAAAGCAGAACATCGAACTGGAAATGGATCAGTACTCCTTTCAGCTGGGCTGGTCCAAGAAGTTTGATTAAAGATAGGCCGGTGTTATGGAAAACTTTACCCCTTTTTCGGCGCTGGCCGGAGGCCTGCTGATTGGTCTTTCCTCTGCGCTGTTTTTACTGCTGAACGGGCGGCGCGCCGGCATTTCGAGTATTGCCAGCGGCTTGTTGTCGTTCCGGCGTGTGGAATCTGGCTGGCGGCTGTGCTTTTTGGCGGGTCTCGTGCTGGGACCTCTGTTGATCAGCAAGACAGGTTGGCTGCCGGTCGATGTCCAGGTCAATGATTCGTTGCCGTTGATGGCGGCCGCGGGCTTGCTGGTCGGCTATGGCGCGAGCCTCGGCAGCGGTTGTACCAGCGGCCACGGTATTTGCGGGCTGGCGCGGCTGTCTAAGCGCTCTCTGGCCGCGACGCTGACTTTCATGCTCAGCGCCGGCATCACCGTGTACATCGTGCGCCACCTGCTCGGCGCGGGGAGTTGATCGGATGGCTTTGGCTTTATCCGCGCTACTCTGCGGTACCTTGTTTGGGCTGGGGCTGTATGTCTCGCAAATGATCAATCCGGGCAAGGTGCTCGGCTTTCTGGATGTGGCGGGGCAATGGGACCCGAGCCTGCTGCTGGTGATGGCCAGTGCGCTCGGCGCCTTGATGCCGCTGCAGTGGTTCATCCTCAAACGTTCAAAGCCGGTCTGCACGGACAGCTTTCAAGCGCCGGCGCCGAACCTGATCGACGGCCGCCTTATCGCTGGCGCGGCGTTGTTCGGTATCGGCTGGGGCTTGTCGGGATTTTGTCCCGGTCCTGCGTTTTCCGGGCTGATTTATGGGCTTCAGGGAAACTGGGTGTTTGTCGGCGCGATGCTTTTCGGGATGTGGCTGTTTCACATTTTGCATCGAACCAAACCGTAAATCCGAACGGCCGAAAAGGCCTTCCCTTGGATGCGGCGCGCTTCGTCTGAGGACGGCGGCGCCTTTTTTGACCGCCCCGGACCCAAGCCGGGGCATGTCTCATAAAGACACAGGTCGATAAGTCACAAACGCTTATATCGCTCTAAAACCTGTCTGACGTAGTTTTGGGTTTCGGGATAAGGCGGGATCGAATAATTGTGTTTGATCACCGCGTTTTCGCCGGCATTGTATGCCGCAACGGCCAGTTCCAGGTTCGGGCTGAACATCTGGATCAGGTCGCGCAAATAATGCGTGCCGCCGTCGACGTTCTGATCCGGATCGCGGCGGTCGTCCACGCCGTAGCGCCGGGCGGTATCCGGCATCAACTGCATCAAGCCGACCGCACCCGCCGATGAAATCGCGCCGGCGTTATAGGCCGATTCGGTCTGGATCACCGCATGCACCAGTTTCGGATCGACCTGATGGCGGTAAGCCGCCGCGTTGATCAGATCGCTGAATTTTTGCTTGTTTTGACTGCCCCCGACATAGTTTCTGTAACCGGCCATCGTGGGGGCAGGCCGCGCATAATGGTACGGTTTCGTCACCATGATGCGCTTGTACGCGTTATTGCTGGATTGGGGCTTAACATTGGTGTAGTAGGAGCGGCCGGAACTGTCGACATATTTATAAATGTCGGCCAGCGCCCCACCGGACACGCCTAGGGTGACTATAACTGTGGCTAATCTCAGCATGATTCCACCTCCTTATCCTGGATTGATAATGACCAAGTTGGCGGCTTTCACCGCTTTTTCTTTTGCTTCTTCAATCGTTTCCGCGCTTGCCAGCGCGACGCCCATGCGCCGGTTCACCAACGCGCGCGGCTTGCCGAACAGACGGATTTCGCTGCCCGGCACGCTCAACGCGGCGGCGAGCCCGTCATAAGCCACATCGTCGGCTTCTTCTTGGCTCAATATAACCGCGCTGGCGCCGGTTCTCAAGAGTCCGGTATCGACCGGCAAGCCGAGGATCGCCCGGGCATGCAGTTCGAATTCGTTCTGTTGTTGCGTAATCATTGTAGCCATGCCGGTGTCATGCGGTCTGGGACTGACTTCACTAAACCAGACCTGATCGCCCTTTACGAACAACTCGACGCCGAACAGGCCGCGCCCGCCGATCGCGCCGGTGACCTTTAACGCAATGTCCTCCGCGGCCTTGATCGCCGCGGGCGTCATCGGCTGCGGCTGCCAGCTTTCGCGGTAGTCGCCGTGTTCCTGGCGGTGGCCTATCGGCGCGCAAAAACGGGTCTCGATCTCTCCGTGTTGATTCAGCGCACGCACGGTCAGCAAGGTGATCTCGAAATCGAAATCGATCTTGGACTCGACGATCACCTTGCCGGTATCGACGCGGCCTGAGGCCTTCGCATAATTCCATGCGGATTTCAGCTGCTCGGGTGTCTTGACCATCGACTGGCCCTTGCCGGATGAAGACATCGTCGGCTTAACGAAGCAAGGATAGCCTATTTTTTCGTCGACGGCTTGTTTCAGGTCTGCGAAGCTTTCCGCGAAGGCGTAAGCGGAGGTCGGCAGCTTCAACTCCTCCGCGGCGAGCGAGCGGATGCCTTCGCGGTTCATCGTCAATTGAATCGCGCGCGCATTCGGCACGACCGTCGAGCGTCCTTCCCGTTCGATCTCGGCCAGGGCATCGGTCGCGATCGCCTCGATTTCGGGGATGATGTAATCAGGCGCTTCGAGCGCGATCACCTTTTTGACCGCCTCGCCGTCGGTCATGTCGATCACATGGCTGCGGTGCGCGACGTGCATCGCCGGCGCGTCCGCGTAGCGGTCGACCGCGATCACTTCGATGCCGTAGCGTTGCAGCGAAATGACCAGTTCCTTGCCGAGTTCGCCGCTGCCGAGCAACAAGGCCTTGGTTGCGCTGTTCGATAATGCCGTGCCGATTTTCATGATGAGCCCGCGAGATAGTTGTCGATGTCTTCTTTCGAAAAGCCGATCTTCTTGGCGACGCGGTCGGCGTGGCTGACGCGCGAAATGCCCGGGATCAGCCGGTAGGTCGGCGCCTCATGCGCGAATTCGACCTGCTTGGCTATGCCCATGCCTTGGGCGATGAAATGATCGACCAGTTGATGATTGTGGGTGATCAGCACCGTGCTGTTGCCCTTGCGATAGAAACCGGTCAGCACGTTCGTCGACGATTCCATTTTTTCCTCGAAGGTGGTGCCTTCGGACATCTCGTCGAGCACGACCAGGCTTTTCGCGGAGGTCGCGAGGAAAATGTCCTTGGTGCGTTTCAATTCGGTACCGAAACGGCCTTCGCCGTCGACCAGATGGCTGATTTCGGGCGCCTGATAAAAGATTCGGTCAGCGACGGTCAAGGTCGCGGCCTTGGCCGGCACATAGCAGCCGATCTGCGCGAGCAGCTGGATTTGCGTGATCGTCTTGCAGAAGGCGGTCTTGCCGCCGCTGTTGGGGCCGGTGACCAAGACCAGCTTGTCGTCGTCCAGCACGAAATCGTTCGCGACATAATTCGGATTCGTCTTGCCGAGCACCGGATTCCGCGCAGCGCTCAGATTGATCCGGTGATGCGGCGCATCGATCAGCTTCGGCAGCGCCATGTCGCCGCCGAAGGCTTCGGAGAATTTGACGAAGGCCAGCAATTCGTCCAATTGCCCGAGCGCATCCAGCGCCTCGCCGACCGCGTGCGAGCTGCGAAACTGATTGCGCAGGGGAATGATGCAAGTGTCGCGGTCGTAGCCGCCGACGATCGGAAAATAAACCAGGAACAGCGGCGCGAAGAAAATGATCTGCGCGGGTGAGGTAATGCCCATCGCCATCGGCAGCAGTCCGAGAAGAAAGGCCAGAGCGATGAAGATCAAGGGCTTGAACAGGCGCGGCTTGAAAATCACCGAAATCGGAAACCAGCCTTGCTTTTCCTCCTTCGCTTGAATCACGCCTTCGGTGACATAGACCGGGCCCGCCATCAGCGAATAATCGCGGCTTGCCGCGAACGCATTGATTTTGTCGAAGACGCCGTTCAGGAAGCGGCTTTTGGGCGCTTCGATCTGGCGAATGCCGTCGACCAGGTCGAGCATGAAGCGCACGCCGCGTTTGTACTGCGCGTAGCCGTAGCCTTCGATTTCATGTTCGCCGCGCGCGGAGCCGAACGAGCCGACAAATTCCGCATAAAACAGCCTATACAGATTTTTTTCGCCATCGGCCGCATGTTGCAGCAGGCGTTCGAGTGCTTCTCGTAGCCCCTGATTTTGCTGGAGTTCCGCGACCGCTTCCTGCTTCGCGAGAAGTTGTTCGAGATCGTCCAGCGGGCGGGACAGCGAGCGGTACAAAAACGCCTGTCCGAGCGTGGTCGAGCAATGATTGACCGACTCGAAAACCTTGTCGACTTCGATCGTATTGAAAGCACTCTGATCGATCACGCCGGTGCCGGTGTCCAAAGGCTGGGTGGATTTGATATCGGGCCAGACATTCTGCCAGCTTTGTAATAGCGTTTCCGTCATCGGTGATCTCTCGTGTTGGCGATAGGGTGGGGACAGCTTTGCGTTAATCCGGACAGCTAGAAGCTAAGTTACCCAAAACAAGCCATCAACCCAGCTTTTGTTCAAGCAGGTTGATGATCACATCCGCATGCGCATCCGAATCGTTCAGCGCCGGAATGTAATGATAGGCGCTGCCGCCGGCCTTGATGAATTCCTCTTTGTTCGCGATCGCGATCTCTTCGAGGGTTTCCAGGCAATCGACCGCAAAGCCGGGGCAAACCATGTCGACCGTTTTGATGCCTTGGCCTGGCAGCGCTTGCAGCGTATCCAGACAGTACGGCTTCAGCCATTCGGCCTTGCCAAAGCGCGATTGGAACACCATCCGCCATTCGTGCTCCTGTAGCGCGAGTTGTTTCGCGATACTGGCGGCCGTTTGCCTGCAATGCTCGAAATACGGGTCGCCCCATTTGCTCAGCACTTCCGGCAGGCCATGGAACGACATCAGCAGCAGTTGCTGCCGGCCGCGCAAATGCCAGTTGTGTTCGATCGATTTGGCGACCGCGGCGATGTAGCCCGGATCGCCATAATAATCGCTGATGAAGCGGATCTTGGGAATATGCCGCCACTGTTTCAGTTCGTCGGCCACCGCATCGAACACCGAGGCGGTCGTGGTCGAGGAATACTGGGGATACAGCGGCAGGATCACCAGCGAGTCGACGCCTTCTTCTTTGAAGGCGCGCAACTGCTCCGCGATCGTCGGCTCGCCATAGCGCATCGCATCGCGCACGCCGATGCCTTGCGCGGCCAGTCTGGCCGCCACTTTTTCGCGAAGCTGCCGGGTCAGGTAAATCAGCGGCGAACCTTTCTCGTCCCAGACTTTACGGTAAGCCAAAAAAGACCGGCGCGGACGTGTCGGCAGCACGAAGAAATTCAGAATCAGCCACCACAACGGCCGGGGCAGATTGACGACGCGCGGGTCCCAAAGGAACTCCTTTAAAAACCGGCGGACCGCCGCGGTGGTCGGTTTGGTAGGGGACCCCAGATTGACCAGCAATACCCCGGTTTTCTTCGTCGTCATGTTATGACTGGCGGTTGATCAGATTCAAGAATTCCGAACGCGTATTCATTTCTTTACGGAAGATGCCGGTCATCACCGAGGTCGTCATCACCGAATTCTGTTTTTCGACGCCGCGCATCATCATGCACAAATGCTTCGCCTCGATCACGACCGCGACGCCTTTCGCGTCGACCGCATGCTCGATCGCATCGGCGATCTGTTTGGTCAGTTTTTCCTGGATTTGCAGGCGCCGGGCGTACATGTCGACGATCCGCGCGACTTTCGACAGGCCCAGCACCTTGCCGCGCGGCAGATAGCCGACATGGCACTTGCCGATGAACGGCAGCAGATGGTGCTCGCACAACGAATACAATTCGATGTCCTTCACGATCACCATGTCTTCGGTATCGGCCGTGAACACGGCGTTGTTCAAGACCTCGTCAAGGCTTTTTTCATAACCGTTATTCAAAAATTTGAACGCCTCGGCGGCGCGTTTCGGCGTATCGATCAGCCCCTCGCGGTTCAGATCCTCGCCCACCGCGGCGATAATTTTCGAAAAATACTCTTCCACAATCGAAATCTCAATAAAGCTAAAGGTGATGCAGTATACATCATTGAATCGTGAATTTTAATGCTTCAAGGACAACCGAGGCGTCCGCGTCGTATTTGACCGCCTGTTCGCTCAAATGCCGGCGCCAGGACCTGGCGCCGGGCTCGCCGTGAAACAGGCCGAGGATATGCCGGGTGATGCTGTGCAAACGCACGCCTTCGGCCCGTTGCCGCTCGATATAAGGCAACAAATTTTCGATGATCTCCGCGCGCGTGACCGCCTCGGCCGATGCGCCGTAGAGGCGCCGGTCGACATCGGCCAGGATATAAGGATTATGGTAGGCCTCCCTCCCGACCATCACGCCGTCGACGCCGTTTCCAAGCACTTCCTCCGCCTGCTCCAGCGTGGTGATGCCGCCGTTCAATACGATCTGAAGGTTTGGGAAATCCTGTTTCAAGCGATAGACCGTATCGTAACGCAACGGCGGCACCTCCCGGTTTTGCTTCGGCGACAAGCCCTTCAGCCAGGCCTTGCGCGCATGCACGATGAAGGTTTCGCAGCCGGCTTCAGCGACCGTGCCGATGAATCCGGTCAGTTCCTCGTAGGAATCCCGGTCGTCGATGCCGATCCGCGACTTGACCGTAACCGGAATCGAAACCGCTTGCCGCATCGCCGCGACGCATTCGGCCACCAGTTCCGGTTCCGCCATCAAACAGGCGCCAAAACTTCCGTTCTGCACCCTATCGCTCGGGCAGCCGACATTCAAATTCACCTCGTCATAGCCGAAATCCTCGGCCATCTTCGCGCACGCGGCCAGACCGGCCGGATCGCTGCCGCCCAATTGCAAGGCGAGCGGATGCTCGCAGGGATCGAATTGCAAAAACCGCTGCCGGTCGCCATGCAGCAATGCCCCGGTCGTGACCATTTCGGTATAAAGCAGCGCCTGTTTCGAAATCAGCCGGTGAAAAAAGCGGCAGTGCCGATCCGTCCAGTCCAGCATCGGGGCGACCGAAAAGTAATGAAGCGGGTATCCTGGATTTATGTGGTTTTCCATCGAATGATTAGAGCCTGTTTGTTGTTTCTCGCTGTTGCTTTTCTATACTGTGGACTGAGATAGATTGACAAACCTGACCGGAGTTTCTGAGCCCGGCGCTACGCCGCGTCCCAGAAACTTATCCAATGCCGGTATGTCAAAATTTCCGTTAAGCAACCTTTAGCGGAGGTGCATCATGCAAGACAATACGTTGGCCGATTTTGCGCAAAAGCATCATATCGAAAATTTGACCCTGCCGTCGCTGCTTGCACTGAGTGCAGGACATAACGGGTATTCGCTCACGAAAGCCAAACGCTTGCTCAAATTTCAACGCCGCATCAACGCGGAGCTGTTAAACCATCGCATTATAACCCATAACCCTTACACCGCCTGGTTCGAACAGGGCGACCAAAGCCTGACTCAAATCAAGGCCTTCATCATTCAATTCTCGGTATTTTCGAATCAGTTTCTGATCGCCCAGCTGAACAAGATGATTCATGCCGAGACGCTCGAAAGCATGCGGGCATCCAAAGAAATTCTGGCCAATGAAATCGGTGTCCGCTTCAAGCCGACCGCGCCGACAAACGGCGGCGATGCTCTCGGATCGACGGAAGGCAGCATCGAAGGCGGCATCTTTCATTTCGGTGCCGGCCATTTCGAATGGCTGTATCACATCGCGAAAAAACTCGACCTGTCGTTTGCCGACATCGGCCAACCCAAACACGGAACGCCTTCCACGCTGTTTTTCTGCAATGAACTGATCCGGCTTTACGGCGGCGATGACTATCAGATATCCCAGGCAGCCAGTTATGCGGTCGAAAACTGGGCTGCCGCCGGATTCTGGGGGCAATTGATCAAGGGCTTCAGACGCTTTAACGAAATAAACGGCGCCGATTTGCCGTTGGGCTTTTTTGTCTGGCACGATCAGCTCGAATCGCAACATGCCGCCCATACGCAGGAAGAACTGGAGGAGCTTTATTTCACGCTGGAACTGGATGAGGACGAATTTATTCGCCATGGCAATCAGATGCTGGACGGCGTCGCCGCATTCTGGGACGGATTGGATGCGCAAAGGCGCGAATTGGCGGCCGTGCATTGAACTCTCAATGCACGCTGCGGCAGTGGCATTTGTTGAGCCTAAACGAGCGAACAGGCGATTAAGTGAGTAATTCTTTCATTCGCAGATATTGTTCCAGCGTCTCGGGATTGGCCAGCGCGTGCTGATTTTTTACCGGACGTCCTTGAAGAATGTTGCGCACCGCCAACTCGGCGATTTTGCCGCTTTGGGTGCGGGGAATGTCGGTCACCTGCAGGATTTCCGCCGGCACGTGATGGGGCGAGGCATTCTGCCGGATCCGTTGCTTGATCTTCGTCTTCAAGGCATTCGATAGCGCCGCGCCGTCACGCAGAATCACAAACAAAATGATTCGGCAGTCGCCCCCGATGTCCTGCCCGACGACCAGGCTTTCCTGTACCTCGTCGACCTGCTCGACCTGCCGGTAGATTTCGGCGGTGCCGATGCGGATGCCGCCGGGGTTCAGCACCGCATCGGAGCGTCCGTAGATGATCATGCCGCCGTTTTCGCTCAGCTCCACATAATCTCCATGGTGCCACAGGCCCGGAAATTTTTCGAAATAGGCCGCATGATACTGGCTCTGCCCGGGGTCATTCCAGAAAGCGACCGGCATCGAAGGAAACGGCGCCTTGCAGACCAGTTCGCCTTTTTCCTCTCGCAGCGACTGGCCGTTCTCGTCGTAAACATCGATGTTCATCGCGAGCCCCCGGCACTGGATTTCTCCCCGGCGCACCGGCAGGAGAGGGCAGCCGAGCACAAAGCAGGAAATGATGTCCGTGCCGCCGGACATCGATGACAGGCAGACATCCTGCTTGATCGATTGATAGACAAAATCGAACGCTTCCGGCGCCAGAGGGGATCCGGTCGATAAAATCGTCTTCAGCGATGACAGCTTGTGAGTTTTTTTAGGGACAGCCGCGGATTTTTTGAGTGCGTCGATATATTTCGCGGAAACCCCGAAGATCGTGATCCGGAATTCGTCAATCAGGTCGAATAACGCGTCAGCCTTGGGATAAAGCGGCGAGCCGTCATAAAGTATCAGCTCTGCTCCGGATGCCAGTCCGGAAGCCAGCCAGTTCCACATCATCCAGCCGCAGGTGGTGTAATAAAACAGGCGCTCTCCGGGATGGACGTCCACATGCAGCAAATGCTCCTTCAGGTGCTGGATCAGGGTTCCTCCGACGCCGTGAACGATGCATTTCGGAGGCCCCGTGGTGCCGGAGGAATACAGGATGAACAACGGATCGTCGAACGCCATCGGCGCAAATTCTAAGGGATGGTTTTCCGGAAAATCGGCCAGATAGTTTTGCCACAGTGTGGTCCGATGGCTGTCGCTGCGCGCTTTCCTGTTTAAATAAGGGATCAGCACGGCCTTTTGCAGCGACGGCAGCGCCTTCAGCAAGGGCTCGATCTGATCCGTGCGCTCGAATGCCTTGCCGTTGAAAAAATAGCCGTCACAGACGAATAGCACCTTCGGGCTTATTTGGCCGAAACGATCGATGATGCCGGGAACACCGAAATCCGGCGAGCAACTGCTCCAGACCGCACCGAGACTGGCCGTCGCGAGCATCGCAATCATCGTTTCGGGAAGGTTCGGCAGAATGCCGGCGACGCGGTCGCCGGGTTCTATGCCATCATTTCTGAGCGCTTGTTGGAGCTGCGCTACTTGCCGACAGAGATCATGATAGGAAAGCCGGCAAGTGTCGCCGTTTTCTCCGCGAAAGCTGATCGCGAAGCCCCGTTTATCGCAATGACTCAATAAGTTTTCCGCGTAGTTGAGCCGGCTATCGGGAAACCATTTGGCGCCGGACATTTTATCCGGATCCGATACAATGACCTTCCCTTTGCGGGCGGCTTTTATGCCTGCAAAATCCCACAGCAAATCCCAAAAGGCGGCGGGATTTTCGATAGACCATCGGTAAAGCGACGGGTACTCGCTAACATCGGTGCCATATGCGTTCTTGACCCGTTTCATGAAGCGGGTCATGTTGGCGTTTTCCCTTCGCGCCGTCGAAGGCTGCCAAAGCACTGAATTCACGTCGTTCCCCGATGGCTAAATACGTCACGTTAGAACGGAAAGGGTTTCGGTTAGTTCATGCAGCTTCTATTGCAAGGGCTCCCAAATTTCAGCCAATTTATCGACCGCAATCGTCAATTCTTCTCGGGTATTCAGCATATCCGGACAAAAGCGCAGCAGTCCTTCGCGGGCATCGCAGATCACACCGGCTTGCTCGAGTGTTTCCGCGACGACCTGGGCGTGTCGATGCGGGATTGCGATAAAGGCACCGCGTTCTTCGGGCCGGCCAAGGCAGGGAATGCCATATCGCCGCATTGATTCTTCTAGGAAAAGCTGTTGTTTCAGCGAGTAGCGGCGCAGACGTTCAACACCGAGCGAAAGCGTCAGCAGCAGTCCCGCCCGGGCCTGATAAAAGGGCAGGACGGCGGGCGTGGACTCCAGGAAGCGATTGCCGCCGGCCGCCAATTCGGGCGCTTGCGGTCTTGCGAAAGCGAAGGGCTCGGGTTCCGCGAACCAGCCGCTATCCAGCGTTTCCAGCGTGCCGTCCAGATGGCGCGGGTGCAGATATAACCAGCCGGCGCCGGGGCCGCCGCGTAAATATTTATAGCTACCGCCGAGCGCGAAATCGATGTCCAGCGCGGCGACGTCGACCGGCACGGCGCCGGCCGCATGATACAGGTCTAGCAGCACCTTGGCGCCTTGGCGATGGGCGGCATCGACCAAGGCCGGTAAAAAGGATAAATGCTGCCCGGTGGTGAACACGACCTGCGAGAGCACAAGCAGATCGGAGCCTTCCCGGACCGCATCGAGAAAGTCTTCAAGCCGATACAGGCGGCCGTTTTTTGGGGCGATACGCGTCAAATGAATGCGGCCGCGGCGGGCATAGGTCTTCAGGATGTGGTCGATCGAATTGAATTCGTCGGCGCTGGTGATGACCCGGATCGGGCTAGCGTAACAATTCAAGAGTGTTCGCAGGCCTTGGCCCGCGCTGGCTCTCGGCACCACGCAATCGGCGCGCGGCGCGCCGATCAGTGCCGCCACCCGTCCGCGGAAGGCGGCCATTTCATCCAGCCACATCGTCCAGGCGTTTTCGCGGTCCGCATACCAATGCCCGAGTCCTTCGCTCACGTCGTGTTCGGTCTGATCCAGCGCCCGGCCGAGCGAGTGATTCGCCAGATAGATCACGTCCCGGGAATGGCGCAGCGAGCGCGCAAACAAGGGCCGCAGATGCTGGCTGATGCGCTCTTCATCCAGTTCATCCGAACCGAGCGCCAGGACGCGTTGTTCGAGCGAATCGACTTGGGTGTGCGTTAGATTCATGCGCGAGGTTTGGTGGTCGACAAGAGGACGATATTGGCGCCGTCGCTATGGTTCCGCATCCGGCTGATTTTCCGGTGCGGCATTCCGAAAGGCCGTCTCCTGCATACAATGGTGATAAATGGCGCTGATCAACGGAAACCTTTCGATTTCGCAATTGAAACGCAGGGCATTGTAGACTTGCGGAACCAGAAAAGCATCGGCCATGCCCGGAGTATCGCCAAAACAAAACAGCCCCGGGTAAACGCTTTTTTGCAGCCGCATTTCCAGCGCGGAAAATCCTTCCACTATCCAGTGACGGTACCAGACTTGTTTTTGATCATGATCAAACATGTCATTTAGATAGGTCAGCACCCGCAAATTGTTCAGCGGATGGATATCGCAAGCAATCATTTGCGCCAAAGAGCGGACATAGGCGCGCGCAAGCGGATCGGCAGGCAAGAGTGGCGGGTCCGGGTAGATCTCTTCCAGATACTCGATGATCGCGGATGACTGGGTCAGAACCTGATCCTGCACGACCAGAACGGGCACCCGTCCCTGCGGATTCAGCGCCAGGTAATCGGCGTTGAATTGTTCGCCGCCGTTTTTGACGAGGTGAACCGGGCGGATCTGGTAGTCGATATTTTTCAGGTTCAATGCGATGCGCACCCGGTACGCGGCGGAGCTTCTGAAATAGCTGTACAGGATCAACGACACGGCCTGACCTCCTGCTCGATCGCACCGAAGATCGACTGTCCCTGTCTGTCCTGCATCTCGATCCGGATACGGTCGCCGAAGCGCATGAATTCTGTCGCGGCCGCGCCGGTTTCGATGATTTCGACGACCCTTTTTTCGACGATGCAAGAATAGCCTGTCGTTAAATCATAATTGCTGACCGTGCCTGAGCCGATGATCGTGCCGGCCGTCAGTTTGCGCGACTTTGCCGCATGCGCGATCAGCCGCGCAAAATTGAACTGCATGTCGGATCCGGCATTCGCCTCGCCGAATAAGTGCCCGTTCCAATGCACCGTCAACGGCAAATGGAGTCTGGAATCCTGCCAGGCCGCCCCCAGTTCGTCGGGGGTCACCGCGACCGGCGAAAAAGCGCTGGCCGGTTTGCCGTGCAGAAAGCCGAAGCCCTTGGCCAGTTCACCCGGAATCAGATGGCGCAATGACACATCGTTGATCAGCAGAACCAGCTTGATGTGGGCAGCGGCCTTATCGATCGATATCCCGTATTCGACATCATCGGTGATCACGCCGACTTCGGCCTCGAAATCGATGCCCCAGCTTTCGCTGGCGACTTCGACCGGATCGCAAGGGCCGAGCATCACGTCCGAGGCGCCCTGATACATCAACGGGTCGTCGAGCAGGCTCTTTGGTAAATCGGCGCCGCGCGCCTTGCGGACCCGTTCGACATGACTCAGGTAGGCGCTGCCGTCCAGCCATTGATAGGCTCTCGGCAACGGCGCCGCCGCGCGGCAGGGATCGAAAGGGATAGCCTCGCAGTCACCTGCGTTAAGCGCCCGATAAACCCGTAGCAACTGCGGCTCGACCCCGGCCCAGTCGTCCAGGGCGTCCTGCAAGGTCGGGACGATGCCGGGAACCGTTTTGGCCCGGGTCAGATCGCGATTCACGACCGCGAGGCTACCGTCACGGCTGTCCGATTTGAGCGTCGCGAGCTTCATTTCCAGGAATCCACATAACCGGGCCATTCGATCGCTGCCGCCTGTTCGGAGACCTCCAGCGCGTCCCTCGTATCGATCATCACCGCGACCTCGTCGGTCATCGTGCCGCGCTTACTCTCGGCATTCTGCAGCGCCTTCGGATGCGGGCCGTGCGGAATGCCGGAGGGATGCAGGGTCATCATGCCCGGATAGATGTGATCGCGGGAAAAAAACTGCCCTGCATGGTAGAAAATCAGTTCATCATAATCGTCATTGCTGTGAAAGAAAGGCACGTTCAATGCATTCGGGTCGGTTTCGAAAGGCCTTGGCACGAACGTGCAGACCACGAAACGGTTCGAGACGAAAGTGGTATGGGCCGAAGGCGGCACATGGTAGCGGTGGCTCATCAGCGGCCGAATATCGCGCCAGTTCAGTCGCACCGGCATCAGCGCGCCGTGCCAGCCGACCGCATCGAGCGGATTGAACGGATAGGTGAGGGTGCTGAGAAGGTGTCTTCTTTTAACGACCACGCGCCATTCGGCCTCGTTTTGCTGGGCGATGAAGGCTTCATCGATCTTAGGCGCATCCAGCACCGCAGGATCGAAGATCGCCTGCTGGCCGACCAGCCCCTTGTCCGGTAACGTGTAGCTGTGATCGGTCGCCTCGATCAGCAGGGCGCTGACCGCTTCCTTCACGTCGATGCGCCACATCGTGCCGCGCGGCAATAGCAGGTAATCGCCCTCGCGAAAACCTAAATGGCCGTAATCGCAATACAGCTCGCCCGCGCCCCGATGCACGAAGATCAAATCATCGCCGTCGGCATTCCGCACCAGATGATCCATGTCGTGTTCGAGTTTCAGGAAGCGGATTTGGGTGTGGGCATTGCTGAACAGCAAGGCGGCTTGCCAGGGGCAGGCTTCCTGCGGCGCCAGTTTTTGCGTGTCGAAGGCGTGAGGGCGCAGCGGCCCCTCGATCGTCGTCCAGGCGGTTGGCGGGTGACGGTGATGCATCTGCGTGGAGGGGCCATAAAAGCCTTCCTTGCCGAGTTCCCGCTCGAAAGTGCCGGCCGGAAGATCGGCATGGGCTTGCCGCGAGGCGTTGCCTTCCACTCTGGGTAGCTGAATCCACGGCATTAGATCACTCCTCTTTTGATCTGATCGCGCTCGATCGCCTCGAAGAGCGCCTGAAAGTTGCCTTCGCCGAAGCCTTCATTGCCCTTGCGCTGAATGATCTCGAAAAAAATCGGGCCGATCACGGTATGGGTGAAGATTTGCAGCAGTAAACCGGCACCGCGGGCAGGAGCGCCGTCAATCAATAGCCTGTCCTGCCGCAAGCGCGCCAAGGGCTCCTGATGGCCGGGCACCCTGGCAGCGATCGTCTCATAGTAGGTATCGGGCACGTCCATGAAGCGTATGCCGTTGCCGCGCAGCTTTTCGACCGTGGCGTAGATGTCGTCGGTCGCCAAGGCGATATGCTGGATGCCCTCGCCATGGTAGGCATCCAGATATTCCTGAATTTGCGATTTGGCATCGCTCGGTTCATTGATCGGAATACGGATTTTGCCGCAGGGGCTGGTCATCGCGCGGGATTTCAAGCCGGTGATTTTACCGTGGATATCGAAATAACGGATTTCTTTAAATTTGAACAGCCGTTGATAAAAGTCCGCCCACTTGTCCATGCCGCCGTGGTAAACATTATGGGTCAAGTGGTCGATCGCGGTCAGCCCCGCGCCCGGAGGTCTCAACTCGGCGCCCGGCAGCGGGTTGAAATCCACATCATAGATCGAACGCTCCTCGCCATAGCGATCGACCAGATAGATCAGGCTGCGGCCGATGCCGCGGATGGCTGGAATATTCAATTCCATCGGGCCGATATCGCCATGGTATGGTTGTGCGCCCAATCTGACGACTCTTTCGAAACACTCGGCGGCATTTTTGACCCGGATCGCAAACGCGCAAATCGAAGGGCCGTGCACTTTCGCAAAGGCCTGCGCGAAACTGTCCGGTTCATGGTTGATCACAAAATTGATCTGGCCTTGCCGGTAAAGCACCACATCCTTGGAGCGGTGTTTGGCGACCGCGGCAAAACCCAGTTGTTTGAATAATTGTTCTAACTTACGGGTATCCGGCGCGGTATATTCGACGAATTCGAAACCATCGGTTCCGGCCGGATTCGATGCAGTAACCATTGCATGCTCTCCGTTTGATTGATAAATCGTCAGACCCGATCCCTACTATTAAGTTTCAGCTCGGCAACTGGATTGCCCCGTCTTTCCGGCAGAGTTTGGCTTATCGAAACGGATTGTTAAAATGAAGGTTATGCATTATTTTGGATAGATACTGGAAGTCCATTCCGACTCAGAGAGGATCAAGCCATGAGCCAGCATTCCAAGCCGCTTTATTACAGCGATTACCTGCAACTGGACACGCTGCTGAATACGCAAGTTCCCGAAAGCGGCCAACACGGCCCGGCGGCGCACGATGAAATGCTATTCATCATCACCCATCAGACTTATGAATTGTGGTTCAAACAAATTCTTCACGAACTGCTTTCGGTGCTGGAGCTATTTTCCAAAACGCCTTTGGATGAGAAAAGGCTGCACATCATCTCGGTGCGTCTCGACCGGATCATTCGCATCCAGGCGGTGATCAATCAGCAGATCGGCATCATCGAAACGATGACGCCGTTGGATTTTCTGGATTTCAGGAATTATTTGATTCCGGCCTCTGGATTTCAAAGCAGGCAGTTTCGCGAAATCGAATTGCGTCTGGGCCTGTCGCATCATTTTAGCAACGCCAGTTTCGGGCGTTTCAACCCGGAGGACAGCGCCTATCTGGAACGGATCGCCAAGCAGCCGTCGCTTTTCGAATGGGTGGACGCCTGGCTGGCCCGGACGCCGTTTTTGGAATGCGAGGGCTTTAGTTTCTGGGCCTGCTATCGCCGGGCGGTCGATCAAATGCTCGCCAGCGACGCCGACATCATTCGAAACAACCCGTTATTGAGCGACCAGGAAAAACAGCAGCAATTTACCGAGCATGAGTCCACCCGGCAAAGCTTTGACTGTCTGTTCGAGCAACGGCTTTACGAACAATACCGGCAGCAGGGTCGCTTTCAATTGAGCCATAAAGCCACCTTGGCGGCTCTTTTCATTCAGCTTTACCGGGACGAGCCGCTACTGCAACTGCCTTTCCGGGTATTAAGCCGCCTGATGGACATCGACGAACACTTGACCCATTGGCGCAGCAGCCATGCCTTGATGGCGCAACGGATGCTGGGCAGCAAGATCGGCACCGGCGGCTCCAGCGGCCATGATTATCTGAAGGCGACCGTCAGCGCTAAACGCATCTTTGCCGACCTGTTCAATTTATCCACCTTCCTGATTCCCCGCTCGCTGTTGCCGGCGTTGCCGAACTCCTTGCTGCGCGACCTGGGGTTTCAACAGGATCGACACTGATGCGCTACGCTTATCTCCACCCGATCATTAGAATCCATTTTTACGGTAATGGCCCTGATTTAAAGGCCGCCGATGAAGTCTTTTTTGCCGATCGCCAGGCCGTTATGCCGCAAAATCGCATAGGCGGTCGTAATGTGGAAATAAAAATTGGGCAGCACGAAATGCACGAGGTAGGGCTGGCCCAAAAAGCTGACTTCCTGGTTGCGCAATTTGAGCGTGACCTTCCGCTCTTCGCTGCCGTCGATTTTTTCGGGGCCGACGCTTTGGACAAACGCGATCGTTTTGGCGATGCGCGCCAGCAACTCCGGAAAGGTGGTTTCGTTATCGTCGTAAATGGGAGCTTCCAGACCGGCCAGACGCGCGGCGCAGCCTTTCGCCATATCGGTGGCGATTTGCACTTGCCGGGAGAGCGGGTACATGTCGGGCGCCAAGCGCGCATTGATCAAAACGGCCGGATCGATTTTTTTCTCGTCGGCGTACTGAATCGCCAGTTCGAGTATTCTCGACAAGTTATCCAGCATACGGACGAAGACGGGGACAGAAGCTTGGTACATCGAAAGTGACATGAGGAATCTCCGGTAAAGGCGTCGGGAAAAAGTGTAATTATAACCGTTGTTAGTTTCCGGTTCACAAAAAGCAATGGCATCGGTCGAAGCCGGCCTAACCCGCAACGCTTTCGGCCTCCGCTAAATTTCAAACATTAAAGCGAAGCGTATTGATACGGGGCGGCAGCCCTGAGAGTGATGAGTTGCGCCGTTTGTTCCCTATCCGGCCGGCGATGATGTCAATCGTCCGGCAAGTCCGCATCGGCCAATTGCTTGAAGGACAAATACTTGTAACTGCCCTTGCGCATATTGAAAAAGAATATTTCGGGCAGGCTCATTAAGATACCGGTGGCACCCGAGCGCAAATTTTTTCCCGAATCCAGGGGCCAGCTGAAAAGTCCATAGACGCTTTGGCCGATCCCGGCGGCGGTGTTGACAGCACCGAACAGGGGCCTCAGCAGCAGATTATCGTCGGTAAAAAACACGAATAAGGCATCGTCTGGATTGTATTGGTATAAGCTGCTGGACACGATATTCGATTCCCTGAGCGCTGTGAGCAGCTCGTTTTGCCGCGTCTTGAGCTTTGCCAGTTCGATGCTCCGGTAAGAATCCAGGTCACGGCTCTCTAGCACGCGGTAACGATTCTGGACAGCTTGGTAGGAAACGAAAGGGATGAAGTGATAGGGTATCGGAACATATCCCCCCAGGCGTTTTTCGGACTCCTTGATCGTTAAGGCTTCCGGGATCGCAGATTTATCGCCTGCTCGAAGGGGTGCTGACATCGCCTGATCGATGGTCCTGAACAATTCGGTGACGCAATTGCGGGTGATCAGGTCATAGCGATGGCTTTGCTTCAATGTTTCAAACAGGCTGTGTTCAAGTCTATCCAGTGCGGACAGCGCCGTCGTCAATTGTGCCTTCGTCAGATTCGGCAGCGGCCCCGCCGGAAATCCGATGCTCTTGGAGGGCAGGGCTTGCTGACCTTGATAGCGGAAATCACGCGGCTGCTCGCTCTTCAGCAACTCGTTATAACGGTTGGCCGCCATCTCGATCTGGCTGTATTCGGCTTCGCCCAAGCGTGGGCGGGACGCTGCCGATTGGCGGATTTTCTGCCAAGACGCCCCGGCGTCGCGAATCAGAATCCGTAGCTGAGCCTGATGGTCGAGGTATTGATCCGGGCTGAGCCATTCGCCGGTTTCGGCAAAATCGTCAATAAAAGCCCAGTAGCCTGACTGCAACGAGGACTCAAGCGCGAGATACCTCGCCAGATTGACTAAGGCCGCATAGCCCCAGTCCGGCCGGTTGGAAGCGATCGCTTTAATCAGCCCGGTTTCCAGGTCGTCACGCAACTGCCGTAAACTTCGTCTTTCCGCTTCGGAAATCTTGAAGGCGGGTTGATGCGTCAGCACCAGCGCAGCGGATTGCAACGGGCGCGCATCGAGCAGGGCTTTGAGCGCAAATAAGGCGGTCAGGGAGTCCGCGTAGCTTTCGCTGAAGGAATAGAGGGAGGCCGGGAATTTTTCGGCGGATGAATTCGTATTGAGCGCAGGCCAACGGCTTGGGGCCAAGGCTTTGATTTGCGCTTCGACCTGTGCGCGCCGGCTTTGCAAAAAGCCCGTGCCATGGCGCTGCTCGATTTTCCGGCGCAAGCTT
This sequence comes from Methylomicrobium lacus, assembly GCF_041897535.1. Lineage (GTDB taxonomy): Bacteria > Pseudomonadota > Gammaproteobacteria > Methylococcales > Methylomonadaceae > Methylomicrobium > Methylomicrobium lacus_A. The sequence continues at coordinate 3,269,105 of NZ_CP169217.1, forward strand.
TGAATGCCGAGCGATTGTTGCCTGGCTAACTCGTTGTCGGTGTATTGAGGTTGATGGCCCGGTTCCGGATAAAACAGCCCGACGCCTTTCAAGCGCAAAACCAAGGCCGCATCGGTGTCCAGCCAAGCAGGCTCGGCCGTCAAACGATGCAGCAAGTGCCGGATAAAGATCCTGTCCCGATGCAGATCGTCGAGCAGTTTGAACTGCCTTTCCTGCGTCAAGAACTGCCATTTGAATTGATCTTTCAAGAGATCCAGGGTGTCTTCGCCGACCTCGATGCGGCTGAGATGCAGCGGGCGATTCTGCAGATACCGGTATAAAAAATGAAAGTCGGCTTTTTCCTGCCGGAACAGGCGGATCAGGCCGGAATCGACATGCTGATAATGATAGATGTCGTCAGCGAATTGAATCGCGGCATGCCCTCCGCTCGAATTCCCTTCGCTGGCTTCGATGTACAGGTAATTGAAGGTCGCAGCGGCAGGGGAGGGTGACGGTAAAACCAAGGCCGCCAGTACGCCGAGCGACTGCCACTTCGTGCGCATCATGACGGGGCGCCGGCCGGAGCCTGAGAAGGGATTATTTTTCCGACTCGTAACCCTTTTGGATATTTTGCATCTTCTCTGCATCGGAGCCTGCAAAATTCTTTTTATAGGTTTCGTAAGCGATGCCCTCGACACCGGCTTTCTTCAGGCCTTTGCCGATCGCCAGGTAGGTTTTGGGTTCCTGGTCCCAATTAACGATGCCGATTTTGGCTGCAATATCGCTCAAGCCTTTCAGATAACTCGTGTAATCGGCCTCCGCGGCGGAAGATTTCACATAAGCCACCGTGTAGTCTGACACTTCATTTTGGTATTTCTTTTCTTTATTCGACGTTGAAGACTCACTCGAATCTGATGAATCGGAGACGCTCCCCACGCTATCGGAAACGCTCTCGACGCTATTCGAAATGCTCTTGGAGCTATCCGAGAACGAACAGCCGGCCACAATCAGTGGCAGCGCCAGAAATGCGGTCTGGAAACGGGTATGATGAAAGCCCTTTAAAATGGAATGCATGATGATCCTCGCTAAATTATGCCGATTTAGTGGAAAAACATACCGGATATTGCCTGGTATTTTCGCTAAATTAGACCCTTTATCGCTGATAAAAACAAGCCGTGTTGAGGCCGCGGTAGCGGTAATTTCCTACAATTCCCGGACTCATGGTCCGGGAATCAGTTAAAATGATCGACTGCTCAATCCAGTTTTAACCCCATGAAAAAAATCGAACTTCTCTCTCCCGCCGGTACCCTGAAAAACATGCGCTATGCCTTCGCGTTCGGAGCCGATGCGGTGTATGCCGGGCAGCCGCGCTACAGTCTCAGGGTGCGCAACAACGATTTCCTCACCGAAAATCTCGGCATCGGCATCGCCGAAGCGCACCGGCTCGGCAAGAAATTTTTCCTGGCGACGAATGTGATCCCGCATAACGCCAAGGTCAAGACCTTCATCAAAGACCTGGAGCCTATCGTCGCGATGCGGCCCGACGCGCTGATCATGGCCGACCCCGGCCTGATCATGCTGGCGCGCGAGACCTGGCCGGACATGCCGGTGCATCTGTCGGTGCAGGCCAATACGGTCAATTACGCGACGGTCAAATTCTGGCAAAGCGTTGGCGTCGAACGCATCATCCTGTCGCGCGAACTGTCGCTCGACGAAATCGCCGAAATCCGCCAGCAATGCCCGGACATGGAACTGGAAGTATTCGTCCACGGCGCGCTGTGCATCGCCTATTCCGGACGCTGCCTCTTGTCCGGCTATTTCAACCACCGCGATCCGAATCAGGGTACCTGTTCGAACTCCTGCCGCTGGAAATACGACACGCTGCCGGCGCATGAAAATGCCGAGGGCGCTTATGTGTTGAACGGCGGCGCCTTGACGATGAATGATCTGAGCACCGCCAGTTGCGGCGGCGCCGAACGCCACCCGCTCGCCGACAACATCTATTTCCTGCAGGAAGAAAACCGCCCCGGCGAGTTGATGCCGGTGCTGGAAGACGAGCACGGCACCTACATCATGAACTCGAAGGACCTGCGCGCGATCGAGCACGTGCAGCGCCTGGTCGAGATCGGCGTCGACAGCCTGAAAATCGAAGGCCGCACCAAGTCGCATTACTATGTCGCGCGCACCGCGCAGACCTACCGCCAGGCGATCGACGATGCAGTGGCTGGTCGTCCGTTCCGCCCGGAACTGCTGGGCGTGCTGGAAAACCTCGCCAACCGCGGTTATACCGACGGTTTCTATCAGCGGCATCACACCCAGGACTACCAGAACTACATCACCGGCTATTCGCTTAGCCATCAGCAGCAATTCTGCGGCGAAATCCGAAATTACGACAGCGCGACCGGGCTTGCGGAAATCGAGGTGAAAAACAAGTTCGCGGTCGGTGACCGCATCGAGCTGATTTTGCCCGAAGGCAACCGCGACATCGTCGTCGAACGGATGCAGGACATGCACGGGCAGGACATGCGGGAAGCGCCGGGCGCCGGCTATGAAGTGAAAATACCGATTCCGGCGGCGAATGCGGGCTACGGGCTGATGGCGCGGTATTTCTAAATCTTGCTTCGGACGAGCTGCATTGGCGGGTGACAAACAGCTAAAAAAATGCCGACGGACACAGGGTTTCCCGCGGTCCGTCGGCATACCCTCTTAGGGATTTGTGATCCGAAGGTTAATTGCCACCCCCATAAACGGACATTACCGCATTAGCCTTGGTTGCAGAGCCTTTCCATGTGCGCGGTAATTTCTTCAGTTTTTTGGAGGCACTGGTTTCCATTAAGCCGGTTGACGAACCCACCTGGTCAAGGAAGGCCATTTGCCCTTTCGATCCCAGTATCGCGATCCAATAGGGTTGACCCGCGCTCACGGAAGTTGCAGGGATCGATATGGAGTTCCAGTCCCCCGCCGTAAGTTCGCTTGTCTTGCCTGTCGCGATACGCGCCCCAGGGTGTCCCTTTTTGTCCTTGTAGATACCGGCAACCAACTCCGTTGCGGTTGAGCTGTCATCCAGATAAACTTCCACCGTAGTCACTACGCCGGACGTTGCGGGTGTCGTCTGGAATGCCTCGGCAGTGCCCTGAGCCCTGGAATCGACCCAAGGCTCCAGGTTTGGGTTACCCATAACCAGCTGCGGAAGCTCGGCAGCACTACTCATCGCGGTTGCAGCAGTTACGGCGGTTACCGCGGTTGCCAAGTTGGCGTTGACCTCGCTTGCCGTCAAGGCGCGATTGTAGATCCGCACCTCATCGATATAACCATGGAAATACTCGCCCCATAGGCTATTGCCACCGATGCGCAACACGCCGCTGGAGGTTTTAATCAGCGTATTCAGTGCACTCTGGGCGACCTCGACCCCATTCACATACAACCTTTGATAAGAGCCATCATAGGTCGCTACGAGGTGGGTCCAGGTTTTCAGCGGCAAACGGTTGGGGCCGGTGACGCCACGGTAATTGCCGTCATTCAAATAAGAGGCAGGCAAATTGGCGTCCTCCTCGGAATAGAGGGCATAAACTTCAGCCCCCGATGCTTGTTTCAAAAGGATCGTATTGCCGCCATTTGTCTGTGACAACGGATACACCCAGGCTTCGAGCGTCATGCCGGCTGAAAGATCCAGGGAGGCGCTGTCATTGACCGTGACCCAGTCGTTGACGCCATCGAACTTCAAGGCTTTCCCATAACGCCCGGCGGTAATTCTGACGGCTTCCTTGATCGTGCCGTTATTGCCGTTGCCCGAGACGTCTTGAACCGTTTTGCCGCTGGCTTCCTCGAAGCCATAGGCCGCCACGAGGCCATTGTCAAGGGATGTCGGCGGATTCGTCGTAACCAGTGAAGAGGAGACGTTGATGAAATTGTTGTTGGTTTGGGTATCGCTGCCGCTCGCGCCTGTGACAGTTAAGCTGACCGTGTAGGAGCCGGCCGCGCTGTAAGTGTGGCTCGGATTGACTTCCGTGCTGGTCGAGCCATCGCCAAAATTCCACGTTCTGCTGCTAATGCTGCCTGTCGAGGTATCGGTGAAATTGACCGCGACCGGCGCTACACCGGAGGTCGGGGTCGCCGAAAAATTGGCCACAGGTGGCGGCGTGGTCACGGTAATGAAGTTCGACTGGGTTTTAGTCGCGCTGCCGCTGGGCCCGGTGACCGTCAGACTGACGCTATACGTCCCCGGATTCGGATAGGTCACCGTGGGATACTGACTTGTCGCAGAGGGTATCGAGGCATCGCCAAAGTCCCAATTGTAGGCGGTGACAGTCCCTGTTGTAACCGGCGTGAAGCTGACTACCAAAGGATAATCGCCGCCGGTTTTACTGGCTGTGAAATCCGCCGTTAATTGCGTCGTCGTGGCAGGAACGGTCAAATTGACTTCATTGGAATAAGCGCTTTCGCTGGCCTTGGTCGTATCGTAGGCCTTCGCGGCGAAATAGAACGTGGAGCCTTCCGGTAGCCCCGAAACCGAGTAACTGGTCTGGTTGCCCACGTCAACGGTTGAAGTGTAATTGCCGGGGCTGGTGCCGTAAGAGACTTTATAGCCCCCTACATTGGATGAGGTACTCGGATCCCAGGCAAGGTTTATAGTTCCCGCCAGTAAATTGCCGCTGAATAAAACCAGTGCAAGTACGGGCAACAAAATGCGCTGGCAGTGCGCGCGCGAAATAGAAAGAAAAGTGTTCATAAAATTCAGCTTAGTCCTCTCTTAAAAAGTAAGAATCGGTGCTAAAGCTTAGCTGGGAGTTTTATAAATTTTGTGAACAGGATCGAGAAAATAGGGGGGGGGCACGTCTTGACTTTTCCTTGGCAACTGATCCTGCATGGTAATAAATTGTAATGGGCTTCCCTCCTCCTCCATGGAAGACTGAACGGCTTATCAGATCGTTGGCGAAAAATCCTTTCAACCGCAGAGTTTGCCGAAATCCGATCGAACAAGGACTTCGACAAGCTCAATCGGTACGCAATTTGTTGTGCGGGTCTCTAATCTAATAGACGGCGATGCCTTGTGGGCATTCCGGTGAGGAGGGCATCGGGTTTTGCAGGAAACCAGACAATGAGTAAACGTACTGTCGAGGACAGCTTACCGCGTTTCTTCCATGCGGGAAAAATGACTGAATTTGACTGTTTGACATTCATTTATCATGAGTTGATAATTGCGGTCCTGTCCAGACAATCAAATGGAGTTTCGATGAAGTTCACTATGCGGCTAGCCTTTTATCTGTTTGCCCTTGTTATCCTAAGCCCGGCACACGCCGCCACAGGCACTACATTCTCCGGCGTGCACACCAGCCGCCATGGCATCCGGAGTTTCCACGGTTATGTTCCTTCCTCCTACCAGCAGGGCGTTCCGATGCCCCTGGTCGTGGCACTGCATGGTTGCACTCGGGACAGCTACCATTACGAGAAGCGGACCGGCTGGAGCAAACTGGCCGAGCAACAGGGATTCATTGTCGTCTACCCGAGCCAGAGCATCCTGTCCAACCTCCTTCTCTGCTGGAACTGGCAACTGTCCAAAAATCAGCATCGCGGCAGGGGTGAACCCGCCCTCATCGCCGGTATCACCGATTATGTCCGCAGCCGCTACACAGTGGACCCGAACCGCATCTATGTCACCGGCACATCGGCAGGCGGCGTCATGGCCAACATCATGACCGTTGCCTACCCGGACGTATATGCCGCCTCCAGCATCATCGCCGGCTGCGAATACCTCTGCGACCCGAATGCAGTGAGGACCCCGGAAGAGTCGGGAGAGGCTGCTCTGATCGAGATGAGCGTACGGGCGCGTGCCGTGCCCACTATCCTCTGGCAGGGTACCGCAGACACCGTTGTGCCGGCGCCGACGTCCGACAGGATCATCGGTCAATGGGCAACCATTGACGGCATCGACGACATCGCGGACACCACCGAGTACGGCCAGGTTCCCAATGGGCGCGCTTACATCCACCAAACCTACCAGGATTCTGCTGGGAATACCCTCATCGAGCGATACCTGATCGATGGCGCCGAGCACACCTACCCGGGCGGCTGCGACTGCGACCCGTTAGTGGATCCTAAAGGACCCAACGCTACCCGCTTGAGCTGGGAGTTTTTCGAAGAGCACCCCATTCCTTAGGCGCCTATTACCGGACCGTACCCGGCTTGTCCGGGTGCGCGTCCAGGGTCAATGTGCGTATCGTCATCAAGAATGGGGTAGGGCGGCGGACGTTGGCGGGTCATTCCAATCGGGTCAACGAAGTAGCGATGAAGGGGAGGCTTTTTCGAAGTTCGTGTATGTTCATTCAAGGTATGGAACTTGTACAACCCCCATTTTTAGCTTGACAGAAAGTATCACTTGATCCATAAATATGGGGAAAAATGATGCTCGTGAGCTTTCGTCATGTTACTCGTTACCCCTGAAAACATTGCCTCCGTAATGGATCTGGACGTTGTTCCGCATTCGTTTTCCGAGCTCGATCATCTGGTTGCCGAAGGCCTGCCCAAGAAAGCACTGAAGGCCAGCGTCGAACGCATTTGTTCGACCCTCGAAGAAAAAAAACGGCTGTTGTATCAAATCGTGCCCGAGGCGACCTACAAGCGCCGCCGCACCAAACTGACCGCGGAAGAATCAGGACGTGCCGAACGTCTGGCCAGAGTTTACGCGACTGCACAATATGTCTGGAGCTCCGACGATGCCGCGAGGACGTTTCTGCACACACCCCATCCGATGCTGGAAAATCAATCTCCCCTCGAAGTGTCGCTGACCGAAATCGGCGCGCGCCGCGTCGAGGAACTGCTCTGGAAGTTGTTTTACGGCATTGCGGCCTGATGCGGATTTTCCGGATCGGCGACAGCCGCTTCCCGATTTGGGACGGCACCGGCGCGGCCCTGGTCGGCGGCCGCTGGAACAGCCCAGGCCGGCCGCTCATCTATGGCTCGTTGAGCTATTCCTGCGCGATGCTCGAAATATTGGCCCATGCCAATATCGGTCGCATACCGGTTATGCACGCTTACGTGGTCGCCGAAGTGCCAGATGGCATCTCGATTGAAACGCAGGACGCGGATTCGCTGGCGCCAGGGTGGGACCGCGAAAACAGCCCCTACGCCAGATCTTTCGGCGATCAATGGCTACAGGAAGAAAGATCGGCCATCCTGATCGTACCTTCCGTAATCGCCCGCCTGGATGCAAACGCCTTGGTCAATCCGAATCATCATGACGCCAGAAAACTAATCGTTTCCTCAGCCGAAAAAATCGATTGGGACAAACGGATTTTCGGCAGACTGTAGGCGCTATTGCGATGGCAAAACGCAATGTTGATTGCCTTTTAACAAGACATCTACATGCCCGGAAAGTCCCGTTCAATTACCCGCAAAAGTCCCCATTGCCCGATTTCTTTGATGCGATATCTGGCTTTTTGCAGGTAATAGTCTGGCGTTTGAGAATATAAACTTGGGTTGGTGCTCCTATATGCCATTTCGTTATACACAATTCTGAGCTTCCCGCATCGCGCGAATGCCGATGGCGAAGTCCATGACGCGCTGAAGACCGATCCAAAGTATTTTGGCGCCGGGCTCACCATCGCCTTTGCGTCCGAGAAAGCCGCCGAAACCGGCAATCACTCTGATGATCTCGTTCAAAGTCGGCGGCTTATCCGGTAGGGGTTTGCGCGCCACTAGCCAGGCCGCCTGCCATTCTTCCCGTTCGAACACCGCTTCGCCATCCATCTCCGGGCAGCTTCGCCCCAAACGCATCAGGTAACCGATCCGCCAAGCGGTAATCAGATAGAAAGCCAAGGCCAACTCGACGCGGGGCATCGCCGACAATTGTAAGGCTTCCACCTTGCAGCCGTTTTTGAGAATGTTGAAAAACATCTCAATCTCCCACCGGCATCGGTACCAATCGATTAACTCCCTCGCTGCGTCCAACGTCGACGCCGGAAGATTTGTCATTAAGCGCCATTCCACCGCCTTTTCGCCTTCAGGCGGGGCGATTTCGCGCGCCAACAGAGCGCTCACTTCAAACGTTCCACCATTGCCATCGGCTAAGCCGACACGCAGGCTGCGTAGCTGTTGGCTTACCTCGCGCCCTTTCTGTCCCGGGCGTGGCTGCAGATGAAAGCGAATCTCGCCCAAGACCTGCGCCCGTTCGACCTGCTCCCACAACTTGGCCTCATCCTTCCCAAGTTTGCGGTTGTGCTGGGATCGGATCAGCCAATCGGCTGGATTCTTCAGGGCATGGGCGCGTTGCATTAGTCCCAGGATGTCGGCTTCGCGGTCTGCCACATAAACCCAGCGCGTGTCCGGGTGTGCCTCCGCAACCTCTGCTACGCGTTCGTAACCTTCCCGCCAGCGCGCGCTCTCACAGATTCCACGCCGCTCGCCATCGGCGTCTTTCGGCTCCCGTGCCCACATCCAGGCATCCAATACGCCCAGCGGCAGCCGTTCTGGCGTCACCGCATACGTCGGATGCAAGTACATCCCTCGCTGCGCTTCATATGACAACGGCCCCAATCCCTCGATTGACTGTCCGTTAAAATTCAGCTCCGTGGTGTCTTGTAGGCACAGCACCACCGGATAGGCTTGACTGCGTATCAAGGTGCAATCGATATGCGGCTGCAGAATGTCATTCCACGCAATCCCCTCTTGCCCGAAAAACCGGTACGCCGCCAGGGTCTCACTCCAACCTCCACAGGCTGTCGGTATGCTCGCGCTCGGCTTCGACGCAAAACTTTTCAACAGCTTCGCCGATCTTTTGTTCAAACGCTCATCTCCCAGTTTGATTCCAGATAATTCCTTTTTCACCCACTCCATTTGCCTTCTTGTCCTTGGTTCGAAAAAATCGCGTAGCTTACAGGATTAGGCAAGTTGTGTATAACGAGATGCCTATATGCCTCGCTGCATTGCCCGCGCAGTTGCGCGGCGAATAAGTCCAATTCAGCATCGCGCAGGTGATAGCCGGTTTCTTGAATTAGGTTTTTGGCTTCTTCGTAGTGACTTAAAGCGGTCTCAAAGTCAGCGGTGGCAAGGCTGTAACGTCCGTGTATTAATAGGTAATCAACTGCATACAGTTTCATACCACAGCGTTCGATGATTTCCCACGCGCTGTTTAAATCGGCTAGTGCTGGGTCGAGTTGGTTTTGGGTGAGGTAGAAGTCGGCGCGGTATAGATAAAACGGTGGAGTTGATTCTATTTTGTTTACTTTTTGTATTTTATCTACTGCTTGAGCAAAATAATATTCAGCAGATAAGTTTATTGCCGCATGTACACGCGCTAAAGTAAGGTTATTTAATGCTTTATCTACTGATGAAGTACAGTTTTGCAAACTGTACTTTGCTCTCAGTATTACTTCTGAATAAATAGTATTGTCAGTGCTGGAATCTAGCAAAAGATTGCAATACCAAAATCCAGATAAAGAAGGGTGATATTCATAGCTCATTAATCGTAATATAGATTCTGCCTCTTGAAAGTGACCATGCGCTTCATTTAATTCGCCTTTGCGATGCAAAACAGTTGCTAAATAACTTGAACTTATTGCATATTGGTTCATAACGTCAGCGAATAAGGCGTATTTTATCGCTTCTTGTGCAGCTTCGGTTGCTTGTTTGAGTTGTCCTAAAGGAAGATATAGGCTTACTAAAATTTGAACACAAGTTGATGCGAACTCCCAACTTTTTGATTTTTCATAAAACTTTACACCTATTATTCTTGGTGCGATTGCTTCTTGTATACGTCCCAAGGACATCAAGCAAAAAGAAATATCAACTAACAACCATATTTGTTCAGTTTCAGATAAACCAGTTTTTGATAACTTTAGCCAGCCCAAAGGAAAAAAAACAGATAAGATTGTCAGGTCTTGTGAGTACGCATTGAGTTGATGTCGACTATAGTATTTAACAAAACCTCTGTTATCCATACGTAAAATACGTCCTTTATAAACCATATTTAATGCTTGTTCGTATTCTTCTGCCAAGCAACCATGTATCACCGCTCGATAAAGTGGTTGCATTTCTTCTATGGATTCGGGAAGATATTTTCCAAACTCTTTTTCAGGCAGTTTTTGATAAAAATCAAAAAAACAAAATGTGCTTGCTTAAAATTTTCAGGATAATTTTCTTTAAGCTTCTCCCCAAAATAAGCGCGAATAATCGGATGTGTATCCCATTCCAAACGTTCAAATGTGCCTTTTTTACCCAACAACAAACCGCTTTTTTCTAACCGCTGCTCTACCGCTTGCCACTGTATTGCCGTTAAAGAACGTAACGGTTCAGCGTGGTTAGCATTGGCAATCAAAACCACTTTTTCTGCCGCATTCATCGGACGGTCAAACAAACCCAACAACTGCAAAAAACAGCGTGAGGCGGCATCTTGCAAACTATCGTAATAATCCAACACCCGCAACGCATGACGACTGTCTTTTTCGGCATCACTATCGCCGTGCGCCGAAGTCAACGGCGGCAACTCGTTGGCATAACGGCAATCGCCTTGATGATGTTCGCTTAACAAATGCCCCATTAACACCAAACTCAAGGCATGACCGTTTAAATCTTGGCTAATCGCTTGCCGTTCTGCCGATTTGCCCGTTACACCTAACGCATGCAACAAATCCGCGCCGTCCTGATGCGGCAAGGTTTTCAGATCCAATGATAAATAATGCTCTGGCTGCCATTTTTTCAATTCCACCAAAGGTTGACGGGACGAAATCAAGACAAAACTTTTCCCCGCTGCTCTCCGAAAACAGGCGATAAACTCTTTTAACGCGCTGTCTTGTAATTCGCCACTCATTGCTTGCAGATTTTCAGCATATTGCAACGGCTCTAAACCGTCGAGTATCAGCAAACACGGCTGTTGTTGCAAACACATTGCTAACAGCCGCGCTTTTTCAATCTCATCTTTGGGAATTTCGGTAATGCTTAAAAACGGCAATACCGCACTGAAAAATGGTTGCGAATTGGTAAAGGTGCTGTGCGAGCCTTGCGAATAAAACGACCAGCCAAATACGCGGGCTTTACCGTAATAATTTTCTTGGGCAATTTGTTGTAACCATTCATCGGTTAATGCTGATTTTCCAATCCCGCCCGCCGCGACAATAATCGCTAAGCGTTTGTTGGGATTTTTAATGGCTTCGGTGAGTTGGGCGAGTTCGGTTATGCGACCGATTAAGGCGGTAGTCGGGTTTGCAAGATGACCTATGTCAACGTCTGGAATGATTTCTATTTTGGTTTGTTCGGCTGGATAATGATGATGCTCTTCATGATGAAGATGAATATCTTGTCCTGCACGAACATCCTGCAAGGAAATAGATGCCGCAACAGAAGAACATTCCTCTATTGCGGTAACTATTTTTTTTCGGAGTTTGCCTCTACTTTAATTTTGCGGATTTCAATATCGCCGCTAAATTCTCCATGTTTAATATGCACGCCAGCAGCGTGTTCACCACTGACAATAATTTCTTGCAAACGCACATTAGCGGCTTTCACATCTTCTAGCTTAATGCCAATCGCTTGCGCAACTTGCGGCGGTTGTTCCGCAATCGCTTTCAATAACGCTTGAGCTTGCTGTAATAAATCGTTATCTTCTGCGGCCTTAGCTTCTATTAAATCCTCTCGTAAGGAAGCTTGTTTTGCTTCGGATTCAGGCTTTTTTCCACAGCTTCCAGTGAGACGCCGCTGTGTTTACGTTGAATCATCGTTTTTAGACCGGCGTAAAGATCGGTGATGGCTTTTTCAGTCGTAGGCTTTGCCGATGCAACGGCCCCTGAAATAATTGCAGTCATAATCGCGCTTAAAGCATCCATTGTATGTACCTATTGAGTAAACTTGATTTTATGTGCAATGCTAATTAGCTATAGCATTAGTTCGTCAGTCGCGCCGCAACCGTTATTGATAGATTTTTTGCTTCGGTTGCATTGAAAAAAATCAGCATGACTCATGCCGAACTCGTAGGGTGGATTCGCGTTAGCAATCCACCAAGATCGAAAAAGCGTGTGATCCCTCCAGTTAAGCTACCTTCGTCTCATAATGCAATTGTTGACGTTCTTCCAGCTTTTTATGGATGCTGCCAGGGCTTAGTTCCAAGCCGTTACGCCAGCACAATGCACCTAATTCCAAAAAAAATTGTTGAAAATACGAATCGTCATTTAAGGGATGCGTCAATTCGGTCTGTCGATCGATCAAAGGTTGCAGGTCGTAATCTCCCCATGAGCTATCGGAAAAATACAGGCGCAAAATTTTTTGGCGGATGTACTCTGCTCGAATGATTTTAATCATTGTCGGCTCCTGCTATACGCTGTAGCGGTTTCAGTTCAATGGCGTACTGCCAATTAATCATTAATTCTTGTTGATGCTCTTTTGCCCATTCCCGCACCAGTTTAATCGCTTTACTCGGTAGTGAGCCTGCCAAAATCTCGCCGCTTTCAATCGACATCAATGCTTCGTGACCCTGATATTCCACATGAAAGTGAGGCGGGTTGTGATCGTCATGGTACATGCGGACATAGATGCCGAAAAAGTAGGAGATTACGGGCATTTTATACCCCATTATTTTTCAGTAACGGTAAGGTCAGATTGTAATATAAAAACAAGGGTCGGGTTTTCTGATCGCATCAGGCTCATGCGTTTCTGGCAAAAATGCGTTACAATACGGGGTTTTGCAGTCACTCATAGAGTATGTCCGAAGTCCTTTCAGAACTTAAACGCCGCCGCACCTTTGCGATCATTTCGCATCCTGACGCCGGTAAAACCACGATCACCGAAAAGCTGCTCTTGTTCGGCGGCGCGATTCAGCTGGCGGGATCGGTGAAGGGACGGAAGGCCGCGCGGCACGCGACGTCCGACTGGATGGAGATGGAGAAGGAGCGGGGGATTTCGGTCACGACCTCGGTGATGCAGTTCGAGCACAAGAACGCGATCATCAACCTGCTCGATACGCCGGGCCACGAGGACTTTTCCGAAGATACCTACCGCACGCTGACCGCGGTCGATTCGGCGCTGATGGTGATCGACTCGGCGAAAGGCGTCGAGGAACGGACGATCAATCTGATGGAAGTCTGCCGCCTGCGCACGACGCCGATCCTGACCTTCATCAACAAACTGGACCGGGAGGGGCGCGAGCCGATCGAACTGTTGGACGAGGTCGAGCATGTGTTGAAGATTCAATGCGCGCCGATGACCTGGCCGATCGGCATGGGCAAGCGCTTCAAGGGCGTTTATCATCTTTACAAGGACGAGATTCATCTGTTCAGCCCGCAGCACGGCGGCCGTATCGCGGAAGCCGAAGTGATCAAGGGGCTGGATAGTCCGAAGCTGGACGAACTGCTTGGCGATCAGGCCGAGGAACTGCGCATCGAGATCGATCTGGTCAAGGGCGCGAGCCATGAGTTCAGTCTGGACGCGTATCTGGCCGGCGCGCAGACGCCTGTTTTTTTCGGCTCCGCGATCAACAATTTCGGTATTCTCGAATTGCTCGACGCATTCGCCGAATTCGCGCCGCCGCCGTTGCCGCGCGAGGCCGAGCAGCGCGTCGTGCATCCCGAAGAGGAAAAATTCACCGGCTTCGTGTTCAAGATTCAGGCGAACATGGACCCCGCGCACCGCGACCGCGTCGCCTTCATGCGGATCTGTTCGGGCAAGTTCGACAAGGGCATGAAGATCCATCATGTGCGGATCGGCAAGGCCATTCAGGTCGCCAACGCGATCACGTTCCAGGCGGACACCCGCAAGGCGGTCGAGGAAGCCTATCCGGGCGACATCATCGGCCTGCACAACCACGGCACGATTCAGGTCGGCGATACGTTCACGATGGGCGAAACGCTGAAGTTCGGCGGCATTCCTTACTTCGCGCCCGAACTGTTCCGACGGGTGGTGTTGAAGGACCCTCTGCGTGCCAAGGCCCTGCAAAAGGGCCTGGTGCAGTTGACCGAGGAAGGTGCGACGCAGTTGTTTAGGCCGCTGAAGAACAACGATCTGATCCTCGGCGCGGTCGGCGTGTTGCAGTTCGATGTGACTGCGCACCGACTCAAGAACGAATACAACGTCGAATGCGTCTACGATGCGGTGAACGTGTCGACCGTGCGTTGGGTGTCGTCGGACAAACCGGCCAAGCTGGAAGAGTTCAGGAACAAGGCGTTCGACAATCTGGCCGAGGACGGCGGCGGGTTTTTGGTTTATCTGGCGACCAGCCGGGTGAATTTACAACTGACGGAAGAACGCTGGCCGGATATCAAGTTTAGCGCGACGCGGGAGTTGTGATTCGTCGCCATACCGGCACACCCTTAGGGCACAAGTGAATTGCCGGTCGACTGCATGAGTGCATAGGGGGGGCTGGTTCCCGCGGCCACGTCGGAACCCTGGGCGGACGCGCCGGCGTCCCGTCTCGCGACGCTGGCGCGTCGTGACTGCATTCCCGCGCGGCGCGCGGAAACGAGACATCGAGTTTGGGTTTCGAATACCTCGATTCCGCTGCGCTGCATCATTTAGGATTCAAAACGCGTCTCGCCATTGATGCGAACCATCGGCGTCAAGTGACTGACGAACTGGCGAGCGCTTTGCTCCCAGGAGTAATTCAGCGCATGCCGGCGGCAATCGGCGGGATTCAGCTTTAACGCGTCCAGCGCGGCCTGCTTAAGATCGGCGCTGAGCACGCCGACCTGCGCGTTGCCGATGATGTCGATCGGGCCGGGCGCAGGAAAGGCCGCAACCGGTACGCCGGAGGCGAGCGCTTCGAGTATCACCAGGCCGAACGTATCGGTATGGCTTGGGAACACCATCACATCCGCCGCAGCCATATAGCGGGCCAATGCTTCGCCGCTTTGAAAGCCGACGAAGCGCGCTTCGGGATATTTCTGCTCCAGTTCCGCGCGCATCGGGCCGTCGCCGATCACATACTTGGTGCCGGGCAGTTTCAACTTCAAAAAATCCTCGACGTTCTTTTCGATCACCACGCGGCCGACATAGGCGAAGATCGGGCGCTCGCCGGGCAGGAAGTCTTTGCCGCGCGGCCGGTACAAGTCGGTATCGACCCCGCGCGACCAGATCACCATCCTGTCAAAACCCTTGGCGGACAAGGCCTGCCGCATCGATTCCGTCGTCACCATCACGCGCTCGCTTTCGCTGTGAAACCAGCGCATATAGCCATAGCTGATCCACAGCGGCAGGCCGACGCGCATCTTGAAATATTCGGGAAAGCGGGTGTGAAACGAGGTCGTATAGTGGTAGCCCCTTTCGTGGCAGTAACGTCTGGCCGCGAAACCGACACAACCTTCCGAGGCCAGATGGATCGCGTCCGGTTTGAAGGCCTCAAGGGTAGGGAGGAGGCGCGGGCCGCGCAACAAAGCCCGGCCGACGCTTGGGTGGCCGGGGTGGTGCCAGGTATAGAAACGGTCCGGGGCGCACAGCTCGACCGTATGGCCGAGGCGGTGCAGAATCTCCGTCGTATGGGTCAGGGTCGTGACGACGCCGTTGATTTGCGGATGCCAGGCGTCGGTGATCAAGGCGATTTTCAAGGGGGCCTCTCTTGCTTGAGTCTGCGTTCGATTGAGTCCCCCAGCCTAACACGGCTTTGTTACAGAAAACGCCTCGCCGGCAAGGCGGCTAAATCCGCCGGATCGAATGCTCCTCGATCACGATCAGCTGTTTTTTATAAAGCGCGCCGATTGCCTGTTTGAAGGCTTTTTTGCTGACGCCGAAGGCCGCATAAATCGCTTCGGGCGGGCTTTTGTCGCCCAGGGCGAGCATACCGCCGCTTTTGTCGAGTTCGGCCAGAATCTTGTCGGCCAAGGGCTCGATCTTGCCGTAACCGGGTTCATGCAGGGTCAGGTCGAGCTTGTGATCGTCGCGGACTTTCTTGATATAGCCGGTGAGTTTCTGGCCTTTGCGCAGCGGCCGGAGAATTTCGTTTTGATACAGCATGCCCCAGTGGGTATTGTCGACAATCGCCTTGGCGCCCAGTTCGGTATGTTCCGCGATCATCAGACTGACCTGCTGGCCGGTTTTGAAGTCGGGGCCTGCGTCGGACAGAAAACGGTCGAGCTTGGCCGATGCGACGATGCGGCCTTTGGCGTCTTCGACCAGCTTGACCAGATAGGACCGTCCAGCCTGCATTTCGGAGGTTTGTTCGTTGAACGGCACCAGCAAATCCTTCGGCACGCCCCAGTCCAGAAACGCCCCGTAATAATTGACCGCGGCGACTTTCAGCCAGGCGATGTCGCCGACTTCGGCCAGAGGTTTTTGCAGGGTCGCCGCGAGATGGCCTTCGCCGTCGATATAGACGAAGGCGGTCACGCTGTCGCCCAACTGGAAGGGTTTGGGCGGTTTTTTGTCGGCCAGCAGCACCATGGGAGATCCGGGTAGGCCGAGGTAAATGTTCGGGCCTTGCACTTTGACGACTTTGAGTTGATTGGTTTTGCCGATGTTGATCATGGGGGAATAAGGTTGTGCCGGAAGTTTTGTAATGTCTGTTTGGTAAACGACCTTCGGTTTGCCAATCAATTGGTGATGATAAACCGCACGGCATCCAGTTTCAGCTCGGCCGATTCGATGTTGTCATGCGCGAGCATCGTCATTTCCTTCAAGTGCTCGATTTCTTCGGGCTTGATCGACGGATTGACTTTTTGCAGCCGCATCATGCGTTTGATTTCCTCGGCCAGCGATTCGAGCATCGCGCGGGTCGCGTCCTGAACGAGCGTCTGCATGTCGGTCTTGGCGCGATGTTCGGCTGCGCCGAGCATCTGATTCAGGTGATTGCGCTGGTTGTTGATAAACGTGACGATCTTGCTCTTGTCGAAATTGACGCCGGCATCGATCAGGTCGTCATGGTCGATCGTATCGGTCAGGTCCTGCTTGTTTTGATCGATCAGCACACGGATCGGGGTGTGCGGCAGGAAGCGTCCGAGTTGCAATTCGGGCGGCGCGCTGCATTCGACCACGAACAGGCATTCGAGCAGGAATTGCCCTGCCTTCAGGCTCGGATGCTTGATCACGTTGATCGAGGCATTGCCGGTCTCGCTCGAAATCACCAGGTCCATCGCGCCCAGCACCATCGGATGCTCCATCGTCAGGAACTGGAAGTCCTCGCGGGCGAGCGCGATCGAACGGTCGATCGTGATCGTCATGCCGTCTTCGGGCAGGTTCGGAAAATGCGAGATGCGTAAATGCTCGCTCGGTTTGATGATGAAACAGTCGAGCGAATGGAATTCGGTATCGACGCCGTAGCTTTCGAACACGTCTTCCATGTATTGCCACAGATGGCTTTGCCGTTCGTGGCGCTGCAAGGCGTCGATGTATTGGTCGGCGACTTCCTTGCGGCAGGAGTTCAATTCGAGCAGTTGGTCGCGGCCCTGATGAAGTTCGGCTTCGATTGCGGCGCTGCGCTCGCGGGTATGCGCGATGAAGGCGTCGAGCGGCGCGAAGTCCCTCGCCGCCAGCAGCGAGCTCAACTCGCCCGCGAGTTCGTCGGCGACGTGCTGGGCTGCGGTGTTGTTGTGGCGGAATACGTTCAGGCCTTCATCGTACCAGCGGAACAGCAGTTCCTGTTCGCTGCCGCGCAAATACGGCACATGGATGCGGATGATGTGTTTTTGGCCGATACGGTCGAGACGGCCGATCCGTTGTTGCAGCAAATCCGGGTTGGCTGGCAGGTCCCAGAGGATCAGCTGATGTACGAACTGGAAGTTGCGGCCTTCGCTGCCGATTTCGGAGCAGATCAGCAGGCGCGCCGAGCTTTCCTGATCGGCGAAATAGGCGGCCGCGCGGTCGCGTTCGATGATCGTCATGCCTTCATGAAACACCGCCGCGGCGATGCCGGTGCGGTTTCTGAGCGTCTCTTCCAGATCGATCGCGGTTTGCGCTTCCTTGCAGATCAGCAGCGCCTTGTCGCCGGCGAACTGTCTGATCGTGTCGACCAGCCAGGCGAAACGCGGGTCCTGTTCGAGATCGTCCCGGTTTTCCCGGCCCTCCAGCGCATAGCCGTAGCGTTCGCGGTCCGGAAAGCCCTGCACCGTGTGCCGGGAATTGCGGAACAGGATGCGCCCGGTGCCGTGATGGTCGAGCAAGACGTTGATCAATTGCGCGCGGGCATGCGCGGATTTTTCCGGATGGCTCAGGTTTTTCAACAGGCCTTCGACATTGTCATCCTTGACCAAGGCCCGCAAGGCAGCGGCGGATTCTTCGGTCAGGGTCCGCTCGGCGAGCAGCGCCTGCGCCGCCTTCGCGACCGGCTCGAACAGGTGTTCGTCTTCGAGGTAACGGCTGTAGCTGTAGAAACGGTCGGGGTCCAAAAGACGCAGACGCGCGAAGTGGCTCAGCTTGCCCAATTGTTCGGGCGTCGCGGTCAACAAAATCAGGCTCGGGGTTTGCAGGCCGAGCTGTTCGATGAACAGGTATTCTGGGCTCGGGTGGTCTTCGCTCCATTCCAGATGGTGCGCCTCGTCGACGATCACCATGTCCCAGCCGGCTTCGAGCGCCTGGCGCTGGCGGTTCGGGTAGCGGCTGAAGAACGACTGGCTGCACAAGACCAGCTGTTCGTTGACGAACACGTCTTCGTTTTCGCCGGGCTCTTCGCCGGCTTCATCGTCGGCGAGTTCGTTTTCCAGGTTGACGTTCCGGCAGCGTTCCTCGTCGATGATGCTGAAGCGCAGATTGAAACGGCGCAGCATTTCGACCAGCCATTGATGCAGCAGGGTTTCCGGCACGATGATCAATATCCGGCTCGACAGCCCGTTGATCAGCCGGTGATGCAGAATCATCCCGGCTTCGATCGTTTTGCCGAGGCCGACCTCGTCCGCGAGCATGATGCGCGGCGCGAGCCGGTTCGCGCATTCGTGCGCGATGTAGATTTGATGCGCGATCAGGCTGGTGCGGCCGCCCATCAGGCCCTTGACCGGCGACTGGTGATGTTCGCGCAGCCGGCGCCAGGTCTCGTAGCGCAGCGAAAACCAGGAAGGCGGATCGAACTGGCCGGTAAACAAGCGGTCCTGGGGTTTGTTGAACTGAATATGGTGGTTCAGTTCCATTTCCTCCAGGCGAACTTCCAGTCCGGCCTTGTTTTTACCGATGTAAGTGATCAGGCCGTTGTTTTCGACCAGATGATGAACGGTGATTTTGGCGCCGTCGATCGCTTCGATCGTGTCGCCGACTGAAAATTTGACCCGTGTCAGCGGCGAGTTGTCGCTCGCATAAATTCTTTTTTCGCCGGTCGCGAGAAACAGCACGGTGACCCGGTTGTAGGCGGCTTCGAGAATCAGCCCCAGTCCCAATTCCGATTCGGTGTTGCTGATCCAGCGTTGTCCCGGAATGAAATTTTCCATTTATCGATTCGCTCATATTTGGTATAGAAGAGGGTGACTATTATAAGCGTTGTATAAGCGTTGTAGAGAAAAGTTACGGGTAAATTATGCTGAAATAGGGAGATCGATCAATGTATCCCGAGGCATTACCAGGCATAATTGAGGCGCGGAGGACTGTCCGTTAAGTCTCTGTTCAGTTCATGCGGCATATGCTATTCTGGAAAAATAGCTTTAAGGCAGCCATCATCTTTTAACTCACCATCCGAAACGACTATGAAAAAATTACTGATCGCATTACCCCTATTTGCGGTGGCCTTGTGTTTCGCGGGCGCGGCCGATGCATCCGGCGGCCATGGCAAGCACAAAGGTCATCACAAGCATGGTCACAGTGAGGAGGTCGTGCATTATTATGTGCCTGTGCAACCTCCTGCTCCGGCCCCCCGTTACTATTCGGCGCCGGCTCCGCAACCTTATCATGCCCCGGATCGCCGCTCGACATCGGGATTGGCGGGCAGTGTGGTCGGCGGCGCCGTGGGCTATCAGGTCGGCAACGGCAATCCGCTCGCGGCCGGCGTAGGCGCGGCGGCTGGCTCCCTGATCGGCAACGAAATCGGCAGATAGCCTTGATTGATACGGGTTTCCGGGGTAACAGCCGGGAACCCGTGAAGCTTCCGCCGGGGCGAAAAAATCGATTTTTCAGTAACTCCGGCTCCGATCAAATTATCTTTTTCGTTAAGGCATCATTCAGTTACAGCATGCATAATTTAGCCAACAAAAAAGATTGCAGTTTATTTTTAACGTTTGATCAACATCATAGAGAACGATTTATGAAAAAATCATTGTTATTCATCTCCTTGGCGGTTGGTGCAATGATGCTTCCGGGGGTTTCCCTGGCCGACGGCTGGGGACACCACCATGGTCATGGCTGGGGGCACCACCATCATCATGACCATCATGTCGATTATTACCCGGCTCCTGAAGTGCACTATTACTACCCGCAGCCGGTCGTAAGCTATTATGCGCCGCCACCGCCGCCTGTGGTTTATCAGGCGCCGCCTCCGCCACCACCGGTCTCGTATTATCCCGGCGGTCGGCCGTCCACGAACGGCTTGGCGGGTGGAGTCATCGGTAGTGCGTTGGGTTATCAGTTCGGTTCGGGCGATCCCCTGGCGGCCGGCATCGGCGCCGCGGCCGGCTCCTATCTGGGCAATGGCTTCGGCGGTTACTAAGCGCCAATTTTCTCTTCGGTTTCTCAAGCAGACATCAAGACCTCTCGCCGTCGGCGGGCAGGTCTTGAGTTTTTTCGCGCCTCCATGCGTCGGCTTTAGCGAGCCGGCGTAGTCAAAGCGGAAAATTGCATTACACTTTAAGCCGTGTTGTTCATTTGTTTTCAACCGGTTTAGAGTGGATGTCATGGCTATCTTTCCGCGTCTTGTCACAATCCTGCTGTTTTTATCGGCTGCCGGCTGCGCCAGGACTTACCAGGCCCGCTATGTCGATACCAGCGATTTTCTGAGCGATTATTCGATTCTGAAGGAAGATCGCGACGATGATGCCTTGTTGAGTTACTGGAAACAGGGCGCGGATTGGTCGCATTACAAGAAAATCATCGTCGCCCCGGTCCTGATCCGTAAAACCAAGGATTCCGGTTTGAACGACAGGCCGCAGATTGAAAGCAGCCGGCTGAAGGAATTGTTCGAATACCGGGTGCGCGAAGCGCTGAAAAAGGACTTCAAATTGGTCACTAAGCCGGGGCCGGATACGTTGCGGGTGCAGTTGGCGATTACCGACGCGGAAACCTCGACCTTGTTGTTGGATCAGTTCACCACGCTTTACCCTTCGGCGCGCGCGTCATCGTTGTTGAAGCATCTGGTTTTGGGCACCGAGTCGTTTGTCGGCAAGGCCAGCATCGAAAGAAAAGTGACCGATTCGACGACCGGCGAATTGCTGATGGCCTCGGCCGACTGCCGGGCTGGCGGCAAAACCTTGGCGGGATCATTCAATGATTGGGATGATGTCGAGCAGGCTTATCTATACTGGGCTCAACAATTGAGTTATCAGCTTTGCGAGAAGGCGGGGAATCCTAATTGCCAGGCGCCGGATGATTCGTTGTTTGGCTTCTAAGATTTTGGCGGGACTTTAGAGAACAGTGTCTTTTGAAAAAAGGGGCTTTAACTGCGACCAAACGCGGTTAAAGCCCCCTTTTTTTGTCGGATGCGGATAAAACGGCTTATTCGTTTTCCAGGTCGCTCAAAAACATATCCTGAATCAGGTTCCGCTCGCCATGGGTCAGCTTGAAGCGCGCATATTGGGTGCCGGGCGGCAAAATTTCATGGCCTTGCTGTGCGTCGGATACGGGGTTTCTGCGATCCTTCTGGCGCCTTTCCGCTTTGCGGCGGTTCAATTTGGCAAATGTCGATTCTCTGCCTGCTATTTTTTCCTGCAACTCGGCCGCGCTGAATTGACTGGAGGCGCTCCGGCGATCCTCATTTGGGCGCGTATCGGAGGCGCGCCGCACGTTTTTGCGTAAATTGATGATATTCATTGTGTGAGTGACTCTGGTTGGTGATGGCGGTATTTTGACCTAAAAATGCTGCGATTGGCATTTTTTCCATTGACTAACTATAGAATAAAAACCGCCCGGATTCTATAGGTATATTTTTCACATTATTAGGAATCATCGGTCACCGAAGGAAGCAGCCAGACGCCTCAAGGCGTCGCCTCCGTTATTGAACAGCGGCCAGCCGTCGCCGGGCAAGACGGTTGTGATGCCGGGCAGGGCGGCCATTCGTTTGGCCGAGGCAATGGCCCGGTTTTTGTCCTGCAATTTGGCATCCGGCAGCAGGCATAATTCGCCGCCGACATGGCAGCGGATCAGGTCGCCGGTGATCAGGGTATCGTTTTCGAGCAGCAGCGCCAGTTCGCCGGGCGTTTTCGAGCCGGCCAGGTGGAAGGCGGTCAATCCGGGCACGATGTCTGCATCGCCGTCGAGCCAAACGTCGCAGGCAAACGGGATCAGGTCCCTATCGCCCGCCGGTCCGTACAATTTGGCGCCGTTGTCCTGGGCAAGCGGCCAGCTGGCGCGAGTGTGATCGGCATTGGTGATCACGATGTATTCCGCGCCGCCCAAGGCGCGTAAATGGGCGCTATCATGCTCGGATAGAGGCAATGGGTCGATCAACACATTGCCTTCGGGGCGGACCCACAGCACGCTGTGAAAATCCAGGTTGCGTTCCTCGTTGAAGACCGACCAGCCGAATAGCTCTTTGCGATGGAGTTGTTTCATGGTTGCGTTTCCGGTGGATTAGAGCATCATTGCTCGGCGTGGGGGTATTGCTGGCGCCGCTTTTCCGTTTGCAGCAGAATGGCCGCTCGTGCGGCCGGGTCCATTTGTCTCCAGCCTTTGATTTCGTCGAGCGTGCGAAAACAGCCTACGCAGAGATTGCTTTGGTCAAGACAACAGACGTTGACGCAAGGCGAGGCGGGTGCTTCCTGGCAAGAGTTCATAGTATTTCGGGGTTGTTGTGAAAAGGGACGCGGCATCAGCGGTGCAAAATCAGTTCCAAAACCAGCTTGCTGCCGAAATAGGCGAGCAGCAGCGACAGAAAACCGCACAGCGTCAATTTAATCGCGGTCCGTCCGCGCCAGCCATAGCGGATGCGGCCGAGGATCAGGCCGGAGAAATTGATCCAGGCCAGAATCGACAGCACCGTCTTGTGCACGAGATGCTGGGCGAACAAATCTTCGACGAAAATAAAGCCGCTGATCAGCGAAATCGTCAAAAAAAACAAACCGGCGCTGAGCATCTGAAACAGCAGCGATTCCATCGTCTGCAACGGCGGCAGCGATTGAATATAGCGTTTCGGCGGGTGGCTGCGCAATTGCTGATCCTGAACCGCGAGCAATATCGCCTGCAATGCGGCGATGTTCAGCAGGCTGAACGCGATGATCGAGGTCAGGATGTGCGTGCTCATCTGCCAGTTATGAATGTGCAAGGGGTGCGGCTTTTCGGAAAAACTCAAATCCAGCCCGAGCATCAGGGCAGTGATCGGAAACAGAATCACGCCGAGTTTTTCGACCGGCTTGTTGAGGGTCGCAATCAACAGCAGCAGGGCGACGATCATCGACACCAAGGAGGCGGTGCTGAAAAAGCTGAAATTAAACCCCTGGTAGCGTGTGAAATTGACCGCGATATAGGCGAAATGCGCAATGACCGCGATCCAGCCGGGCGACAGCGGCGCTTTTTCGCTCCGATGCTTATGAAAATGCCGGGCAATCAACAGCGCATTGCAGACATAGGCGCCGATGGCAAGAAGAGCAAGCTGGATAGTGGTCATTAAACAATTTCGTGGTCGAAAATGGGCTTGATTTGGATCGATGACGCGGCTTTGAACGCGGCTCGCGCCTGCCATTGTCTCTGAGAAAAACGGTGAAGATTACAGGACCGCTCAAGGTATGTTAGTATAGCCTGTTAGCGTGTCCTGATCCTAGCGCATTTGCGCGGGTCTAGTTTTCCTTGTCACCCAATAAGTTTACGCCATGTTTGATAATTTAACCGATCGATTAAGTGATACCCTCAAAAAACTGAAAGGCCAGGGTCGCCTGACCGAGGACAACATCAAGGAAACCCTGCGCGAAGTGCGCATGGCCTTGCTGGAAGCCGATGTCGCCTTGCCTGTGGTGACTGATTTTATCGATCGCGTGAGAGCCGGCGCCTTGGGCAAGACCGTACAAAGCAGTCTGACGCCGGGTCAGGCGATGGTCAAGCTGGTGCAGTCCGAGTTGGTCAAGGTGATGGGTGAGCGCAACGAAGCGCTGAACCTGCGCACCACGCCGCCGGCGATCGTGCTGATGGCGGGCTTGCAGGGCGCCGGTAAAACCACTACGGTCGCCAAACTGGGCCGTTGGCTGAAGGAAAACCAAAAGAAAAAAGTCGGCGTGGTCAGTGCCGACGTTTACCGTCCGGCCGCGATCAAGCAGCTGGAAACGCTCGCGCAAGATCTGAACCTGACATTTTTCCCGAGCGACTCCAGCCAGAAACCGATCGATATTGCCAATGCCGCGATCGACGCCGCGAAGCGTAAATTTATAGACGTGTTGATCATCGATACCGCGGGCCGCCTGCACATCGATGACGAGATGATGGGCGAGATCAAGGAACTGCATGCCGCGGTCAAGCCGATCGAAACCTTGTTCGTGGTCGACAGCATGACCGGTCAGGACGCCGCGATTACCGCAAAAGCATTCAACGACGCCTTGCCGTTGACCGGCGTGATCTTGACCAAGGCCGACGGCGACGCGCGTGGCGGGGCGGCGTTGTCGATCCGCCACATCACCGGCAAGCCGATCAAGTTCATCGGGGTCGGCGAAAAAGCCGACGCGCTCGAGCCTTTCCATCCGGACCGGATGGCTTCCCGTATTCTCGGCATGGGCGACGTGCTCACGTTGATCGAGGAAATCGAGCAGAAAGTCGATAAGGAAAAAGCGCAAAAGCTGGTCCGCAAGATTCAAAAAGGCAAGGGCTTCGACCTGGAAGACTTCCGCGAACAGCTGGTCGAAATGCAAAACATGGGCGGCGTCGGCACGATGCTCGACAAGCTGCCGGGCATGAACACGGTGCCGAAAGAAGTCAGAGAGAAAGTCAACGACAAGGAATTGGCCCGCCAGATCGCGGTGATCAATTCGATGACGCCGCAAGAACGCCGTTTCCCCGACCTGATCAAAGGCAGCCGCAAAAAACGGATCGCCGACGGCTGCGGCCAGGATTTGAACGCGGTCAACCGGATGCTGAAGCAGTTCATGATGATGGAAAAAATGATGAAGAAGCTGAAGGCCGGCGGCAACATGGCGAACATGATCCGCGGCATCAAGAGCAACGTGCGCGGCTTGCGGCGCTGAGGTTTGAAAATCCTCTCCCTCCGGGAGAGGGCAGGGTGAGGGCGATCGAAATGGCTTATGTCATTTTGATCGCTTGCTTCCTGGAGAGGGAAAAGGCTTTGTCCGCCGCTTTCTGCTTCATCCCGGCCCACAACCGCCAAGCAACAAAATCAATAAACCCTAATTTTGTGTCGATTCAGCGCTTTACATATCAGTAAAATCGCGTAGAATAGGCAGATTAATTTTTTTGAATTAAATGTTTTGAGGAACTTTAATGGTAACCATTCGCCTTACTAGAACTGGCGCGAAAAATCGTCCTTTTTACCACGTCATCGTTGCCGACAGCAGAAGCGGCCGTGACGGCCGTTACATTGAGCGCGTCGGCTTCTTCAACCCGCTGGCTCGCGGCAGCGAAGTCAGACTGCGTCTGGACAGCGAACGCGTCGAATACTGGAAATCCAATGGCGCGCAGCCTTCCGACCGCGTTGCAAGACTGATCAAAGACGCGGCTAAGGCAACCGCCTAAACCCAGTTTTGACCAAAGAACACGATAATACCGTCAGCGTCGGCAAAATTTCCGGCGTTTTTGGTATCAAAGGCTGGCTGAAGATTTTTTCTTACACCAGCCCGAAGGAAAACATCCTGAATTACTCGCCCTGGCTGTTGACCAAAAAGGGTGAGACGAAGACGATCGAAATCGTCGAGGGCCACCTGCAAGGCGGCGGCATCATTGCCCAGATCAAGGGCGTGAACGACCGCAGTCAGGCGGAAGCCCTGGTCGGTTGGGATATTTTCATTCGCCGCGAGCAACTGCCCGCAACGTCCGAAGGCGAATATTACTGGTCCGATCTGATCGGATTGGAGGTCGTGACGACCGACGGCGTGGTGCTGGGCGTAGTCGACAACCTGCTCGAAACCGGCGCGAACGACGTGTTGATCGTGAAGGGCGAACGCGAACGCGCGGTGCCGTTTATCAAGGGTCAGGTGATCGTCAAGGTCGACCGCGAAGGCGGCCGCATCGTCGTCGATTGGGACCCCGAGTTTTAACAGCCGACATGCGTTTCGATGTCGTCTCGATCTTTCCGGACATGGTCACCGGCGCCGCCAGCTATGGCGTGACCGGCAGGGCGATCGAACGGCAGCGTGTCAGTCTGAACGTATGGAACCCCAGGGACTATACCGAAGACCGGCACCGGACCGTCGATGACCGGCCTTACGGCGGCGGCCCGGGCATGGTGATGAAATACCCGCCCCTGCATGATGCGGTGACGGCGGCGAAAGCGGCGGGTGCAAGCCCCGCCAAAGTGGTTTATTTAAGTCCTCAAGGCAAGTTATTGACCCAGGAACTATTGGTCGAGGCCAGTCAGCTCAGTCAATTGATTCTTGTCGCAGGGCGTTATGAAGGCGTTGACGAACGTTTCGTCGAGCTCGATTGCGACGAGGAATGGTCGCTCGGCGACTATGTGATCAGCGGCGGCGAACTCGCGGCGCTGATCGTAATCGACGGCATTACGCGCTTACTGCCCGGCGTGCTCGGCGATGAAGCCTCCGCGGAGCAGGACTCGCATCGAAACGGATTGTTGGATTGTCCGCATTTTACCCGGCCCGAGCATCTGGATGGTTATCCGGTGCCGAAGGTGTTGTTGGGCGGCAATCATGCCGAAATCGAGCGCTGGCGGATGAAACAGGCGCTCGGCAGAACCTGGCAGAGACGCCCGGACTTGCTGGCAAATCAGCAGCTAAGCCCGGAACAGCAAGCCCTGCTGAACGAATTTAAAATTGAAGTTGATGTTTATTAGGTGTGGTAATGAGCAATATTATTGAAGCATTGGAAAAAGAACAATTAAAGCAGATCCCGGACTTTTCGACCGGCGATACCGTGGTCGTACAAGTCCGCGTCAAGGAAGGCGAGCGTGAAAGAATTCAGGCGTTCGAAGGCGTCGTGATCGCGAAGCGTAACCGCGGTTTGAACTCTGCTTTCACCGTCAGAAAAATCTCGCACGGCACCGGCGTCGAGCGCGTTTTCCAGACGCACAGCCCGTTGATCAGCGAAATTCAAGTCAAGCGCCGCGGCGATGTACGCAGAGCGAAGCTGTACTACTTGCGCGATTTGACCGGTAAGGCAGCGAGAATCAAGGAAAAACTGTAAAAAGTTTTTTTTGCAGAAGAGAAAAAGGCGACCTCGGGTCGCCTTTTTTTTTGCGTGAAATTTTATCCGCTGGGTTGCAGGCGAATTTTGTTACTAACTTGGTCGGCTCTCCAGATAAATTTCCTGAAGGGCGTTGCATTTTGATTAGGATGTGATATTTTCGCGCACATGAGTGAAAATAAACCAGTTTCGGAATTTCTAAATCTATTAGGCAACTGGGTGGCGCAATGTTTTGCGTCATTTATGATGCCTAATTGTAATTAGACATTTATGACATCACCGCCACTCACCAATCGAGAATACGCATATTTTCATATTTCCGGCCCCGGAACGCATGAACATGTCACTGAAATTTTGGGACTCAAACCTTCAGAGGCTTGGAACGTCGGCGACATAAATTCACATAACGGCAAACCCCGCAAGTTCATGAGTTGGCGTTTGAGTAGCGGTTTGGATGACACGCGGCCTCTTGATATGCACGTCCAAAATTTATTCCTTTACTTAAATACCAAAGCCGATGTCCTTCGCTTGCTGTGGCTTGACTATGACCTTACTCTCCAGTGCGTAGGTTATTTCCCAGCTAGCGGTCATGGCATGCATTTCAACCGCGAACATATTCGACAGGCTGCCCAACTTGGCTTGGCATTCGATCTTGATTTCTACTATGTTGACGACTACGAACACCATGTCTAACCCTACGCTCAAGCGGGACTGCGCAAAAGCGCGCAGCCCCTTAGCTACACGTTATACGTATGGCTGACCTTATTGATACGACAGTGGATAAGCTAATACGACGAGGTTTTGACCCCATGCGGTCGCCGTTTGCGCATAAAGTTGCGGTGATGCTCGTGACGGCCCAGGGAATCATTGACAACGGAGGTTTCGAATACCTGTTTGGGAACCCTTTCCACCAAGAAACTCGCTTGGAGGATTTCATCGCAGTATATGAGGCTGTTGGGGCTGCAAAATCTGCCGAGGCGTTTCAGGTCGCCTTGACGCGCTGGAGGGAAGGTTTGTCCGACTTTGAGTCTTTAGATGCTGTGCTCTGGGCAAACAGCGAAGCCAATTACAAGAAGCTAGATGAGTACATAGTCAACCATGAGTCCGAATATGTATAACCCTCGTATCAACTTGACCCCAAAAAGCTCCGCTCCTATCGTTGCAACACTTTTTGGGTCAAGTTATATTTAGCGTTAGCTTTCAAGGAGTATTTCCGTGGGTTACGAAGTGCATATAACTCGAAAAGAAGAGTGGTTCGAGGAAGAAGGTCCAGAAATAACCATTGAAGAATGGAAAAACTATGTCGTATCAGATCCTAAAATGCGCCTGGATGGTTTTGCTGAAGCCACCACACCAGACGGAAGCATCCTAAGAGTGGAAAGTCCAGGACTATCAGTATGGGTCGCTTATTCGAAACATGAAGAATATGGAAATATGGCGTGGTTCGACCACTATAAAGATCGGATCACGGTCAAGAATCCAGATGAAGAAATACTCATTAAAATGCACGCAATAGCATCCGCGCTTGAGGCAAAAGTCCAAGGTGACGAGGGTGAAATTTATGACTCAAATGGTCAATCAAATTGGCAGGAACTCCGAGGTAATACTGGGTCAGAATCAGTCGTAGCCAAGAAGCCATGGTGGAAATTTTGGAGTTGAAAGCTAACACGTCGCTCAAAGGGACGCTCCGCGTCCCTTAGCTTAGCGTTAGCCGTGCCGGGTAAGGTTGTGCCAAAGTCGGAGTTCGCAGTAGCCGTCGATTCGATCCAGAAAACTATTCGGCCTCTCTTGGTGTCGCGTGGCTTTAAGGTTCGAGGACGAACGTTCAATCGCCTCACAGAAGACGGTTTGACCCAAGTAGTTAACCTGCAGATGGGTGCGTCCGATCCGCCTGGAACGACGTACTTTCCCGGGCTGCGCGAAAACCTCCACGGGCTCTTCACGGTTAACCTTGGCGTGTACGTCCCCGAAGTAGCCAAGTACCACGGTAGCAGGGAAGCGCGGGCTTGGGTTCAGGAGTTTCACTGCTGCGTGCGTTCACGCCTGGGTGATGCAGCTGGCGAAACACAGGACATCTGGTGGCGCGCTCAGCTGGCCGACGAGGTGATAGAGGATGTCAGAAGTTGTATCGAACGTTTCGGGCTTCCTTTCCTTGAGCGGTTCGCGACCCGCGACAAGATTCTGTCGGAATGGCATGGGCGGTCAAAGAACATGGGCGCGAGCAATCCCCCGCGGATAGTCATGGCGATAATCCTCGCGGGGCGGGGGCAAAATGAGAGAGCGCGTCAGTTGCTCGCGCAGCAAGTGCTCGAAACCCAGAATCCAGGGCATCCCGAATACGTACGCAAGCTCGCTAGGGAGCTATCGCTTGGTCGCGTGGACGGCTAACAAGAAGTTGGAGCGGACGGTCTACGTCATCGCAGGCGCGCCGCAAGTGCGCCATTTCATTATGCACATGCGGCGCGCTGGACAGCGCAGCGCGCCGCAGCTCAACTGCGGAGTTAGTACTGATATGGCTTCCCCGCTCTTGCGATTTCAGCAAGTAGCCCGGATGCTGCGCAGCGGAATCCGGGGAAGCACGAGCTTCTATGATCCCTGATAACATTGCGTTTCACCCGGTCTATATGTTAAGGAAATAAAAGCGCCGTTTTATAGGCGAGCCTCTGTCTGTGTTTCCGCGCAAGTCCAGCTTGACTTATCTGCGCTTCGCCATATGAAATTCAGCCCGAATATTTGGGAGATCAACTGCGTTCGGCTGCGTACCTTGATTTTCTGGTAGATGTGGCTTAAGTGGTCCTTTACCGTTTTCTCGTCGATAAACAGGGCGTGGGCAATATCGGCATTGGAACACCCTGACATGACTCTTAGGGCTACCTCGATTTCCCGAGACGACATGCCGGTGTATTGCAGCCGGCTGGCAATGTCTTCGCGCCTACGAAAGGGCTCGAGCGCGATGATGTTGAGATTGCGGCTCACTGAATTGAAGGCATCATCGCCGCTGCCGTCCGATAGCAAGGCCCCCTCCGTCCCTTGCCGGTTTGGCGTTACACCGGCGCGTTTCGCAAAGCAGGTGAGCAAACTGGGAGGTCGCCAGTCTATCACCCGCGCTCGGTAGAATTTCGAGTCATGATTGAGACATAGCGATCCATCCTGTTCATCCAGCAGGAGCAATTCATTTATAACCTCCGGCGGGATATCCTGGGCGGTCTCGCTGTGGAAAATGATCCGCCCGTCGGCGGCTAGCACGAGTATTTCCGTGCAAAGGTGCTGATCCTCATCAATCTGCGCTTTCTGCAAAAAAAGGGCATGGGCAATGTGAGGCGCCAGATTGCTCAACAGATCGAGATCTTCAGTTTTGAAGTCCCCTCCTTGAAGACCGCGGTATAACCTGAGCACCGCCATCGGTTGCCGGTTCCACGCGGCCACTACGCTCAAGGCATACCGAAAAGGCAGCTGGCGCTGAAAGTCGCTAAACCCTGTTCGAGCCAAATCAGCCCTGGAGGTCAAGTCCGAAAGGCGGATCGCCCGGTTGAGTCGCTCCGGCAATGGCAACGCCGTCACAAACGGATCTAAAGGGGTGTATTGCTCAAGATAAAGATTGATATCCTCCGCTGCGCAATTCCAGCCGTATCCGGGCTGCAATTCGAAAGTGCCGCCATCGACCGAGAGGAACATGGCATTGTGAAAGGGAACCATGAGGCGTAGGCCACCGAACAGCGCACTAGTCATGTCGCTAACGTCCGAAGCCTCGTACAGACGGTTGATGAGTTCCAAAAGATGCTGGTGCAAGCAAAGACAACGAGCCATCAATCCTGCCCTCCGTAAATAAATCTTAATGGTGTATTTCGTATCGGCAGGAAAAGGTTCAAAGGAAAAAATCTTTTTTCATGGGTTTCATGGAATAGTTTTTGATATAAAAATTTTCTATGGTACTAAGGCTATTTGTCTAAAGTCTATACGAGGTAATACTTATTTTGTTTGCAGGGAATTGGTTTTGTAGTATCGGTTATATTAATATAATAGTCTGTTTTAATAAGATAACTTATTGATGTTTGTGTGTGAAATTTCCTACTTTAGTCGGATAGTATTTTAATGTCTTATGCTGTAAAAATATAACTGTCGAGATCGGGCGGGTTGGGTGCGTTGGGATTGGGAGTAAAAAATATTGGAATGTGTATTTATTACGTCCACGCCCGCTTTTGCAGAGGATGCCTTAATATGATAACAGGCGATATTTTTTATGGTATCGCGGGGGCGGCAGCTATCGCGCTCCCCTGTCGCGCGTTATATTCGACATGGCGCCATTAAAAGCAACGGAATACCGATAGTTAAATATCGAGAGTTTCATTTTAACCTATTGATAGGAGATATTTATGAGTTTATTAAATAGCGAATATTTTAAGACCAAAAATACTGGTCTCAGTCAGAATGTTAGAGGTAGCTTTATGCGTAGCTGCCTTGGTCTTGCTTGTTGTCTAGGTATCTCGCTAGGTTGCGTTAATCTAGCGTTAGCGCACGATGATAAAGGGGGCCGAAAAAAGCATGAAAACGATGGGCCAGAGGGGCTTACCTATACTGTTCATGTCAAATTTATCAGCGGTGATAAGACCGAGTCGAGTAATCAGGAGGATGAGTTTGATACTTGTTTTACCTTCGATCAAGACTCCCCTGGAACCCTTGAAATCCTAGGGCTGGACGAGCCGTTAACTTACGCACACGATAAACTGAATATGGACGAGGAGGACTGGCAGGCTAGCGGCTTGGTATCCTCTAATTCAGCCGGCTTGCTACCTTCCGATACTAGCAGCTCGGTACCTGAGTTCAGCGTTGGCATTCACGGCAGAACACGTCATCACGGAGAAAGAATCAAGGGGAATGGCGTCACCCAGCCCGGCGACACTTTCGTATTTAAGGGAAAAAAAACCGACTTAGACACGTGCACTAAAGACAATCAAAACATCCCTGATACTCCATCCAGCCCGGATACTCCATCGAGCCCTGATGTTCCATCGAGCCCTGATGTTCCATCCAGTCCGGATACTCCATCGAGCCCTGATGTTCCATCGAGCCCTGATGTTCCATCCAGTCCGGATACTCCATCGAGCCCTGATGTTCCATTCAGTCCGGATAATCCATCGAGCCCTGATGTTCCATCCAGTCCGGATACTCCATCGAGCCCTGATGTTTCATCCAGTTCGGATACTCCATCCAGCCCGGATGTCCCATCTACTCAGGATAACCAACCTATGCAATAAATAGTGGTCTAGCATGTCTCCCGCACAGCATATTCTCTGCATGCGTGCGGGAGGTTTTCGGATTATTCTCCCCTCTGATGCTGACCGATACGACGACTTATCGCGACCTAATCACTACTTTGAAATCCCCTCCTTGAATACCGCGGTATAACCTGAGCGCCGCTAAAGGTATGTATCTTTCCAGATAAAGACTGATATCCTTCGCTACGCAATTCCAATCGTATCCCTGCTGCAATTCGAATGTACCTCCTTGATCGACCGAGAGGAACATAGCGTTGTGAAAGGGAATTGCTGGGCGCGAACCATCGAACAGCGCACAAGCCATATCGCTAATGTCAGAAGCCTCATACAGACAGTTGATGCGTTCCAGGAGATGCTGGGGCAAGCAAATACAATGGTCCATCAATCACTACTTCCCGTAAATAAATCTTATAGTGCATTTCGTGTTGGCCGGAAAAGGTTCAAAGGGAAAAACCTCTTGTCATGACAACAATTTCTAAATGCCAAGTTATCCATGATACTCAGAATAGTTGTTTAAAGTCGATGCGTGGTATTGCTTATTTTATCATCATGGTTTTTGATTTATGGTGTTGGTTATATTAAGGATTTGCTCAAAAATAACTTCCCGAAATTCGCCCTCATCGTTCCCACGCTCTGCGTGGGAATACCGCCTGAACCGCTCTGCGGTTCGGGACGCAGAGCGTCCTTTAGCGGGTTCCCATGCAGAGCGTGGGAACCATAAGTGGGAGTTATTTTTGACGAAATCCTAAGGTAATAGGCTGTTTTTATAAAATAATATATTAATGTGTTTTATGGGTGGTGAAAAATAGGTGCTTTGTCTGTTTTGTATGGAGTTAATTAGTGTCTTTTAAAGAGTGTTTTATGTAATGCGTTCTTTTTTCACTATTGTATTGATGTGTAATTATTGTTTTTATTGGATGTTTGTTTTGTAAAATTTGTATAAAAATCATATGGATGATTTTATATTTAATGATGTTTGTTGATATATTTATGAAATTCCCTACTTTAGTACGATGGTATTCCTATGTTTTATTAGGTAAAAATATAATCGTCGAGATTGGGCTTCTTCGGTGGTATTTATTATGGTATTGCCGGGCCTTGGTGGCAGGTGTCGGGTGCCTTTGCCAACACGTTGTACTCGACAGGGCGCCATTAAGAGCAACGGAATACCGATAATTTAATATTAGTCGTTGCATTTTAATCTATTTAGCAGGAGATAATCATGAGTAACTTAAATAATAGAGATTGCTTTAAGCGCTACTTTCTCGGCTTTGCCGTTAGTATTGGGATCGCGCTCGGCTGCACGAATTTTGCATTAGCGGATGATGGCGGTGACTTCGAAAAATACTACGACAAGGGGGTAAATGGAAGAATCTACGAAGTTGAAGTCAAAAACTACTACGGGAAGAAGTTTAAGGATTGTTATGAATTCGATAAATACTCCCCTGGATACGTTAAAAGCCACAGGCTTGGTCATACCTTCAAATATGCCCATGCTTATATGAATTCGGACGAGAGAACTTGGATTGCTAGTGGCACGTCAGACTATGACTACGGATACTCCATGTACGGTACATCGAAGGACGATGGGCACAGTATGGACGGGTATGGTTTCGATGAATACGGCACTTCTTATGAATATTCTGGAAAAGAAAACAAAGACTGCCATGTAGACTATGACGAGTCATACTATAGAAAGCCAAATTAATCAGTAACTTTCTATGAAGTCTCCCGCGCAGCAATTTTCTCCATGCGCGGGAGACTTTCGGGGCTGTCATTCGAGTTGCTATTCTTAACTCGGTTTCGCTGGGTGCTTCTCGCCGGTATTTGCGAGACCTTTCAGTGGTGTTAACAAGTCGAAGATCTGGGTCAACCGGACCGACGCCGACACCACCACCAGTAATGTCATGTGCGTTGAAGATGGGCAAGTCAAGGACTATGTGATCAACGTTCAGTAAGTTGGATATGTCCCGTACTTCCAATATTTAATTGGAACCGCCCGCGGGAAACCGCAGGCGGTTTGTTAATCGCCCTAAAGGTATTGGGATATGCGCCATGAGGCTGCAAAGGCAAGATAAAAGCTCTCGTCAGCCACAGTCGCGCCGCGTCTGCCCACCAGCGCGCCTGCGAACGCCTGCGCTCGCTCCACTGTCGTAGGCAGAGGCCATTGCCGGCTCAGGCCCCAAAG
Organism: Methylomicrobium lacus; assembly: GCF_041897535.1. GTDB lineage: Bacteria > Pseudomonadota > Gammaproteobacteria > Methylococcales > Methylomonadaceae > Methylomicrobium > Methylomicrobium lacus_A. The sequence continues at coordinate 3,303,875 of NZ_CP169217.1, forward strand.
GAGTATCGCGGCGAACGCATCGCCCGCGCCGACGGTATCGACCACGAAGGTTGATTCAGGCGGCTTGACAGAGACAAACCGATGCTGCAGGTCGTAAACCAGAGCGCCTTGTGCGCCTCGGGTCACGAACAAGGTTTCGAGAGCGAACTGATCGGAGAACGCCTGCATCGCGCTTTCCAAATCGGTATGGCCGGGGCATAGCGTGAGCAGTTCGTCTTCATTCAGCTTGATCCAGTCCGCATCGTGCAGCAGCGTTAGCAGCGTGTCGGGCTCCCACCAGGGTGGACGCAGATTCACGTCGATAAAAATCTTGCCTCGATGCCTGGCCTTGACCGTTTGCAAGGCGGCGCGCGAGACCGGGTTACGGAGCGCCAGCGAGCCGTGGTAGAGAATGCCTGCGCTGGGCTGTTCGGACAAAGGGTTCTGGTCGATAAAGTCGTAGGCGCAATCGGCGACGATGTCGTAACGCGGTTCGCCGTGAGCAATCGAGACTTGCACGCTGCCGGTCGGATGCATCGGGTCCGTTTGCAGCGCATCGGCGCGCATGCCCCAATTCTGCATCAGTTGGGCGATTTCCCGTCCTTCCGGGTCATCGCCGATACGGCTGATCAACCGCGGCGCTTGCCCGAAGGCCTGCAAATGCCAGGCGACATTGAACGGCGCGCCGCCCAGAACGCGGCTGCCGTCCGGGAAATGGTCGAACAGCACTTCGCCGAAGATATGGATCAGTGAGGGATTAGGCATGGTCTTCCGTCGGATGCAGCAGGGCGGATTCTGTCAGGTAATCGTCGATCCGGTTGCAATCCGACTCGATCAGCCGCGTTTTTTCTCGCTTGCTCAGTTTTTTCAGTTGCAGTTCGCGTTGGGTCGCGGAACTGCGGTCATGGCCGGATTCCAGGTAAACGAGCCGCTGCGGCCGGCGGCCGTAGAAATATTTCGCGCCGCGCCCGCTCGCATGCTGCTCGAAGCGTCTTAGCACGTCATTGGTGATGCCGGTATACAAGGTGTCGTCGCTACAGAGGATGATATAGACAAACCACATCGCCGGATTAAATCACCGTGCCGAACAGAGCGCCGGCGCCGGCGGTCAGGCCCATCGCGAGCGCGCCCCAGAAGGTGACCCGAACCGCGCCTTTGAGCAGGCTCGAACCGCCGGTATAGGCCGAGACGATGCCGAGCAGCATCAGAAACAGCAGCGATGACGACGACACCGTGACGGCGAGAATGGGGACTGGCGAAAACAGCGCGACCAGCAAAGGCAGCGCCGCACCGACCGCAAAGGTGGCTGCCGAGGTCAGGGCGGCCTGCAGCGGACGGGCGGAGCCTTGCTCAGAAATGCCCAATTCTTCCAGCGCATGCGCACCGAGCGCGTCATGCTCCATCAACTGGACCGCGACTTGTTCGGCGAGCAAGGGATCGAGGCCGCGCTGGATATAAATCGCGGTCAGCTCGTTCAGCTCATATGAATGGTTTTCCGCGAGCTCCTTGCGTTCGCGCGCCAGATCGGCCTTTTCGGTATCGGCCTGCGAACTGACCGAGACATATTCGCCGGCCGCCATCGACATCGCGCCGGCGATTAATCCTGCGCCGCCGGCAAGCAAAATATCGTGCTGCGTGGCCTGCGAGGCCGCGATCCCGACGATCAAACTGGCCGTCGAGACGATGCCGTCGTTGGCGCCCAATACCGCGGCGCGCAGCCAGCCGGTGCGATGGGTGCGATGAGATTCGGGTTGATGGGCTTGCATGTGGGTTTCCAGGTTAACTCAAGTTGTCTTCAGGCAAAAGCAGGCGATCGATCTGGTCTTTGATCAATCTAGCGGCCTTTTCCAGCGCTTTTTTTTCCGATCGGTTCAGGTCGGGATGTAGATGGCGGATGATGCCGCGCCGGCCGACCACGACCGGAATACTGAAACAATTATCCTGAATGCCGAGCCAATCATCAAGGTAGGTGCTGAGCGGAATGGTCCGGCGCGAGTCATAAACGATCGCCCGGATCACCTCGCAGGCCGCCGCGGCGATCGCATAATTCGTGTAACCCTTGGCGTTATAAACATCGAAACCGGCGCTGTGCACGGCGTTGAAAATATCGCGGCGCGCGGGATTATCGTCGATATGTTCGCTGCCGGCCGATGCGGTGCTGAACAACGGAAACTGATTCGGACCGTGTTCGCCGAGGATATAGGCGCGCAAATCGTCGGGATGGATCTGCTCCTCCAGCGACAACAGCGACCGGAAGCGGGCCGAATCGACCAGGGTGCCGATCCCCATGATTCTTGCGGTAGGAAATCCCGAGATCTGCGTCGCCAGATACGTCATGATGTCGACCGGATTCGTGATGACGAGCAAAAGCGCATTCGGATTGTTGCGCACCAGCATCGGGATCAGTTGCCGGAACAACTCGACATTGGCAGGACCCAGTTCGAGGCGCGAAGACATAGGGCCCGAAGTGGGCATCGAGGCGGTCACGACCAGGATGTCGCTATCGGCAACCTCTTCGAGCGCGGCGCTTTCGATGAGCATCGAGCGCTCGCAAAAAGCCAGCGTATGCTGTAAATCCAGCGCATCGCCTTGTGCCTTGGCAAGATTCCTGCCGGCCAGGACCAGATGATCGCAGAGACCTTTCAGTACCAGCGCATAAGCGATCGCCGAGCCGACATGACCGGTGCCGATGATGGCAATTTTCATGAGTCACCGAACTCCTGGGTGGTTTGATCTTAGGTAGGATAACGTATTGAGTGAATCAAGACTAATGCCATCGATATTCATCCTGAAATATCGCCCAGCAGCACCGTCCGCAATAAGTGCAGATAATTCGGGCCGACCGGCAATTCGTCCGGGCTTGGTCTGCGGTGATTCCCTGAGCCATGTCCAGCGCATCGCCAGATAGGCCGCGACAGTCAGCAGGCTCATCCCCTGCGCCAGTTCAATCGCGTTATTGACGGCGTGCAGATAAGCATTCATGGACAATTCCAGCATCGGATAGGGCATCGATTCATGCGTTAGATTATACGGCAAGGCGGAAGGTTTTCAGTCCTTTAGCCCCGCAAAAGCCGGTTTTCGACGATTGAATCCGGCCTTTTGCGAAGCGATCGAGACTGAGGCGAATGCGCTTTCTTATGATGAAGCCAAGCTTGCGAAGCAACTGCTGTGGTTAGGTCGCAAGTTGAATCCCCATTTTTCGGAGAGCCATCATGTGTCGTAAATATTACATTTCAGCCTTAGGCGCCGTTGCGTTCGTGTTCATTTTTTCTCTGCCCGCCTGTTCGGTGTACAAAGCCGCAACACAGCCGGGTCCGGCCGACTTGACGGGCATCGGCATCGGCTCGCCGCGATCCGAACTGATTGCAAAATTAGGCGCGCCAAAACTTGTCGATGACGACAAAACAGGGAAGAAGCAGGATGTTTTCGAATTCCAGTCCGGGCTTCCTCAGGCGTCAAAAATCCGCATCATTCCTTATCTGGCAGCAGACGTCTTTACGGCGGGGCTGGCCGAATTGCTACTGTGGCCGTTGGAATTGACTTTCCTGGAGAGTGCAACCTGTGTCGGCATGGCGACCTATGACCCGTCCAAGAAAGTTCTCACCTGGTCTCTTTCGAAGAAGGACGGTACTCAAGACTGTTAAGGGGATACGGTGAAAAAGCGACCCTTTGGGCTACCCGCCTTTATTTGATGATGAGGCTTCGCAAGTTGTAGTGACAGCAGCGACAGCGGGAATGGCTGTGGCGGCTGCGACTAGGCTTCCGCATGACTATCGATATGTTGTTGGACTCCTGGATTTCAACCGGCTTTGGACGCAGTTCGATACTTCGTGGGGTTTGGAAGCGGGGGATAGGATAGATCCGATCCCCCGCGAACGTCTCAATCCCTTGAGGCGGCTGTGTGTATCAACCGTTCAATATCACATCGGCCGCTTTCTCGCCGATCATGTACACCGAAGACACGATGAAGAAGCCCGGAATCTTCGGGAATACCGACGCGTCAACGACGCGCAGGCCCTGGATGCCGCGGACGCGGAACTTGCTGTCCAATACCGCCATCGGGTCGTTGTCGGCGCCGATCGGGCAGGTGCAGGAGGCGTGGTGGCCCCAGGCATTGTAGCGGACGAAATCGCGGATTTGCTCGTCGGTCTGCAAGTCCTTGCCGGGCGCGACTTCTTCGGTCAAGATGCCTTGTTCGAACAGCGGTTTGGTGATGCGGCGCACGAATTTGACGCCCTCAACGACCGAATCGAGATCCTGGCCTTCGACGTCGCTGCCTTCCTCGAAATAGCGGAAGTTGATGTAAGGCCGGTCGCGCGGATCGCTGGAGACCAGCCGGACTTCGCCGGCGCGGTTGATCGTGTGCGCCTTCAGCACGGCCCAGGTCAAATAGTTCAGGCCCTCCTTGATCAGCTTGGAGTAGCCGGGGAAGTAGCCCCGGAAATTGCCGAGCAGGGCGAAGCAGAACAAATCGGGCAGCGGCCGTTCCTCGAACGATTTTTTGATCACCGCCAATACCGCGCCGTTGGTCGTGTAAACGCCCTTGTTTTCGTTCTTCCATTCGTTGTATTGCGGGTCGCCGGGCGCGTATTTGGCACCTTTCAGCACTTCCCAGTCCTGGTTCATTTTGTTCACGACGCCGACTTCGTAGCGGTCCTGCAAATTGGTGCCGACGCCAGGCAGGTGATGCTTGACCGGAATCCCGTGCTTTTGCAGTTCCTCCTTCGGGCCGATGCCGGAGAGCATCAGCAACTGCGGCGTGTTGTAGGCGCCGCCGGCCAGAATCACTTCTTTCGCGGCATAGACTTTGCGCGGCTCGCCGGGCTTAATGCTCGGATTCGCGTGCGCCTTGTACAGCTTCGCACCTTTCAGATACTCGACGCCGACCGCGCGGTTGTTTTCGTCGAGAATCACCTTGGTGACCAGCGCATCGAGTTCGATGGTCAGATTGTCGGGATGTTTTTGCTGCACCACGAGCAAGCGTTCGCGGGTACTGTGGCGGCTGCCGTTTTGGGTCGCGAGCGGCGGATAGCGGAGGCCGGTCGCGTTTTCCTTGACCAGGCGCCAGTCGTTCGGGTCGGCGAGTCCTTCGATCTGCCACTTCAGGCGCTCAAAAAAGTTCGGCAGCGTGCCGGCCACCTTGGCGGCGGATTCGAGTATCGCCGCGACCAGTTTTTTGTCCTTGGCCAAGGCTTCGAGCGGCAGCGCGGCTTCGGTCTGGAACCAGCCATTGAAGCCGTGGCGCGACGGATTGATGCCGAGCCAGGTGGCGAGTTTTCTCAGGATCGGCCGGTGCTGGCAGTATTCCATCCCCTCGAAATATTTGCGCATGTTGTCGGCGTTCCAGGATGCATCGCCGGTCAATTTGGCCACGTCGTCCCAGTCGGCATTGTGCGGATAGACCGTGATCATCGCATTGTGCGCGGTGCAGCCGCCGAGGCAGCCGGCGCGCGGGTAGAGCACGCCTTTCTCGGTCGGGGTGTATTTCGGGTCGAGGGCCTGGAGCGATTCGGTTTCATAGTGGCGCACGAAGAAATCCCAGCGCATCGCTTCGTTTTCGGTCGAAAACGGGTGGAAGACCGGCACGTCGTAGTCATCGGGCAGCCGTTTTTCGCCGGGGAAAGCCAGGTTGTCGCCTTGCAGTTTTTTCGGGTCGCCGCCGGCCTCAAGCACCAGCACCTTCCTGCCCTTTTCGGCGAGCCGTGCGGCAACGGTACCGCCGCCCGCACCCGAGCCGACGACGATGTAATCGTATGTTGCAGAGTTATAGTTATCGCTCATTATCTGTTCTCCTGCTCTAATGAATGAAGACCGCCCGATCGGTTACGGTCGGGCGGTCTTGCTGTTCTGTCCCTGATTGTCCGGAGGGAGCGGCGTCGTGCCGCTCCCGATCGAAACGAAGGCTTAGAAGGTCTTCAGGAATTCGATCAGCGCTTTCTTGTCGGCATCGCTCAGGCCCGGCTCCTTGTTGGCTTCCTTGAAGTAATCGGTGCCGAAATAATGGCCGCGGTTGACGATGTAGTCGGAGCATTTGCTGGCGTTGACCAACGGTTCGACCGCGTTCGCGAATACCTTCGCGGCCTGCTCGTCAGTCGCATCCTTCGGCAGCTTCTTCAGGTCACGCTTGAGCGTGAACAGAACATCGACCAGCTTGGCGCCGTGGGTCAGTTTGTTCCACAAACCGGTGCGTTGATCCAGGTCGATGTTGGTCAGCAGGTTGACCGGAGTGCCCTTCGGAATCGGACCGAGTTCCAGACCGTCTTGTCCTGCAAACTTGCCGCCCTCGATCTTGCCGACCAGTTTATTCAACAGATCCGGCAGATAGCCTGATGGAACCCTGAGATAGCTGGTGTCGTAAGTTCTGTCGATCCAGCCAGGCAGCATCTTGCCGTTAGCGGTCTGGTACTGGACATTGCCCTTACGCTTTTCCGGCCACAGCATTTGCTCGATCGAACTGTCGAACGATTGCAGCCTGGCTTCGACCGCGGGGCTCGGGTTGAACTCGCCGACCGCGTTGTTCAACAGGAACGGCGCGGTCGACCATACGCTGACCAGCGAAGCCGGACGGGTAAAGCCGAGGCCGCCGCCCGGCATGTCGATTTGCCGAGTAGGGACGACGCCTTTGGCGTCGGGCACGGGATAATGTACGGTGTACTTACCGACCGACGGCAGATTCTTGTACGATTGTGACGAGAAATCGTTCCAGATGTTGCCTTCGATCGCATTGGTCGCGAGCGGGCTGCACGCATTCGTTTCGAGCAGCGTGACCGGGACGCGGAGGTCGGTGGACAGGAAGTTGTCCTGCAGGAAGTCGTCTTTTTTGACGATCGCGTCGATCGCCTTTTTGAACTCGTCCGTTTGCGTCCATTTCCAGTAATTATCCCAGTACTTCAGATAGTTCTTGCCGACGCCGCCGTTCGGGAAGAAGCTGTAGGCTTTTTCCGGCAGCTTGCTGGAATGGCAACGCGCGCAGCGTTCGCCGAACACTTCCTTACCGCGGGTCACTACCGCCGCATCGGTGCTGAGGTGCTTGTCGCCGCCCGGTGCATTTTTCAGCAGGTCGGGGCGGGTGCCGGCGATGAAGAACAGCGCCAGGTCCGGCGTTTGCGCTTCGTTGGTCTGCCAGTAGGACGAGTTTTTACGCGATTGCTTGATCGGAATCGGCGTAATCGGTTTGCCGCCGATCAGCGGGTTGAAGTGGGTCAGCCATTCTTCGCTGAACAGGCCGATGTTGATGAAGACGCGGTTCAAGGCGCCGAGCGCTCCGACCGAATCGGCACCGTCCTTCAAGACGCGCGGGGTAAACACGGTATCCGGCGCTTTGTAGAATCCGGCCAGCGGCGAATCGGCAGGCACGAAATCATTCAGCTGCTTGTTGTTCAAGCTGCCGCCGCCGAGTTTTTCCTCGCCGAATTTTTGCGCATTCAGTAGGCGCGGCACCAGATTATAGACCGCGTTCATCGTGCGCGGGTTGTTGATGTAGTCGCTCGAAATCAGCGAGGTATCGAGTGCGCCGGGACGCGAGGTGGTGAACAGTTGATAAGGGAAACTGCTTCTGTCGGCTTCCCAGGAGAAGATCCGGTTGATCCAGAAATATTGCGCGCCCGGATTCGAATTCAGGTTTTCCCATTTCGGATTTTCGGGATCGGCCGGCGGATTGGTCGGGTTCGGGCCGACGTGGCAAAAGCCGCAGGCCATGCCGACGCGGTAAGGCCGGACCAAGTCCTTGTTGTTGTAATACGTCGGGTCCGTATAGTAACGTTCAGGATCCCATTTTTTTTCGGCTTCGGCGTCGAAGTCAGGGTTCGGAAACAGGCGCACGCCGACGATGCCGGTCGCATAGCCGTAGTAGGAACCGGCAGGGATGTTTTTACCGCGGGCGCCGTATTTTACGCCGGGGTATTTGGTTTCATTTTCAAACGGGTCGGGCGCGCAGTCTTTCGAGCGCACGTCGAGCCAGAGCCCGTAGCGGTCCTTGCGCGGTCCGGTCGGTTTTTCGAAGCAGGGTTCGTTGACCAGGCCCAAATAGTTCCAGCGGTTGCTGCGGCTGAATTTCAGGCTGGGATGGTTGGATAATGATTTCAGAAAGTCGAGCGTGCCGACGCTGCGGTAGCTCATCGTGTCCCACAGACGGTCGTTGCCGGCGGTCCAAACGTTCCAGTTGTTGCGCCCAATCGCGACGCGTCTGACCGCTTCTTCGGGAGTGATGCCGGGCACGAAAGGCGCCAGCGTCTTGGCCAGTTCCTCGGGGTTTTTGGTGATGCCGTAATCCATGTCCTTGAAGTAATCCTCGTCGGCGCCTTTCAAGCTGTCGGCGCTGCGGCCGACACACATGGCCTCGTCGAGGATTTCTCCGGCTGCGTTTTTGCAGGCCTTGCTGGTAAAAAGCACCGCCATGCTCGCGCCGCTGTAGCCGGTCAGGCCGATAAACCCGACGCCGGACAGCATCAGCGCAAGGGCTGATTTTTTCAGTTTCATATGTATTCTCCCCAATAATATTGAAAGTCATGCAAATGGGTTGCACGATTGAACTGCGCTCTGTGTGATTAACCTCCTTCGATAAAGCAATTGATTATTAAAATTTTCTTTTTTTCAGGCGATCGATTATTGTTCTTATTGTGGTCCTGTCTGTCCATTCAACCCCAATGGAGTGCATGATCCGCACCTGATCAGTTTTCGGCGATTATGCTCCTAACTTCGTTAGAATATCTGTTAAGTTTTTAACACAACGCGCTCAGATTATCGGGCGATCTTCTTTTTTATTCTTACGACAATATTGAGTTGTTTATGGCCGGCAAGGTTAATTTCTTGAATTGTGTACCGAACTGGTAAACTTTGTCAATTACGAGGTATCGGATGAGGCGATTAAAAATTAGTGTGATATTTCACAAGCTTATAATTGAATTCTTATGTGCCATGAGAGCGCAAAACCGGCCTTTTTCGATGCCTCAACGGCAAGGGGCTTAGACCGATGCCGATTGCAATAGATTGGGTCGATCAGTGTAAAGAGACTGCACGGAGTATTGTTGTAGAGACTCCGGCAGGCCGGTTGCTGTTAACGGTGTGCGGCGACGTGATCATAAACATGGATTGGGTCGTTGACAGCAACAGTCCCATGTCCAGCGATAATCAATGGCAAAACCTGTTCGACGCTTATTGGCATGATAGGGATAAGCCTATCGCAGTTAAACTGCTGATGCAGGGCACTCCTTACCGGCGCCGGGTATGGGCGGAATTGTGCCGGATTCCGTTCGGAGAAACTCGAAGCTATGCGGCCCTGGCCAAAAATTTGGCCTCCTCGCCCCGGGCGGTCGGCAATGCCTGCCGCGACAATCCGTACGCGCCGATCATCCCCTGTCACCGGGTCGTTTCGGCATCCGGCCTCGGCGGCTACTGCGGCGCGACCGGGGGCGCCTTGCTCGACATCAAGATCAAACTGTTGCGCTTCGAGGCGGAGCATTGCCGATGAAAGCCGCGGATGCGATCGACCAATACCTGGATGCGGCCTGGGCCGAACAGGGGCTCAGCGAAAACACGCTGGCCGCCTACGGCAGCGACTTGCGGATTTTTGCGACCTGGCTGAAGGGCAAGTCGCTGCTCGAAGCCGACGGCGAGCAACTCTCGCGTTTCCTCGCTTTCCGCTACCAGCAGGGCATCGGCAGCCGCTCGACCGCGCGCATTCTTTCGACCCTGCGCGGTTTTTACGGGTATTATTTGCGCGAAAACCGGATTCAAGCCGATCCGACCGCGCTGATCGAGTCGCCGTACATCGGCCGGCCGTTGCCGCAGTCGCTGTCGGAAAAGGATGTCGAACGGCTGCTCGAGGCGCCGGAGGTTTCAAACTCGCTCGGCCTGCGCGATAGGACGATGCTCGAAATGTTGTATGCGACCGGGCTGCGGGTATCCGAACTGGTCGGGCTGAAGTTCGAGCAGATCAGTTTCCGTCAGGGCGTGGTCCGCATCACCGGCAAAGGCAACAAGGAAAGGCTGGTGCCGGTCGGCGAAGTCGCGATGAGCTGGCTCGAAACCTACATGAATCAGGCGCGGCCGGACCTGCTCGGCGCGCGGCCATGCGATTACCTGTTCGTGACCAACCGGGCCGAAGGCATGACCCGGCAGGCGTTCTGGCATATCATCAAGCGTCATGCGAAAACGGCCGGCATCGGCAAGGAATTGTCTCCGCATACCTTGCGCCACGCGTTTGCGACGCATTTGCTGAACCACGGCGCCGATTTGCGCGTGGTGCAATTGCTGCTCGGCCACTCCGATCTGTCGACCACGCAAATCTACACCCATATCGCGCGCGAACGGCTCAAAGATTTACATTCCAAATTTCATCCAAGAGGCTAAAACACATGACACAACAGATTCACCCGACCGCTTATATCGCCCCCGGAGCCACGCTCGGAGACGGCATCATCGTCGGTCCGTTCGCGGTGATCGAAAGCGGCGCGGTGCTCGGCGACCGCTGTGAGGTCGGCGCGCATGCGGTCGTGCACGGCCATGTTCGCATGGGGGCGGGCAACATTCTGCACCCGCATGCGGTGTTGGGCGGCCTGCCTCAGGATATCGGCTTCAAGCCGGAAACGGTCACCTGGCTGACCATCGGCGACAACAACGTATTCCGCGAAGGCTTCACCGCGCACCGCTCGACCAAGGAAAACGGGGAGACGAAGATCGGCTCCGGCTGCTTTTTCATGAACAACAGCCATGTCGCGCATGACTGCACGATCGGCGACAAAACCATCTTCGCGAACAATGTCGCGATCGGCGGCCATGTCGAAGTCGGCAACAACGTGTTCATGGGCGGCGCGGTCGTCGCGCACCAGTTCTGTCGGATCGGATCGTTCGCGATCGTGCAGGGCACCACCGGCCTGAACATGGACGTGATTCCGTTCACGCTGGTCGGCGGCCGGCCGGCCAGGCATTACCGGCTGAATACGGTCGGATTGAAAAGGGCAGGAATTACCGGCGAGCGTTACAACGTGCTGTCGCAGGCGTTTCGTCTGTTGCGGCACAAAAAAAGTCTGGATGTGCTGGAGGAAACCGAGGAATTGAAGTTTCTGAAGGACTGGCTGGCCGTCAAATCCAAGCGCGGCGTGCACGGCTTTGTCGATGTTTCGGCCGATTAGGCATAGAGGTCGAGGCAGCTTGAGGTGATGAGTATGCAGGACGATTTACTAGCGCTCGCCGGACAGTTGGGGCAGCAACTGAGCAAGGCTGGCCACTTGTTGGCCCTGGCCGAATCCTGCACCGGCGGCTGGATCGCGCAAAGCGTGACCGAAATCGCCGGCAGTTCTGCCTGGTTCGATCGCGGCTTCGTGACCTACAGCAATGCCGCGAAAATCGCGATGCTCGGGGTCAGTGACAGCACCTTGCAAGCCCATGGCGCGGTCAGCTCGCAGACTGCCTCCGAAATGGTTGCCGGTGCCTTGAGGCATAGCGATGCGGATATTGCGTTGGCCGTGACCGGTATTGCGGGGCCCGGCGGCGGCACGGCGGAAAAGCCGGTCGGCCTGGTATTCATCGCCTGGCAACGGCGCGGTCAGCCCTGCCATTGTATCGAACAGCATTTCGAAGGCGACCGTCATGCGGTGCGCCGGCAGACCGTGCAGAAAGCATTGCAGTGTTTGCTTGATGAATATGTACAGGCCTATATTTCGGATTCCTGATGCGGCGAACAGTTTTTTATTTGTAAGGCGGATTCGCCGAAGGCAATCCGCCATTTCGAAGCCTGTCTCCGTTCCCGGCGGATTGCTAACGCGAATCCGCCCTACTGTCCTAATCATTCATAAACATTTTCAAGGATATTCAGTGAAAATATCAATCGAAGGATACAAATCGATAGCTCAAAAAAGATGTCTTGAAATTGGCGGGCTGACTATTTTATCAGGCGCTAATAGTTCAGGAAAATCAAGCTTTATGCAACCACTTCTATTAATTAAACAGACGTTAGAGAATGATTTCGATGCAGGGTCTCTAATGCTTGATGGACCTAATGTAAAATTAACCGATTCAAGTCAAATAATTTCAAGAGTTCCGTCGGAAGAACAAGGCTTTTTCACTGTATCAATCTCAAACGAAAAAACTGAAACGATTGCTTCTTATAAATTTTGGAAGAAACGTGGAATTCATATTGATAGCATTGTTCACAGAAGCGATGAATTTAAGGACGGAATTCGTATTCATTTAGGTTTGAAGCCATCAGAAATAGAATCGCTATTTATCAGTGAACATTTTACGCAAATTAAGCAGATTTTAGGTAAGGAAAAAAAAGTTACGTGGAAGGTGGTGCGTGATCGTTGCTTCCTCGAACTCCAGATGCAAGTAGGTGCGAAATCTTTTCCTTTTGGGGGTGGATTCACTCCAGCAAGGAATCTTGAACTTTTGTCTAGGCGTTTGATACATGTGCCAGGATTGCGAGGCAATCCAGAACGATCCTATAAGGTAGCTATATCTGAATCTGTTTATCCAGGGTCATTTGAAAAGTATGTGGCCAGTATTATACACAAATGGAAATTTTCTAAGAGTAAGGGTGAGAAGGCTAAATTTGAAACGCTTCGAGAGCAATTGAAATTTCTTGGGTTAGCCTCTTCAATCGAAACAGTTAGTATCAATGATACCAGTCTAGAGATTCGTATTTCTCGTCACAGCGGTAGCACTTCAACAGACTTGGATCATGTCAATATAGCCGATGTAGGTTTTGGGGTGTCACAAACACTTCCGGTGCTTGTTGCTCTTTTGGCTGCAAACAAAGACCAAGTAGTTTACATTGAGCAGCCGGAGCTTCATTTGCATCCGCGAGCACAATTTAATCTTGCAACAATTATTGCAAATGCTGTAGCAGAGCGAAATATTAATGTGGTGATTGAGACGCACAGCTCGATTCTTATTCGTGGTGTACAAATATTGGTTGCAAAGAGGCAGTTAGATGCTAAATCAGTTTCTTTGAATTGGTTTACGCAAGACCCTCAAAGCGGTCAGACCAATATAACAGAAGCAAAGCTTGATAAATATGGTGCATTTGGCGATTGGCCTGAAGACTTCGACAGCGTATCTCTTGAAGTAGAAACAATGTATTTGGATTCAGTGGAAGAGGCCCTTGAAAATGAAGTTTAACGCATCACATGTCGTTATAGATGCCGATATTGCAAGGTCATCCGGCTTGTCTGAGCATCCGGTATCAAGTAGCTCACGAGAGTTACTCCAGGCTATTTTGAAATCAAATATAAACGTTGTTTTTTGCCCTATATTGGCAACAGAATGGAAAAAACATCAATCTAAATTTGCAACAATGTGGTTTTCGTCAATGGTTGCACGCAAGAGGGTTTTACGTATCAAACCAAATACTGTAACTGTCATTGAAATACAAAATTCATCTATTTCTGAATCACAACGGCAGATTGCTGAAAAAGACGCTCACATCGTAGATTTAGCCCTTGCAACTAATAAATTTATCGCATCAAATGATGGAAGAGCACGTCAAGTATTTTGCCTTATTGCAGGGCAATCTACGTCCCTGAACGGTTTATTTTGGGTGATACCAACTGAATCCCATGATTCACTTGTTGGGCTTATAACCGATGGCGGATATATACCTGATGAGTGGCGCGTTTAGGGCCGTAGATACTGTTATTCGAGTCAAGCGTCATGAAGAACAGGGTTGAACGATTTACCTGATTTCAAGACGCCGAATGCGACATGAACGAGCTTACGCATCATGGCGCCAATGATGAGCTTAGGTGGCTTTCCGGTGCTGGTCAGGCGTTCTTTAAAACGCTTGCCCCACGCGGTTTTGTAAAGGGTGACCATCGCAGGCATATAAAGCGCTTTACGCAGAAAGGCATGGCCGACCTTGGACAACCTGGGTCTGCCTCTCACGCTACTACCCGACTCGTATTGGCGTGGATCGAGCCCGGCAAAAGCAGCAGCTTGGCGGCCGTTGGCGAAGCGGTCGGTGTTGGCATAAAACGCCAGTATGATGGCGCTGGTGCGCTCGCCGATACCGGGGATGCTGTCGAGCAAATCTCGTTTTTGTTTGAGATCAGGGTATTTGTCGATGTGCTCGTTAATGTTTTTAATCAGTTGCTTAATAGCATTGTCGAGCCAATCGAGATGCTGCTGAATATCGTCATGGACGGCATCGCGGGAAACGCCAAGACGGTTGCTTTCCTGTGTACGCATGGTCTGCAGCGCCTCCAGACGCAGTACCAGAGCACGCAAAGCGATTTCCTCCTGACTTGGAGCCTGCCAAGATTCGGGTCGACGCTCGGCACAGAAATCGGCGATCAGCCGGGCATCGACCGCATCGGTTTTGCTACGGGTGAGCCGGGAGGCGGCATAGGCTTTAATTTGCGCCGGATTGACGACACTGACAGTGAGACCTGCCGTCGCCAGGCACTGGGCAACGTCTTCCCAGTAAATGCCAGTGGCTTCCATGCAGACATGGACGGATGTTGCTTGATACGACGCCAACCAGTCGGTTAATTGAGCAAAGCCGGCGTTGGAGTTGGCAATGACTTTGCTGCGAAACTTGCCGTTGGGCAAGCGCAAGGCGCAGTCCAACTTGGCTTTAGCAACATCAATGCCGAGATGAAACAAAGACATAGAAAACCTCAAATGATCTACCTTGTGAATGCGGGCTACCGGCAAGCCGGGCCAAAGATACTGTCCGATCGTTGATCGAGGCGAGTAGCTGCTGCATGATCTACGTCACGGACTTGGTTTTCCAAGGCTGGGTACGGCATCCAGCTACTCAAACCTGAGGTGCCCCTCAGGTGTGTTACACGGTGCTTTTATAGCTTAAACCCGTTTAAATAACACGGGATTTATAATACAAGGCTGGGTTGAGGCACAAACCCAGCGCTTCCGCTATTCCCGATTGCAATGCTCAATTTCCGCTGATCCCGTCCAATTTTCAGGATATACACCTCATGCTGGCGTTCGGCAAAGTTATAACAGTAAACAAAATAACAGCCGGTAGGGACGCGTAAGCAGTTATAGGTGTGCATTCGGCAATGAATAGCAAGGTTATGTGATATGAATGGCTATGCTGGGTTTCGTGCCTCAACCCAGCCTACTGCTGGTCTTTTTCACGCTGACCCCTACTAAAAAGCAGGCTTGGAGTTCAGCGAAGGTAAAAGAGCACATCGAATCAAATCAAGCCTCGTAATTTAACGGCTTCTCGGCCGTCACCGGCACCTGCCCGACGCATTTCAATACGCACTCATCTATCGATTTTTTGACGATGGCCGAGCGGTAGCTTTGGTCGACCTTCAGCCAGCGTTCCGCTATCGACTCGGACAGGCCCTCGTCGAGGATCGCCTCGCGCAGGATCCGTTCGCGCAGATCGGCCATTTCGTCGGTGATGAACATGTGCATGTGCACGAAGGCCGGGGTGTCGCCGGTGTAGTGGTTCGGGCCGTTGAAGGCGGCGACCATGAACTGGGTTTGCTTGGTGATCAGCACCTCTTCGGACTTGCCGAAAAAGAATTGTCCGAGCCAGGGATGGTTGAACATCACGTCGTAGAAACGCTCGTGCACACGGTAAACGCCTGCCTCGCCGCCGATTTCATCCAGCAGATTCGGGTCGTAGGTGCTTTCGTCATACAGAGGGCGCGCTTCGGCGCGGCGATCGGAGGCCGTCATCGCCTGTTTCATCACGCGGGCGACGTCGTCGAAAACGCCGTTCCAGGCAGCTTGTAATTCCGGGGTGAAGCGGTCGCCGAGATGCTCTGCGAGCGCTTTCAGCAGCGCCTGTTTCAGCGTGTCGAAATGCTCGATCTGCGCGCCGTATTTCACCAGATGGCGCTCGCCCAGTTTGACGACCGATTCGGCGATGTTTTCGAGATATTTGACGTTCTGCAAAGCGGCCAGCATGTTGAAAAACTTCCGGTTCAGAAACACGGTGTTGCCGGGCAAGACTTTTTTCAGATTGATGTCGAGATGGAACAGTTCGCGGTAGAACAGGCGCGAAAGTTCTTCCCGGCTGTCCGCGATGTCGTCGATGCAGTTTTTGACTAACAACCTTTGGGTTTTCATGGTTCAATCGTATTCTTTAATAAAGAGAAGGGAGGCCGCGTGCTTCAGCCGAGCATTTGCTGAACCATTTCGATTTCATCCTTGGCGATGTCCAGGATCGTGATGCTGCCGTCCGCGTCGAGCGAACGGGCGATCTTTCGATAGGCGGGCAGGGTGTCGATCTTCGGCAGCGTTTTGAAGCCGACCTTGCCGATCAGACTGTGTAATTGCGCCAGCATCACGATGTCCGCGTAATCGGCCGGTGCGCCGGTATCGCGCTGCCAGTTTTCCGAGTGGATCACGACATCGTCGAAATCGGCCGGAAAATTCCATTGCCGGATGATGTTCAGGCCGACCGGTTCGTGCAGTCTGTCGATCGTTTCGTTCAGATGATCGGCGTTCAAGGCCAGTTCGATGTGTTGATCGGCAAAGGTCAGTATCGGAACCTTGCCGATGTCGTGGATCAGCCCCGCCAGCATCGCGCGGTCGGGATCGAAGCCTTTCGCCTGATGCGCGAGCACCGCGCTGATCGAGGCGACGAAGCTGCTGTGCGTCCATAGCTCGATCATCTTATGGCGGATGAACGGCGACCTGGCGGTAAAGACCGTTTTCAGCGAGAGGGCGGTGATGAGGTCTTGCGCGGCTTTCAGTCCGAGCCGGGTGATCGCTTCCGGACAGCTTTCGATCGTTTTGCGGCCGCGATACAGGGCGCTGTTCGAAATCTTGATCAGGCGCGCGGTCAGCGAGGGATCGAGTTGCACGATGCGGGCGATCCGGGTGCTGTTGGCTTTTTCATCATTGATCGCGCGGCGGATTTTGAAGGCGACCTCGGGGATCGTCGGCAGGACCAGTTCGTTGTTTTCGAGATGCCGGCGGCATGCCTCAAGCAGCCTGTTTTCGGTCGGGATGGTGTCGGAGGCTGGGGTGATCGGTTCGGCAACTGGCATGGAATGGCTTTAAAATTCGGACAATGAGGCAAGTTTAGTTTAAAATTCGCCTCTTTGTGCAAGGGCCGAGCGGCCAAGATTTTCTTATCATGCAGGATACATCGACCGAGGTCATCGCGACCTTAACCACGATACGGGACTATATTCGTTGGGCGGCCAGCCGCTTTAGCGATGCCCAGGTTTATTTCGGCCACGGCTCGCTGACTGCGATCGACGAGGCGGCCGGCCTGATATTGCACACGCTGCATATGCCATATAACGTGTCGCCGTTTTACCTGGAGGCGGTGCTGACGCATTCGGAACGGCAGGCCTTGATCGACATCGTCGAGCGCCGGGTCAACGAAAGAAAGCCGGCCGCATATCTGACCCATGAAGCCATTTTCGCGGGCCTGTCGTTTTATGTCGATGAACGGGTACTGGTACCGAGATCGCCGATCGCGGAACTGATCGAACAGCGCTTTGCGCCCTGGGTCGACGAGGATAGCGTCGATGCCATCCTGGATTTGTGCACCGGCAGCGGCTGTATCGCGATCGCCTGCGGCTATGCGTTTCCGGCCGCTTCGGTCGATGCGGTCGATTTGTCGCCCGATGCGTTGGCGGTGGCCGAAATCAATGTCAGGAAGCATCAGGCCGAAGATTCGGTCTCGCTGTACCAGTCCGACTTGTTTGACGCGCTGCCGAATAAGCGCTATGACATCATCGTCAGCAATCCCCCTTACGTCGCGGTCGCCGAATGGGAGAGCCTGCCGCCCGAATACCATGCCGAACCCCAGATGGGCTTCACCGGCGGCAAGACCGGGCTCGACCTCGTGCTGCGCATTTTGGCCGAAGCGAAAGACCATTTGGCCGAACAGGGCATCCTGGTCGTCGAGGTCGGCAGCAGCGCGCAAACGCTTCAGGACACCTTTCCGGACATTCCTTTTTATTGGCTCGATTTCGAGCGCGGCGGCGACGGGGTGTTTTTGCTGACCGGCGAGCAACTCGCGCTCTATCACGACCAATTCATCGCGGCTTTGGATTAATATGTCTGGCAATACCTTCGGAAAACTTTTCACCGTCACCACCTTCGGCGAAAGCCACGGACCCGCGCTCGGCTGCATCGTCGACGGCTGCCCGCCGGGGCTCGAACTCTCCGAGGCCGACATCCAGCTCGATCTCGACCGCCGCAAGCCCGGCACCTCCCGGCATACCACGCAGCGGCGCGAGGCGGACGAAGTCAGGATTCTGTCCGGCGTGTTCGAGGGCAAGACGACCGGCACGCCGATCGGCCTGCTGATCGAAAACACCGATCAGCGCTCGAAGGATTACTCAAAAATCGCCGAGTCGTTCCGGCCCGGCCATGCCGATTATACCTATCAGCAAAAATACGGTTTTCGCGATTACCGGGGCGGCGGCCGCTCTTCGGCGCGCGAAACCGCGATGCGGGTCGCGGCGGCCGCGATCGCGAAAAAATACCTGAAGGAGAAGGCCGGCATCGAGATTCGGGGCTTCCTGGCGCAGTTGGGTCCGATCAAGATCGACAAGCTGGACTGGTCGGTCGTGAACACGAATCCGTTCTTTTGCGGTGATGCGGAGCGCGTCCCCGAGCTCGAAGCCTACATGGACGCCCTGCGCAAGGAAGGCGAGTCGATCGGCGCGCGCATCAATGTGGTCGCGACGAACGTGCCGCCGGGTCTTGGCGAGCCGATCTTCGACCGGCTCGATGCGGACCTCGCGCATGCGTTGATGAGCATCAACGCGGTCAAGGGCGTCGAAATCGGCGACGGTTTCGGCTGCATCGACAGCAAGGGCACCCAGTTCCGCGACGAGATCACGCCGGAAGGCTTTCTGAGCAATCATGCCGGCGGCATTCTGGGCGGCATTTCGAGCGGTCAGGACGTGATCGCGAGCATCGCGCTGAAGCCGACTTCGAGCCTGCGCCTGCCCGGCAGGAGCATCAATGTGCGCGGCGAGCCGATCGAAGTGGTCACCGAAGGCCGCCACGATCCTTGCGTCGGCATCCGCGCGACGCCGATCGCGGAGGCGATGGTCGCGATCGTGATCATGGATCATTATCTCCGGCAGCGGGCGCAGAACAGCGATGTGCGCTCCGGCCTGCCGATTTTACGATAGGCTCGCAAGGCGTTTGCGACTGGAGCCGGCCCCGTCCGGGCGGGAAGCCCTTTTTTCCTAGACCGCTTTGATGTCCGTTCCCTATTGGCGCCTGTCGGGCTTCTATCTGTTTTATTTCGGTACGCTCGGCGGCTTTTTGCCCTATTGGAACCTGTACCTGAAACAGCTCGGTCTCGATGCGGTGCAGATCGGCAATCTGTCCGCGGTGCTGGTCGGGACCCGGATCATCGCGCCGAATTTCTGGGGCTGGATCGCGGACCGGACCGGCAGGAGTCTGCGCCTGATCCGGGTGACGCTGTTCTGCTCGGCTGTGGCTTTTTCGGGCTTTCTGGCCGTGCGGGGTTATGTCGAGCTGGCGGCCTGCACCTTCGGTTTCGGCGTCTTCTGGAACGCCTCGTTGCCGCTTTTCGAGGCGGTCACCCTGGCGCATCTCGGCGACGACGCGCACCGTTACAGCCGGATACGGCTGTGGGGTTCGATCGGCTTCATCGTGACGGTGCTGGGGCTCGGCTGGTGGTTCGACCGCCAGCCGATTGCGCAGTTGCCGCTGTTCCTGGTCACGCTGCTGCTGTTGAACTGGATCGTGACGCTGATGCTAGGGGGAGCCGCTCCCCGCCAGTCGCACGCGGAGTCGACCGGCGTGCTGTCGGTATTGAGGAAAACCGAGGTGCTGGCCTTCCTGGTCGTGTCGATGCTGTTGCAGGCCGCGCACGGGCCTTATTATGTTTTTTATTCGATCTATCTCCAGCAACTCGGCTATTCGGCCGCGACGACCGGCAGCCTCTGGGCGTTGGGCGTGTTTGCGGAGATCATCCTGTTCATTTTCATGCGGCCCTTGCTCGGCCGTTTCAGCCTGCGCGGCATTCTGCTCTGGAGTCTGCTGCTGGCGACCGCGCGCTGGTGGCTGATCGGCTGGTATGCCACTAACCCGGCCCTGCTGGTGTCGGCGCAGCTCTTGCATGCGGCGAGTTTCGGTTCCGCGCACATTGCGGCGATCCATTTGGTGCAGCAGTATTTCGGCGAACAGCACCTGAGCAAGGGGCAGGCGCTGTACAGCAGTTTCAGTTTCGGCATCGGCGGCATGCTCGGCAGCCTGTACAGCGGCTATTACTGGGATCGGCTCGGCGCCGGCATCATTTTCTCGGTCGCGGCGCTGGCGTGTTTTCTGGCTTTTGTGGTCGCCGCCGCAGGGATGCGCGGAAGCATGGCGAAATCGTCGCGGCAAGGCTAAAATACAAGGTTTAGTCGATTTCGTGATTTCGCAAACTTTTTTGAATAATAAGGTGTAATGTGTTTGAAATAATTAAAAGCGGCGGCTGGATGATGTGGCCCTTGATGATCTGTTCGATCGGCGCGATGGGCATCGTCGCGGAACGGTTCTGGACCCTCCAGCGCAAAAAAATCATGCCGCAGGATCTGGTTTTGCAAGTCTGGAAGCTGCATCGTGAAAACCGGATCGACGAGATGACGCTGCGCCGGCTCAAAACCAGTTCGCCCTTGGGCAGCATCATCGCGGCCGGCATCGCGAACAGCGCGCATGGCCGCGAGATGATGAAGGAATCGATCGAAGACGTCGGGCGTCAGGTGACGCACGATCTCGAGCGCTTTCTGGACGCCCTCGGTACGATCGCGGAAATATCGCCCTTGCTCGGCTTGCTGGGCACCGTGTTCGGCATGATCGAGATTTTTTCCGAACTGTTGCAGCATGGCGCCGGCGATCCGACGGTGCTGGCCGGCGGCATTTCGGTCGCGCTGATCACGACCGCGACCGGCTTGACCGTCGCGATTCCCAGCCTGGTGTTCCATCGCTACTTCCTGCGCCGGGTCGATGAATTCGTGATCAACATGGAAATGGAAGCGTTGCGGCTGATTGAGATGATGCACGGCGAGCGCGAGGCCGTGCTATGAATTTCCATCGTAAAAAAAGGCGAAAAATCGATATCACCTTGATCTCGATGATCGATGTGCTGTTTGTGCTCTTGCTTTTTTTTATGGTGTCCACGACGTTCAATCGGCAGACTCAAGTCAAAATCAGATTGCCCGAAGCCAACGCCGCCGAGGCGGAAGCGCCGCCAAAATCGATTACCCTGGTGATCGATGCGGACGGCCTGTATTATGTGAAGGGCGCTGACGGTATGCTGCACCAATTGGTCGATCAAAAACCGGAGACCTTGCTGCGCGAGCTGCAAAAAATGGCGACCAATGGCACCGACCTGCCGTTCATCATCAGCGCGGACGGCAAGACGCCGCATCAGGCGGTGATCAGCGCGCTCGATTCGGCGGGCCGCGCCGGTTTTACCCATATCACCTTCGAAGCGCAGCAGCCGAAGCCTGGGCCATGACAAAACGGCTGTCGCGGCTGGCGGCGCAGGTCTGGTATCAAAAATCCGCCGTCGGCGCGCTGCTCTGGCCCTTGAGCAAGCTGTTCGAAGCGATTGTCTGGCTGCGGAGGACTGCCTACCGCCTGGGGCTTCGAAAAACCGCGACCTTTAAGGTGCCGGTGATCGTGGTCGGCAATATCACGGTCGGCGGCGCGGGCAAGACGCCGTTGATCCTTTGGCTGGCGCAGTTTTTAAAGGCGCAAGGCTACCATCCCGGCATCGTCAGCCGGGGCTACGGCGGCAAGCCTGATGGATGGCCGCAATGGGTCGATGCGGCAAGCGATGCCGGCGCGGTCGGCGATGAAGCGCTGCTGATCGCGACCCGAACCGGCTGCCCGATGGCGGTGTCGCCGCGGCGCCCGGAGGCCTGCAGGTCGCTGCTCGGCAAGGCGCCTTGCGATGTGTTGCTGTCGGACGACGGTTTGCAGCACTACGCGCTCGGCAGGTCGATCGAGATCGCGGTGATCGATGGCGAAAGGCGCTTCGGCAACGGCTGGTGTCTGCCGGCAGGGCCTTTGCGGGAGCCTGTCACCCGGCTCAAGGAAGTCGATCTGATCGTCGTGAACGGCGGCGAGCCCCGGCCCGGCGAGTTTGCGATGCGGATGGCGCTGCAGGACGCAGTCAACCTGATGAGCGGCGAGCGCAAGCCGCTTGGCGAATTCAGGTCCGCCCCTTGCCATGCGGTGGCCGGGATCGGCCATCCGGCGCGGTTTTTTCAGGGCCTCGAAAGGGCGGGGCTGACCTGCATTACGCATGATTTTCCGGATCATTTTGCCTTTCAGGCCCAGGATGTCGACTACGGCGATACGCTTCCGGTTCTAATGACCGAGAAGGATGCGGTAAAATGTAAACAATTTGCCAACGCAAGGCTTTGGGCCGTGCCAGTAGAGGCTAATCTGGACCCGGCTTTTGCGGCGCGGTTAATCGAATTATTAAGTGAGACCCATGATAGATAAAAAATTGCTCGACATTCTGGCTTGTCCGATCTGCAAGAGTTCGCTGGTTTACGACAAGGCCCGGCAGGAACTGATTTGCAAGCCCGACCGGCTGGCGTTTCCGATCCGCGATGACATTCCGGTGATGCTCGAGGACGAGGCGCGTACGCTCAGTTTCGAAGAAGTCGAAGCCTACAGATGAGCGTTCGCTTCAAGGTCGTGATTCCGGCGCGCTACGGTTCGACCCGGCTGCCCGGCAAGCCCTTGCTGGCGATCGCCGGCAAACCGATGATCGCGCATGTCTGCGAACGCGCGCGCGAGGCCGCCGCGGACGCGATCGTGGTCGCGACCGACGATGACAGGATATACAACGCTGTCCGCGACTTGGGCATCGACGCGGTGATGACCCGCGCCGATCACCAGAGCGGCACCGAGCGCATCGCGGAAGTGGCCGAAAAGCTCGGATGGGCGGGCGACGACATCGTCGTGAACCTGCAAGGCGATGAGCCCTTGCTCGATCCCAAGTACCTGCGCGCGGCCGCAGCGGTGTTGGCCGGACAAGAGCAGGCCGGCATCGCGACCTTGGCGGCCGCGATCCACGACAGCGAGGAAATCTTCAATCCGAATGCGGTCAAGGTCGTGCTGAACCGGCACGGCTGCGCGCTGTATTTCAGCCGCGCGCCGATTCCATGGGACCGGGACGGCTTTGCCGCCGGCAACTGGGCGTTGTCCGGCAACATGCCTTATTACCGGCACATCGGCCTCTATGCCTACACGGTCGATTTCTTGCGCCGTTACTGCAACTGGGACGCTTCGGCGCTCGAAAAAACCGAGTCGCTCGAACAGCTGCGTATCCTGTGGCAGGGCGAGGCGATCGCGGTCAGCATCGTCGATCAGATTCCGCCGGCCGGCGTGGATACGCTGGAAGACTTGCAGCGCGTCGAACAGTTTCTCGTCTCGGCGGGCTAGACTATGCCGTCGCCCGGCGACGGACCCTTTCAATTATTTTTTGTATAGATCTGAATAAATGGACCAATTTCCCCGTATCAGCCGCTTGCCCCCCTATGTTTTCAATATCGTGAACGAACTGAAGGCCAAAGCGCGAGCGGCGGGCGAGGACATTATCGATTTCGGCATGGGCAACCCGGATCAGCCGACGCCGGATCATATCGTGAACAAGATGCTCGAAGCCGCGAAACGGCCGGACACGCACCGCTACTCGATGTCGAAAGGCATCCCGCGCCTGCGCAAGGCGATCTGCACCTGGTACAAGAACCGTTTCGATGTCGACCTGGACCCGGAAACCGAGGCGATCGTGACGATCGGCTCGAAAGAAGGCCTCGCGCATCTGGCCCTGGCGACCCTGGGCCCCGGCGACGTGGTGCTGGTGCCGAACCCGGCCTATCCGATCCATCCTTACGGCGTCGTGATCGCGGGCGCAGACCTCCGCCATGTGCCCTTGGTTCCGGGCGTCGATTTCATCGAGGAGTTGCAGCGCGCGATCGTCGAAACCTGGCCGAAGCCGAAGATGCTGATTTTGAATTTTCCGGGCAATCCGACCAGTCAATGCGTCGAGCTGGACTTTTTCGAAAAGATCATCGCGCTCGCGAAAGAACACAAGATCTGGGTCGTGCACGACATCGCCTATATCGACATCGTCTTCGACGGCTACAAGGCGCCTTCGATCCTGCAGGTTCCGGGTGCGAAAGACATCGCGGTCGAATTTTTCTCCTTGTCGAAAAGCTACAACATGCCGGGCTGGCGCGTCGGCTTCATGTGCGGCAACAAGAAGCTGGTCGGTGCATTGGCCAGGATCAAGTCCTATCTCGATTACGGCACCTTCACGCCGATCCAGATCGCCGCGATCACCGCGCTCGAAGGGCCGCAGGACTGTGTGCACGAAATCGCCTCGATGTATCAAAGGCGGCGCGACGTGCTCTGCGACGGCTTGAACGCCACCGGCTGGCCGGTCGAGAAGCCGAAGGCGACGATGTTCGTATGGGCGCCGATCCCCGAGCCTTACAAAGAAATGGGGTCGCTCGAGTTTTCGAAAAAACTGTTGCATGAGGCGAAAGTCGCGGTCGCGCCCGGTATCGGCTTCGGCCAGTATGGCGACGACCATGTCCGCTTCGGCCTGATCGAGAACGAACACCGCACCCGGCAGGCGATACGCGGCATTCGCCATATGATGAAGAATGACAAGGTTGTATAATGCCCGTTTTTTTTATTGAAAAACGGATCGGGGGTTTGTTTTGAAACCGGTAAAAGTCGGAATTTTGGGGCTAGGGACGGTCGGCGGCGGCACGGTCAATGTCCTGACGCGTAATGCAGTCGAAATCGCCCGCCGGGCCGGGCGCGAAATCATCGTGACCCGCGCGTCGAGCCGGGATCTCGGCAAGCCGCGCATTTGCAGCACCGAAGGCATCACGGTCACGGCCGATCCTTATGACGTGATCAACGATCCCGAAATCGACATCGTGCTCGAATTGATCGGCGGCGCCGGCCCCGTCAAGGACATGGTGTTGGCCGCGATCGCGAACGGCAAACATGTGGTCACCGCGAACAAATCGCTGATCGCGCTGCACGGCAACGAGATTTTCGCGAAAGCCCGCGAGAAGGGCGTGATCGTCGCATTCGAAGCGGCGGTCGCCGGCGGCATTCCGATCATCAAGGCGATCCGCGAGGGGCTCAGCGGCAATCAGATCCAATGGCTGGCCGGCATCATCAACGGCACCGGCAATTTCATCCTGACCGAGATGCGCGAAAAAGGCCGCGATTTTGCGGACGTGCTGGCCGAGGCGCAGGCTCTGGGCTATGCCGAAGCCGATCCGACCTTCGATGTCGAGGGCATCGACGCCGCGCACAAGCTGACGATCCTGGCCTCGATCGCATTCGGCATTCCGTTGCAGTTCGACAAGGTCTACACCGAAGGCATCACGAAGATCACCCGCCTCGATGTCGAATATGCCGAGCAGTTGGGCTACCGGATCAAGCATCTGGGCATCGCGCGCAAGACCCCCGAGGGCATCGAGCTGCGCGTGCATCCGACCCTGATCCCCGAACGCCGCCTGATCGCGAACGTGAACGGCGTGATGAACGCGGTGCTGGTCAAGGGCGATGCGGTCGGCCCGACCCTGTATTACGGCGCCGGCGCGGGCGCCGAGCCGACCGCCTCGTCGGTGGTCGCGGACGTGATCGACGTGACACGGGCCCTGACCAGCGACCCGGAAAACCGGGTGCCGCATCTGGCCTTCCAGTCCGATGCGATCAAGGACATCCCGATACTGTCACCCGACCGCTTCAAGTCGGCTTATTACCTGCGCCTGAATGCCGAAGACAAGCCCGGCGTGCTGGCCGACGTAACCAAAATCCTGGCCGACCATCAGATCAGCATCGAAGCGATCATTCAAAAAGAGCCGCTGGCAAACGAGACCGCGGTGCCGATCATCTTGCTGACGCAGATCACGCTCGAAAAGGAAATGAACGATGCGATCCGGAAGATCGAAGCCTTGCCAACCGTGACCGGCCAAGTCTGCCGGATTCGCCTGGAAACCTTGGGATAAATAACACATGTCTATTGCAAAACATTACACCGGTCTGATCGACCGTTACCGCGATCGTCTGCCGGTTTCGGCCTCGACGCGCGTGATCAGCCTGAACGAAGGCAACACGCCGCTGATTCAGCTGCAGAACATTCCGCGCCTGGCCGGCAAGGATGTCGACATCTACGTCAAATTCGAAGGCCTGAACCCGACCGGTTCGTTCAAGGACCGCGGCATGACCATGGCGGTCACCAAGGCGGTCGAGGAAGGCAGCCGTGCGATCATCTGCGCCTCGACCGGCAACACCTCCGCCGCGGCGGCGGCCTATGCCGCGCGAGCGGGCATCAAGGCCTTCGTGATCATTCCGGAAGGCAAGATTGCGCTCGGCAAGCTCGCGCAAACCCTGATGTACGATGCGACGATCATCCAGATCCGGGGCAATTTCGATCAGGGCATGAATCTGGTCAAGGAAGTCGCAGAGCTGGCGCCGGTCACGATCGTGAATTCGATCAATCCGTACCGGATCGACGGCCAGAAGACCGCATCCTTCGAAATCATCGACGCGCTCGGCGAGGCGCCCGACTATCATTGCCTTCCGGTCGGCAACGCGGGCAACATCACCGCCTACTGGAAAGGCTACAAGGAATATTCGACCGACAGCGACACGCACAAGGCGGTGACTTCGAAGCGCCCGGTCATGTGCGGTTATCAGGCGGCCGGCGCCGCGCCGTTCTTGGCAGGCCATCCGATCGAGCATCCGGAAACGATCGCGACCGCGATCCGGATCGGCAACCCGCAATCCTGGGACTTTGCCTGGGCCGCGCAAAAGGAATCCGGCGGCTGGTTCGACAAATTCACCGACGAGGAGATTCTCGAAGCGCAAAAGCTGCTGTCGCAACATGAAGGCATCTTCTGCGAGCCGGCCTCGGCGACTTCGCTGGCCGGCGCCTGGCGCGACATCAAGAGCGGCAAGATTCCGGAGGGCAGCAAGATCGTCTGCACGCTGACCGGCACCGGTCTGAAAGACCCGGATACCGCGATCAAGCAATGCGCGGCGGCGCGCACCTTGACGATCGATGCCGAACTCGATGCGGTCAAGCGCGCGATTCTGGATCATATGTAAAATCGCCGGACCTAATTCAAGGCCATAAAACTGGCTTGTTATCCACTCGCGAAGGTCGGATTGCCGGTTGTCGGCGGTCCGGCCTTTTGAATTTTCCCGGTTGCATTTACCCATCCGGCTCGCTTCTTTTTCTTGAGGATACCGTCATGCCCTCAGATTCCCATCCCCCCGTTCGTGAACCTCTGGCCAGCCTGGCATTTGGCGCCGTCGGCGTCGTTTTCTGCGACATCGGCACCAGCCCGCTCTACGCGCTGAAGGAAGTCTT
The DNA here is from genome assembly GCF_041897535.1 of Methylomicrobium lacus. Classification (GTDB taxonomy): domain Bacteria; phylum Pseudomonadota; class Gammaproteobacteria; order Methylococcales; family Methylomonadaceae; genus Methylomicrobium; species Methylomicrobium lacus_A. The sequence goes on from NZ_CP169217.1 coordinate 3,331,179, forward strand.
CCAGGACGGCATCACGGTCGATAGGGTCCATGTATTCGGCGTGCTGTCGCTGATCTTCTGGTCGCTGACGCTGGTCGTCGCCTGCAAATACACGCTGTTCATCATGCGCGCGAACAATAATGGCGAAGGCGGCATCATGGCCTTGATGGCTCTGGCTCTAAACGCCTGCCGGGACGATCCCCGGAAAACGGCGGCGGTCGTCAGTCTCGGCATACTCGGGGCTTCGCTGTTTTTCGGCGACATCATCATCACGCCGGCGATCTCGGTGCTCGGCGCGGTCGAAGGGCTGCAAATCGTTTCACCGTCGCTGAGGGGGGAGGCCTTGCCGGTCGCGTTGCTGGTTTTAGGTGGCCTCTTCATCTTTCAATCCTCGATCACGGGCAGGATAGGCAAAATTTTTTCGCCGGTGATGGTGTTATGGTTCGGCGTGCTCGCGTTGACGGGATTGAGCAATCTACTAGAGCATCCGGATGTGCTGCTGGCGGTCAACCCGGTTTACGCCGTGCAATTTTTGTGCGAGATCGGCTGGAAAGGCTTTCTGGTCATGGGGGCGATCGTGCTGGTGATTACCGGGGCCGAGGCGCTCTATGCCGATATGGGGCCGTTCGGCCTGAAGCCGGTCCGTCTGGCCTGGTTCGGCTATGTCTTTCCGGCCTTGCTGCTGAATTATTTCGGCCAGGGCGCCTTGCTGCTCGACAATCCCGCGGCGGTGCAAAATCCGTTTTATTTTTTGGCGCCGGTTTGGGCGCGTTTTCCGCTGCTGATTTTGGCCACGCTGGCGGCGCTGATCGCCTCGCAGGCGGTGATTTCGGGCGCCTTCTCGGTGATCCGGCAGGCGATTCAGCTCGGCTATTGCCCGCGCCTGAACGTCCTGCACATCTCGGACGGCGAAAAGAGCCGGGTGTATTTGCCGGCCGTCAATTGGCTCTTGATGATCGCGGTCACCACGCTGGTGTTCAATTTTCAGTCGACCTCGGCGCTGGCGTCCGCCTATGGCATCGCGGTGACCGGCACGATGATCGTCGATACGGTGCTGGCTTTTATCGTGATCGAGGCGCTCTGGCACTGGCAACGGATCAAGGGCCTGGCTTTCCTGGCGATATTCCTGGCGATCGACTTCCAGTTTCTGTTTGCGAACAGCCTGAAGATTCAGACCGGCGGCTGGGTGTCGCTGGGGGTAGGGGCGCTGGTCTATATCGCGATGACCACCTGGATCCAGGGACGCGCGCTGCTGCACGAATACATGGAAGAGAAGCATTTGCTGTTCGAGGAACTCGAACAGGAAATCACCGGCCACTTGGTCACGGTCGAGGGCACCGCGATTTATCTCGCCAGAACGCTCAAAGGCGTGCCGCCGGTGCTGCTGCACAATCTCGAACACAATCACGCGCTGCATGAGCAGGTGATCGTGCTGACCATCGTCACCAAGGACGAGCCTTATGTGGACGAGGAGCACCGGGTCAAGATTCGCATGTTCGGTAAAAACCGCAAATTCTACCGGGTGAAACTGTATTACGGTTTCAAGCAAAACGCGGATGTGCGCCGGGCACTGGAGTTGCTGAACAGGGAAGGCCTGGTCTTCGATCCGAAAAAGGCGTCTTTTTTCATCGGCAGCGAGCGTGTCTCATTCCGGATGCGCAGTCCGATGCCGCCCTGGCGGCGCGGTATCTTTTGTTTCTTGTTCGACAACTCGACCAGCCCGATCGACTTTTTCAAGATTCCGGTGGACCGCGTGGTCGAGCTGGGGGTTAGGGTTGAGCTATAGCGCTTTGCTAGGGTGAGCGGGGCGGGCCCGCTATCAGGATGTGGTTCTGCAAGACCTCTGGGTTTTTTAAAGCCTCGGAGGTCTTGCCGTTTTCAGGCGGCTGTTTTTATTCGGCAATCAAATAGCCGGTGACCGTGCCGGAGATCGCCGCGGCATGGCCTTGCAGCGGGTCGGAAAATCTACAGTTGATTTCGGGAACCAAACCCGACTCGACATAGAGGGTGAGGGGTTGGCTGGCGGCGCGCGCGGCGATTCGGGTGTGTGCCGGCGAAGCAATGCGGGATTGAGCTCCCAACATCAGCGGGTGGCTGGGGCTGACCTGAGTGATGCGCTGGTCCGGTGTGCCGGCATAAACGAAGCAACTGACGTCGATCGCGGAGTCGTCGGTTTCGGCGACCACCGAAACTTGCTGCACCACGAGACGCGATCCCGGCGGGACCTTCTGCATTTCCAATACCAGCGAACGGTCGCCCTGAATGAATTGCGTGTCGGTCCAGCTGTCGTTTTGATAAGGGACTTTGCCGACCGGACTGATTTCCTTGGCGGAAGGCGTCCCCGCATCGGTGTCGGATGGTGCGGCAATGCCGGGCGTGCCGGCGAGAGAGAATAGCGTTAGAATCGCCGCTGGAATAAGCGCTTGCTTTGGCATGATGTACCCCCGGGTTATTTTTATTGTGGAATTCGCGCAGGACTGAACTGGCTAACAAAATGAGTCGGCTGCGGCTGGCTATTGTAGTGCCGCCATCCTGTCATTTTCAAGCAAATTGACTTCATCGACGGTAGAGGAATTGTATGGCGTTTGACTGGATGCCGGTGGCGATCGTCGCCGCTTTGTTGGGGATGATCATCGTGATCATGCAGTGGCTCGCGTTGCGGCGTTTGCAGGCTTTGCTGACGACGGCGCAGGGCGTCGACGCCGAGGCGCTGATGCGGGCGTTAAAAGACCAGGACGCCGCCTTGAGGCAGGGCTTAAGCGAATTCAGGAAGGAACTCCGGGAGGTTAGCGCGGACAATCGGCGCGAGTTGCAGGAGGCGTTTAAAAATCTCCAGGATACCTTGCTGAACCGGATCGCCGAAAACCAGCGCACCCAGCATGTACAGATGGATGCGTTCAAGACGGGTCTGAACAACCTATCCGAAAGGCTGATCAATAACGCGAACGAGTTCAGGGAAAGCGTCGGTCGGTCGTTTCAGGCCACCGGCGAGTCGTTGAACCGCCAGCAGCAGGAAGCGAATCAATTGGCCAAGGCCAGCATCAACGAAATTCGGGAAACGATCGAAAAGCAGTTGCAGGCGATCCGGGAGGACAATACCCGGCAGTTGAACGAGATGCGCCGGACCGTCGACGAAAAACTGCACAATACGCTGGAGCAGCGTCTCGGAGAGTCGTTCAAGCTGGTCAGCGACCGGCTGGATCAGGTACACAAAGGACTCGGCGAGATGCAGACACTGGCGGTCGGCGTCGGCGACCTGAAGAAGGTGCTGTCCAATGTGAAGACGCGCGGCATCCTCGGCGAATACCAGCTCGGCAACATTCTGGAGCAAATCCTGGCGCCCGAGCAATACGACGTGAACGTCGCGACCAAGAAAGGCAGTCAGGCGAATGTCGAATACGCGGTCAAATTGCCGGGTAAGGCCGACGACAAGACCGTCTGGTTGCCGATCGATTCGAAATTTCCGCTCGAAAGCTATCAGCTGCTGCTCGGTGCCTTGGACGAAGGCAATCCCGTGGCGGTCGATGCGGCGCAAAAACAGTTATTGAAGGCGATCGAAAGTTTCGCGAAGGACATCGCCGGCAAATACCTCGACCCGCCGCATACGACCGATTTCGCGATCATGTTTTTGCCGGTCGAAAGTTTGTACGCGGAAGTCCTGCGTTCTCCGGAGCTGTTCGAAAAGCTGCAGCGCACTTACCGGGTCACGATTACCGGACCCACGACCTTGTCGGCTTTGTTGAACAGCCTGCACATGGGATTTCGGACGCTGGCCGTGCAACAACGCAGCAGCGAGGTCTGGAAGGTGCTGGCCGAGGTGAAGACCGAGTTCGGCAAATATTCGGAGTTGTTGGATACCGTCTACAAGCAGATCACGACCGCATCGAATTCACTGGAAAGGCTCAAAACGACGCGCACCGCGGCGATGGAAAGAAAATTGCGCGGCGTCGAGATACTGGGCGTCGAGAGCGATGTGGCGCCGATCGCATTGCCGGAGCCGGATTAAAGCATATCCGCTGAGATTTGACCGGCCACCGATCTTGAAATGAGCGCGGGGACTGACCCGGTGCGGCGCACGTTATCCGCGGCTTAGGCCAGTTCCCGGTGCCGGCTAGGGTTGTTGCGGTAAAATGGCCGGCAGGTGCGACCGGATGTCGGCCGGACTCAGGTTGGCGAGATTTTTGTCCAGTTCAAGGCAGATGTGCGTTTTCACATGGTTCGGCGTGTGCTGCCTGATCAAGCCTAAAACGGACGGGTCGGCGATCACGATCAATCGGTCGAAGCGGTTGGTGTTATGCGCATGTTCGATGTAATGCACGATTTGGGTCGCGAATAATTCGGCCTCGTGCTTTTTCGGATCGGTCTCTTGTTCGAAGGCATGGCCGCCGCCGAGTCCGCCCGGATTCTTGATTTTACCGGGCAGGTCCGACGTCATCTCCCGGTCATGCATGCGCCCCTCCTCGTGGACCAGGGTATCGAATTCCTCCAATGGCGAGGAAGACGATTCGGTCTGAAAAAAACGCGCGCGCGTATGATCTGCAACAACTACCCAGGTGGTCATAGGTGTATCCTCAATGATTGATTAATGGGGGTCTGGAGTCAACACTGATTATTGTGCGCGGAAGCCTTGTGATTGGCTATTGGTATGATTACCTAGCGCTTTCCTGCAAAAAAACGGCGGCGGGTATTCAAGTCCGCGCAAAGGCTTTATGATATGGGCTTATAGGTTTCGGCCACCCAGACCCCATCTCTCGCTTGACCAGAAAAAAACGCCACTCAAAACACAGGCACTCCCCGCCGCCGGCGCTTCGGGCCACCCTCTACAAATTCGCTTGCCAGGCCCTGTTGGCCTTCGTGGCTTCATCGGTCGGATTTTGTCTGCTGTTTCGTTGGCTGCCGCTGCCGACGACCGCGTTCATGCTGAACCGCCATGTCGAGGATTTCCGTTACGAGACCACCTTCAAGTCGATAGACTACCGTTGGGTAGGCGCCAATAGGATTTCGCCAGCCGCTTACCAGGCGGTGATCGCGTCCGAGGACCAGCGTTTTTTCGACCATGCGGGGTTCGATTTCCGCTCGATTCAGGCGGCGGTCGATAACTATGCCGAGGGACGCCGCCTCAGGGGCGCCAGCACGATTTCGCAGCAGGTCGCGAAAAACCTGTTTTTAAGTCCGTCCAAAAGCTTCATCCGCAAAGGCTTCGAGGTCTGGTTTACGCTCCTCCTGGAGACGTTCTGGAGTAAGGAGCGGATTTTGACCGTTTATTTGAACATCGCGGAATTCGGCGATCATCTGTTCGGCATCGAGGCGGCGAGCCAGCGCTATTTCGGCAGCCCGGCCAGTCAATTGAGCCGCGCGCAGGCGGCCCTGCTCGCGGCGACGCTGCCGAATCCGCTGCGCCTGAAGGCGGCGCGTCCGTCGTCCTACGTGCATGCGCGGCAACAATGGATTCTCCGGCAAATGCGCCATATCGCCTATCCACGTTGAGGCCGCTTCAATGGTTGCACTTTATGTTGAATGCACGATACGGCCTTCCATTGAACATCGGTTTTAGCCCTGGGTCTTACCCGCAGAGGAAATTTATATGAAAAAGTTTGTCATGTTGACGATGCTGTTTGCCAGCCTGATGCGAGGCGGCGAGAGCCGGGCCGAAGACAATCCGCAATGGGCCGTCGCGACCTTCGCGGGCGGTTGTTTCTGGTGCACCGAAGCCGGCTTTGAAAAACTGCCCGGCGTCAAAAAAGTCGTCTCGGGATACAGCGGCGGTCAGGTCGCCAATCCTTCCTACGAAGAGGTGAGCACGGGCAAGACCGGTCATGTCGAAAGCGTGCAGGTTTATTTCGATCCGGGCGAAATCGATTATGCGACGCTGCTGCAAGGCTTCTGGCGCATGATCGATCCGACCGACGGCGGCGGCCAGTTTGTCGACCGCGGCAATCAGTACCGTTCGGTGATTTTTTATCATAATGACGAACAAAAAGCCCTGGCCGAAAAATCCCTCGCGGAACTGGCCGCATCGAAACGCTATTCGGCGCCGCTCGTGACCGAAATCCGGAAGTTCGAGCATTTTTATCCGGCCGAGGATAAACATCAGGATTATTACAAAAACAATCCGCTGATCTACAAATTTTGGCGCTACCGGTCCGGCCGCGATCAATATCTCGAAAAAACCTGGGGCGCCGATCTGCACTTGGCAATTGCCCAAAAACCACAGGCAGGCTCCTTTACCAAGCCTTCCAAGGAAGAATTGGCCAAGCGCCTGACCGAACTGCAATATCAAGTCACTCAGGAAGAAGCGACCGAGACGCCGTTCGATAATCCCTACTGGAATGAAAAGCATGATGGCATCTATGTCGATGTGGTCAGCGGCGAGCCGCTGTTTTCGTCGAAGGATAAATACGATTCCGGCACCGGCTGGCCGAGCTTTTCGAAACCCTTGGTCGAAGACAATCTCGTCAAGAAAAAGGATTTTCTGTTGATCATTCCGCGCACCGAGGTGCGCAGCCGCGCCGCCGACTCGCATCTCGGGCATGTGTTCACCGACGGCCCAGAGCCGACCGGGTTGCGTTATTGCATCAATTCGGCCGCGCTGCGCTTCATTCCGGTAGAAGACATGGAAAAACAAGGCTATGGCAAGTTTTTGCCTGCCTTCGGAAAATAATCAATTGCCGAGGCGCGGCGCAACCGCCGGCCCGAACTATGATAAAATCCAGCATTTATGACAATGTTGCGGCGTTCACGCCCCTTAGGCGGACGGCGCCGGCAAGCCTGAGTTTAGCGCCTCAATGACCCCAGCTTCTGAAGCCAATCAACTGATAGACCGTTTCGGCAGAAAGATCGACTACCTGCGCATCTCGATCACCGACCGCTGCGACTTCCGCTGCGTCTATTGCATGGCCGAGGAGATGACGTTCCTGCCGCGCGCGCAGATCCTGACGCTCGAAGAGATCGAGACGATCGCGGCCGCCTTTACCGAACTCGGCGTCAAAAAAATCCGCATTACCGGCGGCGAACCCTTGGTCAGGAAAGGCGCGCTGGACTTGTTCGAACATCTCGGCAGGCTCCAGGGACTGAAGGAACTGGTGATCACGACCAACGGCGCGCAGCTCGAAACGATGGCCCCGGCCTTGAAAAAAGCCGGCGTCAAACGGATCAACATCAGCCTCGACTCGCTGGACCCTGCAAAATTCAAGGCGATCACCCGCACCGGCAATCTGCAAACCGTGCTGAACGGCATCGCGGCCGCGAAAGCCGAGGGGTTCGAGCGGATCAAGATCAATACGGTCGTGCTGAAAGACAGCAATCACACCGAAGTCTGCGATCTGGTGCAGTTTGCGGTCGACAGCGAGATCGACATCAGCTTCATCGAGGAAATGCCGCTCGGCGTCGTCGAACACCACGACCGTTCGCTAGCCTATTATTCGAGCGATCTGATCAAGAAGGATTTGGCGGCGCGCTTTGCATTGCTCGCGACGACCGAAAAGACCGGCGGCCCGTCGAACTATTTTAGAGTCGCAGGCACCCTTACCCGCGTCGGATTCATCTCGCCGCACAGCCACAATTTCTGCAGCACCTGCAACCGGGTCCGGCTGACCGCCGAAGGCCGCCTGCTGCTCTGTCTAGGCAACGAACATTCGGTCGATCTGAAACAAGTGGTGCGCGCGCATCCGGGCGATATCGACCTGTTGAAACAAACCCTGATCGATGCGATGCAGATCAAACCGGCCCAGCACGAATTCAACCTGCAAGAACAGCCGGTGATCCTGCGCTACATGAACATGACCGGCGGCTAGGCCCGTCCCCTTTTCTCTATTAATCGAGCTTTTTGATGTCTTTTGAACAACTCGGCCTTGCCGCGCCGCTTCTCAAAGCGGTCGCGGAACAGGGCTATCTGACCCCGACCCCGATCCAACAGCAAACGATCCCCTTGATTCTCGACGGCCGGGACGTACTGGCCGGCGCGCAAACCGGCACCGGCAAGACCGCCAGCTTCACGCTGCCGCTGTTGCAGCTTTTGGCCGAATCCGATATTAAACCGCAAAAACCGCGCAAGATCCGTGCGCTGATTCTGGCACCGACCCGCGAACTGGCTGCGCAGGTCTATGACAGCGTCAGGGCCTACGGCAAGCATTTGCCGTTATTCGCCGAAGTGATCGTCGGCGGCGTCAGCATCAACGGCCAGATCCGCAGCCTGCAAAGGGGCTGCGACATCGTCGTCGCGACGCCGGGGCGCTTGCTCGATCATCTGCTGCAAAGACACATCGACCTGTCGCATCTGCAAATGTTGGTGCTCGACGAGGCCGACCGGATGCTCGACATGGGTTTCCTGCCGGACATCCGCAGGATCATCGGCCACTTGCCGAAACAGAAGCAAAGCCTGCTGTTTTCGGCGACCTTTCCGGAGGAGATCAAGGGGCTCGCGAAGCAGTTGCTGCATGAACCGGCCGAGGTGTCGGTCGCGCCGCACAATACGACCGCGGACAATATCAAGGAGCTGTGCTACGGCATCGGCAAGGAATACAAGCGCGAGCTCTTGTCTTATCTGATCGGCAGCAACAACTGGAAACAGGTGCTGATCTTCGTGCGCACCAAGCACGGCGCGGACCGGCTCGAAAAGCAGTTGATCAAGGACGGCATCCGCACCGCCGCGCTGCACGGCGACAAATCGCAGGGCGCGCGGACAAGGGCCCTCGAACAGTTCAAGGCCGGCCAGGTCGCCGCCCTCGTCGCGACCGACATCGCCGCGCGCGGTCTCGACATCGACGACTTGCCGCATGTGATCAATTTCGATCTGCCGCAGGTGCCGGAAGACTACATTCACCGGATCGGCCGCACCGGCCGCGCGGGCGCGAACGGCGAGGCGATTTCGCTGGTTTGTCCGGAGGAAGCCTATCAGCTTGCCCAGATCGAAAAACTGCTCGGACGCGAACTGCCCAGGGTTGCCGACACCGGTTATGAACCGGTATCGCTGAAAGTAGAGAATCGTTCGAATCCGAAGGCGCCCAAGAATCCGTCCGGCAAAAAAGATTACCGGCACCACAAGAAAACGCCGAATCGCGGCGGCAAGCCGGCGGGCAAACCGCCGCGGCGCGCTCCGGCCAAGTAGCGGGGCAGGGCGGGGAAGTCGCGTTCTCGTCCCCGCCAAAGGCCTGCATTTCATCTTGATCTTTCCGAAAGCAAGTTGCTATGCTATCGGAATTTAATAACTATTACCGAGGAGCCAACTGATGTCGATTTTGAATTCGCTAACCAAGCGCTCGCGCCTGAATTCCGCAATCAAGCAAACCAAGGAAGCCCGCAAGAGCGAAGGCAGCAAAGCGGAGTATCTGTTCAAGAAAGTCTATGAAGACTATGCCGACATCGTGCATGACGATCCGTTGCGGGCGGAAGCCCTTTATAATTGGGGGAATGCGTTATTTCTCCAAGCCAATACCAAGACCGGCGAAGAGTCTCTGGCTCTTTACCGCGATGCGATTTTGAAATTCGCCTTTTGTCTGACGCTGGACCCGAATTATCTGGCGGCCGCGATCGACGGCGGCGTTTGCTATATGGATATGGCGAGGCTGCAAAACGCGGCGAAAAACTCCGAACTGTATGTGAAGGCGCAACACGAATTCGAAATAGCCAATTCGATTCAGGCCGGCGCGGCCTCCTACAACCTCGCCTGCATCCATGCGTTGCGCGGAGAGGGCGAGGCTTGCCTGAAAGCCCTGGAAACATCACGCGACAAGGGCTACCTGCCCGAGACGCAAAGCATCGCGAGCGATCCGGACATGGCGAGCGTGCAGAACCAGGCCTGGTTTGTCGAGTTTTTGGAATCCCGGACTAAGAAGCCGGAAGAAGCGGCTCAGCCGGCAGAAGAAACGGTTGCCGATGAGGCGTCTGAAACGGAAGAAGACAAAACTTCAGCCGACGCTTGAAAGAGCGGGGGCAAATCGCTTACTGTCGACATCACTTGCGGGGGCAGGTTTTGCAATGGCAATAGATGCTAAATTATTGCTTGGCTTCAAGACCTGGCCCCGATCATTCCGCGCAATTTAACCAAATGCGCCTGTAACGGCTGAACCCATTAAATCAGCTCGCCACCCACTGGATCAGAATTGAGCCATTCGGCGTCCTCAGCAGACATGGCTGCCGTTGTGTCGCATTGGGCGAGCAACTCATCAAGCGTGTATTTACGCTTGGGTTTGGGATCGATAATAATCCGGCCGCGATCTATTTCCATGGCTACTTGGGAGCCGACTTTGATATGTAATTGGTCAAGAAATGCGCGCGGCAAGGCTAACATTATTGAACCTCCCACCTTTCTAACTGTTGTGGTATGCATGAAATCGCCCTCAGATAACCTGGGTTATATTTTTGTATAACTGTAACAGTTGACACCGGACCATTCAAAGAAAATCCCAAAAATTTTAACTAAAACAGGTTCTGGCTTTTTAGTCGGTACCTTAACAGTAGCTACTACGCGGCTTCCATGTTGATTAGCTAAAAATTGGTCAAAGCCAAAAACAAAGATTTTTACCCGCAGGTGTCGCGCCGTTTTGCAATCGTTTGCAAACGGCTGGATAGGCTATCCGTCAAGCCGCAGCCACGGCGTGCTGAATCAGCCCCATTTGATAGAGCCGGTTCAAATCGATGCCGTAGGTTTCCGGTCTGACGATTTGCTTGATCGTATAAGGTTTTCCGCTGGCATCCAGATCGAGTTTCGCCAAGTCTATTATGCGCGGGCTTCGCGGCTTTTTGTTTTCGTTCAGCAACAGGATGATTTTCGGCCTGATTTTAAGCTTCGGATTCACTTCGACGACGATGGCGACTTCTCCGTTATTCATTTCCACAACGCTGCCGGGCGGGTAGATGCCAAGGCATTGAATAAACTTATAGATTAATCCCGAATCCAGATGTGTGCCGCCAGCCTTGAGCATGGTATTGATCGTATCCATATGCGTTCGCCCCTTTTGGTAGATACGGTCACTCGTCATCGCGTCATACATATCGACGATGGCTACCATGCGCGTATAAGGCGTGATCTGCTCGGAGTTCAGCTTTCTCGGATAGCCCGTGCCGTCCAATTTCTCATGATGGCAATAGGCCACATCGATCGCGCCCGCATACATGTCGGAACTCGACATCAATAGCTTCCAGCCTAATTCGGCGTGGCTCTGCATGATATTGCGTTCGGCAGGGGTCAGTTTGCCCGGTTTATTCAAAATCGGCAGCGGCACGCGCATTTTACCCATGTCGTGCATCATGCCGCACAGGCCGAGATGATTCAATTCCTGGACCGAAAGGTTCAGATGCCTGCCGAGCGCAATGGCCAGTATGCAAACATTCATACTGTGCTGAGAAGTATACAGATCCTTATTTTTAAGCTGGGTCATCCATAACAAGGCATCCGGCGACTGCAAAATGCTGTTTACGCATTCCGCGACGAACTTTTCCGCAATTTGAACGTTGATGCTGTTGCCGAGCTGGACTTCATCCATGAAGCTTTTGATCAGATGGCTGGCCTTTCGGTAGGTAGTGCCCGCCCGCTCGATTTCCTGTTCAAAACTAGCGTTCTTCTTCGGCGGTGTACGGCTTTCCAGCCAGCCCTTGCTATAAGGCGTACCGGGTGATTCGCGGATTAAATTGTTTTGTTTGATGACATCGATAAATACATAGTCGCAGTGCTGCTGAACGGCATCGATGTCGGCCTGATTTTTTAACTCGAAGCCTTGAAACAAAAAAGGCGTCTCCAGCCACGGCCGATCGAGCTTTGATACATACATTCCTACCCGGAGGTCACTCGCCTGTATTTTCAGTAAAGAGCTCTGGGTATCTAGAAAAATATTATCATCGTCGTCAAACATAATGGACTCGTTTCAAACTGTGTGATCGATGCAGGAAAAAGACGCATTTAGCCTTAATAGCCTAGCGCTATACACAACTATCGTCATACCTGGCTGGAAGCTGGCTTCCAGGGCCAAGGGCGACGAGCTTAAAACCCTCTTGTTGCCTCGGCAACGGCGCTGTCCAGAGACCCCCCACGTGGTGGCGCGCTTCTGACCGCTGTTCCGTATGCGATTCTACCTCCCACCTCCTTGTGGCCGCATCTTCTGCTTCCTTACAGTCGTGGATTCCGGCATCCGGAGGAAGTATATAAGAATAGTCCTTAAACGAGCATCCTACCCGACTCTCTTGAATGATAAAAAATTTTCACAACCGAATCCTTAACGGTTCGTTTATCCGGACTCTCTGCGGCGTATTCTATAGATCGATTTGCAAGGAGCCGGTGGGCATTCATCGGCGATCATTTTTTTTCAGACGATACATCGCCGAAATATCCTCATCACCGTAACCTTCGGCCATCAGCCGTTCATAATCCCTGACCGACATGTCGCTGAGCGGAATTTCGACGCCGACTTCGGCCGCCATTGCCTGACAGATTTTCAGATCCTTGTGATGCAGGGCGAGCTTGAAGCCGGGCTTGAAAATGCCCTGCGTCATCGTCAGGCCGCGCTTGTCCAGAAACCAGTTGCCGGCCGCGCCGCCTCCGATCACCTCGATCACCTTGTCCATCGGCAGGTCTTGTGCTTCGGCGAAGGCCAGGGCCTCGGTGACCGCCTCGTTAATGCCCGCGCACATGATCTGATTGACCGCCTTGGTCGCCTGGCCGGCACCGGTCGGCCCCATGTAGAGTATCCGCGTCGCCATTGCCGAGAGTACCGGCTTTGCTTTTTCGAACACGGCTTGATCGCCGCCTATCATCATCGCCAGCGTGCCGTTCTTCGCGCCTTCGACACCGCCCGACACCGGCGCATCGAGAAAGAACGCCTGCTGCTCGGCCAGCCTGCGGGCGGCTTCTTGTGCGGTGCGGCGGCTGACGGTCGACATATCGACCACGATCGTTCCGGGCCTGACCGTTTGCCGTATCGCGTCGACGACCGCGAGCACATCCGGGTCGGCCGAGACGCAAAGCAAAACGACATCAACCGCGCCGGCCAGGTCCGCAATGCTGCTGAACGCGGTGACTCCGAGTATTTCCGCGAGCGCTTCGGCGGTCGCCGGGGTACGATTGTAAACGCCCGTCAAAAAATCGGCCTTGGCCAGATTCCGGGCCATGCCCGCGCCCATGCCGCCGAGTCCGATCATGCCTGCTCTCATGCTTTCTCCAGATAGGTGTAGGAGGTCAAGCCGGCGCTGAGTTCCTGTTCGTAAGCGCGCCGTTCCTGTTCGCCGAGCCCGCTGGCGGCCAGTTTGTCGCGGTAGGCGTCCTTCAATTCCTCGGGGCTGATATGCACGTAATCGAGCAGGTCGGACACATGCTCGCCTTCCTGCAAATCGAAAAAATGATAGCCGTGTTCGTCCAGCTCGATATTGATCGAGTGGGTGTCGCCGAACAGGTTGTGCATGTCGCCGAGGATTTCCTGGTAGGCGCCGACCATGAAGAAGCCGATCAGGTAAGGCTCGCGGCTGTCGATCCGGTGCACCGGCAGCGTTTTTTCTATGTTCTGGCCGTCGATATACTGGTCGATGCGGCCGTCCGAATCGCAGGTCAAGTCCTGTAATACCGCGCGCCGGGTCGGTTCTTCATCGAGTCGATGAATCGGCATGATCGGGAAGATCTGGTCGATGCCCCAGATGTCCGGCATCGACTGAAACAGCGAAAAGTTGCAGAACACCTTGTCGGCCAGTTTTTCGTTCAATTCCTGCAAAATCGCCTCTTCGCTCTGCGTGTTCGGATTCAGCCGGTGCTGCAATTGCCGGCACAGCAGCGCGTAGGCGTTTTCGGCATTGGCGAGGCCTTCGATGTCGAGTTTGTCCTGCGCAAAGCGCGCGCGCGCTTCCGCGAGCTCGAACTGCGCGTCATGGTACAGTTCGACCGGATTGATGCGCTCCGCCAGGGCCGGCGGCTCGCCGTCCCGGTAAGGCGACTCAATGTCGGTCACGTTGGTGATCAAGACCGCATGATGGGCGGTGATTGCGCGTCCCGACTCGGTGATGATGTCAGGCTCTGGCGCCTGTTTTTCCGCGCAAATCTCGGAGAAGCTGCGCACGATGTTCTGCGCGTATTCGTCGACGCTGTAATTCATCGAGGATTCGCGCCGCGACCGGCTGCCGTCATAATCGACGCCGAGGCCGCCGCCCGCATCGACGATGCGGATCGGCGCGCCGAGGCGGCGCAGTTCGACATAGAACTGGCCGGCTTCCTTCAACGCGACTTTGATGTCGTGGATGTTCGCGATCTGCGAGCCCATGTGAAAATGCATCAGTTTCAGCGAATCGAGCAGATCGGCCTGTTTCAGGCCTTTGACCAATTGCAGGAGTTCGTGCGCGTGCAGGCCGAATTTGGATTTTTCGCCGCCGCTGTTTTGCCATTTGCCGGCGCTGATGCTCGACAATCTGACGCGCACGCCGATATTCGGCTTGATGTTCAGTTTGCGCGATTCTTCGATGATCAATTCCAGTTCGATCGGCTTTTCGATCACCAGATACAGATCGAGGCCCATTTTCTGTCCGATCAATGCGAGGCGGATATAGGCTCTGTCCTTGTAACCGTTGCAGACCACCACTTTTTGATTCGACAAGGCCATGATCGCCAGGAGTTCCGGTTTGCTGCCGGCTTCGAGGCCGATGTGATCGGCCTTCAGGATGCCCTCGACGACCTGGCGCTGCTGATTGACCTTGATCGGATATACCGGCGTGTAACGGCCCTGGTAGTCGTATTTCGCACAGGCTTTCTCGAACGCCCGGTTCAGCCGGTTGACCTTGTCCTTCAGTATGTCGGTGAAGCGCACCAGCACCGGCAGCGACAGGTTTTTTTCATGCAGCGAGTGGGCGATTTCGTATAAATCCAGCTCCACGTTCTGGTCGGAACTCGGCTTCACGCTGACATGCCCCGCCGCGTTGATCGTAAAATAACCGTCTCCCCAGCTGTCGATCGCATAGGTTTCCGCGGAATCGCGGAGGGTCCAGTATGGGTAAGCAGTCGAATTCAAAGTTGATCTCCAAGATGACGTATGTGCGGAATTCTAATATATAATGCGTGCTATTTTACCCGTTTATTCTTACAGGAACGCAAATGATCAATCCCAACGAATGGTTTACCGAAGAAGCGCCCGGCGTCGCCTCGGCCTTTTCGCTGAAAATCAAGAAAAAGCTGCACGAAGAGCAGTCGCCATTTCAACATTTGGAAATCTACGAAACTGAAAGCTTCGGCAACCTGATGGTGATCGACGGCTGCACGATGGTGTCGACGCGCGACAACTTTTTTTATCATGAGATGATCAGTCACCCGGCGCTCTATACCCACCCCGATCCGAAACGGGTCTGGATCATCGGCGGCGGCGATTGCGGCACGTTGAGGGAAGTCTTGAAACATCCGTCGGTCGAAAAGGCGGTGCAGATCGACATCGACGAGCGCGTCACCCGCCTGGCCGAGATCTATTTCCCGGAACTGTGTGAGTCGAACAACGATCCGCGCGCGGATTTGAAATTCATCGACGGCATCCAATGGGTCAAGGACGCCGAGCCGAATTCGGTCGACATCATCATCGTCGACAGCACCGACCCGGCGGGTCCTGCCGAAGGCTTGTTCAGCGAGGCGTTTTACCGCGACTGCTTTAACTGTCTATCCGCAAACGGCATGGTCGTGCAGCAAAGCGAATCGGCGCTGTTTTACATGAAGCTGATCGGCGAAATGCGCGGCGCGATGCAGTCCGCAGGCTTTGCCCATTTGCAGACCCTGTTCTTCCCGCAATGCATCTATCCGTCCGGCTGGTGGAGCGCGACGATCGCGGGCAAGAGCAGCCTGAAGCAGTTCCGCGAGCAGGACGCGGCGAGTAAGCCTTTCGATACGACTTTTTACAACGTCGATATGCACAAGGCCGCGTTGGCGCAGCCGGAGTTTTTCAAAAAGGCGTTCGGCGGCTGAGCGCTGATTTTTATTGTCTAAACCTGCGTCTATACTTAAGATAAGGCAGGGCGGGGTGGCCCCAGTTTCCCCGTTCTCATCCTCGGCGGTTTTCAGCCGCCCATTTCGCTACCGCGATATTCCTACGGAGTTTACCGATGTTTTTTGATGCAAAGTCAATCGATGAAATTGCCAGCAAACTGGCCAATACCATTCCACCGGGTCTGAATCATATTAAAGAAGATCTCGAAAAGAACTTTCACGCGGTGCTGCAGGGTGCTTTGAGCAAACTGGACCTGGTTACCCGCGAAGAATTTGAAGTGCAAAAGCTGGTGCTGGCGAAAACCCGCGCGAACCTCGAAGCCTTGGAAAAACGCGTCGCCGCGCTCGAACAGCAGGTGCTGTCCAAGGAAGAGTTGTAAGCGCGCAGGCCTCGCTCGATGGCTCTAGCGGTCGTTTATAGCCGCGGGCGCACCGGTATCGAAGCGCCGCTGGTGATGGTCGAGGTCGATGTCGCGAACGGCCTGCCGGCGCTGAATATCGTTGGGTTGCCAGAAGCGGCGGTCAAGGAAAGCAAGGACAGGGTGCGCGGCGCCATTCAGAATTCGCGCTTCGAATTTCCGGCGCAGCGCATCACGGTCAATTTGGCGCCGGCCGATTTGCCGAAGGAAGGCGGGCGCTTTGATCTTGCGATCGCACTCGGCATTCTGGCGGCTTCCGGTCAAATTCCGGGCGCCAAGCTGCTGGAGTTCGAATGCATCGGCGAGCTTTCTCTCGGCGGCGAGCTGCGGCCGGTCAACGGCGTGTTGCCGGTTGCGATTCAGGTGCGCAACAATGCACGCAAGCTGATCCTGCCCAGGGACAACACCGCCGAGGCGGCGCTGGTCAAGGGCATCGAAATCATTCCGGCCGTGCATTTGCTCGAGGTGTGCGCGCATCTGGCCGGGCAGAAATCGATCGCGGCCGAGTTTGAGTGCAGCGCGCCCGAGCGGCCTAGCGATGATCTCGATTTTGCCGATGTGCACGGCCAGTATCACGTCAAACGCGCTTTCGAAATCGCCGCGGCCGGAGCGCACAATCTTCTGATGCTCGGCCCGCCCGGCACCGGCAAATCGATGCTGGCCTCGCGCCTCCCGACCATATTGCCGCTGCTGACCGAACAGCAGGCGCAGGAAACCGCCGCGATCGCCTCGGTCAGCGATCACGGACTCGATGTCGCGAACTGGCTGAGGCCGCCTTACCGTGCGCCGCATCATACCGCCTCGGCTGCGGCGTTGGTCGGTGGCGGATGTCATTTTTCATAATAAGTGCGACATTTTCAAAATAGATGCGACAAATATACCAACTTTTCCCCATCTAATTTAATGCTGTCCACTAAAATCGCCACCAGTTTCGGCACAAATTTATCCACCGATTCCAAATAAGATTACGTTAGTAGTGAATGTCAGCTTTTGATGAGACCAAATTGGTGCTATCGACCCAAGACAGTCGCTCTTCTACAAAACCGACATTGAACGTGAAACTTCAGCGAAAGGGAAAAAGCATAGCTTTTTGACGAGCCGCTGCAAGTACTTGTTGGGCACCATCACAGCATCAACCTTGCATGCTCAATCTATGCATAACCTGATGCCACCCAGTCTGAGCACTTGCCCCAGCCTCTTCGAATACCGCTTGTAGCTGCCTCATCTGTGTACCGGTTAGCTGGGCCTCTAATTTTTCCCCAGTCGAGGTCAATAACAATTGCCGCACCCGCCGGTCATGCTCGGCGGTGCTCATCGCTATCAGTTTCATTTCGATCAACTGACGCAAGGGCGCATTCAGCGCCTGCTTACTAATATTTAGCATGGTCAGCAGGGCATTGACCGAAATCTGCGGATTTCGACCGACGAAATAGAGAATGCGGTGGTGAATCCGACCTAGGCCGCGCTGATCGAGAATGCGGTCGGGCTGTACAGTGAAAGCACGGTAGCCGAAGTAAAACTGCTCGATGGCTAGGCGCAATGAGGCTTCGTCCGGCTTAGACGAGAGTGTGTCAGCAGCTGTAGCATTATCATTGGGTGGGGTCTCGACAGAGGATATTTGGTCAACCATATTGACATTATATACGTTTAGCTATTAGTATGGCTATAGGTCAACTTTATTGACGTTTGTAAATAGGTCGCCATGAATTCTACGTTACCGCACCACAGCACTCATTTTTCTTCTCGTACCCACGATCTGCATCCGTCACCGATCCGGGAAATCCTGTCCGTCGTCAATCGTCCGGGTATGATCTCCTTTGCAGGCGGCCTACCGGCGGTCGATAGTTTCCCTCAATTCAGCCTGGACGCCATGCCGCAGTACATCCTGCAATACGGTCCCAGTGAAGGCGAATGGGAACTCCGGCAGCGGATTGCCGAAGAACTGCACGAGCGAGGGTTTCAGTGCACAGCTGAGCAGGTGTTGATTCTTTCTGGTTCGCAGCAAGGCATCGATCTTGTCGCCAAACTGTTCATCGATCCCGGCACTGTAGTAGCGGTGGAGTCGCCAACCTATCTGGCGGCATTGCAGGTGTTCAGCTATTTCGGTGCCCGCTTCGTTGCTTACGATGCGGAGGCGCTAGATGTGCAAGCATTGCTGCGCGAAAAGCCATCTTTTGCCTATGCCATTCCAACTTTTCAGAATCCAAGCGGTCGTTGTCTTGATGCAAGTCAACGCAATGCCCTAGCTGACGCATGCGATACCGCTCGTCTTCCTTTGTTTGAGGACGACCCTTACTGCGACTTGGTGTATGACCAATGCGAACGAACTCCGGTGTGTGCCCTGCTTCAGCAGGCACCGTGGATTTACCAAGGATCGTTTTCGAAGAGTCTGGCACCAGGATTGCGCCTCGGCTACCTTGTTGCATCTCCGGATTTGTTGCCTTTCCTGACACGCCTCAAGCAGGCGGCAGATTTGCACAGTAACCGCGTCAGCCAGTGGCTGGTATTGCAACAATTGAACGATTCGGAATACAGCAAGCGTTTGGAGGAACTCGCCGAAAACTATCGGCAACGTCGAAATTCTTTCGAAGGAGCGCTATGTCGCCATTTTGGCGACATAGCCAGTTGGCAGACTCCGCCCGGTGGTCTGTTCTTCTGGATTACTCTCAATCGGTGCATTGACACTCGTCTACTCTTGCCCAAGGCTATTGAAGCAGGTGTAGCCTTCATGCCCGGTGAACCATTCTTGCCTATGCAAGTGACTAGCTGCGGGCAACTGCGTCTCAACTTCAGTCACGCAAGCGAGGAGCAGGCTGATTCAGGTTTAAGAAAGCTGGCAGCGTTGGTGTACAGTTTCACTTGAATAGTCTGGCAGTAAGCCTGGAAGAGGCTTTGTCCGCTTTGGAGACCACTACTGAATGACCGTTGACCCTTTTCGGTCTTTCAAGCACTATTCCTTGAGTTCTGCTCGCTGTCAATAAGCGGACTCACGATATCCCCCGTCGAATTTGCACTTTTCGAGTGGACCCAACTGCGTCTCATGATATCCGGATCTGTTTATCACCCCGTTTTAGGATGATAGGCCGTTAGCGAACCTGGCTAACGTCAAAGATTTGTTGTAAAATTGCCTAAAAGCGGGAAGATAAACCGAAACCACTTAATTTTTTATTAGGCCGGTTAAGTGCTGTCCATTCTGCAATATCCATACAATAAGGAAGACTTATGACTAATGAACAATCCCTGACCAAGTGGCTAGAAGAAAATACGGCCCTCTCATGGACAAGATCTGGTGGAGATGAACCGCCAGTAAAACTAGACAGGTTATATATCAATCGTAGTGAAGGTTATGAAGTTAGAGACTTTATCCTGAAGTACTACAAACATTGCAACTTGAAGCACAGTCCTAGCAACTACGAAAAATCGCTTAATAAAATAATGGCTTATAAAAAAGGGGAAAAAATTAAAACGCAAGACCTTTTAGATTGTTTAGAAGGTCTGCTTAGTAACTCTAAATAGCGCATGCCTATCAAGTGCGTCAGCCGTAAGCGGAGCCGCTTCGTTCTGCCGCTTTCGGATGCCGGTTACGCACAGCGCTAGGCTTCTTCCATGGAAATCGACATCACTTTCTCATGTCAGTGTGGCGCTTTCGTCGATGAAACGATCACATGTGATGGCCCTGATGTCGATCCCGAGAATGATCCAGCTAGCCTTCGTGACTACTGGGAAACCATCAGTTGCGAAGGTTGCGGGAAGGATTACGATACTCACATCGTTTGCACGCTTTCCGATACCAACATTTTCGTGCCAAATGTTGTCGATCTTAACTTCGATGTTCACAAGCTCTTCGAGCAAGAGGACGTGGTATCGGAAATCGAGAGTACCCGGCAACTGGATGTCTACCGCAAAGTATCCACGGACGTTATTTCGCTGTTGCGGCATCCGCATCCCGCAGAGGTCCAGGCAACTTTGAACAACATGCTTTTCGCCCAAGTAGTAACTGCTACGGAAGCCTATCTTTCGAGCAGCTTCATTTCGACGGTCGTTAATGATGACGCACTTATTCGACGCCTTGTCGAAACCGACCCTGAGTTGGCGAAGAGGCAATTCTCATTGAGGGAGATATTCACCCAATGGGAAGATCTGAAGCGCCTAGTTGCACGCTATCTCAGGGATTTGATCTTCCACGACCTCAAGAAGGTCAAGCCAATGTATCTATTCGTCTTGGATATCGACTTCGGTGATGTCGCTTGGCTTTTCAAGGCCATTATTGTCCGCCACGATTGTGTTCACCGCAACGGGTTTGACAAGGATGGGAATCAGCAAAAAATAGAAAGCGGGGCCATCATCGAGCTTGTAAAACAGTGCACCCACCTTGTTGCAGAAATTGAGGAACAACTCATTGCACGCCGAGAAACCTAATTTTCGTTCGAGGCGGCCTGTGCGGCTTTTCGCGCGGGCGCCTCAACTCCACGTTGAACGAGCAGTTTGTGACCCATATTAGCCGTTCGAAAATGTGATATGAATGGCAGAAGGTGGTCGACAGCACTCGATGGTGATTGAACTGGTGCTATTGGCCGATGGCTGCCGATGTATATAGCTAAAATCCGGTAACTGCTTTGGAATAGAAATAGCGTAATAGTTAAGTTATTGATATTTATGGGTGCCTTGAAAATCTGGAGTCCATAAACTGTCGAAGTTCACAGAGTGCCGAAAACCGTCTGTCGTCAACTTTTATTGCATCCCATCGGAATCAGCCACGAAGCCGAGGGTTTGTCATGCTTAACATAGTCTGCGGTCGGTATTTTCTCCCTGATTACGCGTTCCAATTCCTCAATGCTGACGAGATAACGGTCCAGGTTCTTTCGTGTCGCCTCTGACGTATTCGGCACGATCCAGGCGATTGCCCGCTCATCTTGGCCGGTGCCGCGGATAATTACTTTCCAGAAAGCGTCAGGGGTTTCCAAGCCATGACTTTGTAGAAAGAAGTCATCGGCCGGATTATTGCCCCACACTACGCCACCGATGACCAGAAGCTCATCAATGTCTCGGTAGCACTCGACTATCTCTTCCGTTTCCAGCCAGGCGCCGCGATTCATTTGCGAAGTTTGCGGCAGAATATTGGTCATAAAATTTGACTGCTTAATCGCCACTTCGGAGGCATCCAGATGATTGGCCGGCACCTGATGTCCACGGTCATAGCCATGCCCATAGGCTTTCGCTGAGATTTGCTGGCATTCTGCTGGTACCTTGGTATCCAGCATGAATTTATCGTAACGTTTCGAGTTGCCCTCATCATGCTGGGCCGTATAACGAAACTTGACCGGTCCCCTTTTTGCGCAATCCACCCAAACCGTGAAACCTTCATAGTCGAGTTGGATGAGATCGCCTTGCCGATTGGCCTTTTCAGTTCCTGTCGTTAGAGGGACTATCGACTGTTTGTCCTCCTCACTTAACAGAACGGATGGCGTTGAGCGCTTCGTGGTACTAGCTTTTTCTGCTGCTCGATGGCAATGATATTCACCCGTTTTGCGGTTATTATGACAGCCTTCCACATTCAGCCTGCCAGGATGAGCAACCGAATAATGACTTAGACCAAGCCCGATAAGGATCAAGAAAATGCGCTGAAGTGATGTAAGTTTTTTCATGGGCTTTGTCGTAAGTAAGAAGGAAAACACCATTATAGATTCAAAAAGCATTGAGCTCTGTTGGAAGCTAGCTTTCTACCCATCAATAAAAGTATGCCTGGGAGCCATCTTAAGTTAACTGAAACGGAAGAATCAGTATAATAGCTAGCTTATCACGACGGCTTTGTTGCATAGATCGGTAACTCATTGAATTTAATTGGCTTCTTTAAAGTAAAAATTTGTAATTTTCCAATAAAAACAAATTGATAGGCTTTATTTGTGCAGCAAAGTCTATCACGACCTGAAGCAGACGATTAACTAAAGTTATAGCCTTTAGAAGTACCTTCTTTTGAAGAGGAACGAACTGGCTGGTTTATAAAATCTTAGGCGGCGGCTTTGAGCAGTAATCTGCAATAAACATGATTTTCTTTCATTCAGTTTACACTACTGCGAAATTCCAGCTCCACTGTAATAATACTTCCATGTCAGTCATCAACAAACAACCGATTGTCATTACTGACCTGCCAAATAATGACAAACGCCTCACAGTAATGTGGTACTGCGGTTTGAAGAGAAACAATTTGGCTCCTTCAGAACCAACAGTAGTGGTTTGTTTTAAACATTTTTCTAGTTTAATAACTAAACTCGAATTTCACGAAGTTGGGATTACTCATATTGGTCAACTCAGAATTGGAACCGTCTGGAAAAACCAACAATTAATCGAGGAAAATAACTACGAAGAACATTTATTCGAGGTGGATGGCAACGATAACGGTTGGCAGATTGCTAATACTTGGAGTTCTGTCAGCAAGGACGATAATACTTGGTTAATACCAAATCTAACATACGGTCTTGGTGATAAAGAGAATTGTGCATCTGCAAAGGTTGTAAAATTTTCTGTTGCTGGTAATCCAAATGGGCTTATCATTCCTTGTATGGAAGTATTTTCCAGGATGTATGGCCGTTCGCAACACCTTAAAAAAACTTTGATCAACTATCCATTAGAGCAGGCAATGGAAAAACTGATCTACAAGGATGTCCAACCACAAATCCCCAATACTTGGCTATTAACCGTAACACGAGATTGCTTAAACGATGACGCGGTTTACTTGGCGCATCTCAAGCATGATCCAATCACTTACGCTAGAACCAATCGAATATGGCATTCGCTTCAGAAATCCTATACTGACTCGGACCGAAAACTTGCATTTCCTGTAATCCCACCTTGTTTTTCAGGAAAGTTACAGCTTAAAGTGAAAGGGCTCTGGTTAGATAAAAAGAAAACAAGGTTCCTAGGTCTGCAAATCTTAGGTTGTAGTGATCCTCTAGGTCCAGACATCTATTTGGACCGTGAAAATACCAATCTGTCGGAAATCAAGAAAAAAGAGGGCGGAACAGCCTATCTTTACAAGCGAACTAGATTCTTAACGGATGAAATAAAGCTTACCAGTAGAGATGAGCCAGGCCGAAATCAAGAGACAATCCAGATATTTAACGAGCCGATTGAAATTATTGGTGACCCAAGAGAGATAAATCGCGTTATTCGTTCTGAAAAGGAAACAGGTGAAATACGTATCTTGAGAAACGAGACGGATATTAGTCATTATTCTGGTGGTGACGAATATGGATCGAAACTTCATATTCAATCCGCGTCATTGGAAACACCGCAAAAGATTGTTCCAACAATGTTTATAAACATATGGAATAGCTTGCGGAAAATGGCTGCCGACGGAAAGATCATGTCTGCCTATAGTATAGACGCGGCTGGAAATATAATCGGATCAGATGAAATGCCAGGCTTGATTAGTCTTCCAACGCAAGGCATTCCCGATAAAGTAAAACTAAGTAAAGAGATTATCAATTGGTTATATATGGGGCCATATAGTGACGTCCCACGTAAACTGTTGATCGCACATCTCAGAACAACCAACGGCAATTGCTATCTTTTGGAAATAGAAAGACGTATTGGTCGAGCATCAGAAGAGACAGATAGCTTCAAGGGGCTTGTTGTTCGTTCTGACCACAACCGTGACTTCATCAATCAACTTGATCAATTATTGATTAAAATCGTGAAATCCAAAGGAGTATTTGACAAGTGTATTAATGGTCATTCTGGTTTTGCCACATTTAATCACGTATCTGATGAAGATGGAGGGATGGAGAGAGCTATTTCAAATGGATTAAAGAAGGTAGGGCTGAAATGACTATCCACTTTTTTAAAGCCAAATTGCTCAAATCCAGAAACGGATGGTTTTCGGAAAGTTCCTACAACGTCAACCATTCAGGTTCTTTTGAGTCCGTGAGACTTAGGCTCAGGGCATTGGCTGGATAAGGAATCCCTATGTTTACGCTCTTGTACTGGGCTTAAATTCGAATTAAGAGCATGGGCGCCAGTTCATAGGCCACCTTAAACTATTGAGAAAGACACGACTCCCCCTCCATAGCAGGCCCCTATGGTCTTGTGGTTCATGTGCTCGGCAAATTGGCCGCCTCTATGTTTTACTGGAACTTCTTGCGCGTTAGCGCTTATTCTATAAGATTTCATGAATCAGCCAGATGTTCCTATTGGGATAGGCTCTTAATGTCTTTGCCGAACGCATGTGGCGATCGATGAAATGCGAGTGTGTTTAGTTTATCTACACGCTTATGATTCGGTTGCGCAGGCGAGAGCCTCGATCATGCAATAATTGGTACAATCGATCTAGGCCACATTAAAGCCTGGATTGAAAAACACCCTTGTATCAGGATTATATGGGCATGTTGCCACAGGTTAAAATGGCAGTGCATATTCCACCTCAAATCAGCCACCCATTTCGATTGAAAACCGCCACCTATTCCTATGCGATACAGACCATCGATTCCGATATGATTACGCCAGTATTGAATGACGGCTTTTGGACGAGATGAATTGTCGCAATCGACCCCTTTGAGACATTCGGGTATGGATTTAAGCTTCCCGATACCGGTCATAGGTAAAGTAATTAGCACTACCGACTCAAATTGACCAGCCAAAATAGATGAGCTGATACCGGAGAAAAAACCTTCTTTTAGTAGTTGTAGTGTTGATTTTGCCCTTTGCTGCCATAGCGCAGAATACGCTATGCTCAGGAAAATAGGCGACGTTTCACACAAAATATTTTTACAGGCCGCTACATGTACGGTATCATTTTAGCAACGCGGTGGACATGTTTTGAGCAACCGCAATTAGTGGGAGTACTGAGCTATGTCTGTTGAAAAAAAGCCAAATAACTCATTAGGATTTTTGCCGCAAGACGTTATATTCGAGTCATTTACTTATCCATTCTTTGATTTGAACTACTCTGCGAATCATCGATTGGTTGCACAAGCGTTCTTGGAGACGCCGCCAGTCAGTTCTGTGACGGGGAGAAAGGGCTTATATGTTCATATACCTTTCTGCGACACAATTTGTTCTTTTTGTCCATTCGTTAAGTCAGTCGGCAATGATGAACGTATCTCAGCCTATTTAAATGCATTGACTGCAGAAGCATCGGCAATATCGCAAACCGCCTTAGTAAAGAGCTGGAATTTTAATTCAATTTATTTTGGGGGAGGCACCCCATCGGTTCTATCTCCACAGCAGGCAGTTAGCCTGATCAGACACCTTCGTGAAATTTTTTCGATTTCCCAAACACCGGAGATAACTTTCGAAGTAGAAGCCAAGTCAGCATCTACAGAGCTCTTGTACGCACTTAGCGACGCTGGTGTAAGTCGAATCAGTTTTGGAGTACAAACACTCTCCCAGAAATTAAGAGATCAAGTGAACTTAACAGCTTCGCTCGAGCAGATAGAATCGGTAATTGCTACCGGCAAAAAATTGTTTAGCGAGGTGAATATAGACATGATTGCCGGATTCCCAGGCCAATCAATAGAAGATGCAATAGAAGATGCAAAGAATGCATGTACCCTTGGAGTCTCAAGTATAGCAATATATCCATTCGACTATGTCGTTGCTCAACCAAAATTCTTAGATAGAATTAGATTTGGTGAGATCCCACCGGCTCCTGCCGGACCAGAACGATGGGAATTGTTTCACTCGGCAAAGTCAGAAATAAAAAAATCGTATCGGCAGTTCAGCATGTACTCCTTTGGGGAGGAAAATACTCCGGGATGTGAGTATATGTTTCAGACAGTTTATGGCGGGTACGACGATGAATGTATAGGGCTTGGCGTTGGGGCTTATTCGATGATTAAAGGACTGGCTTATCACAATATCCAGTCTGAGCGGGATTATATTGCCGCCATAAACAGCCAGCGACTACCAATCGAGCGGTGTAGTCCAGGACACGCTTATGAGAAAGAGTTTGTTTACTTTCCAAAGCGACTAACTGCTAAATTATCAGAAGCTGAGCGCCTTGGTATTCAGGAAAGTATATTGCCAAAGGTTGAAGCTTTGCAAATCGAAGGTCTTATCCTAGTGAATGGCGATCAAATTTCCCTCACTCCGGCCGGTGAGATGCAATATGCTCAAATCATGGTTGGGTTTCTTCCAGATCATCATCGAAGACTATATCAACGAGCCTGCGATAGACTTTGTTCTGATCTTGGTTGGGGATTCGAAGGTGCTTCAAACTCGGAAGCAGCAAAAATAAGAGGCTTTGCTGCTAAGAACGCCTTGCGGCGCACATAGTGTCAATGATATTCAGCCAATTCAATGCTAATTTAGTGCTATGTATTTTTATACATGAACTATTTCTTTAAAGACCCAGAAAATATAGAGCCATCTAATCGTGATCATATTGACTGCACGATGGGTGAGGTAGTCCTTCCATCTGGCAGTATGTCATTCGCATATGAATTGGAGATTACAGAGCGGTTGGTTAAGTATAGTTCTCCATGGGGCGACCAAGAGCTTCGACAGATGTTTTTAACTCATGTGGGTGCTTGTGAACTCACCGAGAGCAACGTATTTGTAACTATGGGAGGGAAAGAGGCTCTTTGGTTTGCATTTCAACTGTTCGTAAAGCCGGGCGATACGGTTCTCCTTCCAATTCCTTATTGGCCACCATATATGCACTGGGTCAATTTGCTTGGAGGTAAAGCCATCTTTTATGAGGTAAAGGGCCCAAACCACACGTCGCAGCTGTTAGATTCAATTTGCAACAAACAACCAGATGTAGTTGTTCTTAATTCCCCACATAATCCGACTGGAATCTCCATAGAAAAGTCGGTAACAGTTGAGTTAGTCAATCTTATTGAAAATTCAGCAACTAGAATAATTGTCGATCAGGTGTATGCAGGGATCGATAGCCAGGATTATTTTCTGACAAGTTTGCTATTGATGATGTCAGATTGGCAGCGAGTTTGTGTCGTGGACTCAGTATCTAAGAGGTTTGCCGCAGCGGGATTGCGAGTTGGTTTT
Source organism: Methylomicrobium lacus (assembly GCF_041897535.1). GTDB lineage: Bacteria > Pseudomonadota > Gammaproteobacteria > Methylococcales > Methylomonadaceae > Methylomicrobium > Methylomicrobium lacus_A. The sequence goes on from NZ_CP169217.1 coordinate 3,358,515, forward strand.
CTTATTTCGTCCCAAGAGAATATATCAAAAGCACTCAAATTCCGGGCATTATCTTCTTCGTGCTTACCACCGATAACACAGTGTCTTGCTAAACACTTGTTAGGGAATCAATCTGGACTAGAGCGGCTACATCAGGTTCGCGACTTCGTAGGTGAGTCTAGACATTCTTTAGTCGATGCTCTTATCAATGCCGGAGCTGAAGTTATTAGTTCCGGGACGCTCTACGTATGGCTGCGAGGAACGATGCATTCGATAAAACTTAGAGAAAATATTCTTATTGGGGAACCTGGAGATCGATATGGATTACCTGGACATTTCCGTCTTTGTGCCACGGGAAACCCCAGATTGCAAACGGTTCTCCATGCTCATCGCTCTTCAAGCGAATCATAATTTTTGGTTAAAGTCACACAATGTATGATTCCGTCGAAAATAAGAATTTTGTCAAGAGTCATTCCCTAATAGATGTAACGCTTCGTGATGGTGGCTTTTGTTGCGACTTTAATTGGTCGTTTAATGAGATGACAACTATTGTGTCAGCAACCAGTTGTGCTCCGGTTGAGTTTGTGGAAATTGGATATGTAGGAGGACTGCCTGAGTTACACAGTGTGGCAAAACCTGGATCTGCGGCCAACCTTACTAATGCGTCTATTAAAGCACTCCGGCATTATTTATTAGATGCAAGAATATGTGTCATGGTTCACCCAGGAGCCTTATGCGGTCATGTGAATTTTGAAGACTTAAAAACCTCTGGAGTTGACCTCGTTCGATTTGTCTACCATAAATCTTGGCGGGAAAAACTGACTCTGCTTAATCAAGCGGCGAAAGATGCAGGATTGAAGACATCTGTAAATATTGCATTATTAAGCCATATTTCACTAGGCGACTTACTCAGAGTAGTGGAGAGTCTTAACAATCGCGTGGATGCAATACCAGATATTATTTGCTTGGCTGATACATGTGGGGCAATGTTCCCTGATAGGGTTTCTACGGTAGTGCGAACATGTGTTAATGCAACATCTTCTATGGTTGGTTTTCATGCTCACGATTACCTCTCGTTAGCATTAGCCAACAGCTTATCGGCAGTTGATGCTGGGGCCCAAATTATTGATGTATCACTACTTGGGATCGGCCGTGGGGCTGGTAATTTGCGCCTTGAGCTCTGGGAAGCCGCTACACGACTCCATTTCATGAAAAGTTTGCAACTTCGAAGGTTAGCGCGAGCACACCAAGTCATCACAAATCGTATTGGTGCGAAACAAGTTCCAGATTTGATTTCGATCTTGTGTGGATCATTAAATTTAAAACCGCCGGAAGAAGAGTTGCTTAGGTCAAAATGTGATACAAAAAATCAAGCTGTTTTTTGCCAAGTGTTCATTGATTTGCTCCAAGAGTGCACCGATTTGAATGTTGCGCTTCATAAAATTTGAAATTCTTACGACTATGAATCAGTTTGCTAACTACCCACTTACGAATCGTGCACGGCATTTGCTGAAATCCCAACTCGGTAATGTGTTTGAATATAATCAATGCGAAGACGAAATTATTGATTTACGAACGTTTGACAGCGCATTTTTTCGATCATTGAGTTCGCTTCCTACGCTTTCATTATCTGCGTTTGGCGAGTATTCTGGTGTTCAGGGCATACCTGCTTTACTATCCCATATCTCCCAGATGATTGGGGTGGCAAATAATGGAATACAAATCACTTCAGGGGCAAGCGAGGGGCTGCATCTTGTAATGCAAGTGCTTGTTGAGCTGGGAACAGTGGTTGCCTTGCCATACCCGACGTTTCCTGCATATTGGCGTTTAGTAGAGTTCTGTGGGGGGACCTGTGTTAACTATCACGACGTAGACGACTTGTTGGCGTTGTTTACTCAGACGGAGGGTGCGCCAAATTTGGTTGTTGTGGGTTGGCCGGAAAATCCAACTGGAAGGGTCATCGATTTGAAGAAAATTGAGGAGATATTATCTAAATCGAATCGTCACAGTACAGTTCTGATTCTGGATTTAACCTATCCCCTTACTGACTTAATGGATAGTAATACACGGGAAGTGTTAAGTCGGTTAGAGGATCGACTGGTTATGGTTGGGAGTATTGGAAAATTGCTCTTTTTGCCAGGCCTTAGGCTAGGATTTGTAGCCACAAATCTATCGAACATTTTCAGAGCAATTTGTGAGTTAAAGCGTCATTCTAGTTTTGAGCCTTGCTACTTAAGCCAAAATTTGGCTTTACAACTATGGTCAGATAAAGATTACATGGCAAGTATAACAAAGCGAATGGAGTTATTGATGCACAGACATTCCTTGTTTAGAAACGCAATTTCAGAGGTGGGAGTTTGTTGTAAAGTGATTCCCAACGCTAGAGGATTTTATGAATTTGTGGAAGACAGCTCTATACTTGTTAACCTTGGTTTGATTGGCGTACCCGGCAACATTTTTTCTGATCAACGAGAGGCAATGCGTTATTGCCTTGCCGTTGGAGAAAATCGATGGGAAAATACTTTAAATAGATTGACCAATCATAAAATAATATAGACATCAGAGGCCTATAAAATGCTGCATCACTTCGCGATTACTGTTTCGGATTTGCCAACTTCGATGGCATTCTATCGTTTAGTTCTAGAGGGAGTAGGTTATGCTCTTTCTCATTACGATGAAAAGCGAATTGCAGTTTGGCTCGGTCCAAACCCTGAAATATTGATTTATCAGGCACGTACTGATCAGTTAGATCGAAAGCACGTAACTTATGATCCTGGCATTCATCACATTGCCTTTCAGGTTGATGAACGTGAAGTTATAGATAAATTGTGGAAAGACCTTAAACTTAATGGCTATCATATTCTGGATGATCCACGCGAGTATCCAGAATATGCAGAAAATTACTACGCAGTATTTTTTGAGGATCCAGACGGCATTAAGTTGGAGTTAATGTGTTTGTCGAGTTAATTTTTATTGGGTTAGTGATGAATTAATAAATTAAGGGGGAGTTATGCCAGCAAAACCAACAACTAGAGGATTTACTGCTAAACGAGCAAATCCGAATTCTGGAGTTTTTTCACTTCGGCTACCTATAGATAGTAGTTATTCTACATTCAATGAGTTGATGTCTAACCCAAGTAGTGGGTATCAACCATTAGTCGAGACCACATGGAGTATGGTACAAAGTCAAGGTTGGGCTGCGGCCACTGACTCTGCGTTAGGCTTTGAAAACACCTCACCGGAGTCTAACATTTTGCTTTCTTTTGCTGATAGCCTGCAGTCAGCAGCAGCAAAAGCAAAGGGATCTTTTTTGCCCGAACTGGACTTTAATCATCAAGCGATTGATTTATGTTGGAATAAAGAGCGCCTGTATGCCAAGCTCAAAGCTGTCGGCTTAATGCCCATTCCATATGGCATTGTGGACTTGTCTGGAATGAGTTCCGAAGATCTGTTGGATGACCTATCGAATGATGTCTGTCAATATATTGTCAAACCTGTCATCGGTAGTGGTTCCAGAGTTGTGCGTATCGAGACATCAAAAGAGGAGCTTCGAGTAGCTATTCGTAGGGTTATAACCGAACCTCACACTCAACGTTTCATGGTAATGCAATATGTGAGTGAAAAATTCGATGGTTACGTTGAATTTAGCTTGGATGGGGTTTTCTTAAATGGACAAGTTGCTCATTGCTCAGTTCTTGGTAAAGAGAAAATTGATGAGGTGCCGGAATTCCGAGATAGGGCGATGGTTACTTTGCAAGATAAAGAAGGGGTCTTTCGACTATTGGCAAAGCAAGCATTGGAAGCTATCGGTGTCGTAAATGTGGTTTTTCATTTAGAGGCTAGAGCGACGAAGGATGGCGTGGTACTAATTGATGCCGCGTTGAGGCCAGGAGGTGGATTTATACCTGATGCCGTGAAATTGGCTACCGGTCTTGATATCCGGTTAGCATATGCATACATTTGTGCCGGGCAAATTGATGATGTATCTCGTTTAATTTCAAGCGCTAAGCCGTTAGTCAATGCAAGCGCTATTGGAGCATTCTATTGGGGCAGGAGCGCACCAGTTAGCACAGGTGATATAAAAAAGACAATTGATGTTATCGAAAGTGAGCCGTATGTTGCGGGCTTCAATTTAGATTCAAATCTTATTTTTGGCGCTGGTCCTCTTACATCCGAGGCGGCGCTCTCATTGTGTGTCGGTGCAAACTCAGAGGATTTGGCTTTAGGTACTATGGTGTCGCTAGCCAATCAACTCGGCTTTGTCTGAGCACACATGATCCAAAAAAAGTGAATTTACTTTTCTTAATTTGGATTAAACTTGATCAAGCTTACGGGCTTGTATTGAAAGAATCAAAGGTAATTTTAACACTTTTACTTAGGGAGGCGGCCATGGTTAGTTGGGTAGCAATAGGGGCATAAAATAATGTAGACCAACCCAGTTCACTTGATGCTGGGTTGGTTTTCAAAACCCACAGAAAATGCTAAGGATGATCTTTAGATACATACCAATCTATAACCCTGTTTCTTATGTAGCGACTATATTACCAATCATGACTCATGCTGTGGAATCCTTGGCCTTCATTACTTTGACCTAAAAATAATCGAATCCATACGAGCCAGTTTTGGAGATACTATAGGTATAGTCATCATAGTGCTGGCGATGGCCATAAGCAGCAGTGCGGTAAATGTTTCGCTAGTAATAATGCCATTATCCAGCAGCACATTTACAAAGATGATCATGATCAGTGCCTTGGTTTGAAGTAACCAGCCAATAAGCGATCCTTCGCCAGGCTCCCAATTGAGAATTCTCCCTGCGATATGAGTACCTAACAATTTTCCCGAGATAGAGGCAGCAAGTAATACGCCTGCAGCCATAGATACTGTTGCTCCACCCAACGCCCAGTTGGTTCGCAGACCAGTACTCAAGAAGAACACAGGCATCATGACTAATAAAACGTGGAACCGCAGAAAATCCATTTGCTTCTGGTCGAACCAATCTCCATCCATGATAGCTCCTGCAAGGAAGGCTCCGACCATAAAGTGCAGCCCCGAATAATCGGCACCAAAGCCACAACCAGCCAGCCAGATCAACCCCACATACCATCGGTCCCTTTCTGGGAGCCTTACCATAAGCTTCCGAAAAATGTAACCAATAACTGTATATCCAAGTAGAAATCCGACCTGTCTACCAACCCGCTCCCAATCCATCAAAATCAGTGCGAGGATGCCCCAAATGACCACATCATCCAAACTAGCGTAACGTAGGATACGCTGGCCTATAGGTAATCGCAGGATTTCCAGTTTTTCCATAAACAGGATCAGAATTGGAAGTGCAGTGACTGCACAGGCCATACCAACTCCCATAATAAATTGCCATGACATAGCATTTTGACCAATCCAACCATCGAACATTAATAATCCTGTTGCAGCAATGCTGCCGAATACCAACGGCGTTCCTAGAGCCAGTCCTGCGGTAACAATGCTTTCCCTGCGATGTTGCCATGCTTTGCGTAAATCCAGTTCAATACCAGCAATCCAAACAAATAACATGACCGCCCACCAAGCAATACCATTTAACAACTGGATCACAGATGGAGTAAAAACAAATCCGTAATAGTTTGGAAAAACCGTCCCTAAAACACCTGGGCCAAGCAAAATACCAGTAATAATCTGTACCACCACTAGAGGAGCATAGTACTCTGTCTTTCCTATTCTCCAGATCAGATATGGGATGGTGAAAATAAGAGTCATTGCGATCAGAAATATTTCGGTGATGATCATTTTACATGTTAACCATAAATAGAGTGCTTTTATAACTAGACAAAATCTCCAATACCGCAGAGCATATCCCAAGCGCGGCGTGGCTTTCAGAGGCTACAATACTCACAAACATTAAACAAAACGAACAACCAAGCCCGAGCTACCTAATCTTTAAAGCTGTTGTAGTGCGTTGCACGGCATTCATTGAGCAATTTGGCGACTGCCGCCTGACTCTCGCCCTTGATGAGAATTCGCAGGTGTTTATGTTTAATGTCTGAAAATGACGGTTTGCGCCCCAGCTTTACGCCGAGTTTCTTCGCTGCCTTTAAACCGGCTTGTGTGTGCTCCACGATCAAAACGCGCTCGAATTCCGCCAACGCCCCAAGTATGTGCCCCAACAATCGCCCCGTCACGCTTTCGGTGCCTATATGGCTTCGGTCTGCGACAGAAAGCGCCCCTGCCCTTGTAGTTCGGCCAACACCATGACAACTAAGTTGTGATAGTGATAGCCCCAGCCGGTCGAGCTTCCAGACGACGAGCGTATCCATTGCCCGTAAGAATTGAAGGCAGCGAGTTAGTTCTGGTCGCGTGCTTGATGCGCCGGTAGCTGTGTCCATAAAGATAAAGTCCCAGCCCGCCTTTTTCAGGGCGGCAATCTGTAAATCCGCTTTTTGGTCGTCGGTCTAAACCCGCGCATAGCCATATTTCATGGTCTTATTATTAGACAAAATTGTTAGCCTTACAAGTCATCGTTTTCATGGTTTCTTGTCAGGTCTAAAAAACTTCGTTTTTTAAACACACTGGAAGTCATAAAAAGCGTTGCCCACCTAACATTTTACCGTCTGCTGGCACATTGCCGAACTTCATTCTGCCATATTCGTCGCCATAAAGCGGCCAGTCGCGACCGGCAGGTTTTGGCCGATAGCGCCAGATTGTAAGGTAACGACTCCTATAGACACTAACCGGGGGGCGTACGATCACCCATTGAGTGGGCAGTGAGTTCCTCCGTGTAAATTATTACCCAGAAAGAAGACGTTATCTTCCGAGACAAAAAGAAGGAGAGTTAAAAACGCCAGAAATTTAGCTTATTGTCTACCTATCGATAACCAGCGATGATAGTTGTAAATTACTTTTTTCCTGGCTAAATTTATCCATATCAACGTAGACAGCACCCTAGCAGGCCCAATCGCTTCCAAGGCCAAAAGGTGTTCAAAAATCTTAGTCGCGATGACTTAACTTAATTAAACAAAGGGGTTCACTATGGCACATACGTTGTTTTTTCGTAGGGTAGTTCTTGCCTTGCAGGCAGCCCGACGAGAACATTTGAAAGAACAAAATTTACCTGAACCCGTTCCTCATACCGTGACTGACTGGAGTCGACGCCGATTCCTGAAAACCAGTGCCGTTGCCGGGCTTGCCGGGGTCATTGGCCAGAACTTAGCCTTTCCTGTCCGGGCTGATCCGTCGAAATCCGCCCTACGCGTGGCCATTATTGGGGCGGGAATCGCTGGGTTAAATGCCGCTTATCAGCTCAAACAAGCCGGAGTTTCCGCGACGGTTTATGAAGCCAGATCCCGTGTGGGAGGCCGAATGCTTTCGACTCGCCTTGATGACGGGTTGGTCATCGACCTCGGCGCGGAACTGATCAATACGGATCACACCGATATGCTGGCTTTGGTGAAGGAGTTCAATATCGGTTTGTTCAACAAACTCAAAGATGCCGCTCTCTCACCCTATCCTAAAGAAGCCTATTGGTTCGATGGAGTCAGCTACAGCGAAGCACAATTGGTGGACGATTTACGTCCTATTGCGGCACAGATTAGCGACGATTCCAGACGGCTCTATCTGGATTGGGAGGCTAATGCGCCACTGTTTGATCAATGGTCAGTCAGCGATTATCTAAATCAGCATGCGGATAAATTCGCAGCAGCACCTTATATCCGCGCCCTGCTGGAAAGTGCCATCCGAACCGAGTACGGCGCAGAACCCAATGAATCGTCAGCTCTCCAGCTCTTGTTCATACTCCCCGAGGTGAATGGTCAATCCGTTGAGCTACTCAGTTACAGTGACGAGGCATACTCTGTGAGGGGTGGGTCAGCGCAAATCACTGATGCGGTAGCCAATGCATTACCTGGGCAAATTCATATGAATAAAGCCTTGCTGGCGGTTGAAAGTCAAGGCGCTGAGTATCGACTGAAATTTGTCGATAAAACCGAGGAAATTGCAGATATCGTGATTATCACGCTGCCTTTTCCGGCGCTACGCCACGTCATTCTCAATGTTCCGCTACCAGAACTATTCCGTGACTTTATCAAGGAGGCCGGCTTGGGCGCCAACGAAAAAGTGATCGCCAGTTTTACCGAGCGTTTCTGGCATCAGTCCAATGGCTTTAGTTTGGCGGCATGGAGCGATCTGGGATTTGCCGAAGTCTGGGACGAAACCCAACGGCAACCTGAACGTGACGATGGAGCGCTCAACTTTTTCCTTGGTGGGAATCAGGCGAGACAATTAAACAAGATCAACAATATCAAACCGCTAGGTGAACTATTTGTCGCCCAGTTGGACGGCTTTATTCCAGGAGCGATTGATGCCGCAACCGGGACTTTTATTAAAAGTAGTTGGGGTCAAAACCGTTATACCTCAGGTGGCTACGCCAACTTCACACCGGGGCAGTTAACTAAATTTGCCGAGTATTTCTGGATCGAAGCCGGTAAACCATTCCGGCAACAAGTCGGTTTTGGCAATTTGATTTTTGCCGGGGAGCATCTCAGCGATGCTTACTATGGTTTTATGGAAGGAGGGGCTCAAACTGGGAGATTGGCTGCCACTCTCGCTCTGGAAAAAATGACCCTGCTTCGTTGAATACGGCAATTGAGATCGCCGGCTTTTGGGTCGGATGTCATTAGACAGCGAACAGGCAAAAACGACCCTTTTCGGTCTTTCACGGCTTACTCATTGAACGTCTGTTCAATATCAATGTGCGGCCCCTTGTTCAGGAGGGGTATTTTTCTTTAGCAGTAGAGGTTGATATCAATAATAAAATACCGTAGCATTCATGTTAACAGATTGTCAGAGTGGCATTATACACCGATAATCGTAAATTAATATACACCTAAATAGGTATCTACTTAACGTTATGCGTCTTGACCTCGTCTCCCTTCTGCCAGCTGGCAAGCACGACACTGCGAAAGCCGAGGCCCTTGTCGCTTTGGGTTACCCGGCAGTCGAGCCAATCCTTCCGTCGCTTCTTGAGTGGGTCCAAGATCTCAATTGGCCTGTGGCAAGAGTGCTATGTCCGTTTCTGGCATCTATCGGCACTCCGCTTGCACCACCTATCCGCCGCATCCTTCAAACAAACGATGACACCTGGAAATATTCGCTTCTTGCCGGCATAGTGGCCGAGTCCGCCCCTCTAGCCGGCGAGCTAAGTCCAGAACTCCAGAGACTTGTGTCGTTTCCAACTGCCGGCGAACGTGAAGAAGAGTTGAATATTCATGCCTACGAAATCATCATGCGCTATGGCAGCAAAGACGCATAACGAATAAGGTTATCAGCTTGAGGGCTATATCGATGCCTTTCTGCTTGAACCTGAGTCAATTCCGTTGGTTCGGTACAAACGTTCCCGCTCGCCGTGGTGGAAGTTCTGGTGACGAGGGCCGGCCCATCCTTCCACCGGACCTGTCGCGGCAAGCCGCGCCAGAGCAGTGAATTCAAACATTAGCTGCTTATGAACCTTTCGATTCTGTTTTTTGCGCTGTTCCTCACGTGCCAAACCGTAGCCGCATCGCCACTGTATGTCTCGATTGAACTGCCGGAAGAGAGCTGCCTCCTCGTCTTAACTGAAGACGGAGCTGTCCATTTGGCGCCACTGGATACGGGACACGAAGAGGCAGATAAAGATCAGGTGGGGTTCGCAAATCCGAAAATCTCAGAAGATAAGACGATGGCCGGTTGGTTATCGCTTTATCCGAGCTGTTGCACGTCATACCCTATTCCGCTAGAGGTCGTACTGCAACAGAACGGCAAGGTGATCGCCAAGTTCAGAGGCAACGGTCTGCCAATTTGGCAGTGGGGCTTTAGAGGCGCCTCTAGCCAGATCGCCCTTAGGCAAAGCCCAACGCATGGCTCTACGCCTGACCACTATGAGCTTCGGGACATTAAGACGGGAAAACTGCTCTCTGAGTTCGATCCCGTGGAACAAGGGTCATTACAGGGTGCTCCAGAGTGGGCACTTGGGCTCGAATGAACTACGCAGCTAACAGCCACTTTGAGCCCGACGGCTTACCCTTTCGTTGCGCTCCAGGGCAATCCGCAGCTCAAGTGGAACGTTAGAGGTAAGAAATGGGACAAAAACTGCCTCCGGCTCAAATGGACTTGTACCGCCGAATCGACGAGATTCTCTGGCGCGAGTGGGACCCAATAGGAGTCTCGGAAATCACTGAGGCTAGAGACGAATACTACGGGTATCTTCCAATCGTCTTTCGCCTTGTGCTTGAAGGAAAGGAAGAGGAAGTTATCGCGCAGTGCCTGCTATCGTTTGAAAAAGAACGCATGGGGTTAGCTGGGAATGCTGAAAATGCAAAGCGCGTAGCTGGCCTCGTGCTTCGAGAAAAAGTGAACCTGGGAGTTTAATACCGTGCACAATGACCCAACCCATAACCAGTCGCGCCATTCGACATCCAAAACGCTAACGCGCTTTTGGCATCGACTGAGCTTGTCGTTACGACAGGCTGCTTTAGGAGATTGACGAGGCGTTTATTTTCTCTCTTTAATCGGCAGGTTTTGGCCGATCCAAGGCGTTCAAATCTGGCTGGATTCGTATCGGAATTGGTGGCCGTTTTGCGATTGGAATGCCCGGTGGTTTTGAAATCGGAATCAGTGGCTGTTTTGATCGGAATACGCAGGCAGCGTAATCATCGGCAGGGATTTCACTTTAAAATCGATGATCGCTGTTCAAAGGTTTGGGGCCACCTCTGTCGGCACATCATATGATCGTTGGGTTAGCCCAGTAGGGTAGGCTGTGTTTTTTTGCCAATCAGTATCGCTAATTATTGATTTGTATTTTATAAATGGAAGGATTACTAAAAGCATTAATTTTCTGCATAAGCTTTTCAGTTTGTAAAAGAGATGTATTTTTATCAGCAATAGTTACATCTAAAGTTAGCTTATAGTCAGCTATTACTCGAAATCCCTTTAATTGAGAAAGCATATATCCAATTGCTCTATCTTCAGAAGCGGGACTTTTTTGCAATGCTTGGATAAGTTTTTCGTGCGATCCAACATCTGCATTTGAAAAGGCTGAGCTATATTTTAAGCCACACCCATGGAATGCAGCATAAAATGCTCGGCTCATGGCGTTTCGCAAGTTAATTTCACTTGCTTCAGGCAATGATTTTGCGAAATCGAGGAAGTCAACGTGATTTATAGCCATGAGCGATAGGAAATTGAAAAGGTATTTTTGTCAAAAAAATAATGATCTTTAGATATTTTTTCACATAGATCCATATTCATTTCTACCACTTTAGAAAAATCAGCATTAACATCTATAAAGCAATAAATATTATTTGCCGATTCAGACTCATCTGTAAAAAAAACTCTTGAACCGCACCTTAATTTATTTTTGAATACCAATTCATCTGCCACTTTTACTAATGAAGACGCTATATCATCATTAATTCCAGACTCTTTGAAATGACCAGCAACCTTTAAGATATCAATGATTTGGTTATTTGCATTTCTAGGCAGAATTTTACAAAGCACTTCATAGTAACGATAAATATCGCTTGAATGCCCGGACTCAATAGCTGTATTTATGGCTAATTCAAGTAAATCAGGATTGTTCTCGTAAAGGTTTATTGCTTTTTTAATCTCCTGATAAGCCTCATTCGACATCCCTAAATAATTAAGAGATCTTGAATAGTTCTCACGATAAATAAGATCATGCGCAGGATCATAGCTCAATTTTATAGATAGCTCATGGTTTTTCTTGCAAGCTTCAGCATCTACTTCAAGGCATGCGAGCATTCCTAATATGCAATACCCGTAGTCTGGCTCAACTTTTACAACCTTCTCCGCTTCTCGTTTCAAGCGAGCCAATGTGAATGGATCAAGTTGTTTATTTCCAGCAAACAATATGGAAATTTCATCAACAAGCTGATTTGACTTAGTTTCTGCTTTAGGTGTCATAAGTTTTAAGAGTTAGCTAAGCGTTGATAATTGCTCTAAACCCTAATCTCTTGTGAAAAACAGTGGATTTATTTTGTTTAACCACAGTGTGGACCGTATTATAGTTAACTTTGTTCACTCTTGGAAGGAGTATGTCCTGTAGGATATGCTGATGAAGCCAGTAGATGGGCTTCCCGGCCCGGGTGGGCGCGCTTTTCCGCCTATCGGCTATGCTTCAACTAGCAGACAAACAATTGATCTCTAGAATGACATCGTTATAGGCGACATTGCGAAGAGACTCGACTTCGAGCGCATCGCCTTGATGCGCTTTTTCGATGGAGATAACCCTTCGTTGCATCCGACTCGCTACAGTCGCCTTTGGTAGCTTCCGCTAGCAGGTTAACTCAAACGTTACGAGTAGCAGTCTCTGGCATCACCCAGTCATTCCAGAGAACACCTCGATCGGCAGAAAATGGCCGACCTCTGCCGATGACCAATGAATATGTCAATTTGAGCCATACCTCAACTTGGCGTCAGACAGACCAAGCAAAGATCGTCAGGTTGGAGTCGATTTAGGTCCTTCCTGACACATCTGGCTCGGCATCTATGGCTTCAACCTGACACTTTACACCCTTGGCGTACGATTTTTTCCATTTTCTGTCACGACCCCTATTGATAGCTATCAATATTTTATAACTGCAATGTTCCTGCTTATTTATGTGCAATTTTTTCCATGTTCAAAACCAGAAAACAGCCCCAAAATCACTTTTTGCCGGGATTATCCTTTAATAAGGAAGATCGTTATTAAAAGATATGCGCACAAATTTTAATTAGGATAGATATCTATCATGTGAATTTGTCGTCGAGATACGTAAGTACGCACCCACCTCCGGAGGGTGACAATTCCTGCGGCGGTATCTCCGCCGACACACTTTAAGCCTGGCTTTGATTCAGGCAAAGCCGCCAAAGCTCGATAAGATACCGCACATCAATTCCGGCTCGATGTCGCCCGCCCACGGTCGCCCTGGCCTGCAATATCAGGTTTTCGTATAACTGCCATCGCTTTTTCTCGTCGGGCTCCACCTTCATAAGCAGGGGCAGCATCACGGCATCCGTATGGACAACCCGAAAGGGAGGGTGATCGAAAGCAGAGCTCACACTGAAAAGCACATCTATCCAGCTCTCATCAAAGCCGCCGCCATCGGCATACAGGATCTCGCCGGCTGGGACTGACTCACTCATACGCTGGCAAAGCCATTCAGGGTGAATGCCTTCCTGCCGGCATTGCTCCCGGCTGAGGCCGTGGACTTGCTGAGCATTATAATCCCAGTCGGTCCATGCCTCGATCGCATACGGATTAATCAGATGGCTCTCGATGTTGCCTTCCGGATCTGACCAGCCGACTTCGATCGGGTAACTGTCCATGCTGAGCGAACTGGCCTCGATGTCGAGAAAGCGAGGCATAGGTTGAGGAAGGAGATGGCGTATCAACTCTCGACGTTCGGTTTTGCCTGCTTTAAGTTGCTCGATGGATTCCCGCAACCGTTCTGCGTTGTTTTCAGCCAAGAGATATTCAGTTTCATTCATGCGGCGCCTACGTATTTATAAAGGGCTGGCCTCGATGTCGAGAAAGCGGGGCTGGGGAGTTGATTTCACGCTTTTGTTTCCTGAATACGAGAAACTTTTTGACAAAAATGCGTTATTCCATGTATTGTTTCTTGAAAAGGAGAAACAATATATGGCGAGAAATTTCAAAATACCACCTCATAAAAGCACAAATCTTGTAACCACTCAAGCCGACATCGGCTTGATGATCAAAGCAATGCGCAACAAACAGTCAATCCGAATTGATGATGCTGCGGCACTTTGTGGGGTTTCAGTGTCGCTATTGTCTGCATTGGAGAGAAATTCTGGTCGGTCTGTTAGTGTTGATAAAGTCTTAAATATTTTGGATCAACTGGGTTTAGCATTGGTTATCACAGATAAATCAAAGGCAAGGGATATTTTAAGTGGGATCGATGAAGCGCTGGTCTGACAGCCTCGATCTCATTTGCTCGATCGACTGCATGATAACATCATGGATCTTATCGATCATGGCCCGGCCAGCCGGATCGTTCCGTATGTCCACCAACTCTTCGATGACTAAAGGCAAGGCAGACTCGATCCGGTTCATGAGGTTGACCTGAGTCTTGGCGATGCATTGAGTATCGCTGCCAATTTCGACAGCAAACCGTTCCCAGTGGCGAGCCATCAGCCAACGCGACCGATTCTCGCCGCCGATTTTAAGGGCAAACTTCTGCGTCAGATGCGGATAAACCGCCGTGCAAAGCAGGTCGTAAAAGGGCGCTAGTTGCGTTCCTTCAGCCGTTGTCATAACAGATAAATTTTTAGCGTGATCATCCCGATTTCCCACCAGCACAACGTATTGCCGGCTGAAATGTGCCAAGCCTTCTCGATAAAGTCGAGGATATCGCCTTCTGGCAAGAGATTTTGAAAGAAAGTCTCGACCGGATCGCCATCAAAAACCTGCCTAGAAAGAGGCAGTTGGGGCGTCAAGGGTATGGCGTCATCGTTCGCTAGCCAGTGGGGCGCATAGGTAAAGACCAGGCGATAAGACGCATTTTTAGTCAGAGAGCCTACCCAGTGTTGGCCTGCAAACACATTCAGTGGCACAAGATCAGTCAATCCCGGCCTCCGCAACGTGCTGGACATTGGCTGAAGCGACTTGCTGGATGGTTCGGTAATATCCGGAATGGGACATCTGAATAGTCCGTAACAACGGATATTGTTCTGAAATTGCATTGCGGGCCATCGGTCCGCAAGCAATAACCCCCGCCCTGATCTCAGAAATCAGCTCATCAATTGAGACAATTGCGCCCCCTGCGATGGTATCTCTGCCCGTCGGGTGACTCACAAATACCGCGACCTGCTCAATCTCGGTCGTTGGAGGAAGCCACGAGAATAGCTCGGTCAGTATGTATTTCTTTCCGGCCTCAAATTTCTTCTGGTATCGCGCCTCTCGTTTATCCCAGCTAAGCGCATCAATGGACGGCTCGTAGTGAACCAGCTTCTGATTGTGGGGGTGGAAACCGACTATATCCAATTCCATTTCCCACCCTCCATGGCTTAGGCGTCCCACCTTAATATTCTGTCGGATCATGAACCCCTGCCATTCAAGGTACTCAGCTATCAGTGTTTCGAGGTGCGACATATCGACTTGCAATCCACTAAGATTTTAGAAAAATTCTGGATATCATCCCATACCGGCTGATCTAACGTAACTAGTTATAACGGCTTGCATTTGAAAATGGCCGGGCTCGCATTTATCGCCTATTTCGGCTCAAATTAAGTGAAAATGAAAATACAGTCCGGCTCAGATTATCTGCAAATGAGCTTGCATTTATCTGGCCAAGCTCGCATTCAATTTTTCCCAGGCTCACTTTATCTGCAAATGAAAGCAGGCTACAACCGCTCAAGTTCAGATGGTCACTCTCTCATTAACGGTAAAAAACGACCCTTTTCGGTCTTTCACGGCTTACTCATTTAACGTCTGTTCAATATCAATGTGCGGCCCCTTGTTCAGGAAGGGTATTTTTCTTTAGCAGTAGAGGTAGAGGTTGATATCAATAATAAAATACCGTAGCATTCATGTTAACAGATTGCCAGAGTGGCATTGTACACCGATAATCGTAAATTAATATACACCTAAATAGGTGTCTACTTAACGTTAGCTTTCAAGGAGAATTCCCATGGGTTACGAAGTTCATATAACTCGAAAGGACGAGTGGTCCGAGGAAGACGGCCCAGAAATAACCATTGAAGAATGGAAAAACTATGTTGCAACCGACCCTGAAATGCGGTTGGATGGTTTTGCCGAAGCCACCACACCTGACGGCAGCGTATTGAGAATAGAAAGTCCTAGTCTTTCAGTATGGCTTGCTTACTCAGGACATGAGAAAAACGGAAACATGGCATGGTTCGATCACTTTGAAGATAGAATCACAGTTAAAAACCCCGATGAAGAAATACTCATCAAAATGTATGCAATAGCATCAGCGCTTGGGGCAAAAGTCCAAGGTGATGAGGGTGAAATTTATGACTCAAAAGGTCAATCAAATTGGCAGGAACTTCGAGGAAATGCTGAGCCAGAACCAGGTTTGGCTAAGAAGCCATGGTGGAAATTTTGAGGTTGAAAGCTAACAGTGCTATAAACTCGGACCGCAAAAAGCATCGCTTCGCTCTGCTTTTTGCGTCCGGTTATGGCCAGCGTTAGGCGTCAAAGGCAGAAGCAAATGGAACTTCATGAGCAGCTTGAGCAAGTTACAGACCAAGCATCGTTCTTGGCCTTTGTGCGTGCGCTAGCAAAAGATCGTGCGTCAGCTGTTCAAGCCGAAATGAAGAGGCCCGGCTCATCTTATGGCCCAGACGCCGGGGGTTGGGAAAACACTTCTATTGAGTCGTTTCTTGAATCAGCAGCGGCATGGGCGGAGGACAGCAATTTTGGTTCGCAGCAAGGATTAGCGTCGGCCAATCCTTGGAGGAAATTTGCGGCCTTCCTCTACTGCGGGAAGGTCTACGAGTGAGTTGCCGCCCAACAAATGCTTGCAGTGGACGTCTTCGCCTTCGGCGAGGCAGCCACTGAATATTGGAGTTACGCGTCATGAATACATGCACACCACGTATTGAGTCGGCCATACGCGAGCACCTCGCCCCGGTCTTGCGTGCAGATGGCTTCGCAGGCTCTGGACGGACCTTTCGCCGCGTCGCTGGACAGTGGATTCACGTCGTCAACATCCAGGTCTGGCGTTACGGCGGGCAGTTCGCCGTCAACCTCGCGGTGCAACCCATGGCAATTCCCCAGGTGTGCGGCAACACGCCAGACTCAAAGAAGATTACAGAGGAACTCTGTGAGTTTCGGCGTCGCATGTCAGAGTCTCAGGAGCGGGAAGATAGATGGTGGCAGCATGACTCCACGGATGCGAGCATGGCATCAGCCGTTCAAGACGCGACAGCAACATACACCCAAGTAGGCCGACATCTGCTGAACGATGCAACCGCCAAGGACGCCGATCTCAATACAGTTACGCCATCCGAATTTGCAAAAGGCAACTTCAACTTTCTTGGCTTCGGCTCAACAGAATGTCGAATGGCCTTTGCCTTGGCACGCTTGCGCAGAGCTCAAGGTCAATTGGATGACTCTCGCGCATTCGCTGCTCATGCCTTTCAAAGTGCGGGTTCTTCGGCGATCCTCATCAAAGCCGAAATTCAGACGTTCCTGAAACATGGTGACGCATAACCCCTCCGTGAAGGGGACGTCTTGCGCCAAGGCGCAAGAAGCGCCTTACATAGAACGTTAGTTTCAACGCTGCATAACAACGCGCTCCTGCCGACATCGGCAGGAGCGCCGCCGCACCTAAACTCGAACGTTACAACAGGCAGCTTTAGGAGAGTGACCAGCCGTTTATTTTCTCTCTTTAATCGGCAAGTTATTGCCGACTGCTGTCAGTGTCCCATTTAGGTATACCCATCAGAGACACCGTCATTGAGACAGTTTCCGTGTATCAATAGGATACCATTTTAGAATTTGAGGCATTTCAAATTGAAAGCCTAAACCCTAATGAGACGGATTTTGGCTCATCTGATATTTGCAATTAATGTGAGCCCGCGAAGATGAATTGCGAGCCGGTGCAGCATAAATGCAAGCTCAGTTGCAGATAATGTGAGCTCGGCTGTTATTCATTTTCAATTATTTTGAGCCCAAAATAGCGTTAAATGCGAGCTCGATCAGTTTAAAATGCGAGCCGTTATAACTAGTGGCGGCACAAAAGTTAGGCTTCATTCATGCGGCGCCTACATATTTATAAAGAGTCGTTCTCGATATCCCGTACCGCTTCGCCACCGTAGACACCGCAATCGATGGATCTTTCAATAGGGTTTTGATTTCTCTAATCTGCTTGGCATCAAGCTTTGGCTTCCTGCCGCCGCTTCGCCCCCTGGCCCTGGCAGCGGCGAGACCTGCCTGGGTGCGTTCACGAATCAGGTTGCGCTCGAACTCAGACAGAGCCGCGAACACATGAAACGTCAGCTTGCCAGTCGCACTGGTAGTTTCGATTTTTTCGATGAGACTTTCAAACCCGACTCCAGCCCGCTCAAGATCAGTTACGATTTTGACCAGATCTTGCAAGGAACGGCCCAGCCGGTCCAGCCGCCAAACGACGAGAGTATCGCCGGCCCGAAGCGCCTTTAAACAATTCCCCAGCTCGACTCGGTTGGCACTCTTCCCACTGGCTTTTTCTTCATAAATGATCGAGCATCCGGATTTTTTTAGCGCGTCCCGCTGAAGGTCTAAATGCTGGTCGTCGGTGGAGACTCCGGCGTATCCTATTCTTTGATTCATTGACACTTTATGGACGTAGATAAATTGACATAAATATTAACACATTTTGGGGTAAAAAGTAGGGGAGAAAAGGCGGCTGTGGCAATTGTTCAGAAAACAACCGTTTGTTGAACAGTGTTGGATGTTCGTTGCCGCATTGCCGGCAAGCCCATCTAATCCCGAACTTCATTTGCAATTAATGGGGGTCCGCTAAAATGGAATACGAGCCGAAATCGGCGTTAACTGAGTCTCAAAAATGTGCATAGAATCGTTTATCCCAACTGAAGAGATTATTCCTGACCTCATCGAACAAACAATTTCCACGATAATTACCAAAGGAGTTCAAGTCATTGAGTAATGAAATCCGATTTTATCGTATTTCTTAGCCAGAAATACAAAGTTAAGGTATCCACAAAATTTGTGGATAACCCTGCTAACAACTCGCCAAAATATCAGATAACGCATTGGAAGATATGCGGTTTAGTTAAGATGACCAAAAATTAGCCAACGCCGAAGATGAAGGGTGTGAATTGTTGTCTTTTGACATAGATATATTGTCTTTTGACATAGAAAGCCATCATAAAAAACCAATTTTCAGGCCGAAATCGGGTTGAAAATAGTGTTTTATGACCTTGAAAGCTGGGGGATAAGCCGATTTATGCGACAAAATCGGCCTATTGTCTTATGACATAGCTCTTTAGCCAACGCCGAAGATGAATGGTATGAATTGTTGTTTTATGACATAGATATATTGTCTTTTGACATAGAAAGCCATCATAAAAAGCCAATTTTCAGGCCGAAACCGGATTGAAAATAGTGTTTTATGACCTTGAAAGCTGGGAGATAAGCTGATTTATGCGACAAAATCGGCCTATTGTCTTATGACATAGCTCTATAGAATTACCTCATAAAAATGCATGCAACGCATGCATTATTCTGTGTAAAAACACTTACTTTTGTTTAAATTTAATTACGAATCCTTGTTTTTGTGTAAAAACGCTTACAAGACAGCGGTTTTGTTTAAAAACACTTCCGATCCGAGACAACCAAGTTTCCTCCCTTGCGATATTTCAAATTTTCTGTGCCAAGGTCAAGTCGCTTCATACGATAATACCTTAAACCACCCATGGAGCACGGCCAATGCTGAAGCCTGTTGTCTACCTCGAAGCGCGTGATCCGGCCCGCAACATTCACCGCGCCTATTCGATCGCCTACGGACAAGACCTCTTTGGCAACTGGATTGTGGAAACCACTTACGGACGAATTGGCGGCAAAGGGCGAACCATCGTTACTGTAGTAAACAATGAAGATGAGGCAATCAATCATGTGCAAAAAGCGCTGAAACGCCGGGAATCCGCCCCGAAGAGAATCGGGGTGGGTTATGAGGTTCACGATGCATTCGGTGGGGCTAACGGCGTATAGCCGGGCGCAAATCGAATAGTCAGTTCACTCAAAATGCGCCCCGAGTGCTCATCAATCTTTCCCGCATAGTGGTTTACCAGGTCCACCATGCCTTGAGTTACGCCACTACCCCCCGAAAATCCAACGTGCAGCAGTCCATTTTCATCTCTGGTGAACTGGAAAGTCACAGGCTGCATTCCGTTGTGTTCCACGCCCCAATCGGATTTTATTTTTAGGAGGGCGACCAGCCGCATCCAGCCTTGGCCTATGCCTTCTATCGGTGGGGTATCTATTAGCGAGAGCAAGTTATTGGGGGTGGGCTCAACCTTCCGGCCCCGGCTATTTTGATCTTTATGTTCCCCGCAGGCGGTGATAATCCAGCCCTCTCGGCTGTACTCTTGCCCCGGCGCCCCGCAGGTTTCGCAGGTATGGGACGATATGTATCCAGCCATGCCGACCACGCCCCCGGTATAGTCGTCGTGGTGATCGTGGTAGAAACGTAAATCGCCAAACTTTTCTTTCACTTGAACGGCCTTGATGTCGGGGTTGTGATTAGACAGCAGGGCAGATATTGAATAGATCAGCTCATACCAGCCATTCCCGCACTCGAATCCCCAGCACATCAGCGTTTTCTTCATGTCCCCATGTCGGTCCCGATAGAGACCTGGGAAGTCGCTGCATAATTTTTTATCAAGATCTGATCTCATTGGATTTTTCTCGAATGGTTGCGGTTATGTTGTGCAACAGTTTTAAATTTTGTTGCACAACGCGTTCGTCAGCAAGTGCCCCGAGTGCTCATCAATCTTTCCCGCATAGTGGTTTACCAAGTCCACGATGCCTTGAGTTACAGCATTGCCCCCCGAAAATCCAACGTGCAGCAGCCCATTTTCATCTTTGACGACCTGGAAAGTCACTAGTACAACGCACCGGAAATTCTCCGAATAATTTTTAAACCACCAGAGGCCTTCCGGTATAAGTCCAGCGAAAAGGCTTAGCGAGGGTTTCATTGAAGAAATCGATAAACTGAAAAATACGTCCTTTCAAATCTGCTCTCGAGGTGAAGCTTGCCCGTTTGAGCAAGCGACGGGATAGAATGCCAAACCAAATCTCGATCTGATTCAGCCACGAGCAATGCTTGGGCGTATAAACAAAGCGAATGCGATGGCTTTCGTCCTGCAAAAAAGCCGCGCGGGAGTTCATATCCCGTAGTACTCCGCGTTCCCCTTTCACGCCCAAGTCCTCGTCAATTCCGCAGGCTTTGGCGATCCATTCCACCAGCGTCGCGGATTTATGGGTGTTCAACTGATCGGCCACAAACAGCCATTGCCCCTGAGGGTCTGTGGCGACGGTTTGCTGCACGTGGGCGACAAAGTCAGCTTCTGTTCGTGTGTCCTGAACAGTGGGCGCAATGACCTTGCCTGTTGCCACCTCGAAGTTGGCAATCAGGGCTTGGGTGCCGTGGCGCCGGTATTCGTACTCGATCCGTTCCGGCTGTCCGGGTTGCATGGGCTGTGCGGGGTGAATGCGCTCCAGGGCCTGAATGCCGGTTTTTTCATCGATGCTGATCACGTGAATGCCTTGCGCATGCAGCGCCGGGGCTTGCCGATACAGGTCGCATACCGCTTCGACGTTGACCTGGAAGGTGGCTTCATCGTCGATGGTGGGATTCAGCCAATAGCGCGTTCGATGCGGCTTTAGCTGACCCTGCATTTAAAAAACGACCAATACTGGTCGCTGAGATACGGTCGACAATGCCTTGCTTAACGGCTTCCCGTGCCAAATCTTTGCGCGTCCAATGCGTCAAGGGTGAAGGCGGCGTTTCACAAGCCAACGCCAGCAGTTGGCAGACCTGTTCGGCGCTGAAGGTCTGTGGTGCACCCGGACGTTCCGCATCCGCCAGAATCGTCTCGATCTGCCGGCGTAAACGTTCGGGATCATCTTCGCAGGCAGCCAGCGCCTCTTGGGCCGACAGCCAACGACGACGCCACAAACCGACCGTCTCTTCCTTGATGTTCAGACCCTGCGCGCTGGCCTTGTTGCGACGGCCGGCTCCCGCATTTAAGACGATGCGCGCCCGCTGCACTAAACTGTGCGGCAGTTGCCGACTTCGAACAATGGCTTCCAGCGTCGATTGTTGGGCTTGCGTCAAAATAAGCGGAGTGAGTGGGCGCATCGCTTCCTTGCGGGATGATTTTCGGGCTTGCTATTATCCTTCATTTTTTAGGTTTGTAGTACTAGCGGCATTCTGTTGTGTTCCATGTCCCAATCGGATTTTATTTTTAGAAGGGCGATCAAGCGCATCCAGCCTTGGCCTATGCCTTCTATCGGTTGGATATTTGTTAGCGAGAGCGAGTTATTTCCGGTGGGTTCAGCCTTCCGGCCCCGGCTATTTTGATCTTTATGTTCTTCGCACGAGGTAATAATCCAGTCTTCTCGATCGTACTCTTGACCAGGGGATCCGCAGGCTGAGCAGGTATGGGATGAGATATATTCAGCCATGCCGACGACGCCATCGGTGTAGTCGTCGTCGCGATCGAGGTAGAAACGTAACTCGCCATACTTTTCCTTGACTTGAACAGCCCTGATGTCTGGGGTGTGATTAGACAACAGGACAGATATCGAATGGATCAGCTCATACCAGCCATTCCCGCAGGAAAACCCCCAGCACATCAGTGTTTTCTTCATGTCTCCATGGCGGTCCCGATAGAGACCTGGGAAGTCGCTGCATAATTTTTTATCAAGATCCAATCTCATTGGATTTTTCTCGAATGGTTGCGGTTATTATGTGCCCCGAGTGCTCATCGATTTTTTTGGAATAGTGGATTATCAGGTCCACCATGCCTTTTGTCGATTGATCTCCCCCGGAAAATTCAACGTGCAATTGCCCGTTGTCTTTCTTGATTGTGAGGTCCACCACGGGCGGCATCCCGTTTTTTTCGACATCCCATTTGATGATTTTTTTGAGGGCGACGATCAATCTGAGCCACCCATTCCCGATGTCGTCGTCAATCGGCGTTGTCGCCGCCAAGTCTTTCCCGATGGCTTTGGATTTCCTGCCCTTGTGTTTCTCGCATAGGGTTGAGATATAACCGTCGTGATCCCTTTTTATGCCGGGATCCCCGCAGGCTTCGCATATCTGAAAGGAAATATGGCCGGCCATTTCCACCACGCCGCTGGCATAATCGTCGCCATGGGTATGATAAAAGCGCAGGCCTCCGAATTTCTCTTTTATCTGCTCGGACTCGATCTCAGGGTTATGTCGGGTCAATAATTCTGAAACGCTATGAACCAGCTCGTACCAGCCATCACCGCACTGAATCCCCCAATAATACAAGGGGTCTTTGGGCTTGCTTCCATAGCAGCTCTCGAAAAGGGCTGGGAATTCATGGAACAGTTTTTCATTAAGCTCTTCTTTCATGCTTTTTCTCGTTTTGGAAGGTCGAACACAATCGGATCATAGACAGCCATGTAATGCCTGTTGCAGATGCAGGCGTTGATGAAGGTTGTGCCGTTTTGGGTTATCACGCCCCGGTCTTCATGGACATGACCGAAAACATGAACCTTTGGCTTGACCCGCTGCAACGCGCGGCGCAAATCCTCGCAGCCAACATGCTTGCCACCATCACCATCAACGCGGTCCAGAATGCCATAGGGCGGAGTATGAGTGATTAATACATCTGTGTCGTCAGGGATCAGCGCCCACATCTCAGCGAGTTGTCGCCCGCGAGGCAGATTGAATGCCCAGTCGAAAAACTCGGGCTGCCAAGGCGAGCCCCACAACTTTACTCCTTCGATTTCGACGCCGCTGTTTTCAAGATAACAGGTCGCGTTTTTTAGTAGCGTAGCGGCCTTTTCGGTGGTGAAACAATCAAAGGGAATATCGTGATTCCCTGCCACAAACAGCTTGTGCTTGTGGGGCAGTCGCCCGAGAAATTCATCGAACTGCTGTAATTCATGCATACGACCGTTCAGGCAAACATCGCCGGCAACGATCAGGACATCGCCGTCTGGAACATCGATAGAGTTGGTCTGACAGTGTGTGTCGGATAGGCAGACGATGCGCATGCCCTTACTGGGGGTTGCGATTTGATGTGCTTCATGTTTTAAAGGCTGTCGAAATCGATGGTTTTTTCGATGCATGTGCATGACTCTCTTCTCTTGTTGAGCGGAGCATGAACATCACTGTAGTAAAGATTTTTCGAAATTCAGAAAAACAGAATACCAACACTGAGGTCACGCCCCAGTTGTATAGTTGGGGGGACGATCAGACGGCAGTCGTGGTCGGGGTAATCGAGGGGCGCAGGGTGGCATCAGCATGATCAATGCGACTGTTTGCAATAGCCATTATGCCCTCCCGGTTAGTGATGATTGAAATTGTTAGTCAAGCGGATCTTGCGATCAAAGCCCTTAAGTCGGATTATCTTGCCTTTTTTCAGGAAACGCAATGAATTTTGCTAAGAGGCTGTTTGGAAATTCTGATTTTTCGGTTTAGAGTATCGAAATTTTGCTATCACTAGGAATGAACACTACTCAAAAAATCGGAAAAAGCGCTATCCGAGTAAGATGAGCGATGGCGCGTGGCGCTGCTTGAAGCCGCATCTACCGCTGTCGCTAGTGGACTGAGTTTTGCTTTTCGGTAGTTTAATATTTGGATTTGACGATAAAAAATCCTGTCACGGCGCCAATGAGATATTTTCAAGCTTGACGATGAGACCAGACCGACGATCTCAGATAAGAAGGCTTCTTTATCTTTATGGTGCATCAATCGCAAACGATGGGCCCAGTGTCCCAGGCCCTGCGTATTATCAGCCTCTGCTCAGTGTGGAAAAGCGAAATAAGCAGAAGCGCATAGGTTGCCAAAATTGGCCATGCCAAAAATTGCTTGCCGTATAACGAATGATTTTCTGCCAAAGAAAAGGGCCAGCAACATAGCTATAACAGTACCTGCTATCGCTGTGACGCCAAATCTCAAAAGAACTGAAGCCGAGTAATAATCGAAATATTTAAAAAATTCTAATGAAGACATATTTTTCTAACAGGTGTATTTGCTTTTATTAAAGTCTTAACGCTTTGTGTTTTTATCTGTTCGACTACAAGGCATTCGTCCTATCAAGCCTTTACCGCCCGAAGTCCTCAGCTTTTTACCAGATACTCATAGTCCGCCCCCTGCCTCCCAGTGACAAACTTATCACTTTGCTGCCGAAATACAGCCTAATTCCTTTGGTAGATCTAATCCGTTGTCTAAATCTAAAAGCCACAACCACCTCACGTCTTTTAAACAAAAAAAGTCTAACGGCTAATTATATCCTGATTAGCTTATGTTTTTCTTTGGACGCCCCATCTTTTTCTAATCCGAAGTCAATAACCTCAAAAGTCATCTGGATTTAAGTAAGTTTAGCACTTGATTATATTCATAATAGCTTAGTTTGTTATTTTCTTTCTTTGGCAATTTATAAATATCTTTAGCAGGGCAGTAAAGCGCTGCCAGCCCAAGTAGTCCACCAATTTTATATTGCAGGATAAAGAGATTTTAATTTCACCCTTGCGTCCTGAGTTGTAAAATGCAAATCTACATGAGCACCCTGGTGATTACGTTGATCTTGCCAAGCTTTTATCTCACAACGTAATGACTCTTGATCCGTAATCGTTTAGCCCCCTCCCAAAAAGTAGCAATTTAAGCCAAAAAATGAAAAGCTATAGGGCATGACGTTGAGCGACCGAGATCTTAGTCAAATGGATACGGATTATCTGGATGATTTGCCAGAGGGTCAGTTGCGCTCATTGAGTAAGCAGTTGTTGAAGGATCTTAAAGAGGCGCGGGAACGGCTAAAACAAACCCCGGAAACGAGTTCGCGTCCGCTTTCATCGCGGGAACCTTGGAAGGCGAGCGAGCCCTGCGAGGTAACTCCAGAAGAAGCGCCGGTAGCGGATGAATTACAGTTACCACGCCCGGATTCGGGAGAGCCTACAGCGCCGACCGGTAATGCCGACCAATCCAAGAAAGCCGGGCGACGGGTGGGCAGGCCGCAACCTGGCGTTGGCGGTGACGCAGACCGTTTCGCATCACCCGACTTGCTGCAACGTTTGCGGACAGCCCTTTGCCGAGGGCACCGACTATCGGATATGGACGGCACGGTATGAGCTGGAACTCGAAGTCGACAGAGCGGAAGCCTCGAAGTTACAGATCGAACACCGCCGGCATGAATACCTATCGGCGACCTGCGGCTGTGGCTATAAAACGCAGGCAATGCCGGGGCATTGCGTGGATGAAAGCGGCTGGGGTGTCGCCTTGACTGAATGGCATCTGTGCGGTCCGCGCTTGGTCAGTTTTCTGGTCTGTCTCGCCTTATCTCTGCGTGTGTCTCGCCACAAAATTCAAGGTTTTTTACGTGATTGGCTGGGGATTGACTTGAGCACCGGCACGATCAACCAATGCATTCATGAAGCGGGACGGGCAGTAGCGCCTGTCGTCGACGGTCAATTAATTTCCGAACTCAAAGCCGGCGACCTATTGCATATTGATGAAACGCCCTGGAAAGAAGTCGGGCAATTGTTTTGGCTATGGGTCTTTGTCAGCGCGCAGAGGGTGGTTTATCAAGTGGGCAAGCGTCATCGTCTTGTCGTGCAACAACTCTTAGGGGATGTATTCAACGGCTTTCTGATGACCGATGGCTTCAGTGTCTATCGCATCTTTCCCCAGCGCTTGCGATGTTGGGCCCACTCGGTGCGTAAAGCCAGAGCCTTGCATCAATGCCTGGATATCCAAGGCCAAACCTTTGGCGAAGCCTTGTTGCTAGTTTGATCATGTTGATGCGCAACATTCATGGACTCCGCGAATCGCCAGAGGAGGCCGATGCGCTACGGGCGCAAAATAAGAATCTGCTGACTTTATTGCGCGCATTGTGTGAAACGCATCAAGCCGTCCCGCATGAAGACTGCCGAAAATTAGCGGGCGAATTTCTCAATGACTGGGACGCCATCGTGCGCGTGGTGGAAACGCCCTCACACCCATTGACCATTAATTTAGCGGAGCGCAGTTTGCGGCATTGGGTCTTGTTGCGGAAAATCACCTTTGGTTCGCGTACGGCACAAGGTAGCCGAGTGATCGCATTGCTGGCGAGCGTGATTGGTACCGCCCGCTTGAGGCAATTGAATCCATGGGATTCAATTGCTCAGGTACTGGCTGAACGACGTAAAAACCAACCGACCCCTCGTTTGCCTATGCCGGTGTTGGTGTGATGGAAATAGGGGCTAAACGATTACGAGTATCTCATTAGTATGATAATGAAGGATAACCTTGATTTGGAGATACAGTATGCCCTTCCAAAAACCATAAAAACAGGGAAATATCCCTGAAATTCTGGTAAATTTGTGCTAATTTTGCTCCACTTGAAGGGGGGGGGTTAGAGGCTCCTTTATTCATTTCGTTACACAACTTGCCACATCCTGTAATCTCATGGTTTTTTACAAGCCAAGGATGGGTAAGGTGCATGGGCTGGGCAAAGCAGGCGTTGCCAGTAATCAATTTGGGAGAGGGCGAGTGAACACAAAAGCTCGGTCAAACTGCTGGAGAGCTTTGCCGAAAAGCTGAACGCGAGTATCCCGGCGGCGTGTGGGGGTTGGAGCGAGACATTGGCCGCCTATCGATTGCACATTGATCGGCAGCCAAACGCATACGGTGGTATTGTGCCTGTCAGATATCATGTAACTGATTTTAATGGCCAGTCGATGATGCGTTTAGGACGGTAGGACGGAGTTGCCCGGCAATGGATTGCGACACGGCGGTCGAACGCGAAGAATGGCGGCAGCCTGGAGCATTCTCGCAAGCCGTTGCCGGCAAAGCCGCCGACACTGAAAGAAGTCGTGCGGATCATCGCCGGTTTCGGCGGTTTCCCAGGACGCCAAGAGGCGATGGCGAACCCGGCGCAAAAACACTTTGGATCGGCCTTCAGCGCGTGATGGACTCTGCTATGGGGATTCGCGCGTTGCAAGAAATTCAGAATTGTGTATAACGAGATGCCTTTATGTGGGTGAACGAAGAGCTCAGCGTGATACCCAACTTTCATTTTTTAATCTTTAATCTATATATGGTGGCTTAATTTTCAAGATCACTCTATATAGAGTAGTGGAATTTTATTGTGATTTAGATGAGTTATGCCAAGCTGTTAAAGTACTGCTTTAAGTCTGACTTTTAATGCTTTTTGTTAACAATGGCTTATAGTTTTTATTTGGTGGTTTTTGTCAATTTTCTCGTGAAAAATCACCAAGAACAAAAAATTAATCAATTAAAATCATGCGCATAAAATTAAGATAGACTCGTGGCGTTAATTTATTTATTGCACAATATTTTTTTGATATATAATGGCTGATTTGCCTCCAAATACATATCTTTTCTGTAAAAAATGATTTTTTTATTGCAAATTATTCTAAGGGATATTTTTTTAATGATTGTGTATTATTTATATATTGGGAAGTGGATGCATTCAATTGTTAATCAGCTATCGTTGCCTACTTCTTTTTTAAGCGAGTACAACTATATTCATCACATCGCTAATATTTTATTTTCGATATTATTTTTTATTATATTTTGCGCGAATGTTATATATTGGTCAGTGTCTAAATCATCATTTAGTGATGGCCCGGAGTACTTGGAAATGATCTCTCATACAATAAAAGAGGCTGTTTACTTTTCGTTGGTTATTGGTGCGTTTTCTTTTGTCTCGACATATTTGATAGACGATGAAATTGTAAAAAACTTGAGAACTCAGGGCACTATTTTAATAATTTCATTGATGTATTTTATAGGTATTAGTCGTCTATCTTTTACTTTTCTTGGAAAAGTTAAAAGCCGCATTTATAGGAGGTAATACGATATGAATTTTGATTATCAGAAAACATTAGAGAAAAAAAGTAGCATTGCTACAAATGTAATAGTTATTGCATTTGTGGTGATTGTGGGCGGAATTCTTGGTATTTCAAAGCAATATGTTTACTTTATAAGTGGTTTTATTGCTTTAGTATCACCATTTGTTTTTTACTTTATTGATCGTATTAAGCCACTTGATATAATTTATGAGGGCATCAAGTCCTATAAAGATAGGCGTTTGTTTAATAAATCTGAACAACAATTTAATTCATTAGTTTTAAATAAGTATCACAATAAAATAATAAAACAATTATTTTCTTTTGATTATGAAAAATTTAATGAGAGTTCTGCTTCTAAGTTTTGGGAAGCTAATATTAGCCAAATTGAAAGTGATCTAAAGATAAAACCTTTAGAAGAGATGAAAATTGGCGGCCATATTGCTGTGCCTGCTCAAGGGAGCGTGATCTTACATAAAGCCAAAAGTGCACACAAATATCTAACTGATTAATTAAGATATGGATTATTTATTTAAAACATTTGATGAGCTTGAGCGCTCAGCAATTAAGTGCTCAAAAAACGCTCCTAAAAGATTACAGCATTCAACCTATTTGTATTTCATAGCGCGCTTTTTTGTGTCTATGTATGAAGTGCTGTATGCGGAAATTCCAATTCAAGTATGGAACGAATACAGAAACGCTTTAGATCATTTATTCAGATATATATCTACCCCGGTAGAGAACGATCATTTGAAAAAAATGGAAGGGCACTTGTTGCGAAGCGTACTTGATATTACAAAATTGATGTATTATAAATCTAAAGAGTACTTGGATAATGAAGGGAATATTTATAAAGATGATGAGGTTGTTAGGCAGTTAGCAAGCGCGGCTGAAGAGCTCTTTATTAAAGCGAGACAAGAGGATATTGACTTAGGTGGGGAAAGTAACCAAGATGTCAAAATATTGAAGTTATATATGCAGTGCGCATTTTTAGTAATAGATCTCCGTTCACATATCAACAATAAAATTACCTCAAATGTGAAGATTTAGCGGGACAAGGGAGGTTTCTTGATGTTTGAAAAACTACTCCTACAGTTGGGAGCCTCGAAATACTGGCAAAATTGCCAAAAAAGGGGATTCCAGTTCAATGCCACCACAGAAATCCGATCTGGAGGCGCATGCTTGCCCTGCCATGGGTTGTTTCTTATCCTGAAATTGCCATTTTTGACGATTTCAGGCGCACTTTGCCTGTCAACAGGCAAAAGCGGGTTTAATGCCACAGGTCTTTAAACTGCAAAGACGGCGCAAATTATAGGTAGCCATCTTGAAATTCAATTGTAGAGTGGCCCGATCCAGTCCGATACAACGCAAGCCTTTATCGCCCATCTGTTCCAGGCTGGCAAACACATGCTCAACTCTGGCGCGTGTTTTGGCGATTCGGGTATTGCGCCCCTTTTGGCAGTCTGACAGCGGTTTGCCTTTGGCGGCTTTACGTTGGATATGAACCCGTAAACCCGTGGCCTTGAGTCGTGTTTCGCGCTCTTTGTCCACATAGCCTTTATCTGCATACAGGTCTTGGCGGGTATTGCTGGGGTCTAAGACGTCTTCTAAATGCAGGGTATCGTGTTCACTGGCCGTGCTGACTTTGATCTTGCGAATTAGCTTGTAATACTTATCGGCGTTGGCCGATACCTTATAGCCAAAGTAGGATTTGCCATGCTTTTTCGTCCAGGTGGCATCCATGTCTTTTTGCCGACGCTTGGCAGGTGACCAGTCGATAGGCATAGCCTGCTCTTTGAGCAGGGCTTTCTCGTCTTTAGGCAGATGCTGCTTGGGTGCTGGCATCAATCATTTGACCGCCACGAGCGAGATAACCGTGTTTGTCCAATTCCCGATTCGCGGCTTCAAAGATCGTTTCACTGGCGCCCGCCGCCATGAGCCGCTCACGGAACGTCCAGAACGTGGTGCGATCAGGGATTTGGCTGCTGTGCCGTAGCCCCGCAAAGCGCTGGAAACTCAAGCGATCCAGCAATTGAAATTCCAGTTGTTCATCACTGAGGTTATACAGTTGCTGCAATTACAGTGTCCTGACCATGATCTCGGTCGGGAACGGCGGACGGCCGCCGCGTTCTCGACTGGGTCGGGGTGCTGCTGCATCAATCGCAGCGGCTAAGGCGGCAAAATCGACATGCTTTTCCAGAATTTGTAGCACATCACCCAGCTTATCCAGCTCGGTTTCACGTTCTTCCGCAGCAAATAGACTTTCTTTGATCATGAGATTTTCAAGGCGGTGAATTATGCGATTATTATCTCATGATGCTCGGTTTTTCGAGGTTCCCAATTGTTAAAACCCAGGTGCCCCAAAGTGTTCTTGAAACTCCAGGTATTTCTGCGACGATTGAAAAAGGAATTAAAGCATATCAACTTCCCAACGAATTTCTTTTTGGACTAAAGCCAGAGATTTTAAATTATTCACCTATTTCATAGGTTTAAAGATGAAAACTGCTATAGTGAAATTGTCGTTATTATCTACCGCTCAAGGGGGGAGAAGTTTGCCCATTGTTCATCTTAGAGATTTTAGTTGTCCGGTTTTTTTTAAAAATATTCCTGAATTGGCAGAACATGGATATGACTGTCGAATTCTAGTCAAACAATATGGAAGAGAAATTCATCCTGGAGATATAGTACAAGAAATTCAAATTGCTTTCTTATCACCAGATGATGTTTTTTCTCATATTAAGAAAGGGGTAAAATTTGATCTTTGGGAAAGCAGAAAGATTGGAGAAGGAGAGGTTGTAGCAATCGTATAAGGTTTGGAGGATACTGGATCAGGCAGGCTTAGGGGGCACTAGCTCATTGACGACAGTTCCAAGCGCCATTGTTCACGCTTTAGGCGGTGGCGGAGCAGGAACAGTTGGCGGCTTCATCCGAAGCATTGGACGTATTGCTTCGCCTGTTTGGATTGGGTATGGACTCTATCTTTTTGGGGCAGAGGGATATTGTGCCGCCGCATGCGCCAATAATAATTGTGCGTACTAGGAGAACGATACTATGGAATTATGGATTTTCTTGACTATTGTCGTGCTGCTTATAAGCTTAGGCTTGATAGTCAGAGCCACAAAAAAACGCAATATTGATACTGCCCTTGCTGCTCGCGAAGCTTTAACAGATGAAGAAATATACAGGCGATTCTATGCATCTCTTGGCCTTAATAAAACAGAAGTGATTGAGTTATGGCATGAAATTGCTGAGATTTTACGCGTTCCTGCCGAGCGTATGCGGCCAAGCGACAAATTCGGAAAAGATATAGGTACATATTGGATTACTAGCGAAGAGCTTGATATTCTCAGTACAGCAGCTCAACAGCGTGCGAAGCTTCGAGGGCTTACTATTGATCTAGCTTCAATTAAGACCGTGGATGATTATGTAAAACGCTTGGCTAGAGGGTTGGATATATAATCCTGGTATTATAGCAGTGTTCGGAAACAGTTTCTTCGTTGTCCGGCGGTCGGTAGTGGTTCAGTTTGAAATTTCAGGTAGATGAACTCTTTTCGTGCCTATGCTATCTTATCGGTATGACTAAGAAAACAAACCCACGCAAAGATTTTACCCAGATCGCCTTCGATGTCTTCCAGCAAGCAACGGGAGAAATAGAAGAGCCTGATGAAGAATTGACCGGCAAGAAGGCTGATAGTCAAAAAGGCGGATTGAAGGGAGGGAAGGCGCGAGCCGAAAAGCTCACGCCGGAAGAAAGGCCAGAGATTGCCAGGAAGGCGGCAAAGGCTCGTTGGGATACTAAGATTTAATTAATTCTACGCAATTGAACTATGTTGTTTGCCATAGCTTTACGAGCAAAGAAGTCATCGGGCAACCCTGATATCGGCTTTACTAAGTATTCCGGAAAAGATAATTCTGTTAAAAAATCCCCTGCCTGAATAATCCCGTTACTATCTAATAACTCAATTATTCGCTTCATTGATCTTGATTTTTCAGGAATCATTTCTCCATCAAGCGGTTCTTTTCTTTTTAACCCAGCAGCAGACATCTTCTGGAAAAAATTAGTTTTTTGTCTATCACCAATTAATTCAATTGAATTTAGCCACATTGCTAATGCCTGCATTGAGACTCCCCATCTTTTCTTTAAACTCTGCAAAGCATTTATATCCATACTATAAAATTCCTTTGCAATGGCCTTTTCTGGGGCTAAAAACGCCATCCCAAATAGAAATGCTTGTTTTTCAACTAAATCTAATGTTTTTTTATGGTCTAAATCTTCTTGCGCCAATGAAGTATGCAAAACTAGGTGCCCTAATTCATGAGCCAAATCTAGCCTTGCGCGACAAGCATAAGCGTTTCTATTGATGAGGGTATAGGCGCGCCTATCAATCCATGCGGATATTCCGTCTATCTTTTGAGGTAATGGCAAATATCCTACTAATAAACCGTGATTCTCTAAAAGAAGAGTAAGATCACTTATAGGCCCATCACCTAGGCCAAAGAAACGCCTAGTTTGTTCAGCAAAATATTGTATTTCTTCAAGGGTTAAATTTTCGAAATCATCAATAGAAAATTTTGGAAGTTTTATAGGGCTAAATTCAACATATTCTTGTTGTAACAATCCGCATAGTTCAGCAAACAATTCAAGAAATACTTTAGCCTGGTCTATTTCTCTTGAATATGCGGATTTTAAAGTCCTGAAGTTTATAGCGGAATCTTTTTTTAAAAATCCTTCATTTTGCGGAAGGCAAAAAAATGTTTCTTTAACCCCAAGGGATCTTGCCAGTTCTCGTAATGTGTCATATGAAGGATTAGATTCACCTTTTTCAAAAGATGATATGGCCTGTCTTGTTAAGTTAATTTGCCGAGCAAGATCGACCATTGACCAT
Organism: Methylomicrobium lacus; assembly: GCF_041897535.1. Lineage (GTDB taxonomy): Bacteria > Pseudomonadota > Gammaproteobacteria > Methylococcales > Methylomonadaceae > Methylomicrobium > Methylomicrobium lacus_A. Next base: position 3,391,944 of record NZ_CP169217.1, read on the forward strand.
CCCTTCGCCATTCGAGCTTGAGATAATCTGAATGGTTGGAAGTTAACTTGTTTTTTCCTTGCGCTGATCTTCATGGAGTGCCTCTTTAAGTACGTGTTCAATCGTGTCCTTGATTTCTTCTACGCTTTCTTTTTCTTGTTGTTTTTCTATTTTTGGCAAAAGCAAAGGTTTGCCAAGAATTTTTCCTTGATTAGTGTCCGGGACAGCTAACATCACTACCTCTGGATTTTTAAGGCCATAATGATAAAGATGTCCATATAAGTCATGATCAGTTTCTTCTTCTTCAAATGAGCTAAACAAATCGTAGTTTAGTGCGGTTAGAACGCCTCTATAAATTGCTTTCCGCGCCATACTTCTGGGGGAAGTGCTTCCCAAGAAATGCTGTGTAATCGTTAAATCGTCTTTGTACAAACGCACATGATTGCAATTTCTCGCATGATTTTTTTTGATTTCTGAACGAAATCCTTTATTGCTAATTTTTGTTAAATAGTATTCAACAAAAACATTAATTAGTCTCGGCCTTTGGTCAAGGCCAGGTGGAAATCTGCCAAGTATCGTATTCACCTCAAATAGATGCTCAACAGACCAATAGCCCGTATGAACCGCGCTTGATAAGGCGTGCAAATCAGACTCATCCAGGTACTTCGAAAAAAATTTATCCATTTGTGTCTCCACAATTACTTAATGTTTTCTATGCAAGTATTTTAGTAAAAATGGTTAAAATGTCAAGTAAAATCGTATAAAACATACTTTTTGGAAAGCATTGACATGGAGAGAGTTATAACTAAATCTGGTGTACAGCCGAACTTGAAGTGAGACGGCGTCCTCTGCTGAAATAAGATTGTCAAGATCGAGTAACAGCAAAAACGAGAGACGCGATGAGCAAAGATAAAGCAAAAAACGGTGCATGTGTAGGGGTCATTGACGACCCGTTTCGAAACGGTTGGGGCGCCGAAGGCATTAGGGGTCCTGTTAAGTTTTTACCGCTTGCTTCGACCGCATGGAGGAGGGAGGTAGGAAAACGCCACAAGGGTGGTCTATGGGCAGAGCAGGTGCCGGAGGCTGGGAGGCCACCAAAACAAGCTTTCGCAAAAATAGCGACTCCCCGCTTTCCTTCCCTTTGAATCAAATCAAATTCACCTTTTAGGCACCCAAAATTGTTGTTTACGCCAAGTAACCGTGCAACTGCCATCGTCATGATTAACAATTTCGCTGCTATCAACCTTTTTGCCAACACTCTTCGGCAATTCATGAAAGTACGCCAATGCAACAGACAGCCATCGACGATTGAGATCATCTTCGCTATCTATCTCCTTCATAAGCTCCAGCATTTCGGCCTCAAGCTGTTTTTTTCGTTGCCGATGAGCTTTTCCTGAGTCAGCTTTCGGCAATACGATATCTACCTTATATTTATCACGTAAAAATCCCACAAAACCCGACACTGCCGCCCTTTGCCCAGGCTTATGTCTAAGATAAACATCCAGAACTTTTTGATTAGGCGGTAAACACTGCATTTTTGCTGCAATTTGCAATAAGGCGAATGCTGGTGTCAACGCTAGTCTAACTGAAGACAGCGTTGTTTCGCCGGAATTTATTCGAGCTAGTAATTTTTTGTGGTAGTCGCCCAGAATAATCGATTCTTGAGAGCCTTTCGGTAATTTACCCAGGATGACCGCAATACGCCTCGATTCTGATTCCTCTTTTTTTGCCTTTGCATCTCGCACAACCAGTTTCTGTTCTTGCATCCAAAGCATGGGAAGCAAAACACGTCGGAGGCGTAAGGGTCCAAAATATGTCAAAAGCGCTTTGTATTCAGGAATCGATTTCCACTGCCGCTCAATCTCGATAAAAAATGCTAAATACCGATGTATAGTCGAAGCGGCTTTATTTTCGCCCACCTTATGAGCCAGCCATTGTCCAAATGCCGCGAAATGATGCGCCATTTCCTGCGACGAAAATGAAGCGCAATCCATTTGGATTCGTTTCTCCAATAGTGCTTTACAATAACATTTTTGGCATTGCTTACCGTAACCGGCAGGCATTTTTGCACCGCACTTTGGGCACGGAACTTCACCTTGCTCAAGACATTTCTTGCACAACCTATGCCCATCCGGCGCCTCCGTTAATAAGCGATAGCGACCGCATGCTTCGCAGGGAGCATGATCTTGTCTTCCACATTGCGGACAAACTTGAACCTCAATCCCAAGCCGATGGACCCTAGACAGCCAAATTGAAGGCTTGCCACACAAACCGCAGGGCCTTGGTTCATTAAAATAAGGCGCGCAAACCTTGCAGGCCGGTCCATAAGCCGTCATCTTCCCAATTTCATAATCCGTTTTATTGCACCGGACGCATGGACTATGCGATTGGCAAAGCCGGCACACAGCTTTAGGATCATTTCTGGGTAAACGAGCAAAATTTCCGCATGCAGGGCACATTCGACGCTTGAAAATCCTTGCATAGCACGTCGAGCAATAACGATGCCCTTTGATAATTCGCCAGATTTTTACCGCGCGCTTGCCGCATTCGTCGCAATCCTGCACGACCACTTCTCGCTTGTTGGCTTCACTCATTCTTTAACAAGGCCAATTTCCGTTCCAATCGCTTCATCATCCGTATGACCTCGTGGCGTGGTCGTGGGCCTGACAAATGGGTCTTTTGCGATTTTGTTCGCGTCACAGAATGATCAGGCAAGCCGTCAATTATTCCGGAAAGTAGGTCCGGCACTGATTCTTTTCGGGTACATAACCCTTGCCTTGAGAGATCGGCTGTTTTCATTGCCTGCAAAAACCGATCTTTATCCACTGTTAGAAACCGCCATACAGCGCCCAGGAGGCATTCGCGCATTTGGACGTTTAACCATTCAATACCTGCTCCTGCCATAATGGGAATGTGCTCGGGCAAGACTATACCTATCTCGTTAATAAACCCAAGCAATTTCTCATCACCATTTCTATTTACACGGCGAATGAAGGACTCGAAAAAACTTGCCAACTCAAACCAATGATGAGAACTGATCGATTCGCCAAGATAGACACCACATTCGCCCTGAAGAATGCGGTCTGTTTCCAATTGAAACGATTTTGCCTCATCTTTCCAGGATATTGTATCGGCCCGACCTAAATCGACTTTACAGGAAGCACAAATCGAAACCGTTTGATTTTCGGCTAATAGACGATGCGGCTCTATCGGAGCACCACAATGCCAACAACAATCATGCAATCTGCATTGGTGCGTCTCACATCCTGTATGCCAAGCAAACCGCCATTGGATACGGTAATACGGATTATTATCTTCCGCAAGACAGCTAGGGCAATACTGCAAACCACTCCTAAGTTTGGTATTCCTCTTCCCGAGGGATAGAATCCAGGGCCAAACTGCTTTTACCGGTGGGCTTCCTCGATAAATTTGCTGAATAATCGGATACAGCATTGCCGAATGGAAAATTTCCGCCGAAATACCAGAAATTACGCAAAGTGTTTTTAGTCGTTCTTCAGGGATTGATCGGTCGATATCTATTGTCCATACACGCCATTTTGGCCAAAGTTCGCCGGTCAATACAAGCGGATCGCAGCCCTGAGTCAGGGCGGCCCTGACTAACCAGGATGAAATAATCTCATCGAAAAGTATGGGGACTGAGACAGCCCATGTCGAGACTACCCGATCACTTCCCGGATGCCACGAGTAGGTCTTAGCCATGCTTTGCTCTCTACGATGGGCTTGTCGATTTTTTCTTTACCCTGGGTAATTGCCTCCTTAGCACACTCCACTAACAAGTGATGCAGATCGCCTAAATTCCCACCTGAAATAGAATGTAGCAATTGAGCAAGCTCAGGTGTATGTAACGCCGAGGGCTCTTTGAGAGGTAAAACTTTCTCAAAGCTAGCGAGCAAACGTTGGAAGTCTTGGTTTAACTCCCATATCGGCAACGTCATCACATCAAATCTGCTCGCGTGTTGTGGGTCAGTATGCAACACACGCACAGCATCGCGAGTTCCAACGGCGACAATAGGAATGGATAATTCATTGCATAAGAGTTTTAAGGCATTCATGATTTCCCGTTGCTTCATGGGGGTGCCGGTTAAAAGTGAATGAAATTCATCAATGATTAGCATCCGGGTGCGGCACGTCCTGAAAAGATGAATCACTTGGTATCTCAGCTTAGAAACAGGATCGGTTACGCGATATGGAGTGAAAAAACGTTCCAGAATGGAAGCATACAGCCCTTTTTCGTCGGCACTCGGAGGGGCTTCGGCAAGAATAACCGGTTTGATAGGTTCAGCATCGTCATTAACATAACCTTGTCCACAAGCGTCGTAAAAGTGACGAATAATAGTTGTCTTGCCATTATTCGATTCACCTACAATCAAAAGGTTCGGCATTCGGGGACGAGATGGTTTGTGGAGTAGCCCTTGCAGCGTATCCAGCATTTGAGATGCTGTCTTGTAACCGATCCACCGTGGCAGGTCCATAAATTCAATCCGTTCCTTATCTGACATTTTCATAATATGACGAAAATCAGGGTGTATATGATTGTAACTGTTCATATTCATGAAATGTCCCCGAAGGTATCAATATCACCCTCGATCAACCCATCCACCAAGGTCGAAGGTCTGGCGGGAGACAGAGATGATGGTGGAGATGGAGGTAAAGGTGCGGCAGGGGTTATTTTTTTTTCATGCTCGATACGACGCTGACTCATTCGTCGAGCTTTTTTAGTTTTCGACTTGGACTCTTCGATATCATTACGCAGTTCGGTAAGAGCACGGAGAATTTGACGTGTTGTAGGCTCATCAATATTCTCTTGTTTGAGTTTTGCGCGAGCTAAATTATGCTCCCAAATGCTCATGGCTGGAAGAGATTGATCAGCAAAGGGAATTTTAAAATATTGTTTAAGCGTTGGATCGTAGAACCAAAGGGCACTGATATCTCGCGGGTCCCGTCGAAAAATCATCTTTAATTTTTCTTCCGGGTTATCGGGATCCTTTACGTTAATCCATGGGCGCAAAGCTTCATCATAATACTGCAAATAATCAATAACAACGCCAGCCCTCTGTACGGAGCGATGGATGGACGGCAAAAAATCGAGTAACACAGCCAAACGGTCAGAGGGAACTGGTGGCAGGCCAACACCTTGGACTTCCGCATTGCCGAAAATACCGATTGTCCACTTTTTAATCGGTGGCATACCAATGCCATTATGTTTATCGGGATGATAGATTTTACATATTTGCTTCACTAACCACCGTTCAAACTCATCCTTGGTCATCACGGCTTCTTTTTCGGAATCGTATCCCTTTCTCTTTTCGATAGAAGAAAATGTCGTGCCTGGTAGCGTATGCATTATGGAAGAAAAAGTACCCAGCAATCTTTCGATATGACCTCCGTAATGCGGTTGTTTAACTGGGCGAAATTCGAGGTTAATGCCATACATCAAACACGAGCGTTGAAACGAATTTGATCGAAAATCGGCACCATTATCGACGTGAATGGTTTTGGGGACACCCCAGACTGGCCATTCCGCCTCTACATTGTGCAATATCAACCAATCCTTCTTAGGTAAGATTGCATGAGCTACGCACATAGCAACCGATGTGCCGGATGGCGGGTCAAATGACAGGTAGTACCCGGCTATCATCCGACTATAAACGTCAATCGCGACGGTTAGCCAAGGGCGGCCAATTGGCTTTCTATACACATCATCCACCAATATCACATCAACCGGCGTATGATCGATTTGAATAACGGCTAACGGAAAATCTGCGTTGGGAAACTTGCCGGGCACCGGTGTGAATTTATTTTTAGCTTTCTCTTTTTGGCCGCACCCTTTTAGATAGTCTTTTTCTGATATTTCAAGTAATCGTCGTCTAATGGTACTGGCGTGAGGAAATTCTAAATTACGAAGTTCACAAATCCTATGCACTTCTTTTATGGCATCGGATTGGCTGGGGCGCTCAGAGGTAAAGTAATATCCTTGGATGACTTCATCTATCACGGCATCTGCGACTTTAGCTATCCGCCTATTGCCTGTTCTCCAGCCACGCTTTTTGGGAATGAGAGTGGAAATGACTTCAAGCGATTGATACTTGTTTATCCATCGATAAAGTGTCGCAGTGTCAATGCCGACCGACTTGGCGTGCAGCTCGACTTCTTTGCGGCCAGGTGATTTGGCATCGAGAAGCGGTTTGATAATAGCAAACCGCTTCTCGGCAATATTCCAGTCATCATCGACGATATCGTCCAAATCACGATGCGTGTCGCTATCGATCGAGCTAGGGCTAGCGAGCGGGGTTAACTCTAAAATTCGAAGCGGCTGGTTACGTCCAGTCTCGACATTGACCCCGATGACTGTTTCAAAATCGAGAATTTGGGTAATTCGATAAACGACTTTGGCGTTTTGTACGAAACTGCCCACTTGAATGTCTACACGCTTCTTGATGGGCTCATATGCCGGATTTGTGTTATCGATATCATCATCGTGTTCTTTACTCATTAGTCGGCACCCACAATTCAGTAAAGTCATTTAATGGTTGAGAAATATCGCAATCCAATTGTCGTGTTGCGAGCAAATGCCAGATGTGGCTGATGCTTTCGGCTGCGTAGATCCCCATAAAATGCCGGGCCAATATGTCGTGAAACAGGGTTTTTTCCAGTTGGCTTACGTTATCGATTAACCGACGGCTTTCAGCTTCAGAGAAGTGCATTCTTTTGTAGCGCTCAAGAAATCTGATATTGGCTAAAGCCTGGTTACGGATGCGCGATTCGTCGTGTATGTGGAACTCCCAGCCTTGATCCTTGGCATACCGGTAAGCCGCTTTCCACTTATCAAGCCAACTTCGCCAATGCTCTCGCCATTCAGCGAGCGGTTTCACTTCAACCAGCATCGGTTTTGGATATTCGCCATACGGCAGGCAGGGGCGGTAGTACACAAGAAAGTCCGGGGTATAGGTGTAATTCAGCCCATTTTTGGTAAAAGGTATCCGAACAGGCTGAGGTATTACATCAAGCACGTCTAACTCGAATTCCTTCCGAATTAAAAAGTCCCGCTCCAGGGTAGATTCGAACTGTATAGCCGATTTTCCCCGAAAGGCATAGACCCCAGAAACACTGCGGCGCGTCGGTCGTAATTTACGGGTTTGCCCTTTGCGTAGACAGTCGCGGTTATTTTGCATAAAATGCTATTTAGTCGCACCTATTATGGTAAAAAACGTCGCATTAATTATGCATAAATATACCATAACTCATTGATTTATGGTAATGCCTGTCGCAATTATTATGGAAGATGACAGCGGAAGCAATCCTCGGCCAGGAGAAATCTCGCTCGCGCATAACGGCACCTTATTTTTGGACGAACTGCCCGAATTCGACCGGAAAGTGCTCGAAGTCTTGCGCGAACCCCTCGAAACCGGTCACATCACGATCTCGCGCGCGAACCGGCAGGCCGATTTTCCGGCCCGTTTCCAACTGGTTGCCGCGATGAACCCGTGCCCCTGCGGTTATCTCGGCGATGCGTCGGGCCGCTGTCACTGCACGGCCGAGCAGGTGATGCGCTACCGGGCCCGGATTTCGGGGCCGTTGCTCGATCGGATCGACATGCATCTGGAAGTGCCGCGGGTTCCGCATGAGGTGCTGCGCAAAGGCTCGCCCGAAGGGGAGGAAAGCAGCGCGGTGATACGGGAGCGCGTCGCCGCGGCGCGGATGCTCGCGGTCGCGCGCACCGGCAAGGCCAATTCGGCGATGACCGCGAAGGAAGTCAAACAGTTTTGCAATTTGTCCGAGCCCGGCCACCGCTTACTGGAGCAGGCGATGGACAAGTTCGGCCTGTCGAATCGCGCCTATCACCGGATCTTGAAGCTGGCGCGCACGATCGCCGATTTGGGGAGCTCGGAAACGATAGAGATCGCGCATTTGAGCGAGGCGATCGGCTACCGGAAGCTGGATCGGCGGTCATGACTGTGCCGCCGATCGAGCGGGTTGGCCTGGCTTATTTGATCTTGACCAGTTCTTTGCCGTCGCTATTGAAGTGGCAAATGCCCGCCGCGAAATTGCTGCAATGTTCCGATTGCTCGATCTTCGCGCCGTTCGGGCTCAGTTGGATCTTCAGTTCGCAATAATCGGCCTGGCCTTCGATATGCTTCTTCATCAGCAATTGGTTCTCGCCTGTCTTCTTGGCTTCGCCTGAAACATCGGCCGAACAGGCCTTGGCGTCTTTTTCATTGGCATTCGGCTCGAAATCGACATCGGTGCTGACGGTGATTTCATCGTTCAGCTGGGTGATTTTCAGGTGATGGACGTGATTGCCGTCGCGCAGCAAATAATGGTCGGTAACTGCAAACGCAGAGCCGGAAGCCAGCATGGCCGCCAGAAACAAAGATTTTTTCATGGTGTTATCTCTTTTTGAGTGAGTGGATTCGTAGGTTCAGGGCCGGTAGCAACGGCATCCGGCCGGATCTTCCGCTGCCGTGAGTTCCGATGGCTGCGGTTAGCCGGCCATTTTACCTCATACTGCGGATTTGCCCAAAGCCTGCAGCCCGATGGGTATGACGTTAGTAACCGCCGGCGCAACGGCGGCCGTGTGCGCTTGACAGCAGGCGGCGGCCTGCGTATCGGTATAAAATTCGACGTATCCGGTCTCCACATCATACATCGCGCCGACGATGTCGATTTGGCCGGCCTTCGCCATGCCGTCCAGCAACGGGCTTTGCTTTCGGATTTGTTCGACGCTCAAGTGAACGTTGCGTTCGGCGACTTTCTGTACCAGCACCGGCTGTTCGGGCGGGTTTTTCGCGTCGAATTCCGCGCGAACCGCATGGACTGCCGGCTTGATTTTTTGCAGCAGGCCGGTCAAATGGTCGAGCTCGACATCGGCGCAGGCGCCTTTGACTGCGCCGCAAAGGCTGTGGCCAAGCACGACGATCAATTTCGATCCTGCCAGTTTGCAGGCGAATTCCATGCTGCCGAGAATGTCGTCATTCACGACATTGCCCGCGACCCGGGCGCTGAACACGTCGCCGAGGCCCTGGTCGAAGATCAGTTCGACCGAGGTTCTGGAGTCGATGCAGCTCAGGATGATAGCGATCGGGAACTGGCCTTTGCGGGTGTCGTTGACCTGTTCGAGCAGATTGCGATTCGACTTCAGGTTGTTCACGAAACGCTCGTTGCCATCCTTTAAAATGGCCAATACCTCGGCCGGCGTCAGCGACTGCTGCGAATCATAGGTTTGCGCCCTGGCCGTTTCGAGCGGCGGCAAGGTGCCGTAGCCGCGCAGGTTCTCGACCGTCAACTTGATGCCCTTGATTTGCGCTTCCGATCTGAAATTCTGGATGATTTCAAAAATGTCATAATCGATGAATTTCGACCGGGTCGCGTCGATCACGACCTCGGAACCCGCCGGCAATTGTTTCAGGGTCCGTTGTACGTTGGCCTTGTTTAAAAACGAAACCTGCTCGGAAAGCCGCAGCACGGTCTTGTTGCCAAGGTGTGTTTCACGCAGATAGAACGAGCCGCGGTAATTTTCGATCAGGATCGCAATCAATGCGAACGACATGCCGATCGCGATGCCGGTCAAAAGATCGGTCAGCACGAGGCCGAGCACCGTCGCGCAAAACGGAATGAAATGGTACTTGCCCGCCATGTACATGTTTTCGAATACCTGGGGTCTGGCCAGACGGTAGCCGGCCAGCAGCAAGATACTGGCCAGACTCGCCAGCGGCACCAAGTTGAATACGCCGGGGATGAAAATGATGGTAAACAAAAGCAGTAGGCTTTGAACGAGCGCCGCTGTCCGGCTTTTGGCGCCGGATTCGATATTGATCGAACTGCGGATGATCAATTGCGTCATCGGCAGGCCGCCGATGAAGCCGGCGCAGATATTGCCGATGCCTTGCACGATCAGCTCGCGGCTGGTCGGGGTGATGCGTTTAAAGGGGTCCAGCTTGTCCACCGCTTCGACCGTCAGCAAGGTTTCGAGGCTCGCGACCAGCGCAATCGTCAGCGCAAACCAATAGACTTTCGGATCAAAAAGCCGCGCAAAATCCGGTAAATAAAGCTGGCTGAGGATATCCGACGGATGCTCGAAGACAGGAATCATCACCAAATGTGCGTTTTTCAGTTCCCAGGCCGGATAAAAGTTGGCGAGCAGGAGATTGGCCAGCACGCCGACCAGCAAGGCTACCAAGCCGCCCTGCAGCAAGCGCAGGAGCGGATGCTTGTCTTTGATCAGGAACTCCCAAATCAATAAACTCGCCAGCGACAGCAAAGAGATCAGTACCGCGCCCGGCGATAAACTGCCGAGCATATGGCTCAATTCCGAGAACGAGGAATATTGATCGCTCTGGATGAAGTTGACATCGCCTTCGTAATCGCGGTCGTAGCCGACTGCATGCGGGATTTGCTTCAAAAACAGGATCAGGCCGATGCCGTAGAGCATGCCGTTGATCACCGAGGAAGGGAAATAATAGGCGATCACGCCGGCTCTCAAAATTCCCATGCCGACCTGTATCAAACCGGCCAATACTATCGCCAGAAGAAACGCATTGAAGCCCAGTTGTTGTATCGCCGCGAGGATGATCACGGTCAGCCCGGCGGCCGTGCCGTTGATGCCGAGCGTCGAACCGCTAAGCTGCGAAACGATCAAGCCGCCGATGATGCCGCTAATCAAGCCGGACAGGGGCGGCGCGCCCGATGCCATCGCAATGCCCAGGGAAAGCGGGACGGAAACCAAAAATACGGCGATGCCGGCGGAAATATCGTCTTTCAAATTTTTTGAGAATGAATTAAGCATTATTTTTATCCCGAGAATCGTTGAGTCGCGAAGGTGCGTTAAGGTCAGCTGCAAAATAATATCGAATCGATACAATTTTGCCTGAGATAAACGATTTGTCAATAAAGACCTAAGCCAAGGTAAGTTTCCGGAGTCTACGGCGTAATTTGTTGGTAAAGATCCCCCTAGTTGTGGAATTAGAAAATAAGAGTGTCTGCTGCCCATCCGTGTTCCCTCGCATCCAGTCGTTTCTCCGGGGAAATCATCGAGTAAGGTTGAGCAGCGATGTCATGCCGGTTAAACACAGCAACATTGCGGGGGAGGGATTAACGAAGGGTAATGCTTAAGGGACTGTATGGGCATAGGCTAGAGCGCCGTCTGGCAGGAAACTGAAACAGTGTTGCGCGCCGTCTTCAGGACTCGGTCAAAAACAACGTCGTTTCAGTCGACACCGCCCCGTCAGGTTTAAAAATCTGGCGGGGCTTAACAAGTTAAATCCCTAGCGATTGGCTGGCATGCCTTTCAGCAGCCAGCTGAGAAAGTTTTCGCGGTTGCGCGAACAGATCACGACCTTGCCCTTGCCGGAGAACTTGAGCACCATGCCTTCGCCGCTGGTCACGCTGTTGACCAGTTGGCCGAGCAAGCCGCCGCCCTGGCGCGTGGTGACCGAGATTTCGTGGTGCAGGCGGCTATCCCAGGCGACCACATGGGCGTTGTCGATGATCATGTCCTTGCCCGGTTCGACATCGAGCACAAAACTCGAGCCGAAGCCGGAAACGGCCAGTTTGCCGCGGCCTGACGCCTCGCAAATGAAAAAGCCTCCGGTCTGACCGAACAGCGCCGAGCCGACTCCCTGGGCGCGGACATTCAGATTGACGCCGTAGTCGGCGGCGACGAAAGCGCCGTCGCTGACCATGTAGTTGGTCTCGCCGACATCCAGCACCTGAATCGCGCCGGGCAGGGTCGGGGACAGCAGGCAATCGCCGGCGCCGCGTACCGCCTCGATATGCTGTTGAAAAAACGATTCGTCGTTGGCCAGTCGCCGCATCAAGGCGCCGCCGAGTCCGCCGGTCATCTTGCCCTTCAGTTCCAGGGTATCCTCCATCATCACCATCGCGTTCGCTTCGCAATAGATCTTTTCGCCGCCGGCTAGGCTGACATGCAGAAAGGGATCGACATCTCCGGTGACGGTGAATTGGGCCATGGGGCTTTACCTCTGGGTGGATTCAGTGACGGATCATTTTTTGGCGATCGTGTTCCAGGCGGCCAGCCAGGTTTGCGACTGGTAGGTGTCGGCTTTCTTGTCCAGTTCGCCGGTCAACACCATCCGCAGGGTCTGATCGATGATGCCGAAAAAATAGGCGAAGCACAATTGCGGCGACAGATTACGCATTTCTCCGCTTTTCGCGCCGGCCTGGAAGATTTTTAGGATTTTGGCAAACGGCGGCGTTTCGAGCAGCGGTTTTTCCTCCGGCAATATCTCGTTGATGTTCAATACCAATAGCAATTGCATCACATGCGGCGCTTCATCGGTCAGTCTGAACAACAAATCGACGATGCCGCGCAGCTGCTCCGCGGGCTTTTGATTCTTGCGGCGAATATCGTCGATCGACACGTTCAAACTGTCGAAAATGTTCGCATAGAGCGCCGCCGCGATCATCTGCTTGTTTTTGAAATGCTGGTAGATGCCGCTGGTTCCCTTGACGCCGGCCGCATCGGCAATGTCGGTCAGCGAGGTGTTGAAAAAACCTTTTTCGGCGAACAGCTTCAGTGCCGCGAGCAAAATCTCATCCTGCGCGTCGGCTTTGGTCTGAGTATCTTCTTTTTCCTGATCCATTATTATTCTTTCACAGCCGATTCAATGAGCTGTATCTTGGGTTGATTGTGTCCCGGAACAAAAACAAAGCCCGGAATTAAAAAATTCAGTGTTCCTTGATGGCGGTGATTGCCGCGCACAAGTAGTTGATCATCGACCACAAGGTCAATACCGCCGCGATATACAGCAAGACATAGCCGATCGCATTGATCGGAACGCCGAACAAATCCTCGCGGTAGAGCAGCATGCCGATCGCGACCATCTGCGCGGTCGTTTTCCATTTGCCGAGCGTCGAGACTTTGACTTTCGCACGCTGGCCGATTTCGGCCATCCATTCCCGGAGCGAGGCGATCGTGATTTCACGGCCGATGATGATAGCGGCGGGCACCGCCAGATACGGGTTGGCCTGTTGCTGCACGATCAGCACCAGCACGAAAGCCACCATCAATTTATCGGCGACCGGGTCCAGAAAGGCGCCGAACGGCGTCTCCTGCTGCATCTTCCGGGCCAGATAGCCGTCGAGCCAATCGGTAATGCCGGCCGCGATGAAAATCGCGGTGCAGGCGATATTCGCATAGGCCCAGGGCAAGTAGAACACGACCATCAATAAAGGAATCAGCGCGATTCGCAACAGGGTCAGATTCGTCGGTATGTTGAATTCAATGGTCATCTGCTTGATGAAAGCTGTCGTATATACGTTGCGCCAATTGACGGCTAATGCCGTCTATGCTGGAAAGCGCATCCACACCCGCCTGGGTCACGCCTTGCAGCCCCCCGAATTGTTTTAATAATAATTGCCGCCGTTTCGGCCCCAATCCTTCGATCGATTCCAACACCGAGCGTTTCTTGACCTTGCCCAGCCGTTGCCGGTGCCCGGTGATCGCAAAACGGTGCGCCTCGTCGCGGATATGCTGAATCAGCAGCAAGCCGCCGGCTCCCGGATTGACCGCGAGCGGCTGATTTTGATCGACCAGGATCAGCTTTTCCATGCCCGGTTTTCGGTCCGGACCTTTCGAAACGCCCACTATCATAACATTGTTTATGTCCAATTCCGCCAATGCCTTTTGCGCTTCATGCACTTGCCCCTTGCCACCGTCGATAAAGAGGATGTCCGGCGCTTCGTGTTCGCCCTGTTTCAGGCGCTTGAATCGCCGCGAAACCGCCTGATGAATCGCCGCATAATCGTCTCCCGGCGTGATGCCCTCGATATTGAAACGCCGGTAGGCCGATTTGACCGGGCCTTCGCGGTCGAATACCACGCAAGAGGCGACGGTCTGCTCGCCCTGATGATGGCTGATGTCGAAACATTCGAGGCGCTTCGGCAATTCGGCGCATCCGAGCTCTTCCTGCAAGCTGATAAAGCGCGCATAAAGGCCCTGTTTGTCGGCCAGTTTGTTCTGCAGCGAGGTTGCCGCATTCTCGGTCGCCATCTGCAGCCATTTGAGCCGTTCGCCGCGCACATTCGCCGAAATCGCGACCTGATGCTTTGCCTGATTGGCCAGTACCTCGGCGATCAGATCGTTTTCTTCGAGCGGATGACTGACGATCAATTCATGCGGCGGCGGCCGTTCCAGATAATATTGCGCGATGAACGCCTGCAGGATAGATGCCGGATCGTGTTCGTCGGACATCTTCGGAAAAAATTGTTTATTGCCCAGATGCTGGCCGCCGCGGATGAAAAACACCTGGATGCAGGCCATGCTCGCCTTCGTCGCGCAGGCGATGATGTCGACGTCGCCGCGTTCGCCGTGCACGAAATTCTTTTCGAGCACGGCGCGCAATTTGGCGATCTGGTCGCGGTATTGCGCGGCGCGTTCGAATTGCAGCGCCGCGGCCGCCTGTTCCATTTTGGTTATCAATTGTTCGATCAGCAGGCCGCCCTTGCCTTCGAGGAACAGGATGGTGTTTTCGACATCCTGGGCATAGCCGGGTTTGTCGATCAGGCCGACGCAGGGTGCGGTGCAGCGCTCGATCTGATATTGCAGGCAGGGGCGGGTGCGGTTTTGAAACACCGAATCCTCGCACTGCCGGACCGGAAAAATTTTTTGCAGCAGTTTCAGGCATTCCCTGACCGCGCCGACGCTCGGATACGGCCCGAAATATTTGCCCGGCCGCTTTTTTGCGCCGCGGTGAAAGGTGATTTGCGGAAAATCGTGGGCGCTGGACAGATAGATATAAGGATAGGATTTGTCGTCGCGCAGGCAGATGTTGTAGCGCGGCTTGTGGCGCTTGATCAATTGCGATTCGAGCAGCAGCGCCTCGCCTTCGGTATGGGTTACGGTTACGGTGATCGAAGCGACCTTGGAAACCATCGTGTGCTGTTTGATCGACGCGGCCTTATTGTTGAAATAGGTCGCAACGCGGTTCTTCAGATTCTTCGCCTTGCCGATGTAAATGATCTCGCCCTGGGCGTCGAGCATTTGATAAACGCCGGGGCGGGTGGTCAGGTTTTTGATGAAATCCTTCGCATCGAAGGCATTTTCAGTTTGTTCAGGATGCATCGGGGGTATATTTCGAATCGACGAGGGCGATAGTTTTTTGACAACGGCGGCCGAATGCGCGCCATGGATAAATTTGCATGGGTTTCAGCGGCCGGCAACCGGCGCTATCTTAACGCGCGGCAATTTAGCGATGCAAAATTATCGGTCGAATGACGCTCGATTCGAGTGGCGGAAGCGCTAATTTCTTGCTATAAAAAACCCCGCACGGGCAATTCCGGGCGGGGTTTTTGATGCTGCCGTTTAAATCCGTCTCTGCCATCATTTGATGGCAGAGGCGCGACGGTTTTAATTAGTCGCGCAGATTACGTTAACGGTGTAATTTGCGCCTAATATAGATGAGAGGCTAGTGAGTGTGCCAAACTTGGCGCCCCAGCCTGTCGGTATGCCGCTGCTGATCAGCGCTCCATTCGCGGTGGGTCCGGAAGTGACTGCAAAGGTCAGTCCCAGCAACGTATTTTCTGCCGAAACGCCCCCGCCGACAACAGACTCGCCTGGGTCGCAATTCTTGCTTACGACAGTGTCGGTAAGCAACGATACGGTTCCGGAAGTCGATCTCACTACCGTCTTTTGGGGTAGACCGGCAGGTCCGGTAGGACCTTGGGGGCCTTGAGGGCCCGTGGCTCCGGCCGGGCCTCCAGCGGGTCCGGTAGGGCCTTGAGGGCCAGTGGCCCCGGCCGGGCCTTGCGGTCCTGTAGCGCCTATGGCCGAGCCTCCAGCGGATCCTGGGGTTCCAGCTGGGCCTTGCGGTCCTGTCGGACCGGTTTCGCCGGGTATGCCGGCGGTCGTATAAACGATGTCCAGTTCCGCCGCATTGCCCAAAGCCTTGCTTTCTTTGCTCACGATTTTAGCGTTAAACGACCCGGAGCTGCCGGTCAGCAAAAAGCCGATCGTGTTGTCGGCAGTGCCCAAATGAGACCCAGTCAAACCTAAACTGGAGCGAACGTATTTGGTGACGTCGAATTCCAGCCATTGATTGACGGATTGGGCATTATTGACAGTGGCTTGCGGCAACGGAACAGGATCGTTGCTGGCATCAATGGTAATCGTAGAGGTAAGGTTTGCTTCTGTCCAGGTATCCTCTGAGACCAGCTTGCGAACGGTCAGCATGCCGCTTTGGTTCTTCGGAATGCCGGAGACAAAAACCTTCAGTACGGCTTTTGAAACATCGCTGGGGGTGGGGGTTGAATCTTTCAGATTAAATTTAAGGTAACCATCGGTTTTGGTTTTGCCAGCCGTCACCAGAATCGCGGTTTGCTTGCCGTAATTTTTGGATAGGCCCTGTTTCAGATAGGTATCCGCCACTAAGGTCGGATTACTCCACGCGGCCGGCGAAACCGCCAACGCGGCCAATGAGCCGATGACGGGCAGTGCTTTGGCGCTTTGGTATCTTGGTTTGGTATGATGGGGTTTATTGGTGTTTTTCATAATGATCTCGTAATTTTTCCAAGGATTGAGCAAAACCGGGAGTTAACTCCGGTGTACAGCTGATCGCAAAAAAATCTCGGGCTCGGAGTTAGCATATAAGGCAACCCAGGATGGGCTGTTAATTATGTTGCATAACGCCTTGAGTTATTTAATATAAAAAACCCCGCTCGGCGAGAAGCCGGGCGGGGTCATCGGTCTTTCGGTTAGTTGTTGTGGATCATGGATCTTAACCGAGTTGCATTGACTGCTCCGTCATTACGGTTGAGCGCAAACGACGGTAACGGTATAGGATCCGGTGATGCCCACCAAGGCATTGAGTACGCTGAATTGTGCGCCCCAGCCGGTAGGTTCGACGCCGGTTGTGGTGATCAGCGCGTTGCCGGCGACTGGTCCCGTGGCGGTCGGAAGCGCCAGGCCCAGCAATGCGTTCGGCACCACGGCGCCCCCGCCGACAACCTTTTCGCCGGGTTGGCATTCGGCGACGAGCAATGGCGTTGTCAACAGAGTGCTGAGAACTCCACCCAAAGAAAACTCCTGGGAGGTTGCTCTGACCACAGTTTTCGCCAGACCTGGGCCGGTTGCTCCTGTAGCGCCTTGCGCGCCAGTGGCACCGGTCGCTCCCGTGGCACCTGGAGCGCCATTGGTGCCATTTGTACCATTGATACCCGGTGCTCCAGTAGCGCCTGGGGCTCCCGGTGCGCCAGTGGCGCCTGGAGCTCCCGGAGCGCCAGTGGCGCCTGGAGCTCCTGGTGCGCCAGTGGCGCCTGGAGCTCCCGGTGCGCCGGTGGCGCCCGGAGCACCAGTGGCGCCCGCAGGGCCGGTCGCGCCAGTTGCACCGGCGGCACCAGTAGCACCGGCAGGGCCGGTTGCGCCAGCAGGACCGGTTGCGCCAGCAGGACCGGTTGCGCCGGCAGGGCCGGTTGCGCCGGCAGGGCCGGTTGCGCCGGCAGGGCCGGTTGCGCCGGCAGAGCCAGCAGGGCCTGTTGCGCCTGTCGCACCGGCGCCGGTGCCAGCAGGGCCGGTTGGTCCGATGGGGCCGGTTGGCCCGGTGGCCCCGGTATCCCCTTTAGGGCCTGTCGTACCTGCGCCGGTGCCAGCAGGACCGGTTGGTCCGGTAGCTCCCGTTGCCCCCGTTGCCCCAACAGCGCCTCCGTTATCTGAGCCGTTCGTTGCATAAACGATGTCCAACACCGCGGCATGGCCTGTGGTTTTACTTTCTTTACTATCGAATTTGATATTCAGTGTGCCGTCGCCAACCAGGGCAAACGCGAGCTCGCTATTACCGGCATTGGCCTTAACATATTCGGTGACGTCAAACTCCAACCATTTATTGAGATACTGGATATTGACCGTAGCGCTATCACTGATCGAAACAGGAGCGAAAGCGGGCGCCGAATTGCCGGTAATCGTCGCTTCATTGAAGGTATTGTTGGGATTCAGGTCGATCGGATGCACTCTTACGACACCCGCGGAGCCATTCTTGACGAACGACACGAACACCTTCAGTGTGGCCTTGGTAACTGCGTCCTGGGTCGCGGGCGGATCAAACGTATCCTGTCTAAATTTGAGAAAGCCGCGGCGGGTGGTTTTGCCCGCGGTTACCGCAACCGTACTTTTTGTGCCGAAATTTGCGTTTTGGCTAGTGCCGATCTGCACATAGGCGTCGTCCAGCAGCGTCGAATCGGCCCATGCCATCGGGGAAGCCGCTGCCGCGGCCAGCGAACCGACGAGGGTCAGTGATTTGACGCTTTGGTATTTTGTACTATGCTTCGCACCGTGTGGTTTTTTATTTTTTTTCATGATGAACTCGCAATTCATTAAAGATTGATGAAAAAACTGGGTAACTCAATCGTCAAAAATGGCTAAAGCCTGCCAAGATAAATCACGCCAATCACTCTGGCGCGGAAGATGCGTTTTCGCCTACGTATCTCTTGCGCCGGCAGTGTCCTGTAAGCAAGGTGGAACAAGCCGGTCCTGTCGGCCAACGGAAAAACTGCTGCGGTTTTTCCCACTTTACAGTGAGAAGCTTTTCCCAGCCTGAAGATTTCCATAAGAACACATTAACTGGCTGCCCTTGCTAAACGGTTTTTCGATGTTAGTCCTGCGCTGACTCTTGGCAACTTTAGTATTTAACCTGGGCCGGTTAGTTGAATATCTATTTTTACTAGCCGGCTCTCTGAGCCTAACATACTAGTATTGTCTCCTGCTTAATTCGATGTCCGGGCTTGAAAAAGAGAGGCGTTGCGGATGAGGGGATGGTTTGATTTTTATCGGGCCGTAAGGAGCTAGTCTTCGGTGGTTATGCAGCCTAAATTTTTTCCTTTTAATTGAGAATGGACTCGATTACTATTGAGGGCGCTTTACCGTCTTAATGAACTGCACAGGCGATTTATGGCTGAATTGGAAGAGTTACTGAAAGAGGTTTCACCGGACAATCCTTGCGGGGATTATTTGGAGTATGACCCTGCATACATGGAGTTAGCCAAGGCTATCCAGGGTAAACCGGAAGATCCGATCACCGGCGAAAAGGCGCAGCCGCCGAACTGGCGCGACATTCAAAAAGCCGCGCTGGCAATCTTGCAGCGGAGCAAAGACCTACAAGTCGCCGTTTATCTGGCAAGAGCGCTGATTCCGCTTGAAGGCGTGCCGGGCTTCCGGGACGGCCTGGCGTTATTGCGGGGTTTGCTGGAGAAATATTGGGACGACATTCACCCCGTGCTGGACCCGGACGACAATCTCGATCCGACCGCGCGCATCAACATCCTCGAAGAATTGAGCAATTTCGATTCCGTTCTCAAGCCCTTGAATCTGGCGCCGTTGGTGGATTCAAAAGCGGTCGGCCGCTATAGCCTGCGCGATATTCAGATCGCCACCGACAAGATCAGTCCGCCTGAGGGAGAAGAAAAGCCCGATTTGAGCGTGATCAAAGCCGCTTTCCTGGATTTGTCCCCCGAAATGCTCAAGTCCATGTATCAGGCAATCAACGACAGCGCGGACTTGGTCTCGCAAATCCAGTCCTTTGTGAATGGCAAGGTGGGGGTCGGCAACGGTGCGGACTTGTCGGGCCTGGCCGCGTCCTTGAAAGACATGCGCTATGCTTACGACCACTATTCGACGATTGGCGCGCTGACCGCGGAAGAAACGTCCGGCGAGGAAGAGCCAACCGATGAGCAAGCGGCTCAGGAAGGCGCCGCGCCGCGTAAACAAGCCGCCGGAGTCGGTGGCATCAATTCACGGCAGGATGTACTGAAAGCTTTGGATCTGATTTGCAAATATTATGCGGAATCCGAGCCTTCGAGCCCGGTGCCCATACTATTGCATCGCGCAAAGCATCTGGTGACGGCGGACTTTATGGAAATCCTGCAGAATTTATTGCCGGATGCGGTTTCCCAAATGGGCCTGATCAAGGGGCCGGAAGCGAATGAATAATTATTTTTTATCAAACAGAAGTGGAGGGTAGGGTATGGCCGAAAGCAGTCAAAAGTTTATCCAAAGAAACCGCGCGCCGCGTGTGCAGATTGAATACGACGTCGAGGTGTACGGTTCGCAGAAGAAAGTGCAGCTCCCTTTCGTGATGGGGGTGCTGGCTGATTTGTCCGGCAAGCCATCCGAACCCTTGCCGGCAGTCGCCGATCGTAAATTGCTCGAAATCGACGTCGATAATTTCGACGACAGGCTCAAATCGATGAAGCCGCGGGTGGCTTTTCCGGTAGCGAATACCCTGACCGGCGAAGGCAATCTGAGCGTCGACATTACCTTTGAAAGCATGGACGATTTTTCGCCGGCCGCGGTCGTCAAGAAAGTCGCCGGATTGGACAAGGTGCTCGAAGCCAGACAGCAACTGGCGAATTTAATCACCTATATGGACGGCAAAACCGGCGCGGAAGAATTGATCGGTAAATTGATCAACGATCCGGCTTTGTTACAGTCGCTGGTGGCGTCGGCGAAACCGGCCGAGTCCAAGAGTAATTCAGAAAGCAGCGAGGGCTGATCATGGCGGAATTAGAAAGTCAAAGTCAACAAGGCGCGGCGGGTACTTTGGAGCTCGACGAGTTTTCGGCTCTGCTGTCCAAGGAATTCAAGCCCGGCACCGAGGCGGCCAACCAAGTCAATACGGCGGTCAGCACGCTGGCGCAATATGCGCTGCAGGACGTGACCAAAATCTCCGATGATGTCTTCGCCAGTATTCAGTCGATCATTGCCGGTTTGGATCAAAAGATCTCGGAACAACTGAATCTGATCATGCATCATCCCGATTTCCAAAAGCTGGAAAGCGCGTGGCGCGGCTTGCATTATCTGGTCAATAACACCGAAACCGACGAAATGTTGAAGATTCGCGTTTTCAACATCAACAAGAATGAGTTGGGCAAAACGCTGAAAAAATTCAAGGGCACTGCCTGGGATCAAAGTCCGTTATTCAAAAAACTTTACGAAGAAGAATATGGCACATTCGGCGGCGAGCCCTTCGGTTGTCTGGTCGGCGATTATCATTTCGACCACAGTCCGCAGGACGTCGAGTTGCTCGGTGAAATGGCGAAGGTCAGTGCGGCTTCGCATACGCCGTTCATTAGCGGCGCGGCGCCGACCGTCATGCAAATGCAGAGCTGGTCGGAACTGGCGAACCCGCGCGACTTAACGAAAATCTTCAGCACACCGGAATACGCGGCGTGGCGTTCCTTGCGCGAATCCGATGATGCCCGTTATCTCGGTTTGGCGATGCCGCGTTTTCTGAGCCGTTTGCCGTATGGCGCGAAAACCGATCCGGTCGAGGAGTTCGATTTCGAAGAGGATACGGCCGGCGCGGACAGCAGCAAATATACCTGGTCCAATGCGGCTTATGCGATGGCGGTCAACATCAATCGCTCGTTCAAGCTGTACGGCTGGTGCTCGCGGATTCGCGGCATCGAGTCGGGCGGCGCGGTCGAAGGCCTGCCGGTGCATGCGTTCCCGACCGATGACGGCGGCGTCGACATGAAATGTCCGACCGAAATCGCGATTACCGATCGGCGCGAGGCCGAACTCGCCAAGAGCGGATTCATGCCGCTGATCCACAAGAAAAACACCGATTTTGCGGCGTTCATCGGCGCGCAATCGCTGCAAAAGCCGGCCGAATACGAAGATCCGGACGCGACCGCGAACGCAAATCTGGCGGCGCGTTTGCCGTATCTGTTTGCGACCTGCCGCTTTGCGCATTACCTCAAATGCATAGTCCGCGACAAGGTAGGATCGTTCAAGGAAAAAGACGACATGCAGCGCTGGCTGAATAATTGGATAATGCAATACGTCGACGGCAACCCGGCGACTTCCAGCGAGACCACTAAGGCTATGAAACCGCTGGCGGACGCAGAAGTTCGCGTAGAGGAAGTAGAAGGCAATCCCGGCTATTACCGTTCGCAGTTCTTTTTAAGGCCTCACTACCAGCTCGAGGGTTTGACCGTTTCGTTGCGCCTGGTCTCAAAGTTGCCTTCGGCCAAGGGCGTATAGTTTTTTCAACCTTGGATTGTCCGGGGTCTGATGGTGGAAGGGCTTATTATCCGGAGTATTTTTTAACCACATTTTAATTTTAAGTAGGAGATCGACAATGGCTGTAGACATGTTTTTAAAGATCGAGACTATTGAAGGCGAGTCCAGGGATAAAACACATGGTAAAGAGATAGATGTATTGGCGTGGAGTTGGGGCGCTTCTAATTCAGGCACGGCCCATTTGGGCGGCGGTGCCGGTGCCGGCAAGGTCAACATACAGGATCTGTCCGTTACCAAATATGTCGACAAGGCAAGTACCGAGTTGTTTGCGGCGTGTTGTGCCGGTAAACATTTCACAAAAGCGACGTTGACCGTCAGGAAAGCAGGGACTACTCCGCTTGAATATATTATTATCGAAATGGAGGAAGTGTTGATTAACAGTCTATCTACTGGCGGTTCCGGCGGAGAAGATCGTTTGACCGAAAACATAAGTTTGAATTTTGCCAAAGTCACATTCAAATACACGCCGCAAAAAGCGGACGGTTCGGCGGACAAGACCTTAACCCAAGTGTGGGACATTGCAGCGAACGTCAACGAGTGATTTTTTCGTGGGCTGTATTGCCGCAAGTGCGCCCTTTGGGCGAGCGCACTTGCGGCTTATAAACTAAAGCCCCCGTTTAGTCGGGGGATATTGCTGCCATTTAAGGACAATCGACGTGAGCGCTGAGTCAAGTTTGCAAATGGGCGATTTGGATGAATCGCTGAAACAATTACAGGACCAGATCAGAAAAGATTCCGCCAATCCGAAACACCGGGTTTTTCTCTTTCAGTTGCTGGCGGTCATTGGTAATTGGGAGCGGGCATTGAACCAGCTGAACGTGTCAGGAGAGCTTGACGCGGCCAATTTGCCGATGGTGCAGACCTATCGCGAAACGATACGCTGCGAGCTGCTGCGGGAGAAGGTGTTCAAGGCGCAAACGACGCCGATCATGTTCGGCCAGCCGCAACAATGGCAGGCGCTGTTGCTGGAGTCCTTGCAGCTGACGGCGGCGGGCAAGTATGAAGAGGCGTTGCAGGTCAGGGATCAGGCCTATGAACTGGCGCCGACGGTCGGCGGCACGATCAACGGCGAACCTTTTACCTGGTTGGCCGACACCGACACCCGCTTGGGTCCGGTTCTGGAATTGATCGTGAACGGCAAGTATTATTGGGTGCCAAGCACGGCAATCCAAAAGTTGGTGCTCGAAACGCCGGTGGATTTGCGCGACTTGGTTTGGTTGCCGGCGCAAGTGACATGGATAAACGGCGGTGCTGCCGTTGCTTTCATCCCGGCACGTTACCCTGGGTCGGAAACGTCGGCAGACCCCGCGATCCGCTTGGCACGCAAAACCGAATGGCTAGAGCCGTCTCCAGGCCATGCTTTCGGTCTCGGTCAAAAAGTCTTGACTACGGACAATCGCGATTATGCGCTTTTTGAAATCCGCGAGCTGGTTTTCAACCCTTCGGACAATTAAAGCAGCATGGCCGAATTGACCCATCAAGAGCGTTTGCAGCCGTCTTTGTTGGACCGGTTGACCGACGACACGCCCGACAAATCGATCGAGAGCCGGGAACAACGGATCTTGTCGATACGTCAGTTGCGGCAAAGCGTTCTGCGCGATTTGGCTTGGCTGTTAAGCGCTTCCTCTCTCGATACCATGGTCGATCTGGCGGCCTATCCTTTTGTCGAGCATTCGGTGATCAACTATGGCACGCCGCTCTCCTCCGGCACGTCGGTCAGCAGCATGGATACGGTTAAAATCGAGCGCAAGATCAAACAAGCGATACTCGATTTCGAGCCGAGAATCCTTGCCCATTCGCTGACGGTCAAATTGGTGTCCGATGAAGGCAAAATGAATCAACAAGCGGTATTTTTCACGATAGAAGGCGAGTTATGGGCGCAGCCGTTGCCGACGCATTTGTTCATCCGCAGCAGCTTCGACCTGGAGACGGGAGAAGTGACGGTCAAGGATCTGGGAGGTTAGGGCATGGATCCCCGCTTGTTGAATTACTACAACCGCGAATTGCAGCATGTCCGTGAAATCGGCGCCGAATTCGCGGCCGAATATCCGAAAATCGCCGCGCGCTTGGGTCTGGATACGTTCGAGTGTGCCGACCCCTATGTGGAGCGTCTTTTCGAAGGCTTCGCGTTCATGGCCGCGCGCGTGCAACTCAAGATCGATTCGGAGTTTCCGACTTTTACCCAGAACCTCTTGGAGATCGTTTACCCGCATTACCTGGCAACGACGCCGTCGATGACCGTAGTCGAATTCAAGCCCGATCTGGCCGAGTCGGGTCTGGCGGAAGGCTTTCCGATCCCCAAGGGGACGACCCTGCGCAGCCAGATCGGCAAAGGCGAGCAGACCGCCTGCGAATATCAAACCGCGCATCCGCTGCAATTGTTTCCGCTGGAAGTGCAACAGGTCGAATACCTGCCGACGCTGGCCGCGGTTTCCGCCAGCGGCCTGTCTTCGGCCAAACACCTGGCCAATGTCAAGGCCGCGATCCGTATCGTGCTGCGCAGTACCGCCGACGTGCGCTTCAATAAAATGGCGCTGGACAAGCTCTCGCTGTTTTTGCGCGGCACCGGCGGCATTCCTTACCGCTTGTATGAGCAGTTTTTGGCCAACACCCAGGCAATCGCCTGCAAGTTTCAGCAAAACGGCTCTGCGCAGGTGGCCTACACGAGCGGCGCGGGACTCGCGCGCGGCTTGGGGTTCAGGGAGGACGAAGCGATGCTGCGCAACACGCCGCGTTCGTTCGACGGTTACCGGATGCTGCAGGAATATTTTGCTTTTCCCGAGCGCTATTTGTTTGTCGAATTGTCCGGTTTGGAACCCCTGGTAAGACAATGCGAAGGCAATGAGCTGGAACTTTTCGTGCTGCTGGACCGCAGCGACGCGAACCTGATTCATGCGCTGGATAAATCCAATCTGGCGCTGTTTTGCGTGCCGGCGATCAACCTATTCCCGAAACGCACCGACCGTATCCACGTCGATCCGCGCCAGTCCGAATACCATGTCGTGGTGGACCGCACCCGGCCGATGGATTATGAAATCTTCAGCGTCGAGCAAGTCGCCGGTTACGGTAACCAGCAATACAGCGAGCAAGCTTTTCTGCCATTTTACGGCTCGCGCAGCGCTTATCAAAGCCAGTCGGAAAAGGCTTTTTATACACTGAACCGAAGGAAACGGGTATTGTCTTCGAAGCAACGCCGCGAAGGCATCCGTTCCAGCTACATCGGCAGCGAATTGTTCGTGTCCCTGGTCGATGCGGCGCAGGCGCCGTTTTCACCGGAGATTACGATGCTGGGCCTGGAGACGCTGTGCACGAATCGCGATTTGCCCTTGGTCATGCCGGTCGGCATCGGCGACACCGATTTTTTTCTACAAATCAGCGCGCCGGTGCAAGCGATCCGTTGCATCGCGGGGCCGACCCGGCCGTTGCCCGCCGCTTACGAAGGCGATAGCGTCTGGCGCTTGATCAGCCATCTGTCACTGAACTATCTGTCGCTGATCGATACCGACGCCAAACAGGGCGCGGTCGCGTTGCGCGAATTATTGAGCCTTTACGCCGATCAGCGCGATCCGGCGAAAAGAAAACAGATCGAAGGCGTGGTGTCGGTCAACGCGAAAAACGTGGTCAGGCGCATCGACACGAAAGGACCCATCGTCTTCGGGCGGGGCCTGGAGGTTTCGCTGTTGCTCGATGAGTCGGCCTTTGAAGGCGGCGGCTATTTCTTGATGGGCAAGGTGCTGGAACAATTCTTTGCGAACCATGTTTCGATCAATTCGTTTGTCGAAACCGTGGTGCATTCAACCGACCGCGGCGAGGTGGCCAGATGGCCGGCGAGAATCGGACGACGTCACATTTTCTGATCGAGGAGCTTGAACAAGCGGCGTACCGTTTCGATTTTTTCGAAGCGCTGCGTTTGCTCGAAGCGCAAAACCCCGACAAGCCCAAACTCGGCACCAGCCTCAAGGCCGCCGACGATCCGGTACGCCTCGGCCAGGTGCCGGAACTGCAGTTTCCGCCCTCCGCCTTGTCTTCCTACGGGGCCGATGGCGGCGGCGCACCGCGGCTGGCGGTGAATTTTTTCGGTTTATTCGGTCCGCATGGCGCCTTGCCGCTGCATCTGACCGAATATGCCAGGGATCGGCTCAGAAACCATCACGACCCCACCTTTGCCGCGTTTGCGGACATCTTTCATCACCGGATGCTGTGCCTGTTTTACCGCGCCTGGGCGGATTCCCGACCGGAAGTGGCCTACGGCCGGCCCGACTCCGACCGTTTCCCGTTTTATGTCGATGCGTTGCTGGGTCTCGGCGGCAAAGCCTTCCATGGCCGCGACGCGCTGCCCGACCGGGCCAAACGCTTTTATGCCGGACGCTTCTCCCAGCACGCCAAAAATCCCGACGGTTTGCAGGCGATCATCGCGGACATTTTGTCGGTGAATGTGCAAATCGAGGAGTTTGTCGGCGAATGGATGCAGATTCAACGAGACGAGCATACCCGCCTGGGCTTCTCGCCGCAGGTCGCGACCCTCGGTCAATCGGCCTTGCTCGGCGCCTATGTCTGGGGCTGTCAGCACAAATTCCGATTGATCCTGGGGCCGTTGCCGCTGCGTCAGTATCTGGCGCTCTTGCCGGGCGCCGACGCGTTGGCGGAATTGACCGCGATCGTGCGCAATTATGTCGGCGATGAATTCGTTTGGGATGTGAACCTGATTCTGCAACAGGATCAGGTGCCGCAGGAACTGTCGCTCGGACAGCCGAAGCAAGCGCATGCCTCCTGCATGAACGGCGCAGCCCAGTTGGGCTGGAGCATGTGGCTCGGGCCGCGGACGGGCCGGGGCGATGCCGATGACTTGATGCTCGATCCGTTCGTCAAACCGGGCGCGGCTTGATGAACAAACCAAAAAACCAATCATAAACGGGAACGAACCATGGCAGAAATTAGCCGAGTAAAGCTGTTTGGAAAATTAAACCGGGTTTGCTACAAGGCCGTCGAGGGCGCGACGGTGTTTTGCAAACTCAGAGGCAACCCCTATGTTGAGATGGTGCACTGGCTGAGCCAGCTCCTGCAACTGCCCGATTCGGATCTGCACCGGGTGATCAAGCATTACAGTCTCGATGCCTCGGTGCTCGCCCGCGACGTGACCAATGCGCTGGACCGCTTGCCGCGCGGCTCGACCTCGATTTCGGATTTTTCGCCGCATATCGAGGATTCGGTCGAACGCGGCTGGGTGTACGGCACGCTGATGTTCGGCGAAAGCCAGGTGCGCAGCGGCCACTTGGTCGTCGGCATGCTGAAGACCAAAGGCCTGCGCAATGAGTTGGTCGGTATCTCCCGCGAGTTCGAAAAAATCAAAGCCGAGTCGCTGACCGAGGAATTGGCCAAGATCGTCGCCGGCTCACCGGAAGACGGCCTGGCTGCGACCGACGGCTTCCAGGCCGGCGCGGCGCCCGGCGAAGCCAGCGGCGCGATCGCCCCGGCCGCGATGGGTAAGCAGGAAGCCTTGAAACAATTTACGGTCGATCTGACCGAACAGGCGCGGCTCGGCAAAATCGATCCGATCGTCGGCCGCGATGAAGAAATCCGCCAAGTGATCGACATTCTGATGCGCCGCCGCCAGAACAATCCGATTTTGACCGGCGAGGCCGGCGTCGGCAAGACCGCCGTGGTCGAAGGCTTCGCGCTGAAGATCGTCGCCGGCGACGTGCCGCCGTCGCTGAGGGATGTGACGCTGCGCACCCTGGACGTCGGCTTGCTGCAGGCCGGAGCCAGTATGAAGGGCGAATTCGAAAACCGTCTGCGTCAGGTGATCGAGGAAGTGCAATCCTCGCCGAAGCCTATCATCCTATTCATCGACGAAGCGCATACCCTGGTCGGAGCCGGCGGCGCGGCCGGCACCGGCGATGCGGCGAACCTGCTGAAACCGGCGCTGGCGCGCGGCGCCTTGCGCACGGTTGCGGCGACCACCTGGGCCGAATACAAGAAGCATATCGAAAAAGACCCGGCATTGACTCGCCGCTTTCAGGTCGTGCAGGTGATCGAACCGAGCGAGGAAAAAGCGATCCGGATGCTGCGCGGCGTGGTGTCGGTACAGGAAAAGCATCATCAGGTGCTGGTGCTCGACGAGGCGCTCGAAGCGGCGGTCAAACTGTCGCACCGCTACATTCCGGCCCGGCAATTGCCGGACAAGGCGGTCAGCCTGCTCGACACAGCCTGCGCGCGGGTCGGTATCAGCCAGCATGCGGTGCCGGCCGAAGTGGACGACTGCCGGAAACGCATCGAAGCTCTGGATACCGAGCTGGAGATCATCGGCCGCGAGAAAACGGTCGGCGTCGAAGTGTCGGCGCGCGAACAGCTGGCCAACGAAAAACTGGAAGCCGAGAAAACCCGTCTTGCTGAACTCGAAGCGCGCTGGAACGCGGAGAAAGAATTGGTCGGCAAGATCCTCGAACTGCGCGCGAAGCTGCGCAGCGCCGGCCACGCGGTCGATAATGCCGCGGAAGCCCCGGCCGAGGCAGCCGGCGACCGCGAAGCGCTGCTGGCCGAATTGAAAGATCTACAAACGCAACTGCATGCACAGCAGGGCGAATCGCCATTGATTCTGCCCACCGTCGATCAGCAGGCGGTCGGCGCGGTCGTGCAGGACTGGACCGGCATCCCGGTCGGCCGCATGGTCAAGAACGAGATCGAAACGGTATTGAAGCTGCCGGACCTGCTCGAACAGCGCATCATCGGCCAGCGCCATGCGCTCGAAATGATCGCCAAGCGCATCCAGACCTCGCGCGCCGGCCTCGACAATCCGAACAAGCCGATCGGCGTATTCATGCTGGCCGGCACCTCCGGCGTCGGCAAGACCGAAACCGCGCTAGCGCTGGCCGAAACGCTCTACGGCGGCGAGCAGAACGTGATCACGATCAACATGAGCGAATATCAGGAAGCGCATACCGTCTCGACCCTGAAAGGCGCGCCTCCGGGTTATGTCGGCTACGGCGAGGGCGGTGTGTTGACCGAGGCGGTGCGCCGGCGTCCGTACAGCGTGGTGTTGCTCGACGAGGTCGAAAAAGCGCATCCGGACGTGCACGAAATCTTCTTCCAGGTGTTCGACAAAGGCTGGATGGAAGACGGCGAAGGCCGCGTGATCGACTTCAAGAACACCCTGATCCTGTTGACCACCAACGCCGGCACCGACCTGATCGCCGGCCTCTGCAGCGATCCGGAACTGATGCCGGACCCGGAAGGCATTTCGAAGGCGCTGCGCGAACCGCTGCTGAAAGTGTTCCCGCCGGCTTTGCTCGGCCGTCTGGTCGTGATTCCGTATTATCCGCTCAGCGACGAAATGATCGGCGCGATCGCCCGCCTGCAACTCGGACGCATCAAGAAACGCATCGCCGAAAGCCACAAGGTGCCGTTTACGTATGACGACGAGGTGATCAAGCTGATCGCGAGCCGCTGTACCGAGCTGGAAAGCGGAGGCCGAATGATAGACGCGATCCTGACCAATACCGTGTTGCCGCGGATCAGCGAGGAGTTTTTAACGCGGATGATGGAAGGCAAGCCGATCGAGCGGGTGCATGTGAGTGTGCAGGATGGAGATTTTGGGTATGGGTTTGAATAAGTTCGTAAGGGTGGAATGCAAACAGCTTCATCGTTTGCTCAATCTTTAAAGCTAAGTCGGCGTGTAAATATGCAAAATTCAAGACCTGAATCCATTTTTTTCTGGAGTATGTACTCCTTCTTGAATAGACCCGCTTATATTTAAGTGGTTTTTTTAAAATCCAATCTATTTGTTGCTGAGGTGTAGAGCTATGGGAACTTGCGTTTTTAACATAGGTAGCGAAAAAAAACCGCGGGAATGTGGCAAACCAGACATCGGCGGTACCGGGCTATGCTCTAAACACGGCGGCAAGGCCCCCGTAAATAGAATAGTATATGGGTTTTGCCTTATACCGGAGGGAGGGACGACTGATGTTGATCAAACATTTGCCAGCCGCGCTTCTGAGCATCTGTATCAGAAAGCCATTGAAAATTTCCTCGGCAAGGGGCCTGGTGGGGCGTCAAGAGCATACAGTGTCAAAAATGTTATGCTTAGCCATGACACATGCGGGGCAGGAACAAACAATCATGCATCTGTATTCTTCAAATGGGCAGGAAACATAATGCATGTTTATGCCTTGGGGTATCATCCAGGAGATGATATGAAAAAATACGAGTTGATGTGGCATGACGGAACCGAGTTTAAATGGACTAGACCGGGTTAAGAACAACATCATCATAAACAGAGCCATCTAGGGTGCTCAAGAACTATCCTTGATGCGGACGGGGTTTACAACCCGTTCGCATCAAGCCAAGCCTCTTCACCGTATGGGAAAAAACGGGGTCAGCCCGGAGGTCCGATTAGCGCAGCGTAATCGGACGCATTTTATTTCTTTCTGGGTTTCCTTTAAGTTTCAAACCGGCCGGTTAATATCTATTGCCCCCGCATAAAAAATTTATCCAGCTCCTGGGTTGAGAGTTCGATCCAGGTCGGGCGGCCGTGATTGCACTGGCCGCTGCGATCGGTCTGTTCCATGTCCCGAAGTAAGGCATTCATCTCGCTGACGGTCAGGCGCCTGTGCGCCCTGACCGAGCCGTGACAGGCCATCGTTGCGAGGACCGCATTCGCTTGTTGCTGCACCCTTTGGCTCACGCCATGCACCGAAAGATCGGCCAAGACATCGCGCAACAAGGTTTCGGCATCGGCGCCCGAGAGCAAGGCAGGCACCGAGCGCAAGACCAGCGTTTCCGGGCCGGACCGATTCACTTCGAGGCCCAGGGCAGTAAAATAGTCATGCGACTGTTCGGCAAGGTCTGCCTCGCGCGTGCTGACCTGGATCTTGATCGGCAACAGCAGCGGCTGCTGCGCGACCGCGCCTTGTTCGTATTGCCGTTTCAGGCGTTCGTAGCTGACCCGCTCGTGCGCGGCGTGCGCATCGATCAGGATCACCCCGGTCGGCGTCTCGGACAAAATATAAATGTTGTGCAGATGCGCGACCGCGTAGCCCAGTGGCGGCACGCCCGCTTTTTCCGGGGCCGGCAT
Source organism: Methylomicrobium lacus (assembly GCF_041897535.1). Taxonomy (GTDB): domain Bacteria; phylum Pseudomonadota; class Gammaproteobacteria; order Methylococcales; family Methylomonadaceae; genus Methylomicrobium; species Methylomicrobium lacus_A. The sequence continues at coordinate 3,423,041 of NZ_CP169217.1, forward strand.
CGGGGCGGGAGAGGGCGTCAGTGGAGCCGAAACGGGCGTGCTGTGCAGCGCCCCATAAGCCCGGACTTCTTCCTGCACCGACAACGGCAGGCTCGCCTGCTGCGGCGGGCGTGGCTGAAATGCCGGCGGCCGGCGTTCTTCAGTGAGTTGCGGCTTGGCGAACGGCTCGGCCGGCAATTCCACCATCGGTAGCGTGACGGTATTCTGCTGCTGTCCAGGACGCACTTCAGCCAGCGAGCGGTGCAACGCGCTGAACAGAAAATCATGCACCAGACGGCCTTCCCGGAAGCGCACTTCGAGTTTTGCCGGATGCGCGTTCACATCGACCAGTGCCGGGTCGAGCGTCAGATACAACACGAACACCGGCTGGCGGCCGTGATACAGCACGTCCTGATAGGCCTGCTTGATCGCATGCGCAACCAGCTTGTCCTTGATCAGGCGGCCGTTCACATAGAAAAACTGCATGTCCGGCTGGCTGCGCGAGTAGGTCGGGAGGCCCACCCAACCGGTCAGTTCCAGCCCGGAGGAGGCAAAATCGATCTTGACGCACTGGTCGATGAAGGCCGAACCGCAGATGCTCGCGATGCGCTTTTCCTGTTCGGCGGGTGCCAGGGCCGGTTTCAGGTTCAGGATTTCCTTTTGATTATGCGTCAGCCTGAAGCCGATGTCGAAACGGCTCAACGCCATCCGTTTGATCAGCGTTTCGATGTGGTCGAATTCGGTTTTTTCGGATTTTAAAAACTTGCGGCGCGCCGGCGTGTTGTAGAACAGGTCGCGCACATCGACGGTCGTGCCCTTAGGGTGCGGGTCGGGTTGCGGATCGAAGTTGCTTTCGGTGCCGTCGGCGCGGACCTGCCAGGCGCAATCGGCGCCTTCGGTGCGCGAAATCAGCGTCAGGCGGGCGACCGAGCTGATGCTCGGCAGCGCTTCGCCGCGAAAGCCCATGCTGGCGACGTGTTCGAGGTCATCGAGCGTCGAGATTTTACTGGTCGCATGGCGGGACAGCGCGAGCGGCAAATCGTCCTTGTCGATGCCGCTGCCGTCGTCGCGGATCTTGATCAGCCGGGCGCCGCCTTGTTCGATGTCGATGTGGATTTGCCGGGCGCCCGCATCGAAGCTGTTTTCTACCAGTTCCTTGACCACCGACGACGGTCTTTCGACCACTTCGCCGGCCGCGATCTGATTGACGAGCTGGGTTGGGAGTAAATGAATGCGCATTCGCGTGAGTTCAAACAAAATCCTATTTTACCGTTGATCGGCCGGAAAGCGTACAACAGTCGCCCGAATCAAAGTCATACTGGTATAATTGGACGATTTTTCGGGTAGGGTGCGCATTGCGCACCTTCGACTATACCTAACCCAGAAAAGGTGCGCGATGCGCACCCTTACGACTGATGAAATTAAGCAAAATCTTCGGCCTGCATGCCGTGCAGTCGGCGTTGCACTATTCGCCGGACAAAATTACCCAGGCCTGGATCGATGGCCAACGGCAGGATCAGCGCCTGGCGCGGGTGATCGCCGATCTGGAAGCGCTCGGCATCCGGCCCGAGAAGACCGAGCGCAAGAAGTTGGATCGCTTTGCGGAGGGCGGCCAACACCAAGGCATCGTGATCGAGGTCGAGATGCCCGGCGAGTTGCCGGAGCACGATCTGAAAACGGCGGTGGAGAACCTGACCGCGCCGGCTTTGTTCCTGGTGCTCGATCATGTGCAGGATCCCCATAATCTCGGCGCCTGTCTCAGAACCGCCGACGCGACCGGCGTCCATGGCGTGATCATCACCAAGGACAATGCGGCCGGCATAACCCCGACCGTCTGTAAGGTCGCAAGCGGTGCGGCCGAAACGGTGCCGGTGTATCAGGTGACGAACCTCGCCCGCACCTTGCGCTGGCTGAAAGAGCAAGGCATCTGGGTGTTCGGCGCAGCCGGCGACACCGCGCAAAGCGCCTTTCAGTCCGATTTCAAGGTGCCGATGGCGCTGGTGGTCGGCGCGGAAGGCAAGGGCCTTCGGCGCCTGACCCAGGAAGCCTGCGACATGCTGGTCGCGCTGCCGATGCGGGGCAGCGTCGAAAGCCTGAATTTGTCGGTGGCGACCGGCGTGCTGTTATATGAGGTTCTGCGGCAGCGGACGACGGCATGATAGCTAAACCGATGATGCTCGAAGGCTGTGATTTGAGCTGCATTCGCGATGACCGCGTGCTGTTCGAGGAACTGAATTTTACCCTGCATGCAGGGCAGGTTTTGTTGCTCGAAGGCAAGAACGGCAGCGGCAAGACGTCGCTGCTGAGAATTTTGTGCGGTTTTCGCGAGGCCGATGCGGGCCAGGTGCTGTGGCGCGGCGAGGCGATCGACGACAGCCGCTATTATGCGGACATGGCCTATGTCGGCCATCTGGACGGCATCAAGAAGGAACTGACCGTGCGCGAAAATCTGAACGTGTCTCTGGCCCTCGGCCGGCCCGGCCGTTTTTCGATCGCCGAGGCGCTGGAGAAGGTGCATCTGGCGGGCTATGACGATGTGCCGGCGCAAGCCTTGTCGGCCGGGCAGAAGCGGCGCCTGTCCTTGGCGCGTCTGTTGATCACCGGCAACCACCTGTGGATTCTCGACGAGCCGTTTACCTCGCTCGATCGGGCCGGTATCGCGCTGATCGAATCGTTGATGCGCGAACACTGCGCCGACGGCGGCATGATCGTTTTAACCTCACACCACGACATCGATCTGTACGATGCGGTCGTGCAGCGTATTCATTTATCCTGATGACACTGACTCGCGCTTTTCTGGCGATCATCCGCCGCGACCTGGTGCTGGCATTCCGGCGGCGCGCGGAAATGATCAATCCCTTGCTGTTTTTTGTGCTGGTGATTACGCTGTTTCCGCTCGGCATCGGCGCGCAGCCGCATTTGTTGCAGGCGATCGCGCCGGGCGTGATCTGGGTCGCCGCGCTGCTCGCGGCGATGTTGTCGCTGGACAGCCTGTTCCGCTCCGATTTCGACGACGGCTCGCTCGAACAGATGCTGCTGAGCCCGCATCCGGCATCGCTCCTGGTGCTGGCCAAGGTGATCGCGCACTGGCTGGTGACCGGCTTGCCGTTGCTCTTGGTCGCGCCGTTGCTCGCGGTATTTTTGGGCTTGCCCGGTCATGCCCTGGGCGTGTTGCTGTTGACCTTGCTGCTCGGTACGCCGGTGCTCAGCCTGATCGGCGCGATCGGGGTTGCGCTGACCGTCGGTCTCAGGCGCGGCGGCATGATCCTGTCGCTCTTGGTGCTGCCCCTCTATGTGCCGGTGCTGATCTTCGCCGGTAATGCGGTGCAAATGGCGGCCGGCGGTTTGCCGGTCGATGCGCAGATCAGCATATTGATTTCGATCCTGCTGTTGTCCCTGGTCCTGGCGCCCTGGCCGACCGCGGCGGCATTAAAAATGAGTATTAATTAGCAATATCCCGTAAAATATTTCGATTTATCGTTTCCACGCTTCGCGCGGGAACGCCGGTTGCACCGCTCCGGCGGTGTGTAATATTAGAGCGTCGGAAATAGTGGATGCTTTCGCTTAGCCACCCTTCGCCTTAAACTCTGTACTTTGCATGCAATGTTTTTAGTACCTGATTCCTTCGTCCGATTTTTTCACCGCATGGCCTCGCCGCCGCATTTCTATGCGCTGACCGAGCGCCTGATGCCCTGGCTGACCGCCATTTTCATCCTGCTGACCGCTGCCGGCCTGTATGGCGGCCTGTATCTCGCGCCGGCGGATTACCAGCAGGGTGACAGCTACCGGATCATCTACATCCATGTGCCGAGCGCCTGGATGTCCTTGTTCATCTACACCGTGATGGCGGCGGCGGGCGCGATCAGCCTGGTCTGGCGGATCAAGCTGGCCGAGGTGGTCGCGATCAGCAGCGCGCCGGTCGGCGCGGGTTTCACCTTTGTCGCCCTGGTGACCGGCTCCTTGTGGGGCAAGCCGATGTGGGGAACCTGGTGGGTCTGGGATGCGCGGCTGACTTCCGAGCTGATCCTGTTGTTCCTCTATCTCGGCGTGATCGGTCTCTACGGCGCGATCGACGACAAGCGCGTCGCCTCGAAAGCGGTCGCGATTTTGGCGTTGGTCGGCGTGGTGAACATTCCGATCATTCATTATTCGGTCGAATGGTGGAACACGTTGCATCAGGGGCCGACTGTCACCAAGATGGACAAGCCGTCGATTCATGTCAGCATGCTGATTCCGTTGCTGTTGATGGCGCTCGCTTTCAAATTCTATTACTTGATCGCGATGCTGCAGCGCGCGCGCGTCGAAGTTTTGCAGCGCGAACGCTCGGCGCAATGGGTTCGCAACAAATTTTTCGGGACGGCGTCATGAGTGTGAAGGAATTTTTCGCGATGGGCGGCTACGGCTTTTATGTCTGGACCGCCTACGGCATTACCCTGGCGGTGCTCGCCGCCAACATCATGATTCCGGTCATGCAGCGCAAACAGTGGCTGCGCCGGCAACTTTTGAAGAATAAACGGAAGGAAGGATGAAACCCGCTAGAAAACAGCGATTGCTGCTGATCGGCCTGATGGTGGTCGGTATCGGCGCGGCGACATTTTTCGCGCTGAAATCATTTAACGACAACCTGATGTATTTTTTCTCGACGACCGATGTCGTGGCCGGCAAGGCGCCGAAGGACGCCTTGTTCCGGCTCGGCGGCATGGTGGTCAAAGGCTCGGTGTCGCGTCCCGGCGACGGCTTGACCGTGCGCTTCACCTTGACCGATTTCAGCAAGGAAGTGGTCGTCGAATACACCGGCATCCTGCCCGATTTGTTCCGGGAAGGCCAGGGCATCGTCGCGCACGGCAAATTGAACGACCAGGGTATCTTCATCGCCGAAGAAGTGCTGGCCAAGCATGATGAGAACTACATGCCGCCGGAAGTGAAGGCGAGCCTGAAAAAGCAGGATGCGCCTGCCGAAGGCAAATAGGTTTAATGAGAAAAATGTCCGCTAAAACGTGCATTTTTACCTATCAAGTGATCAACAAAACCAATGAAGGTCTCGGAAGTCTTAAGTCTTAAGTCTTAAGTCTTAAGTCTGTTGGCTGTTGATGGTTGGTTTCTTGTCGGTACGCGGGGCAGTCACCGCCAGTTTAAGCACCCAATCAAGCCAGGACGTGTTACGGTTCTCGGTAAACCTAACGATGATTTGGCCCCCGGTACTTTGAATAGCATTCTTAAACAGGCACAATTGAAAAGGTAAGATATATGCGGTATGCGGTGATTATTGAGCAAGCCGAAGGTAATTATTCTGCTTATGTGCCTGACTTGCCGGGGTGTATTACCACCGGAAATTCCCTTGTCGAGATAGAACAGAATATTCGTGAAGCCATCGCCTTTCATATTGAAGGTTTACGAGAAGAAGGTCTGCCAATTCCAATTCCTTCAACCGCTGTTGAATATTGTGAACTTGTGGCTTAGCTTCGCGTACTGATGCAATCCCGTAAGCGGGCCAGTTAAATAATCCACCATGGACGGCAACAAAAAAGGTCAACCCCAATGATACCCGAAATAGGACACCTCGCGCTGATCATGGCCCTGTGCATGGCGGTCGTCTTGGCCACTTTGCCGATCACAGGCTCCGCGCGCGCGATAGCCGGCTGGATCGGCGTCGCTCGGCCCGCCGCTTATGCGCAGCTCTTGTTCATGGCGATCTCGTTCGGCTGCCTGACGACGAGTTTTTTGACGCACGATTTTTCGGTCGCCTATGTCGCGACCAACTCGAATACCGCGCTGCCGACCCTGTATCTGATCTCGGGGGTCTGGGGCGCGCATGAAGGCTCGCTGTTGCTCTGGGCCTTGGTGCTGTCGTGCTGGACCGGTCTGGTCGCGCGCTTCAGCCGTAGCATTCCGGAGGCGACCGTCGCTCGGGTGCTCGGCGTGATGGGGCTGGTGGCTATCGGCTTTTTGCTGTTTCTGCTGCTGACCTCGAACCCGTTCGAGCGGCTGTTTCCGGCGCCGGCCGAAGGCCGCGACTTGAATCCGCTGCTGCAAGACCCTGGCCTCGCGATCCATCCGCCGATGCTGTACATGGGCTATGTCGGTTTCTCGGTCGCCTTCGCATTCGCGATCGCGGCGCTGCTCGAAGGCCGGCTCGATGCGGCCTGGGCGCGCTGGTCGAGGCCCTGGACCAATATTGCCTGGATGTTTTTGACGATCGGCATCGCGCTCGGCAGCTGGTGGGCCTATTATGAACTGGGCTGGGGCGGCTGGTGGTTTTGGGACCCGGTCGAAAACGCCTCGTTCATGCCCTGGCTGGTCGGCACCGCGCTGATCCACTCCCTGGCCGCGACCGAAAAACGCGGCGTGTTCAAGACCTGGACCGTGCTTTTGGCCATCTTCGCCTTTTCCTTGAGCCTGCTCGGCACCTTCCTGGTCCGCTCCGGCGTGTTGACCTCGGTGCATGCATTCGCGAGCGATCCGGCGCGCGGCCTGTTCATCCTGGTTTTCCTCGGCGTCGTGGTCGGCGGCTCGCTGCTGCTGTATGCGGTCAGGGCGCCCACCGTCAAGAGCAGCGCGACTTTCGATTGGGTGTCGCGTGAATCGGTGATTCTGTTGAACAACATCCTGCTGGTTGTGACTGCGGCCAGCATCCTGCTCGGCACCCTCTATCCGTTGGTGATCGATGCCTTGGGACTCGGCAAGATTTCGGTCGGGCCTCCGTATTTCAATGCGGTGTTCATCCCGTTGACCGCGCCGCTCGCGGTTGCGGTCGGCCTCGGCATGCTGCTGCGCTGGAAGCGCGACCTGTTCGGGGCGCTGGCGCTGCGGGTGCGCTGGATCGCGCTGGCCTGTGTCGTGCTGGGCTTGCTGTTGCCGCTTTTGATGCCGTTTTATTCCTGGGCGGCGGTGTTCGGCTTGAGCCTCGCGCTCTGGACCCTGGCCAGCACCGGGCTGTCTTTTTACGACCGCATGGGCGCGAAGGGTTTTTCCTGGCAGCGGCTCGCGGGCATTCCTTCCGGTTTTTACGGCATGACGCTCGCGCATGCGGGCATCGCGGTGTTCGTGATCGGCATCACGCTGACGACATCCTACAGCGTCGAGAAGGACGTGCGCATGGCGCCGGGCGAGGCGCTGGATCTGTCCGGCTACAGCTTCCGTTTCCATGGCGTCAAGCAAACGCAAGGTCCCAACTATGTCGCCGAGCAGGCGTTCGTTACGGTCGACCATGATGACAAAAGAGTCGCCGAGATGCAGCCGCAAAAACGCGTCTATCAGGTGCAGAAAATGCCGATGACCGAGGCCGCGATCGACGCCGGCCTGTTCCGCGACCTGTTCGTCGCGATCGGCGAGCCGCTCGGCAATCAGGGCGCCTGGAGTCTCAGGATTTATTACAAATCGTTCATCCGCTGGATCTGGCTTGGCGCGATTTTGATGGCGGCCGGGGGGCTCTTGGCCGCGCTCGATCGGCGCTACCGGATCAACGCGAAAAACAAGGAAGGCGCCAATGCTTAAATACCTGATCCCCCTGATCATCTTCATCGTGATGGGCGTGTTTCTCGCGATCGGCTTGAAACTGAACCCGACCGAGATCCCGTCGCCCTTCATCGGCAAGCCGGCCCCGGCGTTCAGCGCACCGAAGCTCGATAATCCCGAGCAGAAGCTGTCGCCCGAGGACTTGAAAGGCAAGGTCTGGCTGTTCAATGTCTGGGCATCCTGGTGCGTGTCCTGCCGCGCCGAGCATCCGGTGCTGAATCAATTGGCGCAGCAGCACGCGGCGCTGATCATCGGACTCAATTACAAGGACGCGAGGAAAGATGCCTTGAACTGGCTCAATCAGCTCGGCAATCCTTACGACATGAGCGTGAGCGATCAGGAAGGGAGGATCGGCATCGACTGGGGCGTCTATGGCGTGCCGGAGACCTTCGTGGTCGACAAGAAAGGCATCATCCGTCATAAACATACCGGCCCGGTGACGCCCGAAACCGTGCAGCAAACCCTCTTGCCTCTGATCGCCAAACTGCAAGCCGAATGAAACCGATTACGCTGATTTTTCTTTTACTGCTGGCTGACGTCAGCTGCGCCGGCGTCGAATACCGCGAATTCAAGAATCCCGAGCAGCAGGAAGCCTACGAATCGCTGACTTCGGAACTGCGCTGCCTGGTCTGCCAGAACCAGACCATCGCCGACTCGAATGCGGACCTCGCCGCCGACCTGCGCCGGCAGGTTTACGAAATGCTGGAAAAAGGCCAGTCGAAGGACGAAGTCCTGAAGTTCATGACCGAGCGCTACGGCGATTTCGTGTTATACAACCCGCCGTTCAAGGTCAAGACGCTGCTGCTCTGGCTCGGCCCGGTGCTGTTTTTTCTGATCGGCGCGCTATGCGTGATCGTGTTGATCCGCCGCAAACAGACCGGCCCGAAGCCGTCGCTCAGCGACGAACAACGGCAAAAGATTCGCCGCTTACTGGATGAAGGTGACCGCTCTTGAACATCGTATTTTTTCTGATCGCGGCCGCATTTATCCTGGTCGCCTTTGCGTTTGTCCTGCCTCCGTTATGGCGCGCGCGCGAACTGCAACAGGCCGATCTCGATCATCGCAATATCGAAATCGCCAGGATTCGCCTGGCCGAACTTAAAAACAATCTGCGCGCCGGCGGCATCAGCCAGGCGCAATTCGACGAGCAGGTCGCCGAACTGGAACTCGCGCTCAGCGACGATCTTTCGATCGAAAGCCAGGTCAAGGCCGCCAATACCCAGGGCCGCTGGATGGTTTATCTAGTCGCCGTGGCGGTGCCGGTATTGGCAGGTTCCCTGTATCTTGCGCTCGGACGCTTCGATGCAGTCGAGCACGGCGCAGAGCTTGCCCAAGCCGCGCCGGCGGGCATGCCGACTCCCGCGGACATCGAGAAAATGGTCGCGGGCCTCGCCGAGAAGATGAAGGCGAACCCCGACGACGCCGAAGGCTGGCTGATGCTCGGCAAGTCCTACAAATATCTCGAACAATTCCCGAAAGCCGCCGACGCGTTCGGAAATGCCTACCGGCTGATGGGCGATAAGCCCGACGTGATGCTGCTCTACGCGGAAGCGCTGGCCTTCGCCGCGAACAAGAATCTGGCCGGCAAACCGTCCGAGCTGATCTTCAAGGCGCTGAAACTCGAACCCGAAAACCCGAACGGCCTCTGGCTCGCCGGCCTCGCCAAGGTGCAGCAAGGCGACCCGCAGGGCGCCGCGACGTTGTGGCGGAAGCTCGAATCGCTGCTGCCGGAAGGCTCCGAACCGCGCAAGGAAATGCAGAACATCATCGCAGGGCTCCCGGGCCAGGCGCAGGCGGCGGCAAGCGAACCGCAAGCCACCGAACAACCGGCTGCCGCGGCCGCTTCGATTAGCGTCGAAGTCAGTCTGGCTCCGGAACTCCAGCAAGCCGCAAGTCCCGGCGACACCTTATTCATTTATGCCCAGGCCCTGACCGGCCCGAAAATGCCGCTCGCGATCGTGCGCAAACAGGTCTCCGACCTGCCGCTCAAGGTCACGCTCGACGACACGACGGCGATGATGCCGGCGATGAAATTGTCGAATTTCAGCGAGGTGAGGTTGCTGGCGCGCATCTCCAAATCCGGAGAGGCTATTTCGCAGCCGGGGGATTTGATAGGGATGGTAGAAAAAGCGTCCGTATCTGGTTCGGGTGGTTATAAAGTCGTGATTAACCAGCGAGTTGAATAATCTGTAAAACTCTGGACTCAACGCCGGACGGGTTTTGTAAACCCGTCCGCACATTTTCTTGAGGCCTTGAAGTTGGCCTGAAACGTAGGCTGGGGAGCAAACCTCGGCCCGCTGGGTCGGAACTGCTTCATTACTCGTGACAACCCGTAAGGTAGTGCATAGGATGGGACGAGGTACGAAGCCCATCTATCGCGAACGATGGGCTTCCTTCGTCAGCTGATCCTAAAATGTCCGCATCTTCCTGCTTGACCCGTAATGTGGATTCGCCGCAGGTAATCCACCCTATCGAAGTCTCTCAAACCGTGGTTGTCAAAAGCCTTGCTGGCTGGTTTTTTTTATTTGCATCGAATCTTTGTGATTGCATCAGCCATGGCGGTTTGCTTGGAAACTGCTCCCTGCTTTGCTCTACCTCCTGCATTCGTGCGCGAAACCGCACAGCGAGCTTAGGTGAAACTTTTTGCCCACTGCCTTGTTCGAATAGTGAACAACCTACTGCCTGCCCGCAATGATTTTACCCTGTTTCGTTGGGGCTGATTTGTCAAGGTTTTCTTCTGGAGGCGCTATCTTTAGTATAATGAGGGCAATGAAATGGGCAAAACGGATTGTATCGGCGAACCAAGGATCGGTCTTCTGTCTGGTCATCCCGAAAGGGATGACTTGAAGCTTACAGGTATGCCCAGCTTTTAATCAATACACCTAATTGTGTGCAAAGTGACTCGATGAAAATGGCCACTTATTTGGGTTCGATCAAACCGATTCTGTTCTGGTCGGTCGCGGCGATCATGACGTTGTCGGTAGTCGTGCAAGCCAGTCCGAACGAAACCTTCGTTAGCCAAGGTTTGCTGCCCTATGGGTTTTCGATGACATCCTTGCAAGGCGGCAACGAAGTCGATCCGCGCCAAGCCATTACCCTGGAGGCGGTGGGCTTGGGCGCCCGCTTGTCCAAGGTTGAACTGTTCGACGGCACAGGAAAAGTCCTGGTTGCGGCGAAGGATCAAACCCGCCTGAGCCTGCCCGCGCCTTTAGCCTTCGAGACTCGCTATAAGATCAAGGTGACGGCGGAGCGGTCTTGGTCGGGAGAGTCCGAAACCCGTGAAATCAACTTCACAACAGCCGCGATCCCGAAGTTGGAAGGGCCCACGCTGACAATGGTAGGTCCGGACGCCTCGGTGACCCTGCATTTCGACCGGCCCGTGGGGGAGGTGCAGGCCACCGGCGGCTTGACGTTGACAGCGGAACACGATGCCACGGGCCAGAACATCCGGCTGCTGGCGAGCGCTTACGAGCAAGACCATAAGTATGCGGTCCAGGTGAACTATAAAACCCCCACGGGCGTATCCCTGCCGCCGCTCGACCTGGAATTGACAACCGCGCCACCCCTTGCCGCCGAGACGAATGTCAAGGGATTGAGCAATTTAGGCTTGATGTTGCCGCTGCAAGTGACTTTTAGTGAAGCGTTGGCCGATCGAGCCAGCGCGGCGAGCAAGCTCAAGGTGCAAACCCGTGATGGCCAAGCCATCTCTGGAAAATGGCGCTGGATCGGGCCGCGCCAACTGAGATTTACCCCCCAGCCTGCATGGCCGGCCTCAAGCACCATCGAAGTCAGCGACGACGGGCAACATTTAAGAAGCGAGCGCGGCGGGATGCTGAAGCAGGCCCTGGTCGAGCAATTCAGCACCGGCACCGACCGGAGGCTTTTCGTCTACCTGGACCGCCAGCGTGTGGAGGCCGTGGAAAACGGCAAAGTGGTCCGCACCTTCACGGTCAGCACGGGCAAAAGCAAAACCCCCACGGTGACGGGTTCTTTTTATATCTATGACCGTTACCGCCACAAGAGAATGCGTAGCGATGTCGCCAAGGGACAGCCCGGTTTCTATGAAGTGGAAGACGTCCCGTATACGCAGTTCTTCCACAGAGACTATGCCTTCCATGGCGCGTTTTGGCACAATAGTTTCGGCCGTCCCGCCAGCCATGGCTGCATCAACATGGCCACCAAAGACCAAAACAAGCGCTGGCCCAATGTCTCCGAGGATGCCGGGTGGCTTTATCAGTGGGGGGCGCTGGGCCTGCCGGTGACGGTGATGAATAAGGCGCCCGAGCCGATGCAGGCCGGTCATGTGCCGGCCAAAGACAGCAAAGGCGCGAATCAGCAGGCCCGTGCCGAGACGGCGGTTAGGCAAGAGAATCCCGGCAGAGTCGTTGCCAGGTAGGTAGGCATAGTTATTGCCATTATCTTGTTGGCTTCGACTCTGCTCAGCCAACGGCAAGCATCTTGACCGGCGCTCACCGTGCCGGAGGCGAGGCGATGCAGAGATTGCGTTGTGCACGGTTGTTCTCGAACAGCATGACACGGTTTACGATGTCATCGGCGCTGCTTTGTCCAATCGGGCCTGCGGCGATGCGGCCGGTCGCCGCGCTGACCAGATGCACGTAACTCCGGTGCGGGCCGCCTGCGAGAGTTGAATTGATCAGCAGTTCGGTTTCGTCATGTTCGCGCGTTTTCATCGAAGCCGCGCTGCCCGGGTTGCAGGCGCCGAAAAATATCAGGCCGTTTTCCTTAGCCAGAGAAGTCAGCGATTTGGCGAAGCGAAAGAACCTTTCTTCGGATATTTCGGAGGCGGTTTTTTGCTCGAACAAGGGTTCCCGGCAAATCAGCTGGCAGCTATCGAGCAGGTAGGACCGCAGTCGTTCCGGTTGGCTAGCCAGCCGTTCCGGCGCGCAATAACGCGCGTAGCAGACGGGATCCAGGGGTTGCAGCTGTTTTTCCAGCCCTTTCAGCAGATGGAAGGTGTCGCTCGATTTCATCGGCGCCATTTCCGGCCAGCGCGTGGCCATATAGTCGCTGAAGGCGGTGTTTTTGCGGGTGTCGTAGGTGATCGACATCGCATTCTCAAGCCCCGGTTGCGCCTCGGAAAGCTGAAGCAATTTGCCTGTGTTCCCCGTGATCTCAAGGTTTTGCCAAAACACTGCATTTTTGAGGACGGGTCCGTCAAAACCGCCGTGGCTGATGAAAACCACCCGGTCGAAAGGCGGCGCTTGCGCCGTCATTTGCTCGACCTCCCGATAATAATCGGACCAGCTCCATAGATCGCGCAGCACGGTCACGTCTGCATGGAACTGGTTTCTATAAAAGGCTTTCAGCGTGCGGGCCGGCTGTTCGGACCACCTTGGACTCTCGGTCGAATGCGGATCCCTGCTCAATAAGGGAATCAGCAGCACCCGCTGCGGCCGCTGCAGATTTAGGTCGCTCAATCTGCCGGCAAAGGAACCGCAAGACTTCGAATGATACGCGTCGCTGTAAACATCCGCCGCACCCAGCGACAGTAGCAAGAGCATCAGGGGCCGAAGGTTCACGCTCTTTTTCATGATAAGGCCTGTCAAAAAATAGCGGGGAATCCAATCTTGTCCCGCAAAGTTACACCGCAATGTCGACACATCAGGTTGAACGAAGAGTGCTTTGGAATTTTTCGCGCCTTTCGTGTTTTTTGTGGACAATAGGTAACATCGGTTCTTAAGTACCCGCCTGAAACGAAAAGCCCAGCCGTTTTTGTTTGGCATAATACATGCTTGCATCGGCATAGTGCAGCAATGTGTCACAGTCGGTGCCGTGGCGAGGGTAGAGGGCGATGCCGATACTGACGCCAAATTGTATCGCGGTCTCCCCGTAAGCGATCGGCTCGTTCAGCTTGTTCACGATTTTTTTCGCGACCGCCGCCGCGGCTGTCTCGTCGCCGTCCGGGAGCAGCAAGGCAAATTCGTCGCCGCCTAAACGCGCGGCGGTATCGGAATCGCGCACTATTCCCGAGAGCTTTATCGCCACTTCTTTCAGTGCGTAATCGCCCGCCGCGTGGCCCATCTTGTCATTCACCGATTTGAATCCGTCCAAATCCAGAAAAAGCAGCGCCAAGGACATCCGGGTACGATGCGCCATCGTGATGGCCTGTTGCAAGTGATCGACCAACATTCGGCGGTTGGCAAGGCCGGTGAGTTCGTCATGAAAGGACAGCCAGATCAGGCGTTCGTCTTCCTGCTTGCGTTTGGTGATTTCGAATACCAGGCAGTCCACGCCGACGCAGTTGCCGAACTCGTCATAAACCGGTTCGCTGGTGATTTCCAGCCAGCGTCGCTCGTTGTGGCTGTCATAGACTTCAAGCGCATAGGGCGGGCAGGGCTTGCCTTGGCGGCATAATTCCAGCAACCTGCTGATCCTTATGTTTTCCGGATGGTCGGTAATGCGGCTCTGAAAATCGGTGATGAATTTTTCGGGCTTATAGCCGAGAATCGCCGTGACGGAGGGGCTGACATAAGTGATTTTGCTCTGCTTGTCGCACTGAAAGAAAAAATAGTTTTTGCTCTGGTTTTCGATCAGGTTGCGAAATCGGGTATCGCGGTTTTTCAGTTCGGTTGCACGTTTCAGCAGCATCTCTTCAAAATCGTTCGGAGAGGCCGTCACGGTCTGAGTGTCTGGCGAGGGGGGATTCTGAGGCGGCGGTACCGGATGCCGGTGATGGAGCCGGACGCGCAGAGTCCACAAGCCGACAACGCCGAGGACAAGTAACAATGGCCAGGCGGATAGCCAATAATTCTCTTCGTGGCGGGGAGGGACGGGGACGGTCTTGATGGTGTGCACGACGCTTTCTTGGGCCGCGCTTTCTTTGGCCGTGACGGGGGGCGGGGAGGGCGGCGGCACCCATTTGAAATAGATCGCGTTCATTTCGGCTTCGCTCAAGGCATCCAGCCCTTTTTGCATGATGCCGGCCAATATCGGCCAATCGCCGCGCACCGCAATGCTTTCATCGGCGGTGCGGCGTTCATAAAAGCCCGCGAATTTGATGCCTTTTAATGGGTGTTGGGTTTGTAAATAACTGGCGGTGCCGACAAAGGTGATGCAGGCATCCGATTTTTTCGCGCTGACCGCTTGCAGACATTCCAGCATCGACTTGACGGCATGGGGTTTGATGTTGGGATGATTTTTTTTGATGCCTTCCCCATATTGATAGTTAAGGACATAGGCGACGGTTTTACCGGCAAGATCGCTCGGTGTCTTGATCGCCGTGTCGTTTTCCCGGGTGATGATGGCCAGGGATTTGGTCAGATAGGGATGGGTGAAATTGAACAATAAGCGGCGTTCCGGGCGGTCCACCATGGTCGCCACAACATCGGTGCGGCGTTCGGCAACGGCTCTGTAGATTTGATTCCAGCTTTTTCTCGGCTGATGTTCAAAGCGGATCGGGAGTTTTTGACTCAGCGCATTGAAAATGTCGACCGCGATGCCGTTGAACTTTCCGCTTTGGTCGACAAAACTGTAAGGCGGCAGGGAGTCGTCGAAAGCGACCCGGATTGTTTTATGGCGTGCAAGCCAAGCTTTTTCTTTTGCGCTCAGCTCTAGCGAATAAGGCGCCGACGCCTGGCTGCTCGCCCGCAGTTCGGTGGATGTGCCAGCAAATGCACTATTGGCCAGCAGGCACAATGCAATGAGAAAAAACATTTTGATAAGTTGCGATCTGATTTGAAATGGCATGCCGCCAAAAAATTTGCTTGGAAATTGTTAAAAAACCGGTTCTGTTCCTTTTGCTACTAAGATAGATAACCGGCTTCGGCGTTCAAAAGAATGCGAAAGAATTCGTTAATCTTCGTGCTGCCGTCGTCAGGTTGTCGCAGAGAACCGCCGATGAAAAAAGCGGGTAGCAAAAATGGGTCAATGCTTTGATGGTTGGCGGCCGGTATTTTTTCGCGCATCCGCGGCAGAAGGTTTAAGCCGTTAAGTTATTTTTAACACATAGGCGGCTTAATTTCCAGCGAATATCCTGCTTCGATAAAACCTTCACCGGTTTCCTGGGCGTCTTTTGAGCCCGTCGAAGTCTCACTGTTCCGTCTGTCACATAACTTTCATTTGTCTCTGCTAGCATCCCGCAGACTGTAAACCGTTGAGGAGGCGATGCGGCAGCGTGGCATCGGCAATACCGCATCGGTCTGCGCTGAGATAACACGAAACATAATTGGCTTATGGACAACATCTCCTACCGAACCATCTGGATTTCAGATCTTCACCTCGGCTCCACCCAATGCCAGGCGGATGTGCTGCTCGATTTTTTGAAACACAACGACAGCGAAAAGCTGTATCTGGTCGGCGACATCATCGACTTCTGGGCGTTGTCGAAGAAAATGTACTGGCCGCGCGATCACAATACGGTGATTCAGAAAGTGCTCAGAAAGGCGCGGCACGGCACGCAGATCATCTATGTGCCGGGCAACCATGACGATAATGTCAGGGACTACAACAATTATGTGTTCGGCGATATCGTCGTCAAAAACATGGATGTGCACACAACCTCCCAGGGCAAGCAGTTCCTGGTCGTGCATGGCGACGAATACGACACGATCGCCCAATACCATCAGTGGATCGCCAAACTGGGCAGCGCAGGATACGACTTTCTGTTGTGGACCAATCGCATTTTGCGGGTGATCCGGCGCTGGCTCGGGATTCAGTCGCATTTCTCGCTGGCCGCGTTTGTGAAGTTCAAGGTCAAGAATATCGTACAATTCATTTCCGAGTATGAATCCAGTATCGTCAGTACCTTGCGCGACAAGGGGCTGGACGGGGTGATCTGCGGTCACATTCATCATGCCGAAATCAAGCAGCTCGAAGGCTTTTTATATGTCAATACCGGCGATTTTGTCGAAAGCTGCACCGCGATCGTCGAACATTTCAATGGCGAACTGGAATTGGTGCACTGGCTCAAGCAGGAAGAGTCCGTGCTGATAGCGCAAAAGCCTCTTGAAACGAATGTTCATGACTGACCGGCTGGGACTCCATGCATAAATCCTCGAACCCTTTTGCCGCCGTCAATCCTGTTGCCGCGATTCCCCCGGGCGCAGCGCATCCGATCACGCGCGGTTTTTACACCATCCTGGCCGCGCAGTTTTTTTCCTCTCTCGGCGACAACGTGCTGCTGTTCGCGGCGATTGCGCTGCTCAAATCGATGGCGGCGCCGGCCTGGCAAATTCCGGTGCTGCAACAATTTTTCGTGTTCGCGTTCATCTTTTTGGCACCGTTCGTCGGCGCATACGCGGATGCCTTGCCGAAAGGCCAGGTGATGTTCATCAGCAACAGTATCAAGATCGTCGGCTGCCTGGCGATGCTCTTCGGCCTGCATCCCTTGATCGCCTACGGCTTTGTCGGTCTCGGCGCGGCGCTGTATTCGCCGGCGAAATACGGCATCCTGACCGAGTGTCTACCGCTCGAAAGGCTGGTCTGGGCCAACGGCTGGATGGAAGGCTTAACTGTCGCGGCGATCATTTTGGGCGCGATTTTCGGCGGCGTGCTGATCGGTCCTCGGGTCGAGACGCAGATCGTGCAGCACCTCGGTGAACTGGCGTTCAACGGCGGTATCGATACCGCGCCCGAATTCGCGATTCTGGTGATCCTCGGGATTTACCTGGTTGCAGCGGCTCTGAACTATTACATCCCCAAATTGAAGATCGAGCATGCGTTGACGCATCGCGATCCGGCGTCTTTGGTGAAGGAGTTCTGGCTGAGCCTCGGAATGCTCTGGCAAGATCCCCTGGGGCAGGTGTCGCTCGCGGTCACCTCGCTGTTTTGGGGCGCCGGCACCTGTTTGCGCTTCATCATTCTCGCCTGGGCCGCCGCCGCGCTGGAGTTCGACCTGGAGCAGGCGACGCAATTGACCGCGCTGGTCGCGGTCGGTCTGGCGATCGGCTCGGTGATTGCGGCCAAAGCGGTTCCGGTCACGCATGCGGTGAAAGTCCTGCCGCTCGGCATCGCGATGGGGCTGGTCGTGTTGGCGATGGTCTGGGTCAGCGACTGGCGGATCGCGTCTTTGCTGTTGGTCCTGATCGGCACGCTGGCCGGCAGTTTTCTGATTCCGATGAACGCCTTGCTTCAGCACCGCGGGCATTTGCTGATGGGTTCAGGCCACTCGATCGCGGTGCAAAACTTCAATGAAAACCTGAGCATTCTGTTTCTGCTCGGCGCGTACTCGCTGATGATCAGGGCCGGCTTTACGATCGACACGGTCGTGATCGTATTCGGCTTGTTTATCGCGTTTAGCATGGGCGTGATCCACCATCGGCATCGCCATGACCAGGATTTGAATCCGTAAACCGTCCGGCTGTACTTCGCGTGGACTCATCGACTTACCGCAGGGTCCACGAAAAACACGAAAGGCACGAAAAATTTCTTAGTCCAACCCGTTCAACCGTTACTTTCGGATAACAGCCAAAGTTGACCGACAAACCCAAGCGCATTCCTGTCGCTTTCAGGTAATTCCGCATCCGCGCCTTATGCGCTCCCATTGTCTTCATCAAACCGTCATCGAACGGTTAACGTTTTGTCATCAACGCTTGTTATTTTACGCGGGATAACAATCCGACATGAGCAAAGAGATGGCATTACACGACCGTGACGCACTGGGAACCCGGGCCGCAAAAGCCGGGGAGCTGAAGGATTTTTTGATGCAAAGGGAAAATAAAACCGCATGAAAATATTTTACGGAGTGCAGGGCACCGGCAACGGCCATATCACGCGCGCGCGCGAAATGGCCAAAGCCTTTGCCGAGGCCGGCGTTGAGGTGACTTATCTGTTCAGTGGCCGCGATGCGGCCAAGTATTTCGATATGGAGATCTTCAACGGTTACCGAGTCATGAAGGGGCTAACCTTTCATACCCAAAACGGCGATGTCAGTTATCTGAAAACCGCATTCGACGCCCGCCCGATCAATTTCATCAAGGAGGTCAAGGCGCTGGATCTCGGAGGTTACGATCTGGTGCTCAGCGATTTCGAACCGGTCACCGCCTGGGCAGCCAAGCTCGGCAACAAAAAAATTTTGGGCATCGGCCATCAATATGCGTTCAATCACCGCATACCGCGGGAAGGCGGCGATGTGATCGCTACGAGCGTGATGAAATATTTCGCGCCGACGCGGCGGAACATCGGCCTGCATTGGCACCATTTCGGCCAGCCTATCCTGCCGCCGATCATCGCGCCGCATGAGCCGCCACCGCGATCCGTCGCGAACAAGATCGTCGTGTATCTGCCGTTCGAGAATCCTACTGATGTGGTCAGGCTGCTGACGCCGTTCAAGGCGTTTGACTTTATGCTCTATACGCCGGCGGCGATCACCTCGCCTTCGGCGCATATTCGAGTCAAACCCTTGTCGCGCGACGGCTTCCAGAACGATCTCTACGATTGCGCCGGCATCATCAGCAACGCCGGCTTCGAACTGGTCAGCGAGGCGCTGCACCTGGGCAAGAAAATCCTGATCAAACCGCTGCATTCGCAGCTGGAGCAAATCTCGAACGCCGCCGCGCTAAAACAGCTCGGTTACGGGCGCATCATGCACGAGCTCGATGCGAAGACGATCGCGCGTTGGCTCGAAAATCCGCACCGGGTCAGGGTTACTTATCCGAATGTCGCCCACATCCTGGTGCGCTGGATGCTGGACGGCATGCCGCCGGTCGATGAGGATTTCATCGAGGCCAGCTGGAGCCAGGTCAACGTCCTGCAATTGAACGATTAGCTAGCTTTCAAACGATAAGGTTTGCCCGAAGACGGCTTGCCAGTCTTGGCTGAAGCGATTCACCGCCGGCTCTACGGAAGGATGCGCGAACAGCTCGGCGGCGATGTCGGCCGGCAGCGTGATCGACGCGACGCCGGCCTTCAGTACTTCCAGCACCTGCTGCGTATTTTTGAAGCTGGCCGGCAGCAGCTTGCTGGCCAGGTGATGGCGGTCGAGCAGGTGCTGCAAGTCGGCGACCACGCCGACGCCGTTCGCGCCTATCGCATCGATCCGGTTCACATAAGGCGCCAGATAATCGGCGCCGCACAACGCGGCCAGAAATCCCTGCTGCACGCTGTAGATCGCGGTCGCCAGCACCGGAATGTTCCGCGCCTTCATTTGTCTGATCGCGGTCAGGCCGGTCTCGGTCGCCGGCACCTTCACGACGATGTCGTAAGGCAGCTCCTGCAGGCTCAAGGCTTCCTTGACCATCGCATCCGCGCTTTCGCTGACCACCTGCACGTGAATTCTGGCCTCCTTTCCCAAGACCTCGGCGACCTTCGGCAGCAATTCGGCCAGTCCGCTATTCGCCTTGGCCAGGATCGAGGGATTGGTCGTGATGCCGCGCACCGGCAGGGAGGCGCCGAAACGCGCGATTTGGCCGAGGTCGGCGGTATCGAGATAGAGCTCAAACATGGTAAAAGTCCTGATCAAAGAAGGGGAGATTTTAACGGAGCGGGCTGTTCCGGCAAAGCCTGATCGGCGATTTCGATTTTTCGCGTCGGGCTTGGCGTCTTCAGCGATTCTGGTATATTGAGGTGAAGTCGGATTGCGTTTCGGCATCCATTTGATCAGGAGGGCACCCAGATGAAAATTCTAGTCACCGGCGGCACCGGTTTTATCGGCAAGGCCTTGGTCAAGACCCTGGTTGGCGGAGGCCATCATGTGACCGTGCTGAGCCGGACGCCGGAGCATGTCGAAGCGTTGTGCGGGCCGGAAGTGTTCGGGCTCGGCCATTTGGGTTTTCTGGCGCCGGAAATGTCGTTCGAGGTGATCATCAACCTGGCCGGCGCACCGATCTTCGACGCGCGCTGGAGCGAGGCGCGCAAACAGTTGATCCGAAAAAGCCGGATCGGTCTGACCGAGCAGCTGGTCGATTGCATCGAACGGATGACCGTCAAGCCGAAGCTGTTGATCAGCGGCTCCGCGATCGGTTATTACGGAGACCAGGGCGATGCGGAACTGACAGAAGCATCCCTCGGCTGTCCCGATTTTTCGCATCGCTTGTGCGCGGATTGGGAGGCGGCGGCCAGGCGGGCAGCGCAATTCGGCGTGCGCGTCTGCCTGATGCGCACCGGCTTGGTGATCGCGGACGACGGCGGCTTGTTGCAGCGCATGCTGCCGGCTTTCCGTTTCGGACTCGGCGGAAGGCTCGGCAGCGGCAGGCAATGGATGTCCTGGATTCATCGGCAGGACTGGATCAACGTCGCGCTGACGATGATCGCCGATGAATCGATGCAGGGCCCCTACAATGCCACCGCGCCGAACCCGGTCACGAATCGGGAGTTTACCTGCACGCTGGCGCGCTGTCTGCGCCGCCCGGCGCTGTTTCCCGCGCCGGCGATCGTGTTGAAATGCCTGCTCGGCGAGATGTCCGAGCTGGTGTTGGGCAGCCAGCGCGTGTTGCCGGAGCGGTTGTTGCAGCAGGGATTCAAATTTGACTATCCCGAGCTGGACGGGGCGCTGCGGGCGGCGTTGGCGGCGAAATAAAGCCGTCTTGCGGAGTCGAGGGCTTCGAAATTCCTCGATTCCGCTGCGCCGCATCGAGTCACGAGTGTCCGGAAAACTCGTGTTCGAGCAGCTTCGCATGCGCCGCCGCCAGTCTTGCGATCGGGATGCGCGGGGCCGAGCAGGACACATAATCCAGCTTGATATGGTGGCAAAAGCGGATCGATTGCGGATGCCCGCCCTGTTCGCCGCAGATGCCGATCTTGATGCCGGGCCGGGTGCGGCGGCCGAATTCGGCGGTCATCTTCATCAACTGGCCGACGCCTTTGACGTCGAGCACCTCGAACGGGTTGTCCTCGAGCAGGCCGACTTCGTTGTATAGCGGCAAGAACTTGTTTTCCGCGTCCTCGCGCGAGAACGAGAAGGTCGCCTGGGTCAGGTCATTCGTGCCGAACGAAAAGAATTCGGCCACTTCGGCCAGCTGGCCGGCGCGCGTGCAGGCGCGCACGGTCTCGATCATCGTGCCGAATTTGAAATTCAATACCAGGCCGTAGCGGCTTTCGGTTTCCTGCCGGACTTCGGCGACATACTCGTTGACCCGCTTCAGTTCCTCGGCCGTGATCACCTGCGGCACCATGATCTCGGGCGCGATCACGAGGCCCTGTTGGGTGCAGAGCGCCGCCGCTTCCAGCACCGAGCGAATCTGCATCTTGTAGATTTCCGGATACGACATGCCGAGGCGGACGCCGCGATGGCCGAGCATCGGGTTCACTTCCGAGAGGTCGCGGACCTTTTTCAGCATCAGTTCCTTCTTCGCGATCGCCTTGCCGATTACGTCCTCGCTGAGCAGGTTGAACGGCGCCGGCAGCACCTCGTGCCCGGACAGGGTTTCGAGGGTCACGCGCTGGCCCTTGATCATCGCCGCGTATTTGCCGAGGGCCTGAATTTCGTCCTCCAGTTGATGTTCGCTGGGCAGGAACTCATGCATCGGCGGATCGAGCAGGCGCACGGTGACCGGGTGAGGGGTCATCGCGGTGAACAGTTGTACGAAATCCTCGCGCTGGATCGGCAGCAGTTTTTCGAGCGCGGCGGCGCGGCTCTCCGGGTCTTCGGCCAGAATCATGTCGACGACCAGCGGCAGGCGCTCTTTCGCGTTGAACATCCGCTCGGTCCGGCACAGCCCGATGCCGGCCGCGCCGTAAGCGAGCGCCTTCTTCGCGCCTTCGGGCGTGTCCACGTTCGCATGCACCTTCAGTTCCGCATAGCTGTCGGCCCAGGACAACAAGGTCTGCAATTCGGCCGATACGGTCGGCGCGACGGTCGGAATCTCGCCGAGATAAATCAGGCCGCTGCCGCCGTCTATCGTGATGATGTCGCCTTCGCGGATCAGCACGTCGCCGACCAGCGCGCGCCGCGACCGCACGTCGACTTGGATGTCCTCGGCGCCGGCCACGCAGGCCTTGCCCATGCCGCGCGCGACCACCGCCGCATGCGAGGTCTTGCCGCCGCGGCTGGTCAAGATGCCCTGGGCGGCGAAGAAACCGTGAATGTCTTCCGGCTTGGTTTCCTCGCGCAGCAGGATGATCTTTTCGCCGGCCTTGCCCATCATCGCGGCGGTGTCGGCATCGAAGACACATTTGCCGCAGGCGGCTCCCGGCGATGCGGGCAGGCCCTGGGCGAGCGGCGGTATCTTGTTGTGCGGGTCGAGCTGCGGATGCAGCAACTGTTCGAGCAGTTCAGGGTTGATGCGCAGCAGCGCGCGCTCCTTGCTGATCAAGCCTTCCTTGACCATTTCCACCGAGGTTCTGACCATCGCGGCCGCGTTCATCTTGCCGTTCCGGGTTTGCAGGCAGTACAGCACGCCGCGTTCGATCGTGTATTCGAAATCCTGCACCTCGCGGTAATGCTGTTCGAGCTTGTCGCGCAGTTCGGTCAGCTGGCGGTACAGGTCGGGCATCTCCCTGGCCAGTTCCTGCACCGGCTTCGGGGTGCGGATGCCGGCGACCACATCCTCGCCCTGCGCATTGACCAGATATTCGCCGTACATTTCGTTCGCCCCGGTACCGGGATTGCGGGTGAAGCCGACGCCGGTCGCGCAGTCGTTGCCCATGTTGCCGAACACCATCGTGACGATGTTCGCCGCGGTGCCGTTGGCCATCTTCTCGGTGATCCGGAATTCGCGCCGGTAATCGACCGCGCGCCGTCCCATCCACGATTCGAACACCGCCTTGATCGCGAGTTCGAGCTGCTCGTACACGTTCTCCGGAAACGGCCGGCCGGTCTCTTCCTTGACGACCTGTAGGAACAGATTGCTGATTTCTTTCAGATGATCGGCATCCAGCGCGACGTCGGCCTTGATGCCGGCCTGTTTCTTCACGTGGTCGAAATGCGCATCGAATTTTTCGTCCGCAATGCCGAGCGCGACCTTGCCGAACAACTGGATGAAACGGCGGTAGGCATCGTAGCCGAAGCGTGGATCGCCGGTTTCCTCGATCAGGCCATGCAAGGTGTCCCGATTCAGGCCGAGATTCAGGATCGTGTCCATCATGCCCGGCATCGAGATCGCCGAACCCGAACGCACCGATACCAAGAGCGGCCGGTTGCTGCCGCCGAAGCGTTTGCCGGTCGTCTGTTCGATGGCTTCGATATGGCGTTTGACGTCATCGATCAGGCCGTCGGGCAGACGGCGGTCGCGCAGATAATCGAGGCAGGCCGCGGTCGTAATCACAAAACCCGGCGGCACGTTCAGCCCGATTTGGGTCATCTCGCACAGATTCGCGCCCTTGCCGCCGAGCAGCGCCTTGTTTTTGCCGTCGCCGTTTTGGAAAGAAAAGATGTATTGCGTTGCCATGTGGCGGGTCTCCCTTGGGTCGTTTCGATGCGGATAGGATGCGCCGGTATCTAATGGGGCGGCGTTGTGCCGCCTTGCTTCGCTACTGGCGCAACGGTGTGACCTTGCCGGTCGCCAAATAATTCCGGTAATCGGCCAGCACTTCGGCGTGATCGAAGGCCAATAATTCGGGCAGGGTCGCAAATGTGAAAATCGCGCAGTTCTTCGCATCGTCGGCGGCCTTCGGCATGCCGTGCGCTTCGGCCACATAACAGGCGGTGACCGTATGGCCGCGGGCATCGCGTTTCGGGTCCGAATAGATGCCGAGCAAGGCGGTCAGGCGCACATCGAGCCCG
The DNA here is from genome assembly GCF_041897535.1 of Methylomicrobium lacus. Lineage (GTDB taxonomy): Bacteria > Pseudomonadota > Gammaproteobacteria > Methylococcales > Methylomonadaceae > Methylomicrobium > Methylomicrobium lacus_A. The sequence continues at coordinate 3,447,153 of NZ_CP169217.1, forward strand.
ACTTCTTCCTTCGCTTCGCGGATCGCCGCATGTTCGACCGTTTCGCCGACATCGACGAAGCCGCCCGGTATCGCCCAGCCGTAGGGCGGAAACGCGCGTTCGATCAATACGAAGGGCCGTTCGGGAAGATCGATCAATTCGATGAGGATGTCGGCGGCAATCAGGGGAGTGACGGGTTTGGCCATGGTGTGTCCGGAGTCAAGTGGATGGGAATGGCGGTCATTGTAACGCGTTAAATCCGTCCGCGGTCAAGTCGTCTCTGTATGCTTGTATCATTACCTGATCGGGTATATGATTCGCGCCATGCGCCCCAAGTTAGCCACTAAGCCGTGTCGTCATGGTTTAAACAAAGCATAAGGAATTCCGTATTAAGCTGCCGCGGACGCATGCAGTCTCCACCCAAATTTTTAACAAAATAAAGGAGTTGTTATGTTATACGCGCGCATTCTATTGCTTTCGCTGCTATCGCTGGTGTCTTCCGTGTCTATCGCTTCGGATCATGCCGATCCGATCAGTCTTGATCCCAAGACCCAGGAGCCGAATATCACCGGCTTGTTCTTCTATCCGGAAGGCGACAACATGATCGTCGTCTTCAATGTCAGACGTGCCCTGACGGCGGCGCCGCCTTACGATTTCGCGCCTTACGAATATACGGTTCATTTCGACCTGCACAGCAAGCTCAAATTCGATAACGAAGAGGACAGGGCGCGTTACGGCGGCACGATAGTGAATCCCGAAACGATCGAAGCCGATGCTCAGGTTACGATCCATCTGAACGACGACGGGACGTTGAAAGACAAGACCGTCAAAGGCCTGAAGAATCCCGAAAGCATCGTGTTTTATGCCGGTGTCCGCGACGATCCGTTTATTTTTCCACGCTTCTTTAACGTGAACGTGGTCTCGATGGTGATGAAAATCCCGAAAACCGCGTTTCCGGCCAATCAACAGGACTGGCTGTTGTGGGGAACCTCCAAGAGCGTTAAAGACGGCAAGCAGATCGATCATGTCGGCCGCTCGAACCGGACGCAATTGGGCCGCTTCGACATTTTGAATACGGTGCATCCGAATCAGCATGTCGCCTTGATCAAGGAAAAGGCAGTATCCCGGAAGAAATTGCAGGATTTTTTCCTGGCATGCATTCCTGCGCTGGCGCAATTGAATCAGTTGAGCGGTTTGCTGATCCGCCATTACGACATGGTGCCGGATGTGATGGTTTACACGAACCGCTTTGCTCCGGGCTTTCCGAACGGTCGGCGCTTGACCGACGATGTGGCCTTGCTGACCTGTAACCAGGGCGATTGTCCGTTGCAGGAAAACGCGTTCATCGATACCAAACAGTGGCCGCGTGCGACCGTCAACGACAAGCCCTTATTGAGCGAGTTTCCGTACCTGGCAGAGCCCTGGCCGGCCAGACCGCAAACGCCGCCGCCATCCTGCTGGCCTTATATCATGAAGTTCGTGGTGATTCCGGGCATGATCCTTGTCGGCCTCATCGCAGGACTGGTAATCTGGTGCCGCAAGCGCTGCTGCAAGCATCAGCATGCTTGATCCGGTTGCATAAAACTGGGGACGGGACCCATACTCCGTCCCCTCATACTCTATCGCTTTCGTCCATCTCTTGCCGCCCTCTACCGCAGTTGCCTGATTTCTGCGGCCAATTGCCGCAATTGCGGGTGTTCCATTCCGCTTGCGCTCAACAGATCGAGCCCCGGCTTCGCGGCTTCGGCATCCTGCGCGGCCCATGCCGCTTCCAGCAAAATGCGCGCATCCTTCGGTTCGCGTTGCGCCTGCCAGTTCGCTTTGGCCAGCCGTAAGGCGTCTTCGGGTTTGTTCAATAGATGCAGCATGAAGCGCGCTTCATCGCCCAGGTGCAGATTTTCGCCGCGCATCCGGCTGGCCGCAAAGCGGGCCTCGAGTTCCTGGGTCGCCTGTGCCAGATCGCTGCTTCCGATCTGCTGTTTGGCCTCTACGATGCGCAAAAACAGCGCATCGATCCGGCTTTTGTCCTGCAATAGCGTCAGCACTTTCTGCGGCTGGTGTTGATCGAGCAAAAAATCCGCATAGGCGCCGAAGAGGTAAACATTCGGGTAATCGATGCGGATGGCTTCGGAAAAATGCTTTTCCGCCTCCAGGGGCTTGCCGAGACGGGCGGCGATGTCGGCCAGCACGGTCAGGCTCCATTGCCGCTGTTCGGCGCCGGCTTCCGCTTGATCGGCCAAGGCCTCCTGCAAAAAATCATAACTCTTTTGCGCCTGTCCCATCAGGCTGTTGACCTCTGCCAGGCAGGTGCCTGCCAGCAAGGCGTCGTCGAGTTCGATCAGCGGGGCGCAGCTTTGCAGCGCGTCGGGGTAACGGGCCTGCACGAGCAGGATCACCGCGCGGGTCAGCCAGCCTTGCGCATTGTCCGGCTGCCGCCGGAGCAGACTATCAAGATCCTGCAGGGCACCGTCGAAGTCGTGCCGGTGCTGTTTGATCAGCGCGCCGAGCAGCAACACTTTCGGCGGCGGCTCCGGCATTTGCGACCAGGCTTTCAGCAAACCTTCGGCATAACCATAATAGCGCGGGTCCGCCTCGGCCTTGCCGCGGGCGATATAGCGTTCGGCCAGATCGAGGGCGAGTTCGGTCCGGCCGGGATTGTCCTTCAATTGCTGGCGCAATGCGCGCAGTTCCCGGTTGGCGGGGCCGGATGCCGCCGGCAAACGCTCGAGTACCTGGGCGTCATGATCGGGCCGATAGGGGGTGGCAAGGGCCAGATGGAGGGGCAGGATCGCGCAGATCGCGGCGACGAGTTTGCGTTTCATCGATCGTATGTGCTCCGGCCGTTCATTTGAACAAAGACTCCCAGTCGACCAGTTGAGTATTCATCGCCCGCTCCGCGAACCAGATCAGCGCAACGAACACGATCAGCACCGATCCTGCATGGACCAACAGCTGGCGGTAGCCCCAGCTGCGCCGCAAGAAAAAAGCGGCGGGCAGAAACGCCGATACGATCGCAAGCTGGCCGATCTCCACACCGAGGTTGAAGGCGAGCAGGGCCAGGATCAGCATGTTGTTCGGCAGCCCCAGGTCTTTCAGCACGTTCGCGAAGCCGAGGCCGTGGATCAGTCCGAAACCGAAGGCGACCAGCCACAGTTTTTTGCTGATCAAGGGATACACATTATTCAGCGCCGCCAGTACGACCGAGGCGGCGATCGCCGATTCGACCCAGCGCGAGGGCAATTCGATCACGCCGAGCGTCGCAAGGCTCAGGGTCAAGGAATGCGCGACGGTGAAGGCGGTCACGATCTTGACGACTTCGAGCAGCACCGGGCGGAACTGTTCGGCCGGCCGCCAGGACCGGTCCTGGCGGATCAGCACGGCCGGAAACAAAAGGCTCAGCAGAAACAGGATGTGGTCATAACCGAGCCAGATATGCCAGACGCCTTCCTTCAGGTATTGCAGGAACGCGGCGCCGGGTTTGACTTCGGCCAGTTCGATGGGCTGATTGTGATGGGTCGGGCTCAGCACCGCCGTATGCGTCGCCTGGCCGTATTCGACGCGCAAGAGGCCGCGGTGCTGCGGGTCGAGATCGAACAGCAGCGAATAGTCGACGCCGATAGTGGACAATTCCTTGCCGCAAACGGCCGTAAACAGCAGCACCGCATAGGCGCCGTCGGTATGGCTGTCGATCAAAGTGTCGCCGGCTTGCAGCGGGCAGGGCTGATTGCCGCCGCTCAGGATCAGTCGGCTCAGCGCATAGTCGAAAACCGCATCGCGGCGGCGGCGCACCTCGCCCCAGGTGATTTCGGCGTTGTCGTCGCTGTCGAGGCCGAGCGCGAAATCGAGATCGCGCAGCGCAATGTCCCAGCGCCCGGCTATGCGGTCGCCCGCGACTTTCAGGGTCAGATAGCTGTCGCTGGCCTTGTGCGCATGCAGGACCGGCGTGTAAACCAGGACCAGCAAGCACAAAGCGAGGCGGGCCAGCATAGGGATTCAGCCGGTTTTTTTGCGTGCGACGATCACGCCGTCGCGTGTCGGATTGATGTAAGCATCGAATTCGGGATCGTCGAAGATCAGGGCGTTATGTTCGCGTATCGCTTCGGTCCAGCCGGGCGCGACGTCGGTAAATTCCTCGACCGCGACGCGGCCGTGCCAGAGCACATTGTCGGCGATATAGAGGCCGCCGGGGCGGATGCGGTCTTTCGCCAGGCGCCAGACTTCCGGGTAGCCGCCCTTGTCGACATCGTTATAACAAATGTCGAAGAGCCCGTCGGTGCGGGCGAAGATGTCCTGCGCGAAGCCGGTGTGGAAGTCGATCCGGTCCCATAAGCCGGCCGTTTGCAAAAAGCGTTCGGCCTGTTCCAGGTTGTGCGGATCGCCGTCGGTGCAGACGACGCGGCCTTCGGGGCCGACCGCCTTGGCAAACCAGTAAGCCGAATAGCCGTAGCCGCTGCCGAACTCAAACACGCGCCTTGCGTTGACAGACTTGGCCAGCGATTCCAGAAACACTCCGACCAGACGACCGACGATCGGGAAATTTCTCCGGGCGGCCAAGGCTTCCATTTCGTGCAGCACCGGAGCGTCGGTAAGTCCGAGCAGGCCGCGCATATAGTTTTCGATCGCGGGATCGACCGGCACCAAGGCGATCGAGGAGGGCGATTTGGGGGATGAATGATCGGGCATCGGCAGTGGGTGATTCAAATGATCGACGGAACAAGGGGGGCTCATAATCCCCCCTTCACGCTAAGGCCTGATTACTCTATCAAGCTGCGGTCAGAATATCCAGCGCTGCCTGCACGTGTTCGGCGGTTTCGCGGCCGAGCGCGGTCAGATAGCCGCCGTCTTCCTGAGTCACCAGGCCTTTATGAAACAGGCGCAGGGTCGCCGCGATCACGTTCGGGTCGGCGTTTTTATGAACCTTGATGCCTTCTTGGGTGGTGGTCAGATTGTAACGGACCAGCACGTTCAGCTCTTCGACGATTTCTGGGGTGTAAAGCACGGGAAACGCTCCTTTTTCAGTAGGGGGAAATGCTGCCTTGCCGCAGCGATCAATTTGTCTTCGCATTGTAACCCGAATTTGCTATGCCTGTTCAAACCGTTCAAGACACGATCTCGAGTATTCCCCTCAGGTTTACGCCCGGCGGTATACCGGCTATGCTATGGGCCTTGTTTCCAGCCCAACCGTTGCCTGATGTCGATTCCCGTTTTCCGCCTGTTTCTGCTCATCGTTGTGATGGTTTCCTCTGGCGTTTCTCTGTCGGCCGATGTAGGTGCCGAGGGTGACGGTGATGCGGTCCCGGTCAAGTCGGAGGCAGAGGCCGGGCTGCCGGTAGTCGAACTCGATCAGGATAAGCAAAAACGGGCCGGATTGGAGATCATCAAAGTGCAGCCGGCCGTTTATCAGCCGGAGTTCGCCGCCTACGGCAAGGCGATCAACGTTCAGCCGCTGGTGGCGATCAGAAGCCAGTATCGGGTCGCTTTATCCGAGCAGCAGAGCGCCAGTGCAAGGCTGACGCAGTCCGGCCAGAGCATCCGGCGCACCGAAGACTTATACCGGCATGGGGTTGCCGCGAAACGGATCGTACAGGAGCAGCAATCGCTCTGGCAGACCGACAAGGCGCAGCTCGCGGCGCGGCGCGCGCAAAGCGATGCGGTGCTCGAAGAGGCGCGGGTGACCTGGGGAAGCGAGCTTGCCGACTGGGCGTTTGCGACCGACAAGGACCGCCTCGGCGATTTCGTGTCAGGCAATGAGACCTTGTTGCTGGTTACGTTGCCGGCCGGCAAGGAGATGCCCGCCGCCGATGCGGCCGTTTTTGTCGATCCGGAAGGCAATCGAAGCCAGGCGGCGAAGGCGGTTTATATTTCGCCCGCGCCGCAAATCGATCAGATCGTGCAGGGCGCGAGCTATTTTTTCCGCACCGGCAGTAAGCGGATTAGGCCCGGCATGACGGTCAGCGTGTGGCTGCCGGAAGGGCGCGCCCGGGAAGCCGGCGTTGCGATACCCGGCTCCGCGCTGATCTGGTCGCTGGATCAGGCGTTCGTCTATGTCAAAACCGGTCAGGACGCCTTCAGCCGGCGCTTGCTCGCGGATTATGCCCCGATGGCCGGAGGCTATTTTGTCAGGGGCGCGCTAAAGCCCGGAGAAGAAATCGTGACGGTCGGCGGGCAAATGCTGTTGTCCGAGGAATTCCGCGCGCAAATACCCGATGAGGATGATTGAACCGACGGCGCAAGCAAACAGTCAACAAACGCGGCTTTTAAGCGAATATTCATCGCCGAGGTTTATGCTGAAACTCAAGCCAAAAGGCCGTTGCGCGCAGGCGTCGGGGAGACAAGCCGGCAATCGGTCTAACGATTCAATGTTTCAAATCCAGTGAGGGGACAAATCATGGCTACATCGGTTTTTCAAACGCAATGCCTTGCGATGGTCGTGGCCGCTTCGGCGTTGGCCGCAAATCCTGTACTCGCGGACAAGCCGTCATGGGCCGGTAATCCTCACGGAGGGAAAAATCAGCAAGATCAGCCTTGGCCGGATAGGCGGGATTATTCGGGCAGAGGGCGCTACGATAGGGAAAATGATCGGCGCGATTGGAACGGCGACCGCCGCTATCGGGATCAGCAGGATAGCCATCATGCGGAGCATCATGATGACCGGTACGGCGAGGGGGCACACTATAGCGGAGGCCGTTACTTCATCGATCAGCACCGCACAAGCGTTTACAATTATTACCATGACGAATACCGCGGCGGCCGTTGCCCTCCGGGGTTGGCCAAGAAACACAACGGCTGCATGCCGCCCGGCCAGGCAAGAAAATGGGCGATCGGCCGGCCCTTGCCGCGCAATGTGATTTTTTACGATGTGCCGCCGCCCGTGCTGGCGGGGCTCGGGTATCCGCCTCCGGGCTACCGTTTTGTGCGGGTCGCGTCCGATATTTTGATGATCGCGATCGGCACCGGCCTGGTGATGGATGCGATCTATGATTTGGGCGGCGGCTGGTAGGCGCACGATTAATTTCGACGAAAAACCCGAAAGGCACGAAAAAATGGATGGGGAAATCGGGTGGGTATTCTTGAGCCGGTTTCATGCGTGTATTTATTGTCGGAGTGACGGATGACTGCAAAACTGATCGCCTTACAGGCCGACATCACCACCCTGGCGGTCGATGCGATCGTCAATGCGGCCAATTCCAGCCTGCTCGGCGGAGGCGGCGTTGACGGCGCCATTCATCGCGCGGCGGGGCCCGAATTGCTGCGGGAATGCCGGACGCTGGGCGGCTGCGCGGTCGGCGATGCGAAGCTGACCTTGGGCTACAACCTGCCGGCCCGTTATGTGATCCATACGGTCGGCCCCATCTGGCATGGTGGAAACCGCAATGAACCCGAACTGCTGGCCTCGTGTTACCGGCGCGCGCTGGAGCTTGCCGCCGAACATCGGCTGCGCACCCTCGCGTTTCCGGGCATCAGCACCGGCGTTTACGGTTATCCGGTCGATTTGGCCGCGCAAGTGGCTTATCGGACGGTCTCGGCGGCTGTATTCCGGTTGCCTTCGATCGAGGAAGTTATTTTCAGCTGTTTCTCGGCGGCCGATCTGGCCGTTTATCAAAAGCTGATTTCGTCAACTCCCGCCTGAATTGCGGCAAGCCCGTTGCCTGCTTCGGGATATGCCGATAGAATCAGTTGCCCAACTCGATTGAAAGTGCAAGCGTTTATCGGCGCTGGCGGCTGATTGCGCTGCACGAAACCCTGCGTGCGTACCGGGCAAGAGACACGTTCCAAACTCACCCACAATTCAGGAAATAACAATGAAAAGAATAATTTATAAAGTTGGCGTTATTTCGTTTTTGCTTGCATTCTCAGGATGGCAAGGCGCTTACGCGGAAGAGGCCGCCGTAACGCAAAGCCAGGAGTTTGTGGATTTAATCTGGCATGATCATATTGTTCTCTATGCGCTGTTCTGCGGACTCGTCAGTATTCTGGTCAAGATCGTCGATTATGTGATCGCCAATCAGATCGACGAGACCAATCTAAATACCCCGCAGCAGGAAATCATGAATCAGGCCATGCCGCTGCTCGGATGGTTTGCTTCCGCCGCGATCGTCGGTTATCTGGCGGTGATTGCCGGGTTTTTCACAACCGAGCCGCAAACGGCCGTGATGGTCGGTCTCGGCTGGCCGATGGTCTATGTCCGCTTGAAAAAATTGATGGAAGAAAGATATCCGCAAACCGTAACTCAAACAGCGGGAAATTTGCCTTCGGACGGCGGAAAAGCATAAGCTCCGGATTCGAGCCGGCGGTATCGCTCTGAGCCGCCCGAGCGATGCCGCCTCTATTGATCAAACTATGCTTCAGGAAGTGCATCATGCATTCACCCGATTCGGCCCAGACGCCGCCCCAGTCCGTGACGCTGCGTCAGGCCTTCGGCTATTGGCTCAAACTCGGTTTTATCAGCTTCGGCGGGCCCGCCGGTCAGATCGCGATCATGCATCAGGATTTGGTCGAGAACAAGCGCTGGATTTCCGAGCGGCGCTATTTGCATGCGTTGAATTACTGCATGCTGCTGCCCGGCCCCGAAGCGCAGCAATTGGCGACATACATCGGCTGGCTGATGCATCGGACCTGGGGCGGGGTGATCGCCGGCACGCTGTTCGTGCTGCCTTCATGGTTCATCCTGCTCGGGCTGAGCTGGCTTTATCTGACCTGGGGGCAAGTCCCGGCGGTGGCCGGAATGCTGTACGGCATCAAGCCCGCGGTGACCGCGATCGTGCTGTTCGCGGCCTACCGGATCGGGACGCGGGCGCTCAGGAATGCGCTGCTCTGGGCGATCGCGGCGTTGGCGTTTTTGGCGATTTTCTTGCTGCATGCGCCGTTTCCGTTGATCGTGTTGAGCGCGGCGGTGCTGGGCGCGATCGGCGGCAAGTGGGCGCCGCAAAAATTCGCGGTCGGCGGCCACGGCGCCGCCCAGCGGAGTTACGGCCCGGCGTTGATCGACGATCACACGCCGACGCCGGAACACGCGCGTTTTCGCTGGCAGCGTCTCGGCAGAGTGATAATTGCCGGCGTGATCCTATGGGGCGGCATGTTGGGGTTTTTGTGCGCGCGCTACGGCTGGGACGGGGCGTTGACGCAAATGGGCTGGTTCTTTACCAAGGCCGCCTTGCTGACTTTCGGCGGCGCTTATGCGGTGCTGCCTTATGTGTATCAGGGCGCGGTCGAGCATTTTCAATGGCTCAGCCCCGAGCAAATGATCGACGGCCTGGCGCTCGGTGAAACCACGCCGGGACCCTTGATCATGGTCGTCTCCTTCGTCGGCTTCGTCGCCGGCTGGGGCGAGATGTTGTTCGGGCCCGAACAGCGCTTTCTCGCGGGCGCCGCGGCGGCTTTCGTGGTCACTTATTTCACCTTCCTGCCGAGCTTCCTGTTCATTCTGGCCGGCGCGCCGTTGATCGAGTCGACGCACGGCAATCTCAAATTCACCGCGCCGTTGACCGGCATCACCGCCGCGGTGGTCGGCGTGATCCTGAATCTGGCCTTGTTCTTCGCCTTCCATGTGTTCTGGCCTCAGGGCCTTTCCGGACGCTTCGACTTCATCTCGGCGCTGATCGGCGCCGGCGCGCTGCTGGTGCTGTTGCGCTACAAGGTGGGAGTGATTCCGGTGATCGCGGCCTGCGGCGCGGCGGGCTTGGCCGTTACGCTTATCCGTATTTGGCTGGTTTGACGGCTTTGGCGCTCAGACTGTTGTAGAAGCGGCCCCCTTCGGATTTTCGCTGCAATCCTTCATCGCCTAGGTCAGCAGCGTTCCCTGACACTTTGCCGCCAATGGCTCGAAGCATCCCCTCGTCGTGGGCACCACTGCCTATGCAAATTCATCTGTATAGTTGTTTCCTCCTCGCCATCCGCATTTATTAACGAGAAAAACCTTATGAAGCGATCGATTCCAAGCCTTTGCGCCTTATTGCTTCTCGCCTGCGGCGTCGAAAGACACGCCTCGCCAACCCTCCAAGACACCGGCAAACCGGCGCTGCATGCCATTCAGAGCGAACGTTTGCAGGATCTGATGAACCGGTTGAACGATCTGATGTTTGAACATCTGCTGACCGAGGTGGAACTGGATCGGGAGCGCCGTCTACGCCTGCAGGAAATGGCGGAAGCCGCCGGCGCGATGCTCGGAGCGGTGCAGGAAATACCCAACGCGCTGCCTTCACTCGCGTTGAATGCGCAAGACAGGCAGGCCTTTCTGGATTTGAGCGGCCGCTTAAAGGAGCAAGTCACGCGGCTAAAAGTGGAGGCCGAACAAAATTATGTCGACGGCATTCCGAAGCGTATTGAGCAAATCGTTGCGATTTGCAATGAATGCCATCGTTCGTTCCGACAATTGTCCCATTGAGTGCTTGCATCATGCTGAACCGTATCGCCATTTTTACGCTGCTGGCATTTTTTCTGATGCCGTTCGCGCATGCCGAGGAAAATCTCCAGCAAACCGTCAACGATCTCAGGGAACAACTCAAGTTATTGACCGCGCGCATGGAGGCCATGGAAAAAAAACTCGAAGAAAAAGAACTCGCGGCAAGCGCGGCGCCCGTGCAGGTCGCGCTTGCAAAGACCCCGCAAACCGCCGCGGCGACGCCGGAGACGGCACAGAAGCCCTTCGCCAAACCGGTCGAAACCGGCGCGACCAAGGGTTCGATCAAAATTCCGGGCACCGATACCTCGCTGGCGATAGGCGGTTTCGTCAAGCTGGACACGATCTATAACAGCCAGAGCACAGGCGACAACGGCCGCACGAACCAGGGCGACCAGTGGTTGGTGCCCGGCTCGATTCCGGTCGACGACAGCCAAGCCGAGGCTAATCAGATCAATTTTCATGCCCGCTCAAGCCGGTTCTGGCTGAAAAGTTTCACGCCGACGCGGCTCGGCGATTTAAACACCTATCTCGAAATGGATTTTTTCGCCTTCCAGTCCCCCGGCGACGAAAGAGTCAGCAATTCCTACGCGCCGCGCATGCGCCATGCCTACGGGCAATTGGGCCGTTTCCTCGCCGGCCAGACCTGGACCACGTTCATGGACGCGCAGGCCTTGCCGGAATTGAACGATTTCGTCGGCGGGCCGCTCGGCAGAATCTTCGTGCGCCAGCCGCAGGTGCGCTGGACGCAACCGTTCATGGTCGGCAACAATCCGATCGATTGGCATGTCGCGCTCGAATCGCCGGAAAGCACGCTGACCAATGCGCAAGGCATCCGGCTAACGCCGGATGACGACCGTGCGCCGGATATCGTGACCCGCTTCAGCACGACCCAGCCGTGGGGAACGCTGTCGCTGGCGGCGATGGCGCGCGATATCCGTATCGCGGACAAAACCACCGACAGCGCCTTCGGCGGCGCGGTCAGCCTGGCCGGAAAAATCAACGCTTACGGCCGCGACGACGTCCGTTTCATGCTGGCTTACGGCAATGCGCTAGGACGCTATTCGTCGAACAATCTGTTCAACGACGCCGCGCTCGATGCGGAGGGTAAAATTCACTTGCTCGACGCTTACAGCGGTTATCTCGCCTACCGGCATTGGTGGGGACAGGAATGGCGCTCGACCGTGGGCTATGGCTTTGCCTATGCCGACAACCCGCACTTCGTTCCCGGCACAGTCTCCAAATGGGCGCAGTCGGGGCTGATCAACCTGTTATGGAGCCCCTTGCTGCAAACCACCTTCGGCCTGGAATACACCTATGCGATGCGCGAAATCGAAAGTGGCGCCAACGGCGATTTGCACCGCGTGCAGTTTTCGGCGATGTTCCAGTTTTAGGCATCGAGACAAGACGGCTCGGCATAATCGATAGGGCAAAGCGGTGAAGTTAATGATGTGTGTTCCAGTCAAATAGGTCAGCAAGAATTATGCGAAACCAACCCGATGTAGTTACACGAAAGCAGCCATTGGCAACTGCAAATATGACAGAGTTTGATCGTCTCAGTACGACCCTTTGCTGTCTATCGCACCTTCTCGATGATCGTCTGCTTAACATCCCCAAATCGACCCTCATATTAAACGAGTAATCAACATTCTCAGGATTGAACTGGCTGTAGTCATGATAAAGGTTTATTTCGTTTGTTCTTTTTCTATTACATGCGTTTCAGCATCTTTTTCGTGCTGTTCGGCGTCCTTAAACTGGCCTTTTTTTAAATGCGCTTCCGCTTTATTCATTTGATCGACCGCTGCTTCATCATGTTCTTGCTTTGGATTTTCCCCGGTGATTTTTTTAAGTGATTTTGTGTAGGGATGTTCTTTATTTTCCAAACGTAAATGCCTCTTTGCCGTTTCAACATGTTCGATCGAAGCTTTGTTATCACCTGCCTTTGCGCTTTCTATCGCTTTTTCCAATTGTTTGATGGCCTCATCACCGTGCGTTCCGCCGTAAACCGAAGTTGCGATACTCGCGAAAGCCGATAATCCTGTAAAGATATAGAACTTGATTTTCATTTTGTTTACCTTGAACAGTTTGAATCTAAACATTGAATTGTTGATTTGAGACAATCAGCCGCAGCAACTAGCTAGGCAAAAGTTAAGACAATATCCGCCGAAGTAAAATTCAGCCCATTCTTATTCTTGCTTCTGAATTTTCAAAAGTGTTAACCTGCGTTGAATTTTTTTCAGTGATTGGCAAGCTGGTAATTTTAAAAATACCTTTTGCAGCATATACTTAAATGCGAATTAAGCGCTAACGCGTAAAAAATTCCAGAAAAACATAGCAGCGGCCAATTTACCGAACACATGAACCATGAGTCCCTGATATGAGCGCACCTTCGAAGCGGATTCAATGCCGGTTTGTTGCTCAATCCATTGGAAAAGCGATTCAATGGGCTGGCGTACGCGAGAAACCGCAGTGGACAGCCATTGCTCGTGTGCTTCCAAAGTTTGCTGCCCTTTCTGCTTTTTCACCGGCGTCAATACGCTAAGACTTTGATCACGCTGCACTTCGCCCGCATCGGGACGCTGGTAAGCTTTGTCACCATAGAGCACGTTATTCGCCAAGATCGGGCGAATGTAATCGAAGACTTTGCCGTCATGCTCACTGGCGCCGGTGACGCCGATATACTCAGGGCTGGGTAGGGTGCCTGCCCGGGATCGGCCAACGACATGGATACGAACCCCGTAATAATACAATTTCTTGGTTGCACAGTAACCGTGGTCTGCAAGTTCCGGCGCCACTTTGGCTTTAAAACGATGGCCCTGCTTGGCCAGCGCGACGGGGAACGAGTCGATAAGCCAAGCCTGCGTTGAGTGACTACATTCTTGCTCCTGCTGGATCTGTTCCAACAAAGGCGCAAACACATCAGCGACTTTATTCAGGCGCTGAACAAAAGTAAGCGCTCTTTAAAGGACGTCCTTGAGCTTGGTGTGACGAGGTGGTAGGCGATCGGAAGGGGTCAGGCGGCCTTGGTGAAGTGCCAGGGCAGTAGTGTCTCGAAGTCGTCGGCGGTTTTTGCCAAGGGTAGACACCGGAACACGTCGACCAGATACGTATACGGGTCAATGCCACTGGCCTTGCACGTTTCGATGAGCGAGTAGAGATTAGCGCTGGCATTGGCGCCGGCAACCGTGTCGCAGAACAACCAGTTTCGGCGGCCTACCACGAACGGACGAATCGCGTTTTCGCAGAGGTTATTGTCGATGGGCCAAGCGCCGTTCTCGACGAAACGGATCAGTTTAGGCCACTGTGACGACAGGTAATGCGCTTTGCCCAGCAAGCTGCTGGGCAAAGCCCCATGCAGATACTGCAATAGCAACGCTTCGATGCGGGCCAGCACCGGCCGACTTTGTGCCTGACGCAGCTGTCCACGCAGCGCGGGGCTCAGTTCTTTCGCCCGGGACTCAATCGCGTACAGTTCGCCAATCGCCGCAATAAACTGTGTCGCGGGCTGCTGCGGTCCGCGTGCCGCATTGGGGATGGCTGCTTCCGCTTCGACGAAGTAACGGCGTGTGTGGGCCCAGCTTGCGTCCGGGTAAGTCCGGAAAAGGAGGAAGTGAATAACTGAACCTTTAGTGAAATCCAGAGGGTTCGACTCCCTCCCGGCAAAGGTTAGCCAGCCAGCCGGAAACGAGTCTTGCATGGGGTCTGGTAACAGGCTTCGTGAAGCGTAGACAGTAGGTATTGAAGCTGTGTGATTGAGTCTCGAAATCATGTCATTGCTGACGTCTTCATTGTGTTGGGCTATGAGGACAGCACCGCCACTTGTGTTTAGGATTTCGTCAAAAACAACTTCCCTAAATGAAAGCGAATTAGCGGATAATAACACGTCATCGACAACGCAAATCTCAACAGGACATGACCGGTTACGAGCCCGCAATAGAAGTCAAAATGCAACGCCTTTTTGCGAGCCTATCCGAGAAAGATAGGCGCCGCTATGCCGGCATAGAAGCCGCCAAGCTGGGGCAGGGCGGCATTGATTATATCGCCCGGCTATTTGCCCTGGACCCGAAGACCATCCGCCGGGGCCAGTTGGAACTCGACGCGACCGATGACCCGGCAGCGGATCGGGTCCGAAAAAAAAGGTGGGGGCCGGAAAACGGCGCTTGAGCAATCAGCGCAGTTGGAGACTCACTTTCTCGGCCTGTTGGCGGACTTCACCGCCGGCGACCCGATGCGCGAAGGCGTCTTGTGGACGAATCTGTCGTGTGGCGAAATCAGTCGGCGCTTGGCCGCGAAAGCGACGCCGGTCAGCCCAAACACGGTGCGCAAGCTGTTGAAAAAACATAAATTAGGTCGGCGTAAAGCGCGCAAGAAAAAGGCGTTGGGGGCCCACCTTGACCGCAATGCCCAGTTCGAAAACATCGCCCGGCTTAAAGACGCGTATCTGCGCGCAGGCGATCCCGTGCTCAGCATCGATACCAAAAAGAAAGAGCTGCTGGGCGATTTCGCCCGCGATGGTTACACCTACACACAGGCGCCGGTCGACACCCTGGATCATGACTTTCCCAGCGCCGGCAGCGGGAAATTGATCCCGCATGGCCTCTATGATTTGGCGAGGAACGAAGGCACGATACACCTCAACACCAGCCACGATACCAGCGAATTGTGCTGCGCCAGTATTGCCCAATGGTGGCAACGCCACGGCAGTCGGCATTATCCCGAAGCGCGCAGGTTGCTTATCCTCTGCGATGGCGGCGGCAGTAATGCCGCCAATCGCCATGTGTTCAAGGAAGCGTTGCAGGCGCTGGCGACCCAATTGGGGCTGGAAATTCGCATTGCGCATTATCCGCCGTATTGCTCAAAACACAATCCGATTGAGCATCGCCTGTTTCCGCACATCACCCGTGCCTGCCAGGGCGTCGTCTTTCATTCGCTCGCCATTGCCAAGCAGTTCATGGAACAGGCAAGAACTTCCACCGGATTGAAGGTCACGCTGGAAGTGTTGGCGGGTGTTTACGAGACCGGGAAAAAATGCGCCGCGGATTTTCTCGAAAACATCAGGATTGTTTTTGATGAACATCTTCCTCGTTGGAATTATCGGGCTTTTCCGTAGGGGATTTCGGGAAGTTATTTTTGAGCGAATCCTTAATTCTTCTTATCGATACGTTTTAGCTTCGAACCTGAGTCTCGCAGACATGTCTGCTGTCGTTCTTTGTGCTCTGCAAAAAGACAGTGAACCCGTCCACGGCCAATTTATTCAGCTAGTACAGGCGGTTTAAGTTGGCAAATTCAGGCGCATTTTGCTCTTCTTCTCGGATTTCCACCTCGAAGATTTTAACGGTGCAATGGTGGTTTGGCGGTTCGATTCCAAGTTTTTCAAGATGTCCTATCTGTTGAGCGAGAATTGCCTGCAGGGCGGCCAGGGTTTCCTCCTCCGTCGGTCCGTAAGCTATGCAGCCGGGAATATCCGGGCAATAAGCTGAATAATTCTTTGCTAACCCTTTATTGCTTGCTTGGATAATGGCGATGAATTTCATTTTTATTTACTTGCGTCTAAATTTGCTGTTGAACTTTTTATCTTTCCGTATTTGACTCTATCGTGATCTCGGTGGCGTTTGCACAGGGATAAAAAAAAGCCGGGGGGGCCCGGCTTTGTTAAGGCATCAAGTTCTCTCGAGACTTTATGATCCATCTTACAGAAGTGGAAATGGGTTATTTTTATTTTATCGAGTTCTCTCGAGACTTAATGATCCACCTTACCGAGGTGGAAATTGGTTATTTTTATTTTATCGGATTCAGATCGCTAAGATCTGCGCTTGCGAATGGTTCTTGATGAAGGCGAGTCCGCTTATAGTGGTTTGGTTAAAAATCGTCTATTTTCCTCTCCATGCTAAGAAGTGGATTCGATCTTAACGATCAGCCAGCTTCTTTTTGGGGCACGTTTGGGTCGAGTGGCTTCGCCATTGGGGCACATTAAAGCGGATATCAGCGCGAGATGAAATACGTGCGAGCACGTATGTAGGATCACGTATTCAATACCCGCAAAAGGAATAGCATTTGCCGGTACCCCTATATCACTTTGAGATAACACTGAACTAAAAAATTGTTGATGCTAATTGACTAACTTAGGCGCTTGATTCGATGAAGTACAGCCTTGACATCATTGTATTCATGTTGGATGCCGGTAAAAACCCCCTCTTTTTCCAAAAATAGTGTTGGAAAACCTTTTACTTCCAGTCTGTGTGTGAATTCAATCTCTTTTAACAACTCCTCATGGACGGCTGGACTTTCCATATCCGCAGAAAAGAGCGCTCTATCCAAACCGATTTCATTGGCCAGTTCAATCAGCGTGTTCCTATCGGCAGGATTTCTTGCCTCCAAATAGTATGCCTGTTGGATCGCCAGGATCATGTTCTCTTCGCATCCGGGATTTTGTCGCCTTGCGGCGATGACGGCACGACAGGCCGTATAAGTTGACCGTCGAGGAACGCATCTTTCCCAAAATTCAAAATTGAACGGAGTACCGGGAACCGTTTGTTGGATTTTTTGCCAGATACTCCTCAGCTTGTCCTGCATATCTGTTGGCATCGCTTGATCCGTATCCGGAGCAAGGCCTCCCAGAACGCGTTGACTGCGCACAAGATCAGGAAGGCCCGCAACGATTTCTTGCCAGCGAGGCCTGAATGCCCAACACCAACTGCACATAGGGTCATGAAAGTAGAAAAGAGTAAGAGACATAAGTGAACCTGTGCGAGTGATTAGTAATCAAAATTTTATCGCCGATGAGCCTTATAGCGTAATAAGATTATTTCCAGCAAGAGGAGAAGTGTAATGAAACTTTATTTTGCACCGGGTGCCTGCTCGATGGCTCCGCATATTGTGTTGCGTGAAGCAGCCTACAGCTTCGAACTGGAAAAGGTTGATCTGGCCAGGAAGCAGACCGAGAGTGGAGAGAACTACATGAACATCAATCCCAAGGGCTATGTGCCTGCACTGAGGCTCGATGATGGGGAAGTTCTGACGGAAGTGGCCGTCGTACTTCAGTATCTCGCTGATCAAAAACCTGAGTCCGGGTTAGCACCTAAACTGGGGACGAAGGAGCGCTATCGTTTGATGGAGTGGTTGAACTTCGTGTCTTCGGAGATCCACAAGCCGTTCGGTTCACTATTCAACTCCAAAATCCCGGCGGAATGGAGGGAAAATCAGTTGGAACTACTCGGCCGACGGTTCAACTATCTGACAGAACAGCTCAACGGAAAGCTTTATCTTACAGGCGACCAGTTCACCGTCGCCGACGCCTATCTCTTTACCGTACTTAATTGGAGCTCCTTACTTAAAGTCGATCTAAAGAAATGGTCAAGACTCCAGGATTACATCACACAGGTAGCGGCCAGACCATCGGTGGAAGAGGCAATGCGGGCAGAAGGGCTTTGTCGGTAAGTCCAACCGGCGTAAACAAAAAAGATAGAAAAAGATAGGGCCAAGTCTTGCAATCAAGCATTTTTAGCTAAGCTGGAAGGCAGGTATCTATTCAAGTGCTGTCATTCACGACCGCAACCTAGCGGTCCGCAATTGGCCGATTGTTGTTTATGTATAAAGAAATTGCCGCTGGCTGATTTACATAATTCCAGTTGGTAACTTTGAACTGGAACACTCAATCCTAATGCCTTTGCGCGTCCGCAGGGAGTAGAGGAGTTCATATCATCAGCCTATGGGCTAAATTACCGCGTCGCCGATATTGTCTCCGAGCCCTAAGATGAAAAACGGGGCCCTGACATTGCGGTGGGGCCCCGTTTAGGGAGTTAACCGCGTATTAGCGGTTGTAGATGTACATCGTCACTTCGAAGCCGAAGCGCAGGTCGTTGTAGCTTGGTTTTTCCCATTTCATAACGGCATGCCTCATAAATAAAAAATTCGTTATTTTGTTAATGGAATAGGCTGCATCGGCATGCAGCGCGTCCCGGTTATTGGCTAGGATAAGCCTCCCACCAATGCGTCCAGGTCGGCTCTGTGCCGGTGCCGAGCGTATTAATATAGGCGGTCAGGTTGTCAAGGTCACCAGGACACAGGGAGTTATTGAAGGAAGGCATGCCGCCATCTTTTCCCTCGGTGACGGCGCTGGCTGTTTCTTCACCCTCGCCGATCAGGCTGGGGCCCATGGTGCCTCCATGACCGTTCGCAGAATGACAGCTATAGCAATTCAGCCGCATATAGGCTAGACGGCCTTTGTCGACTGCGTTCATGCCCGGATGGTCAACGCAGGTGCGTGTCGGTGTCTCCGCCGCATGGGCGGCGCCTATGCCGCCCGCGAGCAGGATAATGCTCATAGCGGTGCTCATAATACTCGGTAGTACTCGCATATTCGATTTACCTCTTGTTATGGTGATGAGGGGCCGGCCGATCCTTATCTGATGGGGATACGGTTGCTCCTTTAATTGATTTGATGATTGGTACGTTATAAGCAGTCAGAATCTTCGTGATCGCGCGCTGTTTCCTTTTGAGGCTTTTTTCCAGCTGGGCGGCGAAAGCCTTATCGTCTTTCCTGACCCCGAGCGCCATGTCGAAGGCCATCGGCTGCTCCGGCATGTCCGCATCGACAGGGGCTGGCGTCACCCGCAGCGCTTTGCCGTACTTCTTTGCGAAATAGCCGCCAATCGGCCCCCATACGATCGCCACATCGATATCCCCGTTAGCGACGGCATCCACAACCTGTCCTTGAGGATTTTCCACCGAAGCCTCGCCCCACATGGAGTAGCCGACGACATTTTTGACCATGCCGCGACGAGCGAGGGCATGCGCGGGCGGGGAATTGGCGCCGTCATTGCCGATGGAATGCAGGCCGATCTTCAACTCGCGCAGGAGCGGATCGTCAAAGGATTTGATCGTGATATGGCGACGCTTTACCGTGACAAAGACATAGCCCGAGCGGTAATAAGGCTGGGTAGAGAGCACCCGCTCGTAGCCGAAGGGTACGCCCATCACGACATCACAGCGCTGCGCCCTCAACGTATGGCGGATGAATCCCTGCCGTTGCCTTTGCCAGGTGTAGCTCAACTTCGCGTGCATGTCCTTTGCCAGTAGCTCTGCGATCTTGTTTTCGAAGCCTTCCTGTTTATCATTGGAGAAGGGCAGATTATCCGGGTCCGCGCAAACTCTAAGTTCACTTGCTGCCGCGGCTGATGTCGCGAACACCAAGAGGGCAGCAATTACTCCCGCACTCAGTAAGGGTTTGGATTTTTCGGCATACATAGACATACTGCGCCTCTCCTTGCCTTTATTACGGCAGCGCCAAGACATGGACCCGACCGCCGCCGTCACCCAGACATTTACCGCCGCCGCCGAGTCCGCCGGCCATCGCGCCTACGCCGGTGAACACTGCAACCATTTGCTTGCCGGTGGGGCCTTTGAAGCTGATGGGGTTACCGACGGTGCTGCATTCAAACGTGGTTTCGAACAGTTTTACGCCCGTGCCCGCATCGATCGCCTTGAACTTTTTGTCCTGGGTGCCGTAGAAGACTAGCCCTTTGTCAGCGGGGTCTGAGACATTGCCCGCGGTGGCGAGGATACCGCCGTAGATGGCTTTGCTTTCCGGAATTGCCCATACCCTCTTGCCTGTTGCGGCATCCCAGGCGATCAACTCGCTCAGGAATGGGTCGCCGATTTTAAGAGTCGGGTTGAGTTTCGCACGATCTTCATCCACGCGAGCATGGCCGGGGCCCATCCCCATATCCATGCCCATGAATGGGGCGCCAGCAACAAAATCGGCTTGTAACATGTGCATGCTCATGCACAGGTTAAACGTAGGCATATAAAACAAACCCGTCTTGGGCGAGAAGGCGCCGGGCTCCCATCCTTTTGCACCCAATGCTGACGGACAGATGTCCTCTACCAATTCGCCCTGGTGGGTGAGCTTGTCTGAGTTGACTAACGGCTTACCTTCTTTATCGATCCCGCTCGCCCAGTTTACGTTTTGGTCGTCGACAAATTTGGGCGCGTTTAGAATCTGGCCCGTCACCCGGTCGAAGGTATAGGCAAAACCGTTCTTGTCGAAATGGACCAGAAGCTGGCGATCGACCCCATCCACCTTTTGATCCACTGCGATGTTCTCGCTGATTGAGTCATAGTCCCAATTGTCGAACGGGGTGACCTGATAAGCCCATTTCGCATAGCCCGTGAATGGGTCCCTGGCGAAGATCGAGGCACCCCACTTGTTATCACAGCTTTGCGTTTGCGGGTCGTTAATGTATTTCTGTTTGTCGCAGCGCATGTCAGGGTTCCAGACACCGGGCTGGCTGGTGCCATAGAAAAGCGTTTTGGTGGCTGGATCGTAGGTCAAATATGCCCAGACGGAGCTGCCGCCTTGCTTATAGGACGTACTTCCCGACCAGGTCTTCTCTGTGGCCAGATTTTCGCCTTTATCCTTGGCGTAAAAGGGGCTAAACAAGGGAATATCTGTTTTCGACGGATCGTTATTAATCTTGACTTCAAACCGGTTGGGTTCCAAATGGGAGGCGTCGGGGTCGATGTCCGGCCCGGTGTTATAGGCCCGCCACAGTTTTTTGCCGGTATCGAGATCGAGCGCCTGGATCCAGCCTGGAATTCCCATTTCGCCGCTGACGCTGCCGACGAACACCCTGTTTTCGGCAATAATCGGCGCGCCTGCCATCGTGACGCCGGTATGTTCGTCCGCATTCTTCGTCTGCCACACCGCCTTGCCGGTCGCCGCATTCACCGCTACCGTCTTATTGTCGAGCGTGTTGAAGACGACCATGCCTACGCCGTTGAGGGCTCCCTTGGCATAGGCCGCGCCGCGATTGATCGCGTCGCAGCAGTTGACGCCCTTCGCGTATTCGCTTACGCCGGGTTCGTAGGTCCATTTGCGCTCACCCTTAGCGAGATCATAGGCGATGAGTTTGTTAGGATAGGGGGTGACGACATAGAGCATCGAGCCAACGACGAGCGGCTCGCCCATGTGGCTGCCACTGGCCTCTGTCTTGAACGAGAATTTTTCTTTCAGCGAGCCGACATTTTGGCGGGTAATGTCGCTGAGAGCGCTATAACGGGTGCCTTGAAGCGTTCCACCGGCGGTGGTCCAGTTATTTGTGGCGGCCGCCGCAGTAGCGACATCTGCCGATGCGGTCTCTACCGACATGGCTCCGCCTCCGAGCATCAGCGCCAGCGTTACGCCCGCGTAAATCGGTGTTGGCCGTGCGTTTGAGCGATGAAGCAGCTCTTTGTTATATCTAACCTTATTTTTGACTGTCATCAATGGGGTCTCCTCAGAAAAGTGAAAGATCGGAAAGGTAAGCCTTTATAATGTATAAAATAATGTTTGAATAAAATAAAAAACTGATTATTAACTGCGTTACAAACTTATTCATGAACGCTTAAGGCTCAGTCGTTCCGACTCGCATAGTGCTCCAGCATGCAATTTCCAAATGGCGTCTGAATTGCAAGTGAAGCAAGAAAAGATTAGCCCGTTTTTCTTGTGGTTATATTACAGTTGGATTAGGATCTGATTAGAATTAGATTAAAGACTAATATTCTTGTGAGGTTTATCACATTTCCCTTCAGGGGCGGAGGCATCTTGCGAAGCGCGATGATTTCCCTGCAGGTCTCGCGTCGGAAGTATGATTCGATTGCTGGCGAATAAATCAGATGATACAACGTCCAACTTGATGAATAGGCTTGTTTTACTGCGTGCGGTAGAGGTGTCAGAAAGGGTTTGCCGTAGCCGGTATTCCCGGTATGCCGCTGCGGCTTCAATCCGATAACCCTTCGCGATGTTTAATACGTATTAGGCGTCGATTTTGGTTTTTCAACTGGGGATGGTCTTTGCGTAGCCGATTTGGTTAGTAAATTGCAGGGCGAGCGGAGGTTTGTCATGCAGAAAGGAGAGGAACCGCAATCCGCGACGCCGGTGTGGAACCAATAGTTCCGACTCCGGAAAGGTCGGCTGAGAGAGGCCAGAATTTAGCCGTCAATTACCGGCCATGCGTAAAAGCTGATTGCCATCGGCCGCTTGGGACCAGGCATTCAATCCTGATGCCTTTGCGCATCCGCAGGCAGTTTGGCGAAGATCGGGTGATTGGCGAGTTGATAGCCTGCGGGATAGAAAACGCCGCCCAGATACAGGCCGTGCGGTGGCGCCGTGATGCCGGCCAGGGCGCGCTTCTTGACCGACAGCAGTTCCCGCGTCCAGTCGACCGGCTGCTTGCCGGCCCCGATCGCGATCAGGGTGCCGGCGATATTGCGGACCATGTGATGCAAAAACGCATTCGCGGCGATGTCCATGATCACGCGGTCGCCCTCGCGGGTCACCTCGACGAAATGCACTTGCCGGAAAGGGCTCTTGGATTGGCAGCCTTGGGCGCGGAACGAGGAAAAATCGTGGTGGCCGATCAGGGATTGCGCTGCCCGATGCATCTTGTCTGCGTCTAAAGAGTTATAGCACCAGGTCGTTTGCGTCGGTGTCAGCGCCGACTTGACCGGCCGGTTCAGGATGATGTAGCGGTAGAAGCGGGCGATCGCGCTGTAGCGCGCGTGAAAGTCGCCGATCGCCGGCTTGGCCCAGAGGATGCGCACGTCGTCGGGTAGATGGGTATTGCCGCCCATGACCCAG
This sequence comes from Methylomicrobium lacus, assembly GCF_041897535.1. Lineage (GTDB taxonomy): Bacteria > Pseudomonadota > Gammaproteobacteria > Methylococcales > Methylomonadaceae > Methylomicrobium > Methylomicrobium lacus_A. The sequence goes on from NZ_CP169217.1 coordinate 3,470,150, forward strand.
GAATACGGTTCCCGGTCGGCGGTCGTGTCGAAATGCACGACCTGTTCGAAGGCATGCACGCCGGCGTCGGTCCGGCCCGCGCAAATCACGGTGACCGGTTCGTTTGCGACTTTCGCCAGCGCCAGCTCCAGCGTGGATTGAATGCTGCGCTTTTCGGCTTGAGCCTGCCAGCCGCAAAAAGCGCTGCCGTCGTATTCGACGCCGAGGGCGATGCGGCGGTAATTAGTCTTCATGGATATAAACTTTGATTCCCGCCTCGACGCGGTCGAACAATTCCAGCACATCGGCATTGAACATCCTGATGCAGCCGTGCGACTCGGGGCTGCCCCGCATCAGTTCATCCGGCGTGCCGTGGATGTAGATATAGCGCCAGGCGCTGTCGACTTCGCGGTAACGGTTACGGCCGGGTTCGAGACCGCCGAGCCAGAGGATGCGGGTCAGAATCCAGTCGCGCTCGGGGTTAAGCCGGCCGAGTTCGGGGCTGTAGATTTCGCCGGTCGGACGGCGGCCCTTGAACACGGTATGGATCGGTTCACCCCGGCCGATTTTCGCGCGGACTCTATGCCAGCCTCTTGGCGTGCATTCGCTGCCTTTCTGCTCGCCGGGGCCGTTCTTGGCGGTCGAGACCGGATAGGTTTTCAAGGGGCGGCCGTTTTCGATCAGCGCCATACATTGCTTGGCGATCGAAACGTCGAGGTAAGAATCGGCCATTATTTAACAAAAAGGGCCATCGATTCGACATGCCCGGTCTGCGGGAACATGTCCATCACTCCGGCCTTGACCAGCTTGTAGCCGAGTTCGTTGACCAGGATGCCCGCATCGCGCGCCAGGGTCGACGGGTTGCAGGATACATAGACGATCTTTTCCGGCTGCCATTTCTTGAAATACTTCAGCACTTCGGAGGCGCCGGCCCGCGACGGGTCGAGCAGGATCTTGTTGTATTTGCGGTTGAACCAGGGCTGGTCCGAGACGTCCTTGCTGAGGTCGGCCGCGTAGAATTCGACATTCTCGATGTCGTTGTGGCGGGCATTGTCCTTCGCATGGTTGACCAGCGGCTGATCGCCCTCGACGCCGATGACCCGGCCGGCATAACGCGCCATCGGCAAGGTAAAGTTGCCGAGTCCGCAGAACAGATCGAGCACCGTGTCGTTTTCGTTCAGTTCCAAGGTGTCGAGCACCCGGTTGATCATTTGCCGGTTGATCTCATAGTTGACCTGGGTGAACATCGCCGGGCGGAATTTGAATTCGATCGCCTGATCGGGCAGCGCATAGGTCGGCGTCACCTCCGGCTCGCCGTCGAGCGGCACGATCGAATCGGGGCCTTTCGGTTGCAGGCAGATCGACACGCCATGCTCGCGCGCGAACGCGCGCATCTTTTCCTTGTCGGCCTCGGTCGGCGGTTCCATCACGCGCACCGCGAGCACGCATTGCTCGTCGCCGATCGCGACCTCGATCTGCGGTACTTTTTCGCGGATGCTGAGGCCCGAGATCATCTCGGACAGATCGATCATTTTCTCGCCGACGACAGGATGCATCACCATGCAGTTGTCGATCTCGGCCAGATAGGGGTGGCGGCGTTCGCGGAAACCGACCAGGGTCCGGTTTTTCTTTGCGACATATTTGACGCCCATGCGCGCCTTGCGCCGGTAGCCCCAATGCGGTCCGGTCAAGGGCTGCCAGAGTTCCGGCACCGCGACCTTGCCGATGCGTTTGAACTGTTCCTTCAGCAAGTCCTCCTTGATATGAATCTGCTCGGCCGCTTCGACATGCTGAAAGCTGCAGCCGCCGCAGACGCCGTAATGCGGGCAGGCCGCCTCGCTGCGCGCCTCATTGCGGGTGATCAGCTTTACGACCCTGCCTTCGGCAAAATCGCGGCGGATTTCGGTATAAACGAATTCGACATCCTCGCCGGGCAGGGCCTCGTCGATGAATACGGCCTTGCCGTCCACATGCGTAACGCCGCGCCCGTCATGCGCGAGCGATTCGATCGTGACCCGGACCGGGGTTTCCGGTAAGGTTTTCTTTCTTGCTCTATTGCCTGCCATTGTTTATTTCTGTTTCCAGCTTCCGTTCGAAGATTGAACCCACCATCCGGCTTGGGCGTTGCTGATCCAGCGTGCGGCGAAGGTCGATTTGATCTGCGCCAGCCATTCGGGATGGCCGTTCGCATTCGCGATCGCCTGATACAGCGTCTGCCTGTCCTTGTTTTCGGCCGCGACCAGCTTGGTCACCTGATTGCGTTCTTTCAGCGGCACATTCGCGCCTTCCCGGACCGTCAAAAAGCCATCGGACTTGATGCCGATGTAGCCTGCAGCGTAATTAGGCTGCAAGGCGGCGAAACGTTTTTCCATCGATGCGCGCAGCTGCCGGATTTCGGCGCTGTCGATACTCAAATCGGCTTCGGCGGCCTCGGCGTTCGCAATGAACGTGCCGATCGCCATATCGATCCAGCGATAAAGTTCGGCATGATCCGCGTCCAGGCTCGATTTGGGCTCCGGCTTCGCCGGCGCGACATTCTGAATGTCCTTGATGATTTCATCCGCGGCTTTCTCGGCCGCGGCGGCCGGAAAATAGATATTGATCGTGACGCAGGCGGAGAGCAGCAGCGCGCCGAACAGCGAAAATTTTTTCATGGTTTCACCTGATTATTTGATAATGACTTCTTCCGATGTGGTAATGCGCTCCAGGCGCTCCATCAATACGCTCCAGTCAACCCGTGGATTATAACCGATCACGTCGATTCTCGGCAGGCCGCCGCCCTTGATGATGCTGTAGCCGGTTGCGGTGGCCTCGATCCCCATCAGCTGGCAGACGCCGTCATGCAGGTAGCAGCCGAGGCCGATCTTGTCGTAACCGAAAGTCTCGAAAAATTGCAAAAAACTGCGCGACAACAGGTCCGCCGCGCCGCCGCCCCCGATGTTCGCGATATTCTGGACCGCCTTCTGGCTGATCCGGTGCCGGGAATCGTCGTCGTCCGGCGTGCCGAACCAGGCATAGAAACTGACCGGCCGCCAGTTTTCGAGTTGCAGATTCTTGACGAAGCCGGACAGCTTTCCGGTAATGCCGCCGAACTGGAACTTGCGGGTCAACTGGTCGAGGTCCAGATGATCGAGCTCGATCTCGGCCGAAAGCTTCGGTAAATCGCCGAACAGGCCCGAGGACGCCAAGTTCGCGATTCTGACCACGCCGTCGAAGACTTTGATCACTAATTCGCCGCCCAGTTTCAAGGCCTTGTCGCGGTATTCGATGCCCGGAATGTTGCCGCTGAGCGTGCCCGACAGCGGCGTCCAGTGCAGCGCGCTGGACAGGCGTTCGAGCGAGACATGGTTCAGGCTGCCTTCGAAATACACGTCGGGCTCTGCCTCCGGGTGGCCTTGGTAGTCGAAGCGTTTGATCGCGATCGAGCCGCCGAGGAAAGGCAATTGGGTTTTTTTCAGCAATTCGATCTGGCTCGCGCGGCTTAAAAATGACAGTTCGGCCGGGCCGATCGGCAGCGCATACAGCGATAATGCCTGCCAGCCCAGAGTCGATGGGATCGAAACGGCGGGATCGTTTGCCCAATGGATGGCTCCCTTGCCGCCTTCCGCTTTGATGCGGCCGCTTTCGTCCTGGACCGCAAGATCGGAGAAGCTTGCCGTAAGGCTCGTCAATCCCAGCTCGGTCAACGCCGCATCGGCCTTTGCCCTGCCTTGCAGCGAGAGGCCTTCGAGCGCGGTTTGGGCGGCGAAAGGCTGTAAATACACCGACGCAAACTGCTTCAAATCGTCCGTTTGTACGGACACCGCGGCTTCGGCCAGCTTCGCTTGCGCGCCGAGTGCGAGCTCGGCGCGGCCGGTCATCAGGGCGGTGCCCGCATGATCGAAGGCGAAGGATTCGATGCTGGCGTACTGCTGCGCCGGATTCCAGACACCTTCTCCGGTCAGCTTGATCGTTTTGTTGCCCGCCTCGAGATAGATAGGCTCCCAATACAGCGCGCCGCCGGTCAATTGTTCGCTGAAGCGCCAACGCCAGAGCCCGTCGGTATGGGCGGCATGGAGCTGCCCGGTGGACGACAGGGTTTCGGTCGCGGTCTTGCCGTCCGCCGATTGCAGGGTCAGCCGGTCGGTGCTGGCGTTCAGGTCGATGTCGTCGATTTCGCTTTGGCTGCCTGACATATTCAGCGCCAGACCGATCTCGCCGCTTTTGATCTCGGCGGGAAGGAAACCGAGCTGTTTTTGCAGCAGCACGCCGTCGAGCCTTGCCGCCTTCAGCCTGACCTGCCAGCGCATCGCCTGTTCGCTTAATTCGGCATCGACCGTGCCGCCGAACAGACGCAGATCGGTGATCTTGGCGCGGCTGGATTTTTCGCCGAGCCGAAACGAAAAATCGGCTCCAGGCGAGCGCCAGCGTTTGGAATCGATTCGCGCCTTGCCGCGCTCGCAGACGACTTGATTGTCGCCCCAAGTGAATGAGGTACAGCGGATGTCGGCGAGTTTCAAGTCGTCGAAAGGTTTCGGCAGGCTCAGTTTGCCGATCGTCAGGACCAGTTGCTGGCGGCGCTCGGGAAGGTCGCTCAACGCGATTTTTACGCCTTCGAGTTTCCAGCCCTGAGCGTTCAGCGCGCCGATGTCGAGCGCGATGTTGTCGAGCGCGCCGCTATTGGCGCCGAACCCCAGCAGGATCAGCCATCCGGCGAGGATCAGTAGCCTTGGCGAGGCCCTCCGGCGCTCAGTCTGGAAATACGCCCGTCGATAAATACCGGTCTCCCCGGTCGCAGATGATCGCGACGATGACTGCATTCTCGACTTCCTTCGCCAGTTGCAGCGCCGCATACACCGCGCCGCCGGAGGAGACGCCCGCAAAAATGCCCTCGATCGCGGCCAGGTCGCGCGTGGTCTGTTCGGCCGACGGCTGGTCGACCAGTATGATCCGGTCGACGCGGCTCGGGTCGTAAATCTTCGGCAGATATTCCTCGGGCCAGCGGCGGATGCCCGGAATCTTCGATTCGCCTTCCGGCTGTACGCCGATGATCCGGATCGAAGGATTTTTTTCCTTCAGAAACTTCGATGTGCCCATGATCGTGCCGGTCGTGCCCATCGAACTGACGAAGTGAGTCACAGTTCCCTGGGTGTCGCGCCAGATTTCGGGGCCGGTGCCTTCGTAATGCGCGCGCGGATTGTCGGGATTCGCGAACTGGTCGAGTATGCGTCCTTCGCCTTTCGCTTCCATCTGGCGGGCCAGATCGATCGCGGCTTCCATGCTGCCGGCGGCCGGCGTCAGAATGATGTCCGCGCCATAGGCCTTCATCGACGCGCGGCGCTCGGCGCTCATGTTGTCGGGCATGATCAGGGTGATCTTGTAACCCTTGATCGCGGCGGCCATCGCGAGCGCGATGCCGGTATTGCCGCTGGTCGCCTCGATCAGGCGGTCGCCGGGCTTGATTTCGCCTCTTTCTTCGGCGTGTTGAATCATGCTCAAGGCCGGACGGTCCTTGACCGAACCGGCCGGATTGTTGCCTTCCAGCTTGACCAGGATCGTGTTGCTGTTCGATCCTGGCAGGCGCTGCAAGCGGACCAGCGGGGTATTGCCGACGAAGGCTTCGATGGTGGGGTAAGTCATGTGTGATGGGATCAATTGCAAAAATTCGCCGAATTATCCCATAAAATGGCCGGCACGGCCGATCGGAATTTAAAGGTGCGTCCGGGCGGACGCTGAGGCTGGCCGGTGAATTGAAAAGTTGAGGACGGGTTGAATCACCCGTCCCGCGGGGAGCGTGATGCCGGACGGGTTATTCAACCCGCCCGTAACGTTTTTTCAGATCAACGGCTGTTTTGCAATGCCGCGATCCGTTCTTCCAATGGCGGATGGCTCATGAACAGGCGCATCACGCCGCCGCCGTTGATGCCGAACGCGGCCAACTGGTCGGGCAGCGCCGAGGGCTCATGGCTGCGCTGCAAGGCGCGCAAGGCGCCGATCATCTTTTGGCGTCCGGCCAGCGCTGCGCCGCCCGCATCGGCCCGGAATTCGCGGCGGCGGGAGAACCACATCACCAGCATCGAGGCGAGGATGCCGAGCACCAACTGTGCGGCCATCTGCGTAATATAATAAGCCGGACCGTAGCCGCGCTCGGTCTTGAACACGACCCGATCGACCACATGACCGATGATCGTTGCGAAGAAATACACGAAGGTGTTCACGACGCCCTGCATCAGCGCCATCGTGACCATGTCGCCGTTCGAGACGTGGCTGATTTCGTGGCCGAGGACCGCTTCGACCTCGTCCGCGCTCATCGTTTCGAGCAGGCCGGTGCTGACCGCGACCAGGGCGCTGTTTTTGCTCATGCCGGTCGCGAACGCATTCGCTTCATGCTGCTGAAACATGCCGACTTCGGGCATGCCGATATTGGCCTGTCTGGCGAGGCGGGCGACCGTATCGACCAGCCATTTTTCAGTCTGATTTTGCGGTTGTTCGATCACATACACGCCCATCGCGTTTTTCGCTGACCATTTGGACATCGCCAGCGAAATGAACGAGCCGCTCATGCCGATCACCGCGGACATGATCAACAGCGCGTTCAGGTTCAGATTGACGCCGCGGGCATCGAGAGCGCCGCTTAAACCCAGCACGTTGAAAACGATACTGACCACGATCAGTATCGCGACATTGGTCGCTAAAAACAGAAAAATTCGCATCATGGTGTTTGCCTTTATGACAAGTTGGGATGTTGACAAAATAGGGATTGAATAAATGAATTCAATACGGGTCAGAGTGATAATATACAAATAAAGTTTAACGAGTGAGGGCGTTATGAACAAGACGAAATTAATCGGGCTTGCGGTCCTGCTGGGCAGCGTGGTCTTTCCCGCCTGCGCGCGGCAACAGGCGCCCGAACAGGTGATCGCGAAGCTGCATGCGCCGCCGGGCTTTACGATCTCGCTGTATGCGAGCGATTTGCCGAATGTACGGAGCCTCGCGCTCGGCGACAACGGCGTCGTGTTTGCGGGTTCCGGCGTTTCAGGCAAGGTTTACGCGCTCCAGGACAAGGACAATGACGGCCGCGCCGAAACGCGCGCTGTGATCGCAGATGACTTGACGATGCCGAACGGCGTCGCTTTCAGTCAGGGCACGCTCTATGTCGCCGAAATCAGCCGGATCGTTCGTTTCGACCATATCCTGCAACACCTGCAAAAGCCGCCGAAACCGGTGACGGTTTACGACAAGCTGCCGACAGACCGCCATCACGGCTGGAAATATTTGCGTATCGGTCCCGATGGCAAGCTTTATACCGCGGTCGGCGCGCCCTGCAATATCTGCGAGCCGGAAAAGCCGATCTACGCTTCTCTGGTCAGGGTCAATACGGACGGCAGCGATTTCGAGATCATCGCGCGCGGTATCCGCAATACGGTCGGATTCGACTGGCAACCCGGCACCGGCGCCTTGTTTTTCAACGACAACGGCCGCGATTACCTCGGCGACGATCTGCCGCCGGAGGAATTGAATCGCTGGAGCCGGATCGGCGAGCATTTCGGTTATCCCTATTGCCACGGCGGCGAGGTCATCGATCCGGAGTACGGCAACGGCAAGAATTGCGCCGACTATACGCCGCCGGTATGGAAATACAAGGCACATATCGCCCCCTTGGGCCTGCGTTTCTACCGCGGCACGCAGTTTCCGTCGCATTATCATAACCAGCTGTTCGTCGCCCAGCACGGCTCCTGGAACCGCTCCGAGCCGGACGGTTACCGGGTCGCCCTGGTCAATTTTAAAGACGGCAAAGCGGTCAGCGAAGAGGTCTTCATCGACGGCTGGCTGACTCCGGACGAAACCGTGCTCGGACGGCCGGTCGACCTACTGACCCTGCCGGACGGCAGCTTATTGATCAGCGACGACCATCTCGGCGTGATCTACAGAGTGCAATACCCAGCGAAAATATGAACAAGGCTTTCGAAATCATCAGCAAGGAAACCGGCTATGCGGGTTTTTTCCGCCTCGAAAAATACCGGCTCAGGCACACCCTGTTTGCAGGCGGCTGGAGCGGCGAGATCGAACGCGAATTGTTCAAACGCGGCAAATGCGTCGCGGTGTTGCTCTACGATCCGGAACGGGACGAGGTCGTGCTGATCGAACAGTTCCGGATCGGCGCGATCGGCTGTCCCGAACGGGCCTGGCTGGTCGAAATCGTCGCCGGCGCGATCGAGGAGGGCGAGACCGCCGAGGAAGTCGCGCACCGGGAGGCGGAGGAAGAGGCCGGCTGTACTATCGAGGAGTTGATCGAGGTGATGCAGTTCTACACGACCCCGGGCGGCTGCGCGGAAATGATCACGCTGTTTTGCGGCAAGATCGACAGCCGCCAGGTCGGCGGCATTCACGGCCTCGATCATGAAGACGAAGACATTTTGGTGCGTCCGGCGCCGTTCGACGAAGCCTATCGGATGCTCGAAAGCGGCGAGATCGAGTCCGCGATTCCGATCCTGGCGCTGCAGTGGCTGGCGCTGAACCGGGATAAGCTGAGACAAAGATGGTGCCGTGAGGCATAAGGACAAGGGGCTGACTGAAAGGAACATAACGCAATGAATTACATCGCGCTGACCATGCTGATGGGTGACCGGGGCAAGTATCTCGGCATCGTGATGGGGCTGACCTTCGCCTCCTTGATCATGACCCAGCAGCCCGCCATTTTTCTCGGCCTGATGGCGCGATCGTACAGTTTTGTCTCGGATGTCGGACTGCCCGACATCTGGGTGATGGACCCCAAGGTTCAGTTCATCGACGACGTCAAGCCGATGCAGGACACCGAACTCTACCGGGTGCGCGGCGTGGCCGGCGTCGGCTGGGCGGTGCCTTTATACAAGGGGCTGATCAAGGCGCGCCTGTACGACGGCACGTTTCAAACCTGCAATCTGATCGGACTGGACGATGCGACCTTGATCGGTGGGCCTCCCGCTATGCTGAGCGGAAAACTCGAAGACTTGCGCCGCAGCGACGGCGTGCTCGTCGATGTCGAAGGCGCGAAAACCAAGCTGGCCAAGGCGCCGCAAACCCCTGGCGGCAAGCCCGTGCCGCTGACGATCGGCGACACCCTCGAATTGAACGACCGCCGGGCGATCGTCGTCGGCATCGCGAAAGTCACGCGCACCTTTCAATCCCAGCCGGTCATCTATACGACCTATAACCGCGCGCTGCTCTACGCGCCGAAAGAAAGGAAGCTGCTCTCGTTCGTTCTGGTCAAGGCCAAACCAGGCCAAAACATCGCAGAACTGACCCGAAGGATTCAACGGATAACCGGACTGGCCGCCTATACTCAGGAAGAATTCAAGGCGCTGACTTACAATTATTTCCTGAAAAATACCGGTATCCCGATCAACTTCGGCATCTCGGTCACGCTCGGCTTCATCGTCGGCGCGGCGATCGCCGGCCAGACCTTTTACAACTTCACGCTCGAAAATCTCAGGCAGTTCGGCGTACTGAAGGCGATGGGCACCAGCAACTGGGTGCTGCTCCGGATGATCCTGCTGCAGGCGGTGCTGGTCGGCAGCATCGGCTACGGCATGGGCGTCGGCCTGACCGCCTTATTCGGCTATGCGATGCGCGATACGATCCTGGCCTTTAAGTTCCCCTGGCAATTGCTGGTATTCAGCGGCATGGGGGTCAGCATGATCTGCGTCTTCGCGGCCTTATTGAGTATCCGTAAGGTGATCATGCTGGAACCGGCGGTCGTATTCAAAGGCTGAGCATGAGCGATAATACGCCGGCCGTTTTGTGCCAAAACGTCGTAAAGACCTACGACACCGGCTCACAGCAAATTACCGCGCTGCAAGGCATCGATCTCGAAGTCCATGTCGGCGAATTGATGATGCTGGTCGGACCGTCCGGATGCGGCAAAACGACATTGATTTCGGTAATCGCCGGCATTCTGGACCAGGACTCCGGCTTATGCCGGGTGTTCGGCGAGGATTTGCTGAAATTGAAAAATGATCAAAAACTCAAATTTCGCGCCCAAAATATCGGCTTCGTGTTCCAGGCCTATAATCTGTTGCCGACGCTCAATGCGGCCGAAAATGTCTCGATTCCGCTGATCATCAACGGCATGAAGCGGCGCGAAGCGGTTCGTAAAGCCGCCGCTGTCCTCGAACAAGTCGGTCTCGGGGATCGCGCGGACGCGCTGCCCGCCCAGCTTTCCGGCGGCCAGCAGCAGCGGGTCGCGATCGCGCGCGCGTTGATCCATAGCCCGAGACTGATCGTCTGCGACGAACCGACCAGCGCGCTCGATCATGAAACCGGAATGCATGTGCTCGAATTGCTGAAAGCGGTCGCGGTCGACCATTCCAGGGCGCTGGTGATCGTGACGCACGACGCCCGTATCTTCGGCTTCGCCGACCGGATCGCGCAAATGGATGACGGAAAAATTGTCCGGGTGCAGCAATCCCAGCCTTCGAACAATCCCGGCCGCACCGAGCAAGGAGCCCACGATGTTACCTAAATATACGCTGCCCGCACTGGCCGCCGCCGGCTTCCTGTTCGGCGTGTTCCAGGTCGTCAGCAGCAATCAGCCGGCGCCGGTCGCGCAGGCCGCGGCCGAGCCCGCCACCTCGCCCTATGCGACCTTCATCGCCGGGGCCGGCATTGTCGAGGCGAAAAGCCAGAATATCGCGATCGGCGCTCCCTTGGCGGGCCTGGTCAAAGCGGTCAAGGTCAAAGTCGGCGATCGCGTCAAACTCGGCGACATCCTGTTTTTGATCGACGACCGCGCCGCCCTCGCCGAACTAGCCGTGCGCGAGGCCGATCTCGCGAAAGCGCGAGCCGCGGTCGGCGAAGCCGAGGCGGGGGTCAAGGACGCCGAGGTATTGCAGCGCTTGGCCGACGCGGTCCAGGACCGGCGCGCGATCAGCACCGAAGAACTGGAGCGGCGCCACAATGCGACGCTGATCGCAAGGCGCAAGCTCGACAGCGCCAGGGCGGAGGTGCTGCAAGCCGAAGCGGCAGTCAAGGCGAGCCAGACCACGCTCGATTTACTGCGGGTCGCGGCGCCTGTCGACGGCGAAGTGCTGCAAGTGAATGTGCGGCCCGGCGAGTTCGCCCAGGCGGGGCCTCTCAGTACGCCATTGATGATCGTCGGCAATCTGGACGAGCTTCATGTCAGAGTCGACATCGACGAGAACGACGCCTGGCGCTTCCGCCCCGAAAGCAAGGCCGTCGCCTATTTGCGCGGCAACCGCAGGTTTCAGACCGACCTGGCGCTGGTCTGGGTCGAGCCTTATGTGGTACCGAAAAAATCGCTGACCGGCGACAGCACCGAACGCGTCGATACGCGGGTCTTGCAGGCACTGTACAGCTTTAACCGCAGCAAGATGCCGGTGTATGTCGGCCAGCAGCTCGATGTGTTCATCGAAGCGCCGGATTTCGATCGCGATTCGGCCCCGGCCAATGCCAGTCCCTTGCCGCCGGCATGAACAGAATCCTGACGCTTTGCCTCTTGGGATTCATCGCCGGCTGCACCGTCGGCCCGGACTATGTCCGTCCCGAGGGGCCAGCGCCCACCCAATGGAGTGAAAGGCAAAGGGCTCCAGGCAAGCTTGAAGATTCTCATATCTGGTGGAAAACCTTCGAGGATCCGGTTTTGGACCGCTTGATCGACGAAGCGATCACGGTCAATCTGGACCTGAAACAGGCGCTCCAGCGCATCCGCATCGCCCGCACGCAAAGGACGCAGGCGGTCGCGGCGGGGCTGCCGACGCTCTCCGGCCAAAGCACGGTCTCGCGGCGGCTGAACAGCATCACATCGCCCTCCGGCACGACGGGTACGGCCGGCGGCGCCTTCGGCATCGGCAACCGGCTGATCAATATCTTCCAGTCGGGTTTCGATGCGCAGTGGGAGCTCGATTTGTTCGGAGGGATACGGCGGACCGTTGAAGCGGCGGAGGCCACGATCGAAGCCGAAACCGAAAATCGCAGAGCTTTGCAGGTCAGTCTGCTCGGCGAAGTGGCCAGTCAATACATTACCCTGCGCGCCAATCAGCAACTGCTTGCGGTCGTCGATGACAATCTGAGCACCCAACAAGACACCCTGCATTTGACCCAAGAAAGGCAAACAGCCGGCCTTGCCTCCGACCTCGACGTGACAGAGGCCCAGGCGCAGGTCGATGCGACCGCGGCGGAGCGGCCGCTCTATGAAAACCAGATCAAGCTGGCGATGCACGCCTTGAGCGTATTGTTGGACAGAACGCCCGGCGAATTGACCGCACGCCTGCAACAAACCGCCGCCATCCCGCTTCCGGCAACGCCGGTCGCCGCCGATCTGCCGTCGGAATTGTTACGCCGCCGACCCGACATTCGCCGCGCCGAAAGACAACTCGCCGCCGCCAATGCGGAGATCGGCGCCGCGGTCGCCGCGCAGTATCCGCGCATCAATCTTGCCGCCTTCATCGGCCTGCAAAATACCGACATCACCGATTTCACGATGCTCGGCAAATCCTGGTCGATGGCGTCGACGCTCGCGTTTCCGATTTTCAACTGGGGCAGCATCAAGGCCAATATCGAAGGTAAAAAAGCCCGTCATCAAGAATTGTTGTACGCCTATCGGGCGGCTGTACTGAATGCGTTCAAGGAAGTCGAAGATGCGCTGGCGTCTCTCGAACAGGAGCGGCAGCGCCATGAACAATTGAAGAAAGCCGAAGCGGCGGACCGGCTGGCGCTCGCGCTTGCGCAGGAACGCTACCGCAACGGCTTGACCGCTTTTTTGGACGTGCTGATCGCCCAACGCGCGCTGCTTGTTAGACGGTTGGCTTTGATCGATAGTCAAGCCAAGCTCGCCGGACAAAGAGTGGCCCTTTACAAATCATTGGGCGGCGGCTGGCAGATCAAGGAGACTTCCTTTAGTCCGAAAGGCGGTTAAGGATCTGGATACAAATAATTTCCCTGATTTGATACTTTATGCATCCAATGTGGGCGCGCTTTTTAAGCGCGACGGGGGCTGAGAACAAGGCCTTGAGTCGCGGTTGAAAACCGCTCCCACTTCGCTTCTGATTATTTTGGGAGTTTATTTTTGACCCCATCCCCAGTTGATATTTTTTCCGTTGGCTTCGGCTCCGCACAGTTCACCATACTGTTGTCAACCCGGTATTGCCAATTTGTGTTCGATGCCGCGTTTTCGTCGCTTTCCGAAGCCAGTGTCTATACTTGAACTATATTTTTTTAAACTTATGCTTTCAGGCCAACGCAGGGCTTTTTAATTCATCGGGCAAGCAAAATCCATTATGAGCACAGCAGATTGGCTTTCGCAGGAAGACATTGAGGGGCTGCTGGACGGCGTCGAGGGCGGCGATTTTGCAAGCGCAAACCTGGAGTTTCTGCCGCAGGGCGAGATCAAGCCCTATGATTTCGGCAGTCAGGAACGCGGGATTGGGGGCGGGCAGATACGGACCCTGGAGATGATCCATGACCGCTTTGCCGGCGCTTTACGCACGTCTTTATTCCAGTGGCTGGGACGGGCTCCGGATGTCGTCGTCTCCGGGATTCAACTGCAAAAATATGCCGATTATATGGACCGGCAGCGCTCTCCCCTCAGCTTGAATAGTGTCCGGATGGCCCCGTTGCGGGGGCTGGCCTTGATCGTGATGGATCCCCGGTTGGTGTTTACCGTCGTCGACCATGTCTTCGGCGGCAACGGCCATTTTGGCCCGGAAGCGCAAGGCCGCGAGTTTAGCCGGACCGAAATGCGGGTGATCCGGAAAATTCTGGACAGGGTCTTTAACGGCCTGAAAGACGCCTGGGAGCCGGTGTTGTCCGTCGATTTTGACTATTTGGAATCGGAAACGAATCCGAATTATACGGCTGTCGCCGGCAGGGATGACTATGTGATGACCGCCACCCTCAACATCACCCTGGAAGGCAACGGCGGCGATCTGACCTTGCTGCTGCCTTATGCGATGATCGAACCGATCAGCGGCGTGCTGGAGGCCTCCTACGGTGACGGCGAGGAAGCCGATCCGCAGTGGCGGATGGCGCTGCGCAATCGGGTGACGGACGCGAGTGTCGACGTGAGCAGCGTGCTGGCGGAAAAAAGTCTGTCCGTCGGCGATCTCATGCGTTTGGAAATAGGCGACATCATTCCGATCGAGATGCCGCAGATCTTATCGCTGCAGGTCGAAGGCGTGCCTGTGTTTACCGGCAGGCCGTGCACCTCGGAAGGGCATTGTGCAGTGCAAGTCATCGAAAAAATATAAGGACCGAGGCCGTCTGAAGCGGTTCGGGTGTTGAGAATCAGATGAAGGAGTGTGGAAAAAATGACTGAGAGCGATGGTGTTAGCGTGAAGGCCGGCGAGGAGGAAGTCCGCAAAATTGAAAGTGAAAAAACGTCGGCTGCCGTCCAGGACGGGCTGAATCTCGATGCGATTCTGGACGTTCCGGTGACACTGGCGATGGAATTCGGCCGCACCCGGATCAGCATCGGCAATCTGTTGAAGTTGAATCAAGGCTCGATCGTCGAGCTGGATCGTCTGGCGGACGAGCCGCTGGATATTCTGGTGAACGGTACCCTGGTGGCGCGCGGCGAGGTGGTCGTGATCAACGAGAAATTCGGCATTCGGCTGACCGACATCATCAGCCTGTCGGAACGCGTCAAAAGACTAGCCTGATGCGGGCAAGAATCCTCCTTTCCGTTGCTTTATGCTTGCGGCTCTCGGTTTGCGAGGCGTGGCCGGCGAGTGCGCCAACGGGAAATCTGGCCGTCGAAGACATTGCGCTGTGGAGCGTGAGCCTGTTGGCGATTCTGGGTGTTGTGTTGCTGGGTTTTTGGGGCTTCCGCAAGCTCGGCGGCGTTAATGCGGAAGGCGCGGACAAAATGCGCGTGGCTGGCGGACTATCCTTGGGGCTGTGGGAAAAGGTCGTGCTGTTGCAGGTGGGCAGGAAACAGCTGGTGTTGGGCGTGACGCCGGGCAGGATTCAAACCTTGCATGTGCTGGAAGGCGATGACGGTTTGAACAAGGCAGACAGGATTCAGGGCACCGATCACGAAAACCCCGGATTAGCCGAAGCCAAGCATCCGGTGCTGCGCGCGCAGACTGATCTTGCCGCCCACGTTGCCGAGCAACAAACGGTCAACCAGGCGCCATCAGCCGTTGAGGAGGTGCCTTCAAGCGCGTTTTCGCCGGAGAGATACGAAAAATGCCTCGAACAGGTGCGGAGCCTGGTGGATCAGGATCCGAAACTAGCCGCGCAAACCCTGAAAGCCTGGATCAGAGATGAATAGCGTGACGGAAAAATTTAATGGAGTCGAGCGCGCCGCCTTGGTGCTTTTGGCGTTAGGGCAGCAAAGAGCTTCCGAAGTGTTGAAACATCTGGAGGTCAGGGACGTGGAGCTGCTAGGCTCCCATATGGCGTCGATGAAGGCGGTTTCACTGGCTAGGGTGGAAGGCGTATTGGATCAATTCATGACTTCCCGGCAAAAACAGGCGGCCATAGGCGGCGATGCCGAAGACTATGTTCGTGGCGTGATGGCGGATGCCCTCGGCACCGAAAAAGCCGAAGCGATGATTGACAGGGTATTGCTCGGCGGCAGGAATGCAGGCATCCAGCGCTTGCAGCGGATGGATGCCCGGACGCTGGCGGACTGGCTTCGCTCGGAGCATCCGCAGGTCGCCGCCAATCTGCTGTCCTTGCTCGACGGTCAGCGCGCGGCGGACGTGATCATGGCCTTACCCGAGGAAATTCGTCCGAACCTCTTGATGCGGATCGCCTCGCTGGAGGGGGTGTCGCCGGAAGCCTTGCGTGAACTGGACGAAGTGATAAGGGAACAATGGGACGGCAAGCCAAACGACAAATCCTCGCGGGTTCGCGGCATCAATGTCGCCGCCAATATATTGAATCATTTGGATAACCCTATCGGCAATCAGGTGCTGGACGCTATTTCCGCCAGCCATTTCGAACTGGCGCAGAAGATACAGGACAAGCTGTTTGTCTTCGAGGAGCTGATCAATCTGAACGGCCGCGGCATACAAAGCCTGCTGCGCGAAGTGGCGACGGATCGGCTGTTGCTGGCGCTGCAGGGCGCGAGCGAAAGCCTTAAGCAGAAAATCTTCAGCAATATGTCCCGGCGTACCGCGGAAATGCTGCGCGATGACTTGGAAGCCGCGCCGCCCGCCCGTCCTGGCGAAGTCGCTGCGGCGCAAAAAGAAATTTTGCTGATCGTCAGAAGCCTGGCCGATTCGGGGGCGGTCGTGTTTGGCGGGGACGAGGGGGAGTTCAATTAGCGCACTCAGCTTTTTCTCCTCCGAACTCGACAGTTTGAAGTGGCATATTTCTCAAAGACATCCAATTCCTAAATAACGTCGGAAGAAAGACGTTCAAGCCTCCTATCAGAATAGTGTAGAGACGGTTTCCGCATCGGAAATCTCGATTGAGTGCGTGCTGGATTTTGTATGATGGGGTCGATTCTTATAGAATCATTGTTGAATGATTGAGTTACATCGTGAATTCACCACGACTTTCTCTCTATTTGTTTGAACTGATCAGCTCGAATACAACAGGACAATCAATACATGATGGAATTAGTTTGGGTTGGCACCGCCTACCTCGTAGGTTTGATCTCTAGCCGTCTGTCTTTCCCGCCGTTGGTCGGCTATTTAGCTGCCGGCTATATTCTGCACGCTTTCGGTGTAGAGTCCGCACAAACCTTGACGCATCTGGCCGACATCGGCATCGAACTCTTGCTGTTCACGGTAGGCTTGAAAATCAAATTGCGCTCTTTGCTGCGTCAGGAAGTGTTGAGCGTCGGCGGTTGGCATTTGTTTGTGGTCACCGGCGTCGCCGGCATCGTTTTTCTGCTGCAGGGCGAACAAACGGCAGGCGGCTTGATATTGGGCGCGAGCCTCGCTTTTTCCAGTACCGTGCTGGCGATCAAGGTATTGGATGACAATGGCGAATTGTCCACCCTGCATGGCCGGGACGTGCTCAGCATCCTGATTCTGCAGGATGTCGTGGCGATCGTCCTGCTGGCTTTCGCCGACGGCAGGCAGCCCTCGTACTGGGCTTTCGCCTTATTGCTGTTGCCCATGCTGCGTCCCTTGGCGCATCGTTTGCTCACGATAAGCCAGGCTGACGAATTAAAGCTGCTGCTGGGTGTTTCTCTCGCGCTGGCCGGCGGTTTATCCGCGCAAAACGTCGGCGTTTCGCCCGACCTCGGTGCCCTGCTGATGGGGGTGATGCTGGCAGCTCATCCTCAAATCGACGATCTTTCCGACAAACTTTGGAGCCTCAAGGAAGTCTTTCTGGTTGCGTTTTTTCTGCAAATCGGTCTGACCGGCCTGCCGAATTACGATCAAGTCCTCCATGCGCTCGGGCTGCTGGGCATGTTGCCGCTGCAAGGCATCTTGTTCTTTGGGCTGTTCTTGATGGCGGGTCTGCGCGCCCGCACCGCCTTTATTTCGTCGCTGGCATTGATGACCTACAGCGAGTTTGCGTTGATCACCACCGGCGCGATAGTGAAGGCGAATCTGCTGTCGCCGGAATGGAATTCCACTATCGCCCTGGCGGTAGCTGGATCGCTTGCGGTCGCGGCGCCTTTGAACCGGTATTCGCATGAGTTGTTTTCATGGTGCGAGCCGTTCTTGATCCGTTTCGAGAAAAAATCCTGGCATCCGGACCGGCTGCCCGAATCGATCGGTGTCGCCGAATGGCTGGTCGTGGGCATGGGTCGTACCGGACAAGCCGCCTATCTGGCTTTGCATCAACGGGAAAAGCGTGTCGTCGGCTTGGATGCCGATCCGACCGTGCTGGAAAGCCTGCTGGCCGAGGGACGGCGGGTGATTTACGGGGATGCCGAAGACCCCGAACTTTGGTCAGGACTGCCGTTGGAGAGGGTGAAAGGCATTCTCCTGACCCTGCCCGAATTCGATGCGCGCTGCTCGGCCGTACGCCAGCTCAGAAAAAGGGGCTATAAAGGACAGATAGGTACGATTTGTTTTGATCCAGAAGAGCAGCAGCAATTAGGGCAGCTCGGAGCGGATTTTATGATCCAACCGCTGGTCGAAGCCGGAAACCAGTTGGCTCGGCACATACTGGGCGACAAGTTCGAGTTTTAGGAATAAATAAAGGAAGCCCCGAAATCCTTAGGCGTTCAACTACGTCGTCGGCTTCGAGTTCGTGCCAATTGATTACTTGTTTACCGATAGGTCTTTTCTTGGGCATGTGCGCTCCCAAAGCAAGCTAATAAAAAAGTTCATCGATAATTGAGTCAAACATTATCCCGAGTCATCAAGGCATTCCTTGAATGCCTTGATTTCCCTGGCCGGCCCCATCACCACCAGCACATCGCCGGCATTCAGCATATGCTCCTTGTCGCCGACCGCGAAATGCAGTTGCTCGCCGATTTCCTTATCGACCACGCCGAGCAGGATCAGGTTATGGCGCTCGTTTAGTTTCAGCGCGCTGGTTTTGCGGTTTTCGAGCCAGGAGCCTTCCGGAATTTCGATTTCGGCGATATTCAGATTGTGCCGCCGGTGCACGGTCTGATCCAGAATGTGGGTGATTTCGGGCTTGGTCAGAATTTCATAGGTTTTGCGCCCGCTGATTTCGTAGGGATCGATGATTTTGCTGGCGCCGGCGGCCAATAATTTCTCGGCGGAGTCAGGCGCATCGATGGTCGCGATGATGTTCAGGTTTTCGTCGAGCGCGCGCGCCGACAGCGTCAAAAACACATTGTCCGAGTCGGCCGCGAAAAAACAGAATAAATAATCGATGTCGACGCCGATACCGAGCGCATGCAGCGCGCTGTCATCGCGAAAATCGATCACTTCGGAAGCAAAACCCTGGTCCGCGATGAACTCGGCATCGTGACGATTTTGCGCGGCGTAAATGACGGTGCTGGTTTCCTTGTCGAATCGGGACAGCGCTTCCAGCGCCATGCGGGGGTCGCCGAATACCGCAATTTTTTTCATTTTTTCCTGCCCAGTTTGAAGCGGCTTTTTTCGATCTGATAGCGAAAATACTCAATGCCGATCTGTTTGCCTAAAACGACCAGCAAATCACCTTCCTGCACCTCGAAAGTGTTTTTCGGGTTGAAATAAAAATGCCGGTCCTGCATGGGATAACGCTCATGTTGTTTGAGATGCTCGGGATGGGCGCTGATCACGCCGATCAGCATCAGCTTGCTGTGACCGAAATCGATGTCGGCGATTTTTTTGCCGATGATCGAAGAGCCCGGATGCGCGCACACCGTGTCGAGAACGAATTCTTTTTCTTCGTGCATGATGCCGACGATCGCTCCGAAGGCGACCGGTTGCCCGACATATTCGGCGGCGGCCATGCCGGCGATTTCGAACGGCTCGATCACATGATTCGCGCCGGCCTGATACAGTTTACGGACATTGTCATGCAGGTAGGCGCGCGAAATGATCCGAATCGCGGGATTCAACTGACGGCTGGTCAGTGTGATGTAAACATTGCTGACGTCGTCGCCGGTCGTGCATAAAATCGCCGAGGCGTTACGGTTGATGCCGGCCAGGGTCAGCACCTCGTTTTTGCTCGCATCGCCATGGATGGTCAGATAACCGAGGTGTCTGGCGCCTTCTATATGATGATCCAGTTTATCGATGATCACGAAAGGCTGTTGATGCTCAGCAAGCTGCCGCGCGATGTGCATGCCGACCCGGCCGAAGCCGCAAATGATCACGATCCCTTCGAGCTGGTGCAATTCCGCATACACCTGATTCTCCCTGAGGTCATTCACTTTATCGTTAAAGGCCGAGACGATGATCGAGGTGAAGAATGACAATACGCCGACTCCGGTAAAAATCAGTCCCATCACAACCAGGCGTCCTCCGGCGGTTTGGGGGGCGATGTCGCCGTAGCCGACCGTCGACATGGTCACGACGGCCAGATAGAAGGCATCGAAGAGGTCATGGACATCGCCGCCGCTCCCCGGATTTTCAAACAGAAAAATGGCGGTGCTGCCGATAAAAAGCAGCAGCCCCAAAAATACCGCCAGGGTATAAAGCTCGAAGCGCTTGTTCGAGAGAATCTGGGTGAACAGCTTGATGCTGTTGATGTAGCGGAACAGCTTGAACAGGCGGAAAATCAGAAACACCCGCAAGAAGCGCAAAGGCCGGTAGCTGGGCAGGATGGCCAGCAAATCGATCAACGCCAGCGGGCTGAACGCATAGTCGATTTTTCTCGCCGCGATCGCGCTCAACACCTTGTGCAGTTTGAACGGAATGTCCAGGTATTCCGAGCGCTCGTAATGATCCAGGACGATTTGATGGCTGTCGTTGTGGATCCAGGCGCGCAACAGATATTCGAGGATGAACAGCGCGACGATGCAATCTTCAAAGACCAGATGCCAGTGCGGCGGCTGATGGCTGACTTTGTCGATCTGCAGGAACACGCTGATGATCACGATCACGATCATGAAAACATCGAAATAGGCTTTCGGCCGGCTCTGCGGGATCACCAACAAACGCCGGAAAAAATGTTTGGTGCTTTGATACCGTGCCGAGGTTTTCAGGAAGTAGGCGAGGTAGATCAGCAGTCGCGTCAGCATGTCGGCAGGGAGAATGTGAGATTAACCGTTGACTGGCTGCGGCATTCAGGGTTCACCTGGATCGAGAGGCATCTGGGGCAAGCGTTGCGGTGATTTTCCGGGCCAGGCTTTCGACCCCTTTCAGGGTCAACTTCTTGTCGCCGCCTTTGATCTCGGAAATATAATCGCCGATCAGTTTGCCCTGCCGCACATCGACCAGATGCGCCATCAGATAGGCGAACAGGTAGCTGGGCTTGTGCAGCCTGCCGACCACGACATAGTCGGCGCCAACCGTTCTTCCCAGTTCGGCGGCCAGGTCGTGGTGATTGAACAGGTAGCCGGGGCCGGCGGCGGCCTCGGCGATGTCGCGGCGATCGATCTGGACGATCGGGTAGTGCGCTTTCGCAAGTTCCTGTTCCAGCAGCGGTTTGATGCTGGCCGTGCGGGCGACTTCGGCCGGAATAGAGGGCGCAGGGGTTAAATCCTTCAGTTCAAAATCGAGCACCGCGATACGGGGCGCCGCGCTGCTGTAAACCGCAAACAGCAGCAAAAACGCCAACAGGCAGCCTGAAGCCGGTTTATGACGGCGCATGGCTGCAAGCTGTGTTGGAGTGCCGGCGTTTGGCGTCCGCCAGCAGTTTCAAGCGGATCGACGCATAAAGCGATTCCAGGTAAGGGCAGGACACGTTCGCGCGTTCGGCCGCGCGCACGGCATTGCCGAGAATCGCCTCGGTTTCCAAAGGCCGGCCTTGTTCGTAGTCGAGCAGCATGCTGGTCTTATAGGGCGGCATCCGGTAGGTCTTTTCGATGTTTTGCTCCACCGCATCGACCGGCAAGGGGTGGCCCAGGGCTTCGGCAATCCGGCAGACGTCCTGCATGATATGACGCACGAAAGGCTCTTCGCTGTGCAGGATTTCGGCCGTGCTGAGACCGCCGGACAGCACCGACAACGGATTGAACGGCGCATTCCAGACGCATTTGAGCCAGCGTTCGGCGACGATCGCAGCGCTCGCATTACAGTCGATGCCGGTCTCTCGAAACAGGCGGCACAATTCCAGGGTTTTTGCGCTGACCGAGCCCGGCAGGTTGCCCAGCGCCAGACGGCCGTAGGCCAGATGCGCGATCTCTCCCGGCCCGATCCGGTTGCAGCAGATGAACGCGAGACCGCTGACGACTTCGTTATCGGGGAAGGCCGCGAGCATTTCCTGTTCGATATCGACACCGTTCTGGATGAACACGATCGAAGTTTGCGGCGCGACCACGGGGCGCAGCAGCGCGGCCCGATCGGCGCCGGGCAGTATTTTGGTGCAGAGCAGCACATAGTCCGCAGGCCCTTGATAGTCCGCGGCGTCCTTGAGCACTTGTTCCGGCATGAAGCGATAACTGCCGAGATCGGCGCTGACGATCGTGAAGCCGGATTGTTTGACCGTGTCGTAATCCGAGCGACAGACCACCGACACTTCTGCGCCGGCCTTCGCGAGCAGCGATCCGTAAAAGGCGCCGATCGCGCCGGCGCCGACGACCAGTACTTTGCTAGCTGGGGTTTTCATCCAAAATCTGTTTCAAAAAAGGGATGGTCAATTTGCGCTTGGCGGACAAGGAGGCCTGGTCGAGATTGTCGAGCAGACGCCATAAGGACGCCATGTCGCGGTCGGCGCGGTTCAACAGGAAGCGCCCGGCCTGCGGCGAAATCTCCAGGCCCATGCGCCGGGCTTTATACTCCAGCGCGGCAATACGGCCTTTATCGTCCGGCGTCGCTATGTGCAAGGCGAGCCCCCAATTCAGGCGCGTTTTCAGGTCGGGCAATTCAATCGCCAAGGCTTTCGGACCGACATTGGACGAGATGATCAGCCTATGCCCGAGGTCCCGGTGCCGGTTGAAAAAATTGAACAAGGCCAGTTCCCAGTTGGCAAGGCCCTCCATCTTTTCGACATTGTCGAGACAGACGAGTTCTAAGGCTTCGAGACCGTTCAGCAATTCGGCGGAAGCACCGGCGGCTTGCTGCAGGTCGAAATAGAAGCTCGAAAGGCCCAGCTTTTGCGCCTCGTGGCAGCAAGCCTGGAGCAAGTGGCTCTTGCCGAGCCCTGACTGTCCCCAGAGAAAAATGAACGTTTCGCCGCTGCCGGCGACGCAGCGTTGCAGATGATTCAAGACGGCCGAGTTCGCGCCCGGAAAAAAATCCTGGAACGTTTGGTTGGCCCTGAATACGAACTGCAACGGTAGCTGTTTTGCCATGCTTCAAGGGGCTTGCCGGCGAAAACGGAGCGCCAGCGCCGACCCGAAAAACAGCAGCAGGCTGAACAGGATTTCAGACCCGGCCAGCCAGCGGGCGCCGGCATTCGCGTAAACTTCGACCGCGCCGTGCGCGAAATACAGGAGACTGATGAAGCCGGCCCAGGCATAGCTTTTCGGATTGAACGCCAGCAAGCCGCGCACCAGCAGCAACAGCGGCGTCACCGTGACGATCAGCACCAGAGCGACCGGTATTTGCGGTGCAGCCGCCAGCACGGTAGGCCACAGCATCATCAGCGCGAACAGCCCGAAATAACCGGTGAGCGTCAGATAACGAAAGGTCTGCGCCATCTTGTTCAAACCGGCATGCCCGCCTTCAGCGCTTTTGCGGTGAGCGCGAGGCGTTTGCCGAGCGCCCGGCACAACGTCTTTTCGGGGTCGCTGAGCAGCGAATTCTTCTCTTCCATATGGCTCGGACCGTACGGCGTGCCGCCCGAGGTGGTCTCGCGCAGCGCCGCCTCGGTGTAGGGCAGTCCGACCAGCAGCATGCCGTGATGCAGCAGCGGCAGCATCATCGACAACAGCGTGCTCTCCTGGCCGCCGTGCAGGCTGCCGGTCGAGGTGAACACGCCGGCCGGCTTGCCCGCCAGCGCGCCCGAAAACCAGATCGGGGTCGTGCCGTCGAGGAAATATTTCAACGGCGCGGCCATGTTGCCGAAATGGGTCGGACTGCCCAGCGCCAGGCCATCGCAGTTTTTCAGATCGTCCAGCGTCGCATACACCGGGCCCTGCGCGGGAATCCGCTCGGCGGTTTTTTCGCACACCGCGGACACGTCGGGCACGGTCCTGATGATAGCCTCCGCGCCGTCGACCGATTCGACGCCGCGCGCGATCTGCATCGCCATGCCGGCGGTCGCGCCGTGCCGAGAGAAATAAAGCACTAGGATCTTGGTCATCGCTATAGGATCGCGAGCACGTTTTCCGGCGGCCGGCCGATCGCGGCCTTATCGCCGATCACCACGACCGGGCGCTCGATCAGGATCGGGTTCTCGACCATCGCGCGGATCAAGGTCTGCCGGTCCAGCGACTTGTCGAACAGGTCCAATTCATCGTAAGGCTTCTCTTTTTTACGCATCAGGTCGCGCGGTTCGATCCCGAGTTTTTGCAGAATCGCGTCGAGTTCTTCCGCGCTCGGCGGATTTTTCAAATATTCGACAATCTCCGGTTCGATACCCTTGTCCCGCAACAACTGCAGCGTTTCCCGGGATTTGCTGCAACGCGGATTATGATAAATTTTAACCTTCATAACGGCTGCTCTTGGCGCTTCGGCGCTCTTTCAATTAAAAAAGTTATAATAACATTTCTTGCCCAAACTCTCGCTGAAAAAGGGGTTATCTCTTGACCACACTCATTTCGGATCGCATCGCCGATCGCGTTAAACAATATTGGCTGCTCGCCCGTTTCGACCGTCCCATCGGCACGCTGATTCTATTATGGCCGACGCTGTGGGCGCTCTGGATCGCAGGCCGGGGCAAGCCGGATGCGCTGGTGTTTACGGTGTTTTTCCTTGGCGTGGTGCTGATGCGGGCCGCCGGCTGCGTGATCAACGATTATGCCGACCGCGATTTCGACCCGCATGTCGAACGCACCCAACAGCGCCCGATCGCGGCCGGCCGCGTGCAGCCGAAGGAGGCGCTGATTTTGTTCGCCGTGCTGACTTTAGTGTCGTTCGGGCTGGTGCTGCTGATGAACCCGTTCACGATCGGCCTGTCGTTCATCGGCGCCTTTCTGGCGGCCAGCTATCCGTTCATGAAGCGCTTCACGCATCTGCCGCAGGCTTATCTGGGAGCCGCTTTCGGCTGGGCGGTGCCGATGGCATTCGCCGCGCAGACGAACACGATTCCTTTGGTCGGCTGGATCTTGTACCTGGCCGTGCTGCTCTGGGCGCTGATTTATGACACGATGTACGCGATGGTGGACAAGGACGATGACCTGAAGATCGGCGTCAAATCGACCGCGATCCTGTTCGGCGACTATGACCGCCATATCATGGGGGCGTTGCAGATCGTGATGCTTGGCCTGTTGGTGATCGTCGGGCGTATAGAAGGGCTGGGATTCTTTTATTACATGGGGCTTCTGGTCGCGGCGGGGCTTGCGGTTTATCAGCAGAAACTGATTTTTCACCGCGAAAAAACGCTCTGTTTCAAGGCATTTTTGAATAACAACTGGTTTGGGTTGGCGGTTTTTATCGGGTTGGTATTGGATTATCTGTTTGTGTAGGGCGGAAGCCGATACGACTGCATGGATGCAGGAGGTAGGGCAACGCAGGGAGTAGTTACCGAGGCGTTCCGGCAAAATAAGAAGAAACCCAAACTTAACATCAGGCGGAACCCGACCGATTCGCCTTACCGAGTTTGGCGTAATTAAGAATTCATGCCAAACAAACACTCTATCTTTCTTGTTTCTAAAGGCTATCTATGGCAATTGAAATCAGCGCCATTTTGTTTGAATTAGTTAAAAAACTTGTTTTTGAAGCAATTTCAAAACGAGTCAATGTTACGGTTGAGCCGTTTCTGACGAAGCGAAAAATCGAAAGCCGTATCGATGATTCCATTGCTCAAGTCGTTGAACAACTTGTGCCTTTCTTTGATAGTGAGCGAATAGCAGAATACAAACGAGGAATTCTTATCGCTACCTGTGAATCAGAGTTAGCCGATCTTTTGACTAAACCGCAAGAATTTTTCGCGGCATCATTGGATGGGCAAAAACTTTTTGATCAACGTTATGCTAACGGTCAACTTCCTGAATCTATTCGTAATGAAAGCTTACAGGATCTATACGCGCTTGTATTTCCACAGATTGCCAATCTTATTTGTATGTATCCTACTGCAGTCGAAGCATGGAAAATCGAAGGTTTCAGAGACGGATTCCGCCGTCTCGATGACATTGCAATAACTTTGGGAACAGTAGCGAAAAATATAGATTCGCTTCTTTCTAAAGACGTCGATGCTGCTGATGGATTAATTATCCGCGTTCGCCAGTCCTTGGCGCAGCGTGTTGAATTTCAATTAGATTTGACTGGGCTACGAGGTGAGAGGCCCGATGCGGTTCCAATTGAGCAATGCTTTGTCGTCCCTGAACTGGGGCGAACCTCTGTAGAGGTGATTGATTCCAAAGAATATAGAAAAGAGATAACGATCAGCACCGAAACCGAAATTGCTGATTGTTTCACTACGCTAGGCATAAGGGCACTTGTTATTGGCGCGCCAGGTGCCGGCAAAAGCACTTGGAGTCGTTGGTTGCAGAAATTGCAACTTACGCAAAGTGAACCACGATTGGCAATGCTAATCCGTCTTCGAGACTTGGTAAAACAGGAGCCATTACCCTCCTACCTTGATATTGTCCGTGATGCTGCGGGTACCCACCTTCGTGAAGAAGTCGATGCTATAGCGGTTAGAGAATGGTGTCAGTCAGGTGCGATTACCTTTATTCTCGATGGTTTTGATGAGATTCCTCCGGCACGAAGAGATTCCATTCTCGATTGGATTAAGGATTTAGGTGCTGCAATAGACAGAGCCGGTTTAATTCTTACTTCCAGGCCATTGACCTCCTGTCACTTAGAGGATCTTTACAAACCCTGGGTTCGTTGGGATATGCAGCCATTCGATGAACCCAGAATAGTAGATTATATTGAACGTTGGTATGACCATGCGCCTTTGTTGGCGGGGAAGTCACACAACATTGACGCGAATGAGCTTGCCAGACATTGGCTACAGGATGCTGTACTTAAACCGTTGGTTGGTACACCGTTAATGTTGGCGACGCTCCTGATGGTTCATCATATAGACGGTGAATTGCCTCGCGGGCGGGCCAAACTCTATGAGCGCTATATTGATGGCATGCTTGGGCTCTGGGATAGTCGCTGGGGGATCCCTTCGGTAATTGACCTTAATCCCGATCTGAAAAAGCGGGTACTAACGAGATTGGCTTTATATTTGCATTTGACAGAGATCGAACAGCTTGGTGATGTTGAAATTCAGCAATGGTTCTCTGATAACCTGTCCAATCTGGGCTGTGCCTATGAACCCGAAGTAGTGCTGGACCACCTTCGAGAGAGAACAGGTTTATTAGTAGGACCGGGGACCTGGAGTTTCGTGCATAAAAGCGTTGGGGAATTCCTCGTCGCGGCGGCAATAAGGGATGGCGACCAAATTGATGGAGATGGGCAAAGGGTGGATCGCCTTCGCTTGTTCAGAGAGCGGCATCATGACCGCTGGAATACCGTTCTATTTTTCTGGGCGGGTCTTACTGCGCCGGGGGATTTACAAAGCTATATCGAGCAGGTAATTGACGAACCAGAAGTTGAGGATTTCGTTTTGGCCATAAGTCTCATCTATGATCAGCTACTGCCACACCGCCTGACTGAGTCTTGGCTGAGTGCGCAATTGCTAAAACTTCTTAAGAAAGGGGTTAATATTGAGGACGGTCCACCAGTATCGGGGGTATTTTGTAGTCCGCTTCCTATTGGTTTAGATGGAACGGTTGATTTTAGCTTCAGTCCAGAGCTGAGAACACTAAATCAAGTTAATTTCCGCGAAGCACTTTGTGAATGTTTGAGGATAAGTCCCCTTACTTGGAGTCAAGCCTCTGTTTGCCATGAGTCCCTATTATTTCAGGTATGGTTATTTTTTGTTACGGAACCAAGAACTCCTGATGATTTGCATTCTGCCTTATCTATGGAGACAAATAAACTTCCGAAAAATTGGGCACTGTTCCCGCTTAGTTGGGGAACTGAGGAGGCGGCCCACAGAACTGAGGGTGTTTCTTTGCTTCAATATCTAGATATTTTGCTACAAACTGTACCGGAACATTCTGGAGAACTAGTATTTTTCTTAATCGGCTCATTTATTAATAGGGTTAAATGGAATAAGATTATTTCACAATTTTCGCAACCGCAGTTTTTTCAAAACACGCTTCAAGCAATAGAAACTTTGCGTAGCGAAAAAGTAACTCCCCACTGGTTGCAGCTCACCCGCGAATATGATTTTGGGCTTTATCGCGGTGAGGAGAATTTCGATTTACTAGATAGGTTTCTACATGATCTAGAAACCGCTATTCAACAAAAGTGGGTTACTGATGAAATCTTGATTACTAATGTTCGAAGTTTTGTGTCGGAACTGAGAGTTAAGCGTGATAATGCTTTGCTAACAGTGAGCACATAAAACGTGATAAGCTCCTAACAACAATCGGCGTAGGTTGATTGGGTTGCGGAGTACCGCAACCCAACACCTGACGTACGGATCAGTCGAAAAGTTGGGTTGTCTTCGCCAACCCAACCAACGATGCTATTGTAGGAAGACTTTTCTCCCATTTGCCATTAATGAGCTTCGCTTATTGAATATCGAATTGCAGGCTGGCAAGCCTGGCGTACAATCCGCTCTGTCTGCGTAAATCCTCCGGTGCGCCGGTTTCGACGATACGTCCCTGGTTCAGGACGATGATACGGCCGACCTTCTTCACCGTGGCCAGCCTGTGCGCAATGATCAGGGTGGTACGTCCCTGCATGGCCGTGTTCAAGCCTTCCTGCACCAGGATTTCGGATTCCGCATCGAGGGCACTGGTGGCTTCGTCGAGCAGCAGGAGCGGCGCATTTTTCAGAATCGCCCGCGCGATCGCGATGCGCTGGCGCTGTCCGCCGGACAGGCGGGTACCGCGTTCCCCCAGAAAGGTCTGATAACCTTCCGGCAGGCGGTGGATGAATTCTTCCACTTGCGCCGATTTGGCGGCGGCGATGACTTCCTCATCGCTGGCATCGGGGCGGCCGTAACGAATGTTTTCCAGGGCATTGGCCGAGAAGATCACCGGGTCCTGCGGCACGATCGCAATCCTGTTGCGTAATTCCTGCAGGGAAAGTTCGCGAATGTCCTGCCCGTTGAAACGGATCGTGCCGTCCGATACCTCGTAGAAACGCAATAACAGCTGGAACAGGGTGGACTTGCCGGCCCCGGAAGGGCCGACGAGCGCGATGCTTTCGCCCGGAGCGATAGCGAGCGTGATGTCAGCGAGTGCGGCTGTCTGCATCCGCGATGGGTAATGGAAGGAGACATGGTCGAAGCGAATCTCGGCTTTTTCGGGGCGCAGTAGCGGTTCCGGCACGTTGGCTTCGACAATGGCGGGCTTGGCATGGAGCAGTTCCAGCAGGCGCCCGGTTGCCCCGGCCGCCCGCATGATATCGCCCCAGACTTCCGCCATGGTGCCGACCCCGCCCGCGACCAGGACCGCATACAGCACGAAGGAAGCCAGCTGTCCGCCCGTCATGCCGCCCTCGTGCACCAGGTTCGCGCCGACCCACAGCACGAAAATGATCGAGCCCATCACGGCCATGATGATCAGCGCCGTCAGCGCCGCACGCACCCGGGTGCGCCGGATGGCGGTCTTGAAACTGACTTCCGCACGCTCGGCGAAGCGTCGGGTTTCTCGCGTTTCCTGCGTATAGGCCTGGACCGTCGGCACCGCGTTCAGAATCTCGCCCGCCAGCGCCGAGGCATCAGCTATTCTGTCCTGCGATTCGCGGGAGAGCTTTTTCACTTTGCGGCCGATCGCCAAGATGGGCAGCGTCAATAAAGCCATCAGACCCAGGTTCAGAGAGAACAGATGCAGACTGGTCACCGCCAGCATGATCATGCCGCCGATAAACTGGAACAGGCTTCTGAGACCCATCGAAACGGAGCTGCCGACCACGGTCTGGATCAGGATGGTGTCACCGGTCAGGCGCGACAGCACCTCGCCGGTTTGCAAAGTCTCGAAAAATTGCGGGGACTGTACCAGCACCCGCGCATATACCGCCGTGCGCAGATCCGCCGTGACCCGCTCGCCGATCCAGGTCACGGTGTAATAACGCGCCGAAACGGCCAATGCCCACAGGCACGCCAATCCGAACAGGACCGCGAAGCGGCCGTTCAGGCTCAGCGAACCGAGCAAGCCGGCGCCGGCGTGTTGCCGTTGCCCGAAACCGAAATCGATCAGGTCACGGAACGCCAGCGGAACCAACAGGATGGTGGCCGAGCCGAGGCACAGCAGCACGAATGCCAGCGAGATTCTGCCGCGATAGGGGCGCAGGAAAGGCCACAAAGTCTTCAGGGAAGACAGGCGTCGAGAGGAGTCGGTTTTGATCGATTTCGAGAGTGACATCCGCAGCCGGTGTTTGAGGGACTGGATTCATTTTCTCATGGCTTCGGAAGTCGAAACGAGAAAATATTCGCGAGGGGGAATTACTGAGAATCTCTTCGGAACATGACAGCGGAATTTGCTATTGTATAACCTCACCGCTAAGCGATTGAGGAGGGCATGATGAAGTCATCCATTCTGATACTTTTCATTCTGGGTTTTCTTGCGGGATGTGAAAATACCAAAGGGCAAAATCGACACGATCCGAATCATCATGAAAAAACGGTGCAAAAGCAGCGTGAATAAAGCTCCGCGCCGATTTTAATAATCGAACAGATCCAGTTGTCGCCAATTCAATGGCGCCGCCGAGTCCAGGGAGGAGAGGGCAATGCCGAGCAAGCGCACTTTCTTCGCGCCGACCTCGGTGTCTTTCAGCAAGTCGGCCAGGACCCCCTCGAATCCCTCGACGCGGGTAATCGCCTGGGACAGCGTTTTGCTGCGGGTGATCTGCACGAAGTTGTGATATTTGAGTTTGACCGTGAGCGTATGCGCGGTCATTTGCTTGGCGGCCAGCCGGGCCAGTGCCTTGCGCATCAGGTCGAGCAGTTGTTGCAGGATCACCGCAGGGTCTTCCAGGTCTTCCTGGTAGGTGATTTCGACGCCGACCGATTTGCTCGGCCGGAAATTGCGGACCGGCCGTTCGTCGATGCCGCGGGCGATGTCGTAATAGTGCTGGCCGGACTTGCCGAAATGCTGCACCAACAACGGTAGCGGCCACTGTTTCAGGTCCTGGCCGGTACGGATGCCGAGGGCATGCATTTTCTGCTCTGTGGCCTTGCCGATGCCGTGGAATTTTCCGATCGCCAGTTGTTCGACGAATCCCGGTCCCTGCTCGGGCGTAATCAAATACAGGCCGTCGGGTTTGTTGATGTCGGAGGCGATCTTCGCCAGAAATTTGTTGTAGGAAATGCCCGCCGAGGCGGTCAGTCCGGTTTGCCGGCGAATCCTCTCCTTGATCTCCTTCGCGATCAGGGTCGCAGAACCCTGGCAGCGCGATACCGCGCTCACATCCAGATAGGCTTCATCGAGCGACAGAGGCTCGAACAGTTCGGTATAGTCGGAGAAAATGCGGCGGATGGCTGCCGAGACCTCCTTATACACCTCGAAACGCGGTTTCACGAAGATGGCCTGAGGACAGAGGCGGTAAGCGTGGGAAGACGGCATCGCCGAATGGATGCCGTATTTTCTGGCTTCGTAGCTGCACGTCGCGACCACGCCCCGCGCATCCGGCCGGCCGCCGACGACGATGGCTTTGCCCCGATAGGCCGGGTTGTCGCGCTGCTCGACCGCTGCGAAAAAGGCATCCATGTCGATATGAATGATTTTGCGTTGAGGCCGGTCGATCGTCATCACATGTGCCGGGTGAACGGCTATGGTTTTTTTCTTTCCTGGTCGAGCAGCTCGATCACGGGCCGCGTTTGCGGCCTCACGCCGCGCCAGATCAAGAAGGCTTCGGCCGCCTGCTCGACCAGCATGCCGAGGCCGTCCAGGCTAAGCCGCGCGCCGTGCGCTATGCCCCAGCGCACGAAGGCGGTCGGCTCGTTGCCGTAGGCGAGATCGTAACAGCTGCCCTGGCCGGCGAGCAGGTGATCGGGCAGCGGGGGCAGTTGGCCGCTCAGGCTGGCGGAGGTCGCATTCAGGATCAGGTCGAATTGCGATTGAGCGAGCGCTTCAAAGCCGCAGCCGGATATGTCGCCCCTTGTGCTGAATTCCTCGGCAAGCGACACGGCTTTATCGGCGGTGCGGTTCGCGATCACCAGCCGGCTTGGCGCTTGTTCCAGGATCGGTCCGATGATGCCTCGGCTGGCGCCGCCGGCGCCGAGAATCAACACACGCTTGCCGGCCAGGGTCAACTGATGATTGGACAACAGGTCCGTGACCAGGCCGCAGCCGTCGGTGTTGTCGCCGAGAACGGTGCCGTCCGTTTGCAGCGCGAGCGTGTTGACGGCCTTGCTGCGTTCGGCGCGTTCGGTCTTGACGCCCGCGAAGCGGTAGGCCAGCTCTTTCAACGGCACCGTGCAGTTCAGCCCCTTGCCGCCGGCCGCGAAGAAGCCGCCGACTTCGTCAGGAAACGCCTCGGCCGTGACTTCCAGGGCTTCGTAGCTCAGCGCTTGGCCGGTCTGTTCGGCGAACAGGCGGTGAATGCGGGGGGATTTACTGTGCTTGATCGGGCTGCCGAATACGGCGTAGCGGTCCGTTGTGCTCATTTAATTGTTTTTCCTCAGCCAAAAGCTTCTGATGATGGTCAGGGTGACGATGGCCGCGACGATCATCAATTCCACCCAGAAAAAATGCTCCGTATAGACAGGGATGACCGCGGAAACCCCTAAAAAGATGCCGACGATGCAGAAACGCCAGCCGACGCGCAAACCATCCAAAGCGGTTGCCAAGGACAGGATCAACAGGATGATCAGTCCCGAGTCGTCTTCCGGCTTCAACACGATCGACGCACCGCCGACCACGAGCAGGGAGAAGAGCCAGTGCAGGGCCTGATCGCGCAACACGGTCATGAAGTCCTCGCCGCTCTGCCTCGACTGCAGCCAGCCCAGCACGATCGCGAAAAACGCGAACACAAAGACCATCATGACCCAATAGCCAAAGCCGTCGGCGGGCGAATAATCGTTGATGAAAATGCCGGTCAGGGATAATACCAACAATATAATCAGGATGATCGCTTCAATTTGGCGCTTGCGTCTGGCGGAAATCATGGAATCGTCGGTCATGTACAGGGCTCCGGTTATTGTTTTTATGCTTTATACGGCGGTCGCCGCCAATCGGCTATCGGTTCGGCGAGCCGATCGAATCAGCGGTGGATCAATCTTGCAGCCATTCTGCCACGGATTTGGCAAAATAAGTCAGAATCGCATCGCTGCCGGCGCGTTTGAACGCCAACAGCGATTCCAATACGACCTGTTTTTCATCGAGCCAGCCGTTCTGCGAGGCCGCTTTCAACATCGCGTATTCGCCCGAGACCTGGTAGGCGAAGGTCGGCACGCCGAATTCGTCCTTGGCCCTTCGAATGATGTCGAGATAGGGCATGCCGGGCTTGACCATGATCATGTCGGCGCCTTCCTGCAAATCCAGCGCGATTTCGCGCAGCGCCTCGTCGGAATTGGCCGGATCCATCTGGTAGTTATATTTATTGGCCTTGCCCAAGGCGGCCGACGAGCCGACGGCGTCGCGGAACGGGCCGTAAAAACTCGATGCGTATTTTGCGGAATAGGCTAAGATTCGGGTGTTGCGATGACGGTTTTCTTCCAGCGCCTGCCGGATTGCGCCGATGCGTCCGTCCATCATGTCCGAGGGCGCGACGATGTCGGCGCCGGCATCGGCGTGCGACAGGGCCTGTTTGACCAACACTTCGATCGTTTCGTCGTTCAGCACATAGCCGTCTTGGTCGATCAGGCCGTCCTGTCCGTGCGAGGTATAAGGGTCCAGCGCCACGTCGGTAATGATGCCGAGTTCCGGCACGGCTTCTTTCAAGGCCCTGACGGTGCTTTGTACGAGGCCTTCCGGATTGAAGGCTTCCTTCGCGAGGTCGGATTTTTTCTCGGGGGTGATGACCGGAAACAGCGCGATGGCCGGAATGCCGAGGCTGAATAGCTCGTAGGCTTCTTCGACAAGCAGGTCCAGCGACAGTCTTTCGATGCCCGGCATCGACGCGATCGGGACTCTTTGATTGCTGTCTTCGGTCACAAAAACAGGATAAATCAGATCGTCGACGGTCAAACGATGTTCGCGCATCAAGCGGCGCGAAAAATCGTTATAACGCATTCTTCTCATGCGTGTTTTAGGGAAATTGATGGTATGATAGGACATCTTGTCAGAGCTCTTGGGGTTGGAAAAATCTCAATCGAGCACCATAGGCCGCGCCGGCCGCAGTGGCTTCGCGGGTTTTTATTGTATCAGGAAAGTCATTTTCGGCAGTTGAAAATGACAGGCAAAAGATTTCTATTTTTCCGAGGTTTATTATGAAGTTCAAACAATTTACGATTTTCGGTTTATGTCTGTTCTTTATGACGTTGCTGCCGGTTTCGGGGGCGTATTCGCAAGACTTGCTGCCGCCTCAGCAGGCGATCCAGGATGCCTCCGATAAGCTAAAACTGCGGTTACAGGATCAAGCATTTAAAAACGATTTCGCGAAAATCGCCCAATTCGTAAATGAGGTAATTTATCCGCATACCGATTTCGACAAGATTTCCGCGCTGGTGCTTGGCAAGCTGTGGAAAGAGGCGAGCCCTGATGAACGCGAACGCTTCAAGCGCGAATTCCAGACCTTATTGGTCAGGACCTACTCGCGCGCCTTCGTCGAATTCAAGGAATGGTCGGTTCGCTTCCTGCCGATAGACATGGAGCCCGGCGCGAACAAGGTGATCGTCAAAACCGAAGTGCTGCAGCCTGGCATCCAGCCGGTCGGCGTCAATTACCGGATGTTTTCGAGCAACACCGGACAGTGGAAGGTCTATGACATCATGATAGAAGGCGTCAGCCTGGTCACCAACTACCGGACGACCTTCACGAACGAAGTGCAGCAAAAAGGCTCGCTGGCGGCGGTGATCGACGGGTTGGCCAAGCGTAATGCGGAAGCGTTGTCGGCCAAAGCCGCATCCTGATCGAAAATGAAGGCGGAACGGTATCTGATGCCGCCGCCTTGTTGATGGCTTTGTTGACCGGGCGGAAACGCTGAGCTTTCCGCCCGGGCTATCCTCTTAGTAGATAATCTTCCTGTCTTTCAGGCTGTTGTAAATGTCATCGATCGGCAGTTCATCGCTGTCGAAGGCGCTGTCGCAGCCTTCCTTGCCGTTCACACACAAGCCTATCAAGCCGGCGTTTTTGATCGCCTGGATCAAGCCTGCATCCGAAGCTTCCAGTACGGTCGCGGCATGGCCGTTGTCGAACAGTTTTCTTTCCAGTTGATAGGCGATCTCCTTGCCGTTCGTGCCGCTGATCGAGATCGCCGCCGCTTGCTGGCTGAAGCGGGCCGCGCGTTCCTCGATGCTGACAGGGCGCGACACTTCGTCCTCGGTCGTGCCGATGATCATGCCGGCGCCGACCGTGCCGTTGGTCAGGCGGTCGATGATGATGAAAGAGCCGGTGCCTTTGCTGGTTTTGTATGGATCGAAGACGACCGGCGCATTGACCGAGAGGGTGCAATTGCCGATTTCGTTCAGCTTCAATTCGCTGGCGTCATGGTGTTCGAGCGTATTCACGTCGATCCGGTGATGGATCATCGACACCGAACCCGACACGCTGCGCGTCGCGAGTTTGAGCGTATATTGGCGTCCCGGCGTTAGCGCCTTTTCGTGCATCCAGACGATTTTGGCCCTGAATTTGTCGGCGACGGTTGCGGCCTGGGTTTCATTGCCGACGATCAGGTCGCCGCGGCTGATGTCGATCTCGTCTTCCAGCGTGAAGGTGACCGCCATCGGCGGGAAGGCCTCCGCGCGTTCGCCGTCGTAGGTCACGATTGCCTTGATCCGGCTCGATTTGCCGGAGGGCAGGGCGGTGATCTTGTCGCCTTGCCTGAACACGCCGGCCGCGACGGTGCCGCAGAAGCCGCGGAAATCCAGGTTCGGCCGGTTCACATATTGCACCGGGAAACGCGCATCGGCGAAATTGTGGTCATTCGCGATCTTGACGTTATTCAGTGCGTCCATCAAAGGTTCGCCGCTGAACCACGGCATGTTGCCGCTGCGGTTGACCACGTTGTCGCCGTCCAGCGCCGAAATCGGGATGAAGCGGACATCATGCAAGGCTAACGAGGCGGTGAACTGCAGGTAGTCCTGCTTGATTTTATTGAATGTTTCTTCGCTGTAACCGACCAGGTCCATCTTGTTGATCGCGACGATGATATGCTGAATGCCGAGCAAGGAGGCGATGAAGCTGTGCCGCTTGGTCTGGGTCTGCACGCCGTAGCGCGCGTCGATCAGAATGATCGCGAGATCGCAGGTCGACGCGCCGGTCGCCATGTTGCGGGTGTATTGTTCGTGGCCCGGGGTATCGGCGATGATGAATTTGCGCGTCGAGGTCGAAAAATAGCGGTAGGCGACGTCGATCGTGATGCCCTGTTCGCGCTCGGCCTGCAAGCCGTCGACCAAGAGCGCCAGGTCGATCTTGCCGGCGCCGGTGGTGCCCGATTTGACGCTATCCGCCTGCACCGCGGCCAGCTGATCTTCATAGATCATTTTCGAATCGTGCAGCAAACGCCCGATCAGCGTGCTTTTGCCGTCATCGACATTGCCGCAGGTTAAAAATCGGAGCAGTTCCTTGCGTTCGTGTTGCGCCAGATAGGCGTTGATGTCGGTGCTGATGAGGTCGGATTGGTGGGACATGGGGTTCCTAAAATTGCCTTATTTGTTATAAAGGGTGCTCCGCTTTTTATAAAGCGCTTACTTGCAATGCTGTTTTTACTGCGCTAATTTTGTAAAGGCGTCGGCGTATTGATCCATCAATTGTTGATGAATCTTTAAAGCGTCTTCTTCGTCGGTCGCTGTTTTGGGTAGCAATTGCTGTTGTTTTTGTTCCAACAACAATACAAAATCCAAGACCTCGGCTTGCAGACGGGGCTCTAGTCTCACAAGGTGCTGTTGTATCTCTTCATGTAATTGCATGGATAATTCCTGTCAAAATTTTGCCAGTCAAGACCAGCCAGAGAACCGAAACTTGCCGAACGCAATTAATCATGCAAACACGGCGGATGCGAGTTAAAAGTAACCTTCGCGCTTCTTCTGCTCCATCGAACCGGCCTGGTCGTGGTCGATCAGACGGCCCTGGCGTTCGGAGGTCGTCGTCAGCAGCATTTCCTGGATGATTTCCGGCAATGTCGTCGCGTTCGACTCGACCGCGCCGGTCAGGGGATAGCAGCCCAAGGTCCGGAAGCGGACTTTTTTCATCTCGATCTTGTCGTCGGGGCCGATCGGCATGCGTTCGTCGTCGACCATGATCAACATGCCGTCCTTGTTCACGACCGGGCGTTCCTTCGCGAAATACAGCGGCACGATCGGGATGTTTTCGAGATGGATGTATTGCCAGATGTCCAGTTCGGTCCAGTTCGACAACGGGAACACGCGGATGCTTTCGCCCTTGTCGATCTTGCCGTT
Organism: Methylomicrobium lacus; assembly: GCF_041897535.1. Lineage (GTDB taxonomy): Bacteria > Pseudomonadota > Gammaproteobacteria > Methylococcales > Methylomonadaceae > Methylomicrobium > Methylomicrobium lacus_A. The sequence continues at coordinate 3,507,200 of NZ_CP169217.1, forward strand.
ATAGATGTTCCAGAGTTCCGGGCGCTGGTTTTTCGGGTCCCAGCGGTGGTTTTTGTCGCGGAACGAATAGACCCGCTCCTTCGCGCGCGATTTTTCCTCGTCGCGGCGGGCGCCGCCGAAGGCCGCGTCGAACTTGTATTTGTCCAATGCCTGTTTCAATGCGTCGGTCTTCATCACGTCGGTATGTTTCTTGCTGCCGTGGGTGAAGGGGCCGATGCCTTGATCGACGCCGTCCTGGTTGATATAAACCAGGAGTTCGAGGCCGAGTTGTTTGACCATTTTGTCCCGGAATTCGATCATTTCCTTGAATTTCCAGGTGGTGTCGACGTGCATCAACGGAAACGGCGGCTTGCCCGGATAGAACGCCTTCATCGCCAAATGCAGCATCACGGCGGAATCCTTGCCGATCGAATACAACATCACCGGACGCTCGAATTCGGCGGCGACTTCCCGAATGATGTGAATGCTTTCAGCTTCAAGCTGTTTCAGATGCGTGAGTTTATAATCAGTCATTGATTTGGCCAGTTAATATCGGTAGGCGTAAGTGTAACCGTTTATTTTAATTCGTATCTCGGCCGATTGCCAGCCGAAAGCCGGCAAAAAAACGGGAAAATCCGATGCGTTTATTCTATGATTTAGCGGCATTGATTTTTAATAAGGATTATTTTTGATGAAAAGCGCTTTCTCTGGCTCGAACCATTCTGTGAGGATTTTACGCCGGGCCGCTGCCGCTCTGGCCTTGTCCGGTTTGCTTTCGCTGTCGGGGTGTGCGTCGATCGGGCATGAGTTTCCTGCCGGCCAGGTGACCTCGATCCGCATCGGCGAGACCACCCAGAACGACATTTACACCACATTCGGCGCGCCCTGGCGCACCGGCATCGATAACGGCATGAAGACCTGGACTTACGGCCGCTACTATTACAGCTTGTTCAGCGACGGCGAAACCGAAGATCTGGTGATCAAATTCGATAATCGCGGCGTCGTAGCGTCTTACGTCTTCAATACGACCAAGCGTTCCAAATAAGGCCCGGCTTTCGGCGCGGCTCATTTTTTGCTGATTCCGACGATGCTCAATGCCACCGCTTCGGCGACCTCGATGCCGTCGATCGCGGCCGACATGATGCCGCCGGCATAGCCCGCGCCTTCGCCGGCCGGAAACAATCCGCGCGTGTTGATGCTCTGGTAATGTTCGTTGCGCTTGATCCGGACTGGCGATGAGGTGCGGGTCTCGACGCCGGTCAGCACCGCGTCCGCCATCGCGAAGCCGGGGATTTTTTTGTCGAAGGCGGGCAGCGCTTCGCGAAACGCCTCGATCGCATAAGCGGGCAGGGCTGTGCTCAAATCGCAGAGGTGCACGCCCGGCGTATAGGACGGGGTGACGGAGCCCCATTGCGTCGAGGCGCGGCCGGCCAGAAAATCGCCGACCCGTTGGCCGGGGGCATCGTAGGTGCCGCCGCCGAGTTCGAAGGCTTTCTTTTCCAGTTGGCGCTGCAGATCGATGCCGGCCAAGGGGTGTCCCGGGTAGTCGTCGGGTGTGATGCCGACCACGATGCCACTGTTCGCATTGCGTTCGTTGCGCGAGTACTGGCTCATGCCGTTGGTCACGACATGGCCGGGTTCGGACGTCGCGGCGACCACCGTGCCGCCCGGGCACATGCAGAAGCTGTAGACCGAGCGGCCGTTCTTGCAGTGGTGTACCAGTTTGTAATCGGCGGCGCCGAGCAACGGATGGCCGGCGTACTTGCCGAAACGGCAGCGGTCGATCAGCGATTGCGGGTGTTCGATCCGGAAGCCGATCGAAAACGGTTTCGCTTCGACATAGACGCCGCGTTCGTAAAGCATTTTGAAGGTGTCGCGGGCGCTGTGGCCGACCGCGATCACGACATGCTGGGTGTCGATCGTTTCGCCATTGGCGAGAGTCACGCCGCGCACGGCGCCGTCTTCGATCAGCACGTCCTCGACCCGGCTTTCGAAACGGATTTCGCCGCCCAGGGCTTCGATCGTGCCGCGCATTTCCTCGATCATCGACACCAGCCTGAAGGTGCCGATGTGCGGCTTGCTGACATAGAGGATCTCCGGCGGCGCGCCGGCTTTCACGAATTCGGTCAACACCTTGCGGCCGTAATGGTGCGGGTCCTTGATCTGCGTATGCAGCTTGCCGTCCGAAAACGTGCCGGCGCCGCCTTCGCCGAATTGCACATTCGATTCGGGATTGAATTCGCGCCGGCGCCACAGGCCGAAGGTGTCCTTCGTGCGTTCGCGCACCGGTTTGCCGCGTTCGAGAATGATCGGACGAAAGCCCATTTCCGCCAGCAGCAAGCCGGCAAAAAGACCGCAAGGGCCAAAACCGATCACGACCGGGCGCATCGTAAGGCCTTTGGGCGCCTCTGCGACATGCTGGTAGCGGGTGTCCGGCGTCTGCGCAACATGAGGATCAGCCTGGAAGCGACTCAATACGGCGGACTCGTTGGCCAGTTCGACATCGAGCGTGTAAATCAGCGCGATGCTGTCGCGTTTCCGCGCATCGTAGCCGCGGCGGAAAATCGTATAACTTTTCAAGGCTTCGGCAGCGATGCCCAAGCGTTCGATAATGGCGGATTGCAGCTGGCTTTCGGAATGATCGAGCGGCAGCTTGAGTTCGGTGATTCTCAGCATCGGTTCAGCAGTAGGAGTTGGCAATGCCTGGGTCAGGCAGGATTGTCATTGGAAAATAGTGGAGGTTAAACGTCGGCAGCAAGTCCAGTCGGAAGCCGGGGCAGCAAAATCTCAGTCTAAGGTTTCGTTTTGTGCCATGCGATAAAGGCAGTCGAGTTCGTCAGCCAGGCTGCCGGCGGGCATCGGCTTATTCGCGCGGGCATACCAGTAGGCGGCATTGTCGAGGTCGCCCTCCTCGCGATGCAGGTAAGCGTGTATCAAAGAGGCAAAGGGATCGGAATGAGCTTGAATCAACTGGTGCGCGGCCTCCCAATGGCCGGCTTTGATTTCGTCCAAAATGGGCTTGTAATCGACAGGCACAGAATCGGTGGCTTCTCGGGTTGGGTCGTATCGGGGATATTATACCCGAGCCGTAGCGCATCATGCGCGGAGAATTTTTTGGGGAGCAACTGAACGGTTGCATATTTTTGCGGTCTGGCCGGGGATGGGCAGGGCCGCTTTGAGGGAGGGCTTATCGTACGGCGTGAACCAGAATCGGATGTTTTTGCCAGGAGTTCAGCAACGGCTTTCTCCTTCTGTCCAAGATGATGCGTCGGTCCAGCAGTGTCGTCGCCTCATTTAAAGCTGAGTTTCTCGGGTCGTTAGATGGGGAGCGGTTGACATATTCGCGCGCCGAAACTGGCGCATTTTTGAATACGGCGCCATCGATGCGCTTGATCAGTCGTTTTCCGACTGCATCCGGAAGAATCTTGATCAGCGCGTGTTTTTCCATGACAGTCGAATCAATGTCCTGAATCGACAGGATTTCAATGTCTTGCAGCGATACTGTGGTCGTCGCTTTGTCCAGGAAGCAGTCATTAAAAATCGGCTCGATGAAAGAGGCTATTTCATATTTCTTGGTATCTAGGGGTATATTTCTTAGGAAGATAATCATATAACCTTCTACCTCGTTCCGAGAGGGAAATTGTGTGATGGAAAACATTTTTCACTTCCTCGTTAAGCTAACAGGTTTTGCTTTTGTACTACTTAAGCGGTGTTGTGATTGCGATAAATTTTTGATGTTAGGCTTGATGCGGGTCTTGCTCAAGGAATAACACTTACGCAAGCCCCCGAGCGCCTCTCTATTCACCCGTCTTCACCGATTATGTATTTCTGCGAACACGGTGTCGGTTCAATGCATTCAAACAAAACTTTAACGATCCGGACTGTTTATCGGTTTTTTACAGATGTTCGTTCGGATCGGTTATGTTGATGAAAATTGAGGGCGCGGTTCGGTCGGCAGAAGGGCTATTTTAAGGCTATGATTCTATTGATCTAGCTTGGATAGTTAGGATGCTTCAAGTCCATTGCATGGGGTCGGCTAGCAAATTGAAGTGCCATTTTTGGGTTCCGTCATCTCTATTCGGGTGATCTGGTTGTTTAATAGTGTGATTGAGGAGGGCGTATGTTCGGTGAATATGGGGGGCTGCTTGAAGGGAACGGCGTTATGCCAACTTTGCATCAAGTGTATGCTGCAATGATCCATTTTTTGCGCACGCCGGAAGGTCAAATTGCGGCGGCGGTGGTTCTTGCTGTATTGTTCTTAATATACGGCCGGAAAAAGTAACGCCTTGGGGCAGGGCGGCCGCAAATTAGCCAAGCCCGAAGAGAGTGGCGCAGTATCCATCTCGCAGTTCATTTGCATCTTAACCATTTTCAAATGATCGATATTCATCACGCGGAACCGGCGAGTCCTTGCTCATGGTTGGGGTGAATCTTAATAACTTTACGAATTATGCGTAAAGAGCCCTGTCTATTTTCCCCGTCGTTTCGGCTGCGATGCGGCGTGTTTCACGGAAAATGTCGACAGGAGAGTCTTGATCGGCATCCCAAGTTCCGCCTCGCATGCTTTAGCGCTATAGAAATCTGGCTTAGAAAGGCTCAATAGGGTAAAATTACACAGTTATATTGTGAAATTTTTTACGTAGACTGGTGCGCGCCGTTTTGGCTGTGCCCATGACTTACGAAATGAAATGACGCATTCAAGGTTTTTCATTACTTACGAAGGGGCTGCTCCGTGAACAAAACCAAGCAACTATTCGCAGGCACGATCTTGACGGCTATCGGACAAGAGTCAGCGCGGGCGGATTACACGCTCAACTTAACCGAAGGGGTTACCAAGATCAGTCATGATATTCATGACCTGCATATGCTGATTCTATGGATTTGCGTAGCCATCGGTGTTGGCGTATTCGGCACGATGTTCTACTCGATATTCCATCACCGCAAGGACAAGGGATATCAGGCGGCGCAGTTCCATGAAAATACGACGGTCGAAATCATCTGGACGATCATCCCGACCGTGATTCTGATCAGCATGGCGATTCCTGCAACCAAGACGATGCTCGAACTCGACGATGTGCAGGATTCCGACATGTCGATCAAGGTCACCGGCTGGCAATGGAAATGGGAATACGAATACCTGGACAGCGGCCTGAAGTTCTTCAGTAACCTGGACGAGGAAAGCAACAAGGCCCGTCAGCTGGGTTCCGGCATCGATCCCCGCACCGTGCCGAATTACCTGCTGAATGTCGATAAGCCGTTGGTGATTCCGACCAAAAAGAAAATCCGCTTCCTGTTTACCGCCGCCGACGTGATCCACTCCTGGTGGGTGCCTGATTTGGGCTGGAAGAAGGACGCGAATCCGGGTTTCATCAACGAGGCCTGGACCCAGGTCGACCAAGCAGGCACTTACCGCGGCCAATGCACCGAACTGTGCGGCAAGGATCACGGCTTCATGCCGATCGTGGTGATCGCGATGGATCAGCCCGATTATGATGCTTGGCTCAAAAAAGCCAAGGCAGAAGCGGCCAAGGGCCCTGATTTGAGCGATCTGAGCCACGAGCAATTGGTTTCTAAAGGCGCGACCGTCTATGAAAAGAACTGCTCAACCTGCCACTTGCCGAACGGCGAAGGCGTACCGGGCGCATTCCCTGCCCTGAAAGGCAGCGCGGTCGTGACCGGCGACATCAACAAGCAGTCTGATCTGGTGTTGAACGGCAAAGGCGCGATGCCGGCATTCGGCAAAATGCTGAAAGCCGACGAACTGGCAGAGGTCATTACTTATACCCGTAACGCCCTGGGCAACGCGGTCGGCGATGAAATCCAGCCGAAAGCGGTGCAGGCGTTGTTGCCGGAAGGCGCGGCCGCCGCTTCGGATGCTGACGAAGAGGAAGATAATGAAGAAGAGGCTTCATCGGCAAAGACCGAAGAGGCCAAGGCCGCTCCAGCCGACCCTACGTCGAAAGAGGGTTTGATTGCGAAAGGCAAGACCGTCTATGAAAGCCACTGCGCGTCCTGCCATCAAGCGAATGGCCAGGGCTTGCCGCCTACCTTCCCGGCATTGAGCGGCAGCGATGTGGTAACCGGCGACATCAAGGAACAGGTCAATCTGATGAAGGCAGGCAAGGGCATGATGCCGGCATTCGGCGAAACCTTGAGCGCTGAAGAGTTTGCGGCGGTCGTCACCTATACCCGCAATGCGCTGGGTAATTCGGTAAACGACAAGATCACGCCTTCCGAAATCGAGGCGCTGCACTAAGGCAGACGAACGGTAAGACGTTTACCTGGACCCATGGCTTCTTTTTTTACACTTTATTGAGGTATAACACTTATGTCCGCTGTCATAGCACCCCATGATCATCACCACGATGATCATCATGATGACCACGGCCCGATGAAGGGATGGCTTCGCTGGATCATCACGACCAACCACAAGGATATCGGCACGCTGTATCTGGTTTTCGCGCTCGCGATGTTTTTCCTAGGCGGCGGGATGGCGATGATTATTCGCGCCGAGCTGTTCGAGCCGGGCTTGCAGTTCGTGAACCCGCAGTTCTTCAATTCGATGACCACGATGCACGCGCTGATCATGGTTTTCGGCGCGGTGATGCCGGCTTTCGTCGGTCTCGCGAACTGGATGATTCCGTTGATGATCGGCGCTCCGGATATGGCGTTGCCGCGGATGAACAACATGAGCTTCTGGCTGCTGGTCGCCGGCGCCTTGTTGCTGGCCAGCACCTTGTTCATGGAAGGCGGCGCGCCCGCAGCCGGCTGGACCTTGTATCCGCCGTTGGTGCTGCAAACCGGCGCGGCGTTGCCGTTCGCGATTTTCTCGGTGCATTTGCTCGGGATTTCGTCGATCATGGGCTCGATCAATATCATCGCAACGATCTTCAACATGCGCGCTCCGGCGATGACCTTGATGAAAATGCCATTGTTCGTCTGGACCTGGCTGATCACTGCGTTTTTGTTGATCGCGATCATGCCGGTGTTTGCCGGCGCGGTGACCATGCTGCTGACCGACCGTTTCTTCGACACCAGCTTTTTCGATGCGGCTGGCGGCGGTGACCCGGTGTTGTATCAGCACATTTTCTGGTTCTTCGGGCATCCGGAAGTGTATGTGATGATTCTGCCGACCTTTGGTGTTGCTTCGACAATCATTCCGGTATTCGCGCGCAAGCCCTTGTTCGGCTACAGCTCGATGGTTTATGCGACCGCGTCGATCGCTTTCCTGTCGTTTATCGTCTGGGCGCACCACATGTTCCTGGTCGGCATGCCGATGGCGGGCGAGTTGTACTTCATGTACGCGACGATGCTGATTGCGATTCCGACCGGCGTGAAGGTGTTCAACTGGACCGCGACCATGTGGAAAGGTTCGATGACTTTCGAAACGCCGATGCTGTTTTCGATCGCGTTCGTGGTGTTGTTCACGATGGGCGGCTTCACCGGTCTGATGATGTCGATTGCGCCATCCGATTTCCAATACCACGACACCTATTTCATCGTCGCGCATTTCCACTATACCTTGGTGCCGGCTTCGGTCTTCATCCTGATGGCGGCAGGCTATTTCTGGCTGCCGAAGTGGACCGGCCACATGTATAACGAAAGGATCGGCAAGCTGCATTTCTGGCTGTCGACGATCTCGGTCAATATCCTGTTTTTCCCTCAGCATTTCTTGGGTCTGGCCGGCATGCCGCGCCGTATTCCGGATTATGCGGTGCAGTTTGCCGATTGGAACATGATTTCAAGTATCGGCGGCTTCATCTTCGGCGCCAGCCAATTGCTGTTCCTGTACATCGTGATCGACACGATCCGCGGCGGCACCGGCGAAAAAGTGACCGATGAAGTCTGGGAAGATGCGAGCAAGCATGGCCTCGAATGGACGTTGCCGTCGCCGCTGCCTTACCATACCTTCACGACGCCGCCGGAAACTGTTCCAAGCGAACATTCTTAATCGAGTCGAAACCAGAGATACGCTGCCCAAGGCAGCGTATCGGTTGATCAAGATGACTATTAAACAGAAAAATATTTTGACGGCATTGATCCTGGTTGCGATTGCGCTGACGATCTATGTCTTCGCAGTGCTGAAAGCGATCTCGCAATGACCGACGAATTGCAGCGAAAAAACGCCAAACTGGTGCGCACCCTGTTGCTGGTGGCGGTGGTCATGTTCGGCTTCGGTTTTGCCCTGGTGCCGCTGTACGATGTGTTGTGCCAGGTGACGGGGTTGAACGGCAAGGTCGAAAGCACGGCCGCGAAGGAAACCGGCTATCAGCCCGACTTGAGCCGGGAGCTGACCGTCGAATTCGTGACCGCCTTGAATGAAGCGGCGCCGATGGAGTTCCGCGCGGAAACGCCGAAATTGAAGGTTCATCCGGGACAGTTTTATACGGTGAATTTTTATGCGGAAAACAAGACCGACAAGCCGATGATCGCGCAGGCGATACCGAGCATTTCGCCGGGTCTTGCGGCCGAGTATTTTAAGAAGACCGAGTGTTTCTGCTTTACCGAGCAGAAATTCAAGGCGCGGGAAGGCAGGTCGATGCCGGTGCGTTTCGTCGTCGATCCCAAAATCTCGCCGGAGCACAAAACGATTACGCTGGCTTATACATTTTTTGACAATACTGAAAAAGCAGAGAAACAATAAAGGGGAACATTATGTCCACACACAATGCTTATTACATCCCGCATAAAGCGACCTGGCCGATAATAGGCACGGTGGGGCTGTTCATCACGCTGGCGGGTTTCGCGAATTATCTGAACGGTTCGTCGATCGGACCCGGCATGATGGTTCTGGGACTGTTGGTTTTTATTTTCATGCTGACCGGCTGGTTTACTCTGCAGTCGCTCGAAAGCGAATACGGCATGTACAATACCCAGGTCGGTATTTCGTACCGGATGGGCATGATGTGGTTCATCTTTTCCGAGGTGATGTTCTTCGCGGTGTTCTTCGGCGCGCTCTGGTACACCCGGAATCTGTCGGTGCCTTGGCTGGCCGAGGGAGAAACCGGAAAGATCTTACACCAGGGCTTTGAGGCGGTTTGGCCGACCAATGGTCCTGGCCATCTGATCGATGGCAAGCCGACGCCTGACGGCGAATTCGAAGCGATGGGCGCCTGGGGTCTGGCTTTCCTGAATACCTTGATCCTGCTCAGCAGCGGCGTGACCTGCACGTGGGCGCATCACGGCCTGTTGGCGGGAAAACGCCAGCAGTTGATCCAGGGCTTGATCGCGACCGTTGGCCTGGGCTTCCTGTTCGTCGGCTTACAGGCTTACGAGTACCATGAGGCTTACAGCGAAATGGGCCTGACTCTCGGTACCGGCATTTACGGTTCGACCTTCTTCATGCTGACCGGCTTCCACGGTTTCCATGTTTGCGTCGGCGCGATCATGCTGAGCACGGTGTTGTTCCGCAGCTGGAGAGGCCATTTCAAACCGGAAAACCATTTTGCCTTCGAAGCGGCCGCCTGGTATTGGCACTTCGTCGACGTGGTTTGGCTGGGCCTGTTCGTTTTCGTTTATTTGTTATAATCGGGATTTTGATGCCTGCAAAAGCGTTGCCGCTTAGGCAACGCTTTTTTTTTGTCAATTGGATTTTGAGGTGTTTGGCGGCGCCGGCGCGGTGCTGGCGGCCGGTTTCGGCGCGTGCATCCTGACGCCGATGCCGTGCGGCGTATAAAGCCCGGTCGCGATCATGATGTAAACGAAAACGAACAGCACGACCGACAGCGTGATCCGGAAGGTCAGCGCCCTGACCGTTTTTTTCGAGTCTTCATCGCTCCGGTGTTTGACGAGGTGTAAAAGCGCCGAACCGAGACTTATAATGATCAGGATGAACGCGATGATGACGATGGTTTTGATAATCATGGATGAATGGCGCCGCTGGCTGAGTGCTGAAATGGATAAACAACGGAAATTATATCTTTGTCAGCGGAAATGCAAATTTATTGTGGCCGATGAAATTTGAAAAAATCCCAACCCTGGTAGTGTTGTGCATACTGCCGATATTGATCGCCCTGGGCTTCTGGCAATTGGACCGGGCCGAGCAGAAGCGCGCTTTTTTTGCGGCGCAAAAAAATGGCATGGCGGCTCCTGTATTGCAATTGACCGCGGCAACCGCGGATGAGAAGGACGTATTGCGCTATAGGTCCGCTGTCGCAAGCGGGCATTATGACGGCGACCATCAGATCTTGATCGACAACCAGATCGCGGGCGGCAAGGTCGGCTATTTCGTGCTGACGCCGTTCATTCTGGCTGACGGCAATAAGGCCGTGCTGGTGAACCGGGGCTGGGTTCCGGCCCATCAGGACCGGAAGACCTTGCCCGATCCGGCCCTGCAACAGAATCCGGCGCAAATCAGCGGCCGGATCAATCACTTTCCAGGCGTCGGCATCAAGCTGGCCGGCGCCGATCAGCCGAGCGCAGGCTGGCCGGCCGTCGTGCAGGTCGCGGACAGCGCGATCCTGTCCGCAAGGCTCGGTTATCCCGTGTTTCCTTTTATGATAGAACTCGACAAACAGGCGCCCGAAGGCTATCGGCGCGAGTGGCGCGAAGTCAGTGTGATGCCGCCGGAACAACATGTCGCTTACGCGGTGCAATGGTTCGGCCTCGCGCTGGCGCTGGTGCTGCTGTTTCTCTGGTTTAGCCGTGTGAAATAAAAAAATGAATGCTCAACAGAAAAAAAATCGTCTGCTCATCCTGACCTTGTTCGCGATGTCGCTCTTACCCTTCCTGATCGCGGTGGCGTTCAAGGTCAAGCCGGAATGGCTGCAAGGCCAGACCAATTACGGTCGGTTGATTACGCCGCCCATCACGACCGAAGCATCCGAGCTGAGCGGTTTCGATACCTTCAGCAGTGACAATATCCAGGAGTTGAACGCGCATTGGCTGATCGTGAATGTGATGCCGCAGCAGGACTGTAACGCCGTTTGCCTGGATGCGCTGCATAAAACCAAGCAGATACAACTGATGTTGAACAAGGATTTGCCGAGAACCCGGCGCGTCGCGCTGCTGCTCGGCAATACCGATCCGAAGCTTGCCGAAGCCTGGTGGAAGGACGAGAAAGCCTTGTTGCGCGTCAAACCGAGTGCGTCCTTCCTGAGCAAACTGAACGGCATCAGGCCCGAGGGCTTTCCGGATGGGGCGTTGTTGTTGATGGATCCTTTGCGTAATCTGATGATGCAATACGAACCTGGATTCGACCCTTATAAAGTCAAAAGCGATTTGACGCATCTGTTAAAAATCTCGCAAATTGGTTAGGAACCGCGATGTATAAAAAACTTGCTCTCTTCGGCGTCTTTCTGGCGTTGATCGTGATCGTCTTCGGCGCCTATGTGCGCTTATCGGACGCGGGCCTCGGCTGCCCCGACTGGCCCGGCTGCTACGGCAAGGCCGTGATTGCCGATACCCCGGATTTCAAGGCCGAGGCCGATCTGGCTTTTCCGGGGCATCCTTTCGAGCATGCCAAGGCCATTAAGGAAATGACGCACCGCTACCTGGCTGCGGGACTCGGTATGGTGATTTTGCTGCTCGCGCTGCTGTCGCCTTGGGTCAAGACCAACCGCCTGGCCGCGGTGACGGGAAGCTTCCTCTTGCTGATCCTGGTCGGGCTCCAGGCCGCGCTGGGCATGTGGGCGGTCAAGCTGCATACGATGCCGCTGATCGTGACCGCGCATCTGTTGCTCGGCATGCTCACGTTCTGGCTGCTGAACGGCCTGTACCTGCGCGTGAAACCGAATATGACGCGGCTTCCGGCTCGCCAAGGACCGGTTAATCTGGCACGCTTTGCGATGATCATCGTGCTGCTGCAAATTCTGCTCGGCGGCTGGACCAGCACCAATCTGGCGGCGCTCGCCTGCGGCGTTGATCTGCCGTTGTGCAACGGGCAATGGCTGCCCGAATCGGCCGATTTCAACGCCGCTTTGAATCTCTTGAATGGTCTTGTGACCGGCAATACCGGCATCTTGTCGCCGGAGGCGCAAGTCGCGGCGCATTGGCTGCACCGGATCTTCGCGTTGGTCAGCTTCCTTGTGCTGAGCCTGGTGATGTTGCTGGCGACCTCGGCCAAGAATCCGAAGCAGGTCAGACGGGCCGGCCTGAAGCTCTCCATCCTGCTGATCGTTCAGATCGGCCTCGGCATCGCGATCGTGAAACTGACCGCGCCGCTGTGGGCGGCAGTGCTGCACAATGCGTTCGCGGCGCTGATGATGATGCCGCTGATTTCGATCAGTTTCTACGGACGTTTCGGCCTGAAGGAAGTCGAAATCCCGGTCGGGCGCGTTCGGCCGCTGCCGGAAGAAAAAGAAGTTAAAAGGGTTCCGGTTGCGGTCGAAAAGGCCGGCGAAGAAGTTTATGTCGAACCGGCGCCCGAATCGCTGTATCTGCGCCTTAAATCGCAGCTGAAACGGAGCCGTTCGGGACTCGGCGACGCGCTGGCGAGTCTGACGTTCGGCCAAAAAGGCGTCAGCGACGACTTGCTCGAAGACATCGAGGCGACCCTGCTGATGGCCGACATCGGCATCGACGCGACGACCAAGATCATCAATCATCTGACCCAAAGCCTCGAACGTCATCAACTGAGCGACGCGGACATGTTGACCTCTGCGGTCAAACAGGAATTGTTGGCCATCGTCGAGCCTTGCAGCGAACCGCTGAAGATTCCCGAGCAGGATGGTCCTTTCGTGATTCTGGTCGTCGGCGTGAACGGGGTCGGCAAGACCACGACCATCGGCAAGCTGGCCAAACGCCTGCAGGCGCAGGGCCACAGTGTGATGCTGGCGGCCGGCGACACCTTCCGCGCGGCGGCGGTCGAGCAGCTCCAAACCTGGGGCGAACGCAACAACATCCATGTGGTCGCGCAGCATACCGGCGCCGATTCGGCTTCGGTGATCTACGACGGCCTGCAATCGGCCAAGGCGAAGGGCATCGACGTGCTGATCGCGGATACCGCCGGCCGCCTGCACACCAAGTCCAATCTGATGGACGAGCTGAAAAAAGTCAAACGCATCATGGGCAAGCTCGATGCAACCGCGCCGCACGAAGTGCTCTTGGTGATCGATGCGGGTACCGGCCAGAATGCGTTGTCGCAAGCCAAGCAGTTCAACGATGCGGTGGGGCTGACAGGGCTCGTGTTGACCAAGCTGGACGGCACCGCGAAAGGCGGGATGATCTTCGCGCTGGCCAAGCAAATCGGCATTCCGATCCGTTTCATCGGCGTCGGCGAAGGCATCGACGACTTGCAGGATTTTCATGCCGACGCCTTCGTCGAGGCACTGTTCGCCAGGGATTGACGGAAGCCATGTTAAAGTTCGATAACGTCAGCAAACGCTATTCCGGGGCCGGCGATGTGCTGGCCGGTATCAGCTTCCATCTCGAGCGCGGCGAAATGGCCTTTCTGACCGGCCATTCCGGGGCCGGCAAGAGCACCCTGTTCAAGCTGATCGCGCTGATCGAGCGCGCCAGCCGCGGCCAGATTTTTTTCGACGGGCACAATGTCAGTCGTGTTCAGGATGACCAGATTCCTTTTCTGCGCCGCAAAATGGGCTTGATCTTTCAGGATTTCAAACTCTTGCAGGATCGCACCGTTTTCGACAACGTGGCGTTGCCGCTCGCGGTCGCAGGCTACGGGCATCATGAAATCGCCCGGAAGGTCAGGGCGTCATTGGATAAGGTCGGGCTCCTGGGCAAGGAAAAAAAATATCCATTGACCCTGTCCGGCGGCGAACAGCAGCGCGTCGGCATCGCTCGGGCGGTGGTGAACAAGCCGCCGATGATTCTGGCCGACGAGCCGACCGGCAATCTGGATCCCGATCTGGCCGCCGAAATCATGACTTTGTTTACTCAATTTCAACAATTGGGAGCTACCGTATTGATTGCTTCTCATGACATTGCGCTGATCAACAAAATGGACCGGCGCGTATTGACGCTCGACCATGGCCGGCTGATCGCAGGATAAATGATGAAACGCAAACGCGCCGTAACTAAAACCCCGCCTCGCCCGGAAGTGCCGCACAACAAAGTCGCCGGCGGCGATTTTTTCGACAAATTGCATGCCTATCGCGATCTGCATGCGCATGCGTTTTTTTCGAGCCTGGGCCGGCTGCTCGTCAAGCCGTTCACGACCGCGCTGACGATCGGCGTGCTGGCGATTTCAATCGCGCTGGCCGCCTGTTTTTATCTCTTGGTCGCGAATCTGGAGCAATTGACCGGTACGATCGAGACGAGCAATCAAATCTCGCTGTTTCTGAAAGACACGGTCAGCGAAGCCGAGGCACGAAAGCTGGTGCAAAAGATCAGCAAAAATGTCGAGGTTGCCGAGATCAAATTGATCAGCAAGGACGAGGCACTGGCCGAATTCAAGGCCAACAGCGGTCTCGATGCCGCGCTCGATGCGCTCGAAGGCAATCCGTTGCCGGTCGTGCTCGAAGTCTTGCCCCTGCCGGCGCAAACGAACCCCGAGGGGTTGCAGAAACTCCAGCAGACCTTGCAGCAATTTCCCGAAGTCGATGAGGCGCAGATGGACATGCAGTGGCTGGAACGGATGCAATCGATCATCAAACTCTCGGAACAGGCGACGCAGTGTATCAGTATCCTGCTCGGATTCGGGGTCTTGTTCATTACCGGCAATACGATTCGGCTGGAGTTGCATAATCGGCGCGAGGAAGTCGTGATCGCGAAATTGGTCGGAGCGACCAATCGCTTCATACAGAGGCCTTTTTTATACGGCGGCTTCTGGATCGGCTTTTTGTCCGGCGTCGCGGCCTGGTTCATCGTGACCGTGATCATGCTGCTCTTGTGGCGTTCGGTCGAGAATTTGTCGCTGCTTTACGAAGGCAGTTTTCATCTGCGTTTCCTTGGCTACGGCGAATCGATGTATCTGATCCTGTTATCGTCGAGCCTCGGCGTGATAGGTTCTTGGGCGGTTCTGGTTTATCAGCTGCGGCAATTGCGCCCCGAGTAAGATTGAACTTGTAAAATGATTAGCACTCTTAAAAGCAGAGTGCTAAAATTAAATCAAGTTGACTACCCGAGGTACATTACATCATGAGTCATGCATTAACCTTACCCGTTAATTTATCGGCCGGAACCTTCGATGCCTATCTGAATCTGGTCCGGCAAATGCCCAGATTGACATCCGAGCAGGAGCGCGAATTGGCGATAAGGTTTAGGGATCACGGCGACCTGGAAGCCGCGCGGCAGCTGGTCATGACCAATCTGCGTTTCGTCGTGCATGTCGCCAGAGGCTACAGCGGTTACGGCCTGTCGATGCCGGACATCATTCAGGAAGGCAACATCGGCCTGATGAAGGCGGTCAAACGCTTCGATCCGGATGTCGGCGTGCGTCTGGTCTCATTCGCGGTGCACTGGATCAAAGCCGAGATTCACGAATATGTGATCAAAAACTGGGGCATCGTGAAGGTTGCGACCACCAAGGCGCAGCGCAAATTGTTCTTCAATCTGCGCAAATCGAAACAGGATATCGGTTGGCTGTCGAACGACGAAGCCAAGGCGATCGCGGAGGATCTCGAAGTCGAAGTCAGCACGGTCTATGAGATGGAACAACGCCTGAGCAATCGCGATGTTTCGTTCGACATGCCGGTAGACGACGATGAGGAGCAGGCCTACGCCGCGCCGACGCACTATCTGCAACAACATGGCGCCGACCCGGCCGTTTTGCTCGAAAATGCGGAATGGTCCGGCCATGAGCAGGGTTTGCTGACGGAAGCCTTGTCCGAGCTCGACGAACGCAGCCAGGACATTCTAGCCAGCCGCTGGTTGAGCGAGAATAAAGCGACCCTGCATGAGCTGGCGGAGCGCTACAGTGTATCGGCCGAAAGGATCCGCCAACTCGAACAGAATGCGATGAAGAAATTGCGGGCGGCGGTACTGGCGGCCTGATCGTCGATACCCATTGAACACTTCGAAGGCTTGACGGGATTTCCGTTAAGCCTTTTTTATTGCCTGCGGCCCGGCATCAACTCTGTTAAAATCGGAACCGTTCCGGAACTCAAGAAAGGGATGGCGGCGCCAATGACTGCATCAGACCGTACAAAAGACGAACTTCGCAAACAACTGCGCGAAGCCGCGCTTGAGTATCACGAATTTCCGGCCCCCGGCAAGATCAGCGTGACGCCGATCAAGCCTTTGGCCAATCAGCGCGATCTGTCTCTGGCCTATTCGCCCGGCGTGGCGGCGGCCTGCGAGGAAATCGCGGCCGATCCCCAAAGCGTTTTCAAATATACCGCCCGCGGCAATCTGGTCGCGGTGATCAGCAACGGCACCGCGGTGCTGGGTTTGGGCAATATCGGTCCGTTGGCCGCCAAGCCGGTGATGGAAGGCAAGGGCGTGTTGTTCAAGAAATTCGCCGGCATCGACGTGTTCGACATCGAGATCGACGAGAAGGACCCGGACAAGCTCTGCGACATCATCGCGGCGCTGGAGCCGACCTTCGGCGGCATCAACCTGGAAGACATCAAGGCGCCCGAATGCTTTTACATCGAGCGCAAACTGCGCGAGCGAATGAAGATCCCGGTGTTTCATGACGACCAGCACGGCACCGCGATCATCGTCGGCGCGGCGATTCTGAACGGGTTGAAGATCGTCGGCAAGGCGCTCGATCGTTGCAAGCTGGTCGTTTCCGGCGCCGGAGCGGCGGCGTTGGCCTGTCTGGATCTGCTGATCGACCTGGGCTTTCCGATCGAAAACATCACTGTGACCGATCATCACGGCGTGGTGTACAAGGGCCGCGAAGAGGCGATGGACCCGAACAAGGCCCGTTTCGCCCGCGAGACCGATGCGCGCACGCTCGGCGATGTGATACAGGACGCGGACATCTTTCTCGGTCTGTCGGCCGGCGGCGTATTGAAACCGGAGATGGTCAAAACGATGGCGGCGCGGCCATTGGTCTTGGCGCTGGCGAATCCGACGCCGGAAATTCTGCCCGAAGAGGTCAAGGCGGTGCGCGACGATGCGATCATCGCGACCGGGCGTTCCGACTATCCGAATCAGGTCAACAACGCCTTGTGTTTCCCGTATATTTTCCGCGGCGCGCTGGATTCGGGGGCGACCACGATTACCCGCGCGATGGAAATCGCCGCGGTCAGGGCGATCGCCGAATTGGCCGAGGCGGAACAATCCGAAATCGTCGCGAGCATTTACGGGATCGACGAACTGACGTTTGGACCGGACTATTTGATTCCGAAGCCTTTCGATCCGCGTCTGATGACCACGCTCGCGCCCGCGATCGCGAAGGCCGCCGCGGATTCCGGCGTCGCGACGCGGCCGATTCAGGACCTGCCGGCCTATGTCGAGCGCCTGCAGCAGTTCGTGTATCACAGCGGCACCTTCATGAAGCCGGTGTTCCGTATCGCCAAGCAAGCGCCGGCCGAAAAGAAACGCATCGTGTTCGCCGAAGGGGAGGAAGAGCGCGTGCTGCGCGCGGTGCAGATGCTGGTCGATGAAAACATCGCCTTTCCGACGCTGGTCGGCCGTCCGGCAGTCTTGCAGCACAGGATCGAAAAGTTGGGTTTGCGCATCAAGCCCGGTGTCGATTTTACGGTTGTGAATCCCGAGCAAGACGAGCGTTACCGCGATTTCTGGAAGACTTATCTGGAGATGACCGTGCGCAAGGGCGTCAGCGAACAATACGCGAAACTCGAAATGCGCCGCCGTCATACCCTGATCGCGGCGATGCTGGTGCATAAGGGCTACGCCGACGGGATGATTTGTGGTCTGTTCGGCACGACGGCGTCGCACCTGCACTATATCGACCAGGTGCTTGGCAAGCGCAGCGGCGCGAATGTGTATGCGGCAATGAATGGGCTGATCCTGCCCGATCGCCAGATCGTGCTGGTCGATACCCATATCAATCATGAGCCTGACGCAGAGCAACTGGCTGAAATTACCCTGCTGGCAGTCGAACAAATGCGCCGTTTCGGATTGGCGCCGCGCGTTGCCTTGCTGTCACATTCGAATTTCGGCACCAGCAACAGCGCATCGGCGCAAAAAATGCGCGCCGCCTTTGCGATCATTCAGCAACAGGCGCCGGACCTGGAGGTCGAAGGCGAAATCCATGGCGACACGGCGCTCGATTACGACATGCTGAAAAAAATGATGCCGGAGACGAAGCTGAAGGGCAGCGCGAATCTGCTGGTGATGCCGAACATCGATGCGGCCAATATCGCCTATAACCTGCTCAAGACCGCATCCGGCAACGGCATCGCAATCGGACCGGTGCTGCTTGGCTGCGCTCGGCCCGTGCATATCCTGACGCCGGCCGCGACGGTGCGGCGGATCGTGAACATGACTGCGTTTTGCGTCGTGGATGCGAACGAAGCGGCGTAAGCGGCATTTCAGAAGTTGATATACAACGATCCCATGATCAAGTGATGCATGGTGTTATTCGTGTGGGTCGCGTCATCCAGATATTGATTCAGGTAACCCGCTTCGGCCCGGAAGTTTTTATTGAAAGTCCAGCCGAGGCCCGCAAACGCACGGTTCTGATCGAAACCGGATTGGCCGCCGAATTTTGTCGAGTTCGCGCGGATGAAAAATTCATCCCAGGCGATCAGGCTCAGACGCGGTTCCAGATCCAGGGGATGCATGAAGCGGATCATCTGGCGCGGCCGAACGCGCACCTCGTCACCCTTTAGGAAATTGCTTTCGACCATCGTCCGGAACATGAAAGTGCCGAAGTCGGTCGGCAACACATAACGGAACGCCGGCCATACATCCTGTTGCGAGACATAGTCCTTGCCGACGTTTTGGGTAGGCAGCCAGGTATAGCCCGCCCAGATCGTGGCGCGGTCGCTCAACGAATAACCCGCCGCCGCACGCACCATGCCTTGGTACCAATGATCCCAGTTGTCGTCGAAACGGGATTGGCCTTCCAGCCAGATGCGTCCCTTTTCGAGGCTCGGGTCGATCACCTTCAGGCTGCCTTCGCCGACGACTTGCAGCCAGCTGCCGGCATCCTGCAATAAATCATCGGCCGCGTTTGCGGTCGATGCAAGACTCACCGAACTTAAAATGACTGCCGTCAATCCGAGGCGATGCATTACTTTCTTTTTCATAGCGTTTGCCTTATCCAAAAACCTAAAACTGTCTCAAAAAACGAGCGACGGCTCATCGTGCGGCCGTATCACTCTATTCGCTGGAGATTCAGCAAGATGTAGGCCATTTATGATTATTATTTTAAATCAATGACTTTGTTAATCTAGACAAATTCAAATTATCGCGATGACGTTGAGAAAAACCGCTGAAGGCAAAGCCGGTGGTGGAAAATAACCGATCTATTTAGTGTTGATTTACCTGGCGGCTAGTTTTACTATGGATTCAGTTTTTCCATTAAATTCGTCAACGGAGCGTCAAATGAAAATTTCCTATGCAATCGCGCTGTTCGCCTCATCGGTCGGCTGCGCCGTAGCGGCTGATGTCGTCGTCCCGATCAATACGGTCAGCGACCAGGGTGTGGTAAAGGCGATCGGCAGCGTCAAAATCAGCGAATCCCCAAAAGGCCTGCTTTTTACCCCGTCTCTCGCAGGCCTGCCTGCCGGAGAGCACGGGTTTCATGTGCATGAGAACCCGAGCTGCGATGCAAAGGAAAAGGACGGCAAGTTGACCCCGGCATTGGCGGCAGGCGGCCATTACGACCCGCAAGCCACCAAAAAACACGAAGGCCCGGAAGGACACGGGCATCTGGGTGACCTGCCGAAATTGGTCGTCGGCGCCGACGGCAAAGCCGGTAATAGCGTTCTGGCGCCGCGCCTGAAGCTGGAGGATGTCAAAGGCCGCGCGCTGATCATCCATGCCGGCGGCGACAATTATTCGGACGAGCCCGAGCCGCTTGGCGGCGGCAAGGCGCGCATTGCCTGCGGTATAATCAAAGGCTAAATATCGTGGGGTGGCTTCGGCCGCCCCAATGTTACCCGTCTCAAGCAAACCATTGCCATCGTGTCCATCATAAAACCTTAAACTCGATTAGTTAAGTTGGACTGGTCACCTGATCTTCAGCCTAATTTTTTGTAAGTTTATCCACGATTCCTTATTGATGCAAACAAGACAAATTTTTTCCGGCCGCAGCCGTTACTGGCTTGTCGGCCTATTCGTTGTTTTGTTCGCGGTTGGCGCGGCGCTGCGTTTTTATTGGCAAAGGGACGCCGAATCGAAGCAGGCGTTCTTGGCCGATTCGACCGTCCAGATCGTCTACGGCGACATCGAGGAAAACGTGACTGCGCAAGGTAAGCTCGAACCGAAGGAATATGTCGATATCGGCGCCCAGGTCACCGGCCAATTGCAGAAGCTGTTTGTCGAGATCGGCGATGTCGTCAAAACCGGGCAACAGCTGGCTCAAATCGACCCGCGCATCTATGCGGCCAGGGTGCAAGCCGATGAGGCCAGTATCAATAATCTGAAAGCACAACTGGTTCAGCAGGAAGCGCTGATCTTGTTTGCAAAACGCCAGTATGCGCGTAACCAGCAGTTGTATCCGACCAAGGCGGTCAGCCAGGAAACGCTGCAAAACAGTGAATCGAATTACAAGGCTGCCATGGCGCTCGCCGATTCGATCCGGGCGCAAATACAGCAAGTTGAATCGACGCTTTCCGGCGACCGTACCAATCTGGGCTACACGAAGATTTTCGCGCCGATGGACGGCACCGTCGTGCAGCAAACCGCCCGCGCCGGTCAAACCCTGAACGCGAATCAGCAGACTCCGAACATCATGCAACTGGCCAAGCTCGATAAAATGACCGTACGTTCGCAGACCGCCGAAGCCGACATCATGCGCATCAAGACCGGAATGCCGGTCTATTTTACGACGCTCGGCTCGGAGCAGCGTCGCTGGCAGGGCATCGTGCGTCAGATACTGCCGACACCGGAAGTCGTGAACAATGTGGTTCTATACAATGTGCTGATCGATGTGGACAATGCGGACGGGCAGCTGATGAGCGGCATGAGCGCGCAGGTTTTCTTCGTGCTCGGCGATGCCAAACACGTGCCGGTGATCCCGGTCAATGCGCTGGGTAAACGCCTGCACGAGCAGGACAATCCACAGGGCAGGGCGTATCAGGTCAAGATGATCGCTGCCGACAACCAGGTGCAGGAAAAGGTGATTCATGTCGGCTTGCAGAGCCGCCGCTTCGCCGAGATCCGCGAAGGCTTGGCGGTTGGCGACCGGGTCAAGCTGACGCTGGCGGCCGCCAAGAAGAATGGGGGTAGGGACTCCTACCGGCCGCCGAGCATGCCGCGTCTATGAGCGCAAGTCCTGCAACAGCCGAGCCGTTGCTGAACCTCGAACATATCTGCCGAACCTTCAAAAGCGGCGACAATCTGATTCGGGCGCTGGACGACGTGTCGCTGAAGATTTGGGCCGGCGAGTTCGTCGCGATCATCGGTCAGTCTGGCTCCGGAAAATCGACATTGATGAACCTCCTGGGCTGCCTCGACCGGCCGACATCGGGCAGCTATCGGGTCGCGGGGCGGGACGTCTCCCTGTTCGATCCCGACGAACTGGCCGCGTTGCGCCGGGCCACCTTCGGCTTCGTGTTTCAGCGTTACAATCTGCTCGGCTCGGCCAGCGCGGAAGAAAATGTCGAAATTCCGGCGCTTTACGCAGGCGAACACAAGATTGAGCGTATGGCCCGTGCGCGCAAACTGCTTGCCGATCTGGGCCTTGGCGACCGCTGCGACCACCGGCCCTCGCAGCTGTCCGGAGGCCAGCAGCAGCGGGTCGCGATCGCAAGGGCCTTGATGAACAATCCGCCGGTGCTGCTCGCGGACGAGCCGACCGGCGCGCTGGATAGCCGCAGCGGCGAGGAAGTGATGGCCTTGCTTGGCGCACTGCACAAGTCGGGGCGCACGATTTTGTTGATCACGCACGATGCCGGCGTCGCCGCGCATGCCGACCGGATCATCAACATCAGCGACGGCAGAATCAGCGCCGATTCCGCCCCCGAAGGCGGCAATACGCCGCATCCGGAAGTGAAAATCGACACCGGCGGCAAGGCCGGCATCCTCGCGGACATCGGAGAAGCGGTCAAGACCGCCTTGCGCGCGCTGCGAGTCAATCTGTTCCGCACCGCGTTGACCCTGCTCGGCATCATCATCGGCGTCGCGGCGGTGGTCACGATGCTGGCGGTCGGCGAGGGCAGTCAGCAGGACGTGCTCGATCAGATCCGCTCGATGGGCACCAATCTGTTGTCTATCCGCCCCGGCGCGCCGGGTCTGCGCGGCGCCAGCGACGTGATTACCCTGACGCCCGACGATGCGGAGGCGATCCAGGAATTGCCGAATGTCGAGGTCGCGCTCGCCGAACGCAGCAGCCGGCAAACGGTACGTTTCGGCAATATCGATTATGCGACCAGCATTCAGGGCGTCGGCGCGGCCCTGCCCAGGGTCCGCGACTGGCCGGTCGCGGAGGGCGATTTTTTCACCGAGCGCGATATCCGCCGCTATGCGCCGGTCGTCGTGCTCGGCCAGACCGTCGCGCAGATTCTTTTTCCCGAGGGACTCGATCCACTCGGTCGCTATATCCTGATCGGCAATATCCCGTTCGAAGTGATCGGCATCATGTCTCCGAAAGGCGCGTCCGGCTTCGGCGGCGACCAGGACGACACGGTGTTCGTGCCGATCAGTACCGGCCTGATCCGCCTGTTCGGGCAAAATTACCTGAACGGCGTCACCGTGCGCGTCAGCGATGTGTCGGCGATCGAAGACACCGAGGCCGCGATTAACGATCTCTTGCTGTCGCGTCATCAGACCGAGGATTTTCGGATACGCAACATGGCGTCGATCCTGCAAACCGCCACCGCGACGCAGAATACCCTGACCACCTTGCTCGGCACGGTCGCGGCGATTTCGCTGCTGGTCGGCGGCATCGGCGTGATGAACATCATGCTGGTCAGCGTGACCGAACGCACCCGCGAAATCGGCATCCGGATGGCGGTCGGCGCGCGCCGCCGCGACATTTTGCTGCAATTCAACACCGAGGCGGCGGTGGTCTGTACCTTGGGCGGCATTTTGGGCGTCCTGCTCGGTTACGGCACCGGCAAGACGCTTTCGATGTTTGAGATGCGCGTAATTTTTTCGCCGCTGCCGGCCATCCTGGCGTTTTCCTGCGCGTTCGGCACCGGCGTGCTGTTCGGTTTTTTGCCGGCGCGCAAAGCGGCGCTGCTCGACCCGGTCGTGGCGCTGGCGGCGGAATGATGCGGATCAAACAAGGCATTTTGGGCGTTTTTCTGCTGCTTGCCGGCTGCTCTTTAGTGCCCGACTACCAGCGTCCGGCCGCTGCCGCGCCCGAGGCCTGGAAGAATCAGGCGCCGAAACCGACCGCTGTGGCAACGATTTCTCCGGACTGGTGGACGCTGTTCGGCAGTGCCGAGCTCGATCGTCTGATGAACGAAGCGTTGGTCAATAACCGCGACTTGACCGCGGCGATCCAGCGCATCGACCAATTCCGAGCGCTCGCGAAAATCGCCGGCGCGCCGCTCTTGCCGGCCGTCGGCGCCATTGGTCGTCATATTTACACCGACAGCACCCGTGCAGGTCCTGGTCAGAACACCCTGGAAGGCCAGTGGAACCTGTCCTACGAAGTCGATTTGTGGGGGAGGCTCCGGGCCGGCCGCGACAGCGCCCGCGCGCAACTCGACAGCTCCCGCTTTTCTTACGATGCCTTGCGCCTGACCGTGATGGGCGATGTCGCGCAATCCTATTTTACGCTGCTCGGCCTCAGGGACCGCAGACGCATCGCGCTGGATAATCTGAAAAACATCAGTGACGTGCTGGACATCATCGCATCGCGTTTCGAGGCGGGCAGCGCGACCGCGCTCGATGTCGCGCAGCAGCAGACCGAGCGCGCGAATGCCGCGGCCGCGGTGGCTCGGCTCGATCAGGACATCGCGCAAGCCGAAAACGCGCTCGCGGTGCTGCTCGGCCGCCCGCCGCAACAGTTCGAACCGCGCGGCCAAAGCCTGCAAGGCATCCAAATCCCCGGCGTCGACCCCGCCCGCCCGGCCGCCTTGTTCGAACAGCGGCCCGACATCCGAAGCGCCGAAGCCGAACTGATCGCCGCGCATGCGGACATCGGCGTCGCGCGCGCGGCCTTCTATCCGAAACTTGAGCTCAACGCGGACAACATCTTCACCGCCGCGCTGATGTCGCAGCCGGCCGGTATCGGCGTCGCGCTGGCGTCATCCCTGACCCAGCCGATCTTCCAGGGCGGCCGCCTCGAAGGCGAACTCGAACGCACGAAGGCGAGGCGAGGCGAACTGGTCGAGATTTACCGGCAAACGATCTTGACCGCCTACCGCGAGGTAGAAGATGCGCTTGCGCTCGGCCGCCAGGCCGCGCGCCGCCGCGAGGATTTATTGCTGTCGGTCGACAGCGCAAGACAGGCTTATGAACTGGGCCTGGAGCGTTATCTGGCCGGCGCGACCGATTATCAGACCTTGCTGAATGTGCAGCGCAGTTTATTGAACGCGCAGGATAGCGAGGTACAGGCGCATACGGATGTGTTGACCGCGTCGGTGTTACTGTACAAGGCGTTGGGCGGCGGCTGGCGGCGTTTGTAGCGTGCGCGGTGCTTACCTTTGGGATATTCAGGCCATCCGAAAGCTTCTGAATGATCTTGTGGATTTTGAAGGCTTTAGACATTAGAAGTTAAGGGTGCATCAAAGATGTTTGGCCAAATTTTATCTAACCGGCAAGCGTGCCAGTCGATCGAGCCGTTTTCTGTGCTATAATGGCGTCTTCAAGCAGGAGAGGTGGCAGAGCGGCTGAATGCGCCAGACTCGAAATCTGGTATACGGTTTACCGTATCGAGGGTTCAAATCCCTCCCTCTCCGCCATCATTTAGCTTATTGAAATATAAGTAAAAAGTCGACATAACCCTATTTTAAAAACGGTTTTTGCTGCAAAAACCTGCTACAAAAAGGGTCGTTGTCATGGCTAAAATCCCCTACTTGATAAGGCGAAAAAACGTCTTTTATTTTCGTCTTGTTGTCCCCTCCGGTCTTCGCGAATCGGCTAAAGTTCGCGAGTTTACCCAAAGCCTTAAAACCGAATGCCGGAAAGAGACAACCCTTCAAGCGTTAAAACTTGCCGCGCATTACAAGCGGCTCTGCATGATTTAAAAACTGGCAAGGTTCAGAAGTCGGTCAATTGGTTTTATCCGAACCAGTAGATAAGTTGACCATCACGCCGCCCATTATCCCTACCGTTCAAATCAAATCGTCTGCTGCGCCGCCGCTGCTGTCGGTCGTCATTCTCGGCTTCTTGAAACGACACGATCAAAACAAGAAAGCCAATTTCACAAAGCTTGTTGTTACCCTGCCGATATTTCTTGATCTGGTTGGCGACAGGCTCATCAATCAGCTTTTGCAAGCCGACATAAACGGCTATTTTGATGAAGTTCAGAGCTTGCCACTTTGGCATCACGCCAAAATATTTGCGGCATGACGGCACGGGAGATGATCAAGCGAATATCGTCTAGGTGCAGATTGGGAGCGAAGCGGGGCGCGCTGCCGTATTGATGTTTTGTGCTTCAATTGCGCCAGGATGCAAGCTAATAGAGATTGCCGGCACGAGTGACCTCGTTATCTAGTGATAAAACTCCCGAATAATCTGCTGCTGGCGTTCTTGCTCCATCTCGTTTTGAATCCGCTGATTTTGTATTTGCAGCTCAAGCTGCCGCTGCTCTAGCCGTTGCCGATCCATCCGCTGCCGCATGCTGCGTTGTTGCTCCATGCTTTGCCTCTGCGAGTCATAGTCCTGATAGTCGTCGTAATTAGGCCTTGGCTTACGCTGATTTTCCATTTGCAACTGTCGCCGCTGTTGATCTAGCCGCTGCCGTTCTTTCCGTTGCTGCTCGCGCTGCTGCTGTTCTAAGCGCTCTTGCTCGGCGCGTTGGTAATACATATCGCTTTGTATCTCTGAATCAGTTTTCTGATTGTAGCTGTAATGCTCTGGCTGACGCCTTTTCGCGTTTTCATGCTCGATAGACAGGGCGTTCACGATGCCTGGCACGACGGCAATGGCGATAAAAAGTGAGAGTATTTTCATGGGATTCCCCCGCATTTTTATTCAAAAAAACCAGAGTTCTGCCAATTGCGTCTTTTTTGGATGCTTTGTTTCCCAGAGGCAGCTGCAGTGATTTTGCATGGAATGACAGTCAAACCGAAACTCATCTCGTTTCGCTACATCATATTAGAAAGCGTATCGCAATGGCGAGTTCAGACCCATTGACGCCAAGCATGAGAGGAGTGCTTTATGTTGAGTAACCCAGCGACGAATCCCACTCAAAAAGCCCATGCTGGCTTTCAGGCCGCTTATCTGACGTTGCTTGAAAGCGGCGAACTGGAACAGCGCGCCCGTATTGCCCGGCAGCACCTGCAAGACTGCGACCTCTGCGCGCGCTATTGCCGCGTTGATCGTCTCCGAACCGTGCAGGGCGCGGTATGTCGGATCGGCGCGCGCGCCGTCGTTTATAGCTACGGCTCCCATCACGGCGAAGAAGACGTGCTGCGCGGCTGGAACGGCTCGGGCACGATTTTCTTCAGCGGCTGCAATCTGCGCTGCGAGTTTTGCCAGAACTGGGAGATCAGCCAGAAGCGGGCAGGGCGCGAAGCGACCGCCGAGGAAATCGCGGCGATGATGCTGGATTTGCAGGTCCAAGGTTGCCACAACATCAATTTCGTCAGTCCGAGTCATGTGGTGGCGCAGATTCTCGAAGCGACTCTGATCGCGGCCCGTCACGGGCTCAGGCGGCCTCTGGTCTACAACACCGGCGGCTATGACAGTCCCGAGGCACTCGCCTTATTGGATGGCATCATCGATATCTATATGCCGGACATGAAATACGGCGATTCTGCGCTAGCCCACCGCTATTCCCATGTGCGCGATTATTGGGAGGTCAATCATGTGGCGGTCAAGGAAATGCACCGCCAGGTCGGCGATCTGCAATGGGATGAGAATGGCCTGGCCTATCGGGGTTTGTTGGTACGGCACCTGGTTCTACCGAATGGACTGGCCGGGACCGAAAAGGTGCTGGAGTTCATCGCCCGCGAGATTTCCACGAACACTTATCTGAATCTGATGGACCAGTACTATCCCTGCTACCGGGCAGGCGGCATCCCGGAGCTGTCCCGGCCTGTTAACGCGGCAGAGTATCAGGAAGCGCTGGCTATTGCCCGGCGACTCGGCCTGAATCGTCTGTCCGGCGTATAGAATGGACGAACGAAGGAAGTCCAGTCTTCGCGATTGCTGGGCTGCGTGCCTTAACTCTCGGCAAGATTAGCCAGCCTAACAGATATTGGATACGGATTGAAACCTCTTTCGCCCAATTCTACTCTAACAACCAAGGTATTGATGATATGGAATTGCCGCAGACTCACCTCTTCACAAGCCAAAGACTAAAGTCTAGCTCTTTCTCTATAGAGATACCGGCCAATCCGGCACGACAGTAGCAGGAAAATCGCAAATCCTGAGTGATGCCAGAACCCTATCGCGTAAAGAAATTAATGAAATTTGCATAAAAACTTATGGTAGGATTAAAGGTGATTTACGCTGGTCGAAGTGGATTCTACGGGAACAACAATTTGGAGCATTGCAATGCGCAGAGCGATTACCGTGATCTCATTTACGTTGTATGGGGCCTCCCTATTGATTTTTATTTCAGCCTTATTAAGCCCTTTGCGGAGAGAATCGACTCCGCGAGAAGTAAGCAATACGGAGGCCTACGCATCGCCTGAATCACTCGAGCAGCCTATCGAAAAGCCGGCGCAGGAACAAACGCAGAGTTACGAGGCCACTAGCAAGGGGGAGCCATCCATCACGCAGGTTGAAGGCAAGGTTGAGCAAAACGATAATGTAATTGATGCAAGCCGGGAGGATTCGCGCACTATGCCATCACTACAAGCCGCTCCGGAGGCACCTATCCCGCCACGCGATGAAAAACCGCCAGAGTCAGTCAATTCAATCGCGGCAGAGGAAAAACCTTCTTCTCAACGCAGGCCGATGACGCTGCTCGTTCTGGGTGATGGCTCGTTTTCTCCAGGCGTGGCGATACCCCAAGCCAGCGCACAAGAAGCAATCGATAAAATTATCCCTCTGATTCAAGCGCAGCCTTTGGATAAAGTCATCATTGAAGGACATGCGGATAAATCGATACCGGATGGCTTCACCCCCATGCAAGCCTCAAAGTGGAATAAAATCGTCTCGATGCTGCGGGCACAGTCCATTGCCCAACTACTGAAGAAAAAAGGGGTCGCCGGCGACAGAATCACTTTTAAGGGGCTTGGTGATGCCGTTCCGCTGGCATCCAACCGTACAAAAGCGGGGCGCTCGAAGAATCGCCGGGTGGAGATAAAACTCTCGCCTCCTCGACAGAAATAGTTAAATTGCACTTTGCCTGGAAATTATTTGTCTTTAGAAAGCTTACCCTTTGAAAATCTTCCTGATCCAGCATATTTTTTCGACCTAGACTATTATCGGTATTTGCTTGGTCGAATGATGGAAAGCCAATGGGCGGGAAGAAGTATAATGATAGTGGCGGGGCCGAGTGGTTCGGAAAAAGCCGCCTTTACTGAGAAACTCATGGCGTCTGTTTCCGAGAATACCAGGATAATCTGGTTAGCGGTGCCGCCGGCTAGCAGTGACAAACTTTTGCTTTTTCTGACACAGGAATTGCATATCAGCCCCGAATCGCCCGACAGGACTTTTGTTTTAAGAGATATTAAGGAGTATGTGTTAAAACTCCATAACGAGGGCAATCGTTGCCTGGTCATTATGGAGGAAGCGCATAAAATTTCCGAGGATGTGCTGGAATGTGTACGGCTTTTGAACAATCTGGAACAAGGTAGTATGTATACCAATCATTTTGCATTACAAAACATGCCGTTTGAAAACGTTGCTGATCCGGCATGTTTTTTCAACCAGGGCGATTATAGCCGTGTGCTCAGCCGCATGATCGATAGTTTGTCGGCGGGCAAAGGCTTGATGGTGGTGGCGGGGCCAATCGGCGCAGGGAAAACCACTTTGAGTCAAAAACTCATAGTATCCGTTCCCGAACAAACCAGAATCATTTGGCTAGGCGAGCCACCCGAGACCAGTGAAGAATTGCTGCTTTTTCTGACCCAGGAATTGCATATCAGCCCTCAATTGCCCGGCAGAGTTTTTGTTTTAAAGGATATTAAGGAGTCTTTGCTCAAGCTTCTCAATGAGGGCAATCGCTGCCTGTTGATTATAGACGAGGTGCATAAAATATCCGACGATGTGCTGGAGTGTGTCCGGCTTTTGAATAATCTGGAACAAGGCAGTTTCAAGCTTATTCAAATACTCCTGGTTGGGCAGGATGACTTCCTTGTTAAATTGAACAGGCCGAATCTGGAGTCGTTCAAACAGCGCATTGCCTGGTTGGAATCGATTGGCCAAATGACTCCTTTGCAAACGTATGAATATATCCTGCATCGATTGAAAGTCGCGGGGAGCCAGTCGAGCATTTTTACTGACGATGCCCTTGAAACCGTCATCTATGCGGCTCGCGGCACGCCTCGCTTAATCAATACGTTTTGCGACAGGGCGCTTCGTATTAGCTATGAAGCCAATAAAACGATCGTTGATCTGGATAGCGTGAGACAGGCAGCCGATGAAATAGGCTTAGGCGGCGAAGTTTTTCTGCGGCTGGTGAATCGTCGCGGGGAGGAAGCGCAGCAAAATGTTGCGCTGCAAGCATCGTCCTTAAAGGATAACGCCGACACGGTCGAGTCCGATACAAGACGAATGGAAAGCCCGCCTGTTGGCAAAGTCCAATCGGCGCCTACACATCAGGATAAATCCTCATGGTTGTTTACGATATTGCTGCTTTTGGGCTCCCTTTTATTGTTGGCAGCGAGTCTTTTGTTTTATACCGAAAGCATGTGAGCGTGAACTCGACGTTTTAACTTTGTATTCCTTGGCTTTTTATAGGCAAACGATGGTAAAAGTAAAGGCTTGTCATTCCAGATGCGGCGGGTATATTCGATAATAACATTCCAGAGGGCTGTGTCATGGTTAATGATGATCGAATCCGCCTATCCCGCTCGCGATCGAGAAAGATCGAACAACAACAGTTAAGACGGCGGGCGCTCAAAATCGTCAACCGCCATACATGGTTATCGGGCGGCATGGGGCTGATTCCGACGCCTTTGTTATATCAAGCCGCCGTGGGCGGGCTATTAGGCAAGATGCTTTACGATCTCTGCGGGCTTTACGGCACCAGCATGACACGGCAAAAGAACAAAGCCATTGTTGCCTCGGTTCTCGGCGGCGCGCATTCCGAGTGGATCAGCGTTTATCTGGGAAGCAGCATCAGAAAAATCCTACCCGGTTTGGCGGCAATCGGCCATCCTGTTATCCGGCCGGTCGTTGCGGCCGGGGTTACTTACTCCATCGGTAAACTTTTTATTCAGCATTTCGAGAGCGGCGCCTGGTTGCAGGATGCCGCGGTGTCGAGCGTATCGGATCTTCCGGTCCGGCAAAGACGACAGGACAAGAAACGTCCTTACTGATAGGAAGCGGGACCATCGGCGTTAATCATGCCCCTTTACTTCTGAAAGCCTTCGGCTCCCTTTTGTAATAGTTGTTTGATTCTGGCGCGTATTGCGCTAGACTTTAGTTTCGATTCGATATAATAATCCAGGTCGGACACAGGGGTGCATTATGAGAGATAAGATGCTTGCTTTGCTGATGTTGTTATTCAGCCTGATGGGGTTCAGCGGCATCGGGGTTGCCGGCACCGACAAACCCGATTTTGAACAGCTCAAGAAAAGTTATTATGACGGGCATCCCGGCAAGGGATCGCACGCCGCTTATTGGGAACCGATTCCTATCCAGAAATACTGGAATCCTAAGAATTTCTACAAGCCGCCCAAAACGGTTCAGGGCGAATTCGGCCGCGATGCCTGCGCCACTTGCCATGAAGCCTCCACCCCGGGCGCATTCCATGCCTGGAAAAACAGCGCACACAGTAACCTCTCCGCGATTCGTAACCTGCCCGACAGCGATGTGCGCGCCTACAAGAAGCAAAAGCTGGCCGAAGTGGAAGCCAATTTGGTCAAACAGGGGCTCCTGAAAGCAGGCCAGCCGCTCGATCAGGTCGGCTGTATCGATTGCCACGGCGGTGTCGGTAAAGAAAAAATCAATCACGCCGAAAATCTGGTGATGCCGGACCGCGCCGCCTGCGGCACCTGTCATTTGGATGAGTTCGCCGAAGCCGAGTCGGAAAAAAGCCAGGAGTGGCCGCAGAAGCAATGGGGTAAGGGCCATCCTTCGCATGCGGTCGACTGGGAAGCGAACGTCGAAAACACCATCTGGGCGGCCATGCCGGAACGGGAAGTCGCGCAAGGCTGCGACATGTGCCATTACCAGCAAAACAAGTGCGACGGCTGCCATACCCGCCACAGCTTCTCCGCCGCCGAGGCCCGGCAGCCGGAAGCCTGCTCCACCTGTCACAACGGCGCGGACCACAACGAGTTTGAAAACTTCATGATGTCCAAGCACGGCACCGTGTACCAAACGCAGGGCAAAGCCAAGTGGAATTTCGAAGTCCCGCTGAAAGACGCGCTCGCCAAGGGCGGCTATACGGCGCCGACCTGTCAGGTCTGCCACTTCGAATACCAGGGCGGCTATTCCCACAATCTGGTGCGCAAAGTGCGCTGGGCCTTCAACCCGACGCCGGCCATCGCCGACAATCTCGGCCATTCCTGGTTCGAGGACCGCAAACAGGCCTGGGTCGACACCTGTAGCCTGTGCCATTCGGCCAGTTTCGCGAAGGCTTATCTCGATGCGGCCGACAAGGGCACCGTGCAAGCCCTGGCCGTGGAGCAGGAAGCCAAGAAAGTCGTCACTCAGCTTTATGACGACGGCCTCCTGGTCGGCCAGAAAACCAATCGCCCCAATCCGCCGGCGCCGGAAAAGGACGCGCCGGGCGGCTTCTTCCAATTGTTCTGGGCGAAAGGCAACAACCCCAGCCGCGTCGAGCGTATCCATGCCGACATGTGGGAGCATGATTTGATCAAGCACTATAAGGGCATGTTCCATACCAATCCGGGCGGCTTCACCTACACCGAAGGTTGGTCGAATCTGATGAAGGACTATGCCGAAATCATGGATGAAGACACCCGTCTGCGCGAGAAGGCCGGTCAGTCAGCGGCCGGCAGCAAGGCGGCCGTCGCTCCGGCATCAACGGCAAAGAGCGAAGCAGGCGGCAGCGGCCTGAGTTTCACCGGCCTGTTATTGATCGCGTTGGGACTCGGCGTCGCCTATAAGGTGTTTGGCCCTTTTCGATTCAAAAAAGCAGAAGCCACAGAACCGGGCGAAAAATCACCGTGATGTCTGAAAAAACACGGAAGGGACTGCTTGGGTTGTTGAGTATCGTGCTGCTCGCAACGGGCGGCACGATGCTATACCGGCAATGGGCATCTTCGCCTGCGATGCCGGCGGACGGCGGTGAACAACTCAACGTCCGCCATGCGCCGGAAGCGCCGGCCGGTGCGCAGGGCCGTTTCCCTGCGCAGTCGGTCGAACGCTATACCTTCAGCCAGGATGGCAAGGATCTATTCGATCTGCTGCTGGCTCGCTATCTGGATAATGAAGGCAAGACTCAGGGCGCGGTGCTGTTTCCGAAGGACATGCGGGAGATTGCTTCGACTCCGACCGGCTTGCGTCATGAGGTTTGGCAGTCCGCCGCCGATGTCATCGCCCGCAAGGCGCCGGAAGACGCCCTGTTCCTGAGCTGGTG
The DNA here is from genome assembly GCF_041897535.1 of Methylomicrobium lacus. Taxonomy (GTDB): domain Bacteria; phylum Pseudomonadota; class Gammaproteobacteria; order Methylococcales; family Methylomonadaceae; genus Methylomicrobium; species Methylomicrobium lacus_A. The sequence continues at coordinate 3,539,946 of NZ_CP169217.1, forward strand.
GGACGATGGCCAGCGCATCCGTTACCTGAGCGGCAAGGAGCCCTGGCTGCAGAGGCCGGCTAGGCAGACCTTCGTCAATCCGGTATGGAAGGCGTTGAAGGACAATCTGCCCGCGGCATCGGCCGAGGAGGGCGCGCGCTTGGAGCAAATGGCGCGCTGGCTGACCATGGACGGCGACACAGCCCTGGCCGAGATTGCCGCGCATTTCGGCGCCTCTCGGCCCGTCTATCTGCTGGTGAATAATGACCTGCTGTTGCATCTGGCCGAGCTTTCCGCCTACGGCGGCGCGCCCTTGGCGCTCGATTCCAAAAATATCCCGGCGGGCAGTGACTTGCATGGGGATATCGCCCAGGTCAAGCGCTGGGCTCAAGAAACCGGCGACGGCAATTATCTGGCGCAGAAAGAGGGCAATTATTACCGCGTCTGGTCCACGCCCGATGCGAAAGCGAAAAACGCGCTGCTGGTGCGGCTCCTGCCTTTTGTCGATTCGCTAAAGCAAATGCCTGCGGGCGTCAGCCTGGTGTACCAGAGTCATTGGGGCGGGTTTCTGTCCATTTATAAAGTCGATCACCGCCAATGCGTTAACGCTTGCAACCGTGGAGAATAGCGAGGGTCAGAAGCTCAGGTTTTTTGTTTCTGCTTCTGCTCGAACGCCGCCAATTGCTCGGGCGTTGCCTCCTGCTGATATTTATCACGCCATTCTTGATAAGGCATGCCATAGACGATCGTCCGGGCTTGTTCATAATCGACCGCTTCGCCGCGTTCCTGTGCGGCCGCCGCATACCATTTGGCGAGGCAGTTGCGGCAAAAATCGGCCAGCAGCATCAAATCGATATTCTGCACCTCGGTATGCTGTTGAAAATGTGCAATCAGCCGTCTAAAGGCCGCTGCTTCGATTTCTGTCTGTGTTTGTTTATCCATGTCTATTCTCCTGTAATTCAAAACCATTTTATCAGAATCCAAAAGTCGAATGATGTACATTTGACCGCGCGGCCATTATAATATCAACCCATTCCTGATGGACGGACAGTCCACGACCTCGGAACTTGCAGGTTCCTGCCCCAACCGCGAAAGGCGGCCACGGCGATCCCAGCTGTATTAACCTTTTTCTCCGGCAGCGGATGCGACGAAAACAGCGAAAGTTGAAGGCAAATGGGGCCGTTTCATGACAGCGGAAAAGGCGGCCTTGAATTCAGCCGTCGCCATCCCCATTATCTTTGCTCGGGCTCTTTCTGGTCATGTCCGCATTATCAGAGTTTAAATCCAACACTAACGAAAACACGGCGCCCTCCATCGCACCAGACGCATGAATCCGATACTCGAATTTTTTCCGATCGTTTTATTTTTTATCGCCTATAAGTTTTACGATATTTATGTCGCCACCGGCGTCGTGATTGTCGCGACCATTTTGCAGGTTGCCATCAGTTGGTATAAGACCCGCAAGGTCAGCACGATGCAGTTGATAACCTTAGGCTTAATCCTAGTGATGGGCGGAGCCACGATCATTCTGCAAAACGAACAGTTCATCAAATGGAAATTATCGATCATCGAATGGCTGTTCGGCGTGGTCTTCCTGGGCAGTCAGTTTGTCGGTAAAAAAACGGTGATCGAACGGATGCTGTCGGCCAATCTGACTCTGCCCGATGCGATCTGGCGGCGCCTGAACACGCTGTGGGCGCTTTTCTTCCTCGGCGTCGGCTTCATCAATGTCTATGTGATGTATCACTACAGCACCGACGATTGGGTCATGTTCAAAACTTTCGTGGTGCCGGGGCTGATGGTCGTTTTCCTGCTCGGGCAAGTCGCGTTGATTTATAAGCATCTGCCGGAAGGCGAGGAATAATCCGTGTTATACGCGATCATCAGTGAAGATGTAGAAAATAGTCTGGCCAAAAGGTTGGCCGTCCGCCCGAAACATCTCCAACGGCTGCAGGAACTTCAGGACGCGGGACGGCTGGTGTTGGCCGGTCCGCATCCCGCGATCGACAGCGAAAATCCGGGCGACGCCGGCTTTAGCGGCAGCCTGGTCGTTGCCGAATTTACGAGCCTCGAGGCCGCGCGGCAATGGGCCGACAGCGATCCTTATATCGAAGCCGGCGTTTACGCCAAGGTTATCGTCAAACCGTTTAAAAAGGTCTTTCCTCAATGACAGCGCAACTGATCAAGCAATTACTCACCGAAGCCCTCGCTCCGCAAACACTCGAAATTATCGACAACAGCGCCGCTCATGCCGGACACGCCGGCAACCGAGGCGGCGGCCATTATCATGTCACGATTGTATCGCCGCAGTTTGAAGGCAAGTCGATGGTGCAAAGACACCAGATGATTTATCAGGCGCTCGGCGATCTGATGAAGCAACAAATTCATGCCCTCGGCATCAATGCTCTTACCCCCTCAGAAGAAACCAAAGGAAATTAAACGATGAATAAAAAAATCATCCCTCTGCTCGTCGCAGGCGCCGGCCTGGTTGCCGGTTGTGAACAACAATCCGGTGATACCGGGGCCCCTTCTTCCGCGGCGCCGATCGAAAGCATTGTCAAAAAAGAAGACGCGGTCGCTTCGGTCAACGGCAAATACATCAGCAAGGCGCAACTGGAAGCCCTGGAAAAAGAAATCGCCGCGCGCGCGCATGGCGCAAATTTTCCCAAGGAAAAGCTGGTCGAAGAATTGATTCAACGCGAATTGCTGGTTCAGGATGCGCTGCAAAAACAATTGGACAAGTCGCCTGAATATCTGGAACAACTGGAAGACGCCAAAAAATCTATCCTGACCCAGACCGAACTGAAAAACTTCTTCAAGACCAATCCGGTCACCGATGCGGAAGTGAAGGCCGAGTACGACAGCAAGGTCGCTGCCGAAGCCGGCACCGAATACAAGGCGCGTCATATCCTGGTCAAGACCGAAGATGAAGCCAAAAAGATCATCGCCGAACTCGACAAGGGCGGCGACTTCGCGAAGCTGGCCAACAAGCATTCGATCGACGCGAAGGATTCACAAAACGGCGGCGATCTGGGCTGGTTTGTCTCCGATCAAATGGTCAAGCCTTTCTCCGATGCGGTCGCCAAGCTCGAAAAAGGCAAATACACCGCCGCGCCGGTGCAAACCCAATTCGGCTGGCATGTGATTCTGCGTGAAGATTCCCGCAAGCAAACGCCTCCTCCGCTGGAAGCGGTCAAGGATCAATTGACGCCTTACCTGCAACGTCAAAAATTCCAAAAAATGATCGAAACGATGCGTCAGCAGGCAAAGGTCGAGATTCTGGTGCCGCTGACCGAAGAGAAACCGAAAGCCGAAGCGCCGGCTGCTGCGGGTGCGGAACAAAAACCGGCTGCCGAAGGCGCTGCCGCCAAAGAAGTGGCACCGGCTGCGCCAGCACCAGCGGAAGAAAAAGCACCGGTAACCGAGGTCGCTCCGGCTCCTGCTGCGGAACCTGCGGCGCCAGCAGAAGCGGCGAAACCGGCCGCCGAACCTGCAGCAAAGGTAGAAGCCAAGCCGGAAGCATCTGCCCCGGCTGCTGAAAAGAAATAATCAGGATGATTCGATCCTGACCGCATTTGGGACGGGGCATTCGCCCCGTCCTTCAAATCTACGGACGGAAACTATGCCTTCCGTCCATCCTGATCTTCGTATCAACCTCTCCAGGGTTTTATTCAGTCCGTAGCCAGCAAAGCTTCTTTGAAGGCATCAAAATGCCGGCCCAGCATCGAATCGGTCGGGCGCTCGGGCAATGACAATTGCGCTTCAATGTTCATCGGAAATGTCGCCAAGAAATGCCGTCTGAGCAGCGAGTCTTCGGGCAGCTTGACATGATCAGAGCATTGGCTGCGGCATGACTTTACGGCTGCAAGCGCAACAGGTGCAGCAGGTGCAGCAGGTGTTGCAATCGGCCGGGCGGTATCCACAGTCGTCCGCATCGCCAGCGTCGCATCATAATGGCGGGCCAGCATCGAGTCGCTTGGACGGGTCGGCGCATAAGGCTTAGAGCCAGTCGGGAGGGGCGGCTCTGAAGGCTTGGCTGCTGCGGCCACGTGGGTGATGAAATGACGGCGCAGCATCGAGTCCTGGGGCAGATCATGCGCAGGGCCAGGCTTAGGGGAAGTCGTAGGCCGGGTTTCCGCTTTGACTTTCGGCACCGGTTCCGCTACCGGCCGAGGCTCGGCAACCGGAGGCGGATCGATCACCGCGGTCGCGATTTCGGCCGGGACGGCTACGGATGCTTCTACAACGCTGGCGGCGACGGTTTGCACAGTCGACGTTTCGGGAATCCTTTCCTGGTGCGCGGCTTGTTGACGGCGTTGCCCGGCGCTTTGGATGGCAGCAGCCGTTTCCTGGCCAGATTTGCGGCAGGCGCTCCAGACGATGAAAGGCGTTATCACGCCGATAAATGCGGAGACGCCGGCGACCACGGCCAGGCCTAGCTTTTCGAGGATGATCAGATACATCATCCACCAAACGAAAAGGGCGAAGGCGACGAAGCCGAAAACAAACTGTAAACTCAAGCTGAACAGCGGGATCAGGCGGTGTTTCTGCGCCGGAATCTCGCCGTTTGCGAGGGCATGCAATTCCTTTCGATGCAGTTTCCTTGCACGCTGCAAATTGATGATTTCGAATAAGGTGATGATCAGCAGGATCAGCACGCCGGCAACCGTTGCCTGAATTTCTATAGCGATCGAATCTAAAATAGCCATAAATCCTCCTACTTGTTATTTAAAAAATCATCATCAAACACGGCAATTCTTGCCGGCAGCCCTCGATAATTAAGTTAGGCGAAAGTTTTTGCAGCTTGAATCAAGTGGCTGGGTTTAATGCTTGAAATTTATCAGAAACTCCAACGATTTTCTAATAAATTATTTTTCATGCTTAGCCCATCGCGTTTTTAGCCGGGGATGCTGAAAACACAAGAGTAAGACAAATTTTGACGGCGATTGTCCCCGCGGCGGAGCAATAAAATTAGAGGAGGAGGTCAGGCGAAAGCGGAAGACAAAAAACGGCGGGCAAAAAAAATGCGGTGGATTAGACCGCATCAGAGAAGGATAACTAACTCCGGATTCCCGTCGGGAATCTTGCATCTCAGGAGTTAGTTAATATTCTAATCAGATTTGTCAAGATGGGAATGTGGCATTTTGTCGCATCATTTTTCGCCCCCTTCCGGGGGCTCGGTTTGCGGCTCAATGTCCAGCAGATTGCTCAGTTTCGCAAAGTCTTCCAGCGTCAGATTTTCCGCCCTGAGTTTCGGGTCGATAGCCAATGCATTCATCTCGTCATCGGAAATCAGGTCTCTCAATGAGTTGCGCAAGGTTTTCCGGCGTTGCGAGAAGGCATGCGTGACGACGCGATTCAAATTTTCCCGGCTATGGACCTGAACCGTCCGTTGGCGGTGCGGCGTAAGCCGAACGATAGACGACATCACCTTCGGCGCCGGTTCGAAGCTTTCCGGCGGCACGTCGAATAGATGTTCCGCCTCGCAGTCATATTGCATCATCACGCTGAGCCGGCCGTACTGTTTATTGCCGGGCTCCGCGCACAATCTTTCGACGACTTCCTTTTGCAGCATGAAATGCATGTCTTCGATGCAAGGCGCGCTGCTCAGCAGATGAAACATCAGCGGCGTCGAGATGTTATAAGGCAGATTGCCGACGATGTGCAGCCGTTCGCCTTCCTTTGCCAGTGCCGAAAAGTCGAACTTCAATGCATCGGCGCTGTGAATGCTGAAATTCTCTCGGCCGGCAAATTTTTGCTTCAATAAGGCCACCAGATCGCGGTCCAGTTCGACCACATCGAGACGCACGCCGGCTTGCAGCAGCGGCCCGGTCAATGCGCCCTGGCCGGGGCCGATCTCGACCCAATGCTGGCCGGGCCGGGCGCCGATGCAGGCGATGATCTGGCGGATAACCGACTGGTCATGCAGAAAATTCTGCCCGAAACGTTTGCGTGCAATATGCGCCATCTTATTTCTCTCTTCCCATCGCCATTTGCGCGGCGGTTTGCAGTGCATAGAAGAGGCTTCCGGTCTCGGCCTTGCCGGTGCCGGCCAAGTCCAGAGCGGTGCCGTGATCGACCGAGGTGCGGATGATCGGCAGCCCCAGGGTGACGTTGACCGCCTGACCGAAGCCCATGTGTTTCAGCACCGGCAAGCCCTGGTCATGATACATCGCCAGCACCGCGTCCGCGTCAAGCAGATATTTGGGCGTAAACAAGGTATCCGCAGGCATCGGGCCGTGCAGGTTCATGCCTTGTCGGCGCAGGTTGTCGAGCACAGGTGTGATCACGTCGATCTCCTCGCGGCCCAGGTAGCCGTTTTCGCCGGCATGCGGATTGAGTCCGCAGACCAGGATCTTCGGCCTTTCGATGCCGAAACGGCAGCGTAAATCGTGTTCGAGCACGCAGATGACCTGGCGCAGGCGGCTGTGCGTGATCGCCCGGCTGACATCGGCCAGCGGCAAATGGGTGGTGACCAAGGCGACCCTGAGGCCGGGCGTCGCCAGCATCATCACCGGGTTGCCGCCGGTGATGCCGGCAATGTATTCGGTATGGCCGGTAAACGCCTGGCCGGCATCGTTGATCACGCCTTTGTGCACGGGACCGGTCACCATCGCGTCGAACAGGCCGTCGATGCAGCCTTTGACCGCTTTGTTCAGCGTTTTGAGCACATAAGGGCTGTTGGCCGGATTCAGGCGTCCGCACTGTACAGGCTCGATCAGATCGACCGGCAGGACCGACAATTCCCCGCGCCGGTGCGGCGCGGGATTCGACGCACCGTCAAAGCGCTTCAGCCGGATAGGGAGGCCCAAGCGTTCCGCGCGCTCGGCCAGTAAGGCTTCGCAGCCGACCACGACCACGTCGCAAGGCAAATCCTGTTGCGCGAGCTGAATGCAAAGATCGGGGCCGATACCGGCCGGTTCGCCGGGCGTCAGGGCAATCCGCGCCAAAGCGGTCGTAAGCGCCATCGTCCGTTTAACCCGCCTGTCCGTCGACACGCGGCGCCGTCAGGATCGGAGAATAAACATAGAAGAACAGCGCAAATGCGGCCAGCCAGAACAGCATCGATACATAAACCAGCGTGCCGTACCAGTCGGGCAAGGCAAGCGGCAGCAATACCCGGATCAGAGCCGCGACGTTCAACAGGATGAAGCCGATCGCCATCGCATTCGAAACGCGCAGCGCCCGGCCGGTGTGACCGAGGGAGACCCGCGCCATCATGCCCAGGGTTAAGACGCCGATGCCGCCGACCGTGAAGGCATGCAGGGGCAGGGAAGGCAACACCTTTCCATACGCCGAAAGCGCGGTCAGGCCAAAGCCCAAGATGATCCAGCCGTAACCCGCATACAAGACCCACAGCAACGGCACATACCAGACGCGCTGCACATACCACCCCCAGACGCGCGCGAAATTGAACAGCACCGCAAGGCTAGAGGCGAGCGCCAACACTGTTCCCGAAACCCCGGCCAGCAACAGGCCGTAAACCAGCACCGCGCTGCCGATCGCGCCGTATTCATACAGCGGCTGGCTGTTGACCCGGATGCCCGGCAAGCCGCGCTCGGTAAAAAACGGAAACACCCGCCCCGCGATCACCAGGATCAGCAGCACGATCGTCGCGACCGCCAATTGCAGGCCCAGCCAGGTCAGATGCGGGGCCGATGTGAGTATGCCGGCGTGGATCAGGCCGTTCGCAGCGGTCAATAACAGCAAGATGCCGACAAAGATCAGATTGACGTATTGCCGGGTTGCCAGGATAGGCTTGGCGATCTGATAGGCCAGCGCGGGTAAAAAGGCAAAATCGATCGCCGCGATCACCGCATCGGGCAAGAGCCCCGCATAAAACGGCGCAATGCGTCCGTACAGCCAGATCAGGCACAGGGTCGCCAATTGGTCGCCGGTCGGCGTCAATCGGGAGGAGGTCCAGTTTTTGACTGCGGTCAGCAGAAAACCGGCGATTACCGCGGCCGAATAGCCGAGCAGCATCTCATGCGCATGCCAGTTGACACTGCCGAAATAGTTGGCCGCGCTCAGCTTGCCGTTATAGATCGCATTCCACAGCACGATCAGCAGCAGTGCCGAAAGGCCAGCCAGTACGAAGAACGCTCTGAATCCTAAGGCGAAAAGCGGGTAATCGAAAAGTTTGGGTGAGGTCATAGAAAAGTGCTCCATCCGATCCGGTTCGGCTCCATAAACCCGGCTATTATACGCAATTATCCGTGAAAGGGTCTTATGCTTTGCCCATCGACGGTCAAACCGTGAACGCAAGCAAAGGTTTATCCGTTATCAGGATCGATTTATAATCGAGGGAACTTCAAACTCTATCTAAAGGAGACTCGACCATGGCGGAAACATTATCCCAAATGATCCCGCTCGGCGCGATCGCGCCGGACTTTTTATTGCCCGATACGGTGACCGGCAGGACTTTCGGTTTGCAGGATCTGAAAGGCGACAAGGGCACCATCGTGATGTTCATCTGCAATCACTGTCCCTATGTGCTGCATGTGAAGGGCCAGTTGATCGCAATCGCCAAGGAATACAAGGACAAGGGCATCGCGACGATCGCGATCAGCGCGAACGACGTAAAGAATTATCCCGACGATGCGCCCGATAAGATGAAGGCGCTGATGGACGCGTGGGGAAGGCCTTTCGCGGCTTATCTGTACGACGAAAGCCAGGACACCGCCAGGGCCTATCAGGCCGCCTGCACGCCCGATATTTATCTGTTCGATGCGGCGCTGGCCTGCGTGTACCGAGGACGCCTCGACGGCTCCACGCCGAAAAATGACGTGCCGCTGACAGGGGCGGATCTGCGCGCCGCGCTCGACAATCTGCTCGCGGGCCGGACGATCGATCCGCAGCAGATTCCGAGCATGGGCTGCAATATCAAATGGAAGGCGGATTGAGGCGTAGGGTGCGCATCGCGCACCTTGGAGGCAACGGTTTGTTTAGGCCTAAGGTGCGCGATACGCACCCCACAGGAGAAAAACACCTTAATCGATAAAACGCCGGGTGATGTCGCCGAATGCATCGATCCGGCGGTCGCGCAGGAAGGGCCAGATCTGCCGGACGCGCGCGCTGCGCGCCGGGTCCAGCGTCGTGGTCAGGACCTTGACTTCGCTCGCATCCGCGCTGTCCAGGATGTCGCCCTGCGGCCCGGCAATGAAACTGTTGCCCCAGAAGTTGATGCCGACGCCGGCTTCCTGATCGGGCGCCTGCTCGAAGCCGATCCGGTTGCAGGCAATCACCGGGATGCCGTTCGCGACCGCATGCGCGCGCTGGATCGTGATCCAGGCGTTCAGCTGGCGCTGGTGTTCTTCGTCGGTGTCATTCGGGTCCCAGCCGATCGCGGTCGGATAGATCAACAGGTCCGCGCCGGCCAATGCCATCAGCCGAGCGCCTTCCGGATACCATTGATCCCAGCAGACCTGCACGCCGAGCTTGCCGATCGAGGTCTCGATCGGGGTGAAGCCGAGGTCGCCGGGCGTGAAATAATATTTTTCGTAAAAGCCCGGATCGTCCGGAATATGCATTTTGCGGTATTTGCCGGCGATCCTGCCGTCCTTGTCGAAGACGACCGCGGTATTGTGGTACAGGCCCGGCGCTCTTTCTTCGAAGATCGTCGAAACGATCACGATTTTCAGTTTTTTCGCGGCGGCGGACAAAACCTCGGTGGTCGGGCCCGGAATCGGCTGGGCCAGGTCGAAGTTATGGTAATCTTCGTTTTGGCAGAAATAAGGCCCCAGGTGCAGTTCGGGCAGCACCACCAGGTCGGCCTTGGCGGCCGCGGCTTCATGGATTTTCTCGATCGAAAAGTCGAGGTTGCTTTGCCTGTCGAGGTGGCAGGGCTGTTGTACGGCGCTAACGATGATCGGCGATTTCATAAAACGATTCAAAAAAGGTTGACTCAATCCGCTTATTTTATAACGGTTTGTCTGACAGGTGTGCAGGAGATAGTCGGGGCAGGACCGGGGTTCCGTCCCCTATAGAAAATGAGCGCTTCCTTAGCGCAAGCTGTCCAGATGCTTGAACAGCAACAGGATGATCGCGCCCGGAATGATCGCGGCGGTGATCTCCCAGTAACCCATCTTCATCAGCACGAGCTGATTGCAGATCAGCAAGACGGTATAGGCGAATGCCGCCCAGCGCCTGAGCAGCCACAAGCCGGCGATGCAGACCAGGCTCAACGCCACCGAAAACGCAAAATAGGCCGGGTAGATCGCGCCGACCTGTTTGGACATCGGCGAAAATACCAGATTGATCATCTGTATCGCATTGATCAGACCGATCACGCAGAGGGCGATGATCATGGCCGGTTTTTCCAGATTCCAGCGTGTGTCGTTCATCAGGATTTCCTCAAACAAATCGAAGGGAAGGTCGCGTTCTTGCCGAGGCAGGCGGCTGATTTCCCGCCTGCCTCGTGCAGGGATCTATCCGATTCTCAGGCGCTGCCGCGCAGATCGAAGGCAGCCTCTGCTTCGGCAGGGCTCGGCGTAAAATATTTTTTGAAGGCCGGCACAAAGCTGCCGGTGATCGGTATCGAGTAGAAGCAATAAATCGCGGCCGCTTCGCCGGTCGAAACGCCGAACAGCCATTGCGGCACGAACAGGGTGAAAAGCGCCATCACGCCGTGATAGAGGCCGATTCGCCAGTTGTTGGGCCAGACGAAGGCGCTGAGCGCGAGCGCGAACAACGAGCCCCAGGTCACCAAAAGCCCCAAAGCGCTCTGAATCGCATAGGCGACATGGTAAGTGCCCATGTAGAGGCAGGAAATCATGTTGCCGATGAAGTTCGGTTCGATGTCGAACAACTGGATTTCCTTCGGCAGGAAGCTGAACAGGATGAACGAGCCGCTCAGGGTCGCGCCGACAATCGTCGCGCGTTTCAGGGCGCCGGGATCGGTCGAATAGGTCGCCAGGGCCGGCATGATCGCGAAGGATTGCAGGGCGATATGATAGGTCGATAATTCGCTGAGCAATTGGTTGGTGCCGTAGCCGCATTGGCCGGCGACCGGGTAGGCGAAATACTGGATCAGTTCCATCAACGAAAAATGAAAGATCGCGAAGGCCCGGGCCGCGCGCACCGGCAAGGTTTCGCTTTTATCCATAAACGTGACGCCCGAGGCGGCGAAGCCGATGATGCCCAGGCCCAACGACATATTTGCACTAAAACACATAACGATCCTCATCAATTAAGAGTTGATACAATGCAAAGCAAACGGCGCGGAGAATATCTTATTCCCCTGAAGTGGTAATGTTTTTTGATGCGCCCAATAAAAAAGGCGTGGCGGACAACTCCGTCACGCCTTTTCCCCCGGGCAAGGGGTGAAAAACTAGGCTTTTACCGAATTTGCGATCGCGTTGAACGCTTCGACTTTGGCTTTGCCGATCTTGACCAGATCGACGCCGGTTTCGATGATCATCGGGCACAGGCCAGGCGTCCGATAGACGATCAAGCCCAGGTAGGCGACGGCCGGAATCGCGATTGCCGCGCCGATGAAGCCATGCAGGCCGACGAGGCCGAACAGCTTGATCAGCAGGGTGACCGCATCCAGAGGCAGTAAAATCATCGCCCCGAAATAGGTGATGACCACGAAGGTGAACACGACGAACACCACGAACTGGAGCAACCTGACCAAGGCGACATTAATCTTTTTCATATGACTCGTAATTTCCTGATTCCACTAAGTAAGCTTTAGTCAAAAAAGAATCCGCAGCGCATCGACGCGCTTTCTTTTTTTAATCGGGAATTATATCTTAAAGCTGCTCGAATCATCCATTTTTATTCCGCCCTGCGGCTTCTTCAGGAAAAACCGATACAGCAGGAAGCCCGCAATAAAGCCGCCCAGATGCGCCCACCACGCCATCTTGGCCGCGCCGCCTTCGAACAAGAGCGACGTCGTCGCTTCATTCAATTGAATGATCACCCAGACGCCCAAAAAGGCGATGGCGGGGACGCTGACCACGATCGGCAACAAGAAGATAGGCAACCACAGAATGACGCGCTCCAGCGGATAAAGAAAGAAGTATGCCGCCAGGACGCCGGCAATCGGACCGGAGGCGCCGACCACCGGAATTTCCAGGCGCGGATCGAAATACCATTGCAGGCCCGTGGCGATCAGGCCGCACAGCAAATAAAAGACCAAAAAAGACCAATGTCCCATCCTATCCTCGACGTTATCGCCGAAGATCCATAAAAACCACATATTCACGATCAAATGGAACCAGTTGCCGTGCAAAAACAGGTTGGTCAGAAACGACAGGTAAGCGTCGAAAGGCAAGCCCACCCGTTCCGCCCATGCCGGATCCGAATAACGCAGCGGCACCATGCCGAAACGGGCAATCAGCGGATTGCTGACCGCATAGGGCAAAAACTGCAGCCAGACAAAAATGCCTGAACAGACAACGATAAGTCCCCAGGTGACCACGGGGCGGGTAAGGCAGGGAGCGGTATCTCGAATGGGAATCATGAGTTAACTCCGTGAATGCTACTGATAATTGATATAGTAATGCAAAAGGCCGCTGATGAGAGGATAAAGTTCCCGTTCGGCCAAGATGGCGAATTCAATCGTTAAAGCGATGGCGCGCCAAGGTTCTCGAAGTCGGGCGTATAAGGATGGATGTCGAAGTGTCCGCTGGTTTTCCCGGCGGCGGGGAAGGTGTTATTTGCGGAAAAATAAATTGGCCAGCAGCGTCAGCAGCAGGCTGATCACGATCATCGAGGTGATCGGAATGAAGATGAATTTTTTGCCGTCTTCGATACGAATGTCGCCCGGTAATTTGCCGAACCAGGCGAAGAGGCCGGGCAGATAAGTCAGGACAAGTCCGATCACGGTCAGCGCGATACCGATAAGCGTGAACAATTTACCGATCGGCATAAAGACCCTCGCAAGAATGACAGGCGGTAAAAACGGCGGCGCGAAAAAACAGCCAGCGACATCGGCTGGCTGTTTTTGCCGTGGACAAGCGTTATCTTACCTGAAATCCTGAGTCAGATGCTCATACCGCCATCGGTCGGGGCGACAATTAACCTTTATCGGTCACGGTCACGCAAAGGTTGGTCGGTTTTTGCTGGGCATTCAGCACCGGTTTCAGGGTAAACGCAACGATCGTGTCAACGCCGGCATCGCCTAAATCCTTGACCGGCACGTTTTCGACCGAAATTTTGCTGCCGTTCACCTTCCATTGATAATCGGCGTCGAAGGCGGCATTTTTACCCGAGTTTTCCAGATCGACTTCGAAGTTGGCGCCCGCGCAGGCGGCCGTCGGCTGTTTTAAATCGAGCACATGGGTGTGGAAGCCGCTTTCCTGATTTTCGTGCGAGCTGTCGTCGATCGGCAGGTGAGTGACCACGACGAGCAGATTATTCGCATTGTCGGTCAACGCCGCATAGCCGAAGGCGCCGGATTTGCCGTCCACCGGGATCGGTTTCGCGGTCTGGATTTCCAGTGCCAGGGTTTTATTGTCACCCTTTCCCGCGACTTTGACCGAAGAGCGCCAGATCGACAGATAGCCTTCGGTTTCGGACATCGCCGCGCTGCTTGCCAGGCACAAACCGGTTGCAGCGGCCAGCAGAGTGATAGTCTTGATAAATTGCATGAGTGACCTCCGAGCATTATAGGTATCGAATCGATATTATAATGACAAAGCAGAGGAATGCAAACTTTTACTTTGCTTATTGTGCAGGGTGAACCTCGCTGGGGTCATGATTACGCCCCTGAGGATGGAGTCATCCAGCCGCATTCCGCCGCGTATAGCGGTGCTTGACGCCGACAGGAAAATAATCCGGATCGCCGAAAGGCCGTAATGCGATCCGAGGCATTTGCTTGGCTGGCGGTACATAGTTCGCGAATTCGCTGTTCAGCCGGAGCAATTGGCTGCGAATCGATGCGGCGATGGCGGCTTCTTTGTCCGTGTCCGCCGCGGCCCCGGGCAGCAGTTCGACCGCGACAGCCAGGAATTCGGCCCCGTCGCGGTCGTTTTTGACTTCCATCACGAATTTGCCGCTGACCCAGCGTGTCAACTCGGCCTGCTCCAGGCCGACGACCACGTTTTCCGGATAGATGTTCGCACCGTAGAACGATACGGTGAAATCGGCGCGGCCGAATACCCAGACAAAGGGCAGGGGGAGGCCTTCGTCTTCGAGTGCAGGCAGCCCGCGCATTTTCAGGAAAGCGAGCAAGTCGGCGTGGCCGATCAATCCGCCGCGGTCGGCGATGTGATAGCGGATCAGCGGCACGCCGTTGTCGCCGGTGACCGCGAGGGTGGCGCCGTCGATCAGTTCGAAGTAACGGCTGCAAGGGTCGTATTGGATCAGGGTCGGCAGGCGCGATTCGCCGAACAGTTCGCGGGCGACGGCGGGATGCTCGGCCAGGAAGCGGCGGATCTCGATGCTGAGCGGCGTCTCATTACCCAATACGCCGCCGTCCGCGGTGCCGTAGAGCGAGGCGGAGTCGTAGCGGGGCGCCGTCGAGCCGACGCGTTGCAGCATCAGGCTGCGCCATTCCTCGCTGAACACTTCGCCGGCAAAGACGAACTTGATTTTGTAGAGTCGCCAATCGATGCCCTGCGCGGCACCGGCATCGATCACGTCCTTCACGAAGGGCGGATAGCCGAGCAGCACGGTCTGTTCGAAATGAGGCCCCAATTCGCGCACGACGCGCAGGATTTCATCCGGTTTGTTGCCCGGCGTCGCCACGGTCAACGGATAGCCCTTTTGCGCGAGGTGCCAGCAGCACGAGGTCGTGAACACGCCGCCGACCCAGTTGCCCAGCGGAAAGCAGACGACCGCCAGCGTGTCGCGCCGATCGGCGCGGAAACTGTGGCGGAAGACCTGCTCGAAGCGCAGGGCGATGTCCAGTTCGTCGGTCATCGCGCGCGGCCAGAAAGTCGAAACTCCGGTCGATCCCGAAGAGACCGCCAGGCGGTCGCAGGCGGTGATCTGACCGCCTTGGCAGCGCGACGGCAACGGATATTTCTGCATATAGTTCGCCTTGTCCGAGAGCGGCAGCTTTGCAAAGTCTTCGAAACCTGCGACCCCGTTCGGATCGGAGCCTTGGTCCTGAAGAAATTGCCGGTAAGCCGGCACGTTGGCGACCGTCTTTTTGAATAGATGCAGCGCCTGTTGCCGGGGATCGGTGGCCAGTCGCTGCTGCAAGAGCGTATCGAGCGGGGTGTTCAAAAAGGCCGAAAGCCGTTCGATTACGGCGGCGGGACGGTTGGTCTGCATCAGGCTCTCCTAAATTCGGCGGCAGCGGGAAAAGGGTTTTATCGGACAAAGTGTCATCCGGTGGCTGGAAAACATGCGCCCTAGACAGTCGCGCCACAGGCGCTTGCTGGATTGCGCGGCTATATCAAATAGGGGGCTTGGGTTTTTGTCAAGGACGGCCGTTACGCGTGCGTTGGTATCGATAGACCCGCAAGGCCGCCACGAATTCCAGTCCTCGGGCTGCGGGTGCAAGCGCAAAGAATATCGGCTATACTGAGTTGTCTGTCGTAATTGAAACTTAAGGCACGGCATTCAAAAATGCGCATCAAGGTTCTGATTTTGATTTTTGCGTTGTGCTTTCCCGGGTGGGCGGCCGATCGCTTTGTGCCGAAAAACGCTGTTTCCACATTGCCCTTGGATGCCGGCGAAATCGAATTTTTGCAACATATCGACTATATCGGCGTCTGTGTCGATCCTGATTGGATGCCTTATGACTTTGTGACTGACCAGGGCGACTATATCGGCATCAACGCCGATTTCCAGAAAATTTTTGCCGAACGGATAGGCAAAGAAATTCGTTTGGTAAAAACGGCGGATTGGCAGGAGTCGCTGGACTATGCGCAGCAGCGGAAATGCTCTATCCTGTCCAGCGCGACGAAGACCGATCAGCGCCTGGCGTATCTGGCTTTTACGCGCCCGTTCAATGTCTATCCGATCGTGATCGCCACGCGCAACGATCAGCCGTTCATTGCCGATTTTCGGACTATTCTGCACAAGACCTTCGTCACCGTTAAAGGTTTTGCCGCACTCGATCTACTGAAGAAAAAATATCCGAGTATGCAAATTCTCGAAGCCAGTGATGCCCGTAGCGGCCTCGAATGGGTCGCCAGCGGCAAGGTGTTTGGCTATCTTGATACGGTCGCGACGATCGCCTATCAAAGCCAAAAACATGGGATATTGAACATCAAAGTCGCCGGCGTCACCGATGTGCTTTATACGATGTCGGTTGCGGTCAGAAACGATCAGCCCCTGTTACTGCGCATCTTCGAAAAGGCGGTCGCGTCGCTGACCGAGACGGATAAACTGACGATTTTGAACAGATGGATAGCCATCGCCTATGAAAAGAAGCGCGATCACCGATTGCTCGGCTATGTTGTCTTGGGTTTCGGCGTTTTGGTCGTGCTTTTGATTGTACGGGAATGTGTCGTCCGTCGCTACAGGACCAAATTGCAGGCTTTGAACAAGGAGCTTGAGCAGTTATCGAATACCGACGCGCTGACCGGTATTGCGAACCGGCGATTTCTGGATCATGTCTTTGCCAAGGAAATCGCCAGGGCTCGGCGCTATCATTCCAATTTTTCGGTGATCATGCTCGATGTGGATCATTTCAAGGCGATCAATGACAATTTCGGCCATCATGCCGGCGATCAGGTGCTGAAAGAATTGTCGACATTGATTGGCTATACGGTCAGGACAAATGATCTGCTTGGGCGCTGGGGCGGCGAGGAGTTTTTGCTGCTGTGCCCCGAAACGGACCTTGAAGGGGCGTTGCGATTGGCGGAAACGATACGGTTGAAGGTTCAGCTGTTTGATTTCGGCATACCGCAACGCATCACCGTCAGCCTCGGTGTGGCGGAGTACCGCGATAGTCAGTCTCTGGAAGATTTCCTGAAGATTGTCG
Organism: Methylomicrobium lacus; assembly: GCF_041897535.1. Classification (GTDB taxonomy): domain Bacteria; phylum Pseudomonadota; class Gammaproteobacteria; order Methylococcales; family Methylomonadaceae; genus Methylomicrobium; species Methylomicrobium lacus_A. The sequence goes on from NZ_CP169217.1 coordinate 3,556,810, forward strand.
ATGCCGCGCTCTACGCTGCGAAAGCCTCCGGGCGCAATCGGGTGAAGGCCAATTGATAAGTGTATTCGATAGTCGTTTGCTTTGAGCGTGGACGTTCGGTAACGACTGCGTCTACAATAGGCACACGTCTTCTCGGGTTGTTCATTCATTGCCGGCATTTTTCGCCCACCGCCACCAGACTTCTCTTTCATGGATCAATCAATCATCTTCGACCTGGACCTGATCAACCGTTACGATAAGGCCGGGCCGCGTTATACCTCTTATCCGACCGCGCTCGAACTGCACGAGGGTTTCGGCGATACTGATTACCGCTGGCACATCGCCAAGTCGAATCAGGCGGGCGGGCCGCTGTCGCTGTATTTCCATCTGCCGTTTTGCGATACGGTCTGCTTTTATTGCGCCTGCAACAAGATCGTGACCAAGAATCGCGGGCACGCGGCGCCGTATCTGGACAATCTCTGCAAGGAGATCGCGATGCAGGGCGCGCTGTTCGATAACAGCCGGGTCGTCAATCAACTGCATTGGGGCGGCGGCACGCCGACTTTTTTGGGCGATGCGCAGATGCGGCGGCTGATGGATGTCACGCGCGCGCATTTCAAGTTGCGGGACGACGACGGCGGCGAATATTCGATCGAGGTCGATCCGCGCGAAACCCATGACAGCACGATCAGGCTGCTGCGGGAGCTCGGCTTCAACCGGATCAGTCTGGGCGTACAGGATTTCGACCCTGATGTGCAAAAGGCCGTCAACCGGCTGCAAAGCGAGGAGCAGACGCTCGGTGTCCTGGAAGCCGCGCGCGCCGAAGGCTTCCGCTCGACCAATATCGACCTGATCTACGGCCTGCCGCTGCAAACGGTCGCGACCTTTGCCAAAACGTTGGACAAGATTCTGGCCGCAGAGCCCGACCGGCTGTCGGTTTTCAATTACGCGCACATGCCGGCGCGCTTCAAAACCCAGCGCCAGATCAATGATGCCGAGCTGCCGTCGCCGGAAGTGAAGCTCGCGATCCTGCAAATGGTCGGCCTCAGGCTGACCGAGGCCGGTTATGTGTATATCGGCATGGATCATTTCGCTCTACCCGGCGACGAACTCGCGGTCGCGCAGCGCGAAGGCAAGCTGTACCGGAATTTTCAGGGCTATTCGACGCATTCGGATTGCGATCTGGTCGGCCTCGGCATCACCTCGATCGGCCGGGTAGGGGATGCCTACATTCAGAACGTGAAAGACCTCGAAACCTACGACCGGCTGATCCACCATCAAAAATTGCCGGTATTCAAGGGCGTCGATCTCGATCAGGACGACAAACTGCGCCGTGCGGTGATCACGCAACTGATCTGTCATTTCGGCCTGAATTTCGCCGCGATCGAAAAGGAATTCGCGATCGATTTTGCCGGCTATTTCGCGCGCGAACTCGAAGCCTTGCGGCCGATGCAGGCCGACGGCTTGCTCATGCTGTCGGCCGCCGGCATCACCGTGTCCTCGGCAGGCCGCTTGCTGATCCGCAATATCTGCATGGTGTTCGACCGTTATCTGGCGCAAAAAACGCAGCAGCAATTTTCCAAGGTGATATGAAGCAAACGATGAACGAAGAACGGATCATAGAACTCGAAATCAAGGTCGCCTATCAGGATGACTTACTCCAGGCCTTGAATCAGATCGTCAGCCAGCAACAGCAGCAAATCGACCGGCTCGAAGCGGCCTACCGCCAACTGAACGACAAGATGCAAAACCTGCTGACCGAAGCCCGGAGCCCCGGCGAAACGGTGCATGAAATCCCTCCGCATTATTGAGGCCAGGCCAAGTCCCGGCAAGCCTTGATTTGGTTCGCTGCGACGCTAATTGTTTATTACGGCTTGACTTTTTTGGGGGCGCTTGTTATCAATGCCGGTGTTCCGAACAAAAAATATAATAACAACATCATCATCACAGAGGGGGGAATGGTATGGAATCGAATGGCGACACCGTCCAGGGCGACTTGCTGGTCAAATTGAACCGGCTGGAAGATCAAGTCTCGACGCTGACCATGCAGTTGGAGTTGAACAAAGAAACCATCGCGTTTTTAAAAACGACCTTGTCAGAGCGCGATTCCTATATCAGCGATCTCGAAATGAAGCTGGCCGCGGCGCAAAAGGAGCTCGAAAAATCGACGCTGGAGAAGATCTACGAATTGCGCGATCAAATCAGAAACGGCATCGACGACAAAATGGTCCGGCCGGTATTGATCGAAATCCGGCGCAACATCGGTGTGCTGCAGGGTTTTGTCGAGCAGACGCGGGAGATCATCAAGCAGAAGCAACGCTTGATTCGGGAGAATAGCCAGGCCACGGTCAATCTGATTCAGCGCTCTCCCGATCGGGCCATGGGCTATCTCGAGGAAACGATCATAGAGCCGACGCGTTTCGCCCTGCATCACGTCAGTCAGCAGACCGCGATTCGCTACGCGGCGGTTGTCCAGCAACTGGAAGAGGACGTGTTAAGACCGGGCGTTCGGAACTACCAGCGCCTCGCGCATCTGGCAAAAGAGTTGCCGTCGGATATTGCGGTATTGTTTCAGATGCGGGTAGTCGAGCCCTGGCTGGCCTTCATCCATGACTTTCCTCGGTTGACGGACGAAGTCGGCGGGGCGTCGAAGGCGCAGGTAAAGCAGCTGATCGCTTATAACCGCAAGCTGGTCAGGCAATTCATCGAATTCTTGTCGAAAGAGATCAAGAAATCGCCGTTCTGGGACGGTAAAAACCGGATTGCGTCGGCTTGAGGATGTTGCGCGCCAGGGTTGCGTCGCCGAGTTGACGGTGACGTGACCCTGGTGGGGACGAATTCAGCTTAGCGGTTCGGCTGCCTGCTCGCCAAATTCGGCGATTTGATCCAGGCGCGTCACGATTTCACTCGAAGACAATTCCAGCGCGGATTTATAGCTCGCGCAGGCCTTGTCTTTTTCGTTTTGTGCGAAATATAAATCGCCCAGCAGCTGATAGGCCTGTACGGTCGGATCGCTGGCGAGGCTTTGGCTCAGGTAGACTTCGGCTTTTTCATGCTCGCCCTGTTGCAGGCTGAGCTTGCCGAGCAGCGACAGCAACACCGCGTTGTTCGGCCCCGCGACCAGCCATTGTTCGGCGTTCGCCAGTTGTTTCGCCGCATCGTGCGATTGCACGCTGCCGTATAAAACCAGCAGGGTATCGTCCAGGTTGACCGACAAGGTGTGCGCGAGTTCGGCTTCGATCGTGTTGCCGGCGCCGGCCTCGATCATCGCGGCAAAATAGATCGCCGCCATGCCGTGCATTTTTTTGATGTGGGTCGGGGTTTCTGACCAGAGCAGGGCGATCTGCTTCGCATCGCCCATCTCGGCCGCCTGTTTCAACAGGCGGCTGAAGGTTTCGGTTTCGAGCAGCTTGACTTCGGCTTCCATCAACACCTTGTTCTGGTTCAGCGACGGCAACAGCTTCCGGATCGCTTCCCAGTCGCCGATGCTCTGATAGGTCTGATGCAGCAATTTCAATACGCTGGCGTGGGTCGGATTGATCGAGTGCAGCTTGGTCAGGGTTTCGAGCGCCTGGTCGAACTGATTACCGGACAGATGCAGTTCGGCCTGGGTCAGGCCGATCGCGATATTCGAACCGGGGGCCTGGTCGGCGGCTTTTTGCAGATATTCATCGCGCTTGTCGAAAGCGCCGCGCGACTGCGCCGCGCGCGCGGCGGTCAGATAATGGATCAACGGCGCGCCGCTGTGCGAGGCATGTTTGATCAGGATTTTTTCGGCCTGTTCCCAGTTGCCTTCGGCCGAATCGACAAGACCTGCGATCAAGGCTTCCTGCGAGCGGTTGAATCTGATGTGGGTGCCGCGCTGTTTAAGTTGGCCCGGCAGCCGGACCAGCCAGCCGAGGAAACGGAAAAGCACATAAAACAGAAAAAAGCCGATCACCAGCGCGACCGCGAAAGCGGCGAGCGTCGTCTCGATCGACCAGTGGCCGATGCCGACCAGCACATAGCCGGGGGTTTCCAGGCTCTTGAAGCCATAATAAACCGCGAACGCGGCGGCAACCGTAATGAACAGCGGCCCTAGAAAATAAAGGATCTTTTTCATTTTTTAGTCGGTTCCGGTTGGGCGGGGGCGGCCGGCGCGGGCGGTGGTGTGGCCGCCGCCGGGGCTTCCGGAAGCGGTTTCGCTTCAGGCGCTTTCGGCTTTTCGGCCGGCGCCGCCAGCAGGGCTTTGTCGGTTTCGACCCGTAATTTGGTGATGTCTCTGAGCAGTTTCAGCGAGGTGCTGATGTCCGGGAAATGGCTGCGGATATTGATCGCCAGGAAGCGGCCAAGCTCGCCGATGAATTTGCGCGTTTCCGGGTTCGGCGTGAAATTCAGCTCGGTCCATTTTTTCGCATCCTGCAGGCCGGCCCGATACAAGGCTTCGTTTTGCTGCACCAGCGCGATCTTGACCGTTTCGAGCTTCGCGCGCAATTGCTCGCGGATGAACTGCGCTTCTTCCGGCGTCAGCGTTTCCTTGATCGGCTGGTCGGTATGCCGGATCGTGACGATGCCGTGCAGGCTTTCGATCGCCGAATCGAGCAGTTCATGGGCAGGTTCCTTGCTGTCGGCGTGGCTGTGGATTTCGGTCGAAGGTGTCAGCGTTTTACCGGCATAGGGCAGCAGCAAGGTCAGTTTTTCGGACGTATCCTGCAGGCTTTGCAAGGCGGCGTATAGGCCGACAATATCGGCCGCGGCCACGCTTTTGAGCGCGGCGATTTCTTTCGCGATTTCCTCGCGCACCTTGAAGACGGCCGCGTCGCCGCTTTCACGCAGGCGCTGATCGGCCGCTTCGAGCGCTTCGCGCGCGGTATTCACGTCGCCGACCAATTGCAGGCGCTCATTGGCCGCGCCAAGCAAATATTCGGCGTCCGCGATCAGCCAGTCGCCGCGGGTCTTGCCGAGTTGGCGCTGCAGGCGGGCGATTTCCTCGCTCAAATCCTTGCGCGTGCTGGCCAGTTTCTCGCTCTGTTGCTTCGAGATCTCGTCCAGTCTTGCGGTGAAATGATCGTCCTTATGAGCGATCGTCGATTCGAGCGTCGCTAAATGCTCCTGGATCGCGGTAAGCTGGGCTTGGTAGTCGGAGATTTTCTTCGCCATCTCGCCCTTGACTTCGCCGCCCAGGTTGGATTGGCGGTCTCTGAGCTGCATCAGAAAATAATAGCCGGCGCCGGCGACTGCGAAGATGATCAGGATGATAATCACGCCAAACCATAATCCGCTCCGGGATCTCCGCGCTTTTTTCGAATTTTCCGCATTCCCTTCTATTTGTTCATTCAGTTCGGCCACTTTTCTCACCTGTTGCCCAAGTTATTATTTTTTCAAGAATTGCTGTATCCGAAGGGCTATCCGTTACATAAATTCGTCCAAATCCACTGTTTTTCGCGATCTGCCGGATGCGCTCGCTGACGACTACCAGCGGGATCGCCAATGCCTGGCTCCGGTCTTTTTCACCGAGCATGATCAATAAGTTACGCAACGCTTCGCCGCTGGTCGCGGTGATCAGGTCGAGCCGGTTTTGTCTGAGTAAATCGATCACCGGCGCGGGATCGGCAGACGGAACCCTTCTTTGATAAACATCCAGCGTGTCGACCTCCGCGCCGCGCTGCTTGAGTTCCTGTCCGAGCGTTTCGAGGCCGCCGGCGCCGCGCACGATCAGGAGGCGCTGTCCCGCAACGCACTGCATCGGCGGCATCGCCAGCAAGGCCTCGCTATCCGAGCCGTGTTCGGGCAAGAGATCGGCCTTCAAGCCGGCGGCGGCGAGCGCTCTTGCGGTCGCCTGGCCGATCGCGGCAATCCGCACGCCGCGAAATTGGTCTATTTTGCCATCATTCGCGAGCAGTGCAAAATTTACTGCATTTGCGCTAATAAAAACAAGCCATTGGAATCGATGCAGGTTTGCCAGCGTCGCGGTTATCCGGTCGCGGTCGTTCGCGGCAACGATTTCGAGGGTCGGAAACGCGACCGCGACGCCGTGCTGCCGTTCGATCAGGCTGCAAAGATTGCCCGCCTGGTGCCCTGGGCGGGTCACCAGAATGTGCGCGCCGTTCAGCGATTTCATTCCTGGTATAGCGCCGCGAGAATTCGATCCGCGCCTTGCGCGAGCAGGTCTTCGGCGATTTTTCTGCCCAAGGCTTCGGCCTGATCCAAATCATCCCAGCCTTCGCTGCGGTAAATCACCGAACCGTCCGGCGCACCGACCAGACCGCGCATGAACAGGCGTTCGCCGTGTTTTTCGGCGAATCCTGCGATCGGCACCTGGCAGCCGCCTTGCAGGCGGGCGTTCATCGCGCGTTCGGCCTTCACGCAGAGCGCGGTGTCGGCATCGTGCAGGGCGCCGAGCAGGGCGTTGATTTGCTCGTCGTTACTGCGGCATTCGATGCCGATCGCGCCCTGGCCTATCGCCGGCAGGCTGATCGCCGGATCGAGGCGCTCCTTGATCCTGGCCTTCATACCCAAGCGAATCAGGCCGGCCGAGGCCAGGATGATCGCGTCGAAATCGCCGGCGTCGAGCTTGGCGAGCCGGGTGTTCACGTTGCCCCGGAGTTGCAGGATTTCGGCATCGGGAAAACGCTGCTTGATCTGGCATTGCCGGCGCAGGCTCGAGGTGCCGATCCGGGCGTTGGCCGGCAAGTCGTTCAGACGGTCGAAACGGTTCGATACGAAGGCGTCGGTCGGGTCTTCGCGCTGCAGAATGGCCGCCAGATGCAGGCCTTCCGGAAATTCGACCGGCACATCCTTCATCGAATGCACCGCGATGTCGGCCTCGCCTTCGAGCATGCCTTGTTCGAGTTCCTTCACGAACAGGCCCTTGCCGCCGACCTTCGCGAGCGGCGCGTCCAGAATCCTGTCGCCCTTGGTGGTCATTTGCACCAGTTCGGTTTTGATGTCCGGAAAGTGTTGCTCCAGAAGTGCGGCGACATGATTGGCCTGCCATAGTGCGAGCGGGCTTTTGCGCGTTGCGATTCGGATCAGTTTCATGGTTCGGGAAAAATTCTGTTGAGTGTAAAAGCGTTGAAAAGCTACCGGCTCAGTTCCGCCAGCAGCTTCGCGTAAATGCCGCCGAAACTACCGTTGCTCATCAACACGAAATGGCCGCCTTGGCGCGCTTCGCGCTTCAGTTTGTCGATGATTTGCTCGAGGCTTTCGCAGATCTCGATATTCGCCGCGTACCGTTTCAGTTGGCTCAAGTCCCAGCTCAGTTCTTTCGGCTGATAGATCAGCGCCTGATCGGCCTGGTTCAATGATTTGGCCAGGGTTTCGGTGTGTATGCCGAGCCGCATCGTATTCGAGCGCGGTTCGACGATCGCGATGATGCGCTCCTGGCCGACCTGTTTCCTGAGGCCGTCCAGCGTCGTCGCGATCGCGGTCGGATGGTGCGCGAAATCGTCGTAAATCGTCACGCCGTGCAGTTTGGCGATCACTTCCATGCGCCGTTTGACATTTTGGAACTGGGCCAGCGCATTGATCGCATCCTTGGGCAGAATGCCGACGTGGTGCGCGGCGGCGATTGCGGCCAGCGCGTTCGAGACATTGTGTTCGCCGGTCAGCGTCCAATCGACTTCGCCTTGTTTATCGCCATTGTGGAGCACCGAGAAGCGGCTGCCGTCGGCCTTGATCAGCGCCGCATTCCATGCCGATTGGCCGTTGATCGAAGTCTCTGTGACCGGCGTCCAGCAGCCCATAGCCAGCACGTCGCGAATATTGTGTTCGTTTTCGGGCGCGATGATCAGACCCTGGCCCGGAATCGTCCTGACCAGATGATGAAACTGTTTTTTGATCGCGTCGAGGTCCGGGAAAATGTCCGCGTGATCGTATTCGAGATTGTTCAGGATCGCGGTGCGCGGCCGGTAATGCACGAATTTCGAGCGCTTGTCGAAAAACGCCGAATCGTATTCGTCGGCTTCGACCACAAAAAAAGAAGACTCGCCAAGCCTTGCCGACACGCCGAAATTGAGCGGAATGCCGCCGATCAGGAAGCCGGGCTTGAAACCCTGATGTTCGAGTATCCAGCTCAGCATGCTGCTCGTGGTGGTCTTGCCGTGCGTGCCGGCGACGCCGAGCACCCAGCGGTCCTGCAAGACATGTTTGGCGAGCCATTCGGGGCCGGAGACATAGTTCAGGCCCAGGTTCAACACCGCCTCGACTTCCGGGTTGCCGCGCGAGAGCGCATTTCCGATGACCACCAGATCCGGTTTCGGATCGAGATTTTCGGCCCGGTAGCCTTCCATCAGCACGATGCCCTGGGATTCCAGCTGCGTGCTCATCGGCGGATACACGTTGTGGTCGGAGCCGGTGACCCGATGGCCCATTTGCCGGGCGATTACCGCCAAGCCACCCATGAAAGTGCCGCAAATGCCGAGTATGTGAATGTGCAAGGTTTTGTCCTGATCGCTGTTTTGCCGAGGGTTAAGACTGCTTATGATACTGTAGTGAGGGCGGATTGGTAAAACCGCGCTGACTTCTTTGTCGTCTCAAGGCTTGCGTTAGCGGCCAAGTTGAGATCAAATAACGCCAATTCCCGAGCGAAACCGGCTTGCCGGTCATGATGTCAATGATGATCCGAACATGAGCGAAAAAAATAAAATTCTTGTTGAAGCCACTCCGCATTACATCGAAGCGCAGTCCGCGCCGGCGGAAAGCCGCTATGTGTTTGCCTACACGATCACGATCACGAATGCAGGAGCGGCGCCTGCGAAGTTGTTGACCCGACATTGGCTGATTACCGATGCGAACGGCAAAATTCAGGAAGTCCGCGGCGACGGCGTGATCGGCGAGCAGCCGTATCTGAAACCGGGCGAGTCGTTCCGTTATACCAGCGGCGCGATGATCGAAACGCCGGTCGGCACGATGCAGGGCGAATACACGATGCGTACGGACGACGGCGATCATTTCAATGCGCCGATTCCGCGTTTTACCTTGTCGATTCCACGGACGCTGCATTAAGCCGATGGCGATATACGCAATCGGCGATGTGCAGGGCTGCTATGACGACCTGTTAAGACTGCTCGACACCATCCAGTTCGATCCGGCAACCGACACGCTCTGGATGGCGGGCGATCTGGTCAACCGCGGGCCCAAATCGCTGGAGGTCTTGCGCTTCGTGAAGTCGCTCGGGGAGCAGGCGGTGACCGTGCTCGGCAACCATGATCTGCACCTGGTGGCCGCGCATGCCTCCGGCATCGTGCACAAAAAAGACACGTTTCGGCCGGTTTTGGAAGCCCCCGATGCGGATGAATTGATCGACTGGCTCAGGCGTCAGCCGTTGTTCCATACGAACGGCGAATTCTGCCTGCTGCATGCGGGTCTGCCGCCGCAATGGGATTTGGAAAAGGCGCAAGCGATGGCCGCGCTGGCCGAACAGGCCCTGAGGAGCGACGATTACCGGCTTTTTTTGCAGGAAATGTACGGCAATCAGCCGGATCTTTGGTCGGACGATCTGGAAGGCGTGCCGCGGCTTCGCTTCATCGTCAATTGCTTCACTCGGATGCGCTTTCTGGATGCGGACGGACGTCTCGATTTTACCCATGACGGCCGGCCCGGCTCGCAGCCTTCGCACCTGATGCCGTGGTTTACCGCGCCAAACCGCAAGAATGCCGATTTGCGGATCGTCTTCGGACATTGGTCGCAAGTCGGTTATTACGAAGGCCACAATTGTTACGGGATCGATACCGGATGTCTGTGGGGAGGGCAATTGACCGCGCTGCGCCTCGGCGATCCTGTCGAAAGCATCGGCATCGCCTGTCCCGGCTACCGACGGCCCGGCAAGGCCTATTCGGATGCGGCCGGCATTATTTAAGACGTGAAAACATAAAAGGTTGAACGCATTTACTCGCTTTTGCGGAGTGTTTACTCGCAGCTTATATTCAGGAAATTTATCAGTGTGTCGGCTTCCGGCGCATTGTTCGTATGCATGACAGAACCTGTTTGTTTAAGAAGCGTAGCTTCTCCCTTTTTATTATAGGCAATATCATTTTCGGTCGGACCATCAGTAGGGCCGGGTTCTTGAGTAATTTCTCCGGCACTTGCCGCGGTAATTAACTCACGAATATTGCCCTTTAATGCATGTTTGATTGTCGATAGGCTGGTAATGCCGCCAGTGCTTTTCTGTAAAACAATCTTGTTGGGATAAATCGTGCATTCAGTGCTGTATTGATAGAGAGGAGAAACGTTTCCTGAGGCTTTGATTTGTTTGAGGAGCGGTTTTTTTGCATTGCTGTATGCAGAAGTCGGGCCGATAAACGCTATGCCGATAACGGTCGAGGCCAATAAGAAAAATAATCTATTTTTCATTTCATGATTTCCTCAGGTGAAATATCAAATACTCGATAAGTCACTGATCGGCCAGCGTGGTTTGGCCTTGATCGCGAGCGCTTCGCGTTGCCCGGCCAATAAGCGCTGGCAACCCGCATAGGCGATCATCGCACCGTTGTCGGTGCAGAATGCGGGTCTTGGGAAATGGATCGCGGCCTTCTCGCGCGCGGCCATCGCGCTCAGCGAGGCGCGGATTTGAGTGTTCGCGCTGACGCCGCCGGCGACCACCAGCGTCTTGAGTCCGGTTTGCTGCAAGGCGCGCCGGCATTTGATCGTCAGCGTGTCGGCCACCGCTTCCTGAAAGGCGAGGGCGATGTCGGCCTTGTCCTGTGCGCTGCGTTCGCTGGCTTGCAGCGTGTTCAAGGCGAAGGTTTTAAGGCCGCTAAAGCTGAAATCCAGGCCCGGACGGTCGGTCATCGGGCGCGGAAAGTGAAGGCGTGTGTGGCCGCGGGTGGCCAGGGCGGACAGCTTGGGGCCGCCGGGATAGCTGAGTCCCAGCATCTTGGCGGTCTTGTCGAAGGCTTCGCCGGCGGCGTCGTCGAGTGATTCGCCGAGAATTTCGTAGCGGCCGATGCCTTCGACTTTCACTAGCTGCGTATGGCCGCCGGAAATCAGCAGCGCGACGAAAGGGAACTCGGGCGGTTTCGGTTCCAGCATCGGCGCGAGCAAATGGCCTTCCATGTGGTGCACCGCGACCGCCGGCACCTGCCAGGCCCAGGCAAGTCCGCGCGCGGTCGCCGCGCCGACCAGCAGGGCGCCGATCAGGCCGGGGCCTGCGGTATAGGCGATGCCGTCGATGTCGTTTCGGGTCAGGCCGCTGTCTTGCAGCGCCTGCCGGACCATCGGCGCCAGTTTTCGGATATGATCGCGCGAGGCCAGTTCCGGCACCACGCCGCCATACTCCTTGTGCAGATCGATCTGGCTGTACAACAGGTCGGCCAGCAGGCCGCGTTCGGAGTGATAAAGCGCAACGCCGGTCTCGTCGCAGGAGGTTTCTATGCCTAAAACGATCATCGAATTTTGAAAAGTGGTCAAAAGAAAGGTATAATTAGGAGTTTACTAGAGCGGGTGTGCTAACGCCCTTGTTTTATTCATATTAACACAACTGGAAATCTGGAAACGTATAATGCCGTCAGTCAAAATTAAAGAAAACGAACCTTTCGATATCGCCATTCGCCGTTTTAAACGCGCTTGCGAAAAAGCCGGTGTCTTGGCCGAAGTCCGTCGCCGCGAGTTTTATGAAAAGCCGACCACGGAACGTAAACGTAAAGGGGCGGCGGCAGTCAAACGTCACCTGAAAAAGCTGGCGCGCGAGCGTTATGCGTTGAAAAATCTGCGTCGCGGCCGTCCTGCTGTTTAATTGCAGGTTCGGATGATGGATTTATTGACGGATCGGATCAAGGACGAAATGAAAGCTGCCATGAAAGGCGGCGACAAATTCAAGCTGGGCGTGATCCGTTTGATTCTGGCGGCGTTCAAGCAGGTCGAGGTCGACGAGCGCATCACGCTCGATAACGACCGAGCCATTCAGGTCCTGGACAAGATGCTGAAGCAGCGGCGCGAGTCGATCAAGCAGTACAGCGATGCCGGCCGCAACGATCTGGCGGATGCGGAAGAAGCGGAAGTCAAAATCATTCAGGAATTCCTGCCCGAGGCGCTGAGCGATGCCGAGATCGACGCCCTGGTTCGGGAAGCGATCGCCGAGTCCGGCGCCGAATCGGTGAAGGACATGGGCAAGGTGATGGGGCTGTTGAAAGCGAAAATGCAGGGGCGCGCCGACATGGCGGTGGTCAGCCAAAAAATCAAGGCTGGTTTGGGAGGCTAATCCTCTCGTTCAACCCTTTTATTCTATGTCCGAGGGACGCATACCTCGTCAGTTCATTGATGACCTTCTGGTGCGGGTTGATATCGTTGATCTTATCGATGCGCACCTTCCTCTCAAAAAAACGGGGGCGAATTTTGTCGCCCGTTGCCCCTTCCATACCGAAAAAACGCCGAGTTTTTCAGTTAACCGCGACAAACAGTTTTATCATTGCTTCGGTTGCGGCGCCAGCGGTAACGCGATTACGTTTTTGATGGAATTCAATCGGCTCGACTTTGTCGAAGCGATCGAAGATCTGGCCGCGTTTGTCGGTGTCGATGTGCCGAGGGAGTCCTTTTCGGCGCAAACTTCGCCGCAAAAAAAAGACGATCTGAATAATCTGTATCAGCTGATGGAGCAGGCGGCTCAGTTTTATACGGAGCAGCTGCATGCGAAAGCGGGCGCCGCCGCGCAGGATTATTTGCGCCGTCGGGGTGTCGGAGAGCAGGTGTTGCGCGATTATCGGTTGGGTTATGCGCCCGATGCTTGGCAATCCTTGTCCGGGCGCTTCAATCAACAGGCCCTGCTGGATGCCGGCTTGTCGGTCAAGAATGAGGCGGGTCATGTGTATGACCGCTTTCGCGGCCGGGTGATGTTTCCGATTCGCGATAAACGCGGCCGCATCGTCGGCTTCGGTGGACGCGTGTTGGACGATTCTTTGCCGAAATATTTGAATTCTCCGGAAACGTCCCTATTTCATAAAGGCAGAGAGGTTTACGGTCTTTATGAGCTGCTGAAAAAAAACAGCAAACCGGCACAGATTGTGTTGGTCGAAGGCTACATGGATGTGGTCGCGTTGGCCGAATACGGCATTGACAATGCGGTGGCCGCGTTGGGTACCGCGGCATCGCAGGCGCATGCGGAGCTGCTGTTCCGCTTCTCGGCGGAGTTGGTATTTTGCTTCGACGGCGATCGGGCCGGAAGGGAGGCGGCCTGGCGGGCGATGGATGCGGTGTTTCCCTGTCTTCGCGACGGGCGACAGGTACGCATCATGCTGTTGCCGCAGGATGAGGATCCGGATTCGCTGGTGCGTAAGGAGGGCGTCGAGCGCTTTCGTGCGCGGATGCGAGAGGCTCAGGTCTTGTCCGATTATTTTTTTGCCGAGGCTGGCAGGGATTTGCAGTTGACCAGTCTCGAAGGGCGCGCGCAATTGGTCGGCAAGACCCGTCCGTATCTCGAAAAGCTGCCGGCGGGGATTTTTCGGGAGATGATGTTTGCGAGGCTCAAAACTTTGTCCGACATCAGTCATCTGGATGTTTTGCAGAATGAAGCTACACTTAATCGCAATGTTCGGCCTGCAAACCCGCATGCGAAAGGCAGAATGACCTCAGCACGGATGGCGATTGCGCTGCTGGTGCAAAATCCAAAATTGGCGATGCGCCCCGAATTACAGGAAATCGACTGGAGTACGTTGGTATTTCCCGGCGTCGAATTGTTTCGGCATATCGTAGAGGCCATTTTGGCGCAAAAACCTGCCAACACGGCGGTATTGCTCGAGTCCTACCGCGACTCGTCCGAGGAAAAGTCGGTCAAGGCGCTGGCTTTTCTGGATCTGTTGATCGCTCCGGATAACATCGAGAGCGTTTTTTGCGATGCCTTGGCGAGCTTGATCAAGCAGTCGGCGGAAAATGAGCTGGAGCGGCTCTTGTCCAAAAAGATGTTGACCCCCGATGAAAAAGAGTCTTTGCGGAAATTATTGGCATTTAAAAAGTAGATGCCAAGCCATAAATTTATATAGTAGAATTAATAGTTACGTGTAGTTCTGCTGAATTACATATCCGGTGAGTGAATGATGAATCAAGAACAGCAACAGTCTCAGATTAAACAATTGATTGCCAAAGGCAAAATTCAGGGCTTCCTGACTTATGCCGAGATTAATGATCACTTGCCGAGCGATATCGTCGATCCTGAACAAATCGATGACTTCATCGGCATGATCAATGACATGGGCATCCAGGTCTATGAGGTTGCGCCCGATGAAGATTCATTGATTACCGATGCGGCGGCGGTCACCAGCGATGACGAGGATGCGGAAGAAGTTGCCGCGCTGGCGTCGGTCGACAGCGAGTTCGGTCGGACCACCGACCCGGTACGCATGTACATGCGCGAAATGGGCTCGGTCGAACTGTTGACCCGCGCGGACGAATTGAAAATCGCCAAACGGATCGAGGAAGGCCAGCAACAGTTGGTCAAGGCCTTGGCGCGCTCCTGCGTCGTGGTCGACGACTTCCTGCAATCCTATGATTCGATTTCGACCGAAGAGGGCGGCATTCGCCTGAACGATCTGATCACCGGCTTTGCCGATTACAGCGAAACCGATGACTTGAGTGTGGCGCAGGCCGGCGCGGAGGATGTCGAAGACGCCGCCGGGGCCGCCGACGAAGAGTTGAAAGGCCTGAATCTCGAAGAAGTCAACGAGAAGGTCGACAAGCTCCGGGCGCAATTGCAGGTCGCGACCGCTGCCTGTAAAAAATACGGCTACGCGAGCGCGGAAACCGAGCAGGCCTTCGATGTGTTGGCCGATCTGTTCATGGAGTTCAAGTGGACGCCGCAGTACTTGAAAAAACTGTCCGGCATCATTCCGGACGGCGTAGCAAGCGTGCGTGATCAGGAAAGGACGATACTGGAAATTTGCACGAAGCATGCGAAAATGCCGCGCCCTGAATTTATCGCGCTGTTTACCGAAGACGAGAGCAACCCGGCCTGGCTGGAGCGCTGTCTGGCGGACGGCGGCAAATACGCCGAGGCGTTGAAGCCTTACGAGAAAGACCTGCGCAAGGCGATCAAGAGCCTGAGCGAGATCGAAGCCAAATTCGGCCTGACGATCAACGGCCTGAAGGACATCAACCGGCGCATGTCGATCGGCGAAGCTAAATCGCGGCGCGCGAAGAAGGAAATGATCGAGGCGAACCTGCGGTTGGTGATTTCGATCGCGAAAAAATATACCAACCGGGGCCTGCAATTCCTCGATCTGATCCAGGAAGGCAATATCGGACTGATGAAGGCAGTCGACAAGTTCGAATACCGCCGCGGTTACAAGTTCTCGACCTATGCGACCTGGTGGATTCGCCAGGCGATCACCCGTTCGATCGCGGATCAGGCGCGCACGATCCGGATTCCGGTGCACATGATCGAGACGATCAACAAGCTGAACCGTATCTCCCGGCAGATTCTGCAGGAGCTGGGCCGCGAGGCGACCCCGGAAGAATTGGCCGTGCGCATGGAAATGCCCGAGGACAAGGTGCGCAAGGTGCTGAAGATCGCGAAAGAGCCGATCTCGATGGAAACGCCGATCGGTGACGACGAAGATTCGCATCTGGGCGATTTTATCGAAGATTCGAGGGTGCTATCGCCGGTCGAATCTGCTACAATTGCCGGCTTGCGTGAATCGACACAAAATGTGCTGGCAGGACTGACCGCGCGCGAAGCGAAGGTGCTCAGGATGCGTTTCGGCATCAACATGAACACCGATCATACGCTCGAGGAAGTCGGCAAGCAGTTTGACGTAACGCGTGAAAGAATACGCCAAATCGAAGCCAAGGCTTTGCGTAAGTTGCGGCATCCATCGAGGTCGGAACAGCTGCGCTGCTTCCTCGACGGCGACTAAAAAACGGACACGGGCCCTTAGCTCAGTTGGTTAGAGCGTCCGACTCATAATCGGCAGGTCGTAGGTTCAAGTCCTACAGGGCCCACCAAATCATTAAAAAGGCTGCCTTGCAGCCTTTTTGCGTATCAGGCTACATATCATTTTTTAATAGGCACTTCTATGAGCAACAATTTCATTTTTACCTCGGAATCGGTTTCGGAAGGGCATCCAGACAAGGTCGCGGATCAAATTTCCGATGCGGTACTGGATGCGCTGTTGGCGCAGGATCCCAGATCACGCGTCGCGTGCGAGACGATGGTAAAAACCGGGATGGTGATCATCGCCGGCGAGATCACGACCAACGCCTGGGTCGATCTGGAAGCCTTGGTGCGCAAGACCGTTTGCGACATCGGCTATGATCACGGCGACATCGGTTTCGACGGCAATAGCTGCGCGGTTCTGAATGCGATCGGCAAACAGTCCTCCGATATTGCGATGGGTGTCGATGAGGCCGAAAATCATGAACAGGGCGCCGGCGATCAAGGCCTGATGTTCGGCTATGCGTCGAACGAAACCGACGTGCTGATGCCGGCGCCGATACAGTATTCGCATCTGTTGGTCAAGCGCCAGGCCGAAGTGCGCAAGAACAATACGCTGCCTTGGCTGCGTCCGGACGCGAAAAGCCAGATCACCTTCCGCTATGAAAATCACAAGCCGGTGGCGATCGACGCGGTGGTCTTATCGACCCAGCATTCGCCGGAAATTAGCAACAATGCCTTGCATGAAGCGGTGATGGACGAAATCATCCTGCCGGTGTTGCCGAAGGAATGGATCCATAAGGATACCAAATTTTTCATCAATCCGACCGGCCAGTTCGTGATTGGCGGCCCGGTCGGCGACTGCGGCCTGACCGGACGCAAGATCATCGTCGACAGTTACGGCGGCATGGCGCGTCACGGCGGCGGCGCGTTTTCCGGCAAGGACCCTTCCAAGGTTGACCGTTCGGCGGCCTACATGGCGCGCTATGTCGCGAAAAACATCGTCGCGGCGGGGCTCGCGGAGCGCTGCGAGATTCAGGTGTCTTATGCGATCGGCGTCGCCGAGCCGACTTCGATTACGATCGAAACCTTCGGCACCGGCAAGATCAGCGAAGACCGCCTGGTCGACATCGTCCGCTCGATTTTCGATCTGAGACCGAAGGGCCTGATCGCGATGCTGGATCTGTTGAAGCCGATCTATCAGCCGACCGCGGCTTACGGCCATTTTGGACGCACCGAGGACACCTTCACCTGGGAAAGAACCGACAAGGTCGAGGCATTGCTCGACGCGGCCGGCATTTAATCACAACAAGGTAACGGAGCGAGACATGAGCCAAGATTACAAAGTCGCCGATATCGGACTTGCGGATTGGGGCCGCAAGGAAATCGCTATCGCCGAAACCGAAATGCCGGGCCTGATGGCGCTCCGCGCCGAGTACGGCGCCGAGCAACCGCTGAAGGGCGCGCGTATCGCCGGTTGTCTGCATATGACGATCCAGACCGCGGTACTGATCGAAACCTTGACCGCACTCGGCGCCGAAGTGCGCTGGTCGTCCTGCAACATCTTTTCGACGCAGGATCATGCCGCGTCCGCGATCGCCGCGGCCGGCATTCCTGTGTTCGCCTGGAAAGGCGAGACCGAAGCCGAATTCGACTGGTGCATCGAGCAGACGATCGAAGGCCCGAACGGCTGGTGTCCGAACATGATTCTCGACGACGGCGGCGATCTGACCTTGATGATGCACGAGAAGTATCCCGAGCTGATGGTGAACGTCAAAGGCCTGTCCGAGGAAACCACGACCGGCGTCCTGCGTCTGCACGAGCGGGTCGCGAAAGGCACCCTGAAAGTGCCGGCCTTCAACGTGAACGATTCGGTCACCAAATCCAAGTTCGACAATCTGTACGGTTGCCGCGAGTCGCTGGTCGACGGCATCAAGCGTGCGACCGACGTGATGGTCGCGGGCAAGATCGCGGTCGTCTGCGGTTACGGCGATGTCGGCAAGGGCTGCGCGCAATCGCTGCGCGGTCTCGGCGCGACGGTCTGGATCACCGAAATCGATCCGATCTGCGCCCTGCAGGCCGCGATGGAAGGTTACCGGGTCGTCACGATGGAAGAAGCCGCGCCGCATGCGAACATTTTCGTGACCGCGACCGGCAACGTGAACGTAATCACGCACGCGCACATGTTGGCGATGAAGAATCAGGCGATCGTCTGCAACATCGGCCATTTCGATTCGGAAATCGACATCGCTTCGCTGCGTAAATACACTTGGGAAAACATCAAGCCGCAGGTCGATCATGTGATCTTCCCGGACGGCAAGCGCCTGATCGTGCTGGCAGAAGGCCGCCTGGTCAATCTCGGCTGCGCGACCGGCCATCCGAGCTTCGTGATGTCCAATTCGTTCTGCAACCAGGTGTTGGCGCAGATCGAACTGTGGAAGCATGCCGACCAATACGAAAACAAGGTTTACGTGTTGCCGAAGAAGCTCGATGAAAAAGTCGCGAGCCTGCATCTGGCGCAGATCGGCGTGCATCTGACCCGCTTGACCGAGGAACAGGCCCGCTACATCAATGTACCGGTCGAAGGTCCGTACAAAGGCGACTATTACCGTTATTGATCCATTCTCTCTCCACTGTAGGACGGGCCGCCGCAGTTTCTGCAGCCCGTCTTCGCCCAGGCGCATCGAATGAAACCACGCTATACGCATCCGAAGGTATTAAGTTTTGAGTTTTACCCGCCGAAGACCGAAGAGGGCGCGGCTAGCCTGAAGGTCGTTCACGAAAAGCTCGCCCGGCTGAATCCGGGCTTTTTTTCGGTCACCTTCGGCGCGGGCGGTTCGACGCGCGAGAAGACTTTCGAGACGGTCGTCGAAATTCAGGCCAAGGGTATCGCGGCCGCGCCGCATCTGTCCTGCGTCGCCTCGACCAGAGACAATATCCGCACGATTCTGAAAGATTATCAGGCCAAGGGCATCAGCAAGATCGTCGCGCTGAGAGGCGATTTGCCGTCCGGCATGCTGTCGGCCGGCGAATTTCGCTACGCGAACGAACTGGTCGAGTTCATCCGCAAGGAAACCGGCGACACCTTCGAAATTCATGTCGCGGCCTACCCGGAAGTACATCCGCAGGCGCTGAATGCAGACGTCGATTTCGTGAATTTCAAGCGCAAGGTCGATGCGGGCGCGAACGCCGCAATCACGCAATATTTTTACAACGCAGAAGCGTATTTTTATTTCCGCGACCGCTGCGAGCAAAACGGCATCAATATTCCTATCGTGCCGGGCATCATGCCGATCACGCAGTATGCGCAGCTGTTCCGTTTCTCGGAAATGTGCGGTGCGGACATTCCGCGCTGGCTGCGGAAACGCCTCGAGTGTCTCGGCGACGACCGCGCCTCGATCCAGGCTTTCGGTCTGGACGTGGTGACCGAGTTATGCCAGAAACTGCTCGAGCAGGACGCGCCCGGCCTGCATTTCTATACGATGAATCAATCGGGGCCGACGCTCGCGATTCTCGAAAATCTGAAATTCTGGCCTTAGCCATAATCCGGGCCGCCCCTTGATCGGGCGGCGCGCCTGACCGGCCGAACCGTAGCCAAGCTCACCCTGATTGCGATGCGAATCTCCCGACTTTATGTTTCCGAAGCGTTAAACTGCGGCCAGCACATCGAACTCGACGATGACAGCGCGCACTATGTCAGAACCGTGCTGCGGCTCGCGAAGGACGACAAGATCGTCTTGTTCGACGGCTCGGGCGCCGATTATCTGTCGGTGCTGCTCGAAGTCAGCCGGAGCCGGGTGGCGGTCGCGCTCGAACAGCGGCAGCCGCGCGATGTCGAATCGCCGCTGACGATCTGTCTCGGTCTCGGCATGGCGCGCGGCGACCGAATGGACTTGTCGGTGCAGAAGGCCGTCGAACTCGGCGTGAATCAAATGACCCCGATCGAGACCGAGCGCTGCCTGGTGCAGTTGAAGGGCGACAAGCGCATCCAGCGTTTTACGCACTGGCGGCGCATCATCCAGCATGCGGCCGAGCAGAGCGGCCGGAGTGTGCTGCCCGAGTTGTCGCCGATCACCCGGCTGCATCAATGGGTCGGCGAACAGCAAGGGTTGAAACTGTTCCTGGATCCTTATGCGGAAGTCACACTGGCCGACTTGCAGCCGGAAGAAATGAAGGTGACCCTGTTGACCGGCCCCGAAGGCGGCTTCGCCGAACATGAGCGGGAGGCCGCGAAGGCCGCCGGTTTCATTCCGGTACGGCTCGGCGGCAGGATCTTACGCACCGAAACCGCCTCGCTGGCGGCCCTGTCCGCGGTGCAGATGCTGTGGGGAGATTTCCGCCTCGGTCCGAAAGGATGCTGAAGCGCGGTCTTTATATGCTCGTCCCGCTGGCGGTATTGCTGGCGGTTTCGGTACTGTCCTGCCTGCTCGGCTATTTCCTGATCCAGATCGTCGGCGACCGCTTTACCCTATCCAAAGTCATCTCGAAGACCACGCTGATCTTCCTGGTGCTGAGCATCTTTCCGGCGATGCGCTGGCTCAAGATCAACCGAGCCGATTTGGGTTTCGCCTCAGGGAAAACATTACTCAAGCAAATTCCGCAAGGCTTCGCGTTCGGTTTGCTGACGCTGCTGCCGGTGCTGTGGCTCGAATATCAGCTGGGCATCCATAGCCTCGATCCGGCCAAGCACTGGACAGGCTTGTTGCTCGCCCAGAAAATGGGCCTGGCTTTGCTGTTGGCCTTGCTGATTTCGTTGGTCGAAGAGCCGCTGTTTCGCGGCTTGCTGATTTGCTCGATGCGCAGAAAAATGCCGCTCTGTACTGCGATTCTGGTCAGCGCGCTCTATTACGCCTCGCTGCATTTCTTGCGCAGCCACTCTGAGATTCCGAGCGCTCAGGCGACCCTGGCGAGCGGCTTCACGCTGCTCGCCGAAGCCTTCGGCAGCCTGTTCATGCCGCTCTATTTGCCGGACTGGCTGTCCCTGCTGATGGTCGGCATTATTTTAGGCATCATCAGGACGCGCGCGCCCGCAAATCTGGGGCTGTGCATCGGCTGTCACGCGGCCTGGGTCTGGCAGATCAAAATCAGCAAACCCTTGTTCCTCACCCATTTCAAATCCCCTTACGGTTTTCTGGTCGGCCATTACGACAACGTGATCGGCTGGCTGGTCGCCGGCTGGTTGTCACTCGTCCTGCTCGCTTATTGGGCTTATCGGCGTTTTCGCGGCCTTTAGAAACCTTGCCTTCGCGCTGCGGCTCTCTTGCGCATGGTCGACGATCGGCGCCGGGTAGCCGCAGGTTCTGTGTTTTTTATCCCAACGGTGAATCGTTTCGGTCGGAAACTGACGAAGTTCAGGCAGCCAGCGCTTGATATAGCGGCAGTCAGGGTCGAATTTCTGCTGCTGGGTCCACGGGTTGAATATCCTGAAATAAGGCTGGGCGTCGCAGCCGGTCGAGGCCGCCCACTGCCAGTTGCCGTTGTTCACGCAGGGATCGTAATCGACCAGATGCCGGGCAAAATAGCGTTCGCCCCGGCGCCAGTCGATATGCAGATCCTTGACCAGGAACGAGGCGACGATCATCCTGACCCGGTTGTGCATGAAGCCGGTCGTATTCAGCTCGCGCATGCCGGCATCGACGATCGGAAAACCGGTCCTGCCTTCACGCCAGGCCTCGAAACGGTCGCGGTGATCATCCCATTCGACCGCTTCGAATTTCTGCACAAAGGCCCGCCCGAACACGAATGGAAAATGATAGGCGATATGGGTGAAAAAGTCGCGCCAGTATAACTGGCGCAGCAGCGGATGTTCGCCGCCCAATTGAGTCAAGATCGCATAATACGCTTCGCGTACCGAACAGCAGCCGAATTTCAGATAGGCCGACAGCTTGCTCGTAGCTTCCCGCGCAGGGACGTCGCGCGACTGTTGATAATCGGCGAGCCGGCCGAGTTGATTCAGCAGCGCCAGCGCTTCGCGGCGGCCGCCGGGTATCACATTCGGCGTTTGCTCTTCAGGTAAAACGCATTGTTCGAGCGTTACGCCGGTATCGAGATTCATAAAGTTCGAGCCGGCCAAGGCGCTCGGCAGCTCGACCGGAATCTGTCGCGCCTTTTGATAAAAGGCGGTGAATACCTTGTAGGGCGTGCCGTGGCTTTTGACGGCGTCTTCGGGTTCGTTCAGCAGCACATCCGGCAGCACATGCAGGACGATGCCGAGTTCACGGCAAGTCTCTGCGATCTCATCGTCGCGGCGGCGGCTGAACGGCGTGTAGTCTCGGTTGAGGAATACCGCTTCAATCTTCTGTTTGGCGAAAAGCTCTCGAATCACCCCACAGGGCTCGCCATGGAAAAGGGCGAGTTCGCCGCCTATGGCAAGGCATTGCCGCTGCAAGTCGGCGAGCGCCTGTCGCATGAAGCGGAGGCCCGGCAGGCTCCGGTAGGGATGTGGCTCGATTTGCCGGGGATCGAAGATGAAACCGGGCAACACTCGTTCTGACAGCTGCAACGCTGCGTTCAGGCCGCAATTGTCTTCAAGCCGAAGGTCGCGCCGAAAAATGAACAGCGAGATCCGGTAGCGGGGCATCGAACGGCTTGGCTATTCGATCACGCCGGCCTGTTGCAGTGCCGTGCGCAAGGCCTCGATCCGCCGGCGGTTCACGCCGAAGTCGCTGTAGCCGACGCGCGATGCGGATCGGATCTGGATCACGCCGGCGTCGGCGTCGAGTATCGCGTGAACGTCATCGACGAAGCGGAAAATCAGGCTGGCCGCCTCCGCATGCAGCGTCGTGCCGGTCGCTTCGGTAACCACCGTGCGGCTTTGTTCGCTCAGCGCCTTTTTGAGCGCCGAAAAGGCGTCCTCCGGTCCGCCCTTGATCTTGAACGGCGCGATAAAATGATCGCTGTCCGCCGCCTGGCTCGACACGCAGTTCGGGCTGTTCGGACACGGAGGCAGTGTTTTTTCGGCTTCTTTCGCTTCGGTTGGCATGCTTAGTGTCATGATGATCAATCCTACAGAGAATAATAATTTGAGTGGCATAAGGTTCAGGCGTTATATTCGCTCGGCGAGGGAAATTGTGGTGCTGCCAAAAATCGCCTTTTCGAGCGGCTATGGTAGCGTAAGCGGACAAAGAAATTCCATCGCGTATAATGTCCTGAACATAATGTAACCGAACCATTCCCGTTTGCAAATTACCGGTACTCGCAATGAACAAAATCCCTATCGGCATCAGCAGTTGTCTGCTCGGCCAGGAAGTGCGTTTCGACGGCGGCCACAAGCACGACTCGTATATCACCGGCACGCTCGGCCAATATTTCGAGTTTCATCCGTTTTGTCCGGAAGTCGCGATCGGGCTCGGCGTGCCGAGGCCGACCCTGCATCTGGAAAACATCGAAGGCAAGATCCGCTGCGTCGGCGTCAAGGACCCTGAGCGCGACGTGACCGAGCGCTTGCGAGATTATGCGGATCAGCTCAAAGAGCGGTATGCCGAGTTATGCGGCTATATCCTGAAAAAAGGCTCGCCGAGCTGCGGCATGGAGCGGGTGAAGGTTTATACCGGAGGAGCCCAGCCGCCGCGGCCGGAAGGCGTCGGCATTTTCGCCGAGGCGATGATGCGGTTGAATCCCTTGCTGCCGGTCGAGGAGGAGGGCAGGCTCGGCGATCCGGGATTGCGCGAAAATTTCATTCAGCGCGTCTATGTATTTTACCGCTGGAAGAAGCTGGTCGCCGAAGGCATCAGCGCGCCAAGCCTGACCCGTTTCCATGCCCGCCACAAATTGATCATCATGAGCCACGGCGATTACCGCGAACTCGGGCAAATGCTGGCCGACCTGGGCCAGGAGAACCTGGCCGAAGTCGCCGAACGCTATATCGCCCGGCTGATGAAAATGCTGAAGCATGTGCCGACCCGCAGCCAGCATGTGAATGTCTTGCAGCATATCCAGGGATATCTGAAAAAGGAACTGAGCGCGGACGACAAGGCCGAAATGGTCGAGGTGATCGAGCGCTACCGGCACGGCGAAATTCCGCTGATCGTGCCGCTGACCTTGCTGAAGCACCATTTCCGCAAAGCCCCCGACCCTTACATCGAGGAGTCCTACTATATGTCGCCTTATCCGCAGGAATTGCGGCTGATCAACGCGTTATGACGATGGCCAAAATTTTAATCATAGGCTGCGGCGGCATCGGCGCTGCGCTGGGCCGTCAGCTGGCCGGGCAGGGCCATCGTGTGACCGGCCTGAAACGGCAGCCGCCGGCGGTTGACGATGAAATCCATTATTTGGCGGCGGATATTGCCGAGGCTGCAACCTTGGCAAAGCTGGAAGCCGATTTCGACCAGGTGTTTTTCATCGTCTCGGCCGACGGCCGCAACGAGCAAAGCTACCGCGCGGTCTACCAAACCGGCTTGAACAACGTGCTGGAGCGATTTTCCGGCGTGCCGATGCTATTCGTCTCATCGACCAGCGTTTACGCGCAGTGGCGCGGCGAGTGGGTCGATGAAACATCCGCTGCGGAACCGGATGATCTGAACAGCCGGCTGATCCGGCAGGCGGAAAAGCAGGTGCTGGCGGCGAATCCGGCCAATATCGTCGTGCGCTTTTCCGGCATTTACGGGCCGGGCCGCGAACATCTGGTCCGATTGGCGGCGGCGACTCCAGCAATCCAGCAAACACCGCCTTACTACACGAACCGGATTCACCAGGACGATTGCGTCGGCGTATTGGAATTTTTGTGCTCCCGCCGCTTGGCAGGAATGCCGGTGGAGAGCTGTTATCTGGCCAGCGACGACGACCCCGCGCCGATGTGGGAGGTCGTCTCCTGGCTGGCCGAACGCCAGCACTGTCCGCCGCCGGTTATCAAACCCGTCGGCGATGACGCATCGATGAACAAGCGCTGCGATAATGCCCGCTTGAAAGCGTTGGGCTACCGCTTCCGCTATCCGGGTTACAAGGAGGGTTATCGCTGGGTCAAGCCGGCGCAGGATTGAGCCCGAATCGCGTCATTACTCTTTGCTTTCGCCGACGGTGAATTCGATCCCGCCGACCCATCTGGCGATTTGATTGTATAAAAAACAGACCAGCAGCGTGAAGACATAGCCGAACAAACCGCTGACCACCGGCATGACCGACACGGCGACTGCTAGACGCAGCAATAACTGACTGCCTTCGCTAAATCTTTCCGGGTGCGATAGGAACAAAATAAGCACCAGCACGATGAAAAATAGGGTAATCGACGCGGCGAACAGCGCCGCCATCATCTTGCCGGTCTGATGATAAGAAATGTGAGTGATTTGTTTTTTCATGGAGTCGACTGCTGTTTTTCGAGTTGAGCGAGGCCTTGAAGGGTTAGCAAAAACGAATCCGCCGCATTGGCGGGCCTAAAGCGCATCCAGGTTGATAAAACGGTGCAGGGCGTTTAAGTCGGCGGATGGCTGATAAGGGATGACGCCGAGCAAAGGCGCATCCAGCGCGCTTTGGATCGTCGAGACATTGTCTTCCGCGCAAACCATGTCCGGGTCGTTACAGACCGCGATCCAGCCGGCAAATCGGAGCCCTTTCGAGGCGATCGCCTGTGCGGTCAATTTGGCGTGATTGATACAACCGAGTTTGACCGCGACCGCCAGGATCACCGGTAGCCCGAAGGCCAGCGCGAGGTCGCTGATGTCTTCCCGCGCATTGATCGGCGCATACCAGCCGCCGGCGCCTTCGACCAAGACGATGTCGGCCAGCGCTTGCAATTGCAAGAAGCGTGACTTCAGTAGCGCCAAATCGACCGGGTTGTCCTTGCCGGCCAGATGCGGCGAGATCGGTCGTTCGTAGGCATAGGGATTGATCAGCTCGTAATCGACGGAGATGCTCGCATGGGCCTGCAGCAGCAGGGCGTCTTCGTTTTTGAGTTTGCCGCCTTCAATTCGGCAGCCCGATGCGACCGGTTTCATGCCGACGACCGTTTTGCCTTGCCTCTTGAAGGCCTGCATCAACGCCAATGTCGCCCAGGTTTTACCGGCGTTGGTGTCGGTACCGGTGATCAAATAGCCTTGTTGCATGCGGTCAGGCTCTTGCGGAAACGTTCAATATTTCGAAGGTGGCCGGAATCGTCCCTTCGCTGCGATGGCGCTCGTAAGCGCGATACATCGCCTGCATCCGAGCCTTGCCGGTCAGGGTTTTCGGGCGGTCTAGGTGCACGTTATGCGCGCCGATCCGTTTCAGTTCGCGCATCAGTTCGATGACCGACGCATAGCGCGGCGTATGCAGGGTTTGCCGAATCCGGCAGGCGCTGAAGCCTGCCGCCCGCAGGAAGCGCATCAGTTCCTGTTCGCCGTGAAAGGCGTTCACATGCGGCAGCTCGTCGACCTCCGACCAGGCGCTTTTGAGTTCTTGCAGGGTCCTGGGGCCGAAGGTCGCGAAGAGGAGCGGGCTGCCGGGCTTCAGCACCCGCTTCAAATCGGCGAGCACAGACTCCAGCCGCTCGCACCATTGCAGGGCCAGATTCGAATAGACGCCGTCCAGGCTGTGGGCCACGAACGGCAGCCGTTCGGCGTCGGCGCAGACATAATGCAGCGCAGGCTGCGCGCCGTCTTTTCGGTTCAGCTTGCAACGCGCGGCTTCGAGCATCGTCGCTGCAACATCCAGTGCTATCACGCTATCGGGTTGATGATCGGCGGCTAACAACAGCTCGGCCAGATTGCCGGTGCCGCAGCCGAGGTCGAGCACGCAGCCCCGAATGGCTTCATTCTCGGCCTCTCGCATCAAATCGTTCGCGCTGTGCCGTTGCAGCGCGGCGGCTTGATCATAGGTCGCCGAGGCGGCGGCGAAGGATTGCCTGATCCGGGGTTTGTCGAGCAGCGCCGCGTTCATTTGGACTCCATGAAGCCTGCAATGATCTCGATCAGTTGGTCCTGATGGCTCAGGAAGGGCACATGCCCGGCTTTATCGATCAGGTGCAATTGCAGGTCCGGTTGCAGGTGCTGCAACTGCGCGCCGACCGCATGCGGAATGAGCGTATCCCTGCCGCCCAGAATCGCCGAGACGGGCCGGTCGAACGCCGCCAATGCCGGGCGCAAGTCGGCTTCTTTCAGGATGTGCAGGCCTTGCTGCAACGCCGCATTGTCGGGCGGATCGCATTCGAAAATGGCCGTTTTCAATGTCTTCAACAGGGCTTTCGTATCGGGTAGGCTATGGACTTGCAGCGCCAGGAAGCGCAGCAGCGTCTGCTGGGCATCTTCGGTCAACTGGCCGGAAAAGGCGTCCAGGACGCGGGGCGAGACGCCCGGCCAATGGTCGGGATCATCGGCCGCATCATGGGTGCGGATGAAGCGTGGGTTGCCGGCCAAGAGGATCAGGCGCTCCACGTGATCAGGAAAGCGGGAGGCGATGTCGAGCGCAATCGTCGCGCCGAGCGACCAGCCCAGCCAGCAGGCCGGTGCGTCGCCGGCCGCGGCCAGCAGCGCGGGCCCCAGATGCTCCAGATCGAAAGCGGCAAGCCTGCCGCTGCGCCCGTGTCCCGGCAGGTCGATGCAGGTGACGCGGTAGTCTTTGGCCAGCGCTTCCGCGAAGGGCCGCCAGATGCCCGTGTGCATGCCCCAGCCGTGCAGCATCACGATCGGTTTGCCGTGGCCGTAGGTTTCGGTATGAATGTGTGTCATCAAAGCATTTCAGTGTCGGTGCCCGCTCAATAGGGGAATCATGCCAAGCTTTTGAGTCTGTCCAGTTCATTCAGCAATCTGTCGACCTGCGCTTCTTCGTGCGCGGCCGAAAGAGTCACCCTGAGCCGCGCGCTGCCTTGCGGCACGGTCGGCGGCCGGATCGCGCCGACCAGAATGCCGGCATCCAGCAAGGCTTCGCTGAGCGCGCTGGCTTTCCGGCTGTCGCCGAGCAGAATCGGCTGGATCGGCGAGGGCGACGGCATCAGTTCGAGGCCTATTTGCTCGGCGCCTTGCCGGAAGCGTGCGGTCAATCGCTTCAATTTGTCCCGCCGCCAGCTTTCGGCGCGGACAATTCTCAAGCTCGCGCGCGTGGCTTCCGCCACCGCGGGCGGCAGCGCGGTCGTGTAGATATAGGTGCGCGCCTTCTGGATCATCAGCTCGATCAGGGCATCGGAGCCGGCCACGAAGGCGCCGAAGGTGCCGAAAGCCTTGCCGAGCGTGCCGACCAAGACCGGCACGTCGCCTTGATCCAATCCGTAATGTTCGAGCACGCCGCCGCCCTTTTCGCCGAGCACGCCGAGGCCGTGCGCGTCGTCGACCAGCAGCCAGGCATCTTGTGCTTGCGCGAGCCTCGCGATGGCCGGCAGCGGAGCCAGATCGCCGTCCATGCTGAAGACGCCGTCGGTCACGATCAGTTTTTTGCCGCTTGCTTCAGCGAGCGTGTTCGTGAGATGTTCGAGATCGGCATGCCGATAGCGTTTGAAGCGTGCGCCGGACAACAGGCCTCCGTCGATCAGCGAGGCATGGTTCAGCCGGTCTTCGATCACCGTATCGCCGCTGCCGACCAGCGCGGAAATCGCGCCGAGGTTCGCCATGTAGCCGGTCGAAAACAACAGCGCCCGTTCGCGGCCGCAAAACTCGGCCAGTTCCTCTTCGAGTGCGTGATGCGCGGCGCTATGGCCGCAGACCAGATGCGCCGAGCCGCTGCCGACGCCGTATTGGCCTGCGGCGTTCTTGAACGCGCGGATCACGTCTGGATGATTCGCGAGGCCGAGATAATCGTTGCTGCAAAAATTGATCAGCTCGCGGCCGTCGGCCGTCAGATGCACGCCCTGCGGGGAGGCGATGATCCGCCGTTTGCGGTACAGGCCCTGCGCGGCGACGGCTTCGAGCGTGTTTTCGGCATCGGTCTGAAAAGTGTTCATCGGAAAATCAGGCTAGGCTGGCGTTTTTCGGTAACGGGGGCGTGCTTGAGAGGCTTCTGAGCGGGACGGGGTTTGCAACCCCGGCCCAAACTTTTCGAAGCGCTCATGGGCGCAATTCATCAGGCGTGCCCATGCCTCAAACGTTACGGACGGGATGAATATCCCGTCCGGCCGTAATACGCTCTGTGTCACGCACCGCCGGAGCGGTGCAGACGGCATTCCCTCGCGGAGCGTGGGAACGATGCGATATTATTGCTGCGCGTAGCTCGATCCGCCCATACGCACGCCAAGCCGGTCGAACAAGGCCTTGTCGTGGTTCGTCATCGGGTTGTCGGTGGTCAGGAGTTTTTCGCCGTAGAAGATCGAATTGGCGCCGGCCAGGAAGCACAAAGCCTGCATCTCGTCGCTCATGCTGGTGCGGCCCGCGGACAGGCGCACCCGCGATTTCGGCATCATGATCCGGGCGACCGCGATGGTCCGGATAAACACGAACGGGTCCAGCGCTTCGGTGCCCATCAACGGCGTGCCTTCGACCTGCACCAGCATGTTGATCGGCACGCTCTCGGGGTGCGCGGGCAGGTTGGCCAGTTCGAGCAACAGCTTGGCGCGGTCGCCGTCGCCCTCGCCCATGCCGACGATGCCGCCGCAGCAGACGTTGATGCCGGCGTCGCGAACGCGCGCGAGCGTATCGAGGCGGTCCTGATAAGTCCGGGTCGTGATCACTTCGGAATAATACTCTTCGGAGGTATCCAGATTGTGATTGTAATAATCAAGACCGCCTTCCTTCAGGCGCGCGGTCTGTTCGTCGGTCAGCATGCCGAGGGTCACGCAGGTTTCCATGCCCAGCGCTTTGACGCCCTGCACCATTTCGACTACTCTCTCAATATCCTTGTCCTTCGGTTTGCGCCAGGCCGCGCCCATGCAGAAACGGCTGGCGCCTTCGGCCTTGGCCCGCTCGGCGGCTTTCAGCACGTCCTCGACCGGCATCAATGCCTCCGGTTTCAGGCCGGTGTCGTAGCGGGCGCTCTGCGGACAATAGCCGCAATCTTCCGAGCAGGAGCCGGTCTTGATGCTGAGGAGGCTGCTGACCTGCACTTCGTTCGGATCGAAATAGGCCCGGTGCGCGCATTGCGCCTTGAAGATCAGGTCGTTGAAAGGCAGGGCGAACAGTGCCCGCACTTCGTCGAGTTGCCAGTCATGGCGGATCGGCGCGGCGGCTTCGAGGGCGCTGGCGGCTGGATGGGCGGTCATGCGAGAGATCTCCGGGGTGGTAAATTGAAAACTGATCAACCCATTCGGGCAAAAATGGTGAACAACTGGCTCGATATTATACAGCAACTGCTGTTTCCGCCAACCTGTATCCTGTGCGGGAATCCGGGACAGGCGGGGCGCGATCTGTGTTCGCACTGCCGGCTGCAATTGCCGGCCAATGCGTGCTGCTGCCCGTGCTGCGCAAATCCGATGGACGCCGTCGCTGCCGAGGCCGATCGGTCCTGCGGACGCTGCATCGGCCGTCCGCCCGCTTTCGATAAAGTCCATGCGCCTTTCCTGTATCAGGACGGCATCCGTTATCTGATCACCGGCTTGAAATTCAGCGCCCGCCATGCCAATGCGCGTTTGCTCGCCCAATTGCTGACCGAGCACGTCGGTCAAAATGCACAGAGGCCCGATTGCCTGATGCCGGTGCCTTTGCACAAGGCGCGCTACCGCGAGCGCGGCTTCAATCAGGCGATCGAAATCGGAAGGAATGTCGCCGCCGAAACCGGGATTCCGCTCGATTTGACCAGCTGCCGTCGGCGGCGCGATACGCCGCATCAATCCGGACTGACCTCCAAGCAGCGGCGGCGGAACATCAAGAATGCGTTCGAGCTGGTCAGGCCGGTTCCATGCCCTCATGTCGCTATTCTCGACGATGTGATGACCACCGGGTCGACCGTTCATGAGATGGCGGTGCTGCTCAAAAATCAGGGTGTCGAGCGGGTCGATGTCTGGGTTTGCGCACGCGCCTGATTCGGCATCTGTATTATGATGAGCAAAACCACGCAATTTACGTAGAGGACATGAGCCAAATGATGCGGCGCGATTTTTCCCGTTTGAATGATCGGACTTTCGATGTGCTGATTTGCGGCGGCGGCATCTACGGCGCCTGGACCGCTTATGATGCGGCCTTGCGCGGCCTCAAGGTCGCGCTGGTCGACCGGGGCGACTTCGCGAATGCGACATCGAGCGCATCGAGCAAGCTGGTGCACGGGGGCCTTCGCTATCTCGAAAATTTCGATTTCAAGCTGGTGCGCAAAACGCTGGCCGAACGGCAGATGCTGCTGGCGGCGGCGCCGCATCGGGTGCGGCCCTTGCGCTTCGGCGTGCCTGTTTACCGGGATAGCCGGCTCGGCAGTTTCCGGCTGGCTGTCGGCTTGACCCTGTATGACGGACTGGCTGGCTCGATCAATGATGAACAAGGTTTTAAGCGTTACGATAACAGTGAATTTTCTGCGCGCTTTCCGTTCTTGCGAACCGCAGGTCTGAAAGCCGGCTTTACCTATCTCGATGCGCAAACCGACGATGCGCGCCTGGTGCTGGAACTGGTCGCAGGTGCCGAAAGCGCCGGCGCGGTCTGCCTGAACTATTGCAGGGTGGCTGAATTTATCGAGCGGAACGACAAGCTTTCCGCGGCGTTAGTGACCGATCAACTCACCGGTGAAAGCGTTGCGGTGCAGGCGGAACAGTTCGTGAATACGGCCGGGCAATGGGCCGGCCTGTTGCAGCACGGTAAGCGCAATTACCGCCTGAGCAAGGGCGTGCATCTGATTCTGCCGAACATCCTGGACGGGGAGGCTTTACTGCTGACCGCGAAGGCCGACGGCCGGGTGTTTTTCATGATTCCCTGGTACGGCAGGACCTTGGTCGGCACGACCGATACCGATTATGACGGCGATCTCGATGCGGTGAGGGTGGAAAATAAGGACATCGATTATTTGCTGAGTGAGGTGAACGGTGTCGCCGGGAACGTGAGCTGGACTCGGGAAGACATCATCGGCAGTTTCGCGGGGCTGCGTGTGTTGAAGCAAAGCGATCGGTCTTCCCCGTCCGCGGTCAGCCGCGACTGGGAATTGCATGCCTCGGGCAATGGCCTGTTGACCTCGATCGGCGGTAAGCTGACCTCGGCCAGAAGCGATGCGGCGCATATCGTGGATAAACTCTGCGAGAATCTTGGCGTGCGGCAGGCATGCGGAACCTTCGGCAAGCCGCTGCCGTGGTCGCCGGGGGGCGATGTTCCGGCCTGGTCTGAAGCGATGACCCGGCGCGCCCTGGCGTTGGGGATAGACAAGGAAAGCGCGTATTGGCTGCTTTTTCGCCACGGCAGCCGCGTCACGGATGTCTTAGCGTTATGCGAAAGTCATCCCGATTCGGCGAGTCGGATCGTGCCGGAGGCGCCCTTTATCGTGACCGATCTCTTGTTTTGCGCGCGCAGCGAAATGATCGTGCATCTCGATGATTTGCTGCGGCGCCGGCTGCCTTTGCTGATTCTGGCGAAGCTGAAGCCGGAAGATCTGCGGCGGATTGCGGGGATGGTCGCGCCCGAATTGGGCTGGAGTCAGGAAAAGATCGAGTCGGAGTGCCGGCGTGTTTTGCAAGCCTACAGTTTAGGAGGCAGCTAAACGGATGGGTAGAGGCGCTAGCCGAAACCAATCGATCTAATGGGCAGCATCCTATAAGTTAGCAAGCCTTATCGCGTTGATCTCTTTTGTTAAAATTTGCTTAGCTTGCCAGCCAGATGCCTTTGCTACGAGAACCCCGTCCTCCCAAATCCCAACAACTGGAGACTGATAAACCGGCCCCACATCAGGAACATAAAGTTCAATGTCAGATTGAGATTTACATTTACTCAGCATAAATATGTCAAGCTGACTTCTATCAGACAATTCAGAAAGTGCATCCAGCAATTCAAGATCCTCTCGACTAAATTCTGCAACACTGACTAAAAATCTTTTTCCTCGATTTTGTATTGGATCACCTGGCTTCCAAAGTTTCAAGCCGCTATCCTCTACCCGTTTTGAAAACTCAGATATCACATATCGTTGTTGATCCCCGGGTTGCATATGCATTGATTCGAAAAATAGGTTGACTAATTTCATGGGCGCGCAACTTTTATACCATTGTTAAACCAGCAAGGATGGGCGGGATAAAAGGCCTCATCAAGCCTTGCGACAAAAGCATCGGTTTTGGATTTCTAGTCATCCTCAACAGTTCGCACCGCAGGCGCGGTGCGAACGGCATTCCTACGCGGCGCGCAGGAACGAGGTTAAAGCCACTTGCGTTTCCTGAAGAACATCAGCAGGAAACCCGATATCACGATGAAAATCACCCATAACAGCGGATAACCCCATTTCCATCTCAGCTCGGGCATGTAGTCGAAATTCATGCCGTACACCCCGGCGATGAAGGTCAGCGGGATGAATAGCGTCGAGAACACGGTCAACACCTTCATCGTTTCGTTCATTTTGTTGCTGATGCTGGACAGGTAGATGTCCAGCATGCCGGAAATCAGGTCGCGGTAGGATTCCAGCGCTTCGATGATGCGTATCGTGTGATCGTAGACATCGGTGAAATAATGTTGAGTGCGCTCGTTTAGAAGCGGCGATTCGCTGCGATGGATCGCGGCCAGCATTTCCCGCAGCGGCGAGATCGAGCGGCGTAAAAAAATCAGTTCGCGTTTGATCTTCTGTATAGCCGTCATCGTGCGGTGGGTCGGGTTGGTCAACAATTCGTCTTCGACCGTTTCGATCAATTCGTCGAAGGTGTCCTGCAAGGCGAAATATTCGTCGATCACCGTATCCATGATCACGTAGGCGAGGTAGTCGCCGCCCTGGCTGCGAATATGGCTTTGCGGGACGTTCAGCCGGTTGATGATCGGGTCCAGAATGTCGTCGGGTTTTTCCTTGAAGGTGAACACGATGTTGTTCAACAGCAGCAGGCTGATTTGTTCGTATTCGACCGAGGCATCGCCGTTCTGCAACGCGATCGCCTTGAACACGATGTACAGATAATTCTCGAATTCCTCGAATTTGGGCCGCTGATGCGTATTCAGAATGTCTTCGAGCACCAGCGCGTGAATGTTGAAATGCCGTCCGATCGCCTCGATCACCGAGACATTTTCGAGACCGTTCACGATCACCCAGGTGACCGTTTCGGGGGTGTCGTAAGGCGGTATCTCGTCGACCGAGGCGAGGGTGCGCTTTTCGAGCAGCGAGCCGTTGTAATTGATCACCGTGATGCTTGAGACGTGATCGTGCACATCGCCGACATGCACGAGCGAGCCCGGCTCCATGCCGGCTTTTTCGGAGGCGTAACTGAGCGATTCAATCATGTCGGCAGCGTGTGGATTAGGGGTTGGCGGATAAGATCGGAAACAAACCTTTCAAGCCGCCGGCGATGAATTCGACGGCCAGCGCGGAAAGCACCAAACCCATCAGGCGCGTGAAAATATTGATGCCGGTCCGGCTCAGATGTTGGGTCAGCCAGGGAATGAAGCGAATCACGATCCATAAGATCAGGGCGACCGTCACGATGTCCAAACTAATCAAAAGATAATGCCAGAGCGAATCGTCCGTTTGCG
Source organism: Methylomicrobium lacus (assembly GCF_041897535.1). Lineage (GTDB taxonomy): Bacteria > Pseudomonadota > Gammaproteobacteria > Methylococcales > Methylomonadaceae > Methylomicrobium > Methylomicrobium lacus_A. The sequence continues at coordinate 3,591,088 of NZ_CP169217.1, forward strand.
CATAGAGGATCACCGTACTGATCGCGCCGGGGCCGGCCAACAGCGGCATCGAGATCGGAACGACCGCGCTCGACTGGCGGTTTGCGCTGGCTTCGGCTTCCTCCCGGTTATGCACCAGTTCGCTGGTCTTCGCATGCAGCATCGAAATCGCCATCAACATCAACAAAATGCCGCCGCTGACTTTGAAAGAGCTGATGCTGATGCCGAAAAAATACAGCAGGTTTTCTCCGGCAAATAACGCAAGCAGCAAGATGACGGTGACCGAAAAAGCGACCGTCCCGGCAATCGACTTCATCTCCGCAGGTTTGCCGGCTGTCAGCGCGGCGATGATCGGCATCACGCCCAATGGATCGACCACGGCGATCAGGGCGATGAGGATTTTGATGTAGTCCGTGTATTCGATCATGTCTTCTTGCGCCGACAGATAGCAGTCCGCTGTGTTGCCCTAGGCCGTTTTTGACCGCTTGGCGGCCGGGTGATTGACTCTGTGCTTGAACACCAGTTTGCTCAGCGCCGGCAGCACCACGAACGTGCAGGTCATGATCCAGAAGATGCCGATCGTGATCACTAGACCCATGCTCGCTATGCCTTCATGCGGCGAAAACGCGAGGCCCGCGAAACTCGACGCGGTGGTCAAGGCGCCGTAGAACATCGCCCGCGCGGTGCTCGACTGGTAGATGTTCTGTTCCTCCGACAGCGAGTGGTGCAGTTTTTCGACCATGTGGATGCCGTTGTCGACGCCGAGGCCGAGCAGCAGCGGCAAGGCGATGATGTTCGCGAAATTGATCGGCGTGCCGGTCAGCACCGTGCTGGCCATCGTAAAGAGGCCGGCCAGAATCAGCGGGGTCATCACCAGCAGGGTGTCGGTCAGGTTGCGCCGAATCGCCAACAGCAGCAGCGCGATCGTGATCAGCGCGATGATGATCGCCTGTTGAAAGGCGTTGATCACTTCCTTCATCGACTCCCAATACATGATCGGCAAATCGGTCGTTTCCGGCGCGATCGCCTGCACGTCGGTGATGAATTTGGCCATTTTGTCGAGATCGTTCAGATCATACTTCGGCACGATCTGAATCCGGTACAGGCCGGTTTTGCTGAGCCATCTGTCCTTGATGTCCTGCGGCACGTCTTCGAGCGTGACTTCGCTCGCGTTCAAACTGCCGTAGAGTTCGTTCATCACCTTCGGCAAGGTGCCGAGCAGGGTGATCTGAACCTGTTCGATGAACTGGCGGCGACTGGTTTCCTGGCGCGCGTCCAGTTCGAGCAGAATATCGCTCAATTCTTTGCGCAATTGGGTCAGCGACGCGATTTCCTTCGCGTTCGTTTTGCCGGGCAGCACCGTGTCGATCGCCTTGATCAGTTTGACGATGCCCGGTTCCGGCGCCAGATCCGGCTGCAATTCGGGGAAGCGTTGCGGTTGCGCGCCGAGCATCAGCGCGATTTCATCGATGATCGCGAGTTTGTCTTCCTGATTGTCCGGCACGAAATCGAACAGGCTGATCGTCTTGTCGACCGTATCGATCTTGGCGAGCTGCTGCTGCAAGGCCTTGGCCTTGTCCGCATTTTCCGCGAGAATCGTCAGGGTCATCGGTGAGGTGTCCTTGTCCTTCATCAGGCTCTTGAATGCGATCACCGACTCGGTTTTCGGATCGCGGAGGTTCAGCGGATTGAAGTCGGTCTTGACGTTGAATACCAGAATGATCGACACCACGCTCAGCACCACGGTGCCGATCGCAATCGGTTTCGCGTAATGCAGGGTCAGATGGGCAAATTTTTCCGCCAGCGTCGCCAGTAGCGGGTGCGTAGAATCGGCATCCGTCGGCACCGAAACCGGCACGAACTTGAGCAGCAGCGGCAAGACGGTCAAGGTGACCAGCAGGCAGATGAACAAGCTGGTCCCGGCCAAAAGTCCCAGCTCGGAGACGCCCTTATAATCGGTCGGAATGAAGGCATACAGCCCGATTGCGGTGGTGCCTGCGCACAATAACAGCGATGGGCTGGTGCTGAGCAGGGTGCTGCGGATCGCGCGGACCCTGTCGACATGATGCAGCAGGTTGTCGCGGTAGCGCAAACAGAAATGGATCGCATATTCGACGCCGAGACCGATATTCGAGACCGCGAAGGCAACCGAAATCAGATTCAACTCCTTGACCGAAAACGCGGCAAAGCCGCCGCAAAACACCATGCCCAGGGCGAGCGTGAACAGGGTCGTCAAGGTCAGCGCGAGCGAATGGTAGGCCTTCAATAGAATCACGAAAACCAGCACCACCGAGAAAATACTCGCATTGAAGGTGCCGCTGCTCATCCCCAAGAGTTCGTCATCTTCCAGGCCGACTTCGCCGGTCACCCAGACTTTGACCGCAGGCAGGTTCGGCTCCTGAATCGTGGCCGAGGCTTTCCGGATCGCTTCGATCGCGTTTTCGGCCGGCCGAATCGAGCTGTAATCGAACTTGGGCAGCACGTTGATGAAGCCTTTGTTCGCGCTCGCCTGGGTGATTTTCTGTTCGGCGATCAGGTTTTCCCAGGACAACAGGCTATTCTGGCCGTTGATTCGCTTATGCAGGGAGGCATTGATCTTATCGATTAGCGAAGTCAGGTCGATCGGTACGCTTTGATCCTTGTTCGCGGAGGTCAGCGCATCTTCGAGGATCGAAAAAAAACCGGTCAGATTCGGTTCCTTCGAAATCCGGCCGATGAAGGGCTGCGCCTGCGATAGGCTGTTCGACAAGGTTTGCAGATCGTCCTGTTCGAGATAGAGCAGGCCGTTGCGGTGGAAATACTCGTTGTCGTTCGGCACATAGACCGAATCGAAATTGGTCTTGTCCGCGGCTAGCAAGCGGCCCAGGCGTTTGGTCGCCGATTTGGTCAGTTCGGGCGTGTCCGACTCGACCACCAGCAACAGTGTATGCAAATCTTTCGAGAAGTTTTGTTCGAATTTGCGGCGGTTTTGCTGAAACGGCGCATCGGGCGCGATCAGTTCGGCCGTGTCGGTATTGATGCTCAAATGGTTGGCAGTGTATTGTATGGTCCCTCCCACCAGCAGGCAGATGATCAGGAAGGTTTTAAACGGGTTGCCGAGGATGCGGTTTCCGACCGACGCGATGATGTGTTGTACGCTATTTACAGAAGACATGAAGCAGTTATCCTAGATCCAGGCAATTATGGACGGGTGACAAGGTTTAAACGCTCGAACGCTTCGCTTCGGGTTTCGAGCAATTGATCGTTTTGCAGCCGGATGAATAGTGCGGCAAGATGTTCGGCATTCGCCAATTTGAGTCCCTGTTCCTGGCCGAGGCACAAGAGCGCGGTGGACCAGGCATCGGCGATGGTCGGGTCGGCATGCGCGACCGTCACCCCGACCAAGTCATGCGTAACCGGACGGCCGGTACGCGCATCCAGGATATGGCCGTAGCGCTGGCCGTTCGCTTCGAAAAAATGCCGGTAGGTGCCCGAGGTCATGATCGCGAGCGGCGCATCCTTCGGCATCGTCAGGATTTTATGCAGCTTGTGTTCGCCGGGCAGCGGTTTTTCGATCGCGATGCGCCAGGCGGTTTGGTCCGGCTTCTGGCCGCGGGTTTTCAGCTCGCCGCCGATCTCGACCATATAATCGGTGATGCCGTGTTTTTCGAGCACGCGGCTGAGGCTTTCGACGCTATAGCCTTGCGCGATAGACGACAGATCGACTTGCAGCGAAGCCTGTTTCTTGCTCAGATGGGTCTCGTCAACGACGGTCAGTTGCGGCATGCCGATCAGCTGCAAGGTATCGGCGATCGCCTTGTCGTTCGGAATGGAAGGTGTTTCGCCGTTAAAACCCCAGAGTGTGAATAAGGGCTTGATCGTCAGATCGTAGCAGCCTTCCGAAGCTTTATGCACGGATTCCGCTATTCGCACCAATTGCACGATTTCGGGGCCGACTGCCTGAGTCTCGTTACGATTGAACGACTCGATCACCGAATCGGGCCGGTAATTCGACAGCAGCTTGTCGATAACGGCGAATTCGTTGTCGACCGCCTTTTTGACCGCTGGCGCATCGATAGGGGAGGCGGACCAATAACTGATATGGTAACTGGTGCCTTGCGCGAAGCCTTTCAACTGCTGCACGGACGGTGCTTTCGTACAGCCGGCAAGTGCGGCGAGCGCAAGCGCCGCGGCGATGCGGGACAAGACGGACGAAATATCGGGGTTCAATGAAGAGCGATGTCGATCGAGCGTGGATTTTGCGGCGAAACGTGTCGGGGCAAAATCGTCGCGTGCTGGTTTAATCATGGGTGGATTGTCTTTCGAAATGGGGTTGAATGCGAGTTTTCGGCGGACGCAAACAAAACCGGCATGCTTTCATCCATGCCGGATCGGGATGCTTTTCGACTGAGGCCTCGCATTTGGCCGTAGGGTTTATTATAATCCGAACAGTATTAAGGTTTTTTAAAATATTGAACACGCGGAATTTGCCGCGCGTCGTCAATGGATCATCCGTTTTTATAGCATGGCAGGATGCCATTCCTCTTGACCTCAAGCCGCTTGCTTATCGATCGTTCGAGGGCGGCATTCTGAAAAACTCGGCATGAGTTTTTATCCGACTATGAATAATCTGCTGTTGATTGCCGTCGCTATTTTGCTCGTCGCCCTGAACGGTTTTTTCGTGGCGGCGGAGTTTGGCCTGGTCCGGCTGCGTCCGACGCGCATTCGCGCGATTGCGAAGATGCAAGGCTGGCAGGGGCGCATGCTCGCGAAAGTCCATGCGCGGCTGGATACCTATTTGTCCGCCTGCCAACTCGGGATTACACTCGCATCGCTCGGTCTCGGCTGGATCGGCGAGCCCGCCTTCGCCGAATTGATCGCGCCGGCGCTGAGCCGCCTCGGCATCCATTCTCCGGAGTTGCTGCACAGCATCGCTTTCCTGGTCGCGTTTTCGGTCATTTCGTTTTTGCATATCGTCGTCGGCGAACTGGCACCGAAGTCGCTCGCGATCCGTAGTCCCGAAAAGACCGGACTGATCAGCGCCGCGCCGCTCTACGGCTTTTACCTGCTGATGTATCCGGCGATCTGGATGTTGAATGCGAGCGCGAACCTTACTCTACGGCTGTTCGGCATCAAACAGATGCACGGCCACGATCCGTATTATAGCGCCGAGGAACTGAAGCTGATCTTGCGCGGCAACCGCCAGAGCGGCATGTTTACCCAGGACGAATGGAATATTTTGGCGAGCACGCTCGATTTCAGCGAATTGGAGGTTTCCGATTTGATGCGTCCCCTGCATGAACTGGCCGCGCTGCATGCGAAGATGAGCATGGACGACAATCTGCGGGCGGTCTGTGAAAAGCGGTTTAGCCGCTATCCTTATTTCGATATGAATGGCGTCGATGTGCTCGGCGTGATTCATTTGAAGGATTTATTTTTCGCCCAGCAGGAAGGCAAGACGATCGACGACCTGCGCCAATATCTCCGTCCCGTACACTATGTTTCAGCGCACACCCCTGCGCTCGAATTGTTCCGCGATTTCCGCGCCGGCGCCGCGCATTTCGCGATCGTCGGCCAGAAAAACCGCATGCCGCAGGGTTTCATCACGCTGGACAATCTTTTGAGCGCGATGGTCGGCGAGATTCGCGACGAGTTCCGTCCGAGCGACGCCGAGTGGACGAGGCTCGACGATGGTTCGATCGTCGCGAAAGGCAGTTTGGCGATTTTTTCTCTCGAACGGATTTTGGGTATCGATATCGAAAACGAGGAACTCGAACTCGACAACGAGGTGTCGGTCGGCGGCCTGATTCTGGCCCAACTCGGCGATATTCCGGTCGAAGGCCAGCGCGTCGAGTTCCGCCAGTTCGAGGTGGTGATCGACGCAATGCAGGAATCGCGTATCCTGCAAATCCATATCTTTCCGAATACGCCGGATAGCCTTGAGCATCCGCCGGAATGAAGCCGGCAGTCTAGTGATGAACGCTTTGCTACCCGACAAGCCGACCCGTTTCCTGATACCGGGCATTTTGCTGACCGGTCTCGTGTGGCTGAGTTACCTGGTGCTGCGCGAGTTTTTGCAGACGATCGCCTGGGCCTTGATCGTGACCTATGTGATGTGGCCTCCTTACCGCTGGTTGCGGCGCAGGCTCGATCACCGCAGCACGCTGAGCGCTGCGGTCATGTCGGGCGTCATTTCGGCGATCATTCTGCTCGCGCTGTACGGACTGGCCGATCTGCTCCAGGGCGAAATCAAGGTGGCCTATCAGGCGGTCGTGAGCAATCTTAAGGACCCCGCCTACCGTCTGCCCGCATTTCTGGTCAAGATACCCTGGCTTGGACCCTATCTGCAGGAGCAGTTTGATCAGCTGCTCGGCGATCAGGCCGGCATGGCCGCGCAGATTTCCGCTTGGGCGCAGCAGTGGCTCGGCGAAGCGGCCCAATTTATCGGCGGCATCGGTCAATACGTGCTGAAGCTCTGCGTGATGCTGGTAATGCTGTTTTTTTGCTTCCGCGACGGCGATCAGGCGGTCCAGCAACTGCACCAGGGCCTGGTGCGTTTTCTCGGCAAATACCAGCATGTGTATCTGCAGGCGGCTGGTCATACGACCCGTGCGGTCGTCTATGGCCTGGTGCTGGCCGCCTTGGGGCAGGGCATCCTGGCCGGCATAGGCTATGCCTTTACCGGCGTCAGGGCGCCCGTGCTGTTCGGCGCGGTGACGGCGCTCTTGGCCATGGTGCCGATGGGCGCGACCTTGGTCTGGGTGCCGTTGGGATTAGGATTGATCGCCTCCGATCAACTCTGGCAGGGGCTGGGCCTTTTGGCTTGGGGATTTATGGCTGTCAGCACGGTCGATAATGTGATTCGTCCGTTGGTGATCAGCGGCGCCAGTCGGGTGCCCTTCCTGGTCGTGATGTTCGGCGTTTTCGGCGGCTTGTCCGCGTTCGGGCCGATCGGTTTGTTTTTGGGACCGGTGATTCTGGCGGTGCTGCTGTCGGTCTGGCAGGCCTGGATCAGGCAGCAGCCTGATGCATAACGCAGCGCGTTAATCGGCTGATGCGGTAAAATAAAGCAGAAACAATCCACGTTGTTTCGGTGCAGTGAGGGAGCAAAGAACAGTGAGTCGTGGAGGACTTTTTAATTAAACGAAGGAGATAAAAAGATGGGAATCAGCGTTACCAAATTGTTGATCGTGCTGGGTATCGCGATCGTTTTATTCGGTACCAAGCGCCTCAGAAACGCCGGCTCCGACATCGGCGCCGCAATCAAAAATTTCCGTTCGGCGATCAAGGACGGCGAAAGTGATAAGGACGAAGCTGGATCGGGTTCGGAGCTCGATGGTGAAGTGACCGATCGCAAGAAAGACGAATGATTGGTGTCGGGTTCTTCTGCATGGGCAGAGATTTGCTCCTCGGCAATGCAGGAGCAATTGCCGAGGCCTGAGCCGAACCCGACAGAGTAGAGGTCACTCTACAAAGTAACGGGCGTTAATCAGGAAGTGCGCAGCTATGCTCGCAAAAAAGCCGAGCATGATGGCCGGAGTGCATTTTAAATGGCTGGTGAATGTATATAAGCCTTTGGTTTGCCCCATCAGACCGACACCAGCGGCCGAGCCGACCGCCAGCATGCTGCCGCCGACGCCGGCGGTCAACGTCACCAACAACCACTGGCCCTGCGAAATATCCGGCGCCATGGTCAACACCGCGAGCATGATCGTGCCGTTATCGACGAAGGCGGAAGCGAAGCCGACCAGGATATTGGCGATGGTGGGGTTCATGCCGGTGTACAGGTGCTGCGATGTCAGCTCCAGATAGCCGACAAAACTCAATCCGCCGACTGCAAGCATCACGCCGTAGAAAAACAGCAGCGTATCCCATTCCAGATTGGCAACCTTCGAAAAAACATCAAAGGGCAGATCAAAATGCCGTTCTCTCTTGTGTTCCCATTCTTCCATACGGTTCATGATTTTCATCGGGCCGAAATAATCGATATAGCCTTCCTTGACCACGGTCAGATTTTTGACCGCCAGTTCTTGTTCGTGCTGCTTCTCGGTTTCGTATTTTTCGGCGTCTTTTTCCGCCGTGGTGAGTTTGGGCGGGATTTTTTGCAGGTAATAGCTAAAGAACTTCAGGTAAGTCAGTCCCATCATCATGCCGGCGGTCGGCGGTAGGTGCAGGAAGTTTTCGAAACAGGCCGAGGTGATGATGGTCAGGATGAACAAGAATATGATCACGATGCCGCCACGCTGCATCGGTTGCGATTCCTCGATCGGCACCGGGCAGGCCTCGGGTATCCAAAAGTACAGGATTGCGGCCGGTACCACGAAATTGATCACTGCCGGAATCAATAACGAAAAGAAATCCCCGAACGGAACGACGCCCTTTTGCCAGACCAGCAGCGTCGTGATGTCGCCAAAAGGACTGAATGAGCCGCCGGCATTGGCGGCGACGACGACATTTACGCAGGACAGGGCGACAAAGCGTTGATTGTCCTTGCCCAGCGCCAGGATCACCGAACCCATCAACAAGGCCGTGGTCAGGTTGTTACAGGCCGAGGAAATCAAGAATGCCAGAAAGCCGGTAATCCAGAACAATTGCCGATAATTGAAGTTTTTATTCAATAGCCAGACCCTGAGGCGTTCGAATACGCCGCGGTCTTCCATCGCATTCAGGTAAGTCATCGACACCAGGATGAACAAAAACAGTTCGGCATAGGCCTCCAGCGTCGTGCGAAACGCGGTGGCCGCGTGTTCGGTCATGCTGCCGCCGGCGTAAACGATGGCGATAATCACCCAGATCAGGCTGGCTGCAAACACCATCGGTTTCGATTTGCGCAGCTCGGTCACCTCCTCGAGCATCGCCAGGATGTAAGCGATCGTGAACAGGAGCACGATCATGTAGCCGGCCCAGTGATGGGTCAGATCCAATGGCTGTTCGGCATTTTGTTCGGCGGCGAACGCGAGCGCCGGCGACAACATCCCGATAACGATCAGGAGCGCTTTGGCAGAATATGAAAAGCGGACAACCATTCCGGGCCGGTTACTCTGGCGACAGCGGGGGAGTGAGTTGGCGCCAGTATTCGAATTTGTCAGGAAGGCAAATAAACGGAATAAAATTTCAGAATACATAGGTCCGAGATAAATGACAGAAATGCTGGGTTTATTATATTAAATTGCGGCGTGTGCGTCATCGCGCTAACGGGACGCTTGTCTGCGCGTGAATAGTCGTAAACTAGGGTTTGTTTAGAGAGGTAAGACGAGGGAAGGTCCTGCTCAGGTCACTCGAAAAAACGGCGCAGATAATGCCCCGTGAAAGAGGCCGGATTGCTGGCAATGTCTTTAGGCGTGCCTTCGGCGACCAGCGTGCCGCCGCCGTCGCCGCCTTCCGGACCCATGTCGACGACCCAGTCCGCGGTCTTGATCACGTCCAGGTTGTGTTCGATCACGATCACGGTGTTGCCGTGGTCGCGCAAGGTGTGCAGCACGGTCAGCAGTTGCTGGATGTCGTGGAAATGCAGGCCGGTGGTCGGTTCGTCGAGAATATAGAGTGTCTTGCCGGTGTCGCGCTTGGACAATTCCTTGGCCAGTTTGACCCGCTGCGCCTCGCCGCCGGATAGCGTGGTCGCGTTCTGGCCCAGCGTGATGTAGCTCAGGCCGACTTCGGTCAGGGTTTGCAGCTTGCGCGAAACCGACGGAATCGCGCTGAAAAATTGCGCCGCGTCCTCGACGGTCATGTCCAGCACTTCATGGATCGTCTTGCCCTTGAAGCGGATTTCGAGCGTCTCGCGGTTGTAGCGCTTGCCGTGGCAGATTTCACAGTTCACGAAAATGTCGGGCAGGAAGTGCATTTCGACCTTGATCACGCCGTCGCCCTTGCAGGCTTCGCAGCGGCCGCCCTTCACGTTGAAACTGAAACGGCCGGCGGTATAGCCGCGCGAACGCGCTTCCGGGGTGCCCGCGAACAGTTCGCGGATCGGCGTGAACAGGCCGGTATAGGTGGCCGGGTTCGAGCGCGGCGTGCGGCCGATCGGGCTCTGATCGATGTCGACGACCTTGTCGAAATGCTCCAGTCCCTCGATCGCATCGCAAGGCGCGGGCAGGGCGCCGGCGCGATTGATCAGGCGCGCGGCCTGACAATACAGCGTGTCATTCACCAGCGTCGATTTGCCGGAGCCGGAGACGCCGGTCACGCAGGTCAACAGGCCGATCGGAAACGCAATGTCGACATGCTTCAGGTTGTTGCCGCGCGCGTTGCGGACCACGATCTGTTTGTCCTTGTCGTTCGGGGTGGTCGTTTCTGGCACCTGAATGCCGATCTTGCCGGACAGGTATTGCCCGGTCAGCGAGGCTGCATTGGCCAGAATGTCTTCGAGTGTGCCCTGGGCGATGATCCGGCCGCCGTGGATGCCGGCGCCGGGGCCGATATCGACAATATGCTGGGCGGCGCGGATCGCATCTTCATCGTGCTCGACCACGATCACCGTATTGCCGAGGTCGCGGAGGCGAAACAGCGTATTGAGCAGGCGCTGATTGTCGCGCTGATGCAGTCCGATCGACGGTTCGTCGAGCACATACATCACCCCGACCAGGCCCGCGCCGATCTGGCTCGCCAGTCGGATGCGCTGGGCTTCGCCGCCGGACAGCGTGTCGGCGCTGCGGTCGAGGGTCAAATAGTCGAGGCCGACGTTGACCAGGAATTCGAGCCGTTCCTGAATCTCCTTGATGATCCTGGCCGCGACTTCGCCGCGCTTGCCGGGCAGATTCAACTGTTCAAAGAAAGCCAGCGCCTTGCGGATCGGAAAGCGGGTCAGGTGGTGGATCGGCAGGTCTTCGACAAACACATTGCGCGCCGACAGATTCAGCCGCGCACCGTCGCAGACGGCGCACGGCTTCTGCGAAAGATACTTCGCGAGCTCCTCGCGTACCATTTGCGAATCGGTTTCATGGTAGCGGCGCTCCATGATCGCGATGATGCCTTCGAAGCGGTGGCGTTTCTTTTTCGAGAAGCCGAATTCGCCGACCATCTTGAACTCGACTTCATCGTCGCCACTGCCGTATAGGATGATCGCCTGGATTTCTTTCGGCAATTGCGAAAACGGTACCTCCGGGTCGAAGCCGTAATGCTTCGCGAGTCCGCAGATGATCTGATAATAATAGGCGTTGCGCCGGTCCCAGCCGCGAATCGCGCCGCCGGCCAGGCTGATGTCCGGATTGTGCACGACCAGTTCGGGGTCGAAATATTCGCGGACGCCGAGGCCGTCGCAGCTGGTGCAGGCGCCTTTCGGATTGTTGAACGAAAAGATGCGCGGTTCGAGTTCGGTCAGGCTGTAGCCGCAGTGCGGGCAGGCGTAACGCTCGGAAAACAAGAGTTCGGTGCCGTCGTCCATGCAGGCCGCGATCGCCATGCCGTCCGCGATGCGCAGGGCGGTCTCGAACGATTCGGCGAGCCGCAAGGCGATGTCGCCGCGAATCTTGAAGCGGTCGACGATCACCTCGATCGTGTGTTTCTTTTTCAGATCCAGCGCCGGCGCTTCTTCCAGTTCATATACGCCGCCGTCGATACGGGCGCGGATGAAGCCTTGCGCGCGCAAGTCTTCGAGCAGCTGGCTGTGCTCGCCTTTGCGCTCGCTGATCACCGGCGCCAACAGCATCCAGCGCTGCTCCTCGGGCTGCGCCAGCACCTGGTCGACCATCTGGCTAATCGTCTGCGCCTCCAGGGACACCTGATGCTCGGGGCAGCGCGGCGTGCCGGCGCGGGCATACAGCAGCCGTAAATAATCGTAGATTTCGGTGATCGTGCCGACCGTCGAGCGCGGATTGTGCGAGGTCGATTTCTGTTCGATCGAGATCGCCGGCGAAAGTCCCTCGATATGGTCGACGTCCGGTTTCTCCATGATCGCGAGGAACTGCCGGGCATAGGCGGACAGCGATTCGACATAGCGCCGCTGGCCTTCCGCGTAGATCGTGTCGAATGCGAGCGACGATTTGCCGGACCCCGACAGCCCGGTAATCACGATCAACTGATCGCGAGGCAGGTCGAGGTCGATATTCTTTAAATTATGGGTACGGGCGCCGCGGATGCTAATGGTGTCCATCAAGTAGTTCCGTGTATCTGGTCAGCCTCATACTATACGATCAAAAGGGGGCTAATTCAAACCAGCTGGCAGCGGGGAAATGAGTTTGCGGATGCCGCAGTGATATCCGTCGTGAATTCCGGCACTCCCGGAAGGACGGGCTCGAATTCTAAGGATGATCTCAGTGTGTAGGAACCGTGGTTTTCCGTCGAATCCTCAGGTCGGCGATTTCGAGCCGGGCTTGCTCGAAACGCTCGGCAATGAGGTTGCGTAACAACTCCCGATCGCTTTGACTCAGTTCGATGCATACGACTCTCATTCCGGCGCTTTGCTGTCCTTGAAAATGCCGTGATTATAAAAGCATGGCGATTTATTGTTAAGCGAGGACAAAGAATTCCTTTCGGGAATACTTGATTAATTTAAGTTAAAATCAAGTATTGGCATAGAACGAATTGTATTTTGCTATCACACATCATATGTGGCCTCCTGTTCAGGAAGAATGCTGGATTTGTGAGGGGTGGCGCATATAAGTGTATGTAAATTAAGTTTTATTTAAGGTGAAAATTACTTATTTAGGCATGGAGTTGTCGTCCCCAATAACGTAGAATAATCATATCAGAATTAGTTTTCACGCTAGTTTTGATTGTAAGTCAATAAATTCAATAACTTAGAAGAATAGTTGCTAGGGTGTTTTTGCTGATTTAAGCATTTAATAATAATTAAGCAGGTATTCGTGGCTTCCTGAGCCTCGGTTGACTGGATTCTCTAGAGAACACCTGTCGGCCTTTTGTGAGAACTTAAGTGTTTATTCTTTATTACCCAGAGGAATTAAAGAATCAAGCATCGGGAATGGATAAAAATTTTTATCTTTCAATTAATTTTTTTATGGATTGAAATATGTCTAGCATTGATCAAAAACATCAAGGTAAGAAGCGGCATTTAGTCGCCGCGATTACCGCTTTGCTGGCGGCGCCCTTGGCGGGTTTTTCCGCGGGTGCTAATGCGGTGGTTGCAGATGCGCCAGTCTTGACCTTGTCTCAAGGCAATACCGTACTCAACGGCGGACCTGAAATTGTCGTGGATGGCGGTTTAACGGTAACGAATAATAATCCGGAAGTCCCTCTCGATGGCGCGGTTGTTGTCATTAGCAAGGGTTTTCTTGCGGGTGATGCCTTAAGCTTTACAGCGGTAGAAGGTATTACCGGTTCGTACGATTCGAATACAGGTATTTTGACTTTTACAGGTTTAGGCACGGATACTGCGTATCAAGCCGTTTTACGTTCGGTCAAATTCAGCAGTAATACAAAGGGTGAAGCGCGCGAGATCGTCTTCTCGCTGGGGACCGCCGTGCCATTTAAACCATGCGGCAGTTCGACCTACCATTACTATGAGTCGGTGGCGGAGAACCTAAGCTGGACAGCAGCAAAAGCGGCTGCCGAGGCTAGAAGCAATCAGGGCTTGGCGGGTTATTTGACAACCATCACCTGCCAGGATGAGCAAGACTTTACGGTAAGCAAATTACCTAATACTGGCGCATGGATAGGCGCCAGCGATGCGGCGGTTGAGGGTGATTGGCTTTGGGTGACCGGCCCCGAAGCGGGTACGCTTTTCTACAGAGGCCAAGGCGCCAGCGGTGCGTCGGTGGAGGGACGATTTGCCGAATGGAGCCCCGATTTTGGCGGCCAGCCGGATAACGTGTCGGGTGGTACAGAACATTATGCCCAGGCCTTTTTTAATTTGGGTAATCCGCCAACTAAATGGAATGATTTGCCTGAAAGTGGCGCAGGATTCACTTCACGGTATCTGGTTGAATACGGCGGTTTTGAGGGCGACACAGACTCCTTTACCGCAGCCAAACGACTGGTTCCGCCGTCAGCCGCCTTAAGCGCAAGCGGCGGTGCTACCCCGTCGAAGGGCATTTATGATGCTGTCGTCGATGCCAATTTAACCGTCTCGGAGAACGGCCAGACGACGCTCGATGGGGCGGTGGTGAACTTCGGTTCGGGGTTCGTCGCCGGCGATACCTTAGGTTTTACAGCGGCAGGCGGAATTACCGGTTCGTATGATGCGGAAAAAGGTGTTTTGACTCTTACCGGGGAAGGCTCGACAGCCGAGTATCAAGACGTTTTGCGTTCGGTAACGTTCACCACCACCAGCGGAACCGGCGGTAACCGTGAAATCCTGTTTTCGCTGGGTAGTTTGCCGCCCTTTAAACCGTGCGGCCATAATGAATACCATTATTATGATTTTGTGAGCGATCCCGGCCGCATTTGGCTGGATGCAAAAAACCGCGCCGAAGCACAAACGCATTTTGGCTTGCAAGGCTATTTGACCACTGTCGGCTGTGCAGCTGAACACGAATTTGCCCTCAATGAAGGGCATAGCGCCGGTAAAGACATCGTCTGGATAGGCGCAAGTGCCAGAGCCAAACTCGGCGATTGGTTCTGGGTGACCGGGCCGGAAGGGGAGGCGAATGCAAAAGCGGGCACCGAGTTTTACATTGCGGGGCAAGGCCCGGTGAACGAGCAATATTCACCGTGGGGAGATGGCGAACCTAATACTGGGGGGGGTACTGAAAATGTTGCTCATTTCTGGAGCAATCTGGGTGGTAAAGCCAATGATAATAATGAAACTTCAGGAAGCTCTGGTTATGCTGTCGAATACGGCGGTTTCGAAGGCGAAGCCAACACCCTCACCGGCGCCAAAACCGTTGCGGTGAGCATCGCCCCAACAGAACCTAGCAATGCGACCGCGTCCGAAGTGCACAGCACCCAAGTGACCGTCTCCTGGCAAGACAACAGCACCAATGAAACCGGCTTTAAGATTTACAACAGCGCAGACCCGCAAAACCCTATTGCGACGGTCGGAGCGAATGAAACCAGCGTGGTCATCCCCGGCTTAAGCTGCAGTACGGAATACCAGTATACCGTCACGGCTTATCTTGAGTCTGAATCGTTGGGCGCTACCACGATGACCGTGAAAACGGCACCTTGCGCGCCGACACCGGTGACCGCGGTCAAGAAACATGCCGGCAAAGTCTACCTGAGCTGGCAAGACAACAGCACCGACGAAAACCTGTTCAAGGTGTTTGTCGATGGCGGCGAAACGCCGGCGGTTCAAACCGCAGCAGATGTCACCTCGTCCGTATTCAGACCCATTGCGTGCGGTGATCACACCTTTGTCGTGAAGGCAACGAGGAATAGCGATCACCTGGATTCCGATGCCGCAAGCACCGAAGTCGTTAACATTCCATGCCTGACCCCGGACTTCAAATCGGAAAGCATACCGACGCGTTTAAGTTCCGAGTGGCAGCACTATGCTTCCAATGAGGTATATGACAAGCCGGTTATTATCGTGGCGCCGCCTTCTAACCGCGATGCCCAGCCGGGTGTGGTGCGTGTGAGAAACGTGGGTTCCGGCTTTGACATTCGGTTCCAGCCTTGGGGTGACGGTGATCCTGCGCATGCCAAAATTGAATCGGCGTCGGCCTTGCTGTTGGAATCGGGACGCCATGTACTGGCCGATGGCAGTGTTTGGGAGGTGGGCACCTTTAATTTAGGCGTTTCGCGCAAGGAAGGGAACAAGGCGACAAAAACCTTTATCTCGCCATTTGATAAAGCGCCAAAAGTGTTCTTAACCGTACAAACGGCAAACGGGGAAAATGCGGTGACTGCGCGTCTGAAATCTGTCAACAAGAAACAATTTGTTGCCGTGTTGCAGGAGCAGGAAGCCAATCGCAAGCGTGAACATGTGGCTGAAACAATTGGTTATCTCGCTATCTACACTCCGTCTGTTGATAACAGCAACAAACGCGATCAGCCAGGCAGCGGTGTGTTGATCATGAGTGACCAGTTGGATCATCCATACAGCGTGGATAAGGCGGTTGCCAAGAGAAAAGATGCTAGTGTCCTGTCTACTCCCGTAACCGAGTTTGCAAACTGTAAGTTAAGGGTAGTCGAAGACGACTCAAAGGATGCTGAGAACAAGCATGCTAATGTGTTTGTATCAACTCTGTTCTTTGATGCGCAGTATGAGCAATATGTCCATGGGCAATTGTGGTTCCAAGGCCAGAATCCTGCAAGCCTGCGGAGTTTGAGTTGTTATGAGGATAATGAAATAGTAGAAGAGGGTGAAAATAAATAAGCCCGTCTGACTGAGGGCTTGATCGTCGGACGGTTTTGCCAAAAAGCTGATCCGTCTGGAGTTAAAGGGCGCATTTTTTAAATGCGCCCTTTTTTTGCATGTTCGTCAGGGCACTCGCTTCGCGTCAAGACTATTGCTAGATGACGGTTAGCTCCGCATGACTGCCAAAACTAGGCGGTATTTAGTTGAGGGATGGCGCTGAGTTCTCTGTTCAGCACCTGTATTTCCGAGGATTTTAATAAGTTGTATCGGTTAAAGGGGAGGTTGGGATTATAATTGCTGCGAAGGAATGATCGTTTACGGTAATCCTGCCATTTCAGCTGAACTATCGGCATTATAATTACAATAAAAGAGAAAACTTATGAAGTCATTGAGATTATTAGGAGTCATCGCCGTTTCATCCTGGCTTTCTATTCCCGCAGTGCAGGCGTCGGAGCATCATAGCGGGCATGGCAGTATGGCAGGCGGCGGTGGCAGTGCGAGCCAGTGCCAGAAAGCGAGCCTGGAACGTTTTAATCCGCCGCATCTGGCGAAGGTCGCTCCGGGTTCTGAATTTTCTTTTTATGCCTTCAATATCGACAGCCCCGAGCAGTTGTCCGCGACGGTCAAAAAAATTCCTGTGGAGTTGACCGCTGAGTTCAAGGAACCCTACTTTCTGGTCAAGGGCAGGCTGCCGGCCAATCTGACCAACACGGCGGCCCGCATCGATGTGAAGGCTTCCGCCAAATCCTCGCATTGCGAAGAAGCGAAAGGCTGGCTCGTGATCATCGAATGACAAGCATTCGTATCTGGCGTGTAGTCTCGTGCGCAAAAGTTGCCGATTTGTCGGCACTCGGCTAATCTATCCGGGTTTACTTGCCAATGAGAAATTCCGATGTCGGCTAATCCCCCTGTCAGACGGTGCGTCGCCTATTGCCTGGCGCACCGCTTTCATATCGATGCGCTGGCGAAAGTGCTTTCGGATTCGAGTCTTATTCGTCTGATCAAGGGCGCCTTGCTGGTCGAAGAGAATGACACCTACACGGTCATTTTGGGCTACGGCGCGGTAGTGCACTGGAATGTCAGCCCGGAACGCCAGGCGGTGATCCATCGGCTGTTGCTGGCCAACGCGGAGCAGGCGTTGCCGTCAGTCGAAGAGGATCATTTTACTTTTGCCTTCGATTGTCCGGTCACGCGGATCGTCGAGGACCACATCGAACTCGAATCGTCCGATCCGATTTTGATGTTTGCCTTGTCGCAGGGCATGGCGCAGTCGATCAAGCTGGCTTCCTTCGAAACCCAGGCGCTGCGCACGATCGAAAACACCAGTTACATACCGAAGTCGTTGGCCGAGGAAGGCCGCATCAATATCAGTCGCCGCGACATTGCGAAAATCCGCGGCCAGTTGTTTTTAACCAAGAGCGACATCATCGTCAATTACGATTTGCTCGATATTCCGGAGTTTTTCTGGGAGTACCCGGAATACGAAGACTATTACACGATCGCGGCCAAGTATTTGGAAATTGCGCCCCGTACCGACGTGCTGTCGAAAAAGCTCGAAACGATTCACGAATTGTTCGAAATGCTGGCCGATGAGCAAAACCATCGCCATTCTTCGCGGCTGGAATGGATCATCATCTGGCTGATCGCATTCGAGATCGGCATGACCATTTACGACAAGGTGCTGTAAGCCATGCTGAGCTATCGTCACGCCTTCCATGCGGGCAATTTCGCCGATGTGCTGAAGCATTTGGTGCTGGCGCACTGCATCGAGCATCTGAAAAAGAAGGATAAACCGTTTTGCTATATCGATACGCATGCGGGTGCGGGCATGTATGCGCTGGACAGCGAGTGGGCGTTAAAGAACCGCGAGTTCGACAGCGGCATCGCGAAATTGTGGCGGCGGGACGATTTGCCGGCAGGCGTGCGGCGCTATGTCGAGCTGATCGGGCAGTTTAACCAGGGGAAGGCATTGCTGCATTATCCCGGCTCCCCCTCTATCGCCGCCAGTTTGATGCGCAAGGACGACAAGCTGTTCTTATACGATCTGCATTCCACCGAATTCAAGTTTCTGCACGAGTTGGTCAAAAAAGACCGCCGTATCAGGACTTTTCATGCCGACGGTTTGACCGAATCCCTGGGCTTGTTGCCGCCGAAGGAGCGGCGCGGGCTGGTGCTGATCGATCCTTCCTACGAACTTTCTAATGATTACCGCTTGGTCGTCGAAACCCTGAAGAAGATGCACAGACGTTTTGCGACCGGAATTTATGTGCTCTGGTATCCGGTCGTCGAACGGCAGCGTATCCTTCGTTTGGAACGGGCGCTGCAGGACAGCGGCATCGCCGATATGACGCTGTTTGAGCTGGCTGTCGCTCCGGACAGCAAGGGTCATGGCATGACGGCCAGCGGAATGATCGTGATCAATCCGCCATGGACGCTGGCGTCCGAAATGCGCCTGGCATTGCCGTGGTTGGCCGAGCTATTGGGCGCCGAAGGCCAGGGCGGTCACCGGATCGTCAGTCTGGCCCAGGAAGGCGTCGAGCCGGCGCCATAGCGCGAAAAATAAGTCCAAAATTTTCAAATCTGCCTGCGCTTTCAATGGGGCGAGCGATTCTTGTCCTAGCTGCCAGGTTTATGGCGACAGAGCTTGAATGCATAGGCAAAACCGAGAGAGTAACAAATTAAGATTTAATTTCTGTGATCGAATTCGCAACATCCATGGCGGCCGGGTGTTTTATCGGTAGCTGAATTGAAAATTGTTAATATCAGACTATTCTTTTGATAACACAGTTGTCCATGTGATGAGGTCTGCCTTGATTACCGTTAGCGATCACAGTTTTGAAGAATCTCCAGTGTTAGAGTTTATTTTTGATCAATTTACCGCCGGATTCCGCGAGTGGCCCGAGTTGTCGGCGGATAAACGTTTGGAGCGTTTGGCTTTCCGCGTCTCTAGAGCGCCCAAGTCGTTGCGGGCGCATGTGGAACGCATCCATTATTGCTTTAACCATTATATGAATGAGCAGTTGTATGCCGCGCTGATCGATTTGCTGATCGTGCTGAACAACGCGGGCCGCGAACTGAGCAAGCGCATGATATTCGGGTCCAGGTCAAGGCTGACCGAAAGTCAGTTTCAAACCCTGAGGTATTTTCTGAAAAGCGATGACGCCGCCATCGAAACCTTGCCCCGCAACCGTTTTTCACTGTTTACCAAGGGATTGCAGTCTTCCTTGCCTCTCGTGCAAGTGGTCGAGGAGGCAGGCGAAACCGAGCTTGATCCTTTGCAACTGGCCAGGGACTATATCGAGTTTAGCCAGTTGGATGAAGCGGCCCGTGTGCTTGAACAGGCCATTTTGATGCGTCCGGAGCACGCTGAGTTGCACGACGAATTATTGTCGCTGTACCGATCGACCCGCGACCGGACAGGATTTAAGCGAACGCAGGACGAGCTGAACCGTCTTGGCGCGAGTCTGCCGCCTGAGTGGGCGCAGTTGCAAGATTTTTTAAAGGTTTGATCAATGTCGGAACATAATAAGAGACCATTAAAAGTTGCCCTGCATGGCATGGATAGCCGTAGCTGCAAAACCATGATGATGTTTTTGCAAGGTCCGTGCCGGGGAGCTGCGATCGTTGTCAGCGAAGCCGAGGCTGAGGTTGATATTTTTGACGGCGACCCGCCGCCTGCAAAAATTTTATTGGCCCAGCACCTGCAGGCAGAAAGGCAAAGGCCGACGATCGTGCTGTCGCTGCAGGATTTCAAGCACGACGGAGCGCTTCTGGTCAGAAAACCGGTGAAGACCGATGACATGTTGTCGGCGCTGAAAGAAGCAAAATTGTTGCAGGAGGATCTTGCCAGGAAAAAAGCCGTAAAACAAGCCGTTCCGGTCACGGTTGACGCCGAAGAAGAAGAGGAGTCAGAACCGCCACCGCTCAAGACCTATGTGATCGATCAGGAGGAACGCAACAAAACGTCCAAGCATCAGACGGCGATGCGCTTCGATGAAAAAGGCTTTCAGGCTTATATCGGTTCGCTTCCGGACATTGATGTGAACGATCCGGCACAATTTGCCAATGCGGCGTATGACCCGAAAGATTATTTTCAGGGTTATATTCAATCGGCCTTCATGGTTTGCCGGGCCAAGGGACAGATTTTACAACTGCAATCGGGCTGGAAACCGATCATGATTTTTCCGCATACCCTGGAGGTTTGGCTTGACGCTGACGATCCGCAGTTGCGGGCGTTCGCGGGCATCAAGTTGAATTCGAGTTCGACATCCAAGATGTCGATCACTCCGGTCAATTCGCACACGATGGGCCTCGGCGGCTCGCTGGACAAATTTCAGAGCATGGATGCCTTTTTATGGAAATTGGCCTGCTGGACTTCAAAAGGCCGTTATCCGCGGACAATAGACTATACTCAGCCGGTCTATTTGAAAAGTTGGCCCAATTTTACGCGGTTGCTGATTACGCCGCATGCGCTCAGAATCGCAGCCTTACTGATACAAGGGCCAAGGACGTTGACCAATGTCGCACAGGTGCTCAATATCAAGCCGCAATATGTGTTTGTATTCGCCAGCGCCGCCTGTGCCTTAGGCCTGATGGGACAGGCAAAGAGAGAAGCCGATCATTTGATTCAGCCGCCGGCGGTGAAGCCGAGCAAGGGGCAGGGCTTATTGAGCCGTATCATGAATAAATTGCGTGGTAACTAAGCACAACGGAACGACACGAACATGAGTCAGTACAAAATTATTTTTACAGGGCCGGTAGGCGCCGGCAAAACCACGGCAATTCACTCGATCAGCGATATTCCACCGGTCAAGACCGATGCTGCCGCCAGCGACATGACTAAGACCCGAAAGGCCGCCACGACGGTGGCGATGGACTATGGCGTGATGAACCTGGCGGATGGAGAGAAAATCCATTTGTACGGCACGCCGGGGCAGGAGCGTTTCGACTTTATGTGGGATATATTGATCAACGGCGGCATCGGTTTGGTGCTGTTGCTGGATAATACCCGTGCGGACCCGTTCAAAGATATGAAATTCTTCCTCGATTCCTTCGGCGATTTTATCTCGAAGACCGGTGTGGCGATCGGCGTGACACAAATGGACCTGAGCAGTAAGCCGACGATAGCCGATTATCATATGCAGTTAAAGGATGCGGATTTTAAACCGCCGATTTTTGCCGTGGATGCCAGAGTCAGAAACGATGTGTCGCTGCTGGTGCAATCCCTGCTTTATTCACTGGATCCGGGTTTGGCTGAATAATATGAGCGGCTATCATTTAACAGAAGGGCTTTTTTTGTACCCAACGCCGTCGGGCGCCTACTATGCGGTGGCTTCGAACGAGATGGACAAGCCGCGCCAGTTTATCCGGCAGATGCTGTTACAGCCGGCGACCAAGGCGCTGACGATCGAAAATCTTCAGTTATTGACCGGCATCGACGACGCGGAAAAATGCATCGAATTGCTGCATCATTGCCAAAAGCTGGGATGGGTGCAGGGCTTGAACGAAGAATTGACCTATCCGGCGGATCAGCTCGACAAGATTCTGCCGGATATGCTAAGCACGATTACCGAGAACGGTAAGGTGCTGCTGGCCGATATGGAGGGATTTTATCTGGCCAGCCATGGGTTTCCGCATGAAGTGGCAGAAGAGTTGTCGGCATTGAGCGCCGAGATTGCCACTGTGCATGCGCGCCGCTCCGGGGTTTTGGTGAATAACCTCGGGCAGGCGAGTCAGGCTTGGGCGATTGTCGATGTGTTCGGCAACAGCCAAATGGGTTTTTGGCCGCTGTTCATCGGCAAAAATCGTTTTGTGTTAGTCATTTCCGGCATCCCTCATTTCAATCAGCCGGAATTTGTGAGTTTGGTTTGGGCTTTGGCAATCCGTTACGCGGCCAAGGCATCTTAATAATTTATTTTTATCGTTAACGAGGAAGAAAAATGCGGGCAGACATGCTTACATCTGTTTTGACAGATTTGAATGGAACTTCAGCGGATATTGAGGCGTCGGGCATCATTTCGACGGATGGCCTGATGATGGCGTCGGTTTTACCGGCCGGAATGGATGAGGATAGGGTCGGCGCGATGAGCGCCGCGATGCTCTCGCTAGGCGACCGGACCGCGCATGAATTATCCAGAGGCACTCTCGAGCAGGTGCTGATCAAAGGTGAAAAGGGCTACGTCTTGATGACCTATGCCGGTGATGATGCGGTATTGACCGTATTGGCCAAGCCGAATGCAAAATTGGGTCTGATTTTCCTGGATGTAAAACGCGCGGCGGAAAGCATCACCGCTTTACTCTAGCCGGTAATCCTGGCGGCCCAAGAAATCGATTGCGTATCGTGCGCCCCCGTCGTCCGATGAAGGCGGCGCTAATCTCGAATTTCTTGATTTTCATCGCAGTTTCCTGCTTCGCATGAGTCCATGGGGTGCCACAGGGAGGTGGCTCGGGATACGCTTCACATGCACTGTCATTTCTGGAGGAAATCCCCGGATTGGGGCGATTGCCTCGACTATTTAGCGGGCCGCAACAGGATTTGCTTGCTTGCGGATAATTTCTTTGGTTTACTAAAGCGCATTAGGTTTCTGCTGTCTTTCATGATTAACCCGCGCGTCATTTCACATTCCGGGCCGGTCAGGCTCTCTGGCTTCCGCTTCATGGTGTTTTGATGGCAGTTGTCGACTTAGCTTACAGTGAATTGGGCCGCCCTGACGCCGCACCGCTGATCATACTGCACGGGTTTTTCGCTTCCTCGCGTAACTGGAAATTCATCGCGGATAAACTGGCGGACTCGCATCGCGTGTTTCTGCTCGACCTGCGCAATCATGGCGCATCGCCCCATCATCCGCTGATGGATTATCCCGCCATGGCGGAAGATGTGCGCCGGTTTATGCTACAGCGCGGATTAACCCGTGCCAGCCTGCTGGGGCACAGCATGGGAGGCAAGATCGCGATGTGGCTGGCACTGAACGCTCCCGATGTGATCGATAAACTGATCATCGCCGATATTGCGCCGGTGGCTTACTCGCATAGCTTCGAAAAGATCCTGTCGGCATTGAAAACACTGCCGTTGGCTGCACTCAGTAACCGGAAACAGGCGGAGGAAAAGCTTGCTGAGGCCATCCCCGACTTGAGTTACCGGCAATTTTTATTGCAAAACCTGGTGCTGCTCGACGGTCATTATCGCTGGCGCGTCGACTTGGATATTTTCGATCGTTCGGCGCCCTATATCACGGCTTTCCCGGATGCCGGAAACCGGGCGCCCTATCAGGCAACCGCCCTGTTCATTGCCGGCGCGGAGTCGAATTTTGTGAAAGCGGAGGCCGTGTTTCCGCTGTTTCCTCTGGCACAATTGAAGACACTGGCAGGTGCCGGGCATTGGTTGCATGTCCAGCAGCCGGGAAGTTTTTTGGCGGCAGTGCAGGATTTTTTATGCGCATGAAGGGTTGCCCGTGGCTTGGCTGATGGCCCTGTGCCGGCGCAAACGGTAAAAATGCCATAATATGACCAGATAATTAGGATAAAATAGCAAGAGATGATGTAAGCCCTTCAATCATCGGGCGCCATACGGGTGCATCATCTTGGAAAAAAATCATTAGGAACACCAATGTTCTTAAATTATCCATTGTGTTGATTTGTATTTACCGTTATCTTAAATATCATCTAATAAACATAATAAGGAGAAATCGGATGTCAAAAGGCCAAAATCTACAGGATAATTTTCTGAATACGTTACGGAAAGAACATACGCCTGTGTCGATATTCCTGGTCAATGGGATCAAATTGCAGGGCAGGGTCGATTCGTTCGATCAATATGTGATCATGCTGAAAAATACGGTCAGCCAAATGGTCTATAAGCACGCCATTTCGACGATCGTGCCCGGAAAAGCCGTTAAGATGATTCCTGAAGCCGAAAGCGAAGAAGAGTAATCCTTGTTCGCTTCGGTGTTGAGTCGTTTCGTATCACGCGAATTTTACGAAGCGTTGTCGTGTGCCATGTTGTCTGCCGTCAGTTGGTCCTTCCGGCGCTGGAGTTGTTGATTGTTTGATCGCCCCGATTCGGGTGAACGGGCCATACTTGTTCATCTGATCCTGCATTCCGGGCAGGAAGATCTTCTGGAATTGAAGGAACTGGCCAAATCGGCCGGCGCCGAACCGGTGCATGTGGTGACGGGTAGCCGCAAAAACCCTGATCCGAAATATTTTGTCGGCACCGGCAAGGTCGAAGAGATCAAGCAGGCCATTGCCGACCATGAAGCCGGCATCGTCCTGTTCAATCATCCCTTAACGCCGAGTCAGGAACGCAATCTCGAAGCCGCGCTCGGTGTGCGCGTCGTCGATCGAAACGGCCTGATTCTCGATATTTTCGCGCTGCGCGCCCAGACCTTTGAAGGTAAGCTGCAGGTCGAATTGGCGCAACTCAAACATCTTTCGACCCGCCTGGTGCGCGGCTGGACACACTTGGAACGGCAAAAAGGCGGTATCGGCCTGCGCGGTCCCGGCGAAACTCAGTTGGAAACCGACCGCCGCTTGATCGGCGAGCGCATCAAACAGATTCAGGCGCGTCTCGCAAAAGTCGAGAAGCAGCGCCACCAAAGCCGAGGTAAACGCAAGAAGGCCGAGATTGCGACCGTATCGTTGGTCGGCTACACCAACGCCGGCAAATCGACCCTGTTCAATCGGCTGACCGGGGCGAATATTTATGCGGCGGATCAGTTATTCGCCACCCTCGACCCAACCTTGCGCAATTGCCGTTTGCCGAACAATTCGGAAATCGTGCTGGCCGATACGGTCGGTTTCATCCGGCATTTGCCGCACGAGCTGGTCGCGGCGTTCAAATCGACCTTGCAGGAAGCCAGCGAAGCGGATTTGCTGCTGCATGTGATCGATGCGCACGCGGAGGACCGCGAGGATACAATCGCAGAGGTCAATCAGGTCTTGCAGGAAATCGGCGCCGATAAAATTCCCCAGCTGGAAATTTACAATAAGATCGATTTACTCGACGGCGCCCGTCCCCGGATCGACCGCGATGCATCGGGCCGGCCGGCTCGGGTTTGGCTGTCCGCGATGGGTGGCGAAGGATCGGATTTGCTGTTTCAGGCATTGGCCGAGCTTTTTGCCGTCAATAAAATCAGGCTGCGCTGTCATTTACGGCCGGAGCAGGGGGATATCCGGGCAAAAATCCATGCTTACGCGACGATCCTTGAGCAACAGATCGAAGAGGATGGACAGTCTGTACTGATTATCGAGATCGACCCCAAGTATTCCGGGTTTCTGGCGGCGGTGAGCAAGGAAGTGCTATCGTCCTGAGCCGCGCAAACCGAAAAACGGGAGGCCGGCCGCGCGGGTTGACGGGCTCATCTTCCTTGAAGTTTTCGTGTTTTTTCCGTAATTACGTTAAAATGCCCCTCATATCGGCGGCCGCAAGGAATCGGCTTGCCCAGTTACCTCGGAAAACCCTCGGCTGGGCTTTGTCCTCGGCGTTTATCTGTTATCGTGATAAGTCGTTAATTTTAAAATAAATATCCTGTTATGGAGCAAACATATGTCCTGGAATGAACCTGGAGGCGACAATAAAGACCCGTGGAGCGGTCGGGGCGATCAAAAGGGCCCGCCCGATCTTGATGAGGCCATACGCAAGGCTCTGGACAAGTTAAACAATCTTTTCGGCGGCAGTGGCAGTGGCGGCGGCGAGGGACAGGAATCGGCGGGAGGTCCGGGAAAAAATCTCGGTTTGCTCGCGGCGGGCGCCGTAGCAACGATATGGATACTCAGCGGCACTTATAAGGTCGATGCCGGCAATATCGGCGTGGTCACTCGCTTCGGCAAATACGTCGAAGAAACCCGTCCGGGTTTGAACTGGCATTTGCCTGTTCCGATCGAGCGGGTCGATATAGTGAATGTCGAGCAAAACCGCACCTTGGCGGTCGGTTTTTCGAGCTTCGGCGAGGCCGGGGATAGGTCCGAGCCGAAAGAAGCCTTGATGCTGACCCGCGACGAGAACTATGTCGATGTGCGTCTGGTCGTCCAGTATAAGGTCAGCAATCTGTCGAACAGCGCGAAAAAGTTTCTGTTCAATGTCGTCGATCCGGCAACGACTCTGAAACAAGTCACCGAAAGCGCCGAACGCGGCGTGATCGGCAGTTCGGACATGGATTTTGTGTTGACCGAAGGCCGCACCGAGGTCGTGGCACAGGTCAAAAAGGAAATCCAGGAAGTGATGGACCGTTATGAGTCCGGCATCGAGATTACCAGTGTGAACCTGCAGGATGTGCAAGCGCCCGAACAGGTGCAGGCGGCGTTCCAGGACGTGATCAAGGCGCGCGAAGACAAGCAGCGTCTGATCAACGAAGCGGAGGCTTATTCGAACGACATCGTACCGAAGGCGCGCGGCGCGGCGGCCCGAATGCTGCAGGAAGCCGAAGGTTACAAGGACAGGGTGATTGCCCAGGCCGAAGGGGAAACCAACCGTTTCTCGAAAATGCTCGGCGAATATCTGAAACAGCCTGAAGTGACCCGGAAGCGCCTCTACATCGACACGATGGAGTCGGTATTGGGAGAATCGAATCTGGTGATGATCGATGCGAAAGGCGGCAATAACATACTTTATTTACCGTTGGATAAGATGGCGCAAAAGTTACCCGAAATCGAAACCCAGAGCGTGACACCTCCGCCGGCAAAAGCCGAGTCTGCACCCGCGGAAGCGGAAGAACCGATCACGGTAAGGCCTTCAAGCCGTGGACGCGACGCAAGGGGACGCCAATGACGACATTCAATAAGATTTTCATCGGTATCGCCGCGCTGGGCTTGATCGGCGCGATGTTCGTGTTTTCGGTCAACGAAACCGAAAAAGCGATCAAATTCAAGTTCGGCGAAATCGTTGAATACGACTTTGCGCCGGGCCTGCATTTCAAATGGCCGTTTCCGTTCAACGACATTAAAAAATTCGATGGGCGTATTCAGACGATGGTTTCGAAGCCGGAAGGCTTTTTGACCGCCGAAAAGAAAAACGTATTTGTCGATTTTTTCGTCAAATGGCGCGTCGATGATGTCAGCAGCTTCTATCAGCGGGTGGCGGGTGACGTGTATCAGGCCAACAATCGGCTGGATCCGATCATCAAGGATGCGTTCCGCGGCGAATTCGCGAAACGCGACATCAAGCAATTGGTTTCGACCGATCGTAAAGTGATCCGCGACATCTTGATCAACAACTCGCAGGCCTTGGCCAAAAACCTGGGGTTGAAAATCATCGACATCCAGGTAATGCGCATCGATTTGCCGCCGGAAGTCAGCAGTTCGGTGTTCCGCCGTATGGAAGCCGAACGTGACCGGATCGCGCGCGAATTCCGCTCGCAAGGTTCGGAAGCGGCCGAAAAGATTCGCGCCGATGCGGACCGGCAAAGCGTCGTGACCAAAGCGAATGCGTTTAAAGAAGCCGAAAAATTGCGCGGTGAAGGCGATGCGAAATCGGCCGAAATCTACGCGAAAGCGTTTGGAGCCGATCCCGAGTTTTTCACTTTTTACCGCAGCCTGAATGCGTATAAAAAGACCTTCAACAAATCCTCGACGTTGGTGCTGGATGCGGATTCCGATTTCTTCCGCTATTTCAAGCAACAGAAATAACGGATTGGGTTGAACAGGGCCGCTACGACGGCATCGATAACATTAACAAACGCCTCGCCCGTGCGGGGCGTTTTGTTTGAGTGGACTTAGAAAACATGCAACAAAAAGACTCCTGGCTCCTGCCGGACGGTATCGAAGAAATCCTGCCGGCTGACGCCAAACACCTGGAAAGTCTGAGACGCCGGCTGCTCGACAGGTTTGCCTGCTGGGGTTACGAGTTGGTGATCCCGCCGTTCATCGATTTTCTCGATTCGTTATTGATCGGTTCCGGGCACGATCTCGACCTGCAAACTTTCAAGCTGACAGACCAGATCAGCGGCGAGATGCTCGGCGTCAGAGCCGACATGACCCCGCAGGTCGCGCGCATCGACGCGCATCATCTGAAGCACGAATGGCCGACCCGGTTGTGCTATTACGGCACGGTGCTGCATACACGCGGCGATCCTTTGGAAAAAACGCGCAGCCCGATGCAGATCGGCGCCGAATTGTATGGCCACGCCGGCATCGACAGCGATATCGAGGTGATCCGGCTGATGCTGGAAATGCTCGCGCTGACTGGATTGCTGAATGTGCATCTGGATCTGGGGCATGTCGGTATTTACCGCGCCTTGTCCCGCCAGGCCGGTTTGAGTTCGGCGCAGGAAAGCGAACTGTTCGATGTGCTGCAGCGCAAAGCCAGACCGGAACTTGCCGAATTGATCGACAGCTACGCGCTCGATCAGGATCTGAAAGCGATGTTCCTGGCCTTGCCGCTGCTGAACGGCGGCACTGAAATCCTCGCTCAGGCTCGTCAGGTGTTTACGAAAGCGGACGCGGAATTGAAACAGGCGCTGGACGATCTCGAAACGATTGCCGCAAGGCTATCGACCTTGTTTCCGTCTTTGCCGGTCAGCTTCGATCTGGCGGAATTGCGCGGCTATCATTATCATACCGGCGTCGTTTTCGCGGCCTTTACGCCGGCGGTCGGCCGCGAGATTGCGCGCGGCGGCCGCTACGACAACATCGGCGGCGTGTTCGGGCGGGCTCGGCCGGCGACCGGTTTCAGCGCCGACCTGAAATTATTGGCGGCGCTGAGCAGCGCAAACGATAATGTCGCGCCGGAACGCAAAATTTTCGCGCCCTGTCTCGATGATGCCGCCTTGGCCGAGAAAATCCGCGATTTGCGCACGGCAGGACATACGGTGATCCAACAATTGCCGGGGCAGGCCGGCGACGGCGCGGCGATGGGCTGTACCGCGATCCTTGAACAAGACAATCGAACCTGGTTCGTCAGAAACTTAGCTTAGTGGAATAAAAATGGGAAAAAATGTCGTAGTCATCGGCACGCAATGGGGCGATGAAGGTAAAGGCAAGCTGGTCGATCTGCTGACCGAGCAAGCGGAAGCCGTGGTGCGTTTTCAAGGCGGCCATAATGCGGGACACACCTTGGTCATTCGCGGCGAAAAGACCGTCCTGCACCTGATTCCTTCGGGCATCCTCAGAGACAACGTGCAATGCATGATCGGCAACGGCGTAGTGTTGTCGCTGAACGCCTTGATCGAAGAAATCGAATTGCTCGAAAAAGCCGGCATCCCGGTGCGCAATCGCTTATTGATCAGCGAATCCTGCACCCTGATTCTGCCGGTCCATGTCGCGATCGATCAGGCGCGCGAAAAGGCGCGCGGCGCGAAAGCGATCGGCACGACCGGGCGCGGCATCGGTCCGGCCTACGAAGACAAGGCCGGACGCCGGGGCTTGCGGGCGGGCGACCTGTTGAATCCTGCTGATTTTGCGGACAAGCTGAAGGAATTGCTCGAATATCACAATTTCATGCTGGCTAATTACTATCATGCCGACACGGTCGATTTCCAGAAGACCTTGGACGAGGCGCTGGCGCTCGGCGAACAGGTCAAGCCGATGCTGACCGATGTCAGCGAAGCGCTCTACCGATATCAGGACCAGGGCAAGAATCTGTTGTTCGAAGGCGCGCAGGGCGCGTTGCTCGATCTCGATCACGGCACCTTCCCTTATGTGACTTCATCGAGCACGACCGCCGGCGGCGCCGCGACCGGCTCCGGCGTCGGCCCGCTCGACCTGGATTATGTACTCGGCATCACCAAGGCCTACGCGACCCGGGTCGGCAACGGCCCGTTTCCGACCGAACTGCACGATGCCTATGGCGAGCATCTGGGCACGGTCGGCCATGAGTTCGGCGCTACGACCGGCCGCAAACGCCGCACCGGCTGGTTCGACGCGGTCGCGATGCGGAAATCGGTCCGCCTGAACAGCATCAGCGGCATCTGCCTGACCAAGCTGGACGTGCTCGACGGCCTGGATAAGGTCGGTATTTGTACCGCCTACCGCCTGAACGGAAGCACTACCGAAACGGCGCCATTGGGCGCGGATCAATACCAGCAATGCGAGGCGGTGATCGAGGAAATGCCGGGTTGGTCCGACACCACGGCCGGCGTGACCGACTATGCCAAATTGCCGGAAAATGCCAAAGCCTATATCAAACGCCTGGAAGAGCTGGTCGGCGTGAAGGTGACGATCCTTTCCACGGGCCCTGACCGTGACGAGACGATCATTCTGGAACATCCGTTCGCTTAAGGCATTGCGGGCCGTTCCGCCAAGCCGAAAGGAATGGCCCGTCAAAGCTTGCCTAAATTCCGTGCCATTCCGTTCGCGATAAAATGGCCGATGGGATCGATTCGTTGCCATGAGTGAGCGCATCTTCTTCCCTTATTTCGATTAAGTTCCGATTCAGGAAACTCAGCTTATCATGACCTCTGTTTTTAGGGGACGGTCAGCCGGTAAACTTGGATCTTGCCTCGTTGCCAAGCAAAGCATGCATATGTGATGGGTATGATCGAATGCGGGTTGACTCATCTTGATACGCCGAAAGCCGGTACCCTGTACATACTTTGATTATTAATTCGGGAGTTATATGAACAAAAAAATTACCAAAGCCGTATTCCCCGTGGCCGGATTGGGCTCGCGCTTCCTGCCTGCGACCAAGAGCACCGCGAAAGAAATGCTGCCGATCGTGGACAAGCCGCTGGTCCAATATGCGGTCGAGGAAGCGATCGCGGCCGGCATCGACACGATGGTCTTCGTGACCGGACGTACCAAAAATGCGATCATGGACCATTTCGACAAGGCCTATGAGCTCGAAACAGAACTCGAAGCGCGAAACAAGACCGAAATCCTGAAATCGCTGCGCGGCATTCTGCCGTCGCATGTGTCCTGCGTGTTCATCCGCCAGTCGGAAGCGTTGGGGCTCGGTCATGCGGTGCATTGCGCGAAGCCGGTAATCGGCGACGAGCCGTTTGCGGTGATTCTGCCGGACGACCTGATCGAGGACGGCACGCGCGGCTGCATGGCGCAAATGGTCGAACTGTTTAACGAAAAACAGACTTCGATCCTCGGCGTCGAGCGCGTGCATCCTTCAGAAACCGGCAGCTACGGCATCGTCAAAACCGGCGAGACGTCCGGCACCTCCAGCCCGATCGAACTGATCGTCGAAAAGCCGAAACCCGAAGATGCGCCATCCAATCTGGCCGTCGTCGGCCGCTATATTCTGAGGCCGAAGATTTTCGAAAAACTCGAAACCACCGGCCGCGGTGCCGGCGGCGAGATTCAGCTGACCGACGGCATCGCCGCGCTGATGGCCGACGAGCAGGTGTTGGCGTACGAGTTCGAAGGCAAACGCTACGACTGCGGCTCCAAGCTCGGCTTTTTGATCGCGACGGTCGAATATGGACTCTTGCACCCCGAGCTTAAAGACGGGTTTTTGGATTATTTGAAAGACCTTTCGCGAAATTTGTAGGGGTATCGGGTGGGCGGCCAGTTTCCGACCACCCTCAATAACGGGATCACGGGAATCGCTACAGTCTTTATGCTTTTGTTCCCAGACAGATCCATTCTGTAAAAAAGGTGGCGTTATCTTACAATTAGGTTGAGTTGGCAGATAACGCCGATTTCCCAAAGACATATCCTTATACTGCAATTGGCCAGGGATTCAGCTTATTGCAGCAGAATATCCTTTTTGTTTTTTTCGATCGTCTTTTCGCCGATACCGGTCACATTGGTCAACTCCTCGACCGTTTTAAAAGCCCCTTTTTCGGTGCGATATTTGACGATGGCTTCCGCTTTTTTAAGGCCAATGTTGGTCAGCGAATCCGAAATGGTCTTTGCATCGGCCTTGTTGATGTTGACGGGAGCAGACATCGCATTGAAGGAAAATACAGTCATCAGAAGCAAGATTCTTTTCATAAATTTCCCCTTAAATAATTGAAAGTTAAATAAGAATGGCTGGTTGACCGGGAAAGCCACGACCGATAAGCCACTCAAGAAAGAGTGTAGAAACCTGTGCTGGATTTTCAAATAAGTTGCTCAAAAAATTACAACCGCGTCACATTTTTTTTGTACTCTTCGGCCCCCAGACTGTTCGGACACAAGCTCGGTAAATAGGCAAAAATGGTGGAATGGCGGCCTACGGAGGTTGATTTGCATTAGCATGGTGCAATGCATGGGAACGATGCACCACTGTAGCTCTAGTTTTTCAGGCTATAGATTCATTTGTAAAAATAAATCATTGTAAAATCAATTTGTTATGAATTTAGTTGAGGTTGGCGCCGATATTGCTTTAATTTTTCGTGGGCCTTCACCGGGTTGTCGGCAGGCGGTGCTTTCCGTTGACCTCTGTGGTCGTTCGCTGACTCATCGATGCATTCGGGAAAATCACATCTTCTTGACAGCCCCTTGAGCCCCATGGCTTTCAATAATCATTTTGCACATCGAATCCGGCTAATGTTTTTTGTGAGCGACTTCTCAGAATGGAGTCGTGCTTCAAAAAAGAATAATTATACAAGCTAGACTGAAAAACAAAACGCCAGGAAATTTAATACCACAAAAATCACATTATGCTTGTCAGGCATAGGTAAAGTGCTGGCTATGTCCTCGGCAATGAGGCAATTTTCGATTTAAGACTTCGCAAGAGGACAGGCCTAATGACGATTGCATTCATCGAGCAAAACGATCCAGCGCCCGATAATAAAGAGCCGTGCGGTTTAAGTCGGTTGAGCGTCGCGCTGTTGGGATTCGAAACAGCCGATGAAGAAAAGCTCAAGCGAGTTTTGCAAATGGAGCGGCCGGACGGGCGCAAGTACATGGCCGTTAGCCGCGGCGACAAGATTCAGGGCGATATTCTTCTGGTGAATTATGACAATCCCGGCGCACGGGAGGAAAAAGACCTGATCCTGGCCTCGTATCCTCAAGCGCAGGTGGTCGCGGTCAGCCGGGGGCCTCTTCAGGATGCTCCCGCTCGTCATATTCGCGGGATGCTGAGCGCCGCCAGAGTCCTCGCGGTGCTCGATCAGGTGAGCGTGCCTAAACCTATCGAACCGGCTTTAGCCGGTCTACCGACGGCGGACGATGATTCCCTTTCGCGGCAGGTTGACCCGCAAGACAGGTCGACGGCAGAGTCCGGTCTAAGCGAAACCCCAACTTCGCCTTCGCTTTCCGGCCATGCCGGCTATCGCGCCCTGGTCGTCGACGATAGCGCCGCCATCCAAAAATCGCTCGAATTGAATCTCGCCACATTACCTCAGATTGGAGCCGTTGAATTTGCGGACAGCGGAGAAGCCGCGCTCGCGAAAGCCGAGACGGCTCAATACGACCTGATATTTCTGGATGTGATGATGCCGGGGATCGATGGCTACGAAACCTGCACGCAACTGCGCAAGAAAGCGCAATACAAAAAAACGCCCATCATCATGGTGTCCGGAAAAACGTCTCCCCTGGATGAGGTCAAGGGCGTCATGGCCGGCTGCACGACTTATTTAACCAAGCCGGTGCAGGCGGAAGCATTTCAAAAACTCGGGGCCAGGGTACTGGCTTGGCTGGAAAGGCAGGCGAGACCCTAACACGTCTTCGGCGACCGCTCCGGCCATTCAAACTTTGCAATGATTCATTTTTCAACACTCAAACCCAAGGAGTCAGCATGTCCATTCTAAAAATTTTGATCTGTGACGACTCGATCACAGACCTCGCCCATCTGAAAAACGCCTTGCAACATTCGGATTGCATTTTGGTTACTGCAAATAACGGCGATGAAGCGCTGAAGAAAGCTAAAGCCGAAAAACCCGACGTGATTTTTATGGATATCGTGATGCCCGGCATGGACGGTTATGCCGCTTGCCGTGCTTTGCGCAACGATGCGGAAACCAAAGACATTCCGATTTTCTTCGTCAGCAGCAAGAACCAAAAAGCCGACCGAGTCTGGGCGCAAATGCAGGGCGCGAAAGATTTGATTGCCAAGCCTTACGAGCCCAAGGAGATTACTGAAAAACTGGCGGCGCTCTCCATTTGACGCAGT
Organism: Methylomicrobium lacus; assembly: GCF_041897535.1. Lineage (GTDB taxonomy): Bacteria > Pseudomonadota > Gammaproteobacteria > Methylococcales > Methylomonadaceae > Methylomicrobium > Methylomicrobium lacus_A. The sequence continues at coordinate 3,625,221 of NZ_CP169217.1, forward strand.
GTCTTAACCTGATGAACGGAGTAACAAGCAATGAAAACAGAATTTATCATGGTCGACGAGGGCGATGCGAATCCGACATTGCCCACGGCGCAAGACAAATGCGTTTTCGGTATCCGGATAGGCAGCGTCGGCTTTCTGGTATCCCCGTCGATTTATTGTGAAGTGCTGGATAAAACACCGGTCAATCCGTTGCCAAATACCGCCCCGTGGTTAAGCGGCCTGTTGAATTTGCGCGGAAATCTGCTGCCGGTCTTCGATTTACACACCGTGTTAAGTGAGGAAGTCTCAGATCCCAAACAAAGGCGGCTCTTTGTGCTGGGCAGGGGAGATACCACGGCGGCGCTATGGATAGACGGTTTGCCGGTGATAAAGAGCAGCGCATGCTTTCAGACCGCAAGCGACCTTTCGACGCTTTCGAGAATTGAGCGGCGATTCGTGTCGGGCGGTTATGAACAAGACGGACAGGTTTGGTTCAACATCAACTTTGAAGACTTGTTCAAGGCCTTGGGCGGTCACCAATATGCCGTGGAGGAAAGTACGGAATGACCCCGACAACTCCCTGCGTAGCGGAAACTCTACTTGCCGGCGACCCAGTCTGCCTGCTTGAACACCTTGCCGATCAGTCGGCACAGGAGGGCTGGTTTGGCCTGCAAGATGCCAATTTAATCCTCGCCGAAGCGCTGCGGGAGCTTCGGCAAGACCAGGATTTAGATCTTGGCGGCGGAGTGGAACAACTGTTGGCCGATTGGTCCGATCTGGTCGAAAAATACCGCACTGATTGCAAGCGAACGGCAAAAGCGATCATTCACTATCTGCGCCGTCCGGAATTGAAAGTTCCGCTGGTGGAAGATGAATTCAACGATCTCGAATTGCAACTTTGCGCCAATGATGAGGCGGATATTCACGCAATGGCCTCCGAAATGGCCGTGGAGTTTTCCGGAAATTTGTCGGCCGTCGCGCAGGAAATCATCGATTTATTGTTGCTGCAATGCCAAACGATTCGTAATTCTCTGCTGGACATCGCGAAAGACGATAGCGCTTCGGTGGCGGAGGGCTTGCAGCAAGCCGGAGAGGCGTTGGAGCGTTTTTTCAATGCGGCCAATACCGCAGGGTTTACCGGGCTGGCGCAGATTTGCGCGCATGTGAATGCAAACATCGGGCGATTTCTGGAACAAGCCGATAGCTTTGGTGATGAGCCTCTCGAACTGTTGTTCGGATGGCTGAGCCAGGTTCAGGATTATCTACCCGTTTTCAATGAAGATAATGCCGGGCAATTGCTCGTGGCAGGATTAGCGGATCGGCAGTGGCCTTTGCCGATGTCGTTTGAAGCGGTGGCCGAGATGCTGCTGAAAATGCGTTCCGAAGGCGCTTCCGTGATCTCGGATTCCGTGCCCGTCCGTCCGCAAGCCGCCACCGCCGAAGATATTGCACTGGACTTGCCGGACGATGTCAATTCGGAACTGCTGGAACTTTTATTGCAAGAGTTGCCGCTGCATACGCAGCAATTTTCCGAAGCGGTGCGGCGCCTGCAGGCGGGCGGCGGCGAAGAAGACGTCAACCTTGCCCAGCGTGCCGCGCATACGCTGAAGGGTTCTGCGAACACGGTAGGCGTCAAGGGAATAGCGGTGTTGACCCACCATTTGGAAGATATTTTGATCGCCTGCGCCAGGGAGCAAAAGTTGCCAGACCGGCGCTTGACCGATGCGCTGATGCATGCCGCCGACTGCCTCGAAGGCATGAGCGAAGCGCTATTGGGACTCGGCGCGCCGCCGGCCGACGCCACAGCCGTACTCCAGGACATATTGGATTGGGCGAACCGCATCGATCTGGATGGCCTGCCCGATGCCTCCTCCGAAGAGACCTATGCCGAAAGCGCGGCCGCTTCGGTCGATGCAGGTCCCAGCATTGACAATTCGGAGGCGCAGGCGGCCATGGTGCGGGTCGCCGCAGACCAGATCGAAAAGCTGTTCAGACTCTCGGGCGAGAGCATCATCCTGAACGGCCAGGCGCAAGAAAGCTCGCGCCGGCTCAGCAAGCAGTTACAGGGCATGCGGATGCAGTTTACCCTGCTCAGGCAACTGGGGGAGGAACTGGAACGCTTGATCGATCTGAAGGATTTAACGGGACGGACATCCGTGGCGGCCGATGCGGGTTTCGATGCGTTGGAAATGGATCAGTATAACGAACTCCATACCGTCAGCCGCCGCATGGCCGAGGCCGCGCTCGATGCGAGGGAAATCGGCCAGGACATCGAAAAGGAATTGGGCCTGCTCGGCGAAGTGCTCGAAGATCAGCAACGGGATGCGATCGATGCGCAGGAAACGATCATGCAAACGCGTCTGGCGCCGGTTTCCTCGATTGCGTCGCGCCTGCAAAGAGGCCTCCGGCAAACCTGCCGTCTGACCGGCAAGTCATGCGATCTGACGCTGACGGGCGAGAGCGTGCTGATCGACGGCGACCTGCTCAATACGCTCGTCGAACCCTTGATGCACCTCATCCGCAATGCGGTCGATCATGGCATCGAAGATGCGCAAGCCCGCGTGGCGAGCGGTAAGCCGCAGAATGGCCGGCTTGTGATCGATTTTGCCCAGGAAGGCAATAGGCTTCGGGTCCGTTGCCGTGATGACGGCCGCGGTTTGGATTACGCAGCGATTCAAGCGGCGGCCGAAAAGCGCGGCGCATTGACGCCCGGACAGCCGGTTTCCGAAGCGGAATTGCAACGCTTCATTCTGCGGCCGAATTTTTCGACGCGCACCGTGACGACCCAAACCTCCGGCCGAGGCGTGGGCATGGACGCGGTGTACGCCCGGATCGTCGCCCTGGGCGGAACGATGACGATGGACTCGGCAACAGGGCAGGGCATGACGGTAGAACTCAGGGTGCCGCTGCCGCTGAGCCTGACCCATGCGCTCTTGGTCAACGCGGGCAGGTTTCGGGTGGCGATTGCCGGCAAGGGCATCGCGCAAGTCCATCATATCGGCGATTGCGAACGTCTTGCCGAGGATCACTCCGATACTCTCGTTTTAGGCGGTCAATCCTACCCGTCGGTAAGGCTCGACCGTCTGCTGCATATTCCTGAACAGCGCAAACCACCGCGTCCCCCAGGCGCCGTCCTGTTGATTCAACACGAGGAGAAGACTACCGCAGTACTGGTCGATTCGGTCATCGATACCGCGGAAGTCGTGATCAAACCCATGGGCAATTACCTCGGCAAGATTCCGGGTTTCATCGGCGCGACGATTCTGGGCGACGGCGCCGTGACGCCGGTGCTCGATCTGCCTGAATTATTGCGCGCTCCGATCAGGCCGATCGACGCTATCGAATTCGCGGCGCTGGAGAGCGCGGTGACCGAAGCGGCGCTGCCGACGATCCTGGTGGTGGACGATTCGCTGAGTCAACGCCGTGCTCTGGAGCAACTGTTAGTTGATGCCGGCTACAAGGTTCGCAGCGCGCGCGACGGCATCGAAGCGGTGGAATTGCTACGGCAGTTCAAGCCGCAACTGGTGCTGACCGATCTGGAGATGCCGCGCATGAACGGCATCGAATTGACCGCGCATATCCGCAAGCAGACAGGCCAAACACGGCTGCCGGTGATCATGATCACCTCGAGAACCACGCAAAAACACCGGCAAATGGCCGAAGAAGCGGGCATCGACGCCTATCTCGCCAAGCCGGTGCGAGACGACGACTTGTTGACCCACATCATGCATTTATTACCATCGAATCCCTCCTTAATCTAATCGGGAAGCATTATGATCAAAATAGCCAAGCTAAATGTATTCGGCCGCTTTCTCCTGTGGCAGAAGTTCGCCGTTCTGGGTGCGATTGCACTGACCCTCGTGGGCGCGGGATTCACCTATTTCGTGAACGAACAGCAACAGCGCATCGAGGTGGCCGTGCGCGAGCAGCAAGGCCTGAAGGTCGTCAAGGAATTGCTCGGCCTGGTCAATTCGGTGCCGAGACATCGCGGCTCGTCGACGGGCCTGCTAAACGGCAATGGCGCGCTGGCGGCCGAAGAAAGGGCTACGAAGGCGCTCACCGCGCAGCACCTCGTGGCGTTCGACGCGATGAGCCAGGCTATCGGTGATCAGGAGCTGCTGAAAATCTGGGGCAGCATCAAAAATAACTGGCCGAACATCGCGCAAGCGGTGGATGGCCGCTCGGTCACGCCGCAGGAAAATTTCCAGGCCCATACCCAATTGATCGCGAAGGTGTTGGACATCCTGGATCTGTCCATCGATTATTACGGATTGTCGCAGGACCCGAACGCGGAAACCCATTTTCTGGTGCAGGCCGTGTTGGTGGACAGCCCCACGCTATCCGAATACCTGGGGCAGGCGAGGGGCTGGGGAACGGGGCTTTTGGCCAAGGCGGCCAAGGCCAGGGAGCAGGAAAAAAACAGGGCAGATCAGACTGTCACCCTACAGGACCGTGCCCGCCTTGGCATCATGACCAACATCGCCAATGCGCACTGGATCAGCGCCGACCGGAACTTTGCCAAGTCGTTGAAGGTGACCCAGCAACCGAGCAAGGCTTTGGACGCACAACGCAAGGCCGCAGCAGGTCTGGTTGATCAGGTGCTCAAGCTCTCCGACGAGGAGATCATCGGTCAGCAGACGATCGGCTATGCTTCGACCGATTATTACAACCAGTATTCCAGAGCCATCGAGGAAGTTTTCAAAACGATGGACGTCGGATTCACTGAACTCGATCATCTGTTCACCACGCAAATCGACTCGGCGAAACAGCAATTGATGATGGTTTCGTGCATGATTCTCGGATTCATCCTTGTCGCGGCAGGGATTGTCTTCTATATCGTCAGGTCCATCACCCATCCGGTTAATTACCTGGTCGGCGTGATGCAACAGCTGGCGGGCGGCGACAATAACGTGCGCGCCAATCTGGAGACCTTCGATGAAATCGGCGTTCTGGGTCGCCAGTTCGACATCATGATCGACCAGCGCGAAGCGGTCAGCGCCCAAATTCGGCAGGAGAACGAAATTCTGAATGACTCGATCATCGATTTGCTGCAAGGTGTGGCCAAGCTTGCGCAAAGGGATTTAACCATCAGGCTGCCGGTCGCCGAAAACGTGACCGGCCCGGTCGGCGACGCCTTGAATCTGCTGTCGAGCGAAACGGCCCAGGTATTGAACCGCATCCTGCGCATCGCGGAAGACGTCTCGCAGGTATCGAAGCAGGTCAAAGCACAGTCCGATAGCGTGATTCACATCGCCGCCGAAGAAAAACGCGAGGTCGAGCAGGCGGCTTCCGAGCTGAATCATGCATCGGAAACGATGTTGAATATCGCAAGGCTGGCGATGTCATGCAATCAGGCCGCCGAAAAAGCGATTCAAACGACAGACAAGGCGCAAGAAACCGTGCTGGGCACCGTGCAGGGCATCACCACCATTCGCAATACCATCCGCGAGACCGAAAAGCGGATCAAACGGCTGGGCGAACGTTCGCAAGAAATCGGCAGCGTGATCAGTATTATTAACGGCATCGCGGAACGGACCCATATTCTGGCGTTGAACGCGTCGATGCACGCCGCATCGGCCGGTGAGGCGGGTAAGGGTTTCGCGGTGGTCGCGAACGAAGTGCAGAAGCTGGCCGAAAACGCGCGCGAGGCGACCGCGCAAATCTCCGGTCTGGTCAATAATATCCAGATCGAAACCGCCGACACGATCACCACGATGAACGATGCGATCAGCCAGGTGGTGCAGGGAACGACGCTGGCGCAGCAGGCCGGCAATGAAATGCGCGAGACCCGCGAAACCACCGCCAATCTGGTGCAACTGGTGCAGAGGATCGCGGCGAACTCGAAGACTCAGGTCGAAACGACCCGGAAGCTGCGGGAGCGCGCGATCCAGATTCAAAAAAGCACCGAACAAACTTTCGAGCACTTGCAGGACCAGGGCCAGCAAACCGAACGACTGGTCGATTATTCCAGCGGCCTGTTACAATCCGTCGGGGTATTTATCTTGCCCAAGGCCGACGAGGTAATTGCCTGAGCAACGGCTTCCGCTGTTTGAAAGGTTTGCCGCCGACTTTAGGCATCTTGCGGCGGCATAGTTTGAAAAGATAGGTGCGAAGTGAAGGATACCCGCCCTGCATCGGCAAGGGCGGGTAGGTGGGGTTATTCGCGGATGCGGATCAGGTCGTGGCAGCCTTTGCAGGTGGCGCCGAGCTTGCCGAACTGGGTTTTAATCGCGGCCACATCGCCGCTAGCCGCGACCTTTTGCAATTCGTTCGCTTCCTTGATGAAGTTGGAATTGAATTCCTTCGCTTCGTCCTGTTTTTCGAAAAATTCCGGCTTCAGCCGGCTAGTCTTCCAGCCGGTGCCTTTATCGGTGCCGGCCCCGTATAGTTTCTCGAAGACACCCGAATTGGCGACCCCTGCGATCGCATTGGCGGCGGCGATCACTTCATCCTTGTTGTAGGTCTCCGGATGATCGGAGGCCTGAGCCTTGATTTTCGCGGTATTCCAGCTCAGGAAAGAGTAGGCGGATTGGCGGAAGCGGATCTGGTCTTCGACGTCTCCCGCCCATGCCGCAGCAGTGGCGGCGCCGAGCGCCAGGGCAATTGCCAGTTTGATTTTCATCTAGATAACTCCTTGTGATGGACTCAAAATTTGAGGTTAAAAATGATGTGCAAAGGTGGTTAGAGATAAGATAAAGACGCGCCCCAAAGAGTGATTCCTGGGGCGCGGTGAGATTACAGCTGTGGGTTAATTTGCTGTTTTTGCATCGGCTGTAGCGGTTTGTACGCCGGCCAGCGGCGCCAGGTATTCGATGACATTGCCGCCCCAAACGCCCCAGACGGTCGAGGCCGCGATCAGCAGGCTCAGGATCAGCGGCAGGGCGCCGGCGGTTTGGGGAACTGCCGGAACCAGGGTCTGCGGCAGTTGTTTTTTGCCGGTCAGCATCGGCAGGATCAGGTTCGTTTTTTTGACGCGCTGATAGAACAGGATCGCGGTGATGTGCAGGCCAACGATGACGATCAGCCCATTCACGATCTTGATATGCCAGCCGCTCAGTTTGTCGCTGAAGTCCTTGTCGATCAGGTGGAACAGCGGTCCCTCGAACGCGATGTCGTCGTTCGCGAACAAGCCGGTGCCGGCCAGTGCGGCAAGGATGCCGAGCAAGGCCAGTACCGCCAGCGCGCCGAGCGGATTGTGGCCGGCGCCTTGCCAGCGGCCTCTCAGGTAGGCGATCAGCCGCGGCAGGGTAGGGAAGAAGTCGCTGAAGCGGGCGTGCCGGCTGCCGACGAAGCCCCAGAGCAGACGGAACACCAGGAGGCCGAGCACCATGCTGCCGCAGCGTCCGTGCCAGTCGGTCCATTCGCCGCCGGCCTTGCCGCTGGCGTAGGCGCCGACGACCGACGCGACCAGCAGCCAGTGAAACAGCCTCAACGGCCAATCCCAGATTTGCGCTTCGATTTTCATGACATCCTCCCGTGCCGGATTAGCCGCGTAAATGTTTGTTGAAGAAAGTGAGGGTTCGGTCCCAGGCCAGCTTCGCGGCCGCCGCGTCGTAACGCGGGGTGGTATCGTTATTGAAGCCGTGTTGCACGCCCGGGTAAACGAAGGCTTCGTAGCTCACGCCGGCCTTCTTCAAGGCCGCTTCATAAGCCGGCCAGCCGGCATTGATGCGGTCGTCGGCGCCGGCATAATGCAGCAACAGCGGCGCCTTGATTTTGGCGGTTTCTTCCGCCGACGGCTGCGCGCCGTAGAAAGGGACGCCGGCCGCCAGGTCGGGCAGTTGGGTGGCCAGGTAGTTGACGATGCCGCCGCCGTAGCAGAAACCGACCGCGCCGACCTTGCCGTTGCCTTCCGGCAGTTTTTTCAGTTCCTGCGCCGCCGCCAGGAAATCGGCCTGGATCTTGCTTTTGTCCAGGTTTTTGAACAGTTCCCGCGCCTTGTCTTCGTCGCCGGGATAACCGCCCAGCGTGAACAACGCATCCGGTGCGAAGGCGATGAAGTTGTCCAGCGCCAGCCGGCGGGTGATGTCTTCGATATGCGGATTCAGTCCCCGGTTTTCGTGGATCACCAGCACGACCGGCAGTTTGCCTTCGGCCTTGGCCGGCTGGGCCAGATAGCCGCGGATCTTGCCGTTGCCGAGCGGGGAGGGGTATTCGACGAAGTGAGTCACGATGCGCGGATCGTTTCCGGGCACTTGCTCTGCGTGGGCGAAGCGCGGATTCAACGCTTCCAGCAGCGCCTCGGCGCTCAAGCCCAGGAGGGCGTACTTCGGAACTGAAGCTAAAAAATCCCGGCGCGAGATGTCGCCGTGAACGTACTTGTCGAACAGTTTTAGCGCTTCCGGGTGGAAGTCGTTGGCTGTTTTGCGCGCCATGAAAATCTCCTTGAATATTAAATGAGTCGGATCACTGTCATTAAGGATTCGCTCGAAATTAACTTCCCGAAACTTGCCCTCATCGTTCCCACGCCCTGCGTGGGAATGCCGCCTGAACCGCTCCTGCGGTTCGGGACGCAGAGCGTCCTTTAGCGGGTTCCCACGCAGAGCGTGGGAACCATAAGCGGAAGTTATTTTTGAGCGAATCCTTAATGATACTGATGAATCGTATGGGACACTCCACGCGTACCCTTTACAGCGAAAAGGTACGCATAGCAGCGCCTTCGTTTCAACTCGGCGCGGTCAGAACCGACAGCTTGGTCACGCCGGCGCGTTCGATCGCCGCCATCACCTTCGCGACGACGCCGTATTGCACGCCGTCGTCGGCATTCAGATTCAACGCCAGCTCCGGGTTGGCCGCCTGCCGGGTTTTCAATTCGTTCTCGACCGCGTCGACCGCGATTTCGCGCTTGTCGATGAACACCTTGCCTTGCGCATCCACGCTCAGATAGACAGGGTCTTTTTCTTCCGGCGGTGCGGTTTCGGCGGTTTTCGGCAGATTCACATGCACCGCGTTGGTTAACAGGGGGGCGGTCACGATGAATACCACCAACAGCACCAGCATCACATCGACCAGCGGCGTGACGTTGATTTCGCCCATCACGTCGCCGTCGTCTTCTTGAGTTTTAAAGGCCATTAGGCGTGCGCCTCCTTAGCCGCGATCAGATCATCATGGATGTCTTTGGCTGACGCTTTTTTACCGCCGCTGATTTCTGTCAGGCGCGCACTTGGCGCCGGTTTGCTGCCGGAGCGTTCGATGATGAACGAGGCTTTCAACGCCAGATGCACGAAGTCGATCGCAAAGTCATCCAGGAAGGCCCAGACCACTTTGTTGCGGCGGATGTAGAAGTTGTAGCCGACGACGGCTGGCACCGCGACCGCGATGCCGACGGCGGTCGCGATCAAGGCTTCGCCGATAGGACCGGCCACGACTTCCAGGCTGGCAGAGCCGCTTTTGCTGATGCTGGTCAGGGCGCCCATGATGCCCCAGACCGTGCCGAACAGGCCGACGAACGGCGAGATGCTGCCGATGGTGGCCAGGATCGCCAGGCCGCTTTCGAGGGAGCCGCGTTCCTTCTGCATTTGCTGGCGCAGACGCCGGTCCAGCAGTTCCTGCCGGTCCCAGGTGTGTTCGAGGTCATGGGTGGAGGCGCCGGACTCGGTTTCGATCAGCGTCAAAAAACCGATGCCGGCGACCCGCGCGGCAGGGCCTTTCTGATGATCGAGCTGGGCGGCGGCCTGAATACTCGGTGCGCTCCAGAACTCCTTGCTGTAACGGCGGTTGTGGTATGAAATCCGCGCATGCTGGATGCCCTTGATCAGGATCAGCGCCCAGGTCACGACGGATGCGCCGATCAAGGTGTTTAGTGTGGCGTCGACGATGAAGCCGGTTGCTATATCGGACATGGAAGTCTCCTTAGGATAAATTGAAATTGATTGGAACGGTAACCCAGCCGGCGATCGGGGTGTCGCCGCGCTTGGCCGGTACGAAAGACCATTGCCTGACGGTTTTCACCGCCGCATCGTCCAGCACCTTTTGGCCGCTGGACTTGATCACATTAATACTGTCCGGTTTGCCGTTGGGTTGAACATGAACCTTCATCAGCACCTTGCCTTCCCAGCCTCTTTCCATAGCGACTTCAGGATATTCCGGGGCCGGGTTGTGCAGGTAGTCCGCTCCGGCGGTCGGCGCGGTAATCTTCTCCTGCACGACCGGCGCCGGCGGCGCGGGTGGGGCTGCTATCGGTGCGGGCGGCGCGTTGGAGATCACCGGAGTCGGGTCCGGAATGGGGGCCTGTTCGACCACTTTCGGCGTCGGTTTCAGTTTCTGCGGCTTCGGCTTTAACGGCACGACTTTAGGTTTAACTACCGGTGGCTTGGGCTTTGCGACTGGCGGTGGCGGGGCTACCGGCTTGGGCCTGGATAGGGTGATTTGGACTTTGGTCGGCAATGGCTTGGCCGGCTCGACGATCTCCTGCCCAAGCGAGGCGCCATCGAAACGCTGGACCACGCCGGTATGGATGGCGATCGACAGCAGCCCCAGCAACAGGTAGTCAAACGGCTTGCGGTCGCGGTTGTCGCCGGTGTATTTGAAATCGGCCAGCGCCGTAGCCAGCGGTGTCGTCGAAAAATTCGTGACCGACGGCGCGGCGGGTTTCAGCGCAGCAGCGCCGGCCGGCTCCCAATCCAGCGAGGGTGCGGGTGGTACGAATGGATTGTTAAATGCTAAAGGACTGCTCATTGCGATGTTCCTCGTTTAAGTAACTGTTGCACAGGGATTCGTCGGTTCCGATCGCCCCGATGTCCATCGGGCAGTAGCTCCCGGCTGAAGTCGATTCGGCTTGGCCGAATCCGCTGTGCAAACACAAAATTAACAACGCCGTTTATCTATGTGCCTGTCGGTCTTGATTCGGGCGTTATGCGTAGAGTTAAAGCACGAGACGTGCCAGCTTGGGCATTGCGTTGGGTAGTGCGCTTTAGTAAATCTGTAATGTTTTGTTGTTTAAGGGGTTTTTTATGAGTGACGGGGTCTGTTGTGCTGCGTGCGGCTCAGCAGGATTGGGTTTTTTCGCTTTCGATGATATTAAACTGCTTGCTTAGCATCAGTTTTTCCCTAGCCGTTGCTGGCATGGTGTTGATAAATCAACATCATGGAATGGGCGGCGAATACGACTTACAGGCGAGTTCCAATGCGTTTAGCGTATTCAATTGAATACAAAGGGTATAGGAAACCCGGTGCCCTTCGGTTACACTCTGATTCCATTGGATTCTGACGGCCGGGCTAAGAGCCAATGCCATTAAGTTAAGGATTGCCGGTTCCTTCTCCCTCCGGGAGAAGGCTAGGATGAGGGGATCAAAATAAAGTATTTTTCCTTATTTTATTCCCCTCACCCCGACCATCTCCCGGTAGGAGAGGGCGTTTTGCCCTTAACTTAATGGCAGTGTCCTTCTCCCTCCGTACCCATAGGGCATAAAGGAGAAGGCTGGAATGACGACAGCAAGGATGCAGGAGGTACGACCACAAGGAGGTGGGAGGTAGAATCGCGTACGGAACAGCGATCGAGAGCAATGCAGGAGCTATTGCCGAGGGGATCAAAATAAAGTATTTTTCCTTATTTTTGATCCTCCTCACCCCAACCCTCTCCAGCAGGAGAGGGCGCTTGCTTCTTAACTTAACGGCATTGGGCCAGGAGCTACTTTGCGCACTGAAAGTCCAAAGCAGCTATCCACGGATTCCAAATTAGAATTTAACCTACTGGCTCAGACCGACTCTAACCCGCCCTCCAAGGCAGTTTCTTGATGGGCTGGTTAGTTCTGGACAACAGACGATTGTTAAATGTATATCAGTCTATATGGCTGATAAACTGTGATCGTTTATAGGGAAACCGTGAGTATATTGTTTAGAATTAGGCGATAATTGATGATGCATGGAAAAAATATAAATAAATTAATATGAAAATTCGCGTTATTATAAAAAGACTATCAAATCCTCGCATTAGAAGGCGATTGAAAATTGCTCTTTCTATTTTCTTTGGCGGTATTATGCTTGGTCTGATGTTTAAGGTTGTCTATGATATTGGTTATTTTGACGCGCAGTCACTTGAAAATGATAAAATTGCTGAGCTGCCTACTACGAATCCAGTGCTGACAATGGAATCTGCTCAGCATATCGTGTCTGGCGCGCTAAAAGAAGACCCTACTAACCCGAAAACAATTGTAGTTGAGATTGTTGATAACAATCGTAGACTTTCAACCATTATCATTGAAAGTAACAAGATAAAAAAAATTGCTCGGATTATAGATATGCATTTATTTTTTACCTGCGAGCTATTCAATGAAGAAGGTTATAATTTAAACGAAGGTATTGAGCATCAATATAATATCAATCGTGATAATTTCAATCGTGGCGGTCAATGATTGCTCCCAGCAGGGCTAGCCAGGCAATTGAAAAAAAACTTGTGGAATCCAGAGAATCGTTCTAGATTTGACCGAGCAGAACACCTCAGCCCGGTAGGGTGCGCACCGCGCACCATTCAATAAATCCGAAAGCTAAATATCTATTCGGTTGCCAAAGTTTTTGTTGTGATTTGGCATCAAAAAAGGGGCGCAATGCGCCCCTTGGCTAGTTTGGTTGGTTGCTAAAGTGTCGTTATGCACAGATAACGGAAATTTCATATACACCCGGATAGATGTCTATACTTAACGCTAGGCTTTTTTTATGGAGAGAGCGATGTCTCAATAAGCAATGTACGCACCGCGTACCTTTTGAAGGCTTGGCTCATCGGAAAGCTTTGAAAATGGTACGCGGTGCGTACCCTATGCGGCTTACCCCAACCAAAGGATTCGCAATGAGTAACGCATGTGAAAAAAACACTCCCGAACAAGACGATGAAATCATCAGAGATAAGGAGCGCATCACGGTTGCACTGTCCACTAGTGAAACCGTTGCGCGCTACGGCAACGCCAATGCGGAATACATAAAAGGCTATACGGGCATCGACAACGAAACCGGACAGCGTTTTGCCAAAGGTCTGAAGGACATCTCCGAAGGCAAGGTTCACCCGGACTATGCCGAACGAAACATCAAGCAGCAGGCTGGCTTTTCGGCCGAAGTCGCTACCACTAGCCGTGACAATTCCGAAGCCATCATCAACGGCTCCAAAATCCGAACAACGCGCAGTGATGATCTCCCGCAGTACGGAAAAAATCACAATATTGTAGATCGCGTACAAATTCTTGATGGAAATATCATCGAAGGCTCGCAAAGCCAGATGAAGTTTGTCGGCGACCGCAATGCTCTTTTCAAGAAAATCGCAGAAGATACTCAAAATGGCGACGGCGAATTTGCCCGCTATCGCGGCATCAAGCTGGAACTTCCGTCAGAACAGTACGGAGACGCCGCCGAATATTGCCGAAAGAAAGCACAGGAACTGCGGGATCAGGCTGAAATGGCAGCTGGGAAAGATGCACCACCCGAAGTAGTCGAGCGGTTACGTAGGAATGCCGACAATTATGACCAACTTGCCGAAAATGTTTTCGACTCCGGCCTAACCACTGAAGACGCAATCTTCTATCGCGAGCATCCCAAGATGGCCACTGCGCTGGACATCGCCCGTACCAGTCATCGCGCCGGAGTCGAAGGCGCGAAATATGGCGCGGTTATCGGCGGCGCCATCTCCCTACTGACCAATGCGTTCAGCGTGGCCCAGGAGAAGAAACAGTTCAGTGAAGCGGCTTTGGATGTCACGACGGATATTGCCAAGGCTGGCGCACTCGGTTATGGCACCGCCTTTGTCGGTTCGACGATCAAGAGTGGCCTGCAACAGTCGAGCAATCAGACCCTGCGCGTATTGGCCGGCACCAATGCCCCGGCACTGGCCGTCAATATCTGTCTGTCGCTAGGCAATTCCGTCAAACGCTACGTCACCGGGGAAATCAGCGAAGCGCAACTTCTGAGCGAAGTAGGAGAAAAAGGTGCCGGTATGCTGTCCAGCAGCATGATGGCCGCACTGGGGCAACTGGCGATTCCCGTTCCCTTCGTCGGCGCTGCCATTGGCGGGATGATCGGCTACACCCTTTCTTCTTTCTTTTATCAAAGCGCATTGGATGCTGCGCGTGGCGTGGAACTTTCCCGCCAGCAACTGGAGCGCATCAGAGCCATCGAAGCTGCCGCCCGTGACCGTATTGCCGCAGAGCAGGCAGCCTTGGATGCCTTCACCCGCCGTGAAATTCCGCAGTTACGCCAGGAAACCGAATGTCTGTTTGCCGTCGTGTCGAATGGTGCCAGCCATGTTGACGATCTGGCCGCCGCCATCAACGAATACGCCACCCTGCTGGGAAAAAAACTGCAATTCCAATCCATGTCGGAGTTTGAAGATTTCATGGACTCCGACCAACCCTTGGCCCTGTAATCAGAAAGCGAGAAACCTGACCATGCTCATCAAATTACTGCCGGAATCCGAAAAAGAGCTGCTGCTGGACTTGACCAAACTGCTGACACTTTCTGACAATCCATTACTCTGGGGAGGGAAACCCTCCGATGAACTAACGTCCAATTCCGACCTCACTGACATCAGCATTCAGAAAGACGAACAGGAAGACGAACTGATCGCCGACTTCGAACGCTCTGCCGGGTTCAGCTCGTTCTGGTCGGCCAGAAAATCAGAACGAGTTGAACGGCAGTTGATAGAAGAGCTGAAAAAGCTCCCCATCAGCAAGATCGAGCAAGCAGAAAGCCGACTGCATGCTGCCACAACTGTCTTGAAAAAGCATCTCGAAGGAAAGAGTTTTAACTTTCCATCCACCGCCAGAATCATACTTTTCGAGCTGATTCTGGCAGCCCTGCGCGACGGCAACATTTCCAACATTGAACAGGCTCTGCTCAAAGAAGTGCAACTTCACTGCCAGCTGGAAGACTTCATCTTCGACGATCTGTTGGAACGCGCCGAAGCACTAAACAACGAAATCAGCAAAACCATTTCCATCGTTCTAGAATAGGAGAAAACACATGCCCATTCCAATCCTTATCGCCGCAGCCGCAGCCGCAGCCGGACTCTACGGTGTTACCAAAGGCGTCAGCGGTGCAATCGACCACAGCAACGCGAAAGACATGAACAATGATGCTGAGAGCATGGTCAATGCCGCCAACCGCAAGGTCGAACAGCACCGCCAGTCCACCAACAAGACGCTGGAAGACTACGGACAACGCAAGCTGCGCGCCTTCAATGGCGTCGTGGCGGACTTCATCGACACCTTCGGTCGCCTGAAGAATGTCGAAGTGACGAATACTCCAGAGCTGGAAAAACTCAACGCAGGCGACTTCTCTACAACCACTTTGAATGGCCTGCGTCAGGATTATCAGGCACTCAAGGATGCCGGACTTGGCTTGGGAGCCGGCATGGGTAGCGGGGCTGCACTGGCCTTCGGTGCCTACAATGGCACCATGCTGCTGGCAACCGCCAGCACGGGTACCGCCATTTCCTCGCTCGGCGGCGTCGCGGCCACCAACGCGACACTGGCTTGGCTGGGCGGAGGCTCCCTGGCTGCCGGCGGCTACGGCATGGCCGGCGGCATGATGGTGTTGGGCGGTATCGTTGCCGGCCCTGCCCTGGCCATTTTCGGCCATATCCTGGGCAACAAGGGTGAGGAAGCACTGAACAATGCGCGCAGTAATCTGGAGCAGGCCAAAACTATTCGCGATCAGTCGGAACTGATGGCTGGCAAGCTTCAGGCCATTGAGCAGGTCACTTCGCTAGCAAACAGCACCTTCTCCTATATCACCGCTCACTTGCGTCATGCAGTGCATGACATGAAAGCGGCGATCGAAAACCGTGGTGAAAACTTTCGGACGTTTTCTGATGAGGACAAACAGACCGTACTCAGTTCGGTCAAATTCGCCCAACTGCTCAAGGCCATGATCGACACCCCGATCCTCGATCAGGATGGTAACCTGGTTCTGTCTACCGAGAAACGCATACAAGACATCGCGGCCGTGACGAACGGCCAGAAGCCTGCTCTGGACGCCTCTGCATCCTGAAAAGCCAGGCCCGCACTTTCGTGCGGGCCGCCTTCGCCCGTCACTACTATGCCCTGCCACGCCCAATCAGCCGTGACCTTTCCCTGTACACAATGCGGCCTGTGCTGCCAGCATGTTCATTTGGCCGAGGAAACTCGTTTCCTTGATCGCGGTGATGGCACCTGTCGGCACTATGCCGCCGTCAGCAAGGGTTGCAGCATTTACTCCGAACGCCCTGACATCTGCCGAGTAGATAGGCAATATGCGCTTCACTATGCCCGACAGTACACCTGGGATGAGTTCGTCATGCTGAATCTTCAGGTCTGCGAACTTCTGCAAACGCAGCAGAAAAACGCATCAAGGTCTGAATCACCGGAATAACTGGGATCAGCTGTGGTCGGGCATGCTTTTAATGCCCGACTTTATTAATGCTTTGAAATACCAAGCCTTTATAGATTTGGATGCTGACATCGTTACCCATGTGTAAAGGTTGGGCAACGATAAAGCCGTTGCCCAACCTTTACTGCTGACTTCGGCTCCGACCGGCCAACGGCAAAAATCTCAAATCGCTTAAACTAATTTCCGTAAATCGCTTAGGCTCGAAATGCTGTTGCCGGCAACAGCAACCAATCAGGCCCGCCCGGCAAGGGCTTGAAGCCGAAATGCCGATAAAAACCGGCAGCCGTTGTGTCTTTAGCATGCACAACGATTCCGACCATTGCCAACGATATACTGGCTTTTGCTACTTTCTGACAGGCGTCCGCTACAAGAATGGATCCCAAACCTTTTCTCTGAAAGCGGGTGTCGACGGCGAGCCGTCCTATAAGCGCGACCGGCACGGGATACCTTGGCAGTGTTTTACTCAATGACGGCGGCAAATCAGCGCAGCTGACGCTGCCTGCGCTCAAGGTATAAAATCCTGCCAATTGGGCGTTGTCATGCTCCGGCGTGGCAATAAACACCCTGGCAACATTGCGTTTAATATCTTGTGAAGCATAGCGTCGGATGTATTCGTCAAGTACGGGTTGTCCACAATTAAAGGAAGCCGTATCAACCGTTTTGTCTAACGGACGAATACTGAAAATCATCACCCCGAAACCTGCTTCGCATGGCGTTTGAATGCCTTTTTCAATGCCGGATTGGGCTCTGTTGGTGTATCGAGCGCTGCCAGAAAGGCATGAAAATCTTCCGGTTGTAACGTGATGTTTTCATGAGCCTGCACGATTTTCTCGGCGGCGGCCAAGGCGTGGGTTAACACAAACTCTGAAATGCTGACATGGGCGTAAGTGGCGGCTTTGTCGAGCAGTTCGCGCGCACGGGCATCGCAGCGAATATTCAGGCGACTTTCTTTGGCGGTAGAATTTTCCATCAGACACTCCATAAGGGTTTATGGCATAGTTGTACGCCGGATGTGAGTACATTGCAAGAAGGATTGTTTCGAACTCATCAGACGTGCTGAAATTTATACGGTAAATTCAAGATTCAGATCATAGCGAGTATGCTTCCTTTCCCCCGTGCGTAACAACGCACCCTTGCCGACCAAGTCCTGTAAATCCCGTGTCGCGGTGGCCCGGGTTGCGCCGGTCAGGCTGATGTATTTTTCGGCGCTGAGCCCGCCCGTAAAACCTTCCGGTCCTTCACGGAACATCCTGGACAGCGCCTTCTCCTGACGCGGGTTCAATTGGCCGCGTAAGCGATCATGCAGTTTGGCTTTTTTGATCAGAAACTCGATCCAGGTTTGGGTATAGGCTTGGGCGGTGACAACCAAGTCAGCGAAATAGATCAGCCAGCCGGTGATTTCGTTGCGCCGGTTCGCATGTTCAAGGGCCTCGTAATAGGCTTTTTTGTTACGTTCGATGGTGGCGGCTATCGCGATGAGCGTCGGTTGCCCCAGGCATTGGGCCAGTGCTTTTTCGGCAAGCGCCCGCGCAATCCGGCCATTGCCGTCTTCGAAGGGGTGGATGCTGACAAAATAGAGGTGGGCAATGCCGGCGCGCAATAAAGCCTGCAACGGCCGGTTTCCGCTCGGCGCCGTGTCGTTAAACCAGGTGATGAATCGTTCCATCTCCGCCATCACTTGCTGCGATGGCGGGGCTTCGAAATGCACTTTCGGGGCATAGACGGCGCCGGATACGATTTGCATTGGCTCAGGGTGAGTCCGGTAGCGGCCGATGTCGGTTAAATCACGGCGGCCTTGGGTCAGCATTCGATGCCAATCGAACAGCAGGGTATGGGACAGGGGAATCTCAAAACCCCGATATAAATCGACCATCACTTCCGCAATGCCTTGCTCGGCAGGGGGTATTTTGCGATGGTCGGTCGCCAGTCCGAATTGGCGGCGAATGGAGGATTGAAGGCTATCGCGGTCAAGCGATTCGCCTTCGATCGCCGAAGTCTTTAACGCTTCATTGCTGATCAGCTCGACGGTTAATTGCTGCTTGTCTTCTTCATCGAGGTGCTTGAAGGCTCCGAACCTGAGGCCGGCACCCAACAGCAGATGTTTCTCGCTTTCCTGAATGCGGGATTTGTCATAGCTAAAATCAGGCCAGTCGGGTTGTTGCCAGTTCCACGTCATGAGTTATACCTTCTTTTTCTATAACTCATCATATGCAAAATTGTGAGTTATAGAAAGAAGTTTTATAACTCATGCCTTCATCGTGAGACAACCCTTGCATCGTTCCCACGTCGGAGCGTCACTGTTAAGTTAAGGATTGCCGGTTCCTTCTCCCTCCGCACCCACAGGGCATAAAGGAGAAGGCTAGGATGACGACTGCAAGGATGCAGGAGGTAGAGCAATGCAGGAGCTATTGCCGAGGGGATAAAATTAAAGTATTTTTCCTTATTTTATTCCCCTCACCCCGACCCTCTCCCGGTGGGAGAGGGAGTTTTGCCCTTAACTTAATGGCAGTGACGCCGGAGCGTGGGAATGATGTGAAAATAAAGTATTTTTCCTTATTTTTGACTGAATCCCAATAAATCCACCGGCAAGATCAAATAATCGGTCCATTCGCGGTCGCCATCGGCCTCATCCTTCGTCGGCAGCAAACGCTCATTCCAGCCGCCGCCCAGGGCCTTGACCAGCAACACCGAGGCGTTCAATTGTTCGCCCTTCAGTTGCGCGGCGGTTTGCTGGTTGGACAATGCGACGGTCTGCGCGGTCATCACGTTCAGATAACTGACGGTGCCGGCCTTGTACTGATTGAGCGTCAGCGCCACTGCCTGTTCGGCGGCCTGAACGGCCTTGTCTTGCACCTGGATTTCTTCCTGAAGAATCCGCAAGGCGGCCAGGTTGTCCTCGACTTCCTGGAAGCCGGTCAGCACGGTCTGCCGGTAGCCGGCGACGGTAGCGTCGTGGGCGGCGATGGCCTGCTGGTACTGGGCGTTCTTGACGCCGCCGTCGAAAATGGTCAGCGCCGCGCCGGCCGGTCCCAACGCCCAGTAGCGGCGCGCCATCGTGAGCAGCGTGTCGGTGTCGCCGGATTGAAAGCCGCCGCTGACGGCCAGATTCAAGGTCGGGAAATAGGCGGCCTTGGCGACGCCGATCTTGGCATTCGCGGCGGCGACCTGACGTTCGGCGGCCGCGATGTCGGGGCGGCGTTCGAGCAGTTCGGACGGCAAGCTGACCGGAATCGAAGGCGGCTGGACCTGTAACGGCGATGCCGGCAGCGATAACTCTGCCGGCGTCTTGCCGATCAGCACCGCGATCGCGTGTTCGAGCCTGGCCCGCTGCACGCCGAGATTGACGGCCTGGGCGCGGGCCGATTCGAGCTGCGCCTCGGCCTGCACCACATCGGTCTTGCCGGCAACGCCGACCGCATAGCGGTTTTTGGTGATTTCGAGCGTCTTTGCGAAAGCGGCCACGGTTTCGTCGAACAGGGCTTTCTGCGCGTCCAGCGTCTTGAGCTGGAAGTAGTTCTGCGCCAGTGTGGCCTGGCTGGACAGGATCAGCCCATGCAGGGCCGCGGCGCTGGCTTGGGCGCTGCCGGTGTTGGCCTCCACCTGGCGGCGAATCCTGCCCCACAGGTCGGGCTCCCAGACTGCGCCGGCGCCGAGGCCGAACAGGTTTCTGATCCCGGGCACCGCGATACTTTGGCCCGAGGCGGCCTGGAAGCGGCTGACTTGTCCGGTCAAGGTCGCGACCGGCAGCAGGGACGATTGCGACGATTGCACCAGATGCTGGGCTTGGCGGTATTGCGCCTCGGCCTGAGCCACCGACTGATTGGCGCCGGCCACCTGTTCGACCAGTTCATTTAACTTCGGATCGTTGAAAATCTGCCACCATTTTTGCGGCAGCGCGGTATCGCGCGGCTGCGCGGGCTTCCAGCCCTTCGCCTCCTTGAACGCGTCGGTAACGGCCGCCTCCGGGCGGACATGGTCGGGACCCACCATGCAGCCGGCAAGCGGGAGGCTGATCAGGGGTAAAATCATCAAGGAGCTAATGCGCAAATTCATGCAAATCTCAGTCAAACTCAAGCGGGTTCTCCCGCTTTCTCGGCGGGACGGTTAATAAATCGGGCGAGGAAGCCGCAGCGGAGGCGGTCGAGATACAGATAGACCACCGGCGTGGTGTAGAGGGTCAGCAACTGGCTGAAGATCAGGCCGCCGATAATCGTGATGCCGAGCGGCTGACGCAGCTCGGCGCCGTAGCCGCTGCCCAGCGCCAACGGCAGCGCACCGAACAGCGCGGCCATCGAGGTCATCATGATCGGCCTGAAACGCAGCATGCAGGCCTCGAAAATCGCGGCGCGGGAATCCAGATGGTGTTCGCGCTCGGCCAGCAACGCAAAATCGATCATCATGATCGCGTTCTTCATCACGATGCCAATTAAGAGAATCACCCCGACCAGCGCGATGATGCTGAATTCGGTGCCGCTGGCCATCAGGGTCAGGAGCGCGCCGACGCCGGCCGAGGGCAGGGTGGACAGGATCGTCAAGGGATGCATCAGGCTTTCGTACAGCACGCCGAGCACCAGATAGATGCTCAACAGGGCCGCCAGGATCAGCCAGGGTTGGTTGTTCAGCGATTGCTGAAAGGCTTTGGCCGCGCCCTGAAAACTGCCCTGAATCGCATCGGGCACCCCGATTTTGCGCATCGCCTGGTTGACCGCCTGCGTCGCGGCGGACAGCGAGACGCCGGGTTGCAGGTTGAAGGACAAGGTGGTCGCGGCAAACTGGCCCTGATGGCTGACCGTCAACGGCGTGTTGCTCGGCGCGAAATGGGCGAGGCTCGATACCGGCACCTGCCGGGGCCGGACGGCCTCGCCGTTCGCCGGTGTTTGACCCGGCACGCTGACATACAGGTGCTTGAGCGCCTCCGGGCTCTGCCAGTATTCCGGCGCCAACTCCATCACCACCCGGTACTGATTCAGCGGCTCGTAGATCACCGATACCTGGCGCTGGCCGAAAGCGTCGTTCAGGCTGGCGTCGATCAGTGCCGGATCGACCCCGTATCGGGCCGCCAGTTCGCGGTCGACCACCAGCCCGATCTGCTCGCCCTTTTCCTGCTGGTTGCTGCTGACATCGTTCAGCTCGGGCAATTCGGACAGGGCGCTCTGCACTTTCGGCGTCCACTCGCGCAATAAATCCAGATCGTCGGACTGCAAACTGAACTGGAACAGCGACGGGGATGAACGCCCGCCGATGCGCAATTCCTGCGCCGGAAAAACCTGCAAGGTGGCGCCCGGAATCCGGTTGAATTGGGTTCGGAAGCGGCGCATGATGCTGTCGATCGAATCGCGCTGGTCATGATCCTTCAGGTCGATGAACACGATCGCGTTATTCAGGCTGCGCTGGCTGCTGAAAAAACCGTTGATGTTGGTGACCGCGGGATCAGCCCGTACCCGTTTCGCAAACTCGAAAAACTTGTCCTGCATGGCCCAGAACGAAACACTTTGATCGGCCTGCACGACGCCCATCAGCCTGCCGCCGTCCTGAGTCGGAAAAAAGCCTTTGTCGATAATCTTGTACAAATACACGTTCAGCCCCAGGATGGCGACGAAGACCGCCAGCATCACCCGGCGATGACGCAGGGCCCAACTCAAGCTGAGGCCGTAAAAACGCTGAAGGCCGACGAAGGCGCGTTCGATGCCCCGATAGATGCGGCCGTGCCTCGGGCTTTCCTTGCCGAGCCAGCGGGCGCACAGCATCGGCGTCACGGTCAACGACACCAGCAGGGAGACCAGCACCGCGGCCGACAAGGTCACCGCGAACTCCCTGAATAACCTTCCGACCAAGCCGCCCATCAGCAATATAGGAATGAATACCGCAATCAGCGCGACATTCATCGCCAGCACGGTAAAACCGACTTCCCTGGCGGCCAGCAGCGCCGCCTTGAACGGCGCCATGCCTTTTTCGATGTGGCGGCTGGCGTTTTCTAGCACCACGATCGCATCGTCGACCACGAAGCCGGTCGCTATCGTCAGCGCCATCAGCGACAGGTTATTCAGACTGTAATCGCATAGATACATCACCGAGCAGGCGCCGAGCAGCGACACCGGCACCGCGATGATCGGGATCAGAGTCGAGCGCAAATTGCGCAAGAACAACAGCACGACCAGAATCACCAGGATGATCGCAAACAGCATCGTGTGCTCGACTTCGACGAGCGATGCCCGGATCGTCAACGAGCGGTCGGAGGCGACTTGCAGGTCGATCGCGCCCGGAATCGACGCCCTGAGCTGCGGCACCATCGCCTTGATCCGGTCGACCGCTTCGATCACGTTGGCCTGAGGCTGTTTCTTGACCACCAGCAGCACCGCCGGCTTGCCGTCCTTGACGCCGGTGTTGCTGAGATTTTCGACCGAATCCTCGATCTTGCCGAGATCGGCGATCGTGACCGGCGCGCCGTTACGGTAACTGACGATCAAGGGCGCATAATCGGCCGCCTTCCGCGCCTGGTCGTTGGCCTGGACCTGCCAGCGTCGGTCCGCGTGCTCGATCTCACCTTTCGGCCGGGTCGTATTGCTTTGAGTTATCGTATTCCGGACATCCTCCAGGCCGATGCCGTACTGGTTCAGCGCATGGGGATTCAGTTCGACGCGCACCGCCGGCATCGATGCGCCCCGGATGTCGACGCCGCCAACGCCCGGAGTCTGCGCGATTTTTTGCGCCAGCAGCGTGGCGGCCACGTCGTAGATTTGGCCGAGATCCAGGGTGTCGGAGGTCAGGGTCAAGACGATGATCGGGGAGTCGGCCGGATTGTCGCGGCGATAGCTCGGGAGGCTCGGCATGTTGCTCGGCAACAGGTTGCCCGCCGCATTGATCGCGGCCTGCACGTCGCGGGCCGCGCCGTTGATGTCGCGGCTCAGGTCGAATTGCAGGGTGATCTGGGTGCTGCCCATGCCGCTTTCGGAGGTCATCTCGGTGATGCCGGCGATCCGTCCGAGCGCCCGCTCCAGCGGTGTCGCGACCGTTGCGGCCATCGTTTCGGCGCTGGCGCCGGGTATTTCGGCGCTGACGCTGATCGTAGGGAAATCGACTTCCGGCAAGGACGCGACCGGCAGATTCAGAAACGCCAACACACCGGCCAGCGCGACCGCGAGGGTCAACAGCGTGGTCGCGACCGGACGGCGAATGAAGAGGGCCGAAAAATTCATCACAGACCCCCGTCGTTCTCAATCGCTTCGACCGGATTCGGACGCAAGACGGCATTCACCCGCCGGGCGAGCGTGTCCATCCACAAATAGATCACCGGCGTGGTGTACAGGGTCAACAACTGGCTGACCAGCAGGCCGCCGACCATCGTAATGCCGAGCGGATGGCGCAATTCCGAACCCACGCCGCTGCCCAGCATCAACGGCAACGCGCCGAGCAGCGCCGCCAAGGTGGTCATCAGGATCGGCCGGAAGCGCAGCAGGCAGGCCTGGAAAATCGCCTCGCCGGGCGGCATCTTGTGCTTCCGCTCCGCCTCCAGCGCGAAGTCGATCATCATGATCGCGTTTTTCTTGACGATGCCGATCAGCAGAATGATGCCGATGATCCCGATGATGCCGAGGTCGCCGCCGGACAGGATCAAGGCCAGCAGGGCGCCGACGCCGGCGGAAGGCAATGTCGACAGGATCGTCAACGGATGGATGTAGCTCTCGTACAAGACGCCGAGCACGATGTAGACGGTCACGATGGCGGCCAGGATCAGCCACAGGGTATTGCCGAGCGAGGCGTTGAACGCCTGTGCCGCACCCTGGTAACGGGTGCGGATGCCGAGCGGCAGGCCGATGTCCTCTTTGACCTGATCGATCACGCGCACCGCATCGCCGAGCGCCGCGCCCGGCGCCAGATTGAACGACAGGGTTGCGACCGGAAACTGGTCGAGATGGTTGATCGCCAGCGGCGTCGGCCGTTCGGAAATTTCGGCGATCGCCGACAGCGGCACCTGGCTGCCGTTGCCGGAGGGGATGCGCAGATCGTTCAGCGAGGCAGGGCCCTTCTGGGCCTCGGGATCGATTTCCAGCACTACCCGGTACTGGTTCGACTGGGTGAAGATGGTCGATACCTGGCGTTGCCCGTAGGCGCTGTAGAGGGTGTCGTCGATCGCGGCGGGAGTGATGCCGAGGCGGCTCGCGGTGCTGCGGTCGATGTTCACATAGACTTGCCGGCCCTGATCCTGCACGTCGCTGGCGACCTCGGCAAATTCGGGGTGGGCGGACAGTTTCGCGGCCAATGTCTGAGTCCAGAGGTTCAGTTCGTCGATGTTCGGGCTTTCCAGGGTGAACTGGTATTGCGTGCGGCTGACCCGGTTTTCCATGGTCAAATCCTGCACCGCTTGCAGGTACAGCTTCACATCGCTGACTTCGGCCAGCTTCGGCTTCAGCCGGGCGATCACCTCGGCCGCGCTGACCCCGCGTTCGTCCCGGGGCTTCAGATTGATCAGGAAGCGGCCGGCGTTCGGGGTCGTGTTGATGCCGTCTACGCCAATGAACGACGACAGGCTCTCGACCGCCGGGTCCTCTACGATCAATTTGCCGAGCGCCTGCTGGTATTCGCTCATCGCGGCGAACGAGGCGTTTTGCGGCGCTTCCGAAAAGCCCTGGATCAGGCCGGTATCCTGCGCCGGAAAAAAGCCTTTCGGAATGAAGACATACAAGGCCACGGTCAATGCCACGGTCGCGGCGAATACGGTCATGGTCAGGGCCTGATGCCGCATTACCCAGGCCAGGCTGCGGCCGTAAGCGGCGATCAGGCGATCGAACCAGCCGTCGCCGTGGCCCTGATCGTGCTCGAGGCCCTGGCGCAGCAAGCGGGCGCACATCATCGGCGTCAGGGTCAGCGACACGACCGCCGACAGCAGGATCGCGACCGCCAGGGTGATCGCAAACTCCCGAAACAGCCGGCCGACCACGTCGCCCATGAACAGCAGCGGTATCAGCACCGCGACCAGCGAAAAGGTCAGCGAGATGATCGTGAAGCCGATCTGCTCCGAGCCTTTCAGCGCGGCCTTCATCGGCGATTCGCCGCGTTCGATATGGCGGGAGATGTTCTCGATCACGACGATCGCGTCGTCGACCACGAAGCCGGTCGCGATGGTCAGCGCCATCAGGGTCAGGTTGTTGATGCTGAAATCGGCCAGATACATCACAGCGAAGGTGCCCACCAACGACAGCGGCACCGCGATGCCCGGAATGATCGTGGCCGGCACGTTGCGCAGGAACAGGAAGATCACCATCACGACCAGCGCGATCGCGAGCAGCAGCTCGAACTGCACGTCATGCACCGAGGCGCGGATCGTGACCGTGCGATCGGTCAGCGGCAGCACCTCGACGTTGGTGGGCAAGGCTGCCTGCAATTGCGGCAGCAAGGCCTGGATGCGTTCGACGACTTCGATCACGTTGGCGCCGGGCTGGCGCTGGATGTTCACGATCACCGCCGACGACGCATTGGCCCATGCCGCCAGCCGGGTATTCTCGGCATCATCGATCACGTTGGCGACCTCGGCCAGATGCACCGGCGCGCCATTCCTATAGGCGACCACCAATTCGCGGTATTCGGCGGCCGAGCGTAATTGATCGTTGCTGTCGATGATCGCCGAGCGCAGCGGGCCGTTGAACATGCCTTTCGGTTGATTCACGTTGGTCGCCGCGATCGCGCGGCGCAGGTCTTCGAGGCTGATGCCGTAGGCGGCGAGCGCCTGATGATTGGCCTGGATGCGTACGGCCGGGCGCTGGCCGCCGCTGAGGCTGACCATGCCGACGCCGGGCAACTGCGAGAGTTTTTGCGCGATCCGGGTATCGACCAGATCCTGGACCTTGAACAAGGGCAGGGTCTTCGAGCTGACCGCCAGGGTCACGATCGGCGTGTCGGCCGGATTGACCTTGCTGTAGATCGGCGGCTGCGGTAAGTCGTCCGGCAGAAAGGTCGCGGCCGCATTGATCGCGGCCTGCACGGTCTGCTCGGCGATGTCGAGGTCCAGTTCGAGCGCGAACTGCAAGGTAATCACCGAGGCGCCGCCGGAGCTGGTCGAGGACATTTGGGTCAGGCCCGGCATCTGCCCGAACTGGCGCTCCAGGGGAGCGGTGACGATCGAGGTCATCACGTCCGGGCTGGCGCCGGGATACAGGGTCACGACCTGGATGGTTGGATAATCGACCTGCGGCAGGGCCGAGACCGGCAATAGCCGATAGGCGAGGATGCCGACCAGTAGCAGCGCGACCATCAGCAATGAGGTCGCGACCGGGCGCAGGATGAAGGGCCGCGACGGGTTGAAGGTGGGCGAGCCCTGGCCTGAATGATTCATCGTCAGCTGCGTTGCTCGCGTTTACCGGGCTGGGCTTCCGGGGCGATCGACGACTCCTGGCGCGCGGCGACCGCCTGGCCGTCCCTTTCGGCGATGTCGGCCTTGCCGCCGTCGCGGAGGCGATCGAAGCCTTGCACCACGACCGCTTCATCGGCTTTCAGATTGCTCAATACCGCGACCTTGTCGGCGGCGCTCGGGCCCAAGGTGACGCGGCGTTGCTGCACGCCGGCATCCGGGCCGACCACATAGACGAAAGCGCCCTGGCTGTCGTATTGCACCGCGGCGCTGGATACCTGCGCCGCATCATGCAGGGTGTCCAGCAGCATCTTGATATTCACGAACTGGTTCGCGAACAGGGTGCCTTCGCTGTTGTCGAATTGCGCCTTCAGCTTCAGGGTGCCGGTGCCAGGATCGATCTGATTGTCGATCGCCAGCAATTTACCGACGGCGAGCCGGACCTTGCCGGCGCGGTCATAGGCTTCGACAGGAATCGTCTGGTTCGAACGCAGGCGCCGGACCAACGGCTGCACCTTGTCTTCCGGCAGGGTGAAGACCACGTTGATCGGCTGTAGCTGTGTGATCACGACCAGACCGTTCACATCGCCGGCCCTGACCTGATTGCCCTGATCGATTTGCCTGAGGCCCACGCGCCCTGCGATCGGCGCGGTCAACCTGGCGTAGCCGAGCTGCAATTTGGCGTTGTTGACCTGGGCCTTGTCCATTTCGACGCTGCCCCGGTATTGCTTGACCTGGGTTTCCTGGGCCATCACCTGCTGGGCCGCGATCGAGTCCTGGGCCAAGAGCGTCTGGTAACGCGCGTGATCGAGTTCAGCGTTTTTCAGCAAGGCTTCATCGCGCAGCAACTGGCCTTCCGCCTGCTGCAACTGCACTTGAAACGGACGCGGATCAATTTCCGCTAAGAGATCGCCTTGCTTGACCATCTGGCCTTCGCTGAAGACGACGCGCACCAGTTCGCCGTCGACCCTGGGTCTGACCGTGACCGTGCGCAGGGCCGTCACCGTACCCAAACCGTTCAGATACACCGGGAAATCGGCTTGCGTGACCGTCTCGACCGACACCGCCGGTACGCCGCCTTCGCCGCCGCGCTGGGGCTTGCCGGCGCCGCTTTCGGGTGTGGCCGCCTTGCTCTCCGTGCTGTGCCCTATATAAAAGCCGGCGGCAGTCAGCGCGATCGTCAACAGGGTGGCGGGAAAAAGTAAACGCCGCAAGCGGCTGCCGGGCGGCGATAACAGCGGCTCATCGAGGGTGTTCATAGGTATCGGCTAGTTGTGAGTGTGGGTGCGAATGGCTTCGATGCCGGCCAGTGAAAATTGCACGACATGGTCGGCATAGGCCTGGATGTCGCTCAAATCGGCAGAGGGGCTGGGCTGGGGGCGAACGTGCTGGATTTGTTTCAAGCGCAATAATTGAAAGCACTGGCCCATGATGCTGTCATGGCAATACTGCAAATGGCGGTCGTCGGCGGCATGGCCCAGACACTCCCTCAGCAGGCCGAACAGTTGCCGGCGCTGCGGATCGATTTCCTTTTCCAGAATGTCCGCCAGCAAACGTGTCGGGCGGGCCATTTCCTTATGCATGATCGCGAATGAATAGCCGTCGCGGTCGGCGACGCGCTGAATCAGCGAGTATATCCGTCCGGCCAGACGCTGTTCCGGAGCGGCATCCCCGGCGACGCCGCCGTCGGGCGGATGCCGGGTCAGTTCGTGGGTGAAAGCGAAACGCCAGGATTCCAGATACAGGGTCTCCTTGTCGCGGAAGTGGTAATTGACCGAAGCGATGTTGGTTTGAGCCTGTTCGCAGATTTCCGCGATCGTCGCTTCCTGGAAGCCTTTCTCGGCAAAGATGCGGCAGGCGGCGGTCAACAGTCGGTTGCGCGTGCGCTCCGATTTTTTTTTCAGATCAGTCATGCGGATTGAATAGAGTCATAAAGCTTGAGGCAGATAATTGAAATTTGAAATTCAAATCAGCTTTAGACTAAGCAGGCTTCGTGCCATCTATTAAACTTTTGTTTTTGATTGTTTTTTATTCTAATTGCATTCGGAAAACTGCTGTCGGGGCAGCAGCGGCTGTCGGAAGGGTGTTGCCTGAGCAACAGTTTGCGAAAATGAGTGACTAGAATGTAGATACTGTTATTCGAGTCAAGCGTCATGAAGAACAGGGTTGAACGATTTACCTGATTTCAAGACGCCGAATGCGACATGAACGAGCTTACGCATCATGGCGCCAATGATGAGCTTAGGTGGCTTTCCGGTGCTGGTCAGGCGTTCTTTAAAACGCTTGCCCCACGCGGTTTTGTAAAGGGTGACCATCGCAGGCATATAAAGCGCTTTACGCAGAAAGGCATGGCCGACCTTGGACAACCTGGGTCTGCCTCTCACGCTACTACCCGACTCGTATTGGCGTGGATCGAGCCCGGCAAAAGCAGCAGCTTGGCGGCCGTTGGCGAAGCGGTCGGTGTTGGCATAAAACGCCAGTATGATGGCGCTGGTGCGCTCGCCGATACCGGGGATGCTGTCGAGCAAATCTCGTTTTTGTTTGAGATCAGGGTATTTGTCGATGTGCTCGTTAATGTTTTTAATCAGTTGCTTAATAGCATTGTCGAGCCAATCGAGATGCTGCTGAATATCGTCATGGACGGCATCGCGGGAAACGCCAAGACGGTTGCTTTCCTGTGTACGCATGGTCTGCAGCGCCTCCAGACGCAGTACCAGAGCACGCAAAGCGATTTCCTCCTGACTTGGAGCCTGCCAAGATTCGGGTCGACGCTCGGCACAGAAATCGGCGATCAGCCGGGCATCGACCGCATCGGTTTTGCTACGGGTGAGCCGGGAGGCGGCATAGGCTTTAATTTGCGCCGGATTGACGACACTGACAGTGAGACCTGCCGTCGCCAGGCACTGGGCAACGTCTTCCCAGTAAATGCCAGTGGCTTCCATGCAGACATGGACGGATGTTGCTTGATACGACGCCAACCAGTCGGTTAATTGAGCAAAGCCGGCGTTGGAGTTGGCAATGACTTTGCTGCGAAACTTGCCGTTGGGCAAGCGCAAGGCGCAGTCCAACTTGGCTTTAGCAACATCAATGCCGAGATGAAACAAAGACATAGAAAACCTCAAATGATCTACCTTGTGAATGCGGGCTACCGGCAAGCCGGGCCAAAGATACTGTCCGATCGTTGATCGAGGCGAGTAGCTGCTGCATGATCTACGTCACGGACTTGGTTTTCCAAGGCTGGGTACGGCATCCAGCTACTCAAACCTGAGGTGCCCCTCAGGTGTGTTACACGGTGCTTTTATAGCTTAAACCCGTTTAAATAACACGGGATTTATAATACAAGGGTGGGTTCGGCGCGCCTGCTCTTATCTTTCGCGTTCGGCAGATCTTTCCGTGCGCCGAACCCGCCTTTTTTGGCTCCTACATTTTTTCTGGTTCCCAACGTCAATGTTGGGAACCCGTCTCGCCAAGCTCCTGCTTGGCGAGACGGGAAGCTGGAGCTTCCCGGACCTTGTTCCCAAGCCGGAGCTTGGGAACAAGGTCAATCTTGACCGTGCGAAATATAAAAAAAGGCCATCACTCCGGAAGCGTTAAGCATCCAGAGTGATGGCCGAGGCGTCAATTTATCTCGAACTGGTTTGCAGGCCGATAGCGGCGCGCAAATTAGCCAGTGTGGCGATGCGCGGTCCGTGCAGGGCGGCGATCCGTTCGACATTCAGTTTCAAGTTGCGGATGTTGTCGAAGAGATTGACCGAGTACGGATTCGGCGATGACGGCGGCGGTACGTTCGCCGCGGTCGGGGTATAGGCGTCGGCCTCGATCAGGATTTTTTCCTTGGGCAGATAAACCGCCGCGAAAGCATCGTTATGGCTATTGCCGGCTAGCGCATGAATTTCGATCTTGCGTTTTCCGTCCGACAGCACGTGCTTGCCGTTAAAGCTTTCGAATTGGGCCGGCTTGTTCGATCTCGCCAGGCGATCGGGATTTAGCGTATGCGGCGCCGCCCAGACCGTTTGATAATAAGCCTGATTAGGCTGTGACGTTACGATCGTCGCGCCGGCATCCACGAAGGTACGCAGGCCGCCGGAGTGGTCGAAATGGGCATGGGTATTGATCAGGTATTTGATCGGCTTGTTCGGAATCACTTCCTGCAATTTGGCGATCAGCGCGAGCGAACGTGCTTCGTTCTGCGGCGCTTCGACCAGCACGATGTGGTCTTTCTGGTCGATCGCGACGCTGTGGTGGGTGCCTCCGGTCAGATAGTACACGCCGTCCGCGAGCTTGTTCACGGCGACCTTGACGGCAGGCGCCGTAGCAGCTTCCTGAGGGATTGCTATATTGACGGCCGGATTGGCCTTGACCTCGGCCACGTCGATGTCCAGCACGGGGTAGCCGCCCTGGCTGCGTGAGATGTGGCCCGGAAACTGGATGCCGCCGAAATCCTTGTAATTGCTGTAACGGGTCTCGACCAGGGTATCGCCGAGCACCGGATTGTCTATCCAGGTTTGCACTTTCTCCAGTTGGTGCTGGCCGTTGATAAAGCCGACATAGCGGTATTTGCCGCCGGTGGTGAACGCGACCTCGGTGCCGCCGTTGACGGACTGCTGCTGGGCGTGGTTCTGCAGCGCCGCTTTGAAAAAGCCTTGCGGGCTAGCCCAGATTTCGGCCGCGCGTTCTTCAACGGCGGCCGGTTGTGCGGTGACAGTCGGCGCCGGATTCGGCGCATTCGCGGCTGGTGGCGTCACATTCCAGGCCGTAGCGCCGCTGATGTATTGATCGATCTTTTGCAGGGTCGGCGCCGGACGCTGGCGGCCGGGTTCGATGATTTGTTTGCGGCTGATCTCTACCTTCGCGCTGGCGGTCTGATAATCGATGTCGGCGCTGTAGTTCTGGACCTCGAACGGCGGCCACGGCAAGCCGGGATTCGGCGCCTGGCCGAATTGATACCAGCGGCCTGTGCCGGAAAATTCGATCGATTTGATCGCGTCGGAGCCGGCGGCGGTGGCCAGATCGAGGTGTTGGGCCTGCTGCGTGCCGCAGCCGGCCGCGGCCAGTGCCGTCGTCAGGGCGGCAACTGCGTGTAACGATTTGGACATGGAATCTCCTGATGGGGATTTAAGGACGAAGGAAAAATTGAAAGTGAAAACACTCCTGTAGCAAGACGCGTACCAGAAGGCGCTGGTTGCCGAGTAGCCTTATGTGCCGGCAGGGAAGCTGGATGCGTTAAGCCGGTAGCGGCGAACCATTGATGAATTGTCAGCAGAAGCTGTTGGGCGGTTGCTTCTGTAGAGACAGCAATAGAGGGGATTTACGGAAATGAATTTATCTGTAAAAATATGAACTTGATCTGGCAGCTTCCAAAATAAGTCCCGACGGAATCTTACATCGAATGTTCGAGTTCGACCCAAACTAGTCTTTTACAGTCATAATTTGATTGGCAAATTGATCTCACATAGCTGACTGTCATCAAGACAAAAAGAAACCGTATATCATATGAAACAGTAAGTTATACAGTTAGTGTCCCGGTGAAGTTCAACAAAGTCAATTGACCAGAGTTAGATAATTAATGAAACTATTAATCACTTATTAAAACTAGGAGAAACATCAATGTGGGGATGGCTTGAGATTTCGTCGGTGGGCAGGAGCAAGTTGGTTCAATCTATGTCTGTATGGATGTTGCTCACTCCTATTGCAGCAAAACTACTTGGCTCCGTCGATCACATCTCGCTTGGCTCTATTGCGCCAGGCGTCAATGTTCCACTCGCGCTTCCCTTTAGTTGGAAAGTATTCTTCTATTGCTCACTTTGCTTTGCTGTCGGCAATCTAATTTATAGCCTCCGGGCTCCGGAGATCATAAAGCGTTTCAGGAATTATGCAGATTTCGAGGAGCAAGAAGGCAGCTTGTACCTTCTGATAGAGGCAACCAAAAGAGAGTTGCGTCAGATCAAGGACTATTTTCCAGACACTGCACTCAAAGAAACGGTAGTGAGATATACCCCTGATGATGATATATCAGATTCGTGGCAGAGGACTGAACTAATAGATAGGTGGTGGAAAGGTATGGATTCGCTAAAACACTCCTCTAGGGACAATTTACCAGATATATTTTCGTCGTTCAGGCTGATCTTGTCTTCGACAAGGCCCTATTGGCTATATATATGTACGATTTTCTATGCTGGTGGCTTTATTGGGCTACTATGCATCATATGGGAAAACACAGTGTATGTGGTTTTGTTGCATAAATAAAGACTGTCATTTTTTTATTTAATTAGAAAAAATCATATTTTGTCAAAAAAATTATCAAAATAAATAACTTACTGAATTGTGCGGTAAAGCCACTACGCTTAAAGTAAAATAGAAATAACCTAACACTCTAATATTGTAGATAAAATTATGGAGTATGAAAAAGCGATTGTAACCTTTATAGATATTTTAGGTTTTAGAGAGCTTGTAAAATGTGAAAGCTCACAAAAAATTCACGAAATATTAAAGATTGTTGAAAAGGCAGCAACACCGGATAATCCAGATAAGTGGCTTTATGCGCCAGAAACAAAGGTTTTTTCTGACTCCATAATTCGTGTTAGAAAAATTAACACCAAGGAGAACATTCGCTTTCAGATTGGCTTGCTTTTTTATGAGCTGCTTGACCTTTTACATGCCTAAGTTGATTTAATCTGTAGCAATATTTTAATACGCGGCGGAATAACTTTCGGTGATATTTATATGGATGTCAACCAAATTTTTGGGCCTGCGTTTATAAGAGCCTACGATTTAGAAAGTAAATTTGCCAACTATCCGAGAGTTGTTGTTGATCCCTTACTAATTAGTGAATTTAAAAATAACAATTTACTTAGAAATGTCAGTCACTCATTGAAACAGGAATCTTCTTATATCAAAGACATGATTCGACAGAGCGATGATGGATTATTTTTCATTGACTACTTAAGAGCAATTGTAACTGAATATGAGAATCCTGATCTTTATTTGGTGTTTTTAAAAAAACATCGCGAAATAATTTTGGAGTCCATAGCAGGATTGAATGAGCACAATAAATTTACAGAAAAATATACATGGATGGCAAATTATCACAATAACTTCATTGACAAATTAAAGAAAAAAAATAAATCTAAAAAAAATTTACAAGAACTACATATAAATTCTTCCGATTTTCCAAGCCTGCAACAAGTGTAAGATGGTTACATGGTTTATCGGGCCTAGCAGGATGGCGAAAAACTCCTCTAAATTTCCACTACCCAGTTAGGAGTGAATTTTTCAAGGCTAATACTGCGAAATATCAGCTTTTATCGGAGGATTCCCCCTGAGATTGGGGTACTAGTTACCCTAAATTTGTATATTACCCTTAAAGCCAATAACCTTCTGACACAAGCATCACCGTCTGCAATGTCTCATAAAACCGCCGATCAAGGACATACGCCAACAGCCTGGTAGGTCGGGCAACAGCTTTATCGTTGCCCGACGTTCTGGTGATCAGTCAGGAAACAACGTTGCAATAAACTGGCTTTGAGATGTCGGGCACAAAAAAGCGTGCCCGACCTACAAATCTGGTTCCCAATCTCCAGGTTGGGAATCTGGTGTTGGAAGCTCCAGCTTCCCGTATCACGAAAGACTGGAAGCTGGAGCTTCCAGGGCGGCATTCCCA
Organism: Methylomicrobium lacus; assembly: GCF_041897535.1. Taxonomy (GTDB): domain Bacteria; phylum Pseudomonadota; class Gammaproteobacteria; order Methylococcales; family Methylomonadaceae; genus Methylomicrobium; species Methylomicrobium lacus_A. The sequence goes on from NZ_CP169217.1 coordinate 3,659,555, forward strand.
AGCAAGAGCTTGGGAACGAGCATAAGCCTCTCCAGTAGGGTAAAGTCATCACGATCTCGACGCCAGCTTCTCGTTGGACTTGCCCTCGGCTTCCACGACGCTGACCGTCTCGCCTTGGGTCAACAGATCCGACGGGCTCGCGACCAACACGTCGTTCGCGGCGATGCCTTCCATAATCTCGACCTCGCGGCCGAAATCGCGGCCTATTTTTACCGGGCGCAGATCGATTTTGCCTTGGCCATCGACGATGACCGTGTGCGTGCCGTCCTTGTCCATCACCAGCGCATTGGCCGGTACCAGCAGCGGGCTTGCCTTCTGCGCGATGTCGATCGCTATTTCGACATAGGCGCCCGGCAGCAATTGACCGGCGTGATTCGGCAGGCTGATCTCGGCCTGCCGGGAGCGGGTGACTGGATCGAGAGCGCCTGCGACATGGTCGATGCGGGCGCTGATGGCCTGGCTTTGCGTTCCGAGCGGACGCACCGACGCGCTCTGGCCGGCCTCGATGTCGTCGGCATAGGCTTGCGGCACCCAGACGCTCAGGCGCAGCGGGTCGGTCTGGGTCAGCGCGAACAACTCCTGGGTGCCGGCGCCGATCAGGCTGCCGACATCGACCGCGCGGCGGGTAATCACGCCGTCGAACGGCGCGACGACGCGGCGGTAGTTTTCGATGTTTTCGAGGCGCTTCACATTCGCCGTAGCGGCGGCCATGTCGGCCTCCGCCTGCAGGAAGGCGGCGCGTTTTTCGTCGACCTCCTGTTTCGGCGCGCCGTCGGTCTCGCTCAGCTGCCGCCAGCGTTCCCATGTCGAGCGCGTCAGCTCCAGGCGGGCCTTGACTTGAGCCTGTGCGGCCCGGCCCTGCGCCAGTTCGTGTTCCAGTTCCGGCACGTCGATCTCGGCCAGCAGATCGCCCTTTTTGACCGTATCGCCGATGTTCTTGTGCCAGGCTTTCAGGTAGCCATTCGTGCGCGCGAAAACCTGGGTTTCGGTATAGCCTTTCAGGCTGGCCGGCAATACCAGTTTGCGCGAGGCCTCGCCGGGACGCGGATGCACCGCGATCACGCTACGCTGCAGGCTGTCGGCGGTGCGTTGAGCCAGGCTTTCCGCTGCGCTCTGATTCACCGCATAGCGCCAGACGCCGGCGCCGAGCAGCAGCAACAGGAGGGCCGATCCGGCTTTGCCGGCGATATTCAGGGTGCGCCGGGGATGGGTCGTGGGCGGCAGGGCGAATGCGGGCGAGGTGTGACTAGGCATAAGATTATTTCCTATTAAATGAGCACTCGGTCAGCTTCGTAGGATGTGCTGAGGAACGAAGCGCATCATTCGCGATTGATGCGCCTCCTTACGTCGGCACATCCTACGGGGTTGGCTATTAGGTTGTTTCCGAATAAATGGGTATTAGGTGCGGATGGACAGGTTGCAGCCATTGGTGCAGCGCGGCGAAAACGATCGGCACGAACAGCAGAGTCGAGGCGGTCGCGAAGGTCAGGCCGCCGATCACCGCGCGGCCCAGAGGCGCGTTCTGCTCGGCGCCTTCCCCCCAGCCGATCGCCATCGGCAGCATGCCGACGATCATCGCGAAGGCGGTCATCAGCACCGGCCGCAGCCGGGTCGCGGCGGCTTCGAGGGCGGCCGTCGTCGGCGGCACCCCGGCGCTCAGCCGGCTGCGGGCGAAGGACACCAGCAGGATGCTGTTGGCGGTCACGACGCCCATCGCCATGATGCTGCCGGTCAAGGCCGGTATGCTCAGCGTCGTGCCGGTCAGGTATAAAGTCCAGGCGATGCCGGCCAGAGCCGCCGGCAAGGCGCTGACGATGATCAAAGGGTCGAGCCAGGACTGGAAGTTAACGACCAGCAACAGATACAGCAGCACGATCGCGACCGCGAGACCGGAGGCCAGGCCGATGAAGGAGCCGTTCAGCGTTTCGATCTGGCCGCGCACCGTCAATTCGACGCCGCGGGGCAGGGCGGCGCGGCTTTCTGCGATCAGTCTGTCGATGTCGTTGCTGACCGAGCCGAGATCGCGTCCCTCGACGCTGGCGTAGATATTGAAGACATTGTTCGCGTTGTAATGGGTCACCATGGCCGGCAGTTGCGAGCGTTTCAGTTTGACCAGATTGCCGAGCAGTTGCGGCTGGCCGTCGCTGCCGCCGCCAACCGGCGTGCGCAGCAGAGCGTCCAGGCTGTCCAGCGTCAAGGGATTGCCCATCACGCCAATGTTGACGGTGTTGCCGTTGGCCGGATTCAACCAGTAGGAGGGTGCGGTCTGCATGCTGCCGCTCAAGGTCAGCAGCAGGTTTTGCGCCACGTCCCGCGGAGACAGGCCGAGCTGTTGCAGTTGCTGGCGGTTCATCTCCAGGTCGAGGGCCGGCCGGCCCAGGCGCTGGTAAATATGCGCATCGACGATGCCGGGGATCTGCCGCAGCCGGTTCTGAAACGCCCGCACCTGCGGTATCACCTCGTCGGGCTTGCCGCCGATGAACTGCACGTCGATCGGCGCCGGCACGCCGAAATTCAACGTCTGGCTGACCTGGTCGGCCGGCTGGAAGAAGAATTCCAGGGCGGGGAAGCGGCGCGGCAATTCGGCGCGCAGGGCCTTGATGTAGTCGGCGCTCGGCGCATGCCGGCCCGGCGTCAGCGAAATCATGATCTCGGTGTCGGCGGTCTCGACGGTGCCGGAGTTGCCGAACAGCGTGTTGCGGGTGCTGTACGGGCCGCCGATGATGTCAAGCATGTCGCTGAGCTCTCCAGGCGGGATGCTTGTCCGGATGAACGCCTCGACCGCGTCGATCTGCCGGGGCATCTCCTCGATCCGGGTGCCCGATGCCGCGCGCACGTGCAGCCTGATCTGGCCGGCATCCACCGCCGGAAACAGGTCCCGGCCCAATAGCGGCGTCAGGCCCAGCGATAACAGGCAGAATCCCAGAATCCCCGTGCCGTAACGCCGCCGATGGTTCAAGAGATGGCTGGCCAGCACGACGTAATGGCCGCGGAAGCTTTCGAAACCGTGCTCGAAAGCATGATGCAGGCTCCTGAAAGCGCGCGCCAGCGCATTGCTCGGCGGCGCGTCCAGGCGGCCGTGATGGCCGGCCATCACATACATCACCAGGGTCGGCACCAGCGTGCGCGACAGGATATAGGACGCCAGCATCGCGAACACCACCGCCTCGGCCATCGGCACGAACAGGCTGCGCGCGACGCCGGTCAGGAAGAACATCGGCACGAACACGATGCAGATACACAGGGTCGAGACGAAGGCCGGCATCGCGATTTCGGCGGCGCCGTCCAGAATCGCCTGCTGCGGATTCTTGCCCAGCAGCATCTGCCGCTCGATGTTCTCGATCTCGACGGTGGCGTCATCGACCAGGATGCCGACCGCCAGCGCCAGGCCGCCCATCGTCATCAGGTTGATCGTTTCGCCGATCAGATACAACATGATCAGCGAGACCATGATCGCCAGCGGAATCGAGACCGCGATGATGCAGGTGGTGCGCCAGTTGCCGAGAAACAGCAGCAGCATCGCCGCGGTCAGGGCGGCGGCGATCAGCGCCTCGTGCAGTACGTTGCCGATCGCCGCCTTCACGAACAGCGACTGGTCGAACATCAACCGCATGTTGATGCCTTCCGGCATCAGTTCCAGCATCTTCGGAATCGCTTGCCGGACATGCTCGACCACATCCAGCGTGGACACATTGCCGATCTTGAAGACAGAATTGAGTATGCCGCGCTCGCCGTTCTGGCGGGCGATCGTCGTGGTTGGCGCGGGGCCGTCGCGGACGATCGCGACATCGCGGATCAAGGTCGTCGCGCCGTGATCGGTGCGCACCGGCAGCTCGCCGAGGCGCGGAATCGCCGCGATCGCACCGTTCAGCGTCACATCGTACTCGGTCGAGCCGATCTTGATCGTGCCGGTCGGCAGGATCAGGTTCTGCGCGGCCAGCGCATCCGACAGGTCGGTCGGCGTCAGCCCACGGGCCAGCAGGGCCGGCACGTCGGTATCGACGGTGATTTGCCGGCTCTTCGAGCCGAACGGATTGGTCACCGCGACGCCGCGTTTGGATTGCAGCTCGGTACGGACGATGTTGTTGGTCAGATCGTTCACCTCGGTTTCCGGCACCGTGCTGCTCGAAATGCCGAGCTGCACCAGCGGCAGATCGGAGGCCGAATACTGGATCACCTGCGGCGGCGCGACATTGGTCGGTAGCGAGCGATAGACCGAGTTGCTGCTCGACATCACCTGCGCGATCGCGGTCCGGATATCGGTGTCCGGATGGAAGAACACCTTGATCACCGCCGCGCCGGCGAAAGACAGCGACTCGCTGTGCTCGATGCCGTCGATCAGGCTCATCGAGCGTTCGACCGAGCCGGTCAGCCGGTCGGCGATTTCCTTCGCGGGCATGCCGTTGTATTGCCACAGCATCGCGACGACCGGAATGTCGATGGCCGGAAAAATGTCGGTCGGCATCTTGCGCAGTACGTAAGGCGTGGACAAAAGAATGAGTAGGGCCGCCACCACGAAGGTATAGGGGCGGCGGAGGCCGATTTGAACGATCCACATGAAGGAGGGCTTGAACGATCCGTTGTGATTGAGCCTGAGTTGAAAAAGCTTGTGCTTTATCTATACGCAAATTACATACCAAGCGGGGGATTGGGCCTTATTGTCTGCCGTTTGGCGGTGATTTGGCGGAGGGGAGGGTTATCGAAAGAGCGGTCTTGTTGAAAAAGCAGCAGGCGGGATACAGAAGGTGTTCGTGAACCAACAATATCTGTGTTGTTTGCTGGGCAAGCGCCAGTAATATCAAATCGATATAAACAAAAGCCGGCGGGCCCGTGTCTTCACGGCAAGCCGCCAGCTTTTTCTTAACCGAGCCGCATCCGATAACAGTGTTAACCGTCGAATTCAAAAGTCGTGAGCATCTCTACACATGAAAAATTTAGGCACAAAATACATGTTCGGTGCGGCTGGCATTATTGGTGCGTTGCCACGATCTCGACGACGGCATAGTTCCATCGGTCATTTGTTGGCTGGGTGTCGTGGATATCGACCAAGCCGTTGGCGGTGGATGGTGCCGTTGTCGACTGCACCCAAAAGGTGTCGCCGACCGCCGTGTCAACTCTCTGATGGACGAGCTCCTGGCCGCTCACTGGAGTCCTGGCAATCGCGCGGTCCCAGTCGTTGCCGACGGCAAACACCCAGTCACCGGCGATTACGCCGGGAACATAAATGTCCGGTTCGCCCGACGGCGCACCGGCTCGGCCTACCACACTGGTGCCGGAGGCGCTGGTAAACGCGATCACGGTCAAAGACCCATGAAAGCCGCTGCCGTTTCCGGGTTGCGCGGAGACGGTCACGTTGCTGAGCGTTCCATTTGCCCGAGCCGACCAGATTTCCGACGTGCCTGCCTGGGTGTTGCTGCGTTCGAGGAGTGTCCAGGTCAGACCGGCGCCGGTTACATTGCCAGTCTGCAGAGAATTGGAGGGGCCATCGTAAGCCAGGAAGGCGATAAGCAGGTCATTTGCCGTAGGAGTAGAGAAAGACGGTGTAGTCATGGCGCCCTGGCCGTCCACGGAAACCGAAACATCTTTTGTGATCGTGTTTGCTGGATGACTGTTATTCACGCTCACCGTAATCGGTGCCGAGCTGCCGACGTTACCCAGATTGTCGGTGGCTGTAACAGTGATCACATGCGATCCGTCCGGCACCGTGGTTGTGTTCCAGGAAATCATGTAGGGGGAGGCAGTTACTGTACCCACAGGTTCATTAACGGCGCCTTCCACCGGGTCAACAAAGAACGCTACGCTTGCTATGGGCTGGCTGCTGGCAACAGTCGCATTAAGAGTGACAGTCGCGGATAGAACCGAGCCATTCACCGGATCTGAAAGTTGTACAACAGGCACGCTGCTGGCCGCGTTGTTAACAGTCACCACGGCAACTTCTGAAGTGCCTATGATGCCGGTTGAGTCTGTGGTTTGGGCGGCCAGCCAGTGGGCCCCGTCCGGCACGGTTGTTGTATTCCAGGACAGGTTGTACGAGGGACCGCCGGAAACGATGTTACCAAAAGGCAGGCCGTCGAGCAGGTATTGTACGCCGCTCGTCGTCGCCGTGCTGGCCGTCAGTGTAACGGTGCCGGATACAAGGATGCCGGACAAAGGTGAAGACAATGTGATGGCCGGCGGTGTATTTAAAACGGGGGTACGACTCTCCAGCACTTGGACATTGTTGCCGGTGATTGTAATTTTCACATCGGTTTCGTTGTTGGTCTTGTCGCTCTCCGCCAGATAGTTCTCTGGATCAGCCAGCGCCTTAAACCAGTAGGTACCGTCGGGCAAATTCGGGATGGGGATGGATTGGCCCGGGTCGTTTAAATCGTACTCGTCGACCGCTCCGATATGCAGCCCGCGCAGTGTAGTCGGATCCGAGCACGATCCAAAAGTGCCGGTTTCTCCTGCATGGGGAAGCGATGCGTCGTAGATGAAGGAGTCATTGATACAAAATCCATCTTTCACGCTGGGTGCCACGGAAGCCCCCAGGCCGCCAGTTAACGGGTCTACCGAGTAGAGCCCGAAGGCCGCTAAAGGAAAATGAAAGTGTCCATGGGCCGCATGGAAGATGAATGCCCCCGCCACGGGGTTTTCACTGGCGATCGACCAGACATTGGAGGAGCTGAGTGAATAGATATACTGGGTCCCCTGGTAATTACCGGAGGCAGAATTAAAGGCAGGCTGGATAACAAGCGGACCAGGTCCTCCATTGAAGGTGTCATGGGTGTATCGAAACTCCCTACTGCTTCCGGTTCCCGCAATTGTCATCGCCTTCGTGCCCGTCGTCGGGATGATGACCGAGAGATCCGGATAGAGCAGGGAAGACGGCGTTCCTTGCGCCGTGAAGGTTGCCACGGTCACATTGGCCCCGTTGACCGTGACCTGCTGGCTCGTCGGGCTGAATGTGAATCCCGCTTTGCTCGGCGTCACCGTATAAGTGCCATTCGCTATATTTGCGAAACTGTAGTTGCCCGAACTATTCGCCGTCACCGTTGCGATCGTCGTTCCGCTCTGGGTCAGAGTCACCGTCGCTCCGCTGCCGTTGGTAGTCGGGGTAATAGCTCCTGAAATACTCCAAGTCACTGCCACTGGCGTAGCCGTGAAAGAAGGAACGGTCACATTGGCCCCGTTGACCGTGACCTGCTGGCTCGTCGGGCTGAATGTGAATCCCGCTTTGCTCGGCGTCACTGTGTAAGTGCCATTCGCTACATTTGCGAAACTGTAGTTACCCGAACTATTCGCCGTCACCGTTGCGATCGTCGTTCCGCTCTGGGTCAGTGTCACCGTCGCTCCGCTGCCGTTGGTAGTCGGCGTAATAGCTCCTGAAATACTCCAAGTCACTGCCACTGGCGTAGCCGTGAAAGAAGGAACGGTCACATTGGCCCCGTTGACCGTGACCTGCTGGCTCGTCGGGCTGAATGTGAATCCCGCTTTGCTCGGCGTCACTGTGTAAGTGCCATTCGCTACATTTGCGAAACTGTAGTTACCCGAACTATCCGCCGTCACCGTCGCGATCGTCGTTCCGCTCTGTGATAGTGTCACCGTCGCTCCGCTGCCGCTGGCGGTCGGGCTGATCGCTCCCGAAAGGCTGAAGGTGGATCCGCCGCTGCTCACAAGCGGAAGGACTTCGACGATGCTCAGATTGTACCGGTCTCCGGTCGGTGCTGTATCGTTGATGGCAACTACCGTTCCGCTTGTCGAAGTCGGAGATGTCTGGCTTTGTACCCAATAGGTATCGCCAATGGTAGCCAAATACTGGTGCACCATGGTTTGATTTGGGGGGACAGTGCGAGCGATCGCGTTGTCCCAGTCATTGCCGACTCCGAACACCCATGAACCGTTGCGGGTCGTAGTCAGACTTGCCGTTGGCGCGCCTGAGGCGGCATTCGCACTGGCTGTGGCTCCTATCGCTCCTGAGCCGTTTGTGCCTGAAGTGTCCACGCCGGTGAAGGTCACAACCGTGATGGACGCGGCCGTACTCCTAGACAGGTTGGCCGTGACGGAAACATTGGCTAGCATACTGGGAGCGAATGCACGCCACACTTCGGCCGCACCCCGCTGGGTGTTGGTGCGGCGCGCCAATACCCACGTCAGGCTGCCTCCGGTAATGCTGGAGACTGTTGTGTTATTGCCGGAATTCGGTGCATCAGTAGCGACGAATGCCAGCAGCAATTCGTTTGTTGACGTTGTCGAAAATGTGGGTGAAGAGATGGTCGTGCTGGAAGTGCTTCGATCTGTGGATTTGTTTACATCGATTCCGATGGCCGCAAATATCGGTTGAGCGAACACAAAATAAAAAGCTGCAAGAAGAATAGAGCGTCTCATGACGTACTCCTGAATTCTAAAGTTAAACGCTTAACAGCAAGTCAGGCAGTATTCATATTTCTGACTAATCCTTTAAACGCAAGATTCTTGAGCGACGGATGCCTGTTAGGTTGTTGCTAAGCGCTTATATAAATAAACTTAAGGCTTTGTTGTAATTTACAAACTTAATAGAGCAAAGCCGTTTTCTCTATTAGGTTTATTTTTCGATCATACAATCGCAGATCGACAAGGTATCGAAAGTTACAATACACAATGTTATGTGAGCCAAACTTGAAGCTTAAGCCAATTAGACGGCGGGGTCTGTACGAGAGCGTACGCAGTGATGCGAGGAAAAAGCATATATGGGCGACAAGGCAAGTTTCATAACATTTGTCGGTTTGTGTTTTTGCCGTTTGGCAGTGCTAAGAGTGCGGTCGAATTCGCGAAAAATGCGGCTGCTGAAGGATCAGCAGTCGGGAAGCAGAAGGTGTCTTTGACTCAACAATCGTTAACGCTCGATCACGTCGGTTAACACCGCCGCGCCTAAAGTGCCGTCGGTTTGCCTAGCGCCGTAGCCCTTGTCCTTGATCGTCGTGCTGGGATAGGCGTCAACATGATACGGGGCGTCACAGGGCCATAGGTGCGATTAGTGTAGCGTAATCGCACGCATGTGAGGTGACAACATTCCTCCGGTTACGCTATCGCTAATCGGGGCTACAGAGTTGCAACGGCGCGGAAGCGCCGGAAGAAATCGCCCTGGCGGTCGTCGCCGGCATACAGGCTGCCTTGAATGGCCCCAAGGGTGGGCAATTGGTCCTGAAGGCCCGAGACCTGGGGGCATGAGCGAATACAGGCGGTGATTATTGATTAGTTGTGATGCTTTGGCTGGACGGGTTGGGCGAACCCGTCCGCAAGATTTATGGCAGCGTGAGGCTGAATTGAAAGCTTCTGGATGGGAGAAAGCCCATCCCGTGGGGAGAAGGAGACTTTGAAGGTTTAACTCGACAAGCGCATCAACAGGTTTTAACCCGTAATGCTCAGCTATTACCGGCTTGCAGATGGGTGACCGCTTCCTCGGCGTGTTTGGTCGCAACCTCGGCATGGTTTTGTTTGCCGTGGGCGATGGATTCTTCCAAGGCTTTAATGCCGGCAACGACATGCGTCTTGGCTTCGCCGCTCGCGGCGCTTTCGGCTGACTGTGCATGCTTCAATGCTTTTTCGGCATGTTCGACCAACTGCGGCGCATGTCCGGCTTGGCCATGGGTGACCGCGTGGCCTGCGTGTTTCAAGGCTTCGGCGGCATGTTCCTCGGCAAACGCGCCGGTGCTGGCAAATAACAAGGCGCAAATCATCGCGATATTCTTTTTCATAAAATCACCTCTATGGATTGTGGGGTTAATTCAAAAATCACTAGACGTCAGATACTGCCTATCAATGGAAGCGGTCGGTTTTAAAAATTGACTCGCGGAGTGCAATCAAAGGCTAAGGGCATATCTTGCTGTCTATAGTTAGCTATTCAATTTGTATGCCAACATTTAAAGGCATGATTTTAATGAAAAATAGGGTTATCAAGACGAGTGTGCTGTTTTGTCTCGAACAGGGTTTGCTGGATGACTGTATGCGGAGCAGCAGCAGGGGGCGGAAGAGGTGCGCGAACGCAGTGTCTTGAGGTCAATGTGTTGACGGGAGCGATCTGCGCGATCGCATTTGACTTTCCAATTTAACGGCAGGCCAATGGCATGGATGAAGTGTGAAAGCCGTCACAAATATTCAACTAGTTGATTTTATAGGGTTTCTATCGAGGGCAGATGGCTTTGCCGGAACAGTGCGCGATGAAAAGTTGCTGGCATATCAGCAGGAGATCAGCAGGGGATGTCTGTACGGCAACAGGTCGTAGAGGTATTTCAAATAAATATTTAATACAAACAGTACGTTATAGATTGGCATGATTCTTTCATAAGACTTAATCGGGTAGCTGACTCTTGTTTTTGAGGTCTGCATCTATTTTCCGTATTAATTGCATTTGAAAGGGTATGCCTTATGAAAAAATCACACAAACTGGCCTTGGCCGTTTCCATGCTGTGCGGCGCTCAGTCCGCCAGCGCCTTGACGCCGTGGACGGATGGCGCGCCGGATTTGGTCGTTTATACCTCCGGCGGCGCTGCACAGGACCAGGCCATTACCCGGGTTGTCTCTGAAACTCTGGCGGCGCCGGGGTCTCTGGATACCTTCAGTGATGTTAACGGGGCCAGCATCGGCGGGCGCTGGCAGGCGTTTTACTTTACCGGCAATGCCAATCTTCCCGGCGGTCTGGCTGGCAAGAAGATTATTTTCGAAAAACGGTCCTACGGGGCCGCAGGCTATGGTGTGGTGCCGCTGTTTGCCAATGACGGCGAAGGGTTGCCATTGGAGCACCTCAAAATCGTTGGGTTAAATGAGGCGGATTGGGAAGTTGATGGCGCGGCCGGCGGCAAGAAATGGAAAAAAGCCATCAGCGGTGCCAATGCAGCCGCTTATTTAACAAAAGTGGTTTCCGATGGCGGATTTTTGGGCGTGGACCCGGATATTCTATTGAAACCCAATACCGAAAATTACCCTGAACAAGTCAATGAATTGACGACCGGCGCGCCAGAGCCGAATTGGCCGCTCAATCTGAACCAAGTGCCGGCAGGATTTACTCAGGTTTCTACCGGTGGATTGGTCTATGGCATCGCGGTGACCGAAGATCTGTATAAGGTGTTGCAGGCGGCGCAAAAAAGAGCAGGCTCATTGCCCGGCACGGTAACGATAGGGGCTTACGATGCCAATTCGCTGCCCAATCTGAACCGGAACTTCGTGGCTTCCATTCTGGCCGGCAAAATCGGCAATTGGGAGCAGGTCAAGATCGTCGACAAAACTACCAACCAAGCGGTTAGCCTGATCGATGTCGCTTTCGATGCCGGCATTGCCGCGCCGTTCAAAAATGAAGATGGGAAAACGCCTGTCGGGGTCGGCCGGCGTAACAAAGGCGCCGCGATCGGCGCGGTCGCTTATGCGAAGTTTCTTAATTATCCGGGCACCGCCAACGCCAATAAGCCGGCGGATAACACCCCGAATGGCGATGAAGCGCTTGCGGCGCCGGTCGTCAAGTCTCCAGGCGGCGTCAACGCGACCAATGCTTTGCTGAAAGACTGGAATAACGGCACCAATGCTTCCGGCTTGAATCCTGGCTTGCAAAAAATCTGGGGTATTGCGGTCAACAGCGGCGACAAGGATGCCGGTACGAATCCGTGGCGCTATGTGCGGATTGACGGTTATGCGCCGACGATCGAAAACGTTGCGGCGGGGGTTTATCCGCATTGGGCGGAAGGCGTCGTGCTTTATCGTACCGATAAAGCCGGAGATGCGCAGTGGGCCGACAAAAAGGCGCTGCTGAAGGCGTTCGCCGACGATTTGGGCAGTCCGACCGTCGCCAAAGCCGTGAATACGCAGTTGCCGTTCGGCCTCAGCGGCATCTTTGCGACGACCAAAGATCCTAGAGGCTTTAAGGCATCCATTCCTTTCAATCCTGACGAGCCAGTCGTTCCATTGACCCATTACTGCACGGCTACCGGTTCGACTCAAACCGGAATCGTGCCGGTTGCCGATGATCAGGCCACGGGTGGTCTTCAAATTCAGTTGAAATAAGGAATTCAACATGTCGCTATTTTTTCATGCTCATCCTAGCGAGCGGGTTTTCCCGTCGCTCTACAATGCGCCGTCGGGTCGTCTCGATGGCGATTCTCGCCCCGGTTTTGGCTGGGGCGGCCGATTGGCGATTGGACTTTGGCTGTTGGTATTTGCGCTGGCGCTTTCGCCCTTGGCGGAAGCCGCAGGCAATAAAAAGCCCAAGGCGAGTATCGTCAAGGTTGCGCCGGTTGATGAAGGATCGCCGGTCGCGCTGGACGGCAGTCTCAGCGCGGACCCGGAAGGCGGAGGCCTGACTTATGCCTGGACGCAAACCAAAGGGACGCCGGCCATCACGGTCAACGGCGCCAATACCTCGAAGCCGAGCTTCACGGCGCCTTCGATCCAAAAGACCGGTAAACCGACCAAGCCCGCCAAGTTCACTTTCCAACTGACGGTCACCGATGCTCAGGGGTTGACCGCCGTCAAGACCACCGTCCTGACAGTCAAGCCGAAGAATGCGGCGCCGGTCGCGAATGCCGGGTCCGACATCGAAGCGGAATACTCCAAAAACGTGACGCTGGCCAGCCTCAGCACCGATCCGGATGCCGGGCGCGGCGGCCAGATCGTCAAGTACCAGTGGAAGCAGGTAAAAAAGCCCGGCGATCCGACAGTCAAATTGCTCGATGCCAAAACCGCGCAAGCGTCGTTTGTCAGTCCGTCTCAGGCTGCGCAGTTGGAATTTGAGTTGACCGTGACCGACAACGACAAGGCCAAGGCGAGCGATAGGGTCGCCGTGAAGGTCGCCGACGTACAGCCGTTGAATGCGGCGTTTGCGTTGGATAAAAAAGCGCTGACGAAGGGAGGCACGGCCACCGCCGGAGCCTCCAACATCAGCGGCGGCAAGGGTCCGTACAAGGTCAAGTTCGAATGGGGCGACGGCTCGGCTGCCGAAGAGGTGCAACTGGGCGCCGGCGTGACCGCGAAATCAGTCGGCCATCAATACCTGAATGCCGGCAGCTTTAGCCAGAAAGTCACGGTCATCGACGCGAACGGCACGCAAAAATCCAGTACGGCTGAAACCATTCAGGTGACCGCGCCGGCTTTGGATGCCGCGTTGAGCGTCAGCGCGAACGCGGTCGTGAAGGGAGAACAGATCACTGCGAAAGCCGAGACTATCACCGGCGGCACGAGCCCTTACACGGTCACATTTAACTGGGGCGACGGCAGCCAGAGCGAGCAGGAGACGTTGGCTGCTGGCGTCGTCGCCAAATCGGCCAATCACGTCTATGCCGTAGCGGGGCAATACAGTCTGACGATTACCGTGGCCGATAACGATGGCGGCAACAAGGCGCAAACGTTTCAAGTTACCGTTTCCGAGCCGCAAGCGCCGGCATTGGACGGCACGCTGAGTCTGACGCAAGCGGTCGTGGCCTTTAATACGGCGGTTAAACCGAAGGTCGATATTACAGGCGGCGCGCAGCCCTATACCGTTAAATTCGCATGGGGTGATGGTCTGAGCGACAACCCGGCCACGCTCAATCAAGGCGTTGTATCGGCGACCGGCGAGCATTTCTATGAACAGCCGGGAACTTATACGATCACCGCAACCATTACCGACGCGGACTCTCATACGAAGACGCTGACCGCGAATGTGACGGTGAATCCGGTGGATGCGCCGCTGGTGGATTGTCAGCAGCCGAGCGTCAATTAGCACGGGCCGGACAGGATGTCCGGCGGCATTGCCGATTGCATCGGCATCTGGGACTCAATGAAAGTCAAAGGCCGCGATGCAAGGTCGCGGCATGAAGGAGTGTAGCTAGGCCGCGGGGCTTCCCGCCTCGGTCCCCGCGGTGGCATGCAGGAAAGGAGGTAATTCGTTCTATCGCTCCGGCCGCAATGGCCGGAGCTTATCACTCATGCATGGCATTCCGGAGTCGAGACCCTGCGACCCGGATGCCATCGCCGCTTCATATCTTGCCGGCCGATTCAGCCGTCGCGAGGAGCCAAAAATCATTAGCGAGTTGCTGCTTCATCAACAGCTCGCCAACAGTCGCTGTTGTTGTATCAGCACAAAAGTCGGGTGCTTTTTACAAAACTCATTGATTATCAGTTAAATAGATATTGGCACGCAATGTGCTAAATGACTCATATATTATGGTTATTTGAAATCTATGCATAAATTCATTGGACGCACATTGCTGACATGGAGCGTTTTTTCATTATTCCCGCCGGCAGGGGCCGAAGTTCATGCCGAGCCCGCCAAAACCGCCGAAGCAGCGCCGGCATTCGATCTGTTGATGTTGCAGGTTGACGGTAATACGGTGCTGGATCAACAGTTGATCGAAAAAACCGTGTACCCGTTTCTCGGGCCCGGAAAATCGATAGCCGATGTCGAGAAAGCCCGGCAAACGCTCGAAGAAGTGTACAGGAAAAACGGCTATCCGACGGTCGTGGTCGAGATTCCGGAACAGGACGTGGTCAACGACTCGGTACGCCTGCAAGTGGTCGAAGGCACGGTCGAGCGGCTAAAAATTTCCGGTTCCCGCTATTACGCCTTGGGCAAGATTCGAACCGGCGTGCCCGCCCTGGCTGCCGGCCAGGTGCCCCACATGCCCGAGGTGCAGCAACAATTAGCCGCCTTGAATCAGGAAGCGCCGGACCGCCAGGTGACGCCGGTCTTTCGCGCCGGCGCCACGCCGGGCAAAACCGAGGTCGAATTGCGCGTGAAGGACGAGGTGCCGTTGCACGGCAGTCTCGAGGTGAACGGCCGCAACCCGGAAAACACCACGCGGACGCGCCTGATCGGCTCGCTGCGTTACGATAACTTGTGGCAGCGCTTCCATAGCGCCTCGCTGCAATACCAGGTTTCTCCCGAAAATTATGACGAAGTCGAAGTCTGGTCGGGCACCTATGTGCTGCCGACAGGTTGGGCCGATACGCGTCTGGCCTTATACGGGATAGGTATCAGCTCCAATGTGCAGACCGGTACTACGGTGGGCGGGTTGACGGTCGTCGGCAGCGGCAGCATCTACGGCGCCCGTTTGGTCAAGCCATTTGGCCTGCAGGAGAATATCACCCAAAGCCTGACCTTGGGTTTCGATTACAAAAATTTCAATCAGGGCGTGACTTTGCAGGGCCAGGACATGGAGCCGACTCCGGTCACTTATCCCGCCTTCCAGATCGGCTATGACGGCAGCTTGCGGCAGGATGGCGCGATCACCACCCTCGGCGTTGCCGGCAATTTTTCTATCCGGGGGCTCGGAAATAATCAGATGGAGTTCGAAAGCCGGCGTCAGGATGCGCCGACCAACTATGCCTATTTGACGGGCAATCTGAAACATCTGCGCGCCTTGTTCTGGGATTTCCGCCTCGCCGCCCGGGCCGCGGGGCAGTTGTCTTACAGTCCCCTGATCAGTAACGAGCAGTTCTCGGCCGGCGGCCAGCAAAGCGTGCGCGGCTATTTTCAGACCCAACAGCTGGGCGATGACGGTGTGAATTTATCGCTGGAATTGCAATCGCCGATGCTGAAACGGCAAGGCTGGGATGCCGTCGATAATCTGCGCCTGCATGCCTTTATGGATTATGCCTATCTGTGGATTCAGAAGCCGTTGGAAGGCAACCCCGATTACTACCGCCTGGCCGGCGCGGGGCTGGGCCTTCGCGCGCAGTTATTCAGACATTTGACCGGCGAGCTGGATTGGGCTTATCCGCTGTATCGGCAGGGTACGGTCGATGTGGGCAATCAGCGCATCGATTTTCGCTTCGCTTATGAATTTTAACAGGGCACCACGGCTTACCCGAGGTATTGGATGATGAAACATTATTCTACTCCCCGAATCAATGAACAGGCTTTTCGGCTCAAGCCGTTGGTGCTGGCGATCCGGATGCTGATCGCCGGCGGTTTGGCGTTTGGCGCCAAAGTGCCGCCCGTGCGCGCCGAGTTGCCCGTGCCGCTGAACACCGGGCCTTTGACTCAGACGCCTATCGATATTGCGACCCAGGGGCAGGCCACCGGCGCCATTGCCGGCAATGCCCTGAACATCAAGCAAATCACCGACAAGGCGACGCTGGACTGGAAAAGCTTCAACATCGACGCCGGCAGCAGCGTGCGTTTCGACCAGCCCGGTTCGACCTCGATCGCGCTGAACCGCATCCATGACCAGAGTCCGAGCCGCATCATGGGCTCGCTCGAAGCCAATGGCCAGGTCTATCTGGTCAATCAGAACGGTTTCGTCTTCGGCAAGGACTCGCAGGTCAACGTGAACTCGCTGGTCGCGACCACGCTGGGCATCAGCGACGAGGTGTTTCAGCGCGGCATCACCAAGGTTTTCGATATCGACAATAGCGCCGCGTTGCAGGGCGGCGGCGAAATTTACCTGAAAAACGATCAGGGCCAATACCTGCGCGATCAGAACGGCGACAAGATCAAGATTCAGATATTCATCGACCAGGGTGCGCAAATCAAAACGAAAGGCGCAGGCGGCCGGGTGATCATCGCCGCGCCAAGCGTGACCAACGCTGGCACGATCGAAACGCCGGACGGGCAAACGATACTTGCCGGCGCGCAGGACAAGGTTTATCTGCAGGAAGCCGGCGGCGATTCGGATGTGCGCGGTTTGCTGGTCGAAGTCAATAAAGGCGGGGAAGTCAATAACGTCGGCAAGGTGCTGGCAGAACGCGGCAACGCCAGCCTGCTGGGCTTCGCGGTCAACCAGAAAGGCATCGCCTCCGCCACCACCTCGGTGCAGTTGAACGGCACCGTCAGGCTGTTGGCGCGCGAAGGCATCCAAAGCCCCTCGGCTACCGGCGGCAAGCTGTTGCCCAAAGCCACGGTCAGGGCTGCCGATCAGGGCGACGGCCTCGGCACCCGGGCGACCGTGACCTTGGACAAGGGCAGCCTGACCAGCGTCGACCTGGACGCCGATAAAACCGCGACCGCTATCGACGCGCAGGCCCAGCCGCGCTCGAAAATAGAAATCAGCGGGCATCAGGTAAGGCTGCGCGACCAGTCTGTGGTCCAGGCGAAATCCGGAAATGTCTCGATTCAGGCGGAGGACAATCCGGCGAATCCCACGGTCAAGGGCAATGCCAGGATCTATCTGGAAGCCGGCAGCAAGGTCGACGTTTCCGGCGTCAAAAACGTCAGTCTGGCGATGGAGCGGAATGTCGTCGAGGTGGAACTGCGCAAGAACGAGCTGCGCGACTCGCCGTTGCAGCGCGACGGCATTCTGGCCGGCGAGAAGGTCTCGGTCGATCTGCGCGACGCCGACATGGCCTACGATCCGGAGACCGGCGCCTTGACCCAGGCCAGTATCCCGATTGCGGACATCAAAGGCGCGGCGGACCGCATCGCCCGTAATATCGACGAGCGCAGCACCTCGGGCGGCACCATCGATCTGAAGTCGAGCGGAGATGTCGTTGCCAAGCAGGGCAGCGTGCTCGATTTTTCCGGCGGCTCGGTCAGTTACCGGGACGGGCTCATCAGCACCACCAAACTGGTGGCGGACGGGGAGGTTTTCGATATTTCAGCAGCCGATCCGAACCGACATTACGAAGCCATGCTGAATGGCGATAAAGTCAAATATGCGCCCTGGGCGATCAGGCAACGCTGGCCGGCGGCGTCTCTGACGCAGCGCTACGAAAAAGGGTACGTCGAAGGCAAGGCAGGCGGCAAATTGAACATCAGCGCTTATGAAGCGCTGCTGGACGGCGTGCTCGACGGCACCACGGTCGATGGCCCCTACCAGAGAACGCCCGAACAGCGCGCTCCGGGCAGTGCGCTGAGCATCGATTTGAACAACGATAATCTTTTCGGCAAGCAGGATATCGTTTTCGGCCACAATCCGCTCGCATCAACCCTGGGTAGGGATGATCCCCTGCCCAGGAAAGCCGACGGTTCGGTGGATCCTATCGCGTTGAACATCGACCCAGGCCTGTTCAAAAGCGCCGGCGTTCGGAACATCGATATCAAAACCAACGGTGCGATACGGATCGACGAAGACGCCCATATCGACATGGTCGATCAGGCGGCGTTGAGCCTGGCATCGACCGGGTTTGAGCTGTTCGGATCGATTTCCAGCCGTTCCGGCAAGGTGACTGTCAAACCGATAGCCTTGAGTACTTCGGGATTGCTGCCGAGCGACATCACGCTGGGGCCCCATGCCTCGATCGACGTGAGCGGCTTATGGGTCAATGACTGGCTGACTGTCCGGGACGGTAAGGCATTGGCGCCGGTATCGATAGACGGCGGCCATGTCTCCCTGATCACCGAGCAGGGCGATCTGTACCTCGGCCAGGGCAGCAAGATCGACGTCAGCGGCGGCGCCTGGATGCAGACCGATGGTTCGCTGGTGGACGGCAAGGGCGGCACCATCGATTTACTCGCACAAACGCACGAGGCGGGCGGCAAGGTTTCAAGCCTGACGCTGGACGGCAGTCTGGCGGGATGGGCCTTGCATCACGGCGGCCAACTGAATATCGGCACCCACGAGGTGGTCATCGGTTCCGCCGACGATGTGCCCAGTCGCCCGGATTCCGCGGCGACGCCCCTGGTGCTGAACCCCGAATTTTTTCAGCAGGGCGGCTTCGGCGATTACCACATCACCTCCAATGTTAACGGCCTGAAGGTGGCCGATAACGTGCAAGTGCGGCCTTTGCAAAGCAATTTGCAGCTGAAGGGCACCGCTTACCTGAAGCCTACCGGAACCCCGATCACAAAGGTCAGTTCGGTGGTGACCCTGCCGGAATTCTTGCGCACCCCGACGAATCTGACGCTGTCTCTGACCCAATTGGCAAGTCAGAATCGGAATGAAGCATTGAGCATCGGCAAGGGCGCTTCGATCAAGACCGACATGCAGGGTAATGTAGCATTGCATTCGGATACCTCGATATTCGTCGACGGCGCGATCGACGCGCCGGGGGGTAATATTTTTCTGACCCTGGACATTCCGTCCGCCGGCGATTCGGGGTTCTTCGCCTCCCAGGGCATCTGGCTGGGGCCCGAAAGCCGATTGGCGGCGCGCGGCGTCTATAAGGCCGAATTGAATCCCTATGGCCTGCGCATGGGCGACGTGCTGGCGGGCGGCCAGGTGACGCTGACCGCGAATCGCGGCTATATCGTGACCTACGCCGGTTCGGAGATCGATGTGTCCGGAACGACCCGCAAGCTGGATTTCAGGGAAATCCCGGATAGGGGAACCCAGATCGAGGTGGTGTCCAAGGCGGTTTCATCGGCCGGCGGCTCGATCCGCCTGAAGGCGGGCGAAGGCATCCTGGCGGACGGCGCGTTCAAGGCGCAAGGCGGCAACGGCGCCCCCGGCGGAACGCTGGCGGTCGAACTGAACGGAGGCCTCCGCCAAAAGCCGGATTTTCCGATTCCGGGTGGCGGTTTTCCGGACGATAAGGCGGTGACCAAGGCGCGCGCGCTTGAAATCGGCGAGTCGGCAACGGCGTCCATTCCGGCTGATCTCAGTCTCGGCGATGCGATCGATAGCGCCTTCAACGGCCGCGCCTTGCTGAGCAGCGCCCAACTGAACCGTTCGGGCGCGGCGAACCTGGAATTCAAGACCGATGCGGTCGCCGGCAATACCCATACCGGCAGCATCCTGTTCAAGGGCAATGTCCGCCTCGATGCCGCGAGAAGCATCCTCCTGGATTCCCCAAGCCTCAAGACCGAGGGGGGACAGGTGACCCTGAATACCGCTTACGCCGCGCTCGGCTCCACGCAAAGCCGCCTGGACACGCAGCTGGGCAACGGGCTGTTTTCAAGCAAACTGGCGCCGGATGCGGTGGGCGGCAGCGGGCAATTGACCGTCAATGCAAAGGGCATCGATCTGGTCGGCGGCTTGAGCTTCAACGGATTCGGCCAGGTCAAGCTGGCCAGCGCGGGCGACGTGCGCGCTATCGGCATTCGGGGCCTCAAGGATACCAAGGATTTTCTCGGCGAATTGAAGCTGGCCGGCGATTTGACGATCGCGGCGAGCCAAGTGTATCCGGCCACCCTGACCGATTACACGATCAACGTCGGCGGCAGCGGCGACGAGACCGTACGCATTGAAAACAGCGGCGGCGCCTCGGCGCCGGTGCTTTCGGCCGGCGGCAATCTGACCGTCAATGCGCCGAACATCATCCAGGCGGGCACGCTGAAGGCGCCGTTCGGCACCTTGGCGCTGAATGCCGAAAAGACGCTCGAACTCGCGCCGGGCAGCCTGACCTCGGTCGCGGGCGGCGATTTGACCGTGCCGTTCGGCCAGGTGTCGGGCGGACTGAACTGGCTCTATCCCCTGGATGCGACCGGTTCGATCAATTTGTTGATCGACACGCCGCCGGAAAAGCGGTTGACGCTGTCTGGGAAAGACATCGCGCTTAAGGACGGCGCCAAGGTCGACTTGTCGGGCGGCGGCGACCTGTACGCTTACGAATTCATCCCGGGACCCGGCGGCAGCACCGATGTGCTGAATCCGAACAGCGCCGGCTTTACCGAGCAATTCGCGATCATGCCGGGGCTCGGCAATGCCTTGACGCCTTTCGACCCGTTGGAGTTTCCGGGCAGCGGCCTGAACGTCGGCGACAGCGTTTATCTGAGCGCAGGCTCGGGAGTCAGCGCCGGCTGGTACACCTTGCTGCCGGCGCATTACGCCCTGTTGCCGGGCGCCTATCTGGTCACTCCAAGGCAGGGATTCAGGGATTTGCAGCCCGGACAGGTTCAGCAGGACTTTGCCGGGGCGACCATCGTCGCCGGACGCTACGGCGATCCGAGCGCCGGCATCCAGGATGTGCGTTGGCAGGGTTTTGCGGTCGAACAAGGCGATATCGCCCGGACCCGGTCCGAGTTCAAGGATTATTCGGCCAATACGTTTTTTGCCGACAAGGCGGCCGCCGATGGCACCGCGGCGCCGCAACTGCCGAAGGACGCCGGCAGCCTGTCGATCGACGTGCGCAACAGTCTGGTGCTGGGCGCCGAATTGGCCGCGGCCCCGGGTCTGAACGGCCTGGGCGGACAGGTGGACATCAGCGCCGATCGTCTCCGCGTGGTCGGCCGTCGCGAGGATGCCGCATCGAGCCCGGCCGGCACGGTCAGTCTTTTCGACGAGGACCTGAATAACCTGAACGCACCGAGCCTGTTGCTGGGCGGCGTGCGCAGCAAGGAAAAGAACGGGCAGCGGGTGAAGGTGTCGACGCAGACGCTGAACGTGGCCGGCGACGCGCAATTGAGCGGGCAGGAGCTGATTCTGGCCGCGCGCGATCAAATCAAACTGGACAGCGGCGCGGTAATCGAGAGCACCGGCAGCACCGGCAAGCCGGGTCTCGATCTGCTGGTGGACAATCAGCTGGCGCCGAATGCGCCTGCCAATAGCGACGGCGCCCTGCTGCGGGTATCTTCCTCTGGCCAGGCGAATGTCGTGCGCGACAAGGCCGTGACCGGGAACACAGGCACGCTGGTGGTCGAAGACGGCGTGCGTCTCGCCGCCGGCGGTTCGATGCTGCTCGATTCGACCCGGAATACCGTATTCGACGGCGACATCGACATGCAGGGCGGTTCGCTGGCATTGAAATCGAGCCGCATCAGCCTCGGCGAGGCGCCGGTCAACACGCCGGGCCTGGTGCTGTCTAACACCGCGTTCAACCTGGACGAATTACAGTTGATCAGCGCGAGCGATCTGGATATTTACGGCGCGGTCGGCATCCAGGCGAAACGGCTGAAGATCGGCGCGGAGACGATCAATGGCTTCAACAATGCCGGATCTACCGCCGAATTCTCCGCCGACAGCATCCGCCTGTTCAATAGCGGTTCAAGCTCGGCGCACACGGGAACCGGTTCAGGCAGCCTGGTGTTCAATACCCGCGAATTCGAACTCGGCAGCGGCAACTATGCGGTCGATGGCTTCAATCAGGTGACGGTCAACGCGGACACTGCGGTCAAGGGCCTGGGACAAACCCTGGATCCCGTGACCGGCAACAGCACTCTGGCGGCGCCAGGCAGTTGGCGCGTCGACGGCGACCTGGCCCTGAACGCAGGACATTTTATCGGCGGCAATGGCGCCACGACCCGGATCGATGCGACAGGGCATGACGTCACCTTGGCTTCGCCGGCGACCACGACTTCTCTTGCGCCAGGCGGACTCGGCGCGCACTGGTCGATTACGGCCGATGCGATAGACAGTTCGGGACGCTTCGATCTGCCGTCCGGGATTCTGGAACTCGAGGCCTTGCGCGGCAATGTGAATTTGAATGCGGGCACGGTGATCGATGTTGCCGGAAAAACTATCCCGTTCGGCACGATCGAGCAGTTCTCGCCGGCCGGCACCGTCGTGCTGGCGTCGAGCGCGGGCAACGTGAATCTGGCCGACGGCGCCGAGATACATATCGCCGGCGCGGTCGAAGGCGGCAAACAGGCCGGCGATGCGGGTCTGCTCGACGTGCGTGCGGCGAAGGGGCAATTCGTCTGGAACGGGTTGGTCAGCGCGTTGGGGGATGAGGTCGCGAATGCCGAACAGCGCCAGGGAAGCCTGCGTCTGGACGTAAACACCTTCGGGGCTGGCGGCTTTACCGAGCTGAACGGCAAGCTCGCGGCTTCCGGAATTGCCGGCGAAGTGTCTTTGCGTCAGCGCAGCGGCGATGTGACCGTCGCGGCCGGCGATAACGTGGTCGCGCGTCAATTCAACCTCGCGGCGGATCAGGGCAAGGTGGCTCTGAACGGAACGGTCGACGTCAGCGGCGGCCAGGGCGGCGATGTCGCGGTTTACGGCAGAAACGGCATTACCCTCGGCAGCGGTGCAGGAATCGATGCGAGCTCCTCCTTGCAAGGCAGCGAGGGCGGCCGTGTCACCTTGGATACGGTCCACCGTGACGACACCGGTAGCGGGTTGTTGGATCTTGCCGCAGGCGGCGCGATCGATGTGGCCGGCGGCGAAGTCGGCCAGGGCGGGGCGCTGCATTTGCGTACCGGCAGGGACGGCGATGCGGTAAACATCACCGCGGTCAATACCGCGATTACCGGTGTCGGTGCGGACCGCAGCGTGCTGGAGGCAACCCGGGTTTACGACAATCAATCGGTGATCACGAGCGCGAGTATCGCGTCCTGGAAGGCCGATACCGCAGACTTCATGAATCACGCGCCGGGCATCCAGAATCTTTCTGGCGCCGCGATCGATCTGTTGCCGGGCCTCGAAATTCGCGGCGGGCAAAACCTGACCCTGGCGGATGCCTGGGATTTAATCGACTGGCGTTATCGCGATGCGGAGGGCAAAGCCGCCCTGCCGGGATTTTTGACCCTGAGCGCCGGCAACGACCTGAACCTCAATGCCTCGCTGAGCGATGCTTTCGCGATCGCCTCGCTTCCGGGCCAACCCACTCGGGTCTATCAGGACATGCTCCAGGAAGGGCAGTCATGGAGCTATAACCTGGTCGCGGGCGGCAACGTCAATCTGGCCAGTTCCTACCTGGCGCGGAATCCCACAACGCCGAATTCGAATACCTTGATCAAGACCCAGGTCAAGGTCAGAACCGGCACCGGTTCGATCGGGATCGACGCGGGCAAGGATCTGCGCTTTGTCGCCGATCCGTCCGATGCGTCGGCGGCCGCGGCCGTTTATACGATCGGCACGACCGCGAAATACACCCGCAATCAACTGCTGCGCGGCGAAATACCGGGGCTGCCGGCGCGTCTGGACGGGGAGAGCGATGCGGATTACCTGAACCGCCAGGACCCGGAACTGATGAACGAGCTGCTTCGTTTCGGCTATCTGGACGAAACGCGGATAGGCACGCTGTTTCAAAAGGCCGAGTTTCCGACGCAGGGCGGCGACATCACCCTGCGGGCGGGCGGCAATATCGAAGGTGTAAACACCGGGCAAAAGATGACCGACTGGCTGGTCCGGAGCGGCACCCTGACGGAAAATAAAACGCCGACGCTCTGGGGCATCAATGTCAGCGGCGACCGGAGCAGCCAGACCGGCAGCATCCCTGCCGCGAAGGGTATCAGAAACTTCAACCAGAACGTCGGCGCGCTCGGTGGCGGCAATGTCAAGGTCGAAGCCGGCGGCGACATCCGGAACCTTTCGGTGATGATCCCGACCACCGGCAAGCCGCTCGGCACGGTCGGCAGCACGCCGAATCAGTGGGTCAAGAACGGCATCGCGGTCAACGGCGGCGGCGATCTTTCGCTTGCAGCCGGCAACGACATCGTCGGCGGCGAATTCTTTACCGGTAAGGGCACGGCCGCCCTGAAGGCCGGCGGCGGCATCGCGAACAATGGCGCAGGACAAGGCGCGGTCTTCGAGCTCGGCGATGCCCGCTTCGACATCCGGGCGCGCCAGGATATCAATATCGGCGGCGTCTACAATCCGACCCTGCTGAAACAGACCCAGATCGTCGGGGGAGAATCGCGGTTCTTCACCTATGGGCAGGACAGCTCGGTTGCTTTTCTGGCGGCCGCCGGCAACATCAACTTCCAGAACACGGCCGGCGCCGGCTTCGAATATTCGGTTTATCCCGGCACCGTGAAGGCGGCCGCGCTGTCCGGCGACATCGGCATCAACCGCTCGATGACGCTGTTTCCGTCGGCGCAAGGGCAACTGGAGCTCTTGGCAGGACGCAACGTCCGGTCATCGGCGGTCGCCGGCGAGACGGTCGCGATCAACATGTCCGATGCCGATGTCTCGTTACTGCCTAACATGCTGTCGCCGGTCCGGTCGCTGGAAGGCAGTCTGCATGACGGCCTGATCAGGACGCGGGAGCGGCTCGATCCGTTCAGTCCTGTCGCGAACATCATCCATGCCGCGGCGCCGGTGCATCAAGGCAGCGCCGGCAAACCGGTGATCAGGGCCAATCTCGGCGACATCGCGTTCACTCCCGGCGCGCAGGTGATCTTCTTCCTGCCGAAGGCGTCCGAATTCAGCGCCGGCAGGGACATCAAGAACCTGAGCCTGTCCGGACAAAATCTGGCGAGCGACGACATGACGCTGATTCAGGCGGGCCGGGATATTGCGTTCAACACCCAGATCAGCCCGGACGGGGTCGTGCTCTCCAATCCGAACAAGATCGAGGTCGGAGGGCCCGGCCAGTTGCAGGTGTTGGCGGGCCGCGACATCAATCTCGGCAGTTCCGCGGGCATCCGGACGATCGGCAACATCGTGAATCCGGCCCTGAGTCCTAACGGCGCGGCGATCAACGTTCTGGCCGGGCTTTCCGACGCGATCGATTACGCGGGCTTCATCGAACGCTATCAAGCGAACCCCGAATACCGGGCGGAACTGCAGGCGCTGGCCGGTCTCGACGAGCAGGGGCAGCGTGAACATCTGCACACGTTTTTACGGGTTTTGTTCGAGGAGATCAAGCAGTCGGCCGCCGCCGCGGCGGCGGCGCCGGCAGGCGAGCGGGTCGAACTTTATCAACGCGGCTTCGATGCGATCGAGGCGTTGTTTCCGGGCGATCACTACGACGGCGATCTGAGCCTCGTCTTCAGCCAGATCAAGACGCTGGACGGCGGCGGCATCAACATGGCGGTTCCCGGCGGCAAGATCGACGTGGGTCTGGCGGGGCAATTGGCGGGTATCCGCAAGGCCGCCAATGAGCTCGGCATCGTCGTGCAGCAGGAAGGCGATTTGAACGCGCTGATCGAGCGGGATTTCAACGTCAATCAGTCGCGTGTGTTCACCCTGAAAGGCGGCGACATTACCGTCTGGTCATCCAAGGGCAGCATCGACGCCGGCAAGGGGGCCAAATCGGCGATCGCCGCGCCGCCGCCGGTCACGCTGGTCGACGAGAAAGGCAACATCGTCACGATCTTCCCGCCGATCGTTTCCGGCAGCGGTATTCAGGCGATCGGCAACGGCCAGGTCACCTTGGCGGCGCCGCAAGGCATCGTCGACGCGGGCGAGGCCGGCATCAGCGGCGGCCAGATCGTGATTGCCGCGACCGCGGTAGTCGGCGCCTCGAACATTCAGGCCTCAGGCGGCACGGTGGGCGTGCCCACGGCGGCGCCGGCGCCGGTCGTGCCCTCGGGTGCCGACAGCGCCGCGACCAGCGCGGCAAAATCGGCCAACGATAATGCCGGCAGCAACGGCGGGCAAGACGACGAGCAAAAGGAGAAACAGAAGTCGGTCGTCAGCATCCTGAGCACCGATGTGGTCGGTTACGGCGATTGTACCGTCGCCGAAATCCGCGACGGCAAGCCGGGCTGCGGGACTTAGGGTTTCATCGTTCCCACGCTCCGCGAGGGAATGCAGACTGAACCGTTCCTGCGGTTCGGGACGCAGAGCGTCCTTGAGCAGGTTCCCACGCAGAGCGTGGGAACCATAAACGGAAGTTGTACCGGTTCACAATTTCACGAGCATTCAATTTTTATGAGTTTATTTTCGATGAACAAATCTCTTATCGGCCGCTTCCGGTTGGGACTGGCCCTGATCCTGATTCCGCTGTGCGCACAGGCGTGGTGGAACGACGAATGGAAATCGCGCAAGCAATTCAGCGTCGATGCCGGAGCGACCGGCGCCGATATTCAGGAAACGGTGAACGACTTCCCTCTGCTGGTGCGCCTCCATACCGGCAATTTCGGCTTCTTTCTCGATCTGGCGGAGAACGGCAAGGACGTGCGCTTCATGCTGGACGACAAGACCGCACTGAAGCATCAGGTCGAAAAGATCGATACCTTGACCGAACTCGGCCTGGTCTGGGTCAAGGTGCCGGTCGTGCGCGGCGGCGTCAGCACCGACAGCTTCTCGATGTATTACGGCAACGCGAACGCGGCGGACGGCTCCGATGCGCAGGGCCTCTATGACGTGAACCAGGCCCTGGTCTTCCATTTCCGGGAAGGCGAGGCCTTGCCGCAGGATGCGACCGCCTATGCGCTGCATGCGGCCAGCTCGAAGGCGGCGGTCGATCCGGCCGGTTTCATCGGCGCCGCGGCAAAATTCGACGGCCAGGGCGGCATTACGGTCAATGCGAACCCGGCGCTGAAGGTCACGCCCGACAGCGGCCTGACTTTCAGCGCCTGGGTCAAGATCGATCAGGCCCAGACCAACGCCACATTGTTTGAGGCGAAGGATGCGGCCGGACGCATCGAACTGGCCGTGCAGGGCACATCCGCTATCGCCCGCTACCAGGGCGCGGGCGGCGCTGCCCAGCAGACCGCCGCGGCCAATGTCGAGCCGGCGAAGTGGCAGCATCTGGCGCTGATCGCCAGAAAGGATGCGCTGGAGCTTTACCTGAACGGGCAAGCTGTCGGCACGGCGCCGATCCAGCTGGCCGCGATGACGCCGTCCGTGTCTCTTGGCGGCAACGAGCAGGGCCAGAACTTGAGCGGTCTTCTCGATGAGGCGCAGGTCGCGAAGCAGGCGCGCAGCGCGGACTGGATCAAGCTGCAATTCCGCAGCCAGAGCCCGGATTTCGCGGTGCTCAATTTCGGCCAGGACGAGTCCTCAGGTTCAGGCGACGATCTGAATTACTTCGCGATCATCCTGCAAAGCCTGACCGTCGACGGCTGGGTCGTGATCGCCCTGTGCGGCGTGATGTTCGTGATCAGCCTCCTGGTAATGGTCGGCAAGACCCTGACCCTGAACCGGGCCCGCAAGGAAAACGAAGATTTCCTGGTGCAATACCGAACGATTTCTACCTCCGATCTGGGAAAACTGGACGCGGAAGAAACCGAGGACGAGCGCGAGAACGGGCAATCGGAGTTTCTGGCGGCGGTCGCCGGCAAACACGATCATTTTCAGGGTTCGCCGATCTACCACATCTACCATGCCGGCGTACAGGAGCTGAACCAGCATTTCGGCGGTGCCAACGCGGTGTTGAGCGCGGAAGCGCTGAACGTGGTGCGTGCCCGCCTGGATGCGGCGGTCGTCAGGGAAGGTCAGAAACTGAACAAGAACATGGTGCTGTTGACGATCGCGATCTCCGGCGGCCCCTTTCTGGGACTGCTCGGCACCGTGCTCGGGGTCATGATCACCTTCGCGGTGATCGCCGCGTCCGGCGACGTGAACATCAACTCGATCGCGCCCGGCATTTCGGGCGCGCTGCTGGCGACGGTCGCGGGGCTTGCGGTCGCGATTCCGGCGCTGTTCGCCTACAACTATCTGCTGACCCGGATCAAGGATGTCACCGCCGATATGCACGTTTTCACCGACGAGTTTCTGGCGATCGTTTCGTTACGCAGCGCCGACAGGCAAAGGGCCACGCAGTCATGAAAGTAGGAGAGGAAGGCAAAGTCTACGATGACATCAACATCACGCCGATGCTTGACGTGGCTTACGTGCTGCTGCTGATCTTCATCATCATGACGACGGCGACGGTGCAGGGCATCACGGTCAACCTGCCGAAAGCCAGCAGCACGCCGTCGTTGTCGAAGCCGAAAACCAAGGCGATCTCGATTGCCCCGGACGGCACGATCTATCTCGACACCTATCCGGTCTCGATCCAGGAACTGGAAACCCGGCTCGCGCAATACAAGGCGGCGACGCCGGACCTGCCTGTCGTGCTGAAGGCGGATGCCTCGATCCAGTATGAAAAAGTCATCGAGGTGCTCGATGTGGTGACGCGGCTCGAAATCAGCCAGCTGGGCCTGGTCACACAGAAACTGGTGAAGTAAGGGTTATGGATCAACGCAAGAAATGGCTGAAACGGCTGCCGCTGATCATCGGCGGCGTGCTGACCCTGCTGATCGCGGTCGGCGTCTACTACATCCAGGGACTGTTCGAAAAACCGCTGCAGGCGAAGAAGCAGGTGCAACAGATCACCGTGCTTCAGCCGCCGCCTCCGCCGCCCCCGCCGCCGGAGCAGAAACCGCCGGAGCCCGAACCCGAGCCGGAAAAACTCCCGGAACCTGAGCCCGAGCCGGAACCCGCGCCCGAGCCCGACGAGGCGGAACAGCCGCCGGGCGAGGAGTTGGGCGTGGATGCCGAGGGCGGGGCTGGGTCGGACGGTTTCGGACTGGTCGGCAAGAAGGGAGGCAGAGGGCTCCTGGGCGGCAGCGGCGGCAGCGCGATTCTCTGGTACGGCGGCCAAGTCAAACGCCGACTGGACGACGAGATGCAGGGGCTGCTGGCCGACACCAGCGCCGGCAAGGCCGCTTACAGCGTGTTGCTGAACGTCTGGATAGGCAAGGACGGCCGGGTCGAGCGCGCCGAACTCGCCTCCGGCAGCGGCAAGTCCGACGTGGACCAAAGCATTCGCTCGGCCTTGCCGAAACTGCACTTTTCCTTAGCGAAATCGCCGCCGGACAACATGCCGCAACCGCTGAAGATCAAGGTCACTTCGCGAATATGAAAAATTGAGCGAAGCGCCTCGCCGGGCGGGGCATGCTGCGCCGTCCGCAAGGTTTCAACGAAGCTTCAACATAGCAGCAACGCCAAAACGATGGGGACGGAGTTAAAAACTCCGTCCCGCGTTCGGCATCCCCAAGCTGGAGCTTGGGAACGAGCAAATCAATAATTTTAAGTATCACCGAGAATAACGATGATTGTTGTAAGAAACACCCTGGCCGCCGTATTGGCGGGCGCTTTTCTGTCGCCTGCGATGGCCGATGACAAAGAGGATCTTTTGAAACTCAAAAAGCAGATGGACGGTGAGCGCGAAGAGTTGCTGGAGCTGAAGAACACCGCGGTCAATCTGGTCGAACTGTTCGTCGAACAGGGCTTGCTGGATAAAACCAAGGCGGAACGGTTGCTGAACAAGGCGAAGGCAAAAGCGCAAACGGAAGCCAAACAACAGCTGGTCAAGGAACAAGCGGAGGAGACGTTGGCGGACAATGCCGCGGCTGCCGAGAAAGGTCCTGGGGCTGGGGCCGGCAAATCCAAATCGGTGTATGTCGGTTATGTGCCTGAATTCGTCAAGGAAGAAATCCGCCAGCAGGTGCGCGCCGACTTGAAGGACGAGGTGGTCAAGGAGGTCAAGGCGGACGCCAAGGACGAGAAATGGGGAATCCCCGGAGCATTGCCGGAATGGGTCGCCAATACCAAACTGACTTTCGACATGCGTGTGCGCGGGGCCGATGATTTCTTCCAGGAGGATAACGGGGCGCTCCTCGATTACCTGGCCATCAACGAGGAGGGCGGCCATCTGCCGGCGCGCAGCCATGGCAAGGAATTCCTGAATACCACGAAGGACCGGTTTCGCTTCTCGGAACGCTTTCGCCTCGGTTTGGACATGAAGATCGCCGATCATTTGAAAGCGGGCCTCCGGCTGGCGACCAGCAACATCAGAAACCCGGTCTCCAATGACCAGGCCTTGGGCAATACCGGGCAATCCTTCGAATTTGCGATCGATCGGGGGTTTCTGCAATATGACTTCGTCGATAAAAAGGGCAACGACTGGTTTACGCTCTATGGCGGCCGTTTCGCGAATCCCTGGGTTTCCACCGACGTGGTATACGATCCCGATTTGAGTTTCCAGGGTTTTGCCGGAACCTTCCGTTATCGCTTCAACCAGGACTCCACCAGGGTCAAGACCTATAAGGCGGCGCTGACCAACGATCTTGGCGGCCGTTCCGGCATCAACTTCGGCCCGCAAACGCCGGACACCGTTTTCGCGACATTGGGCGTCTTTCCGATCCAGGAAATCAATCTTTCGACGTCCGATAAATGGCTGTACGGCGGCCAAATCGGCGCCGACTGGCTGGTGCAGGACGCCTCCCGCCTGAAGGTCGCCGCCGCTTATTACGGCTACAAAAACGTTCGCGCCCGGCGTAATGCGAACGGCAGCTTCGCATACGACTGGACGGCGCCCGAATTTATCCAGAAAGGCAATTCGATGGTGCCGATCAATGTCAACGACGGTTTCAACCCTCGTTGCACGAATGCGCAAAGCGCGATCGGCCAGGGCTGCCTGTATGGCCTCGCCTCGGATTTCAGGATATTCAACTTCACCGGCATCTACGACATCGATTTCTCGGGCACCCATGTCGTGCTGACGGCCGATTACGCGAAAAACGTCGGCTATGACGCGGCACGCATCGAACGGGAGTTTCCGGGGCTGCTGGCGGATAATACCGATCAAACCGATGCCTTTCAGATCCGGCTGGATGTCGGCGATCCGGACATCAGGCGTTTCATGGATTGGAACGTGTTTCTCTCCTACCGGTACATAGAGCGCGATGCGGTGCTGGATGCGTTTACCGAGTCGCTGTTTCATGGCGGCGGCACCGACGCCAAAGGCTGGTGGATCGGCGGCAGCTACGGGCTGGCGAGAAATACCTGGGTCAACCTGCGCTGGAGCAGCACCGATTCGATCGACGGGCCGAAGTTGAGTATCGACACCGCCGCGGTCGATTTGAATGTGCGTTTCTAAGGGTGACATCTGATGGGCCTATTTTTGAATCCTGAAAACAGGCGGCAACAGGGGGCCGCCAGGGGCGCTTTGCCGTGGCTGCTGTGTTTGGCGGCTATGGCCTGGAGCCTGGAACTCCAGGCGGCGCCCAAGCAAAGCGATGCGGCCGCGCAGGCCTTGCGCAAAGCCCAGGGCATGCTGCGGCAATTGAGCGAGGAAAAAGCCGCGCTCGAAGCGGAAAAAAAAGCGCTCGGAGACGAGGCGGAAAAGCTGCGCGGCGAGGTTGCGCAGCTTGAGCCCCTGAAGGGCCAGGTCGAACAGTATCGGGCCGGACTGGAAGACTCGCGGAGAGACAACGGCTCGCTGCAGGAGCAATTGCAGCGGGCCGGTACGCGGGAGCGCAATCTGCAGGACAAACTCAAGGAGATCGTGGCACAGGCCAAAGCGATTCAAAACGACAATCAACTGTTGGTGGCGGCCGTGCAGGAGCGTGAAAAATGGATCGGACAATGCAGCGCCAACAATCAAGCGCTGATCGGGGTCAATCGCGAAATTCTCGATAAATACCGGAACCAGGGCTTTTGGGACAAGCTCGCCGAGGCCGAGCCGTTTACCGGGATAGGGCAGGTTGAAGCCGAGAATGTGGCCGAGGCCTATCAATTCCGGCTGCAAGACCTGAAGGTGACGCCGTTCGAAAGCGAGGCGAATGCGGCGGGCGAGGCCAATGGCGATCCTCGATCCGTGCCTGAATAGAGTCGAAGAAAGCCTGTGCTCTTGTGGCGGGTTGAGGAATTTTCCTCAACCCGTTTTTTTTTGCCTGCCTTACAGCTCACTATCCTGCAGCCGTAGGTGTAGAAGTGGCAGGACCGATACCAACGATCTGCAAAACATCCTTGGCGCTGTGGGGAATAGGACGGCTGTTGTTGTTTGAAGTGCAGATTGGCAACAGGGTATGCGGGCAAATCAGCAGAGCAGGGCCATGCGGTCTATTGCGGCAAACGTGCCTTCAATGCCTGATCAACGAATAAAATAATTTCAATATCATTCATTTACCTGTTTTTACCGGCCTCGTTCGCGCATCGAACGGCGATTGGCACGACGTTTGCGATAAAGCTTCATAACAGCCAAGGACGCGGGAGTCTATCGAGACACGGTTTGCCTTGGCGATTAATGGCTTTATCAACCTTTAACGCATAGGTGAATTAGTGAAAGAACATGGAACAGGCGTACCTTCGATAGGCGCCGAGCGGCCGGGTGTTCCGCCCTCGATCAGCCGCCATCGCAAACTCGTGTCCTGCGTGGCGTTGGCCGTCGCCGGCGCATCCCTGCTGGCGGCTCACGAGGTGTCCGCGGCCCCGGTGAATCAGGCGGAAAACAAGGCCGCCGGCGGCGATCCCTCGGTTGCCGACCTGAAAGCCCAGGTCGAGCGCTTGACCCGTGAACTGGAAGCTTCCAAGCAGCGCGAGCAGGAATTGATTAACCAAGGCGCCGCCGAAGCGCCATTGGATACGCCGGCGGCAGCCAGCGCCGTTCCCGGCGGGGCTGCGCCGGGCAATGCCGTGGCGGCCGCCGAGCCGGAGGTCAAAGCCGAGGAAGTGAAGGAGGAGGAACCGAAGAATCTGGCGGAAGTGACGGTCACCTCGCGGCGTAAGGAAGAAAAATTGCAGGAAGTGCCGATCCCTGTCGCGGTGATCAGCGGGGAGCAGATGAAGCGGGACAACATCGTCAGCGTTGCGGATTTTGCGCGCCGGGTGCCCAACCTCGGCGTGACCAGCACCAATGCGCGGCAGACCAGTATCGCCTTGCGCGGCTTGGGCAAGAACAGCGGCAACGAATCGATGGAATCCAGCGTCGGCGTGATGATCGACAACGTCTGGCAGTCCTGGGTCGGTTCGACCTGGACCAACTATGCCGATATCGATCACGTCGAGGTGTTGCGGGGGCCTCAGGGAACCTTGCAAGGCAAGAACAGCAACCTGGGTTTGGTGAACGTCGTGAGCCAGGCGCCTAGCTTTAAGTCAAGTTATTACGCTGACGGCTTTGCCGGCAATCGCAACTCGCTGCAAGGCAAGTTCGGTGCGACCGGCACGATTCTCCCTGGCTTGCTCGCTTACCGCGCTTCCGGCTATATCGACCGGCGCGACGGCTGGGTCGAAAACCTCGATGTGGCGATCACCAATGGCAAGCTGCAGGAAACCAATGCGCTGGGCGGCCGCTTGCAGTTCTTGCTGACGCCGAGCGACGAATTGTCCGCGCGTCTGATCGTGGATCGCAGCTCGTCCACGCAAAGTATGAGTGTTAACCCGAACCTGGACGATCCTGCAACATTTGCCGATGGTACGGCGCGGCCAATCACTTATAGCTCTCGTCTCGGGCGCGATTGGTTCGATATCTTCAAGCGTTCCGGGCAACCGGTTACCATAATCGGTGATCCGCGGAAAGTCGCGCAAGACAACAAGCAGGTGTCCCGCGCCGATGGCGAGGGCGTGTCCGCCGAAATCAACTGGGATGTGCTGGGGCATCGCTTCACCTCGGTTTCGGCGTACCGGGATTCGTTGTTCGAACCGCATCATGACGGCGACCGTTCGGTGGCGGACATCATGCGCATCGGCGGGGTCACCGTCAAAAACGAACAATGGTCGCAGGAATTTCGTATCGCTTCCAAGGAGCCGGGGCCAATCGATTATCAGGCTGGTCTCTTTACGATGCGCAGCACCGCGGATACCTTCAGCCAAAACCATTACGGCGATGACGCGGGCGCTTTCTATGCCTCCAATGCGCAATACGGCCGCCTGAATTCGTCGGCCATTGGCCGGCAGATGATGCAGGCCTCGTTACGCGAAGTGTTCGATACGGCTGCCCTGAATCCGGCCACCGACAGTTATGCCGGCTACGGCCAGCTGAACTGGCATATTACCGACGCGGCGACGCTGACCTTGGGTCTGCGCAATACCTTTGAACAGCGATCGAACTCTGGAAACCATCGTTCGTATGGCGGCGCCGATTTGGCTGCCTTGGCTTCCTCGATCGGTGCCAGCGCGCAAAACCTGACCGATGCGCAGGCCATTCGCAACGGCCGGATAACGCCGAATTGGACGGCCGACCGCCAGGGTTTCGATCAGAACTCGCAAAACTGGTTGGTTAACCCGAGTTATAAGATTACCAAGGATGTCATGGCTTATTTCTCGGTGGCCGGCGGACAAAAATCCGGCGCCGCGCAGTTCAACTCCAATACCGGAGCGGTCGAAAACGTCGATCCCGAGGACGTGATGGATTACGAATTGGGCATCAAGAGCAGCTGGCTCGACCGCAAGCTGGTGGTCAACTTGAATCTATACCAAACCGACGTGAATGGCTTTCAATCCCAGTTGGTGTTGCCTGATGAAGCGCGTCCGGGTCAGTTCCGGACCACGCTGGGCAATATCGAAGGCATCCAGCTGCGCGGTATCGAATTGGAGACGAGTTGGGATGTCGCGCGCGGTTTGAATCTGTTCCTGAACGGTTCCTACAACCACGCGGTTTATACCGACTTCAAGAACGCGCCTTGCCCGCCTGAAGCCAATAAGCCGGTTTGCGACCAAACCGGCCTGACCCTGCCGAATGCACCGGCATTTACCGCCAACTTCGGTTTCGATTACCGGGTGCCTTTAGGCTTCGGCGTAGGCGACGATTACGGCCTGCAATGGCACGCTTTCCTGGTGGACAGTTTCAAATCCCAGGCCAACTACAACGCCAGCCTCTCCGCATCGGGCAAACAGCCGGCTTATCACGTGACCGACGGCGGTATCGGCCTCGGCACCAAGGACGGCAAATACAACCTGGATCTGGTCGGCAGAAATATCTTCGACACCCTCTATCTGACCAACGTCGGCAACTGGTCCAGCACCGGCGCGTCGAGCGCGACTTACGGCGAAGCGCGTTACTACGGCGTACATTTCAGAGCCAGATTCTAAAACTTTCGGCTTGGGCGGCTTGATGCCGCCCAAGCCTATTCAGACAAACAGCAATTGGAGATTTTTCATGTTACGCAAATTCATTCCGACGGTAGGCGTTTTATTGTTTGCGGCCGCCGCTCAGGCCGATGATCCGGTGACCCCGGCGATTCCCGGCGTCGCGGCCGGCGGCGTGGTGATCGAACTGATCAAGGACGGCTTCAAGGGCACCGAAGGGCCGATCGCGCATAGCGACGGCAGCCTGTTGTTCACCGAAACCCAGGCCAACAACATCGTGCGTATCGGGCCTGACGACAAGGTCTCGGTGTTTCTCAAAAATTCGAATGGCGCCAACGGCTTGGCCTGGGGTGCCGGCGGCGAATTGTATGCGGTGCAGACGGTGAAAACCCAGGTCGGTATCGTCTATCCGGCCGACAAGAAAAAGACCCTGGCCGAAAAATTCGAAGGCGTCGAATTCCAGCGCCCCAACGATCTGGTGCGCGCGAATAGCGGCGCGATTTATTTTACCGACAGCGGCACCCGCCCGACCAAGGAGCAACCGAATCCGCCGCCGTCGCATCCCGGTGTGTTCACCATCAGCCCCTCCGGCGAGTTGAAACGTCTGGCCAACGACATCGAACGCCCGAACGGCATTCAGCTGAGCAAGGATGAAAAGGTGCTGTATGTCGCCAATACCTTGGGCGAACACATACTGGCCTACGATATCGCGGCCGACGGTTCGATTGCGAATCGGCGCAATTTCGCCAAGCTGGAAGGCTGGGCAAAAGGTGAAGACAACACTTGGTCCAGCGGCGCCGACGGCTTGGCCCTGGATAACGAAGGCAGGCTGTATGTGGCCTCGAATGCCGGCGTCGAGGTGTTCGATGCGAAGGGCGTAGCGCTGGGTGTGATTCCTCTGCCGAAGAAGCCGCAAAATCTGGCATTTGCGGGTAAGGACAAGAAAACCCTGTACGTGGTGGGACGCGGCGCCGCTTACAAGATACCGTTGTTGGCGCAAGGCATCAGCAGCCGGGCCAAGTAATCCCGTGGCATCGTTTTTTTAGTCCCGTAGTGTGCTCTCTTGGCGGGTCGAGGATTGATTCCTTGACCCGTTTTTTTTGCTTGCTAGCCCAGCAACAGGGGGTGTTGTCGGGCTGCTGTTATTTCATCACTGCGCTGGCGTACCCATCCTTCAAATCAGCATGTGGCGATCTTTCGCTTCGTGTGTCCGTGAAAAATCCTTTGTAAATCAATAGGTAATTATTTTGTTTTTCAGGTCGGCGAGAGTCGGTGAGTCTGGCACGCATGTTGCAAAATGATCTGAGTACAACACGATCCCTGCGCTCCACCTCGGCGCGCTTTTGCCAAGAACCCAAAAAGAAAAGAGAAGAAAGCGATGATCAAGAATACCACCACACTATTTCTGCTGACTGTGATGCTGGCCGGTCCGTTCGGTTTGGCGACCGCGGCGGAACACGCGCACGGCAATAAACCGGAAGCCAAACCTTACAGTTACAAAACACCGAAGCTTAACCGTGCGCAAATCGATGCCCTCTTGGCCAAGCCGGAGGAGTTGTTGATTATCGACGTGCGCCGCCCCGATGAAGTCAGCAAGATCGGCAGCTTTCCGGTTTATCTGAGCGTTCAGGCCAAGGAACTGGAAGCGGCGCTGCCCTCCATTCCTAAGGAAAGATCAATCGTGACCGTTTCGAATCATGCCGGCCGTGCCGGAGCCGCGGCGGATTTTTTGGCCGAGAAAGGCTTCAAGGTGGTCGGCGCGATAGGCTCGCAAAACTATGAAGAAGAAGGCGGCAAGATTACCAAAATCGTGCCGCCGGCGCCGAAAGCCAAGTAGAACCCTGACGCACCGTCTTCGTTAGTTTTGGAGTAGATCTATGAAAAGAAAATTATCTTACCTTGCCGTTTGGGGGGTTGCGGTGGCGCTCAGTATCGATGCCCCGACGGCGGACGACAAACCCGCGGCCGCGGACAAAGCGGCGCCCGCCCAGGAAAACGCGCCGGCGGCGAAGTCCAAGTCGAAATTCTGGTCTTATCAGCCGGTCAAGGCGCCGGCGGTTCCGGCCGTCAAGCAGCAGGATTGGGTCAGGACGCCGATCGATGCCTATATTTTGGCTAAATTGGAAGCCAAGGGTTTGCAGCCGTCGAAGGATGCCGATCGGGCCGCGTTCATCCGCCGCGCGACCCTGGACGCCTGGGGCGTGATTCCGACGCCGGAAGAAGTCGATGCCTTCGTGAACGACAAGTCGGCGAATGCTTACGAGAAACTGGTCGACCGCCTGTTGGCCTCGGCGAAATACGGCGAACGCCAGGGACGGAAATGGCTGGATTTGGCCCGCTACGCGGACAGCACCGGGTTTCAGAACGACAACAAC
The DNA here is from genome assembly GCF_041897535.1 of Methylomicrobium lacus. Taxonomy (GTDB): domain Bacteria; phylum Pseudomonadota; class Gammaproteobacteria; order Methylococcales; family Methylomonadaceae; genus Methylomicrobium; species Methylomicrobium lacus_A. Next base: position 3,697,137 of record NZ_CP169217.1, read on the forward strand.
CGGCTGAACATGTGGCGTTATCGGGATTATGTGATCAACGCGTTCAACCAGGACAAACCCTATGATCGCTTCATTCAGGAGCAATTGGCGGGAGACGAGTTGTGGCCGGGGGACGAGCAGGCCCTGATCGCGACCGGTTTCATGGCGCAGTTCCCGGACAACGCGAACTCGCGCGACCTGGTGCAGCGCAAGTACCAGATCACCACCGACATCACCGATACGGTCGGCAAGGTGGTGCTGGGGCAGACGGTCGAGTGCGCGCGCTGCCACAACCACAAGTTCGACAAGATCAGTCAAAAGGATTATTTCTCGCTGCAAGCGTTCTTTGCGAACGTCGCACCGGTCGACAACATCCCGGCCAGGAAAGGCGACGTCGAGCGCGAATACGAAAAGCAGTACGCCAAATGGGAGGAGGCGACCAAGGACATTCGCGCCAAACAAAAAGCGATCATCGACACCCACCGGGAAGAAGCGCTGAAGTATCACAAGGAACGTTACCTGACCGATTCGCGTGAAGCGATTTTCAAACCGAAAGAAAAATGGAACGCGCAGGATCGTTGGGTCAATCATCGCCTGGCCAACGTGACCGACGAACGCAGCTTGCAGTCTTTCTTCCAGGAAAAAGGCGAAAGCACCGATCCTAAAACCTATGACAAGAAGATCGCCGCGCAATGGGCGGAGTTGGACAAGCTGGAGAAACAGCTCAGAAAATTCAACGATCTGAAACCAGCCACCAGTTCGGACACCATTTCGGCGATGACCGAACTCGGCCATCCCGACGCGCCGCCGAGCTATGTCTTTGCGGTCGGCGATCACGAAAAACCTCAGGAAGAAGTGCAGCCGGCGTTCCCGGCGGCGATTACCGACGAAAAACCGGACATCAAGCCGTTGCCGTTCTCGTCCGGCCGCCGCGCCGCCCTGGTCAAATGGCTGACCAGTCCGACCAATCCGTTGACCGCTCGCGTCTATGTGAACCGGGTGTGGGATCAATATTTCGGCAAGGGTATCGTCGCCACGGTCAGCGATTTCGGCAAGGCCGGTGAAAAACCGACGAACCCGGAACTGCTGGATTATCTGGCCGACAAATTCGTGAAGGACGGCTGGAGCGTCAAGAAACTGCATCGCGAGATCCTGCTGTCCAGCGTTTACCGCCAGTCGTCCGATTACCGCGAGGACGTCCAACAGGCCGACGCCGACAACCAGTTGCTGGCGGTGTTCCCGCGCAAACGTCTGGAAGCCGAACAGGTCCGGGATTCGTTGCTGGTCGCGGCAGGCAAGCTGGAAGACAAGGTCGGCGGGCCGAGCGTGTATCCGCCGCTGCCCAAGGTGATCAACACGGCCGATGCCAATTTCAACAACGATCCGGCCTGGAAAACCTCCAAGGACGTTCACGACCACAACCGCCGCAGCCTGTATGTGTTCACGCGCCGCAGCATCCCGTATCCGATCCTGGATTCGTTCAACATGGCGTCGCCGCAGGAGGCACACAGCAAGCGCGAGGTGACCACGACCCCGTTGCAGGCACTGACCCTGTTCAATAGCGAGCTGATTTTCGATTGGTCGAAATCGCTGGCCGGCCGGGTCATCAACGAGGGCGGCAAGGATGAATCCGCCAGGATCGATCGTCTGTATCAGATCCTGTTCTCCCGCAATGCGGACGACACCGAAAAAGAGACGTTGCTGACGTTTTTGAAGGAGCAGGAAGGCGTGATTCGCGAAAAAGCGGCGGACGGCAAGTTCGAGATCAACGTGCCGACCGGCCTGAAGGACAAGAAACTGGACGATCCTATCCGGGCGGCGGCGTTCGTGGATTTGGTGCATGCGGTGGCCAATTCGAACGAGTTCATTTACCGGTTTTAAAAAAAATTATTTGAAGAGGTTTACCACATGAAAAACAAATCGCGTCGAGATTTCTTAGTAAACACCGGCTATGGATTGGGCGGATTGGCCGTGACCGGCATGATACCGGGCGGCGGGGTGATTGCCAGCGCCTTGGCCGACGATGCCGGGCTGCAGGCTTTGGCTGGTGCCGCCAGTCCACTGGCGGAGAAAGCGCCGCATTTCGCGGCCAAGGCCAAGACCGTGATCTGGCTGCACATGGCGGGCGCGCCGAGCACCCTGGATTTGTACGATTACAAACCGAAACTGGTCAAGCTGGCCGGAACCGGCGTGCCGGCTTCGTTTCTGCAAGGCATCAAAACCAGTACCCAGGGCGGCGTGACCAAATTGATAGCGACCAAGCGCACCTGGAAACAGCACGGCCAGAGCGGCGCCTGGTTCTCGGACTTCTTGCCGAATCTGGCGCAACACGCCGACGACATCGCCTTCATCAAATCCAGCGTCACGATCGGCGCGACCCATGACATTTCGATCATGAAACTGAACTCCGGCGGCCTGAACCCCGGCCGTCCGACGCTCGGCGCCTGGGTGCAATATGCGCTGGGCTCGGCGAACCCGAACCTGCCGGCCTATGTGGTGCTGTACAACGACAAGCGCGAACCCCGGGGCGGCGTCACCAACTGGGAGTCGGGCTTCCTGCCGGCGGTTTATCAGGGCACCCCGTTCCGTCCGGGCAATTCGCCGATCCTGCATTTGAACAACCCGGAATACCTGGCCGTCGCGGAAAAACGCCATGCGCTGGACTTGCTGAAGCACTTGAATCAAAAACACGGCGCGCAGTATCCGCAGGACAGCGAACTGAAAGCCCGCACCGAATCCTACGAATTGGCCTATCGGATGCAGGAAACCGCGCCGGAAGCGGTCGATTACAGCAAGGAATCCGATGCGACCAAGGAACTGTACGGCATCAACGATGAACTGACCAAGCCTTACGGCGAGCTGCTGCTGCGTGCCCGGCGTCTGGCCGAGCGCGGTGTGCGCTTCATTCAGGTGGTCTCCGGCCCGACCGACATCAAGGGCGACAGCCGCGACTGGGATGCTCATCAGAACATCGAGGACAACCACAGCAAGCATGCGAAGATCGTCGACAAGCCGATCGCCGGCCTGTTGAAGGATTTGAAGGAGAAAGGCCTGTTGGATTCGACGCTGGTGGTCTGGACTTCCGAGTTCGGCCGCACGCCGTGGAGCGAATCGGGCGACGGCCGCGACCACAACCCCTGGGGTTATACCCAGTGGATCGCCGGCGGCGGCATCAAGGCGGGTTATACCCACGGCGGCACCGACGAACTCGGTGTGCAGGCGGTCAAGGGTACCGAGGTCGATACCTACGACCTGCATGCGACGATCCTGAACCAGCTGGGGCTCGATCACCTGAAACTGATCTACAAATACCAGGGCCGTTCCGAACGGCCGACCGTGGTTTACGGCAAGGTGATCAAGGAATTGATTGCCTGAGGACGCAGCCAAAACAAAGCTTGCGCTGCCGGTCGATCAAGGCCGGTTCAGCCCTTCGGGTTGGGCCGGCGGCCGGTGGTGCGGCAGGGAATAAAGGATGAGAACATTCAAGATGCGCAACACCATGATTACCCTTGCACTCACCTTCGCGCTGGCCGGCGGGGCCGCGCGGGCCGAGAGCGATTTCGATTTCGAAGAATTGATGAACGACGTCGAAACCAAGACGCAAAACGTGCAGAACAACATCGCAGCCAAGGACTTCGCTGCCGCCAGCAAGGAATCCAAGGAACTGCAAGACGCTTTCCAGCTGGTCGAGGGCTATTTTGCCGCACGCGGCGATGCCAGCGATGCGGTAGCCAATGCGCAGGATTACCAGAAAAAAGCCGAGGCGATTCAGAACGCGCTGAGCGCCGGCGACGCCGATACCGCGGCCACTGTCGCGGCCGATTTTTCCAAACAATGCCGCGGCGCCTGCCACGACAAATACAAACCTCTGTAAACGAATATGAAACGCTTATTTTTGAAAATTATGCTCTCCCAGTTGCTTGCCGTGCCGGCGCTGGCCGTATTACCCGAAGGCCACCCGGCTCCGGCGATCGAGGCGCAGGCGTCGCTGGCCGGCAAGGCCCTGAATTATTCGCTGCAGGACACCCTGAAAAAGGGCCCGGTGGTGGTGTATTTCTATCCGTCGGCCTATACCGGCGGCTGCAACATCCAGGCGCACACGTTCGCGGTCGATCATGACAAGTTCGCCGCGGCCGGCGCCAGCATCGTCGGCGTCTCGCTGGACAGCATCGACAGGTTGAACGATTTTTCCGCCGACCCTGAGTATTGCGCCGGCAAGTTTCCGGTGGTCGCGGATGCCGACGGCAAGATCGCGAAGGCCTTCGACGTGGCCGTGCGTGATGCGGCGCCCGGCAAGACCGACACGCGCGGCGTCGAAATCCATCACGGTTTCGCCGAGCGGGCCACTTTCATCATTACCCCGGACGGCAAGATCGCGGCGGCTATCGGCGGCCTGAAACCGAAGGAAAACGTCGCCAAGGCCCTGGAAATCGTGCAGCAACTGAAGGCCGGGCAGAAGGCGATCTGAGGATGCGGTTTTCGCAAGGGATGACGTTGGGCATGATCGTGTTGTGGGCGGCTATGCAGGCCGCCTCGGCCGAGGCTGGCGGCGAGGGATTGTCTTCGCGCATAGGCAGCGGCAATCCGGCTGCCGGCAAGGACAAGTCGGATGCCGGCCGCTGCCAGGAATGCCACGGTGTCGACGGCAACAGCGGCGATCCGAGGATTCCGAACCATGCCGGTCAACATGCCGGCTATCTGGCCAAGCAGCTTTTCGATTTTCAGACCGGCACGCGGCAACATGAGGTGATGTCGGTGATGGCCGAGGATCTCGATGCGGCCGACATCGCCGATATTGCGGCCTATTTCGCCGCGCAAAAACCGATGCGGGGCCGCGACGGCAGCGGCAAGGCGGCGGCGCGCCCGCTGTTCGAGCACGGCGATGCCTCCCGAAAGATTCCGGCTTGCGCCGAATGCCACGGCAGTAACGGCGAGGGCAGGGCGGATCACAACGGCTCGGTTGTTCCTGTGCTCGGCGGCCAACGCAAGGTGTATTTGCGCGCCCAGTTGGTCAGCTGGAAGCTCGGTGAACGCAATAACAGCCCCGACGGGGTGATGAACGAAGTCGCCAAGCGTCTGAGCGACGACGAAATCGACGCCTTGGCCGATTATCTGTCTGGCCTCCAGCCGCCGTAGTTTTCACCATACCAACGTTTAGGATCACAATCATGAAGCTTTTGAACTGGCTGCTCTATGAAGTTCATCGCTGGCTAGGCATTCTGCTGGCCTTGTTCATGTTAGCGTGGTTTTCGACAGGCATCGCGATCATGTATTCGACGCCGACCACGCAGAGCCGTACCCAGCAACTGGCCCATGCCGAAACCCTGGCGCCGGAGGCCGGCTGGCTGAGTCTCGGCGAAGTCTGGGAGCGCAGCGTCGAGCAAAGGAAAGCGGCGGCGGCCGAGCGCCGGGTCAAAGCCGCCGGCAACGCCGAGGCGCCGGGCAAGCAAGCCCCCATCCCGCTGGCGATCGCCGAGGCCCGTCTGCTCAGGATAGCCGGCGAGCCGGTGTGGCTGGTCGAGGATACGCACGGCATGCGTTTTGCCTTGTCCGCCTTAGACGGAGCGCTGCGCGAAACCTCGGCCGAGCAGGCATTGATAATCGCCAAGAACTGGTTCGAGGCCGAAGGCAGTGAAGCCGTTGCTCCGAACTATTTGGAGGCGGTCGAAAAAGCGATCATCCTGCGCAATCAGGACACCCTGCGTCCGTTCCACCATATCGGGACAGAGGACGGCAGGGAACTGCTGATCTCCGCGCGCACCGGCGAGGTATTGCATGCCTCGACCCGCCTGGACCGGGCGCTTTATTGGGGCGGCAACTGGCTGCATCTCTTAAAGCCGCTGGAGGCGATAGGCCTCGGCGAATACCGGCATAACATCCAGCTGGGCCTGGGCTTGTTCGCGACGATCGCGTCGCTGACCGGCCTGATCATCGGCTGGCTGCGCTGGCGGCCGGGCTTCGGCGGCAAGCCGACTTATTCGCAGGGCCGCACCCAGCCTTACCGCGAATTCTGGGCCAAATGGCATTTCTGGAGCGGCCTGCTCGGCGGCAGCGTCGCGCTGTGCTGGGCCCTCAGCGGTTTTCTCGATACCAATCCGGGGAAATTATTTACCGAGGAAAATTACAGCCAGGCAGACTTGAGCCGTTTCCTGGGCGGCGAGGTGCCGGCCGCGATGCGCGACTGGCGGCCGGCGCCGCTGGCCGATGCGGAAGGCGTCGTCGAGTTGAGTTGGCGGCGACTGGGCGAGGAAGCGTTATTGCTCGCCAATACCCGAGGCGGCGAGCGTCTGCCGCAAACAGTGAACGGCGCGAGCCCGCGCTTCGGCGAGGCGGCGATCAGGGCGGCCGTGCAGCGGCTGGCGGGCGAGACCCCGATAGCCGGCTTGGAGGAATTGAACGATTACGACAGCTACTATTACCCGCGGCACCATCAAGGCTTGGCCGAAAAACCGCTGCCGGTGATTCTCGCGAAACTTGGCGACGATAGCGGCACTTTGGTCTACCTCGATCCGCAAGACGGCCGCCTGATCGGCAAAGTCGACCGCAGCCGCCGCGTCTTCCGTTGGCTGTATTCGGCCTTGCACCATTGGGATTTCGGCTGGCTGTACTACCGGCCGATCTGGGATGTCTGGATGCTGGTCTGGATTTCGTTCGGCCTGGTGCTCGGCGCGAGTTCGGTGGTGATCGGCTGGCGGCGGCTGAAAAAGTCGCTGGCGCCGAAAAAACAGGCGGTGCCGAGGGCCGTAGCGGCCGGCGGCAAGCTGCGGACCGAAAACGCGGCCTGACCGATTTTCCGAAAATTTGCCAGGTTTTTCATCGTTCCATGCTCTGCGTGGGAACCATCAAATCAACATTTTAAATTTGGAGTAAAAAACATGGGCTTGAGTATTCCCCATCTGTTAATGGTATTGGCTATCATCATTTTGGTATTCGGTACCCGGCGTCTGAAAACGGTCGGTTCCGATCTGGGCGAGGCGATCAAGGGCTTTCGCAACGCGGTCAAAGACGGCGAGGAGAACCCCTCCCTCGTCCGCCGCGACGGCGAAGCGCTGGAAGACGGCATCGTCGTGCCGCAAAAATCCAAGGTCTGAGACGGCTCTATGTTCGAGGTCGGCTTATCCGAATTGCTGGTGGTCGCTCTGGTGGCGCTGGTCGTGATCGGCCCGGAAAAGCTGCCTGCGGTCGCGCGTCTTGCCGGTTTTTGGCTGGGCAAGTCGCGCCGAACGGTCGCGGCGGTCAAGGCGGAAATGCAGCTTGAGTTGCAGGGCGAAGAACTCCGGCAACGCTTTATCGCCGACGAATTACAAAGAACGTTAGCTGACGGCGAGGCCGCGATCATCGACATCAACGAGGCGATGGAGGCTTTGGCGGCCCCGGCAGCCCGCGGCGATACCGGTAAGCCGGTCGCATGACGGCGGCTGCCGCGGCGTGCCTTGTCGGACATTTGCCCCGCTGAGGCTTTCTTGCAAGACCCAGCCGCAGCGCGGTGTGGCGATCCTTATATATGCCATAATTGCATATGCAATTCTAATAATATCGTTTTTAAGCAGAGGATAAAGCCCCTATCATACAGGTCAGGGCGGATTTGCCCGCTGGAGAGATTGGCTTATTAAAAGACTATTTTTTTCGGTGGCAACGTCGCCGATTCTAATAAAGGGGGACACTGATGACATTACTGGCTTTTGACGAGCTGCAGTCGCGCTCGCTTTCGCTGTCGTTGCGGGCAACCGCGATGGTTTTCGAGGATCCGGTTTCGCGCCGTCTGCTGGAACAGATCGAGCGCATCGCGCCCAGTGATGCCACCGTATTGATCATCGGCGAAACCGGAACCGGCAAGGAACTGGTCGCGCGTCACATTCACGCGCTGAGCAAGCGTAACCGGAATACTTTCGGCGCATTGAACTGTGCGGCGCTGAGCGAAAACCTGATCGAAAGCGAATTGTTCGGTCACGAAAAAGGCGCCTTTACCGGGGCGCTGGCCGGCAAGGATGGCTGGTTCAAGGTCGCCGACAAAGGCACCCTGTTTCTCGATGAGGTGGGCGATTTGCCGTTGGGTTTGCAGGCCAAGCTGCTTAGGGTATTGCAGGAGCGCGAGGTGGTCAGGGTCGGCTCCCGGCAGCCGGTGCCGGTGGACGTCAGGATCGTCGCCGCCACCAACGTCAACCTTGAAGAAGCGGTGGCGGCCTCGCATTTTCGCGCCGATCTGTATTACCGTTTCAACGTCGCGACCATTCATCTGTCGCCGCTGCGCGATCGTCCCGGCGACATTTTGCCGCTGGCCCGGCATTTTCTTAAAATCTATGCCGACCGCCTGGGCTATGGCGAGATCAATCTGCTGCCCGCCGCCGAACAGTTGCTGTTGAATTACGACTGGCCCGGCAATATCCGCGAACTCGAAAACGCCATTCACCGCTCGCTCCTGGTCTGCCCGGGAAACCGCCTCCGGCCCGAGGATTTCAAATTGTCAGGCGTCAGAGCGGTCGAGACCGCGCCGTCAATATCGACCACGTCGCTGGAAAATGCGTTATTGCGCTTGTGCGAACAGGCGCCGCCGCAGTTGTACGATTTGATCGAGGAGACGGTCATCCGCACCGCTTTCGAGTTTTGCGAGGAAAACCAGGTGCAGACCGCAAAGCTGTTGAATATCAGCCGCAACGTCTTGCGGCATAAACTCGGTATGTACGGCATGCTGCCGAGCGGACAGAGAAGAACCGCCGACGATACGATAGCGGTGGTGGCGTAGGCATCCCGCGCTGCGCAATGCAGCCTTCGACTTTTGCTTCAAGAGAGCCAAGCTGACGGCACTCTAAGCTGTCGATAAGCCGCCGAGTCCGCAGGACCGGCGGCTTTTTCATGCCTGCCAATTTATTCCCGAAATTCCGCCTCTCCGTTCCAATGCGGCACGTCGGGCTCTGCCAAGCTTGAATTTTCACCGCCGATCGGGTTAAGTTTGCAAACTCTTTTCTTTCTCGGGATGTGCAATGAAAATCGACAGCCCTCGGGCCGCAGCCGTCGACCTGTGGTTAGAGCCGCTCGACGCCGTCAACGCTAATGATGTCCGCGATTATGAGGCGCTGCTGGATAGCGGCGAACAGGCCAAGGCGAAGCGTTTCCGGCGCGAGCTGGACCGCAGGCGTTATGTGGTCAGCCACGGCAAGCTCAGGCTGATTTTGGCGACCTATCTGCCACGGCCGCCGGCAGCGATCGATTTGGCCGCGCAGACGCACGGCAAGCCCTATATCGTTGACGATGAAACGCACGGCATTAAATTCAATCTGGCGCATTCCGGCGACCAGTTATTGGTGGGTGTCAGCCAGGTTCAGGATGTCGGTGTCGATATCGAGGTTTGGAACGATGCGGTCGATTACGAAGCGGTGCTCTCGCTGTGCTTCGCCGATGCCGAGCGTTGCTTTTGGCGGGCTTTGCCCGCGGCAGAAAAACGGGAATTTTTTTTCCGCTCGTGGGCTCGGAAGGAAAGCTTTATTAAAGCGGTCGGTTTAGGGCTTGGGCTGGATGTCGCCCAAGTGGTGACCGCAACCAGCGGGCCGAGCCGGTTTTTGTCATTGCCGGCCGGCTATGGCGGGCCGGAAGGTTGGAGCCTGCTGGATCTGGAATTGGCGAGCGGCCTGAGCGGGGCTTTGACTGTGCCGGGGCGGTTCCAGCCAACGCTTACGTACAAGCGGCTGTGATGATGCCTTTTCCCTGCAAATAATCCAGTACGCGCTGGGCGCATTCGTCGATGCTCGATCGATCGGTATCGATGATTAACTCGGGGTTTTCGGGGGCTTCGTAAGGGGAGGAGATGCCGGTAAAATTCGGGATTTGTCCGAGCCTGGCTTTTTGATAGAGGCCTTTGACGTCGCGCTGCTCGCAGACGGTCAAGGCGCATTTGCAGTAAATTTCGATAAAATCCCCTTCGGCGACGATTTGCCGAGCCATATTCCGCTCCAGTCTGAAAGGCGAAATGAAGGCGGTCAGGGTAATGTGGCCGGCTTCGAGCATCAGTTTCGCCACTTGGGCGATTCGCCGAATGTTTTCCTTTCTGTCGGCCTCATCAAAGCCGAGATCGCTGGAAAGCCCATGCCTGACATTGTCGCCATCCAGCACGAAGGTGTGACATTTTCGTTCGTACAGCCGCTTTTCGACCGCATGCGCAAGGGTGGATTTGCCGGCGCCGGATAAGCCCGTGAACCATAAGATCACCGATTTATGGCCGTTCAGCGCCTCCCGACAGGCGCGGGTGACTTGCGATTGATGCCAGACGACATTGTTGTTTTCGTTGCGCATAAGCCTGCTTAGCTGATCGATAGTTTTTGGGACTGGATAGGGCGTTGAGTCGGGCAAGCCAGTCGTAAATCGCGGGCTATTAAGACTTTCATAGGACTTGCATCAAGGCAAATTGTTCAGCCCCGGTCACACAACAAAAATCTGCTTCGGGCAGGTCAATAGCGTTAAATCGGGCAATTGTAAAACGGGTTCGTTCGCTGGGGTAGGGCAACATGAGTTAAATTTATTAAATTGGAGGTGCGGTTTTGGGGCGGCTTGTTCGTCTATAGGACGAGCGTCGTTAAAAATTTTGGGAGCCGTTATGAAATTCCGCCCATTCTGGGTGATCGTTCACCGCTACACCGGTTTGGCGATGGCCGTGTTTTTGATCGTCGTCGGCTTGACCGGCAGTTTGCTGGCTTTTTACACCGAACTGGAACGGGCCGTCAATCCTCAATTATATGTCGAGGCGAATCACCGTAAAGCGCTCGATCCGATAGCGCTGATTGAGAGTGCCGAACGCCTTGCGCCACAGGCTCGGGTCGAGGCGTTGTGGATCAATCCCGATGCCGCGCAAGTTTCGGTCGCGCCGCGCCAAAATGTGCAAACCGGGCAGCCTTATGCCTTGGATTACGATCAATTGCTGATCGATCCCTACACCGGCGAAGAATTGGGGCGCCGCCTTTGGGGGGCCATCTCGCAAGGCATGATCAACCTGATGCCTTTCATCTACAAGCTGCATTTCAATCTGGCCCTGGATGAGGTCGGCATGTGGGCTTTGGGCATTACCGCGCTGGTTTGGACGCTCGATTGTTTCGTCGGGTTCTATTTGACCTTGCCGGCTAAGCTATGGGCGCCGCAACAAGACGCCTCGGCGGCCTTGGCGTTCTGGCGGCGGTGGCGCCGGGCCTGGGGAGTCAAATGGGGTGCTTCGGCCGTGCGGGTCAATTTTGACCTGCACCGCGCCGGGGGCCTCTGGGTGTGGGGCGTGCTGCTGGTTTTCGCCTGGTCCAGCGTATATATGAATCTCGGCGACAGCGTGTACAACAAAGTGATGCAGTCCATCAGCGAGTATCATCAGCCCTGGACCGAGTTTGCCGATCTCCCGCAGCCGCTGGAAAATCCCGCGATCGATCTGAAGGCGGCTTGCCGCCTGGGCGATCAGGCGATGGCCCGAGCCGCGGCGGCGCAAGGTTTCAGCATCGAGGCGCCGGTGGGGATATGGCTGAACCGTGCCAAAGGCTTCTATGTCTACACCGTGCGCAGCAGTGCCGATGTTCAGGATCATGCCGGCCAGACCCGGGTCGTGCTCGATGCCAATAGCGGAGAACAAAAACTGCTGCTGTTGCCCAGCGGTCAGTTTAACGGCAACACCGCGACGTCCTGGCTGATGGCTCTGCACATGGCCAATGTCTTCGGCATGCCTTATCGCGTCTTTGTGTGCCTGCTGGGCTTGATCATCGTGATGTTGTCGGTGACCGGGGTCGTGATCTGGTCGAAAAAACGGCGGCAGGTTTAGCGCAGAACAATGCCGGCCAATTGGCATCACCGTATCACTTTTTTCGTCACAAGGCGCGCCGTTTGAATTACCGACAACCCTTCTTCAAAATCCTGCTGCCGGTCCTGGTCGTACTGACTTCGATCGGTGCCGCCTGGGCGCTGATCGAGCAGCGCCCGCACGTGATGCCGCAGGCGGAAGCTCCGGCGGCGCCGAAGGTCGAGATCCTGTTGGCCGAACCGCAAACGCTGCGGCTGAACGTGATGTCGCAAGGCGTAGTGGCGCCGCGCGAGGAAATCGACCTGATCGCGGAAGTCGGCGGCAAAGTCGTCCAAATGCATCCGGCGCTGGTTTCCGGCGGGGCTTTCGACGCCAACGAATTACTGCTGACGATCGATCCGCGCGATTACGACTATGCGGTCGTCGCCGCGCAGGCGAAAGTGGCCGAAGCGAAACGGGCATTGATCAGCGAAGAGGCTCAGGCCGAGCAGGCCCGGAGCGAATGGCAGGCGCTGGGCGAAGGCGAGGCCAGCGATCTGGCCCTGCGCAAGCCGCAATTGGCCGAGGCGGAGGCCAAATTGAAAGCCGCCGAAGCCGAGCTGGCCAAGGCCAGGTTGGACCGCAGCCGCTGCGAACTGCGAGCCCCGTTCGCAGGGCGCGTGTTGAGGAGGCAGGCCGGCCGCGGCCAATACCTGCAAGCCGGCAGCGTGGCGGCGAGGATTTTCGCCAGCGACATCGCCGAAATCCGGCTGCCGATCGGCCTCGATCAACTGGCTTTCCTGGATTTGCCGCTAGGCCGTGGGGCGCAGGCGGAGGGGCATTGGCCGGCGGTGACCTTGCGCGCCGAAGTCGGCGGCAAAAGTCAGCACTGGCAAGGCCGCATCGTCCGCAGCGAATCCGTATTGGACAGCGCCAGCGGCCAGCTCTACCTGGTTGCGCAAGTCGAACATCCCGATCAGGCGACGCCACCGCGCCCGCCCCTCTTGAGCGGCCTGTTCGTGCAGGCCGAAATCGAAGGCGTGCGGCGCGACGGCTTGTTTGCGTTGCCGCGCAGCGCATTGAACAGCCTGCAGCAAGCGAAATTGGTCGATCAGGACCTGCGCCTCGAAATTCGCCCGTTGGAGGTGCTGCGCACCGAAGCGGACCGGGTCATCGTCTCATCCGGCCTGAAAGCAGGCGACAGGGTGGTGATTTCGGAGATGCCGGTGCCGGTCGCAGGCATGCGGGTCAGCCTCTCCGGATCCGAACCGTCGACTGCCCGATGAATAAAATGATCGCTCAGCTGCAAAAGCATCCGAAGAACGCCGGCCTTCTGGCCTGGTTTGCCGCGAATCCGGTGGCGGCCAATCTGTTGATGCTGTTGATATTGGCCGGCGGCGTGCTCGGGGTCATCGGCGTGGATAAGGAGGTGTTTCCCCGTTTCAGTCCGCATCAGATCGAGGTCTCCGCGGTTTTTCCCGGCGCGGGGACTTCGGAAGTCGAGGAATCGGTCTGCATTCCGCTTGAAGAAGCGATCCACGACCTGCCGGGGATCAAGCACCTGCATGGCGAAATATGGGGCGACACCTGCAAGATCGGCGTCGAAATCCTGCCGGACCGCGACCGCGAACAAGTGATGGCGCTGGTGCGCGGCCGGGTGCAGTCGGTCCAGCGCCTGCCGAAGCAACTGGAAAAAATCGACGTGCTGCCGGCCGACCGCAAGGACGACGACGGCGTGATCTGGGTGGCGCTGCACGGCGCGACGGACGCCTTCACCTTGCAGCGTTACGGCGACCAAATCCAGGACCAACTGGCGGGGATTCCGGGCGTCAGCCGGGTCCGCAACTACGGCGAGATCGCTTACGAAATCGGCATCGAAGTCGCGCCCGAGCAATTGCGCCAATACCAGATGACCCTGGACGAGGTCACGCAGGCGATCCGCAAGGCTTCGGTCGAATTGCCGGGCGGCCTGATCAAGAATACCGACGGCGAATTGCTGCTGCGCGTGAACGGCCGCGCCAAGGATGCCGATGCGGTCGGCGCGTTGGTGATCAAGACGCTGCCGGACGGCAGCCGGGTGCGGCTGGATCAAATCGCGACGATCAAGGACGGCCTGGAAGAGCGCTTATCCACCTGGCGCCACAACGGCCAGACCGCACAGGGCTGGGAGGTCCATACCGAACAAGACAGCGTGGCGGTCGCGCGCCAGGTCAAGGCCTCTGTGGAAGCGATGCGCGCCAGGCTGCCGGAAGGCTTGCGCCTGATTACCTGGTGGGACGACTCGCAGGCCTATGACGAACGCATCGGCACCCTGCTGGAAGACGGCTTGAGCGGTTTCGTGCTGGTGTGCCTGGTGTTGACCCTGTTTTTGCGATTGCGTGTCGCCCTGTGGGCGGGCGTCGGCATTTTTACCTCGGTGCTGGGGGCGTTCTGTCTGATGCCGGCGCTGGATATTTCGCTGAACATGCTGTCGCTGTTCGGCTTTTTATTGGCGATGGGCATCCTGGTCGATGACGCGATCATCATCGGCGAGAGCGTGCACAGCCGGCAGATCGAGGGCGGCGAGACGCCGCTGGAGGCCGCGATCCACGGCGTCGAAGCGATCGCGTTGCCGGTCGCGTTGTCGGTGTTGATCGTGCTGGTGGCGTTTCTGCCCGGCCTGTTCCTGCCCGGCTGGGCCGGCCAGATGATGCGGCCGATCTGCCTGATCATGATCCTGACCCTGGTGTTTTCGCTGGTCGAGGCGCTGCTGATCCTGCCTTCGCATTTGGTCGCCGAAGTCGAGAGCCGATCGCGTCCTACCCGTCTGCAACGCTTGCGCGGCCGTCTGAATCGGGGACTGGACCGGTTCGTCGAGCGGGTTTACCGGCCGTTCCTGCACATGGCTTTGAGCTGGCGCTATTTGACGGTGGCCCTGTTCGCGGCCTTGCTGATACTGTGCGCCGCGCTGGTCTGGAGCGACCGGGTCAGGCGGTCGATCAACCCGGACGTGACCAAGGACAGCTTCTGGGTGTCGATGCAGCTGCCGCAAAGCGCGCCTTACAGCGAGGCCGAGGCCTTGGCGACCCGGGTCGAAAATGCCTTGTTTTCGTTGCGCGACGAACTGGACGGCGTCGCCGGTAAAGGCCAGCCCGCTGCCGACAGTGTCGAAGCGGCGCACGCGAAGGATCGCAGCGTGATCGTCGGCGTCGAAACGATGGTTTGGGATCATGGCGCCGGCATCTGGCTGGAATTGTCCGCCGAAGGTCGGCAGCGGATCAAGGTCGAGGAGTTCATCCGCGACTGGCGGCAAAGGATCGGCGACATCGGCCGCGGCAAGGTCGATTTCATCTTCAAGGAAGGCGACGAGCCCTACGACATCGAACTGCTGCTCGGGGCTGCCGATCCCGAGGTGTTGGCGCCGGCCGTCGCGGCGCTCAAGCAACGGATCCAGGCTTTCCCCGGCGTCTACGATGTGATCGATTCCTCCGAGCCCGGCAAACCGGAAATCCGCTTGAGCCTGAGACCGGAGGCGGAGCGCCTCGGTCTGCGCCTGGAACACTTGGCCGACCAGGTGCGCCACGGTTATTACGGCGAGGAAGTGCACCGTTTCCTGCGCGGCCGCCGGGAGGTCAAGGTGATGGTGCGCTATCCGCTGGACGAACGCCGCTCGCTGGATCAATTGAAAGCCCAGCCGATCCGTTTGCCGAACGGCGCCAGCGCGGCTTTGGCTGATCTGGCCGAGGTCAAGCTGATACAGGGCTATTCCCGCATCAACCGGGAAGATCGGCAGCGCGTGTTGAAGGTAGAGGCCCGCGTCGATCCGACCCTGGCCGACGCGAACGGCATCTATGCGTCTTTGGAGAAAGAGGCGTTTCCGGCCTTGCAGAGGGCGTTTCCGGGCGTGACGATCACGATCGGCCAGCAGCGCCAGGAGCAGGAAGCGATGCTGCTCGCGTTCGGGAAGAACACGATGATCGCCTTGCTGGTCATCTATGCGCTGATCGCGGTGCCGTTCCGCTCCTACACGAAGCCACTGATCTTTCTGCTGGCGGCGCCGGTGGCCTGGTGCGGGGCGGTGCTCGCGCACTGGGCCGCCGGTCTGCCGTTGTCGATGGAGTCGCTGGTCGGCATGATCGCGGCCAGCGGGGTCGTGGTCAACGACAGCCTGGTGTTGCTCGATTACATCCGCCAGCACGGCGATGAGGAGCAACCGGTCGAAACCCTGATCGTCGCGGCCTGCACCTCGCGCTTCCGGCCGATCCTGCTCGCCTTTCTGACCAACTTCGCCGGCTTTTTGCCGACACTGCTCGAAACCAGCCCGCAAGCGCAGTTTTTGATTCCGATGACTTTGTCGCTGTCGGCCGGTCTGCTGATCGGCATGGCCGCCAGTCTGATTTTGACGCCGGTGGGTTATGCGATTCTGGGCGGGCGGGAAAAACATCCCGTCGAGGCTCTAAAGACGAAAGAACCAAGCCGGGTCTAGCTGGAATTGCCCGGCCGTTAATTCTGCTCCCCGCGCGCCGCGTGGGAATCCTGGACGGGCGCGCCGGCGCGTCGTGACTGCATTCCAACGCGGCGTGTTGGAACGAGAAAAAACACAGGCGCCGATAGCTCTATCGATGTAGTGTGCCTGTCTCTCCTTCGTCTAAAGCCTTCCATGGCGTGACTTCGATCTCCCGTCTGTTGGCTGCTTATATGTCAACACATCATCAGCACATGCTGCTGGAAAATCAGCAACTTTGGCAGGCGTGGTGCTGCTAGCGCCTGTGGCCATCAGCATTTAATAGGTATTTTTAATGAATATAATCAGTTGATTATATTTATTTGTCGGAAGATTTGGGTAATAGGTACAGTATCTGCTAATAAACTAAACTGCGGGGCGATTTATAAGACAGGCGGCGAGGCCGAGAGGGCTCACGCTCCTGGAATACACGGGTTCCCCCGGCGATTTATTCACTTTTTAATCACGACGAAGAGCATTTATGAACAGACCTAAGATCCTGGCCGCAGCGATTGCGGCCTCATTAACCGTATCCATCTCCAACGTATCGGCGCAAGGCCTTTTCGGTCTTCCCCTGACAGGCAGCGGGCTGTTGGGAGGCAGCAGTGCTACCGCGTCAACCTCTGCCTTAATTTCATCCGGCCAGTCCGATCAACAGCGGCTTGTAGCAGATCTGCAGGCCGCAGCCTCGCTGCTGCCGAATTTGTCCGCTCAGGCGCAGGCGAATGCACAGGCCATCTTGAACCTTTATCAGTTCAGTGTGCTGAGCCCGCTCGATCTGCTGGCGGGCCATCCCGTGCCGATTGGCAGCGCGGCCGATCGGCTCAGCCAGTTTTTCCCCACCGGGAAGGACTTTGCCGAGTGGTTGGCGCTGCTGGATGAGTCGCCTACCGACGCGCTGGCGGAACTGCAAAACCTGAACCCGGCTGAATCGGCAGCCGTGTTAGCCGACTTGCTGACGGTCACCCGTATGTTGTCGGAACGTGTTCCCCAGGACCAAGCCGAAGACTTGCCGCTGGTCGCCGAACATCTGGGCGGGCTGCTTGGCGGAGGACTGGACGGTTTGGGCCCGGTAAGCACCTTGCCGGCTGACTTGCCTGCCGGAGGCGGTCAGCTCGGAGCGATTTTGGCGGGGCTGTTCGGCCAAGGCCAGCCTGCACAGCCTTCGCCGGGTGGCGCGGGTTATGGTCCCAGCCTTTTACCGGTGTTGTCCGTGGGGAGTTCGCCGACGGGTACGGGCCATGCTTTCGCGATCGATTATATCCCGCCGGTGAATTTAAATGCCATTACTTCAGGTATCCGCGAGGTGGTGACCCGCAAGTTGCCGGTACTGCCGACCTTATTGCCCAATTCGGTGCTCGGTCTGATCACGTTTCGTACTTTTCATACCACTGACCGCACCGGTTCGGGAAGCGATCAGTACGACGTGCCGGCCAATCATCCCGCATGGACAGGGGCCGCTATCGATATTGGCGTACCCGGCATAGGGCGCTTGTGGACGGTCGAAATGACTTGCCCTGGCCTGAATCGCCATAGCGTTGCCCCGGTATCGCCGTATGCCGTCAATCCGAACTACGATCCGCAGGCCGCGGCCAATTATACCGGTTGGTATAACACCGATCTGACCCACCGGAAAACCACTTTGTCCTGGGGTTTCGGCGATGGCTTAATTGATGACGTCTGGATCTACGGCCACTACGCCGCGTTTACCGCATTCGGTAACGGCGATACCGGACCGGGGGTGACTTATCCCTAGGCGTCCAACCGATGTCACTCCGATTCTAGCAGCGGTTCCTTGGAGCCGGCACCGGAAAATCGGACAACCTCTTCAATAAATGCTGGATCGGGTTTTCAAAGTAATGGCTACATTGGCCTGTTTGAGAGAACGCCGCCTCATCCCTGAGGCGGCTGCCGGCTTTAGCAAGGGCCAGGCGGTAAACCAGCTTTTAAATGCGTTTTGACCTTCATGTTATTCACCTCCTAATAAGGCTTGTCAGATCGAAGAACAAAGACCGCCTCTACGACAATAGCAGGATTTTTTCCGTTAGCACGTAAGGCGCGGCTTTTGAAGCAGGAACTGGAAATCTCTCGTCACGCGGCCCGGGAAAGGACTAGCTTTCAGAGTTATCTGCAAGTTCCGGCTGGAAACATCATATACCTGGACAGTCATCAAGTCGACAAGTAAATGATCTTCGGTAATGTCCCGCGTATGAGGGAAAGTACTGGACGGATCAAACATGTTTCAGTAGCCAGGCGAGTACGTCCTCTATGTTCTTATCAGGCGGAAATATGGGATAAAAGCATTTCCGGATTTTCCCTTCTTTGGCGATCAGCGTCACGCGCTTGGTCAGACGCATGCCGTCTATTTCAAACATCGGCAAGCGCAGTCCTTGGGCAAACTGAAAAGAGGCATCGCTCAATAGACCGAATGGAAGATGCAGGCGGTTCGCGGCTTCAAGCTGATCTTCCGGGGATTGAGTACTGATCCCGAATACAGTCGCATTCAAAGCCAACAACTCGCGATAATAGTCACGGAAGGAGCAAGCTTGGGGAGTACAGCCTGCGGCTCCCGGTATCTGAACCCAGCCGTCAGGAATCGCACGCCCCGGCCGCCCGGTCATCGGATAACAGTAAATCACGATCCAACCGCTAAGCAGGGAAGGGTTGACGGTGCCGCCAGTCGTTACAGGCAGGTTGACCGAGGGAAGCATCAGCCCTTCCAGATGGTCGCAGGCGCCATCATCAAGCGGAACGGGGAGGTCATTCGGGATGCTGCGAAGAAAATCTTTGGGCAGTTCATTATGATTTGGCATTTTCACTCTCTTTAGGATTTTGGTAGCCAGGATATTTCCGTCGCCCCATGTCAAAACCCATTCACAGCCCTACAGCCTTCAAAAAAGCGCTAACCAGAGGATGCGGCCTTTCAGGCGTAGAGCGCATTTGGGGCACGAACAGCGTGCCGATGAAAAATGGATGCTCGGGATGCTCAATCACACGGATTTCACCCTCGGCATCGGAGCCGGAAACCTGCAAGGGTCCTTGCTGCAATGCATCCACGTAATCCGGATTGACTCCGAAGTTGCAGTAGTAGTGTTCTTGCGCCGAGCTCACGCCGTAGATTGCCGCTATCCGCGAACCCGGCGCAAGACTCAGCCGCATTTCGCGTCCGGCCAGCGAACAAGCAAGCTCAGAAATGAAAAGGTTTGAAGCGTAGGGATCGTATTCGGCATGCTGCGCGTCCTTGAAACCGAGGACATTCCGGGCATACTCGATCACCATATGCTGAAACCCGCCGCAGGTGCCGAAGCAGGGAATGTTGTTTTCCCTGGCGTAACGAATAGCCCATAGCGTTTTCTCCATGTTTTTATAGGGGCTTCCAGGCGCAATCCAGATGCCCGCATAATGTTCGAACAGCTTGAGCCCTATGTCTTCGGTTGAAACCCAGTTCGCTGTTATTTCCAGTTCCAACAGGTCTTGGGCATGCTGGATAGCCGCATTCGTGTAAGCGTGGGGCGGAAATGTCGATGTGTATTCACCGAGCAAGGCAATTGATTTAACCGTGCAATTCATTTTCCTGGGTGTCCTAAGGGAACGGAAGGGCAACGTGGTAGACCAGGAACTGCTCGTCACGCTTCCAGCCGGCGGATTGATAAAGGCTTTGGGCCGCTTCATTGTGGGTTGCCGTTGACAGCGAAACGCGAACCGAGCCCAATGCTCTCGCGTAGTCAATGGCGGCGGCCAGCAGTTTTGACGCCCCCCCTTTCTGCGGGCGCTCTCACAAACGAAAAGATCGTTCAGTACAAATGTCCGCGCCAGCGCTACCGATGAAAAGCTCGGATAGAGCTGGGCAAAACCGATAGGGTGAATGCCTTCATGCGCAATGAACAAGACCGACTCGCCATGATTGAAGCGCGCCGACAAAAACGCTGTTGCCGCCTGCAAATCGCTTGGGCGGCCGTAAAACTGGCGATAGTCATCAAAAAGAGGCGCGAGTGCTTCAAGGTCGGATAGAACGGCTTGACGAACGGTGAGGGTGCTCATAGTGCTACATGAAAATGATGATGCTTACTCATGTGTTAGCGCCGATACTTGGCCGTGAAACTGGCTGTTCCGAGCGAGTTGCCATGAATCATAAAGCCGACTAACGCAGCCGACGACTCTGCCGGGACATCGATTTTTTCAATCTTGAGCGCATGCACCGTGAAAATATAGCGATGCGGCTTATCGCCGACTGGCGGACAGGCGCCGCCGAATTCATGCGTGCCGAAATCCGTACGGCCTTGGATCGCATTCGCCGGCAGCAGCTTTCCGGTTGCATCGCCAGCGCCGGCCGCCAGTTCGGTCACCTGCGCGGGGATATTGTAAACCACCCAATGCCACCAGCCCGATCCCGTGGGTGCGTCAGGGTCATACACCGTAATCGCATAGCTTTGGGTGCCTTTCGGTCCGGCCGTCCATTTGAGTGCAGGCGACTGGTTTTTTCCCGCGCAGCCAAATCCGTTAAATTCCTGTTCCTTAGTCAGGGTCGCTCCAGGCTTGAGGGTTGGGCTTTTAAGTGTCAAACTCCCTGCGTGCGCTGCCGTTGAAGCCAAGAAAAAACCAATAATGAACGGGATGCGAGGGTGAAGCATAGTCATTTCCTTTGCGGGTTAAAATGAGATAGATAACGTGGAACGTGGGTTTGAGCAAGTCCGGTTGTGTCCCGCGCTAGAGATGCTTGATAACCAGCATTTCATTGCCTCCGCGCTGAAACTCGTAAGCTACGCGCTTGACCTCAATCTCGAAGCCATCGCCTGCAAGACTTTCACTCACGAAAGCCAGGTGAGGCGATGGCGTGCCATCGAGCATCAGCAAGGGAAACACGCGCACCTCGCAGGATACGCGCAGCATTTCCCGGAGAGCCTGAAGATGAAACGCGGCTGACAAGTGGGCGCTGTATAAAAACAGGAAATGAGACGACAAGGCGATGTCGAATTCTTCATCTGCAAAAGGCAGCGACGGCAACTCCTCCGGGATATATCTGCCTTCCTGCTTGCCCGCCTCGAAGTCGGCGAGGAAGATTTCCATCGCCGACATCCGAAGACTCCCGAGCCGCTCGATTGAGGGAATGGCTTCCCAAACGTAATCACTCTGGTTTTTGACCATTTGCGACATCACGGTATCATACGTGTCGGAGATACGGTTCTTGATCTGTTCTGCGTCAAAAACGTAGACCGGATCTATCGAGACGATAGTGCCGCCGCGTTGGGTGAGTTCGGCATTGAAGCTCGCCGGACCGTCGCCGCAGCCAAGAATGCGAAGCCCAAGATCGGCCTCGGTCAGGCTGAACATGCGGACGTATTCGTCATATGAACGTCCCCACGGTACGACTTTGGCGAGTGTAAAACCCATCGGGATGATCCTCCTGTGCAGTTCGGCGGAATAAGGATATTCTATCCTGAAGGTCTTATTAGACTGGATTTTGTGACCAGAAACAACTGTGAATAATGACAGGTTATGCCGTTAAGTTAAGAAGAAAGCTCCCTCTCCTGCTGGAGAGGGTTGGGGTGAGGAGGATCAAAAATAAGGAAAAATACTTTATTTTGATCCCCTCATCCCAACCTTCTCCCGGAGGGAGAAGGAGCGAAGCTGCTCTTAACTTAATGGCATTGATGCCGCTGGGCGTGCATTCGAAAAAGCATTTGACCAAGCTTTGCCTCTACGCTTCGTTACCCTCTGTTTCGCTCCGTGTCACCGGCCTCATCATTGATCCACTCGTAAAATCCGATATTGGTAAGCGACGCCATCCATGAACACCTGGCAAGAGAATCAACTTCAAGCATTGCAGTCCATTCAGTCCGAGCAGCAGCTTTTTCAAACCCTGCTTTCCTTCAGCAAGGAGCTGGGCTTTGACTATTGCGCCTATGGTTTGCGTATGCCGATCCCGGTTAATCAGCCCAAAACCGTCATGCTCAATAATTATCCGACGGCCTGGCAAGCGCAATATCAAGCCAAAGATTATCTTGCGGTCGACCCGACCGTACATCACGCGATGCGTTCGCTCCTGCCTGTCATCTGGACGGATGAGCTATTTAGTCCAGCGGGTGAACTATGGGAGGAGGCGCGCTCCCATGGCTTGCGTTATGGCTGGGCGCAAGCCATCCATGATTTCCATGGCACGGCAGGCATGTTAACGCTGGCGCGCTCGGATGAGCCGATCTCTGCCACAGAACTGTCGGCGAAGACATTCAAAATGGCCTGGCTGACCCAGGTGGCGCACGCCGGCCTGTCGCGCTGCTTGGCGCCGAAACTGATGCCGGAAAGCCAAGTGAAATTGTCAAACCGCGAGATTTCGGTGCTGCGCTGGACGGCCGACGGCAAGACGGCTAGCGAGATCGCGAGCATTCTCCGTATTACCGAGCGCACGGTCAATTTTCATATCAATAATGTCGTCACTAAGCTGAATGCCGCCAACAAAACGGCAGCGGCAGTCAAGGCGGCGCTGCTGGGGTTATTGTAGGCGGCATGATGGGGTAGGGCAGGCAGCACGAAATCTATAGACTGGGTTTGTTGATCGATGCCTGAATCTTATCGGCAAGCGAGTCGATGCCCCGTTGGGTGACTTTTTCGTGATTGCCTTTCAGTTCAATCGCATAGCTTGCGGCCAGCGCCTGGCTCTTCACGTCAATCAAATTCGCCAGCAGATAGGAAAACAAGAAGCTGGGTTTGCTATGCTGGCCGACAAGCACCCAGTCGGCACCATGCCGCTCGCCCAGTTTGGCGGCGAGTTCATCCACGCGGAACAAATAGCCGAAGCCCGAATTGGCGGCGGCTTGGTCTACGGCGGGAATCTGAATGATTTCGTAATCACCCGCCTTGCCGAGGGCCTGTTCCAGTAACGGCCGCATCGATGCGGTGCGCCGTTGCTCCTCGGGCGTATTGGGCAGGGAGGTCATATCGTTCAATTCAAAGCTCAGGATTGCGATGCGCGTTGCGGCTTGCCCTGTATGGCTGGCCAGCAACAGGACGGACAGGAGGATTCGCGTTAACGTCGGACGGTTCATGGTATTCTCCTCAAAGGTGTGGGGCAAAGATTACCGCGTCTGGGCCGCGTACAAGTCGATGAAGTCCTGCATGCCGAGCGTCGCAATGACGTTCAAGTCATCGTCCAGAATCTCGTAGAACACGCCATCGTTGCCGCGTATGCTGAAAAAGACGATCGCGTCTTCATCGCCGCCGCCTTCCCGATGCGGCTCGTCGCTGGGCAGGCTGGAGGTGTAGCTGCCGACCGGCCTGATTTCCTTGAGCCTGCCGTCGGCTTCGTACAGGTGATGCTCGCCCTGGATCACGAAGGTTTTGTTCAGGACCTTGTGCCGGTGCAATACGATCTGCCGGTTTGCGGCAAACCTGAAAACGACGTCAACGATCTTGTTCTGCCGGTCGATGTCGAGAATCGAATAATGCAAATGCTCGATATTGTCTAAGCATTGCCATGGGATGTTCGCGTTGTCAAATAGGTGTTGGGTCATGGGTTTTTCCTAGTCGTTGTTAGGGGCTGGGGATGGAGTCTTTTCGATGGCATCGGGTCGATAATCGACTCCGGGCAGGAAGCAGTTTATGGCATGAGGGCTCAGCGGTAAGCCGATATTTGCCCGCAAAGCACGGGCAATTTGCCCGGGCATGAAAATGCCGCTTTGCAGAGCGCCTGGCGTCCCTTAGAATGCAGCTAGCGCCGGATCATTTGCCTGGCAGGCTTGACCATGAATCTACAAGTCCATTTACTGTTCCGTATCGTCGTTGTCGCCCTGGCGTGCCTGTTGGCCACCTCCGCCTATGTGCTGTATCGCAGCGACCTGCAATCCCGACAGAAGACAGAGGTCACCGCAGAGTCCCTGGGCAGGCAGCTGGAATTTCAGCTTTTGAGCATCGATGCCGGCTTCGGCCATGCCCGCCAGTTTCCGGATTTCACGCTATGGAAGCAGACCGCCGGCGTGCCCGGGGTTTGTGTCCGCTTCGAGGCGGCAGACGCCGCGGCTCCCTACAGCCTCTGCAACGGCGCAAAGCCGTCCGAGCACAGATGGCCGGCGGTTTTCGAGACGTTTTACCGTCGGCTTTTCAGTCCCGGTTTGGAAATAAGCCGGCCGATCGCATTGAATCAGCGGGTGTATGGCGCGCTGACGGTTACGCCCAGCGCCGAGATGGACATCGCGCAGGCCTGGGACAATATCCGCGGCCTGTTGGGGCTGTCTGCGGTTACCGTGTTGGCGGTTTGCGCCCTGGTTTACCTGAGCATCGCGCGGGCGTTGCGGCCGGCTGGCATCATTGTCGCAGGCCTTGAAACGATGGGAAAAGGCAATTTGGCTTACCGCCTGCCGCCGTTCGAGCTGCTCGAATGGCAGCAAACCGCGGCCGCGATCAATCGACTCGCGGCCAGTCAGCAGCAACTGCTTGAAGAACGCCAAAAGCTCGCGGTGAAGCTGATCAATTTGCAGGAAGAAGAGCGCCGCTATCTGGCGCGGGAACTGCACGATGAGTTCGGCCAATGCCTCGCGGCCATCAGCGCGGTCGCCGCCTCCATTGCCCAGACCGCAGAACGACAGGGCTCGGCCTTGGTGGAGGAGGCCGATC
The DNA here is from genome assembly GCF_041897535.1 of Methylomicrobium lacus. GTDB lineage: Bacteria > Pseudomonadota > Gammaproteobacteria > Methylococcales > Methylomonadaceae > Methylomicrobium > Methylomicrobium lacus_A. The sequence continues at coordinate 3,721,949 of NZ_CP169217.1, forward strand.
AAATTGCCCGCATCAGCCAACGCATGATGGGCAATGTGCGTGGACTATTGGGGCGCTTGCGTCCCGCCGAGATCGATGAATTGGGGCTTGCCGCCAGTCTGAACAGCCTGGTGGCAGGATGGAATAGCCATAGCGGAAGCCAGACCCGTTTTCAACTGCACATCGTCGGCGATTGCGCCGCGCTGCCTGAGCCGCAGGCGGTCACGCTGTTCCGTATCGCCCAGGAATGCCTGACCAATATCACCAAACATGCGGCGGCCGCCCATGCCGAGGTGACGCTGACCGTGAATTCAGACAGGGTGACTCTGACGGTCCAGGACGACGGCATCGCCGACGCGCTGCCCTTCGCCGAGGGTCCGGGCATCGGCCTGCTCGGCATCAGGGAGCGCGTCGAAGCGTTGCAGGGCCACCTGGCGCTGGCCATCGTCCAGCCGCACGGCTTGCGGGTCGAAGTCGGGCTGCCTATAGACCCACTTGCCGTGGCTCAGGCATGACGATGATCACTCTTTTGCTGGTTGACGATCACGCCATCGTCCGCGAAGGCTACCGGGCGCTGCTGGCAAAGCAACCCGGCTTGCGGGTGGTCGCGGAAGCGGCGGATGCCGTTCAGGCCTATCAGCTGTTCAAGGAATGCAGTCCCGACGTCGTGGTGACGGATCTTTCCCTGCCCGGAAGCAGCGGTCTGGATCTGATCGGCCGTATCAAACAACGCTGTGTGGAGGCGAAGATCCTGGTGTTCAGCATGCACCAGAACCCCAGTTTCGCGGTGCAGGCGAGCCGCGCCGGCGCCTTGGGCTACGTGACCAAAAGCAGTGCGCCGGAGGTGCTGCTGCGCGCGATTGGCGAAGTCCATGCCGGCCGCCATACCCTGAGCGCCGACATCGGCCAGGCGCTGGCGCTGGAAAAACTGGGCGGCGACCGCATGGCCCTGGAGACGCTGACGGTGCGGGAATTCGAGATTCTGCGCCTGCTGGTCGAAGCGAGATCGATCGATGACATTGCGCAGACCCTGAACATCAGTCCGAAAACGGTCTGCAATTGCCATTATTTGATCAAGCGCAAACTCGGTGTAACCAGCGACATAGAACTGACGCGGCTGGCGATCCGGTTGAATGTGATCAATCTACTGGAGTTGTCGGGTTCGGGACCAAGCGCAAGCGAATAGGCCCGTTTGCATCAAGACCCTAAGCGCAGAAAAAAGCCGGATAACAGCACCGAAAAGCCGCCGATCTCTGCGGCTGCCAGGAGATTCAGGATAAAATAATCTTTGGCTTTGTCGGCGGAATCCCGCAAGCTGTTGTTGCTGTGAGAGCTCAGGCCAAGCCGGATATAGTGGCCGATGGCGATGCCAAAAAAGAGCAGGGGAAAGATCACGGCGACGGTATTCACGCGATCGGAAAATGCGCTGGTTGCGGCGAAAACGGCAAGCAATTGGGCAGAGAAGGCGTACATCAGCGCGGCGCGATGGGCGGTGTTGACATAGTGGGGGGCTTCGGCCTGCGGGTGCCGCCGCATGCATAAATATTTCCATAAACCGGTCAGCAGGCCCGCCATGAAAAAAATGCCGGCGGCGGTCAGTGCAATACGCGGTGCGGTGTGGGTCAGTAAGGCTTCCATCGTGTTGTCCTTGAGTTTTTTGAATGTTATGCCGAGCGGTTAAGGCTTTACGGCGGATCAGTTTTTATTATCAGGATTTTTAGTGTTTAGCGCTGGTGTGAAACGGAAGCAAAACTTGGCTGAAACGGCGGTTTTTGCGGTTACATCGCCGACGTTATTCACAATTCGAAACATCCGTTTTGACCAACAACCCTTTTCTTAAGCGAGGTCTGGGCCGTGACTATGACCCCATTGCCCCCCAAACTGGCGGTTAACGCCGACAGAGGCTGTCTCAAACTTTCGACAAACGCCATTCCGCCGCGTGACCGATACGACTGGTTGCGTGAGGTGATATGCAGGGAATACGCCCATGTCGACATCACCTCGCCCTCGAAGGCCGAGCTGTCTCAAGACCTGAGTATTTATCCGTGGGGGAGGTTGCAATTGTCGACCATTCAATCCAGTGCGATCGCGTTAGAGCGCTTGCCGAGGGAGCCGCACTTGAACAGCCAGGACGCCTATTTCGCGGTGATGCTGGTTTCCGGCGACTACCGGCTGGAGCAAAATGGACGCGAAGTGTCACTCCAGCCCGGCGATATGACCCTCTATGACGCGACCCGGCCCCATCGCATCCAGTGTCCCGGCGCCTTTACCAAGCTGATTCTTTCCATCCCCCGGACCGTGTTGAGGGATAGAATTGCCGGGATAGATGCTTGTACGGCATTACGCATTCCGGGAGACAGGGGCGTCGGCTTTATTGCGGCAAATTTCCTGCGCGCTTCGGCCGCTCAAGCCGACGCGTTGCAAGCCCACGAACTCCCCCACCTTTCCGAGCAAGCGCTGGACTTGCTGACTCTGGCGGTCAGCTCGGTGCGTCCGGCTCGCTTTAACCTGTCCAGAAGCCGGGCGGTCTCGCTTAACGCGATCAAGACTTTTATTGAACAGAATCTGCGGGATCTTGATCTCGATACCCGCCGGATTAGCGGCTACGCAGGCTTGTCGCCGCGTTATATCAACGACCTGTTTGCAATGGAAGGGACTTCGCTGATGCGCTATGTCTGGCAGCGCAGATTGGAGCATTGCCGGAAGGAACTGCTGGATCCGGTTTATGCCGGCCACCGACTCTCCGATATCGCGTTTCGCTGGGGATTTAACGATGCGGCGCATTTTAGCCGCGCATTCAAACAGCAGTTCGGCTGTTCTCCGCGCGAATTCAGGCGTCTCGAAGTTCAGCAGCAAGAATAGGCAGGCCTCAGCTATTTTATCGGCGGCATGACGACGCGGGAACAGACGGCAGCGATTTCCCGGTAAACGGCTTCGGGCCTGGTTTCGTAACGCCTTGAGAAATGAAACGGCACCAGTTGTTTGACATCGGCCTCGGTCGCGATCTCGCCGCAGGCACTTGCGGTCAGATGGCCTGTCCTCCGGGCCTGTTCGCTATCGGCTTCGAGAAAGGCAGATTCGCAGAATAATAAGTCGGCCTTGTGCGCCAGGGCTGTCAGCGCCGCGCGATTGGCGGCCGTATCGGCGAGATCGGTCGCATAGACCAGTTTTTCGCCGGGCGTGACGGTCAGCAGGCGCTCGCCCACCTCGCCGGCCTCCCGGAGGCTGTTATCGGGCAGCCGTATCATCGCCCGCCGGTCGCCACTGCCGACAAGCCGCTTCAGTTCGTTCAGCCAGGGGCCGGCTGTCAGGCCCAAGGCTTTCAGAACACTATTGTCGACGTTGAATTTGGCCTTGCTCTCGAAGGCATAGGCCTGTACCGGCGTGTGGTGATCCAGGCTGATCGTGCGGACCGAGAATTGGGGATCGTCCACGATCAGTCCTCCAGTAAGCCGAATTTCGGGGAGCTCGACAGCATCCCTGCAACCGGCCTGAAGGCGGGCCCGCCGCAGCCGGTCGCCATGGATTTCGGCGACTTCGAAACGCGGCCCCGCATCGCCGATGCGATCCCACAGGACGCCGGCGATCATGCCTTCGATATGGCCGATCAATCCTGGCGGTCCGAAAATCCGGCAGCTTGGAAAATCGCCGAGCCGGGAGCGTAGCAGCCACAGGAAGCCGCCGATATGATCGATATGGGCATGGCTGATGCAAACATCGCTGACTTGATGGGCGATGCGGGTCGGCAATCTGCCCGAGTCGCCCAGGTCGAACAGCAGGCTGCGTTGCTGCTGATGCAGCCTGAGATGCAGCAGCGGGTCGCCGAAGACGCCGTTGATCATCGTGGCGTACATGCCGCGCAATTTGACCGCCGGCCGCGGCCCTCCGGCGTAATCCGGCGTCGGATACGGCATCGCGTCGGGAGGCGGCATGAATTGCAGATTGCCGGATGCAAACGGCGCGGCGCTGACGAGCAGGCCACTTTTATTGCTGACCGCATCACGCATCAGCAGGGTTTCGGTGGTTGCCGCCGCCATCGGCAGTCGAAGTTGCAGCATCCCTGCTTGCAGGGAGACGATCTCTCCGAGGCTGGCGGTTGGGCCTTCAGCGATGAAGGCGCATTGGCGCCCCGCCCAGGCATCCGGGACATCGATCGGCGGCGGTGCGCCGATCAATCGAAGATCGGCAAGGCGGAACGTTAGCTGATGGCTATCGGCAAGATAAGCTTGCCATTGCCGGGTTCTACGGTGCGCCCGCGCCTTTTGGCCGGGACGGCAGGCCTCGGGGTGGGCATGCACCTGGAGGATAGGGACGCCGAGCGACGACAGTTCCTTCATCAAGGGGAACGGTTTCGACTGGCGGGTCAGCATCAAGACGGTATCGATCTCCAGCAACTCGACCATGCCGGTCAGCAGTTCCGCACCCGCAACGCCTCGGACCACGCCGGGAGCGTCGATCAGTAGCAGGCCTGGGGGAGTCTTTTGGATCAGCCTGTGCACGGCGGAGAGCAGCGGCAGGCGGAAGCGGCCGGCATCCAGCGTGCAAAGCGCTTCAAAGGCCAGCACTTGCCAGCCGGATTCCTGCCACTGTCCGAGCGACACCGTGCCAGGCAAGCCGAAGCCGGGCGATCCCGGATCGGCGCTGAGGCAGAAACAGGTGAGGCTGCTTTCGGCGAATTTCTGCGCGAGTTCGGCCGTCAAGGTGGATTTGCCGATACCGGCCTCGCCATAAAGCAAAATCCTGTGCCGGCCGGTCAGCAGTTGTGCGGCGAGGCTTGCAGGGCAATAGGGTAATAACGGCAAGGGCGCGGGATTGTTCATGTCTTGAAAAACTCATTTTAAAAGCTAGTTCGGCGTAAGCTGCCAAATTGGACTATTTTTAAAGTAATAAAACCAATTGCAACAACTAGGATGTTAGAGTGTCTTTTACATGCTGCGATGCTTTGTTGCCGTTATCTAAAACACCACCGTCTTCACAACATTTGATTCTATAGGAGAGCAGGATTGAGCTTTTGGAATTTCCAAGCTTTGGGTTATGACTTCCTGGTCTATGGCGTGGTTTTTTTCATGCTGTTCATCATCGTCTATATGCTGCCAAAGTATAATACGACATGGAGTTTCGCGGCACACCTGTCGCTGCTGGCGTCCTTTAGCATTCTGCACGGGATGGCGGAGTTTTTCGAAATGCAGCGCTTGAAGAATCCGATCGAGTGGCTGACCTGGTCTAGCTGCATCTTGATGTTAACGTCCTATGTGCCGCTGCTGGAGTTTACCCGGCGTACTTGGAACGAGATATTTCGTTCGTTTCGATTATCCGAACCCTGGATGTTCGGTACGGCGAGCCTGATGTTGGCCGGCTTGGCACTGAGTTCGTCGGCTTCCGTTGACGAGTTGCTGGACGTTTTGCGTCTATTTGTCGTCGCCTTTGCGACCTTGTTATCGGGTATTGCGCTGTTCGCCACCGTGCTCACGCTGACAAAGCGGGACAGGACAGGACCCAAAGCGGGCTGGCTGCTGATTCTCGGACTGGTATTCGTCTGTTACGGCGCGTCCTCCTTCATGCTGTTTCAGCCGGATCTGAGTCCGCCAACCCCATTTCTAGCGTTTTCCTTGTTTGACCCTTCCGTGCAGTCGTTGCGTACCGTGTGCGCCGTGTTGGCATCCCTGGGACTGGTTTCGCTCGTGCTCTTGGCGGGTGAAAACTGCCAGATAGACGCGATCGCCTTCGAGTGGTCACAGAAAGCGCTGGTCATCACCGATGCCAACAATGTGATTTTGCGCATCAACAATGCCTTCACCGAATCCACCGGCTTTACGCCGGAGGATGTGGTGGGGCGGGGCATCGGCTTGCTCAAATCCGGGCGTCATGAGGACGATTTTTATCAGGCCATTCAGGAGAGCGTCGACCGCAGCGGAAACTGGCAAGGGGAAATCTGGGAGCGGCGCAAGAACGGTGAAATTTATCTGTCGTGGTTATTCGTCACGGCGGTGAAGAATTTCACCGGCGCGGTCGTTTATTACGTCGGCATGCGTATCGACATCACCGAGCGCAAGGCGATGGAGGAAGAGATCAAACGTCTGGCGTTCTACGATCCGCTCACCAAGCTTCCCAACCGCCTGCTGCTCAGGGACAGGCTGAAGCACTGTATTGAAGTGGAACGGCGCGCCGGACAGAACCGCCTGGCCTTGCTGATGCTGGATCTGGACCGTTTCAAGGCGGTCAACGACAGATTGGGGCATAAGGCAGGCGATGAATTATTGCAGCAAGTCGCCGAAAGAATTACCAATCGCTTGCGCAACGTAGACATGGTTGCCCGTCTGGGGGGTGACGAATTCATCGTCATGCTGGAAAACATCGTCAATCCGCAAGATGCCTCCCGGGTTGCCGAAGATATCATCAGGGAACTAAGCAAACCCTTTACGTTGAGTGAAAACCATGACGTCTGGATTGGCGCCAGTATCGGCATCAGCCTTTATCAACAACACGGCGACAGCCTCGAAATACTGATGGATCATGCCGATAAGGCGTTGTATCAAGCCAAAGACCAGGGGCGTGGCTGCTTTGCCTATTTTTCCGAAGACCTGACGATTGCCGCGCGCGAGCGCATCGAGCTGGAAGCCCGTTTGCGCCGGGCGATTCAACAGCAGGAGCTTTGCGTCTACTATCAACCCCAGGTCGATATTGCCAGCGGCCTCATTGTCGGCGCCGAGGCATTGGTGCGCTGGATAGACCCCAACGAAGGCCTCATTCCGCCTGCTCGCTTTATACCCATTGCCGAAGAAACCAGTCTGATCGAAGAGATTGGCGAGTGGGTGCTGAGGGAAACGTGTAACCAGGGTCAGTATTGGCTGGTGACCGGATTACCGCCCATAACCCTGGCGGTCAATATTTCTCCATACCAGTTAAAGCGTTGCGACATTAACGCCTTGGCGGCTACCGTACTGGCCGAAAGCGGCTTTCCGGCTCAGCTACTGGAATTGGAAATAACCGAAAGCGGCATCATGGAAAATCAGGATAACGTGATGGAGCTTCTCGACAGCCTTCGCAGTCAGGGCATTCGGCTGGCCATTGACGACTTCGGCACCGGCTATTCCTCTCTGGCCTATCTGAAAAGCTTCCCGCTGAATGTGTTGAAAATCGACAAGCGCTTTATCGACGATATCCCTTATAGCAAGGACGGCATGGAAATCGCCGCCACCATCATCGCGATGGGCCATACCTTGGGCTTAAAAGTCCTGGCGGAAGGCGTAGAAACGCCGGAGCAGCTGGCATTCTTGCGCGAACGTCATTGCGATACCTATCAGGGCTATATCAAAAGTCGCCCTTTACCCGCCAAAGAGTTTGCCAATCTCATGCATAGTCAATTGGATGATATGGTCAATAAACGCCATCCGCTTTCCAGCTATCAGCACTGACTTTGTATGTTTTTAATCCTCTGACGTTTTTAGGAACTGGATACAAATAACTTCTTGGGTAGATGCTTTAGCTCATCGAGAAAGCATCCCCGTGGGAGCGCTTTACAAGCGCGACCAGGGGGGGGCAGCCCTGAAAACGCGGCCTTGAGTCGCGGTTGCAAACCGCTCCCACCCCGCTTCGATTTGAGCAGAACCTCGCAATTTACGGTCATAGAAAAAGGGGCGGGCATCGGCGGATGCGGCTTTCGTCGCAATGGGCAGGCGAGCTTCGAATCCCGTCCGAGCAGGATTTCTGATCAATTGCCCATCATTTCAGGGGGATGCATGAACAAACCAGAAAATATCGATAGCGACATTCAACGCCTGCGGCAAGAAATGCTGAATTATTTTCAGACGCATTGGAAATTGTTTTTGCTGGAAGGCATCCTTTTTATTCTGCTGGGGCTTTGCGCGGTGCTGATTCCCCAGTTCTTTACCGTGGCCATCGTGATTTTTTTGGGCTGGATCATCCTGTTCGGCGGCGCCGTTCACATCGGCCGGGCCCTTGTCTTTTCCGCGATGCCCGGATTCGCCGTCTGGCTTTTCATGGGGATTTTGCAGCTAGTCGTGGGCTACCTGTTCATTACGCAACCCGCCGCCGGCGTATTGACGTTGACTGTGTTGATGGCGCTGTTTTTTGCTTTTGAAGGCATTGCCAAAATTTCTTTGGCTTTCATGATGCGTCCTTTGCCTAACTGGGGATTGATGCTGTTCAGCGGCATGACCGCCCTGGTTTTTGCGCTGATCATCTCGATCAGTTGGTCTGAAACTTCGCAGTGGCTGCTGGGTCTGCTTTTGGGCATCAATATGATTTTTCTGGGATGGGCGCTGGTTAAAATCAGCCTGCATCACAAGGAAATTCGTTAACTTTATGAAACCGCAAACACGCTTCATCCCCGCCATGCATTTTCGCTGGCTGACACCCTACTTCGATGTGCTCACCAACTGGACGCTCCCCGACAGGGAATTGAAGGAACGGCTGATCGAGCAGGCAGAGATACGGCCTCAGCATAAGGTCTTGGACCTGGGCTGCGGCACCGCCACGCTCGCCTTGCTGATCAAACAAAGACATGCCGAGGCTACGGTGATCGGCATCGATATCGACACCGAAATTTTAAAAATAGCCCGGCGCAAGGTGCAGGATGCAGGCGTCACAATCGCTTTACATGAAGCCACGTCCGTCCGTCTGCCTTATCCCGATGGCGCTTTCGACCGGGTGTTGTGCAGTTTCGCGATGCATCATCTGACCCATGCCGATAAACGCCGCGCGTCGGCCGAGGTTTTTCGCGTGTTGCGCCCCGGCGGCGAATTGCATGTTCTCGATTTCGGCAAACCGCATACCGCTTATTGTTTATCGGTTTCGTTTGTGCTGCGCTGGACCGAAGAACTGATGGAGAATATACAGGGCTTGCTGCCGCGGATATTCCAGGATGCGGGATTCATCGATGTGGAAGAAACGTCTCAGCGTGCGACGCTGGCCGGCACCGTGTCCACGTACAGCGCGCGTAAGCCGTCATAAAATGTTCACAGCCAAATCGCTTCCTGTTCCAGCGCCTTGCCGTGGCGTTGCGACAACGAGGCCAGTTGTTTGAAATCGTCGGTTAACGCCTGCATCGCATCCAGCTTTGCGATCGCCGCTTCGAATTGAACGCGGGTCTTTAACCAGGCGCCCTGATTGCCGAAGCGGGCGATCTTGTCTTGCCAATCCGGCAGCCAGTAAAAATGCAGGCGGGTGGCCGGATGCAGGGCGTCGATGAGGCGGGCATAATTCGCCAGGCCGATGCCGTCGTAGTCCGGAAACAGGATCACCTCGTCCGTGCGCGTCTCAGCCGCCAGCCATTGCAGGAGCACGTCCGGCAATTGCCCGGCATAATAGGCCAGGCTGCCGTTGAAGCCCTCGGGTAGCCAGTCGCAGCAATCGAACAGGGCCTGATTTTCGACCAACAGCAAGGGGCGGTTGCTATGCCAGCCGGCATCGCGGCCGATTTGCAAAGCGGCGACTCCGAAGTTTTCGGTCAGTTCCGCAGGATTCAGCGTTTTGCCGGCCTGTCGCCAAACCACCTGCTTGTCCCAGGCTTTGATCAGCAAATAGCAGGACTCGTGTCCCGATTTGCCTTTTTTACTGTCGCGATGCGTGCCGATATTCTTGCCGCGCACGGGGATAGCGTCTGGCAATTCGTCTTCAGCCAGCGGCTGTAGCTGTTGGAGATAAGCGATCACACTCGGCCGGTTGACGATTCGGTAAAGGGTGCCGCGGCCCTGTTTGCCGATATCGATCAGCCGTGTGCTGAGTGCGAATTGTTCCAGTTGCTTGCGTTGATGCGGGGTGAAGGCCGATGCGGTCAAGGGTTCGTCGCTGTCGAGCAGGCGCTTCAGCGCTTCGGCCAGTGCATTCATTCGCTGCCCTCGTCGAGAGGTTCCAGGATTTGCCAGTTCAGCCGGCTGATGTGGTTCCTGCCGTTGTGGGTGCCGATCGGGACGCAATAGCGCGCGGTGATTTGCGGCTCGGGCGAGGCGAAAATCAGCGAGAAGCCGAATTCGGCGGCCGTTTCGATCAGATTACGCTGGTTGTGCTGATCCAGCGACGCCGCTTCGTCCAGATAGCAGGCGGTCTTGATCGCCTTGCGCGGGTCCTGCATCTGGTTCAGCATCGCCAGTCCCGTGATCAGCTTGGCCATCAGCACGGTGCCGTTCGAGGCGGCGCTGTCGATGTCCTCGTATTCGGCCGGAGTCTGGTTTTCCTTCGCGATGCTGAACACCAGGCGGAACAGGTGCTCGACGCGCAAGTCGCCGCGCGCTTCGCCTTCCCTGATCAAGGTGTCTTTCGCGTCATTCAGTTCCTTGTCGTCGAGCACCGCATTGTGATCGAACAGGTCGAACGAGCTGCCGGACTCGACCTGCTCGGAGGTCGAAATCAGCGTTTGTATGGCCCTGACCAGGGCGTCTTCGTCGCGCGGTTCGATCTTGAAGACCTTCAGGTCGGACAACTGGCGGCGGTTGATTTTCTTGTTGAACTCGTGCATCCGCCGCTTGAAGGTGTCCAGGCTGTTGCGCAAATCGCGCAGAATCGCCGCGACCTGGACCACGGCCGAGCGGGCCTTGCGTTCGATCGCGGCCTGTTCCTGGCCGAGTTCTGCGGTGTAATTGAACAAGGCGTCCAGTTCCTTTTCGGCGGAATCCTGCGTCTGGAACTTGTCGATGCCCTCCCGGTGCAGGGCGGTCAGCCGGCGTTCCAGTTCGTCGTCGATCAGCAGCAGGCGTCTGCAGTCGGCGTTATAGGTTTCCAGACGGTCGGCCAGTTCGCGCATCGCCAGTTCCGCCGCGTCCATGCAGGGAAGGTGCGGCAGATTGGACAAAAATGTAAAGGGTGACTGCTGGTCCAGGCGTTGTTCGCGCGCGGTGTGGATGCGTTTGTGCTGGCCGTGTAGCAGGATTTGCTCGGACTTAATCGCTTCCTGTTGTTCGGAAAGCTGCTTCTTGCGCTCCTTCAGCGAGGCTTCCTCGGTTTGCAGCGCGTCCAGTTTTTGCTGGTGTGCCGCGAGCGTCCGTTGACGGTCCGGTGCCGTGTCCTTCAGCAGGAGCAAATCCTGATAGTCCTTGATCTCCTGGTCTTGGTCCTTGAGCTGCTTTTCCAGCGCCTTTTGCTGCTGCTTTTGTTCGGCCAGCGTTTGCACCGTTTTCAGTAGGCGTTCGAGTTCGGCCGCCTGGCGTTCGCTGTCGGCGATTTCGGCGCCCAATTCCTGCGCGGTTTTGAGCGTCAGATTGGGTTGCAGGGACGACAGGTCGAGCGTGAAGCCGGGCAAATGCAGCCGGTTTTCCGCAAGTTTATCTTCCAGTTGCGCGGCAAAGTTTTGCAATGCGCTGGGGTCGGTCAGCGTTGCCGCCTGACCGTCGCCCACCTGCAGGCTCAATACCGGTTTGGCCAACAGACGGGTTAGCGCCTCGAAGCTGTCCGCCGACAGCCATTGCTGTAATTGCAGATAGAGGTTGTTGTCGATCGCGGCGAGCTGTTGTTCGAACTCGCGTTTTTCCCGGCCGAGTTTGTCGATCTGGCGTTGCAGGGCCTCCGGGGACGTCTGCTGTTCCGCGTTGCCGATCAGGCGCATCAACTCGTCGCGCTGTTCTTGCAATTGCTGGCGCCTTTCGAGCAATTGCTCCGCATCGCGGACGAACTGAAAACGCAGCGTCAGCGCCTGAAAATGCTGCTCGGCTTTGGCGAGCGCCTTATTTTCGCTTTCGGTTTCGGCCTGTTCCTTATAAATCGCGCGTTGGCGGTTATCCAGTGTTTCGAGGTCTTTCTCCGCGTTTTCCGCGCGCTGTTTGATGGCGTTCAGCGTGTTCCTGAAATAGGCTTCCCAGTCTTGCAAGCCCTGTTCGATCAACGGCCGCCAACGCAGCAGCCGTCCGCGCAAGGCCCGGCGCGCCTGCTGCTGCTCCGCCATCGCGGCGATCAGGGTCCGGTTGCGGAAGACCGCGTCGTACTGCGCCTTGTCGTAATTCACGTCGGCGAAGGACTTGTCCCATTCGCTCTTGAAATCGACCTGGCGGTCCTGCAGGTCGTTCTTGAAGATTTCCAGCAGATAGTTTTTGACATCGCGGCTGTCCAGCCGGTCCAGGCGCAGGGTGCGGGTCAGGATGCGCTGATAGGTGGCGGCCTGCGAGCTGAACTCGAGCGGGAATATCGTCAATTCGGGCTCGTCCGCGCGCTGCTTCTGCCGGTTGCCGTACAACAGCGCGCGCAGTTCAGCCTGCGGATAAATCCTGGCCGCCTTGCCGCGCTCGAACAGGCGCGCGATCAGTTGCGGCTGGGCGACCAGACGGCCGTCATCGAGCCGGTAATCGCCGAGGTCCAGCGCGCCGGGGTAGGCGAAATATTCATAGTCGTGGCTCAGGCCCTTGCCGACGCAGCCGATCACCGCCATGCCGGAAGGCAGCAGCACTTCCAGCAGGATATAGGCGCTGTTGTCCGGAAAATAAAAGCGCCGGGATTTGTCGACCGTGTGCGCGCCGAAATCCATGTGGCGCTGGTCGATGATCAACAGAAACTGCAGCGCATTGATCAGGCTGGTTTTGCCGGTATTGTTCGGCGCGATCAGCGACACCGAATCGTCCAGCGGCAATTCGGCGCGGCTGTAACCGGCGCTGTTCAGCAGCACCAGTTTTTGAAAGCCATAGTTCAGCAGGCTCAAAGGTTATCCTCCGGTGCGTCGTCTTCCGTGTCTGCAAATGCCTCCTCGTGCCGCTCCGCCTGCGCGAGTTCCTCGAACAAATCCAGATAGCGGTGCACGGCCGGCAGCAGCCGGTAGGCGCCGTCTTCGGCGAGCAGAAAGCCGACGCGGGTGGCGCTGTCGCAAATTTCTTTCAAGGCTTGGGCCGTGCCGATCTCCTCGGCTTCCAGCAAGGCGCGATAAGTCTGCCAAAGCTTTTCGAGCAATGTGCCGTCGAGCCGCCATTGCTGAAACTGAAACAGATGCGCGCCCTGATCGGCCTGATATTCGAACAGCAGCATCAGCAGCAGGGCCAGCCGCCGCGTCAATTTGCCGGTATAGGAAGACGCCTGGTCGGTGTTGAAATAGGCAAAACCGCGGCTGTCGACGGTCAGTTCATAACCGAGCGCGGCGAACAGCGCCTGGTAGGCATCGCGCTGAATTTCCAGATCGACCCACAGTTCGTTGTCTTGTTGATGATTGATATGGCTGCCGGCGCTCAGTTTTTTGAACAAATCCTGCAGGCGGCCGAGTTCACTTAATTTGATGTTCATGCGTTTCCATGCGGTGGCTGTGCAGCCGTATCGCGACCCGCTTCAACGTGATGCGCGTTTCCTCGGGATTCGGCGTCGCCTCGATGTCGGGTAAACGAATCAGTTTATGATAAAGCCGCAGCACAGTCACGTCCTGATAATGCCCGTAATGTTCGCCAAGCCAGCTCAGCAAATCGGTCACCGGCAGGTTTTGCTGGAGATGGGCGCGAATGGCGTCCTCGTCGACCCGTTCCATCGGCATGTCCGAGGCTTCCCCGATCGCTTCCGGAAACTCGACCCCCTTGGCCCGATAGCCGCGCGCCTGTTCCATCAGCGTCAGCAGTTCCGGCCCGATCGCGACCAAAAAACCGCGTTCCTTTCGCCACAGCGGCAGACGATCGGCCGGCAACGCGCGGCGCAGGCCTTTTTTGCGCACCTCGCCGAGCAGGAGGGCGATCGCCGCGCTCAAATGGTTATGCCGGCGCATCTCCTCGCGCAGCGGCATCAGGGTGTTCGTGCAGTGCTTCAAGGTTTCACGCCCTTGGTTGCGCAAATCCTTGACCCGGAATCCTACCTGCCGCAGCATCAACTGATGACTGTATAGCCCGCCCTGAACCGCCAGCTTTTGCGCCAAGGCATCGAGGGTGCGGCCGGCCTCTTCCAGCAGCGGATAAAAACTGCCGCCGGCGCCGGTATCCATCAAATCGGTCATCGGCAGGATATAGCGGTCGAAAGCCTCCAGCACTTCCCGGTAGCGCCGGGCCAGCGGCATGCGTTCGTCGGCCGACTTCGCGCGCTCGGCGATCGCCTGAATCGCATGGCTGTCCTGGTCCAGTTGCTGCAAGATTTGCCGCAGCTGATTATCGATGCGCACCGCGCCGCGTTGCAGCGCCGCCATGTCATGCTCGTCCAGCGCCCGATGCAATTGCTCCAGGCCGTCCTTGATATCGACGATGCGGGCTTTCAAAATATCGGACAAGCCCAGCTCATGCTCGTGCAGCAGGCTACCGACGAACTGGCGCACCGTGTCGTTCAGTTGCAGCATATTACTGTGCGACATCGGGATCAGCAGTTCGGTGTTGACCATCTGCTGCAAACGCTCCAGGCGCTGTTCGCCGCTTTCGTGGACATAGACTTTTTCGAGCAGCGCCAGCAACTCGTTGCGTTCATACGCGATTTGCTCTTGCCCCAGCGCAACGATGCGCTCGATGGCTTCCCAGTGTTTATCGAGCGCTCTAATTAGGCTGCGAGGGTTAATCATGGAATCTGTCAGGTCTGATCAAAACTTTAACGAGTGATTATAACGCATGTTCAATCGGCGGTAGGGCTCGGCGCGAGAACGGAGGAGACGCGTTGTTTTTGAAAAGAGGACGCGATGCAGGAGTTTTCCGCGACGGTAATCGTTATCGCTGTAAAATAAACAATAACAAACAGGAAATGGGGTATCTGACGAGACATGCCCAAACACGATCCATTGCAAGCCATCCGATCTTTGTTTTTGCCCAGGAGTATTTATGAGCCCTGAGAATTTTGTACGTTCCGTTTTCGGCGTCAGGATGCCGCGGATCGTTTACGGCACCGCTTGGAAGCAGGAAAAAACCGCCGCCCTGGTCGAAAAGGCGATTCGCACCGGTTTTCGCGGTATCGATACCGCCTGTCAGCCCAAGCATTATCACGAGGCCGGTGTCGGCGAAGGGATTGCCGCGTGCATGCAGGCAGGCATCGTGACGCGCGAAGACCTGTACCTGCAAACCAAGTTCACGCCGCGCGACGGCCAGGATCCGCAAAAAATTCCCTATGACCCGGATGCCGGCCTGAGCGATCAGGTCGCGCAATCGATTCGATGCTCGTTAAAAAATCTGCAAACGTCTTATCTGGATTGCCTGGTCCTGCATTCGCCGCTGGCAAACCGGCAGCAATTGCTCGAAGTCTGGCAGGCGATGGAAAAGGCCTTTGCCGACGGGCTTGCCAAACAACTGGGCATTAGTAATTGTTACGAACTCAAGACGCTCGCGTTTTTATACGATGCCGCCGCGGTCAAACCGGCGGTGCTGCAAAACCGCTTCTATGCCGACACCGCTTACGATCGCTCCCTGCGCGATTTTTGCCGGCAACAAGGCATCCTCTATCAAAGCTTCTGGACGCTGACCGCCAACCCCGGCGTGCTGGCGGATAGGGTCTTGAAATCCCTGGCCGCCAAATACGGCCGCAGCAGCGCGCAGGTGTTTTTCCGCTTCTTGACTCAAAGCGGCATTATCCCCTTGACCGGCACCACATCCGAGCAGCACATGCGGGAAGACCTGGCGATTTTCGATTTTGAACTCACGACCGGGGAGTGCGATTCGATCGACCGTCTACTGGTTTGATTCAAGCCGGATGATCCTGCCTTCAATCCGGTTCGTCACGGTTTTATTCGGCAGATTGCCGATCGCTTCCTCGACGGCTTGGCGGAAACTGACGGCCGTCCCGTTGTCCAGGCGCGGCGGGCTCGACTTGCCGTCGCCCTTCGCAAAGATCGCATAGCCGTCGCTAAAGCCTTTTTCCCAGATGAAATCGACGGTCGCGACCCGATATCGCTTGTTCGGGTCGATCGGCGTGTAGACTGAAGCGCCTTGCGGCTTGATCTGAACATCGGCAGGGTCGATCGCATAAGCATAAACGCCGTTCGCTTGCTGGGCGCGGTACTTGAAACGCAGCCCGGACACCTGCAGAAAACGGCCGTCGCCGAGATGGGATTTGGATACAGAATTTTTGAGGACTTCGAGCAATTGCGCGCCGGACAGTTCGAAACTGACCAGTTCGTTGTCGAAATAAAAGAGGCCTTCCATGTCGTAAGCCGTGATCGGACCGGGAGGGATGTTGTCGTTGATCCGAATGGCGCCGCCATTGATGAACGCAATGTCGGTTTTCATGCGCTCGCGCATCGCATCGGCCAGAAAGTTGCCCAGCGCCGTTTCCCGGCCGCGTACCGCCGGCTCGACGCCTTCCAGTAAATAGCGGGTCTGGCCCACGACCTGGTTCAGATCCTTGTTTTGTTTCTTGAAGGCTTGCGCCAAGCGGTCCAGTTGCTTGCCGACTTCGGCATCCACCTGTGCGTCTTTTGCGGTCTTGTCGTCCAGGTCGATTTTTTGGTGACTCGTTTCGACCCTGCCGTCGGGCGACACTCGGACATCATGGATCACGGCGCTTTTGTTATCCGCGTCGGCCTTGGTAATCCAGGTGTTGCCGATGGCTTTTTCGATATAGAAATGCTCATGGCCGCCGACGATCAGGTTGACCTCGGGAAACTCGCGCGCCAGCCATTGATCCTGATCGAAATCCTGATGGGTGAGGGCGATGATCACGGCGGCGCCTTTTGCCTTCAAGTCGGCGATCGCCTGCTTGATCGCGGCGCGGCGGGCGCCCAGCGCGTAATCGAAACCGACATAGGGCGGCTTCTTGATGTCCAGCGTAATGCCGAATAGGCCGACCTTGACGCCGTCGAACTCCTTGATCAGCACGTCATGGACATTGCCGAGCCGCTTCGAGAAGGGAACGCCGGATGAATGTTCGGAGGAAAGGTAGCGGATATTCGAAGACAGCCAGGCGAAATCCGACTGCGCGATGCGCCCCAACAGCACGCCGGGATCGGGATCGTCGAATTCATGGTTGCCGAATACGACGACCATGTCGTCGTCGAATGCCGACGCGTCGCCGTCCATCAGGTTCAGAACCCTGATCATCGCATCGGCTTTCAAATACTTGCTCATGATCGAGGGAAAGAGAAAGTCTCCGCCGTGCAGCATCAATACGGGTTTGCCGCCTTGCTGAAGCTGGCGGCGCAAGGTGCGCAGCCGGGCAAAGCCGCCGACATGGCCGTTTTCGAGCCCCTCGACCTTATAGGTGTCGTTCACCTGCAAAATCGAAAAATGCGCCTCGCGCATATTATTTTCAGTAGGTGCGGCAGCGCCGGGCTTTGCTATCCGGGAGCAGCTTGCAGCGCAGACCACGGCGCTGATGAACAAAATACGCCCGCCCCATTTCAAATGATTCATCGTTCTTCCTTTTTGTTGTGATGCGAATGATTTATAGGGATAACACAACTTTCTCGATAAAATGATTAAGCTCGCTTATTGGTCACGTAGAAAAAAGAACTTAATCGCCGAGAGTGATTCAAAAAATAACATTGTTTTCGGTCAAGGCATGGGTTCTTCGGGACCGAAAAAAAGATAAGGAGCTCATTGATGTCGAATATTATATTACCCCCACAAAAACAAATGACCACAATGCTGGGTCATCCTGTTGCGGAAAACCCGATAGATCGGATGTTCGATGAAGTCTATGCTCACTACGGTCTGCATTGGCAGTTCTGGAAGTGCGATGTGACTTCGGAAAACAACATTCCGGCCGCCGTTGCAGGTGTCAGAGCCTTGGGTTTTGCCGGCGCCTGTATCACTGTGCCTTACAAGGTCGTTTCCATTCCGCATCTCGATGAGATCGATGAAGATGTCAAAGCGATTGGTGCAGTCAACTACATGACCATCAAGGACGGTCGTCTGATTGGGCACAACAATGACGGCAAAGGTGTCGTCAAAGCCATACAGAAGGTAACGCCCATCGCAGGCAAGCGGGTCGTCATGCTCGGAGCCGGCGGCGCAGGCAGGGCCATGGCGGTCGAACTGGCCTGGGCAGGGGCTTCGCACCTGACCCTCATCACACGAAGGGAGGCCCAAGGGACCGAGGTTGCCCAAACCGTGACCAGAGCATCCGGCGTGCCGGCCGAATGGGTGCAATGGAGCGGCGAAGTTTGCGTTCCCGAAGGCACGGATATTCTGATGAATGCGACTCATCTGGGGGCGGCGCCTCAGCTGGAACCCGTGCCCGTTAATTGGGGCACTGTTTCTAAGAGCACAACCGTTGTCGACGTCATTACCAATCCGCGCATTACGCCCTTTCTGAACGCGTCGCGAGACATGGGCTGCCCGATCGTCAACGGCGTGGAAATGCTGGTGCAGCTGGCGATGCAGATATTTGAAGCATGGACCGGCATCAAACCCGATGAGGCGGTATTTCAGCGAGCGGTGGCCAAGGCCCTTGGCGAATAACCTGTAACGGGCGGTTTTGCCAGGGACGACAATCGAGCACGCACATTGGGTCTTGTTGTGCGATCGGTCGGAGGCACCGACTACCGGGAGACGGATTCAGGACGAAAACTAACGCTGCTGGGCCAAGAATCTGTCCAACTGATTCGCAAAGGATTGTATGTCGCGTGCATTCAACGCAGACGGCCCGCCGGTATTGATTCCGCTCGCGCGCAATGTGTCGTTGAAATCGCGCATATTCAAACGCTCCTTGATATTGTCTGGAGTGTAACGCTCGCCGCGCGGATTGATGGCATGGCCGCCTTTGCCGATCACTTCATGCGCCAACGGAATGTCGCCGGTTATCACCAAGTCGCCGGCGTTCATTCTTTTGACGATTTCGTTGTCGGCCCTGTCGAAACCCAAAGTTACCTGCAGCAGCCTGATATGGCGAGAAGGCGGCGTCTGTACGAATTGATTGGCAACCAGCGTAGTGGTTATGGCCATCCGCTCCGCCGCCCGAAACAAAATCTCCTTGATCGCTTTCGGACAGGCGTCCGCATCAACCCATATTTGCATGGGAAATCGCTCAGCTTCCGCCTTTCACCCTGGATTTCAAGTGTTCCGCAAGGCGTTTCATCGCCGAAGAGGCATCATCGGCCGAGAGATGGACGTTAATGATGCTCGGCATGGTTAGGTTGTTCAGGGAATTCGTCAGCGCGGCTTCAAAGTCTTCTTCCGTGGCGGCATCGTAGCCTTTCAACGGACCGAAGACTTCGCCCAGTCGATCGAAACGCCAACTGCTGATGTCGTTGAAAGGGCCTTCCAGGATGCCCCTTTCGGTGCCGTAGCCGGAATTGTTGAAAACCACCACGATCGGGTTCAGGCCCAGGTGCGCATGGGTTGAAAGCTCGGTGCCGGTCATTTGAAAAGCGCCGTCCCCGACCAGCACCAGCAGACGGTGGTCAGGCCGGGCGATTTGCGCGCCCAGGGCGGCGGGCACGGAAAAACCCATCGTGGCATAGTAGCAGGAGGCGAGGAATTCGCTCTGCTCATGCACCTGAAGATCGATCGCGGCAAAAAGGCAGTCGCCTACGTCGCAAACCACGATCATATCCGGGCTCAGCGCCTGATTGAGCCGTTCGATCATGCGTGCCGTCGTTATCGGCCGCTTCGGTTCGGGAAAGGCGCTCGCTTCAAGCGCTGGCGGCGGCGATGAAAATCCTTCGCCGCGCGTTTTGATCTGTCCTACCAGGGCCGTTAAAAAATCGGCCAAGGCGACACGTGGATAGCGGTGGGAGCTGATCACGACCTCGTTCTGCGCCGCACGGACCATATGGTGGGGATCGAGCTTTGCGGTATAGATGCCGGTATCGATGTCGTTCAAGGTCACGCCCAGCATCAGGAGTAAGTCGGATTGCTCGACCATGTAGCGCGCGTTTTCCGAACTCATCGCGCCTTCGTAAATACCGAGATAGGCCGGGTGGCGCTCGGCGATCACCGACTTTCCGGATAATGTGGCTACGACCGGCAACTGCGCGCGCTCGACGAGATTGACCAAAGCGCCCTGAAGACCGCGCCGGTGCAGCTCGACGCCCGCGACGACCATCGGCGAAACCGATTTGGCCAGCAGTTCCAGGGTTTCCGCGACCGCTTCCGATAAGGCGGTTTCGTCGCTCGCCAACGGTTCCAGCGCCTCGGCCGGCATCGGATAGCCTTCCGCCATGACCAGATCGCGAGGGATTTCGATGTAGACCGGCTTGCATAAGCGGCGAGCCGTCGCGATGGCCCGGTCTATCTGGCGAAATGCGATTACCGGATCGTTCAGCACTTCGGTCGCGCAGGTAATGCGTTCGAAAATTTCGCGCTGGAACGTGAAAGGGCCGAAGCGATGATGGATCAAGGGATCCTCTCTTTGTTCGCGGATGCCCGGAGCCCCGCTGATGACGATCACCGGCGAGGACTCCGCGTAGGCGCCCGCCACCGCATTGACCGTATTCAGCGCCCCGACGCCGTAGGTGACCGCCATGGCGCCCAGTCCCAGGCAGCGCGCATAGGCGTCCGCGGCAAAGGCGGCGGCATCTTCCCGCGTGGTGCCGATATGTTGAATGGGGCTGTTGACCAGCAGATCGTAAAAGCCGAGGACGTAATCGCCCGGAACGCCAAAGATATGCTTGACGCCCGCCTCATAGAGTCGGTTGAGGAGATATTGTCCAACCGTATCGAATTTCGCCGTGCTCATATCGCGCTCTCCCGCGGTTCAGGATCGAATCATCGTCAGTATCATTTTAAACCGTTGCAAAGCCTTCAGGCTATGCGGCTGCTGCGCGGGTATCAGAATCATTTCGCCGCCATGCAAGCGATGCTGCCGCCCCGCGATGCTGATTTCCGCCTCGCCTTCGAGCACATGCACGAGCGCATCGAAAGGCGCCGTGTGCTCGCTCAGGCCTTCGCCTTCGTCGAAAGCGAAGATCGTCACGTTACCGGTTTGCCTTTTGACGATTTCACGGCTGACGACGGAGCCGTCCTGGTAGCTTACCAGCTCTGCGGCCTTGGCGATTTCAGCACCGGCGAGCCCTTTGGGTCTGCTTGGGTTTTCTGATGGCATAAGATATTTCTCCTAAGAAGTTGCACACAATGCGACATCCGTTTATTGGAGAAGTTCGCGGCAAAGGGTGTGTGGGAGCGCTTAGCCCAGCAACTGGTTGATGCCGCCCGCAAACAACAGCACATCGTCGGGAAACATCTGCCGTCCCAGGGTTTTGCATTCGACCGTTGCCGGCAGCACATAACAGCGGACATCATCCTCGCGGGTATCGATGATATGCTCGATCGAGGTCAAGAGACGCTCCAGGCGGGTTTGGCTGAATACCGCGGTAAACACCGAATATTGCAGCGGCAGTCCGGCTTTTTTCAATACACGGTGAATTCGGCTCAGGCGCTTCGGATCGCTGATGTCGTAACTGATCAGATACAGTTTTTTACGCTGTTTGGCCATCAGCGGATCTCCAGCAGGCATTGATGCCATTTGCTCAACAGGCCGCGCAGCAAATGTTCGGAGCGGCCCCGGCGCTGTTCGTAAAATTCCGCCAGCGCCTGAGGTGCGGGCGGGGCAGGGGAGCGGGCATGCCAGTCCCGCAGCGCCGGATAAAAGTCCCACCATAAAATTCCGCACCAGTCGTCGGCCAGCGTGACGCGTTCGTCATGCAGGTTTTCACAGCGCGCATCCAGACCCGCCTCGCCCAAGGCCTGCAACACGGCGGCCAGTAAAAAGCCCCTCATCGGCTCGATGTTTTTGCGCCAGGGGCGATCGACCGAGACCTCGAACCAGCGGCGCAAGCTTACGGCATCGGCGTCCTGCCAGTCGTCAAAGCCCAAGCGCCGGGCCGCGCTGCGCACCGCCATGCGCTGCATGCCGTTCAGCCAGTCCCGATAGCGCTCCGGGGCGTCGGCATGTTGCCAAAAATCTTCGTATAACTGTTCCAGGTTCTGCCGGTCGCGCACGCAGCCGAGCCAGCGCCCCCGCACCTCGCCGTTCTCGTGCATGAACACGACCGCGATGCCGGCCTCCGCGCAGGCATACAGCGCCGGCATTTTCCAGTCGACCAAGCCCTGCACCACGATGCGCGACACTCTGGACAACGGGAATAACAGCCGGCTCTTGCCGGGCGCCGATACCGCCAACGCCGGCTCCTCGTAATCGACTTCGGTGTCCTGCGACCCGGTGATGTATAACGGCCTCACAGCGGTTTGTCCCAGCCGGTTTGCAGATAGGTCTTGGCCAGCTTATGCCCTTGCAGGCGCAGCCAGCGCCGGACCGGAACCGCGAAATGCTCGTAACGCGCAAAGAAACGCCGGCGTCCGTTTTTGCCCAGCACGCAGCGACCCTTGTCCAGCGTGAAATGGCTCTGGTCCAGCTCGCGCTCGCGGAACAGCGTCCACACGACCTTATCCAGGCGCGGCCTGACAGGTTCGATCAAATCGCAAGCCAGCGATTCGCGGCCATAGGCCGGTTCGTGATAAAACCCCAGTAAAGGTTCGAGCCCGGTCGCCAGACAACTGCTCACCGCCTCGAAATGCAGCAGCGTGTAGCCCAGCGACAGGCAGGCATTGACCGGGTCGGTGGGCGGTCTTCTGATGCGCTTGCCGAATTCGAGTGACGGAGGAAACAGCGTCGAATAGGCCGAAAAGTAAGCCGCCGAAGCGCTGCCTTCGTAGCCGCGCAAGGGTTCTATCTCAAACTGCGAAGACGCCAGTTTTTGCACAATCGCATCCAGAGTTTCGACCGCGGCAAACAACGGCCTGCGCAAGTCGGCGCGCGCGGCCATCGCTTCATGCAGTAACTGGCGCTGGTTGTGAATCTTCGCGAGCACCAGGCCTTGCGCCATCTTGAGGCGGCTATCCGCATCGAAATAAGCACGAAGCTGGCCCAGCCGCCGGTTGATATCGTTATGCGAGGGATTGAACGACATTGCCTTGATTCGGCTGGCGCGGCCCGACAAGAACAGCAATGCGATCCTGCGCTCGCTCAATGCGCCGAAGACCTGGCTGTCCATTTCCACGCCGCCGTTGACGACCACTTTTTCCAGCAAATGCAGCGGCACCGTGCCGCGCCGCTCGCCGTTTTCGTACAGGGCCAGCGCGCCGCCTTCGAGTTTGACGGCCAGGTTTTTCCTATCCAAATACAATGTGTGCATGGTGTCTCCTAGTTCAAAATCTAGGGTGGGAGCGACGCCTACGTCGCGATTAAAGCCTCAAGTCGCGACGTAGGCGTCGCTCCCACCGGCACTTTCGTTTGCACGGACTTCTTAGCCGACGTAATAAAAAGCGCCGTCCTGGGGCGGCAAGGCCTTGCCCAGCGTATAAACGCGGCCGCGCGGATCGAGCCTGAGCAGAAAAAAGCGGTCCTCTTCGGTGTCGATCACGTCGCTCACTTCGGATAACAAGGCGGCCTTCTCTGTTTTGCTCAAAAAACATTCATAAACCGACTTCTGGCCGCCGGAGGCATAGGCGCGAATCACCCTCAAGGTCTTGCGCAGACGCTTGGGGTCTCGAATGTCGTAAGCGGCGATGTAAAGTTGGCGTTGGCTCATGCGTACAGCATACGCATGAAGCAGCCGAATTTCAGGGTTGACAAGCTTGTCAGATTGGCAAGCAGGCTGTCTTTGGGAAGTCGAGGTTGGGATGAGGAAAACCGTCATTCCGACATGGATTGCCGGAATCCATACTACAGGGATGTTTTGAGCTTGGCGTCCCTGGCATTGGATTCGGTATCTACGGACCACTGCATCAATGAAAATAGATTGGCGATTGGTGGGAGCGACGCCTACGTCGCGATTAAAGCCTCAAGTCGCGACGTAGGCGTCGCTCCCACGAACGAGTTTTTTACGGGATAAGGAAAGCCGTCTTATGTCTGATAGGGTTAAGAGCTTACTTGCAAAACTTATCGTTGGCTGAGCGGAGCCGAAGTCAAACAATCGCTTGGACCTTTCGGCGCATACCGTTATACATAAATGCCGTCATATCCGCCGGGAAGGGGATATCCAGGGCCAGGGATGGCAAGCCTTAAACGTCCCTGTAGCCTGGATCCCGGCAATCCCTGCCGGAATGACGAACTTGTGTATAAGGGCATGCCTTCGGGGGGCTCAGGCCGGCGCTTCGTTCAAAGAACGGCTTAACTTGATGGCATTGATGCGGGGCGTAAGAACGATGAAAAATCCCTTCTTTATAAGGTCAGTGTTTTAAATGCTTGTCAATTCGCACGATGGAACTAGCTCTTAGTCTTAATCCCTTCTTTATAAGGTCAGTGTTTTAAATCCTACTGGGATCTAATACCACCAACTGATTCAGTCTTAATCCCTTCTTTATAAGGTCAGTGTTTTAAATTGACGAAACTTTAACCCATCTCGTTATACACAACTTGCCTAATCCTGTAAGCTACGCGATTTTTTCGAACCAAGGACAAGAAGGCAAATGGAGTGGGTGAAAAAGGAATTATCTGGAATCAAACTGGGAGATGAGCGTTTGAACAAAAGATCGGCGAAGCTGTTGAAAAGTTTTGCGTCGAAGCCGAGCGCGAGCATACCGACAGCCTGTGGAGGTTGGAGTGAGACCCTGGCGGCGTACCGGTTTTTCGGGCAAGAGGGGATTGCGTGGAATGACATTCTGCAGCCGCATATCGATTGCACCTTGATACGCAGTCAAGCCTATCCGGTGGTGCTGTGCCTACAAGACACCACGGAGCTGAATTTTAACGGACAGTCAATCGAGGGATTGGGGCCGTTGTCATATGAAGCGCAGCGAGGGATGTACTTGCATCCGACGTATGCGGTGACGCCAGAACGGCTGCCGCTGGGCGTATTGGATGCCTGGATGTGGGCACGGGAGCCGAAAGACGCCGATGGCGAGCGGCGTGGAATCTGTGAGAGCGCGCGCTGGCGGGAAGGTTACGAACGCGTAGCAGAGGTTGCGGAGGCACACCCGGACACGCGCTGGGTTTATGTGGCAGACCGCGAAGCCGACATCCTGGGACTAATGCAACGCGCCCATGCCCTGAAGAATCCAGCCGATTGGCTGATCCGATCCCAGCACAACCGCAAACTTGGGAAGGATGAGGCCAAGTTGTGGGAGCAGGTCGAACGGGCGCAGGTCTTGGGCGAGATTCGCTTTCATCTGCAGCCACGCCCGGGACAGAAAGGGCGCGAGGTAAGCCAACAGCTACGCAGCCTGCGTGTCGGCTTAGCCGATGGCAATGGTGGAACGTTTGAAGTGAGCGCTCTGTTGGCGCGCGAAATCGCCCCGCCTGAAGGCGAAAAGGCGGTGGAATGGCGCTTAATGACAAATCTTCCGGCGTCGACGTTGGACGCAGCGAGGGAGTTAATCGATTGGTACCGATGCCGGTGGGAGATTGAGATGTTTTTCAACATTCTCAAAAACGGCTGCAAGGTGGAAGCCTTACAATTGTCGGCGATGCCCCGCGTCGAGTTGGCCTTGGCTTTCTATCTGATTACCGCTTGGCGGATCGGTTACCTGATGCGTTTGGGGCGAAGCTGCCCGGAGATGGATGGCGAAGCGGTGTTCGAACGGGAAGAATGGCAGGCGGCCTGGCTAGTGGCGCGCAAACCCCTACCGGATAAGCCGCCGACTTTGAACGAGATCATCAGAGTGATTGCCGGTTTCGGCGGCTTTCTCGGACGCAAAGGCGATGGTGAGCCCGGCGCCAAAACACTTTGGATCGGTCTTCAGCGCGTCATGGACTTCGCCATCGGCATTCGCGCGATGCGGGAAGCTCAGAATTGTGTATAACGAAATGACTTTAACCATTCCAGAGTCAAACGTCTTAATCCCTTCTTTATAAGGTCAGTGTTTTAAATTCTTAAATGGCGAGAAACAGAACCTTATGAAGAGTCTTAATCCCTTCTTTATAAGGTCAGTGTTTTAAATAAACTTGATCCGACATTAAGTAAATCCGCATTGTCTTAATCCCTTCTTTATAAGGTCAGTGTTTTAAATACAAGAAACGATGGGCAGAGTTGCAAAACCTGCGTCTTAATCCCTTCTTTATAAGGTCAGTGTTTTAAATACCCTATCAGATACGTTAAACCTAAGACCTGGGTCTTAATCCCTTCTTTATAAGGTCAGTGTTTTAAATGAAGGAAACATTTAAAGCAGATAAACTTGCAGCAGTCTTAATCCCTTCTTTATAAGGTCAGTGTTTTAAATAGCTCGGTGTTTTCCTCCTTTATTAATCAATGGCTTGGCAATGGGGTTGGGGCGATTTTGCATATTGGAAAAGTTAACCGTTGTCATTGCATCCAGACCCGCAGTTTTTCTTTCAGGTTCATCAGCTCGCGATAGCTGCACACCGCGATGCCGAGGTCGCCGGCGCGTTGCAGATCGTGTTTTCTGGGTTGGGTAAAGCTTATCAGCATTGCGCGGGCTTGCAAACCGCCGAGGAGGTCTTTCAGCGTATCCAGTTTGTAGAGCGTCTGCGCGCCTTCGCTGTGCACGGCATGATTGCCGTTGAAAACCTTGGTCTTGCATTCGATCAGGTAGAGCCGGTTGTCCTTCAGCAGGGCGACGTCGATCTCGTTTTTGACCGGCTGATTGCGATGCAGCCGTTCCACTTCGATGCTGCGTCCAATGTCCTGGATACCGGCCGCTTTTTTCAAATTCAGGCACAGGCCGTAAACATGCTGCTCCAGCCAGCCGCCGTTGACGAAGAAGCGCGCGTCTTCGCTCGGAAAGGTCAGCCGGTTTTTTTCCAGGGCGAGCACTCCCGCGCTCTCGAAACGGTCGATCAATTGGCGCAGGGCGCCGTTCCGCATTTCGTCGTCGTTCAAGTCGGCCGCCAGGCTGCGCTCGGCTCTGGCCGCCCGGAAGTTTAGCGTCGCCAGCGCTTTTTCATACGGGCCTATGTGCCCGATGATGTCTTCGGTTAAGGTCCGGTAGATTGGCGGCACGCCGAGTTTGTCGCCTTGTCCGGTGACGGTCGCGCCGTAAGCCTGGAAGAACTCCGGCAGTTTGATCCGGTCGGCAAGCGCCTGGCCCGGCTGTTTGGGCGGATACATCCAGACGATCCGGTCTTGTTCGGGGTGGACATAAAAGATGGGTTTTTCGAATTCGCGAAAAATTTCATAGGCGGCGATGCTCATCGGCTTGGTGCCGCCGGTCGCATTCAGCGCGATGGGCTGTTGCGCCTGCGCGTCGAGCAGGTCGATCACGCGGCTTTGGATGTGTTCGATGTCCCAGGGATCGTCGATCGGCCAGCGCCGGGTGGCGATGCCGCGTCTTTTGATCACAGCTTCCAGCCAGTCTGCGCGCGTTTGCATGTCGGGGCTGACCAGCAGGATCACGGTGTCGGGTCTGAAGTCTTCGTCCAGCACCGGAGTGATGTTCGGGACCGCCTGGGCGGAAACCAGGATCAGGTGGACTGGGATTTTCATCCGTGCGCTCCGGCTTGCGAGATTGCGATGATGTTGGCGCTGGCCATGTCGAGTTTGTTGTCCTTATAGGCGGCGGTCACGTAGAGGGTGTCGATAGAGGCTTCTTCGGCGGCCATGAAGGCGCCGAGGCTCATCGGGGTTTTGCCGCCGGTCACATCGACCGCGATCGGGGAGATGCCGGATTCTTGCATCTCGCGCACGATCTCGGCGGTTTTTTGTTTGACTTCGGCCGGGTCGTCGGGGTTGTCGATGTGGCGAATGACGACCTTAGCGCCTATTTGCCGCGCCTGCGCCTTGATCTGCTCGCCCTCGCCCTGGCTGGAGTCGGTCAGCAGCAAGCCGACGGCCTCGGGTTGAATCTGGTCTATTACCCAGGCCGGCACGTTGGCGCGGCTGACCGTAAAAATCAGACCTTGCCAGCGACTCAGTTCGGGACGGCCGCCGATGCTCGGGAAGCGGTTGCGGGTCAGCCATTGGCGGATGTCGTTGCGTTTGTAGAGGCCGTACACGAGACCGCCGATCGAGATCAGCAGCATCAGGTCGCCGAACAGGATGCCGAATTGGTCGAGCGTTTGCCAGGCCTGGTCGCTCCAGCCGAAGAGGTTTTGTGTCATGCCGTTACCCTGGTGATCCGGTATTCTTCGAGTTTGGCGCCGTAGCGCTGCATGTCTTCCGCGTCCAGCTCGACGCCGCGTGCATCATAGGGCAAATCCAGCGTCAGGTGGATGTAGCGGGCATTTTTGGCGCAGACCGCGCCGGCCAGATTGACCGGCAAGCTGCCGATCACGACGTCGCCGGGGTTGATGCGGGCGATGTCCAGGTGTTCGATCTGCTGGTCGACCCGGATGCCCTGGCGCTGGGACCAGTCGATCGCGCCGGGGTGGCGGGAGACGAAGTAAGTAGTCATGCGGTTAACAATCAAGTTCGGTGGGAGCGACGCCTACGTCGCGACTAAAAACAGGCTTCAGTCGCGACGTAGGCGTCGCTCCCACTGTTCTCACTGTTCCCATTGCTTCGGCAACACTCATAACCATATTGAATCCCAATGCGGATAATCGCCGATTCGGTTGACCAAGCCGGCGCGGAGGGGATTGGCGACGATATAGCGCGCAACCGCCCGTAAATCTTCTTCCTGACGCAAGGCATGATCATGAAAACCGTCCTGCCAAAACGGTTTGCCGATTTTTTTGGCGGAGAGTGTTTTGAGGCTTTCGACGACCTGGCTGAGTGAGCGGATTTGCCCCAATTGCATCAGCCAGTGCAGATGATCCGGCATCACGACAAAGGCAAGGGTCCTGGCTTCGGGATCGGTGTGCAAGAGGCGGATCAGTGTCCGTGCCGCATAAAAATCGGCGAACACTGTCACGCGATCTTGCGTGGTGGCCGTGATCAGATAGATTTGATGGGGTATGGAGCGCCGGCCCTTGCGCAGTGATTTGCTGTGCGGGTCGGGTTTGGGTTTTTTTAGTCGCGACGTGGGCGTCGCTCCCACCCCTGTGGAGCCGGTGGGAGCGACGCCCACGTCGCGACTAAAGAAAGGATGGCTACAAGTCGTCATACCAGATATTCCTGAAGAGGTTACTGTAAGGTTTTCAACAGTTCCTTGGCCTTTTTATTGCCTTCCGCGCCGATGAATTTCAGGATGTCTCTGCCGACATTGTGTAATCCGGCTTTGTCTTCGGCCGGCCAAGCCGCCGCGCCGCCGATCAGTTCGCGCAGCTCGCTGTAAAGCGGGCCGCCGATCTGTTCGCGGGCATTCGCGGCCTGTTTTTCTTGCAGCTTTTGTTTCAGGCCATCGATTTGCAGTTGTTCGGGCGTCATCGATTGCTGCCGTAGACGATCTGCCTCTTCCTTTGCCAGCCGCTCCCGTTCGGCCTGCGCCGCCAGTTCCGCTTGCCGGTGGCGTTCGGTTTCCTCGCGTTCGCGGCGTTGTTCGGCTTCGCGGCGTTTTGCTTGAAGTTCGGCTTTTTGCCTGACCTGCTTTTCGGCCCAGCGCCGGGCGTCGTGCTGTTGACTGGCGCAGAGTTCGGCTAGCTCGGGCGATGCCTTTGCGGCGGATATGTCGGCTTCGATTTCGACCAATACCCAGCCGAAAGGCAGCAGGTCGGTGCGCTGCTCCTTGGTTTGGGCGGCCAGCCAGAGGGTCTTGGGCGAATCGGCATAGCCGGGCTGCTGGCCTTTGCCTTTGATGATTTTGATGTTGCCGTTGCGCGCGCCGCTGACGGTGACCGAATCCGCGCCGGAATGCCGGCCGACACGAAGAACGAAGGCTTTGCCGGTTTTAAGTTTGTCCTGATTCAAGGCCAGTATCTCGGTGAGGGTTTGGTTCCAGCCGCCATGCAGATAGTTTCTCTCCTGCATCAGTTTGCGCTCCGCGGTCAGAATAGGGAGATAAAAAAGATTGCAGGCCTGGGCTATCTCTTCGGCCGTAAAACGCAGTTCGGCCGCCGGCAATGCACGGTGATTATCGGAGCCGACGGACTGAAGGTTGAGCTGGCCGCTAAAGGTGCGCGCATAACAGGCCGGCACGCACTCCAGAATTTGATAGAGGTTTTCGCCCATCGCCTGGCGCAACTTGCCTTCTTGATTGACGACCGGGGATTTTTTGCGATTGACCGCCAAAAATACCTGTGAAGTCGGAAGATTTGTCTCCTGCTGCCAAATCGCGTCCGAAAAACTGATCAGGCGGAGGGGGTCGAGTTCCAACTGCAATCTACCGCGCTCGGGATCGCAGTATTTCAGCAAGCGGCCCTGAAATTCATGCAGGCCCTTGCGCTCGTTCGGACGGGCGCGGGCGCCGGCATTGATTTTATCCAGCAACGCCGTGCGTATTGCGCCTTTGACCGAGGAGCCGAAGAGCACCGGCTGGCGATTGACCGGGTTGTAGGCGGTGCGGTCGATTTCGAGCCGGTTGATCACCTGTTTGCCGTCGGCCTCGCGATTGGCGGATTTGCCGACCCGGTCTTCGTAAAGCCTGACGACCCCATCCAGCACCGGAATCGCGTTGACCGCCCAGGGCTTTAACGCTTCGCGGCGGTCGTAGAAGAATTTCTGCACGGCCTTGAGCATTTGCGTGTCCGGTCTTGCCGACACGATTTTGGACAGTTGCGCCCGGTCATTTTCGGTCAACGCGGCGACCGCGGCGCCGGTGTCGAATTCGTACAGGGTGTCGTCGTCGATCACGTAATTGGTCGGCTCGTAGCTGTCGCCGGTGCCGATATGGATGGGCGACAGCGGCGTGTATTTCAGCGTGTAGTGCTTTAAAAAACTCATGACTTCCCTCAAAAAGGCGCCGCGATCGGCAGCACCGGCGCGTAGCCTTGCTGCACCGTGGCATCCAGGGTTTTGGACAATTGCCTGCCGCCGCCGATGCCTTGCCCGATGAAGCCGCGCGCCGGCGGGTCGACGGCAAAAACGCCGCCGGTTTGCGCCAGCAACACCGGATTCTTAAAGGGCTTGCCTTGCTGGTGCACGGCGATGTCGCCGTGCCGGCCGAAGCGGGTAAACACTTGATAGTAACTGCGCCGGCTGTCGAAACCCAGGCCCTGCGGCGCGCACGGCGCGAGCGTCAGGCAGGCGTCGGCGCCGTTTTGCGCGGGCAGGGGGGCTGCCTGAAAATCCGCAATCTCGAATTTGCCGAGGCCGATGCTGGCGTCCTTGCCGAAGCCGAAGTCGCCGATGTCGGTGAGGCATTGCCGGCAGTGTTCCAAGCTGAATCGATCGGTATCCAGCAGCAGGCGCAGCGTCCAGCGTAGGCCCGGAAGAAACCATTCCTGTTCGATGCTGTAGGGCGCGAAGCCGTTGGCGCCGGTCGTATTCGTCAGGCGGTTGATGGTGTTGTGGGGTTGGGGGTGTTTTTCGCTGAGCGTTGTTAGTCGCGACGTGGGTGTCGCTCCCACGGCTTGACGCGCGGCGATGGTGGAGGCGGTGACGGATTGCTGCAGCCAGTCGGCGAGCGGTTTGTCGAAGGCGGCTTCGGGCAGCCAGGCGCGCTTTTTGACCGCCTTGCGGTCTTCGCCTTCGGGCAGTTCGTAAAAACTGCCCGGCAGTTTCGGCAACGGCCAGTACCCTTCCGGAAAGGCGTCGGAGATCACCGCGAACGGCCTGTCTTCGGTGTAACCGTTCAACAATTCGATCAACCTGGCCTCGCCAAAGCGGTTGCGAATCGCCCAGCAGAGCTGGCCGAACAACGTATCGCCCTTGAGCGGCGTGGCGAATGCCGACAAAGGTTTAAGCGACACTCGAATGCTCTGCATCAGGCCGCCTCTTGCAGAATCAACTGATCGAGTTTCGTCTGGATGTCCTTGCCGTCGAGCTGCAAGCCTCTAAAGGCGATTTTGCCGTAACCGCGCGAGCCGGAGCCGCCGAGGCCGGTCAGTTCGAGCAGCTTGAGGCCGACCAGGATCGTGTCGGTCAGGTCTTCGTGGTCATGCACGCGGATCGTCAGTTTGAAGTCGAACTGGGCCGAGGCCGGCACGCGCTCGGTGTTGCGGGGATGCTCGGCGGTGCCGCGGATGCGGTCGATCATGTTTTCCATTTTGGTTTCGGTCAGCAGCAGGTTTTTGGCGTCCATTTCTTTCACCCATTGAGGGTCCAGCGAGCAATCCCAGAATGACAGGCGGGTGGGGCCGATTGCTTTGACCAGGGCCTCGTCGATCTCGCCATCGGGCGCGCCGCCGAACAGCTTGATCAAGGCCTTGGCTTTATCCAGCACGTTGCCGTCCAATTTTTTCAGGTGCCTGAAGCTCAAGGGTTGGCCGTCGGTGTGTCCGACGACGCCCAGATGCCACTCCAAGAGGCTCCGGATTTTGCCTTTGATGCTGGAGCCGGGGATATAGGGTTCCTGGGTGATCGGGTTCTTGATGACCGGATTGTCGGTGCCGCCGATGTGGATTTCGGTGTTGCCGCTGCCGATGTGCAGGCCGCTGAGCAGTTCGATCTGGCCGGTCAGTTTTTGGATATGAGTCAGTTGCATCGCGAATCTCCGTTAGTCTTTGGGTCTTTTTTCTTTGTAAAAGCCCATGAAGGCTTCCATGAACAGTTTGAAGTGGCGCAGGGTCTTCAGGCTGTCTACCTGTTGCAGGCCGTCGTTGATCAGCTTGACATAGTTGTCGTCGACCAGTTTTCTGCCCAGGGCGTAGGCGGCCTTCGCGTTGATCATCCGGATGAACGGCAGGTATTCGTCGAACTTGTCCGGGTGCTGGCTTGCTTTGCTTTCCCACATCACGATTTCTTCATAGAAGCGGCGCAATTGCGTCGGCTTGTTGCTGTTTCTGTTGTCCGCGATCGTTTCGGCCGTTTCCCTGGCGATCACGTCGAACAGATCGGCCTTGATGTCCTTGAGCTGGATTTTCGCTGTATCCAGCGGTTTGTGGGCCGGCTTGTCGTCGTGCCCGCCGCGATAGCCGTGGCCTTGCCGTTGTGGGGGGTAGGTCGCCATTGATTTCTCCTGGGTCGTATGCAAAAAAATTTGTTTTACATCGTTCCCACGCTCTGCGTGGTAACGGGGTTTAGGACGCTCCGCGTCCCGTACCGCGGGAGCGGTAAAAGCTGCATTCCCACGCAGAGCGTCACTGCCATTAAGTTAAGAAAACCACGTCATTCCGGCAGGGAATGCCGGAATCCAGTCGCCAGGGATGGCGAGCTTTAATACATCCCTGTAGTCTGGATCCCGGCAATCCATGCCGGGATGACGGCTTAACTTAATGGCAGTGACGCAGAGCGTGGGAACGATTATTTCGTTAATCGCGTTGCTGGTACAGATGGCAAAACAGGGTCACGCGATAGTTGCCGCCATGCCGAACGATTCCCGCATTGGCGATTTCTTCGGCCAATTCCGCGTGCCTCCGTTTGCGCTGGTCCTTGTCCAGCTTTTTGCGCTCCAGCATTCTGGCGGTGCGATAGGCGAAGTAGCTGTGCCAGAGGGCGTTTTCCGGGTTCTGGTCGACCTTTTCGGCCATCTCGATCAGGTTCAGCAGGCCGTAGACATAGCCGGTGCTCAAGCCGTTGTCCGCGCTGAGCCGCTGCAGATGCATTTGCCGATGGCCGGTCAATTCCGCAAACTCGTCCCAGGCCATGCATTGGTTGAAGCAGCAAACCGCATTTTTGGGCGCCGGCTTTTGGTCTGTAGGGTTATGGCCTTTGGCCTCTTCCAGCGCGGCCTCCGCCATTTCGCCAAGCTGCGCGATCGGCAGTCCCGGCTTGGTCGTGCTGATGCCTGCGGAGAAGTGTACCTCCTGATTGCTCGCGACATAGCGTTGAAAAGCTTGCCGCATTGCGCCGGCCAGCCGGATTTGCGACAGCCAGGGGCCGATCAGGAAAAAGTCGTCGCCGCCGGCGAAGACGGTGTAGCTGTCCTTAAATTCGGTCCGGCAGAACCAGGGCAGGTAGACGGTGAAAAAATTGTTCATCTGGCGCGACAGGGCGGCGGTTTTACTGAAGCTGATGTCGTTGCCGAGGCCCTTCTCGAAGATCAGGCCGAGATTGTCGACGTCGCCTTTCAGGGTGGATAAGGCGCTGATGCCTATCCATTTGCCTTGATTTTCCTGGATTCTGTCGCTGCAGGCGAGGTGGTTCAGGGTTTTGGCGGCGCCGATTTCGAGCGCTTCCTCGATACCGATGTATTTATCCCAGGCTTCTTCCAGCTTGTCGGCCTCGGTGGCGATCGGCACGTAGGCGTTGATGTTGCGGCGCGCGTAGCCGTTCCAAAGCGCCCGGTCCGGATCTTTTTCGGGCAAGGAAAAGTCCCAGGCCCTGAGCAAATTGCCGGTTTTCGCTTCCAGGCCAAATTTGCCTTTGTCCGCCTCGCTGCCGGTAAAGCTGATGTGGTAACCGAAAATCGGAATCGATACCGCGCTGGTCATGTGCAATGTGTCGCGAGTAATCAGGATGCGCTGTTTGTCTGGCTTTGCCAGCCAGGCGCCGATGTCGATCTGGTCCTTGGCGAGCCCGCCGATGTAGACATCTTCGAAGGGTTCGGTCGCCGGCGAACGGCCGTCGATCTTGCAGACGCCCTTGGTATTGTCGAAACGGTCGAGAAAATCCTCGATGACGATCGGAGCATCCGGATTGACGCATAGGTTGAAGCGCCGGTTTTTGACGACGTCCATTTGTCTTATCAATTTGTCGATCAGCTTCCGATATGGACTGCGGCTATCGTCATGTCGCGACGTGGGCGTCGCTCCCACCACCGGATTTCGGCGGAAATCATTGCAGCAAGCCTCGGTCCAGGCCAGACCGACGCCGGCCTGGCCGTAGCTGTGTTCCAAAAACCAGGCGTCGAGTGCGTTTTGCACCTGTTGCAGTTTTTCCCGTGTCGCCGGGGTGTCGTGGGCGACGATCATGAATTTGCCGGCCGCGTTGATCACCTGGCTGGTGGACGGCAGATCCAGCGCATCCAACACCTTCAGCGCCGCGCATTCGGTCAGCAGCGACACATAAAACGAACGCCCGCGCAGCAGTTTGGCCGCGCGCTTGCCGGTTTCGCCGCCGCTGGCGAAGATGAAGTCCTGAATGCCGAAAAAATCGCCCTGAATCAGCAGGAATTTGTTTTCGCCCCAGCTTTTTTGCGGGTCTTGCAGGGCCTCGGCGGCGCTCTCTCCGGTATCGCCGCGTTCGTGATGATAGCGCCACAAGGCCGTCGCCAGCGCTGCGGTGACGCGGGAATGGTCGTAGAGGGACACGTCGGGGCGGACGTTGAAGGCGGTCGCGGCAGGGATCGCTTGCGTATATACGCCCCAGAGCGTTTCGAAATGATCGAGCCATAGCGACCAGTTGGCGCGGTGCGATGGAGGCATCTGCCCGAGCGCCGCGGTGAAGCCCTGCCACAGGGCGTGGTATTCTTGCTGCGCGGCCGCGTTGTCGTCGCTTTCGTATCCGGCCGCCTGGACCGGAAAAATGCTGCTCGGCGACAACGGTTTGAGCGGGTAGCGGTATTGATGGTTTTGCGGGGCGCCGCGATGCAGACGGATCTGTTCGAACAAAGGCAGTTGCCGCGCCGTGTAGTGGTTTTTGCCGGTTGCGGTGCCTTCGTCCGCCGCGTTGTAGCGCTCGAATTCTTCCCGGTCGAAACCCGATGCGACCCGGTCGGCGGTTGCGATCACCCATTGCAGAAAGGTTTTCGGCTTATGGTGCATCGCGGCTGCATTGATGAACGAATCGTCGGCGTCCTGCGTTTTCCACGAGCCGAACGGCGCGAAATCCGTTCCCGTCAGATCGGGCAGAAAGTCCTCGATCGCATCCATCGCCAAACCGGTGTAAGCCGCATGGACGCGGGTGAACCAGCCTCTGTCGTCGACGTGGTTTTTGCGATGCGGGCAATACAGCTGTTTGTTCGCATCCAGCGCTTCCGTGTCGACCGAAAGTTTGGCCCGTTCGGCAAATTTGCCGAGATCGTGCAAAAATGCCGCCAATGCGACACGGCTGGATTGCTCCAGCAAGGGATTAATCGCCATGCTTTGGGTCTCCTTAGGATGAAATGAATCCGCTCGTTGCTCAGGTGGATGCGGTAGCGCGTGTGCGGGCGCCTGCCTGTAGCCGTGATAAGCCGGGACCGCGACTGTCAAAGTTTGTTTCAGTTTTTGGTTGATCAGCGATGTCCGCGGCAGGAAAAACGCCTTGCTCCCACGATGATTATGCTCATCCATCGCCTGCGTGTCCGTCGGCGCTTTCGATGCTGTAACGCCCCATGCCCATGCTGGTCGCCTTGCCGGCGTGCGTCCATTGGCCGAGCCAGAGGTAGGGCCAAAAATCGTCCAGTCCTTCGAGGTCGAGTTCCAGAGTGCCGATCACGCCGCCCAGTTGCATTTCGGTTTGCTGACGCGAGGAATAGCGGGTCCAGTCGTACCAGTTCAGGTTGTTCTTTGAGAATTCGACGGTCCTGGCCTTCTGCACCAACCCGGCAAAATCGGTTTCTAGCGGCGTGTCGGTATGAAAATAGGTCAGCATCGAAATCCGCCTGAGCAGGTTGCCGAAAAAGGCGGCAAACCTGAAATGCGCGCCATTCAGGTTTTTGCTGTCCTGTTTGATCCGCATCGGGGTATGGATCGTCAGGCGTATTCGCGGCGGCATCGCCGGAATGCCGGGAGGCGCAGGCGGCGTGAGCGGTTCGAGTTTGCCGTGCTGATAGATCAGCGTAGGCGGCGCGGTCAAGCTCAATTGTTCGATATGGTCGAGCAGAAAGGCCTGGCGTTTGGCGCCCAGGCCTTGTTCGCCGGCGGTTTTCAATGCATGCACGACGTAGGGGAAAAAACGCTGTCCATGGCCGAAGACTACCGTTTGCAGCGCATAGGCCGAGTCGTCGCGCGTATCCTCGGGCAATTGCAGCACGAAAGGATGCGGGGCCGCGGTGTATTTGCGCATTTTTTGCGCATCGCCGGGCGGAGGCGTTTCAAACAGGTAGGAATAGGCGCAAGAATGTTTCAGCAGGCAATCGCCGCATGGCGTGTTCTTGACGATGCAGACGGTTTTTTTGAGCGCTGCGCCGAAGGCGCCGCGCCAGGCCGAGCCGGGGTAGGGCGGCAATTGGATCGGCCGCTCGACCGAAAAATGGAAGCGGAATACCGAAAGCGGGAGTTGGGGGGCTGAAAGTGGCGGGGTCATGTTTACACGTCCTTTTGTATCAGGTTGAGTCGATGGCTAAAGAGTAGTCTTTTTTCAACAAATGGGCTTCGTCGGCAAGCTTGCGGGTCGGCGTCCGGGTTCGCGAAAGCCGCTTCCTTATAGAGACGCTTTCGAGAAGGTTTTTCTCACTATCCGAGGTAGAGCTTTAAGGGCTATGAAACCCGGAAAAACCGCAAAAAGCACCGTTGCAGTTTGTAAGGTTGTTTTTATAACATTATGATATTTATGGTGTAATAAAAATTTTCCCGGTTTCTGTTCTCTTTTTGTTCTCTTTCTGGCGAGTCTTTGATAATCTTTAGCCACTTTCGATTTTGAGGGACTGACGAGTGAATGTATTGACCCGGAGACAGCGGGAAATTTTCGATTTTTTGTGCGAAAACCACGCAAACTTTGCGTATCCGCCGACACTGGACGAACTGTGCGCCGCGCTGGGCATGGCCTCGCGCGGATCGCTTTATAAACATGTCACGGCCTTGATCGATGCGGGTCTGGTGGAGCCTTTCCAAAGCAACAAACAGGGCGGCGTCAGGCTGACGGATCCGGCCCAGCGCCTCTCGCGCTCCTGCCAAGAGCACAGCCTGCCGCTGGTCGGGCGGATCGCCGCCGGCCGGCCGCTCGAGGCGGTCGAAAACATCCAGTACATGACGGTGCCCGAGGCGCTGCAAACCGATAAGCCGTGCTACGTGTTGCAGATCAAGGGCGATTCGATGATCGAGGCCGGCATCTTCGACGGCGATTGGGTGGTGATCGAACAGCGCAGTTATGCCAGCAACGGCGAGATCGTGGTCGCTCTGATCGACCAATCGGAAGCGACATTGAAATATATTCAACAAACCCAGGACAGTGTACTGTTGGTGCCGGCCAATGCCGGCATGCAGGCGATGGCCTACCGGCCGGAACAAGTCGCCATTCAGGGCGTCGTGGTCGGCCAGATGCGGAGCTACCGTTCTTTCAAGTAATTTAACCCGAGGAGAACTATCATGCAAAGAAAATATCATATGCACGATCAAGTGAAAAATAAAGTGGAAGCCGTCATGAGCCACTATCACCGGCCGTTGATGGATTTTTGGTTGTGCAAGTTGGGCCTAATGGGAGGATGTTTTATGCTAGGCGTGTATTGGCAGCATGTGTCGGTGTGGCTTAGATAGCTTTGCCGGCCGACGACACTGACGATGTCATATCATGACGGTCGATTTGAGCTGGATCGCCGTTGTTAAAGGACTTGTCTTGCTGCTGGCCGCGAACGGCGCGCCGGTCTTGACGAGCGTGTTGGCCGATGCCCGCACAGCGATGCCCATCGACGGCGGTTTTCGGCTCGGCGATGGCCGCCCCCTCTTTGGCGCGGCCAAGACCTGGCGCGGTTTATTCGCCGCGCTCGCCGCGACGGCTTTAGTCGCGTACGGGTTGGGATATGGCGCGTCTACCGGCCTATGGTTTGCGGCCTGGGCGATGGCGGGCGATTTGCTGGCCAGCTTTTGCAAAAGACGGCTGGGACGGGAGGAAGGCAGCCATCTTCGCGGGCTCGATACCCCGCTCGAATCGCTGTTGCCGCTCGTGTCGGTAAAATCGCAACTGGGCATAGGTTGGTTCGAAATCGCCTTTCTGGTCGGCGTCTTTTACCTGATCGAGTCATGGTCGTCGCCTCTGTTGTACAAATGGCATTTGCGTAAACACCCTTAGTTTTTTACTGATGTTATACACGTTAATATCCACGAAAAACCCGAAAAGCACGAAAAAATGGGTGTAGAGGTTGGGTATAACGGCGATACCCTATGGCACACCTATACCCTTGGCTTTATTCGTTATGAGTCCAAACAAAAGCGCTTTCCGCTATACAAGGGGGGCGCATAAAGCGCAGGCGCTGAATTACCTGAAAGCAGCGGAAGCGCGTTTGAGTTTGCTGGTCAACGTTGGACGCTATCCGAAAGCAACGGTTGAACGGATTGTGTCATGAAATTTTTCGTGCCTTTCGTGTTTTTCGTGGACAATGCGTAACATCAGTTCTTAATTTAGTGCAGAGAATATGAAAAAACCGGGTCTGAAGGTCTTAACCTATAACATTCATAAGGGATTCAACCCCGGTAACCGGCGTTTCGTCCTGCATCAGATGAAAGAGGCGCTGGCCGAGGCGGGGGCCGATTTGCTGTTTCTGCAGGAAATGCAGGGCGAGCATCATCGGCATGCCAAGGAAGTCGAAAACTGGCCCGAGATTTCGCAATTCGAGTTTATCGCCGAAGGGATCTGGCCGTTTTATATCTACGGCAAGAATGCGGTGTACCACACCGGGCATCACGGCAACGCGATCTTGAGCCGTTTTCCTTTTGTCAGTTGGGAAAACATCAATGTCTCGCCGTTTCCCTGGGCCAGCCGCAGCCTGTTGCACGGCGTGATTCAAATGCCGGGCACCGATACCGAAGTGCACATCGTCTGCATTCATTTCGGCCTGACCGCTAAGGAGCGGCGCGCCCAGCTCGATCGCCTGAGCGAGCGCATCGATCAGCATGTGCCGCATCACGCGCCGTTGATCGTCGCCGGCGATTTCAATGACTGGCTAAGCCAGGCGGAGCGGCATTTTCAACAGCATTTGGGGCTGCGGGAAGTTTTTCATCTCACCCATGGCAACTATGCGCGTACTTTCCCCAGCTGGATGCCGATTTTGCAGATGGACCGGATATATTTTCGCGGGCTGACGCCGCTCGGCTGCGAACGTTTGGCTGGCTCTCCCTGGCGCAAGTTATCCGATCATGCGCCGTTGGCAGCGACGTTTACCTTATGAACAGTCAAACTCCTTTTTTTAAATCCTTGCTGACCCTGCCCAATCTGCTGACCAGTTTCCGCTTCGTCGCGGCTCCCGGTTTGTTGGGCTTTGCCTGGCTGGGTCATCAACAGGCCTTCATGGTCCTGCTGGCGCTGGTTTTTTTAAGCGACGTGCTGGATGGTCTGGCTGCCCGCTTGACCGGGCAGGTGACCGAATTCGGCGCCACGCTCGATAGCTTTGCCGATTTGCTGACTTATATGACCATCGCGATCTGCAGTTACTGGCTGTGGCCCGAACTGGTCATGCGCGAGCTGGTGTATGTGGCTTTGATTGTCGGCAGTTGTCTTGCGCCGCCCGTGGCGGGCATGATCAAGTTCGGATTACTCACCAGTTACCATACCTGGCTGGTCAAGCTGGCCGCGGCATCGGTCGGCGTTTCCTTGTTCATTTTGATTTTAGGCGGTCCGGTCTGGCCGCTGCGTATGGCGGCCATCGTATCGTTGTGCGCATCGCTGGAAGAACTTGCGATTACCGCCTTATTGTCCGATCCCAAATCGAATGTGCGCTCACTTTGGGACGTGCTCAGACAACTCAGACAGTAGATGAGGCGGCGAGGATGAGCCATCCCTCGCGCGCCAATATTTTTTGTCCAGCTCCCGGTAGGATGCTACGGTCATCCGCCGTTCGCTGAGGTTGACCAGGATCGCGCCGCTATCGGCGCTGGTCAGCCAGCGGGTGTTGATGTCCCGATAGCGCGCGAGAACACTCGGATGCGGATGGCCGAACTGATTCCGGTAGCCTGACGGAATCAGAACATAGCGGGGCTGTACCGCCTCCAGAAAAGCCCGAGTCGACGAGGTCTTGCTGCCGTGATGCGGCGCGACCAGAATATCGGCGCGCAGGCCTTTGCCATAGCGATCGACCAGCCAGGATTCGGCGGTGGCTTCGATGTCGCCGGTCAACAGAATCGCGCCGTGAGCGGACTGAACCTTCAATACGCAGGAATTATTGTTGTCCGTCGCCGGGTCGAGTTGATCCGGCGCCAGCATCGTGAAATCTACCCGATCCCATTGCCATGTTTGTCCGGCCTTGCAGAGCGAAGGTGCATGAGCCTTCAGCCTGTCCGGCGCGCTGGTCAGGAGCCGGGCTACCGGCAGAGCGCTCAGAATCGACTGTGCGCCGCCGATATGATCGTTATCGCCATGGCTGACGATCAGCGTGTCGATCTTGTCCGCGCCTTCGGCATGGAGATAAGGCAGCATCACATTGCGGCCCATGTCGCTCGCGGCCGAAAATTGCGCTCCGGTATCGTACACCAACCTATGATTGGCGGTTTGTACGCTGACCGCAAGACCCTGGCCGACATCGAGCAAGGCCATTCGGATTTCGCCGGGTTCGGGCCGGTCGGCGGTAACGAATATCAAGGGCAGCAGCATCACGCCGCCGAGCCAGCGTGAGGGCGTGCCTAACGGCGCGAGAAGGAGCAAGGCGCCGGGTATCGCCGCGAGCAGCGTCCAGTAAGACGGCGCCGGATGATTGATCGTCGCGGCCGGAATCTCTGCCATCTGGCTCAGCAGCCACATCAATCCTTCCAAGGTGTAGCCGGCCGGCAGCAGCAACAGGCTGGCGGCGGCCGATGACAGCGGCAGGAGCAGCAGGGCCAGCAGCGACAAAGGCAGGACGATCACGCTGATGACCGGCACGGCGATCAGATTCGCCAGCGGCGCGATCAAAGAGACCTGCTGAAAGAAAAATAGCAGGAAGGGGGCGAGACCGAGTGACGTGACCCCATGCAGTTTGAGTGCCCCAATAAAAAGGTTCGGTTTTTCCAGCCGTCCGGAAATCGCGAAGAGGATCAGGCCGACCGCCAGGAAAGACAGCCAGAAGCCTGCCGATAATACGGCCAGGGG
This sequence comes from Methylomicrobium lacus, assembly GCF_041897535.1. GTDB lineage: Bacteria > Pseudomonadota > Gammaproteobacteria > Methylococcales > Methylomonadaceae > Methylomicrobium > Methylomicrobium lacus_A. The sequence goes on from NZ_CP169217.1 coordinate 3,763,416, forward strand.
ATCGGCGATCAACACCGCCAATAAGGCAGCGGCCAGGGTGTTAAAGGGCCGTGCGTTTCTCTGCCAGAGCACCGCGGCCATCGCGATCGCGAGCATAATCACCGCGCGGCGCGTCGGCACCGCAAAACCGGCCAGAAACGCATAAAACACCGCCGCGAGCAGCGCGATGATCGCGGCAACCCGGGGCGGCGGCCAGCGGAGCAAGCCGATTCGGGCCCAGCCTTTGAGCGCCAGGAAATAGACGAAGCCTGCGATCAGGCCGATATGCGAACCGGAAATCACGATCAGGTGCGTCGTGCCGGTCTTTCTGAATACATCCCACTCGGCCTGCGTGATCTGGCTGCCGTCGCCTAGCGTCAACGCCCGGATCAGCGCGAGGCGGGTTGCATTCGCGGCTAATCCTGAAAGCCGGTCGGCAAGCGCTTGCCGGAAGCCCGCGACGTCGGCGTCTGCGGCTTCCTCGATCAACTCCGGCGGCGGCGCGCTGCGGATATAGCCGGTGGCGCCGATGCCTTCGCTAAACAGCCAGCGCTCGTAATCGAAGCCGCCCGGGTTGGCCGTGCCGTGCGGCCGTTTCAGTTTGACCGTGAAATGCCAGCTTTGCCCGGCCTTGATGACAGATGCCGTTTGGTACCAGGTCAAACGCAGCCGTGACGGCAAGCGGGGTTCGGATCGGATTGGCGCAAAGTCGAAGCGGACGCTTTTATCTTCCGCCAGCGGCAAACCGGTAATGCGGCCGGTGACGGGGATGTCATTGCCATCCAGCCGCGCGGGCAGGCGGTCATCCAGTCTTATCAGCGCGAATACGATCGCCCAGGCCACGCCCAGCAGCAGAAACATTGTACGCCAGTGGCGCCGCCAGATCGAAAGACCCAGAGCGGTTCCAAGGAACAATAAATAGCCCGGCTCGGGGAGGCCTGGCAATTGCTGAACCAGCACGATGCCGGTCAAAAAGCAGAGCGCCGCAGTGATCATAAGGCCGTCCGCAATATTTTTTTAGCACAATCGAAAAACTGTTACACTTAGGCCATGCCTGCCGGGAACGCCTTTCCGCGCGGGAGTTTATAAGGCCTCAACAGAATTATAAGCATTATGGCAAAACAATTTGTAAAACGGCTAATGGACAAGCTGGTTCCCGATCAGGAGGTGATCAAGCAGCACAAGCATTTACAGTTTTTGGGCGACCGGCTGCACGAGCCGAATCTTTGGCATTTCAACCGGCATTCGGTCGCCAAGGCCTTTGCGGTCGGCTTGTTCTGCGCCTGGATTCCGTTGCCGATGGAGATGGTGTTTGCTGCGGTTGGAGCGATCTATTTCCGTTCCAACATTCCGTTGTCGGTCGCGCTGGTCTGGGTGACCAATCCGTTCACGATGCCGCCGCTGTTTTATTTCGCCTACCGGGTCGGGCTGTTGTTTACGAATGGTCCGGTCACCGAACAAAGCGCCGAATTTTCGGTCGGCAATATATTGTCTGAATTGGGCGATGTCTGGCAGCCGTTCTTGCTGGGTTGCCTGATATTGGGAGTTTTGTGCTCGTCCGCCGGCTATTTCGGCATTCAATACTTTTGGCGGCTGCACATCATCAAAAAATGGGCCGAGCGGAAACATAGGCTTGCAAAGGGCAATCCGTTCCAATGCACGTTCTGGCGTTCATGATCCAGAAACAGTACTTGAATATAAATAACGTCCCCGAAGACCTGCCAGGTTTTTAAAACCTCGCTGGTCTTCAACCGGCAAGTTATTTTTTTAGGTGAGCCGCTAATCCCCTCTACCCGAGGGGATTAGCGTATGCGAGGGATCGTTTTAGTAAACGATCACGCCGTCTTCCATATGCAGCACCTTGCCGATTCTCGACGCCAGCTCATGGTCGTGCGTGACGACCAGGAAACTGACGTTCATTTCCCGATTCAATTCCAGCATCAATTCGTAAACCTGATGGGCGGTCTTGCTGTCAAGGTTGCCGGTCGGCTCGTCCGCCATCACGAGCGCAGGCTTGTTGATCAGAGCCCGCGCGACCGCGGCGCGCTGTCTTTCGCCGCCGGAGAGTTCGCCCGGCTTGTGTTCGATCCGGTGGCCGAGGCCGACGCGCCTGATCAGTTCTTCCGCATTATGGCGCGCTTCCTTGACCGTTTTGCCGGCGATCAACTGCGGCATCGCGACGTTTTCGAGCACGGTAAATTCGCCGAGCAGATGGTGCGACTGGTAGATGAAGCCGAGCGCGCGGTTTCTGAGTTTGGCGAGCTTTGACGCATTGATTTTATTGATGTCGACGTTGTCCAGCACGACCTGGCCGCTGGTGGGTTTCTCAAGCCCGCCCAAGAGGTGCAGCAAGGTGCTCTTGCCGGAACCCGAAGCGCCCATGATCGCGACGCGTTCGCCGACGCCGATCGTCAAATCGACGCCTTTCAGGACTTCGACGTCCAGTTCGCCCTGGGTATAGCGCTTGGTCAATTGCCGGCATTCGAGAATGTTCATGTTATTCATAGCGCAGGACCTCGGCAGGGTTGACTTTGGCGGCCTGCCAGGCAGGGTACAGCGTGGCCAGAAGGGAAAGTAAGAAAGCCATGCCGGCGATCGCGTAAACGTCGGTTGCGACCAGTTTGGACGGCAATTCGCTGATGTAATAGACATCGGCCGGCAGGAAGTTGACCTGGAAGAAGGTTTCGATCTTTCGGACGATCGAACTCGCATTCAAGGCCAAGGTGATGCCGCCGATCGTTCCGATCACCGTGCCGGTCACGCCGATGATGGTGCCGAGCACGATGAAGATGCCCATTACCGCTTTTGATGTCAGGCCCTGGGTTTTCAGGATCGCGATGTCGCCGCGCTTGTCGGTGACCACCATCACCAAGGTCGACACGATGTTGAACGCCGCGACCGCGACGATCAGCAACAAGATGATGAACATCACCCGCTTTTCGGTCTGCACCGCGCGGAAAAAGTTGCTGTGCGCCTGCGTCCAGTCGCTGACCACATATTCGCCGTAAAATTGCGAGGCCAGGTCGCGGGTGATGCGCGGCGCATTGAAGATTTCGTCGAGCTTGATGCGCAGGCCCGAGACGGCGCCTTCCATCCGGTACAGCTTGCCCGCGTCGTCGATATGGACCAGCGCCATGTTGCGGTCGTATTCGTACATGCCGACCTTGAAGATGCCGGACACGGTGAATCGGCGCATGCGCGGCAAAATGCCGGCCGGCGTCGAATTGATCTGCGGGCTGATCACGGTGATCTTGTCGCCGACCATTACGCCGAGATAATTGGCCAGTTCCGCGCCGAGGATGATGTTGTAGCTGCCCGGCGTCAAATCGGCCAGTTTGCCCGACACCATGTTCGCGCCGACTTTCGACACCTTGTCCTCATAATCGGGCAGGATGCCGTTCAGCATCGTGCCGCTGACGCGCCGTTCCGCATTGATCATGACCTGGCCGTTGATGAACGGCGCGGCGCCGTCGACATGCGGCTGGTTCCGTAGTTTAGCGTCGGCTTCCTGCCAGTTGTCGAGCTGGCCGTTCAGGCCGGTGACTGTCGCATGCGAGGTCATGCCGAGAATCCGTTCGCGCAATTCGGCCTCGAAGCCGTTCATCACCGACAATACGGTAATCAGCGCGGTCACGCCGAGCGCGATGCCGAAAACGGACGTTAGCGTAATGAACGAAATGAATTGCGTACGGCGCTTGGCCCGCGTGTAACGGAGGCCGATATACAAGATCAGGGGTTTGAACATGAAGTTGAGTCAGGATGGGGAGAAGTCAGGATTTCTTGCAGTTAGGGCAATAGCCGTATAAATAAAGGCCGTGGTCGGTCAGCTGATAACCCAGCTGTTCGGCGATTTCGCGCTGGCGCTTTTCGATCACCTCGTCGGTAAACTCGTCGACCTTGCCGCATTTGATGCACATGATATGGTCGTGATGGTCGCCGCTGGCCAGTTCGAAAACCGAGTTGCCGCCTTCGAAATGATGGCGGGTGACGAGTCCCGCCGCCTCGAACTGAGTCAAGACGCGATAGACCGTGGCCAGACCGATTTCCTCATCTTCGCTGAGCAAAATTTTATAGACTTGTTCCGCGGTCAAATGCCGGTTATTGACCTGATTTTCCAGGATCTGGAGGATTTTGACCCGAGGCAGGGTCACCTTCAGACCGGCGTTTCTTAAATCGTGCGATTCCACTTAATTATCTCCGATAGAGCCGAGATCAGCCGTTTTCAAAAGCAATTGACCATTGTAGCCTTTTTTGGCCGCGAATGGCATGACAAGATGAAGGCTTCGCGCCTGTGTCGGATTGCAGCAAAGGCGCGTATCCCGGCAAAAGTCTCATAGGATTATTTTTTCACATCGGGTATGATTCCGTATTTTTCTATGATACTCGAGATTCATGCGTAAGCCTCTATTTTATTCCGCGCTGTTGGCTAGCCTGTCCGTTGCTTCCTGTTCGATGATCTTGAACAACCTGCCCGGCGTCTATACGGTCGATGTGCAACAGGGCAACATAGTCGATCAGGCCATGGTCGATCAGCTGCGGCCCGGCATGAGCAAGCGCCAGGTGCTTTACATCATGGGCTCGCCGATGCTGAAGGATCCGTTTCATGAAAACCGCTGGGAATATCTGTATTCGAACCAGCCGGGCGGCGAGGATCGTCAGCAAAAAAGAATCACCTTACGTTTCGAGGGCGACAAGATCGTCGGTCTGCAAGGCGACTTCAAGCCGAGCAAGTTGCCGGTGCTGAAACCTTCGCCGGACGCCACCGTGGACGTGCCGAAGCGGAATCTCGACGACAGTTTGTGGGGCACGCTGACCGGGTGGTTCAGTTCTGATAAAACGGCGGCGAAGGCGGAAGAGGTCAAGGACAAGGAGATCGAAACGGGATCCAAAGGCTTATGGGAAACCTTGACCGGCGGAACGAGTTCGGAAAAGCCGGCGGAACCTAAGCAAGGGCAGGGCGCGCCTGCCGATGCGGAAGCGCCGAAGCAAAGCACCGGCGGCAATCCGCAACCGGAAAATGCGGAAAAAGCCGAGGAGCCTAAGTTCTGAAGGTTCCTGGACACTGCGTAACATCAGATCATAAGTCTCTTCTCCCTCCATGGCAAAGCCAGGTGATTCTAACGAATCTGCTATACTTGCACGGATTTTTGTTTTTCCGCCGGGAAAAATCATTCCAAACTCTTAATGCAGTTGCAAGGATTCTTATGAATAAAGCCAGGGTGTTGAACCTATTCAAAACCAGTTCGTTAATCATGCTTGGCGCTGTCAGCGGCAACGCCCTCGGCGCGGTCGACGTGCAAATTCTGAGCGCCACGGTCAAGGATCAGAAGATTGCCGATGCTAGCGCCACCCTGCAAAAAAACGGCGAGCAGTCGGTCAGCGCCGTCAGCAATGCCCAGGGCCAGGTCAGCCTGAATACGGCCTATGCCGACGACGCCTCCGCCTTGTTGATCATCAAAAAACCCGGCTATTCCGACCTGGTCGTCAAATGTCCGTGCAACGGCACCACCTATGCGCTGAGCCCGGTGATGAACAATCTCGACGGCATGCGCATCGTGCTGAACTGGGGCGCCGAGCCTCTCGACCTCGATTCGCACACGGTGTACCCGAACAATCATGTCTATTTTTCGAGCATGAGCGGCGCCGACGCCCAGCTCGACGTGGACGACACCACCAGCTTCGGCCCGGAGACGATCACGATCAGCCGCAAGCACGATGGCGAACGCTATGTCTATGCGGTGCATAATTATTCGGACGGAAAAAACCCGGAATCGACGGCCTTGTCGAAGAGCAACGCGAAAGTGTTCGTTTATGTCGGCCAGACCCTGATCCGGACCTATTATGTCCCGACCGACAAGGTCGGCAATCTCTGGACGGTGTTCGCGGTGACCGAGGGCGGCGAGTTCCAGGATTTCAATACCATCAAGGGCGTGACCAGCGAGGAGCGCCTGCAAACCTCCGAGTTTCAAGGCGTGATCGACCAGAGCACCGCGCAAACCGTCAGCTACAGTGCCGCCAGCCAGGACAGCGCCAAAGAACTCAATACCCAGGGCGAAGCGGCCTATCATGCCGGCAAGCTGGATGAGGCGATACGGCTGTATCAAAGCGCGATCGAACAGAACGGCAATTATGGCCAGGCCTACAGCAATCTCGGTCTGGCCTTCCAAAAAGCCGGCCGCGTGGCCGAGGCGATGTGGGCCAACCGCAAGGCGATCGCGCTGGCCGACGGCGCCACCGCGCCGGTCGTGCGCGCCAGCTCGCATTTCAACAACGCCAAGATTTACGAGGCGGCCGGCCAATGGCAGGACGCGCTACGGGAATATCAATATGCCAAGGCCGAAAAAGCCAATCCGGCGTATGACAAGGGCATCAAGCGCATGCAAGAAAAGGGAGCCAAATGATGCGCCGCCCTAAATCCTTCTTGTTGAAACTGTCTTCGCTGCTGTTCCTCGGGTTTTCGACGCATGCGGGCGCGGCGGGTCCGGCGCAGGTTGCCAAGGCTGATCCGCATCTTTGGCCGGAAGCGGTCAATTCGCCGGCCGGGTTTGATAAAGCCTCGCGCGCTTCGATTTTGGCGTATGCGCTGGCCTTGCAGGACATGCAGAAACTGTCGGACAGCGACATGCTGACCGCGTTCAAGATCAAGAGCGTAAATCGGGCGTCGGTGGCAAAATGGCTGAGCCAGGAATTGAAAAATACGCTCGCCAATTATCAGCGTGCGGCGGAAACCTGCGCCGAAGCCGATTGGGCTTGCGTGGGCGACACCGAAACCCCGCAGGCATTGCTCGACAAGGCGGCCGACGCGAACGGCAAGCTGCCGCCATCGCTTCGGGCCTGGCGCGCCAAGCTGGATGGCTTCACCCATGCCTATCTTGCCGAACAATTGCGTCTCGCCGCGTTATTTCCGAAGGTCAGCAGCGAGATCGACCGTTTCAACGACCGGGAATGGACCGGCGACAGCTTGCCCGATCGCCAGTTCTTTTTGAGCTTTGACGACGGCCCTTCCACCCCGAACGGAAACAGCGACGACACCTTGGCGATGCTGAAAAAGCAGGGCAAGAGCGCCGTCTTTTTCGTATTGGGCGAAAATCTGAAAAAACGCGTCGACCGGTCCAAGGCGTCGACGGTGGCGGCGCTTTATCAAGGCCAATGCGTTGCCTCTCACGGCTGGGAACATCAGTCGCATGCCAAATGGGGGCAATGGCAGGATTCGATTAAAAGAACGCAAGTCCTGTTGCAGGATACGCTCGCTGAAAAACAGGTGATGCCGTTGTTTAGGCCGCCTTACGGGCAACGCCAAGCGGACAGCGGCGCGTTTTTTGAAGCCCAGGGTTTGCATGTGGCGTTATGGAATCTGGATTCGCAGGACTGGAACAACCATGTCACGTCCGACGATATCCGCAACCGCATGCTGACGCTGATGCTGATCAAACGGCACGGGGTCATGCTGTTTCATGACGTTCATCCGAAGGCCAAAACGGCGCTGCCGGCCTTGTTCGAGGAAGTCGGCGACGCCGTGGCATGGGGTGATTGCGCACAACTGCGGCAGCTCTGATGAGGTCTTGATTGGCGCCTTTGACTCGGGATGAGCCACGGGTGCGCACTAGAGCCGGACGGGATATTCATCCCGTCCGTAATGTTTGAGAGCCCGCATAGATTAGCCCGGTAGGATGCGGTGAGGCACGAACCGCATCGATCGAAAACTCAACCGCATTATTTAAATCATGACCGAATACCGCCGTTTTCAACATCCCGGAGCCACGTGGTTTTTTACGGTCAATCTGGCCGAGCGCCATGGCAACAGTTTATTAACCGATCGGCTTGACGTGCTGAGGATGGCCTTTGCTCATGTTAAAACCAAGCATCCTTATAAAATCGATGCGGTTGTCATATTGCCTGAACATTTACATTGCATTTTGACATTGCCGGAGGGTGACTCCGACTTTTCCACTCGCTGGGGATTAATCAAGGCGTATTTTTCCCGCCACATCGAAAAAGGAGAGAGGATCTCCAAAAGCCGCGAAAAACGGGGTGAACGGGGTGTATGGCAGCGACGGTTTTGGGAGCACCTTATTCGCGACGAAACGGATTATCAGCAACATATCGACTACATTCATTGGAATCCGGTTAAACATGGCTGGGTGCAATGCGCTAAAGATTGGCCGCATTCAAGTTTTCATGGTTATGTGAAACGTGGGGCGTATCCAGAAAATTGGGGCAATGAAATCAATTTATCGGCTGTGGCTGCAGGTGAATAACGCGATCGATGCGGTTTGTGCCTCACCGCATCCTACCGTGCTGCAAGGGAACAGCCTTCAAACGTTTGGGACGGGGGGGCAAAAAACCGTTACGCTCAGGGGCTTGATGCTTTGCGCCGCCGAACGTAAAGGGGGCGCCGCCAACGGACGCTCAGCGAAGCCACCGAGCCTGATTTAAATGCAAACCTTCAAAAAACCACCTTAGAGCGGCGCGTCCCTTGTACAGTCGTGTTAGGCCGGCCATGAATCGCGTCTTTGTAGGATGCGGTGAGGAACGAACCGCATCGCATCGTTCGCGATTGATGCGGTTCCTATCGTCACCGCATCCTACGGTCCTGAACGTCTTCATCTTTCATGGAGCGATGTCCTCGATGCAACTCATAAGTAAAACCTAACGTAGAGGTAAGGGGCGCGCCGCTAAAGGAAACCAAGCGAAGCCGCCAAATCCGATTAAAAAGCAAACCTTCAAAACCGTCTTAGAGCGGCGCGTCCCTTTGACCGCTGTGTTAGCGCTTTGGCTTGATGAAGAACGCATCACCCTCACCTGACGGATTGTCAATTCCAATAAGGTTGTCCTTGATGTTCAGCGGCGTTTCATTCACCAAGCCCCATCGTGTGCAGTCAGCACTATCTTTCACAATAAAGTTGAACCACAACTGCGCTGGTGGAGCAAGCGCGCTTTCGGGTACGGAGATAGTGCCTGTGTGGCTATCGAGCTTGACCACAGTATTATTTCGCTTAACTTGTCCACGCTTTCCAAAGAAGGTAACCGTAATTTCTTTGTAATTGAGCGCCGGATCAAGCTCATAATTTATTTTCCCTTCTTCAGTGCTGTACACCTTTCTAACATAATCAGAAGGGCTTTCACAGTCTGCTGCAAACGCGCTACCCGTCGGAATTGTACTAAGCAATATTGCAAACAGTAATAGTGAGCGGCCAGAAGTATTCATTATCTATTCCTTGTACTTTTCAATTCAGATTGAATCTGTGTTTGCAATTCACCTGCGGCTTGATCGGAAAAGTCCGAGAGCATTTGGGTACGCCTCTCAAGTGACATCTTGCAGAGAGCAGCATCAAGTCTCGATTCCAAACCGCCGATGTAATATCCCGATCCACTGAAGCCGGAGAGCAACACTATGACTGCTCCTAATAGCTTCCAAACTTCTGAAGGTTTGAGAGTCATGAGATCACCAAAAATATCGAATATCGTCTTGTCGCGAATATGCATAAATACCCCAATAAGTAAACGCTAACGCCTGAATTAAGCCGAGCCGCGAAGCGGCTTCGGCTTGAATGAATTGTTAGGCCGCGCATCGCGGTGCTACGGCCGAAAGAAGAGGTCGAGTAACCGGGATGCTTCGGCTGCGTTTTGTGTCCATGAACCAAGAGTGTCATTTAGACAAAATTGCTCGACCCTAACTGCGAGACTGGATAGGTCATTGGCAAGTTGCGGATTCAACTCCGACTCGATCGCGCGAGAAAAGAAGTAAAAGCCAGTTCCGAAGCATCGTAGCTGAGCTGATCGACCGCCGAATATCTCACGAGCTGTTGCCTCCGGCAGAGCGGCGATCTCAAGGAAGTCCTTGATTTGCTGGTGCGAGAACGCGATTGCCCTCCAGTCATCCGGGTCGGCTGTATTTTCTTCCACGATTTTGGGTCTCAGTGAATGAATTTTTGCGGGCAAAGAGGTGTGTCCTGTGCGGCCTAACGCTCAGGTTAAGGGCGCGTCCCCGCCGAAGGCGGGGACGTCGGCCCTTGAACCTCTTGTTAGCGCGCGGTTCATTTTACGACCCGAAGGTATGGCGGAAGACGCCTACCGCCCACTCTTTGCGCCGGTGCTCCAAGGAAATGCTTGCGACACGAATCAACAATCTCCCCAAGCTTGGCTAAATACTGCTCGCCAAGCTCCTCAACGCTCTTTCCTTCCATGGCCGCCCTTGCTGACTCCGGCACATCAGCGAAGACTTGCTTCACCTCAGCAATACTCCTTGGAAGCTCGACGTAGTATTTCGCTTCGGAGCCGTCTGGGAGTTCAATGGTCCAGCCGCTGCCGCCAAACTGATCCCCAATGAAAAAACCCTTTGCGCCGGGTGGCGGAGTTCCGAGCTTTTGAAGGTCGTTAGAGGAAAACGACGCATTAATCTCTATCGCGGTTTGCAGACGCCCTTGTTTCAGAATTTGATTTCGGAGCTCAACAAAGTACTTCATTACCTCATCAGCTCGCAGCTGCTCCTGTATTGGGCTGTACCACCGATCAAAGTCTTCAACCACGCTCCGCAGATTTTGGATTACGAAAGTTACCGAGCGGCCAAAAACCAATAGATTTTGAAGACCAGCAAAGCGTTTTGAGCCGTTGCCTGATTTGAGATCTTCAAGACCGTGCTGAGCCGTCTGCAGAATCTCTTCTGCTCGACGGATCACCTGCTCAGCAGTGTCCTTGATTTCTGAGGGCATTCTTGATCCCTAAGCGCTAACGTAGAGCTCAGCCGACGCTTGGAGCGTAGCGGAAAGCGGTCGGCTGGAGCGCAATGTTATGTTTATTGGCCAGTTCTGTTTTCAAGGGTCCAAGTACAGGTGTCTTTAGGCGGATTTGCCAGGCAATAGTTGCAACTATCTATAGGCCCGTCACCTGCTGAACAAACTCCCAAGGTTGACTTAGGGGAGGTGGCTTTTAGAATTTTATCCCCGCCATAGATAATGTCTTCCTTCGGACCGCACTTCCAAGTTTGAAGGCAGCGCGTGTGGAGTTGTGCAGAACTTCCACTTTTGGCCCAAACACCTGTTTCTCCAAATGTTACGGGAGATACCAATATCATAAATATCGGCAAAATACTCCTGACAAATATCCAGGCACAATCCGGCCAAAGCCAGTTCAACATTATCTATTTCCTTCGCCAGACGAATCAGCATCTCCACCACCTGATATATCAACAACGTCGCTATCTGCTGCTGGTTCCGTATCAAAATCAAGTTTAATGGTATTTCCCTCTCGACTCTCGTTTACTGGTTGATTGTCGCCCGGAGTAATAATTTGCCCACCGGATGGAGTCGTATCCACCCAAACGTCAGGGTGATCTGGTGTATCTCCAGGACCGTCATTAGGATCATCCGCCAATACATTAGGTAGGCTAAAAATGATCGTTAATGCAAATGCCACTCTCAAGACGTTGTTTAACATAACTTTTTCCTTTTGGTAGAGGTTGAGCAAACATAACTAAAATTAGACCCCAAAAAAAGACCTAAAAATTTATGGAGTCAGTCTGCTAAATATCTAGGCGCGACTATAATTCAAACAATATCATAAGGCAAATAAATTTTAGTGCACCCAACATAGCACCGATCAAGCATGCTAAACACACCCGACCCAACCAAACCGCCAAGGCTATTAGATCAAGTTGTTTCTAGAATGCGGGTTAAGCACTACAGCCTGCGTACCGAGACAAGTTATGTCGATTGGATAAAACGCTATATAAGGCATCACGGTAAGCGGCATCCCAAAGATATGGGGGCTGCGGAAGTCGAGGCATTTTTATCGCATCTGGCGGTCGAGCGTCATGTTTCTGCCAGTACGCAAAACCAGGCGAAATGTGCGCTCCTTTTCCTTTATAAAGAAGTATTGGGAGTCGATTTGCCGTGGCTGGATAACGTGACGAAGGCGAAGGCGCCAAAGCGTTTGCCGGTGGTGCTGACACAGTCCGAGATACAGGCAGTCCTCAGTTGTTTGGGGCACTGAACTGAATTTAAGTGAAAAACTCTCTCTCCGTATCCACAGGACATAAAGGAGAAGGGACCGGCCATTCATTTCCCCGAAAGATGAAACTTGTCTGTGGGAGCGACGCCTACGTCGCGACTTGAGGCTTTAATCGCGACGTGGGCGTCGCTCCCACCATTCACCTATCGATTTTCAACCGCTTGGATGGGGTGACTTACACGCATGGGCTGAACAAGGGTCGCAAGGGGAGGATAAGTCCTCTCGATAATCTATAGCCGGATGCGACAGCTATTTTTTGACCGCCCGTTGCCTTCTCGCATCCTTCGGATCATGCAGCAGGGGCCGGTAGATTTCGACCCGGTCGGCCGGCTTCAGCGCCTGGTCGAGGCTGCAAACTTTGCCGAAAATGCCGACCGGATTGACCGCCAAATCGATGTCCGGAAAGTGCCCTAAAAATCCCGAAGCCTCGATCGCCTGCTGCACCGTCGCGCCGGCGGGCAATTTCAAAGTGACCAAAGCCTGAACGCCAGGAGGCGCGTAGGCGACCTCGACGATCAAATCGTTGTCGTTAGGCATAAACCACCTTGGCGCGCTCGGTAAACGAGGCGACCATCGTATTGCAGATTTGATTGAACACGGTGCCGAAGGCCAGACTGGCCAGTGCGCCGGGCATTTCGAACTCCAGGTCGAGCGAAATCTTGCTCGCATCCTCGCGCAGCGGCATGAAACTCCAGACGCCTTCGAGGTAGGTGAAAGGGCCTTCGAGCAGCGATACGGTGATCTTGCCGCCGGGGTCGATCTTGTTCCGGGTCGAGAACGCTTTTTTGAAGCCGCCCTTCGCGATGATCAGCTCGGCCTCGACGATATCGTCCTCGCGCTTCAAGATCCGGCTGCCCGAACACCAGGGCAAAAATTTCGGGTAAGACTCGATGTCGTTGACCAGGTCGAACATTTGCTGCGCCGAAAATTTGACCAGGGCGCTTTTTTGCACAACGGTCATGCTCAGAGAACTCCGACCACGTGCAGAAACACCAAAAACACCGCCGCCGGCGCGACATAACGAACCAGCAGCAGCCAGAGCTTGAACCAGAGCGTGTGGCCGAGATTCAATTCCTGCTCGCTATGCCGATGGTGCATGATCCAGCCGGAAAACACCGCGATGCAGAAGCCGCCGATCGGCAGCATCAGATTTGCGGTCAGATAATCGACCAGTTCGAAAAAAGTCCGCTCGAACAATTTGGCTTCGGACCAGATATTGAACGAAAACACCGTGCCGAGGCCCAATGCCCAGGCGACCAATCCCGCCTGGACGCAGGCTTTCTCGCGGCTGTAACCTTTACTTTCGACCAGCCAGGCGATCGCCGGCTCGATCAGCGCGATCGACGAGGTCAGGGCGGCAATCGCCAGCACGATGAAAAACAGTACGCCGAAAAACCAGCCGCCGGTCATCGAGCCGAACGCGAGCGGCAGCGTCTTGAAGATCAGGCCGGGGCCGGAGTCGGGGTGCAGGCCGTGCGTGAACACGAGAGGGAAGATGATCAGGCCGGCGAGCAGCGCGACGAAGGTGTCCGCCGCCGCGATGATGACCGAGGTTTTCGCGATCGACACCTTCGGCGATAAATAGGAGCCGTACACCATCACCGAGCCCATGCCGAGGCTCAAGGTGAAAAACGCCTGACCCATCGCGGTCAGCACCGATTCGCTGGTCAATTTGCTGAAGTCCGGCTTGAACAGGAAGTTCAGGCCTTCGAAATAGCCGCTGGTGCTCATCGCATAGCCGAGCAGCAAAATCATCAGGCCGAACAGGCTCGGCATCAGATAGCGCACGGCTTGTTCCAGGCCGTTGTTGACGCCGCGCACGACGATCATTAGCGTGGCCATCATGAACAGCGAATGCCAGAAGATCAGGCGCACAGGATTCGAGATGAAATCGTCGAAGATCACCTTGACCGCCGCGGCGTCCGCGTCGAAGAAACTGCCGGTAAAGGCTTTCAACACATAGGCGGCGGACCAGCCCGCGATCACGCTGTAATAGGACAGGATCAACACGCCGGCCGCGACGCCCATCCAGCCGAGATAATGCCAGTTCTTGTCCGCGCCGGCTTCCTCGGTCAAAATTTCCATCGTGTTGATCGGGTCCTGGCGGGTGCGGCGGCCGAGCATCGTTTCGGCCATCATCAGCGGAATGCCGATCAACGCGATGCACAGCAGGTAGACCAGCACGAAGGCGCCGCCGCCGTTCGCGCCGGTAATATACGGAAATTTCCAGATATTGCCGAGGCCCACTGCGGAGCCGGTCGCCGCGAGAATGAAGGCCAAGCGCGATGACCATTCGCCGTGAATCGTTTTTTTCGCATTCGTCATGAAAGTGCCTGTCGGATTCTATATAAAAAACACTGGATCGAGTTTAATCGAGTAAAATAACAAATTTATTGTTTTACGTCAGTCGAAAAATTACAGTCCGCCCCCCATGGCCGATAAAAAATCCAAAAAAAACAAGACTCAGCAAAATGCAACGATCGCGGTCAACCGCCAGGCGACGCACGAATATTTTATCGAGGAACGCTATGAGGCCGGAATCGTGCTGGAAGGCTGGGAGGTCAAGAGTCTCCGCGACGGACGGGTACAACTGAAGGAAAGCTATGTGACCTTTCGGCGCGGCGAGGCCTGGCTGGCCGGCGCGCACATCTCGCCGCTGTTGTCCGCGTCCACGCATATCAAGCCCGAAGCGGTGCGCGCGAAAAAACTGCTGTTGAACCGGCATGAGCTGAACAAATTGATCGGTTCGGTCGAGCGCAAAGGCTATACCATCGTGCCGCTCTCGCTGTATTGGAAGCATGGCCGCGCCAAGCTCGAAATCGGCCTCGCCAAGGGCAAGCAATTGCACGATAAACGCGCCAGCTCGAAAGACCGCGATTGGCAGCGCGAAAAAGGGCGCATCCTGAAACACGGTTGATCGCCTTGACTCAACTCCCTACACTGAGCCCAACACTTCCATGTCCCTCTCCCAATTCCTAGAAAAAATTAAAACTAACGTCCCGGTCGACTTCCAGGAGACGATAGCGGTGATCACCGAACACTACGATTATCGCCCGGCAGAATTCCGTAACGGACTCGGCGAGGACTGTTTGGTCAATTCGGCGGGCGTGAATGAAGGCTCCTGCAAGATTTTCGCCTTTGCGCTGCTGCACGATCTGGACAAGCAGCAAACCTTGAACTTGTTCGGCGACTTTTATCGCGTCGATGTCCTCGGCGACCCCGATGGCAAGAGCCATCAAAATATCCGCAATTTCATCAAATACGGCTGGGAAGGCATCGAGTTCGAAGAAATGCCGCTGGAACAAAAATAGTTCGGCCATTCCCCTTCGCCCTACCTCTCCATGCGGTTGAGTTAGCCCGCCCCGCCTGCGTCATTCTCCGAAATTCAGCCCCATCGCTGCGTCCTGAGCCGCTCCGCGGTTCGGAATGCAGGGCGAGCGGAAACCAATCCTTAAGCGCCTTGACCGGTCCCGTCATTGATCCGATTGTTCTTAGTCATTTAAACGCACTGCGATAATATCCAGCTTTGTACAGTTTTTGTATAAATATATTTTGACATGGATTGTGAATATTGCTACATTGCGATCAGATGTCATCGATCGTCAAGTGATGAGACTGGCTTAAAATAAACTAATTTATCAAGACGTTGTCTCATATGGGTTGGAACGGAAATCCGACGAACTGCGCATTGCGTTGTCTAGTATATTGACTAATTCTTGTAAAGGTTTGTTCAAAACCTTTTACAAAGCCCCTGTTCGGGATGCTGCGGTTAAAATAAAAGGGATGGCTTTTATTTTGTGTTAAACGCTGTATTTTCGCTTTTTTGGCATACATAAATCACTATTCCAAATGGCGTTTGGGGAGGGCTGGCAAATGGCTGTCACGTTAGTAGAAAAATATCCTTCGGTATCGCGGGAGGATATTGACCCGGAAAGCAGTAATGCATTGCTCGATCGAATGCCGGACTTTGCGGAATGCGCCGGCATTGATGCGGAAGATCCGAATTTATCGCTCGCGAGGCGATTGAAAGCCTGTAAGATGAATTTGGTCAATGCCTTGGCCCAATCCTCATTGACGCCGCTGTGGCTGCTGCAAGAGCATGAACAACATCTTGACAAAGAGGCCGCGGACCCGCTGGAAGAGCCCAAATCGTCCACCGAGCTGGCGTCGCCTTTGGCCCTCATCCGCCAGTGCTATCAGCGCGTCACGGTAGAGAAAGCGGCGGGTGAGGTAGAGCGGAACGCTGAGGACATGGTGGCGGCCTTGCAATGCTTTCCTTTCACTTTTAACGACCTGACGCGGCTGGTGGATCTGCATGGTTACGCCGGCAGGCACCTGCAACAGGAAAATGCCCAAGTCCGCGAGCGTATCGCGCGAATCACTCAGTGCGGAGCCAAGCATAAGAACGACGGTTTTGCTCAAATTCTCCAATTGCATCGGCAACATCTCGGCCGGCCGCTAGGTTTTTTTTTCACGGGGCAAGGCAGCCGTTACTCTCTTGCCGAGTTGATTGCGGCAGAACGCGCCTGGCTGGAATCCCGTCAGCAACTGGTCACCGCCAATTCGGGTCTGGTGCTGTACATTGCGAATCAATACAAGGGCAGTTTCCTGGATTTTGAAGATATGGTTCAGGAGGGGCAGACCGGGTTGTTGAAGGCGGCGGACCGCTACGATTACCGGCTCGGCTTCAAATTTTCGACCTATGCCGGTTATTGGATACGGCAGGCGATTTCCAGGGCATTGTCCCGCAGCGAGCGGGTGGTCAGGATTCCTTGCGGGCAGGTCGGCGCGATCAACAAATTTTTTCGCGACCGGGAGCAATTGCTGGTGCGGACCGGCAAGGAACCCTCGTTGCAGGATTTGGCCGAGCATACCGGCCTGTCGCCCGCTGAAATCGACGCGATTCTCGCGATTTCCCAAACCGCGGTGCCTATCGAGTCTTCATCGGACGACGATGACGAGGCGTTTGCACCGATCGATTTTCTCGAACAGGATATTTTCGCTTCCGCTTTCGGCATCCTGGCGCAGTCCGATCTTGCGCGCCTGATTGGGCAGGCGCTTAAAATACTGAACCCCAGGGAGGCCAAAATCATCTGCGATCATTTTGGCGTCGATAGCGAGCGGGAGTTGACTTTGAAGGAGATCGGCCTGGAATTGAATCTGACGCGCGAGCGGGTCAGGCAGATAGAAGTCGGGGCGCTAAACAAAATCAAGCGGCATTATGGCGAGCATTTAAGCAGTTTTCTGTAAAATGTATTTGCTGGTCTTGAAAAAACCAAGGATCATACCTAATTAATTGATTAAAATAATAGGTTTTTAAATCGCCAACGAAGAACCTAAAAATGCTACATGGTCAGGAGAGATAAAAATGAAGATGAATCTATACAACCTGCTGCTCTGGTCGATCCTGATCACCGGTTTGCTATTGGTTTTTAACCGCTTTAATGCGCCGCCGCCGGCGATGGACAGCATCGCTTATTCGGATTTTCTCGCCAAGGTCAAGGCGAAGCAGATCACCCGCGTCGAAATCATGGACAATCAAGTCAAGATACGCACGAATGACGGTCAGGATCTGGAAACGATCAATCCGGACGATCCGCACATGATCGACGATTTGTTGGGCGCCGGCGTGCAGATCCGCACCGTCGCGCCGCCGAAACAGTCGTTCCTGATGCAGATATTCGTATCCTGGTTCCCGATGCTGCTGTTGATTGCGGTCTGGGTGATCTATATGCGGCGCCAGCAGGCCGGCGGTGCGGGCAGTTTCGGCAAAAGCAAGGCCAAACTGCTCGAAGAAGACAAGCGCACGATCCATTTTGCCGATGTGGCGGGCTGCGAGGAAGCGAAGGAGGAGGTCGTCGAACTGGTCGACTTCCTGTCCGATCCGCAAAAATTCCAGAAACTCGGCGGCCAGATTCCGCGCGGCATTCTGATGGTCGGGCCTCCGGGCACCGGTAAGACCCTGCTGGCCCGAGCGATCGCCGGCGAAGCGGGCGTCAAGTTCTTCACGATCTCCGGTTCCGACTTCGTCGAAATGTTCGTCGGCGTCGGCGCCTCGCGGGTGCGCGACATGTTCGCGCAGGCGAAGGAACATGCGCCTTGCATCATCTTCATCGACGAAATCGACGCGGTCGGCCGCCAACGCGGCGGCGCCGGTTTCTCGGGCGGCAACGAGGAGCGCGAGCAGACGCTGAACCAGCTCCTGGTCGAGATGGACGGCTTCAACGGCAACGAAGGGGTCATCGTGATCGCGGCGACCAACCGCGCCGACGTGCTCGATAAGGCGCTGTTGCGTCCCGGCCGCTTCGACCGTCAGGTCAACGTCGGTCTGCCGGACGTGAAGGGCCGCGAGCAAATCCTGAACGTGCACATCAAGAAGGTGCCGGCCGCGGCCGACGTCGAACTGAAATACATCGCGCGCGGCACGCCGGGCTTCTCGGGCGCGGATCTCGCCAATCTGATCAACGAGGCGGCGCTGTTCGCGGCGCGGGCGAACAAGCAGGAAGTCACGATGGCCGATCTGGAGAAGGCCAAGGACAAGATCCTGATGGGCGCCGAGCGGCATACGATGGTGATGACCGAAGAAGACAAGCGCCTGACCGCCTATCACGAAGCCGGGCACTGCATCGTCGGCCAGTTGTCGCCGGACCATGACACGGTCTATAAGGTCAGCATCATGCCGCGGGGACGTGCGCTTGGTGTCACGATGTTCCTGCCCGAACGCGACCAGTACAGCGCCAGCAAGCGCAAGCTCGAAAGCCAGATCGCCAGCCTGTTCGGCGGCCGCATCGCGGAACTGATGATCTACGGCGGCGACCGCGTTACCACCGGCGCCTCGAACGACATCGAACGGGCAACCGAACTGGCGCGCAACATGGTCAAGCGCTGGGGCTTTTCGGACAAGCTCGGGCCGCAGGTCTACGGCGAGGAAAGCGGTCAGCCGTTCATGGGGTATGCGTCGCCGGGTTCATCGTTTTCGAACGAAGTCGCTCATCTTATCGACGAGGAAATCCGCGTGCTGATCGACCGCAACTACCAACGCGCCGAAAAGCTGTTGCAGGACAACATCGAAATCCTGCACAAGATGGCCGATGCGCTGATGAAATGGGAAACGATCGACAAAAATCAAATCGACGACTTGATGGCCGGCCGCGATCCGCGTCCGCCGATGGACGATAGCGATACGACCGGACGAGCTGACTTGCAAAAGCCGGACAAAGGCGAGGATAAGGCCGTCAATATCAATAAGCCTAATAAGCCGGTCGGACAGGTTTGAGGTGCGCTCATTATGGGGGTGATCATCACCCCCTTTTTTTTGCCCCGGATTTTTAGGATGCTAAACTGCTGTCTCCTGGACGGGAATTTTGTCTTTCTGCTGCGCCACTTCGTCAAGATAGCGCCGGAAATGCGCAAGGCTTGCAATTTTGACCACGCCGACTTCGTTCAGCACCGTTTCGTAATAGGGGGCGGCGCGTCCCCCGACAATCATGGCAATTTCGTAGCCGAGCAGTTTACGCAGTCTTCTGAGTTCTTTTTGCACCACGTGATCGTCGGTGCTGAAGCTGATGCTGATCGTGACCGCCGCCGCATCGGTGAATTTGACCGCAGCCGCGATTTCTTCGGCCGGCAGATTCGGGCCCAAATAGGTGACTTTCCAGCCTTTCAGTTCGGCGATGATCGCGGCCAGCAGCGCGCCCAGTTCGTGCAATTGGCCGAGCGGCGTCGTGACGACCATTCGGGGCGCCGCAGGAGAGCAGGGCGTATTGTTGCGCAGGATATAGGTCAGGGAGCGGATGATGGACGATGCCATGTGTTCATGGACCGGCCGCAGTTCGCCGGATTTCCAGCGTTCGCCGATCAGGATCAGCAAGGGATCGAGCAAATCTTCGATAAAGTTCTGGATGCCGAGTTCGACGATCGCGTTCTCGAACAGCGATTCCAGCGTTCGAGCGTCGAAGGCGGTGACTTCCGCATAGCATTTGCGGACGTAAGCTTCCGCAAGCGCTTTGCTGTCGCTGCCGGACGGCGGGAGAGGGTGATTTGCCGGCGCGAAGGCTTCTTCGGCTTGCAGCAGTTTTCTCAGTTCGTCCAGCGAATAGCGCGCAATGCGGCTGATGCTGTGGCCATCGCGGGTCGCTTGATTCAATAGCTTCAGCCGGGCAATATCCAGGTCGGTATAGACGCGGTGCCCGCCCGCGGTTCGGGTCGGCGCGACCGCCTGATAACGGCGCTCCCAGGCCCGGACCAGTTCGGCTTTGACCCCGGATCGTTTCGAGACGGTGCTGATCAAGTAATGCTCCGAATTGTCCTTAATATCCGTCATAGCCGCCTGTTTGTCTGCGAAGAAAGCCCAGCATTGGGGTGGAAACCGGGGCCGATCAGGCTGTGCGATAGCATTCTCGATCATTAAATACGTCGCAAGTCATTGAAAGCCAATGAGACAACGGCCCGGCCAATGATTTCATTATACCATGACTTGTACAAAACATAGACGGGATTGTACCCGGAGCAAGCAGCCGGAACGGCGGTATAATGGCAGCCGTTTCAACACAGCGGGTAAGGTCTTGGCGGAAACAAAACCCATCGATTTCTTGATTGTCGGCTTCGGTCTGGCCGGCGCTTTACTGGCATCGGAGCTGCTTCGGCGCGGCTCGTGTGTCGTCGTGATAGACCCCGGCGAAATGAATGCGTCGCAGGTCGCGGCCGGATTGATCAATCCGGTCACCGGCCTGCGCTTCGTCAAGACCGCCGAGATCGAGCAGCTGTTGCCGGCCGCCAAGGCGTGTTACGCGGCTTGGGCGGAAGCGTTCAAGCGCCCGTTTTATGTCGAAAAACCGATGTGGCGTCTGTTGCGCCGCGAGCAGGACGTCGCTCAATGCCGGAAACGCTTGGACGATGACGCTTATCGGGACTATCTGGGCGGCATTGCCCAGCCTTGGAAGCGGGACGCTGTCTTGGGCTGTCTGGAACAAAAACAGACCGGTTATCTGCTGACGCGGCCGTTATTGTCCTGCCTGCTGGAATATTTGCGCGCCCATTCGTCCTACCGGCAGGCGCATTTTGATTATCGCGATCTGCGTTTCGATCCGGTTTTGCAATGGCAGGAATTTCGCCCCCGCCGGATCATTTTTTGCGAAGGCTTTCGCGCGCGCGAAAATCCCTGGTTCTCATGGCTGCCGCTGCGGCCGGCGAAAGGCGAGATCTTGACGTTGGAACACGCCTTGCCGATACCCGACCGCTTATTCAATGACGGCCATTGGCTCCTGTCTCTCGGCGGTAATCGGGTTCGCCTGGGCGCGACCTTCGACCGCGAAAACATCGACGGTCAAATTACCGGGCAGGCCAAAGCGGAACTGCTCCAGGCGGGCGAACGCATCTTTCCGGGCCTGAAGGAGGCCAAACTGATCGCGCAGGAGGCCGGCGTCCGCCCCTGCACGGAGGACCGGCAGCCCTTCATCGGCGCGCATCCCAAGCTGCCGCAGCTCCATATCTTCAACGGCTTCGGCGCGAAAGGCAGCGTGATGATCCCCGGGTATGGCCGCCGCTTTGCCGACTATTTAGGCAACGGCGAGGCCTTACCGTCCTCCTGTGACATTAAGCGCCATGAAAGAACGCATTTCCCTGGTGGCTAAGGCCCATGAACTGATCCGCGCGCGTCTGCGTCCGGGGGCCAGCGCGGTCGACGCGACGGTCGGCAACGGCCATGACACGCTGTTTCTGCTGCGGCAGGTCGCGCCGCGCGGCAGGGTCTACGGATTTGACATCCAGCGCGCCGCGCTGGCGTCCGCCGCAGCCAAAATCAACGAATCCGCGCTGCAGGCTTGCCTGACGCTCATTAACGACAGCCATGCCCGCATGCTCGAACGGATCCCCAAGACGGATCACGGCGCGATCGGTGCGGTGATGTTCAATCTCGGTTACCTGCCCGGAGGCGATAAAGCCGTGACGACCCGGACCGATTCGACGCTGGCCGCGCTTTCGGCGGCGAGCCGATTGCTGGGGTCGGGCGGCATCATCACGATCGTGGCCTATCCCGGCCATCCCGGCGGCGCGCACGAGACCGACCGGGTCGGGCGCTGGTGTAAACATCTGGACTGTGAACGCTTCAGGGTCGAGCGGATCGATGCCAAAGCGAACGATGAGGCCGCTCCCCGGCTGTTCGCGGTGACCCGGAAGCGTTCGGAATGAATTTTTCCGGGCGCCGATTTTTTGCAGTATGATCACCACTTTTGATGCGCAAGGAAAGCGTTGACCCTATCCGACTCTCGATACCCTCATGGCCAATAAACCGAATTATCAAAAACCGTCGCCGCAAACGCAGGAAGAAGCGCTCAAAATCGCGAAGGCCACGCAGCGTCCGGCGCAGACCAAAGAGCAGACCAAGCTGATCGCCCAGGGCATTCAAAAAGGTATCGACCAGTACAAGAAACAGCAAAAAGAAAAAGCCAGGGAACTGAGCAAGCGGCTGAAGAAAGCCTCGCGGCCCACCGAGCCATCGGCCGAGACGAACGAGCCGCCGGTCGAAGCGGTGATCGTTTATCGCCAGCATTGGTTGCCTTGGCTGCTGCTGGGCTTGACCTGGCTGGGTATCGGGGTTGACTGGCTGATGCGTTGAACTGTCTCCGCCGACCGTTCTCAATCGGCGGGCCAGGGCAGTTCCGGGAAAAACTCGGCCTGCATGCGGCGGCAGTAGTCATACAGGTTTTGCCTGCTCCTCGCATGATCTTTCAGCGGCGACTCGATCGGACTGCCGACGATATTGACCAGAATGCCATAGGCGCTGGTGTCCAGGCTGGTTGGTTGAGCGCCCATGAAATAGGGTTTGTCGCCAAGAAAATCCGCCAGACTGTCGATATCCTCGCTGCCGAGCGCGAACTTTTCCGGATCGCTCAGGCGGCCGATGCCGTGTCCTAAAATCTGCTTCTTGATTCGTTTCCGATAAATCGCTGCGGCCACATCGCGGGCTATCGGCGGCAGCACGCCGAAAATCGCCTGTTTGTTGGCTTGCCAGTTGCTTTCGCCATAATCCCAGCGTGTCACCATGCTGATCCAATACAGATGTTCTTCCAGCAGGCGCTGAAATGATTTGGCGGTCGCCTGTTGTTCGGGTGAGATGTGCGCGTCTTCACCCTGGCCGTATTTCGACTGTAAATGATGCAAAATCAGGCGGGAATCGGCGATTCTCAGGCCCTCGTCATCGATAAACGGCAACTTGCCCCTGGGCGCCTTCAGCGGCAAGGTTTCGACGATCTGGTAAGGAATCTCGTGCATGCGCAAGTAGGTTTCGAGTTTGACGCAGAACTGGCTCAGGTTCGGCAGCCCCCAGGTGCGGGCGAATTGATAGAGTGTGATCATTTTTTTTCTCCGGTATGTGCCTGTGTTATAGTTGGTTTTAAATTGCAAGTCACTATGCTAGTCCTGTACCTTGTAAAATGCAAGTGACTACCGAGACATAACCGGATTGAAAAATGAGTGATTTAGATCAAACGCAATTTGAACGCTCCTGCTGCCCTGTCGCGAATGTGCTGGACGTGTTTGGCGATAAATGGACATTGTTGGTGGTGCGCGATCTGGTGCTGGGCAAATCGCGTTTCGGCGAGTTCAGCGAATCCGCCGAGGCGATTCCCACCAACATTCTGGCGGAGCGTCTGAAAAGGCTGGAGCTAGGCGGCACCGTGACGAAAACGCCTTATTGTCGCAAACCGCTGCGTTATCAATATGAATTGACCGAAAAGGGCAGGGATCTGATACCGGTGCTCGAAGCGATGGCCGCCTGGGCGGATAAGCATGTACCCGGTACGAAGGTGTTTCCGCGCTACATCCGGCCGGCGGAGATGTAAATTGGAGAGAGTGAACGCAACGCGTTCGGTTTAGGAGGGTGTCAATTCCTTGCCCGAGTCGGCGTCTGCGCGCACAAACAGACGTGAGCACAGCAAACCGGCTTCAAACAGCAGCCACATCGGCACCGCCAACAGGGTCTGAGAGATCGCGTCGGGCGGGGTCAGCACCATGCCGACGATGAAGGCGCCGACGATCACATAGGGACGCTGTTCGGCGAGCGCCTGCGGGGTTACGAGACCGGTCCAGACCAGCACGATCGTGAAAATCGGCACCTCGAAACAAATGCCGAACGCGAAGAACAGGGTCAGCACGAAGTCCAGATAGTGGCTGATGTCGGTCATCACGGTCACGCCGACCGGAGCGGCGGCGGTCAGGAACTTGAACATCAGCGGAAACACCACGAAATACGCGAAGGCGACGCCGAGAAAGAAGAGCAGGGTGCTGGCGAACAGCAACGGCAGGATGAAGCGCCGCTCGTGCTGGTACAGCCCCGGAGCGACGAAGGCCCAGAATTGGTACAAGAGAAACGGGATCGAAATGAAGATCGAAACGACCAGTGCCAGCTTGAACGGCGTGAAAAACGGCGAGGCGACCTCGATCGCGATCATGCTGCTGTTCGCGGGCATGTGCTTCATCAGGGGGCCGGCCAAGAGCGCATAAATATCGTTCGCGTAATAGGCGAGCGCCATGAAGACCAGCAGCACGCAGACGACCGAACGCAACAGGCGGTCGCGCAGTTCGATCAGATGGCTCAGGAAGGGCAATTCCGGGGCGTCGTTCGGGTTATTTTTCTTCATGCGGGGCTTTGTCTTGGGTGAGTCCGTCTTGCGTCAGCTGTTCGAGCGAGGATTGAAGCGAATTCCCGGCATTCCGGGTTTCATCGATCAGGTCTTGCAGTTGCTTCAGGTCGTCCTGATGCTCGAAGGCCTGACGCAGTTCCTCGGCATGCAGCTCGGCGCTGATTTCGGCCTTCGCGTCGGCGATCATGCGCCGCGTCTTGCCGATCCAGTAGCCCGCGATGCGGGCGACCTTGGGGAGCCGCTCGGGACCTATCACCAGCAGGCTGACCAGCGCGACCATCATGATTTCGGAGAAGCCTATTTCAAACATCGCTTAGGTTTTTTCGTGATGCTTGGACAGCGTTTCGCCTTCGATCGGTTTTTTATCCTCGGCGACCTGTTCTGGACCGTCCTGATCCTTGACCGCGTTGCGGAAGCCCTTGATCGCGGCGCCGAGGTCGGAGCCGACCGTGCGTAATCGTTTGGTGCCGAACAGCACCACCACGATCAGCAGTAACACTATTAATTCGGAGAGACTGATGCCCATGGATTTTACCTCTTGTTGAAGTTTGGGGGCTTATGCTGGGGTTGTGGCTGTCGCCCCGACGGGGTGATGTGGATTGCGTTCCTTTGCAAGAGCGATCATCGTTATACAAGTCCGTCATTCCGGTAGGGATTGCCGGAATCCAGGCTACAGGGACGTTTTAGAGCTTACCATCACTGGCCTGGATACCCGCTCTTGCGCCCTTTGGGTATCCCGGCGGGTATGACGATATTTATGTATAACACTGAGCGTAAGAGCGATGAGCTATTTTTGCCGCTGCGCCTTTTCTTCGATGCCGGACAAGCCGAAGCGGCGCTGCAATTCGTTCAATACATCGTCGGGGCCGAGGCCTTGTTGCGCCAACAGCACCATGCAATGAAACCATAAATCGGCCGTTTCATAGATGATCTGCTGCTTGTCGCCGCCCTTCGCCGCGATCACCGTTTCGGTCGCTTCCTCGCCGATCTTTTTCAGGATCGTGTCCAGGCCTTTCGCATAAAGGCTCGCGACATAGGATTTGTCCGCCGTTTGTTGCTTGCGCTGTTCCAGCACGTCCGCCAGTTGTTGTAATACGTCGCTCATGATTTTCGATATATCGCTTCAGGGTCTTTCAGCACCGGCTCGACGGTCTGCCATTGCTCGCCCTGCAATTGCCGGTAAAAACAGCTCTCGCGTCCAGTATGACAGGCAATGCCGCCTTGCTGTTCAATTTTGATCAGGATCACGTCTTCGTCGCAATCGAGATAGATGCCGAGCACCTTTTGCCGGTGGCCGGATTCCTCGCCCTTGCGCCAGAGTTTATTGCGCGACCTGGACCAGTACACCGCATAGCCTTCGGCGGCGGTCAACCGCAAAGACTCGCGGTTCATCCAGGCGAACATCAGAATCTTGCCGCTGTCCGCCTGTTGGGCGATCACCGGAATCAGGCCTTCTGAGGTCCAGCGAATGGCGTCGAGCCAGGCTTCGCTCATGTCAGCCGCACCTCGATCCCGTGCTTGGCCATGTGCTCCTTGGCCTGTTGAATCGTATATTCGCCGAAGTGGAAGATGCTGGCCGCGAGCACCGCGTCGGCCTTGCCTTCGATGACGCCGTCGACCAGATGGTCCAGATTGCCGACGCCGCCCGAGGCGATTACCGGCACCGCGACCGCTTCGCTGAGCGCGCGCGTCAATCTCAGATCGAAGCCTTCGCGGGTGCCGTCGCGGTCCATGCTGGTCAGCAGGATTTCGCCGGCGCCGTAGTCGACCATTTTTCGGGCCCAGCCGATCGCCTCGATGCCGGTCGATTTCCGGCCGCCGTGGGTGAAGATTTCCCAGCGCTCGGGCTCGCCGGGCGCGGAAACCTTTTTCGCGTCGATCGCGACGACGATGCATTGCGAGCCGAAACGCTCGGCCGCCTCGCGCACGAATTCGGGATTGGATACCGCGGCGCTGTTGATGCCGACCTTGTCCGCGCCGGCGTTCAGCATGGTGCGGATATCGTTCAAGGTGCGGATGCCGCCGCCGACCGTCAACGGAATGAAGACTTCGCCCGCGACCTGTTCGACCACGTGCACCATCGTCGCGCGGTCGTCATGAGTCGCGGTGATGTCGAGAAAGGTGATTTCGTCCGCGCCTTCGCGGTCGTAGCGCCGGGCGATTTCGACCGGATCGCCGGCATCGCGGATGTCGACGAATTTGACGCCCTTGACCACGCGGCCGTTATCGACATCGAGGCAGGGGATGATGCGTTTGGCCAGACTCATGATCAGAACGTCTCGGCCAGCTTTTGCGCTTCGGCGAAATCGAGCGTGCCTTCGTAGATCGCGCGGCCGGTGATCGCGCCGATCACGCCGTCGCCGGCAATCTGGCCGAGCGCGCGGATGTCTTCGATATTGGTGATGCCGCCGGAGGCGATCACCGGAATTCGGATCGCGCGCGCGAGGCGTGATGTCGCCTCGATGTTCACGCCCTGCATCATGCCGTCGCGCGAAATGTCGGTATAAATGATCGCCTCGACGCCGTCTTCCTCGAAATGCTTCGCGAGATCGATTACGTCATGGCGCGACAGCTTGGACCAGCCGTCGATCGCGACCTTGCCGTCCTTCGCGTCGAGGCCGACGATGATCCGGCGCGGGTATTCGATCGCCATGTCGCGGACGAAATGCGGCGCGTTGACCGCCTTGGTGCCGATGATCACATATTCGACGCCGGCATTGAAATAAGCCTGGATCGTTTCCTCGTCGCGGATGCCGCCGCCGATTTGAATCGGCACGTCCGGAAAGGCTTCGACGATCGCATGGATCACCTCCGCGTTGCGCGGCTTGCCGGCGAAGGCGCCGTCCAGATCGACCAGATGCAGACGCTTGGCGCCGAGATTGACCCAGCGGCCCGCGACCGCGACCGGGTCTTCGGAGAACACCGTGTCGTCTTCCATGCGCCCCTGCCGCAAACGGACACATTTGCCTTCTTTCAAATCAATTGCAGGTATTAACAACATACACGGATTTCCTCAACAGCAATTTTTAGAGTCATGATGATCAACGATCAAAAAAATCAATTAGATTGACCAGTGCAAAAAGTTGCGCAGCAACTGCAAACCGGCGGTCTGGCTTTTCTCGGGGTGAAATTGCACCGCAAAGATATTGTCCTGGGCGAGCGCACAGGCGAAGTCGTCCGGATAGGCGCTGGTGGCGGCCGTCGCTCTGGCGTCGTCGGGCCGCGCATAGTAGCTGTGCACGAAATAAAAGCGGCTGTCCTGCGGAATGTCTTGCCACAGGGAATGTGCAGTCTGATGCACCTGATTCCAGCCCATGTGCGGAATTTTGAGCTGATTGCCCTGGGCGTCGGTCAGTTTGTCGGCAAAGCGGACGACGTGTCCCGGGATCAGGTTCAGGCCCTGGATGCCGCCGTTTTCCTCGCTGTCGGTCAGCAAGGCCTGCATGCCGAGACAAACGCCGAGCAGCGGTTTGGAGGCCGCGACCTGGCGGATAACCTCGGCCAGACCGGTTTCGTGCAAGGCCCGCATGCAGTCGCGAATCGCGCCGACGCCCGGAAACACCACCCGGTCGGCGCCGAGAATGGCTTCGGCATCGGCGGTGCAGATCACTTCGGTTCGGGAATCGGCATGCTGCAATGCCTTGACGATGGAATGCAGATTACCCATTCCGTAATCGATAACAGCGACAGATGACATAAGATTTAGGCGAAAGGCTCAGGCTAAAAAAGAAAAAGATTTAGGGGCATTGCCGAATAAACTTAACAAGGATAATGGGTTCTAAGAATTAAAGCGTGCCTTTGGTGGATGGCATGATGCCGGCCATGCGCGGGTCGGGCGTAATGGCCATCCTGAGCGCGCGGCCCAAGGCCTTGAAAATCGTTTCGGCGATATGGTGCGCGTTGACGCCTTTCAAATTGTCGATATGCAAGGTCACGCCGGCGTGGTTCACGAAGCCCTGAAAAAATTCGCGGAACAGATCGACATCGAAGCGGCCGATCGTCGCGCGCGGGTATTTGACGTCATAGAAAAGCCCCGGACGGCCGGACAAATCGAGCGCGACGCGAGACAAGGCTTCATCGAGCGGCACATAGGCATGGCCGTAACGGA
Organism: Methylomicrobium lacus; assembly: GCF_041897535.1. Lineage (GTDB taxonomy): Bacteria > Pseudomonadota > Gammaproteobacteria > Methylococcales > Methylomonadaceae > Methylomicrobium > Methylomicrobium lacus_A. Next base: position 3,792,153 of record NZ_CP169217.1, read on the forward strand.
CGATGCCTTTCTTGTCGCCGACCGCCTGCGCAAAGGCCTGACCAAGTGTGATGCCGATGTCCTCGACCGTGTGATGCGCATCGATTTCGAGATCGCCATTGGCTTCGATATCCATGTCGATCAAGCCGTGGCGGGCGATCTGGTCGAGCATGTGATCGAGAAACGGCACGCCGGTTACGAAGCGGGATTTGCCGGTGCCGTCCAGATTCAGGCTGATCTTAATTTGCGTTTCGAGCGTGTTACGCTCGACTGCTGCGGTGCGTGGTTCCATGATTGGGTTATGAGATGGCATAGTGGGCCATTTTACACTGAACTCAAGTATTTTTGCAGTAGTTGCTGATGCTGGCCGGCAACTCGAATTTCCGCCAGGACTGCCGCATTCTGGCATCAGTCGGCCGGCATTGCAAGCGATAGGCTATGATATGATTATAAATAATGTTGACGCTTAGCCTTCACTTCGTCAACAACAGGTTATTTCGGGAAACTTTGAAAACAGATGTCCGCCCGCCTTGGGAGATATGACTCTTGCAGCAGCCTAACGAATTTCCGAAAGCCAGGATCGTGATCGTCGAGTGGGACCGTGCGGGTGATGTTGCCGCCTGGCCGCCGAGAATCAAGCATGTCAACGCGGCGGCGGCCGAATTGCTCGGTTTCGAGGAGCAGGAACTGGCGGATCAATCCTTCCATCGCCTCTGTCCGGAAAGCGAGGAGCAGCCCTGGCGGCAAATTTTTACGCAACTGATCGAGACCGGTGTCGATCAATCTGTGATCGCCGGCGTGGCGACCCGGGCCAACCGGATGATCAAGGCGCAGGTGTCGCTGTCGCGGTTGCTGACGCAGGTTCCGGAGCGGGTCGCTATCCTGATGCTGATTCAGGAATTCAACGGCAAACAACTCGCCGAAATCGACGGCGTGGACGCTCCCGGCATCGCCGGCATGGGCGTGAATGTGTGCCGGGATGTCGAATCGGCGCTGGTCGAAAGCGAGGAACGTTTTCGGCAAATGGCCGAGATGACCGGCGAATGGCTGTGGGAGCAGGACCCCGGCGGCTTTTATATCTATTGCAGCACCGCGGTGAAGCAGATCCTGGGGTATAGCCCTGACCAGGTCGTCGGCAGGCATTACACCGAATTTTTGACCGCGCAGGACAAGGCCGAACAACAGTTTTACGCGGCCAGCCAGCAGCCGTTCTACAGCCTGATCAATCATTACCAGCATAAGGACGGCCATCTGGTGGTCACGGAATCGACCGGTTTGCCGATCACCGATGCGGCAGGAAAGCTGCTCAAATGGCGCGGGGTCGATCGCGACATTACCGTCAGGAAGCAATTTCAGGATGCGCTGATCGAAAGCGAAAAACGCATCCGCCTGATCATCGAGAGTTCGCTGAGTGCGATCGTGATCATGGATTCCTACGGCATCATCCGCGACTGGAATCGCCAGGCGGAACAGATTTTCGGCTGGCGCCGCGATGAGGCCATCGGCCAGCGCCTCGATGAACTGATCATCCCGGAACGCTTCCGCAAGGCACACCGCCTGGGACTCGACAATTTCCTGCGCGGCGGCAACGGCAGCATCCTGAACCGTCTGATCGAGCAGACGGCCTTGCGGCGCGACGGCGCGGAATTTCCGATCGAGCTCAGCATTTCGCCTTTGAAGGAAGGCAATGTCTTCATCTTCAGCGGTTTCATCCATGACATCAGCGCGCGCAAGGCTGCCGAGCAGCAGATTCGCCAGGCGCAGGTCAAACTCGCGATCGCGCGTAATGAAATCGATATTGCGCGCAAGATTCAGGCGACGCTGTCGCCTTCAACGCCGATCAAAAACCGGCATTTCGAGGTGCTGGGCCGCTGTTTGCCGGCCGATCAGGTCGGCGGCGATTATTATGATTATTTCTGCCGCGGCGATCGCCATCTGGACATGGTGATCGCGGACGTGTCGGGGCATTCTATCGGTCCTGCGCTGTTCATGGTCGAAACGCGCAGTGCGATTCGTGCAAATGCCGCCGGCGTCGAGTCGCCGGCCGTCAAACTCGATCAGTTGAACCGTTTTCTGTTTGAAGACCTCGACAAGTCGGATTTTTTCATCACCCTGTTTTATCTGCAATACGATATCGACAACCGGCTTATCCGCTATGCCAATGCCGGTCACCCGCCGCCTTTATTATATAAGCCGCGTCAAAACGCCTGTCTGCGGCTGGATGCGGACGGCTTGATCGTGGGCGTCAATCAACAGGTCTATTTCGAAGAAAAATCGCTGCCGATAGAGCACGGCGACCTGATTCTGTTTTATACCGATGGCTTGATCGAGGCGGAAGGAGGGCAAGGCGATTTTTTCGGCATCGACCGGGTGGAAAGTCTGCTGAGCGAGTATTGCCGGGAGACCCCGGATACGCTGATCAATGTCTGCCTGGAGCGTTTGAAACAGTTTTGCCGGACCGATTCGTTCAGTGATGATATTACGTTGATGGTTTTTAAATGTTTATGACGATTCCGATGGAAACCACGTCTGATGAGGGCTGTCTGGACTTATAAGAATCCGGGAGAGTCGAGTACAAAATTAATTATCTCAATGCCAAACCGCAGCTAACCGAAAACCCAAGCCTTGGCATTGCGCCAACCACGTCATGACGAGATCGCGCGACAAAAAATACGCCTACTGCGCCGCCATTTTCTCCGCCGTTTTGATGGGGTCGCTGGGGCTTGTTGTCCGCAGCATTTCGGCGGATGCTTCAATTATCGCGTTTGCCCGGATGGGTCTGGGTTGCGTGTTTCTGCTCGGATTCTTGGGGCTGACCAGGAGTCTCCATGCGCTCAAGGTCGCTATGTCTCCTTGCCTTATGGCCAGCGGGCTATCGATTGGTTTTTGCGTTTGGTTCTACATCCAGGCGATGGCTCACACCTCGCTGGCCAATGCCGTGTTCTTGCTTTATTTGGGCCCGATATTCGCTGTCGGTTTTGCCTATTTTGTGCTGCGGGAAACCATCGCGCTTTGCAACGGCCTGTTGATGAGTCTGGCATTCTTGGGTTTTCTGTTCGTGCTTCGGTTCGGCTTCTCTTTTTCGGGGGAGGGTGCTTTGGGCTATGTCTATGGGGTGTTGTCGGCTCTTAGCTACGCCTTGGTCATCATAACCAACCGCAAGATCCCGGCACGGGTGCCGCCATTGGGGCGCGCTTTTTACCAACTGCTGATTGCTGCACTGTCGCTCATCCCTTTTTTAGCCGGGCATGAGTTCGATGTGAGCCTGGAGGATCTGCCTTGGTTGCTCGCGGCGGGTTTTTTTCAAGGCTTTCTCGGATTGACCTTCATGATCTTCGCCATTCGGCATTTGACGGCCTACGAGTTCGGCATTCTGTCCTATTTGGAGCCGGTCATCGCCACGTTGATTGGCGTGATGATTTACGCCGAACCGATGTCGCCACTTCAGGCGGTAGGGGGGAGTCTCATCCTTTTGAGCGGCCTCGCTCAGATTTGGGCAAGCCCTGCCAACCGCTCCCCAGCCACCCGCAGCCCCTAAGGAGTTTGGCCATGGCCCAGTTTTGCCACATCATATCAGCCATAGATACCCATACCGCAGGCGAGCCCGCCCGCATTGTCGTCAGCGGCCTGCCGCCTATTCTGGGTAACACCATGGCGGAAAAAAAGCAGTACCTGAAGTCGCGGCTCGATCACTATAGAACCCTCCTGATGCAGGAGCCACGAGGGCATCAGGACATGTTCGGCATCATCCTGACTCCGCCGACTCACCAGAAAGCCGACTACGGCCTGCTGTTCATCGACAGCGAGGGCTATATCGACATGTGCGGCCATAGCGTCATGAGCGCTGCCACCGCACTCATCGAGACCGGCATGGTTTCGCCGATCGAGCCGGAAACCCGTGTTGTTTTCGACACCCCAGCCGGCTTGATCGAAGCGCACGCCAGTGTCGTGGGTAACCGGGTCATCGAGGTCGCCGTTGCCAATGTCCCTGCATTCCTCTACGCCAGGGACGTGGCAATCGATTTGCCTGAAATAGGCAGGATCTACGTCGACGTGGCGTTTGGCGGCAATTTCTTCGCCTTGGTTCCGGCCAAGGCTTTGGGGCTTGCGGTCCAGCCTTGCAACTCAAGCCGGCTAATCGAACTGGGCGTGGCGGTGAAAAGGGCGGTTAACGCCAAACTCGCCGTGCAGCACCCGACTCTCGTTCACATCACCAAGGTTGAGTTGACCAAGATCTACGACAAACCCGAAGCCTCCGGTCCCTTTGCCCAAAGCGTGGTCATCTTCGGCGATGGTCAGTTGGACCGTTGTCCTTGCGGGACCGGAACTTCTGCCGCGATGGCGGCGCTTTATGCGAAGGGTGAGTTGGCGTTGAATACCGAGTTTATCAATCAGAGCATCATCGGCACTCAATTCAAAGGAAAACTCCTGAGGGAAGTTCGCGTGGGCGATTTCGTCGCGGTCGAGCCCGTCGTGACCGGAGCGTCTTATATCACGGGGATGCAGCAGTTTATGGCCGATCCCAATGATCCGTTTAAATACGGTTTCCTGGTCGGTTCAACGGTTCATCGATAGAAATACGGAAGGGAAAGTAGTTACAGCCGCAGGAGGGGCACATAAGGGACATTTGAGGGTCTGGCTCAATGAAATTCGTATGATTATTCTTGAAGCATTGAGGACAGACGGAAGTGTTGGCGAGTTCATCAGAAAGTTTATTCATGATAAGCCCCTCGACTGAAAGTCAGCGGTTTGATAAAAAAATTGATGGGGACGAGCGACGTGTTATTTGATTAAGAAATGATTACGCCGTCTTTCTATATCTTCCCTATTTTAAGGTTTATTTGCAACAAATTATTGATGTTAGCAATATTTGGTGCTGAATAGTGTCCTTGAATAAGATGGTTTTTAGGTATGAAATTGAGTAAAAATTACATTAAAAACATTGTCTTGTTCGGGTTATGGAATTGATGATCAGCTTTGGTAGATGTTAGGGCAATCCGTGGTAAACAACAATAAAGCTACGCCTGGGATGAGGCGAATAAGCGTCGAAAATCCGCATTTTATCGGAGCCGAGCCGGCGCATACGCCGGATGATTCGTGATGGGGGACGGTAGGGTGATCCAAAAATTGCCGGACCGATCGTAACTCGATGGTCGGGTTGGGAATGGAAGCGGGTTCTGAACAAGCTAAGGATGTGGCTAAAAATAACTTCCTGAAATGCAGCCTGATCGTTCCCACGCTCTGCGGTTCGGGACGCAGTGCGTCCTTATCCCGGTTCCACGCAGAGCACGGGAACCATGAGGGAAGTAATTATTGTTTCATTCACGGATGTTAATTTTTTTCCACATTTAAATTCTCCTCATCGCTGTCGGGAGAGCGTTTCAGTAAATCGGTTATGAGAGTCCAACTGAATTTCAAAAACATTGAAACTGCAAATACAATGAATACTCCCGCCTGGTATATTTTGCCCAACATCGTTCCTTCTCTAAGATGCGGATAGTCAGGAGAAATATTAACCAGCAGTCGGAACAAAAATAGGGCAGCGATCAAAGCGGCGATGCTCGCATAGAGCTTTTTTCTCGTCAGAAACAACGGCAAAAACGCCAGGATAGGGCATATCGCGATTAACAGGCCTGTCGTCTTATTAATCAAAGCGGTTAACAATGGATTCTGTATCTGTGACAGCCTCTCTTCCGTTGCATTGCGCACCTCAATGACGTCATCTTTCAAAAGCGGAGCAATGCTTTGAATGGCCTCTTTGCCTTGTAATGCTATCAGTGCTTCCATGGCGGCAATGCGTATATTGGGGGCTTTGTCTTTTACAAAATAGACAAGGGTTGGGATGGCTTCCTTTGCTTGCAGTTGCGCAACGGTCTCTATCGCCGCTAAACGCACAGGGATTTCCGTGTCTCGCAAAAGAGGAACAATACTTGGAATCGCTTCTGTCGCCTGTAATGCCTTTAATGTAGCGACCGCCGTATAGCGAACGTTTTTGTCGTAGCCCTGCAAGAGGGGCATGACATTGGAAATCGCTTCTTTTTTGGGGATTTCCGTATTTTCTGCTTGAAAGTGTTGCAATAATTCCATCGCTCGGATTTGCACACGTTCGTCATGATCATGCAAGAGGGAAATAATTCGAGGGATTATTTCTTTTTCTTGCAAGCGCGCTAATGAATTGAGCGCTTGAAGGCGTACATTTCCAATAGGATCGTTTAACAGCGGAACAATACTGGGAGCTGCTTCTTTGCCCTGTAGTTCTTCTAAGGCCGATATGGCGTTACTGCGCACGTCAGTATCGTTATCTTCTAAAAGAGGCAGAATACGAGGAATCGCTTCTTCGGCCTTGGTACTGCGTAACATGCTGATCGCCGTAGAACGCATCTTTGCATTGCTATCCTGCAAAAGATAAATAATACTGGGAACCGCTTCTTTGGCGCCTAAATCCTGTAATGCCTTGATTGCGCTCAAACGCACATTATCATCGTTGTCTTTTAAAAGAGAAGTCATTTCAGGAATGGCGTCTTTTCCTTGCAATGCGCTCAATACTTCTATGGCGCGAATACGGATATTTTTATCGCTATCTTTCAATAACACAATAATGCCGGAAACCGCCTCTTTGGCTTGCATTTCCAGTAAGGTGTTCATCGCGCCCATGCGTACATTACTCTCGCCGTCATTTAAGAGAGGAATGATATGGGGAATCGCCTCTTTGGCTTTCAATTGCAATAAGGCTTCCATCGTGCTGATGCGCACTTTGGTATCTTTTGCTTTCAAAAGAGGAATGATGCTGGGAATCGCTTCCTTGGCGCGAAATTGCACTAATACATCGATTGCTCTGCTGCGCACATGGCTGTCCGTATCCTGCAACAGAGGAATCATGCTGGGGATTGCTTCTTTTGCTTGTAATTGCCCTAATACTTCTAATGCCGCATCACGGACATAGGGCTCGCTATCTTGCAAAAGAGGGATAATGCTGGAAATCGCTTTTTGTTCGGCTAACTGTTGCAACAACTGCAATATATCCGATCTTTTATTGCTTAGGCTGCCTTTGCCTTCCAAACACTTTTTTCCAGATCCGGATGCCTGATTAAAACAGTCTTTGGCTTGTTCGGCCATAGCAATATTATTTACTAAAAATAAACTGATGGAGAAAATAAAATAGAGTATTTTTTTCATAAATAATAAACTTTTGCCAGTGGGGGTAGGCTTGAAATACAACACCTCAATGCAATCCTAATAATTGATTTTAATAAATCTGTGATGCGGTTTTTTCCATGACTTACCAAACGCATACCATTGCTTTTCACTATAAAAGAATAGCCTAATACATAAAAATAAGCAGGTCCGCGCCACGCTTAGAAATAAGCGATCAGGATGCTGGGCCGGTGATTAAGTCCCAGCGCATGCGCGTAATACACAAACTCTATCGCGTATGCGCTGCTGATGGATTAAATAAAGTCTCATTGGAGGATTGGTTTTGCATCCTCTCAAGCGTTGGCCTCCTAAAAGCATACCTTTATACACAACTCCGTCATTCCGGCAGGGATTGCCGGAATCCAGGCTACAGGGATGTATCGGGCTTGTCATCCCTGGCCCTGGATACCCGCTTCCCGGCGGGTATGACGGCATTTGTGTATAAGGGCATGTCCTAAAAGGCCACGTAAATAGCCTAGCCACACCCGAAAGAAATTAACGCAGCACAATCCCGTCTTGATGGTCATAATCCGGTTTTGCCGGCTTCACTCCAGGTGATAGGGCATTGATTTCGCGGGAGATGAGCGAATAAAGCCCGGAAGTCCATTCCGGAAGGTCTACGGAGTTAGCCTTCAGCGGGAAGACTCTCGGGTCGTGCGGGGCAATCACCACTTTCACATTTTCGGCGCCCACTTGCGCGGTTAGGACGAAAAGTTCCTCTATCGCTTCATCGCCCATGGCCAGGCAACCGATGGAATTGGCTCTGCCATGGATGAAAATGTCCGACCCCGGATCGGTGCGCCCGTCCAACTCGGCATGGAAGAGGTCGAATGCGTTGGGGTAATTTAATTTCATCGCCAAATGGTAATGGCTGTTGGGATTTAGCCCTTCGATGCGGTAAATGCCTTCCGGTACCTGCATGTCGCCCTGGCGCAATTTGGGGCCTGACACGCCGCTGGCGGCCCTGATGCGATAGTCGCGGATGAAGCGGAAGTCGCCGTTGTCTCTGGCCCAGAGCTCCAGTTTCATTTCCTGTTTCAAAGCGACGAAGGTGACTTCCCGGGGCGGGTAGGGCACCTTGGCCTTGGCGAAATAGGGATTGAGCTTGCTCTTCGCATATTCGCCGTAAACGCGCAGAACATCCGCCACGGTCCGTTGGCCGGGCAGATTGGGAGCCGGGATGTAATACACTTTCCGGTCGGTCTGGGTCTGCGCTTGGGGGGTGACGGCGGGGGGAATGGCCTTCGTAATGGGAGCGGGAGGCTGGTGCCCGGAGCACGCGCCGAGCAATCCTGCCAAGGCCAAGGTGGCAATGATTTTGGGTGTTGAGTTCATCATGTGCGCTGGGAAAACCATGACCGGGGATTTCAACCGGCGTCTGTGTATGAGTATGGCCGTCACGGGAAAAATCACCCGGCAGTCCTTGCTTTTTGGTATCGACGCCTTACGAGAGCCTCTGCCGCCAGATACCTTGCTTTGAGTCGAGCGATGTTTAGGTGTTTGTACCAATAGCATAATCAATTTCTATTTGATCAAATGTTTTTGCTTGCATTAAGAATGCGCCAGCAACGATGGAATAAGCCAAAAACACCTGTGCAATATTATACGCACAAATACCGGAGAGAGAGTATGAAGAAGACATGTTTGCAAGTCGGCATTTTAACTTTGGCTTTTGGCGTAGCCGGATCTTTGATTTGGTCAGTGCCCGCCTATTCCGAAACGGAAGGCATGGAGCGGCGCGATGATCGCCGGGATAACCGGCAGGGTGCGCAGGACATAAGGCAGGAGGGGCGAGAAACGGCAAGAGATGCCAAGGACGCATGCAAGGACGCTGGCGAGAATCGGTCGGAATGTCGGCAAGAAAAACGGGAAATCAAACAAGACGCCCGTGAAGCCGGCCGTAAGATTAAACAGAACGATTGATTCGGCGCTACCGAGTGCCGTCGCATTCCAATTGGTGTGGGCCAACATCGGCGAGCCAACGCGCTTCAACTTGGGGTGCGGCGGCAGGTAGCTGCATCACGCGGCTCAGCCGTTCTTTTTTGTGCTCCTTTGCGCAATGATTACAAAATGACCCGATTGATTACGCGAATTTTATTTTTTTTGGAGATTGCATTGGTGTTGGATGCCTGTAGCAGCACTGCACCTACGGTCACGCACGATAACGCCATGGCCTACCGAAACATGATTCCACCACGGACGGCTCCACCACAAAGCGTCTATGATTCGGCAACTGACGCCGACACTCAACCGCGGACGACTTTACGGCAAAACATCTATCGCTCGGCGGCTTACTATGGCCCATTTCAAAAACCTTACGCACTGGAACCGGCGGTTGAATTCTGGCGCAAAACCTATACGGTGTGGCATCGCTCGGAAGTCGCATTTCATGACGACCGCTATCTGGATGTGATATACGAAGTGATGGTGCTGCCCGGCGATGTCGACGATAGCCTGACGGCCGAACAAAAGGAAATAGTCAACGAACGCCGCGACTTTTGGAAAGCCCAATTGCTCGCTCTGGAGAGCAAATTGCGCTACAACGTGCCGTTGAATGCCAATGACAGGCAATTGATCGCCAAACTGGAAGGTAGCGGCAGGCAACTTAACGGCGTATTGAACGGAGCCGCCGAGCGGGTGCGTTCGCAGCGCGGTACCCGCGAACGTTTCATGCGCGGACTCGAGGTCAGTCGCCGCTACGACCGGCGATTTAGAAAAATATTCCGCGACGCCGGCTTGCCGGAAGATTTGGCCTGCCTGCCGCATGTCGAATCCTCGTTTCAAACGGCGGCCAAATCCTCCGCCGGCGCCGTGGGCATGTGGCAATTCACCCAAGCCTCAGCGCGAACTTTCATGCCCGCTAGCCATGCGAAAAGTCATAAACAAAGCAGTAGGGGACGACATGGCGATAAGAAACGCCGTGGCAGCAGCCATCACCATAGCCATAAGCAAAGGCATAGCCGTAGAGTGAGTCATAGCCATAGAGTAAGTCATAGGCCTAGAATTGATCCGCGCCTCGATCCTTTTGCTTCCGCCATCGGCGCGGCCCGTTATCTGAGTCACGCCTACGGTATACTGGGCGACTGGCCTACGGCGATTACCTCCTACAATCACGGTATCAGTGGCATGAAAAGGGCGCAGAATCAAGTCGGCCGCGATTTTGTCCGCATCATAGAGTCCTATAGCGGCCCAGCGTTCGGTTTTGCCTCCCGCAACTATTACGCACAATTTCTGGCTGCGCTCGAAATCGCCAACAACCCGATGCAGTATTTTCCGGAAAGTGTGCAATACAAAACACCGTGGCTGTCTAGGCAATATCTGACTGCGGAATAAACTGACTCGTCTACTGACAACCAATAGCCGTGTTGTTACCCCTTGTGTGCAATGCGGATGGGCTTTGTTTCATAAATCAATACGTTAGTCTTTATTCATGTACGCCTGCTTACTGTTTCACTTAAAATTCCAAGATCATTAGATGCCTGTTGTTCACTTCGCTCACCGTTTTGAAGCTCCAGCGCTCAAAGCGCTTTTTATGGCTGGTGCTTACCAGGCAGCGCCCGTGAGGAAAGTTGTTTAGCGCCCACTCTATCCGGGCACGTTCCAAATCAGCCCCAACTCCTTTACCGCGATGGTCTTTATTTACGGCCATCATGTAGAGAATATGTGTATCCGAAGCCCAATCGGCCGCCTTAATGCCTCCCACTCCGATCAACGTTCCGTCAAAATCATAGGCGCCGAAAAATTTTCTATAGAAAGGCTGCGCATCCAGCGGGCGTATCTCGTTGACTAACCGGCTTTTCTCGTAGCGGTCAGATTCGCTGGGGCAATTGGAACAGAGCAAATCGACCGCATCGGATAATGCGAGCGAAGTGGTATCTAAAGGGCGTATCGTGTAGGTTTTCATTTTTATAACAATTTGGTCGATAATAACTCCCCTCATGGTTCCCACGCAGAGCGTCACCGCCGCTAAGTTAAGGGCAAAACTCCCTCTCCCACCGGGAGAGGGTCGGGGTGAAGGGAATAAAATAAGGAAAAATACTTTAATTTGATCCCCTCATCCTAGCCTTCTCCTTTATGCCCTGTGGGTGCGGAGGGAGAAGGAACCGGCAATCCTTAACTTAATGGCAGTGACGCAGAGCGTGGGAGCGATCAGGCTGAATTTCAGGAAGTTGTTTTTAGCCACATCCTTAGCGAATTTGTTTAACTCGTTGTCAGCGTAGATAATCAGTGACCGCTTGAAAGCGTACGATTTGTCGACGGATGTCAATGATCTGCTGAGCGACGACGCTCGCAAGGCGTATGATCTTTTCCAGGCTCGCGGTTGCAGTCATATAGGCGATGTTGATAACAAACAGCACAGCGATTTAACCGGCGTACATAGCGGCGATGGGCTGACAGAATCAAGCTGTCAATACGATCACTTGCCATGGGATGTGCGTTGCGTCTGATCAGCAACAGGACATAAAGCTCTCGCGCCTGGTTTATCAAGGTGTCATTATCCAGCGATTGCCCTTTCATGGTCTTTTATCGAGTAGCTAGTTTTTCTGTCCGGTCAGACGCGTGATGATCAGTATGAAGGGGTATTGTTGCAGTTCTGTGAAATGATCGTTTCCCCAAGCAATCCTGCTTTCCGGTGGTTGTCCAGGCCTGGGTTTGCAACCGCTAGTCTTGGTTTTAACCGGGCGCCGCCTGGATGTCGCCAGAATGCGGTCGGCTAAGAAGCAACATGGCCTAAGCTCGGACTGCTAAGGCTTTTGTTGCCTTATCCACAAAAACTGTGGATAACTGTGTGACCAATTCGTGACTCGTTGCGTCAAGTCTTTGGTTTTTCAAGGCGTTGACTCAAGTTGATCAAAAAATAGCCATCCCCGAAGGTCGTTGACGGCTTTTTATACTGCGGGTCGGGCCACCGTGGCTATACTTACGGCTCCAGACACTACTTGGTAACGGCAACCATGCAGACAGAAACAGGCAAACTGGTTCGATGGATCGACGACAAAGGCTTCGGCTTCATCAAGCCCGACGCCGGGGACAATGACCTCTTCATCCATATCTCCGCCTTGAGGGGTATGAGTCGTCCTCCGGTGGTCGGCGATACTATCCATTACCAGACCGAGTTCGACGCCAGTGGCAAACGCCGCGCCATCCATGCCCGCATCGAAGGCGTACCCCAAGCACTGACATTGGAACCCGTCGCGAGAAAGAGCGAGTTGCCGACCGGTCCAGCCAAATATGATAGGCCACAGCAAAAGCCGAAGCAGGGGATAACTCGACAGCAAAAGAGATTTGGTAGCCTACCGTTTCTGTTCCTGTTGCTGATCGTTGGCGGTGTTTATGCTTACGACAAGTTGGCCCATCGCTCTGTCGCAGTCGTCGATCAGCCAACGACTCAGCCAGTAGTGGAATCTGTGATGCCCGAACAACACTTCCAGTGCCAAGGCAAGGTTTATTGTTCGCAGATGACTTCTCGCGAAGAAGCCGAGTTCTACTTGGATAACTGCCCCGGTACGAAGATGGACGGCGACGGGGATGGTGTGCCTTGTGAAAATCAGTTTTGAAGGCCCCGTTCCGTATCCACGACCTCAGGCAAACCCATGCCTTGATCGCGATCAACAACGACGCCTCGCTGTACGAAGTGCAGAATCTGCTCGGGCACAGCCAGGCAAAGACCACGACCCGTTACGCGCATCTGGCCGATGAAGCGCTGCGGCGGGTGTCGGACAAGGTATCCAAGACGATCCAGAATGCGATGGCGTAAAACGATAATGGCCTTAGCTCAGTATGAGCTTAGGCTGTTTTTTCTAACGTTCGATGGAGGCGACAAGCCAGTTCCCGTTCCAGTTCTTTACAATAGGAGTCTGGAAGCCAATTTTCATGAGGAATCTTATCTAAAGCGCGCTGAATTAAGACTTTCTTCGCTCGTTTTTGTTCTTCTTTAAGCTTTTTTTCCTCCAATATCCCGATTAGTTTGGAGCGAGTGATGTTAAATGACGACTTGCTTTCCTTTGCTTGAATTAGCTTGTCGCGTTCTTCCAGAAAATCGAGTCGGTGGCCGGGTTTGCTTGGTTGTTTAAAGAAGTAATCAATGTTCCTGCCTAGTAGCTCCGGTAGTTTATTTTGAAAGAATTGGATTTCGGGTTCATGTCCAAGGTTGTCCGGAATATCTAAGATGGGGGGGGAGCCAGTTGCGGTTGGGCCACCCATAGCGTTTATTATATCTTGCAGAAAAGATGGGTAGCCTGTTAATTCAGAAAGGCGATTTAACCGATTCTTGATGACACCTATTTCGTAGCATAACTTATTAAATTCCCTATGATACTGCTCATCGATGTCGGTATCTTCGTTGGTTGCTATCGGTTCAAGGTCTTCTGTTTGGCTGGCTTTTCGTAGATCCCACCAAAACTGTGCATACAAATCTGATTTATTTTTCATTTCCTCCAATTCTTCATTATGGCAGTTTTCAGCATGACTTGAGTTTGCACAAATTCTGGCTATTTCCGCGCAGGTGTCAGCGACGGCAAATCCTCCATATTGGTATATTAGTTGAACTAGATATGCTTCTGCGTGGGGGCTTTGATATGAATTCATTTGATGTCCAGGCCGGTATTATGGCGCGCTTCGTTGTGGGCTTTGAGCAATAGCGAGCCGGAGCCACAAGTCGGGTCGTACATCGTTTGATTAGCGCTGCCGATGCCGATCACTTTCGCCGTGATCCGCGAGACTTCCGCCGGGGTGTAGAACTGGCTCTTGCTTTTGCCGGATTCGGTGGCGAAGTGGTGCATCAAATATTCGTAGACATCGCCGAGAATATCGTCGCCCTCGGCGCGGTTGCCTTTGAAATCCAGTCCCGGCGTGTTGATGATGCTAACGAGATTGGAGAGTCGATCTACCATCTCCTTGCCTTTGCCCAGCTTCTCGGCGTCATTGAAGTCGGCGACGTCGATTACGCCTTTCAGATCGTTGGCTTCGGCGAGATGGCTGATGATTTTGTTTATCTTATCGCCATTCAATGCCACCATGTCGGTAAAGCTGCCACCGGGCGGCACTTCAATCAAGGCATCTTTTTGCCCGGCGTACTTATCGGAGATGTATTTGACGAAAAGTAACACCAGCACATAGTCCTTGTACTGGGATGCATCGATACCGTCGCGCAATTCGTCGCAGCTTTTCCATGGCGAGCCAAAGAGCTCGGATTTTTTGATGGCCATTGAGTGGTATTTCTTCTGATGATTCGCTTGCCGGCATGGCAAACAATAACGAGAGCAAAATCCGTTTAACCGAAGGGCAGGGCATCGGTTAGCAGGTCCTTGCTCCGAATCATAGCCGGAATGGTACGAGTTTTCAAATCAACCAGAAAATTGAACCAGTGTCACAGCGGGACATTGGCAAAACCTCAGCTGGTGAAAGCCGTAAAATATTGAAAAGTCAGATGAAGCGTGGAACAAGCTAGACGGAACCGGACTGAGCTAGACGCCGCTCTCCCCAGAGGAGGACCGGAAGAGGGCAAAAAAAAGGGCTTGCATCTCTGCAAGCCCTTCATTTATTTGGCTCCCCCGGACGGGCTCGAACCGCCGACCCGGTGATTAACAGTCACCTGCTCTACCGACTGAGCTACAGGGGAATGGTATGTCGATATTTCAAAAATGGCGCGCCCGGAGAGATTCGAACTCCCGACCGCTCGGTTCGTAGCCGAGTACTCTATCCAGCTGAGCTACGGGCGCCTAATTGATCCACTCATTATCCAGTAATTTGATTTCCTTGTCAAGTATTCCGTTAATTTTTTTATTGTATGAGCTTTTTAAAAAAACCTTGGCGGAGAGAGAGGGATTCGAACCCTCGATGGGCTTTATAGGCCCATACTCCCTTAGCAGGGGAGCGCCTTCAGCCTCTCGGCCATCCCTCCAATTCGGTTTTCTATTTCGAGTCGTCTGCGTCTGTTGACTCAGATTGTTCTTTCTTAATGCGTTCGTAAATTTCTTCCCTGTGGACTGAGACTTCTTTCGGTGCGTTGACACCAATCCGTACTTGATTCCCTTTGACTCCAAGAACTGTGACGGTGACCTCATCACCTATCATTAATGTCTCACCTACCCGACGAGTCAAGATAAGCATAGCCCCTCTCCCTAATCACATTGAAAACGCACTGTTTACACAGCGTCCAACTCAGAAGCGCAAAGTATATCATCAATTTTTAAGAATGGAAAACCCCATCGCACATTATTTTTTCATTGTGGCGGGGTTTTTGCTTAACACGGCAATGCTTGCGCCTTTGCGATTTTATGTTAAGACATTGAATGTAAAATGATTATTATCGATTATGGCGCCGCATGATCGCTGTTGGACATTTTTGCGTGCTTTATGGAACGGTTGGGTTACCCCTCGGCGAGAAAACATGGGATAATTTGAGGCTATCGTTTCCCCACTTGCATTTGCATAACAAAATGGCGCAATACATCTTTTCAATGAATCGGGTCGGAAAAATCGTTCCGCCCAAGAAATACATCCTGAAGGACATCTCGCTGTCCTTCTTTCCCGGCGCGAAGATCGGCGTGTTGGGTCTGAACGGTTCCGGTAAATCGACGCTGCTGAGAATCATGGCCGGCATCGATAAGGAGATCGAAGGCGAGGCGATTCCGCTAAAGGGCATCAATATCGGTTATCTGCCGCAAGAGCCGCAGCTCGACCCGAATAAGAGCGTGCGCGGCAATCTCGAAGAAGCGGTCGCGCACATCAAGGACGTGTTGGCCGAATTGGATGCCGTTTACGCGGCCTACGCGCTGCCCGATGCCGATTTCGACAAACTGGCTGCCGACCAGGCGCGTCTGGAAGACATTATCAATGCCTGCGACGGCCATAATCTTGACCGCCGCCTCGAAGTGGCTGCCGATGCCTTGCGCTTGCCGGACTGGGACGCCGACGTGACGAAACTGTCCGGCGGTGAGAAACGCCGTGTCGCGCTGTGCCGGCTACTGTTGTCGAATCCGGACATGCTGCTGCTGGACGAGCCGACCAACCATTTGGATGCCGAATCGGTCGCCTGGCTCGAACGCTTTTTGCACGATTATCCGGGCACCGTCGTCGCGGTCACGCACGACCGTTATTTCCTGGACAATGTCGCCGGCTGGATTTTGGAACTCGACCGTGGCGCGGGCATCCCGTGGGAAGGCAATTATTCGAGCTGGCTGGAACAGAAGGAAAAACGTCTGGAGCAGGAAGAGCGGCAGGAAACTTCTCGCCAGAAAGCGATGAAGGCCGAGTTGGAATGGGTACGTTCGAATCCCAAAGGCCGCCATGCGAAGAGCAAGGCGCGTCTGGCCCGATTCGAGGAATTGTCATCGGTCGAAGTGCAAAAGCGTAATGAGACTCAGGAAATCTATATTCCGCCAGGACCGCGTCTCGGCGATGTGGTGATCCATGCCGACAATATCAGCAAGGGCTTCGGCGACCGGCTGTTGATCAACGACCTGAGCTTCAAACTGCCGCCGGGCGGCATCGTCGGCATCATCGGGCCGAACGGCGCCGGTAAGACGACCTTGTTCCGGATGATGGCCGGCCTCGAACAGCCGGATTCGGGCGCGCTGACGATGGGGCAGACCGTGCAACTGTCTTACGTCGATCAGCTCCGCGACGACATGGACCCGAACAAAACCGTGTTCGAGGAAATCTCGGACGGATTGGATATCATCACGGTCGGCAAATATGAAACGCCGTCGCGCTCGTATGTCGGCCGCTTCAACTTCAAGGGCGCGGATCAGCAGAAGAGAATAGGGGATCTGTCGGGCGGCGAGCGTAACCGGGTGCATCTGGCCAAGCTGTTGAAAAGCGGCGGCAACGTGCTGCTGCTGGACGAACCGACCAACGACCTGGACGTCGAAACCCTGCGCGCGCTCGAAGAAGCCTTGTTGGCTTTCCCCGGCTGCGCGGTGGTCATTTCGCATGACCGCTGGTTCTTGGACCGGATCGCGACGCACATGCTGGCGTTCGAGGGCGACAGTCAGGTGGTCTGGTTTGAAGGCAACTATCAGGATTACGAGGCCGACCGGCACCGCCGATTGGGCAGCGATGCGGATAATCCGCACCGGATCAAGTATAAGAAGCTGACTCAGTAAAATCCGGGCCACTTTCTCGGCGCGGGACGTGATCTTTATCGCGTCCCGCGCCGTTAGGGGATTGCAATGGATTGTAGGAAAAAACGCCCCCGCTCCGTTCTCGCATGGGCAACATCATCCGCATAAGCCGCTAAGGATAAACGTCAGTCAAACCTCAAAGCGTTGAAGCGGCGAAAAATGACGTTTGCATCCACTCTGCGCCTAACTTGGGGATATGCCGAGCGACCGTTAAAAGCTCATCCCTGGCATTTTTGATGGCGAATGACAATGCCATTGCCGAAAGAGTGGTGTGGCGTCAATTTTTCGAAGCTGCGCAGGGGATTGCGGTTCGATAACAGATCCTTATCAGAGACAGAAAAAAATGAATACTCGATCACTCACTACCCGAACGCTGGATTTTTGGTTACTCGGCGGCGCTAGCTTGTTGCTTTGGCTGATCATGACACTTTTACAGTTCGACCGTAGCCATCCCGCCATCCAGCCCTATTTTTCCAACACGCCTTACATCACGGCCTCGCTGGCTTTAGTGGTCAATTACCCGCATTTTATCGCCTCGTATAAGCTCGCCTATACCCGTAACGGCGGTTTTATTCGCCAACACCCACTGGCTTTGGTGCTAGTGCCAGGTCTATTGTTGTTTGTGATCATTGCCGGCTATATGGGTTTTGACGAACAAATTGCCGGTAGCGGATGGGAGCGGCTCGTTCATCAAATCCAGGCGGAAGGCTTCAGCGTCGGGATCCTCTACCCATCGCCTTATTGGCGCGATTTTGTGTTGGGTTTGCTGATTAACCTGATGTTTTTTACCGTCGGCTGGCATTACACCAAGCAAACTTTCGGCTGCATGATGGTGTATGCGCATTACGACCATTATCCGCTATCCAAACCGCAGCGGCTGGTGATCCGTTATGCCTTGTTGTCGGTTTGGTGGTTGAGTTTTATTAGCGGAAACATCCGCCAGACCACGGCGCAATTCTCGGGTTTCCATTATATGACGCTGGATTTGCCCGATTTTCTATGGCCGCTGAGCCAATTCCTGGTTTTGCTGGGGCTGGCAGCCATCTGCGTGGTGCTGTATCGGGTCTATCGACAGAGCGGCAAAAAACCCAGCCCGCAGTTCTTGGTGGCTGGCGTAGCTCTCTATATATGGTGGTTGCCCTGGACGCGGCAGGCCGATTTTTATGGCTATTGGGTGCCATTTTTCCATTCCCTGCAGTATCTGGCGTTTGTCTACACGGTAGAAAACAACCGCCTCAAACGGCAGTCACGCCAAGCTATCGCCGCAACCGTCATCATTTTGGGATTGCTGGCCGGCGGCTGGCTGCTGTTCGAATATTTGCCGCGCAGCCTGGATATGGCAAATACGAAGGCCTTGCATGGTATCGCCTATTGTTTTTTGACGGCCACTCTCTTCATCAACATCCATCACTACTTCATCGATCATGTGTTGTGGCGGATGAGCGACCCGCACATCAGGCGTTGGTTGATTGCGGATGTGATGCAGCCATGATGAAGTTTGACTCATGCAGTCAACCATCAGTAAGGTGGGAGAGATCACGAAGCGGCGGCCAAGTGCTTTGCGCAAGCAATTTGGAAACCGCTTCGTCTTTTATGGCAAAGTTAAATTGTCGATCAGGCTATTCGTCTAATGCGTTATTGGCAAACCAATGCGCATGATACCGGCGGATTTCCCGATTTGCTCATTGCAATCGTGCAGGTTTTGGTTCCGCTTAACGACGGAACCGTTAAGGATATCGGTGATGGGCAGGTATAGGTTGAGGTGACATTCTTATTGTCCACATAAACACACTGTAAGTTATTGGTATTAGAGGCCGTCACGGTCACGTTCGATTGAGAGCTCGAAAAATTCAAACAGGACGAGGTATTGCCGGACGACGGCGAACAACTCAAACTGATTCCGCTCCAAGTACTGGTGTACTGAGTTTTGTAGGTATCGTTCCCCCACTTATCCGGACATGAAAAATTATTAATGGCTGATGAGGCCAGGGAAATCGAATAGGTCGTGCCGCCGCCGGTGCCGGAAAACGGCACGGTCACCGATGCGGATTTTACCGGCGTGTCCAATGCGTTGATCGCGGCTGTTCCCGTTACCCCCGAATTGCTTTGCTTCATTTCCGCAACGATCTTGATGTTCGAGGTCGGCGCATTGGTTGAATCCATTCTAAACACGGCTTTGGTAATCGTTTGGTTTTGATTGGCATTTGCAACTTGCGCCACCGTCGGGCTGTCGACACAGGTCTTGTTCGCGCTGGCGTTATTGCCGGTCAACGGACAAGGGCTGGCCGTGCTGGTGTTTGGACTGGTGCCGTCGGATTTGGTGGTTTTCCAATCCGCCAAACTGGAGACGTGGTATTCATAAAAAGGCACTTCTTGCGGCACCAAGCCTGTCTGGTTGAAGCTCAACCCCGTTTTTTCGGAAGGCGCCATATAATCGACAAAGATGCCGCGCGCCATCATTTGCGTGCCGTTTGCCGGCGTTGTCGGGGTAGGCGCGGTCCAGGCTGTAGCCGTCGTGCCACTGCTGACATACGCATTGACGGTGCTGGCCACATAGTTTTGGTAGCTGGCTACGTTAGCGGAGTTAGTCAGGTCGCTGCGGACAAAGGCATTCAAGCCGACCAAATTCCAATCATTGACCACCGTCCAATAGCCATTCACCCGTTTTAATCGGCATGACTCAAGATAGGTTCCGGAAGTCACCGCAGACGTAGCGCTTGAGGAGGCATAATGGTTGTGATCGTTATCCGTAAAGTCGTTCCTAAAAGGGGTGTAACACTTTTTGCGGTTTTCCTCTGATGAATAGTCGCAAACATTATCGCCCGTGGTGTTTTCGTGATGATCCCGGCAGCAGGTGTCGCACAGCGCATTTTGTTGATTGCTCTGGCCTGTTTTGGTTCCCGTTTTGGCTTTGGTCACGGAATTGTGGCCCTGGTCATAGCCCGTTCCTGAGTTGCTGGACAATTCACACGAGCAGTTTAATGTGAAAAATTCTTCTTTTTTCAATTCCACTGGGGTCGAGCCGGTGCACTGTTTATAGGTCGTGGTCGAAAAGCTGATTAAATTATTGTCGGCAACACCTCCGCTGTTGGCGTCGATCGTCGGATCGGGTTTGTCGGTTTCGGTGTAAATGGTGCAGTTACCGCCTGAAGAGGAAGTTCCGCCTGACGTCGTTGTGCCGCCTGATGTCGTTGTGCTTCCCGTCGTAGAAGTCGAACTGCTCGTCGTTGCGATTCTGGGTTGGGCGATAACGTCGGGCGCCGCCTGCGGGGTATAAAAGACTTTAGGTTTTTCTCCGCTTCCGCCGACATTGTTGCCTATCGCGCCGGTCGCCGCCGCGGAACTGGTGCTGTTGATGACCGAACTCAGCGAGGCGGTTTGCGCCGTGCCGTCGGTATCCGTCCAAGCGACATTGACGGTAACCTGTTTCTGTATGATATTGCCGTTCGGTGTCGCGGTCAGCGTTGTGCCGTTGTAATAGTAGGGGGTCGAAGTCCAGCTGCGGGTAAAGGTCAGGTTGTCTCGGGTGACATTACCTGAAGGCAAGGCGAGAGCACAAGCATCATCATCGGTTGCATCGCAGCGTCCGCCGGTATTCGCCGCGATGCTGGTAAAATCAAATATATCGGCGTCGCTGGCATCGGTAATCTGAAATCCGCGTAAATCCTCCATTTTTTCTTCTGCGATACTCATCGCGATCGAACGCCCATTGGCCGCGCTGCTGTTTTTAAAAAAATTTCCCTGTAGCCTGACGAGAGCAGATATTCCTACCGCAAAGACAATGGCGGCAACCAAGACTTCGATGAGGCCGACGCCCTTTTGGTGATAAATCGGTTTCATAGTGTTACCTGTAGTGATTAACGCTTAAAAATCCCGCCAACTGCCAGGGATGTAGCCAATGCCAAAATTGGCGCTGTCATTGTTTGAAGTCAGATTGGTGAGGAGCATTGAGTCATAAACAATCGAATAGCTGCCATCCATATCTTCTCCGCTGGCTTCGGAAATAAGCGAGCCGTATATCACAGAACTGCCGTTGAAATCGGTGCTCGGGGATGTGGAGTCGGCGTATGGATCATCCGGGTTGTTAAAAATATAGACAACGCCATAAATTCTTCCTCCGTTGCCCTTCATTTCCAACAAATGATCGTCCATGATCAAAATCACCGGATCGGTTTGTGATCCGATCACTTGATTGGAGCCCATGACGCAGTTTCCGGTTATCCACCATAGGCGGAATGTTTGCCCTGCCGTGTTGCTCAGGCCGCTGCAATTGTCGATCACGTGATTATAGGTGGCGGCCATCGCTTTCACGGTAGCCCAATCCGCTCTCGGTACGCCGAACAAAAATTGAAATAAGTCATTGGGAAAATTAGGGTCATTGGGCAACACATCAGGGAACGTGCTGCTGTAGGCGGTCAGGGTAGTGCCGTCTCCATCGGAAATCAGCTCGGTATTGCCGGATGGATTGCTGCATTGCGGGTTGTTGCCGTTGAAAAATTCCATTTGACACGTTGCCGATGACCCTGTCATCTCAACATTGGCGTTGGTTTTCCCCGTCCATATCGACACCGGCACACCGTTGCCGCCGCCATTGGGATTCGCGGCAATGTTAAAGTCGCCTCCGGTTCCCACGGAGCCCGCGACAATGACTGGAACATCGGGGGAGGAGCCGCCGAGAATTTTTTTCATGGTGATTTGGCGGCGTAACGTTGACGTCCCGGTTCCGTCCGCACCTAATCCCGTCGAGACAAATTCGTAAATTGCCATGCCGGCATAGCTTGCGCCGGTATTGTTGATGGCGACGCCAAACGAAGGCTCGCCGGCCTCGGCCGCCGTGCCGTCCGTTTCGGTGCCGTTGGTAATCAGCGTGTTATTCACAATGTTGGCCATTGACGCCGTTCCGGTGAAGCCGGTTTGAAATCGATTGATGAAGCGCTGTGTCGCAAAATCAAGTCCGGCTTCCGCGGTGGAAAAAGCTTCCTTATAACGCGCTTCATTGCCCGCCATGCGCTGCTCTAGGGTGCCGACGCGCGTGGCGAAGAACACCATCAGGGAAATAATAAGCAAAATCACTACGGTGACCGCCAAGGTTGCCAGGCCGGTTTGGCGGTATCGGGTTGCCGTCTTCATAGTCATCGGATGCCTCTTAGGGTTTTGACGAGCGATTGTTAATACCAGTCGTTTCGTAATTTAACGGTCTCGGTAATGGTGCGGGATACGTTGGCGTCTCTGACTAAATTGCCGCTCAAAGTGATCGTAATTTGCCGAACGGTAATGCCGGCTTCGCTGACGGTTGATTCGTCGAAGGTGAGTCCTGAAATATTCACGAGCGTGCTGTCCGTCAAATCTGTCCATCCTGAATCATCGCAAGCATTGCCGCTGGCACGGGTTTCGACGGTATGATTGTCGCTGTCAAGACGGAAACCGTAAAGTTCGGTTGCTTGGATGGTTCCGAACGTAGCGGTGGAATCGTAGGCATAGGTGACGCAGGATTTGGCGACGCCTTGATCATTGGGGGAGATAGTCAGGCGGGCGCTACCCTCGGAAAACGGATTGGTAGGCGACACGGCGGCGTTCACCGCTGCGTTCCGGTTTGATCCGGCCCGGCGCAGATCGCGAGTGATTAAACTCATTACCGAGCGCAGTTCCTGATTCAGTTGGATGGCTTTGATGTTATCGCTATCGGATTTGATCATCGATGCGAACAAGCCGACCACCAAGCCCAAGATAAAGAGCCCAATCAGCATCGAAATCAATAGCTCCAACAAGGTGATGCCCTGTTGGCCGTAAAGCCTGCGGATGGATTTAACCGATCTTTTCATTCTCATGTTGGCTAACAATCCGGATTGTCATGGTAGCTGGACATGGTCGTACTGTCTGGCCTGCAGATGCGGTTTCTTCCCGACGTGCTCGTTCTGACGCCTAACGTTTTATTGTTTCCTCCGTTGAAAGTCACGGTTCCCGAAGTATTCGACGTGCCGCGCAAGGAGGTGAAAAGCCGATAGCTGTAGTTATTAAATTTGGCCGACACGCCGGCATAATCGGTGCTGCGCACGACGCTGCCCGCAGCGCAACTGTTGGCGGTGTTGCAGTCGCAAGTCGTGGTGCCCGGCTGGGTCATGCCATAACACCAGGTGTTATGGGCCGTGTTCAGTGTTGCCGGGCTAAATGCGATGCGCATATCCGAGTTGGTTTTGATGGCTTCCATCTTGGCATTTTGCAACGCCGCCAAAAAAGCTTCCGCCGCGCCTTCGGCGCGTTGCGCACGCATCGCGTTCTGGAATGAAGGTACCGCCAGCACCGCTAAAATCGCGATGATGGCAACGACGATCAATAACTCGGTAAGGGTAAAACCGGTGTTGTGCTTTTTCATACTTGACCACCTTAATATGGATAGCTGTGCAGTCGAGTATAATCGAGCTTAATTGATAATTAAGTGATTGGCTGCGCAAAAATACGAGCGGAATTTATTAATTTTGCAGGACGCTTCACAAAGCGGCCGTTAGATCCAAATTTTTACGCGGATACGTACGGGCGCCGCCTTGCCGAGGGCATCGATTTGCAAAATTGGTGACGATTGAGTCAGATCGGTCGAAACTCGGCGTTTGTCAAAAGCGTGATATCTTCCGCGTATCCACAAAAATACGCTCTCTGCTAAGCTTACATGGATAAAATTAGCCGAGGAGGATGCCATGAGCACTTTTAAACGAAATGCCGGATTTACTTTGATTGAATTGATGATTGTTGTCGCCATCGTCGGTATTCTGGCAGGGCTCGCTTATCCGAGCTATACGGAATATGTCAAGAAAGGCCGCCGCGCCGATGCAAAATCCGCCCTTTTTCAAGTTCAGCTTGCAGAAGAGAAATACCGGGCAAACCATACCAGCTATGGCACACTGGCGCAGATTGGCGTATCCGATACATCTCCGAATCAGTATTACACCATTGCGATTGACGGTGACACCTTAAGCGGCACAGCTTATACGGCGACAGCCACCCGCACAGGTTTGCAAACAGATGATAATTGTGGAGACTTTCAAATCGATCAAAGCGGCGCCAAATCTCTGGTGGCTGAAACCTATGCAAGTGGTTACGATACCGCAAAATGTTGGTAAAATGTTCGGATGACACATGACATTAAGATGACTGAATTATGTTTATGCGGCTCCGGTATTGTCTACAGCCAGTGCTGCGGAGTTTATCATCACACGGATGCGGCCCCTCCTACCGCCGAAGCGTTGATGCGTTCGCGCTTCACGGCTTATGCGCAACGTGATGCCGATTATCTGCGAGCTACCTGGGACAGCGGCAAATGCCCGGATGTGATCGACTTTTCCCGCGAGACGGCGGTGTGGCAGCGGCTGGAAGTGCTCGACACCAAAAAAGGCGGTCCTCAGGACGACAAGGGTATCGTCGAATTCAAGGCTTACTATCTGCAGGACGGCGACGAGTGCGCGCTGCATGAAGTCAGCCGTTTCCTCAAAAAGGAAGGGCGCTGGTTTTATCTGGACGGGGTGATCAAGTCGCTCGGCAAGATCGGAGCTACCGTCAACCTCGGCAAAAACGCGCCGTGCCCTTGCGGCAGCGGTAAAAAGTTCAAGCGTTGCTGCGGTGCGGCGGCATAAAGCCGGTTTCGCTCTTCCTTTCTCACGAGCGTTCCCGCATCCGGCGCTTGCATCCGCCATTGCCGTGAAAATATCGACCTTTGAAGCTTTCTTCACAGCTAAGAATGGCCCGTGAGGGCTTTTCCATGTCCAGTTTTGGGCCTGAATTCAAGCCGAACGACGGTTTTTTGTACGGAATTTCCACTATTGCCTTGTGATTGATTTTCTGAGCCTTATATAGGGTAGAATATTTCCGGAACCATCAAAGCAGGGTAAAAATGAAAACACAAAAAATAGGATTTATCGGCGGCGGCAACATGGCGAGCAGCCTGATCAGCGGTTTGATCGCGTCGGGTCACGAGCCGGGCAATATCTGGGTTTCGGATATTAATGCCGAGCAACTGAAGTCGCTGGCCGAACGTCTGAAAGTGAATACGACCGCATCGAACGACACGGTGGTCAATCAGACCGACGTCGTGGTGCTGGCGGTCAAGCCGCAGACTTTGCGCGATGTCGCATTGCAGGTCGCCCCGGCGATTCAGCAACGCAAATCCTTGGTCGTCTCGATCGCGGCCGGCATCAGCGAGCGCAGTCTGAGCGCCTGGCTAGGCGCCGAGACGGCGATCGTGCGTTGCATGCCGAATACGCCGGCATTGGTGCTGACCGGCGCGACGGCGCTGCACGCGAATGATAAAGTCAACGCCGAGCAACGTAACACGGCCGAAAATATTTTGCGTTCGGTCGGTATCGCACTGTGGGTCAAGGAGGAAAAGGAACTCGATGCGGTGACCGCGGTGTCCGGCAGCGGACCGGCGTATTATTTTCTGTTGATGGAAGCGATGGAGCAGGCGGCGGTGGAACTGGGCCTGACCGAGGATACCGCGCGTCTGTTGGTGTTGCAAACCGCCTTGGGCGCGGCCAAAATCGCGCTGGAGTCGTCCGAAAGCCCCGAACTGCTCCGTAAACGCGTGACTTCGCCGGGCGGCACCACGCAGCGCGCGATCGAAACCTTCCAGCAAGGCGGTTTCAGCGAACTGGTTTCGAAAGCGTTACACGCAGCGCGCGACCGCTCGATCGAAATGTCCAATCAACCGGAGTTCAATTAATGGGTGCAAGCTATTTTACCGATCCGATCGTGCTGATCATCGAGGCGCTGTCCTCGTTGTATATCCTGGCGGTATTGCTGCGCTTTCTGCTGCAGTGGTGCGGCGCCGACTTTTATAATCCGATCTCGCAGTTTCTGGTCAAGGCGACCCAGCCGCCTTTGAGGCTGTTGCGCCGCTATGTGCCGCCGATCGGCAAGATCGATACGTCTTCGCTGATCCTGATGCTGGGCTTGCAGATGCTGGCCAATTTTTCGATCGGACTGCTGCAAGGCGCGACGCTCGGCATCGGCGCCCTGACCGTGATCGCGATCATGGAACTGATCAATTTGCTGTTCAACGTCTTCATCTTCGCGATTATCGCCAGGGCGGTGATGAGTTGGGTGAATCCGGGGCGCTTCGATGCGGCTTCGTCGATCCTGTACAGCCTGACCGAGCCTTTGTTGAATATTTTCAGACGGATCATTCCGGATCTGGGTGGTATCGATCTGTCGCCGCTGGCCGCGTTATTGTTCATGCAGGTCGCCCGCATGATCATCCTGCCGCCGCTGAGTCAGTTGGCCGCGCTGATCGCCTGGTAACCGCTGCCGCTCCGGCAACACGACCTTTGCCGGAGCGGCTCAATGGGGCTGGCTGCCGTTTTAACATGCCGATCTTTCGCTATACTTCTCAAGATTCCCGTTTATTCAATTACAAGTCATGCAAGACCGCATTTTTTCGATCAGTCTGTTGATGTTTGCCGTGTTGGGCCTGACTGCCTGGCAGACGGCCTATGCCAAGAAGATGTATCGCTGGGTCGATGAGAACGGCAAAACGTTTTTATCCGACCAGGTGCCGCCGGAACAGGTTCAGCATCGCCGCGAGCAGTTGAGCGACAAGGGCCGCGTGGTCCAGGTCACCGAAAAGGCGAAAACCCCAGAGCAGATTGCGCTGGATCGGCGTCTTGAAGCCTTGCGAAAGGCTCAGGAAGAGGTCATCGCCAAACAAAAGGTCAACGACAAGGTCTTGTTGAGCGCTTTTCGCAACCTGAACGATATGCAGGAGGCGTTAAAGAAAAAAATGCTCGCGATGGATGCGCAGACCATGATCCTGCGCGGCAATAAAAACCGGGCAGAAACCGAACTCGAAAATCAATTGAAACATGCGGCGAGTCATGAGCGCAGTGGCGAAAAGATCCCCGCGGCGCTGACCCGGAACATCGATAAAGCGAAGGCGCAGATCAAGACGGTCGAGGCGGAGATCGAGAAACAGGAAGCGAAGAAACGCCAGGTCAAGTCCGCTTTCGACGCCGATATCGAGCGCTATAAATTTCTGACCCACTCCGACACCGAAGCACCGCAGGAATTGAGCGACAAAAGCGCGGAAATGAAGGCCGCCGTCGAACTGGGCCTGTATCTTTGCGGCAGTCCTGTGCAGTGCGAAAACGCCTGGGCAAGCGCGCATCAGTTTGTGCGCACCTTCTCGACGACGCCCCCCGACATCGATAACGACAAACTGCTGATGACCGCAGAGCCTCAGGCCGACTCCGATTTGAGCCTATCGGTCTCGAAGATCGATATGGGCAATCAGCAACAGCAGTTGTTTCTGGATATCCGCTGCCGGCAGTCGTCGCTGGGCACGGAACTCTGCGCCAGCGACAAGGTGCGCGATATTCGTTCCTCTTTCAGGGCGTTTATCGAGAACGGCGTTGCGGGAGCAGGGGCTAAGCAGCTAACGGCTCAGCAGTAAGGTGCCGACGCCCTGATCGGTAAATAATTCAAGCAATACCGCATGCTCGACGCGCCCGTCGATGATGTGCACCTTGCCGACGCCGCCGCGTAACGCATCGGTCGCGCAGCGCGTTTTCGGGATCATGCCGCCCGAGATCGTGCCGTCGGCGATCAGATCGTCGACGTCTTTCAGGGTCAGGCCCGTGAGCAAGTTGCCTTCCTTGTCCAGAATGCCGGCGGTATTGGTCAGTAGAATCAGTTTTTCCGCTTTCAACACTTCCGCGACTTTGCCGGCGACCAGATCGGCATTGATGTTATAGGAGTGGCCTTCCGCGCCGACGCCGATCGGCGCGATCACCGGAATGAAATCACTCTGGCCGAGCATCTCGACGACCGCAGGATCGATGCTGCTGACTTCGCCGACATGGCCGAGATCGATGATTTCGGGCGATTGTGCGCTGGGGTCCGCTTTGGTCAGTTGAATCTTTTTCGCGCGGATGAAATCGCCGTCCTTGCCGGTCAGCCCGACGGCCTTGCCGCCGTGAATGTTGATCAGATTCACGATTTCCTTGTTGACGAGTCCGCCGAGCACCATCTCGACCACGTCCATCGTTTCGCTGTCGGTAATCCGCATGCCGTCGATAAAGCCGGTCGTCTTGCCGAGCTTTTCGAGCAAGCGGCCGATTTGCGGGCCGCCGCCGTGCACCACGATCGGATTGATGCCGACCAGTTTCATCAGCACGATGTCGCGCGCGAAACTGTGCTTGAGGGCCTCATCGACCATCGCATTGCCGCCGAATTTGACGACCACGGTCTTGCCTTTGAAGCGTTGAATGTAGGGCAGGGCTTCGATCAGGACATCGGCGATTTGGTGAGCTTTTCGGTTTTGCATCGTTTTTGGATTTCCATGCTTAAAAAGGAAGTGATATACCGGGTTTTACCGTTTTGAGCAACTGACTAAATTGTTGCTGAATTTTTTTCAATGTCTCTCGGTTGTCGGCTTCGAAACGGAACATCAAGGATGGCGTCGTATTGGAGGCCCGTACCAGACCAAAGCCGTCAGGGAAATCGATCCTGAGGCCGTCGATCGTGGTGGCTTCGGCGCCCGAAAATTGGGCGGTCTGCAACAGTTTTTCGATGATCCTGAAATTCTCGCCTTCCTCCAGCGTGATGTTCAATTCCGGGGTATTGATGCTGTCGGGCAGCGCCGCGAAGACTTCCGCGCTGGTGCGGGTATCCTCGGACAGGATTTCGATCAGGCGGGCGGCGGTGTACAAGGCGTCGTCAAAACCGAACCAGCGGTCATTGAAGAAAATGTGCCCGCTCATTTCGCCGGCGAGGCTGGCGCCGGTTTCCTGAATTTTCGCCTTCATCAGCGAATGTCCGGTTTTCCAGAGCGTCGGCCGGCCGCCTAATTTTTTGATCTGGACGGCCAAATGCCGGCTGCATTTGACGTCGAAAATGATCTCCGCGCCCGGCCGCGCGGCCAATACGTTTTGTGCATACAGCATCATTTGCCGGTCCGGCCAGATGATCTTGCCGTTCGAATCGATCACGCCAAGCCGGTCGCCGTCGCCGTCGAAGGCCAGGCCGAGGTCGGCCTGGTAATGCTTGACCGCCATGATCAGCTCTTCCAGGTTTTCGGGTTGGCTCGGATCGGGATGATGATTCGGGAACGCACCGTTGATCTCGCAGCACAATTCGATCACCTCGCAGCCGATCGTTCTGAGCAATTTGGGCGCCATGTCGCCGGCCACGCCATTGCCGCAATCGACGATGACCTTCATCGGCCGGCCCAGGTGCACGTCGTCTGCGACCGTGCCGATATATTCGTTGCCGTAGCGGCTGTCTGTTTCGATCGTGCCGGGGCCGCCGACGGTAAAGGCCTGGTTGTCGATGCATCTTTTCAGGCTTTTAATGCGCTCTTCCGCGAGCGTTTCCCCCTTGATCATCATCTTGATGCCGTTATACTCGGCCGGATTGTGGCTGCCGGTGATCATCACGCCGCAGCGGTCTTCGGTGTGATGCGCGACAAAATACAGCACCGGCGTCGGTACCATGCCGATGTCGAGCACGTCGCAACCGGTGGAGACGATGCCGCGGGCGACCGCTTCCGACAGTTCGGGACTCGAGTTGCGGCCGTCCCGCGCCAGTACGATCGTATCGCAACCTCGCGCTTTGGCTTCCGTACCGAGCGCGCGGCCGACATCGTAGACGATGTCTTTCGTTAAGGCTTCACCGGCGATACCGCGGATATCGTAGGCCCTGAAGATGGCGTCCTTAGGGTCAACGGCTTTTGCCGAAGGGACGATCGTGGCTTCGATTTTCGGTTTGTCTAAAGCGATGGGCTCGTTCGAGGCGCTTGCCGCCGGCTTGGGCTCCGGTTTTTTGCCGAGTGAAGCCGGGACAGGCTTCTTAAATATTTCGGATTTTTCGTTGCGGCGTTCGGGAGTCTTGGGTTTTGCCTTCTTTGCCGGTTGCGTGTCGAATCCGAAATCGCCCATATCCGATGAAAAGTCGCTGAATCCGAGGTCGTCTTCGGCTGCGTTAAGTGGGGCAACGGCGACATCGTTGCCGTCGTGGTCCAAAACCCGCTTGTATTGCGACAAGGTCGAAATAAAGCCGTGCATTTCGGTCAGCTTGGTCGAATAGCTGCCTTGAAATTTGTTTTTCATCAAATCTTTGAATGCCCGCATCGTGCTGCTCAAGTCTTCGCTCAGCATCTTCGATAACAGACGATAGCTCAGCAGAAAAGCCGCCGCCATCAGGCCCAGCGGAATCAGGATGAAACTGAGCATCAGGCCGTAGTCGAGCGTGACCGCCGAGCCGGACGTCCCGTAACTGATTTCCCAATTGGTGTTTGCAATCGGGATTTGCAGGCGGCTGCCGTCCTCTCCGGCGGGGGGCTCGCCGGACGCGCCCAATAACAATTTCTCCTGATGCAGGCGGATATAGCCATCGCTGACCTGCGCCTGCGCTATGCTTTTGCGGATGATGTCATCGTCGAAACTGACCAGAAGCACGCCGATCGTTTGCTCGCCCTGCACGACCCTTCTGGCTATCGCCAGGTGTCTGTTGGCCGGATCGTCACCCTGATGAATTGCCGGCAAAGGGTTGCGGTTGGTGGAGAGCGTTTCGCGCACCATATTCAGATCGGCGTAAGTCATCGGCGGCGAACTCTTGTCGTCCAGTTCGGTGATGCCGGGCAGCAGCAGCCGGACATTCAACGCGTGGGGAAGATGCTGCATTAGCTTGGCCGCAGTCAGGCGCATCGATTCCGGGTTTTGACCGGCGACCACCTGCACCGTTTCGGCGTCCTGCGCCAATTTGTCGAGGCTGTTATCCAGCAGGTCGATTTGCGTGGCAATCGATAGGCCGATACCCTTGGCGAGCCCGGCGACTGCGTCCTCTTTCGCTTGTTCCATGGCGCTGGATGCGATCCAGAAAACGCCGGAGCTCGATAGCAGAAGCAACAGCGCGGATAAGGCGGCCAAATAAGAGAAAAGTCGAAACATTCTCTATCCCTTCAAATAGAAATTAAACTGACAGGTTATGAACGAGCGGCGCGGGCCAACTTTAATGAGTCAACGCATCTCAAATTCGCTTAAGGATAGTCGATAACCGCAATAGGATTAGGCTTTTCCGGTCGAGCCGAAGCCGCCGCTGCCGCGCTCGCTGAGGGTGGTGAATTCAGGCACGATTTTGAGCGCGACCTGCACTACCGGCATGAAAAGCAGTTGCGCGATTCTTTCGCCCGGATTGACGACATAATCGTCTTCGCCGTCATTATGCAGGATCACGCCGATTTCGCCATGATAATCGGAATCGATGATGCCGATTCCTTGTCCGACCCGGATTTGATGATTCAGGCACAGCCCGCTACGGCTCGCGACGACCGCGACCAAGCCGGGATCCTGGATATTGATCGCAAGGCCGGTGCCGATCAGCTTGTGCTGGCGGCCGCCGATCGCGACCGGTTCGGGAATGCACGCCACCAGATCCATGCCTGCGGAGCCTACGGTTTTATAGGACGGAACGCCGTATTGTTCGAGCAGGGGATTTACTAATTTGGTTTCTATCAATCGCTTCATGGTACAGGGATGGGGAATTCGCTTGGCTAAAAAAGCGCCTGATTGGCGTGGGCAAAAGCGCAATTTTAACATTCCTGTTCCTTGCGGACATCCTATAAATCCATGATGAAGCCAAAAACGGAAGCAAGACGGCAACGATCCGGGTGGATCATTGCCGGGATGGGGATGGGTTAGGGCCGATTCAGCAAGCGGTCATAGGCGAAAAAGCCAAGATAAATCGTGAATATCATGATCACCGATTCAGACGAGAACAAACTCAAGCCGGTGACCGAAGGGCCTGGGCAGTAGCCGCTCATGCCCCAGCCGATGCCGAAAATGGCCGCCCCGGCGATCAGCTTCAAGTCGATCGACGTCTTTGGGGGGAGATGAAAAGACGCCGACCAAAGCGGCGCGGGGCGTTTGAGAATCAATTTGAATGCGATCATCGCAACGGACAGGGCACCGACCATCACGAACAGCAGGCTGGGATCCCAGTGGCCTGTCACATCGAGAAAATTCAGCACCTTATTCGGGTCGACCATATGCGCGAGCGCTAAGCCCGCGCCAAATAAGATACCGCTCAGGAGCGCGATCAGATGGGTTTTCATGCGGCCACCTCCAACAGATGACGGATCACATAGACCGTTACCATACCGCTGGCGATAAAGGTCAGCGTCGCCGCGATCGAGCGGATCGACAAACGGGCGATGCCGCACACGCCGTGACCGCTGACGCAGCCGTTCGCCATGCGGGTTCCGAACCCGACCAGGAAGCCCCCGATGCCGAGCAAGCCGATCGGGTAGCCTTGCCGCGGCGTATTGAAGCCTGGCAAAAGCCCTTGCAGAAACAATCCGCCGATGACCAGTCCGGCCAGGAACAACAGGCGCCAGGCCCTGTCGTTTTTCGGGGCGAAGAACACGCCGTTCATGATGCCGCTGATACCGGCGATGCGGCCGTTAAAAAACAGGAGCAAGGCGCAACTGATGCCGATCAGGGCGCCGCCGGCGAGAGCGGAATAAGGGGTGAAATTTTCCATTGCTTGGCCTCCGCAGGCTAAATAAAAAGGAGCAAACAGTGGGTCTGCTTAAAAGTAGAACATTAGTATATTCTACTTTTAAATCAAAGTGAAATTCTATTTGCTGCTGAGAATAGCAAATTTCCGTTAGCCTGTCTCTAGGTTTTGCCGGCATTTTCCTTGCTTCCTCTCCATGAGTTGCCGTCATTGATTCGGGAGCGGAAGGGATAGGAATCAGGGGCCTTCCTTGGCTTCCGGCAATCCATGCCGGATTCAATCGAGAGGAGGGAATTTAGGTAAACCCTTATGCTAGCGTTTGAGTTTAGCTTTGATTTTTTGGGTCAAAGCGACTTTTTGAGTTTGGCTTTGATTTTGATGGTCAAAGTCACTTGATGATTAGCCGCAGGATCGCCAATGAAGGCCGTGCCGGTGACATCGCCTTTGAACTGGACGATTTTGGCTTCGCCAGCGGAATCCAGTTTACCCGTTACGGAAACGGAACCCTGGTGTCCACCGAGCGAAATCGTATCGGCTTGGAAGGGTAACAAAGCCGCATTGCCGGCTTCAAAATTAGTGGTTCCAAGCACTTTTTTGTTCTTCAGATCATCTCCCTGGATGGTACCGTGCAATCTTTTTTTGATAAATAATCTTCCGTTGCCTTTGAAGATTTCACTTTCGGCAACTAGCTCGGTAGTCGGGTCACGGTCGTAATGACTTGGCCCTTCCCATTCTTCCAGAGTCCATGTGATGTTATCGGCGGTTTTCAATCGGTCATAATTAACGACAAGTTCCAAATGGTTGTTTTTGGGGTCTTTCAAAAGGTCCTTGCCGTCCAGCTTTTTCTTGTCCCTGCCGGTAAAATTATCGTCAGAATTTTTCGGCAGATCATAATAAACAATGTCGACATCCTTATTATCAACCGGCAGTTCCATTGTTATGAACTCAGCATGCGAAGAAGTCGCCCAGGCCAAAAAAATTAAAGGGCATAATGCGAAGAAGCGTTTCATGGCACATCACCTACGATTAAAAAAAGGTTAAGCCTAATCATACCCCGAAAACTATAATTTAAAATAGATTTATTGCTTAATTTATTGAATAAAAGAGAGATATGGGTAATGAAACGTAGAGAAAAAAGGATGGGAGTTGCTTCATGCCGGCGGTGTTCCGGACGAGACGAGGGGCGGGAAGCCCTGCGTGATGCAGGGCAAAACGGAGGATTACCAGTTCAGAAATAGCGTTTCGGCCAGACGTTCGACCGACCAGGCGACCAGCAGGCTGAACGCCGACAAGCCGAGCGCCGCATAGAGCAGGTTGATGCGGATATCCTGCCAAGGGTTGCGTTGGGTGGTTTGCATCACAATGATTCCTGTCGAGTTGCAGAGGATTTCATTGTGCGGCGCTTGAGTTACAGTTTCACGACGGTTCGGTGACAGTTACGTGAACCGCGCCTGAGCCCATGGGAAATGCCTTAATCCACCGCGCCTTGGGGCTTCAGCGCATCGATCATCAAGCGGCCAATGTCGGTGTGATGCAGGATGTTCGCAAACGGCTCGGTCGCGCGCTCGTTGCCTTTCGTAAACACGAAGACCGGCGTGCTGGTATGCGCGCCGCTGGCCCAGACGACCTGTTGTTTTGCACTCAGAATTTCGGCGAGAAGTTTTTCGCGATTGTCCTTCGTGTACACTAAAAATGTGCTGTTGCCCGGCAATTTGTTGGTATTCGTTTGGGTCACCAGGAGACTATTGGCTTCGTCGGTATCGATCTTGAATCCGGTATGGCGGTTGACCCGTTCGGCCAGGACGCCCGCCGTCTTTTGCGCGGGCGGCAGCGCGTCGAATTCGGCAAAGATCTCTTGATAACTGAGGTTTTGCGCATACAGTTTGTCGAGAATGTCGGGACTGCCGAAATTGAAATTGGGCTTGAAGACATGGCCGCTGGCCAGACGTTTCGGTTCGGGAATATTCTTGCCCGAATAGCTGAAACCGAAGCCGCCGGTTTCATGATCCGCGGTCACGATCAATAAGGTGTCTTCCCGCTCGCCCAGCCAGTCCAGAACCTTGTGCAGCATCGCATCGAAGCGGAGCATTTCATGCAGCATCAGTCCGGCATCGTTCCGGTGCCCGGCCCAGTCGATCTGGCCCGCTTCGATCATCAAAAAGAAGCCCTGTTCGTCGCGCTCCAGAATCTTTAAGGCCTGTTCGCTCATCTCCGCGAGCGTCGGCTCGGCATGGTTAGGGTTCAGCCGGTTTCGGCTTTCCATAATGCCGTCGCTCATCCCTGAGCCTGCAAACAGGCCCAGGGTTTTGCCGGTTGCCTGGCGCAATTGCCGGGCGTTGAAGACCAGTCGGTAGCCCTGTTTCCGGGCGGTATCGAGCAAGTTCTTGTCGTCCTTGCGCGCCGAACCGATCTTGAAGGCATGTTCGGTCATCGTTTCGAGCTGTCGATGCACGGCCGAATCTTTTTCGGCGGCGGCCTTAGGCAGCCAATAATCGAGGCCGCCCGAAAACATCAGGTCGGCGTCGGTGGCGAGCAAGCCTTCCGGAATGATGGTTTCGTGGCTGCGGTGCGTTTCGTGCGCGGCGAATGCGGCGGGCGTCGCATGCGTGATCCGGGTGTCCGAAACCAGGCCGGTCGCCTTGCCCCAGCGTTTGGCTTTTTCGATGATGTTTTCCGCGGGACGCCCCTCCGCATCCAGCCCGACCATTTCGGCCTTGGCGAATTTTCCGGTCGCGAGTTGCGTCGCGGAAGCCGCCGAATCGGTGACCAAGGCGCCGTCGGGATAGGTCAGCGAGATGCCGATGCGTCCGTTTTCGATTATCCTGTCCAGCGCGGTTTTGTGATTCCTGAGCACCCCATGCGGCGCCTGCCGGGCATAGGACAGCAGCAAGCCGACCTGCTGCGGCCCCATGCCGTCGCCGATGATCATGATCACGTTCTTGATCTTCGGGGCTGCGGCGGTTTTCTCGGCAATTGTCGAACAGCCAGTCAGCAAAAAACCGGCGATTCCCAACAGGATGAGTTTCGGTAACGCAGACGGGTAATCTTTCATCGGTTTAAGCGTGAGGGGGCAAGGATGGGGAATCATTTCTGTCGACTGCCGGGACGCCGCCGCCATGAGTTTATGGGGGGCTAAAGCCGGTCGGACAGACGCATCGCGGAAGCCTCGATGCCGTGGCATGACATCGAGGCTTCCCGCTACTTAAAACAAGCCGCTGATCCGGCCGTTCTCGTCGATGTCGATCTTCTCGGCCGCCGGCACTTTCGGCAGGCCGGGCATGGTCATGATGTCGCCTGCGATCGCGACGATGAAGCCGGCGCCGTTCGCCAATCTGACTTCCCTGATTTCGACCGTGTGTCCGGAGGGCGCGCCCTTGACCGTGGCGTCGGTCGAGAACGACATTTGCGTCTTCGCCATGCAGATCGGGAAATGGCCGTATTCGGCATTCCAGGCCGCAAGCTGGGCCTTGACCTTCGCTGTCGCGGTGACATTCGCCGCACCGTACAGCTTGGTCGCGATCGTTTCGATTTTTTCCCAGAGGCTCAGGTGGTCGTCGTAAACGAAACGGCAGCCGTCGTGATGATGGTCGGCCGTTTCGGCGACCGCATGCGCGAGTTGTTCGGCGCCCTTGCCGCCTTCGGCCCAGTGTTTCGATATGATGCAGACCGCGCCCAGCGTCCGGCACTTGCCCTGCAACAAGTCCAGTTCGGCCTCGGTGTCGAAGGTGAAATGGTTGATGCAGATCACGCAGGGCAGGCCGTAATGTTCGGTGATGTTACGGTAATGCCGCTCCAGGTTTGCGAAGCCTTTGTCGAGCGCGCTCAGGTTTTCCTGATTCAATTCTTCCTTCGCGACGCCGCCGTGGAATTTCAGCGCCCGCACCGTCGCGACCAGCACCGCCGCCGACGGCTTCAAGCCGGCCATCCGGCATTTGATGTCGACGAATTTTTCCGCGCCGAGGTCCGCGCCGAAGCCGGCTTCGGTGATTACATAATCGGCCAGTTTCAGCGCGGTCTGGGTCGCGGTGACGGTGTTGCAGCCGTGCGCGATGTTCGCGAACGGGCCGCCGTGGATGAAGGCGATATTGTTTTCGAGCGTCTGCACCAGGTTCGGCTTGATCGCGTCTTTCAACAAGGCGGCCATCGCTCCGTGCGCATTCAGGTCGCGCGCGTATACCGGCGTCTTGTTGTCGGTCTTGTAGCCGATCACGATGCGGCCGAGGCGTTCTTTCAAATCGGCGCGGCTGGTCGCGAGGCAGAGGATCGCCATCACTTCCGAGGCGACCACGATGTCGTAGCCGTCTTCGCGCAGGTAACCGTTCGCGGGTCCGCCCATGCCGACCACGATGTGGCGCAGCGCGCGGTCGTTCATGTCGACGACGCGCTTCCATTGAATCCGGCGCGGGTCGATGCCGAGCGCATTGCCGTGGTTGATGTGGTTGTCGATCAGCGCCGACAGCAAATTATGGGCGACGCCGATCGCATGAAAGTCGCCGGTGAAATGCAGGTTGATGTCTTCCATCGGCACGACCTGCGCATGGCCGCCGCCGGCGGCGCCGCCTTTCACGCCGAAGCAGGGGCCGAGCGAAGGCTCGCGCAGGCACATGATCGTCTTCTTGCCGATCCGGTTCAGCGCATCGCCGAGGCCGACCGAGGTGGTGGTCTTGCCTTCGCCGGCGGGTGTCGGGCTGATTGCGGTGACCAGGATCAGCTTGCCGTCCGGCTTGTCGGCGAGGCTGCCCACATAATCCAGCGACAGTTTGGCCTTGTAATGACCGTAAGGGTCGAGATGTTCGGCGTCGATGCCGAATTGTTCGCGCGCCAGGTCGATGATCGGTTTCATTTTGGCCTGTTGGGCGATTTCTATGTCTGACATGCTTTCCTCGTAGGGTGGGCAGCTTTGCTGCCCACCGTAAGTGAATATTTTAAGGGGCGAACGTAAAGCGGTTTGTCCGCTTTAAAAAATTGGATGTTGCCGGGCAGGCTTAATTAGCCGCCGTAAACCGGAAACCGCGCGCACAAGGCCGCAACCTTCTCGCGCACCGCCGCAATCACGTTTTCATCGTCGATGTTTTCCATCACGTCGCACATCCAGTGCGCGACTTCGATCACCTGTTCTTCCTTGAAGCCGCGCGTGGTCGGCGCCGGGGTGCCGACGCGGATGCCGCTGGTCACGAACGGCGATTCCGGGTCGTTAGGCACCGCGTTCTTGTTGACCGTGATATGCGCCTTGCCGAGCGCCGCGTCGGCGGCCTTGCCGGTGATGCCTTTCGGAATCAACGATACCAGCATCAAATGGTTGTCGGTGCCGCCGGAGACCACGTCGAAACCGCGATCGATGAAGACCTTCGCCATCGCCTGCGCATTCTTCACCACTTGCTGCTGATAGGTCTTGAATTCAGGATCCAGGGCCTCCTTGAAGGCGACGGCCTTGGCCGCGATCACGTGCATCAAAGGGCCGCCCTGGATGCCGGGGAAGATCATCGAATTGATTTTCTTTTCGATTTCGGCGTTCGCCTTGCCCAGGATGATGCCGCCGCGCGGACCGCGCAGGCTCTTGTGCGTGGTCGTGGTGACGATGTCGGCATACGGCACCGGGTTCGGGTAAACGCCTGCGGCGACCAGGCCCGCGACGTGCGCCATATCGACCAGCAGGTAGGCGCCGACCGCGTCGGCGATCGCGCGAAAACGCGCCCAGTCCATGATCCGCGAATACGCGGAGAAACCGGCGACGATTACTTTCGGTTGATGTTCGCGCGCCAGGGCTTCGATTTGATCATAGTCGAGCCGGCCGGTGGCGGGATCCAGATGGTATTGCACGGCGTTGTAGATCTTGCCGGAGAAGTTCGGTTTCGCGCCGTGCGTCAAATGGCCGCCGTCGGACAGCGCCAGGCCTAGAATGGTGTCGCCCGGCTGGATCAGCGCCATATAGGCGGCGGCATTGGCTTGCGAACCGGAGTGCGCCTGTACGTTCGCCCAGTCGGCCCCAAACAGTTGCTTGGCGCGGTCGATGGCCAATTGCTCGACGACATCGACGTGCTCGCAGCCGCCGTAATAGCGCTTGCCCGGATAGCCTTCCGCGTATTTGTTGGTCAGCACGCTGCCTTGCGCTTCCTGAACGCGCGGGCTGGAATAGTTTTCGGATGCGATCAGCTCGATGTGGTCTTCCTGGCGCCGGCGTTCGTCTTCGAGCGCCTGGAACAGTTCATCGTCGTAACCTTCGATAGTCATCGATTTATTAAACATGCAAATCTCCATAAAGAATTTGGGATATTTTAGGGCTTGTCGGGGCTGCGGTGCAAAGCGTTATCGACCGGCCGTCGTTTTCGGGTAAAGCAGTAAAATCTGCAAATCGGCCACATTGGTGCCGGTCGCGCCGGTGATCAGCAAATCGCCGGATGCCTGAAGGGCGTGATACGAATCGTTGTTGGCGAGCCGGGCGTCGGGATCGACGCCTTCGGCGCGCATCCTCGCCAAGGAGCCTGGGTCGATCCGTCCGCCCGCTGCATCGGTCGGGCCGTCGCGGCCGTCGGTGCCGGCGCTCAGAAACACCCAGTCCGCGTCGAGCTGTTGGCGTTCCGCGGCCAAGGCGAACGCGAGCGCCATTTCCTGATTGCGGCCGCCGAGGCCGTCGCCGGTCAGTCTGACCGTCGTTTCGCCGCCGGCCAGCAAGGCGTTCGGCCTGCCGACTGGCGGCAGCGCGGCGATCGTGTTGACCCATTGCTCTGCGACTTCCCGGGCGATGCCGCACAAGCGCTCGCTGTAGATTCGGGTCTCGTAACCGAGTTGCCGCGCGTGTTTGGCGGCGGCATGCAGGCTGATCGCATTGCTGCCGATCAGCGTGTGGTCGGTTTTCTGAAAGACGGGATCATTCAATTTCGGG
Organism: Methylomicrobium lacus; assembly: GCF_041897535.1. Taxonomy (GTDB): domain Bacteria; phylum Pseudomonadota; class Gammaproteobacteria; order Methylococcales; family Methylomonadaceae; genus Methylomicrobium; species Methylomicrobium lacus_A. The sequence continues at coordinate 3,831,834 of NZ_CP169217.1, forward strand.
GTTTCAGGAACTTGCCCCTTTGCACCGTTTTGTAAATGGTCGCGGACCGCATCGGGAAGCCGTTCCCAAATCTGCCGGTTTTGCAAGATAGCGATTGCCTCGCCGAAGGTGCTCGGGTCGGGCACGGTCGGGCCGCTGGCGATCGCGCTCAGATCGTCGCCGAGCACATCGGAGAGAATCAGCGCATGCAGGTCGGCAGGCGCCGCGAGTCTTGCGAGGCCGCCGCCTTTCAGTTGCGACAAATGCTTGCGTACGCAGTTGATCTCGTTGATGTCCGCGCCGCTGGCCAGGAGCAAGCCCGTGACCGCGCATTTTTCGGACAAGGATACGGATTCGACAGGGCAGGGGATCAGGGCCGAGCCGCCGCCGCTGACCAGCGTCAGCACCAGTTCGCCGGCCTCTGCCTGGCCGACTTTTTCGGCGATCCGCCTGGCGGCGTCGAGTCCTGCCGCATCCGGCAACGGATGGCCCGCGCCGAAGACATCGGTATGAGTCAGTTCAGCGACATTCTCGTAGTTGGTCACCGCGATGCCCTTGCCGGCCCACAACGCTTCGGGAATCGCCTCTTCGGCCGCTTTCGCCATCGCCGAGGCGGCCTTGCCGAAAGCGATCAGATGGATTTTCCGCCAGTTGCCCCGGCGCTGCGGGTTCGGATCACTGCTATCCAGACCGATCGCCAAATGCTCCGCTTCGGCCGACAGGCAGTGCTTGACCGCCAGATACGGATCGGCCGCCGCCACGCCCGCCTGGTAAATGGCGAGGGCATCATCGCGCAACGCGAGGGTCGATTCGTTTTTCACTGATTGAGTCGGTGTACGGAAGCGGCGATCAAGCCATTTGCTTGGCTAATTCGAAAATGTTTTCCGCGTCGAAAACCAGCTTATTATCGGTAAACAGTCTGCCGATGCAGGCACGGTGCAGTTCGAGTTTCAACGGGCCGAAGCCGAGCGCGCCCCAGACGATCTTGCCGTGGCGTTCCAGGCCTTTGTCGAAGACGTCGATGCCGCCGATGCCGATCGGTGGGGTCGCGTTCGCATCCACGACCAGTTCGATGTGAGGATTGTTTTGCCAGTGTTCGGCGCCGATCAGCTCGATGCCGGCCGCGCCGGCCGCAAACACGATGTTCGCGTTTTCGATGGTTCGGCCTCGGGCATCATTATCGACCGCTTCGATCGGGGTGATGTCGACGCCGAAGCGCGCCTTCATCGCTTCGCAGGCCTCGACGACCTTCGTCATTTTGCGGCCGGTCATCGAAACGACCGCGCCTTCGCGGCTCAGCATCACCGCAGCCCGTTGTCCGACCGGGCCGGTGCCGGCCAGGACGACCGCTTTCTTTCCGGCCAGGCTGCCGCTAACCGCGAGTTTGGCGACCGCGGCGGCGGCGGTCGTGTTGCCGCCGTTGCTGTCCAGCATCACCGAGACCTGAAAGCCCGGAAAAAATTTGCTTTGCACCGCCTTCAGCAAGTGTTGGCCGGCGATCATGTCGCTGCCGCCGATGAAGATCGCGGTGTTTTTCTTGTCTTTCGGTGCCCGGGTAAAAATCGCGCCTTCGACCAGGCCGGAAATCGTGTTCGGTGTCAGGCCGCCGAAACCAGTCACGTGATCGGCGCCTCCGTCATAGGCGACGACGGTGTCGAAGACTGAGGGATGCGGGTCGGTATCGAATTGGAACAGCAATTTTTTCATGGAAGTGCGGGATTGGGCCGAATACGAATGTTAAATGGGCGCTTATTATACCCGAGATGCGTTTTCGATGTTGGCCGAGCTGAGGCGTACGGATCGGTCACATTTAGCGATCAATTGGCTTGCGGGCGTGAAGGCTTGACGTTATCATTAACCGCAGGCAGACAGGGCTCGAATACAATCAAAATGGCGTGAATGCTTAGGTTCTCCGCAGTTGTTATTTGCCGCGAGCGATGATGTTTTCCAAATGCAGCGTTATCAAATAAGACCCTCACCTTTCAATTATTAGGGATAACAAATGAAAACCCCCGTTCATATCGCGGTTTCTGGTGCTGCCGGACAAATCAGCTATTCCCTGCTTTTCCGCCTGGCCTCGGGCGCATTGTTCGGCCCGGAGCAGCCGATCGTATTGCATCTGCTCGAAATTCCGCAGGCGATGCCTGTGCTGAACGGCGTGGTGATGGAGTTGCAGGATTGCGCGAGTCCTTTGCTTTACCGGGTCGAAACGACCGATGACCCGCGCATCGCCTTCAGAAACGCCGATTATGTGTTTCTGGTCGGCGCGCGCCCGCGCGGGCCGGGCATGGAACGCAAGGATCTCCTGGAGGTCAACGCGGAGATATTTTCGGTACAGGGCAAGGCGCTGAACGATGTCGCCAGCCGCAAAGTGAAGGTCTTGGTGACCGGCAATCCGGCCAATACGAATGCCTTGATCGCCCTCACAAATGCGCCCGACCTCGGGCCTGAGAATTTTTCCTCGATGTCCCGCCTCGATCATAACCGGGCGATCAGTCAGCTTGCCGATAAATGCGGTGTGCTGGCTACCGACGTGAAGAACATGTCGATTTGGGGCAACCATTCGACGACCCAATATCCCGATCTGCATCATGCGAAAGTCAAGGGTCAGGATGCGCTGTCCCTTGTCGAGCGCGACTGGTTTATCAATGATTTCATTCCGACCGTGCAGCAACGCGGCGCGGCGGTGATCCAGGCACGCGGCCTATCGAGCGCGGCCTCCGCGGCCAATGCGGCGATCGATCAGATGCGGAGCTGGGCCCTGGGTACGCCGGAGGGCGACTGGGTCAGCATGGGCGTGCTGTCCGACGGCAGTTATGCGATCGAACGGGATCTGATGTATTCGTTTCCGGTGACGGTGGCCAACGGCGAGGTCACTATCGTGAAGGGGCTGGATATCAATGAATTCAGCATGCAAAGGATGCGGATCAGCGAGACGGAATTGAAGGAAGAGCGGGACGCGATCCGGCATTTGTTGTAAATGCTGCCGAATACGTGAAAAAAAGGGCGGTTTATCCGCCCTTTTTCGTTTGCTTTAACATCAGACAGGGATTAGGCGACGCGGTCGCCCGGTTCCTTTCCTGCAAAAAACGCCGCAATGTTCTCCAGTACCCGGTTGCCCATCGCGATGCGGGTTTCCTCGCTGGCGCTGCCGAGGTGAGGCAAGAGCGCGATATTGTCGAGTTCCAGAAAGCCCGGATAAACAGCCGGCTCGCCCTCGTAAACATCGAGTCCTGCGCCCGCGATCCAGCCTTTCTTCAGCGCCTTGTACAAGGCCTGATTGTCGACCACGTCGCCGCGCGCGGTATTGATCAAATGCGCGGACGGACGCATCGCTTTTAAGCGCTGCTCGTTGATCAGGTGCCGGTTTTCGGTGCTGCCTGGGCAATGCAATGAGACAAAGTCGGCCTGGCTCAACAGTTCCTCGAGCGTTGCGCAACGCGTCGCCTGAACGTCGTCGACGATGTCCTGCGCCGGGGCATTGCGCGGCGTATAGAACAGGATTTTCATGCCGAAGCCGTGATGCGCTTTCCTGGCCGTCGCCTGCGCGATCCGGCCGAAGCCGATCAGGCCGAGCGTCTTGCCGGTCACTTTTTGGCCGAGCAGTTGGGTCGGGCACCAGCCTTTCCACTGGCCGCTGCGCACCAGGCGTTCGCCTTCGGAGGCGCGGCGGGCCGACATCAGCAGCAACAGCATCGCAATGTCGGCCGTGCAGTCGGTCAGGACGCCGGGCGTGTTGGTCACGACCAGGCCTTCTTCCTTCGCGCTCGCAACGTCGATATTGTTATAGCCGACGCCGAAATTGCCGATGATCCTGGCGCGCTTGTTCGGCACGCGCAGAATGTCGGCGGTGATCGGATCGGTGACGGTCGGCAGCAGCGCATCGGCGGTTTGCAGGGCCAGCTTCAAGGCGTCGGCCGTCATCGGTACGTCGCTTTCGTTCAGCGTGACGTCGTACAGTTCCTTGAGTTTGGCTTCGACTTCCGCGGGCCATCTGCGGGTCACGACGACTTTGGGTTTGCTCATGGCATCCTCTCGAAATGAAGGGCAGTCAGCACAGGCCGGGTTGCATGCAACCCGGCCCTACAGCGTTATTACTTCGCGGTCGAACGGTAATATTCGATCGCCGCGCCGACGCCGCTGCCCGGCTTGATGTCGAAGCCGCTGTCCAGCATCGCCATTTCGACGCCGGCGAAGGCGCCGAGCATCGAGACGTCGTTCATGTCGCCGACATGGCCGATGCGGAATACCTTGCCGGACAATTCGGACAGGCCCGCGCCGAGCGAGATATTGTATTTCTTGAACGCGGTGCTGATCACGTCGCGGGCATCTTTGCCTTCGGGTACGACGACCGCCGAGACGGTATCGGATTCGAAGCCGGGATGCGCGCACAATTGCAGGCCCCAGGCCGCAATCGCCTTGCGGGTGCCTTCGGCGAGGCGGTGATGGCGCGCATAGACATTGTCCATGCCTTCTTCGAGCAACAGATCCAGCGCCTTGCGGAGGCCATACAGAATCGGCAGCGCCGGGGTATAAGGCGTGTAGCCGTCCTTGTTCTGGTTCATCTGATCGCGCAGATCCAGGAAGCAGCGCGGGTATTTGCTGGTTTCGGTCGCTTTCAAGGCCTTTTCGCTGAAGCACAGGAAGGCACCGCCGGCCGGCAGCATGAAGCCTTTTTGCGAGCCGCTGATCGCGCCGTCGACGCCCCAGTCGTCCATCCGGAAATTCAGGCTGGCGATCGAGCTGACGCCGTCCACGAACAAAAATGCGGGATGGCCTGCCGCATCCAGGGCCTTACGGACGCCGCCGATGTCGCTGGTCACGCCGGTAGCGGTTTCGTTGTGCGTCGCCAGGACCGCCTTGATTTCGTGATTCTTGTCTTCCTTCAGGCGCGCTTCCAGCTTGTCCAGGGGAATGCCCTTGCCCCAGGTTTCCTGATGGATTTCGACATCGAAACCCAGGCGTTTCGCCATTTCGGCCCACAGATGGCTGAATTGGCCGAAGCGGTAAATCAGGACTTTATCGCCAGGATTCAGCGTGTTGGTCAGCGCGATTTCCCAGCCGGCGGTGCCGGTGGCTGGGAAAATGAAGCATTGGCCTTTTTCGGTGCGGAAGACTTTTTTCATGTCTTCGAGCAGTGGCTTGAACAAGGTCGGGAATTTGGGCGAGCGGTGGTCTTCCATCGGCGCGTGCATCGCGCTCAAGACTTCGTGTGGAACGTTGGTAGGGCCTGGAATATAAAGGTGGTTGCGACCAGCCATGAATTTGCCTCGTCAGGGTAGTAAGGTGATAAAAACAGAGATCGACGCTGCGCGTCAAAATCAAAAACCGCCAATGATGACATACTGGGCCGCAATCAGCAATAGCCGATGCGCAGCCGGAGTGCTGGAGTCCAAGGCTTCGAGTCGCTGAGCAAGAGCGTTAATCATTGACATTGAATTCTCCGAAAGTAAAATGGCGGATTTATTTGTTGATGACCGGAGTCACCGGATGCGATGAGGCATTCGGCCGGATCATTTTGTTTAAAGCAAGCACAGGCAGGTAGCTAAAATGAGTCACACTTTATATACGGCGTCGGTACAGCGCGTTCAACGCTGCGAACTGGCAGTTCCCGGTTCCAATCCCGGCATGTTCGAAAAAGCTTTGAAAAGCGGTGTGGACTTCATTTTTCTCGATCTGGAAGATGCGGTCGCGCCCGACGACAAATTGCAGGCGCGCAAGAATGTGATCGAAGCGATCAACGATCTGGACTGGAAAGGCCACGGCATTACCTTGTCGGTGCGGATCAACGGTCTGGACACGCAATACATGGTGCGCGACGTGGTCGACCTGGTCGAGCAGGCCGGCGCCAAGATCGACACGATCCTGATTCCGAAAGTCGGCGTTTACGGCGATGTGTACATGGTCGAGGCGATGCTGAACCAACTGGAGATGCAGCAGGGCCTGAAGAACAAGATCGGCATCGAAGCGCTGATCGAAACCGCGCTCGGCATGGCCAATGTCGAAGACATCGCCAGACAAGGCGCCTTGGGCCGCCTGGAGGCACTGCATTTCGGCGTCGCCGATTATGCGGCCAGCAACCGCGCGCGCACGGTCAATATCGGCGGCCTGAATCCGGATTATCCGGGCGACCAGTGGCATGCGGCGATCAGCCGGATGACCGTGGCCTGCCGCGCCTACGGCCTGCGTCCGATCGACGGGCCGTTCGGCGATCTGAAAGACCCTGATGGTTACCGGCAGGCTGCACGCCGCGCCGCCGCGCTCGGCTGCGAAGGCAAGTGGGCGATTCATCCGTCGCAAATCGAACTGGCCAATGAGGTCTTTACCCCGCCGGCCGCCGAAGTCGAAAAGGCCAAACGCATTTTGGCGGCATTGCAGGAAGCGGCCGCCCAAGGCAAAGGCGCGGCCTCGCTGGACGGACGCCTGATCGATGCGGCCTCCGAGAGAATGGCGAACAATGTCGTAAGAGCGGCCGAAGCGATTGCCGCGAAAACCAAATAACAACAGCGAACAAGAACGAAGAGGCAACAGTCGTGGATATTCATGAGTATCAGGCGAAAGAAATTTTACAGGGCTACGGCGTAAAGATCGCCGAGGGCGGCCTGGCGTACAGCCCGGAAGACGCGGTACAGCGCGCCCGCGAAATCGGCGGCCATTTGTGGGTGGTCAAGGCGCAGATCCATTCCGGCGCGCGCGGCAAGGCCGGCGGCATCAAGATCTGCAAGAGTCATGACGAAGTCGAGGCGGCCGCGGACAGCCTGCTCGGTAAACGCCTGCGCACACATCAGACGGGCCCTGCGGGCAAGGTCTGCAACCGTCTGTACATCGAGGCGGGCACCGACATCGCAAAGGAGCTGTATTTCTGCCTACTGGTCGATCGCAGCGCCGAGCGGATCGTGATGATCGGTTCGGCCGAGGGCGGCATGGACATCGAGGAGCTGGCGAAGACTAGGCCCGAGGCGATTACCAAGATTTACATCGAACCGGCGGTCGGCCTACTCGACTATCAGGCACGCGAAATGGCCTTCGCGTTGGGCCTGGATGCGGAGATCATCAGCCACGCGGTCAAGACCATCAAAGGCTGCTACAAGGCGCTGCGCGAGAACGATTGCAGCATGCTCGAAATCAATCCCTTGGTGATTACCCGCGGCAACGAGCTGATTGCATTGGACGCGAAGATGGGCTTCGACGACAACGCCCTGTTCCGGCAGCAGAAAATTGCCGAACTGCGCGACAAGACCCAGGAAGATCCGCGCGAAATGGCGGCGGCCGATCGCGGCCTGAGCTATGTCGGCCTCGACGGCGACATCGGCTGCATGATCAACGGCGCGGGGCTCGCGATGGCGACGATGGACATGATCAAGCTGGCCGGCGGCGAACCCGCGAACTTTCTCGACGTCGGCGGCGGCGCCTCGGCGGAGCGTACCGAAAAAGCCTTCCGCCTGGTGTTGGCCGACAAGAACGTGAAGGCGATGCTGGTCAATATCTTCGCCGGCATCAACCGCTGCGACTGGATCGCCGAGGGCGTCGTGCACGCGGTCAAGAAAATCGACATGCAGGTGCCGTTGATCGTGCGTCTGTCCGGCACCAATGTCGAGGAAGGGCAACGCATCATCAGAGAAAGCGGCCTGCCGATCATCACCGCCGATACCTTGGCCGAGGCGGCAGAGAAAGCGGTGCAGGCGCGTAATCAGGCGGTCGCGAAAGCCGCGCAAGCATAAGGAATCAAGATGGCAATTTTTATCGACGAAAACACACGCATCATCGTTCAGGGTTTCACCGGCAAGATCGGCACGTTTCATGCCGAGGACATGATCAAATACGGTTCCAATGTCGTCGGCGGCGTCACGCCGGGCAAGGGCGGCCAAACCCATCTGGGCCGGCCGGTGTTCAACACGGTCAAGGAAGCGGTGCAAAAAGCCGGCGCGGAAGCCAGCATCGTGTTCGTGCCGCCGGCTTTCGCGGCCGATTCGATCATGGAAGCGGCCGACGCGGGCATCAAATATTGCGTTTCGATCACCGACGGCATCCCGACCCAGGACATGATGCAGGTCAAAAACTTCCTGCGCCGTTTTCCGAAAGAAGAACGCATGGTCCTGACCGGTCCGAACTGCGCCGGCACGATCAGTCCGGGCCGCTCGATGCTCGGCATCATGCCGGGCCACATCTACATGCAGGGCAACGTCGGCATCGTCGGCCGCTCCGGTACCTTGGGTTATGAAGCGGCCGACCAGATGAAACGCCTCGGCATCGGCGTCTCGACTTCGGTCGGCATCGGCGGCGACCCGATCAACGGCTCATCGCACCGCGATATTCTCGAAAAATTCGAGCAAGACTCCGAAACCAAGGTCGTGCTGATGATCGGCGAAATCGGCGGTCCGCAGGAAGTCGAAGCCGGCCTGTTCGCGAAAGAGCACATGACCAAGCCGGTCATCGCCTATATCGCGGGCCTGACCGCACCGGAAGGCCGCCGCATGGGCCATGCCGGCGCGATCATTTCCTCGGCAGGCGAAGGCGCGGCCGAAAAAGTCGCGATGCTGAAGGAACTCGGCGTCACGATCTGCCCGACGCCGGCGGCGATGGGTGCGACCGTGGCCGAAGTGTTGGCGAAGCTGTAAGGTACGGGGCTTTTGCAAAGGCGGGTGTGAATGCTTTTCTGCCCGCCTGAGCTGCAAACGGTCGTTTTTTCTTTGTCATTGTTTGAACTTAATTTTTGCTTCGCTTGTGGTTGCGACAGATACACTTTATCTTGAAAGGTTCTAGTAATGCCTTTATGGATTTGGTATGTTATCGCACGCTATGACCCTGGAAAGGGGTAGCGATTTATAAAAATATAACTTCCTAGGATATCAAGTATGAAAACTTTGAAAATCATTGCAGCGGGTATTGTCAGTCTGGCGTTGTTGGCAGGCTGCCAAAAGTCTGAAGATAAGGCTGCAGAAGGCGCATCTCAGCCTGCAGCGGCGGGTGCTCAGGGCGAGGCCGGTGCTCCGGGTGCGGCGGGTGCTCAGGGCGAGGCGGGTGCTCCGGGAGCTGCGGGTGCTCAGGGCGAGGCTGGTGCTCCGGGTGCGGCGGGTGCTCCGGGCGAGGCCGGTGCTCCGGGTGCGGCCGGTGCTCCGGGTGCGGCCGGTGCTCCGGGTGCGGCAGCTCCAGCTCCAGCTGCTGAGCCAGCTCCCGCTCCAGCGCCAGAAGCGGCACCTAAATAATCACGGTAACTTCTGATTTAGAAGAAAGGAATGCCGAGCCAATCCGTTTGGCCCGGCATTTTTTTTGCGCTTTTTTCACTGCCTGTTGTCTTCGATGGGGTGCTTTGAATCGGCGAGCGTGTGATTACAGTAAATGAATCAGCAAGGTGATCAGGGCGGTCAGTGCGCATGCGATGCTGATGACCAGTGCAAGGATTGTCGTTGCGATGAAGAGCGGATTGGCGAACCACATTGCACTGATTGTCGCATTTTTGAGTTCCACGGACTCATTCAGCAGCGTCTTCAGGTCTTTCAGTCTGCCGCCTAACGCAAACCAGTCGCGGATACGACTGCCAAGCGTGAACAGACCGGTCACGTGTTGACGGGTCGCATGCAAGTTGTCAATTTCAGCGTTATTATCCTGGAACTGTTTGCGCAGTTTTTGCTGGAATTGCTGATATTCGGCAAGCTTGTTTTCGGAAGTCTGAAAAAAATTGACGATCTTTTTCGGTAGCACGATCACTTCCTGCAACGCAAAATAAATCTTGATGAAGAACAGCGCCGGCAGGAAGGCAGGTACAAAGATCAGGCCGGACAGCGCAATGCTGAGCGAAAACGCATGCGAGACAAAGTAGGTCAGCCATAGCGCGGAGGCGAGATTGATTCCGATCAGGACCAGCACGCTTTGCAGCGAGCGTTCGGCGATGATGACCGGAATCCGCACCGCTTCGAGCAGGCGTTTGAGCTTTTGATTGGCTTGGGGCGGGGTTTCTACAGGGTAGCTCACGGCATTCCATCCTGAAAAAGCGCGAATGGTACTACGGCCAAAAGTCATGCGCAAGGCGCTTGCCCGGACGGTTTCGACACAAGAATCCAGCCAGTCGTATTCCAGGATGGCGCCGGATGCGGAAATGAATGTCGGCCAACTCAACGAGTCGTTGCTTACGCGTGGCGATAGAGTTATATTTAGCGGGCTAGCTGACTTCGGTCGAGGTTTGCGCCGACGCCTCGCGTCAGGGCTTGCCTCTCTATTTTCAAGATCATCAGCAATGAAGTCTTGCTATACAAAATAACTAAAAACAACTAAAAACAACTAGGAGGATCATCATGTTTAAATTACGTGCGCTGGCGACGGCGCTGGCTTTAGCGAGTTCTGTTTCAGTGGCTTGGGCGCTCGAAGCATTGCCGACCGAAGCGCCTGCTCCGGCCGACAACCCGACAAACGAAGCCAAGGTCGAACTGGGTAAACAGCTCTATCACGACCCGCGTTTGTCATCCACCGGCACCGTGGCTTGCGCTTCCTGCCACAACACGATGCTGGGAGGCGAAGACAACCGGCCGAATTCGATGGGCGTGAACGGTCAAACCGGCGGTCGTAGCGCGCCGACGGTCTGGAACGCGGCCTTCAACAAGGTGCAGTTCTGGGACGGCCGTGCGGCCAGCCTCGAAGATCAGGCGGCAGGACCCGTGACCAACCCGATCGAGATGGGCATGAAGAGCTGGGATGACGTGGTCGCCCGGTTGAAGACGATCGAAGGTTACCAGGAGGCTTTTGCCGCCGCCTTCCCGGGCGGCGAGATTTCGAAGGACACCGCGACCAAGGCGATCGCCGCTTATGAAAGAACGTTGATTACCCCGAACAGCGCTTACGACAAATATGCCGGCGGCGATACCTCGGCGCTGACCGAACAGCAGGTTCGCGGCATGAACAAGGCGGTGGAACTGGGCTGCACGAGCTGCCATAGCGGACCGGCATTCAACGGCGGCGGTGCGTTCCAGAAGTTCCCTGTGCACGAAAACGGTTATTTCGAAGCGCAATATCATTTCATGAAAGACAAGGGCGTCGCCGAAGTCTCGAAGAATCCGGCCGACGAACATTTGTTCAAAGTCCCGACCTTGCGTAACGTCGCGTTGACTGCGCCTTATTTCCACAACGGTTCGGTCAAATCGCTGGACCAAGCGGTCAAGGTGATGGCTAAACTGCAATTGGACAAGGATTTGGCGAAGGGCGACGTGGATGATATCGTCGCTTTCCTGAATGCGCTGACCGGCGAGTTCCCGAAACAAGCGATGCCGCGTCTGCCGGGCACGCCAGGCAAGACCTTCAATTAAGCGTCCTTCCCGGGGCAGGACGGGGTTTATACCCCGTCCTTTACCGTTAAGGTTTGTCTAATAGGGAGCGACTCAAGTCGCCCCGCGCCGAAAACAAAGCCACGGTTTTTTGCGACACAGCTTGGGTGTTATTTATCCGGCGTGGCGGATTTTTACTTCCCGCTTCGGATCTGATAAATCGACAGCGCCGCGATGCGTGCGTCAATTTCTTTCGATACCTTTTGATATTCCGGGCTGTTGATCGTCCCGAAACGCGCCTTGAACTCTTCGACATCCATTTTTTCCGGGAGGTCTCTCGGGTCGGGCATGAATTCGCTGTAGCTACGGATGCCGGACATCGCTTTTTGAATCCGCTGTGCATTTTCGGGCGTCGAAGTCGCGATTTCGCCGAAGCGGGTGCCGGCCTTGTCGGCGGCCAGATCGATGAAGCTAAAACCGCTGCCCCCGTCCGCATCGCTCAATTCCTTTTGTTCGCCCATCACTTTGGCCAGCTTGCTGTTCACCGAGGCGGTCAAGGCGGCGGCGCCGATGAAATGTTGCGCCAGATCGATGCGCTTATACATGAAGGGGGAATATTGGGGGTTGCCGGTCGATGTGGCGCCGGAAACGGCGAGCAGTTTCGGAATTTGCTGCTTGTTCACATAATCGTTGACGGTAAAAATGACCAGGCGATTCTCTTCGATCGCGTTGTCCGGCGTCGAGCGATTCAATGCCAGCTGAAACATCGGCTGTAATAATTCGGCAAGCGACAGCCGCCATTCGGGGTCGTGATTCGCGACGATTTCCGCCAATTTTTGTTGATAGACGGCCTGTGCCGGGTTGGCGCTGCTGTCGGAGAGGAAATTACGCGCCTGCCTGAGCGTTTCGGCGCTCGAAAAGTAGGTGAGCGTGACTTTTTCCTGATCGATCGCGACCGCTTTGATCGGTTGGGTCGCCAAAATATAATATTCCCGCAGTTGGGTATTCTGGATCACGCGCTGGATCACCCAGGCGGCCAGCCGTGCCGGCAACAGCAGTTTGCCGACCTTGAACTTGGTGATGCCGGGCAGTTCGTAGATCGAGTCGTTGCCGAGCCGGAAGCTGATGTTCAGAAATTTGCCGAGGATATTATCCGGCAAGGTGACCGTCACATTGAAACGCAGTTTGTTGTTTTTCAGCTGAATGTAAACCGCGCTTTTCCAGTAGCGGTTCAACAGATAATTGCCGGCCAGATTCAGGTCGCTTTCGGTCAATTCGATCGTGCCGAGTTCATGCGGCTTGATTTGCGCGCCTTCGTGCAGGATCTTCTTGGCGCGGGCGATGTCGTCGTGGGTCAGTTCCCAGCCGAGACCGATCACTTCGGGTTTGTTGCCGACGCCGAATAGCACGATCGCGATGCACAGTGCCGCGACCGTTAACAGGCTGTAGGCAAACAGACGCAGTAGCAATTTCATCGGCGCATCAGGAGAAATCCAGCTTGAAACCGCCTTGTTTGAGATAGTCGGCTTCCTGTAGCAAATCGGCATGGGTCAGCGGCGATTCGTCCAGCCAGTTTTTCGGGAAGGTCAGACGGATCTTCGATTTTTCGATCGCAATCCTGAATTCCGGCAGGTCGGCGTCGAAACGGTTGCGGCGCAGCAGCACCGCGAGCCGCAAAATGATGCTCAAATACGGCGTAAGCTCGGTCCAGGGCGCCGGCAAGTTGGCGAACAGCGAACGCACGAACTTGCGCCGGTGCGTTCTGACAAGGGTCGCAAGCAGGATCTGGTCCTGCCGCGAAAAGCCGGCCAGATCGCCGTTTTCGATGATGTAGGCGCTGTGTTTGTGATAGCCGCTGTGCGCGATGTCGCGGCCGATTTCATGCAAATCGGCGGCCCAGTCAAGATATTGGGTGATCGTGTCGTTGTCGATCGGTGTGGTGTTGCTCAATTGCGGCAGCATGTAGGCGATCGTCTGTTTGACGCGGGCGGCGTGCGGCTGGTCGGTGTGGAAGCGCTCCGCCCAATTGTGCACGGTGGCGGCACGAATGTCGTGATCGAATATCCGCCCCATCAGGTCCTGGATCAGGCCTTCGCGCAAGGCGCCGTCGGAGACGATCATTTGGTCGATGCCGAGGATTTTGAAGGTCGCATAAACGATCGCGACGCCGCCCGGAAACACCGGCAGGCGGTCCGGGTTCAGGTCGGGCAGTTTCAGGTCGTCAACATGATTGCAACGGCCGATGTGCGCGGCCAGCTGCTCGAGGCCTTCCAGCGTGATGCCGTCCTTGCTCCAGTTTTTCAGCTTCAACACTTTATCGATTGCGCGCAAGGTGCCGGAGGCGCCGATCGCCTTATCCCATTTATTGCGCCGGAAGGTTTGCTGGAACGGCTCCAGTTGCTGCTCGGCGAATAGCACCGCCTGCGCGAACGCGTTTTTGGACAGCTTGCCGTTTTTGAAAAACAGGTTGCTGAGCGTCACGCAGCCCATGTGCAGGCTTTCCTTTTCATGGGGCGCATTGCCCGAGCCGAGGATATATTCGGTGCTGCCGCCGCCAATGTCCATCACCAGGCGGGTGCCGCCGTTGCCGCCCAGGCTGTAGGCGACGCCCAAATAAATCAGACGCGCCTCCTCGATGCCCGAGATGATGTCGATCGGGTGATTCAGCGCCTGTTCGGCCTTGCTCAGAAATTCCTGCGCATTGGTGGCGATGCGCAAGGTGTTGGTGCCGACCGCGCGCACGCTGCCGGGCGGAAAATTACGCACCCGTTGGCCGAATTTTTCGAGGCAGGCCAGCGCCCTGGCTTGGGTTTCGCTATCGAGTGTATTGTTTTTGTCCAGGCCGGAGGCCAGCCTGACCATCTCGCGGATCCGGTCCTGGATTTGCAGTTTGCCGTCCTTCAGGCTACAAACGATCATGTGAAAGCTGTTCGAGCCGAGATCAACGGCGGCAACCACCTCGGGTAATGTTTTTGGCACGGTCTATCCGGTTAAGTCAACAGAATGGTTTCAAATCTGATAAAATTGCACGGTTTTTGCTTGTTGTTTTATCGTGTTTAAATTCGACCAGCGCCTAATTTAACTGATTTGAAGGGTTTCGTTAAGTAATAGTTTGCTTATGAATGCATTATCGATACGTAATCTCCGCAAAACTTATAATAACGGCTTCGAGGCTTTGAAAGGCATCGACCTGGATGTCGAAGCCGGCGATTTTTTTGCGTTGCTGGGGCCGAACGGGGCGGGCAAATCGACCGCGATCGGCATCATCAGCTCGTTGGTCAACGCGAGCAGCGGTTCGGTCAGCATCTTCGGGCACGATTTGCAGAAGGAGCGCGACAGGGCCAAAAATTGCATCGGTCTGGTGCCGCAGGAAGTCAATTTCAATCAGTTTGAAACGGTCAAAAATATTCTGCTGAATCAGGCCGGCTATTATGGCGTGCCGCGCAAGCTGGCGCTTCAGCGTACCGAAAAATGCCTGAAGCAGATGGATCTTTGGGACAAGCGCGACACCGTGTCGCGGCGTTTGTCCGGCGGCATGAAGCGGCGGGTGATGATCGCGCGCGCGATGGTGCACGATCCGAAGCTGTTGATTTTGGACGAGCCGACCGCCGGGGTCGATATCGAGATTAGGCGCTCGATGTGGAATCTGATGCGCGAGGTGAACGCGCAGGGCACCACGATCATCTTGACGACGCATTATCTGGAAGAAGCGGAAAGCCTGTGCCGAAACATCGCGATCATCGACCAGGGCCGCATCGTCGAGCATTCCGACATGGCAGGTCTCTTGGCGCGCCTGAATATCGATCATTTCCTGCTCGACCTGGAGGCGCCGCTCGACGCTACGCCGGAGGTCGACGGCGTGCAGATCGAGCGGGTGTCCGAGCGTGTGCTGAATGTCGGCGTGCCGAAGGCAGTCGGGCTGAATCAGCTGTTTAGCCGGCTCAGCGAGCAGGGAATCAAGGTAATCAGTCTGAAGAACAAATCGAATCGGCTCGAACAGCTGTTTCTGGATTTGATCAATGCGAATACGCCAGGAGACGAACGATGAATTACGGCATTGCCTTTCGCACGCTCGCGGTCAAGGAAATCCACCGCTTTTTCCGTATCTGGCCGCAGACCTTGCTGCCGCCGGCGATCACGACCGCGCTGTATTTTCTGATCTTCGGCAAACTGATCGGCGGCAGGATCGGCACGGTCAACGGCGCCAGCTACATCGATTATATCGTGCCCGGCATCATCCTGATGTCGGTGATCAGTCATTCGTATTCGAATGTGGTGTCGTCGTTTTATTCGACCAAATTTCAGCACCATATCGAGGAGCTTCTGGTCGCGCCGGTGCCGAATTGGGTGATTCTGGGCGGCTATGTGTCCGGCGGCATCGTGCGCGGGCTTTCGGTCGGCGTCGTGGTCGCGCTGATTTCGCTGCTGTTCGCGCAAATCAGCGTGCACAATGTCACGATCTGTCTGGCGATTGCGGTGCTGACCGCGACATTGTTCTCGTTGGCCGGCTTCATCAACGCGGTATTCGCGGAAAGCTTCGACGATATTTCGATCATTCCGAACTTCATCCTGACGCCGCTCAGCTATCTCGGCGGGGTGTTTTTCTCGGTCGACATGCTGGCCGGCATCTGGCAGACGATCGCGATGGGCAATCCGATTCTGTATATGGTCAATGCCTTTCGTTACGGCATGATCGGCGTGACCGATATCGATATCGTCCTGGCTTTTGAAATGACCGGCGGATTTATCGTCCTGCTGACTTTGTTCAGCCTCTATTTGCTGCACAAAGGGGTCGGCATTAAAAATTAACGCGAGGCCCGGGGTGGTAACAGAAACGTTCTGATGATCGGATGCTCTTTTTCGTGCGTTGCCGCGATTAATTTAAGGGTTGGCTCATCTTTCGTTTGTTTACCGGCGGGGTTTTAGGGATAATGCAGTCCAAATGACTAAAGTTTTTGAACAAGGTAACGCTTTATGGCAGAACTGATGAGCAGCGGTGTTGAATTGATGATTGTCGGGATGGGCATCGTCTTTTTGTTTTTGGCGTTGTTGGTCGTCGCGATCAACACGATGTCGTCGCTGATCCAACGTTTTTTCCCGGAGCAGCCTAAAGCCGCGAAAGTTGTTAAAATTGAAGCGGATAAGGCAACCGTGGCCGCCATTACCGCCGCCGTGCACCAATACCGAAGCAAAAACAGGTAAAACGGAACGCAATTTGCTTAATGACTTGCTGATGGCCCTGAGAGGCCACTCACTCAAATTTTAAGGATTCTGGAGAAAAATTAAGAATGGCGAAAGAGAAGATCAAGCCTTTGTCGATCACCGAAGTCGCGCTGCGCGACGCGCATCAGTCGCTTTTTGCGACCCGGATGCGTATCGAGGACATGCTGCCGATTTGCGAAAAACTTGATCAGGTAGGCTATTGGTCGGTCGAGTCCTGGGGTGGCGCGACTTTTGATGCCTGCATCCGGTATCTTGGCGAAGATCCGTGGGAAAGATTGCGTTTGTTGAAGGCTGCGATGCCGAATACGCGCCAGCAAATGCTGCTGCGCGGGCAGAATCTGCTCGGCTACCGGCATTTTGCCGACGATGTGGTCGATAAATTCATCGAACGCAGCGCGGTCAACGGCATCGACGTGTTCCGCATTTTCGATGCGATGAACGATATGCGCAACATCGAGCATGCGGTCAAGGCGGTGCTCAGAACCGATGCGCACGCACAGGGCACCATTTCTTATACGACGAGCCCGGTGCATACGCTCGATTCGTGGGTCGTTCTCGGCAAACAGATCGAGGACATGGGCGCGCATTCGATCTGCATCAAGGACATGGCGGGCCTGTTGAAGCCTTATGAAGCGTTTGAACTGGTTTCGCGCCTGAAAAAGAGCACGTCGCTGCCGGTCCATCTGCATTGCCATGCGACCACCGGGCTGAGCGTGCCGAGCCTGCTGAAAGCGGCCGAGGCCGGCGTCGATAATGTCGATACGGCCATCTCGCCGCTCAGCATGACTTACAGCCACAGTCCGACCGAAACGATCGTGGCGAGTCTCGAAGGCACCGAGCGCGCGACCGGCCTGGATTTGGCCAAACTGGACGAAATCTCCGCCTATTTCCGGGAAATCCGCAAGAAATACGTGCAATTTGAAGGCAGCCTGAAAGGCGTCGACAGCCGCATCTTGATCGCGCAAGTGCCGGGCGGCATGCTGACCAATATGGAAAGCCAGTTGAAAGAGCAGGGCGCTGCCGACAAGTTTGACGAGGTGATGCACGAAATTCCGCGCGTGCGCGAGGATTTGGGCTTCATCCCGCTGGTCACGCCGACTTCGCAGATCGTCGGCACGCAAGCGGTGCTGAATGTGATCAGCGGCGAGCGTTATAAGACGATCACCCGGGAAACCGCGGGCCTGTTGAAAGGCGAATACGGCGCGACGCCGGCTCCGGTCAACAAACAACTGCAGGAGCGCGTGCTCGAAGGCGGCACGCCGATCACCTGCCGTCCGGCCGATCTGATCGCGCCGGAAATGGACAAATTGGTCGACGAACTGAAGGACAAGGCCAAGAAAGAAGGCGTCAAACTGGCGCAACACGTCGAAGAAGACGTGTTGATCAATGCGATGTTCAATCAGGTCGGCTGGAAATTTTTGGCCAACCGCGGCGATCCTTCCGCATTTGAAGCCGTGCCGACCGGTGAAGCGCTTGAGTCGGCCGCGGCAAAAGGCGGCAAGGCGGCACTGCCGGTCGAATCCTATGTGGTCAATGTCGACGGCAGAAATTTCAATGTGGTCGTGGGGCCCGGCGGCGCCGGCCTGACGATCGAACCGGCCGCGCAACCGATCGTGGTGCCGCAGCCGGGCAGCAGCGGCGCGGTGGTCGAGGCGCCGATGGCCGGCAACATCCTGAAGATTCTGGTCAGCCCGGGCAGCGTGGTGGCGGCCGGCGAAGTGGTCGTGATCATGGAAGCGATGAAGATGGAGACCGAAGTGCGCTCCAAGTTCGCGGGCGTCGTCAGCGCGGTTCACGTGAAGGAAGGCGGCGGCGTCGCCGGGGGCGATGCGCTGATCACCTTATGATGTCTGGAGGCATGCCAGTAGGCATGCAGGCGCGGCTCAGGGGAGTTTTTCCACGGGCAAACGGACACTTGCTTTAACGACAATTCATCAAACGATCATCCATGGAAAATATCATTTCACTTTGGCAGAGCACCGGCCTTTACAACATGAGTGCCGGCCAGGCCTTCATGATCCTGGTCGGCTTCGTGCTGCTGTACCTGGCGATCAAAAAAGGCTTTGAGCCGCTCCTGCTGCTGCCGATCGGCTTCGGCGCGGTGCTCAGCAACATTCCGGTCGCGGGCATCTCGGAGGAAGGCGGGCTGCTGCATTACTTGTATTTCGGCATCAAGGCCGGCATTTTTCCGTTGTTGATCTTCATGGGCGTCGGCGCGATGACCGATTTCGGGCCGATGATCGCGAATCCTAAGACCTTGCTGCTCGGTGCGGCCGCGCAGCTCGGCATCTTTGCTTCCTTGCTCGGCGCGTTGGCGTTGAACATGGTGCCGGGTCTCGAATTTTCGCTGAAGGATGCGGCCGCGATCGGCATCATCGGCGGCGCGGACGGCCCGACCGCGATCTACGTCGCCTCGAGGCTTGCGCCGGATCTGCTCGGCGCGATCGCGGTGGCCGCCTATTCCTACATGGCGCTGGTGCCGTTGATTCAGCCGCCGATCATGCGCGCGTTGACCACCGAAGCCGAGCGCAAAATCGAGATGCAGCAATTGCGCGCGGTCAGCAAGACCGAGAAAATCGTGTTTCCTCTGATGCTGCTGTCGCTGTGCATTCTGATGCTGCCGTCCGCGGCGCCGCTGGTCGGCATGTTCGCTTTGGGCAATCTGATGAATGCGTGCGGCGTGGTCGAACGCTTGAGCCAGACCGCGCAAAACGAGTTGATCAACATCGTGACGATCTTTTTGGGTTTGTCGGTCGGCTCGAAATTGAGCGCGGATGCGTTTTTGCAATACAAGACCCTCGGCATTCTGGCGCTCGGCGCGGTCGCTTTTGCGATCGGCACGGCCGGTGGCGTGATCATGGCGAAGATCATGAACAAGTTCAGCAGCACCCAGATCAATCCGTTGATCGGCGCGGCAGGCGTCTCGGCGGTACCGATGGCCGCGCGCGTCGCGAACAAGCTGGGCCTCGAAAGCAACCCGCACAATTTCCTCTTGATGCACGCGATGGGGCCGAACGTGGCCGGCGTGATCGGTTCGGCGGTCGCAGCAGGCGTATTGTTGAGCTTAGTCAAATAGCAGGCTTTAAACGCCTAAGTTGTGCAAGTCGGGCAGCAATTTATTGTGGCCCGACGCTTTGGTCGTCCCGATGATGAGACAGAATAGCCCCTAGCATCGAAAAACCAGTCGTAAAAACATGTCAGGCCGGTTAAGATTACCCTCAATTGAATCTGTATTGGGCTGAATCCAACCCATTCCCGACATTTACGCATTTTGAGGAAAAATGTAGGATGTGCCGACGTAAGGATGCGCATCAATCGCGACCGATGCTACGGCCCTTAAACCGATAGGAATCGTTCCCCGTTTCTAATACTTTTTTGGCATACAGAATGAGTTGTATGGTAATGAAGACGATACCGATTAGCAAGTCCTTTACTTTGATTGAACCTGGGCCAGTTGTCCTCATTACGACAAGCAATGGGGAGAAGAACAACATTATGACCATCTCATGGACCATGGTGATGGATTTTTCTCCGAGATTTGCCATTACAACGGGTCCCTGGAACTATTCCTATAAGGCGCTTCGGAACTCCAAAGAATGCGTCATTGCTATTCCTACCGTGGACCTAATAGATCAGGCTGTTGGAATAGGAACTTGTTCTGGCACCGACACGGATAAGTTTTATAAGTTCGGATTGACTCCTCTCAAGGGAAAGCATGTCGGTGCGCCTCTGATCAAGGAATGCCTGGCAAATATTGAATGTAAAGTTATCGATGTCGTCGAAAAGCACAACATCATTGTCCTTGAAGGTGTCGAAGCGTACTTTGATGATTCACGAGAAGAGAAGCGGACCATTCACGCAATCGGCGATGGCACCTTTGTAGTCGATGGAGACAAGTTGGACCGAAGGGCAATGATGCGCTCGAAGCTTCCAGATGGTGTCTAACGACATCATCTGAAGATTAGCAACAAACCGCTCGTGGCCGAACTAGCTCAGTCAAAATTGAAGGAGCAAAACCGACCCAAACTCAACCGTCGAGCCGAAGCAGTGAACGACAGCTACTGTACTCAGAGCGGCCTTTTTAGACGGATATTCGGAAAAAAGGCAACGTCCGGTGAGTAAGGGCGTGGATGCCATTTTTCGCGGGAAATGGAAGCGACTCGCTTCGCTGTCATCCTAAAAAAGACCTACGGCAAAAATACTTAGTAGAGATGTATTTCGATACCACCGGCTGTTCAATTTTCCGGTGTCTCCTCTACTGTTGCCAACCTCCGCCGAGCGATTTATAAAGGTCTACCATGGCAACCATTTGCTTCTGTTTCGTTTCGATGAGCTCCTTTTTGGCGTCCAAGGCATCTCGTTGCGTCAATAAAACCTCCAGATAGTCGGCACGAGCTGATAGGAACAACTGGTTGGCCACGTCGATCGATTGCACGAGCGAGTCCACCTGACTATTCTTGAACCGATAGTTCTTGTCCAGGTTGTCGATGTTCGAAATTTGATTGGCTACTTCCATATAGGCTTTGATAATACTTTGTTCGTACTCGTACGCCGCCTGAATCTGTTTGGCATTGGCGTTTTTGTATTCGGCGATGATCGCGTTTTTGTTCACCAGCGGAGCGACCATCTCGCCAGCGATGGTCGCCGCCAGCGACTCCGGCGTGTTGATCAGGTATTTGAGCGCGAAAGCCTGAAAGCCGATCCCCGCCTTGATGCCAAAGGTCGGATAGAAATTCGCTCTCGCCACTTTGATGTTCAAATCGGCCGCCGAAAGCTCCAGTTCCGCTTGTCGGATGTCGGGCCGGTTTTGCAGCAATTGCGAGGGTATCCCCACCTGAAGCATTTTCGGCTTGATGTCCATGAAGCCGGTCGAGTTGCGCTTGATCGGCCCGGCCGTTCGGCCCAGCAAAAAGTTGATGCGGTTTTCAATGACGCTGATCTGCTGTTTGATCTCGTATTTTTTGCTCTCGTTTTTGGTCACTTCCGCGGCGTAACGTTTGACCGCGAGGGCATTCGATCGGGCATAAATCTGCAATTGCTTGACCATCTCCAGGCCGTTTTGCAGAATGGCGATGTATTGTTCCAGGTTCTCAAGCTGATTGTCCAACGCGAGCAGCTCGTAATAAGAATGTGCGACTTCGGCGACCAGATTGGTCACTAAAAAGTGCCGGCCTTCGACCGATGCCATGTATTCGAGCACGGCCACCTGTTTCTCGTTTCTGAGCTTTTTCCAAACGTCGATCTCCCAGGTCGAAAACAGTCCGAATTGATAGTCGCCGAGCAAGGTCGGAAACGACTCGCCCGGCCGTATCTCCAGATTTTCCTCGACCGCGCCGCTGCGCGTAAACTGTCCGACCTTATCCGCGCCGGCGCCCGCGCCGATGCTCACAAAGGGCAGATAAGCGCCTTTACGCCTTTGAATTTCATTCTCCGCAACGCTGATGCGCTGCAGCATGATATTCACTTCCTTGTTGTTGGCGATCGCCGTTTTGATCAAAGCAATCAAATTGGGATCTTCGAAAAAATCGCCCCAATTCGCGGTCGCCGTATTTTTTTGTGCCGAAATGCCCGGCGTATTCTTAAAATGGTCCGGCAGCGCAGTGTCGGCCTTTTTCGCGGTCATGGCCGGTATGCCGCAGCCTTGCAGCGTCAGCACCAGCCATCCCAATGCCATAAGATGAAAATGTTTACTCTTTTTCATCATCCGCACCGTAATGATATTTTTCTGTTAAAGGATCCAGGTCTTCGTTTCTGATTAAGGATTTTCCTTCTATCATTTTGGCAAAAGCATAATAAAGTCCTGGAATCAGGATGACGCCAAACACGGTGCCGAAAATCATCCCGCCAAGGGAAGAGGTACCAATGGTTCTGTTACCGACGGCTCCCGCCCCCGTCGCTATGGCTAAGGGTATCAACCCGGCTATAAACGCAAAGGAGGTCATCAATATCGGCCGAAAACGCGCTTGTGCTCCCGCAATCGCCGCCTCTTTGATCGTCATACCTTGGGCTTGCTTCTGAACCGCAAATTCGATGATCAATACCGCGTTTTTGCCGAGTAAACCGATTAACATGACCAGTCCCAGTTGGGAATAGACGTCGTTGGCAAGACCCAATGTTTTCAGCAAAAAGAAAGCACCGAAAATACCGGGGGGCAGCGAAAATAAAACGGCTAACGGCAACATAAAACTTTCGTACTGTGCGGCCAACACCAGGTAGACAAACACGAGCACGACGACGAAGATCACCAGCGCTTCATTGCCCCGGGCGGCTTCATCAAAAGACAAACCTTCCCAGGCAATGTCAAAACCCCGCGGCAACGTGGCGGCTGCGACTTCCTGGACCGCCTTGATGGCATCGCCGCTGGTATAGCCAGCGGCCGGCTCGGCACGGATAGCAGCGGAGTTGTAGAGGTTATAACGGGTGATCTCGTTGGGTCCTTGCCGTTTCTTCATGGTCATGAAGGCGGAGTACGGCACCATCTCGCCAGCTTCGTTTTTTACGTAGTACTTCAACACATCCGAAGGGAAGCGCCGGAATTCGGGACTGGCTTGCGCGTAGACCTTAAAAAAATTGTTGAAGCGGATGAAGCCCTGCTCGTAGGTGCTGCCGATCATGATGTCCAGGTTGTCCATCGCTTTGTTGATCGACACGCCTTTTTGCATCGCGAGCTTATTGTCGATGACCAGCTCGTACTGCGGATAATTGGCCGCATAAAAGGTGAACAGACCGCTCAATTCCTTGCGCTTGCGCAGCGCCGCCATGAACGTCTGATTAAGTTTGTCGAACTCTTGATAGTCCGTGCCCAAGGTCTTATCCAACAAGCGAAATGCCAAGCCGGATGCCGCGCCGTAACCGGGGACGGCCGGAGGTTCGAAAAACTCGATCATGGCGCCGAAGTCATGGGTTTTTTCCTCCAGTTCGCGGATAACATCCTGGACGGAATGTTTGCGTTGCGACCAATCTTTCAGGTTGATAATAACCGTGCCGGCGTTGGAACCGCGCCCTTCGGTGAGCACTTCGTAGCCGGCCAACGAAGAAATCGATTGGACGCCGTCAATTTTACTGGCTATGCCTTCTATTTCCCGCGCCACTTTATTGGTTACTTCCAGCGTTGAGCCGGGCGGTGTTTGGATAATGGCATAAATCATGCCTTGGTCTTCACCGGGAATAAAACCGGAAGGCAAGGTGAGGCTGACCGAATAAATGCCAAAGCAAAACCCGCCCAAAACCAAAAATGTTAGAATTCTCCTCATGACGACAGCATTGAGAACTTTGACGTATCGCCCCGTGACCTTTTCAAAAACAGCGTTGAAGGCATCGATGAACAGGCTGATCGGCGTTTTCCGTTTCGGTTGGCCGTGGGTATTTTTCAGGATCATCGCGCACAGAACAGGCGCAAGCGATAAAGCGACGATCGCCGAAATTACGATCGACGAGGCCATGGCTATAGCGAATTGCCGATAGAACACGCCAACCGGCCCGGTCATGAAGGCAAGCGGGACGAACACCGAGGTCATGACCAAGGTGATCGCGACAATGGCGCCGCCAATTTCCCCCAATACTTTTTTCGACGCGACATAGGGGCTTACATTTTCAGCCTCCATTTTCGCATGCACCGCTTCGACCACCACAATCGCATCATCGACCACGATACCGATGGCCAGCACCAAGGCAAACAAGGTAATGAGATTGATCGAAAGCCCGAACGCCGACATGACGGCGAATGCCCCGATCAGCGAAACCGGTACTGCCAGGACCGGAATCAAGGTAGAGCGCCAGTCGCCCAGAAAAATAAAGACCACCAAAGATACCAGCACGAACGCCTCTCCCAAGGTGTGCAGGACTTTTTCGATGGAAGCATCAACGAACCGGGACACATCGTAGTTGATTTCATAATCCATGCCCTCCGGGAAGGACTTTTTCAACTCTTTCAATTTTTCCTTCACGTCCTCGATGACCTTGCTGGCATTGCTGCCGTAGTTTTGCTTGAGCACGATGGATGCGGAAGGAAAGGAATCTTTATCCGAGTAAATATCGTAAAACTCGCTGCTTAGATCGACTTTGGCAATGTCTTTAAGGTGCAGTATCTCGCCTTCCGAGTTGGCCCGGATGATAATGTCTTCGTATTGTTCCGGCTTGTTGTACCGCCCTTGGTAAACCAGCACATACTCTTTGGACTGGGCGGCAATGCCCGTGCTTTGGCCGATCCGTCCCGGCCGACCGATAATGCTTTGATTGGCAATCGCATCCATCACCTCGTCTATCGAGACGTTATAGGCCCGCATCCGGTCCGGATTCAGCCAAATCCGCATCGCATATTGGCGGCTGCCTAATATTTTTGCTTGGGCAATGCCATAGATCCGTTGGACTTCCGGGATAACATAGGCCAATGCATAGTTGTATAATAACTTCTGATCCGCGTTTTTGTCTTTGCTGTACAGGTTGATGTACATGAGCATGCTGGGCTGCACCCGTTCGACTATCACCCCTTCCAGTTGAACCAGCTTGGGTAGCCGGTTCATGACCTGGTCCAGGCGCGTCTTTACGTTAACCATCGCAATGTTAGGATCAACGCTCAGGTCGAACAGCACTTGAATGACGGCTTCACCGGCGCTGGTCGCATCCGAGATAATGTATTTCATGCCGGGAACGCCATTAATCGCGCGTTCGATCGTAATCAGGGACGATTGCACCAGGACATCGGCGCTGGCGCCGGGATACGCCAATGAAACCATGACACGGGGCGGCGCAATATCCGGAAACTGGGAAATGGGCAAGGACCGGATCGCCAGCAAGCCCATGAACAGAAACACGAGCGATAACACGATCGCCATGACAGGCCTTTTGATAAAAATATTGAACATAATTAATCTCTGGCTTAAAGGTTACTCTGTATATAATTCCAGCTCTGAGCGAACCTTTTCGGGCGGCCTCAAATCGATCCTCACCTCTTCACCGGAATGCACTTTACGCAAGCCTTCGAGCAAGATCACGTCACCCTCGCTCAATCCCTCTTTAACGATAAACAGATGCGGTAAATTGGCTTCGATCTTGATCAGTCTTTGCTCCAATTTATTTTCTTTGTTGATGACGTAGACATAACTTTTATCCATGACTTCGAATACCGCTTTTTGCGGGATAAGCAAAGCGTTTTTGTACGGCTTTGCCATGAGGATCGTACCCGTCTCACCATGCCTGAGCAGTTTGTCCGGATTAGAGAACGTGGCACGGAATTCGATATTTCC
Source organism: Methylomicrobium lacus (assembly GCF_041897535.1). GTDB lineage: Bacteria > Pseudomonadota > Gammaproteobacteria > Methylococcales > Methylomonadaceae > Methylomicrobium > Methylomicrobium lacus_A. The sequence goes on from NZ_CP169217.1 coordinate 3,857,536, forward strand.
GGATGTATTATCAAAATCGGCCTCAATGGTTTCAATGACGCCGGTTTGGTTGTAGATTTGACCGTTGGCCATCCTGAGCTGTACTTGATTACTGCGATCATCGTTGTTTTTATGCGTTTTATAATCCAGATATTCGGATTCCGGGACGTTGAAATATACCCACAATTCACTGATGTCGGAAAGCGTCGTCAATAAATCCCCTTCATCGAGAAGGCTGCCCTTTCTGACTTTCAAATGATCCATAATCCCATCGAAAGGCGCATTGATGTCGGTAAAGCCCAAGTGGGTTTCCGACAGCTTCACTTCCGCGTTGGCCTTGTCCAATTTTGCTTTTGCCAGGGCCAGCTCATTGGCTGATACGATATTTTTATCTGCCAAACCTTTAGTGTTGAGGTATTCGATATTCATGGTGTTCGCTTCGGCTTTTGCTTTTAAAAGCTCTGCCTGATAGATGTTGGGCATGATCTTGAACATGGGCTGTCCCTTATGCACCAATTGCCCTTCATCCACAAAGATATTTTGCAAATATCCCCTTTCCAATGCCCTGACTTCGATATGTCTAATAGCATGAATCTGACAAACATATTCTTTCGTGACAGAAGTGTCTTCACGAAATGGTGTGGTTGCCTCCAGTTTAGGGGCCTCTTCCTGCTTTTCGGTTTCCGCTGGATGGCACCCACTTAATAGAGTGGCGACTAAACATAGAAATAGAGATGATTTAGTAATCATTTTTTATGGTCCTTAGCAGGCTGTTGAAATTTAAAAATCTTTCCCACTCAGGGCGGTAAAAATCACATTTTTAATAGAACTATGGGCGTAAGTCATTGATTGTTCGTTGTCGTCAAACAGTTTTCATGACCTAAAGCGGCATTTTCGGGAAATTTTTCCCACCGATTTCTATTTTTCAACAGCCTGTTAAGGGGTATCCGCTTAGTTTTACTGGCCACAATTGACTCGGTCTTTTGAACTAAAAGGCAAGTTATATGCCACATAAGAACTTTTGCTGTTTGCCAGCAAGAAAAACCAGAGATCGCGGCCGGAAGCTATGTGAAGGTAGAGCAGCAAGGGGAGTTGATTCCCCCTTAGGAGGTTGAAAACAACCCTTGAATAAATGACAGGCGGAGGCATACGCAACGGTAACCGATGCCGAAGGCATCATTGCCCAGGAATCGCCTCCAAAAATGGGAAGTAACCTTTACCACTATCGGTATCCAATCACTTCGTTGTTGATCGCTGGTGGAGAAAGGTTGACTGCGCCCGTGCCATCAAGGGTTTAGAAGAGCGGGTTAAGGTCGAAATTGATTTCTCGAATGTTTGGCCATCACCATTAGCCGAACAATTTATTCCACCGGAGCAGAGCGAAAAGCCGCGCAGGCTGATGAACTTAAACGTTGAGCGAACAATTTGTGATCGATAGCCGCCGCTGTGAAATGCGCAAGGACCGGCAGAAAGTGGCCGTTCGCGTTTGTACCAATCAATTTCGTTGAATGATTGCCTGAATTGCTGGTGCTTGCGCCCTTCAAGACCCCAACGCGGTGTTTGGATTTTCGCTCGGGCCGGCCATTCTTTTTTCCGCCAGCAAGCGCTGCAACTCGACTTTACGCGCGTTCATCTGGGTTTCGCGATATTCGTTGATATCCCGGCGCCACCAGTCCTCCTTGATGTCGTGCCGAGGCGCCAGCCTGTCGATGCTGAGCAAATCGTAAATATTCACCCACTCGCCTTCGACCCGAATCGCCAGGTTAGGGTTGAAGATGTAAGCACCGCGCATGACCCGGTAAAACAGTTTGCGATTGTATTTGTCGTCCTTGTCGACTTCGTTTTTGGCCAGAATCGCGGATAAATACGCCCTTTGCTTGCGGCGCTCCGGCAAAATTCCGGGCGGAATGTGTTGGATGGCATCGATGAATTCCTGTGTGCCGAAACCTTCGAGCCGATAAACCATTTTTCTCGGCATCACCCGGTAAAACAGCGCGATCATCAGATTCAACAGGAAGAATTCCATGCTGGATTTGTCGAGCTTGATCAGCCGGTGCTCGACCTGAATGCTCATGCTGGTCGGTTCCAGCAAGTCGTAGATCGCGGCCAGCTTCTTTTTCGCATAGGCGTCGCTGCGGTCGGCCTGCGCGAGCGCGATTTGGAACGCGGTCAGGCCGTTGCCGTCGACTTTTTCGGTGTCGGCGCCCTGATCGCACATGGCCTTGACGACGTCCGCGTTGCCGGTCCAGGCGGCGACCATCAGCGGCGTTTGATTGAAAACATTGCGGAAATCCGGGCCGTATTGATCGGTCTGCTTCAGCACCGCGTCGGGTTTCTTGAACTGATAGGCGCCGTAATGCTTCTGTTCGAGCATTTGCAGGCCTTTGTCCGGCTGTTTGGCGGGCTTGAAATCGGCATGCAACAACACATTCAAAATATTCAGGTCTTCATGCACCAGCGCATATTCGAACAGTGTCATCTTGGCGTTTTTATCGTTGGTCTCCAGCGCTTTCCGCTTCAGTTCGGATAAGGCCTCGCCGGTCAGCACTTGCCAGGGCGGCGTCTTCTGCTTCAGAATTTCGCTGCGGATGCGGTCGGCCTGTTCCTGTTTGCCTTGCAGCTCAAGCTTGTGCGCTTCTTGCCGCCAGGCGTCCAGGCTCGAATTTTGGCTGGCCAGTTCCAAGGTCGTGCGTACCTCTCTGAGGTCGAGCAGGTCGAGCAGCGGCTGCCGGGCGTTGCTTTCGATCCAGTACAGATTTTTGATCGCACGGGTCAGCGCGACATACAGAGCGTTGATATAAAACTTGTAAACTTCCAGAGACTTGTCGGTTTTGTCCTTGCCGCGCGCGTATTTGAGGTCTTGCTCGAGATCCGCGTGGCTGACGCCCTTGCTGATTTCGCGGTAACGGCTTTCTTCCAGCGTCAAAAAGTTGTAGAGGATGATGTTTTCATACTCCAGCCCTTTCGCCTCCTGAATCGTAAACACCAGCGGCGTACTGAAATGCCGGGCGGCTTCCGGTTTTTGTTCGGCGTTCATCACGATCACCGCGAACAACGTCGACGTGCGGGTCTTTTTGTCCAGTTCCTGGCGAATGCCGGCGGAGTCTTCCAGCAACAGCACTTCGCCCTGGGTGTGACCGTTGCTCTTGACCAGATAATGGCTTTCCTTGTCGATCGAGCCGAAGCGCTGGTTTTTGATCTTCAAGATCCGGTTCGCAATCTCGGTGACTTGCGGCGAGTTGCGGTAGTTGGTGTTCAGAATCCGAATCAAATCGCCTTCGCTGCGCAAATCGTCCTGCCGGTAGAACAGGCTTTTGACTTTCGACCAGGAAAAGAAATTCGGATGTACGATTTGATTCGAATCGCCGCACAGAATGAAGTCCTGCGGCCGGCGCAGCGATTTCAGGATCAGATACAGTTGAATGTTGGTCAAGTCCTGTACTTCGTCGACGATCACGAAATCGTAGCGCGTCGTGTTGTGCGGCAGGTAGCGGTGGCTGACGATATTGCCGTCGTACAGTTTTTGCTCGGCCAAAAACGCCAGATATTTCTCGAATACGTCGTAGACCGCCTCGCGTTCCTCGGCCAGAAAAATCGATTCCTTGACGCCGAGCGCCAGATAATCGGCGCGGCCGAGCCAGCTTTTGTCGGTGGCGGGGCCGGTAATCACTCCGCGGAATTCCTCGAACAGCTTGTGCGCATCCTTCAAGGGGCCGCCGTGGCGCTGGCGGCCGAACCAGGCTTGAAAGGCTTGAAAACTGACCGGTCTGCCGTCCGGCACCTCGATGCTTTCGAGAAACTCCTGAAACGACAAAAAATCGACCTGTTGGTCGGCGTTTTCGTAGCCGTGCGCGTAATACAAATCGCGCGAATTTTTGACCAGGTAGGCCGACTGCGTGACATACAGCACGTCGCCGACCGCCTGCTTCATTTTTTCGAGCGTCAGCGCGGTCTTGCCGCTGCCCGCCGAACCGATGATCACCAGCGGCGGTTGCAGTTGGTAAATCGCCTGCTGGCTGTCGTCGAACGAAATGATCTTGTCGAGCAGATTGAACGAGGCGTGGTTCGGATTCAGATAGGCCAGCGGCGCCCCCTCGATTTGGCCGGCGTCGCCAAGCGTCGGAATCTTGCTTTCATCTATCGACGCCGCCCGGCGCAGAAAGCGCGAGTCTTGATAGGCGTGATTCTTGATAAACTCCAGAATCAGCGCATAAGCCTGACGCTGATGCCGGTAAACCGCAAACAACAGCCGGTCGCTTTGATTCAGCCGGGCCCGGTACAGATTGTCGCCGACTTTTTTGACATCGGCCGATTTGAAGTCATCGGCTTCGAGATATTTGACCAGTTTGGCAAAGCCGGGAATCTGTTTGGGGTTGAGTTCGTTGTAAAGAAGAATCCGCATTGAAAATTAACTCATGGTTTTCTAATTTGTCTTACCGTGACATACCCGGTCAATGCGCCCCAAAGCAGCATATAAATGCCGAGCAGGATCACTTCCGGGGTAAAGCTGTTCACGTTCCGATAGTAGTCGAAAATATCATCGCCCAATACCAACGCCAGAATGATCAACACCGAGCTTTTGAAGCGGATCACATGCTCATAGAGCACGCCGATGCCGAGGATCATGAAGCCAATCAAAAAACGGATGCCGATATGACTCAGCATTTCCAGCGTCAGCATGTCCAGTTTGAATGCGGCGGCCAGAAAGTAAAGCAGGATCAGTCCAATAAATAAAATAAAGCCGATGAGTTTCATTTTGTTGCGTTTGTATTATGGTTTGTTGATCAATTTCAAGCCCGGCGGCAGCGCTTCGCCGAATATCTGCTGTTCTTCTTTTTCATCGAGTTCCTTGTAGGTTTCGACCAGGTCGATCCAGGCGGCCGGCGCCTTCGTGAGCCTGAGTTTTTCGATGACCTGTTTGCGCGCCTCGTCCTCGACATCGCGGGCACGGTCGCCGCTCATTCGGGCGATCAGGGTCGCCGCGAAGCCGGCCTGCGGGATTTTTTTCCAGTCGGCCTCCGCGATTTGCCGCAGCCACAGGCCCGCCGTTTCAGGCGGAATCACATTATGGCTGCTGCCGTGGAACGGCATTCGGGCGCCGATGCGGCCGACCGCCCACCAGGTCTGCGGCGATTCGCCGGGTTTTTGCAGGCGGTTCAAGAGCCAGCCGCCGAGCTGGATCTTTTTCGCGACCGGCAGGCGTTCGAGCACCGCCGCGAGGCGCACGATGTCATCGAAGCTGCGCGCCTTCAGCTGCTTGGCGACGCCGGCCTGCCGCGCGGCGGCCGGATTGATGTATTTGGCGATGTCCTCAAAAATCTGTTCCTGCGCGGCTTCGTTGAGTCCTCCGGCGATGCGCCGCCACAAGGTCCACCATTCGGCCCAGTTCTGGATTTCGTTGACGAACTGGATGCCGTGCGGATACAGCTTCCAGAGCTGCTCGACGCGCCAGTCGTCGAGCGCGAAGCCGAAACCGGGGCGCAGGCAGAAGCCGGTCAGGCTGAGCCAGACGCGTTCATGATGTTCCGAGCGCCGGCGAAACTTGGCGCCCTCGAGCAATTCGGCGAACAGCGCGCGCAGCAGCGGCGTCGTCCATGCATCGCGGGCTTCGCCGAGGATTTTTTCGAGGTCGGTGCGCAGGCTTTTGACCGCCTTCGGATCGACCGCTTTCGATTTCGAGCCGAACACGGCCTGGATTTGCTCGATCGCCTTGCCGAATTGCGGCGGCAGCGACACATCCCCTGGCACGGCCGAGGGGCCTTTCGCGCGAATCTGAAATTCGACATTCCAGCGCCGCCTGTTGTCATCCACCGAGACGCATTCGATTTTCAAGGTGCCGATCTCGGTCTGGGTGACCGCTAACTCGACGACAACCTCGCCGCCTTGCCCGCTGTCTTCGCTCTCGAAGGCGGCCGCGAGCGGCGGCAAGGAATGAAAGTGCTCGCTGATGTCGGCAATGTCGCCGGGCTTGTACGGCGTATCGCCGGACATCGAACACAGATGGAAGCGTACCGGCATGCCGAGACGCAGCGCGAAGCGGCGGTCCTTCAGGATCACTTCCTCGCCTTCCTCGCTGCCTTTCGGCAGGATGCAGACTCCCTGCTGCTCTGCTTTCGATCCGGTGTCGATCAGCAGGAAATAGCTGCGCGCGGCGCCGCCGCCGATCTTGAGCTTTTTCTCGCGCCGGGCCAGCGCATAGCTGACCGCGCCGAAGGCGACCGCGAGTTCGGGATGGCGGTTTTCGAGAACGGTCAGCTTGCCGTCGTTCCATGATTTGCATAAATCCTCGATACGCCGGTTCAGGGTCTGGCTGCGAAACACGCCGCCGTTGACCAAGAGGGCATCGGGCGCGCTGCCCTGGCCTTGCGTGGCTTCGCGCGCGGCGCCTTCATGCAGTTTCAGGAAAGCGGCGATATGTTTGCTGACCGCGGGTTCGGCCGCATAGGGCAGGCCGAATTCGACGACGCCGCTGCGCTTGCGGTCGGGCAGGTCGCCGCGTCCGGACAAGGGGAAGAAACCGTCCAGTGCGATCGACCGCACTTCTTCGCGGCCGAGGGTTGCGGCCCGGGTTCCGCCGATCAGTTTTGAGCCGCCGCCGAGCAGCGTCACGTTGACCTGTTCGGGCGCGTCGTCGGCCAACAGGCGTTCCTTCGCGATCCGGCATTGTTCGAGCAAGTGCGACAATTCGGCCGCGGACAGGCGCTGTTCGCCGCGGAGCAGGCGGCTTTCGGCCAGGTGAGCGAGCGCCAGGTCGATATTGTCGCCGCCGAGCATCAGATGGTCGCCGACGCCGATCCGGGTCAGTTTCGGTTCGGCGCCGCCGTGTTCGACCTTGATCAGGGTCAGGTCGGTGGTGCCGCCGCCGACATCGCAGATCAAGAGCAGATGCACGTCCTCGAGCAGTTCGCCGATGTTGCCGGCATTGCGCCTGAGCCAGTCGTAGCAAACTGCTTGCGGTTCTTCGAGCAGGCGGACCTGCGGCAGACCGGCGCGGCGCGCGGCTTCCAGGGTCAGGGAGCGCGCCGCTTCGTCGAACGAGGCCGGCACCGTGATCACGATGTCCTGCTCCGCGAGCGGCGCGTCCTTGAAGCGGTGCCCCCAGACCTTGCGCACGTGCGCAAGGTAACTCGCGCTGGCATCGATCGGCGACACCTTGCTCACGTCTTCGTCGCCGCCCCAGGGCAGGATCTCGGCGCCGTGATCGACCGAGGGATGCGATAGCCAGCTTTTCGCGCTCGCGACCAGGCGGCCCTTGGTCTTGGCGCCGAGCACGCGCGCGGCTTCGCCGATCACCGCGCTGCCTGCTTCCTCGCCGAACACGATGTCCGCTTCGGCCAGTTCGCCAGCGGCCGGATGATAACGCACCGAGGGCAGCAAGGTTCTGGCCGCGACCTGGCCCGGCGCGGTCAATTGTTCGATCTCGAAGATCCGGATGTCGACCGGCGTTTCGCCGATTTTCGCGTAAGCGACCACGGTATGCGTCGTGCCGAGATCGATGCCGACGAGGTATTGGGGAGAAGACTTTTGCACGTTGCTTTTGTTATTGTAATGGTATGCCAAAGTGAGGCAGGGCGCGCATCGCGTACCCTGCCGAAAACCGGTTATTTTAAACTATTATTCCGGCCCCGATCAGCCAATCTCCCTTTCAAAATAATCGAAATCACTAAAATCCCTTGAAAATAAAAATGAATTTTACCGGTCGGTTCTTTGTTTAGCCGGGATTCAGGTTATAATATGCGCCCCATGGGGTTCTCGATAATCACCCTGAGCGCAGTCATTGATACATTGGAGGCTTTGAGCATCATTTCATCTCGCGGGTTATTTCTTTGGGAACATAGTCTTAGCGATGTTTAATGATTTCGACAATATGACGCAAAAGCTTTATATTCAAACCAACGGTTGCCAGATGAACGAGTACGATTCCGACAAGATGCGGGACGTGCTGCATGCTTCACATGGTTTTGAATTGACCGACGATCCGAAACAGGCGGACGTCTTGTTGTTGAATACCTGCTCGATCCGCGAAAAGGCCCAGGAAAAAGTATTTTCCGCGCTGGGCCGTTGGCGCATCCTGAAAGAAAAGCGCCCCGATGTCGTAATCGGCGTCGGCGGCTGCGTGGCCAGCCAGGAGGGCGATGCGATCCAAAAGCGCGCGCCGTTCGTCGATATCGTGTTCGGCCCGCAAACCCTGCATCGCCTGCCGCAATTGCTCGACCAGGCGCGCGGCAAGCGCAAGCCGGTCGTCGACATCTCCTTCCCCGAAATCGAAAAATTCGATGCGCTGCCCGAGCCGCGCGCCGACGGTCCCAAGGCGTTTGTTTCGGTGATGGAAGGCTGCAGCAAATACTGCTCGTTCTGCGTGGTGCCCTATACCCGCGGCGAGGAAATCAGCCGTCCGCTCGACGACGTGATTGCCGAAATCACGGCCCTGGCCAAACAGGGCGTGCGCGAAGTCAATCTGCTCGGCCAGAACGTGAATGCCTACCGCGGCGCGATGGAAGACGGCGACATTGCCGATTTCGCGTTGCTGCTGCATCACGTGGCCGCGATCGACGGCATCGGCAGGATTCGTTTCACCACCTCGCACCCGGTCGAATTTACCGACAGCCTGATCGAGGCTTTCGCGGAGATTCCGGCTTTGGTCGATCATTTGCATCTGCCGGTGCAATCGGGCAGCGACCACATCCTGAAGATGATGAAACGCGGTCATACCCGCGCCGACTATATCGAAAAGATCCGGAAACTCAGGGACGTGCGCCCGAATATCTATCTGTCTTCCGATTTCATCATCGGTTTTCCGGGCGAGAGCGAGCAGGATTTCGAGGATACCCTGGCGCTGGTCGACGAGATCGGCTTCGACCTGTCGTTCAGCTTCATCTACAGCGCGCGCCCCGGTACGCCGGCGGCGGATCTGCCCGACGATGTGCCGATCGAAGTCAAAAAGCAGCGCCTGGAACGCTTCCAGAATCGGATCAACGAAAATGCGGCCGCGATTTCGAAAGCGATGATCAACACCGTGCAGACGGTGCTGGTCGAAGGCAAATCGAAAAACAATCCCTTGCAGATGCAGGGGCGCACCGAGAACAACCGGGTCGTCAATTTCATCGCGCATCCGCGCCTGGCAGGGCAGTTTGTCGATGTGCTGATTACCGAGGCACTGCCGAACTCGCTCAGAGGCCGGGTCGTTGATTCCAGTATCGATAAAATCGTCGCCAACAGCTGATCTACCATCCATGACATCCCAGGAACTGCTCCTGATGCCGGCCGACAACGTCCGGCTCGCCAATTTATGCGGCCAGCTCGATCAGCATTTGCGCCAGATCGAGGCGCGCCTGCAAGTCGAAATTTCGAATCGCGGCAATCAATTCCAGGTGACCGGTGTCGAATCCTCGGTCAAGGCCGCCTGCGCGCTGGTACAAAAACTGTTTGAAACCACCGAAAAGGAAGTGCTGACTTCCGAGGCGATCCATCTGGCGATGCAGGATGCCTCGATCGATGCGATCCTGGCGGCGCCTGAGGAGCCGAGCCAGCCGGTCGTCGCGATCAAGACCAAGCGCGGCCTGATTCGGGGCCGGGGCGCGAATCAGCAGGATTATCTCCGGAAGATCGTGACCCACGACATCAATTTCGGCGTCGGCCCCGCCGGCACCGGCAAGACTTATCTCGCGGTCGCCTGTGCGATCGAGGCCTTGTTGAACGAGAAGGTCAGCAAGATCATCCTGGTGCGGCCGGCGGTCGAGGCGGGCGAAAAGCTCGGCTTTTTGCCGGGCGACATGGCGCAGAAGGTCGATCCTTATCTGCGCCCCTTGTATGATGCGTTGTACGAGATGCTCGGCTTCGAGCGCGTCGAAAAAATGATGGAGCGCGGCATCATCGAGGTGGCGCCGCTCGCGTTCATGCGCGGACGCACCCTGAACGATGCGTTCATCATCCTGGACGAAGCGCAAAACACCACCACCGAACAGATCAAGATGTTTTTGACCCGGGTCGGCTTCGGCTCGACCGCGGTGGTGACCGGCGATTTGACCCAGATCGATTTGCCTTCCGAAAAAATGTCCGGCCTCAGGCAAGTGCTGGACGTGTTGAAGGATGTCGAAGGCATCAGTTTTACTTATTTCGGCGTTCGCGATGTGGTCCGGCATCCTTTGGTGCAGCGCATCGTTTCCGCCTATGAGGCCTATGATAAAATTGCCAAAGCGCCCAAGTCATAAAGTCGACATTCAGCGCGTCTTCAAATCGCCGGGTCAGCCGGACCGCCGGCAGATCGTCAAGTGGATCGCTACGGCCCTGGAGGAAAGCGGCCAGTCCTATGCCTGCGTGATTCGTATCGTCGATGAAGCCGAAAGCGCCGAGCTGAACCTGCACTACCGGCACAAGCCAGGCCCCACCAATGTGCTGAGCTTTCCGTTCGAATGGCCGGAAGGTCTGGACGAGGACGAAGGCGGGGAAGCCACTCTGCTCGGCGACCTGGTCATTTGCGCGCCGGTCGTCGAGCGGGAGGCACTAGAGCAGCGCAAACCGCTTTTGGATCACTGGGCGCACATGATCATCCACGGCCTTTTGCATTTATTGGGCTATGATCATATTGAAGAGAGTGATGCCGAAGAAATGGAAACCAAAGAAATCGCGATTCTAAAAAAATTGCACATCGAAAACCCTTATATAGAGGTCATACACGAATGAGTGAAGGGCAGCCCCCGAGTAGGCACTCCTCGCAGAAAAGCTGGATCGAAAAAATCGGCCAGCTGCTGACCGGGGAGCCTCAGGACCTGGACGATCTGCTGGAAATTCTCCGCGACGCCAGGGAAAATCACTTACTCGATACCGACGCCCTGAGCATGATCGAAGGCGCCTTGCAGGTATCGCAAATGCGGGTCAGGGACATCATGATTCCGCGCGTACAGATGGTCGTGGTGCCGAAGGATGCGGAACTCGACACCTTGTTTCCGCTGGTCACCCAATTCGGCCATTCGCGTTATCCGGTCATCGAAGAAGACCGCAGCAAGGTGGTCGGCATCTTGCTGGTCAAGGACCTGTTCGCGCATTCGCTCGCCAACAAGCAGTTGAAAGTCGAGCAAATCATGCGCCCGGTGATTCTGGTGCCGGAGAGCAAGCGTCTGAATGTGTTGTTGAAAGAACTGCGCACCAAAGGCAATCACATGGCGATCGTGGTCGATGAATACGGCCAGGCGGCCGGTCTGGTCACGATCGAGGACGTGCTGGAGCAGATCGTCGGCGAGATCGAGGACGAACACGACGAGCAGGACGACGAGAGCTACATCCTGCAGCGCAATGAAAAGGAATTCATGATCAAGGCGCTGACGCCGATCGAGGAATTCGACGACTATTTCCATACGCATCTGGCGACCGACGAATACGATACCGTCGGCGGCTTCATCGTGAACGAACTCGAACACATGCCGAAGAAGGGCGAGAGCCTGACCGTCGATAATCTGCGCTTTGAAGTGGTCAGGGCCGATACCCGGCGCGTGCACCTGCTCAAGCTGAAGATTCTGGATTGAGTCGGGGCGACGCAGTCGCCCCTGCAACACATTATCTCTGCTGCGGCTCGCTTATAACAGGTCCAATAGCAGGAACAGCACGACAGCCAATCCCAAGCCGCTATGGATCACGCCGGCAATGCTGGTATAAGGTCCCATCTTGCCCGCCGCAGGCAGCTTTTTGACGATGTCGAAGCGTTTCAGCGCCAGATAAGCACCGTTATATTCGAGCAGCAGAATGATCACGACCGCGATGATGAACGGCAGAAATTTGAAAGTCAGGTGCGGGTAATGCGAGGAGGCAGCCATGAAGTACAACATCGGAATCGAGAACAGCGCATTGGTTCTTGATGCCAGGCCTGCCGCCGCCAGCGCTTCCGCTGCGTTCGGCAAGGCCGCTCCGCCTTGTGCGACCTGTTTGGCCGAGGCGATCACGATTTTTTGATTAGGCCAGATGATCAGCCAGACATTTGTGAACATCAGGATGCCGAGCAGGGCGCCGATAGAAATGTCCATCGACGAGATTCGGCCGGCGCTGACCGCGAACATGCCCAGGCCGGTCAACAGGGTCAAAACCGCGCCCCAGCGAAACCACCAGAGTGCGCGCGGCGCCAGTTTTTGTAAGGCATCCGCCTTGGCGGAGGCGTCGGCTTCCTTGAAATATTCGGTTTGCACGAAGTTGAAATAATACAGCAATCCGATCCAGGTGATGCCGCCCAATAAATGCCCCCACCGCAAAAGCATTTCGATTCCGGCGCTTGTCGTAACGATGCCCATAGTCACTCCTCTCTTAAATAATTATTCGTTATTGATTATTGGTTGAATGTACGTGATCTTGATGTCGTACGGGTAGATATTGGACAGGAAAGGCAGAAAAAGTCAAGGAAATGATCGGACGCGGCAGCGCGCGAGGTGTCAGGGCGGGTAAGGGGCGCGAAGGGATAGCGCCGCAACACAAGGGATGCGTTTTCAGCGGGCAATAAAAAGCCCGCATAAAGCGGGCGTGTTGAGCATTTTATTTTTATTTTTTTTAATTGCCGTTGTACCGAGTTGTGGTCTGTACAACTTTACTCAAGCAGGTTAACTTATTTTATTATTGTTATCAGCATAGCTTAACTCAGCTATTCTCCTCCGCCGGTTGATTAACCAGTCTTGCTCTCTGAGAGCGGGGCTATTCTAAATCGATTGAAAACGCCTTGTCCACCAAAAAAATGATTTTTTTTCAAAAAATCATTTTTTACGTAAAAAACTTTTAAAAAACATGGTGTTGTGGTTTTTGTGCGGAATCTGCAAAGGGGATGCATCGGTTCGAAATGCGGCTACGATTCGGATTGATTGTCATTCAAAGCCCGTTTTTCGGCAGTCGAATGGTCAAACCGAAAATCGCAGCGCTACCTCAACGCGCTTCCCTGGCCTTCCTGTCTTCCTCGATGAAAAAGTTCAAGCGCTCGCTCAAAATCGAAGACAAATAAAAATTCAAGCCTTTCGATTTTTGCGCCAGGCGGATTTGGGTGATCGCATCGCGGGTTTGGCCCATCGCGTAGTAATATTCGGCAAAATAGCGGTGCGACTCGGCCGGCTGGTGCAGTTTGCCGTAGGTTTCGGCCAGCATCTGATAATAAACCGGCAGTTTCTGGGTGTTTGCGCTCAGCGAGAACAAGGTTTTTCTGGCTTTTTCGGCTTGATCGGTTTTGAGCAGCGAGGTGATATATTCGAGCTTGATCGCCTCATTTTCGGGAAATTGGCGGCTCAGTTTTTCATAAAGCGCCAGTGCCTTGCCGAATTGGCGCTGTTCGAGCGCGGTGCGTGCCAGGGCGGCGCCGTACTGTGATTGGGCCGGAAAATCGCTCGCCAGTTTCTGAAAAATAGGCTCCGCCTCGGTAAATTTTTGCTGCGCCAAGGCGGTCAGGCCGAGTCCGTAGGTCGCTACGGTGCGTTGCTCGTCGGTGCCCTGGTTCAGGCGGCTAGCAAAGTATTTCCGGGTCTCGCCGGGGTCGGTGCCGGCCATGACTCGAAGTTTGGCCCGAATCAGCTGGTATCCCAGCGAGTCAGGGTATTGTTTGTAAGGGTATTGGTCGGCGCGCCCGCGCGAGTCGGAAATCCGCGAGGCGGTGACCGGGTGGGTGCGCAAAAATTCGGGTATGTTCTGGCCGTAATAGCGGGTCGATTGCTGCAGGCGTTCAAAGAAAGTCGGCATGCTGCGCGGGTCGAATTGCGATTCGGAGAGAATATGCATGCCGACCCGGTCGGCTTCTTCCTCGTTTTCACGGGTGAAGTCGATCTGAAACTGGATGCTGCCGGCCTGAATCGCGATCAGTGCGGCCTGGCCGAGTTGCGGCGCCTGCGTGCCGAGCAGGATCGCGGCCAGGGTCGCGGCGGCGGTCGGCAGCGATAGCCGCCCGGCCGCTTCGGCGGCGCGGTACAAATGGCGCTGGGTTACGTGCGCAATTTCGTGCGCCATGACCGAGGCCAGTTCGCTTTCGGCTTCGGTGATCAGAATCAGGCCGGAATTGACGCCGACATAGCCGCCGGGTCCCGCGAACGCGTTCACGTCATTTTCCAGCACCACAAAAAAATGAAACGGATAGCCGGGCAGATCGCTGACCGTGACCAGCTTTTGGCCGATCGACTGAATGAATTGCTGGATTTCCGGGTCCTGATTGATCGTGATTTGCGAATTCAGGCTGCGGAAAAATGCCGCGCCGAGCTGTTGTTCCTCTGCCGGCGTGATCAGCGTGCCGGACGAGTCGCCCATGTCGGGCAGTTCGATTTTGCTGATGTCATCAGCGGCGTGGGGTAAGGGAGGGAAGACAGTCAGGCTTAAGGCCAGGGCCAACAGGGCGGTTTTTTGCATTAACAAGCGGATGGCTGGGTTTGAGGGAGGGTTTACTGGCGATCTGAGTCGCCGCTATTGTAGCGCAAAGATACCCAATTTGACCTCTGCCTGCGAAAATCGTTGCATCGACAAGCGGATGACTCATCCGGCGCGAAATTCGGTAAAATAGGCGTTTTTCATTTATTCAGACGATAGATCATGCGCACGACTCAATTCCCGCTCAACACCGTAAAAGAAACTCCCGTGGACGCCGTCGTGGCGAGCCATCAATTGATGATCCGGGCCGGGCTGATCCGCAAACTGGCCGCTGGTTTATATACCTGGCTGCCTCTGGGGTTGAGAGTCCTGCGCAAGGTCGAGAAAATTACCCGCGAAGAAATGGAGAGGGCGGGCGCCCTGGAAGTGTTGATGCCGGCCTTGCAGCCGGCCGAATTGTGGCAGGAAACCGGGCGCTGGGAAAAATACGGCCCGGAACTTGCCCGCCTGAAAGACCGGCACGAGCGCGACTTCTGCCTGGGGCCGACGCATGAAGAAATCATCACCGATCTGGCGCGCAACGAGATCAAGAGCTACAAGCAGCTGCCGATCACCTATTATCAGATTCAGACCAAGTTCCGCGACGAGATCCGCCCGCGCTTCGGCGTCATGCGTTCGCGCGAATTCGTGATGAAGGATGCCTATTCGTTCCATATGGACCAGGAATCGCTGCAGGAAACTTATCAGGTGATGCATGGGGCCTACACCGAGATCTTCAACCGCTTCGGTTTGAAATTCCGCGCGGTGATGGCCGATTCCGGCGCGATCGGCGGCGCGGTCTCGCACGAGTTTCACGTGTTGGCCGATTCGGGCGAAGATGCGATCGCGTTTTCGACCAGCAGCGATTATGCGGCCAACATCGAGCAGGCGGAAGCTTTGCCGCCTAAATCCCCCGCAGCCTTCCCAACGGAAGCCTTGGAGAAAATAGCGACCCCCGGCCAAAAATCGATTGCCGAAGTCAGCGCGTTTTTAAACGTCGCGCCGGACAAAATCCTGAAGACGATCGCAGTGATGCGTCAAGTTCGGAATGATCGGAACGAGGAAATCGATGTCTTCTGCCTGCTGTTTTTACGCGGCGATCATGAGCTGAATGAAGTCAAGGCGCGCAAGGTATTGGGGGATTTTCGTTTCGCCCACGACGAAGAAATCGAACAACATCTGGGTTGCCGCGCCGGCTACATTGGTCCTGTATTGAAGGATTCGGGCAAGTCCGTGCAATGGTGGGCCGATCATTCGGCGATGCATCTGAGCGATTTTGTCTGTGGCGCCAACGAAGCAGGCTTCCACTACAAAGGCGCCAACTGGGAAAGGGATTTTCTCTCAACGTCGATTGCGGATACTTCGGGACATGTCGCCGATATCCGTAATGTCGTCGAAGGCGATCCGAGCCCTGACGGCCAGGGCACGTTGAAGATCGCGCGCGGCATCGAGGTCGGGCACATCTTCCAGTTGGGCACCCGCTACAGCGAGTCGATGAAGGCGGCGGTGATCAACGAAGGCGGCAAGAATCACACGATGATCATGGGCTGTTACGGCATCGGCATTTCGCGCGTCGTCGCGGCCGCGATCGAGCAGAATCACGACGACAAAGGCATCATCTGGCCGGCCAGCCTGGCGCCGTTCCAGGTCGCGCTGTGCCCGATGAACATGCACAAATCCGAACGCCTGAGGGCCGTCGCGGAACAACTGTACCAGGACCTGCTTGCCGCCGGCATCGATGTGTTGTTCGACGACCGCAAGGTGCGCGCCGGCTTCATGTTCTCCGACATGGAATTGATCGGCATCCCGCACTGCATCGTGGTCGGCGACCGCGGCCTCGACACCGGCACGGTCGAATACAAGGCCAGAACGGCGAGCGAGAATCAGGAAGTTCCGATGGCGGAATTGATCGATTTTCTGAAAGCCAAGCTCGCTTAAGCGGGCCTCGGCGATTACGAAACGGGCGGATATTCCGCCCGTTTGTTTTGCTGGAGCTTACTGTGCGGCTTTGAGATGGGTTACCGCGGCTTCGGCATGTTGGGTCGCTTCGGGAGCATGGCCCAGATTGCCGTGATTGATCGCTTCCTCGAGTTCGGCGGCGCCGGCTTCCAGATGCTCTTTTTGCAGCCCCTTATCGACGATCGCGCCGGCGAGCGCATGTTCCAGCGCCGCACTGGCATGCTCGACCAGCACTTTCGGATGGCCGGCCTTGCCGTGTTCGACGGCGGCTTGGGCATGTTCGAGTGCGGCGGCGGCATGTTCCTCGGCAAAGGCGGTCGAACAGGCGAATAACAAGACAGCGGCGCTGGCGGTTATTATTTTTTTCATGATCGTTTTCCTCTTCATTGTTCTAGGTGATCGATCCTGTCTTCAATGAACGCGGCCGATGATTTATATCGAGAGCTGCGATCAGAAGATCAGGATCGAGGCTTTTTCAATAATATTGGAATTCAACTTCAGTGTGTTGCTGAACGCAACACCGCTATTAGATCATAAAAGCTTGTCTCGGTTCATCTGAAATTTGCAACGATAACAGAACGTTAACATAAGAATAGATTGATAAAGACCGACTTTTAATTTTTCCGCATCAATTTAAGCGTGCTTTCCGGCAGATTGCCGGTATTTGCATCTTCGAGGTACAGGCGGGCGTCTTCGTGCACCGCGGTCATGAACTGGATCAACTGCATTTCATACTGGATCTTTTGCTCGTAGTCCTCGGCTTCCCACATGCTATGCAGCAGATGCTTGGCATGGTGGTGGATGGTCAACGCGACCGATTCGGGCAAATGCGTATAGCTGTTCTGGATCGACTTTTTCAATTGATCGAGCGAGTCGAGATAGTGCTGATAATCCTTGATATCCTGCTTGCAGCGGGTTTTGTACATCAACAGTTCCGCATCGTGCCGGGTTTTTAGCAGGGCGATCTCGTGCTCCAGCTGCACGCTGTGCTTTTTCAGCTCGGTTTCGAGCGCTTTTTCGGCCAGGATGCGTTGTTGCCGCAATTGTGCCAGCTCGGCCTGATTGTCGCGGCGCCATCGCAGATTACGGTCCTTGATCGAGTGCCAAAGATCGACGAGGCCGAGCAGCCATTTCGATAAGTTATGCATGCTCGCGGTGGGTGAGGATCGTTTGTTGCAGCGCAATCAGGCCTTCGATATTCGCCTGCCGGCGATAAGCGCGATTTTGCCGGCGCCAGGTTTTGAATAGGTCTGCCGAAACCTGTGCTTTGATCGCGGCGAGGTCGCTGTCGATCGCCTTGGCCAGCGAGCGACTGTGTGTCCGGTTGTTCGCCTGGGTCAGCCGTCGCATTTTGGCTTCGAGGAAATAACGGGTTTGCAGCCGGCGGTGAAAAAATAGCCCGCGCTCCCGGTCGAGTTTTCCCTGAACGAACCAGAGTCGGCGCTGCCGGCGTTCGATACCGGAAAAATAACGACGGATTGCGCACAGGATGTGTTTGCCGGCGAGCAGCAACAGAGCGGCGAACAGCAGGGCGAACGAGGCGAGCAAAGATAATGCCCCGAGTGGATAAAAAGCTTGGGTGAGATAGGCAAGAAGCGGCAGCGCGGAAAACGCTTCCGCGGCCAAAAACAGCGCCAGCGCGGCGATGAAGAGAGACAAGGCGATTTTGATCATAGGATTTGGCGATAAATGAGTCGAAAAATGCTTATGCCAAAACTCCCTTTATGATTTTGCCGCTCCCATGCAGGAGAGGCTAACGCCGCTCCTGCATGGGTTTGCATGCAAGGGTTGATCAATACACGTCGCGGACGTAGCGCTTGTCCTTTTTCAGCTGGTTCACATAGTCGACAGCCTGCTGTTCGCTCATTTTTCCGTGTTCGGCGATCACGTCATGCAACGCCTTGTCGACGTCCTTCGCCATCCGGTAGGCGTCGCCGCAGACGAAGAAATAGCCGCCCTGTTCGAGCCAGGCGAACAATTCGGCGCCGTTTTCGCGCATCCTGTCCTGTACATAGATTTTTTCGGCCTGGTCGCGCGAAAATGCCAGATCGAGGCGGGTTAAGAGGCCGCTGGCCTGCATCGCTTCGATTTCGTCGCGGTACATGAAATCGGTCGCGGCATTGCGGTCGCCGAAGAACAGCCAGTTTTTGCCGGAAGCCTTCCGGTATTCCCTTTCCTGCAGGAAGGCGCGGAACGGCGCGAGGCCGGTGCCGGGGCCGACCATGATCATCGGCAGGCTGTTGTCGTCCGGCACCCGGAACACCTTGTTCGGGGTGAAGAAGCAGCGCACTTCGGTCGTGTCATCGACCAGATCGGCCAGGAAGGTCGAACAGACGCCCTTATGCTGGCGGTCGAAGCTCTCGTAACGCACGCTGGCGACGGTCAGATGCACCGAGTCGGGATATTTCTTGCCGCTCGACGAGATCGAATAGGCGCGATGCTGCAACGGTTTCAACAATTCGATGAACTCGGCGGCGGAAAATTCGCAGCCGGGATTCTGCCGCAGCAAATCCAGCGTGTCGCGCCCCCATAAATAATCGGCCAGCTTGTCCTTGTCGCCGGATTGGAGGATCGCATTCAATTCCTTGTTGCCGGAGCGACTGGCGATTTCCTCGATCAGCTCCTTGCTCGGCGTCTTGATTTCGAACTGGGTGCGCAAGGCCTCGGAGAAGGGCATCAGTTCGCCGTGGACAAATTCACTTTCATCTCCGTTGCAGCCGATGGCATCAACGATATCCTTAATCAGCTCCGGACAGTTGGTCGGCACCACGCAAAGGGCGTCGCCGGCCTCATAGGTCATCCCGGAGCCCGCGATCGAAATCTCGTAATGACGGGTTTCCTTAGAGGATGACGGCGCGGTCACCCAGCGGTTGACCAGCATCTTGGCCGGGAACGGATTCTTCCGGTTGTATTGCGATTTTTCGGCTGGCGCTTCGGCCTCGACGACCGTCGCGGTCGTGCTGCCGCCGGACATGAACGGAATGACCGCCTTGATCCAGGCTTCGGCGGGCTCTTCGAAATCGACATCGCAGTCGGTGCGTTCATAAATGCGCTGCGCGCCGAGTGCCGCGAGCCGTTCGTCCCAGTCCTTGCCGGCCTGGCAGAACAGATCGTAGCTGGTATCGCCGAGCGCGAGCACCGAGTATTGCAGTTTTTCGAGCCGCGGCATCGCATCGCTTTTGACCGCATCCCAGAGCATCTGCGCATTGTCCGGCATTTCGCCTTCGCCGTAAGTGCTGGTGATCACCAAGAGATACTCCATCCCGGCCAGCGCATCCGCTTCGATCTCGTCCATGCCTTTGACGACCGGCTTGAGGCCGTGCGCCTTGGCGATGCCGGCGGCGTCGTTCGCGACCGATTCGGCCGTGCCGGTCTGGCTGCCGTACAGGATGTTGATCACGCGGCTGGCGGTTTGTTGGGCGGCGCCTGCGCTCTGGATCATGTGCGTGTGCATGCCGGCAAAAAAGCCGCTGAGCCAGGCGCGCTGGCTTTCGCTATAGGGACCGTCGAAAGGAATTTGCGGTGTTTTCATTTCCGTTTAAATGTTGAATCAATAAAAATCTGAGTCCCCCCGGAAGCCGGGGGGACGCAACGCGATGCGACTGCGGGTGAGATCAGGCCGTTTGTTCGTTCAACATGCCCTGCACGATGCCGAGGCCCGCGAGACTGGCCAGGTATTCCTCGATCGAAGGAATGCCGGCGAGCGCCGCCTTGTTGACCTGGTCCTGTTCGATGATCCAGGCGGTGGAGCCGATCGAATAAATGCTTTGCACCGAGCGGTTGATCAGCGCGGTCTTATAGTCGTTCAGACGCTTGTCCGCCAGCAGCCAGGCCAGTTGCTCGTCCGTATAATTGCTGTAGGCTTCGCGGGTGGTCTTGACCAGCGTATCCTGCAATTTGCGCGGACGCTCGACGATCAGCTTGCGCGCGGCCTGTTCGACCCGGCCTTGGCTGCGCTGCGATTCGGGCAGATGCTTCAGCAGATCCTGCGCGACCTGCTGCGCCTTTTCGAGCACCATGAAGCTGTTGACCAGCTTGAAGGTCAGTGCGGTGTCGGTCGCGCCGTAGGCCGGAATCGCGCCGCCGAACAGCGGGCTGGCGTTCCGATAGGCTTCGCTGACCTGCTCGATTTGCCGGCGCGCCAGTTCGATCGACAATTCCTCGATCATTTCCTTGCGGTCCAGCGCTTTTTGCAGGTCCTTCGCCGACTGCGTCTTGTTCAGCCACAAAGGCAGCGCGAACTTGAAATGCTCGCGTTCGTTCGCCCAGTTGTCCAGCAGCTTTTTCGCCTTGCTCGAATTCGCATAATCCGCATGCTGTTCGAGCATCGCCAACACGAACTGTTCATGCGCGCGTGCGGTGTCGCTGTCTTCGTTCAGGCGGCGCAGTTCGACCGACGACTTGTCGTACAGGTTTTCGAGCCGGTTTTCCGGATCGTACTGGTAGGCGTTGCCGCCGGACATGCCGTTGCAGAAACCCTTGCCGAAGCCGCCGATGTTCAGTACCGCGCCGTTGGTCATGTATTCGCAGGCGAAATCGCCGACGCCTTCGACGACCGCCATGGCGCCGGAGTTGCGCACCGCGAAGCGGTCGCCGGCCTCGCCGTTGATGAAGGCTTTGCCGCCGGTCGCGCCGAACAGGGCAAAGTTGCCGATCAAGACATTGTTGCCGGGCGTCTTGACGCCGCCGCCGGGCGATTCGACGATCAACAGGCCGCCGCACATCGACTTGCCGACGCCGTCGTTGCAGGTGCCGAGATGCTCCATGCGCATGCCGTCGTTCAGGAAGGCCGCATAGCTTTGGCCGGCCGAACCCGTGGTGCGGATCACCACGCTGTCGGGCGCCAGATATCGGCGGCCTTCGGCCCGGTGGCCCTTGCCGAGGTTCAGATAGATCGGTTGGGTCTTCGCGATCTGCTCGTCGGACAATTGATAGGCCAACATCCGCTCGATGTCGATCGCGGTCTGGCCGCCGACGGTCTTGTGCCGGTTGTTCAGCTTGAACTCGCCGCCTTCGATCACGACTTGCGTTTGACCTTTCTCGATCAGCTCCGCCTTGACCTTGTTGATGATCTTGTCGTCGATGCCGAAGTTCGCTTCGAGGTATATCGGTTTGGCGATCTTGACCACGTCGGCATAGGCCAGCATCTTGGTCAGATCGACCTGGCCGATCAAGGACGGATGCTCGATCAGATGCAGTAAGTCGGTCTGGCCGCGGATTTCCGCCAGGCTCTTGTAGCCCAGGACGGCCAGGATTTCGCGGACTTCGTGCGCCAGATTCATCAGGTATTGCGCCAATACGCGCGGATCGCCCTTGAATTCTTCGTGCGCGGTGGTGAGTCCCGCCGGACACTTGATGTTGCAGTTTTTCGCCATCACGCAGCGCAGCATCATCAAGGCGGTGGTGCCGAATTCGAACGAATCCGCGCCCAGGATCGCCGACTTGACGACGTCGAGGCCGCTTTGATGCGCGCCGCTGCAACGCAGAATGACCTTGTCGCGCAGGCCGTTCACCGACAGCGCCTGATGCACTTCGGCGATGCCGATTTCGGGCGAGCGGCCGCTGTTTTTCAGGCTGGTCACCGCCGCCGCGCCGGTACCGCCGGTGTTGCCGGCGACGTTGATCACGTCCGCGCCGGCTTTGGCGACGCCGACCGCGATCGTGCCGATGCCTTCGGACGATACCAGCTTGACGCCGACCTTCACGCGTGCGGCTTTCGCATCGTGAATCAACTGACCCAGATCCTCGATCGAATAGGTGTCATGATGCGGCGGCGGGCTGACCAGTTCGACTCGGGGCGTGCCGCCGCGCAGCGCCGCGATCTCAACCGAGACTTTCGGGGCCGGCAATTGGCCGCCTTCGCCCGGTTTTGCGCCTTGCGCGATCTTGATTTCGATCTCGCGCAAATTCGGATCGGCCAGATAGCCGGCCCAGACGCCGAAACGGCCGGAGGCGAACTGCTTGATGTTGCAGGATTTCAGCGTATTGAAACGGCTCGAATGCTCGCCGCCTTCGCCGCAGTTGCTCAAGGAGCCGACGATGTTGAAGCCTTGCGCGACCGCTTCGTGCGCTTCGGCCAACAATGCGCCGTGACTCATCGCGCCGGAAGCGAGGGTCGGGGTGATCTGATGCGCCGGTTGCACTTCCGACAACGCGATCGGATCGCGGGCCGTTTGAATCGTATTCAGGTAATTGGCAAGCAGACTATGCGTGTCGGCCACTTTCAATTTCAGCGCGGTTCTTTCGACCGCGACCGTGAATTCGGTGCCCTCAAAGCGATGCTTGAAGTGCAGAGCCAGTTGCTCCAAGCGCGGTGCGGTGGAGTTTCCGTTCAGGCTGACCGTGAAACTGTCTTCGCCGGTTTTGCAGACGCTGAGGCCGCGAACCAAATAATTGATGTTGCCGCGCAGGTTTTGCTTGCCCAAAATCCGGTCGAAATCGGCCTGGGTTTCGGCGGAGGTCACGTCGGCCGGAAAGTCCATGATGTCGCGCAGCGCCGCCGGACGCGCATCGCGCTCCAGGTACAGATTCTTCGTGAAGCTGCGGTAAGCCGGCGTGATGCCGAAGCCGTCGATCTGTTCGGGCGTACGCTTGGTGTAGCCGAAATCGGTATAGGCCGTGTCGGAGGCTTCCGGCGATTTGTCTTCCGGGATGTACAGGATCGGCTCGTCGGTCATGTTGATGTATTCGCGGACCGCGGTATTGCCGTAGGAGTGGCCGGCGCCGTCCTGACGTTCCTTGAACAGGCCGAGGAACGGGATGTCCTTCTCTTCCTGCACGTTCAGCGCCTTGTGATGCCATTCGGCCGCGCTGGCCGCGATGTCGGCATAGCGCGCGCCGCCGACCGAGGCATGAATGTTAGGGAAGTAAGGCGCCAGTTTCGGCTCTTCGGTGTCGATGTAGTTCGATTCGAAAAACTCGCCGCCGATGTAGCTTTCGGCCGTGCACAGGCCGAATTTGCCCATCGTCTTCATCAACGATTTTTCGACGCCTTTCTGGAACTTGTCCAGCGCTTTCTGATGGTCGGCCGCTACGAAATCGGTGATGACCCGGTTATGTACGCTGAGCGGGCAGATCGCGGACGCACCGAAGCCGAGAATCGTCGCGACATCGTGGGGGCTCGCCGCCTGGCCGGTCTCGGCGATCAACGACGAGTTGAAACGCAGGCCGAGCTTGACCAGGTGCTGGTTTGCGGCGGCGATCATCAAAAGGGAGGGGATCGCGGCCATCTCGCGGCTGATCTTCGCATCGCTCAGGATGATGATGCCGGTATTGCTGCGGGCGGCCTTTTCGACCTGTGAGCAGACGTTCAACAAGGCTTCTTCGAGCGCGTCTTCGTTCTTCTTTGCATCGTTGAAATCGGGCCGGTAGATCATGTCCAGCGTGATCGTGCTGACCTGGGTCTGGCGGCGTATCTGTTCGAGCTGGGTGCGCTGCAGGATCGGCGAGTCGATCACCAATTGCTTGCTGTATTCATCGGAGAAGGTCGGCTTCGCGCCCAGCGCGACGCGGAGCGTCATGCCGTCGCTCTCGCGGATCGAGTCGAGCGGCGGATTGGTCACCTGTGCAAAACGCTGACTGAAATAGCGCGACATGCCGCCTTCGGCGCTCGACAACGCATTCGGCGCGAGGCCGTAGCCCATCGCGGAAACTTTTTCGGCGCCCGCCTGCAGGATCGGGTCGAGCAGGAACTTGAAGCTTTCCTGATTCAGCGAGTAGGCGGTATGGCGCTGGTCGACATTCAATTCGTGGTCGTTGTTCAGTTCGGACAACTCGACCTTCGGCAGATCGGACAAATGCAGGCTGCGCTGTTTCAGCAAGGCCTGGTAGTCCTTTTCCTTCGCGAGCCGCTCCATTACCTGATGGCTATCGTATTTTTCGCCGGTGCTGTGGTCGAAATAAAGCATGCCGCCGGCTTCGATGCGGCCGCGGGTCAACACGTCCTTCGGCGGGAAGTCGATCTGGCCGGCTTCGGACATCACGGCCAGGTATTCCTTTGTTTCGACCGAGCGCAGAGGGCGGAGGCCCAGGCGATCCAGACGCGCGCCGACGCGGACGCCGTCGTTGAAGATCAACGCGGCCGGGCCGTCGTTCTTTTCTTCGTAGAGGCTGAAATATTCGAGCATCGCGCGCACTTCCGGCGACAGGGTGGTGTCGTTTTCCCAGGCCGGCGGCATCATCGCGAGCACCGCAGTCACGATGTCCAGCTCGTCTTCGTTGATCCGGCGGGTCAAGGTCTGGTCCAGGCGGCCGGAATCGGACTGTCCGCAAGGGAAACAGATGTGCTTGTTGTGCTGGCGCGCGATCGCGTTTTCGCTTAAGCGGTTTTTCTTGTCGGTGTTCAACTCGCCGTTGTGCGCCATGTAGCGGAACGGCTGCGCCATCATCGTCGCCGGCGCGGTGTTGGTCGAAAAGCGGGTGTGGAAAAACAGCGTATTGACTTCGTGGTCGGTGTCGTAAAGATCCTTGAAATACGGGATCACCTCGAACGAATTCAGCCGGCCTTTGTAAACCTGGGTGCGCGAACTCATCGACAAGGGATAAAAGCCGTTCAGTTCGGGCCGGGTAAAGCCCTCCTTTTCAAGATCCAGCAACGTGGCCTGAATGTATTTCTCGAATTGATCATGGCTGGCCGCTTGCAAATGTTCCGGGCGGCCGAACACGACCTGCTTGATCGGCTGTTGGGCCTTGACCGCGGCGGCATTCAGGGCCGAATTGTCGACCGGGACGTTGCGCCACAGCAGGATCGGCAGCTTCGCGTTCTGGAAATGGCGCTCGATCAGTTCGGTCGTGACCGAATCGTAATGGTCGTGGTCTTCCGGGAAAAAGAAGTTCGCGACGCCGAACTGGCCCAGTTCCAGGTCATTCAGGCCGGTAATCTTGCGGAAGAATTTCAGCGACAGATCGACGTTCACGCCGGCTCCGTCGCCGACGCCTTCCGCGCTCATGCCGCCCCGGTGAGGGATCGTGCACAAGGCTTCGTGGGTTTTGACTAAAATGTCATGCGTCTGTATGCTTTGCTTATGGGTAATGAAGCCCACGCCGCAGCTGTCCTGCGATAAATCGGCATCATAGAGCAAGGGTTGCTGGTTGTTCATTCGGGAATTGTTTTTCATGGTTCGGCCCGTCCTAATCATGCCGCGCCGGCGGCAATCATTGATCGTTTATTTTCAATGCACGATAGCGTAAGCCGGGCAATAAAACCGGCGCATTGAGTCGTTATGACATTTTTCTTTGCTGATGAATTCATCTAGCGAAACCCGCCAATACTAACAGATTTGTCTGCATTTGTCATTGATTCGATACAGATTTGCAGCGCAGAAGGCCGGACATATAGCCTCGGCGCGTCAATGCCGGCGGTATATTGCCTCGTCGGGCGCTTGCCGAATGGTGTGATGGCGTTTGGCGTAAATATTTGTTGGACAATGGCCAAATGTCGCTGTAAAGTCGGACCCAAGCACAAAAGGAATCGTTCCTGCGCACGGCGCGGCGACGGTTAACTCAGTTATATGAATAGTTTGAACCTCTCGTTATGAAAGAAGATTTTGATGTGGTGATCGTCGGCGGCGGCATGGTCGGCGCGGCGGTCGGTTGCGGTCTGGGTGGCAGTTCGCTGAAAGTGGCGGTGATCGAAAGCGCTCCGCCCGAACCCTTTGCACCGGAGCAGCCGCATGACCTGCGCGTTTCCGCGCTCAGCATCGCCTCGAAAAACATCCTGGCGGCGGTCGGCGCCTGGGCGGGCATCGAAAACCGCCGGCTTTGTCCGTTTCGGCGCATGCGGGTCTGGGAAACGGCCGGCGATACCGAATTTTGCAGCGACGACATCGGCGAGCGCGAATTGGGGTTCATCGTCGAAAACCGGGTCACGCAGCTGGCGCTGTTGGAGCGCCTGCAGGCATTCGACAATGTCGAGGTGATCTACCGGGTCAATGTGAGTGGGATCCATTACCAATCGGGCAAGGCGGCCGAGCTCGAACTGGCGGACGGCCGGCGCCTGTCGGCGCGCGTCTTGGTCGCGGCCGACGGCGGTCAGTCCAGGGTCAGGCAGGCGGTCGGTCTCGGCGTGACCGGCTGGGATTACAGGCAGCATGCCCTGGTAATCTATGTCGAAACCGCCTACGGCCAGCAGGACATTACCTGGCAACGCTTCGTGCCGAGCGGGCCGCAGGCGTTTTTGCCGCTGACCGGCCATTACGGTTCGATCGTCTGGTATAACTCTCCGGATCAGGTCAGCCGCTTGAAAGCATTGTCCGACGACGACTTATTGGATGAACTGCAACGGGCGTTCCCCGACTGCCTCGGCAAGATCAACAAGGTACTGGGTCGGGCGAGTTTTCCGCTGAAGCGCCAGCATGCGCAGGATTATGTGAAGTTTGGCGTCGCGCTGGTCGGCGATGCCGCGCATATGATCAATCCGCTGGCCGGGCAGGGCGTCAATATCGGTTTTCTCGATGCGGCGGCGCTCGCCGAAGTGCTGCTCGATGCGGATCGGAAAGGCGAGGATATCGCGGCTCTTGCCGTTTTGAAACGCTATGAAAAAATGCGCAGGAGCGAGAATCTCAAGATGATGACGGTGATGGATGCGTTTTACCGTGTGTTCAGTAACGATCTGCTGCCGGTCAAGTTTTTGCGCAATCTCGGCTTGGGGTTGGCAGAGCGGATCTTGCCCGCCAAAAACCTGGTGATGCGCAGCGCGATGGGCATCGCGGGCGAGTTGCCGAAGCTTGCGCGCGGCAAACCGCTGGTGTAATTGCCCCGCCTTGGTATGAAAATGCTGTTCGCGCGCCGCTGCATTGCTTCGTAGGGTGTTGCACGATGCCGGGGTGCATCGCCGGCCTTTGCGCTTCATTCTTTCGACGTCTGATCGCCTGCGCGGCGAAAGCCGGATAAGGTGATGCTGGTTCAATCCTTCCTTTTTTTTCGCCATTCAGCCTCCATTTATATTCTGCTACTATAATCCTGCACAAAAGCTTTCAATCTACCTGCCAACTTAATGAATTATTTTGGTTATTTTTTCTGCCGCAAGGTAGGGCAGGTTATTTGCCAACTCAAGACCGAGGAAAAACATGAGAAATTCGCTTTTAATCACCGCAATCGGCGCTGTGTTGCTGACTGCATGCGCCACTGACCCCTATACCGGTCAATCCTCGCTCAGCAACACCGCGAAAGGCGCCGGTTTGGGCGCGGCCGCCGGCGCGGCGATCGGCGCCGCCTTCGGCGGCAATGACTGGAAGAACGTCGGTTACGGGGCTTTGGCCGGTGGCGCTGTCGGTGCGGCGGCTGGCGCTTACAAGGATCATAAGGATAATCAACAGAAGAATTATTACAATCCCTATCGATAATTTCTTCCATGCGGGGGCAATAGGTCAACTGTCGATGACCCAACGTCGGCAACTCCATGATTAAAACCCAGAGGCTTGATCCGAATTTGCGATCTTGAATGTCGATCTGGCTCGAAGTATTGTTTAAGGATGGGGCGGTTAATTTCTGGTTCCTGCGAACAGGGTCACAGCTAGGCCGTGGGCGGTTGTTCAGTGTCCGTTTAGATTCTGTTACTATACCCGTGCAAAATTTTTGAAAATTTCGGCAAGACGAGGCGGTTATTGCTTTTCTAGCTGGGTTTTCGGCTCCATTAAATGGTCGTTTTATTTCAACTCAAGACCGAGGAAAACATGAGAAATACGCTTTTAATCACCGCAATCAGTTCTGTGCTGCTGACTGCATGCGTCACCGACCCTTATACCGGCCAATCCTCTCTCAGCAAGGCTGCGATGGGCGGCGGCATAGGTGCGGCGTCCGGTGCGGCGATCGGCACCGCCTTCGGCGGCAACGATTTGAAAAACGCCGGTTGGGGCGCTTTGGCCGGCGGTGTGGTCGGAGCGGCGGTGGGCGCTTATATGGATCATCAGCAGAAGGAAATGGAGCAATCCTTGCAGGGCACCGGCATCGAGGTGCAAAGAACGGCCGAGAATACCTTGAACCTGAATATGCCGGAAAGCGTAACCTTCGCTTACGATTCGGCAACCTTGACGCCACATGCGCAGTCGGCTTTGAATACCGTTGCCGGTATTTTGAATCAATATCCTGACTCGACCATTACCGTGACCGGTCATACCGACAGTGACGGCTCGGATACCTATAACCAGCGTTTGTCCGAAAAGCGCGCCGCCAGTGTGTCTAATTACTTGAGTCAGCACAGCGTCAGCTTCTCGCGTTTGAAGCAGCAAGGCATGGGTGAAAGCATGCCGAAATACCCGAATACGACGCCGGAGAACAAGGCGCAAAACCGCCGCGTCGAATTGGCCATCGTCGCAAACAACAATGCCGGCGCGCAGCAAGGTAATCCGCAACAACAGGGCTATCCGCAGCAACAAGGTTACCCGCAACAGCAGGGCTATCCGCAGCAACAAGGCTACCCGCAACAGCAGGGCTATCCGCAGCAACAAGGCTACCCGCAACAGCAGGGCTATCCACAACAACAAGGCTACCCGCAACAACAAGGCTACCCGCAACAGCAGGGTTATCCTCAGCAACAAGGTTATCCGCAACAGCCATACGGTTATCCGCGTTGATCTAGCTCGGCAGCCGGAGTGCCCAGGGTTCTCCGGCCGCCAACCCCAGCCCTGCCGCGATTCGCTTGCGGCGGGGCTTTTTTTGGGCGGATTCGTCCGCATCAGGATTCATCAGGGCGCCGATGCGGGTCCGCGGGATTTATTGGCAGTTCGATTAGCGCTTCAGGTATAATTGCCGATGGTTGACGGCATTTTTCAGTCTGCCGGCATTTTCATTTACAGACCTAGACCATCATTTTACAAGGCGCCATGGATTTAAAATTTCTCGATTTCGAACAACCCATTGCTGAACTGGAAGCCAAAATCAGAGAGCTCCGTAATGTGGAATTCGATAATGACATCAATATTTCCGATGCCATCCAGCAACTGGAAGAGAAAAGCCGCGCGCTGACCGAATCGATTTTCGCGAATCTGTCTGATTGGCAGATTTCGCAGCTGTCCCGCCATCCGGGACGGCCTTATACGCTCGATTACATCAAGCTGATGTTCACCGATTTTCACGAACTGCACGGCGACCGCGCTTATGCGGATGATCCGGCGATCGTCTGCGGTCTGGCGCGTTTCGATGACCAGCCGGTGGTGGTGATCGGCCATCAAAAAGGCCGCGACACCAAGGAAAAGATTTACCGCAATTTCGGCATGCCGCGTCCGGAGGGTTACCGGAAGGCGCTTCGCGTGATGAAGATGGCCGAGCGTTTCAAATTGCCGGTGATCTGTCTGATCGATACCCCCGGTGCTTATCCCGGTATCGGTGCGGAAGAGCGCGGGCAAAGCGAAGCGATCGCGAAAAATCTGTTCGAAATGGCCAAACTCAGAACGCCGATCATCTGTACGGTGACCGGCGAGGGCGGTTCCGGCGGCGCCTTGGCGATCGGCGTCGGCGACCGGCTGATCATGCTCGAATACAGCACCTATTCGGTCATTTCGCCGGAAGGCTGCGCCTCGATCTTGTGGAAAAGCGCCGACAAATCGCAGCTCGCGGCCGAGGCGATGGGAATCACCTCCGACCGCATCCGCGAGCAGGGCTTGCTCGATGAGGTGGTTCGCGAACCGGTCGGCGGCTGCCATCGGGATTTCGAGAGCGGGGCGGCCAATTTGAAGGAAGTCTTGCAGCGCCATCTGGAAGAACTGAAACAGTTCTCTCTCGACGAGTTGCTCGAAAAACGCTATCAGCGGCTGATGAATTTCGGCGCTTTCATCGAAGAGCCGGTTAAATAAGCGGCATCGTTTACGCCCGGCTCTTGTCCGGGCGATTTTCTCGGAATTTTTTCCTATGCTGACGCCTCGGTTGATCGAGTCCGCGCTCGAATCGTGCGAGGCGTCCCCCCGGCAAATCTTTCTTGCCTATAGCGGCGGCGTCGATTCGCATGTGCTGCTGCATCTGTGCGCCCAGGATCCAACAATGCGCGACCGGCTGACCGCGGTGCATGTGCATCACGGCCTGCAGATCCAAGCCGATGCCTGGGCCGAACATGCCGAAGCTACCGCGCGCGATCTCGGCGTCAACTTTCTGCTGTTTCGCGTCGATGCGCATCCCAAATCCGGCGAAAGCCCGGAAGAGGCGGCCAGGAACGCGCGTTACGCGGCGTTGAAGTCGGTGCTCGCGCCCGGCGATGCTCTGCTGGTCGCGCAACATCAGGATGACCAACTGGAAACGGTCCTGCTGCAATTGTTGCGCGGCGGCGGCCTGCTCGGGTTGGCCGGCATGCCGGCCAGCCTGCCGTTCGGTCGTGGCGCTCTGCTCAGGCCGTTTCTGCCTGTTCGGAAACAGCTGATCGATGACTACGCGGCGGCGCATCGCTTGCATTGGGTCGAAGATCCCAGCAATAACGACAGCGTTTACGACCGTAATTTTTTGCGCCGGCAGGTCCTGCCGTTGTTGAAACAGCGCTGGCCGTCCTGCGCTCAGACCGTGGCGCGTGCGGCCGGCCATTGTGCGGAAGCCCATGCGCTGCTGGTGGACATGGCCGCCGAGTCGTTCGGCGAGGTTTGCCAGGAAAGCGATAATACCCTGAGTATCGAGCGGCTGAACGCGTTCGATCTGCCGCGTCGGCAGCTGATCATTCGCCATTGGTTTCGGCGGATGGGTTTGAAAATGCCTTCGCAGGCATTTCTGAACCGGCTGTTCGAGCAGGTGATCGGCGCGGGAATGCATGGCGATCCGGTGCTTTACGGGCAGGGCTGTCAGATCCGCCGCTACCGGGACCGGCTGTATTGCCTCAAAGACGATCATGACGAGGCGAGGCAGGATATTGCTTGGCCGAAGGATTGGGAAGCAATCACTATTGGCAAGCGCCTGACGCTCTCCTGTGTTCGGTCGATGGCGGGAATTCCCGAGGCGGTTTGGCGACAAGCCGTGGTGACAGTCAGGTTTCGCCGCGGCGGCGAGAAGATCCCGTTGCCGGGACGCCAAGGACGCCACAGCCTGAAAAAATTGTACCAGGAAACCGGCATCCCGCCGTGGCAAAGAGAGGCGATGCCGCTGATTTACCTTGACGGCAAACTGGCCGCGGTCGCCGATCTCTGGATCAGTGCCGAATTTTATCGGGAGGATCAGTGTGATTGCATCCGTTTCGCCTTGCGCCGGGATTGATCTTTTCGGTCGCGAAATCGCTAAAGACGATGGCACCCATTTGGTGGTAAAATAGCCAACCTTCTGATACCAGTCATCTGTTCCAATCCGAAGCAAACATCTTACATGACCAAATATATCTTTATCACCGGCGGGGTCGTCTCCTCCCTCGGCAAAGGCATTGCGGCGTCTTCGCTCGCGGCCATCCTGGAGGCACGCGGCCTGAAAGTGACCCTGACCAAGCTGGACCCGTACATTAACGTCGATCCGGGCACGATGAGCCCTTTCCAGCACGGTGAAGTGTTTGTGACCGAGGATGGCGCCGAAACCGATCTGGATCTGGGTCATTACGAGCGCTTCCTGAAGACCACGATGACCAAGAAGAACAACTTCACCACCGGTCAGGTCTACGACAGTGTGCTGCGCCGCGAGCGCAAGGGCGAATATCTCGGCGCGACCGTGCAGGTGATTCCGCACATCACCGATGAGATCAAGAACCGCGTCTATCAAAGCGCGGAGGGCATGGACGTCGCGCTGATTGAAGTCGGCGGCACGGTCGGCGATATCGAGTCGTTGCCGTTTCTTGAAGCGATACGGCAGATGCGCGTCGATCTCGGCGCGGACCGCTCGCTGTTCATTCATTTGACCTTGGTGCCTTACATCCGTTCGGCCGGCGAAATCAAGACCAAGCCGACCCAGCATTCGGTCAAGGAACTGCGCACGATCGGCATCCAGCCGGACATTCTGATCTGCCGTTCGGAACAGGCGATTCCGGTCGCCGAGCGCCGCAAGATCGCGCTGTTCACCAATGTCGAGGAAAAGGCGGTCATTTCGGCGGTCGACGCGGATACGATTTACCGGATTCCGCTGCTCTTGCACGCGCAGGGGCTCGACGACATCGTCGTGAACAAATTGCGGCTGAATGCGCCGCCCGCCGACTTGAGCGAATGGAAAAACGTGGTCGACGCGCTGACGACTTCGACCAATGAAGTCAATATCGCGATCGTCGGCAAATATGTCGATCATACCGATGCGTATAAATCGCTGAACGAAGCCTTGATTCATGCCGGCATAAGGACCCGCAACAAGGTCAAGATTCATTATATCGATTCCGAAATGATCGAGGACGAAGGCGTCGGCGCGCTGAAGAATGTCGATGCGATCCTGGTGCCCGGCGGTTTCGGCGAGCGCGGCGTCGAGGGCAAGATCGCGACGGTCAAATATGCGCGCGAAAACAAGATTCCCTATCTCGGCATCTGCCTCGGCATGCAGGTCGCGGTGATCGAATTCGCCCGCGATGTGGCGAAGCTCGAAGGCGCGCACAGCACCGAGTTCCTGCCGAAGTCGCCGCATCCGGTGATCGGCCTGATCACCGAATGGATGGACGAGGCCGGCCGGATCGAAACGCGCGATCAAAATTCCGACCTGGGCGGCACGATGCGCCTCGGCGGACAGCAATGCCGCCTGCAGGCCGATTCACTGGCGTTCAGGCTGTATCAGAAAGACGTGATCACCGAACGCCACCGGCATCGTTACGAGTTCAACAACCAGTATTTCGACAAACTCGAAAAGGCGGGCCTGAAGTTTTCCGGCAAATCGATCGACGGTCGCCTGGTCGAAGTGATCGAAATCGCCGATCATCCGTGGTTCCTGGCCTGCCAGTTCCATCCCGAATTTACCTCGACGCCGCGCAAGGGGCATCCGTTGTTTTCGGGTTTCGTGGTCGCGGCGGTGGAGCATAAGAAGGCAGTTGCATAGGATGGGTAGAGCGCAGCGAAACCCATCAATCGACTTATGCGCGGCCCGATGGGTTTCGTTCCTCTACCCATCCTACGCTACCCCGGAAACCTTATTGGCAAAATTATTGCCGCTTGAATACTAAACGAGAACATTGATGCAATTATGTGGTTTTGAAGTCGGCCTCGACAAGCCGTTGTTTTTGATCGCCGGTCCCTGCGTGATCGAAAGCGAGCAACTGGCGCTGGATACGGCCGGCTACCTGAAGGAAGTGACGCAGGAAC
Source organism: Methylomicrobium lacus (assembly GCF_041897535.1). GTDB lineage: Bacteria > Pseudomonadota > Gammaproteobacteria > Methylococcales > Methylomonadaceae > Methylomicrobium > Methylomicrobium lacus_A. The sequence goes on from NZ_CP169217.1 coordinate 3,890,991, forward strand.
TGAACATTCCGTTCATCTACAAGTCGTCGTTCGACAAGGCCAACCGTTCGTCGCATGAAAGCTTCCGCGGTCTCGGCGTCGAGCGCGGGCTCGAAATTCTGGCGAAAGTCAAAAAAGAGATCGGCGTGCCGGTGTTGACCGACGTGCACGAGGACACCCCGCTTGAAGAAGTTGCAAAGGTCGTCGACGTGATGCAGACCCCGGCGTTCCTGTGCCGGCAGACCAATTTCATCCAGAGCGTCGCGGCCTGCGGCATTCCGGTCAACATCAAGAAAGGCCAGTTTCTGGCGCCTTGGGACATGGCAAATGTCGCGAACAAGGCGAAGGCGGCCGGCAACGACCAGATCATGGTCTGCGAGCGCGGTGTGTCGTTCGGCTATAACAACCTGGTCTCCGACATGCGCTCGCTCGCGGTGATGCGCGACACGGGGTGCCCTGTCGTGTTCGATGCGACCCATTCGGTGCAGTTGCCGGGCGGGCAGGGCAGTTGCTCGGGCGGCCAGCGCGAATTCGTGCCGGTATTGGCGCGGGCGGCTGTGGCTGTCGGCATCTCCGGCCTGTTCATGGAAACGCATCCGAATCCGGCCGAGGCGAAGAGCGACGGCCCGAATTCGTGGCCGATGCACCGGATCAAAGAATTACTCGAAGTTTTATTAACCATCGATCAGGCGGTGAAAAGCCAAAGCCTGATAGAAACCACAATCTAAGGAAACATTAATGGCTGCAATAGTAGATATTCGTGCAAGAGAAGTCCTGGATTCGCGCGGCAACCCGACCGTCGAAGCCGATGTAGTACTGGCGTCCGGCGTGGTCGGCAGCGCGATGGTGCCGTCCGGCGCTTCGACCGGCGAGCGCGAAGCGATCGAGCTGCGCGACGGCGACAAATCCCGCTACCTCGGCAAAGGCGTCTTGAACGCGGTCAACAACGTCAAGACCGAAATCCGCTCTGCGATCATCGGTTTCGACGCGGCAGATCAGGAAGGCATCGACAACAAGATGATCGAACTGGACGGCACCGAATCGAAATCGCGTCTGGGCGCGAACGCGTTGCTGGCGGTCTCGATGGCGGCGGCGCGCGCGGCGGCGCAGGAAAGCAAGCAGCCGTTGTACCGCTACCTGAACAAAACCGGCGAATTCGTGATGCCGGTGCCGATGATGAACATCATCAACGGCGGTTCGCACGCGGACAACAGCGTCGACCTGCAGGAATTCATGATTTTGCCGGTCGGAGCTCCCTCCTTCCGCGAAGCGATCCGCTACGGCGCGGAAGTCTTCCACAATCTGGCCAAGGTGCTGAAATCGAAAGGCCTCGCGACCACCGTCGGCGACGAAGGCGGTTTCGCGCCTAACCTGTCTTCGAACGAAGAAGCGATCAGCGTGATCCTCCAAGCGATCGAACAGGCCGGCTTCAAACCGGGCGTCGACATCTATCTGGGCCTCGACGCGGCCGCGTCCGAATACTATGCTGACGGCGTCTACGATCTGGCGTCCGAAAACAAGCAATACAGCTCGGCGCAAATGGCAGACTTCTTCGTCGACTGGGTCAACAAATATCCGATCATCAGCATCGAAGACGGCTTCGACGAAAACGACTGGGACGGCTGGAAACTGATCACCGAAAAACTCGGCGGCCGCATCCAGCTGGTCGGCGACGATTTGTTCGTGACCAACCCGAAAATCCTTAAAAAAGGCATCGAGCAAAACATCGCGAACTCGATCCTGATCAAGGTGAACCAAATCGGCACCCTGACCGAAACCTTGGCCGCGATCGACATGGCGAAAAAAGCCGGCTACTCGGCGGTCGTTTCGCACCGTTCCGGCGAGACCGAAGACACCACGATCGCGGATCTGGTCGTCGCGACCGGCACCGGACAAATCAAGACCGGATCGCTGAGCCGTTCCGACCGTGTCGCCAAGTACAACCGCCTGATGAAGATCGAGGAAGAGTTGGGCGGCGTGGCACGTTACGCAGGCCGCAGCGCATTCAAATCGCTGTAAAACTTTGAATCAAGGCGCGGGGGTAGGGCATTGATGCCTTGTGCCGCGCCTTGAGACGGAATGCCATGAAATTTCTCGTTGCGGTCATCATCCTGCTGATCATTCATTTCCAGTACCGCCTGTGGCTCGGCGACGGCAGTCTGAAGGAGACGCGCGCCTATCAACAGCGCCTGGCGGAATTGAAGAAACTGGGTGAGGAAAAACGGCAGCGCAACGAGAAGCTTTATGCGGAAGTCAAGGACCTGCATAAAGGGCAGGAAGCGATCGAAGAACGCGCGCGCGATGAGTTGGGCATGATTCGCGAAGACGAAACTTTTTTTCAGGTGATCGAAAAAAAACCCTAATGAATCTATCGGGTGGATGAGTTTTAGCGCATCGCCCTGTTGATCCGATACGGCGGCCAGTCTGGGCCGCGATTTACCTCTTGATGACTCAAGCAATCAAATTCTGGGCCGTGGTGCCCGCAGCCGGCGTCGGCAAGCGCATGCAGTCCGACCGCCCCAAACAATATCTCGAATTGGCCGGCAAAACGGTCATCGAGCAAACCCTGACCCGCCTCTTGGACGCCGAGGTGTTTTCCGCGATCGCGGTGGCGATTTCGGTTGAAGACCCTTACTGGCCCGAACTCGAATTATCGCGGCATCCGCAAGTCCTGACCGCGCCCGGCGGCAAGGAAAGGGCCGATTCGGTGCTGTCCGCGTTGAAGTCGCTACAGGATCGCGCCAATCACGACGACTGGGTGCTGGTGCATGATGCGGCGCGGCCCTGCATCACCTCCGAGGACATTCATAAGCTGATCGCTACGCTGGCCGATGACGAAGTCGGCGGCATCCTGGCGCTGTCCTCGCACGATACGCTGAAAGACGTGCAGGACAATGCGATCGTCGGCACGCTCGACCGCCGCCATATCTGGCGCGCGTTGACGCCGCAGATGTTCCGCTACGGCATGTTGAAGGTCGCGCTGACCGAGGCCGAAGGCAATCCGATGATCACCGATGAAGCCAGCGCGCTCGAACTGAAGGGCCTCAAGCCAAAAATCGTCGAAGGCCGGCCCGACAATCTCAAAATCACCCGGCCCGAAGATCTGGCGCTGGCAACATTTTATCTGGAGCAACAAGCGGCTCGGTAAGGAATCATCGACGCTGAATCCTCGAGTGTTCACCCATGCGACATAGCGGGTCAGAAATCCACAGTACAGCCGAAAAGCTCAAACTCGTTATCGATATTCCCATGCGTGCCTCGGGCGCTTTTATCCAGAAAACTTTCGACAATCCTTTGCAAACGATAGGTAATAAATAGATGAGAATTGGGCAGGGTTATGACGTGCACCGTTTCAACGAGGGCGATCATATCATTCTCGGCGGTGTCACGATTCCTTACGAGAAAGGCCTCGAAGCGCATTCGGATGGCGACGTGGTGCTGCATGCGCTAGCCGATGCGCTGCTCGGCGCGGCCGCGCTGGGCGACATCGGCAAGCATTTTCCGGATACCGATCCTGAGTTCAAAGGCGCGGACAGCCGCGTATTGCTGCGCCATGTCTATGGCATCGTGCGGGATAAGGGTTACCGGTTGGTCAATGCCGACATCACGATCATCGCGCAGGCGCCGAAAATGGCGCCGCATATTGCCGCGATGTGCGGGAACATTGCCGAAGATTTAGAGACCGAAATCGACTCTATCAATGTGAAGGCGACCACGACCGAGAAGCTCGGCTTCGAAGGCCGCAAGGAAGGGATTGCGGTGCAGGCGGTGGTGTTGCTCGAATAATCAGGAATAGGGAGCAAGGCCCGAAGGCTGCCGCCCCGGGCCTTGTCCCCGCCCCCAAAGCTTACTTCATCATTTCGCGTTTGAAAATGGCATCCAGCTTTTTGTTGACGCTGGGCGGCTCGGCTGGCGGCGGCACCGGGGCGGGTTGCGGTTCGACGCGTTGCGCCACGGCCATCGGTGCAGGGGCTTTGCGGGTGCAGTCCTTGTCATATTCATAATCGCCTACCGGCCGTTCAAACGTATATTTGAACGGCTTGCAGACGATCGTATTGCCCAGTTTTTCAAATGCATCGTGGGGCGCAGGGATGGCGGCCAGCGCGGTGATGGGGCTTAAGCCCACAAACAGGCCGGCGCCGACCAGCGTGCCGACGATGCCGGCAGGCCGCAGAAATATATCCATCATCACATCATAGCCATCGCTTTCGACCGCTTGCGGGGTTTGTGCGAAACTTGGCGTCGCCAGCGAAACAGAAAAGAGCAAAACCAATGAGCTAACTTTCTTCATTTGACTCTCCAAGCGGTTATAATCAATCGTATCAAAGGTAAGGCTATCCTATCCGGAAAAATATATCCTGTGCTTTCTTAAGTGTAGCATAATGTTTTGGGTTGGGGCATTTATTCGTTAGTCGCAAAAAATAGGTCTTCTTGGCAATCGGTGTTAGAGGGTTTCAGTTAAGACTGTCTTATTATGTGCGCTTACAAGTGCCTAGTTCAATCTAACTCGTATTATTAGCTATTGTAAAAATCCTGAGCGATTACGGCCGCGTATTTTCGCGCATTTTTTTCGTTCTAATGTCGTTTTATCAAGACAAACAGGTGGTGTAGGCGTTGCCTCCGCGTGCTTGCCGGCAGCGTCTGAGTCAAGCTGACATACCTGACTTAATCCACTAGATAGGTCTATTTCCTTAGTCTAGCTCAAATGCTTTGCAAGCGACTTAAATTTCGGATCTGTTGCCGGCCTGGTTTGCCGCCAAAGCCCGTTGGTTCAAGCCTTATTGCATCGGAAGCGTCTTCTCTGTATGCTGCACCGATGCAAATACATCTGATCTCGATAGGAAACCGCATGCCCGCTTGGGTGCAGCAGGGCTACGACGAATACGCGAAGCGGCTACCGCGGGAATGCGAATTGATTTTGAAGGAAATTCAGCCGGGCAACCGCGGCAAGAACTGCGATGTGGCCCGTATCGTGAAGGACGAAGGCGACAGGATGCTGGCCGCGATGCCGGCGAATTGCCATCCGGTCACGCTCGATCTGGCCGGCAAGCCCTGGTCCACGCCGGAGCTTTCGCTGTCTTTAAAACGCTGGCTAGAAAGCGGGCGGAATATTGCCTTAATGATAGGCGGGCCGGAAGGCCTGGCCGATGCGGTCAAAAACACGGCGCGCGAATCCTGGTGTTTGTCGAATCTGACCTTTCCGCATCCCTTGGTGCGGATCGTCGTGGCCGAGCAGCTTTACCGTGCCTGGAGCATTCTGAACAATCACCCCTACCATCGCGGATGAAAAAGGCGCAGATCATCCTTGCCTCGGCCTCGCCGCGCCGGCGGGAGCTCTTGGATCAAATCGGCATTGCTTACGAGGTCTGGCCGGTCGACATCGACGAAACGCCGAATAGGAACGAGGCGCCGGCGGACTATGCGCGCCGGATCGCGGCCGAAAAGTCTGCGGCTTGTCATCGGCTGGCGCTACATCAAGACTTGCCGGTGCTGGCGGCGGATACCGCCGTCGTCTTAAACGGCCGCATCATGGGTAAGCCGAAGGACAAGGAGGATGCGCTGGCGATGCTGCGCCAATTGTCCGGGCAAACCCATCAGGTTCTGAGCGCGGTCTCGCTTCGGGGGCGCCTGCACGGCGAGGCGCTGAGCGTGACCGAGGTGACGTTCCGATCGATCAGCGAGCGGGAAATGTTGACCTATTGGGCCACCTCCGAACCCGCCGACAAAGCCGGCAGTTATGCCATCCAGGGACTCGGCAGTGTGTTCGTGCAGTCGATAGCGGGCAGTTTTTCCGGCGTGGTCGGGCTGCCGTTGTTCGAAACGGCCGAACTTCTCTTACAACAAGGCATCCAAGTGTTACATGAGTGAAGAAATCTTAATCAACGTGACGCCACCCGAGACGCGCGTCGCGGTCATCGAAAACGGTATCTTGCAGGAACTGATCATCGAACGCACCCGCCAGCGGGGGTTGGTCGGCAATATCTACAAAGGCGAGGTGTGCCGGGTGCTGCCGGGGATGCAGGCCGCATTCGTCGATATCGGGTTGCCCAGGGCGGCGTTTTTACATCTTTCCGATTTGTCCAGCAAGGAGCTCGAAAAAAAAGGCTCCGAAAATATCGAGCATTATCTATACGAAGGCCAGCACATCGTCGTGCAGGTGGTCAAAGACCCAATCGGCAGCAAGGGCGCAAGGCTGACCACCGAAATCTCGATTCCGTCGCGCTATCAGGTCTATATGCCTTACGCGAACAATTCCGGCGTCTCGCACCGGATCGAGTGCGAGGAGGAGAGGGTGCGCCTGAAAGCCTGCCTGGATGCGTTCCGCCAGGAGCACAATTGCGGCGGCTTCATTGCCCGGACCGCGGCCGAATGCGTCGAGGAAGCGGTGCTGATCGCCGATATGACCTTTTTGCTGAAGCTCTGGGGCGCGATTTCGGCGAAGATCGCCGGCGCCAAGGCCAAGCAGTTCATCCATAAGGATTTGCCGCTCAGCGTCAGGACGCTGCGCGATTTATATAAGGAAGGCATCGATCGGGTGCGCGTCGATTCGACCGAAACCTATCACCGCCTGCTTGAATTCGCGGAGGTATTCGTGCCCGAGATCGTGCCGGTGATCGAGCACTATACCGGCGAATGCCCGGTGTTCGAAATCTACAATGTCGAAAGCGAGATTCAAAAAGCATTGGACCGCAAGGTCAAGCTGAAGTCCGGCGGCCATCTGGTGTTCGATCAGACCGAGGCGATGACGACCGTCGACGTGAATACCGGCGGCTATGTCTCAGGCCGTAACCTCGAAGAAACGATCTTCAAGACCAATCTCGAAGCGGCGCAGGCGATATCGCGCCAGCTCAGGCTGCGCAACCTCGGCGGCATCATCATCATCGATTTCATCGACATGCAGAGCGACGAGCACAAGCGCCAGGTGTTGCAGGCGCTCGAACGTCATCTGGAGAGGGATCACGCGAAGACCAAGATCACCGAGGTCTCGGTGCTCGGTCTGGTCGAAATGACGCGCAAGCGGACGCGGGAAAGCCTCGAACACATCCTCTGCGAGCCATGCAAGGCCTGCGGCGGCCGCGGCGTGCTGAAAACGCCGGAAACGGTCTGCCTCGAAATCTTCCGTGAAATCATCCGCGAGGTTAGACAATACAAGGTCAAGCAATTGCTCGTGTTGGCATCGAATGAAGTGGTCGAAATGCTGCTCGACGAAGAGGCCGACATGCTGGCCGAACTCGAAGCGTTTCTCGGTGTGCAGATCAAGTTCCGCGCCGAGGCCGAATATAATCAGGAACAGTATGATGTGGTGCTTTTATAAGGCGAAAGGTAGAAGACGATAGACAAAAAAACTGCGGCTCTTTCAACGCTTATACTTTGACCTTGCGCTTTTTGCTTTTCACCCGCTTTTCATGATCCACCATATTACCCGAGCCACCCGGCACCTGATTTTCTGGAGCCTGATCATCATCGCGCTGAGTATGACCAGCGTGCGTCTGGTTTTGTCCAGCGTCGAGGGTTATAAGGCCAGGTTGGCGGCTAGAGTCAGCGTGATGGTCGGCGCGCCGGTAAAGATCGGCAAGCTCGGCGCGCGTATGCGCGGCTTCAGCCCCGAAATTGTGCTGAATGATATCGACATCGCTTCGGTCACCGCGAGAAGGCAAAACGCGATCGAACTGAAAGAAATCCGTCTCGGCATTCACCTGTTGCAGGCGGCGCTCAAACGTGAGCTTTTGGCATCGTCCTGGGTTACGCTGGTCGGCGCGAAACTGACCATCAAACGCAATGTCGACGGCAAATTGAGCATTGCCGGCTTGAAGGCGAGCGAAGGCAATCCGTTGTGGTTGCTCGATACCGGCAAATATGAGGTGATCGACAGCGACATTACCTGGCAGGATGAACAACGGCAGGGACGGCCGTTGACTTTCGCGTCGGCGGATATGGCGCTGATCAACGAGAACGGTCATCGTCGCATCAACGTGCTGATGCAGTTGCCGGAAAAATTCGGCAAGACGCTGCGGATGTCGATGGATGTGACCGGCGATCTGTTCGATTTCAAGTCGCTTCAGGGGCGCGCTTATCTCGAAGGCAAAAGCCTGAACCTGCCCGAATGGGTCACGCTCGATTTGCCGCTGGCGATTACCTTGGCTTCCGGGCGCGGCGACCTGAAGGTCTGGAGCGATTGGCAGCCGGCGCAAGCGCTTGCGGTGGCGGGGCTGGTCGAAATCCAGGATTTGAGAGTGAAGCGGCCCGGCGCGGAAACCTTCGCGGCCGAGCAATTGCACAGCCGGTTTCGTTTGGCGTTGAGCGGGCAGCGCTGGCGTCTGGATATCAAGGAACTGCAGTTGGCGACGTCTGGCGGCGGTGGGCTCAAAACCTGGCCGGATGCAATATTCAGCGTCGGAGGCGCGGGCGATGCGGAGAAAGCGAACCGGCAGATCGCACTCTACGCCGAACGCCTGGATTTGCAGGAAGCCGCATGGCTGGGGCGATTTCTGCTGCCGGCTGAAGACGCTGTCGCCAGGTTTTTACGGGATGCCGGGCTGAAAGGCGAGCTGCGGGATTTTGCCTTGTTCGCGGATACCGAGCAACAATCGTTGGCGGTCAACGGCGGTTTCAGCCATGCCGGCATCGAACCGGTCAACGCCTTCCCCGGATTCCATAACCTGTCGGGCCGCATTCACGGCAATCGCCAGCAGGGAGTGCTCGAACTGGCCGGCACCGATGCGCTATTCAACGCGCCGAACCTGTTCCGCGAAACCTTGCCGCTCGATCGTATCGAGGGCGGGATGCAATGGCGGCAAACGGCCGAGGGCTGGGCTTTCGACAGCCCGCAGCTGGCACTGGAGTCGCGAGGGTTAAAGATGCAAAACCGGCTGCATCTTGCCGTCCCGAACGCAGGCGGCAGTCCGTTCATCGATTTACAGAGCCAGTTTTCCTGCGCCGACGTGAAGATGGTGAGCCGCTATTTGCCAGCCAAAATCATGGGGCCTGACGTGGTGGACTGGCTTGATCATGCGTTTGTGCAAGGCAAAGTGCCTAGGGGCGGATTCCTGCTGCACGGCAATCCGGCCGATTTTCCGTTTAGGGGCGCTGCTGGCGTCTTCGAAGTCGCGTTCGATGTCGAAAACCTGGAGCTTGCCTATCAGCCGGGTTGGCCGAATCTGACCGGTATGGCGGCGGAAGTCGTTTTTTACCAGGACGACTTGCAGGCGACAGTACGGCAAGGTTTCTCGCATGGAGTGGCGGTGAAGCAGGCATCTCTCAATATTTCGAAGCTGAGTGCCGCCGACAAGCTGTCGGTTAACGGCAAACTGGAAAGCGACATCAGCCAGGCGCTCGAATTCGTGCAAAATTCCCCGCTGGCCGCGCGCGCGGATGCCTTTTTGCGGGCGGCCGCGCCGCAAGGCAAGACCAAGATCGATCTGGATCTGCAAATTCCGTTGCGGCAGGGAGGGCAATATAAAACCGATGTGAACGCCCGCTTCGAAAATGCGGAGTTGCGCCTGAGATCTCCGGATTTACCGGTGCGGCATGTGACCGGCAGCATCAAGTTCGACGATAAGGGCATCTATGGCGAGAATCTCGCCGCGGAGGTATTGAATCACCCGGTCAAGGCCAGTCTCGAAACGGCCGTCGAGCAGACCGAAGTCCGTGTCGAGGGACGCGTCGACATCGGCGCCCTGCGCGCTCAATTCGCTTGGCCGTGGCTCGATTTCGCGGAAGGCGAGACGGCGTATCTGCTGGCCTTGCGCCTGCCGCATCAGGAAGGCAAGCCGACCCTGTCGATTCAGTCCGATTTGGATGGCGTAGGGCTCGATTTGCCCGATATGTTGGCGAAACCGGCAAAACAACAGAAGCCGTTGTCCCTGACGTTTGATTTGGCCGACAAGACGGCGTTGCCGGTCGAACTGGGTTACGGCAACGATTTCAGCGCGGCGCTCCTTATCGATTTGAACAAGCAACAGATCGCGTCCGGGCATGTTCTCCTGGGCGTCGGCAGGGCGGAGCTGCGCCGCGAGCCCGGCTTGAAGCTCGAAATCAAGCGTGAAAAGCTGCAATTGCAGGACTGGATCAAGCTGGCCGGCGCCCAGGCGTCGGCTCAGGGTGCGAAGGCAGACATCCGCCAGCTCAAGGTGCATGGCGATCAGGGCTTGTGGGGAGAGGCCGACTTGGGACGCTTCGATCTGGATTTGCAGCGCGCAGGGACGTTTTGGGAAGGCAGCATCGACAGTTCGATCCTGACGGGACGGGTCAAACTGCCGGCCGATTTGAACGGGCCCGACAGGATAGACTTGAAGCTGGACCGGCTCGATGTGTCCGCATTGGCGAACCTCAAAATCGAAACAAGCGGCAAGGAAGGCGAGTCCGATTATTTCCCTCTGCTCTCGGTCAGCAGCAAGAAGACCTTATGGAAAGCGTCCGACCTCGGCCGCTTTGCGATGAATACCGAGCGTGTTCCGGGCGGTTTGGTTTTCGACCGCTTCGAATTGCAGGGCAAGGATCAGAAACTGACACTGACCGGCGACTGGAAAGCCGCAGGCAAGCAAGCGCAAACTCAGGTCAAGGGGCGTCTGGAGTTGATCAAGGGCGGCGAGTTGTTCGATCGCCTCTACATCAGCAAAGATTTGACCGAAACCAGCGGCGTGGTCGATTTCGACCTGAATTGGCAGGCCCCGCCTTACGGGTTTGCGCTGGCCGATTTGCAGGGTTCCGCGGCTGTCGATTTGAAGAGCGGGCGCATCCTGAGCATCGAGCCCGGCTTCGGGCGGGTGCTCGGCATTTTGGCGATGGCGCAGTGGTTCAAGCGCCTGCAGCTGGATTTCAGCGATGTGTATCAGGAAGGACTGACCTTCAACAGCATCAAGGGACATTTCAACTTTGGGGGGGGCAAAGCGGCGACCGAGGATCTGGTCGTCGACGCGGTGCCGGCTAAAATTTCAATCAGCGGCGAAACCGACTATGTGAAGCGGACGGTCGATCACATCATCAACGTGGCGCCAAAAAGTGCCGAGGCGGTGCCCATTGCTGGTACAATTATGGGCAAGTTTGCGGCGTTGATCGATAAAACGATCACTGGAACCGAGCATGAAGGCTTTTTTTTCGGCTCGCAATATCTGGTCAAAGGCGGCTGGGACAATGCGGAGATCATTACCTTGCATGAAAAGGAAGGCTTGTTTCAGAAAACCTGGAGCGGCATCACCGACTTTCCCTCGCTGCTGAAAAATAACTAATAACGATAATTTTAAGAGGAATGCATGAGTAAGTGTGCGGCCATACAGATGGCGTCCAGTCCCAATGTCGGCGCCAACCTGCTGGAAGCCGAAAAGTTGATCGCGGAAGCGGCAAAAGCCGGCGCGAAACTGGTCGCGCTGCCGGAAAATTTTGCGCTGATGGGCGAGCATGAGCTGGATAAGATCCGGATCAGGGAAGTCGACGGCCACGGCCCGATACAAAACTTTTTAGCCGAAACCGCCCAGAAATACGGCGTCTGGATCGTCGGCGGCACGATGCCGATCGCCGGTGATGCGGAGAATAAAGTCAGAGCCGCCTGTCTGATCTATAACGATCGTGGCGAACGGGTCGCGCGCTACGACAAGATGCATCTTTTCGACGTCAGCGTGCCCGGCACTGACGAAGTCTACCGCGAATCCGATTCGATCGAGGCCGGCGCTCATCCCTTGGTTTTCGATACGCCGTTCGGCCGGATGGGCGTTGCGGTGTGTTACGACCTGCGTTTTCCGGAGTTTTTCCGCGAGATGGCGCGGATGGGCATGGAAATCCTGGTGATTCCTTCGGCGTTTACCGCCGAGACCGGCGCCGCGCACTGGGAACTTTTGCTGCGCGCCCGCGCGGTCGAAAACCTCTGCTACATCATTGCGCCGAATCAGGGCGGTTTTCATTTGAACGGGCGCAAGACCTTCGGGCACAGCATGATCGTCGATCCGTGGGGCATGGTGCTCGATTGTTATAAAACCGGCGGCGGTTTTGTCGCGGCCGAGATCGATCTGGAACGCCTCGAGAAAGTCCGCACCGCGTTTCCGGTGCTGCAACACCGTCGATTCATTTAGTCAGGTAAGGGCATGCGCTTGCGTTCAGTCTATCTTTTTGCGTATTTGTGGTTGGCGGCCTGCGCCTCCGACGATGCGCGCTATCGGGATACTTCGGCGCTCGAGAAGCCGCCGACCTTGGTGATCGAGAAACCTGAAGCGGCGGAGGAAGAACCGGACAAGGCCGAAGCGGACAAACCGGCAGAGGAGGGCGCTGCCGCAGCCGGCGATGAAGATCAGGAAGACGCGGAGCCGAAGCCTAAAAAAGGGCTGGGCGATGCGGTCTCGATCAGCGGTGCGCCGCCCGTGCTGACGATCAAACAATCTTTCGATGTGGCCTGGAATTCGCTGAAACAGGCGCTGATCCAAAGCGGTATCGAAGTGACCGACCTCGAACACGACAAAGGCAAATTTTATGTCGTCTATGATGCGGACAGCTACGCTTCCGAGCACGGCTCGTTGCTCGAAAAATCGGTCGGCTTGTTCAGTGGCGATTATGCCAAGCAAGGCTTCCTGTTGACACTGACGGCGGAAGGCTCGGCAACGAAGGTGACCGCCGTGCCGGCCAAGGATGCGGAGTATCGGAAGAGAACCGATCGTGACGACGAAGTGACCGTTGCCGACAGCGATGAGGCGGATAAAGACCAACCGACCGACGGCGCCGATAAATTGCTCAACGCGCTGTATTTGACGCTGAAGGAAGATTTGCGTGAGAACTGATGAGCATCCGGCATTGACCGTGCCTACCTTTAATCCAACTGAACCGTTTCGATGGAATTGATTACCCTGGCCAAACAGGCCATCCTTAGACCTTCCGGGATCACCGAAAGCGAGATCGATACGATCATGGGACGCCTCTTGTCCTCACGGGCGGATGCGGCCGATATTTATTTTCAATCGACCCGCGCCGAATCCTGGGTCATGGAAGGCGGCATCATCAAGGAAGGCAGCCATAATATCGCGCAAGGGGCCGGCGTGCGCGCGGTGTCCGGCGACAAGACCGGCTTCGCCTACAGCGACCGCATCGAATTGCCTGTCCTGCTGGAGGCGGCCAACAACGTGAAGGCGATCGTGCGCCAGGGGCAAAATGCCCGCACCGGCTTGACCTTGCCGGCCAACTGGCCGTCTTATTACCCGCCGATCGACCCGATCAAATCGCTCGAAGACCAAGAGAAGATCGACCTGTTACGGAAGGTCGAAAGCGAAACGCGGAGGCTCGACCCCCGGATCGAGGAGGTGATCGTCAGCCTGATCGGCGTCCATGACCACATCCTGGTCGCCGGGCAGGACGGCGCGCTGGCCGCGGATGTGCGGCCTCTGGTGCGGATGAACGTGACGGTGATCGTCGTGCAGAACGGCCGCCGCGAGCAGGGCAGCATGGGCGGCGGCGCGCGCAGCGACTACCGTTATTTCATCGAACAGGACAGGGCGCTCGGTTACGGCCGCGAAGCGGTGCGCCAGGCCTTGGTGAATCTCGACGCGGTCGAGGCGCCGGCCGGCAACATGACCGTCGTGCTGGGGCCGGGATGGCCGGGCATTCTGCTGCACGAAGCGATCGGCCACGGCCTGGAAGGCGATTTCAACCGCAAGGGCACCTCCGCGTTCAGCGGCCGGGTCGGCGAACGGGTCGCTTCCGCGTTGTGCACGGTCGTCGACGACGGCGCCTTGCCTGGCCGCCGCGGCTCCTTGAGCATCGACGATGAAGGCACGCCGACCGAGCAAACGATTTTGATCGAAAAAGGCATCCTGAAAGGCTACATGCAGGACAAGCTGAATGCGCGCCTGATGGGAGTCAAGCCGACCGGCAACGGCCGCCGCGAATCGTACGCGCATGCGCCGATGCCCAGGATGACCAATACTTACATGCTGCCCGGCCCGCACGATCCCGAGGAAATCATCAAGAGCGTCGAAAAAGGCCTCTATGCGAAAAACTTCGGCGGCGGCCAGGTCGACATTACTTCCGGCAAGTTCGTGTTTTCGGCCAGCGAAGCCTATCTGATCGAAAACGGCAGGATCACCCGCCCGGTCAAAGGCGCCACCTTGATCGGCAACGGCCCGGATGTATTGACGCGGGTATCGATGGTCGGCAACGACCTGGAGCTAGACTCCGGCGTCGGCACCTGCGGCAAGGAAGGCCAGAGCGTGCCGGTCGGCGTCGGCCAGCCGACCTTGAAGATCGACGGTTTGACCGTCGGCGGTACGAGCGTTTAGACGATTTTAGAAGAGTCTCCTATTTTGCAAAACCAAACTCAACTCAACGAATTGAAAGCGATCGTCCAATCCTTGCTGGATGAGGCGATCAGGCAGGGCGCCAGCGCCGCGGAAGCGGGCCTCAGCCAGGAAAACGGCTTGTCGGTGACGGCCCGGATGGGCGATGTCGAAACGATCGAACATCACCGCGATCAGGGCCTCGGAGTCACGGTCTATTTCGGCCAGCGCAAGGGCTCGGCGAGCACCACGCATCTGTCGCCGGAGGCGATCAAGGACACCGTCGCGGCGGCGTGCAGCATCGCCCGCTACACGAATGCGGACGACTATGCGGGCTTGCCCGAACAGGATCTGTTGGCGACCGAGTTTCCCGATCTGCAGTTGAATCATCCCTGGGCCATCGACGCGGAAGCCGCGATCGCGCTTGCGATCGAATGCGAGGACGCCGCGCGCGGCTACGATCCCGAGATCAGCAATTCGGAAGGCGCCAGCGTGAATACGCATCAGGGCATCCATGTGCTGGGCAATACCCTCGGCTTCCTGCACGGGGCGATGTCGACCCGGCATTCCTTGAGCTGCTCGGTGCTGGCCGAACGCGGCGGCAACATGCAGCGCGATTACTGGTACAGCGTCGCGCGCAATCCTCTGGATCTGGAATCCGGCATTCATGTCGGCCAAAAAGCCGCCCAGCGCACGCTGAGACGGCTCGGCGCGCGCTCGTTGAGCACCCGGCAGTGCCCGGTATTGTACTCGGCGGAGATCGCTTCCGGCCTGCTCGGCTCGTTCATCGGCGCGATCAGCGGCGGCGTGCTGTACCGGAAATCCTCCTTCCTCTTGGATGCGCTCGATACGCAAGTCTTTCCGGAATTCATTCATATCCATGAGCAGCCGCACCTGATCGGCGCGCTCGGCAGCGCGGCCTACGACAGCGAAGGCGTCGCGACCCGTCCGCATGACATCGTCAGCGCGGGCATCGTCCGCAGTTATGTCTTGAGCACCTACTCGGCCCGTAAGCTCGGCATGAGAAGCACCGGCAACGCCGGCGGCGTGCACAATCTGATCCTCGATCCGGGCGCGCTGGATTTTCAGGGTATGCTTAAGTTATTGGATACCGGCCTGTTGGTGACCGAATTGATGGGGCAGGGCGTAAACATGGTCACCGGCGATTATTCGCGCGGCGCGGCCGGCTTCTGGGTCGAAAACGGCAAGATTCAATACCCGGTCGAGGAAATCACGATCGCCGGCAACCTGAAGGACATGTTCAGGCATATCATCGCGGTCGGCAACGATGTCGATCTGCGCGGCAACGTCCGCACCGGTTCGATACTGATCGAACGGATGGCGATCGCCGGAGAATAAACCTTGTCAAAAGGCGGGCGGCGTTTTGCTTCCCGCCTTTTAAGAGGCCGTCCTACGCTGCCGCGTTCAACTGCTTCACACAATCCGCAATTAGCCGCGGCCCCTGATAAATCAGGCCGCTGTAAATCTGTACCAGGCTGGCGCCGGCCGCGATTTTCTCAGCCGCATCCTCCCCGCTTAAAATCCCTCCCGCCGCGATGATCGGACAGCGGCCGTTCAATTCCGCCGCCAGCGCGCGCACGACATGCGTGGATTTTTCCTTGACCGGCGCGCCGCTCAAGCCGCCCGCCTCGGAAGCCAGGGGGTGTCCTGCGATTTTGTCCCGGTCCAGCGTGGTGTTGGTCGCGATCACGCCGTCGATCGCAAAGCCGACCAAAAGCCGAGCGATTTGCATGATGTCTTCATCATTCAAATCGGGCGCGATTTTGACGACGATTGGCACGTAGCGCAGGTGGGTCTCGGCCAGTTTGAATTGCTCTTCTTTCAAGGCCGACAGCAAGTTTTTCAATTCGTCGCCTTGCTGCAACTGGCGCAGATTCTTCGTGTTCGGCGAGGAAATATTGATCGTGACATAGCTGGCCGAGGCATAGACCTTGCGGAATCCTATCAGATAATCGTCGGTCGCCCGCTCGATCGGCGTGTCGAAATTCTTGCCGATGTTGATGCCGAGAATGCCCTGGTAATCGGCCTGGCGGACCTGTTCGAGCAGATGGTCCACGCCCAGATTGTTGAAGCCCATCCTATTAATGATCGCCTGGTGTTCTGGCAGCCTGAACAAGCGCGGCTTCGGATTGCCGGGCTGCGGCCGCGGCGTGACCGTGCCGATTTCGATGAAACCGAAGCCGAGCGCGGCCAGGGCATCGATATGGTCGCCGTTCTTGTCGAGGCCGGCCGCGAGTCCGACCGGGTTTTTGAAGGTCAGCCCCATCACCTCGACCGGCTCGGCCTTGATTTCGGGATAAAGCCAGCGGCCGATGGCCGAGGCGGAGGCCATGTCGAGCAGTTTCAGCGTGACGCCATGTGCGGCTTCAGGATTCAGCTTGAAAAGTAAGGGACGCAATAAAGGATAAAGATTCATGCGGTAGAAATGGTGTTAATGCAAACTGGAAAATTGATAAGGTTCCGGGGCGACGCGCGGCGTGCGCTCCAGGATCAGGTCGGCCAACAGTTCGGCCGAAGCCGGACCCATCGCCAGGCCGTTTCTGAAATGGCCGGCGTTGATGAAAAGATTCTCAATTTCGGGGTGGCGGCCGATATAGGGGACGCCATGCTCGGTGCCCGGCCTGAGTCCCGCCCAGTGTTTGATGATCGGGAATTGTTTCAGCTTGGGCATCAGCGCGAATGCGAAATCTTTCAGTTGGTCATACACTTCGGCCGACGGCGTTTTGTCGAATTGATCGTGCTCGACCGAACTGCCGGCCAGAATCTTGCCGTCGCGGCGCGGAATCAGATAACGGTCCTGATCGAGCACCATGTGGGTCAGCGTATCCGGTTGCGCTTCGATCAGCAGCATTTGGCCCTTGACCGGCGCGATGACCGGCGCATGGGTCGCCGGTTGTCCCGGAAATAAACGCGAGAAGAGTTGACCGGTCCAGGCGCCGGCGCTGACGACCAGCTGCTCAACCGGAAACCTGCCTTGCGTGGTGTCGATCGTGCTAATCCGGCCTTGCTGCAGCGATGTCGTCAGCAGTTCGCAATCCTCGATGATCTTGATGCCTTTGTTGATCAGATCCTGCCTGAGCGACTTGACCAGCCGGGGATTGCGTGCCTGGGCAATATCGGGCAGCCAGAGCGGATGGTCGGTCTCCGTGTGCAGATCATTGAAAAACGCCTGCCCGGGCGTTTCGTAACGCATCGCATAATGCTCGCACCAATCGATGGCGGCTTGCAGATCGGGATTTTTTACGATCAGCAAACCGCAAGGCGTCCATTCGGGATCCAGTTGGGTTTCCTTGAGTAGTTGTTCGGCCAGCAAGGGATATAAGGCGTGGCTGCGGATCACCAGCCGGGAAATCGCATGCGGCTGCCGCCACGGGTATAAAGGCAGCAAAATGCCGCCGCCCGCCCAGGAAGATTCCTGGCCGATCCGGTTTTTTTCGATCAGCGTGACGCGGGCGCCGGCCCGATGCAGTTCTCTGGCGGTTAAAAGGCCGATGATGCCGCCGCCGATCAGGGTAATGTCAGAATGTTGGGTCATGATAAATTGAAAAAGCCGGAATGGGGCCGTGTGCTTGTCGATTTAGGAATATCAGGTAATAAATGTGGGGAGTAGAGGCTTCATGCTGAAAAACAGGCTAATTTATCATGATATTGATCTTTCGGTTTGTGTATTTGGTGTGGTTACTGAGGGGGGTGTTGGTAATAAAACCTGCCCGCCGCCGATAGGGCCGCGCTGCGATTTTGCCGCCTTTTGTGTCGCATTTTTTTATTTTTTTGTTGTTGTAAAATAGCAACATTTTGATGTTTTCTGATCGTCAAAGGTTTATTAACAATTGCTTTTTTAGCCAATAAATCGGTTGGAGGAATCTTTTATTAGGTTGTTGTCGGCATGAAAAACTTGCCAAAAAGGTGTTGTTTTACGCTTACAATGGTTATGTTTTTTTTGGTATTGTATTGTAAGTTTTTGTTTATAAATAAAAAATAATATTTAAAAAAATATCGCAAACACTTGTAATGGGCCGATATTATTGCTATTATTAGCTCCGTGAAATACGCTTTGTTGTTTCAAAGCAAAATTTTGTAAAATAACAACCTCATGAGGGGGATCAAATGAGCAAGAAAATTCATACACCCTGCGCAATCGCTGCAGCGGCTTTGGCCTTGGCGGGCGTTGCCTCCGCTCCAGAGGCTCTGGCGGCTTCGAAAGCAGAGCGCGTAGCTGAAGCTGCGAGCAACAAAGCGGACGCTCTGGAAGCGCAATTGCAGGCAATGCAAAACGAAATAAACAGCCTGCGCGCCGCGGCCGCTCAGCCTACTTGCAACAACTGTGAAAAAGTTCAGGAACTGGATCAGTGGATGCAGCAAGTCAAGTCCGCGCCAGTCAAGGTCGAAACCAAGGATAACATGGTTTTCTTCCGCGGCGGTTATGGACATAACAACCGTAAAAGAGGCGGCACCTTGGATCCTTCCGGTGATGGCCTGAATAATAATGGTGCCATTGTTGGTCCGATCACCGATCAGGACGCGTGGTATTTCGGCGCCGGTTTTGATTTCAGCGTGAATGATGATCTGTTCGGTTTGATGGACGGCACTGAGGTTTTGGCTGAATTGTTGATCGACTATCGTGAGCTGGGAACAAGAAAGGCTAATGGATTATCTTATCAAGAAGCTGCGGCTGTTGATTTGCCTACGGCCAACACTCAGACAGCGACCGTCAATCAGTTGTCTATCGCTGCTTCGCCAAAGATCAAATTCTTGAAGGGCAGCAAGTTCAGACCGTGGATTGTTCCTGTCGGATTTGAATTGGCTGTTATCAGTCCTCCATCCGATGCGATTACCGTTTTGAATCCAGGCATGCAATTCGGTGCGGGTGCGGATTATAACGTGTGGAAAAATATCTATGTCGGCGCGGATGCTCGTTGGCACCAAGCGCTTGGCAAGGTTGACGGCGTTGATACCAATGGCGTTACCGCCGGCGGTTATATCGGTTTAGGTTTCTAAGAAACCCTGGATCTACCGTCCAAAGAGGAGGGCTAATCAAGCCCTCCTTTTTTTTGCCTAAAATATTTGCCGATTGAGATCGTGAAGGCGCCGGCATTCCTAAAAAGGATGGACGGGTCAATATCCCGTCCAGTACCGGATCAAACCAGTTTTTGCACGGCCTTTAACGCCAAAGGTGTCAATTCCTTGCCGTCTTGCTGGCAATAAGCAATGATTTGCTGCCGCATTCTGGGGTCCCATGATCTTTTAATGTGATTTTTGACGCCTTCGGCCGCGAGTTCCTTGTCGCTTTCGGAGTTGAAAAATTCGCTAATGTCGTTAGCCATTTTGATCAGTTTTTCGATATGCATCGGTAAATTTTCAGGTAATCAGAGTCGGATAGGTAAGGTGGGTCAGGCGCTCCGGATGGCTGTAGACGACATGCTGGTCGTCGCGGGCGAAGCCGACCAGCGTGATGCCGGATTCTTCGGCCAGACGGATCGCCAATCCGGTCGGAGCGGACATCGCGGCCAACAGGGTAATGCCGACGCTGGCCGCTTTTTGCACCAGTTCGTAACTGGCGCGGCTGGTCATGATCAGGAAGCCTTCGGCCGGATTTTTGCGGAGCCGCAGCAACAAGCCGATCAGTTTATCGAGCGCATTGTGACGGCCGACATCTTCGCGGACGTATTGAATGCCTTGTCCCGGTACGATCCAGGCGGCTGCATGTACCGCGCCGGTCAATTGATTCAGTTTTTGCAGTTCTCGAATTTCGTTCAGCGCCGCGAACAGTTCCGCAGCCGGCAGTTGCAAATTGCCGCAGACCGCTTTGGTGTCGCGTACGGCCTGTTGCAATGTGGTCGCGCCGCACAGCCCGCAGCCGGTACGGCCGGTCAGATTGCGGCCTTTGCCGGCCATCTTTTCAAAACGCGCTTCGGGAATCTTGATGCGCGCCTCGATGCCGTTCGAGCGGTTATACACATGCACCGACAGCAGTTCGGAAGGATCCTGAATGATACCTTCGGTGATGCTGAAGCCGAGCGCGAAATCCTCGATATTGGCCGGGGTCATCAGCATCACCACATGCGGTTCGCCGTTATAGACCAACGAAACCGGCACCTCTTCGGCAATATAGTCCTGCTGGATGCTATGCTGCTGCCCGCGCCAGCGCTCGACCCGTCCAAGCTGGTAACTTGGCCAGCCGAGTTCGGGTGAGAGCGGCTGCATTACGACATTGGCCATGGCTATTCCTTGGCGAGGAATTCCAGTTGTTCTTCGGAAAATGCCTGATAGTTTTGTTGCCATTCCGAAGGTTGACCGACTTTGGCGACCTGCACCGCGGTGACCTTGTATTCCGGGCAGTTGGTTGCCCAGTCCGAATTGTCGGTCGTGATCACGTTCGCACCGGATTCCGGGAAGTGGAAGGTCGTATAAACGACGCCAGGTTGCACCCGGTCGGAGATCAATGCCCGCAGCACGGTCTCGCCGGCGCGGCTCTTGATGCCGACCCAGTCGCCATCCTTGAGGCCTCTATCTTCCGCGTCATGCGG
The DNA here is from genome assembly GCF_041897535.1 of Methylomicrobium lacus. Lineage (GTDB taxonomy): Bacteria > Pseudomonadota > Gammaproteobacteria > Methylococcales > Methylomonadaceae > Methylomicrobium > Methylomicrobium lacus_A. The sequence continues at coordinate 3,911,770 of NZ_CP169217.1, forward strand.
ATGGATTTCGAGGCGGTCTTCGGCATGCCAGGCGACGTTGTCGGTACGGCGGGTTTGCGCGCCGACATTGTATTGCGACAAAATCCGGCCGGTGGTCAAAATCAACGGGAACATCCGGGTCGTGCGCTCGTGCGTCGCGACATATTCGGTCAGCATGAACAGGCCCTTGCCGTTGTCGCGCATGAAATGCTGTTCGTGCATCGTCGGCGTGCCTTCGGGCGCGTCCGCATTGCATGGCCACTGGATGCTGCCGAGGCGATCGATCTTTGCATAGCTGACGCCGGCAAAGGTCGGGGTCAGTCTTGCGATTTCGTCCATGATCTCGGACGGATGGCTGTAATTCATCGGATAGCCGATCGCATTGGACAGCATCTGGGTGACTTCCCAGTCTTCGTAGCCGCCTAATGGCGCCATTACCTTGCGTACCGGTGAAATCCGGCGTTCGGCATTCGTGAAGGTGCCGCTCTTTTCGAGGAAGGACGAGCCGGGCAGGAAGACGTGCGCGAATTTCGCGGTTTCGTTCAGGAACAAATCCTGCACGATCACGCATTCCATCGAACGCAAGGCGTGATGGACATGCTGGATGTCCGGATCGGATTGCGCAATGTCTTCGCCTTCGACATACAGGCCCATGAAGCTGCCGTCGGATGCCGCATCGAACATGTTCGGAATGCGCAGGCCGGGCTCGCCTTGCAGCGTGACGCCCCAGTTTTGTTCGAACAGATGGCGGGTCGCATCGTCAGAAACATGGCGGTAGCCTGGGAATTCATGCGGGAACGAGCCCATGTCGCAGGAACCTTGTACGTTGTTCTGGCCGCGCAATGGGTTTACGCCCACGCCTTCGCGGCCCAGATTGCCTGTCGCCATCGCGAGGTTCGCGATGCCGATGACCGTGGTCGAACCCTGGCTGTGTTCGGTGACGCCGAGGCCATAATAGATCGCGCCATTGCCGGCGCTCGCATAAAGGCGAGCTGCGGCGCGGATTTCGCCGGCCGGAACGCCGGTTACCGCCTCGGCCGCTTCCGGCGCATGGCGTTCGTCGGAGATGAAGCGGCGCCATTTGTTGAAGGATTCGAGATCGCAGCGGCTATCGACAAACGCTTCGTCGATGAAGCCTTCGGTGACCACGACATGCGCGAGCGCATTGATCAGCGCAACGTTGGTGCCGGGACGCAATTTCAAATGGTGCGAAGCCTTCACGTGCGGCGATTTGACCAGATCGATCTCGCGCGGATCGACTACGATCAGCTTGGCGCCTTCGCGCAGGCGTTTTTTCATCTGCGAGCCGAAGACCGGATGGCCGTCGGTCGGGTTCGCGCCGATCACCATGATCACGTCGGCTTTCATCACCGAGTCGAAATTCTGGGTGCCGGACGATTCGCCGAAGGTTTGCTTGAGGCCGTAGCCGGTCGGCGAATGGCAGACGCGCGCGCAGGTGTCGACGTTGTTGTTGCCGAAGCCGGCGCGGATCAGCTTCTGCACCAGATAGGTTTCTTCGTTCGTGCAGCGCGACGAGGTGATGCCGCCGATCGAATCGCGGCCGTATTTAGCCTGAATCCGTTTCAGTTCGGAGGCCGCGTAATTGATCGCTTCTTCCCAGCTGACTTCCTGCCAATGGTCCTTGATGCTCTTGCGGATCATAGGCTTGGTGATGCGGTCCTTGTGCGTCGCATAACCGAAGGCGAACCGGCCCTTCACGCAGGAATGGCCGTGGTTGGCTTTGCCGTCCTTGTGCGGCACCATGCGGACCACCTGGTCTCCCTTCATCTCGGCGCGGAACGAACAACCGACGCCGCAGTAGGCGCAGGTCGTCACGACCGCATGCTCGGGCGTGCCTTGCTCGATCACCGATTTTTCGATCAGCGTCGCGGTCGGGCAGGCCTGGACGCAGGCGCCGCAGGACACGCATTCGGAGTCCATGAAGGCCTGGTTCTGGCTTGGCGAGATTTTCGAGTCGAAACCGCGGCCGTCGATCGTCAACGCGAAAGTGCCCTGGGTTTCCTCGCAGGCGCGGACGCAGCGCGAGCAGACGATGCATTTGCTCGGATCGAAAGTGAAATAAGGGTTGCTTTGGTCCTTGACCGCGCCTAAATGATTCTCGCCGAGCGGATTGTAGCGCACTTCGCGCAGGCCCACAGCGCCGGCCATGTCTTGCAGTTCGCAGTCGCCGTTCGCGGCGCAGGTCAGGCAGTCGAGCGGGTGGTCCGAGATATAAAGTTCCATCACGCCGCGGCGGACGTCGGCCAGTTTTTTGTTCTGGGTCGTGACCACCATGCCTTCGCCGACCGGGGTCGTGCAGGACGCCGGCATGCCGCGCGCGCCCTTGATTTCGACCACGCACAAGCGGCACGAACCGAACGGTTCGAGGCTGTCGGTCGCGCACAGCTTCGGAATATCGATGCCGATGCTGGCCGCCGCGCGCAGCACCGAAGTCCCGGCCGGGGCGGTCACCTGGAAGCCGTCAATTTCCAGATTGACGAGTTGTTCGGATTGTCTGGCGGGGGTGCCAAAATCTTTTTCTTTATCGAGCGACATAACGAATACCTCTTGATCTGGTTCAGGCCGCGTCGGCTTGGCCGGCGATGCCGAAATCTTCCGGGAAATGGTTCAGCGCGCTGAGTACCGGATAGGGCGTCATGCCGCCCAAAGCGCACAGGGAGCCGTTCAGCAGCGTGTTGCAAAGATCGCGCAGCAGCGGCACGTTTTTCGCAAGATCGCGTCCTTCGATGATGTCGGTGATCACTTCGACGCCGCGGGTCGAGCCGATACGGCATGGCGTGCATTTGCCGCAGGATTCGATCTTGCAGAATTCCATGCTGTAGCGCGCCATGTCCGCCATATCGACCGTGTCGTCGAACGCGACGACGCCGCCGTGGCCGAGAACGGCCCAGATCGCCGCGAACGCTTCGTAATCGAGCGGCGTATCGAATTGCGATTCGGGCATGTAAGCGCCCAAGGGGCCGCCGACCTGCACCGCCTTGATCGGCCGGCCGCTCGCCGAGCCGCCGCCGTAATCGTAGAGCAGTTCGCGCAGCGTCATGCCGAAGGCGATTTCGACCAGGCCCGGATATTTGATGTTGCCGGCCAGCTGCAATGGCAAGGTGCCGCGTGAACGTCCCATGCCGTAATCGCGGTAGAATTCGCCGCCCTTGTCCAGGATGATCGGCACCGAAGCCAGCGAGATCACATTGTTCACGATCGTCGGTTTGCCGAACAGGCCCTTGATCGCGGGCAGCGGCGGCTTGAAGCGGACCAGCCCGCGTTTGCCTTCGAGGCTTTCCATCAAGGATGTTTCCTCGCCGCAGATGTAGGCGCCGGCACCGAGGCGGACTTCCAGATCGAATTTCTTGCCGCTGCCGAGAATCTTGTCGCCGAGGTAACCTGCCGCATAAGCCTTTTGGATCGCCGCATTCAGCGCCTTATGCGCGTGCGGATATTCGACGCGCAGATAGATATAGCCCTGCGTCGCGCCGACTGCGATGCCTGCGATCGTCATGCCTTCGATCAGCACGAACGGATCGCCTTCCATCACCATCCGGTCGGAGAAGGTGCCGGAGTCGCCTTCGTCGGCGTTGCAGATGATGTATTTTTGCTCCGACGGCGTGTTCAGCACCGTACTCCATTTGATGCCGGTCGGGAACGCCGCGCCGCCGCGGCCTCTGAGGCCCGAGTCGGTGACCTGTTTGACGATATCCGCGCCGCTCATCCCCAACGCATTTTTCAGGCCGCGATAGCCGTCGTGGGCGATGTAATCGTCGAGGCTGACAGGATCGGTGATACCGATGCGCTGGAAGGTCAGGCGCTGTTGGTTCTTCAGATAAGGCAGTTCTTCGATCAGTCCCAATGACAAGGCATGCTGGCCTCCGGCTACAAAATTCGCGTCGAAGAGGCCTGCAACGTCCTTGACCTGAACGGGACCGTAAGCGATGCGGCCGTTCGGCGTCTCGACTTCGAGCAAGGGCTCCAGCCAGAACAATCCGCGCGAACCGTTGCGGACCAATTTGATTTGCATGCCGCGCTTTTCGGCTTCCTGCTTGACGGCGGCCGCGACGCGATCGGCGCCCAACGAGACGGCGGCGGCATCGCCCGGAATATAAACGGTATGGATCATGCCGATGCCTCCTCTGCATTGATTACGCTGTCGAATAATTCGGCGCTGGCGTGGCCGTAGAGTTCTTCGCCGATCTGCATCGACGGCGATACGGAGCACAGGCCGAGGCAATAAACCGGTTCGAGAGAAAAAGCGCCGTCTGCGGTCGTCTCGTGATAGTCGATGCCGAGCTTGTTTTTGACATGCGCTTCCAGGGCCTTAGCGCCCTTCGCCTGACACGATTCGGCGCGACAGAGATGCACCGTGGTCTTGCCGGGCGGCGTTTCGCGAAAATAATGGTAAAAACTGATCACGCCGTGTACTTCGGCGCGGGAAAGATTCAGCGCCTTGGCGATGGCGGGAACGGTTTCGGCAGGAATGTAACCGAGCTTGTCCTGGATCCCGTGCAGGATCGGCAACAGCGCGCCGGGCAGGTCTTTCAGACTGGCGATGATGTCTTGCACTATAGTGTCGATAGCGCCGGATTCTCTCATGTTTCTCTCTCTCGCTAAAGGGTTGGACCGCTTGCATGGCGGTTCTCCGCAATGCGCGTCCAATGGTAGCTTTCCAGCTTAACATAAGACTTTAGCATTGTAAAAAAAACATAAATATGACATTGATTGTGTGTTTTTTACTCAATTCCTCTCGATGATTCGTACTTTACGCACATTTTTATGATAAAAATGGCAAATAGCATTTGAAGGCCGGGGCGGGGCTCGCCCCCGGGGGCAGGCGGCGTTTTAGGGTAGGGGACTGGAAAGCGGGTGAATCTTGAAAACCCGCATTTCCGAGAGGGGTGAATCTAGCCGGCGAAGCGGATGATTCCGTTTACCAGCCGCTCCAGGGCGGCATCGAGCTGCGCTTGATCGAGCATGCCATACGAAATGCGTAAATAACAGCCGTGGCTCAATCCAAAGGCGCTGCCCGGAATCGCTGCGACTTTGAAATCGTCGATCAGCGTTTTGGCCAGTTCCAGGTCGCTTTTATCGGTATGGATTTTGATCAATAGGTAGAAAGCGCCTTCAGGTTCCGGGATTTCGCAAAGTCCCTTCAAAGGCTGCAATCGGCTGATCACCTGTTCGCGTTTTTTTGCCAGTTCCGGCAACTGGTGTTTGCAATATTCGGAGCCGATTTCCAAGGCGCCGGCAGCGGCAATCTGGCTGATCAGCGGCGGACAGATCAGGTTGGTGTCCTGGACTTTCAGCAGCGATGGCGTCAGCGCCTCCGGGAAGACCATGTAGCCGATGCGCCAGCTTGCAAAGCCGTAGGCTTTCGACAGCGAATAGAGCGAAACGGTGTGTCGTTCCGCGCCAGGAATCGAGCCGGGCGAAAAATGCCGGGCCTCGCCATAGGTGAAATATTCGTAGGCCTCGTCGCTGATATGGTACAGGCCGAAGTCGCGGCAGAGCGCGTTGACCGCGCGCAGCGCGGCCTCGGGGTAGACCACGCCGCTCGGGTTGTTCGGCGAAATGGTTACGATCGCGCGGGTTTTGGCGCTGATCGCCGCGCGCAGGCGGGAGAGGTCCAGTTGATAGGCACTGTCGGTCGGTATGCCGACCGGCGTGCAGCCCAGCATGCGGACAGCCATTTCCTGGTTGAAATAATAGGGCAGCGGCAGGATGATCTCGTCGCCGGGATCGGCGATCGCGAGCAGGGCGTTCAAAAATGCCATGTTCGAGCCGGCGGTGACCATCACCTCGACGCCGGCGGCCGCATCGATGCGGTTTTCATGGCGCAGTTTTTCCCGTATCAATGCCAACAGCGCGGGATGGCCGAAGGCCGAACCATAAAGGTGCTGCTCCGCTTGCTGGCCGAAATCGCGGATCGCGGCCAGGGCGGAGGCGGGCGGCGAATAGGCCACCATGCCTTGGCCGAGCGAGAGCGTGCCGGGGGTGTTGCGGGTCCAGGCGCCGACGACCGGAATGATCGGCGCCTGCACCGCGGCGAGGCGCCGGCTGATGCTTGGGGCTGCGGGTGCGGTCATTTGGGGCGGTGCGGCTTTAGCGTTCACTTTGCTCCTCGAGTGCGGTCAGTTCGGTCATCGTATTCAGGTTGGTGAAGATGTTCGGCGTCGCGCTGAAATCGGCCAGCACGAGCCGATGTTGTTCGAGCCAGCGGTCGATCCGGCGTTCGCCGCCGGCCAGATAGGCTTGCAGGCTGTCTTTTAAACGGGTCTTCAGCGCGAGAAAAACCGGGTGCAGACGCTCGCCGTCGTGCGCGGCGGCGATATCCGCATCGCATTCGGCGCGCGCCGCGAGCAGTTTCCGCACATGCTCGGGTTTGAGCAAGGGCGAGTCGCAGGGCAAGACGACCAGCACTTCGGCCTGGGTATGCCGCATCGCGGTCAGGATACCGGCCAAGGGACCGTCGAAGCTGGCGCTTTGATCCGGCACGACCGGCGGGCCGAACTCGCGGTAGCGTTCGAGATTGCGGTTCGCGTTGATGATGATGTCGGGTACCGCGCCGGCGAGCGCGTCGATCGCATAACAGACCAGCGGGCGGCCGTGGTACAGAATCAGGCCTTTGTCCTGGTGGTTCATCCGCCGCGCCAGGCCGCCGGCCAGGATGACGCCGGCTACTGTTGCTTGAGTGTTCATAGTGTTAAGCTTTGTCGGTTCTTCACTCTCGTTTTAGCTATGTTTCGATGTCTCGCGGTTTTAATCAGTCTGTTCTGTCTTGCCAGCTGTGCGCTTGTCGGTAGCTCCGCCGAGCCGCCAGGCGAATACGTGCTGTATTATCAGGCCGAAACGCAGAAGCCTTATGAGGAGGTGCTCGATGAACTGAAAAGCGCGATCGCGGAAAACAATTTCAGGATAACAGCACACAGCCGTGTCGGTAAAGTGATCCGCGAGCGCGGCGACAAAGATTTTCCGGACTTCGACACGATCCAGTTCTGCAATTTGACCCATGCCCGCACGATGTTGTTGATCGCGCCGGAAGCGATCAAATATATGCCGTGCAACGTGGTGATGTATCAGCGTAACGGCAAGACGATCGTCAGGACCCATTTGTTGCCGACCGATTCGGACAATCCCGAATTGAACCGCTTTTTCGAGGAGATGAACGAAAAATTGAAGGCGATCGTCGATTTTGCGGTCGAGGAATAGCTATTGTCCACGAAAAGCACGAAAGCCACGAAAAATTACATTAACAAATCCCGTTTTCGTGCTTTTCGTGTCTTTCGTGGACATTGATCGTGAGCTGATTAGATCCGGGATTCGGGCTTGCCGATCAGGCTGCCTTGAACCAGATCGATGTTCAGCGCTTTGAGCGTTTTCCGCACGCCGTCATTTTCGACGCATTTCGCCACCGTGAGTTTGCCGAAGGTGTGGGCGACGCCGGCCAAGGCTTTCACAAACATCAGATCCTCCTGATTTTGATCGATCTGCCGGATCAGCGTGCCGCCGATTTTCACATAATCGATCGGCAGATGCTTCAGGTAGTAAAAGGAGGAAAAGCTGACGCCGAAATTATCCAGGGCGACGCCGCAGCCCAGGGTCTTGAATTGCTCGATCAATACTTCCGCCTGTGCATAATGCGCTTCGGTAGCGGCTTCGGGAATCTCGAAAATGATTTTGGCGGGGCTGATGCCGTAGTGGCCAAACAAATAGACTGCATCATCGTAAAAACCGGCGTCTTCTAAAATCTTGCCGCTCAGGTTTAGCGACAAACGGCAATCTTTATCCTGCCGTCCGGCATCGTGCAGGGTCTGCAGCGCCTTTTTGAGGGCGATGCGGTCAATTTTTCCGGCCAGCCCGAGTTCTTCGGCATGATGGAGGAAAGTCTCCGGCAGCAGCAAGGGACCGTCGTCTTGCGGCAGGCGCAGCAGGCATTCGTGATGATGCAGTTCGGACGATTTGCCGTGCAGTACCGGCTGATATTGGAGCACGAATTGATCCTGTGCAATCGCCTGTTCGAGCCGGTGCCGAGAACTCAGCATGCGCTCGATCTTGAGTCGCCCCTCCTTGTTCAGTTGCCAGCAATGGAAGCTGCCGGGGCCTGCGATCTTGGCTTGCAGCCTCGCCGCATCCGCATTCGCATACAGGTCGTTTGGCGTCAGCCCATGCTCGGGATACACCGAAATGCCGATATGCGTACCGAGCGGATAGCTCGTTCCGGCATGATGGAAGGGCGATGCCTGGATAATCTGATCGAGCTTGAGTGCAATAGCGGCAAGATCATCGGTTTTGGCATGGGAAACCAGCAGCGCGAAGACGTTGTCGGTGATCCGGCTGAGCCTGTCGTCAGCGCGCAAATCGTCTTTCAGCCGGCGGGCAACCCAGGCCAGCATCATTTCGCCAGCCCGCTGGCCGTGGGTGTCAATGATTTCCTGATAGTGGTCCACGTCGAACAGGAACACCGCGAGCAGATGATCGTAGCGCCGGGCCGAGGCCAGCGCGACGGCCAGTTCGTCGCGGAACTGTTGATGGCCGGGGAGGCCGGTGACCGGGTCATTGATCGACATGGTCAGAATTTTTTGTTCGTACAGCGTGCGTTCGCTGTTATCGACGCCGATGGTCAGGACCACCGCTTCCTCCGGGTTGTTTGACGGATTGAACAGCGTATGCAGCCAGGAAATGCTGCGGGTTTTGCCGGATTCTGAAATCAGTTGCCCTTCGACCTGCAATTGGCCGGTGATTTCTCCCGCTCTGAGCTGGCTCAGCTTTTTATGATGCGACCATTCGGATTCCGGAATCAATAAATCGAAGATTTTGCCCTTGAGCGAATGTTCTTCCCGGCCCAGTTCCTGAGACCCTGTCTGATTGATGGTCAGGATGATGCCGTTCAGTTTTTGCGTCAGGATGATGATCGGCGCGGTATCGATCAATTGCCGGACGAAATCGCGTTCGGTTGCCAGTTCCCGGCTTTTTTCGATCAATTTCAAGGTATTGATCCGCACTTCCTGTTCCAGCGCTTCCAGATGCAGAGCCAGGGTCAGCGCGGTTTGATGCAATTGGTCCAGTTCGTCGAAATCGGACGTCGTTGTGTTTTTGGTCGCGATGCGTTCGCGGAACTGTTGATACTGATGCCCGGCCAGCAGCGGCAGCGCTTTGGAAAGCGCGGATACGCGCGAGAAGGTGTAATGCAGCAACAGCGGCAGCAGCAGCAGAGAGCCGAGCAGGCTGACCACGCCGTATAGCCAGATTTTTTGGATATCCTCGTGCAGGCGTTTGTCAAGGGCGGTGATGTCCTCGATAAACAAAAACAGCCGCTCCGGGTTGCCATTGTCCTGGACGGGTGTGAGCCCGACTTCATAGGTGGCGCCTTGCAGATAAATCGTCTGGTTGTGTTCGAGTAACTCGGCAAGAGAAACCTGCCGGGCGATATGTTCGTACAGCTTTTTGTTGTTATCGAGTAACGTGAGACCCGCCAGCCGATAGGGCCAGGGATGGCCCGGTGTTTCCCGCAACGCGTCATCCGGGAATAGAATGCCGATGTCGGAACCGGTTGCCCGTCTGTATTTGATCATGATGTCGGCAAACGAGCGGGTGATGCCGTAGGCTCCGGCAGTTTGAGTTTTGCCGATGATCGGTACGACGACCTGCTGAAAGCAAGTGTCCGTACAAACGATACGGTGCTCCGGCATTTCGGAACTTAATGCTTTGCTGGCGGAGGTAGGGTCGGGAAGCGATGGATTTCCCCAGGACTTGACCTTGGCGCCGCGGGGGTCAAAAAAAACGAGATTCTCAATGCCCCAACTCAGTTGCCATTGCGTCCACTTTTCATCGAGTGTCGCAAACGAGACGGCTTGCCGGTTTTTGTCGAGGGGGGGCGGTTCTCCTAACAGTGGCAGCATTTCCGCGAGTTGTTCGAGCACCATAAACGAATCATCGGTCAGCGCTCTTGCCATGTTGATATGGTTGAGATGTTCATTGCGGAGTGTGGCGTCGAAATCTTCGGTCGCATGCTGATAGGCGAAATAGGAAAATAGGCTGTGCATCAGCAGAAACACGCCTCCGAACAGGAGAGAAAGTTTCCAGCGCAAACTGACAAAAAAGGGAGCGTTCGACATGGCCGGTTAAAAACGAAAAGAGAGTTGCAAACCGTATATATCCCAGTCTTGCGTGGTTTGGAGACGATCCGGATTATCCGCCTGCGGCAGCCATAATGTGCCGTGCACGCGGTGGTATTCGCCGCGCAGCATCCAGCTATCGTTGATGTCCCAGCGCAGTCCCGCCGTCCAGTCCTGGGCATAGCCGGCGTGCGGGGGCAGGCCGATTCGTTCCAGCCCGACGCCGCGGCGGTTGTCGGTGTTGCCATTGATCATATCGTAGCGCAAGGTAAATTGCCATTTGGGCAAAAATCGATAACTGCCTTCGAGATACCAGCTTTCGGTCGCAAAGCGCCGGTCGGGCAGCGTTCCATAGCCGGAGGTCACATTATGGCGGTAGTTGTATTCTGCGGTCAGCGTCAATTTTTCGCCGTTGTATTGTGCGGAAAACATCAGCGGGCGCACATAGGATGTGCCGGCGCCGAATCTATCGCCTACTTCCGGATGGTAGTCGAGAGCCAGGTCTGCGTAACTGACCGCGAAAATATATTCACCGTCGTTCAGTTCATAACTCAGCTGGGTCACGACGGTCGGTCTGGCCGAAAATTCGCCCATCGCATAAGGTCCGAGCAGAATCGAGCGGATTTCCTTATTATCGCCCAATGGCACGACATAATTGAACTTAAAGATAAAATCGCCGTAATCGGTATGCTCTTCCGCATAGAACGAACCACCATCGCCGGACGTCAGCAGCGAACGTGAACGTTCGAAATACATGCCTTGCGGCAGCAGGATGGTCGGATGCGTAAACGCGACATCGCGGGTTTCGTTATACAAGCCCAACGGAATTTTGACGCGTCCGCCGCGGAGGCCGATACGGCCCGAGTCATGCTCCCACAGCGTCAAATCGGCTAGCCCATAGTCGACCCGGAAGCTGCCGCGGTCCAGGTCGCCGGCGCGCCGGTACAGCCCCTGGATCGCAAGGTTCAGCCGGTCAGAGGCCTGGTAGGAGGTGTTCAGGCCGACTTCGGTAATGCCGAGGCTGACGCCGTCGTCGCTTTGGCCGAACAGATTGTTGTCCGAGGTGTGGAACAGACTTTGGGCGAGAAAACCATGCACCTGCATTGCCTCAGGCAAATAACCGGCCACACCGGCGCGCGGCAGGCTCGCCAGGGCTGACAGCAAGAGCCCGCTAGTGATAATCGAACAGGCGGATTTTCGCATGGGGCGGTTTTTTATTGACATAGCCGATCGCATTCGGCGTGTTCATGATCTTTTCGATCATCTCTCGTTCCGAGTCGAGCTCAATCGGCGCGATGCCGGTGCCGGTATAGGTCATCCGGTCCCAGACGCGTCTGAATTGATGCGGATACATGTGCAGAGTATTCTTGACAAAGTCTTTATGGATCGGATCGTCGTCGGCGAGGGTAAACACCTTGATTGGCTCGCCATTAGGCCATAGTCTCTGGCGCATTGCAAAAATTGCGCGCGCATCGTCACGCGAATAGCGTTTGGCGGGCACCGAATCATTCACGATGATGACCGCCGCGCGGGCGGCGATCGGGTACAAGCTCAGGCAACACCAGACGATGGCCGAGACCCAAAGAGCCTTGATGCCCTGATGCCAATGCCGCAACTTAGAGGTTCCCTGCGTGATCGGTGACCGCTACTTTGATACCTAGGTCATCCGGTCGGGACAGCCTTGTTTCTAGCGGCATTATTCTGTTTGTTGGCTTAATCTGATGGCTCACAGTTTCTGCCAACGCAGGCGGTTCGCATTGCTGACCACGGTCAGCGACGACATCGCCATCGCCGCGCCCGCGATCATCGGGTTCAGCAGAATGCCGGCGAACGGGTACAGCAGGCCGGCCGCCACCGGAATGCTGATCGTGTTGTAGAAAAAGGCGCCGAACAGGTTTTGTTTGATGTTTTTGACGGTCAGCTGCGACAGCCGAATCACTTCCGGCACTTTCAACAGCGAGCCTTGCAGGATCACCACGTCCGCGCTTTCGATCGCGACATCGGTGCCGGTGCCGATCGCGATGCCGACGTCGGCCTGCGCGAGCGCCGGCGCATCGTTGATGCCGTCGCCGACCATGCCGACCGTCTCGCCCTGCGCTTGCAATTCCTTGACCACGGCCGCCTTATCCTGCGGCAGCACTTGCGCCCTGACTTCGGTAATGCCGGCCTGTTGCGCGATCGCCTGGGCGGTGATCGGATTGTCGCCGGTCACCATCAGCACCCGGATGCCGAGTTCGCGCAGCCTTTGCACCGCGGCCGCCGAATCGGCCTTGATCGGGTCGGCGACCGAGATGATGCCAGCGAGTTTTTGATCGACCGCGAGCAGCATCGGGGTTTGCCCTTCCGCGCACAGTTTTTCGAGGCGTCTGGTATGGTGCGCGATGTCGATCCGTTCTTGTTCGATCAAGGCCCGGTTGCCGAACACGACACGGCGGCCGTCGAGAGTGGCTTCGACGCCGTGGCCCGCGATCGCTTTAAATTGGGTGGTTTTTTGCGGCTGGATAGACTTTTCTTCGGCCGCCGCCAAGACGGCCGCCGCCAACGGATGTTCGGAGCCGGCCTCAAGGCTGGCCGAAAGTTGCAGCACCTCGGTTTCGGAAAAGTTGCCGAAGCCTTCGATCGATACGACCTTCGGCTTGCCCTGGGTGACCGTGCCGGTCTTGTCCAGAATCATGCAGCTCAGCTTGCCGGCCGACTGCAAGGCATCGCCCTTGCGGATCAGGATGCCGGTTTGCGCGGCCTTGCCGACCGCGACCATCACCGAGATCGGCGTCGCAAGTCCCAGCGCGCAAGGGCAGGCGATCACCAGCACGGTCATCGAGGTCACGAAGGCGTAGCCGAGGGACGGTTCGGGACCGAAAGCGTACCAAAGCAGAAAGGTGAATATCGACAACGAAATCACCGACGGCACGAACACCGCCGAAATCCTGTCGGCCAGACGGGCGATCTCCGGCTTGCTGTTCTGCGCCTGGCGCACGCTGTGAATGATTTGCGCGAGCGCGGTGTCGCGGCCGATACGGGTCGCCTTGAACAGGAAACTGCCGCTTTGGTTCATCGTGCCGGCGGCGACTTCGGAGCCCGCCGTTTTTTCGACCGGCATCGGTTCGCCGGTCAGCATCGATTCATCGACGTTCGAATGGCCTTCGATCAGGACGCCGTCGACCGCGATTTTTTCGCCGGGACGAACCCTGAGCGTCTCGCCGAGGCCGACTTCCTCGATCGGCACGTCGAGTTCGGCGCCGTTTCGCACCACCCGGGCCGTGCGCGGCTGCAGGCCGATCAATTGGCGGATCGCCGAAGACGTCTTGCCACGCGCCATCGTTTCGAGGCCGGAGCCCAGGTTGATGAACGCCAGGATCACGACCGCGGCTTCGAAATAGGCATGCTTGGCCAAGGAGGGCAGGCTGCCGAAATATTCGATCACGATGCAGGAATAGATCCAGGCCGCGCCGGTGCCGACCGCGATCAGGGTATCCATGTTCGCTTGTCCGGACTGCATGGCCTTCAGCGCGCCTTGGTAGATGTGAGCGCCCGAATAGACCAGCACGACCAGGGTCAGCACCGCGACTTCCGGCCAGAACCAGCGGCCGGTTGCAGAGCCCATGTCCGGCAGCCAGCCGGCATATTCGAGCCCCATCAGCAAGGCGCCGAAGCTGCCGGCGACCGCGGCTTTTTTCAACAGCCTCCGGTAGCGCGCCAGTTCCTGTTGTTCCTGTTCGGCCGGGTCCTCGAAACCTTCCATCACGGCCGCTTCGTAACCGGCGTCCTTGACCGCCTTGATCAACTGTTCGGGATCGACCTGTCCTGTCACGGTCGCGGAATGATCCGCAAAATTGACGCTGACCTCGGTCACGCCGGGCACTTCGGTCAGCGCGCTTTCGACGACGCTGACGCAACCGGCGCAGCTCATGCCCAATATCGACAAACGCAGTTCGTCTGACTTTTCTTCTTTGCTCATGGCTACTCTCCGGCGCTCAATTAGGGTTTATTCGACCGTAAAACCGGCCTCGGCGATCGCTGCTTTGATCGCTGCCAAGTCGGTCTTCGCCGCGTCATAGTCGACGCCGACTTTCTTTTCCTTGCTCGAGGCGGTGACCGCGTGCACGCCGTCGATCGCGCCGAGCTTAGTTTTTACGTTCGACTCGCAGCCGCCGCATTTCATTCCGGTTACCGTCAACTCAATTGATTCTGCCATGGTGATTATCCTATTTCACAAAATTCGGGTTTTATATCATACTCGACTGAAACCGGACAATCATGATATAAATGAAACAAGGAAGAGTGGGCGCGGCTTACTTGGCTTGGTGAATCACCTTTGTGCAAATCATGGAACTCAAAACACTAACGAACCAAACGATCGCACTGGCGGGAGTCGCGCAGGCGGCGGCGCTGGTGCAGCAGCTGGCGACACGGGGAACGTGCGATCAGGAGGCGCTGACGGCCAGCATCGGCAGCCTCCTGAAAATCGATTCGGCCAGCGTGCTGGATGTTTACGGCGGCCTGGACGGATTGAAGCTCGGGCTCAAGGAATTGCAGAAGCAAATGACCGGTTATAGGATCGACAATCCCGAACAGGCCCGCTACGCGGCCACCCTGGTTTTTCTGGAACGGCAACTGTCGTCGCGCAAGGATTTGCTCGCGTCGATCCGCCTCGGCGTCGAGAAGGCCCAGGCGCAAAGCGAGCATTTCGGTTTGCTGCATGAAAACGTGCTGGCCAATCTCGGCGAGGTCTATCACAGCACGGTCAGCACCTTGCAGCCCCGCATCATGGTCAACGGCGAGCAGGCCTATCTGTCCAGGCCCGATACCGTGAACAAGATCAGGGCCCTGCTGCTGGCCGGCATCCGCTCGGTGATCCTGTGGAAGCAATGCGGCGGTGCCCGTTGGAAATTCATTTTCTACCGCAAGAAGATGCAGCAAGAATTGGAAAGCCTGCTGAAGCAGGTTTGATGCCGCGATGACCGTGCTTGTCGAAGCCAATCATCTGTCCCGTTATTACGGCGGCCACTGCGCGGTCGATGGTGTCGATTTTACGCTGAAGCAGGGCGAAGTGCTGGGATTTCTCGGGCCGAACGGCGCCGGCAAGACCACCACGATGCAGATGCTGTGCGGCAACCTGGCGCCGAGCACCGGGCAAGTCCGGATCAACGGCATCGATCTGCTCGACCGGCCGAAAGAAGCCAAGCGCCATCTGGGCTATCTGCCCGATACCCCGCCTTTATACCGGGAGTTGACGGTCAACGAGTTTTTGGCTTATTGCGCCGAACTGCACGGTGTCGATAAAACAAGCATTCCCGCCGCGGTCAAACGGGCGAGGGAGCGCTGCGGCCTCGACGAAATGCAGGAGCGCCTGATCGGCAATCTTTCGAAGGGCTATCAACAGCGCACCGGCATCGCCCAGGCGATTTTGCACAATCCGAAGGTGATCATCCTCGACGAGCCGACGGTCGGTCTCGATCCCTTGCAAATCCGCGAAATCAGGGCGCTGATCCGGGAGCTCGGCCGGGAGCACGGCATCATCCTGTCGACCCATATCCTGACCGAAGTCGAGGAATCCTGCACGCATGTGCAGATCATCCAGCAGGGGCGGTTGATCCTGCGGGAAACGATCGCCGGCTTGCAGCGGCAGATGCACAGCTGCACCCTGGAAGTGACTACCCGCATGCCGGCCGATCTGAAGACGCTGTCGGCCTTGCCCGGCGTGTTGTCGGTCGAGCCTTTGGCCGGCAATCGTCTCTACGTGCATCACGGTGTCGATCACAATCCCGCCAAGCAGATCGCCGAGCTGATCGTCGCCTCCGGTTGGGGGCTCGAAGAACTCGCGCCGGTCAAAAAATCGCTCGAAGACGTGTTCATTCAATTGACTCGGGAGACGGGAGGGCTGCCGGGATGAAAATGGTTTTCACGATCGCCGCCCGCGAATTCAAGTCGTTGTTTTTGTCGCCGCTGGCCTGGACGCTGCTCGCGATTTTGCAGGTGATACTGGCCTTTCTGTTTCTGACCCAGGTCGAAACCTTCAACATGCTGCAGCCGAAACTGGCCGGACTCGACAACGCGCCGGGTCTGACCGACATCGTCGTGACGCCGTTGTTCGGCAATGCCGGCATCATTCTGCTCTTGGTCACGCCGCTGCTGACGATGCGCTTGGTCACCGAGGAGCGCCGGAATAAAACGCTCGCGCTGCTGTTGTCCGCGCCGATTTCGAATTTTGACATCGTGGCCGGCAAATATCTCGGCGTGGTCGGCCTGTTGTTGATCACGGTCGTGCTGACCGCGTTGATGCCCTTGTCCCTGCTGGTCGGAGGTGATCTGGATCTGGGTAAATTCGCCGCGAATCTGTTGGCGCTGACGCTGTTGGCTGCCGCCTTCGCGGCGGCAGGGCTCTATACCTCCTGCATCGCCGGACACCCGACGATCGCGGCGATCAGCGCCTTCGGCTTGCTGCTCTTGCTGTGGATTCTGGACTGGAGCGCCGGCATGGGAGAGCAGCGCGCCTATCTCTTCGAGTATCTGTCGATATTGCGCCATTTTCAGAACATTCAGAGCGGCCTGATCAGCACCACCGACATCGTTTATTTTCTGCTGTTCATCGTCCTATTCATCGTGCTGAGTATCCGCCGCCTCGATTACGACCGCCTGCAAAAATGAAACTGACGCGCCATGTGCATCAACAAATCCGCCTGAAAAACCGGCTGTCGACGGGGGTCTTGCTTTGCGCTTTAGGCGCTGCGGCCTGGTTGACCGAGCGTTATGCTTACCAGGCCGATTGGACCCAGACCCGCTCGAATACCTTGTCGCCGGCGACGCAAAAGTTGTTGCAGGCCATGCCGGGAAAGGTCGCTATCACCGCCTACATCAAAAGCGGCCTGCCGATCCGCCTGCAAATCGCGCATTTGGTAGACCGTTACACCCACCTGAAGCCCGACCTGAAACTGGACTTCATCGATCCGAACCATGCGCCGGAAAAAGCCCGCGAGCTGAATATCGGCGAGGAAGGCCTGGTCGTGGTCGAGTATCAGGGGCGCAGCGAAAAACTGAGCTTTATCGACGAGGCGACGCTGACCAATGCCTTGCTGCAACTGTCGCATGCGGAAGACCGCTGGGTCACCTTCCTGACCGGGCATGGCGAACGTTCGCCGGAAAGCGAGGCCAATTTCGACCTGAACCGTTTCGGCAAGGAACTGACGCGCCGCAGTATCAATGCGCAAACGGTCAATCTGGCGAGGCTACCCGAGATCCCGAACAACTCCGCGCTGCTGGTGATCGCCTCGCCGACGGTTGCCTTGTTGCCCGGCGAAATCGAGATCGTGAAGCAATACCTTCAGCGCGGCGGCAACCTCTTGCTGCTGGCCGATCCCGGCAATCAGGCGCTGGACTTTATCTGGCCCGCGCTCGGCATCCATCCCTTGCCCGGTCAGATCGTGGACAAGGCCGCCAAGCAGGCCGGCATTGACGACCCGAGCTTCGTGATCGTCAGCGACTACAACCACCATCCGATCACCCGCAACTTCCAGACGCTGTCGGTCTATCCCGCCGCGGCCGGCTTCGACATCGACGCGGATAGCGCCTACGAAAGCGTCCCGCTGCTGAACAGCGGCGTCGAGTCCTGGACCGAAACCGGGCCCTTGACCGGCACGATCCGTTTCGAGGCGGACGGCGCCGAAAAACAGGGCCCGATCACGCTGGGCTACGCGCTGACGCGGAACCTGGACGCTAACACCCAGCAGCGCATCGTCGTGGTCGGCGACGGCGATTTTCTCGCGAACACCTATATCGGCAATGCCGGCAATCTGGACATGGGGCTCAGGATCGTCAACTGGCTGATCCACGACGACCGCTTCATCGACATTCCGGCCAAAACCGCCCCAGACCGGAGCCTGAAACTGACGACGGTCAGCATTTCGGTGATCGGCTTCGGTTTCCTGATCGTGCTGCCGCTTTGCCTGCTCGGCACCGGCTTTGTAGTCTGGCGCCGGCGCAGGCGGCGGTGAAACGTTGTTGAATGCCGGCAGACCTGCTTTGGATTTCCGAAAGCCGTTTGCAGCCTGGATCTGGAAGAAAGGTGGCCTTAAACCGGCACGAAAGCGACATTGGTCGCGCCGGCCTTTTGAATTTTTTCGGCGAGCGCTTCGGTCACGATCACATACAGCGTCGTTCTGAGTAAAAAGATCGGCTGCCCGCGCCACATCTCCTCGTGCATGACCAATTCGCGTTTTTCGTCATCGAACGCTTCGTGTTTGCAAACCGCGCATATCGAAATCGGCGCGCCGCCTTTCGGGTAATCCGATTCCGCGCGCACCAGAATCTGGTAATAGGGTTCTATCAGCGTTTCCGGATGGCCGGAATCGAGGCCGGAGGGCAGGCCGCTGTCGTTGCGTTTGCCGATTTTGCGCGGCTTGACCGGAACGATTTCGACGTCGCCGACCAACCCATCGAACACGATCCGCTTCATCCGTTCCGATACGACGAAGCTGCGAATGTTCGGCCATAAAAAGTCGGCATCGGGGACCGTTTGATTGTCGTAGTAGGCGGGCTGGAAGTTATCGCCGGGTTTGAAGGTCTGGAAGGCCGCGCAGTCGGCATCGAGATAGCCGGCGACTTCCTGCTGCATCGCCGCATGTTCCTGTTCCGAAATCGGCCAGCGGCTTCTGAAGCGCGGGTCGTTCTGGATTTGCGGCGGCGCTTCGAGCGCAAGAATGCGGCTGCCGCCGTAGGTCGCATTGCAGGCATTGCAGCTGACGCCGGGAAAACGGTAGACATATTCCAGATTACCGTTGATTGCCAAGTTCTGGCTGTCGGAACTGTATTCCGGGGACTGCATTCGGAAAAATCGCACGAGACACCTATTCGCTAAAAAACATTTTCACGGTTCGAATAACCCTGGGCTATTCAGTACCGCCGGAGTCTAAACCAACGGCGAGGGACATGCAAGCGGAGAGGCGGTGAGATTACACGTTCGGATCGCGCCGATTCAAGCAGACAAGGCCTGCATTTCGTGGAGGATCTGTTGCGGCGTGATCTTGACCAGACAATGCAGGTGCCCTAAGGGACATTCACGTTTAAAACAGGGCGAGCAGTCCAGGTTCAGGCTGATGATGCGCGCATTTTCGTTCAGCGGCGGCGTAAAGTAGGGGGCGGATGAGCCGTAAATCGCGATCAATTTTTTATTTAAAGCCGCGGCCACATGCATCAAGCCGGAATCATTACTGATCACCACATCCGCCAGCGATAATAAATCGACTGCTTCACTCAGCGTGGTTTTTCCGGTCAAATCGATACAGGCATCGTGGCTCAGCCGATTGATCTCGGCGGCGACGGGAGCGTCCTTGGGCGAACCGAACAGCCAGACTTGCCAGCCTTCCCGGCGTTTCAGGCGCGCGAGCTCCGCATAATGGGCGGCGGGCCAGCGTTTGGCATCGCCGTATTCGGCGCCCGGGCATAACGCCAATAGCTTGCCTTGCGTCTGTAAGGCAAATTTATCGCAGGCTTGCTGGCGGCTTTCGGCGGCGACGCGAAGCTGGGGAGCCGGGCATTCGGGCGGGGTGGAAGGCTCCGAGGGTTCCGCCAGGGCGACGAAACGCTGTACGGTTTGCGTCAAAACCGTCTTATCCAGTCGGCGCACGTCATTCAACAGTCCCCAGCGGCACTCGCCGGTATAGCCGGTTCTTAACGGAATGTGGGCGAAAAACGGGATCAGGGCGGATTTCCAGGTGTTGGGCAGCAAAATCGCTTGATCATAGCGATGAGCGCGCAAGCTTTTGCCGAGCTTGATGCGCTCCCTTAAGCCGAGCTGCCCGCGCGCGAGCGGCGGCATGGGCAGCGCCTGGGAGACTTCCGGCATTTTATCCAATAACGCAAAGGTCCAGACGGGAGCCAGAACATCGATTTGGGAATGAGGGTGGTGCCGTTTCAGGGCGATCAACAGACTTTGCGCCATCACCATGTCGCCGACCCAGGACGGGCCGACGACCAAAATCCGGGCAGGTCGTGACATCGCGCTTAAATCAGGAGAATGGCTAATCATCGAATCCTTTCATCAATCAAGGGAATCTTGAAAAATTAACCCTTCCCGTCGTCAAGGCCCATTAATGATCAAAAGAGCTTGGGCAGCATGAATTGTACGGTGAAATTCGCCGACCAGTCGGGCGCTGCATCGGGCCTTACGACGTTATAGTACCCTTCCAATTTCGTGTTAATCGCAAATTTGTCCATATTAAATAACTTACCCACGCCGGCGCCGACAGGAACTGTCCAGCGGTTATCGGAGTGAGAATTCCAGTTAGCGATCGTGTTCATGTCGGTGGTCAAGTACCAACCTTGCCCGATATTGTAGTTCGCAAAGGGCTCCAAATTCAGTTGGCTGACGCTTTCGCGTGAATCATTACCGAATACAGACCATATTTGCTTGGATTTAAAACCTAAGGTCCAAGGACCCGGCTGGGTCACGACCATCATCGCAGGACCCACGCTGAATTTGCCGCTGCCCAGTTGCCGCGCTGTATGATCGTCCGCGTTACCGAAACGCGTGTCGGTCGGAAACACGAAAGTAGGCCCGAAACCCCAACGAAAATCACCCGAAGTTTCCGGTGAAAAAAGTGACGTGAAAGTCGTATCGCCCAGACCGTTTGAGCCATTGCCGGGATATGGCTCAGGCAATTCTTCGATGCCGGTGACAGGACCTGGAGTCCCCATGAAGTTCAACGATAACTGATTAATCATGTTCCAGTTGCCGAGCGACACCGGGATGATGGGTTTGATTCTGCCGATCGATACATCACCGTTCTCCGCGCCGCCATGATGCGTATATTCCAATGGAACGCTAAACACCGGAATCAATGGATTCTGCGCCGCTTTCAGCCAGTCTTCGGTTTGTTTAGGCTCGTCATCCGCGCTAGCCATTTGCAGGCTGAGCAGCGAAGTCAGGCCCGCCGTAATGATGATTTTACGAGTTAACATACATTTCCCCCTCTTTTGAAGCGACTAATCAAGCGTTATTAAGATAAACAATTCAGCTTATTGTGAGATTATTTTAACGTAAATTATAATGTAAATTCCGATAAGCGTTCAGCAATAAGTCGGCAGGCATGATGTCACCCCTACGATCAATAGCACAAACCAGGGAATTTTTTCTCAAGATAGCTTGCTGCTTTTAAATCCTTTAAACGAAAAATCATCGGAAACGGGTTCAATCTGAAAGATGCGATTCGGCATGCGGGTGTTGAATTTTTTCTCTCTTCCATTCAAGTCGCGTTCGCGCAAATTGAAGGTATTGCAATCGGCTATCAAATGCGAGCGTCCTCCGGGCATTTCAAAGGCATCCTGAACCCATTTGACCGGGAACCATGAGCTGGTCCCTTGAATGCGATCGATCAATTGAAAACCGTGATCGTAAATCAGCACTTCGCCTTTCCTCGAGTTCGACAGCATATAGCCTTTTGAATGCTTGCGGATATGATGCGCTCCGCTCAAGCCGGTGATCACAAGATCAAGGGCCAGCGATTTTTTGTCTATACGCGCAACGGCACCCTGGTAAAACAGGATAGTCAAAATTTTATCGGGATCATAAGGGTCGGTGATCGCGGAGTTCAAATGCGTCGTCTGTAATTTACCCGAATAACATTTAAGCCGATGATCCATCGTTTTATCGATGCTTCTGACGCCGCCGCCATAGGCGTTGGCATAGCCGCTTTCGGTGGCCCACCAGGACCAAATGATCTCTCCCGCCAGATTGACCTCCAAGATCGCATCGACGCCGCTGGAGGTCACCAACAGGCCGTTTTCCGTCCGGCGCAGCGAACGCAACTGCGAAAACCAGGGGCTGCGAATTTCCAGATCGATTTCACCCTGAGCGTTCAATCTGGCAATATGTTCGTCGCCTGGCACGCCATCCTCGGCGCAGGGCAATCCGCGGATAAAGTACAAGCCTTCCCCTTCAACGAATTCCATTCCGAAGGGTTTGACCGGATAAATCTCCTCCAGCAGTTTAATTTTGCCCAACTCGCCCTGATGCTCCAGGAGTTGAATTTTTCCTCCGGGCTCACCTTTGAAAACCTCGTTTGACCGATCCTTGCCTTTTACAATCCGATCAAATCTAAATTTTGCGTATTCCCAATTGGTTTGGGGATAGGAAACAACAAATTTCATTTAATACCTTTCTTTTAAACGTTGCAGAGGATGCCGCACGTACGGTTTTCTAAGTTCTCTAAGTGGCTCGAAGACATCTCTATTCCGAGCAAACATTGCTGTTCAGTCTTTCATGAGTCGAAAGGCTTACAAATCAGGTCATTCACCCGTTCTTATCTTAACCATAAATTTAGCGAAAGACCACAGCAAAAATAATGCGGCCGGTTTTTGAGCGAAACCGGTACGTCAAAGCGGCGGGGGAGGGGTAGTGGGTCAATGCATCGCGAACCGGTGGATCTGCTCTTCTGTTGTGTGGCGTTCACGGATAGCGCATGGCGATAGAATTCACTTACAATAACCCGTGTTTTTCCTGGTCCCCGCCACCGGCCTGTCTTTGAATAGTTACTCTGCAACGATGAATGCCTTACTCTGGATTGAACCCCATGTCTAAACCGGCCTACAGCGTCGAAATCGATTTATCGATTCCGTTTCACGACGCCGATATGATGGAAATCGTCTGGCACGGCCATTATGCCAAATATTTCGAAATCGCCCGCTGCGCCTTGCTCGACCGGATCGATTACAATTATTTTGCGATGCGCGATTCGGGTTATGCCTGGCCGATCATCGACCTGCGCATCCGCTATGTGAAGTCCGCGGTGTTCGGGCAAAACGTAAAGGTCAGGGCCGCCATCGCCGAATGGGAAAATCGCCTGAAGATCGAATATTTGATCACCGACGCGCTGACCGGCGCCAAACTGGTCAAGGGGCATACGATTCAGGTCGCGGTGGCTATGCAAAATAAAGAAATGTGCCTGGAGTCGCCGCCGGTACTGTTCGAAAAACTGGGAGTCAAGGTGCCGTGAGGTTGTGGATTATTCTTTTATTATGGCTGCCCTGGCAGGGCGTTCTGGCGGTCGGTCTGCTCGCCGACATCGGCGCGCGGCTGGTCAAAACCGAGATCACCGAAGGCCGCTTCCGTCAGGAAAAAACGATCAAGGTCCTGAAAAAACCGCTGATCTCGACGGGCACGTTTACCTATCACCGCAAGCGGGGCGTGATCTGGCAGACGCTGACGCCGGTGCCTTCGCTGCTGCTGGTCAACCAGACGCGCTTATTGACGACGCAAGGCGAACAGGCCTTGCCGCCCGCCTTCGGCCGAGTGTTTACCGCGATGTTCGGCGGCGACTTGCAATTAATGAACGAAGGCTTCGCCATTGCCGGCGCAAACGGGCAGGGCGCATGGCAGCTGCAATTGCAGCCGAAGGATGCTATGCTGAAAAAGATCATCACCGGCATGCAGTTGACCGGCGACAAGGAATTGCAGCGGCTCGACATCCGCGAGGCGAACGGTAATTCCACGCGCATCACCTTCGAGCACATCACCCATCCCGAGGCTTTGACGCCCGCACAGGAAACCGATTTTGAACGTTTATCGTCCCCGCGTTAGCGCCGGAATCTGGCTGCTCGGGATGCTGCTGCTCGGCGCGCTCGGCCTCGAAACGCTGAGCCGGGACTGGCTCGAAACCGGCTTCCTGGCGCTGTTGCCGAAAATCGAACGACGCCCCGAAGTCGCCGAAGCGATCGAGCGGCATAGTCAATTGCTCAATCGCAAGGTGATCTGGCTCAGCGGCGCGGCCAGCGCGGAGGCGGCGATCGCGAATGCGAGACAGTTGGAGAGGCAGGTCAGGGGCAGCGGGCTGTTCGGCAACATCATGTTTGAAGTGGCGCAGGATCAGACCGTCAACCAGTACAAGCGGCTTTTCGCCTACCGCTATCAATTGCTCGATGCGGCTACGCGCAAGCTGCTGGAGACGAATCCAAAGGCTCTGCTCGACCAGAACCTCGAGATGCTCTACAGCCCGGTCGGCCAGATGCAGGCGGCGATGCTCGAACGCGACCCCCTGCTGCTGTTCGGACGTATGATAAGTGCGCAAAAACCGGGCAATCTGAGTCTGGAGCAGGGCGTCGTGGTGCTTAGGGATGGGCGAAAGGTTTGGGCGCTGCTGCTGGCCGATCTCGACAACAGCCAATTGCCGCTCGAAAAACTCGAAAGCCTGCTGCAACTGAGCCGAAACGCGGCGGCCACGCTGGAAAAGGCCGGCGGCGAATTGCTGGTTTCGGGCTTGCCTCTGTTCACCGCTTACGGGGCGGAGTCGGCCAAGCAGGAAATCTCGACGGTCGGCGTCGGCTCCAGTATCGGCATCATTTTATTGTTTTGGTTCACGTTTCGCAGCGTCAGGCCGCTGTTGTTGTCGGCGACCGCTATCGCGAGCGGCCTCGTCGCCGCGTTGATCGTCAGCGTTTGGGTATTCGGCAAGATTCACATCATCACGCTGGTGTTCGGCGCGAGTTTGATCGGCGTGGTCGATGACTACGCGCAGCATTATCTCTGCGACAGTTTCGGCGAGCGGGACTGGAATCCGCGCAAGGGACTCGCCGCGATTTTTCCGGCGCTGTTCCTGGGGCTGATCAGCAATCTGTTGAGCTACGCGGGCCTCGGCTTCTCGCCGTTTCCGGGTCTCCAGGAAGTCGCGTTGTTTTCCGCGGCCGGGCTGTTCGCGGCCTGGTTGACCGTGGTGCTGCTGTTTCCGCTGCTGCTGACCGGTTTTAAGTTTGCGCACGAACCGGCATTGCTGAAACTGGCCGTGCTTTGGGAACGGGATTGGCCGGCCTGGGCGCTTAAAAATCGCCGCTGGCTGGCACCCTTGCTGCTGGTCGTGCTGGCCGTCGGCATCTGGAAATTGACGCCACGCGACGACGTGCGCCTGCTTCAGTCCGCGCCGCCGGCATTGCTGCAAAGCGCCGAAAAAATCAGCCAGCTTTTGCAGGTTCGGGACAGTCAGTTTTTTCTGGTTTCGGGCAAGGATCGGCAGGAATGGCATCAAAACGAACAACGGCTGCTCGAAAAGCTCGATGCCTTGGTACAGAGCAAGGCGCTGAAATCTTACGAAGCTCTCAGCCGTTACTGGCCCGATCCTGCGACTCAGCAAAACAATTACCGCTTGGTGAAGCATACGCTTTTTGACTCGGGTCTGGCCGGGCGTTACATGAACGATCTCGGCTTCGACCGCGCCGCGATCGCCGCCGAATCGAAAGCCTTTATTGAGGCCGAACCCAACACGCTGAAGCTGGAAGACTGGCTTGCCATGGCCGACGAAGGCAAACGGTCGTTATGGCTCGGCTGCGCAAAAGAGCACTGTTCCGGCATCGTGGCCCTGAGCCAAGTTCAGGACTTTGCCGCGTTGGCATCTTTGCAGCAATTACCCGGCGTCGTCTGGGTCGATCATGTCGAAGAATTATCCTCACTGTTCGCGCGCTACCGGATCAGGGCTAGTCTGCTGTTGTTTTCGGCGTTCGCCTTGGTGTTGGCAGGCCTGTGTTTCAAATTCGGCTGGCGCGGCGCCGCCACCGTGATGGCTATTCCGCTGATCTCGTCGCTGACCGCGCTGGCGCTGACCGGCTGGTTCAATCAATTGTTCAGCCTGTTCAATCTGTTCGCGTTGCTGCTGGTTTTGGGCATCGGCGTCGATTACGCGGCGTTCTTTTTCCTGGCCGGCGAAAGACGCACCAGCACCTCGCTGGCGGTGACCCTGTCCGGTCTGACGACCCTGCTGTCCTTCGGCTTGCTCGCGGTCAGTTCGACCGAGATCGTGCATGCGTTTGGATTTACCGTTGCGGTCGGGATCATCACCGCGATGTTGACTGCGCCGTTGATTGGCTCATTCACTCAAGCCGGTTCGGATCAATAATATTCCTGCTCCGCTTTGTTCTGGACGGGGGCTTTCGTATCCCTAAGCCCCCTTGTCATCGCAAACAGTATCAGCTCTTTCATGGCGTTAGGTCGTTGCGCAGGTTGTCATCGCTCGATAGCTAAACCACATTCGGCTGTTGCCTGGCTTCTGATGTGTGCGGTTGTTCACGTTTCTTTGCCTCCACCAAAAGGCTTATGTTGGCAGGTGTTAAACTCTCTTAAGCCATTCCCAAAAACAGCTTTCTGATCTTTGGCATTCATCGAAAAAGCACCCTGAAAATTTCCGCCGGATTCAGTGCTCCGGCCAGAGCCAGCGTTTTTATTTTTAGTGAGGAAAATTTTATGAAACATATTTTGTTAAAATCCTGCTTGCTTGCCGCTATCTTCAATGCACCCGCCTATGCGGATACGGTCTCTATGACCGAATCACTGAACGATAAGTTGAAATGCACACAGGGTGGTGAATGTACGGTTGAAACTGTGGGCAAATTCAATGTCACCGCAAAAATAGACGGTACGACATTCGAAGAGAACGGGATACTTTTGAATGGCCTCAACGAGGACACGCCCATCGAAATTAGTGTGGGTGATTATTCGTTTACGGGAACATTAGCCGATGCCGACAGTGCCACGCTGACCGGCACAAAAATAGCCGCAAAATGGCTGGAAACCTATGACGAATGCCTGAATGATTCCTGTGAGCGCTCCAAAACCGTTATCCCTGCACAGGTTAGCGTCAGTGGGGGATTAAATGGGATGGTTCTGAAAATAGCAGGAAAAAGCAAGGTGGGGGATTTTGACGAATATGGCTCCAGGGCTTTTGCGGATTACTGTGATGAGGCCGGCGATGGGGCTGTGCTCAATGAAGATGCGACATTGAGCGTCGATGGAACCGAGCTTTCCGGCCAACTAGAAATCACCTGCAAGGTCAAAACAAAGACAGTGACCAAAAATGACGAATCATTCGATTTGGTTTCTACCACGGTAAGAGCGAGGCTTTTAGGCTTTTGATTGGGTTGCGCCTGGACGGGCTTGCAACCCTGTCCAGGCTTAGTGGATCCGCCTCCCAATTGATTTTAAGGCGAAGCCGTAACTTTTATGCTGACTTTTTCCGGCTTCCGCGACCGGCATTTAATTGATGTTAAACGCTGCATCGCTGATATCGCAGAGCGGCAAGGTTTTATTCAGGCAGATTTTTAGCAGCGCCTGCTTGCCGGCATAGAGTTTTTTCGGGATTGT
This sequence comes from Methylomicrobium lacus, assembly GCF_041897535.1. Taxonomy (GTDB): domain Bacteria; phylum Pseudomonadota; class Gammaproteobacteria; order Methylococcales; family Methylomonadaceae; genus Methylomicrobium; species Methylomicrobium lacus_A. The sequence goes on from NZ_CP169217.1 coordinate 3,938,989, forward strand.
CCAGGTTTTGAGTTCTGCACCATTCGTCGCGCTCCCTATTTTTTTCCAGTTGATGCCATTGTCCACGGACACATAGAGCAGCAAGCGCTTGTCCTTTGCGAGGTCGCGAGACGACCAGAGAATCGTTTGTTTAGTTCCCTCTTTCCAAATTTCGCCGCCGTTGGGGGATTGAAGGGTTATACTCGGAGAAAACGGCAGTTTTGCGACGAAGACATCAGCAGCCCCGCGCCTTTTAGGATTCTGGGCATTCACCGTGGGGAAGTTGGTCGAGTAAGTCACGCCCGTAACATAAGCGCTGCCAGCGCCGTCCACGGCGATGCCGACGCTACTATCCGAAGCACCGCCGCCAAGATAAGTGGAATACCCGATATTTTGACCGTCGCCGCTGAGTCTGAACACAAAGGCGTCATCGCTGCCCCGAAGCTTTGGATAGGCGGCGTTCACCGAGGGAAAGTCGGACGAGCTAGTACTGCCCGTGACGTAAGCGTTGCCCGCGCTATCCACGGCGATGTCGGTACTATCATCGAGTCCTTTGCCGCCAAAATATGTGGAATAGCCGACGTTTTGTCCGTCGCCGCTCAGCTTGAATACAAAGGCGTCGCGTTCCCCCCGAAAGTGCCGATACTTGGCGTTCACGCTGGTGGGGAAGTCGGACGACGCGGTAATGCCCGTCACATAAGCGTTGCCTTCGCCGTCCACGGCGATGCCTCCGTCGGTTTCCCACTTGCTACCGCCAAAATAAGTGGAGTAGACGGCGTTTTGCCCATCGGCGCTGAGTTTGGACACAAAGGCGTCGGACTCACCTCGAAGGTTCGGATACTTGGCGTTCACCGCCGGAAAGTCGGTTGACCGGGTCTGACCCGTGACGTAAGCGTTGCCCTCGCCGTCCACGGCGATACCGCCACTGCTTTCCGATTTACTGCCGCCAAGATAAGTGGAATAGCCGACGCTTTTTCCGTCTCCGTTCAGCTTGAGCACAAAGGCGTCAGTCTCGCCTCCGAAGTTTGGATACAGAGAGTCCGCTGTCGGGAAGTCGGTCGATTGGGTGCTGCCCATCACGTAAACGTTGTCCTTCCCGTCCACGGCGATGCCCCAGCCGCCATCCGCTTCAGTGCCGCCAAGATAAGTGGAATAGACGACGTCTTGTCCGTTGTCGCTGAGTTTGAACACAAAGGCGTCAGTCGTGCCTCCGAAATTCGGATACAGTTCGGTCACCGTCGGGAAGTCGGACGAGCCGGTATAACCCGTGACATAAGCGTTGCCCTTGCCGTCCACGGCGATGCGATTGCCGACATCCTCATCGCTGCCGCCAAGATAAGTGGAATAGGCGATACTTTGGCCATCGTCGCTAAGTTTGAACACAAAGACGTCAGACTTACGCCCAGGAGGCTGAGGGTTCACGGGGAAGTCTGACGAGGAGGTTCCGCCGGTGACATAAGCGTTGCCCGCGCCATCCACGGCGATGCCTTTGCCCCAATCGTCACCACTGCCGCCGAAATAAGAGGAATATGCCAGCACCGGATCAATCACCAGAGGGTGAGCCACATCGTAAGCGGCGACCTGGATGCCGATTTGTGAGACGTTAGCTTTCCCGTTTTGCTGATCGGGAGGCGATTGATGCAGCACAAAGCGTCCTTCGACATTTTTCCGCTTACCGGCGATAGTCTGAAAAACCACCGGCTTTTGCAGGCGCAGTTCGCCATCCTTCGTGTCTAAAAGTAAATCGCCCGCCGCGTCGATGCGCATGCCGTCCGCACCGCTAAAATCGAGCCGAATGTGCTTGGGATCGGCGCCCGGCTGCACGATAAAGTCGTATTCCAATTGCCGCTGCTTGCCGTAATACACCAAGTCGATGCCGGGATACACGCCCTGATAGCGCACTTTGCCGTAAGTCGACGCGCCGGTGCGCCATTGCTTCGGGTCCTTGCCTTTCAGGTAATTGACCTTGCCCGGCAATACGTCCTGCCCTTCGATGATGGGTTCGGGATTCGCGTCGACCAGTTTCATGCGCAGCGCCAGGGGTTCGGCGGAAGCCGCCGGCTTTGCAGCGGATTCCTTCTCTGTCTTACGCAAAGCCAACACCGCTTCGGTCGGCGTTAAAAACAGCGTGTAGCCTTGGCCGCGCGACATAAACCTGACCGCTCTGTCGCTTTGCCCCTCATTGCGCTCGAAGCTCAGCGGCAACTGCCCGTAGGACGTCGAAAGCTTCTGGTTAACGTCCGCCTTAGGCGGCGTCATCGGCAGTTGGCCGGCGTGCGCCGAAAAAAAGGTTCCCGATAGAACCGTCATTAACAGCCTGTTACGCATAATACCTTCTTGTTTTTAAAGATTGGGTTTGAATTTTGTCATTGCTCATTGCGCCCGTGCGGGCGCTGGAATAGGGCCAGTATATAGAAATTTTGGCAATCGGGCTGTCAATTTTGTGGCTCATCATGGCGTAGCGTCCTTGCCCGAGCCTCCGAAATGCTCAGGATAGGATAAGCATTCGAATCGGTGCCTGTGCTATGCTTTTTTGTTTACCAGAAAATTGTATGAAACCTATTGCTTTAAAATCCTGTCTTCTTGCTGCCGTCTTCAGCGCCACAGCTTACGCAGATAATGTCGTCGTGACCGAATCGCTGAGCGACAAAGTGAAATGCGTCAATAAGGTTTGCTATGTCGTAACCGAGGGAAAATTTAATGTCTCGGCAAAAATCTCCGCCGATTCATTCGCACAGCATGACATCTATTTGGACGAGATCTACGCAGATACGCCTCTTGAGATCAAGGTAGGCAATTTTCAATTTGCATCAACGCTGGCCGATGCCGACGTTTCTAAGTTTACAAACAGAGGCGTGACAGCCAAATGGTTTCAAACCTATGACGAATGCCGGAACGAATCCTGTGACAAAATCAAGACCGTCAAATATGAACAGGTCGGCGTCAATGGCGGATTAAACGGCATTGCTCTGAAAATATCAGGAAAAAGCAAGGCGGGGGGAGATGATGAATATGGCCGCGGAGTTTTTGCGGATTCATGCAAGGAGGCGGGGGATGGGGCGGAGCTTTCCGGAACTGCCACATTGACCGTTGATGGCATTCCCCTTTCCGGTGGTTTAACAATCAACTGCAAGGTCAAAACAAAGACAGTGACCAAATATGGCGAATCATTCGATTTGGTCTCTGCCACGGTTAGAGCAGGGCTTTCGGACATGTAATTTTCTTAAGCCTGGACAGGCTTGCCTCCCTGTCCAGGCTTGGATAAAGCCGTTTTTGAGTGGCGCGAATCACTGTCATGCAACCGTAAAACGAAAAACAGCATTCTCCCTGTCGCTGGTATAGCCATATGCCTATTTTTGCACTGATCATCGTTCTGATATGGCTTTCCGGTTGCCGCTCGCTGCCCGAAGCGCCCGGCATCTCTTCGGAAGAATTACAGGCTATCGAGGCGCGTTACGGCGTCAAGGCGCGCGAACGCGTTCAGTCCTGGCGGCATGCGATCGCAGACAATCAATCGCAACCGGTTGCGGAAAAGCTCAATATCGCCAACCGGTGGTTTAACCGGCTGAAATTCGAAGATGACAGCGTGCATTGGCACAGCGAAGATTATTGGGCGACCCCAATTGAAACCTTGGCCACCAACGGCGGCGATTGCGAAGATTTTTCGATCGGCAAATATTTTACGCTGAAGGAGTTGGGCATCGACGATCAGTGTTTGCGATTGACCTATGTCAAATCGCTGACGCTGAACCAGCCGCACATGGTGTTGAATTATCAATGCGATGGCGGCGCGACCAGTCTGGTGCTCGATAATATTGTGCCGGAGATCATGCCGTCGGTCGACCGCAGCGACTTAGTGCCCGTTTACAGCTTCAACGCAGGCGGACTCTGGCTAGCCAAGCAGCAAGGCATGGGGCAGCAGGTCGGCGGTTCCGAGCGCTTAAGTCTGTGGACGGAGCTATTGGGGCGCATTGCCCGGCCGTTTAGCTCAAGCCGGGATTATTGAAAGCAAAATGCCTGCTTCCTGATGTTTTAACGGAGAGTGCGGGCGAAAATTGTAACGCCGCATTAAGAAATCGGCGAATTCCGATTATACTGGCGGGTTTTAATAGTCTTCGGGTTTTACCCCATCTCATTCGCAGCCATTATTTTTTCATGGAATTCAAATTACTCAGCACCGACGGCGCCGCCCGTCGCGGCCGTCTGGTTTTTCAGCGCGGCGTGGTCGAAACGCCGATCTTCATGCCGGTCGGCACCTATGGTGCGGTCAAGTCGCTGACGCCGGAGGATTTGACCGGCCTCGGCGCCCAGATCATCCTCGGCAATACCTTTCACCTGATGCTCAGGCCCGGCATGGACGTGATCAAGGCGCACGGCAGCCTGCATGAGTTCATGCGCTGGGACAAGCCGATCCTGACCGATTCCGGCGGCTTTCAGGTGTTCAGTCTCGGCGCTCTGCGCAAGATTACCGAACAGGGCGTGACCTTCCGCTCGCCGATCGACGGCAGCAAGATCTTCATGGGGCCGGAAGAGTCGATGCAGGTGCAGATGGATTTGGGGTCGGACATCGTGATGATTTTCGACGAGTGTACGCCGTATCCCGCGACCGTGCAGCAGGCGGCCGATTCGATGCGGCTGTCGCTGCGCTGGGCCGAACGCAGCAAGAAGGCGCACGGCGACAACCCGTCGGCCTTGTTCGGGATCGTGCAGGGCGGCATGTACGAGCATTTGCGTACCGAATCGCTCGCCGGCCTGGTCGATATCCGTTTCGACGGTTATGCGATCGGCGGCTTGTCGGTCGGCGAGCCGAAGGATGAAATGATGGCGACACTGGATTTTCTGGCGCCGAAGATGCCGGCCGACAAGCCGCGTTACCTGATGGGCGTCGGCACGCCGGAGGATCTGGTCGAGGCGGTCCGGCGCGGCGTCGACATGTTCGATTGCGTGATGCCGACCCGCAACGCGCGCAACGGCCATCTCTTTACCCGTTTCGGCGTGATCAAGATCCGGAACAGCCAGTATCAGGCCGACACCCGGCCGCTCGACGAAGACTGCGGCTGTTATACCTGCCGGAATTATTCCCGGTCCTATCTGCGCCACCTGGACAAATGCGGCGAAATGCTGGGCTCGCGGCTCAATACGATTCACAATCTTTATTACTATCTGAGCCTGATGCAGGAAATTCGCGAAGCGATCGAAAGGCAGGCGCTGGACAATTTTGTCCGCGAATTTTACCGGCAACGAGGCAAAACGGCGCCGCTTATGGCATAATACGATAATTTACCATTAGTATAATAATTTTTCGAGGCAAATCATGAGTTTCTTTATCTCCGACGCGATGGCAGCCGCGGCACCGGCCGCGCAACAAGCGCCCGGCATCGAGGGCATGCTGTTCCCCTTGGGCATCCTGCTGTTCTTCTATTTCATGTTCCTGCGTCCACAATCGAAACGCGCTAAGGAAAAGAAGGAAATGCTCGCCAAAATGCAGAAAGGCGCCGAAGTAGTGACCTCGGGCGGCATTTTGGGCAAGGTCGCCGATCTGGACGACAATTTCGTCAAAATCGAAGTCGCCGACAATGTATTCATTCAGGTGCAGCGGCAAAGCGTCGAAAACATCATGCCGAAGGGCACCTACAAGGCCGTGGCCAAAAAGATTTCCACCAACAAGGTCTGATTTGGGCGCGTCCTGACGCGTGGGGTTCTCTCAGGTAGCGAGAGACGATTCAATAACTGGAATGATGTAGCATGCAAAACCATTTCCCGCTCTGGAAAAATATCTTAATTCTGGCCGTTTTCGTCGTTTCGGCGATCTATGCGCTGCCGAATCTGTATGGGGACGATCCTTCCGTGCAGGTGTCTCCGACGCATTCGGCTGCGATGGATCTGGGTCAAGCCAATAAAATCGAAGCAGCGATCAAGGCGGCCGGTGTTGCCATCAAGGCCTTTGAATACAAGAACGACCGGGTGTTGGCTCGGTTCAACAATACCGATGATCAGATCAAGGTCGCTGATTTGCTTCGAGATCAGATGGGCGACAATTATACGGTTGCGCTGAATCTGGCGCCTGCGACGCCGGCCTGGCTGGATGCGTTGGGCGCTAAGGCGATGTATCTCGGCCTCGACCTGCGCGGGGGCGTGCACTTTCTGATGGAAGTCGATATGGATGCAGCGGTCAAGCAGGCCGAAGATCGTTATAACGACGATGTGCGCCAGGCGTTCAGAACGGCGAAGATCCGCTACCAGTCGGTCAGCAAGGAAGGCGCCCAAATCAAGGTCAAATTGAACTCGGTGGACGATCGTGCCGCGGCGGCCGGGTTGCTGGCGCGCGATTTTCCGGGGCTCAATATCCAGGATACCCCGGCGCAGGATGAAATTTTGCTCGCAATGTCGGAGAAGGAAGTCCGCGAAATCAAAAAGAACGCGGTCGGCCAGAACATCACGACCTTGCGTAACCGGGTCAACGAATTGGGTGTGGCCGAACCGGTGATCCAGCAGCAGGGCGACAACCGTATCGTCGTGCAATTGCCCGGCGTCCAGGATACCGCCCGCGCTAAAGAAATTCTCGGCACTACCGCGACGTTGGAATACCGTCTGGTCGATACCGAGCATGACGTGCAAAACGCGGTCGAAGGCCATGTGCCGGCCGGCAGCCGCCTGTATTACGAGAAGAACGGCAATCCGATTCTGCTCGACCGCCGGATCATCGTGACCGGCGACCAGATCGTCGATGCCTCTTCCGGCATGGATCAGGATGGCCGCCCGGCGGTGTTCATCACCTTGAACGGCGCCGGTGCTTCGAAGATGGGCAAGGTGACCCAGGACAACGTCGGCAAGCCGATGGCGGTCGTGTTCATCGAATATAAGGTCGACACGAAGGTCGTCGACGGCCAGAAAGTCCGTACCAAGCAAAAAGTCGAAAAAGTGATCAGCGTCGCGACCATCCAGGGCGTGTTCAGCAAGCGCTTCCAGACCACAGGTCTCGACGGTCCGGGTGAGGCGCGCAATCTGGCGTTGCTGCTCAGAGCAGGATCCTTGGTCGCGCCGGTCGACATCGTCGAAGAGCGTACGGTCGGTCCCAGCCTGGGTCAGGAAAATATCGGCAAGGGCATCAATTCCAATGTCTACGGCTTCATAGCGATCACGCTGTTCATGATTGCCTATTACCGTCTGTTCGGCGTTTTTTCCGTCGTCGCCTTGGGCGTGAACGTGTTGCTGCTGGTTGCGGTGCTGTCTTTGCTGCAAGCCACGTTAACGCTACCGGGCATGGCGGGCATTGCACTGACCGTGGGCATGGCCATTGACGCCAATGTACTGATCAACGAGCGAATTCGCGAGGAGCTTAGGATCGGTATGACTCCAAATGCCGCCATTTATGCCGGTTATGAACGAGCGTTTGCGACCATTTTAGATTCCAATATCACCACCTTGATTGCCGGCATCGCGTTGTTCATGCTGGGCTCGGGCCCCATTCGCGGTTTTGCGCTGGTGCTGTGTATCGGAATTTTAACCTCCATGTTCAGCGCGGTTCTGGTGTCGAGAGCGTTGGTCAATGGCGTGTACGGTTGGCGGCATAAATTGGATAAATTGGCTATCTAAATTCGAGGACTCAATGGAATTATTTAAAATTAAACGCGATATCCCGTTTATGCGCTATGGTCGGGTGACTACGACCATTTCGCTGGTGACTTTTATTTTGGCGATATTCGCATTGGGCTTTAAAGGGCTTAATTTGGGCTTGGACTTTACCGGCGGCATCCAAATCGAAGTTCGTTACGATCAGCCGGCTAACCTCGAAACCGTGCGAAATATTCTGGAAGAGCAGAAGCTAACCGAATCTTCGGTGCAGAATATCGGAAGCGTGAAAGATGTACTGATCCGTTTGCCCATGAAGCCCGAAACCAACAACGCCAGGTTGAGCGAGATGGTGTTGGCAAAATTGAAAGAGCAAGATGCCGGTGTCGTGTTACGCAGCGTCGAGTTTGTTGGACCGCAAGTCGGCCAGGAATTGTTCGAAAGCGGTGGATTGGCGCTGATGTTAGTCGTCGCGGGAATTATGGGTTATTTGGCTGTCCGCTTCGAGTGGCGTTTCGCGTTGGCGGCCATCATCGCCAACATGCACGACATCGTGATTATTCTCGGCATGTTCGCGTTTTTTCAATGGGAATTCACGTTGCCGGTGCTGGCCGGCGTATTGGCGATATTGGGCTATTCGGTTAACGAATCGGTCGTGGTGTTCGACCGGGTACGGGAAAATTTCCATAAGATGCGCAATGCGAGCGTACCCGACATGATCGATAACGCCATCACCACGACGATGTCGCGCACCGTGATTACGCACTTTATGACGCAGCTGATGGTGTTGGCGATGTTTTTCTTCGGCGGCGAAGCGCTGCATAATTTTGCGCTGGCGTTGACTATCGGTATCGTGTTTGGCATTTACTCGTCCGTTCTGGTCGCAAGCCCTATCTTACTGTGGTTGGGCGTATCGAGTAGAGATCTGATCACAATAAAAAAAGACAGCGCAGAAATCGACAATTTACCTTGACGATAACGGCTGATCTGTTACAAAACCGGCCGCTAATCGGCTATAATTCCCGACTCTTAACATCATTATCCATCTGGAGTTTTTTTTACAATGGCGATAGAACGCACTTTTTCCATCATCAAACCTGACGCAGTAGCCAAAAATGTCATCGGCGAAATCTACAGCCGTTTCGAAAAGAACGGTCTGAAGATCGTTGCGGCGAAGATGATTCATCTGACCCAGGCGCAGGCGGAAGGTTTTTATGCGGTGCACAAAGAGCGTCCGTTTTTCAAGGATCTGGTATCGTTCATGATTTCAGGCCCCGTGATCATGCAGGTTCTGGAAGGCGAAAACGCGATCGCGCTTAATCGCGAAATCATGGGGGCGACCAATCCTAAAGATGCGGCGCCAGGCACGATTCGCGCGGATTTTGCGAGCAGCATCGACGAAAACGCAGTGCACGGTTCCGACGGTCCGGACACTGCCAAAGAAGAAATCGCTTTCTTTTTCTCGGACAATGAACTCTGCGCCCGCACCCGCTAAGTCGGCGTTGATCAATTTGCTCGATTTCGACAGAAAAGGCCTCGCGGCCTTTTTTGCCGAACATGGCGAAAAACCGTTTCGCGCGACTCAATTGCTGAAATGGATTTATCAGGAAGGCGTCGACGATTTCGAGGCGATGACCAACCTGAGCAAACCGTTGCGCGCCTGGCTCACGGAGCATTGCCGGATCGAGGCGCCCGAGATCGTGCTTGAACAAAAAGCGTCCGACGGCACCTGTAAATGGGTGCTGGAGACGCATTGCGGCAACCGGGTCGAGACCGTATTCATTCCGGAAGAGAGCCGCGGCACCCTGTGCGTGTCTTCGCAAATCGGCTGTGCCTTGGCCTGTTCGTTTTGTTCGACCGCGCAGCAGGGTTTCAACCGCAATTTGAGCGCCGGCGAAATCATCGGCCAGGTGCTGGCCGCGCAAAAACGGCTCGGTTCCGAGCGCAAAATCACCAACGTCGTGATGATGGGCATGGGCGAACCGTTGTTGAATTTCGACAACGTGGTCGCGGCGATGAATCTGATGATGGACGATTTCGCCTTCGGCCTGTCCAAGCGGCGCGTCACGTTGAGCACGTCCGGCGTGGTGCCGGCGATGTACCGCTTGACCGAGGTTTGCGACGTGAGCCTCGCGGTGTCGTTGCATGCGGTCCGGGACGAACTGCGCGATCAGCTGGTACCGATCAACAAGAAATATCCATTGAAGGAACTGATGGAAGCCTGCCGGGACAATGCGAAAATCGCGCCGCGGCGCACGATCACCTTTGAATATGTGATGCTCGACGGTATCAACGATACGTTGGAAGACGCGAAAGGCCTGATCAAATTGTTGTCGACGGTGCCCTCCAAACTGAATCTGATTCCGTTCAACCCGTTCCCGAATTCGCCTTACCGTTGCTCCAGCAACAACCGGATCAACCAGTTCAAGGTGATGCTGAACGAGGCCGGCATCGTGACCACGGTCAGAAAAACACGCGGCGAAGACATCGATGCAGCCTGCGGCCAATTGGTCGGCAAGGTGCAGGACAAGAGCCGCCGGCATTTGAAATTGAAAGCCGCGGAAAATGAACGCGCCGCTTAATAGGACTCAACTTGTGACCCGGATTTGGCTTTTCTGTGCGGCGCTGACTCTGAGCGCTTGTTCCTGGTTCGATAGTAAGTCTCCCGATCGCGATGCGAAGCAAGTCTCAGAGACTTATTACCAGCTCGGTGTCCGTTATCTGGACTTGAACAAGCTGGAAGAGGCGAAGGAGAATCTGTCGCGCGCGATCGATGAGGATTCCGATAATGCCCAGGCGCATAATGCCTTGGCGTTTCTGTATGAAAAATTAAGGCAGGATGACGAGGCGGAAGATCAATACGAGATCGCGCTGAGTATCAAGCCTGACGATTTCGGCACGCAAAACAATCTCGGCCGGTTTTGGTGCGAACACGGAAACCCTGAGAAAGGCCTGGAACTGTTGGCCAAGGCGGGCGACAATCCTTTAAACGAGCGTCAGTGGCTGGCATTGACCAACGCGGGACGTTGCGAACTGATACTCGGTCATGCTGATCGGGCGGAGACGGCTTTCAGAAAAGCGCTGGATTTGAATAAGACCTATGCGCCTGCCTTGGCAGAAATGCAGAAAGTCAGTTATCAAAAGGGGGATCTGTGGCCGGCGAAAGCCTTTCTGGCGCGTTATCTGAGCGTTGCCGGGCATACGCCGGAAACCTTGTTTATCGGCTATCATACCGAGCGTGCGCTGGGCAATCAAGCCGCCGCGGAAGAATACCGCACCCTGCTGGGAGATATATTCCCGAACTCCAGCGAAGCGAAAAAAATCGGGTCTGCTCGCAAATAACAGACTTTTAAATCATGGCAAATCATATACAAGCAATCCGCGGCATGCACGACGTGCTTCCCGAGCAGGCACCGCTTTGGCAATATGCCGAAACTATCATTCGGGAGGTTCTGGGCGCGTATGGGTATAGCGAAATACGCACTCCGATCGTCGAAAAAACCGAACTGTTCAAACGCTCGATCGGCGAAGTGACCGACATCGTCGAAAAAGAGATGTACACCTTCGACGACCGTAACGGCGATTCGTTGACCTTGCGTCCCGAGGGCACGGCAGGCTGTTTAAGGGCTTGCCTCGAGCACGGTTTGCTCGCGAATCAGACGCATCGCCTCTGGTATTACGGCCCGATGTACCGGCACGAACGGCCGCAGAAAGGGCGTTACCGGCAGTTTTTCCAACTGGGTGTCGAAACCTACGGCATGGCGGGACCCGACATCGATGCCGAGCTGATTCTGATCATGCATCGGATGTGGCAGCGCCTGGGTATTCGCGACAAGGTGCGCCTGGAGATCAACTCGCTCGGCACGATCGCCGAAAGAAGCGCCTACCGGGAAAGTCTGGTGACCTATTTCAAGGCCCATACCGATCAGCTGGACGCCGACAGTCTCCGACGCCTCGAAACCAATCCGCTCAGGATTCTCGACACCAAAAATCCAGACATGAAAGCCGTGGTCGGCGGCGCGCCGGTGCTGATGGATTACTTGGGCGAGTCAAGCCGCGCGCATTTTGCCGGCTTCAGGAAAATTCTCGATGACCTGGGCGTCGCCTACGAGATCAATGTGCGCCTGGTGCGCGGCCTCGATTATTACTGCAATACCGTGTTCGAATGGGTGACCGACGAGCTGGGATCGCAAGGCACCGTTTGCGCCGGCGGCCGCTACGACGGCCTGATCGAACAACTGGGCGGCAAGGCCAGCCATGCGGTCGGTTTTGCCATGGGCATCGAACGCGTATTGGCATTGGTCGAAACGCTGACCGACGTGCCGGTTGCCCGTCCGGTCGATGCCTATCTGATCAGGGTAGGGGAGCAGGCCGAACGCGCCGGCATCCGAATCGCGGAATTGCTGCGCAGCGAAGTACCGCAATTGAAGCTCCAGGTCCATTGCGGCGGCGGCAGCTTTAAAAGCCAGTTCAAGAAAGCCGATAAGTCGGGCGCCGAGTTTGCGATCATTCTGGGCGATGACGAAGTCAGCCGCGGCGAGATTGCCATCAAGCCCTTGCGCTCGGGCAATGAGGCCGAGTCTGCGCAATCGAGCCTCGGCGAGCAGCAGGCGGTCGCGTTTTTCCGGCAGCGCTACGGGAAAGTTTAAGTAATTGATTTTGAAATTTTAAAAGGGAAACGTTGTGGCAATCTACGATTCAGAAGAAGAACAGCTTGAGGCCCTGAAAGCCTGGTGGAAAGAAAACGGTACCTCGACGATCGTCGGTGTGGTTGTCGGCATTGCGCTGATCAGCGGCTGGAATTTTTGGCGCGCGCACCAGCAGGAAAAAGCGGCGCAGGCCTCTGTTGCCTACAGCCAGCTGACCAAGGCGGTCGAGGCAAACAATCAAAACGCGGTCGAGCAAGTGGGCAAACGCCTGCATGACGAGTTTGGTGACAGCAATTATGCCGCTTATAGCGGTTTGCAACAAGCCAAATTGAAGGTCCAAAAAGGCGATCTGGCCGGCGCGAAAGCGATTCTGAAAGAGATTGCGGCGCAGTCGAATAAGGAACTGGGCCATGTCGCCCGCCTACGTCTGGTCCGCTTAATGCTGGCGAGCGGCGAATATGAACAGGGTCTGCAACTGATCAATGAAGTTGACCCGGCGACTAAAGCCGGTTTTGCGGCCAGTTACGACGAACTGGCCGGCGACTTGTACGTGGCGATGGACCGAATCGATGAAGCGCGCACCGCTTATCAAAGTGCGTTGAACAGCGGTGATCAGTCGCCGTTGCTGAAGATCAAGCTCGACGATCTGACCGCCGGAGAACCCGTTCCTGTCGCACAGCCGGCCAAAGATTCGAAATAATGCGTTTTCTCCTGGTATTGTTGATCACGGCCGGGCTCAGCGCATGTGCGTCGATGGAGTCAGCGGGCGAGGCGTTGGAAGGAATCAAGGATTATGTGCTAGGCGGCGAAGATAACGCCGAACCGCCCACGCCTTTGGTCGAATTGACCGAGGAAATCAAAGCCGAGATACTCTGGAAGGAATCGGTCGGCGTCGGCGCCGACGAAAAAACGCTGAAGCTGGTTCCGGCGGTCGGCGCCGGTAAAGTCGTTGCCGCGGATGTGGACGGCTTAGTCGAGGCGCACAAGATCAGCGACGGCGAGCGGGTTTGGGAAACCGAAACAGACTACCATTTCTCAGGCGGGCCGGGGCTTGGCGACGGCATCGTTATTTTGGGCACGACCGATGCGGAAGTCGTTGCGCTGAGGCTCGAAACCGGCGAAAAATTGTGGACCTCATCGGTTCCCGGCGAAGTGTTGTCGATCCCTGCCGTCGCAAAGGGTATCGTGCTCGTGCGCTGCACGGACGGTTCGATCACCGCGCTGAATGAAAAAACCGGGGCGAAAGTCTGGAGCTATGAGCGCAGCGTGCCGGCTTTAAGTATTCGCGGCACCGGCGCGCCGATCATCGTCGAAGACAACGCGATTTTCGGCGAAGACAACGGCAAGCTGATCGCCTTGCGCTTGACGGACGGCAAGCTGACCTGGGAAACCGGCATCGTGGTGCCGAAAGGGCGCTCCGAAATTGAACGACTTGTCGATCTCGATGTGGACCCTGTCGCCGAGGGCGGCGTGGTGTATATCGCCAGCTACCACGGCGGCGTTGGGGCGGCGTCGGAACTCGACGGCTATCTGCTCTGGCACAACGAACAAATTTCCTCTAATTCGGGTCTGAGCATCGCCGACCGCCATTTATATGTGACCGACACCGACAGCAATGTGCTGCAACTCGACGACCGCTCCGGGTCTTCGCTGTGGAAGCAGAAGGAATTGCAGTACAGGAAGCTGACCGCACCGGCCGCATATGACAACTACGTCGTCGTTGGCGATCTGGAAGGCTATGTGCATTGGTTATCCAACAGCGACGGCAGACAGTTGGGACGAGTCCAAATTACCGACGGACCGATCGACGCGAAACCTGTGGTCGCCGATAATACAGTTTTTGTTTACGCCAAAGACGGCACGCTGGCCGCATTAAAGGTTCGCTGATCCGGCAGGCTGCCTGCTTTTCGGCAGCCGCCATGGGAACCTCTTCAATAACTCACCTTTTTCAACACTATGCTACCCGTTATCGCCTTGGTCGGAAGACCCAATGTCGGCAAGTCCACCCTATTCAATTATCTGACCCGTACCCGCGAGGCCCTGGTCGCCGATTATCCGGGACTGACCCGCGATCGCCAGTACGGACGCATCAAGCACGGCGATATGGCCTGTCTGGTCGTCGATACCGGCGGCATCGCGGACGATGCGGAAGGCATCGACAGTTTTTCGAGAAAACAGGTACAGGTCGCGCTCGAAGAAGCCGATGTGGTGTTTTTTCTGGTCGATGCGCGCGAAGGGCTGAGCGCTTCGGATGAAGTGATTGCCGGCAGTTTGCGTAAACTCGGCAAACCGGTCGTACTGGTCGTGAACAAAATCGACGGCATCGACGCGAACACGGTCGCCGCGGATTTTCATGCCCTTGCCTTGGGCGATCCCGTCTATATCGCCGCGGCGCACGGACGCGGCGTCCCCGATCTTCTGGGCGGCATCCGCCATTTATTGCCGAAAGTCGAGCTGGAAGCCGAAGCCGCGCCGAAAGGCATCAGCATCGCGGTGGTCGGACGGCCGAATGTCGGCAAGTCGACATTGGTCAACCGTTTGCTCGGCGAGGAACGGGTCGTCGTGTTCGACGAGCCCGGCACGACCAGGGACAGTATTTACATCCCGTTCGAACGGGGCGGCAAGACCTTCACTCTGATCGATACCGCCGGCATGCGTCGCCGGGCAAAGATTGCGGAAACGGTCGAAAAATTCAGCGTGATCAAGTCGTTGCAGGCGATCGAAAAGTCGAATGTGGTGATCTACCTGATCGACGCGAGCGAAGGCGTGACAGATCAGGATGCGCATTTATTGGGCCTGGTGCTGGAGACGGGGAGGGCTCTGATCATCGGCCTGAACAAGTGGGACGGGCTGTCGATCGAGCAGAAAGAAACGGTCAGGCGGCAACTCGATCTCAAACTGCCGTTTGTCGATTTTGCCGAAAAACATCCGATTTCGGCGCTGCACGGCAGCGGCGTCGGCAAGCTGTTCGATGTGGTGCAGAGCCTGTATGATGCGGCGATGCTGGATATGTCAACGCCGCTATTGACGCGCATCCTGAAGGAAGCGACCGATACGCATCAGCCGCCGATGGTCAACAACCGGCGCATCAAGCTCAAATACGCGCACCAAGGCGGACGCAATCCGCCGATCGTGGTCATTCACGGGGTACAAACCGACGCCTTGCCGAATTCATACAAGCGTTTTTTGATGAACTATTTCCGCGACCGCTTGCAGTTAAGAGGGACGCCTATCAAGCTGGAGTTCAAATCGCCCGCCAATCCTTTTGAAGGCCAAAAGAACAAACTGAGCGACCGGCAATTGGAAAAACGCAAACGCATGGTGCGGCACCGTAAAACGGAAAAGAAGTAAATTCCGCTAGAGCGCATCAGGACCCGCATCATGGCAACCATCGCTTTTCAAGGCAAACCGGTACATACCTCGGGCGAGCTTCCTGCCGTCGGCAGCAAGGCGCCCGATTTTTCCCTCGTGAGTGGCAAGCTGATGGAGGTTAGCCTGGCAACTTATGCGGGCAAGCGAAAAGTGCTGCATATCGTGCCGAGTCTGGATACGCCGACCTGCGCAATCTCGACGCGCAAATTCAATCATAAGGCGGCAAATCTGCCGAATACGGTCGTGCTGGCGATTTCCGCGGATTTGCCTTTCGCGCAATGCCGCTTCTGCGAATCCGAGGGTCTTAAAAACGTGATACCGTTATCGACTTTCCGCTCCGGTTTTGCCGTCGATTACGGGGTCAAATTAGTTGACAGCATTTTGGCGGGTTTGATGGCCCGCGCCGTGGTCATTCTCGACGAAAACGACACCGTGATTTACAGTCAGCTAGTCGACGAGCTGGCCCACGAGCCGGATTATGAAAGCGCTTTGGCTATTTTGAAAGATAAATCCTGAAGTAGATACGGCTAGCTCGTCGCAGGAAGGAATCGCGCGGGTTAGTCAAATAAGTCATTTGCCTATATCGGAGATAAATGGGCTGTCATTTTTAGTGAAAACCGTCGGCGACAGGACGGGAAAGATCCCTGATTGATTGTCGGATTTGAATTTGTCGTTCCCGATGCCATTATTTTTTGGCAAGGCAGCTTCTTTAATGCTATCGGCGTTTTGGGGCACTGCCACCGATTTTTCTGGCTCTTTCGATGGGATGATTGCCCCTGATGTAGACTTCGCTTCTGGAGAAGTCGGAGCGGCCTTAATCGGTAGGTCGGCGGCGTGCACATAACCCCGAGCGAGTTTTTTATTTTTGGCCGCATTGGTTTTGTCTTGTGCGTTGACAGCGCCAGGACTCACTTCCTTCGCCTTGGCAGGAGAATACGTGAATTGCGCGGGGGAGGGCACAGGGTTTGGGGCGGCAAGTCCAGGATTCTCTATCGCAGACTGAATTTCGGGCCCCGTTTGTAGTGGGGCTTGTCGAGCTGGGGGTACATTGCCTGGCCGGCCCGACATGAGTGATGACAGCGTGTTCAAGTTTTCCTGCGCTTTGGGAAAATAAACCGGCGATTCATCGATCGCTCTTCTGAGATATTCTTCCGCCGCCTCGTATTGGCCGTCGATCATGCAGACATAGCCGATCGTATTGAAGCTTTCATGGGGACTCATGATCCTGTTAAGCAAAGCGCTGGCACTGGGAAAAGCGCCGTGTTTTATTTCTATCAGGGCCAGGTTATTGATGGCGCGTTTGAACGTATTATCGAGGCTTAAGGCCTGGTTGAAGAACTGTCTCGCCGCGGCTTCGTTGCCGGCAAGATAATGGGAGTAGCCCAGATTATTCAACAATAAAGGGTTGCTCGGTTCTATTGCCAAGGCCGCCTCATAATGGGCAATCGCTTCCGCGTTGTTGTGCTCCAAATCGGCAATAACACCGAGGCCGTTATGCGATTTCCACTGGCGGTTGCTGTGCTTTACGGCTTGTGCCAAATAACCCTTGGCTTGGACCGCATTACCGTTTTCGAGCAGGTACAAGCCCAGATTTTCATTGGCGAAGGCATTGTTATTATCGATGGATAAGATTTCCTTATAAACGTTCCGCGCCAGCTCGGGATGTTTGCCGCGGCTCTGAATCAGTGCGATCTTTTCCAGTGCCTGGGTATTCCTTTTATTGTATTGCAAGGTTTTTACATAATAGAAAAGCGCATTGTCGGTTTTACCATCGGCGAATGCCGTTTCGCCCTTGGCGAAGGCTTCTGCTTCGGAGTTTACGGAGGGATCGAGCAGGTTCAGTATATTGTCGGAATTATCGCCTATGTTGTCCAAGTTGGGTTTTACCACTTGGCCACTGCAGGCACTTAATATCAATGCGGTTATGCATGAGAGAACCGCGGTACGAATATTTGCAGTTGGCATAAAATAATACTCGAAAGTTATTTAAGAACGAAGGCTTGATAAATGGATATCGAAGCCGGGCCAAGTATAACGATAAATATTCCCGGGAAAAAACAAAAAGCCAAAGGAAACAACATCTTGACAGCCAATTTTGCGGCTTCTTCCTCGGCTCTTTGCATGCGTTTATCGCGGAGATCTTCGGCGAAAACGCGTAAGGTATTACCGATACTGGTACCAAAGCGCATGCTCTGCGCCAGTGCGGAAACCAGTCCCCGTATTTCTTCGACGCCGGTACGCGTTACCAGATTTTTCAACGCCTGCTCGCGGGCAACGCCGGCTCTCAATTCGGCGTTTACCAAGCCCATCTCATAGGCCATGATTTCGTTGCTCAAGGCCGCATCTTTGGATACCCGCTGTAGGCCCGCATCGAGTCCGAGCCCGGCTTCGGTACACACGACCAATTGGTCGACAATATCCGGAAACGAATTTCTGATGATGCGTTGTCTTTCGGTAAGCTTGCTGTCCAAATAGAAACTGGGTCCAATCAGTCCGGCCATGATACCCGCGATGATCAGAATCAATAAATTATTTGAGCTGATGGTGGGCAAAAACACCGTGCATCCGAAGAAAATCAGCAGCGGGAGGCACAGCATTAAGAGGATCTTGATGCCGTAGTAACGCGAAAGGCTGTTTTTATCGTGATAGCCGGCTTGTAACAGGCGTTCACGGTCATAACTCAGCTTCTCTCCGGCACGCTCCCTAATGACGAAATAATGCCCCAATTGATGAGTGGCATTGCGAAAAAAACTGTTTTCTTCATTTGAACCGGTGAGCTCGTACAGCCTTGTTCTGACCGGATTGTAGAGGCCGAAAAGCAGAAAATAAAGCGCCACGATCAGTGCAAAGGTCGCGCCGGCAAACAGGCCGATAGCGATCCAGCGTCCGCTGGCTTCATTGCCGGAGAGGGAAATGATGAATTGTAAGAGTTGGTCCATAAACGAGCCTAAATATCAAAGTTGATTTGTTTACGCACCCAAAAGGCCCCAATGATTTGCAGAATCAGTCCTACGCCGAGCAGATAATTCCCCGCCGGTGTGTCGAACAATGGCTTGACATAATCGGGAGTACGTAATGTGATGACAAGGAACACCACAAACGGCAATAATGACAGAACCCAGGCGGACATACGGTTTTCGGCCGTGATGGTTTTGACTCGGCGCTGGAAACGGAAGCGTTTTCTTAATAAATCGCTGATTTTGTCGAGCAACTCCGCTAAGTTGCCGCCGGTTTCACGCTGAATCAGGATGGCGGTGGTGGCGGCAATCAAGTTGACGCTGGGCACCCGCATCAATAAATAGTTAAAAGCTTGCCTGACATCGCGGCCATAGTTGATTTCTTCGAACGTGATGCTGAATTCTTTCGCAATAGGGTCTTGCATTTCCTGCGCAATGTAATGCATCGCCTCATTAAACGGATAGCCGGCACGCAGAGCCCGGGTCATCATGTCCAGCGCTTCCGGCAGTTGCTCTTCGAAAAGCTCGAGGCGTTTTTTTCGGTCATCCTTCAACTTCAGATAGGGCAGAGAACCGGCCATCAGTGTCGCCACCGCCGTGCCAATCAGGTTGGCGGTAAAATACCAGGTGATGCCTGCGGCCAGCAAAGCGAGCAGAAGCATCGACAGCGTAATCATATAAGCGGGATAATTCTTGCCGCTCTGCTGAATTAAGTCTTCGATCGCTTCGGTGCCGGGCAAAGATTCGAGAAAGCGTTCTAAGGGGGTTAATTCCTTTAAATATTTTTGCCTGACCAGCGAATACTCGCCTTGGGCGCCAACTTGGGTGACTTTTTTGAGTCGTTCCCTGATCTTTCGGCTTTCGACCGATCGGGTTCCAAAAGTCGGCACGAGGATCAGTTGGGACAATAAAAAAACGGCTGCGGCCACCAGGATCAAGAAAATGATCAGCGTATTTCTATCCATGATCCCATCCTCATAAACTGTTGAATGTCTGGTCGGTATAGACGTCCAGACTCATGTTGACGCCCCGCTGTTTCATGCGTTCATGGAATCTGGGCACGATGCCGGTAGAAACATAGCGGCCGATGATGCTGCCGTTTTCTTCGACGCCCCGGCGTTCGAAACGGAAAATTTCCGACATGGTAATCACATCGCCTTCCATGCTGTTGATCTCGGAAACGCTGATGACGCGCCGTTTGCCGTCTTCCATTCTTTCCAGTTGCACGACAACGTTGATGGCGGAAGCGATTTGAGAACGAATCGTTTTGACCGGCAAGTCGAATCCTGCCATTGTCACCATGTTTTCGACACGGGAAAGGGCGTCGCGCGGGGAGTTGGCATGAATCGTGGTGAGTGAGCCGTCATGGCCGGTATTCATGGCTTGCAGCATGTCAAATGCTTCCTGCCCACGCACCTCGCCAATGACGATCCGATCGGGGCGCATCCGCAGGCTGTTTTTGACCAGGTCGCGCTGGGTGACTTCGCCCTTGCCTTCAATATTGGGTGGGCGGGTTTCCAGGCGAACCAGATTGTCCATTTTCAACTGCAACTCGGCCGAGTCTTCGATCGTCACGACCCGCTCAGTTTTAGGAATATTATTGGACATTGCATTCAGCATGGTGGTTTTGCCCGAGCCGGTGCCGCCTGAAATGAGAATATTCATCCTGACTTTGACAATATTGGCGAATACCTCGGCCATGGCTTGGCTCAAGCTGCCGATAGCTACCATATCCTGTAATTGGATTTTGTCCTGGGTGAATCTTCTGATCGAGAGAGACGGGCCGTCGATCGCGAGCGGCGGAATGATTGCGTTGACGCGCGAGCCGTCTTTGAGCCGTGCATCGACAAGGGGGGACGATTCGTCGATCCGCCTGCCAACCCCGGTTACGATCCTGTCGATGACCTTTAACAAATGCGCGTCATCCTTAAACGTGATGGGCGTTTTTTCCAACTTGCCGAAACGCTCGATATAGATGGCATCGTGGCCATTGACCATGATGTCGGCGATGGTGGGTTCGTAAAGCAAGTGTTCCAAAGGTCCCAGGCCCAGGATGTCATTGACCACTTCATTGACGATCAATTGGCGGGAGCGGGCGACGATCGGCAATGTATCATCGTCTATGATGCGCCTGGCAATGTCGCTGATTTGCTTGCGGGCATCGGCATTTCCCATTTTGACGATCAGCGAAAGGTCGAGAATTTCCATCAGTTTTTCATGGACTTTTTCCTTGTATTCCATTTCCTTGGCGGTCAGCAGCTCAAAGGTCAACGGCGAAATGGCGGTTGATTCGCTCGAAGTTGAAGCGACAGCAGCGTCTTCATCATTTTTTGGAACAATCGTCTTACTGCCATTATTCAGACTGGAGTAGCTTTGGATACGACTTTTTAGGTTCACAGCAGTTCTCTTGGTCAGTAATAGTTAAAGCGGTTGAACGGGAGAGATAAAATATCCAAGGTTCATTCGCTACCAGGATTTTCTTTATGTCAGTTTTAACAACTTCTTTATGAAGCTTTTTTCCTTATACTCATCTTTTATTTTGACATGCAGGTCTTCGGCCAAATCGATGATCGATTTGGCAATCGCCGAGTGGCGCGCATACTCTAAAACCGGCGTGCCAAGATTGGTGGATTGCGACACGGTTTCATAATCATTGGGAATCAGGTAAAACGAAGCGCATGACAGCGTTGCCTGAATATCCTTCGGCTGCAGGTTGCTTTTCGGATCAAAACGGTTAATCAGAATACTGATGTTTTTGTCGGAGATGTTGAGTTCGGATTTCAAAATGCGGATCAACCGTTGCGCATCACGCATATGCGCAAGACTTTGCTGTATGACGATGACTATTTGCTCCGATCTTTCGAGTATCGTGGCCGAAACCGGGTCGATCTGACGGGGGAGGTCAACGAATATCCGGTCATAATTGCTGATTATCAGTGTTAGCAGGTGATCAAGATTTTCGAGGTCGATTTCGCCTGGCAACACCAACTGTTCATGCATTGTCGATAATAAGCGCAATCCGCTTTTGTGCTGCACCATATAGCCGTCTATGGCGTCGAAATCCAGCTTGTGAATATCACTGATGGCTTCGACAATCGTATGCCGGGGTCTTAGATCCAGATTCAACGACTGGCTGCCAAATTGCAGATCAAAATCCATCAGCACTATGCTGGAATCGGAGACCACGGAGGCGGTATGGGCGAGGTTGCAAGCGATAAAACTTCCGCCCGAGCCGCCTTTGGCATTGATCACCGTGGTCAATATGCCTTGTTGGGAATTGCCGCGCCGAAGATCAAAAATGACCTGGGTTAATGCCTTGTGCAATTCCTGTCTGTCAATCGGTTCGGCAAAGAAATCGCGGGCACCGGCCTGCATCGCCAGGCGCATCAATTGGCTGTTGTTGTCGGCGGCGATCACCAGCAACGCCGGCCGGTTGGCGGCAGGCAGCGTGGTGAGCTGGTTCAGCGCATCGATCGTCAGACTATCCAGCAAAAAAATCAGAATGTTCGGCAGTTTTTTATCCTTAAAAAGCAATCCGGGCGCTACGGCTGGATCGATTTGAATCGTCGTAATTTCCTTGTTCAGCAGTGTTGAAATCTGGGTCCGATGCTGAGCCAGCTTGGCGG
Organism: Methylomicrobium lacus; assembly: GCF_041897535.1. Lineage (GTDB taxonomy): Bacteria > Pseudomonadota > Gammaproteobacteria > Methylococcales > Methylomonadaceae > Methylomicrobium > Methylomicrobium lacus_A. Next base: position 3,961,144 of record NZ_CP169217.1, read on the forward strand.
TATTACTGCCCAAAATTTGTATTGAAATGGCGTCTTTTTGCATGATTCCCTCAGCTGTACTCAGTAAAGTCGTAGTGATATATTGTTATTATAGTCATCTTTAAATAAATGATCATGTCTAACAAAAAATAAGAGGAAATTAACAAAATAGACAGCAAAAAGTTGGCAATTCTGTTTTACTTGTATGAAAATAAAAGTAAATTTATATGTCTCGTTTGCATAGTTTAGGTGCATACACCGTAGCAGCATCGTTGAGTGACAGGGTTGTCAAATGAAATTCGGCCTAAGCTCTGGCTAGGTAATATGGTCTGAATAGGCGGCAAGGATATATTAATAGGAAAGAACGGTATATTGAGCTGCAAGAAGCTAGGTAAATTTTGGAGCTGCACTCTTACAAAAGTAATATTATTGTAAGTATTGTCGTTAGAAGCCAAGGGGCCACTTATCCAATTAGTCGTGGAGTCGAGACACGAGCCATTACAATAGTGTACTTGCACATTGGTGGTGGAAAGCCCAAGCAGGCCGGTTATTGCAGTAGCGCCATCCGGATTGTTGGAGTCAAAAACCGTGACTTGTTTTGCCTGAAGGGTTCCACTTGTAGAAATTGGGCAAACCGCCGCCACTCGTGCACCTCGGCGCGTGGCCTCGACCAGGGTGTTGTAAGTAAAGAAGGCGCGCCCGAACTCAATGATGCCAAACAAGATTATGAAAAAAACAAGACCAATCAAAGCAAATTCCACCAGCGCCGCACCGTTTTGTGTTTTCATTGCGCCCTCATCACCGAAGTAGCAGTTAGGTTGTAAAAGCTAAGACAATTACTATTAGTGGAAGAAGTGCCAATCACCAACTTGGTTAGTTTACTTAAAGTACTCCCTGTAATAAAACAATGCTGGTATGTGGCCGTCACTTGAATATGATTGGCATCAAGCTGAGTGATCCATTTTGTTCCGTCCGGATTCGGGTTGATGTAATAAGAGCACCACGGTGGTGTCGGTTTACTTTTCACTAAGGGCGGATTGTTTGTATCGTTACACGCAGCAGTGTTGCCGGTCATAACCAAATTTTCGGCATTGTTAAGATAGGGATTAGAAGTAGAGTTAACATTAATAGGTATATTAGGACTGCAATTATCTAAACTGGTGCAACGAGCCATTTCGGAAAAATAAAGAGCCCCATCCTGTACCGATTTATTCAGAATGTTCAGATGAAAAAATGCATAACTAAATTCGACAATTCCGAGCAATAAAAGCAACAGCAACGGCAACACCAGCGCAAACTCTACCAGTGTTGCTCCCGTTTGACGATATTTAAAATTACTTATCGGTCTGGACATTTAAGACTGTCCTCCAAATGGGTCTTTATAGAGTTGGACTTTATAAATGCCGGTATCGACATTGCTGATAACTTTGCCGATGCCCATGCAGTCATCTTTGGAGTTATCAATGACTTCGGCATAAACGGGGGTCAAACTTCCTGTCACTGGTATCGGTCTTGTAATGAACACGCAGCCCCAGTCAACCGCTGAAGAAGGAACGTCCCATGTCCCTTTAGCGTTCTTAGTAATGGCAGAGCAATCGACAAATGGCATACTCAATACCCGTCTTTTGTCTTGAAAGGCGTGTGTGGCATCAGAAGCGGTTTTCGCATCCACCAGCGGCTTATAATAATTTATATATAGATTGGTTGTCGCGACTGGCCCATTAGTGAGGGGCGAGATATTCACAGCGCTTGGGAAGTTCGTAGCATCGAGGTCGTGCTGATCGCTACGAGATTGATTATAAACTTTTGCGTGATTTTTACCGCCGACAATACGGTCAGGAGGATAGAGGGCGGGATTTTTGTAACTCCCGTTGTAGTCATCAAAGCGGGTATTAAAACCCTGGTCGACCGAAGCCACATCGCCTGTTTTTGAGGTTACTGTTCCATTTGCTGCAAAACTCTCACAAAACGCTTTTTGGCAAGTCGGGTCGCCTGCGGCGCAGGCTTTGAGATCAGCTCCCCCAGACCCTACATCCATCCAACCAAAATTACCGCCTAATTGCCCCCCCGTATATGCGGGAGGAATATCAGGGCAAACAAGACCGCCTGTCGGTGACGTGGGGCTCGATTTGAAGCAAAAAGCGGTATTTGTTGCATAGCCAAAACAATTACCATCGCTACAGTCCTTATCTGTGCTGGCCTTACCGGTACTACTGTCAGTTCCTTTACAGGCGATGACGGGAAGAACATCCGAACAAGGCACTATGGGAGTCGTGCCCGCAACTGCAGTGGCTGAAGGAGCCATATTATTAAAACCCAAAACGCGACCGAACCATGTGTCTGTATTGAGAGGGTTCGTGGTTACGCGAACAAATCTAGCGCCATCAATTGCATCAGCGGCATGCCAGTCAGTCTTTGTAGCGCTCCAATCCGTGGCAAATTCAAACGTAAAATCTGTGCTTGCCAACGTCACTTCCTGATTGCCAAAACTTCCTTTAAAGTTGGGCAACGTGGTTGTTCGTGCATAATATTGTGCATATTCCTCTTTATCGGGATAGGTCGTGCTGGACTCTTGCTTATTCAATGAAACAGCCGCACTTAACGCCAATGCGTCTGCAAGGTTCTGCAATCGCGTTTTATTAGTCCAGCCATGGCTTGTATCAATGGCCAAGGCCGCCATGCCCATGATAACTAAAAGAGCTAAAGCCGTTATTACCAACACACTGCCTTTAGCTTTGCGTAACGAAGTCAATGTCGTGTTCATAAAAAACCTTATTTAAACGATTTGGTAATATAGCTTCAAAATTTAAATTCAAGCGCAGTGCTGAGTTGTTAGGCATCCATAAAAAGTTCTTGGCTTGCCAATACATACTAACTGGCGGAATTTAAATCCCTTACAAGCTGCCGATCTTTTCTGGTCTTCGATACTTTCCTATTCAGATACTCATATCCTCATATCCCATTTGACTGAAGCCCGTCCTATCAAGAAGGCGAACATGTAACTGGGCATTTAGATGCCCCGTTAATGTTATTTTCCACCAGAGCTTGATCCGCTGCTGCCACTACCAATATTAATACTTACGCTCGGCGGTTGTTGTGCCTGCTGAAGAAACCCTTGACGGTAGCCACTGATCACGCCGATTCCGGCGTAACCATCCAGTTTTCTCGGCGAGTTCACCGGCGGATGGGCTGCGGCTTCCTTATCGGCTATTTGCGCATATTTAATGCTGTTGACCGTTTGCCCGAAATGGTTATCCAGCTCACGCGGCTGATATCTGCCGTCGGCGCAGGCTGACAACAAACTTGCGCCTGTTATTAAGATTAAGGCTGAAGCAAGCGTTTTGATTTTCATAGGGAGCCTCATTGTTTAATTTGGTGACCAAACTGGCCGGATGTTCCACCATTTGCCGGATCGAAAGCCGGGGCTTGCGCGGTTTGTTCTGTCGGTTTTCTGGCTTCCATTCTTCCGAGCAGATAGAAGTCGATATCGCTGGGAGGAACATAGTTATCCGTCGGCAAATGAATTTCTTCCGGTGGAATCGGCGTGGCCAGGTGAGGGGTGACCAAGATCACCAATTCTTTTTTGTCGTTCTGCGCATTGCGGTTTCTAAACATAGAGCCTAAAACGGGGATATCGGACAGCCCCGGCGTTTGCTCCTGTTTGTTGGTGTTGTTTTCGCTGATCAATCCTGCGATGGACATCGTTTGACCGTCCGCCAGTTCAAGCGTGGAAACGGCTTCTCGGCTATCGAGGCTTGGCGTAGGTTGCAGTTGAACCGAACAATTAACATTTTCACCAACTATGGCGCCTGAGGTGCAAGTCTGGGCGGCTCCCGCCGCAATCACATCGTTGGCTTTATTGCTTAAAGAGCTGACCGATACATGCGTAGTCAGATTAATCCGGTTGGAGTCGAGAACCACCGGAGTGAATTCCAAGCCGACACCGAAAGGTTTAAAGTTGACATTACACACGTTAGTATTGCCTCCGCCTTGGACTGAGCCTCCCGTTGAGCAGGCGGTGTAAGGGAACTCGCCGCCGGATAAAAACGAAGCCTTTTTGCCGCTTAGCGTGGTGAGGTTAGGTTCCGCCAAAATGGTAGCCAGGTCGGTGTTTCTGCTGAAATTTAAACTCCAGTTAAAGATCGTGCTGCCGGCAACGTAATTGCCGGAAAACACACCTGCCGCTCCTGCCGCGACCGACCATAAAAAACTGCCGTCGTTTTGGCCTGTACTTCCTGCGCTGCTATCCAAGTGCAGGGTTCGGGCCAGTGTGCGGCTGACTTCGGCGATTTTGACTTCGAGCATGACCTGTTGCTCGCCGCCGACATGCATCATATTGACGATGTATTGGCTGCTTCCGCCGCTAGATCCACCGCCGCCACCGCCACCTCCGCTTGCGGTGGCGGCACAGCCGGATTGGCCACCTGCACCGCCGCCTCCGCCCATTCCGGCAGAGGCGTAACCTTGAGCGATCTTCACCGCAAAATCCATGTTGACCACGTTGGAGACTTCTCCGCTCAGGACGATACATCTTTCGGCGCCGCGAACTTGAATACGTTCACGGGGCAAGAGTTCGTGGAGTTTTTGTTTGAGTCCATCCAGGTTGTGGGTGACTTCCACATCCAGAACCATCGCTACATGATTGTTGGCATCCCACACCGTGGCGTTGGTTCCGCCAATCTCTCTTCCACGCAATAAAACCTGCCGGGGAGGGAACAAGGTGATGTCGGCGATTGCATCATTACCTTTGGTCAGTTTGCTGACATTCCTGTCCAGATTAATCAGCAGCGATTTATTTACCGGCACACGGTAAACCAGTTGCCTGCTATTTGCGCTAGTCGTTATTTCGGCGCCGGCTTGGAGGGTGTAGCCTAATAGCAGCAATGGAACTGTTTTCAACAAGTTGCTTGGATCAGTGTTTAACATGGTCATTTGTCCTTGCATTCAGTGTTCTTTAAAGTTCCGGGGTCCTTAAGGTTGATTGGGATGCCGAAACCGAAATAAAATCTAGTATCATTCAGAAATTAAACCGCTCAACAGGAATTGTCCTTACACTCCTTGAATGATTGGCTGGTCCAAGGTAGTATTTTTACCGTTAAAGGCGCTCTCGGCTGTATTTTCTTGGTATCGGGTGATGTCGGGGTGCTGACTACGGCAGTAGAGGCTTCACTGGAATCCATGGGGTTTCTCAAGGTAAACTGCAAGGCGCCGGTGCGCATGGCGTTTACCAGGATTTCGGCCTGTTTAGGTGTGACTTCCAGCGTCAAGGCTCTAACCACAATCGCATTTTTATCCCCTTCTGTGGAGGCTTGCTGATCGATTGCCAAAATCTTGATGTTTTTCAGCAAGGTAAAAGTTTCCTCTCCGCGGCTGACGATAATGTCCGCTTTGTTGCCCGGCAGAATGAAACCGGCAACGCCGACGACATCATCGACCCGTACGCTGATCGCGCGCATGCCTTCCGGTATCAATGCCGATAATGAACTGCCGCCAACATGGTTTTTAATCTGCGGCTTGAGCAGGATTTCTCCGGGGTAAAATTCACGCTGGGCGATTTTTCCTACGATGGCCTGGGCATCACTTGCCGTATCCGCTTGCGTGAAAGCTTCTTTGGGCACCATGTCCTTGGGCCAATCCACCAGCTTGATTTGAGTTTGATCTATATGGCCTGCGTAAGGGATGTAATTGGCGGCCACATAAACCGGAATGGTGTTTTGTTCTACATTAGCCTGTCTGCTGGTTTGTGATTCGACCCAGCTATTGGCAATCCAGGCGGCACCCGCTGCCAGTGTCAGCGCTATAATGAGCATTATCAGGAATCGGCTGTTCATTCTTCAATCCTTGCGTTGTCAAGGTTAATAAAATAGGTTTCCCATGCTATTTGCAGTCTTTCTGCCGTTGCCTGGGCAACATCGCCTTCGTATTCGCATTGGTCCCTGACAATCCCCAGCAAGTCTCTAGGGTGGCAAGGCAGTAGGGGTCTGTGTTCTTGTTGATAGCGCTCGAAAAGTCCTCCGAGTAAGCTGTCCGGGCAGTTTAACTGCAGTTGGCTGGCGTATTGATGCCATATCTCGATATATTGCTCTTTGCTGACGGGGGAAAACTTGATTTTGTAGCCCAGCCGTCTCAAAAAGGCTTCGTCCGCAAGTTCCACAGGATTGATATTCGAAGAAAAAATGAGGATGACGTCAAAAGGAACCTGAACGCGTTTACCGGTATCGAGATTCAAATAATCATGTTTTTCTTCGAGCGGGACGATCCAGCGATTGAAGAGGTCGATGGGCTTCACCCGTTGACGTCCCAAATCGTCGATAATATACATGCCGTTATTGGCTTTTAACTGCAAGGGGGCTTGCGATAAGCGGGTATTTTTATCGTGGTCGATTTCCAGCATATCGAGCGTCAATTCGCCGCCGCTAACGGCGGTGGGCCGGAGACATTTGATATAACGCGGGTCGACGCCTTGCAGGATATGCGGGGTCAATTTAAAGCCGTCTTCTTCGACTGGTGTGTGTATCACCGGATCGAATAATTGAACGACGCTTTCACCGATCGATATGGCATGGGGTATGTAAATCGCTTCTCCAAGCAAGCGGGTCAAACGTTTACAAATGTAGGTTTTTCCTGTCCCCGCGTGTCCGTAGATCATGATGGCGCGGCCGGAGTGCAGGGCGGTGCCCAGTTTATCGAGCAGATTGGGATCGATGATCGTGTCCGAGAATGATTTATGCACATCAGCGCGGATGACTTTACAGTTTTGAACGGATTGGGCTTTGACGGAGTTGCGGTACTGTTCGATCGGCACCGGGGCGGGGCCTGTGTAGCCGCTTTTGTTCAAGGCAACCAAGGCATCGGCAACGCCTTTATCGGTCAGCGCGTAACGCGACCCTTTACTGCTATGTGAAGCGGCGAGAATTTCTACCCGGCCATGTGTGCGTAAGTCGTCGAGAACGGTTTCGAGAATGTTGCCGGCCAAGGCTACGTTTTCACTCAGTTGATATAGGTCGGCAACGCCGTTAACATGCAGATGCTTGCAAACTAACGAGGCGATAAAATCGAACGTTAATCCGGTTTCCTCGATAGTGCGGGGGCGCGGGGCGAAGGGAAGCCGCGGGGGGTTAACGCTATGTAACGGCTGAATATTGGTGTTCATATTCCTAACGCAACTAGTAAGGAAAAAATCGGCTTAGTCTGAAAAAAGCAGGCTCAGATTAAGCATCCAAGATCAACAAATGTTTCAGATACATTGTCTTACAAAATCAACTATAGCTTAAAGTTAAAACTTATGAATGAGGTTGGCAACTAAAATTTGAAGGCCAGCTCATATTTAAGCCTAGAAATTTTGGGAAAAGCCCCTGCGACTAAATTTTTAGCGGCAAGGGCTTTGCGCCTAGGTCAGGTAAAGCTTAACCGTTGTTAGGCATTGCACTTTGAATGGTGCTGAACGTGTTGTTCACTTTTTGGCCCAAAATTTGGATCATTGCGATTGAAACGATCGCAATCAGTGCCAACATGATCGCGTATTCCACCATCGTGGCGCCTTGTTCTTTCTTAAAGAAAGTGGGGACTTTGTTTTTCAGGTTGATTAATAAGTTTTTCATGTGCTTTCTCCAGTAAAAAAAATTAAAAACTACGTTTAACCTGCAGGCATTGCGCTTTGAATGGTGCTGAACGTATTGTTCACTTTTTGGCCCAGGACTTGGATCATCGCAATGGACACCACCGCAATCAGCGCCAGCATAATTGCATATTCCACCATGGTCGCCCCATGCTCTTTTTTAAGGAAGGAGGGGAGCTTCTTCAGAGTAATCAAGGTTGTTTTCACGTTTCTGTCTCCGTGGTTAGTCTTGTTTCCAAATTTTGGAAGCATTGCAGAATGCTTGCCAATGGAAGGTGAGTAAAAATTGATGACTTATCCTTACAATAAAAGTTAGTTTTTATTTCTTATCCTGTGCATTCTGGTAAGAATACTGAATGCAAGGCCATTCGCATGGAACAAAAAAAACTTTTAATGTAATTTCCGCATAGCCGCGCTCAAAAAAGCATGATGTGGGGCTATCAAAATCCCTTAGACACAGTAGAGGCTAGATATCCATCCTCTGTCAAAAGTGTAGCATTCATTTTGGCAATAGCTAGGGTGAAATTAATATTTTTTTAATGTAAATTTGTATAAATTTTCACAGCAGATGTGAATGAAAGCGTTTTCAGTGGTCAAAAGTAGCTGTCAAAATAGAAGCATAGGTTTTGTAAAAATAATACAAAATTATGATTTAAATATAAAAAAATTCAGTTAAGCAGTTTTGTGTATAGGATCTTTATTTACCTCAAAAATAGCTTGAATTTTGTGTCAGACTCCAAGGTCATTGAAAGCGCATCCTGAGCGCCGGATAGAAGTTGAACGTCGTTTTCTAGGCCACTCTTTCCGAGAGTACGAATTAATTAGGATAACTCGGCAGACTATGCAAAATTAAATGATCTTTGCCTTATAGGAAGAATTGATCCATTGGGGACTTGATTACCCATTGATTCTAACAAATCTTCATTATTTTATAACTTGGTAAAGCTACCTATTGATTTTTTAGGTATTTTTGTGATAGCTGGGTTATAAAGTGAGTCTCTACTTCTGCTCCCACATCCTGTCTGCAGGCCAGTAGTAGATGTTCAGGCGCTGTGCGGGGACTGTGAGCGATCGATCGTATGCTGAAAGGAGTGTATCGATGAGGTTAAGGCCATGCCCTTATACACAAGTCCGTCATTCCGGCATGGATTGCCGGAATCCAGGCTACAGGGAAGTTTAGAGCTTACCATCCCTGGCCTGGATACCATCTTCCCGGCGGGTATGACGGTATTTATGTATAACGATGAGGGTTAAGGCCGATGCGGCTGGCTTATAAAGGTAGGTTATTCGCCGCATCATCCTTAGGCTGGTTGTCTTTGATTTTTTGTAATTCCCGTTTTGTCCGCTCGTTAATGTCTTTACTTTGGGTCAAATAAATAGTGAAGAATTTGTCGGAATAGATTCGCCGCCATTCGGGACGTTGACTGAGAAAGGCATTGATCGGCAAATTGGTTTCAAAAATTGTCCAGGAGACATTGTATTCTTTGATCAGATCCAATAAAGGTTCTGCCCCTTTTTCGAGCGAGGTGGTCTTAAAATGTTTTTCGATGAACGGGTCGCCATACAGTTCGCCGCGTGAGTCGATAAACACCGGATAATCGTAGTAAATCAGGTACGGGCTAAGCGAATAGCTGTTTAGCATGTTACCTAGAACCGGTTTTTCATCCTGTAAGGCGGCGAGCAATTTTCCCAAGTGGATGTTCGCTTTGGTCTCTATCGTTCTGGCGGGAAGGTAGAACGATAGAGCCGTCAGATATAAACCGATGGCTAACCAATGCTTTATATTTTTGGGATAAAGTGAGTCGATGGAGAAATCCGCTGGGCGATTCAATTGTTTGCTGAGTGGGGTTGCCAGGATCAAGGGCGATAAAAACGGCAGCAGATCGGTGGCAAAACGAATATATTTGAGTGAAAGATGGAGCAGACCGAGTAGGAAGATCAATCGGAAGGGGGGGAGGGTCAAGCCTTTACATAAGGTAAAACCGATAAATCCCAAGAGCCAGAACTCCAGCGGCTGGAAGCCATGAAAATTGGGCGAAGCCCACTCGACGATGTGATCAATCACATAGGTTTGATCGGTCAGCTTGAATGGAAGCAAAAGTCCGTCGATGCCATGGGGATTGGCCAGCAGCGCCGACAGGCTGAGCAAAAAGAATAGCAGCCAGCGCCGCAATTCCTTAAGCCGCAAGGCGCTGTCTTTGATGGCGAAGGCCGATTCGGCCGCAAAATAGAGTATGAAAGGAATGCCCAGGATGAAACTGCCGTGCATGTTGGACCAAAAGACCATGACAAGCGCCAATGGATAGGGCGGATGCGTTTGGTTTTCGCTGGCTTTGATCAATTCCGCCGTCCAAAACACCATGATGGGTAAAATCAGGATGTGCGGCCTGGGCATGATGTGAGGCGTCAGCAAAAAGTAGGCGAACAGTACAAAAATAATACAGCTGTTGATACTGATCCGTTTGACCAGAAAATTGCACATTGACCACATGGCCAAGGTGATCGCTAAGGTTGCGAGCAAAACAAGTCCCGGCCATCCGGCTACGCTGAAGACCGCATATAATATGATGGCCGACAGCCACTCATGGGAAACCCAGGGCATATTGGCGGCGGTATACGAGAAAATGCCCGTTGTTGGAATCCGGTGATTGTCCAGAATCCATTCGCCGACTTTGATGTGCCAGTAAGTATCGTCCCCTGTGCCGCAGAACGCGGCTATCAGCCAAGTTAAATAGGCCAGAAGCACGAGAATAAAAATTTCGGTTTTAGGCGATTGTTTATTGACGATTAGGCTACTTGTATTGGGGCGCATGTCAGGTTTTCGTCTTAAGTTATTTCTAATGAAAAATTGTAGACTAAAGTCCGTCGATAACAGTTATTTTTCGTTTGGCTTAACGCTCAACCAACTGCGGTGCAGTTCTTGAATTTTGGCATGGACCAATGCCGCTGAGGCGGAAGATGATTTTTGTTGCTGCTTACCGAACACCAGCCAGGGATCGTCCCAATAAAGCAGCGCGTATTTCTGGTCGTTTAGCAATTTTTCCACCTGGTTCAGGTAGTCTGTGATATGTAAATGCAGGTGATGTGCCAATGATCCGATTTCTCCCGGATTATCAGACGTTATTTTAAGCGTCGGACTATCGAGCCTGAGTACGATAAAATCCGCCTGGTCTATTTTGTCAGGAAAGCCATAGATTGAATCTCTTTGAGTAAAATGCGCACCCAAATTTACCTGGGCCGATAGCGCTCCGTTGCCGATGATTTCCTTTACTACGTACTCTCTTTTATCAAACGGTGTAATGACGCTAATCGGTCGCCAATAATTGACAGCGCCCGTTAAGGGGAGCGGCGCGGCAAAGTAAGCCAATACCAGTCCCAAGCAAAGCGTCAATTTTAAGATGCCTGCCGCCGAGAGCGCTCTTAAAAAAGGGTGAATCTTCTGGAGGCCAAAAATAGCTGCCACTGTCAGCAAGGGGATCATGGTCACGGAGTGATAGCTGAAAATCCGACGAGGCATCGGATTGGCAGATAATAAATTCGCCAAAAGATCGCCGGTTATTGGAATCAGCCAGACAGGCGCGGCAACAGGAAGAAATAAAAAAGGCGCCAGTAAACCGAAGAGATAGATCCATCCTTTCATCGTCAGCAACACTGTTTCCATCACTTTCAATGGATGCATAAAAAGATTTGCAATCACGTCGGACAGTGATTTCCCTAACCAGCTATAGCGCAAAGCGCTCGAATGCATGTTTTTAACCGGGGTTATCATCAGATGCTGGCCGGTTGGCGAGTAAGACGGCATGACGACGCCAATGATCAGGGCCGCCATCATGATGCCGATGACCGCAAATCCTGTGCCGACTCGCCAGTTTTTGTGCACAACGCCATAGAGAAATCCAAAACCCGCAACCGTTAAGCCAAAATGTTCCTTGCAGGCCATCAGAAAAATGCTGGAAACGATCAAGAGTGACAAACGTTTTTGCGTTATTGCGTACAAACCGATGCAAATAAAAAAAGTCGCCAGGCTGACTTCATGAAAATCCCAGGTTGCGGCGGCAATCACAAACGGATTCAGCAGATAGATTAATGCCCAAATGAATGCGTTTTTTTCTGAACGCGTGACATGTTGCGCGATCGCAAAAATCGGCAGGGCGGAAAAAGCAAGCGCTGCAGATTGGCTCAAGATCAACCAATGCACGCTCGGATAGATTTTGTAAAGGGGCACGAAAAGATACAATATGGGCTGGAAATGGATGCCCAACCAATTCATCGTTTGTCCGGAAGCATTGAAACTGTTGAGAAGGGCTCCTCCTTGACTGGCTGTCCAGATGGCCTGATCATAACAGCCCAAGTCATAAAGGGATGTCCGATATCCCCAATGACGCCATATTCCTAAAAAACTAAAAATTGCGAAATAGCTAAGGCTGCAGCCCCAAAGAGCAATATGCCATTTGTTAAGGATCAAACGCATAGACATAAAAGGCTTCTGCCTTTTTTGCAGTTACTCTGAAAAAGGTTCGACAGTGTGCTGATGACAATTGGCATATTTATAAGAGCCTTTCAGTCAGTAGTTTTTTCAATAAAATAACGAGGCCGCTGTTTGGTCTCTTTATAAATCTTTCCGATATATTCACCGAGCACGCCAATGCATAAGACTTGTATGCCGCCCAGAAAATAAATCGGCAGAATCGTCGACGCCCAACCGGGAACCATCGCATCGGTCAGCAACGCGTTTGTCAATACCCAAATTCCCATGACAGCGCTGAGCAAGAAGACCACAAAACCCAGTGCCGTTATCATTCGCAGCGGCACGACCGAAAAGGAAGTGATGCCGTTCAACGCCAAAGCCAGCATTTTTTTAAACGGATATTTACTGGTGCCCGCAAATCTGGCCGTCCTGTCATAATAGACGATGGATGATTTAAAGCCGAGCAGCGGTATGATGCCGCGCAAGAATAGGTTGACCTCGTTGAACTCGCGTAATCCTTCAATGGCGGGGCGTCCCATCAAGCGAAAATCGGCATGATGTTGGATGATTTCGCCCCCCATCAATCGCAATACTTTGTAAAATAAATCGGCTGTCGTTCTTTTAAAAAAAGAATCGGAGTTGCGTTGTTTGCGCACCCCGTAAACAATCTGGACTTTGCGCAGATTGAAGTCATCGACCATCTGTTCGATTACGGACACATCGTCCTGAAGGTCGGCGTCTATACTGACTATGGCATCTCCTTCGGCTGTCAAAAGCCCCGCAAGCAGGGCATGTTGATGGCCGACGTTACGCGAAAGTTTGATACCGGTGACACTAGGCTGATGTTTACTGAGGTTTTCAATGATATCCCAGGTACGGTCAGTGCTCCCATCATCGATATAATAAATCCTGCTGTCCGGATTGACCTTTCCTTGATCAAGCAGGCGGTCAATTAACTGCGTCAGCCTGTTATTGGTTTCATCGAGGACTTCTTGCTCATTGTAGCAGGGAACAGCGATGGCTAATTTCATCATGGCAAAGTCATTTTTTTAGATTAACTGACGCGTCTCAAATAACCATCGGGAGCCACTGTAATCAATAATTTATTCTGGATGCTTTTGTCGATTGCGAATTCTGGATGCTCACGCAAGTATTCCCAAACCGCGGTTTTCGGATTGTTACCGGGTCCCCAGGGGCGATCGGGAAACATCGATTTTGGCAGGTCTTCGATAATGGTATCAAATACCACACAATAACTTCCCTCTGATACGAGTGGCGCATAAGCTTTCAACTCGGCGAGCACATGCTCGTGGGTATGATTGCTGTCCAGGCAGACCAACACCTTTTGTTTGCTTGCCGCTTTCTCTTGAACCTTATGGATGATGTCGTCGGCGATGCTTGAGCCCTGAAGCAGGGAAATCCGTTTGAACATGGGATGCGCCTCGATCGCCGCGCGATTATGCGGACGAATGTCGATGTCGACACCCAATACCTCAGCGTCGGCAGGACCGCCGCAAGCGGCATTCAATTCGAGCATCGAGGCCGAAAAAATCAGCGAGCCGCCATGCGCGATGCCGGTTTCGATGATCAGGTCAGGCTGGACGGACCAGATGATCTCCTGCATCGCGATGATGTCCTGCGGATATTGAATAATCGGGCGGCCGAGCCATTCAAAGTGATAGGAATATTTGTAAGAGTTTACCTCGGTTATCCATCGGTTAGAGAATTTTTCCAATTCCGGATCCGCTCCTTGCAAATTGATCTCGTTTTCGCATTCTTTTTTAAATTGATCGTACATCGGTATCATCGCTATGGAAATTTTTATGGTCTAAAAGATCGAATTTAAGTGGCTTTATGAAATTAAACGGCTCTGATGATTCTCGCCGGATTGCCTACAGCGACGACGCCAGCAGGAAGACTTCGCGTCACAACAGCGCCAGCTGCAACAATCGTATCATGGCCGATGGTCAATTTCGGCAGCACCACCGCTCCTGCGCCGATAAAGACATTATTGCCCAAAGTAATACAGCCACATAGCGTTGCGGCGGGTGCAAGATGTATGCCATCCCCTAATAAACATTCATGATCGACATTGGCGCCATGATTGATAATACAGCCTTCACCCAAACGCGTATCGGCAGCAACCACGGATTGCGCCATGATCTGTGAGCCGGCGCCTAATATCGAGGATCTGCTGACTGTGGCATCGGGATGCACCAAAGTACCTAAGGTGACATCATGCTGCTTAAACAGTTTATGTATATCCAGTCTATCCTTGCCTCTTCCTCCCCCTATTGCTGCCAGGCCGGCGACAGTCTCACCTCTATTAAGCTCACGCCAGCGCAAAAATCCTTTTAAGCCCACAAACAAGGGAACATTGGGCAATACCGATTCCGCTTCAGGATTATTATCGAATAATGCAACGACGTTGCCGCCAAGTAACGTAATCAGTTCAGCCAACACCTTGGCGTGACCCGAGCTGCCCCAAAGAATGTAACGCTTTATAGGGTCACTCATTTAACAAGGCGCGGATTATTTGTACGATTCGATCCTGCTCAGTCGAGGTTTGATCATGAAAGCTTGGCAAATTAATCGCACGTTGAGGTATGCGCCAAGCATTCATATTTTGCGGTACAGGATCAAACATGGGCAGGCCGGATAGAGGGTGAAAAAACACGCGCGCATCAATATTGTCACTGGCAAAAGCCGCAAAAAGGTCTTCGCGGGTTATGCCCGTTTGCTCGTCAAAAACCACGGTCGGCATCCAAGCGCCGTTGACAGTCCCCGTGGGTTCTGGGTTGATTTTTATAGGGGACAAATCGTTTAGATTCTGGCGGTAGTAAAGCAGTATCTCCTGTTTACGGGCAATCAGCTCTTCGATCCTATCCATCTGTGCACAGCCGATAGCCGCCTGGATATTGGACATTTTGTATTTGAACCCGACCTGGTCCGGCCAGAATTGCTTGGATTGGCCATGCGCGCGGCCATGGTTCGAAAGCGTGAGTACGGCCTCATAGAGATCGGCGTCGTCGGTGACAAACATGCCGCCTTCGCCCGTCGTTAACGTCTTGGTTCCATGAAACGAAAAGCAGCCAAACAAGCCCATGCTGCCTGCTCTTTTGCCGTGATAGACGGAGCCAATCGCTTCGGCGGCATCTTCAATGACCGGGATGCCATGTCTTGCGCCTATTGCCAGCAATTTATCCATTTCACAGAGATTGCCATAGAGATGGACGGCAATGATGGCCTTGGTTCGGGGCGTAATGGCGGCTTCGGCTTTTTCCGGGTCGATACACCAACTGTCGGCTAGAATATCGACAAACACCGGCTTTGCCCCCAAATGCACGATGGGCGCCGCCGTGGCAATCCAGTTGGTATCCGCTAGGATAATCTCATCGCCGGGACCAATACCCAAAGCCGAAAGGCCCATATGTAACGCACCGGTGCAACTGGATGTCGCAATGGCAAAATTTACCCCCAAATGGGCTTTAAAAGCTTGCTCAAAACGGGCGATGTACTCATAGCACCTTTCTCCCCATCCGTGTCTGGCCGCATCGGTTGCATAAGCAACTTCCAATTCCGTGATGGAGGGTTTTGTATAGGGTATGCGCGCCTTCATGAAATTTCCAGATAAGGAATTGCCGTTACGAATTGTCCCCCCCAGTTACGGATATAGCCAAGCTGCTGCATGATTTCTTTTCTCAGATTCCAGGGAAAAACGACAACATAATCCGGTCTGTCTGTCTGCAAAAGATCTTCGGCAACGATCGGAATTCGGCTTCCGGGAAGGTACTTGTTTTGTTTTGCAGGATTGCGATCGACAACGTAGGCGATCAAATCGGGACGAACCCCGGCATAATTGAGCAGGGTATTGCCTTTGGCGGCGGCGCCATAAGCGGCGACTTTTTTACCCTGGCTCGCCGCATCGAGTAAAAAGGTCACGAAATCATTTTTTATGCGATTGACCCGAGTCTGGAAATCGCGGTAATAAGCGTCGGTACTTAAGCCCGCATTGTGTTCGGCGGCAAGCAGCTCTCCGACTTTTGCACTGATAGGCCGGCTTCCGGTATCTCGGCGTTGAGCGAAAACGCGTAGGCTGCCGCCATGTGTGGGCAATGCTTCCACATCAAATGCCGTCAGGCCGTTGCGTTCGAAAATGGCCAGGACTGCAATCAGCGAAAGGTAGGAAAAGTGCTCATGGTATATCGTATCGAATTGATTTTCTTGAATCAGCCGCATTAAATGAGGGAATTCGAAGGTTGCGATCCCGTCATGATTCAATAACACGGCAAAGCCGGATAGAAAATCGTTGATGTCCGGTACGTGCGCAAGCACATTGTTGGCGGCGATCAGGTCGGCCGTTTTACCTTCAGCAGCTAATTGCCGCGCGAGGCGAACGCCAAAAAAATCCTCGATGATGCCGATGCCTTTCGCTCTAGCCGCCTGGGCCGTGGCGGCCGTGGGTTCGATTCCCAAACAGGGAATACGGTGAGCCATGACGTACTGCAGCAGATAGCCGTCGTTTGCGGCGATTTCAATTACATGGGAGTTTTCGTTTAAGCCGAAACGGGCGATCATGGTAGCGACATAACGTTCGGCATGCTGCAGCCAGGATAGCGAAAAAGAGCTGAAATAGGCGTATTCGGCATCGAAAAGCGTTTCTGCGCCGACGCAATCCTCGGTCTGGACGAGCCAGCATTGGGTGCATACCAAAATCCGTAGCGGATACCATTTTTCGGGGGTGTGTAAAGCCGCTTCGGTCAGATAGGCGTTGGAAGGCGGCGCGCTGCCCAGATCGATCAGCGGCAATTGCAGGTTGGCGCCGCAGTGACGGCATTTCATAAAGTCAGTCCTTCAAACTGCGAGTTAAGCATCGGGTGAGTCCGGTCGCGTTCGGAAATTTCTGCGATAGGCAATGGCCATGCAATTTCCAATAGTGGATCAAGCGCATGGAGCGCGCCTTCGCAATCGTGTGCATAAGGCATCGTATGTAGATACAGCAGCTCGCAATCGCGGGCCAAGGTCTGGAAACCATGTGCAAAGCCTGCGGGAATCAGCAAGCTGCGCTGATTATCGGCGGATAAGATTTCACCATGCCAGTGCAGAAAAGTCGGCGATTCCTTGCGTAAATCGACCGCCACATCGAAAATTGAGCCGCGCACGCAGCTAACAAATTTGTCTTCAGCGAATGGCGGATACTGGAAATGCATACCTCGCACCGAGCCTTTCAAATGCGTCAGCGAATGATTCATCTGTGCAATCGGCCTCGTCAAACCCACCCGGCCAAAATCCTCGGCGCAAAAGAAACGGCTGAAAAATCCTCGGCTATCTTCAATCGGTTTCCGTTGTACCAATGTCAGCCCCGGCAAAGGTGTCGGAAAAAAATCGAAGCGTTTCATGGATGACCTTCTGCGCTGAATCCATTATAGGTGTGGATTTGCCTCAAGGTGAATTCGCGCATGTCGTGACCGGCACGATAGGCGTTATTCCACGCCAGGCATTTTTCAAGGCTGGTATCAAGTCGCCAACGAGGTTTCCAGCCAAGTTTGCTTCGCGCCTTGCTGCTATCCAGCTTAAGAAAGGCCGCCTCATGCGGTTGTGCCGAGAGATCAACTTGCCAATTTGCGCCGGGTCTGCCGGCGACAAGATGTTCGACAATCCATTGGACTGAGCGGGCCTCTTCATCACTCGGGCCAAAATTCCAGGCTTCGGCAAAATTGTCGCGATCTTCGTATAATTTTTTTCCGAGCATCAGGTAGCCGGCCAAGGGTTCGAGGACATACTGCCAGGGACGCACCGAATTGGGCGAGCGAATCACCACGGTTTGGCCGGCGTCAAAAGCGCGCAGAATATCGGGAATCAGTCGATCGTTAGACCAGTCGCCGCCGCCGATCACATTTCCTGATCTGACGCTGGCCAAGGCTACGCCGGCTTCGGATAAAAATGACCGCCGGTAAGCCGACGTCACCAGTTCGGCACAAGCCTTGCTGCTGGAGTAGGGGTCATGCCCTCCCATCGGTTCGTTTTCGCGGTAGGCCCAGAGCCATTCCTGATTCTCGTAGCATTTATCCGTCGTCACGTTGATAACGGCGCGAACGCTGGGCGTTTTTCGAACGGCTTCCAGCACATTCACCGTCCCCATTACATTGATGGCATAGGTTTCGACGGGATCGGCATAGGAGTGCCTGACCAAAGGCTGCGCTGCCAGATGAAAAACCAAATCGGGTTGTGCGGCGTGCATCGCCTTTTCCAGCCGACTGCTATCGCGTATATCGGCAATCGTGCTTGCAGCCAGCGCTTGGCCGACGTTGGCCACTGTAAATAAGTTGGGTGTAGTAGAGGGATTCAAGGCATAGCCGAATACGGACGCTCCGAGCTCTTGCAACCAAAGAGCGAGCCAGCCGCCTTTGAATCCTGTGTGGCCGGTCAGAAAAATTCTTTTGCCGCGCCAGAATCCGGGATTGATTACCATACTTTCCAGGGCGCCTTGCCGTCTTGCCAAAGCGCTTCCAAATGATTTTTGTCGCGCAGGGTGTCCATCGGTTGCCAGAAGCCTCGATGCTGGTAAGCCATCAGTTCTCCTTCGGCGGCAAGCCGACCGAGCGGCCCGCTTTCCCAGGAAGTTGAGTCGTCCGACAACAATTCCAGGCAACTCGGGGACAAGACAAAAAAACCGCCGTTAATCCAGGCGCCGTCACCTGGCGGCTTTTCGACAAAGCCCAGCACTTCGTTTCCTGCCATGTCCAGAGAGCCATAGCGGCCTTGCGGCTGCACCGCGGTCACGGTCGCCTTTTTACCATGTTGCCGGTGAAAAGCAATCAGGGCAGAAATATCGATATCGGCAACGCCGTCCCCATAGGTAAAGCAAAATGCCGATTCGTCTTTAATATACTCGGACACGCGTTTCAAGCGACCGCCGGTCATGGTGTGATCGCCGGTATCGACCAGCGTTACCCGCCAAGGTTCGGCATGGTGCTGATGCACTTCCATCTGGTTATTGCGCATATCGAAGGTCACATCGGACATATGCAGAAAATAATTGGCAAAGTATTCCTTGATCATGTAACCCTTGTAGCCGCAGCAGACAATGAACTCATTGATGCCGTGCGCCGAATAGGTCTTCATGATGTGCCAAAGGATAGGCCGCCCCCCGATTTCGATCATCGGTTTCGGACGCAGTACGGTTTCCTCAGTGATACGGGTGCCGAGTCCTCCGGCTAAAATAATGGCTTTCATGAAACACCGTATTCCTTGGCCGGACGAAAAACAAAGCGCTTCATCAAAATAAAAGACAAAACGACATTGACCGGCAATACCGCGATGCCGGCAACATAATCGCCGGTATCCTCTCTGATTATGGAGATCAGCTCGATATTGACGAAATAAATGGATGCCCAGACCGATACATAGCGGAAGAAGTCGCCCCCGGTTTTGAACACGGCCAGCCTGTGGCTGTTAAAGCTGAAAACGATGCCCACCAGCAGAGAGAGTAAAGACGCCCACGGATAAGCTAAACCGGTGTAAAGCAGCAGCCAATAAACGCCGATTCCGAAGGCGGTGTTGACAACGCCAACCGCCAGGAAGCGCAGCAGGATGCCTGGGTTGCGGAGTGATATCATCTTTGCTGACACGCGGGCATGAATTTTCGGAAATGATCCAGGTACAGATAAAACAGGTGTTTCCCCGCACGCGTTTGCCAGTCGTTGATCCGCATCCTGATCGAGTCGACAACACTCAATTTGATCCGATGCTTGTCGGCGATGCTATTGAGTTCTGACCGCGTTTTTGAAAAATCGCGCATGGACGTGTTCGACGCATGGAAACGAATCGCATAGCAAGGCCTGTCAATCACATAATGGTATAAGCCTTGGCCGATCGCAATCGAAAAGTCGATATCGGCGGTAAAATAAAACGCGCTTTCGTATTTATGGCCTTTGACGGCGGCGGCGCGCACCAAAAGCGGCACTCCAAACAGGTTGCGGCAAGTCCGGATTGAAGTCTTGGCGATCGTGTCTGATGCCACCTTACCCATCGTTTTGAATTTTTTGCGCGCGATTGTCTGTGAGTTGCCGTCTATCCAGTTGAGATGGGAATAAACGGCACAGAGTTCGGGGTCGTTTTCAAGCAGGGTTAAACTGTCCTCAACTGCGCGCGCATCGGCATACATATCGTCATGCGAAAGGATGGCATAGTATTTGGTATCGCACAAATCCAGGCATTGATTGAAGTTGGGGATCATGCCGATATCGGTTGCGTTCGTGATATATTCGATCCGCCGATCCGCCAGATATTTGCTGCACAGGCTGTCAGTACTGTCGGTGGACCGGTTATCCAGGATCAACAGGCGCCAGTTCTGAAACGATTGCGCAAGAATCGATTGGATGCATTCTTCGATGTAAGGCACTCCATTTCTAACCGGTATAAAAAAAGTCACCAAAGGATTCATGCGTAAAAATTCTTCAGGGCAGAGGTCTTAGGGGGAGGCGGCTTAACGGCTTACATTCAACGCAAAAAACAAAGGAAGCAAGACACAGTCATTAGCCGACCATGTTAATTTTTTGCGATTCCAAAGTCAAAATTAGTGGCAGTGGAGCTGTTAATTTATAGGATAGTCTAAATTTATAAGATGTATTCAATTGGCAACAATGGTCTTCTGTGACTCGTCGACTCAAACCGCGTGGCCAATCTTTTCAGGGTTGTAAATCGATGAAAACATAGGAAAATTTAAGTTTGCAACCAATAGTCTTTATTGCCGTGCAAGCCAAAGCCGTGTATCGGGCTCTACTGATCAGCTGTAGCGTGTATTTTCTTGCCATGCTGCTACTGGGTATCGATAGGCACTGGAGCTTTAAAGCTTCCGTCAATGATACCGGCGCCTTCAGTCAGGCCATTTGGAGCATTCTAAACAACGGCGCGCCCATGGTGACTATCGGCACCGCTGAACCCTATCATTGGTTCGGCGTCCATTTTCATCCATGGCTTTACCTCTATGCGCTCCTCTATAAAATTTATCCGGGACCGGAATGGCTGATATTGACGCAGTCACTCGCGATCGCATCGACGGCGCTGCCGATCTACAAAACCGGTTTAAGACTCGGTTATACGCATTGGCAGTCTTTTTCCTGGACACTGGGGGTTCTGCTCAATCCTTTTGTGCTCAGCGCCGCCCAATGGGACTTTCATCCCGTGACTGTGGCAACGCCGTTCATCGCCTGGTTTTGTTACTGCCTTACGGATTGTTTTTACCGCTTCTCGGTTTCGATATTCTCCTGATCGGCTCCGCCGACTTCGCGGCAAATGCGTTGTCCTTACTCGATTTGCAGCGCAGCATGAATAGCAAGTCCGATACGTCCCTGTAGCCTGGATTCCGGCAATCCCGGAATGACGGAGTTGTGTATAAAGGTATGGGTTTAATCCAGCCAGCGAATGATGTGGTCTTCAAGTCTTTTAACCTGGGTTTCGGGGATCGCGTAGCTACCGATCGAAACGCCCGCGCGCTGCGCACCGTCGCGGCGGCCCGAGACTAACGGATGCCATGAAGGCAGGTCCTCCCCTTCGGACAGCAGCCGGTAAGCGCAGGTCGATGGCAGCCAGTGGAAAGCGTCGGGCGCGAGCTGCCGAACGTCCAGGCAGCGCGGCACCAGCTGAGTGCGCTCAGCATAGCGCGTGCAGCGACAGGTTTTCAGATTGATCAGATTGCAGGCCGCGCTGGTGAAATGAATCTCCCCGGTCTTTTCGTCCTCAAGCTTGTTCAGGCAGCACTTGCCGCAGTTGTCGCATAACGACTCCCACTCTTCGTCGGTCATTTCATGCAGCTTTTTGCTGTGCCAGAAATTCATCGCGTCGGCCTGCATCATGATCCGGTTTTATTTCAAAAACGAGCAGATATAATCGGTCGGTGCCTTGATCTTGACCGTGAATTGCGCATTGCCTGGTACATTGAACGATTCGCCGCCTTTGACGGTTTGCCAGTGCTGTGCGCCCGGCAGCCACACGTCGAGATCGCCGTCGAGGATTTCCATCAGTTCAGGATCGGCCGTATTGAATGTGTATTCGCCTGGCAGCATGAAGCCGAGCGTCTTGCTCGAGCCGTCCGCGAAACGGACCGTGCGGCTTGAAACGTTGCCGCCGAAGTAGACATTGGCCTTTTTGACGACTGTGACATTGCTGAATTCGGACATGGATACCTTGGTAAGAGTTAAGTTTTAGGGGCCGACATGATAGCAGATTATGGATTTTTTCGTTCAGTTTGAAAGCACTGATCGTGCCAGTCGTTCTGCAAATGACCAAAAAATCAAAACCTAGTTATTTACTGTGGAATCAAATAAGACTAAAATAGTCCTAATTAACGAGGGTGGATATGTTACGGGTAAGCAAACTGACCGATTATGCCACGGTGATTTTGAGTTTCATGGCGAAAGACGCCAGCGATGTGCATGCGGCGATCGAAATCGCGTCCGCGACCGGAATTGCCTTGCCCACGGTCAGTAAAATTCTTAAGCTGCTGGTTCATCAGAATGTGCTGATTTCGACGCGTGGCGCGAAAGGCGGTTACGCGCTGGCCAGTTCCCCGGACAAGATTACCGTCGCCCGGGTCATCAGCGCGCTGGAAGGGCCGATCGCGCTGACCGAGTGCAGCATTTCGCACGAGGGCTGTGAGCAGGCTTCGGGCTGCGGCATCCGCGGCAATTGGGGTTTGATCAATCGGGCGATACACAATGCACTGGAGTCGGTGACTCTGGCGGACATGATCCAGCCAGCGATGGCGCCGGCAGAAATTTTGATTCCGGTGGCGAGTTTATACGCCAAGGAAAAATTTGTTTAGTTTGGCGGAAAATGGCTTTGGCATTTTCCTTATTCAATGTAGAGAGTTTTTATGTCAGCAAGCGCTCAAGAAATCCAGAACCTGATCAGCCAGGAATACAAGCAAGGCTTCGTGACGGTCCTGGAAACCGAAACCTTCGCGCCGGGTCTCGACGAGGACGTGATTCACCGGTTGTCCAAGGTCAAGAACGAACCCGAATTCATGCTGGAGTGGCGTCTGAAGGCGTATCGCCATTGGCGGACGATGAAAACGCCGGAATGGGCCTTCGTCAAATTCCCGCCGATCGACTATCAGGCGATCAGCTATTATTCGGCGCCGAAACGCAAGGAAGACCGCCCGAAAAGCCTAGACGACATCGACCCGGAAGTGTTGGAAGCGTACAAGAAACTCGGCATTCCGCTCGACGAACAGGAGCGTCTGGCCGGCATCGCGGTCGATGCGGTGTTCGACAGCGTCTCGGTCGCGACGACTTTCAAGGAAAAACTGAAGGATGCCGGCATCATTTTTTGCCCGATTTCCGAAGCCTTACGCGATCATCCGGATCTGATCAAACAGTACCTTGGTTCGGTCGTGCCGCCTGGCGACAATTTTTTCGCGGCACTGAATTCGGCGGTGTTTACCGACGGTTCGTTCGTCTATATCCCGAAAGGCGTGCGCTGCCCGATGGAGTTGTCGACCTATTTCCGGATCAATGCGGCCAATACCGGGCAGTTCGAACGGACCTTGATCATCGCTGACGAGGGCAGCCATGTCTCTTACCTCGAAGGCTGCACCGCGCCGATGCGCGATGAAAACCAGCTGCATGCGGCGGTGGTCGAGTTGATCGCGCTGAAAGACGCGACGATCAAATATTCGACCGTGCAGAACTGGTATCCGGGCGACAAGGAAGGCAAGGGCGGCATCTACAACTTCGTGACCAAGCGGGCCGATTGCCGCGGCGACAACTCGAAAGTGTCCTGGACCCAGGTCGAAACCGGTTCGGCGATCACCTGGAAATACCCTAGCTGCGTGCTGACCGGCGACAACTCGATCGGCGAGTTTTACTCGGTCGCGCTGACCAACAATTATCAGCAGGCCGACACCGGCACCAAGATGATCCACATCGGCAAGAACACGCGCAGCACGATCGTGTCGAAAGGCATCTCGGCCGGCAAGGCGCAAAATACCTATCGCGGTCTGGTCAAGGTGCTGAAGAGCGCCGAGAATGCGCGCAACTACACGCAATGCGACTCTCTGTTGGTCGGCGACCGCTGCGGCGCGCATACGTTTCCGTATATCGAGGTCAAACAGCCGTCGGCGCAGGTCGAGCATGAAGCAACGACCTCGAAGATCAGCGAAGACCAGTTGTTCTTCTGCCAGCAACGCGGACTTTCGGCCGAGGATGCGGTGTCGATGATCGTGAACGGCTTCTGCAAGGAAGTGTTCAAGGAATTGCCGATGGAGTTTGCGGTCGAGGCGCAGGCGTTGTTGGGCTTGAGTCTGGAAGGTTCGGTCGGATAACGGCGCCTCTATTATTACGGCAATGGCATGAAGAAAGCAGATACTTATGTAACCCCCAATCAGGAAGAAGCCGGCAAATTTTTGCACGGCGCCCTGATGTGGCGCGGCTCGGTTACCCCGAGACTGCTGCCGGGGTTGTTATTGGCTTCCTGCTATCCGCTGATTCTGGCTTTGATCGATCGGTATTGGACACCGTTGCCGTATTTGAACGTCACGCCGTTTGAATATATCGGCGCCGTGCTCGGCGTAGTGCTGGTGTTCCGCACCAATGCCGGTTATGACCGCTGGTGGGAAGCGCGCAAGCTGTGGGGCGGCATCGTGAATGCGAGTCGGAACATTTTGCTGGCCGCGTTAAGTTACGGTCCGGACAATGCCGTTTGGCGGCGCGAAATCACTCAGTGGACGATCGCCTTTGCGTTTGCCTGCAAGGAATCGCTGCGCCAGAGCCAAAATTTCGATGAGTTGAAAGACTTGTTGACCTCCCAGCAAATTCAGGAACTGCAGGCGGCTCAACACATGCCGTACTTCGTGGCCGGAAAAATAGCAAAATTATTCGACCAAGCCTATCGTCGTCATGACATCAATGAGACGGTTTTTAAGGAATTGGAGCGACAAAGGACCTACCTGATCGATTGCCTCGGCGGCTGTGAAAGAATCCTGAAGACACCGATGCCTCTGGTTTACGCGATCAAGGCGCGCCGCTTCATCCTGATTTTTTTACTGCTGTTGCCTTTTTCATTGATCGAAAAAGCCGGCCTGAACAGTGTTTTGATTTTCTTGCTGGTCGCCTATCCCTTGCTTTCGCTGGACAGAATCGGCTTCGAATTGCAGTACCCGTTCTCGACGAATAGTCTGAGTCATTTGCCCTTGCACGGCATATGCAACACGATCAAGGCCAACGGCTTGGCCTTGCTGGAATCGGTGGCGGCAAGCAGGACGGATAACGAAAATTGATTTTAAAATTGGTAAAGATCTGGGTATAAGGCCCATTAAACAACACAGGTAAACGAAATGCTCAGCATAGAAAATCTCCACGTCAGCGTGGGCGACAAGCCGATTCTGAAAGGCATCAATCTGGAAATCAAGGCCGGCGAGATCCACGCGATCATGGGGCCGAACGGTTCCGGCAAAAGCACGTTGTCGCATGTACTGTCGGGCAAGGCCGGCTACACGGTCACTGAGGGTTCGGTGACCTATCAAGGCATGGATCTGATTGAGATGGCCCCGGAAATCCGTGCGCGCGAAGGCGTTTTTCTGGCGTTTCAATATCCGGTCGAAATTCCTGGCGTCAGCAACATTTATCTGCTGAAGGCCGCGCTGAATGCGATTCGCAAGCACCACGGCCAGCCGGAAGTCGATGCGATGGACTTTCTGACGCTGGTCAAGAACAAGGTCAAACTGCTGGAAATGGACGAGAAGTTTCTGTACCGCGCGGTCAACGAGGGCTTTTCCGGCGGCGAGAAGAAGCGCAACGAAATTCTGCAGATGGCGATCATGGAACCGAAACTGTGCATTCTCGATGAAACCGATTCGGGACTCGACATCGACGCGCTGAAGATCGTCGCCGACGGCGTCAATTCCTTGCGTTCGTCGGAACGTGCGTTCGTGATGGTGACCCATTATCAGCGCCTGCTCGACTACATCAAGCCGGACGTCGTGCATGTGCTGGCGCACGGCCGGATCGTGAAGTCAGGCGGTCCCGAACTGGCGCTGGAACTGGAAGAAAAAGGCTACGGCTGGCTCGAGGCGGCATGATGAGCGCAGTGACTCAAAACCGTTATGCGGCGGAATATGATGCGATCGCGCCGCAATTGCCGGGCCGGGATTTGCCGTGGCTGGCGAAGCGGCGCCGCGAGGCGCTCGCGCAGTTCTCGTCCGGCGGATTTCCGTCGCCGCGCGAGGAGGAATGGCGTTACACGAACGTTTCCGCGATCGAGAAAAAACTGTTTAAGCCTGCCTTGGCGCCGGCCTCCGGCCCAATCGACAAGGCATGGCTCGATGCATATCGCCTGCACGATGCCTGGTCCGTCGTGCTGCTGAATGGGCGCTTTTCGGCCGAGCTTTCACGGCTGGACGCTCTGCCCGAGGCGGTTTCGGTGCTCGGCATCGCGGAGGCGCTGGCCAAGCGGCCCGAGTTGATCGAGGAGCATTTGGGCAAGGCGGTTAAAGACAGCGAGCACGGTTTTGTCGCGTTCAATACGGCCTGGTTTTCTGATGGTGTGTTTATGCACGTTCCGGCCAAACACCTGCTTGCGAAGCCGTTGCAACTGTTGCATGTCGTGACCGAAGCCGAGGCGCTGGCGACCACGCGCAACCTGATCGTGATCGAGACGATGGCGCAGGCCGAAATCGTCGAAACCTATGTCGGCGCGGACTCTGCCTATCTGTCGGCGGCGGTGACCGAAGTGTTTGTCGGCGCGAATGCCGATCTGGCGCAGTATAAATTACAGGTTGAGTCGGACAAGGCCTATCACTTCGGCGGCGTCTATGTGGCCCAGGCGCGCGATGCCCGCTTTGCACATCATAACTTTGCGTTCGGCGGACTGCTGGCGCGCAGCGACATTCATGCCGATCTGGATCATGCCTCGGAATGTATCCTGAACGGACTGTATGTCGGCGGCAAGCGTCAGCATATCGACAACCATACGCGCATCGTTCACCAGAAGCCTTATGCGACCAGCCGAGAATTGTACAAAGGCGTGCTGGACGACAGGGCGCGCGGGGTGTTCCAGGGGAGGGTGATCGTGGCCGAAGATGCGCAAAAAACCGATTCGGAAATGAACAACCGCAATCTATTATTATCGACCGATGCGGAAGCGGACACCAAGCCGCAGCTGGAGATTTACGCAGATGACGTGAAGTGCGGGCATGGCGTGACGGTCGGTCAACTGGACGAAAAGTCGGTGTTTTATCTGCAATCCCGTTGCGTCGATGAAGAAACCGCGCGCAACATGCTGACCTTTGCGTTCGCTAATGAGATGGTCGATAAGATCAGGGTCAGGGAACTGCATGATCTGGTGTTGGGTGAACTTTTGCAGCGCTTTCCGCAGCAAGGCGTCGAAAAGGCATGGTTGTAATTTGTCGGCCGGGTTGCCTGCTAAGCGGCAACCCGACGATGGGGCCTACAGAATGTCCGAAAGTTTGATCGCGATATCGGGCAGTTGCAACAGGCTGATCGAATCACCGGCGCGCAGTGTGGTCTTCTGTTCATATGACTCGCCGTGCGGATGGCGATAGACTTCGAGGCAGTTGTCGTTCAGATTCAGCAGCCAATATTCCGGAATGCCATGCAAAGCATACAAACGCTGTTTTTGATTCTGATCGAAAGCCAGCGAACTGTCGGCGACTTCGATCAGCAGCAATACATCGCCGGCATTCGGATGGCGCGAACAATAGAAATCCGGATTCGGCTTCAACAGCATGAAATCCGGTTCCGGTTCGGACAGGTCGCCGAGTTGGAGCGGATCTTGAACGCTGACAATGGCTTTACCGGCAACAAGCGGGGCCAGAAAATTCGTGATTCGTTTCAAGTGACCCGCATGATTAAAGCCAATCGGTGCCATTTCGAGAATTTCTCCATCGATCAGTTCGAGCCGGCTGTCCGGCGGGAAAATGTTCGCCTCGCCGAGCCTGCGCCATTCATCGAGATTGGTCAGATGTTTGGTAGGATTCACTGTGGACATGGGCACCGTTAAACCGGATTTGCACAAAGGTTAAATATAATATGTCAATCATGATAAAGCAACACGCCGATATTAGGCCAAACACGACGATGACAACTTTCCCCATAGAAAAAATCAGAGCCGATTTCCCGATTCTGGCCGAAAAAATCCGCGGCAAAGACCTGGTTTATCTGGACAATGCCGCCAGCTGCCAGAAGCCGAATGCGGTGATCGACGCGATCAGCGATTTGTACCGGCACGATTATGCGAACATCCACCGCGGCGTCCATACTTTGAGCGTGCGTGCGACCGACAAGTTCGAAGGCGCAAGAACCAAGGTCAAGGACTTCATCAACGCGGCCAGCGAGAAGGAAATCATTTTCGTTCGCGGCGCGACCGAGGCGGTCAATCTGGTTTCCCAATCCTATGGGCGGGCCAACATCAAGGCCGGCGATGAAATTCTGATCACCGCGATGGAACATCATTCGAATATCGTGCCGTGGCAGCTCTTGTGCGAGCAAAGCGGCGCGGTCTTGAAAGTCGCGCCGATCAACCTGAAAGGCGAATTGATCTATAGCGAATTCGCAGCGTTACTGAGCGACAGGATCCGGCTGGTGGCGGTTGCGCATATGTCCAATGCCTTGGGCACGATCAATCCGGTCGAGAAGATCATCGCCGCCGCCCATGCTCGGAACATTCCTGTGCTGCTCGACGGCGCGCAGGCGATTCCGCACATGAAAGTCGACGTGCGGGCGCTCGATTGCGACTTTTATGTATTCTCAGGCCACAAACTGTACGGACCTTCCGGCGTCGGTGTGTTGTACGGCAAACAGGCGCTGTTGGAGGCGATGCCGCCTTATCAGGGCGGCGGCGACATGATCCGCCGGGTGACTTTCGAAAAATCGGAATATAATACGCTGCCCTACAAATTCGAAGCCGGCACGCCGAGCATCGCCGACGTGGTCGGGCTGGGCGCGGCGATCGATTATTTGAACGCGATCGGCATGGAGAACGTTGCGGCCTATGAGGCCGAATTGCTCGACTATGCGACCGAGCAGGCCAGGAAGATCAAGGGGCTCCGGATTATCGGCGAGGCGGAGCATAAAGGCGCGATCCTGTCGTTCGTGCTCGATCATATCCATCCGCACGACATCGGCACGATGCTCGACAGCTTGGGGATCGCGATCCGCGCCGGGCACCATTGCGCGATGCCGGTGATGGATTTTTACGGGGTGCCGGCGACCGCGCGCGCCTCGTTCGCAATGTATAACACCCGTGCGGAGATCGACGTGTTGATGCGGGGTATTGAATCGTTAATTAAGGTATTTGGCTGATGTTTGATGAGTTACGGGACCTCTACCAGGAGGTCATTTTCGATCACAACCGCAACCCGCGAAATTTCCGGGTCATCGAAGACGCGGACCGGCAGGTGGACGGCTTCAACCCCTTGTGCGGCGACCGCCTGACCCTGTATCTGAAAATGGACGGCGATGTGATCAAGGACGCCAGTTTCCAGGGTTCGGGTTGCGCGATCTCGACCGCGTCGGTGTCGCTGATGACCGAAATCATCAAGGGCATGACCGCGCAGGAAGCCGAAGCGTTGTTCAAAAAATTCCACGAAATGACCACCGGTAAGGACGACAACTTGCAACTCGAAGCGCTCGGCAAGCTGGCGGTATTGGCCGGCGTCAGGGAATATCCGGCGCGCGTGAAGTGTGCGACCTTGGCCTGGCATACGCTCGATGCGGCGTTGCAGAATCAGCATACGCCGGTTTCGACGGAGTGACAGGCTTTTCAGCCGTCGTCCGCAGCGGTGATTTCGCTACGATGCGTCGATGAATGAACCCGATTCCGCTTATGTCGGTAAACTCGCGGTGCTTTATGAAGGGCAGGGCGATTTGTCGATTTTTCGGCAGTTGGCCGAACGTTTGGGCGTTCCTTTACGAAACTCGAACGCGGAGGACTTCAATCCGCACGAAGCGTTTTTCTTGAGCTGGCGCGACGGCTGCCTGAAGCTGCTGGACACTGAATTGCTGAAAGCCGGCGGCCTGACGGTCGAAATCGAACCGCGCGCCGGCGAGCAGCGTTCCTGGCCGGCGCCGAAGCAGGGGCCTCTGGCGCAGGCGCTGGGCCGCAAGACCAAAACGGTGATCGATGCGACGACCGGTTGGGGGCAGGATGCACTGCATATTTATCGGATGGGTTACGAGCTGACCTGTCTGGAGCGCTCGCCGGTGATGGCCGCGTTGCTCGCCGACGGCTTCAAGCGCTTGCAGGAACTGGACTGGATGCAAAGGTTGGGTCTGGCGTCGCCTACGTTGATCCAGGGCAATGCGATAGACATTTTGGCGAATCTCGACAGCCAGCCGGACTGCATCTACATCGACCCGATGTTCCCACCGAAACGCAAAAAATCCGCGCTTGCAAAGAAATCGATGAGGGTGCTGCGCGACCTTTTGGGCGATGATACTGACAAGTCGCAATTGTTTGACGCGGCGCTCAGCGCCACCGGCAAACGCGTGGTCGTCAAGAGTCCCGATTATGCGGAGCCCTTGGGAGGCAAGCCGACTGAAAGTTTTCAGGGCAAGCTGCTGCGTTACGATGTTTATTTGACAGGCTAAAAAATACGGGGGGATTGATGACGGATTGGGTGGATGTTTGCGGGCGGAATGCCTTGGCGGACGGCGAGAATGTAGTCGTCGAGGTCGACGGAACCGATGTGGCGGTGTTCAGGATCGAAGGCTGTTATTATGCGATCGAGGATGTCTGCACCCATGACGGCGCGGAAATCGCCAGCGGCGAGTTGGACGGCGATCAAATCATTTGTCCACGCCACGGCGCGAGATTTTGCGTAAAGACAGGCGCCGTGTTATCCGCGCCGGCTTATGAAGATATTCACAGTTTTCCGGTGCGCCTCGAAGCCGAGAGGGTGCAGGTGCGGGACGACCGTTGGGACTAGGCTTAAGGAAAGATCGATGAAATTTAGAAACTCCCTGCTTTGTTTGCTGCTCGCCGCTGCTTTTGCGTCTTCCGCAGGGGCCGAGCCGCAAAAATCCTTCGATTATTATGTGATGAGTCTGTCATGGTCGCCGGAGTTTTGCGATTCGCATCCGAAGGAACAGCAATGCAGTCTGGGTTATGGCCTGGTGCTGCACGGTCTGTGGCCGCAGTATCAACGCAGTTATCCGCAGTTTTGTGACAGCCGGCCGCTGCCAGGCCAGTTGGTGCGGAAATACGCCGATCTTTATCCGAGCAAAGGCCTGATCTATCATGAATGGGAAAAACACGGCACCTGTTCTGGACTCGCGCCCGGCGAGTACTTACAGCTTTCCGAGACGCTTAAACAACTCTTCAAGACGCCGTCCGCTCTGCAAAATCTGGCAAAGCCGCTGCGCACCGATACGAAGCAACTGACCCAGTTCGTGGTGGCTGCTAATCCAGGGCTTGCCGCCGATGCGGTCGCGATTTCGTGCACAGGCAAGCAGCGTTATCTGGAGGAAATATACGTCTGTTATGATAGCAGCGGGGCGAAGGCGATAGCCTGCGCAGAGGATGTACAGAAAAAAAGCCTGAAAAGCTGTGGAAAATCGGGTATTGTGGTCAGAAATATCCGGTAATTACGACAATCATTAATAATGACTCAAGTTGTTTGATAAGGAGACCGATATGTTGGGCGAAAAACACCATTTGGCGCTTGAATTTCCCGAATTCCGCTATCAGATTCATGTGCTGAAAACCACTGATTCCCATTTTGCGAGGCTGTATCAGGAATATAACGATCTCGACGATGAAATCCGCCGCACCGAACTCGAAATCGAGGCGCATTCGGACGAGTTTCTCGAAAACCTGAAACTGCGGCGAATACAGTTGAAGGACGAGTTGTACGCGATGCTGCAAAAGGCAAGCGAATAAAATGCTTGGACGGTTGCGGCAAATCCAACCGCAACCGTACACAGAGCCTATTCAATCAGGAATTGTGAAAAAAGGGTACGTATAACGCGTACCCTTTTTTTGAACGCTTTGAGGCGTTAAATTCTTCTATCTGTCTCGGGATGAATATCGGCTGGTTTGCGGTTTTCTTCCTGCATAAACGGCCAGCAATAACCAGGCGAGCAAAAAACTGACGCCGCCAAACGGCGTGATCATGCCGAGCTGTTTCAAATCCATGATCGCAAGCAGATACAAGCTGCCCGAGAACAGTATAATCCCGATCAGCATCAGCCAGCCGGCCCAGTTCAGTAGTCTGGATGTGGGATCATCGCGGCGGACCAGGGCGATGCCGATCAGGCCCAACGCATGCCACATCTGATAGCTGGCGCCGGTGTGATAGGCCGTCAGCATCTCCGGGCTGAGTACATTCTTCAGGCCATGCGCGCCGAACGCGCCCATGCCGACTCCAATGAGGGCGCTGATCGCGCCGAAAAACAGAAAGATCGATTGCATCTCAGATTTCCTTCAGTCTCGGCATCAGCTGGACCAGGTTGCAGGGTAGAGTGCGGGCATCGAGTTGGTCCTTGATCAAAGCGTCCCACGCGGTGCGGCAGGCGCCGGAGGAGCCGGGCAGGCAGAACAGATAGGTGGCGTTCGCGACGCCGGCGATCGCGCGCGACTGGATCGTCGAGGTCTTGATGTCCTGATAGGACAGCATCCGGAAAGTTTCGCCGAAACCGTCCAGCACCTTGTCCAGCAGCGGTCTGACCGCTTCGGGGGTGCCGTCGCGGCCGGTCACGCCGGTGCCGCCGGTCGTGATCACGACATTCACTTCAGCGTTCGCGATCCACTCTGAGACGACGGCCCGAATCCGATAGATATTGTCGGGCACGATCTTTTTTTCGACGACATGGTGACCGGCGTCTGCCGCGCGTTCGACCAGGATCTTGCCGGAGGTGTCGTCGGCGTCGGTGCGCGTGTCCGATACGACCAACACGGCGATGTTCAAGGGAATGAATGATTTCGTCATCAAGGCTCATGTGCGGGTTAATTAGCCCGCACATGTTACCAGCATTGCAGATTATCGCAAGACGACGAAGAAGCCTTCCTGGCCGCGCTGAATATTGATCATCAGCGGCGCGCTCGGATCGGCTGCCTCTTTCAGCTCATCGAGGGTGTGTACGCGGAAGCGGTTGGCCGTCACGATCACGTCGCCGGGTCTGAGGCCGACGCGCCAGGCATAGGAGGCGGTATTGATCTTTTCGATCAGGATGCCTTCGACCTGATCCTTCGAGGTGGCGCCCAAGATCGTGCCTTTCAGGGTCGGATGCAGTTTTTCGCCGTTCAGGTGTGGACGTTCCGGCTTGCCGATCGTCGCCGTGACTTGTTTTCTTTCGTTACCGCGGTAGAATTCGAGATTCACTTGCTCGCCGATTTGCAGGAGTCCGACGATATTGCGGATGTCATGGCTGTTCTTGATCGACTTGCCGTTGGCCGCGACGATCACATCGCCAGGTTCCAGTCCGGCCTTGGCGGCAGGCGAATTGCTTTCGATCCGGCTGATCACCGCGCCCTGGCGGTTGGTCAGATTGAAGGCGCTGACCAGGTCGGGCGTCAAATCCTGCGTGGTGACGCCGAGCAGGCCGCGCCGCACTTCGCCGTGCTTGACCAGCGAGTCCTTGATGCTCGCGACCATGTTCGAGGGAATCGCAAAGCCGATTCCGACGTTGCCGCCGCTCGGCGCGAGAATCGCGGTATTCATGCCGATAAACTCGCCGTTCAGATTGACCAGGGCGCCGCCCGAGTTGCCGGGGTTGATCGAGGCGTCGGTTTGAATGAAGTCTTCATAACCTTCGATGCCGAGGCCTGAGCGCCCCAGCGCGCTGATGATCCCCGAAGTCACCGTTTGGCCGAGACCGAAGGGGTTGCCGATCGCGACCACGAAATCGCCGACTTTCAACTGGCTCGAATCGGCCATCGGCAGTTCGGTCAGGTTGTCGTCCGGAATCTGGATCACCGCGACATCGGCTTCCGGGTCGGCGCCGACCAGATGCGCGTCGAGCTGGCGGCCGTCGCTCAAGGTCACCATGATCTTGTCCGCCTTGTCGATTACATGGTTATTGGTCAGCACATAGCCCTTGTCGCTGTCGATGATCACGCCGGAACCGAGGCTGCTTTTCTGCTGCTGGCGCGGCGATTGATTGGGCAGATTAAAAAAGTGCCGGAAAAAGGGGTCTTGCAGCAAAGGATTCTGCTCGACTTCGATTTTGGTGGTCGTCGAAATATTCACCACCGCCGGCATGCTTTTTTCGAGCATCGGGGCCAGCGACGGCATGCTCTGGCCGCCCAGGAAAGCAGGCAGCGCCGCGCTTGCGGGTGGAGTCAATCCGAAGCCAAGTGAAAAAAGAACCGGTATCGCAAACTGTTTTCCAAAATTTTTTCTCATAGAGATTCTCAAGCGAGTTAAACGAGGCAGTAGACAATATAAGATCAAAAATGTTTAAAACAAGGCCCCATGATCATGGGACTGTTGGCACAAAAGCATTGTTTTTTACCATAGCGTGATGTTTTTCAACATTCCGTCAGGTTTTCGCACAGGCCGTTGGGTTCGAACTATGCTTTAATATTGTTAATTGCATTTAATGGACCGATGGCGGTAGATGTGAATTCAGAAGATGCCTTGCGCATTCGCAAGCTGGTTCCTTTGGCAACCTTGCCGGGACCTTTGTTCAATGACTTGTGCAACGAGGTGACGGTCGAAGAAGTCAGGGACGGCCCGTTGTTTAAAAGAGGCGATACGGATAATCACTTATTCTACCTGATTGACGGCGAAGTTGCGCTGCAGGCGGACGGATTGGTGATCGATGTGATCTCGTCGGCGCATGAGTCGTCCAAATTTGCCTTGGCGCACCAATTGCCGAGAAAGATCGACGCGGTTGCAAAAGGGGTGGTACGGTTTGTCCGGCTCGATGCGGACCGGGTCAATAACCCGCCGCAACTGGAATATAAGGAAGAAAAAAACATGATGGTGGTTGAAGAAGATATCGATGAAGAATCAGGCGACTGGATGACGGGGCTGTTGAAATTGCCGATCATTCAGCGCTTGCCGCCGGCCAATCTGCAAAAGGTATTGATCGCGCTGGAAGAGGTGGCGGCGGGACAGGGAGAGGTGATCATCGAACAAGGCGCTGTCGGCGATTATTTTTATTTCTTGAAAAGCGGTCAGTGCGCCGTAACGCGGAAGCCCACGCCCAATTCAAAGGACATTCGCCTGGCTGTGCTCGAAAAAGGCGAGATCTTCGGCGAGGATGCGTTGATTACCGACGCGCCGCGTACGGTTTCGGTCACCGCGCTGACCGATGTGATGTTATTGCGGCTGAACAAAAAGCAGTTCGTCAGCTTGATCAAGGCGCCTTCGCTGACCTTTGTCAGTTACGAAGAGTTGCCCGCGCTGCAGCAGGATGGAGCGGCGGTGCTGGATATTCGTTCGCCGGATGAATTCGAGAAACACCACATTGACGGCGCGATCAACGTACCGTTTTTCTCGCTCAGGATGCAATTCAAAAACTTGAACCGGGACAAGCCGGTGGTTGTCATTTGCCGTGACGGGCGCTCCAGCGAGGCAGGTGCATTTTTTCTGCTGAAGAACCGTTACAAGGCCTTCATTCTGAAGGGAGGCATGGAAGCCATAGCTGAGGCCGAACAAACCGAGGAAGTCCGGGAGCAGATCGAGACGACGGCCGAGACGCTGCCGCCATTGGAACAGGAGGATACTTTCGAACTGAAGGAACAGGCGGTCAGTCCGGAGGAACTGTTTCAGAAACTCAAAACAGAGAATGAAGCGTTAAGGCGAGCCGTCAGGCAGCTCAATGAAAAATGCAACAGGCTGGATATGGAAAAGAAACAGATCGAAGATCGCTTCGTGATGCTGTCGAAGCATTTCGAGCAATTAAAGCAGATGCTGCATAAACTCAAAAATAAAGCTTGAAATACCCGCCCGGACGAAACCACGGACAAAACGCCGTGGTGGGTCCGGGAGCGGATTGAAAGCGGGCTTATTTGATCTTCGCTTCCTTGTAGATCACATGCTTGCGGGCAACCGGATCGAACTTCTTGATTTCCATTTTTTCAGGCATCGTTCTTTTGTTTTTGGTCGTGGTATAAAAATGACCGGTGCCTTCGGTGGATACCAATTTGATTTTATCGCGCATTTTTCTTTCTCCTTACACTTTTTGACCGCGGCTGCGCAGGTCCGCCAGAACTGCGTCAATGCCTTTTTTGTCGATGATCCGCATGCCTTTGGTCGAAACTCTCAGGCGTACCCAGCGGTTTTCGCTTTCCACCCAAAATCTGTGGTGTTGCAGATTAGGCAAAAAACGGCGGTTGGTTTTGTTGTTCGCGTGCGAAACGTTGTTTCCGGTAACAGGCTGCTTGCCCGTTACTTGACAGACTCTGGACATGATTACCCTCTATGTGCCTTGATTCAAAAGTTAATCTAACTTTATACCAAAATTTCTTTTCAAGGTAAATAACTCCCGATAAAATAAACCGGAAATTTTCAAGTCAACGAACGGGAAAACAATGTCAATCAAGCTCGGCATGGTGATGGATTCCATCCAGAAGATCAATATCAAAAAAGATACCAGCTTTGCAATGCTGCTCGAAGCGCAGGCCAGGGGCTGGGAGCTGCACTACATGGAGTTGAACGATCTTTATCTGCGCAATGGCCGGGCTTATGCGCGCACCCGCATTGTGTCGGTTAAGCGGGATCCACAACGCTGGTTCGAATTTGATCAGGAGCAAGACCTGCCTCTGGATCAGCTCGATGTGATCCTGATGCGTAAGGATCCGCCGTTCGATCAGGAATACATCTATGCGACCTATCTGCTGGAACGTGCGGAAAGTTTGGGTGTCTATGTGGTGAACAAACCGCAGTCGTTGCGCGATGCGAACGAGAAGCTGTTCACCGCGTGGTTTCCGCAATGCTGCGCCGAAACGCTGGTGGCCAGGGAACCCGAAAGGATTCGCGCTTTTCTGCACGAGCAGGAAGAAATTATTTTGAAACCCCTCGACGGCATGGGTGGCACCTCGATATTCCGCTTGCGCCGGGGCGACCCCAATCTGAGCGTGATACTCGAAACGATGACACGTTATAATACCCGTTATGTGATGGCGCAAAGGTATTTGCCCGAGATTGTCGACGGCGACAAGCGCATCCTGTTGGTCAATGGGGAGGCGGTACCCTATGCGCTGGCGCGGATTCCGGCGCCGGGCGAAACACGCGGCAATTTGGCGGCCGGCGGTCGTGCCGAAGGCCGGTCGCTGACCGAGCGCGACTGGTGGATCGCCAAGCAGGTTGGTCCGACGCTGAAGGAAAAAGGCCTGGTGTTTGCGGGCATCGACGTGATCGGCGATACCTTGACCGAAATCAACGTGACCAGCCCGACTTGCGTGCAGGAACTGGACCGCGAGTTCGGTCTGAATATTGCCGGCATGCTGATGGATCATATCGAGAACACGATTGCCTGATATGATGAGTCGCGCGATATTCGAACCCACGACGACACCCGGCAATGATACGATTCTGGCCTTCCTGGTTGTTGCAGCGGCCCTGCATGTACTGATCATTCTAGGGGTCGATTTTTCCGAATCGAAGCCTGAAGAGTTTAAGCGTTCTATCGA
The DNA here is from genome assembly GCF_041897535.1 of Methylomicrobium lacus. GTDB lineage: Bacteria > Pseudomonadota > Gammaproteobacteria > Methylococcales > Methylomonadaceae > Methylomicrobium > Methylomicrobium lacus_A. The sequence goes on from NZ_CP169217.1 coordinate 3,998,808, forward strand.
GATCACGCTGGTCGACACGCCGGCCAAGAAAGCGCCCAAACAGGCGAAAATGCTGGCTCAGGAAAATCAGGTCGGCGCTGGCGAGCAGGATATCAAGCCGAAACCGCAGGCACAGAAAATCGCCAATGAGGGCAATACCAGCCAAAGCAAGCATCTGGTAAAGGCCGAGCCGGAACAGCAGCAGAGCCGGCCGAAGGCTCATAAAAAAGTCGTCACTCAGCAAAAGGCCGAAAAAAAGGTTGCCGAGGTGAAAGCGGCGCCTGTGCCCGACAAGGAACCCGTGGCAGAAGAGCGTCAGCATCCGATCCTGACGCCCGAGGCGCTGCAGCAGCAGATTACGCAGTTGGGCACAGAAATTCGCGACAGCCAGCTGAGCGGCGAGCAAAGCAAGATCAAATTCGTCAGCATGGTTAGCGCGCATAAATATCTTGCCTCGCAGTATCTGAAAGACTGGGAAAACAAAGTCGAAAAGACGGGGAATCTCAACTATCCCGACGTTGCCGCGAAGAAGAATTTTTCGGCTACATTGACTATGGATGTCGGCATCAATGCCGACGGCAGCATCTACAGCATCCGGATCAGTAAGTCCTCGGGGATTCCGGAACTGGACGAGGCGGCCAAAAACATCGTCCGGATGAGCGCGCCGTTCGCTCCGCTGCCTCAGGATTTGTTGAAGGAACTGAAGGTCCTGGTGATTACCCGGGTCTGGAAGTTCTCGGATGAGTCGGGCATTACGACGCGATAAACCGTTGCTGTCCGTGCAGTAACCTTAGACACTTTAAGTGATAGCCATGAGCGAAGCGACTTATCTAAACAATCAATTCATCATCGCGATGCCGAATCTGGCCGATCCGAATTTTTTCCATACGGTCACCTACATGTGTCAGCATAATCGCGAGGGCGCGCTGGGCATCGTGATCAACCGTTCGACCGGCATGCAGCTCGGCGAAATCTTCAAGCAAATGGATATTCGCGTGACTTCCGACACGGCCACCAATGCGCCGATCTATGCCGGCGGGCCGGTACAGCAGGACCGCGGCTTCGTCGTGCATACTACCTGCGGGCAATGGGATGCGACGATGCCGGTTTCCGATACGATTTCGCTGACCACCTCGCGCGATGTGATCGAGGCGATCGCGGTCGGCGAGGGACCTGAACGCTATTTGGTCGCGCTCGGCTATGCCGGTTGGGGCGAAGGCCAGCTCGAGAAAGAAATCCGCGACAATGCCTGGCTCAATTCGCCCTTCGGCACCCAAGTCCTGTTCGATCTGCCGATCGATATGCGCTGGGCGGCGGCGGCCGGGCAAATCGGCGTCGACATCAACCAGCTGACGATGCCGGCGGGACATGGCTGAGGGGTATTCGAGCCGCTTGGTCAATCCGAAAAGGGACCCTCTGGCACCGAAACAGTCCGGCGATACCTATCTCGGTTTCGATTTCGGCACCAAGAAAATCGGCGTCGCGGTCGGGCAGACCACGACCGCGACCGCAAGCCCGCTGCAAACGCTCAGGGCGGTCAATCAACAGCCGAATTGGCAGGGGATCGCCGAGCTGATCCGCGACTGGCAACCGGCCGGGCTGGTGGTCGGCATTTCGCGGCAGGCGAATGGCGAAGATAATCCTGTCACGCCGCGTATGTTAAAATTCTGCCGGCAACTGGAAGGCCGTTTTGGGCTCCCGGTCTTCCCGCAGGACGAAACCCTGTCGACCTTCGAGGCCAAACAGCTCTTGTTCGACGAGGTCAGCGTCAGCGCGACGAAACTCTGGGAAGTCCAGGATCAACTGGCCGCACAGCTTATTTTGCAAACCTGGCTTAACGCCCGCTATCGAGAAAATGAATCCTAATCCTATCGATATTCCTGAACTGATCGACCAACTGGCCGATCGGTTGAAAACCCTCATTGCCGAACGCAAACTGAGTAACCCTTTGCTGATCGGCATCCGCACCGGCGGCGTCTGGATCGCCGAGCGCCTGCATCAAAAACTGCAAATTCAGGAGCCTTTGGGGCTGTTGGATATTTCTTTTTACCGCGACGATTTTTCGCAAATCGGCATGAATCCGAAGGTCAAGCCGAGCCAGTTGCCGCCGCAACTCGAAGGCCGCGACATCATCCTGGTCGACGATGTGTTTTATACCGGCCGGACGATCAGGGCGGCGCTGAACGAAATATTCGATTACGGGCGTCCGAATCAGGTCGTCTTGGCGGTGCTGATCAAGCGCGACGGCAAGCAGATTCCGATCGCGCCCGATTGCGTCGGCATGCGTATCGAGTTGAATCCAGGCCAGCGCATCAAGCTGACGGGGCCGGAGCCTTTAGGCGTGCATATCGAGATGGTCAAAGGAGCGGCTTAACCGATGGCCGGTAATCTGCAATTAACTCCGGAAGGCAAGTTAAAGCACTTCCTGACGATCGAAGGGCTGGACAAAGCGCTATTGACCGAAATTCTCGACAGGGCCGAGTCATTTGCGAGCATGTCCGATCAGCAGGTCAAGAAAGTGCCGATCCTGCGCGGCAAAACGATCGTGAATCTGTTCTTCGAAAACAGCACGCGTACACGGACGACGTTCGAGCTGGCCGCCAAGCGTCTATCGGCCGATGTGCTCAGCATCAATATCGCGACTTCGGCGACGTCAAAAGGCGAAAGCCTGCTCGATACGATCCGCAATCTGGAAGCGATGTTCGTCGATATGTTCGTGGTGCGCCATGCCTTGAGCGGCGCCGCGCATTTCATCGCGCAGCAGGTCGCGCCGCACATCAGCGTGATCAACGCCGGCGACGGACAGCATGCGCATCCGACCCAGGCGATGCTGGACATGTTCACGATCCGCCAGCTCAAGAAGGACTTTGCGCCTTTGAAGGTCGCGATCATCGGCGACATTCTGCACTCCCGCGTCGCCCGCTCCGAAATCATCGCGCTGAATACTCTGGGTGTGGCCGAAGTCCGGGTGATCGCCCCGAAAACCTTGCTGCCCGCACATGTCGAAACGCTCGGCGTCAAGGTATTCCATAACCTGAACGATGGCCTGAAGGATGTCGATGTGGTGATGATGCTGCGTCTGCAAAAAGAACGCATGAGTTCGGCCCTCTTGCCGAGCGAAAGCGAATATTTCAAATGTTTCGGTCTGACCGAGGAAAAATTGAAAATCGCGAGGCCCGATGCGATCGTGATGCACCCTGGGCCGATCAACCGCGGTGTCGAAATCGATTCGAAAGTCGCCGACGGGCCGCAATCGGTGATCTTGAAACAGGTCAGCAACGGCATCGCGGTGCGGATGGCGGTAATGGCGATGGCGATGCAGCCGCAGGGAGCCAGTTTATGAAGCGGATACAAATCAATCACGGTCGCATCATCGATCCTGCCAACGGCATTGACCGCATCGGCGATGTGTTTATTGCCGACGGGAAAATTTTGTCGGTCGCCTCCAAGCTGGACGCTTTCGATGCGGACATCGAAATCGATGCGAGCGGGCAGGTCGTCTGTCCTGGCTTCATCGATCTGAGTACGCGTCTGCGCGAACCGGGGCAGAGCCGCAAGGCGACCTTCAAGAGCGAAACGCTTGCCGCCGCCAGCGCGGGTGTAACTACGCTATGCCTGCAGCCGGATACGGTGCCGGTGATCGATACGCCGGCGGTCGCCGAATTGATCAAGGAATTGGCCGAAAAAGCCGGCTATCCGCAAATTCTGCCGGTCGCCGCGCTGACGCAGAAGCTCGAAGGCACCGAACTCAGTTCGATGCTGTCGCTGAAACAGGCCGGCTGTATCGCGGTCGGCCATGCGAACCATCCGGTCAAAAATCTCTTGATTCTGCGGCGGGCGATGGAATATGCGGCGAGTCATGATTTGCTGCTGATGCTGCGCCCGAACGATTACTGGCTCGGCAACAACGGCTGCGCGCATGAAGGCGAGTTGGCGACGCGTTACGGCTTGCCGGGCATTCCGGAAGCGGCCGAAACGATCGCGCTGTCGCAATGCCTCGAACTGGCCGAACTGACCGGCTGCCGGGTGCATTTCGGCCAGCTCAGCTGCAAACGTTCGGTGATCAAGATCCAGCAAGCCAAAAACGACGGCCTGCGCGTGACCGCCGATGTCGCGATGCACCAATTGCACTTGACCGAAAACGACATGACGCCGTTTGACAGCGCCTACCATGTGCTGCCGCCGCTGCGCACCGAGGCCGATAAACAGTATTTACGTCTGGGACTGGCGGTCGGAACGATCGACAGCATCGCTTCGGATCATCAGCCGCATGACCTCGATGCGAAGCTCGGCGCATTTCCCGAAACCGAACCCGGTATTTCCGCTTTGGAAACGCTGTTGCCGCTGCTCTTGCAACTGGTCGCGGAAGGCGCTCTGACCTTGCCGGAAGGCATTGCGGCGTTGACTTCCAAACCGGCCGAGATACTGAGGCTGCGGCGCGGCGCGCTGACGCCCGGTTTGCCGGCTGACGTCTGCCTCTTCGATCCGAATAGGGTTTGGCGGATCGATGCGGACAATTGGCACAGTCAAGGCACCAATACGCCTTATTGGGGGCAAACGCTGAAAGGCCGCGTCACCCATACCTTGCAGGCGGGCCGTATCATCCATAAACCGGCCTAGTACAACGCACCGGAAATTCTCCGAATAATTTTTAAACCACCAGAGGCCTTCCGGTATAAGTCCAGCGAAAAGGCTTAGCGAGGGTTTCATTGAAGAAATCGATAAACTGAAAAATACGTCCTTTCAAATCTGCTCTCGAGGTGAAGCTTGCCCGTTTGAGCAAGCGACGGGATAGAATGCCAAACCAAATCTCGATCTGATTCAGCCACGAGCAATGCTTGGGCGTATAAACAAAGCGAATGCGATGGCTTTCGTCCTGCAAAAAAGCCGCGCGGGAGTTCATATCCCGTAGTACTCCGCGTTCCCCTTTCACGCCCAAGTCCTCGTCAATTCCGCAGGCTTTGGCGATCCATTCCACCAGCGTCGCGGATTTATGGGTGTTCAACTGATCGGCCACAAACAGCCATTGCCCCTGAGGGTCTGTGGCGACGGTTTGCTGCACGTGGGCGACAAAGTCAGCTTCTGTTCGTGTGTCCTGAACAGTGGGCGCAATGACCTTGCCTGTTGCCACCTCGAAGTTGGCAATCAGGGCTTGGGTGCCGTGGCGCCGGTATTCGTACTCGATCCGTTCCGGCTGTCCGGGTTGCATGGGCTGTGCGGGGTGAATGCGCTCCAGGGCCTGAATGCCGGTTTTTTCATCGATGCTGATCACGTGAATGCCTTGCGCATGCAGCGCCGGGGCTTGCCGATACAGGTCGCATACCGCTTCGACGTTGACCTGGAAGGTGGCTTCATCGTCGATGGTGGGATTCAGCCAATAGCGCGTTCGATGCGGCTTTAGCTGACCCTGCATTTAAAAAACGACCAATACTGGTCGCTGAGATACGGTCGACAATGCCTTGCTTAACGGCTTCCCGTGCCAAATCTTTGCGCGTCCAATGCGTCAAGGGTGAAGGCGGCGTTTCACAAGCCAACGCCAGCAGTTGGCAGACCTGTTCGGCGCTGAAGGTCTGTGGTGCACCCGGACGTTCCGCATCCGCCAGAATCGTCTCGATCTGCCGGCGTAAACGTTCGGGATCATCTTCGCAGGCAGCCAGCGCCTCTTGGGCCGACAGCCAACGACGACGCCACAAACCGACCGTCTCTTCCTTGATGTTCAGACCCTGCGCGCTGGCCTTGTTGCGACGGCCGGCTCCCGCATTTAAGACGATGCGCGCCCGCTGCACTAAACTGTGCGGCAGTTGCCGACTTCGAACAATGGCTTCCAGCGTCGATTGTTGGGCTTGCGTCAAAATAAGCGGAGTGAGTGGGCGCATCGCTTCCTTGCGGGATGATTTTCGGGCTTGCTATTATCCTTCATTTTTTAGGTTTGTAGTACTAGGTCTCTGCCGGTCTTTCCCAATCGCTACCGATCCCTAACGCGAGTAGGGTTGTGTGGGATGCCCCACTCGCGCGAGGGACCGGCAGTTTTGACGAGTATCTGGCCGCAGCCAGAGAAATCAATGCTGCCATCCGCTACGGCGACAAGTCATAACCGTCTGTTTTTCGCGTTCAAAATCATTCTGCATTTCGGAAAAATGCGGGCATTCTGGATGCTCGCCACATTTACTTCGATCAAATGACGATGGATACAATTCCGGAGTCAGGTTTGAATCGCATGGAACTGTTGCTTTTGATGCATGTCTACTTCATGTGTACAACATAAATTGCACCTCAACAACAATCTGCCCGCACTGTAAAAGTGCAAAATTGCCAGCCGGCGCTGGCCTTTTTCATCATTCTTACTGCATTTTGCAAGACTAGATTTTTCAAATATTAACTAAAACAATTAGTTGCTATCTATTTTTGATTGGTTGTCTGAAAAATAGATTTAATTTCTCTCTTGGCATTAAATTTGCCTTAAACTTTGTAAGGGATAGCGAAAATCCCGCCATAAACCGACGGAATTTATTTCATCACACCGTCACATTGAATCAGTAGGATAAATTCGTAAGACGAATTTAATCATTAGGATAATGCTGTAATGCACTTTCCAACAACCTAATTGGAGGAAAAGTCATGTTAACCATCATCGAAATTTATTCAATGCTGCAAGCGACCCTGGCGAACTGGCAGGCTCTCGTGTCCAACGATTGGCCGTTCATCTGCGTGATCTTGGGCTTTACTCTGCTGTCGCTTGTTGAATTTCAACGGCCGAAAATGCCTTTTAGGCCTAAACAAATCATCAATACTTATCGCGTGAATCTGGGATTGTTCCTCCTCAACAGTCTGCTGATGTCGCTATTTTCGCTAGCCGGCTTAATGTTTGCGCTGGAGCATTTTTCCGGCAAGGGATTGTTGAGCGGAATCCGCAGTCCTGCCTGGAAAGCGCTGCTGTCATTCTTTCTGCTCGATGTTCTCTTGTACGCATGGCACCGGATTTGCCATCAATTCGACGCATTTTGGATGTTTCACAAGGTCCATCACAGCGATCCCTATTTGAACGTATCGACCGCTTTCAGGATTCACATCGTCGAATTGATCATCACAACCGTACTGAAATCGGCATACATCATCCTGCTCGGCATCGACAAGAGCGTCGTGTTTGCCTATGAAGCGGTCTATCCGTTGTTCGTGATGTTCCATCACACGAATATTACGTTTGCGGGCGAAAAATGGCTCGGGCAGGTGATCGTGACACCGCATTTGCACCGAGTTCATCATTCGATCGAGCGCAGGGAACATGACAGCAATTACGGTGCGATCTTTTCGGTCTGGGACCGGCTGTTCTTCTCGCGCAAGGAAGTCGAGCCGGCTGCTGTCGGGATTAAGGGGACAGTGCCGCAAACCGCATGGGGTCTGGTCAAGTTCGGTTTCGTGAATACCGCGCAACCGGTGCCGGCGCCTGTCTATACCAGCGCGGTCACGGTCAACATCCATGCGATGATTGCCGAAGCCGCCTATTACAAGGCCGAAAAGCGGGCATTTTCGCCGGGCTATGAATTGTACGATTGGCTCGAAGCGAAAAAAGAAATCCTGCGACAGGTCCAGGGTAGCCGCTGCATGAATTGCTAAGGCTGGAAACTGGCGACGGGCGGGAACATGGATTGAAGATTCCACGCCTGCCCGAGCTTATTTAGACCAGATGGGCGGGATCCAGCAGTATTTCCAGTTGTTCGCGCGGTATGTCGGTCATTTCCGCCGCGACATCGATGATCGGGCGATTTTGTTGATAGGCCGTCTTCGCGATCACCGCGGCTTGGGCATAGCCGATGACCGGATTCAGCGCGGTCGCCAGCATCGGATTTTTCTCCAGCGGCGCCGAGATATTTTCCAGCCGCACGTTGAACCCCGTAATCGCCTTGTCGGCCAGCAAACGGCAGGCGTTGCCGAGAATCTCGATGCTTTGCAGCAGATTGTAGGCAATTAGCGGCAGCATCACGTTCAACTGAAAATTGCCGGATAAACCCGCCGTGGTAATTGCCGCGTCATTGCCGATCACCTGCACGGCGGCCATCGCGGCCGCTTCCGGAATCACCGGATTCACCTTGCCCGGCATGATGCTGCTGCCCGGCTGCAAGGCCGGCAGTTCGATCTCGCCGAGCCCGGCCAAGGGACCGCTGTTCATCCAGCGCAAATCGTTCGCGATCTTCAGAATACTGACCGCGATCACTTTCAACTGCCCCGATAACTCGATGCTGGCGTCCTGGCAACTCAGGCTTTCGAAGAACGAGGTGTTCTGTTCAAACGGCAGGTCCGTGTCCTGGCGTAAAATTTCCGTGAATCTGGCTGCGAATTCGGGATGCGCATTGATGCCGGTGCCGACTGCGGTACCGCCTTGCGCGAGACGGTAAATTCTGACCAGGGCCGCCTCGATTCTTTCGGCGCCATTCCGTATTTGCAGCGCCCAGGCGTTCATTTCCTGACTCATCCTCAGCGGCATCGCGTCCATCAGGTGCGTGCGCCCGGTCTTGATCACCCGGTCGAGCGTTGCGGCTTTCGATTCGATCGTTGCGGCCAGATGTTCAAGCGCGGGCAGCAGGTGGCGGTGGCAGGCCAGCGCCGCGCTGAGGTGAATCGCGGTCGGTATGACGTCATTGCTGCTTTGGCCGCGGTTCACATGATCATTCGGATGAATCTCGATGCCTGCCGCCCGGCTTGCCAGATTGGCGATCACTTCATTCACGTTCATGTTCGTACTGGTTCCGGATCCGGTCTGAAATACATCGACCGGAAATTGGGCATGATGGAGGCCGTCGATGATCTGCTGAGCGGCAGCGATGATCGCCGCGCTACGCACGGAATCCAGCTCGTCCAGTTCGCCGTTCACTTCCGCCGCAATCTTTTTGATCAACGCGAGCGCCTGGGTGAACGCGGGCGGCAAGGTCAAGCCGCTGACCGGAAAGTTCTCGACCGCGCGCTGGGTCTGCGCACCGTATAACGCAGAGGAGGGCACCTTGATTTCGCCGAGGCTGTCTTTTTCGATGCGGTATGTGGGGGGCATGGGCTTGGCCTCGTCAGAAAGGATTGCAAAAATCGAGCGTTTTTAAGCCATTAGAATCGATTTTGGGGTGAAGGTTTCCGAAGCTCCACTTCGAATGCATTGATGGCAGAAATCCCTGGTGAGCTAGCGAGGTTATCTGGCTGTCCAATAATATAATGGCCTTTACCCCGTCATTGCAGACTGTTGTAAAATCACGGCTTTAAAATACGAGAACGAAAAATGTTTACGGCTTTTAACAGGCGGGCGCTGCTCGTCATGTTTTCATCCTGTCTAGTGTGTAGCTGCGCCGAAATCAAACAGACCGGAAGAATCGTCGGCCATACGACACGGGACGTGGCCAAAGGCATCGGACATGGCACCCGCGATGTGGCGAGGGAAATAGGTCACGGCACCAGAAACGCGGTTCACGGCATAGGCCAGGGTATCCATGATGTCGTCAATCCTTCGGATGAAGATGAGCCCAATTAAGTGGATTTATGACTCTTTATTCTCAAGACAATGCGCAATGGGTAGGCATCAAGTCGGTTGGCTGCTACCTTCCTGATCAAGTGATGACCAGTCATGACATGGCGCAGCTCAGCGCTATTCCGCCTTCGGTCTTTGCCGACAAGATAGGCATTGTGCAGAAGCCTATTGCCGGTGCGGATGAGCATCCCAGCCAGATGGGAGTCAAGGCTGCCGTCGAGGCGATCGAGAAAGCCGGGCTAACGCCGTCCGAGATCGATTTGATCGCTTACTGTGGTGCTGGCGATTACGATTACCGCTTTTGGTCTCCCGCCGCGAAGATCCAGAGCGAAATCGGTGCCAGCGGCGCTTTTGCTTTCGAAGTCAGAAACTTCTGCAATAGCGGCAATCTGGGGATTCATATTTGCAGGAATATGTTGCTTGCCGATGCCAGTTATCGTTATGCGCTGGTTGTTTGCAGCGACAAATTATCCCACTTGCTCAATTATTCCGATCCCGCCTGCTTGTCGACCTTCATCATGGCGGATGGGGCGGCGGCCGTGGTGCTCGAAAAAGGCGGGAAAACGAGCCGGATCCTCGCCTATCACGGCATGACCGACGGCTCACTGGCCGATTTCCTGAAGATATCCGCCGGGGGAACCCGCGTTCCCTATGACGCCGAGCGTTGCAGCCATTTGCTTAACGTCGATAATCCGGAAGAACTTGAGCGTATCTTTTCGGAACTTTACCTGAAGAATTATCAGTTGGTGGTCAAGACTTCGCTCGAAAAGAGCGGCTATGGGCTGGACGATGTGCATCTTTTGTTAACCAATCAGGTTAAGAAAACCCTTGCCCAGCAAATATTGAAAGCACTGGGGATGAAGGAAAATCAAACGCTGAGCACCTTGTCCGAATTCGGTCATCTCGGTCCCGTAGATACCCTGTTAGGTTTGGCGAAAAGTCTGGAACTGGGTAAGATAGCGCCTGGCAATATCGTGGTTCTAGCCAGCAGTGCTGCCGGGTTTTCCTGGGCCGCACTGACACTGCAGTGGCTCGAATAATACATTGCCTCGGCGCGAGGATTTATTCTTCACGGTCTTCAGCGGGCGTGCTCTGAAACGCCGACAAGTGAGAGCTTTCCTTTTTCCAATCCTCCGAAGGTGACCGCCTCTGGACAGGAGACCATGGATACCGATCCGGGTCTTTCGCCTACGAATGAGGATTATTCGCTGGAAGCTTATATCCTGCAACAGAATCATTACCAGAGCGAATTGCTGGCGAATCTCGACCACATGCCAGAGTCAGGTGCCGTTGCGGTGGTGACTTGGCCGAATGTGAACAAGGGCTCAGGATTTCCGGCCCGGGTTTTGGCGATAGCCCCGAAAAGTTATCGAGAAAAGCGGTGGCTAAAGGCTCTTCCCTGCCTTGCTCGCAATGCCTGTGGAAACCGGTGCTAGCGAGACGATGCATGGAGAAATTGGGTTTTTCCTTCATACAGGCGCGAATCCTTTCACGCCTGTATGATCGAATTAATTTTCCTGCTAGGTACCTCCCTTGATAGGGGGCTAGAACAGGGCGAACCGGTATTCGCCGCCAAAAATTATTTCAAGCCGGCGCAATCTTGATATGGTGGGTGATCGGTGCTGATCATAACCACCCGATGCTGCTGATTAGGCGTGTTGTCGGGGCCTTCCGCCTCGCCCACCGATTTGACGCGCAGTTGCTCTGGCTTGGCTCCCTTTTCGACGAGCAGCTTGGTGACGGTTGCGGCTCTTCTATTAGCCAAATCCTGATTGCTGGCCTCACTGCCAACGGTATCGGTAAAGGCGGTGACATCGGCGAACGCATCGGGATGCGATTCCAGATATTGGCCCAGGGTAGCGATCGCATGATGGTCGGTCCTGAAGGGGATGTCGCTGCCGGTTTTAAAATAGGCGGCGTCATGCTTCGCGACTTCACTCATATGATGATTAGGGCTATGCACGGCCGTCAGCCAATTGCACAGCGCTTTTTCCGATTCAAACCGATGCTGGGAGGCAGCCCGGGCCGCATCGACCGCGCGTTGTCCTTCTTCGATATTCCAGTAATGGTCGTTTTTCCAGTGGTTTAATACATTGTTGGCTTCTTCGCGTTTTTCCTCGGCCAACTCCTCGTGATAAATGGATTGACCGTAGTGGCCGCCAACAATGGCATCAACTTCCGAAGTCAGTAGCGGAATATCTTTATGGGGCGGCTGCGTACACCCGGCAAGAGCCGCGGCGAACACCGCACAAGGCAGGTAAATAAATTGTCTGTTCATGATTTTATCCTCGTATTCCAAATCAACCGCCATTGCATAGCGAAGCATGCAACGATTATCTAACGGGTCGTTGGCCTAGTCATCATCGCCATCATCGAGTGGACCATAAGTCGTCCAGAAGCCGGGATAATGCACGCCAAAATAACGAGTATCCTCGCTAAAACGGTCCCAGACATAGGGCGGTGAAATATACTCGTCGGTTGGGATCGGAGAGGTGATCAATTCGGCCACGCCGATAACGGTACGGCTGACGGCATGCGCGGTACCCCGGAGGAGTCCCCAGGTAAAACCGACGAATATGTTTTGATCATGACTGATATTGACAACGTTTTTGGGGATCTCAATCCATCCCGTGGTCGTATTGAAAAAACCCTGGTTTACCTTGGACGTAAAACCAGACAGATAAGTATGCTGCTCCTCTGCATAAGACGGCCCCGCCGACAACAGAACGCCGGCAAGAACACAGAGGCTAAAGAGGTGTTTGTTGTTCATTGTTGATTCCTCCTAAAAGTTTAATCAATGGGACAATTTATAACCTAACAAGTTCAGCTAGAAATTTAACCCAATGAATCAAGCAAAAGAGATCGGAAAGTTGTAAATCCCTTTAGGTCGACATGACGATTACTAGGTATTAATAATGTCAAATGGTTCAGTTGGTGTAGGGGTTAATTAATTTCGGAGTGAATCTTAACAAAAGTTTATTATGTTGGAACCTGGTAAAACTACTGATTGCTTTTTAGCCGGTTTTGTGGGGTTTTGCTTACCAAACGGTAAAAACTAGGTTGAGGTATCAGTTATTAGGCCCGTCTTTCGGGTGGCGTGAAAAATTGATGCCGAGTGAACTTTTCGCGCGATTAATTTACTAATATTTCGTTATTGAAATGCGATAGCTGCCCGAACAGAAGCTGCCGTTACGTTGTCCCGTCCGACTGGCTTGGATAACGATTTGCTCCGCTTGAAATGTCTCTACGCTTTCCCGCCTGCTTCATTAACCGTTAACCGGCTGGTTACCAGCCATGTATTGCCACCTCCGTGAGCAGGATTCCCCCAGCTTGATTTTGCGCCCATCTTCCTTTGCCCTTGTCGATAGTTTCGACTGTCGTGGCGGTCGGATGCGGAAAAGCCCAATCGTGTCCGAAATTCCGCTTCAGTTTTATTGAGTTAAATTGAGTATGCCAAACAGTGTTACCCCTCCCGAAACCTTGCCTACCTGCCATCGTTCCACTATTCAAACCGTTCGCGAAGATTTGATCCAGGCCGTATCGAAATATGCGCAGCCCGACTACCGCAAGGCTTTTGTGCAAATCGCGAATACCTTTTTACCCTACCTCGGCCTCTGGGCGCTGATGATTTATACCGTGCTGCATGGCCTTCCTGTGTGGACGACTTTGTTATTGGCGGTGCCGGCGTCAGGATTTTTGGTACGCATCTTCATCTTGTTCCACGATTGCTGCCACGGAGCCTTTTTTCCTTCCCGCTCGGCGAACCGGATTCTGGGATATATTTCCGGCATCCTGGTCTTCACCGCGTATGAGGACTGGAAACGCACTCACGTGATCCATCATGCCGCATCGGGCAATCTGGATCAGCGTGGGACCGGCGATATCTGGACATTGACCGTCGAGGAATATTTGTCGGCCTCCCGCTTAAAACGGCTGGCTTACCGACTGTTTCGCAATCCTTTGGTGTTATTTACCCTGATTCCTCTAGTGCTGTTTTTAGTAATCCAGCGCTTTCCGAGTGCCGGTGCCAAGAAACGCGAACGCAACAGCGTCATTTACACCAATCTTGCCATTGCCGCAATCGCGGTGGTGATGAGCTTGACCCTGGGGTTTCAGAATTACCTGCTGATCCAGCTGCCGATCATCATCATGGCGGCGAGCGCCGGCATGTGGCTGTTTTACGTACAGCATCAGTACGCGGACGTGTACTGGGCGCGCCAGCACAGCTGGGATCTGACCAGCTCGGGCCTGGAAGGCAGTTCCTATTACAAACTGCCGAAAGCGCTGCAATGGATCGTCGGCAACATCGGATTGCATCACATTCACCACGTCCGGGCCAATATTCCGAACTACAATTTGCAGCGCTGCTACGACGAAGTGCCCGCCTTGCAGGCCGTGAAACCGCTGACGATACGCAAAAGTTTTAAATCGTTGTGTCTGAATCTTTGGGACGAACAGAAGCAGAAACTGGTCAGCTTCCGTTCGATCAGAGCCCTGCCTCGTCTGGCGATCCAGGCGGCGGACGCCTGAGCGGAACGCCCAAGGCAAAATAAGCGGATAGACCATGGCTTATCCGCTTTTATTCCGGTTATTTGTTTAACTCCACCGGCCGCCCCATGCACAATCGGAGGAATATCCGCGCGGCGGCGATGCCGTTCATCACAAACGAAAAGGCGATCAACGCGGCAAACCAGGGGTGCTGGCTGCTGGCGTGATAGAGCAGCAGGTCTTCGCCGACGAAGGCCGGGGTGATCGGGAAACCGACGAGTCCCAAAAAGCTGATGAACAATAACAGCGATAAACCGGGCTGGGTTTCCGCCATGCCGCGGTAAGCGAAAGGCGTTTCCGCGAAATTCTCCGATTTCAGCAGCCGGCTTAACACCGCGATGCCGAGCAGCCAGGCCGGGATGATGCCGGTCAGAAACAGCACCGCATCGTCCCAGGCCGAGTTGACCATGAACCAGACCGCGACGCAGGCAAAAAAATAGCTGAGCGCGATGTCGTTCCAGGTCCTGAACGGGCTGCGTTTTTGGCTGAAGCCGCTCAGTGTGGCCAATACCATCGAGATCGCGGCCGGTATCGCCAGATATTTGTGATGCAAGAGATCCACTTCGGCCACGAACAGGAACAGGCCGAAAATGATCAGCGCGGTCGCTCCCTTGATCCAGGGGCTGACCGCGTTCATCGCAGTACCGATTTTTTTCAGCGGCTCCCAAAGCACAAAGCGGACCAGCAGTTCGAGATTGCCTTCCTGTAACGCAAAGACATACAAGGTATTGCGCAGCACGTCCGGCAGGGTATCACGGATCGAGGCCGGCAGCTTGTCGCGCAGCGTGCTGCTTTTGATGTAGAACTCGGCGTCTGCGGAGCCTTCCAGGCGCAGTAAATGCGCGACGATCGACGGCGATACCAAGAGCTGGTAGCAGCGTAAAAAGGCGTTGCCGAGAAAATGCACCAGCACCAAGGCTTCCAGCCCCAAAGCCAATTCCATGAACATGAAGCCGACCTGGGTGATCGAGCCGTAGGCGATCTGGCCCTTGATGTTCGATTGGGTTTTTTCGGACAGGCTGGCGATGCAAACGGTCAGCAAGCCGATCAGAAACACGATCGCGCGTGTCAGGATGTGGTAACTCCAGATCGGCATCGTGCGGAGCAGCAGGAATACGCCGAGATGCACCGACAAGGCGCCGTAAAATATCGCACTCGAAGGCGTCGGCCCTTCCATCGCGCGCGGCAGCCAGAAACAGAACGGAAATTGCGCCGATTTGCCGGATGCTGCCATCACGATCAGCAGAGACAACAACAGCAGGGCAGGATAGCCGGCCGGCGGCATCGCACCGGTTTTGAACAACTCGGCGATCTGGCTGAAATGGTCGCTTTCATGGAACAAGAGGTGCGTCATCCAGGCGCCGAGCAGCAGACCGATGTCGCAAAAACGGTAAATCGTGTACGCACGCAAGGCGTTACGAACCGGCTGCGGGCGGTGGCGGTAGAAGGCGATCAGCAGAAAGGATGAAACGCCGACGATCTCCCAGCCCGCGAACAACATATCGATCGAGCCGGACAGGATGACCATGATCAAGCCGAACACGAACGCGAAAATGGTCAGAAAGAAGCGTTTATAACCAGCTTCGCGGTGCAGATAGTAGCGGCAGTAGCGGATGATGATCGAAAAAATGATCCAGACGCAGAACAGATAAACCGCGCCGACCTTGTCCAGATAGAAGAGGACCGGGAAGCGGTAATCGCCTTTCTCGTAAAGGATGAAGGCCTCGAACTCGTAGCGGGGGAAGCCCACCAGCGCCCAAGCAACGAGCAGGGCGACGATACTGATGCCCAGCACGGCCGCGAACCCATAACTGATCGCGGAAATTTTTTTCTCGTCGGCGCTCCAATAGTCGAATTCGGCAAACTTTTTCAGATCCTTCGGCGTCAGGAAGATTACGATGAAACCCAGCAAGGGCATGAACTGGCAAGCCAGCAGTAAGGCATTCATGATGAACTCCGTGTCTTCGTTAACCGGTGGACCGGAACGGTCTTGACCTGGCCGGCAAAAATTTCTTCCGAACAGGCCGCTTCGGGCGTTGGCATGATGTCGGCCAAATCGACGCTCTGCCATCCCTTGCCGGAATAAAAATAAATGGTGTGGCTGTCAGGTTCAAAGCAGGCGAGCCGGACCCAGTCATGGTCGAGCCATTCCCGAAGATCGCCGATTTTGACCAGGGCCTTGTCGATGATGTCTCGGGATTGCTCGATCACGATCAATAAACGGGCCGGTTCGTGCACTTCGATCATTTGATTCGGCAGGCCGGTACGCAGATCGCCTTCGACGCCGTTCGCAACCCCGAGCAGGCCGATCACGTTGTGCGGCAGCTTGGTGCCGGCGCCGTACACCGAATTGTCGACGCGCGAGAACAGATATTCCAGATTGATGCCGCCGCAGACCGGGATCACCGCGTTCAAGATTCTGGCCAGAACGGCGCCTTGGGTGTCGGTTGCAGGATCGTAGGAATGCAAAAAGGCGCGCCGGTCCATATAAAGGTCACGCGTCAGCGCGCGTTTTCCGACGATGCAGTACAGATTGTTCGAGTGATTGTATTCGGGTCTGGGCTCGTAAATCGATACCGAGCGGCCTTTGACGTGCGCATGCGCGGCCTGTTTATCCTGCTCTTGCGGACCCAGTTCGAACCAGCGGCTGCGTTCGAGCGCATTCCGTTCGAGCGCGCGCTGCATCGATTCCCGGAAGGTTTCGAGGCCGGTGACCGGTTGCTCGGCGAGCAGGTGTTCATCGAAATAAGTGATTTCGTCGCGGCTGGTATTGTGCATCGCCGCGATGAAGCGGGTCGATGCGGGGATGTCGATGCCGCGTTCGCGGAGCAGCGCGCGCACCGCTTGATGATTCGCCATCCAGGCAAAGGCGCGCGCATTCGGCGCGCCGGGCTTGCCGGAACAGGCGCCGCAGTCGTAAGCGGCGAAATGCGGATTGTTCGCGCTGCTGGAGCCGTGCGCGACTACCACGACCAGCGGCGTAAAATGGTCGATTAAGCCGATATTGCGCAGCAGGCCTTCGATGCGGTCGGCCATTTCGATGAACGAAAATCCGAGCATGCGGCCGTCTGCGGTCGGTATCTCGCTCTCGCGCAAGAGATGAAGATGCGTGTGCGCCTTGACTTCACTCAGCTTCTTGATGTTCGGCAAGTGCCCGCGGGGCCGGAAGACCTCCCAGGCTAACTCGAGCGCATAGCCGATGCCGAGGGTTTGCGTATACAGCCAGCCGCGGAACAAGGAATGCGATTTGACATGCAGATTTTTCAGCTCGTCGCCGCTCTTCTTTTTGTCCGCTTCGCGGGTCAGGCTGGATTCGCGGACGAGATGCTTCGGCTGGATGATCGCCGGGCACTGCGCGACAGGAAAGGCGTCGTCCAGTCCCTGATACAGAAAATCGATGCCGAAAAAGCCGGCGGCGCCGTAGGTTTCGATAGAAGGATTCAGCTCTTCCAGGTGACGGCGCAAGGAGCATTCGCGGTCGTCGATGCAAAACAGCGCCTGGGCCAAGGGTGAAGTGCTTCCTGAGTTGCCTGTATGGTTTTGCGTCGCCTGCGTGCCGATCGCCTTCAGCAGTTCGGCGTGCAGCGTCCATTCCATCGCTTCATGCCAGACTTTCAGGCGCAGCGGTACTTTCGGTTTGAAAGCCTGATCATGGAGCAGCGGGACCGCATGGGATTGAGGCGTGGCGGCGATATTCCGAAAATGGCGGCCTTTTTTCAAATGCAGAAAAGCCAGCTCGCAGGCGAGTTCGACCGCGATCAATTCTTTCAAGGAGATATCGCGGCGCGCCAGCAGCGATTGCGGGTTAAGCTCGACGAGGCGCACCATGCCGGCCCAGCCCGGATGCGCCAACAGCATTTCGAGCAAATATTGTTCGTAAAGCTGTTCGTCGCCGACGATCTTTTCGAGACAAGTCAGGATGACCTGATCAGGTTTTTCGAGCAGCAGCGCGTGCACGGCGGGCTCGTGGAAGGGGTAGAGAGGCAGTAGGCTGTTGTGCACGAGCCGCCAGACGCAATCCCAAAAGCGTTCGTCGCTGCGCGGCAGAGTCCAGCGGCTGATGCCTTGATCCAAAAAGTTGGCGAGCAGGCGGAACAAGACCGGATGCACCAGGGCATTCAGATTGACTTCCAGTCCGGTCAGCCAGGTATTGCGAATGCCTTGGTTGGCCAGCGATACCGGAGGGTAGTGGCTGCGGTCGTCTTCGATGAACAAGGACGCGCGGAATCTATCGACATCCTCGATAGCGGCTGCCGACTGTCCGATAGCCCAGGAAATCGCGGCATCGGTGATTCTGCCCTGGCGATAGCGTTTTTGATAAGCGGCCAGCGGCAAATAACTGCGCGCGCCGAAAATTCTGGCCGCGACAGCGACGCCTTCATGAAAAGGGTGGTTCTGTACGGCGTGCAGGGTATTATGGTGGATAAAGTCTTTGATCGGCCCCTGGGTCGGCAGCCAGTGCGAGATATGCTCGATGGACGCTTCCAGATTGAAGCCGGGCGTCGTCCTGTGGTCGACAGAGGGGGGCGTTATGGGTTTATGCGTTGCTGTAATGGTCATCTTGAGACATTCAACCTCGAGAATAAAAATGAGGCGATCGATAAATCGTCTTATGGGTAGCTGATTACACGGCTCATGGCTTTATGTCAGGGTAGGGGCGGATGGATTCCGCGAGCCTTTTAACGATCGTATGCCTGATCAAAACTACTTAGACAAGGCAAACTGCCATGCTGCGGACACGTTCTCAGTATGAATTTTATAAAGCATTTTTCGTGCCTGAATTTAACTTGTTGTTTTGTATGTAAAATGAAAATAAGATGGGGCGGGAAATTGGTTAAAAAAACCATTGGATGGTGGATTTAAACTGAAATTGGTGCAGTTTATCGGTTAAAATTGCCGAAGTTATTGTCCAACAGGGACGGGCTGTGACCCCGGCCCGTTTTACGGATTGCGTAAGCGTGATTGACCGGGGTCGAGTGTCTGTGCAATGCCCGCATTTGCACCGCTTGCTGCTTTGCGAACAGACTCGGACGACTTGCCTTGGCACTAGGGAAAGGTATAATGGCGGCCCGATGCTGATGTTGTATCGATTCGATACCTATTGCGATCTGTGGCTTCGCTTCCTTGTGCGGGCAATGCGGAAGGATTTTTGTAAAAACTGGAACGGAAAACGCTTGCCGGTCGCGCTCGTTTTTTGTGTTGCTAATCTAGACTGATCTGCTTTATGCAGTCTAAAGGATCATATCGAACATGGGGATACTCAGCATATTGCTTTGGACACCGGCGCTGGGAGCCTTGCTGCTCGCGGTCATGCCGGGGCACAACGCGTTCTCCATTCGTTTGGTCGCGCAGACCTTTTCACTGCTGACTCTGGTTTTTGTCTGCCGACTGTTGGCGACTTTCGATTCAGCTCAGGCGCAATTGCAATTCACCGAGTTTTTTGTGTTGAACCCGGATGTCGGCAGCGCTTATTCGCTGGGCGTTGACGGTCTATCGATGCCGATGGTGTTCATGGCGGCGCTGTTGACATTTTGCGCCCTGCTCGCTTCCCATGTGATCACCAACGGCGTCAAGGGCTTTTATTTTTGCCTTCTGCTGCTGGAGTTCGGCATGTTGGGCGTTTTTCTCGCCCAGGATTGGGCGTTATTCTATGTTTTCTGGGAAGTGACGCTGATCCCGTTGTTTTTCCTGATCGGGCGCTGGGGCGGTAGCCGGCGTCACGCGGCCAGCCTGAATTTCGTGTTGTACACGATGGGCGGGTCAATTTTCATGCTGATCAGTCTGTTGGCGATCAGCCAGTACGATCTCGACTACGGCGGCTCGCTGATGGCTTCGCTGAGTCAATCCACCTACTCGATGTCCCGAACCGAACAGATTCTGGTGTTGCTCGGTCTGATCATCGGGTTCGGCGTGAAAATGCCGATTTTCCCGCTGCACGGCTGGCTGCCTTTGGCGCATGTCGAAGCGCCCAGTCCGGTCAGCATCTTGTTGTCCGGCATCTTATTGAAAATGGGGGCTTACGGTTTGCTGCGCGCGATCGCGATGCTGCCGCAGGCGGCGCAATTTTTTCAGCACACGCTGATGATTCTGGCGTTGATCGGGATTATTTACGGCGGCCTGCTGGCCTGGCGGCAGACCGACTTGAAAGCGATGGTGGCCTATTCGTCTATCAGTCATATGGGCATTGTCCTGTTAGGCATCGCTTCGCTGAATAAGACCGGCATGACCGGCGCGGTATTGCAAATGACCGCGCACGGCTTTATTGCGGCGGCGATGTTTCTTTTGGTCGGATTGCTTTATGAAAGAACGCATACCCGCAATATTCAGGATTACAGTTCATTGGTGCAAGTGACGCCGCGTTTTGCGGTCTTCACGACATTGGCCCTGTTTGCCGCGATGGGCTTGCCGGGCACGGTCGGTTTCGTCGCCGAATTGCACGCGCTGACCGGCGGTTTTGAACAATGGGGCGGCTGGATGGCTCTCTTCGGTCTCGGCATTTTATTGAGCGCTTCCTATGCGATACGGACCGTCGGCCTACTGTTTACGGGGCCAGTCAAAGCCAAGATGCAGCATGTCGGCGACCTGACCGCGCCCGAGATGTTTACGGCCGGGGTACTGGTCGGCGGCATCCTGATTCTAGGCATCATGCCGCAGCCGTTGATCGATTTGTCCGAAGCGACCATCACTCACCTTTATTCACTGGTGTCGCCGTAGGCACAGGCATGCAGGAACACGCGATGACATCAGCAATCCACGAAGATCTCGACCCGGCCGCATTGCGCGCCGAGATCGGCCATCTCTTGCATGAACTGGATCATGTGCTGCCGGGGCAGGCGCCGATTCTCGATTTCGTGCATCACAATACCCTGCACGGCTATCAGCACCTGCCTTTCGAAGAGGCCCTCGCGGCGGTGGAACGGATGACCGGTATTCAGGGCTATCTGCCCGATAGCAAGTTCCGCGGCTATTACCGGCAAGGCCGGATCAGCGATGCGGATCTATCCGCCGCCCTCAGCCAACATCAGGATTTAAACGCCGAAGCCATCGTTTGTACTGTCCAAGGCAAAAAAATTCTGCGCCAGGACATTTACCGGATCGCCTTGTTGTTCGATCTGGAACCGATCACCGAAAGCCAGCTGAACTGGAACATCGACGAATTGGAGGCCTTGGACAAGGTGCAACAGGATGTGCCGAAGGCGGTCAGGGCCTGTTTGCTCGGCGAGGGGGCGTCACCCCTTGACGAAAAGCAGCGGATCCGGCAGCTTTGGCGCAGCGTGCTGGCCAAGCTGAATCTCGATGCAACCGTTCCGCACCCCGAAAACCTGCTCGATCTGTCCGAGGAGCAGGCCGAGGAATGGCTGTCCTTGGCGATGCAGGATCAGCCGGACGGCGTCCATCAAACCCTGCATGAGCGGATGCGCACGGAAGCCGGCGCCACATTGAGCCGTTTTCTGGCGGAAGTCGGCGACGGCCTGACCTTGGGCGGCTTCATTCGGGCAATCACCGGCATCGACATTCTCGATGTGATCAAACCCCAGTTGATTCGGATCTGCGCTTCGGCACTGGACGAAGGCATGGCGCCCTGGCAGTTGCCTGATCGTGAGTCCTTGGGTCTTTATGCCGGCTGGCGCAAGATGTTTCAGTGCGATGTAAATCCGGTTTTTCTGGAGTTGCCGGATTGGTCCAAATTGGTGGACGGGCTTCCGGAGGACGCTTTCGATGCGATCATCCAGCAGTTGACCTATCTGAATCTTCCCCGCGACAAATGGGCCGGCTATTTGCGGCGTCTGGCGCTGGAACTGCCGGGCTGGTCGGGGATGATCAACTGGCGGCAGCAGCATCCAAACTACAACACCGCCAATGCGGCGGACATCAAGCTTGCCGATTATCTGGCGATCCGGCTGATCTATGACCGGCTCTGGCTCGGCCAGATTTGCCGGGATGTCTGGAAAATTGAAGCCAGACTCACCACGATCGAAAGCTATTTCCGGAAAAATCTTTCCGAATTGATGGTACGCAGCGAATTGTACAAGGGCGAATTGCCGGAGTATCTCGCGCACAAAGCCAAGGCCTTGATTATCCGCGCGCGTTCCGAGCGGCATTTTAGAGAGGAATGGCAGGAACTTTCCGATCAGATCAGGACCTGGCAATTGAGCCCTCTGGCCCGGCAGGAATCCCGGCATTATCACTGGCGCAGCGGCTGGCGGCTGTTTCGCCTGTGCCAGCATTTGGGGATGGGTGGCGATGCGGTCGAAACCTTGTCTCGGGATGATGTCGAGGCCTTGCTCACGCTGCTGAAAGCGTTTTCGTTCGCGGAGCGCGGCAAGGTCTGGCTGACGGCTTACGAACACAATTACCGCGAAAAACTGTTTCAGGCCTTGTGCGCCAATCGGGGGCGGGGACGTTGGGCCAGCCGCACGCAGCGCCCGGAGGCGCAATTGATTTTTTGCATGGACGAGCGCGAGGAAAGTTTCCGCCGCCATCTCGAAGAAGTCAGTCCGGCTGTCGAAACGCTCGGCGCGGCCGGTTTTTTCGGCATACCGATGTATTACAAGGGTTTGGATGACAGCAAAACTTCGCCGCTGTGTCCGGTCGTCGTGACGCCTGTCAATGAGGTGCGGGAAGTTGCGCGTTCGGGAAGCGAGGAGGCTTTACGGCGGCATAACAAGGGCCGCAAGCTGAATCTCGGGCTCGGCAGTCTGCTGCATCACGGTCTGCGCCGCCGCGTCTGGTCCGCGCATCTCTTGATCGATCTGTTCGCCCCGGCGGCTTTGTTGGGGCTTGTGGCCAAGGCCTTGCTGCCGAAACCGCAAAGCCGCCTGCTGGGCCGCCTGTCTGGAGCCGTCGCGCCGGAGGTGCCGACAAGGCTGCAGTTTATCGCGGCCGAGCCGAAAACTGCCGCGCCGGAGCTGCCGAAATCGGGGTTTAGTGATAACGAACAGGCCGATAGGGTCGCAGGGTTTCTGAAAAGCACCGGCTTGACCTACGGCTTTGCGCCCTTGGTCGTGCTGGTCGGGCACGGGTCGAGCAGCCAGAACAATCCGCATCGGGCGGCCTATGACTGCGGCGCCTGTAGCGGGCGGCATGGCGGTCCGAACGCGCGCGTGTTTGCGGCGATGGCGAACCGGCCGGAAATCCGCAAGCTCCTGCGTGAACGCGGCATAGAAGTGCCGGCGGACACTTGGTTCATCGGCGCCGAACATAATACCTGCAACGAAGAGATTATCTGGTTCGATCAAAGCGACGTGCCGGCCGCGCTGCAACCGGCTTTGCAGAAGCTCCACGCCACCTTGGCAGAGGTGCGGCGGAGGTCTGCGCATGAACGCTGCCGACGGCTGGCTTCCGCCCCGCGCAATCCGACGCTCGACGAAGCGCTCGCGCATATCGAGGAGCGCGCCGACGATTTTTCGCAGGCGCGGCCGGAATTGGGGCATGCGACGAACGCTTGCGCCTTGATCGGCCGCCGTGCGATCAGCCAAGGCGCTTTTTTCGATCGCCGGATGTTTTTGATTTCCTACGATCCGACGCAAGACCCCGAAGGGCTGATCGTCGAAAATATTCTGCTGGCGGTC
Organism: Methylomicrobium lacus; assembly: GCF_041897535.1. Taxonomy (GTDB): domain Bacteria; phylum Pseudomonadota; class Gammaproteobacteria; order Methylococcales; family Methylomonadaceae; genus Methylomicrobium; species Methylomicrobium lacus_A. Next base: position 4,022,415 of record NZ_CP169217.1, read on the forward strand.
GGGCCGGTGGGGGCCGGGATCAATTTGGAATATTATTTTTCGACGGTCGATAATGACCGCTTCGGCTGCGGCACCAAAACGCCGCATAATGTGATCGGACTGTTCGGGGTGATGGAAGGCGCGAGCAGCGACCTGCGCACCGGCTTGCCGTGTCAGATGATCGAAATTCATGAGCCGATGCGCCTGCAAGTGATCGTGGAGGCCAAAACCGCCGTGCTCGAACACATTTACCAGCGCCAGGCCGCGCTTCAGGAATTGATCGCGAACGGCTGGATTCATTTACACGCGCTCGATCCCGAGACGGGAGACATAAGCCTGTTCGAACGCGGCAAGGGTTTTGTGCGCTGGCAGGGAGAAGAGATGCCGATTTTGACGGTCGAGAATTCGCAGGCCGCCTACCGCGATCAAACCGGGCCGGTCGCGCCGGTCCTGATTAGACAAGCGGCAGTTGTGGGGAGCTAGGCATGGATTCACTGGTTTTCCTGATTCCTTTACTACCTCTCTGCGCCGCGCTGATATTGGGTCTCGGCGTCCTGTTCGACTGGCTGAGCGGCGAAGAAAAGGAAGGTCTGACCGCCGGTATCGCCTTGTGGACGGTCACGATGTCCAGCCTGTTGTCGTTGACGCTCTACGGCGCCGATGTGCTCGGCATGAACCGGGGTAGGTTCAATCTTGGGACCTGGCTGCAAAGCGATAGCTTCGAGGTTTCGATCAACTTCCTGACCCAGGGATTCGGCCTGCGTTTATCCGCCTTGTTCGGGATCATTTTGGCCGTCGTGGTCCGCTTCTCGGTCAATTACATGCACCGGGAAGTCGGTTTTCACCGCTTCTTTTTCGTGTTGACGCTGTTTTCGGCCGCGATGCAGTGGCTGGTGTTGTCCGGCAACGCGGTCGGGACTTTCATAGGTTGGGAAATCGCCGGCCTGTGCTCCTATTTGTTGATCGCCTATGCTTACGACCGTCCGGTCGCCGCCGCGAATGCGACGCGGGTCTTTGTTACCAACCGCCTCGGCGACGCCGCTTTCGTGATCGCGATCGGGCTCAGCTACGCCTTTGCGGAAAGCGTCGATTGGACGAAATTGAATGTGCTGGCAGCGCAATTGTCGACCGGCGAAGCGACCGGCATCGCATTTTGTTTTGCGCTGGCGGCGTTTGTCAAATCCGCGCAGTTGCCGTTTACGCCCTGGCTGCTGCGCGCGCTGGAAGGCCCGACGCCGTCGAGCGCGGTTTTTTACGGCTCGGTGATGGTGCATGCGGGCGTTTTTCTGGTCTGCCTGCTGGAGCCGCTCTTTGAAATGTCGCCGTTTGCGATGGGGACGCTGGTCGTGGTCGGTTTGGCGACCGCGATTTACAGTTATCTGCTCGGGTTGACTCAAACCGATGTCAAGACCTCGCTGATTGCGGCGACCTCGGCACAATTGGGCTTGATGTTTTTCGAATGCGGCCTGGGATTCTGGCACTTGGCGGGCTGGCATTTATGCGCGCATGTGGTCGTTCGCGCCTATCAATTACTGGCGGCGCCTTCGCTGATGCACAATGTGCAGGGTAATCCGATCAAACCGATCGAACCGGCGCTGGCCAAAAATTATTGGGCTTATACCGCTTCGCTGCAACGGTTCTGGCTGGATTCCCTGACCGACAGTTTGCTGGTCAGGCCGATAGGGCGCTTGTCTCATGATCTCAGATATTTCGACGACTCGATCATCGACCGGATCTTGGGCTCCCCGGAGCCCGCGATACGGGCGATCTCGTCGCTGGCGCAATATCAGGAGCAAAAAATCGGCGCGCGCCTGAACGAGGATTCCGACCAGTTTGCGCAAGGCAGCGGCTTGGCCGGCAAGCTGGCCGAATGGACGGCGGCCCTGATCCACGGACTTGAGAGCCGCTTCATGTTGCGCGGCTATGGCAAGAATGCTGCGGATTTGGGCAGGCGGATCGGACGGTTCGGCAATCGCTTCGAAGCGTTTATTTTAAGGCCGCGCTATCTGGTGCTGTTCGTGTTCATAACCCTGCTGGTCGCATTTTGAGGCGCTGATGCATTTTCCCGTTACTCCTTGGACCGAAGCCGCCGCTTTTCCGGTCTTGACCACGATGACGCTGGTACCGCTCGCCGCGATGGCTCTGGTGCTCTATTCGCGCTCGTTCACGATGGCCTTGCGTTTCGGTTTTGCCGGCACGGCCTTGAACGTGCTGCTGAGCATCTATCTCCTGCTGGTGTTCGATGCCGAGGAATCCGGCATCCATCTGGTCGAACAGGCGCATTTCGCCGGGCTCAGCTATACGGTCGGCGTCGACGGCGTCAACATTCTGTTCATTCCGCTGACCGCGGTGATTTCTTTTTTGGTGATGCTCTATACCTTTTCGCATGCGAAAGCGCGTTATCGCGACCGCGCCTATGTGGCCAGCGTGTTGGGTTACGAAACGGTGTTGATCGGCGCTTTTGCGGCTTTAAACGTGATGCAGTTCTGGATTTGGAGCGTCCTGGAATTGTTGCCGCTGATCTATTTGACGCTGCATTCCGGGACCGGGCAGCACCGGCGCTGGGCGGTCGACCGCTTGCTGCAATACTGGCTCAGCGCCTTGCTGATGACCCTCGGCGGGTTTTTGCTGCTGGGTTTCGGTCTGATCGATTCGGAGCATCCTTTGACTTTCGACTGGCTCACGATCAAACAGAACAACGCTTATCTGCACGACGAGACCTTGATTTTCGTGCTGTTGTTCTATGGTTTCGCGGTGCGGATGCCGTTGTTTCCTTTTCACGGCTGGCTGCCGATCCTGGCCGAACACGGCACGGTCGCCAGTTGCGCGGTTTTTCTGGTCGGCCTGAAGCTCGGTGTTTTTGCGGTGCTGCGCTTCATCTTGCCGCTGTTGCCCGGTGTCGCCGAAGATTGGGCGGGGCTGGTGCTGGCGTTGGCCTTGATCAGTATTTTCTACGGCGCGGTGATGGCTTTATTGCAAATCAACATCCGGCGGCTGTTGGCGTTTGCGGTGCTCAGCCAGACCGGCATTCTGGTGATCGGCTTGTTCTGCTTCAACGATTTCGGACTCGAAGGCAGTATCATGCTGTCGGTTGCCTATGGTCTTGCGACCGCCGGCATGCTGTTCAGCGTCGGCCTGATTTACGAACGCACCGGCACCGCGTTGATGCCAAGGCTCGGCGGCTTGTTCGATTCGAATCTGACCCTCGGCATGCTGTTTCTGGTATCGGCGTTGAGTACGCTGGTCAAGCCCGGTACGCCCGGCTTCGATGCGACCCACCTGATCATCGAGGGCACCATCGAAGAGCACGGCTGGCTGCTCGCGATCGCGATATTGACCGGCAACCTGCTGGCCGCGGCCTTTATTCTTTGGGCCTTTCAGCGCATGTTTTTGGCCAGTTCCAAACGCTTTGCGCAGCCTTATTCGAGCCTGCATCATCCGGTGTTTAAAGAGCGCCTGATTACCGCGGTCATCGGCGTCTTGTTGATCGGCACCGGCTTTTACATGCGGCCCTGGCTCAGGCTGGTCGACCAGGATGCGTCGATGATCACGAAAGGCTACCCGATCCACAGCTCGATGCCGCACGGGCCAGCGGAGGAGGAAGTACAGCCGGATCAGCTCCAAATCGAGGACGAACAGCCATGAATGCGACAGAATTTCCGTTGCTCAGCGCCCTGATCTGGCTGCCTTTGCTCGGCGCGCTTGCGCTCGGTTTCATCCGCAACCTGAGGGCCGCGAAATGGAGCGCCTTGCTGATTGCAGGCCTGGAATTGGCCGTTGCGCTGTTTGCCGTCCAAAGCTTTCGGGCAGACAGCGGCAACGAGTTGCAATGGGTCGAACATCATGTCTGGATCGAGCATTTGAATATCGAGTATTTTCTCGGCGTCGACGGCGTCTCTATCCTGCTGTTGCCGTTGTCGGCGTTGCTGACCTTAGTGACGTTGCTCGCGACCTGGAATTCGGTGCAGCGCCTGCCGCATTTTCATCTGTCCCTGTTGCTGGCGCTCGAAGGCATCACGATGGGCGTGTTTTGCGCGATGGACATGATGCTGTTCTTTTTGTTTTGGGAACTGACGCTGCCGCCGATCTTCTTCTTGATCGGCCTCTGGGGCATCGGTCCCGGCCGGCGCGCTGCGGCGATCAAATACACGCTGGTTATGCTGTTCGGCGGCGTCGCCTTGTTGTTCGCGATCATTCTGCTCGCCTTCAATCATGTCAACGCGATCAAGGGCGCTGTTCCGAACGATCTGACGTTTAGCCTGCCGGCGCTGCTGGCCACGCCGTTGTCGGGGCATTGGGAAGCGGCGGTATTTTTATTGCTGATGCTCGGTTTTGCGGTCAAGGCGCCTTTGCCGCCTTTTCATACCTGGCTGCCGACCGTCGCGATGGAAGGCTCGACGCAGATGACCGCGTTGCTGACCGGGCTGAAACTGGGTGTTTACGGCATCATCCGTTTTGCGATGCCGTTGGCGCCAACTTCGGCGGTCGAATATAACTGGTCGCTAGGCATCATCGGCGCGGTCACCTTGATCTATGGCGCGCTGGTGGCCTTGCAGCAAAGCAATTTTCGCCGCATGCTGGCCTATGCCAGCATCAGCCATATCGGTCTGATCATCGTGGGGCTGTCATCGCTGAACATGCAGGGCATTCAGGGGGCGCTGTTTCAATTGGTCAATTTTTCGGTCGATGCGAGCGCCTTGATGCTGATCGCGGGCTTCATTCACCATCGCCTCGGCAGCACCGAAAGAATCCACATGGGCGGACTCGCCAAGGTGATGCCGCGGTTGACCGGCTTTTATTTCCTGTTCATGCTGGCCAGCCTAGGCGTGCCCGGAACCAACGGTTTCCCGGCCGAATTGTTGCTGATCGTCAGCGCCTTGACCTCGCATCCGAGCCTAGCGATAGCGGCGCTGGCCGGAGCGGCCCTCAGCGCCGCCTACATGACGTCGTTTACGCGCCGGGCCTTCATGGGGCCGACCGCAAGTGCCGCGGTCAGGCAATTGCAGGATCTGCGCCCGCGCGAACTCGGCGTCCTCTGCCTGTTAGGCACACTGGTGATCTCCTTCGGGCTGTGGCCGAATACGGTGTTGGAGAAGCAGCGGGCCGCTGCGGAGGCCTGGCTGAATCACTTGCTGGAGCCGCGGATGCTGGACGGAAATGATTTTGACGAAAGTGTTTCGAAGCCGGAAACGGGCGAGTAATGCCGTAGCAAATGCCAGGTCCCAAGGAGGGGATCAGGGCGCTCGGTCCAGTTTGTATAACGCCGCGATCAGAATCAGCGTCGCCAATACCAGGGCATAGGGCCCGAAAAACCAGAGAATCAGCGGCAGACTGAGAAAAAAGCTGCGGGTGCCGTAGGTATAATAAGCGCCGGCCCGGTTCAGATAGGCGCAGGCTTGCGCATACGACACGCCGGCTTCGGGTGAACCGGCCAACAGATTGATCATGTAGCCGGCATGATTGAAAAAACGTATCGCCATCGTGAAACAGTAGAAGGCGATAAAAAAATCGAGCACCAATAAACCGAGTTTGATCAGCCATAATTCACCGGTCATGCTTTCGACTGCCGATCCGGGGTGCCAGGCATAGGCCCATTTTTCGATCTTGTCGCTTAAATTCAACGAGCCGATGATCAGCAGCACCGACGTCGAGGCCATGAAGTTGGCGGCCATCACCGAATTGCGCAAGGTCTGCACGGCCAGAATATCCATCTTGCCGCTCTTGGCCACCATCTCGACCCAGGCTTCGCGCACCTTCCGGTTGAAACGGTGTACGCTGAAGTCGGGATCGCGGCGGGTGCGCCAGCTTAAAAACAGATAGTAGAGCAGTATCAGCGCACTGCTGGCGGCGAAAGCAAGCAGGTCGATCGGCAGCGAAAATTGCATGGGCGGCAGGTTTTTCCGTTAAGACCCGGCCAGTATACGCCGAAGGGCGGCTATTTGCGAAGCGAAGGCGCCGGTCGGCAGCGTTCTCAATCAATAGAGCAGAACCGGCGAGCGGCTGTCCAGCCAGTCCTCTTCATCCCGGTGCGCCAGCCTTTCCAGATCACCCGCTTCGGCCTCCGCGTCATCGACCCATTCGCGCAGTATTGGCGAGCCGTTGATCACGTCGATCGCCAGACGATCGAGTTCGTATTCGTAAGGAAAGTCGCGCCACAAAGGATAATCCGGATGCAGGCGGCGCAGCGCCTTGAACGCCAGCGCCTGCAGGCGCCAGGGGCGGAAAAGCGCAGGGTCGTACGAACTGTCCTCGACGTGGATGTGCACGCCGGCGCACAACTTTCCGGCATGTTTGTGAAAAGTCGGTTCGAACCAGCATTCGCGCAGACGGCAGCCTCTGAGCCATGCCGGCGCGAGCGCCTGCATCGTGGTGACCAATTTGCGGGCATCGAGATCGGGCGCGCCGAACAATTCGAGTGGGCGGGTGGTGCCGCGGCCTTCGGACAGCGTGGTGCCTTCGAGCATCACGGTGCCGGCATAACAGCGGGTCATCCAGAGATTCGGCGCATTCGGGCTCGGATTGATCCAGGTGCGTTCGCCGAGCGGCCAGCCGAAACCGGGGGCGGCGTGCGGGTTCCAGCCTTCCATCGTGATCACCCGGCAATCGACATCGAGCATGAACGTCGCGATAAACCAGAACGCCATTTCGCCGATCGTCAGGCCGTGGCGCATCGGCATCGGCCCCGCGCCGACGAAACTTTCCCAGTCGGAGCGCAGGGTTAGGCCTTCGACCGGCCGGCCGGAAGGGTTCGGGCGGTCGAGAATCCAGACCGATTTCTGGTGCTCTGCGGCCGCTTCGAGCACATAGCGCAGGGTGGTGATGAAGGTGTAAATCCGGCAGCCCAGATCCTGCAAATCGACCAGCAAGACATCGAAGGTGTCCATCATCGCCGCGGTCGGGCGGCGCACCTCGCCGTACAGGCTGAACACCGGAATGCCGTGCAGAGGATCGATGAAATCGGGCGATTCGATCATGTTGTCCTGTTTGTCGCCGCGCAGGCCGTGTTGCGGCCCGAAGGCGGCGCTGAGCTGCACATCGGGGAGCCGGGCGAGCGCATCCAGGCTGTGCGTCAAGTCCTGGGTGACCGAGGCCGGGTGCGCGAGCAGGGCGATGCGCTTGCCGGCCAAGGGCGCGCGCAGACTGTTGTCTTCAAGTAAGCGGTCTATGCCAAATTTCATGGGTGAGTGAATGCGAAGAGGGCGTTGTCGAAAAAAATTGCCTGGCGCAAGGGCGCGCAGCTTATCAGGTTTACAGCCGGCACACAAAACCCGCGCGATCGTGAAAATCGGGGCGATCGCCCGGATGCCGCAGCGCCCAATAGGAAAGGTCCCCCGTCGTCGATTCGACGACCGCGCTGAGTCCTAATTGCAGGGAGTCTACGCCGCCGTCAAACGGCAACTCGGGGGCCGCGATTTTAGCGGTGAGCATTAATTCGTTTCGAGTCTGCGTTAACGCTAAGACGGGGGGGCGGCAGAGCGTCCACGGCCTGCGTTGCCGGTAAGCACCGAAAGCATAGGCGGCCCATTGGCCTGAAGGTGAAAAGTTGAATTCATAATAGGCCGGGGTGCCGGTCTTGGCGACAAAGAGTTCAAAACAGGTATGCTGCCACAGTCCGTCGGTCTCGGCGGCCGGCTTCGGTGCGGGGATCAGAATCCTGCTTAAGTCGCCGGTCAAGCGATAATGCAGCAGGATAGCGTTTCCGGCGCAGCGTTCGAGCTCAACCTGCAAGGAATCGATGGCAGGACTAGGGGTATCGGGATGGCAGAGCAGGTTAAGATTCGGCATTTATTCCTTGATAACGACGGGCCGGTTCGGCAGTTCATTGGGGTTCAGCGAAGCGGCGGGAAAATGTTCAGTCAACAAGCTCGTGATGGATGCGATGCCGGCCAGCACGCCGTCCCGGAAATCGCCGCGCCGAAAGGCTTGCTGCATCGCCGACGCAATCGCGTCCCATTCGGTTTGCGCAACGCGCCGGGCGATGCCGCGATCCGCGACGATATGGACTTCCCGGTCGGCCAGCATCAGATAAATCAGGACGCCGCTGTTCTCTTCGGTGTCCCAGATGCGCAAATCGGAAAAAATTTGCCGCGCCCGGTCTGCGGCTGTACGTCCACGCCACACCTGCATGGGCGGCAGCGAATTTTCGACCGCAAAACGCAGTTCGCCGCGGTGCCGGATTTCGGATTGGCCGATCGCCTGTTCGATGGCTTTCAGCGTTGCCGAAGGAAAGGCGGCGCGCCAGCGCCAGGGCGGCATGAATGCGTGTTTGAACCAGCGTTTGATGTTTACCATGAGTCTGACGCGCCTCCGCCGCCGAAACCGCCACCGCCACCGCCCCAGGAACCTCCGCCGCCGCTGCTGCGATAACCGCCGCCGCTGGACCAGCCGCTATACCGGCTGCCGCCGATGATCAGGAAGAACACCACGACGCCCAAAAAAATGGCAAAACCCCAAGCGAAGAACAGCGCCGACACGGCCGTACAGCCGAGTCCTGCGATCAATCCTGCCAGGGGGCGTCCCAGCATCAGGGACAGGATGAAGCCTGCGATCAGGCCGGCGCCGAGGATCAACAAGAAAGCCGATTCCGATGGCGCATTATCGGCGCTTGCCTGCGGCGCAGGCAGAGCCTCGCCCCGGATCAGCGCCATGATCTCAGTCACGCCGGCGTCGATGCCGGCGGCGTATGCGCCTTGCTTGAAGTAAGGCTTGATGGTGTCGGCAATGATGCGTTTGGCTACGGCGTCGGGAAGCACGCCTTCGAGTCCGTAGCCGACTTCGAGCCGCAGTCGGCGGTCGTTCTTGGCGACGATCAAAATCACGCCGTCATCGACATTTTTTCGGCCGATTTTCCAGGCATCCGCGACCCGGATGCCGTAAGCCGCGATGTCTTCGGGCTGCGTGGTGTCGATGATCAGCACCGCGATCTGGCTGCCTTTTTCTTTTTCGAAGGCGGCGAGCCTGTTTTCGAGCGCGTTCGCCTGCTCGGCGGACAGCGTGCCGGTCAGATCGGTTACGCGCCTCGACAAATCGGGCAGGGCAAGCTGCGCCAAAGCTGTACCGAGGAACAGCAGCAGAATCAATCCGAAAACGGACCTCAACCGCGGCCGCATCGCTGGCATTGGCTTATCGCTCCGGCAATGCGTGCGGCAGCTTGGCGTAAACGGTTTGACGCCATGCATCCGTATCGTCTACCGTCCGGGTGCCGGGACAGGCGCGCCGAAATCGACTTTTGGCGGTTCGGTGACGGCCTGCTCGTTTTCGACCGTGAAGCTGGGCTTGGTTTTATAGCCGAACAGCATCGCGGTGAGGTTGGTCGGCAGCGAGCGTACGATCACGTTGTAGTTTTTCACGGCGGCTATGTAACGGTTGCGCGCAACCGCGATGCGATTTTCGGTTCCCTCCAATTGCGCCTGTAAGTCGCGAAACATGCCGTCGGCCTTGAGCTGCGGATAATTCTCGGCCACCACCAGGAGGTGGGATAGGGCGCTGGTCATCTGGCCCTGGGCCGCGATGAATTTTTTGAAAGCTTCCTCATCGTTGACCAGTTCGGGCGTGGCCTGGATCGCGCCGACGCGAGCCCGCGCCGCGGTGACTTCGGTCAGGACATCCTTTTCGTGAGCCGCGTAGCCCTTGACCACATTGACCAGATTGGGCACCAGATCGGCGCGGCGCTTGTATTGGTTCAGCACTTCCGCCCAGCCGGCCTTGACGTCTTCATCGCTGATCTGGAGGTCGTTATAGCCGCAACCGGACAGGATGCCGGTCAGGAGCAGTACGATTATCCATTGATACATTTGAACCTCGCGGTCTAGGGTTTTGACGATGGGTTTGGTGGGGCTATTTAAGCCGGGTTTCATTATAGGGCGCCCGCGACAGCGGTTACAATAGTTTGGGTGCAAACATCGATCTGGTCATGTCACTCGGAGCCGTTTCGACACCGCGAGATAATGACGGGGGAGGGCGTAAACCGTATGAACGGGACCGATCTATTGTTTGGGGTTGTCCTTGCCATGCGTTAGGCTCATAATGAAAAATTATTCCATCATCGGGTTAAACAAAAATGAATGTGACTAAATTTCTGTCGCTTGTACTGGTTTTGTCCATGCCGCCATGGGCGGCCTTTGCCGAAGGCGATGAAAACGAATGGAACGCGACGCTGAAAAATCAATATTTTGCCGGCAAAACGATTAAGGAAGGCAATGACGTGATCGAGCTCGAAGCGCCTTACCGGGCCGAGGATCCGGCGCTGGTGCCGTTGAAAATCGTCAGCAAAATCCCGCAGACGCAGGACGCTTACATCAAAAAAATCCTGGTGCTGGTCGATAAAAATCCGTTTCCGTTTGTCGGCGAGTTTGTCTTGACGCCCGACAGCGGCAAGGCCGATCTGGCGATGCGGATACGGGTCAATACCTACAGCTATATTCGCGCGATCGCCGAACTCAACGACGGCAGCCTGGTGATGACGAAGAAATTCGTGAAAGCCAGCGGCGGCTGCTCCGCGCCGATCGGCGCCGATCTCGACGCCTCGCTGAAGCGGCTCGGCAAGATGAAATTCAGGCTCGATGAAGGCGTCAAGACGGCCGAACCGAATCTGGTGCAATTGATGATCAGCCATCCGAACATCACCGGGATGCAGATGGATCAGATGACGCGCTTCGTCAAGAAGTCGCATTTCATCGAACAGTTGAAAGTCACCTTCAACGGCAAGCCGGTGTTGACCGCGAAGACAGATATCGCGATCAGCTCCGATCCGAATTTCCGGTTCTATTTCGTGCCGTCATCGGCGGGGGTCTTGAAGGCGGAAATCAGCGATACCTCTTGCGAGAGTCCGATCGCTCGGGATGCCTGTACGAAGGGTGCGACGTATAGCGAAACTTACGCGCTCAAGTAAGCTGTAGGTCGGATAATGTAAGGCAATCGCCGGTCAGGCGGTTTAAGCCGCCTGACCGGGCCTGCGGTAAGAATGAAGTTATCGCCGGTATTTGGGCGGGACCGACGCGAAGTTGAATGCACTTAATTCTTCGTGATCGCAATAGACGTTCATCATCGGCGTGGCCAGGCCGAAGAGCGTTTTTGCCACGTGCATGCCGAGATTCAGACGGTACACCTCGGATTCGTTAAAGACGGTGATGATCATGCCGGGCGAGAAGCGTTTGCTGATCTCCTTCAACAACGTGGCCAGGATCAGGTTATACTGCGGATGCGGCCCGTCCTTCAGGACGAGCGACTCCCGATAGGGTCCCCGAATCACATAAGCGATCTGCTCCGCTTCCGCTTCAGTCGAACGGGAAGCGGCAGCGCCCACACTCCGGAGCAGCCCGGTATCGTCTGCCTCGATCCGATCAAACAAGTGCGGCACCTTTTTATAAATGGCGCGCAGCTCCGTCGACGCCTGCTGGCGAAGGGAACTCTCATAGATCACGCAAAGGTCTTGATCCTTCAGCCGATGACGGCGGAGGATTTCGGCGTATCGATACGGCAGCGTGTAATTTTGTTTGAATGCGTCACGTTCCGCTTGGCCGATCGCCATGTCATTGACCCATAGCGCCAGACGGCAGTTTTTGGACAGCCTATGCGCGCGGCGCACCAAATCCGCCCCGGTTTCGAACGACAGGGTTTCCACGTCTCCGGGATACGCGGCTTCGCTGCCAGCGGTCGCCGCGTCGTAATGGCCGGATACGACCAAAGACGACTTGACGCAGTCAAAAATATTCAGCATTTCGAGAAAGCCGTTCTGGGTAAGGGTGGCTGTACGATGCATATCTGATGTCCCCATAATATTTAAGTGCGAAGCTCGATCAAGCCGATCCCGATGTTGCTGCGAAGATCGAAGCAGCAGGATGGAACGATTACGCCTAGCTACAGCGTAAAGCAGCGGGGTGATGGTTTCAGTGAAATTATTCACGTGATTTTTGTGAAATATTTCACTTTTTTGGGGTGCTAACGAAGATTCTGGGTTGTTAGTCGTTGGCAGTCTGGCATGGGGCGGGTGGAAACCATGGCCGCTTCTTCCCTTACCGCAAAGATCACGGCAAGTCAGGAATCATCGGGCGCGCAATAGGAGTATAGCCTACTGCGCCCGGTGACGGCGGTTATTTCACAAAACATTGCCTCTCGGCATACGCTTCGGCTTCCTTCAGTACCTTGCGCAGATCTTTCGCCTGCTTCGGATCGCGGAAAACGCCGCCGGCATCGCCGGGCGTGCTGCGCAAATAGCCGAAGGTTTTGGCGGCTTCAAAATCGGCGAAAGACATTTTTTCGGCGATCTTGTCGATCTTGCAGCCGCAGGCGTATTGGGTGATATAGCTCAGGCCGCCGTGTTGGGCGACGCAGTTCAGTACATATTCGACGCGGTCGCGGGTCGGGAAGTCGTTGACTCGCGGCGCCGGCGCGGCGGTTTCTACGGCTTTCGTTTCGGGCGCGGTGGAGGCGCAGCCGTTCAATAACGCCAGCAAGACGATGCCGGCAAAAGAAGTTGCGGTTTGTGTGATGTTCATCGATCGGTTTCTCTGTTACCCAAAAGTTGCGATGGTCTAGTTTACCATTTACGCAGATGAATTTGCCAAAATGCGCGCGGCGCGCGTTTATGGTATAAACGCGCCTTTGATTGAAATTTTTCGCCGTGTTTCTTGTGCTCGACCTCCGCGTAGTTTTTCCGACGAACCATGTCCTCTGTCTATAAGGTTGCCGATTTTGTATTGAACGACTGGGGCATCTGCGCGCCGGGTTTGCACGGCAGGGACGGCTGGGGCGGCTTTCGGCTCGGCGCGCGGGAAAACGCCCACGCAGTGCCCAGCATACCCGATTTCATCCCGAAGCTGCAGCAGCGCCGTTTGAGCCCATTGGCCAGATTGGTTTTCAATGCGATCGATCAATGCCTGAAGCCCGGAGAAACCTTGCCGACGGTCTTCAGCTCCGCGCATGGCGAAGTCGGAAAAGCGCTCGAAATGCTGCAAATGATTCAGGCCGGCGAGGAACTGTCGCCGACTGCGTTCAGTTTGTCGGTGCACAATGCGATCGCGGGATTGTATTCGATTGCCTACCACAATCAACAGGAAATCACCGTGATGGCGCCTGGACTCGATGGCCTCGCGCCGGCTTTCCTAGAAGCGCTCGGCCTGTTGCAGGAAGGCGCGGGGCAGGTGCTCGTGGTCCTGTACGATGAGCCGATCGCCGAATTTTATCCTCTCGCTCCGTTCAAATTGAATGCCGAATTCCCCTGTGCCCTGGCATTGCGTCTATCCTTGTCTGGCGAGGGTATGGCGCTGCGTTTGCGCCGCGCGCCGGAATGCCTGGATGACCGCGAGCAGCCAGTGCAATTGCTGCCGTTTATCGATTTTTTGCTCGGCGACAGCGCGGAGTCCGGTTTGATTTTTGAGGGGCGCGGTTGGCGATGGGAAATAATTTAATCTACAAGCTGACCTATCTTTGGCGTCTTTTCGGCACCGCGGTCAGCTTCACGGCCTTCGGCGTCGGCGGGTTTCTGCTCTGGGTGCTGGTATTTCCGCTCCTGTCGGTCTTGCCCGGCAGCCGCCGGGAGCGGATCAAACGCGGCCAGCATGTGGTGCATTACAGCTTTTATGCGTTCATCGGCCTGATGCACCGGATCGGCATCATGACTTATGAGATCGTCGGGCTCGAAAAATTGAACCGGCCCGGCCAATTGATCCTCGCGAATCATCCGACGCTGGTCGATATCGTGTTTCTGATCAGCCGGGTCAGGGAAGCCAGCTGCATCGTGAAGGCGTCGCTGTGGCGCAATCCGGCCATGCGCGGGCCGATTTTGAATGCGGGCTACATCAGCAACGGCGATCCGGAACAGATGATCGAAGAATGCGTGGACTGGCTGCGCGCGGGCGGTTCGATGATCATTTTTCCGGAAGGCACCCGTTCGGTGCCCGGCAAGCCTTACCGCTTTCAACGCGGGGCCGCCGCGATCGCGTTGCAGGCCGGAAAAATCGTGACGCCGGTTACGCTGTCCTGCTATCCGAGCACTTTGACCAAGGCCGAGCCGTGGTACAGCATTCCTTACCGGCGGCGATTCCACCTGGCGATGCATGTCGGCGATGACATCGATCTGGAACCGTTTCAGCAACTCGAACCCAAATCGATCGCGGTGCGCCGCCTGAACCGGTTTTTACAGGATTATTTCACCGAACAGAGAGAAATCTATCAGAACCATGGAAAATGAATTGAAGCAATTGATCATCGAGACGCTGGACCTGGAGGATATCGGCGTCGATGACATCGACAGCGATGCGGCGCTGTTCAACGAAGGGCTCGGGCTCGATTCGATCGACGCGCTCGAACTGGGACTTGCGATCCGAAAAAAATATAATGTCAAAATCAATGCCGAAAAAGAAGACGTGGCGCTTATCTTCGCCTCGATTTCCGCCTTGGCCCACTATATCGAATCCGCGCGCAGTTGAGAAAATGATGGAAAATCGTGAACAAATTTTGGCGGCCATTCAGGAATTGATGGCCGAGATGTTTGAATTGGACAAGGACGACATTACGCTGGAGGCGCGGCTGTATCAAGACCTCGATTTCGACAGCATCGATGCGGTCGATATGATCGTCAGGCTGAAGGAAATGACCGGCAAGGCGGTCAAGCCGGAGGATTTCAAAACGGCGCGCACGATCGGCGATGTGGTCGAGGCGGTTTATAAGATGGTCAATGCATAGGGGAAAGCTCCAAGGCGAGAGGTGAAACAAGATTGCATGCGTCCATTGATCAACATCGTGATAGGTCTTTTGACTATCGCCTATCCCTTCGCGGTCTATTTCGGCATCCAGTATTTCGAACCGTGGAAAATCGCGGCGGTATTGATCGGCTTGTTGGTGATCAGACAGGCTTTCGGCGGCTTCAAGGCACTGGGCGGCCGGCTGATAGTGATCGCCGGTATGATCTTTTGCGCGCTCGCGATCTGGCGCAACGATCCGATTACCTTGCGATTTTATCCGGTCATGATGAATGGCGCGTTGCTGACGCTGTTTGCCTGGAGTCTGTTCCATCCGCCGACCGTGATCGAACGTCTGGCCCGCCTGCGTCATCCGGACCTGCCGCCTTCGGGCGTCGCTTATACGCGGCGTGTGACCCAGGTCTGGTGCGGCTTTTTCCTACTGAACGGCGGCATCGCGTTGGCGACCGCATTATGGAGCAGTTTCGAAATCTGGAGTTTATACAACGGCCTGATAGCTTATCTGCTGATGGGCACTTTGTTTGGCGGCGAATACCTGGTGCGGATCAGAACGCAAAAGCATGCGAAATAATTTGATTTTGCTGTCAAAGTGCGGCATCGAAGTGATGCAGGACCCGGTGCCGATCGCACGCCATCAAGGGATGCTGTATCGGCGTGATCAATTCGCTAAGGCGGTCGGCACTTGGGCGCAGACATTGCGTAGAGAACCCGATCGGCGTTATGCGTTATATACGCAGGATGCCTATCCGTTTGCGGTACTGTTGTTCGCGCTGCTGCATGCAGGCAAGGAAGTCTGGATTTCCGGCAACAATCTGCCCGAAACCGCGCGGCAACTGCGTCTTGAACGGTGTCGGCTGCTGGGCGACTGGCCGGATGATCCTTTCGATGCGGATTTACTGATGACAGAAGGCTCGGATAGCCGTCTTACGGCTCTCGATATGCATGTTCCCTGCATCGTCCTGTTTACCTCGGGCTCCTCGGGGCCGCCGAAAGCGGTGCCGAAAACCCTGCGCCAGTTGCAGGCCGAAATTGATACGCTGGAAAGTCTTTGGGGAGGATTGCTGGAAGATGCGTGCATTGCGGGCACGGTCAGTCATCAGCATATCTATGGCCTGTTGTTCAGGGTGTTATGGCCGCTGTCGGCGAGGCGCTGTTTCCATAGCCCAATGTTTTTGAGCCCCGAAGCGCTCTTGGCTGACGGCGATGCCGCCAAGACTTGCTGGATCGCGAGTCCCGGCCATCTGAAGCGACTCGACGAGCAATCGCCCTGGCAGGGTATCGCCGGCCTTGCGGCGATTTTCAGTTCCGGCGGCCCCTTGCCTGCGGATGCGGCCCGGCAAATCTTCACTGCCAGCGGCCGCACGGTGATCGAAGTTTACGGCAGCACCGAAACCGGCGGCATTGCCTGGCGGCAGGCGTCCGGGCAGATCGACGCGCCGTGGCAGCCGTTTGCGGATATCCGGATCCAATGGTTAGCCGACAGGCCCCATCTCTATTCGCCTTATTTGACCGCTCAGGACGGCTTGCCGTTGGATGATCGTCTGATCCGATTGGACGACGGCCGCTTTCTGCTGCACGGAAGACAGGACCGTATCGTCAAGATCGAAGAGAAAAGGCTGTCGCTGACCGCCCTGGAGCAGCGTCTTCAGGATACGCACTGGATTGCCGAAGCCTACGCGTTGGTGCTGGCCCGTCACCGGGACGTGGTCGCGATCGCGGCGGTCTTGAACGATAGCGGCGCGGCACAGCTTCAGGAGCAGGGTAGAAACGCGCTGATCAAACAACTGCGTAGCGTCCTTGCCGACAGTTTCGACGCGGTGACGCTGCCCAGAAAATGGCTGTTCGTGAACTCAATCCCGCTGACCACGCAAGGTAAAGTGAACCAAGAACTTTTGACCTTGCTGATGAATACCGATACCCAGAGCCTCCCGAGAGTGCTGGCCGCCGAAACGAATCCTGATCGCGCGCGCCTCCAAATCAAAGTGCCGAAGGGGCTCGGTTATTTTCCGGATCATTTTCCGGAATTTCCGTTATTGCCGGGAGTCGTGCAGATCGGCTGGGCGGAGCATTTCGGCAAGATTTTTTTTCCGGTCACGACGCCTTTTTCGCACATGGAAGTGATCAAATTCGGCAAGATGATCCGTCCGGATGACGAACTCGAATTGAGCCTGGAATGGCGCGAAGCTTCCGGCAAATTGGTTTTTCAATATCGCAAGGGAGCCGAGTCCTACAGTTCCGGGCGCCTGGTCTATGGAGCCGAGTCTTGAAAACCTGCATCATCATCCCCGTTTACAACCACGAACAGGCGCTGCCGCATGTAGTCGCGGCGATCAAGCCTTTCGGCTTGCAGGTCTTTTTGATCGACGACGGCAGTTCCGCTACCTGCCGCGAGGCGCTCGAAGAGTGCGCCCGCCGGGAAGGCGATTGGCTGACGTTGATCGTCCGCGCCGAAAACGGCGGCAAGGGCGCGGCGGTACTCGACGGCTTCCGGGCGGCGATTTCGCAAGGCTTTACCCATGCCGTGCAGATCGATGCGGACGGTCAGCATCGAATCGATGACATACCGCGCTTTTTGGAGGCGAGTCGGCAGCATCCGGAGGCGTTGATCGCGGGTTTTCCGGTCTTCGGCAAGGAGGCGCCGCTTAGCCGCCAGTACGGACGCCAGTTCACCAATCTCTGGGTCTGGATCAATACCCTGTCATTCGCGATTGGCGATGCGATGTGCGGCTTCAGGCTGTATCCGCTGGCGGCGGTCGAGCGGGTCTGCGCAAACGCCCGGATCAGCCGGCGCATGGATTTCGATATCGACATCATCGTCAGGCTGTACTGGCAGGGCGTGCGGGTGATCAATCTGCCGACCCGGGTCAGTTACCCGCTGGACGGCGTCTCGCATTTTCGGCTGTGGCAGGACAATCTGATGATCTCGAAAATCCACGCACGGCTGTTTTTCGGCATGCTGGCGCGCCTGCCCGGCCTGGTTATGAGACATTGGCAATGAAAAAACCGCACTGGGCGGAGATGGGCGAGTATAGCCTGGTCTGGGGTATGCGTCTGCTGCTCGGGATTTATCGCCTTGGCGGGCGCCCGGTCGTACAGTTTTTTTTGTATCCGGTGGTCGCTTATTACTGGCTGGTGAACCGGCGGGGCAGAGCCGCGAGCCGCGATTATCTGCGCCGTGTCTCAGGGTATCCAGCAGATTTGCAACTGAGCGGCGGTAGGCTCGACAGCTTTCGACATTTCATGACCTTCGCGGAAGCGATACTCGACAAACTGGCGGCCTGGGCAGGCATGATTGCGCTTGGCGATGTCGGCTACCGGGGCCGCGAGCCGGTGCTGGAGCGCCTCAGACAGGGGCAGGGCGTGTTGCTGCTGGGGTCGCATCTGGGCAATCTGGAGGTCTGTCGGGTGATCGCGAGTCTAAATAATAACATCAGGGTCAATGTGCTCGTGCATACCCGGCATGCCGAAAAATTCAGCGCACTGTTGAGCCGCTATAACAGCGCCAGCCAGCTGAATCTGATCCAGGTCACCGAAATCAGCGCGGCGACCTCGATGCGGCTGGCGGACAAGATCGATCAGGGCGAAATCGTGATCGTCGCGGCGGACCGGACCCCGGTGAGCAATCAAGACCGTGTCGCGGAAGCCGATTTTTTAGGCGCCAAGGCGTTGTTTCCGGAAGGGCCGTTCATTTTGGCGGCGTTGTTGAAATGTCCGGTTTTTACGGTATTTTGCCTGAAGCGACGCGGCAAGTATGTCATTTATTTCGACCCTTTCAGCGACGGCCTCAAATTGCCGAGAAAGCAGCGCGAGCAGGCATTGCAGGAAACAATCCAGCGCTACGCGAACCGTTTGCAGGGCTATTGTCTGCAGGAGCCGTTGCAATGGTTTAATTTTTATCCGTTTTGGCACAAGGAATCATGAAGTTGTTACACCGAATAGAGGCCGATCCGCTTGTTGCTCATGCGGGTTGGGATCACAAGATAAAAGCCGCGGCAATGGTCTTGGTGTCGCCGCGATGAACGAAGGCTTAATCAGCAAAACCGTCATTTTTGACGGCCAGCCGCTCAGTATCGAAGACATCGGCCGGATTGCGCACAGGCAGGCACGGGTCGAACTGAGCCGCACACCTGCCTTTGTAGAGCGCATCGACAAGGGCGCGCGCTTCATCGAGACGCTATTGCACGAAAACGGTTTCGTCTATGGCGTAACGACCGGCTTCGGCGATTCCTGCACCATTCCGATTCCGCTCGAATGGGTCAACGAACTCTCAAGACATCTCTACACCTTCCACGGCTGCGGCCTCGGCGAACATTTCAGCTCCGAGGAAACCCGCGCGATCCTGGCCGCGCGCCTGAACAGCCTCGCGCAAGGCTATTCGGGCGTGCGCTACCTGCTGTTGCAGCGCCTGGCCGATTTGCTCGAACACGACATATTGCCGTTGATTCCGAAGGAAGGCTCGGTCGGCGCGAGCGGCGATTTGACGCCGCTGTCGTATGTCGCGGCGGTCTTGGCCGGCGAGCGCGAGGTGTTGTATCAGGGCGAACGCCACGCTGCCGGCGAGGTCTTTGCAAAGCTCGGCATCGAGCCTTTGACACTGAAACCGAAGGAAGGCCTCGCGATCATGAACGGCACCGCCGCGATGACCGGTGTGGCCTGTCTGGCTTATCGGCGGGCCGAATACCTTTCGCGCCTGGCGACCCGGATCACCAGCCTCGCCTCGATCGCATTGAACGGCAATGCCTACCATTACGACGAAAAATTGTTTACGGTCAAACCGCATCCCGGCCAAAATCGTGCGGCCGGCCGCATCCGCGCCGATCTGCAGTTGACCGGAGCCGCGCCGCGCCATGACACCCGCCTGCAGGACCGCTACTCGTTACGCTGCGCCCCGCACGTGATCGGCGTGCTCGAAGACGCGCTACCGTGGCTGCGTCAGTTCATCGAAAACGAACTGAACAGCGCGAACGACAATCCGATCATCGACGCGGAAGGCGAACATGTGCTGCACGGCGGCCATTTCTACGGCGGCCATATCGCCTTCGCGATGGACAGCATGAAAGCCGCGGTCGCCAATCTGGCCGACCTGCTCGACCGGCAAATGGCGCAGCTGATGGATCCGAAATTCAATCAGGGCTTGCCTGCAAACCTGTCCGGCGCGACAGGCCCCGCCGCCGGCCTCAACCACGGCTTCAAGGCCGTGCAGATCGCGGTATCGGCCTGGACCGCCGAGGCGCTGAAGCTGACCATGCCGGCCAGCGTCTTCTCGCGCTCGACCGAGTGCCACAATCAGGACAAGGTCAGCATGGGCACGATCGCGGCCCGGGACTGCATCCGCATCATCGAGCTGACCGAACAGGTCGCCGCCGCTATGCTCTTGGCGGCGGTGCAGGGCATGGAGCTTAGGGGCGGCTTGGAGGCATTGAGTTCTGCTGTCGTCCGCACGCTGCAGCAGGTGCGAGAACGGAGTCCGTTTTTGAGCGAAGATAGAAGCCTCGAGAAGGAATTGCGCTGGATGGCGGCGTCGATACGAGATCAGGGCTTGCTTTTATACGGCACCGAGTAAGACGGGAGCGACTCATCCCGTTCCGCATCGGTTGCGCATCACGCTAAGGGCTTAGAGAAGCCAGGCTGCCGGCTAACTGCCTGCTGAATTCCTCTAGGGTCTCGCTCAATGCCTTGACCGTATCGGCATGGCCACTACCGGCCTGATGGCGGTCGATCCTGGCTTGGCCGTGCTTGAGCAGGCGATGGCTTTTATCGTCCATGATCGACCAGTTTACCCGTAGTTCGGCGGTTTGCGCGGCGTTCGAGTCGAAGCGCACGATGTCGATGATCACATGAAAATCCATGTCGCCGTAGGCGCTCCAAGGATAGGCCTTGATGATGTCGTTCGGCAGCAGAACGGACAGGTTTTGCGCCAGAGTTTCGGTGATCGACTCCTTTAACGGCGCGGCCCATTGGTGGAATTCGCTGGAGGCGACGCTGTTGTCGCCGGTGCGGGTGACGAGTTGCTTGCGTTCGAGCAGCGCCGGCACGGTGATCGGGCCGATGCCGATCAGCCGTTTCGGGGTTTCGGCTGGAGAGGATCGCGCCGGGAGGCTTAAGGGGCTCAGTACATAGAAATGCGTTTCCGGCGTCGACGCGCAGGCGCTCAGCAGGCAAACAGCAAGAAGATTTAAACGGTATGACAAGCGGTATACTATTTTATTCATCGTCTTTGCCTCTAAGTAACGCTTCGGGGTGCTGTTCCAGATAATCGGTCAGTTGCTTGACCGAATTGGCCGATTGATTCAATTCCAGCAGCAGTTTGTCGATCTCATGGCGTGTGGTCGAGCCGGGTTCGAGCGAGCGTAACAGCTGGTCGGCTGATTGCAGCGATTTATCGGCGCTGCCCATCGTTTGCCTGGCATCGGTCAGCATGCCGTTGGCCGCTTTCGACGTGTCTTGCAGCGATTTCAGGGTGTGCGTCATTTCGGTGGTCAATTGCTCGAGCGGCAGCTTCGCGATCTTGTCCATGATCGTCTGCGCCGAATGCGTGAACTGGTCGAGCGAACTCGGGATGGTCGGGAATTCGGGGTAAGGGCTGTTGTTGGCATGCAAGGTAACCTTGCTGTTCGGATGAAAATCGAGATCGACCAGGAGCTGTCCGGTCAACAGGCTGCCGGTTTGCAGTTGCGCGCGCAAGCCCTTGCTGATCAGACGTGACATCATGTCCTTGTTGCTGACATTCGGCTGCTTGTTGATTTCCTTGATCCGGTCCGGCTCCAGATCGACCGTGACCGGAATCCGGATGTCCGCGGTTTTGGCATCCAGTTCCAGGCTGATGCCGGTCACCGCGCCGATCGGTATGCCGCGCAACTGCACCGGCGCGCCTTCGGTCAGTCCGCGCACCGAACCGTTGAAATACATCACATATTTGAGCGTGTTGTGGTATTCGATCTGGGTCGATTGCTCGTAGGTGTCATACAGATGAAACATCGCATAGTCCGGTTTCACATCCTTGATCGTATCGTCAGGAGGCGTGCGAAAGGCGATACCGCCGCTCAGCATCGAGACCAGGGGCCCGGTTCTGACCTTGAAGCCGTCCGCGCCGGCCGATAAATCGATGCCGCTGTCTTTCCAGAAACGGGTGTTTTTGCGCACGAATTGGTCGTAAGGGGCCTTGATGAAGATGACCAGACGGATCGAGTCGGCGTTGACCGAGAGTTCCTGACTCAACACTTCGCCGACCGGAATGCCGTGAAAATTGATCTGCGTGCGGGGGCCGAGCGCGCCGAGGTTTGCCGTTTCGAGAACGAATTGTCTGCCTTTGGCCTCGGTCTTCAGGACCGGTGCCGCGGGCAGGCCGGTGAAATGATGCTGATGCGGGCCGTCGCCGGGTTTGACTTCGATATAGGCGCCGGAAATCAGCGTATTCAGTCCCGAGATGCCGGCCAGACCCACTTGCGGGCGCACGACCCAGAAGCTGGTGTTTTGGTTCAGGTAATTTTCGGCAGTGCGGTGCATCTGCGCCGTGACCTGGATCGTTTTCGCATCCTGGTTGATGTTGATGTCGGTGACCTTGCCGATTTCGACATCCAGATAACGAATCTTGGTCTTGTCGATTTCGAGCCCTTCGGCGGTTGGAAAGTCGATCGTGATCACAGGGCCTTTTTCGGAAGCCGATTTATAGATCAGCCAGCCGCTGACGATGAAAGCGCAAATCGGCAGCAGCCAGACCAGCGGCAACTCGGGCTTCTTATTCAGCGCGGTGTCTTGGGTTTCGTAGGCAAATTCGTCGTTCATCAAATTTTTTGATTATCCCAGATCAGGCGGGGGTCGAAGTTCTTGGCCGCAAACAGCGTGATCACGACGACGGAGGCAAAGGCGGTCGCGGCGGGACCGGCGAGGACCTGAGCGACGCCGCCGAGATCGACCAATGAAATCAGGATCGAGATCATGAAAATGTCCAGCATCGACCAGCGGCCGACGAAAGCGATGATCCGGTACATCAAGGTCCAGCGGCGCGCGTTGACCTGCCAGCGGTAAAACACGCAAAGCCAGAGCAGGGTCAGTCCGATCAGTTTCAACAGCGGCACCAGAATGCTGGCGATGAAGACCAGGATCGCGATCGGCAGCATATCGCCTTCGATCAGGGTCAGTATGCCGCCGAGGATCGTATGGGTTTCGCCGACGCCGAATTGGGTCACGGTCATGATCGGATAAATATTGGCCGGAACATACAGCGCGTAGCCGCAGAGCAAAAACGCCAACGTGCGTTGCAGGCTGTTCGGGATACGCGCATGCAGTGGGCTGCCGCAGACAGGGCAGGGTCTTGATGCGGCCCCGCGCTGCGCGAGCGCGCCGCACTCGTCGCAACGGATCAAGCCTTGCCGTAGCGCACTGGGCAGCGACTTCATGCCGGTTCTCGGCGCAAGGCGTCGATGCGCTGCCAAAACAGCGCGGAGTCGAGGCTGCCGGCCAAGGCGACCCCGACCAGCAGCAGGCCGACAAACGCATACAGACCCATGCCGAAACGCAGGTCGGCCATCGACGACAATTTGACGCAGGCGACGATGATGCCGAGCGTATAGACTTCGAGCATCGCCCATTCCTCGAGATGCTGCAGCCAGCGCATCCAGTGCGTCAGATAACGATTCGGGCGATTCAAATAAAGATGCGCGCTGATCGCGAGAGTCAGCAGGATATTCATGAGCGGGAACAGTATGCTGGACAGAAACACCAGCGTTGCGACCGCCCACATGTTTTCGGCGTAAAGCGCCATCACGCCGGAAAACAGGATGCCGTCCTTCGTGTTGCCGAGGAATTTGATGCCAAGCAGCGGTAGGCAATTGGCCGGGATGAACAACAGCAGGCCGGTGATCGAGAGGGCCAGGCTGCGTTCGATGCTGTTCTTTTGCGCGCGCTGCAACAGAAAGCCGCAACGCGGGCAATGCGCCTTGTCGCCGGCATCGAGCGCTGCCGGTTTCAGCAGCGCATCGCATTCCGGGCAGGCTTCCAGTTGCAGTCTAGGCTGGGCGCGCATCGGCGATAACCGATGTTACCACTGCGACTCGCCGGTTTCCGGATCGTACATTTCATGGAAAACCGTATGCCGGTTCGCTTTCAATTCCTCGATCGTCGGTGAATTGCTCATCGCGCGCGAAATGGCCAGCTTCATCGCCTCATAATTGGTCCGGTACAGATCTTTCCGGTCCAGATCGGGATTGGTCGCGCATTCCGGCGCGATCCAGACCATCGCGATGATGCACAGATCGTTGACCTGATCGGCCGGCAGCACGCCGTCGATCACGCTGTCCAGCACCGCATCGGCAATCGCCGATTGCACCGGGCCGCCGAGCAGATTCACATACGCCGATGATTTAATAGTCACTTTCGGCACCATCAAGGTGGCCGGACGCACCTGCTGGTTGCAGGCGCGAATCGCGAACATCCGGGTGTGGCCTTCGGTTTGCCCCATCAAATTGGCAAATGCATGGCCGGCAGGCCCCTGTACATGGCCGATCAAAATTTCGGGCATCGCGTCGGTGCCTTGACCTTCGCTGGAAAATACGGTGGCTTCGCCGGTTCTGAACCAAATTTTATCTGACATAACAAATCCGCTAAGTTGGGCTGAGAAACGCCCATTCTATGACGGATGGAAGAGGGCGGCAATACGGGGCGAGAAAGCCGTACAGGCAAATAAAGTGCTTTTCGCGCGTCTGGGGCGGTGACTCAAGCATGCCACAGCATTTTGAAACGTACTTGTTTGTGGATTTTTCAACGGGGGTGATTGAAATTTATTGTGAACAATATCTAAAAATCAAGCTATTTTAATGGATGTGGAATTATAAAAAACACTAGACTTAGGCGTGACTTAAAAAGTGGGATGTAGGTGTTGACTCTGTTCATTGTCGATTCAAGGCGACAAAGGATAGCCGTTATTCTGCTTGGGCACGGCGCGCGAAATTGGGTTGTCAGGGCGCATTGAGTCCGTTCAAACCGAAGTGACTTATTGAGGCATGGCTATGCTGCCATCCGGAGCGTTTTTTATGAATAAAAAATTCCCATCCGTTGACGAGCACAAAGTCGAAAAATCAGCAATTCAGCACTTTATGGACAATTGGCTAATGCCCTTGGCAAACGAAGAATTGGCTTTCGGAATTCGCATCGGGCGCATCGGGTTTATCGTGCCTTCTTCACATTATTGCGAACTGATCGATCAGGTTTACATAAAGCGCTTGCCCAATGTCGCTCCGTGGATAAGCGGTCTGCTGAATTTGGGCGGAAATGATGTCCCGGTTTTCGATTTGCACGAGGTGATAAGCGAAGAACTGCCTGATCCAGACATTAGATGGCTTTGTCTGATTGGCGAAGGGGCAAACGCGGCAGCTTTATGGATTGACGGGGTCATGGAAGCCAAAGGCAGCGAATTATTTCAACCGGTTAAAGATCTCGCAGTGCTACCAGTGATTCAATTTGCCGATGACCCCGGCAATCGTACGCAACGCGGTCAGGTTTGGTTCAAAATGAACTTTGAAGATTTATTCGAGACGTTAGGTGACCATTGATGTTAATGGCAGTACGCCGTAGGTAGATTTAAGAGAATGGCTAAAAAACGCATAATGATAGCTAGAAGTTTTTTGGATTTAAGCTAAAATAAATTTTGCATGTATTTTTTTAAGAGTGGATTTTGTGTCTTAGATATTAATTGACAGGGATGTCAATCTCGTTAGGCTTGGCTCTATCGCAATGATGTGCATGAAAAAGCAGCATAATTTTTTAGTGGTCTATTAAAGGTGATGCTATGGCAATGCGGAAAGTCTTATTTTGTTACGCATCTACAAAGGAAGTGTCGTACCAAAAAAATACATTGGAAAGCGCAAATTATATTTTGGTTTATGCGGAGAGTCGCAAAGAGATTATTAATAAAGCTAAATCAGAAAAGCCTGATCTTATTTATATGGACATCATGACATTGGAGGAAAGGTTTTATCAAATAGTGGTTGCCTTACAAAGCGACAATGAAACAAAAAATATACCTGTTATTTTTTTTAGCGACAAACATCAAATAGCTAACCGTATTTGGGCTCAGTTACAGGATGCTAGAAGTCTGAGAGTTAAATTTAACGAGGATATTTATGGATATGAAAAATAGCGCATTAATCGCAGAAGTGGCCGTTAACTCGGAGACTGTCAACACGTTGTTGAACAGGATAGGGAATGATTCTATCCGTTTGTCGGCAAGACAAGGTAGCCTCACAGCGATGGCCGAACCAGTAGCTCGGCCTAATATGGGAATGAAGCAAGGGCATCCCGAAAAAAGCGAACTTAAAATCGTAGTCGCGGGCAATGTAGGATCAGGAAAATCCACCTCAATCAGAGCAATCAGTGAAATACCTGTCATCTCCACCGAGACAAAGGCGACTGAAACGGATGCCTTGCACCGTAAAGAAACAACGACTACCGCCATAGATTATGGCGTGGCCTATATTGAAAATACCAAACTCCATATTTACGGTGCGCCAGGGCAAAGGCGTTTTGACTTTATGTCGGATATTTTGTGCAAAGGCGCCAGTGGCATGGTTGTGATGATTGACAATGGGTGTCTGGATCCGTTGACTGAAATTGACTATTACCTCAATCAACATGGTAATTTTTTGCAAAGCTCATCAGGCGTCATCGCGATTACCCATTTTGATGACAATAACACGCAAACCAGTTTACTGGATTATCATACCTATATTCTAAAAAATGGATTCACTTGCCCGGTCATGTTGCTTGATGCCAGAAATAAACATGAAGTTGAAAAAGTAATGCTCAGATTGCTTCTACAAATCCGCGGCGCTAAGAGCGGTAAAATATAAGGCGTATGAGTACAACAATTTGTCAGTATTATTTTTAATTGCCTTATAAGACCGAATCAGTCTTTCTAGCCCTACGGAACCTACGAATTAGCTAAACCTGCAAACCGGCAACAGCGGAAATGCATTGTGGTATGACAATACATCTATCAGGATCTTATCGTTATCTATCTTCGTATCAAGCCGCGGGTAAGTCATTATTGCCATGTTTTTAAATTTGGATCTCATTACCTATCAATTTCGTGTAGATTGCCAGTCTAAATTAACTTGCTGGAGGGAGAACGAATGGGAACAGTAAAACTCATGGCAGAAGCCGTCGATGAGGGGCTGAGCTAGGCATTGCCGAATCTGCGCAAGACGGTGTGCAAGAAATTAGCACTGGCGGTAGGAGCCATGATCGAAGGACAAACGCCGAATACGGCGGAGTTGGCTAATTTGTTGCCGTTACGCAGCGAGCGCCAAGACATGCGCGAACAATGGTTGCGGCGTTTGCTCAAGAACCCGTTACTGTGCTGCGCGTCGGTGCTGGCGCCCTGGGCGCAAGCCGAGTTGCAGCGTGCGGCCGGGCACGGGCAAACCGTGCTGCTTAGCCTGGATCAGACGGACCTTGGTCATCGCATGGCGGTGTTGATGGTCAGCGTATGGGTAGGCGACCGCTTTGCCGCTGGCGTGGGTTGCCGAAGCGGGGCGGCCAACATCGGTTTCGAAGGGCAGCGCCGGGGCTTGGAGCAGGTGCGGACCTGGTTACCGGAGGGGGGGCAAAGTGCTATTGTCGGCGGATCGCTTTTATCCTTCGGTGGAATTGTTCGCTTGGCTGAAGCGCCAAGGTTGGGATTACCGGTTGCGCCTGAAAGGCTATCTGGAGGTGGATACCGGCATGAGCAACGAGGCCACCACAGGCGAACTGGCGCGCGGCGTAAAAGAGCGCTATCTGTCCGACGTGCGTCTGTTCGCCGCCGGGGTATCGACGAACTTGGGCATTCTCCACGAAGAGGGCCATCCGGAGCCGTGGATCATCGCCATGAACAGCGTACCGACACGGGCGGCGGTACTCGATTATGGCACGCGTTGGGGTATCGAGCCGATGTTTTCGGATTTCAAGGGGCGCGGTTGCCAGCTGGAAGACTCGCCGCTTGAACAACCTGAGCGCTTGGAGCGATTGGTTTTGATCATGGCGCTGGCGATGTACTGGTGTGTCGGCGTAGGTCGGGACGAGGCTACGCAGCAACCGACGCCGCTTGAAAAAAAGTCCAAACGCAGGCCGCCCCCGATCCCTGGAGCTTCAAAAAGCTCCAACGCAGCTTGGTGTCCTGGTTCAAGCGCGGACTACGCCGTTTGATGCGTTGTTTACAGAATGATCTACCCTTACCGGCGTTTTATGGAGTTAGGCGAAATTGATAGGTGGTGAGGATTCCGATTTTACCGGTTGTTGCTTGCCTGACAGAACCGATATAATCGCAGGTTTATTCAGTCATTCAGTTAGGTATCGGTTGTGGATATCAAAGAGTACATGCAGGGCCTTGGCATCAAGGCCAGACAAGCCGGAACAGAAATCAGCCGCGCCGACACCGGCAGGAAAAATCTGGCGTTGTTGAAAATCGCCGAAGCGCTAGACAGCCGCCGCGACATGTTGGTCGCGGAAAACGCCAAGGACCTCGACGCCGGCCGGGCGAATGGCCTGGATGCGGCGTCGCTGGACCGCCTCACCTTGTCGCCGAAGGCGATTCAAACGATGATCGACGGCTTGCAGCAGGTGGCGGCATTGCCCGACCCGGTCGGCGAAATCAGCGGCCTGAACTACCGTCCGAGCGGCATCCAGGTCGGCCAGATGCGCGTGCCGCTCGGCGTGATCGGCATCATTTACGAGTCGCGCCCGAACGTCACCGTCGATGCGGCGGCCTTGTGCCTGAAAGCGGGCAATGCCTGCATCCTGCGCGGCGGCTCCGAATCGATCCATTCGAACCGGGCGATCGCGGCCTGTATCGCCGACGGATTGGCGGCGGCCGGCTTGCCGGGCGCCGCGGTGCAGGTGGTCGAGACGACGGACCGCGAAGCAGTCGGCGAGTTGATCACGATGGACCGCTATGTCGATGTGATCGTGCCGCGCGGCGGCAAAAGCCTGATCGAACGCATCTCGAAGCAGGCGACCATCCCGGTGATCAAACATCTGGACGGCATTTGCCATGTCTATATCGACGATTCGGCCGACATCGACAAGGCGGTCAGGATCGCGGTCAACGCCAAGACCCACCGTTACGGCGTCTGCAATGCGATGGAAACGCTATTGGTCGCCGAATCAATTGCCGGGCAGGTCCTGCCGGTGCTGGCCGAAGAGTACCGGCAAAAAGGCGTCGAACTGCGCGGTTGTCCGAAAACCTGTTCGCTGCTTCCGTCCGCGAATCGCGCGACCGAGGAGGACTGGGGCACCGAATATCTGGCGCCGATTTTGTCGATCAAGATCGTTGCCGGCCTCGACGAGGCGATCAGCCATATCAATCGCTACGGCTCCCAACATACCGATGCGATCGTGACCGAGAATTACACGCTGGCGCGGCGCTTCTTGCGCGAGGTCGATTCGAGCTCGGTGATGGTGAATGCCTCGACGCGTTTCGCGGACGGTTTCGAATACGGACTCGGCGCCGAAATCGGCATCAGCACCGACAAGCTGCATGCGCGAGGACCTGTCGGACTGACGGGCCTGACGACGCTGAAATTCATCGTGCTCGGCGATGGCCATATCCGCCAATAAATGATCGGAATTTTCGGCGGCACCTTCGATCCGGTGCATTACGGCCATTTGCGCGCCGTGATCGAGGTCGGGGAAATCTTCAATCTGGACGAAGTTCGTCTGATTCCGAATAAGACCCCGCCGCATCGGTTGGAGCCGTCCGTCACGTCTAAGATGCGGCTCGAAATGCTGCGTCTTGCGACCGAAAAATTGCCGAATCTGGTGATCGACACGCGCGAACTGGACAGGGAAGGGCCGTCTTACATGGTCGATACGCTGCGTTCACTGCGCGGCGATTTTGCAGAGCAGCCTTTGTTGCTCTTCATCGGCGTCGACGCCTTTAACGGATTGACAAGCTGGCATCGCTGGCCCGAGTTGTTCGATCTTGCACATATCGTCGTCTTGACCCGGCCCGGCTATCTGATTCGGCTGGAAAACGAATTTTTTCGCGGCCGCCAGGTCTTAGAAAGCGCCGAACTGGCCCGGCACCAAGCAGGCAAGCTGATGTTTCAGCGCATCACCGAACTGGATATTTCGGCCAGCGCGATCCGGAAAATCATCGCCGAACGACGCGATCCCCGTTTTTTATTGCCCGATGTCGTAATAGACTATATTCATAGTCACCATCTTTATCAAAATGTCTGATCTTTTCGATCGGCTTACACAGGAAAACGAATGCAAGCAGAAGAAGTACTCAAAATCGTCCAGGACGTGCTGGATGATAAGAAAGGCAAATTTATCACCACGCTTGATGTGCGCGGCAAGACCAGCTTTACCGACTACATGGTGCTGGTCACCGGTACCTCGGACCGCCACCTGAAGGCTTTGTGCGATTATGTGGCCGAGAAGCTGGAGGAATCCGGCGTGAAGCCGTTGGGGATCGAAGGGGATTTAGGTTCGGACTGGGTCTTGCTGGACTTGGGCGATGTGATCGTGCATGCGATGACCGCACAGTCGCGCGAGTTCTACCAGCTCGAGAAGCTCTGGTCGGTGGATCAGTCCAAGGAAGCCGAAAGGGCGGTTTAGCGGCTGCTTCCCTAACTGCGGCGATGCAGTTAGGGAGGGATACTGCGCTTTATTTCATCATCTCTTTCTTGAAGATCGCATCGATCTTGCGGTTGGTGTCGGTCGGATACTGTACCGGCGGAGGCACAGGGGCGGGGGCTGGTGCGACGACAGGCGCGGCGGCTTGCGGGGCAGGCGGAGGCGCGACCTCGGGCTGTCTGGGTTCCTCCTGCAGCCGCATCACCTCGCCGTAGACGGTATCGACATCAAAATCGTCCCAAATATACAGGGGGTAAATGATCGGTTTGGTTGCGAGCGGCAGGGTGAGCAATTCGGCGATGCCGACGCCCATGCGTCCTGCGGTGTGCACCATGCCTTTCGCCAAGCCGCCGATAAAGCCGTAGATGATATTGCTTTGGTTGGTGGTGTTGATGACGTTCTTCGGCATTTCGAGCCATCCCGTTGCAATATTCGCGAAACTGTTCAGCGCTTTCTCTCCGACGCGGTCGCCATAGCCCTGCGGTCTTGCCGGTATCTTCGGCGCGGGGGCGTCAATCTCCCACTCCTGTGACATCGGCTGTACCGCCTGTGTTAGCGGCGCATAGGCGGCTGTCATGCCGACGAGCGACAAGGCTGCAAAAAAACGGGAAAAAGTCATCATGTCTGGTCCTGTTGCTAGGTATTGAAAATACCTAGCTAGTATAGCAGAGCATTTTTTCTTTACTTTTTGAATGCGTTGGCCAAGGCATTCGCCATCGCGCCGCGCATCGGCGGTGCCGGCGGGGCGGATTTGCCTGGCGCCTTGCGCGGATTCGCCTCACGTTTAGGCGCAGGCGTCACTTCCGCCTCCGACTTCATCGACAACGCGATCCGTTGGCGTTCGACATCCACTTCGATCACCTTGACTTCGACGATGTCGCCGGCTTTGACGACCTCGCGCGGGTCCTTGATGAAATTGTCGGCCAGATGCGAAATGTGCACCAGGCCGTCCTGATGCACGCCGATGTCGACGAAGGCGCCGAAATTGGCGACATTGGTCACCACGCCGTTCAAACGCATGCCGGGGACAAGATCGGTGATCTTTTCGACGCCGGCCTTGAATTGAACGCTCTTGAATTCGGGGCGCGGATCGCGTCCGGGCTTTTCGAGTTCGCGCAGAATGTCGGTCACGGTCGGCAGGCCGAATTTCTCATCGGTGTAGCGCGCAGGTTCCAGTCGTCTCAAGATTTGCGACTGGCCGATCAAGTCGCGGATCGATTTGCCGGTGTCTTTTAAAATCGCTTCGACGACCGGATAGGCTTCCGGGTGCACCGCGGAGGCGTCCAGGGGGTTGTCGCCGTTGGTGATGCGCAGGAAGCCGGCGGCCTGTTCATAGGCCTTGTCGCCGAGCCGCGGCACTTTTTTCAGCTGGGCGCGGTTCGGAAACGGGCCATGCTCGTTCCGGTAAGCGACGATGTTTTCGCTGACGCTTTGCGACAGGCCGGACACCTGTTTCAGCAGCGCGGCGGAAGCGGTATTCACATCGACGCCGACCGCATTCACGCAGTCCTCGACGACCGCATCCAGGCCGCGCGCGAGTTGTACCTGATTCACGTCATGCTGATACTGGCCGACGCCGATCGATTTCGGTTCGATCTTGACCAGCTCGGCCAGCGGGTCCTGCAGACGCCGGGCGATCGAGACCGCGCCGCGCAGCGAGACATCGAGGCCGGGGAATTCCTTGGCGGCCAGTTCGGATGCCGAATACACCGACGCCCCGGCCTCGGAGACGACGATTTTGCTGAATTTCAGTTCCGGGTGCCCTTTCTGCAAATCGGCGACCAATTGATCGGTTTCGCGTGAGCCGGTGCCGTTGCCGATGCTGACCAATTGCACCTGATGCTGGGCGATCAATTTGGCTAGCGTCGCGATTGATTCCTGCCAGGCCTGCCGGGGCGGGTGCGGGTAAATCGTGTCGGTTGCCAGCAGTTTGCCGGTTGCATCGACGACCGCGACCTTCACACCGGTGCGGATGCCCGGGTCGAGCCCCATCGTGGCCTTGTGGCCGGCGGGAGCGGCCAAGAGCAGGTCGCGCAAATTGCTCGAGAAGACCCGAATCGCTTCCTGTTCGGCGGCTTCCCTGACGCGCATTTTCAAGTCCAGGTCGATGCGCGTAAACAGTTTGATTTTCCAGGCCAGGCGCGCGGTTTCGGCCAGCCAGGCATCGGCCGGTTTGGCGGTATCGGTGACGCCGAGCCGCTTCGCGGTAAACTGCGCGCAAAGCTCGTGTTCCTGCTGTTCTTCTTGGGCCGGCTTCAGAGTCAAGGTCAACACATCCTCGTTGCGGCCGCGTAACAAGGCCAGCGCCCGGTGCGACGGAATCTTCTGGATCGCTTCCTGATAATCGAAATAATCGCGGAATTTGCTCGCTTCCTGTTCCTTGCCCGGCGTCACGGTCGCGTGCAGGATGCCCTTGCCCCAAGTCCGCTCGCGCAGCTCCGAAAGCAGCTCGGCATCTTCGGACAACCGCTCCATGATGATCTGGCGCGCGCCTTCGAGTGCCGCGGCGCTGTCCGCGACGCCTTTTTCCGTGTCGATAAAGCCGGTTGCGAATTGCTCGGGAATCAGGCTGCGGTCCGCCAGGATCGCATCGGCCAACGGCTCCAGTCCCGCTTCGCGCGCGATTTGCGCCTTCGTGCGCCGGCGCGGTTTGTAGGGCAGGTACAAGTCTTCGAGTAGCGTCTTGGTATCGGCGGCATTGATCGCCTGTTCCAATTCCGGTGTCAGTTTTTCCTGCGAGCGGATGCTGTCGAGAATCGCCGCGCGCCGATCGTTCAACTCGCGTAAATAGATCAGGCGCTCGTCCAGCGTGCGCAGCTGCGTATCATCAAGCCCGCCGGTCGCTTCCTTGCGGTAGCGCGCGATGAAGGGCACGGTCGCACCTTCATCGAGCAAGGCGACGGCGGCGCTGACTTGCCTGCTGTTGACGGATAATTCTTCGGCAATGCGTTTGATGACGTCCATTGATAGATGCTGATGAGTTCAAAGCGGCAAATTTTATCAGCAAGCCGCGTTCCGTGGGTGAGGAAATTTTTGGCAGCGGCTTTCGGTTGTTTTTATGGCATCAGTAAAGGCGTTAATCTTAAGTGTCGTTGCGAGAATACTACCTTATATCATCCTTAATTCGGCATTGCGGTGGTAATTTGTTATAATCGGCCGAAAGAGAAAAGCGAGGCAACAGCAAAGCAAGTCGATGCACGGGCCAAGAACCTACAATGCAGAGACTTGTCCAACACCATGGGAAAATGCAGGGAAGCCCTTGGATAGTCGCTGAAAATAACTACGCTTAGAACTGATTTAATAACAGAGGTAACATCGCGCCTTGAGCGTGATCCGGCGATGCAAAATAAAAGACGAATTTTACCCCGGATAGTGCTGTTGGTCCTGTCGGCAGGTTTGCTGATAGTTGGGATCGTGGTCGTCAAGTTTGTGCGTGAAGAAGTCGAAACTTCGCGGTATCAGGCGCGCTATCTTTCCGGCATCAGCAAACAACTCAGCTTTAAAGTCGAAAAAGGCCCGAGTTCGTCGATACGCTATCCCGAGTACGGCCCCTACGATCAGCGCATGGGTTACACCTTGCTGCCCGAGGCCGTTGAAAAAATGACCAAAGCCGGCTTTTCGGTGACGGCCCAGGCGGTTTCATCGCCGATGTTGACGCAATTGATCGATGACGGCTTGTTTGCGATTTACCATGAAAAAACGCAGGCCGGACTCAAAATATTCGATCAGACCAATCAGCTGATATTCAGCAATACCTATCCCAATCACGGCTACCCCAATTTCGAGGCCATCCCGCCCGTAGTCCTCTATACCCTGTTGTTCATCGAAAACCGCGAATTGCTGAATGAGTCGAAGGTGACCGTGAATCCGGCCGTTGAGTGGGACCGCCTGGGTTATGCAAGCCTGCAGATGGTCGCCCACAAGCTGGGCGTGGACAAGAATGTACCCGGCGGCAGTACGCTGGCGACCCAGATCGAAAAATACCGGCATTCTCCGAACGGTTATACCAATTCGGTCGTCGACAAATTCCGGCAGATGGGCTCGGCTTCGATCCGCGCTTATCTCAAGGGGCCTGACACCCGTGAAATGCGCCGCGAGATTGCGCTGTCTTATCTGAATTCGATGCCGCTTTCGGCAGCCCCGAAAGTCGGTGAAGTGCACGGCTTGGGCGATGGGCTGGCAGCCTGGTTTGGCGCGAATTTCGACGAAGTGAATAATTTGCTGCGCGCGGCCACGCAAAATTCCGCCGAAAGCGTTACCGATCAGCAGGCGATTGCCTATCGTCAGGTCCTCTGCATTCTGCTGTCGCAACGGCGTCCGTCCTATTTCCTGGGACCGGGATATAACGCCTTGCAAACATTGGCGAACAGTTATTTGCGGCTACTGGCCGATGCGGGCGTGATCTCCGCGGCATTGCGCGACCGGGCCTTGCAGGCCGAAACCATCAAACCGTTGCCGGCCGATTCGATGCCGACGCAGTTCGTGTCCGAGAAAAAGACGCAAGCCGTATTGCGTACCCGCTTGGCGCAAGCATTGAACGTCAAAACGATTTATGATCTCGACCGCCTGGATTTAACGGTCAAAACTACGATCGACTACAACACGCAGCAAGCCGTGGCGGCCGAACTGCGCAAGCTCAGCGATCCCGAGGAGGCGCGCGCGGCCGGAGCCTTTGGCGAACGGCGGCTGAATGAAAATGTCGATCTGTCGCGCGTCGTTTATAGTCTGATGCTGTTTGAAAAAACGCCGAAAGGCAACTTTTTGCGCGTGCAAACCGACAACCTGGATCAGCCTTTGGACATCAACGAAGGGATTCGTCTGGATTTGGGCTCCACCTCAAAATTGCGCACGATGGTGCTTTATTTGCAACTGGTCGCCGAGATTTATCAGCAATATCAAGGCAAACCTGTAGCAGAATTGAACAAGGTGGCGCTGCATCCCCGGGACTATCTGAGCGCCTGGGTGATCACCCAACTGAAGGCACAGCCCAAAATCGATTTGCAAACCTTATTGGATCAGGCGCTGGACCGCAAATATTCGGCCAGTCCGGGCGAGTACTTCTTTACCGGCGGCGGCCTGCATCATTTCAATAATTTCAAGCGCAGCGATGACTATCAGATCATGTCGGTGCGTCATGCGTTGCGCGACTCGGTCAACCTGGTGTTCATTCGCCTGATGCGCGACATCGTTTACCATTACCAATATAAGCCCGACGGCGTGGCGCGCTGGCTCGACGACCCGGAAAGTCCGAAACGCCAGGAATATCTGGAGCGTTTTGCCGATCGGGAAGGGCAGGTCTATCTCGGCCGTTTTTATGCGAAGGCGCAAGGTAAAAACGCGAAAGAGCGCCTGGACATGCTGGCCAAAAGGGTATGGCTCAAATCGTCCCGGCTGACGATGCTCTACCGCGCGATCTATCCGGATCATGATGTCGATCAACTGAACAAATTTTTGCGCGCGTATTTGCCGAAACAGATTGTCGACAAGGAAGACATCTACTCGCTTTACGATAAATATTCGCCGGAAAACTTCGATCTTCAGGATCAGGGCTACATCACCAAGATACATCCACTCGAATTGTGGCTTGCCGGTTACCTCGCGAAGCACCCGCAAGCGACCCGCGAGGAAGCGGTTGCGGCCAGTGCCCAGCAACGCCTGGATGTGTACCGCTGGTTGCTGAAAAACAAAAAGAAAAAGGCCGGACAGCAGCATCGCATCATGAGCATGCTCGAAGCGGAGGCTTTTCAGCAAATCCATAAAGCCTGGAAGCAGGTCGGTTATCCGTTCGGCAGGTTGACGCCGTCTTATGCGACCTCGATCGGCGCCTCCGGTGACCGGCCGGCCGCCTTGGCTGAACTGGTCGGCATCATTTTGAACGACGGCGTCAGAATGCCGACCGTTCGCTTTGAAAACCTGCACTTCGCGGAAGGCACGCCTTACGAGACGGTTTTGGATAAAACCCCGAACAAAGGTCAACGCGTTTTCCCTCCCGAAGTCGCGATAGCCGCCAGAAGCGCGATGCTCGGCGTGGTGGAAGGCGGTACCGCTGCGCGTCTCAAAGACGTTTATACCGACAATGAAGGCAAATTCATCCCGGTGGGCGGCAAGACCGGCACCGGCGATCACCGCAAGTTGATGTTCAACGCGCGCGGCCATATGATCGGCTCGCAATTCATCAGCCGCGCGGCCGTGTTTACTTTCTACATGGGCGAGCGTTATTTCGGCGTGTTTACCGCCTATGTCTCGGGTAAGGACGCCGGAAAAT
The DNA here is from genome assembly GCF_041897535.1 of Methylomicrobium lacus. Taxonomy (GTDB): domain Bacteria; phylum Pseudomonadota; class Gammaproteobacteria; order Methylococcales; family Methylomonadaceae; genus Methylomicrobium; species Methylomicrobium lacus_A. The sequence continues at coordinate 4,058,976 of NZ_CP169217.1, forward strand.
ATAATTTCACCAGTTCGCTGCCGGTGCAGATCGTCAGATTTTTAAAACCCACCCTGACGCCATTGCTGAACCGGCCTGCAGGCGGCGGCAACACCTTGTCCGAGCCGAAAGTGGCCTTGGCTTCCGGCCAATAAGAAGTCCCAACGGGCGGCGCCTCTCTCCGCCCGCAATCGCCCGGTGAAAATCCCAAGCCTCATGTCATTGTTGCTGATTTATTTGCTGATACTGCTGGCGGCGTTTCTGTTACAGCGTAAGATGATGTATTTCCCGGCCCGTTTTACGCCTGCACAGCAGGATCAATGGCTGAACGATTTGAACCTGCGACCTTGGCCGTCCGGCGGCGAGCGGCGCGGCATGGTAAGCCGTTTGGCGGTCGAAAATGCGAAAGGCACGGTGCTGGTTTTTCACGGCAATGCGGGCGCCGCGCTGCATCGGGCTTATTATGTCGAGGCCTTGCAGCGCCTGGGTTACCGGGTGATCATCGCCGAGTACCCGGGCTATGGCGCGCGGGAGGGCTCGCCTTCGGAAGCGGCATTGATCGAGGACGGCATTACGACGGCGAAAAGGATCAGCGCAGCGTACAGGGAGCCGTTGTTTCTCTGCGGCGAGTCACTGGGCAGCGGCGTCGTGGCAGGCATCGTCGCCTCGGGGCAGGTGCAGGTCAAGGGGCTGTTGTTGATTACGCCGTTCGACGCGATGGCGAAGGTCGCGCAGCATCATTACTGGTTTTTGCTCGCGCGCTGGCTGATTTTGGACAAGTTCGACAATGTGCCGCGGCTGCGCGATTTCAAAGGCCCGATCGCGGTGATCCTGGCGGGGCGGGACGAGGTGATTCCTAACCGAAACACGCTGGCCTTGTTCGATGCGTTGCCCGCGAGAAAAAAACTCTGGCGTTTCGACGATGCGGGGCACAACAGTCTGCCTTTGGAGCCCTGGCGGCCGTGGTGGCAGGAAGCGATGCAGTTTATCGCGCAGTGATCTGTCTACTTCAAGCTCGCCATATCGATTACAAAGCGGTAGCGCACGTCGCTTTTCAAGGTGCGTTCGTAAGCTTCGTTGATGTTTTGTATCGGAATCACTTCCACATCGGCCGCGACGCCGTGTTCGGCGCAAAAGTCGAGCATCTCCTGCGTTTCGCGAATGCCGCCGAGCAATGATCCGGCCAGACGCCGTCGCCCCATCACCAAAGGCCCTGCGGCGAGCGGCATAGGCTCGGGCAAGCCGACCAACACCATCGTACCGTCGCGGCGCAGCAGGCTCAGGTAGGCATTGTAATCGTGCTGGGCCGACACCGTATCGAGGATGAAACTGAAGCGGCCTGCGTTCTGCGCGAAAGCCTCCGCATCGCGCGTCACGATGAAATTGTCCGCGCCGAGCCGGAATGCATCTTCGCGCTTGCCCGGCGAATGGCTCAGCACGGTCACATGCGCACCGAGCGCCTTGCCGAGCTTGACCGTAACCGTTCACGCCCCCGAAGCCGAAGGCAAGCAAGCTAAAGCTGGGAATGGCAACCGGAAGGAGACATGCCCCTCCATCACCCCTTGCCAGCAAACCGTCCGCAGGGTCTGATAGACATTGACCTTGAGCCGCTTGCACGTCTGAATCAGGGACAACATCATCGGCCGAAACTGATTGCCCCGATGTGATTGCGTGAAGAAGCTGATTTTCCGCCAAATGACATACGGTCGCAGACTTTGCTCCGCAGCGTTGTTCGTCATCGGCACGCCTTGATATTTCAAAAACGTCCACAGCCGTGGGCTGTCGCGCAAAAGCTTGCGACAGGCGTGGCCGGTGCGCGTATCGCCATGGGTCGTTGCGGCGCGTTCCAGGGTGGCTTGAAAATGTTGGCGTAAGCGCTGCAAACGCCTTCGGTACAGCAAGGATTGGCAACCGCTGTGCTGCCAGCGCTTGCCGCAGCGCACCACCAGGCGGGCCAGGCGCAACAGGTAAGTGCCGTCTTCCCCGGCTTGTCCCGAACGTCCGGAGATTTTCTCCAGGTTGCGGATGATGTGTGCCCAGCAGTACTGATGCCGGTCGGCGTCATAATCGTTGTAAGCGCCGTGCCGGTCGCTGACCAGAATGCCGTCGAAATCGCCCAACAGTTCCCGGGCCGCCTGTTTGCCGCGCGAATAATGGGTCATGAAATAAGCCGCCTGCGGCGTGCTCAATGACCACAGCCAGTAGCGGCTCTTCCCGCGAAAATGGCTGGTTTCATCGGCGTGAGCCAAGCCCGCGTCACGCACCTGGTCGCCAATCTGTTGGTAGACGGGCAACAGCCAGTCGATCACCGGCGCTTGGGCTTCGCTGATCGCGCCCAAGCTGAAATCCAGCTGCCACTGCTCCGCCAACAGGCTCTCGAGTTGACGCAGACTCAAGTGGTATTGGCTGTTCAGCAGACTGATCCAGGCGATCAAGCCGGGGCCCATTTGCCCGCTCGGCACGTCGTCCGGCAAGGCCGCGCGATGACGCGCCTTGCACTGTCTGCAACACCCGCTATAACAGCGGTGCTCGACCACTTGGTAACGCACTTCCGGCAAGTCGAAAACTTGATATCGGCGATAGCCGTCCATGACGACCGCGCCGCCGCAAGCACACTGGCTCTGCGGGTAATAATGTTCGATCCGATCCACCGCTGAGGCATCCAGCAAAGCGCGTTCGTGCTTGTCATGCCCCGGCTGCGCGCCTTTCGCACGCCCGGTCGGTTTTTTCGACGGCCGCTCTGCGCGTTGCTTGGGGCTGTCTTGCGACGGCGGCTTTGAGGAGTTCTCCGAATGCGTATTGAGCTGCTCTTCCAGCTCCGCTTGCCGTTTTTGCAGTTCGACCAAAAGCTGCCACAGCGCGGCAATGAGCTGCTGCGCTTCTTCGAGGCTCTGCGGGACTGGCGCCGGTTGACTGAGATCGATAACGAGTTTTGACATATCGCAATTTTCTAACAAGCGGCCGGGCTTTGGCAAGGGCGTGAACGGTTACGCTTGACCGCCATATGACCCAGGCCGCCGAGACCGACGATCGCTATCCTGTCGTTGCGCTGTACGCCGAAATGACGCAGAGGCGAATACGTCGTAATGCCCGCGCATAAGAGCGGCGCCGCGCGCTCCAGGGGGATGCCGTCCGGAATTTTTAAGACATAGGATTCATCGACGGTAATGCGCGCCGAATAACCGCCGTAGGTCGGCGTCTGGCCGTCCTGTTCACGAGAGTTATAAGTGAAACTCGCGCCCGCATGACAATACTGCTCCTCGCTGGCTTCACAGGCTTCGCATTGCCGGCACGAATCGACAAAACAGCCGACGCCGACCGTATCGCCGACCTGCCAGCGGCCGACCTCGCTGCCGATTTGCGCGACGACGCCGATGATCTCATGCCCCGGCACCATCGGAAAAGTCGACCCGCCCCATTCGTTGCGCGCCTGATGAATATCCGAGTGGCAGACGCCGCAGTACAGAATGTCGATCAACACGTCATGTGTGCCGGGCTCGCGGCGCTCTATCGTAAACGGAGCGAAAGGCGATGTGGCGTTGGTTGCGGCGTAGGCAGATGTTTTGATCATCGTGATTTTTGTGATTGATTTTATTTTCTGTATTCGGTGTTACGACCAGCGCCGGCAGCAGGCAAGGCCTCAGCCAGTACAAGAACGTCCCCTCTCCCAGTGGGAGAGGGGACGTTCTTGCGCTGTCTCTTACTTACAATTTGAGGTCAAACGATTACTCAAAGCCAGTCATCAATCCGCAAAATCATAAACCTTGTAGTGATCAACCAAAGGTCTCAACACTTCATGAATGACTTTTTGATGTTCCGGATTTTTCGAATAATTCTCCAGCGCTTCTTTGTTCTCGAACGTCGCGGAAATCGCGATATCGAAGCTGTCATCGACCGCCGGGCTCTTCGTTTCGCGTTTGAGTCCGGCGACAGGGCCGATCTCATAACTCAAAACGCCCGGCAATTTGGACAGCCGCTTGCTGCCCTCGATATATTTCCGGCGCGCTTCCGGATCGCCGTGCTGTTTCAGCCAGATCACCACGAGATGATGCACCTTGCCCTCCGAGGTGCTGGCAGGTTGTGCGGCGTACGCGATATTGCCCAGGCTCAATGCCGCCAACAGTAATAGTCCTTGTTTCAAGTGAGTTGTTTTCATGGGTCAGACCTCCGGTGAATAAAAACGGTTTTTATGACCGCCAGTGTACCAGAAAATTCAGTGGCTTCTATTTGAAATGCCGGCGTGAGAATGTTGCTAAAACCGGCTATCATAGCAGTCTGGATAGATTTTGAAGGTCTTCGACGGTATGTCAACTCTCCCCCAAACCCTTTACTGCGCTGCCCAGGTCAGAGAGCTGGACCGGCTTGCGATCGAAGCATTCGGCATCCCCGGCTATCAATTGATGTGCAAGGCCGGCGGCGCGGCATTTGAATGTATAACCGCAAAATGGCCGGAGACACGATTATTAGCGGTGTTTTGCGGCAGCGGCAATAATGCCGGTGACGGGTATGTGATTGCACGGCTTGCGCTCGAAGCAGGACTCGATGCGCTGGTGGTCAGTATCGGCGGTCCCGAAAAATTGAAAGGCGATGCATTGACTGCTTTCCGGGATTATTCCGAGGCCGGGGGCAGGGTGACGGTATTTGATCCGGGAAGGGTGATCGAGGCCGATTTGCTGGTCGATGCCTTGCTCGGCACCGGCCTGGATCGGCCGGTGTCGGGGCTTTACGCGGACGCGATCGCGGCGATCAATCGCTCCGGACTGCCTGTCGTTGCGGTCGATATTCCGTCGGGTCTGCATGCCGATACCGGCAACGCGATGGGCTGTGCGGTCAAGGCCGATTGCACGGTGACCTTTATCGGGTTGAAGCAGGGGCTGTTTACCGGCCAGGCGGCCGAGTATGTCGGCGAGATTGTTTATGATGCGTTGGCGGTGCCGGATGAGGTGTTTGCTTCGGTCAAATCCAGCGTGTTTCGCGTGATACAAAAGCCTATGCTGCCGCGCCCGCGCTGTGCGCATAAGGGCGCTATGGGTCATGTGCTGGTCGTTGGCGGTGATCTCGGTTATTCCGGCGCGGCGCGCATGGCGGGCGAGGCGGCGTTGCGGGTCGGCGCGGGCCTGGTCAGCATCGCGACGCATAAGGAGCATGCCGGCCTGATGAATCTGTACCGGCCGGAGCTGATGTGTCATGGTGTCGAAAGCGGCGCGGAATTGATGGCTTGGTTAGGCAAGGCCGATGTTCTGGTGCTGGGCCCTGGGTTGGGGCAGGGCGCTTGGGGCAAGGAAATGTTCAGTGCCGTGCTGAAATCAGACAAGCCGATCGTGCTCGATGCGGATGGGTTGAATTTATTGTCAGTATCTCCGCTCAGCAAGCCGAACTGGGTTTTGACGCCGCATCCCGGCGAGGCAGGGCGCCTGCTGCGCAGTTCCACGCCATCCGTGCAGCAGGACCGTTTCGCGGCGGCAACTGCGGTTCGTGCGGCTTACGGCGGCATCGCGGTATTGAAAGGTGCGGGGACTTTGATCGCGAGCGAATCTCAGATTGCGGTATCGACGACCGGCAATCCCGGCATGGCCTCGGGCGGCATGGGCGATGTGTTGTCCGGCGTGATCGCGGGACTCATCGCGCAAGGCCTCGACTTACAGGAGGCGGCCGAACAGGGTGTGTTTTTGCACGGCCGCGCCGCCGATCTGGCGGCCGTGAAGGACGGCGAACGCGGCCTGCTCGCGACTGATTTATTGCCCTTTTTGAGACAGTTGGTGAATTGATGCAACGCTATTTAGAATCCACGGAAGCAACCGAACAATTCGGCGCGGAGTTGTGGTGCCTGTTGCCGGCGAAATGTTTGGTGTTTCTGCACGGCGACCTGGGCGCGGGCAAGACCACGCTGGTCCGCGGTTTTTTGCAGGCGGCGGGTCATCTCGGCGTGGTGAAGAGCCCGACTTATACGCTGGTCGAGGAATACCAGATCGGCGGCCGGAAAGTTTATCATTTCGATCTCTACCGCTTGGCCGACCCGGAAGAGTTGGAATGGATCGGCATTCGCGATTATCTGGACGACGAAGCCGTTTGTATCATCGAATGGCCCGAAATGGGCGAGGGCATGCTGCCTGCGGCGGATTTGGCTATCCATTTACGGGTGCAGGACGCGGGCAGGCTGATCAGCGTCGATGTGTTTGCGGAGCGGTTAAAAGATTTGTTCGCAAATGCTTTTGACGAGGTTGTCGCCGCGCGAAACAAATAATACAATTCGAATCTGTTTTGAGGCTTTGGCGGGGTTAGGGCTTTGCTTCAGTCGCTGAGGCGAAATGAAAGCTCGATGCCTTATTCCAGTTTCATACTGAACTGGCTGAAGCCCAGGCAGAATAATAGCTTGAGACTCTAAGCGTTATTTAGAGAAATTTTCTATCGGATGATAGGCGATGTCGCTAAGGAGGAGAAATGCAGATGGGTCTGATTTTCGATGTCCATAATTACGAAGTAATTATGGTGCCGAGGAGAGGACTTGAACCTCCACGAGCTTGCGCCCACTAGCACCTGAAGCTAGCGTGTCTACCAATTTCACCACCTCGGCAGGCGATGTGTTATCTCAGTTGATTTGCACATTATACGGGCCGATTTTGAGGTTGTCAAACAATTTTAAATTTTTTTATCGGCTTCCGACAAAGCGTATAAAACGTGCGTCATTTCAGCCATCGATGCAGAGATTTTTTGCGCTAAAGCCGCGAGTTTTTTTAATCTCCCGGCCTCGAAGCGTGTATCATATATCAACATGTTGAGCAATCAAGTTTTTATCCTGGATTTTTTCGATGCCGCCAAATCTTCGGCGCAAGCGTACAGTCCACTCATCCCATCCAAGTTATCTATTCATTCTAAATGCCGTCCAAGTCAAAAAAAGTCGCTGACTTCACTTTAACCCACGATCCCTACGCCGAACGCGAAGCGGAAAAATACCAGCGTCCGATTCCAAGTCGCGAACTGATCCTGCAATACATCGAGCATGCCGGCAAGCCGCTCAAGCGTGCGGAAATTGCCGAAGCCTTCGCGCTGAGCGACGACGAGCAACTGGAAGCCCTGCGCCGGCGTCTTCGGGCGATGGAAAGAGACGGGCAGTTACTGTTCAATCGCGGACAAAAATACTGCCTGGTCAATAACAAGGATCTGATCGTCGGCCGCATTCTCGGTCACCCGGACGGCTACGGCTTCCTGCGTCCCGACGACGGTTCGGACGATTTGTATTTGTCGCCGCGCGAGATGAACGCGCTCCTGCATAACGACCGCGCGATGGTGCGCATTGCCGGCATCGATAAAAAAGGCCGCCGAGAAGGCGCGGTGGTCGAAGTTCTGGAGCGCAACACGCAGCAGGTCGTCGGCCGTTTTGTGAAGGACGGCTTTTTCTATGTCGTGCCCGATAACAAAAATATCGCGCAGAGCGTGCTGATTTCGCAAGGCCATTTCGGCGCGGCGAAACCCGGCCAGATCGTGATCGCCGAAATCCTCGAGCAGCCGACCAAGGTCAGGCAGCCGATCGGGCGTGTGATTGAAGTGCTCGGCGACCATCTGGCGCCCGGCATGGAAATCGAGATGGCGATTCGCTCCTATGGCTTGCCATATCAATGGCCGGAAGCGCTGCTCGAAGAAATCCAGGCGTTCAGCGAGGAAGTGCCGGAAGCGGCCAAGCAAAACCGCGTCGATTTGCGCGACACGCCGCTGGTCACGATCGACGGCGAGGACGCGCGCGACTTTGATGATGCGGTGTTTTGCAAAAAGACATCGAAAGGCTGGAAACTGTTGGTCGCGATCGCGGACGTTTCGCATTACGTTCAAGTCAGCACGGCTCTCGACCAGGAGGCGAAAAACCGCAGCACGTCGGTATATTTTCCGGAAAAAGTGATTCCGATGCTGCCGGAGATTTTGTCGAACGGACTCTGTTCATTGAATCCGCATGTCGACCGGCTGTGCATGGTCTGCGAGCTCGTGATCGATGGTCAGGGGCACGTGGTCCGGTCGAGCTTCTTCGAAGGCGTGATGCGCTCTCATGCCCGGCTGACCTATACCGAAGTCGCGAAGATGCTGGTCGAGAACGACAAAGCTCTTTCCAACAAACACAAGGCGCTGCTGCCGCATCTTAAGGAACTGTATGCATTGTACCAGGTGATGCGCCTCAGCCGCGAAGAGCGCGGCGCGATGGACTTCGATACCCAGGAAACGCGGATCATTTTCGGCAAGGAGCGTAAAATCGACCGCATCGTACCGCTGGTGCGCAACGACGCGCATAAACTGATCGAAGAGTTCATGATCGCGGCGAACATGGCGGCGGCGCGTTTTTTGAACAAGAAAAAAATCCCCAAACTGCTGCGCATTCACGAAGGTCCGAGCGCTGACAAATTGCTGGCCCTGCGCACTTTTCTCGGCGAACTCGGGCTGAAACTGGGCGGTGGGCTCAAGCCGACGCCGCTCGATTACATGCATCTGATGCAGTCGATCAAGGAGCGGCCCGATGCGCATCTGATCCAAACGGTGCTGCTGCGCTCGATGTCGCAGGCCGTTTACAGTCCCGATATAAAAGGCCATTTCGGTTTGGCGCTAGAAGAATACGCGCATTTCACCTCGCCGATCCGCCGTTATCCCGACCTGCTCGTGCACCGCGGCATCCGCCACGCCTTGCAGGGCAAAAAACCGGAAAGTTTCGTCTATAGCCATCCCGACATGGTATTGCTCGGCGAGCATTGCTCCGCGAACGAGCGGCGCGCCGATGACGCGACCCGCGACGTGGTGCTCTGGCTCAAATGCGAGTACATGATGGACAAGATCGGCGAGGAGTTCTCCGGCCTGATTTCGGCGGTCACCTCGTTCGGCTTTTTCGTCGAACTCGAAGAGATTTATGTCGAAGGCCTTGTGCATATCAGCAATCTGGGTCAGGATTATTTCCATTTCGACCCGGTCAGCCACCAGCTTCGCGGCGAACGCACCAATACGGTGTTCCGTTTGGGCGACAGCGTCAAGATCCAGGTCGTGCGCGTCGACTTGGATGAAAAGAAGATTGATTTCGAGTTGATCAAAAAACGCAGCGCGGCCACCAAGACGAAGTCGCGCAGCAGGTCGCGGCAAAGGAAGAAAAAGGAATAAGGATTTGCTCAAAAATAACTTCCCGAAATCCCCCTACGGAAAAGCCCGATAATTCCAGCGAGCAAGATGCTCATCAAAAACAATCCTGATGTTTTCGAGGAAATCCGCGGCACATTTTTTCCCGGTCTCGTAAACGCCAGCCAACACCTCCACCGTGACTTTCGGTCCGGTGGCCGTTCTTGCCTGTTCCATGAAGTGCTTGGCAATGGCGAGCGAATGAAAGACGACGCCCTGGCAGGCACGGGTGATGTGCGGAAACAGGCGATGCTCAATCGGATGTGTTTTGAGCAATACGGCGGATAATGCGCCATGCGAATTTCCAGCCCCAATTGGGTCGCCGGCGCCTGCAACGCTTCCTTGAACACATGGCGATTGGCGGCATTACTGCCGCCGCCATCGCAGAGGATGAGCAACCTGCGCGCTTAGGGATAGTGCCGGTTGCCGTGCCGTTGCCACCACTGGGCAATGCTGGCACAGCATAATTCGCTGGTATCGTGGCTAGTGTTGAGGTGTATCGTGCCTTCGTTCAACAGTTTGCGCACCGTGTTCGGGCTGACCGGCGTCGCTTTCGCGCCCAAGCGCCTAAACCGCTGTTACCTTTCCAGGGCGTTGATGATTTCTTCCCGGAGTTTTTCCAGGGCGCCTGGGTCGGTAATCGGCCGCAGAGTGCTGTCGGTGACGTAGAACATGTCTTCGGCGCGGCTGCCGATCGTGGTGATCTTGGCGTTATGCAGATTGATCTGTTGCTTCAGGAAGGCGCGGCCGATTTTCGAAAGCAGTCCGGCCCTATCGGTGGTGATCAATTCGATGATCGTGCAATGGCACATTGGGTCGGCATGAAACTGGATGCTGGTCGGAATCGGAAAGTGTTTGGCCTGCCGGGATTGGCGATGAATGTTTTTGCGCTCGTTGACCGTCTTGTGCAATAGATTGTTGCGCAATGCGGAGCAAATATGCACTTCCCGGATCAAATCCCGGATCGGTTCGCCGTTTTGTTCGAGCACCTGAAAACTGTTCAAGGCATAATTGTCCGTGGTCGTCATGATCCTGGCGTCGAGCACGGTCAGGCCCAATTGGTCCAGCGTCGCGGTGCTGATCGAAAAGATGTTGCCTTCGTTTTTCGTATAGACGAAAACTTCCGCGCTGCCGTGCTGGGTTTGCGGACGCAGCAAGACCAGCGGCAGCTCGGCTTCGTTGGAGGAGGCAATTGCGATCGTATGCCAGACGATTTCATCGGCCGAATAGCGCAGGAAATAATCGTCGCTCGCGTGCTGCCAGGAGGCATCAATGTCCTGTTCGGACAAGCCGAGCTGAATCAGTTCGTCGCGCGCTTCTTTCTTGGTTTCGAGGATGCGGTCGGTTTGACCGGCCGGGTTCGGCAGGCCCCGGCGCAGCATCTGATGGGTCGCGGTATAAAGTTCCTTCAGCAGCGAATCCTTCCATGAATTCCACAGTTCGGGATTGGTCGCGCGAATGTCGGCGACGGTCAACAGGTAGAGATGGTTCAAATACTCGACGCTGCCGACCTGTTGCGCAAATTCGTGGATCACTTCCGGGTCGCTGATGTCCTTGCGTTGCGCGGTCATCGACATGATCAGATGGTGGCGTACCAGCCAGCCGATCAGCTTGGTGTCGTGCGCGGAAAAACCGTGCTGCTGACAGAATTCCCGGGCGATGTCTTCGCCTATCGTCGAGTGGTCGCCGTTTCTGCCCTTGGCAATGTCGTGAAAAAGCCCGGCAAAATAAAGCAGTTCGGGCTTGCCGATCAACAGAAAGATCTGGCTGCAGAACGGCAGCTCGTCCTTGTGTTTTTCGAGCGAAAAGCGGCGCAGGTTGCGGATCACGAACAGCGTGTGCTCATCGACCGTGTAGATATGAAACAGGTCGTACTGCATGCGGGCGACGATATTCGCGAAGGCGGGCAGGTAGGCGGCGAGGATGCCGTAGCGGTTCATCCGCCTGAGCTGGTGGGTCAGGCCCCTAGGCTGCTGGAAGATTTCGACAAACAGCCGGTTCGCGGTCTTGTCCTGGCGAAAAGCGTCGTCGATCAGGTGCAGGCTTTTGCGGATCAGGCGGATCGTGGTCGCGCGCACCCCTTTGAGGTCGCGGTTTTGCTCCAGGATCAGAATCAGTTCGAGCAGGGCGACCGGACGGTTGGCGAAAACCTGGTCGTCGACCGCTTCCAGATAGCCGTTGATCGCAACGAATTGCGTGTTCTCGGGAATGGGCTTGATGTCGGTGTGGCCGTTGATGAAGCGTTCGTGAAACAGCTGCAGCAGCATTTCATTCAAGCGCTCGAGACCCAAGACGGTTTTGAAATAGAACTGCATGAACAGTTCGACATCCTGATTGTAATGCTGATCCTCGCAGCTAAAGCCGAATTGCGTGGCCAGTTCGCGCTGGTAGTCGAAAATCAGCCGGTCTTCGCAGCGATGGGTCAGCAAATGCAGGGCATAGCGGATGCGCCAGAGCACCTCGACCGCATCGACCAGCTCATTGTATTCGGAAACCGGCAGGAAGCCGTATTTGATCAGTTCCTTCAGAGTCGACGAATTGTAATGGCGCTTGAACACCCAGGCGATGACCTGGCGGTCGCGCAGCCCGCCGGGGCCTTCCTTGATATTCGGCTCTAGGTTGTAGGCGGTGTCATGGAATTTGGCGTAGCGTTGGCGCTGTTCTTCCATTTTGGCCGCGAAAAACTGGTCCGAAGGCCAAATCTTGTCGGGCGAGATGTCTCCCCGGAGTGTTTCATACAGATCCTGGTTGCCGCAAATCAGCCGCATTTCCATCAAACTGGTGATGATGGTCTGATCGTCCATCGCCTGGCGTACGCATTCCTTGATCGTGCGCACGCTGTGGCCGGGTTTCAGGCCAATGTCCCAGAGAAAGGTGAAAAATTGTACCAGCGCATCCTGATGCGGGGCGTCGCCCTCCGAATCGAGCAGCACCATGATGTCGATATCGGAATACGGAAACAACTCGCGCCGACCGTAACCGCCCACCGCGATCAGGCTCAGGCGGGGGGAATCGTCGCCGAGAAACAGGCGCCAGCAGCGGCCCAGGATCGCGTCGATGAAATCGGATTTGGCGTGCAGCAGCGGCAGCACCGACTGATGCGGGTCGAATTGCAGGCGTAGCTCGCAGTCCTTTTCTTTAAGCAGTTGCTTGAAGAACGGCAGGCTGTCGGAACCCGTGAGGGGCAGGGTAGCGGTGGGGTCGTTCAAGGCGTTTACCTTTCTTCCTGGCGTAACGTCAGTATTTCGTAGCCGTCGGCGGTGACCAGTACGGTATGCTCCCACTGCGCGGACAGGCTGCGGTCCTTGGTCACGACGGTCCAGCCGTCCGACAACACCTTGATATGGCGTTTGCCGATATTGATCATCGGTTCGATCGTAAAGATCATGCCCGGTCGGAGCACTTCGCCGGTGCCGGCTTTGCCGTAATGCAATACTTGGGGATCTTCATGAAAGACTTTGCCGATGCCGTGTCCGCAAAACTCCCTGACCACCGAGTAGCGGTTGCCTTCCGCGTGTTTCTGGATCGCCTCGCCGATGTCTCCCAGTGTCGCGCCGGGTTTGACCCGCTGAATGCCCAGGTACATCGATTCCTGAGTCACTTTGATCAGACGTTTGGCATGCGGGCTGACCTCGCCGACGCAGAACATTTTGCTGGTGTCGCCGTGATAATCATCCTTGATCACGGTGATGTCGATATTGATGATGTCGCCGGATTTCAGCTTTTTTTCGCAGGGAATGCCGTGGCAGACCTGCTGATTGATCGAAGTGCAGATCGATTTCGGAAAACCGCGGTAATTCAGCGGCGCCGGAATCGCATTTTGCACATTCACGATGTAGTTGTGGCAGATAGTGTCCAATTCATTGGTCGTAATGCCCGGCACGACATGCGGTTCGATCATTTCGAGCACTTCGGCGGCCAGGCGGCCGGCGATGCGCATTTTTTCGATTTCGGATTCGGTTTTGATGGTGATGCTCATGACGTGGGCAAAGACTCAATGCAATTTAAAAAGTTCGATAAAATTAAAGTTTCAAGGTTTACGGCACTAGGAAAAAGCTGAGTTTTGCCGTAAAAAGCGCCTCAATATATCATATATCCATATCGCATATATCCACTTTGGACGAACTTTGGCGCTGTTTGTCGCGAAAAGGCCGGGCGTTTTGGCGATGATTTGCCCGCATTTCGCGGCGCTTAGGCGGGAGCGAAACGGCAAAAGGCCAGGAAATGGATTTGTCGAATTCGTCAAAATATGGTATAAAGTTAGGTTCAGTTTTTCTGAAATAAATACTCACCTTTACCGTCACACTTGCCAGGGTGCCTGCTTTTTCGTATTGCGGCGGGTTGGCAAGCGGGGTAAGGGGAGGCGTAACCCACCGGAACTTGGTTCCGAAATTTTATACTGAGGAGAAAAATTAATGGCGGCAGTTTCAATGCGTCAAATGTTGGAAGCGGGTGTTCACTTTGGACACCAAACCCGTTACTGGAACCCGAAAATGGCTTCGTACCTGTTCGGCGCCCGTAACAAGATCCATATCATCGATCTGGAAAAAACGCTGCCTTTGTTCAATGACGCGATGAATTATCTGGGTCAAATGTCCGCAAACAAGGGCAACATCCTGTTTGTCGGCACCAAGAAAGCGGCGCGCAAAGTGGTTGCGGAAGAAGCGATCCGTTGCGGCATGCCTTATGTCAACCATCGTTGGCTGGGCGGCATGTTGACCAATTTCAAGACCATCAAAAAGTCGATCAATCGCCTGAAGGAACTGGAAGCGATGAAGGCCGACGGCACCCTGTATCAGCGTTTCGGCAAGAAAGAAGCCCTGATGATGGAGCGCGAACTCGAAAAGCTCGAGCGCAGCCTGGGTGGTATCAAAGACATGAGAGGCATTCCGGACGTGATTTTCGTGCTGGATGTCGGTTACGAGAAAAATGCGATCAGCGAAGCCAAGAAGCTCGGCATTCCGGTGGTCGGCATCGTCGATTCGAACAACTCGCCGGAAGCCATCGATTATGTGATTCCTGGCAATGACGACTCGATCCGCGCGGTCAAGTTGTATTGCGAGTGCGCTTCCGCCGCGATTCAGGAAGCGAAAGCCGCGACCCAAGGATTGTCGGCCAAGGCGGATGACTTCGTTGAAGAGACTCCAGCAGCCGAATAAGCCCAAACAGGCTGTTCGATGAGACCGGAAAACGCCTCCTTTTGGGGGCGTTTTCATAGTGATGATAAGATTAGGAAACATAAAGAATGAGTATTACTGCAGGTATGGTTAAGGAACTGCGTGAAAGAACCGGTTCCGGCATGATGGAATGTAAAAAGGCCCTGCAAGAGGCAAACGGCGACATGGAGTTGGCCATCGAAAACATGCGCAAGGCAGGCCTTGCGAAAGCCGATAAGAAATCCGGCCGCATCGCGGCGGAAGGCAGCATCGGCGTCAAGATCAGCGACGACGAGAAGACCGCCGTGATCGTCGACATCAACTGCGAAACCGATTTCGTCGCCAAATCGCCCGATTTCGTTAATTTCGTGAACGATGTGGCGACTGCGTTGCTGACCGCCGATGTCGCGACCGACGAACAATTGCTCGACGTGAAACTCGGCGACGGCGTGACCGTTGAAGAAACCCGCCGCGCACTGATCGCGAAACTGGGCGAAAACATCACGGTTAGACGTTTCCAAAAATTCCACACCGCCGAAGGCGGAACCGCCTGTTATCTGCACGGCAGCAAGATCGGCGTGATCGTCGAACTGGCCAAGGCGGACAAGGAACTGGGCAAGGACGTGGCTATGCATATCGCGGCGAGCAAGCCGATCTGCGTTTCCGATGCCGAGGTTTCCCAGGAAACGATCGAAAAGGAGAAGGAAATCTTCAAGGCGCAGGCCGCAGAAAGCGGCAAACCGGCCGACATCATCGAAAAGATGGTGGCAGGACGCATCAGCAAGTTCTTCGCGGAAGTGACCCTGCTGGGCCAGTCGTTCATCAAGGACGACAAAGTCTCGGTCGGCAAGCTGGTGTCTGCAAAGGGCAACGGCGTCGTGCGCTTTGCCCGTCTGGAAGTCGGTGAAGGCATCGAAAAGAAGGAAGAAAACTTCGCCGAAGAAGTGATGGCGCAAGTACGGGCCAGCTAAATTGGCTGACGGCAGACCTTGAACAAGCTCTTAATAAACCATCCGACAAACTTATGAATAAACCGATTTGCCAGAGAATTTTATTAAAGCTGAGCGGCGAGGCGCTGATGAGCGAAGCGGGCGGAAGCATCGACTCCGACATCCTGCACCGTCTGGCCGCCGAAATCAGGGAATTATCCGATTTCGGCGTCCAGGTCGGCCTGGTGATCGGCGGCGGCAATATCCTGCGCGGCGCCGAAAAGGCCTCCGAGGGATTGGACCGGGTCACCAGTGACCAGATGGGCATGTTGGCGACCGTGATCAATGCGCTGGCGATGCAGGACGCGCTCGAGCATCAGGGCTTGCAGGCCCGGGTGATGTCCGCACTGAAGATCAATCAGGTGTGCGAGGATTACATCCGTCGCCGCGCTGTCCGTCACCTGGAAAAAGGCCGCATCGTGATCTTTGCGGCCGGTACCGGCAATCCGTTTTTCACGACCGATTCGGCCGCCAGTCTCAGGGCGATCGAGATCAACGCCGGGCTGATGATCAAGGCGACCAAGGTCAAGGGTGTATATTCCGCCGATCCCGCAAAAGTCAAGGAAGCGGTCTTCTATCCGCGCCTGACTTATGACGAGGCGCTGGATCAGCGGCTGAACGTGATGGACACCACCGCCCTGGTGCTGTGCCGGGACAATAACATCCCGATGCGGGTGATGAACATCTTTGAACAAGGCGCGGTGATGCGGCTGATGAAGGGCGAAGAAATCGGTTCGCTGATTGAACGAGGAGCAAAATAATGATTAGTGACATTCAACAGGACGCAGCGGCCCGCATGGGCAAAAGCATCGAAGCCCTGAAACACGAGTTTGCGAAGATCCGGACCGGGCGCGCGCATCCGAGCCTGCTCGACCAGATCAGCGTGTCTTACTACGGCACCGAGTCGGCGCTGTCCCAGGTCGCGAACATCGCGGTCGAGGATGCGCGGACCTTGACGATTACGCCCTGGGAAAAAACCATGGTGCAGGTGATCGAGAAGGCGATACTCAAATCGGATCTCGGCCTGAACCCCGCTACCACCGGCATGACGATCCGGATTCCTCTGCCGCCGTTGACCGAACAACGCCGCCGTGATCTGGTCAAGGTGGTCAAACACGAGGCCGAAAACGGCCGCGTGGCGATTCGCAACATCCGCCGCGACGCGAACAATGCGATCAAGGATGCCTTGAAGGAAAAGCTGATTTCCGAAGATGACGCGCGTAACGCGGAAGAAAAAATTCAAAAAATCACCGACCAATACGTCAAGGAAGTCGAAAAATTGTTGGAAGCCAAAGAAGCCGATTTGTTGTCGCTTTGATGCGGATGCCAGCCATGTCGTCAGACAACGCGCGCTTGAAAACCACCGATAACGGCTTGCCGCGTCATATCGCGATCATCATGGACGGCAACGGCCGTTGGGCGCAAAAGCGCTTCATGCCGCGCGCGGTCGGCCACCGGGCCGGCGTGAAGGCGGTACGCAAAATCGTCGAACATTGCACCCAGGAAGGGGTGGAGGTGTTGACGCTGTTCGCGTTCAGCAGCGAAAACTGGCGGCGTCCGTCCGAGGAAGTCTCGCTCCTGATGGAATTGTTCATGGTGACCTTGCGGGCCGAAATCGATCGCTTGCATCAAAACAATATCCGCTTGCGCTTCATCGGCGACCGGAGCCGCTTCCCCGAGGCCTTGCAAAAGCAAATGGCCGAAGGCGAAGCGCAAACCCAAGGCAATACCGCTTTGACCGTCGTGATAGCGGTCAACTACGGCGGCCGCTGGGATTTATGTCAGGCGTTTCGCGCGGTCAATCAAAAAATAGCGGCGGGCGAATTGCAGGCGCAGGACATCGATGAAAACCTGATCAATCGCCATTTATCGACCGCGGATTTGCCGGAGCCGGATTTATTCATCAGAACCGGCGGCGAACAGCGGGTCAGTAATTTTTTACTCTGGCAACTCGCCTACACCGAATTGTATTTCACCGATACCCTCTGGCCCGATTTCGACCAGAAAGCGCTCGACGAGGCGATTTTGAGTTTCAAAGGCCGGCAAAGGCGCTTTGGTCATACCGGCGAACAGGTGCTCGGCAAAACGCTTACCCTCTAACTTTAACGATAATTATAACAATGTTGCTCAAGCGAATTATCACTGCATCGATTCTGGCCGCCCTGATTGCCACGGCGGTATTCACGCTGCCTTCCGGCTATTTTTCCCTGCTGCTTGCCATCCTGACCTTGGCCGCAGCTTGGGAGTGGCTGTATCTGATCGACGTGCAATCGATCGTCAAAAGACTGTTGTTCCTGCTCGCGTTGGTCGTGCCGATGGTGGGGCTGCATCTGTGGACACAATTTCTGGAGTTGTTGGCGCAATGGACCAACTGGCCGGATATCCGATTTTATTCGGGCGTCATCGAATGGCTGGTCATCCCGCCGATTCTGTTCTGGATCGTGGCGATGATTTGCATCAGGAACCTGCCGCATACGGTGCTGAAGCTGCAATTGAGGCTGCGCTATAAGGCCTTGATCGGCTGGTTCATCCTGCTCGCCTGCTGGATGTTCCTGAGCCGGCTGCGTGCATTCTACGAGCCGCCGATGACGATGTATTTCCTGATCCTGATCTGGGTGGCCGACATCAGCGCGTATTTCGTCGGCAAGAAATACGGAAAGACCAAATTGGCGCCGGACATCAGCCCCGGCAAAACGGTCGAGGGTTTCTACGGCGCCTTGGCTGCCGCATTGGTCTGCGCGATCGCGCTGAGCCTGATATACGGTTTCAATTATGTGTTCGCGGCCGATTTCGCCTTGCTGTCGGTATTGACCGTGTTGATTTCGGTCTACGGCGACCTGTTTTTCAGCGTCGTCAAACGCCAGCGCGGCGTCAAGGACAGCGGCACAATCCTGCCGGGACATGGCGGCATTCTGGACCGGGTTGACAGCATCATCGCGGCGATCCCGTTATTTTATGCCGGCATTTATCTGATTTACGGACTGATCTGATGAAAGGCATCTGCATACTCGGGGCGACCGGTTCGATCGGCGTCAGCACGCTCGATGTGGTCGCAAGGCATCCTGATCTCTACAAGGTCGTCGCGCTGACTGCGAACAACAATATCGATTTATTGCTCGAACAATGCCTGCGCCATCGGCCGGAACTGGTCGTGGTCGCCGACGAAGCGAAAGCCGCGGCATTCAAGGAAAAAATCGCCGGCACCGCAGTGGCCGGCACCAACGTGCTGGCCGGGGCCGATGCCCTGGCGGAAGCCGCCACGCTGGATAACGTCGATTCGGTGATGGCCGCGATCGTCGGCGCGGCAGGATTACTGCCGACGTTGGCGGCGGCGAAGGCCGGCAAGACCGTGCTACTGGCGAACAAGGAAGCCCTGGTGATGTCCGGCGACATCTTCATGCAGGCGGTCGTGGATTCGGGCGCGCATCTTTTGCCGATCGACAGCGAACACAACGCGATCTTTCAATGCATGCCGGCGGCTTATGAAACCGGCGTCAGCGCGAAGGCGGCCCGGCGCATCCTGTTGACCGCCTCGGGCGGCCCGTTCCGGCAGACGCCGGTTGCCGATCTGGTGCATGTGACTCCGGAGCAGGCGGTTGCACATCCGAATTGGGACATGGGCAAGAAGATCTCGGTCGATTCGGCGACGATGATGAACAAAGGCCTCGAAATGATCGAAGCCTGCCTGTTGTTCAACATGAAGCCGGAACAGATCCAGGTCGTGATCCATCCGCAAAGCGTGATCCATTCGATGGTCGATTATATCGACGGCACCGTGCTCGCACAGATGGGCAATCCGGACATGCGCATTCCGATCGCGCACGCCCTGGCCTGGCCCGAGCGCTTCGAGTCCGGCGCGGAGCCGTTGAATATTTTCACGGTCCGCCGGATGGATTTCGAAGAGCCGAATTTCGAACGCTTCCCTTGTTTGCGTCTGGCCTACAAGGCGATCGAAACCGGCGGCACGATGCCGGCGGTATTGAATGCGGCCAATGAAATCGCTGTCGATGCCTTCCTGAACCGGCGGGTGCGCTTTACCGACATTCCGGTGATCATCGAGCGCTGCATGGAGGCGATCGAGGTCAAGGCGGCAGATTCACTCGAAATTATTTTGGATCAGGATAAATTAGCGAGAACGGTGTCTAATCGAATTATCGATCAACTGACCCGCTAATTTTTCATGAGCACTCTGTTCTATTTCATCCTCACGATCGGCGTCCTGGTTTCGTTCCACGAATTCGGGCATTTCTGGGTCGCGCGCAGGGCCGGAGTCAAGGTGTTGCGCTTTTCGGTCGGCTTCGGCAAGGTCTTATGGTCTTACCAGAAAGCGCCGGAGGCGACCGAATATGTGATCTCGGCGATACCGCTGGGCGGCTATGTGAAGATGGTCGATGAGCGCGAGGGGGAAGTCAAAAGCGAGGATCTGCCTTATGCCTTCAACCGGCAGGGGCTGCCGGCTCGGTCCGCGATCGTTGCGGCGGGGCCGATCTTCAATCTGATTCTGGCCGTATTGCTGTTCTGGGTGGCCCTGGTCGTCGGCGAAGAAGGCGCCAAGCCGATTCTGGGCAAGATCGAAGCGGGCACGATCGCCGCGGAATCGGGCCTGCTCGAAGGCGACGAATTCGTTTCGGTCAACAGCAAGCCGACGCCGACCTGGACCGAGGCATTGAATGTCTTGATCGGCGCGGCGCTCGACGGCGATCAGGAAATCAAGCTGATCGTCAAAGACAGACAGGGCAGGGAAGATGTCAAATGGGTCAAATTGGACCATGCCGATGTCTCCGATCCGGAGAAGCTGTACAAGCGCCTCGGCTTTACGCCCTGGGCGCCGAAATTGCCGCCGGTTATCGACAAGGTGTTGCCGGACGGGGCGGCCTTGGCGGCCGGTCTGAAGCCTCGGGACTTGCTGGTCAGCGCGGACGGCGCGCCGGTCGGCGACTGGCAGCAATGGGTCGAGTATGTCAAAAGCCATCCCGGCAAGCCGATAGCGATCGAAGTCGAGCGCGACGGTGCGCGCCAGGCCTTGTCGATCACGCCGAAAGTCGTGCAGATTCCGGCCGCTCGCGCAGGCGAAGCGCCGAAGGCCGAGGGCAAAATCGGCGCCTCGGTGTTCATTCCCGATGAAGTCAGAAACTCGCTGACGGCGAGCTATTCGCTGGGCCCGCTCGAAGCGGTGCCCGCCGCCTTCATCAAGACCTACGAATACTCGTTTTCGACGCTGAAAATGATGGGCAAGATGGTGCTCGGTCAGGCCTCGGTCAAAAACTTGAGCGGTCCGATCAGCATCGCGCAATATGCGGGCGAATCCGCCAACATCGGCTTCGTGCATTTCCTGAAGTTCATCGCGCTGGTCAGCGTGAGTCTTGGCGTGTTGAATTTGTTGCCGATACCGGTGCTGGACGGCGGTCATTTGCTGTTTTTCGGCATCGAGGCCGTCAAAGGCAAACCGCTTTCCGAGAGAAGCCAGCTATTCTTTCAACAAATCGGCATTGCGATCCTGGTCACGCTGATGGCATTGGGCATGATCATGGATATTCAACGTCTGTTCCAATAGCCGATCTTTTGATGGCATCCTTTCCCAATTCCGCAAGAATTTATTCATAACTTAAAACGAGCAGATCATGAAGAAAATTATTTCTGTTGTTGCTTTTGCTGTATCGGCATTGTCCGTGGGCACGCTACGTGCGGATGAGAACGACGTCAAGAAAGCGTTGACCAAGGCCGACCCGTCGATCAAGATCGATTCGATCAAACCCTCCGAGATCAAAGGTCTGCTCGAGGTGGAAGTCGGCGCGAATATTATCTACGTTTCCGAAGACGGTAAATATCTGCTGCAAGGGCACTTGGTCGATCTGGCTTCACGCACCGATTTGACCGAAGAAAAAATGGTTGCGGTGATGAAGAAAATGAGCGGCGTGCGCAAGGCGGCCATTGAAAAACTCGGCGAAGACAACATGATCATCTTCAAGCCGAAAATCGCAAGATACACCGTTTCGGTGTTTACCGACATCGACTGCGGCTATTGCCGCAAGCTGCATTCCGAGATCGATCAGTATCTCGCCCAAGGCATCACGGTGCGCTACATGTTCTTCCCGCGCGCCGGCAAGGGCTCTGACTCTTATAAAAAAGCCATTTCGGTCTGGTGTGCCGACGACCGTAATACCGCTCTGACCAATGCCAAAAAAGGCCTGCCGTTAAAGGAGAAAACCTGCAAGAATCCGGTCGACCAACACATGCAATTGGTTGAGGAGTTCGGACTGAACGGTACGCCTGCCATCATCACCGCAAAAGGGGATTTGTTGCCCGGCTATGTTCCGGCCAAACAACTGGTTGAAGAGTTGAAAAAGGAAGAGGCCGGAAAATAACATTTCCCGGCTTTTCGGTCCCAAAATCCTGCTGCTTTAAGCAGAGCAGGACAGGCAATGGCGGGAGGCGAATCGATTCGCCTCTCGCCGCTTAGTATTTCCTACAGAATCTGTAATCGAGCGGGGCTCTTTCGTCCCTTTTTTCTCCGTCAATCATCCTCAAGGCCTGCCCATGTCGAGTCGCGATCGAGCGAATATCATTCCGTTTCGAGCCTTGCTGCTGGTGTGCTCGGTGTTCTTGTTATCCGCGATGCGGCCGGCGACAGCCGCCGACGTGTTGTCGGTGACCCCGGTTGCTCCCGGCATCTACGTGCACCAGGGGCCGCATGAAATCCCGGATACTCACAACCATGGCGCGATCGCGAATATCGGCTTCATCGTCGGCGAACGCTGTGTCGCGGTGATCGATACCGGCGGCAATCCCGATCAGGGCAGGGCGCTATACAACGCGATCCAGCATGCGACCGACAAGCCGATCTGTTATGTGATCAATACCCATGTGCATCCCGACCATATCTACGGCAACAGCGTGTTCAAGGCGAAAGGCGTCAAGTTTGTCGGCCATCATAAGCTGGCCCGGGCGATGGCCGCGCGCGGCCCGTTCTATCTGGCCAAGGCCAAGGAATTGTTGGGGATAGATTTAACCGCGGGAGACATCATTCCGCCCGACATTGCGGTCGAAAAGGAACTCGATATCGATCTCGGCGGACGCATCCTGAAACTGACCGCGCATCAACCCGCGCATACCGACAACGATTTGTCGATCTACGACCCGTTGACCGACACCCTCTGGCTGGCCGATCTCTTGTTCCTCGAACACCTGCCGGTGATCGATGGCAGTTTGAAGGGTTGGCTCGCGGAGATCGAGCAACTGGAACGTCATCCTTATAAAACAGTGATTCCGGGCCACGGCCCCATCGTCACCGATTGGCCGCAAAGCCTGCAAGCCGAAAAGCGCTATTTACAGACGTTGCTGGCCGATATCAGGGCCTTGATCAAAAGCGGAGGTTTTTTGGAGCAGGCGCTCGAATCGATCGGCTATCAGGCAAAATCCGAATGGAAACTCTTCGACGATTTTCACCGCAAAAATGTTTCGACCGCGTTCGCGGAACTGGAATGGGAAGACTGATCCCGCTGATCCGAGAGGCTTGGCGTTTTTGACGGCATAACTTCCGGCAGAATCATCGTGTCGCCGCCGGTAAATGGGGTGACTCAAAAATAGCGCCGGCCGGGTCTAGTGCAGCAATTCCCAAACCGCTTGAATCTCCGCCGGCAAGGGCGCAAGCCGGCCGAGTTCGACATATTGATTGGTCGGGGAATGAAAGTCCGAGCCTGCCGAGCCTGCGAGGCCGAAACGCTTCGCATAATCGGCCATGTTCTTGACCTCCTCGGCATTATAGCGCCCGGTCACGACTTCGACGGCCTGGCCGCCGGCTTCCTTGAAAGCCGCCAGCAGGCGTCTGAGCCAGCTGGCGGTCAACTGGTAGCGCAAGGGGTGCGCGAGCACCGCGACGCCGCCGGACTTAATGATCCAGTCGATCGCTACGCCCATGTCGGCCCAGGGTGTCGCGACATAGGCAGGCTTGCCTTTGGCGAGGTAGCGGTCGAAGGCTTCCTGCTGGCTCAGCACATGGCCCTGCGAGAGCAGGAAGTCGGCGAAATGCGTGCGCGTGATCATGCTGTCGCCTGCCATTTGCTTGACCGCTTCCAGGGCGCCGGGAATGCGTTTCTTTTCGAGTTTCAGCGCGATTTGTTCGGCGCGCTCAAGGCGCGTGTTGTGCAGCCTATGCGTCGCTTCGGCGAGCGGCGCATAGGCGGGATCGATGCCGAGTCCGACGATGTGCAGGCACTTGCCCTGCCAGCTGGTGGACAGTTCGATGCCTGAAATCAAGCGGATGCCGGCGGCTTCGGCCGCGCGTTGCGCTTCGTCGAGTCCCGCGGTGGTGTCGTGATCGGTCAGCGCGAGCGCGGTCACGCCTTGAAGATGCGCGCGTTCGACCAGGGCGGCCGGAGACAGCGCGCCGTCGGAGGCGGTGGAATGGCAATGCAGGTCGTAGATTTCTGACATGGTATCGTTATGGTTTTTTATCCGGCAAGCTTTTTTGCTGGCGCCTTGACCCGCTCTTACTGGTATTCGCCGTACAGCTTCGCATACAGCCCTTTCTGGGCGATCAGCGTTTCATGACGCCCCTGTTCGCAGATTTTGCCTTCTTCGAACACATAGACATGATCGGCCTGTTTGACCGCGCTGAGCCGGTGCGCGATGATGATCGTGGTCCGGTCTTTCAGGAACTCGGCCAGCGCCTGATGGAGTTTGTGTTCGGTTTCGCTGTCGAGCGCGGAGGTCGCTTCGTCCAGGATCACGACTTTCGGTTTCGCGACGATCATGCGCGCGATCGCAAGGCGCTGCCGTTGGCCGCCCGACAATCGCATGCCGTGGCGGCCGACGATCGTGTCGAGTCCTGTCGGCAAGTCCTTCACGATGTCGTCGAGCTGCGCGGTTTTCAGCGCATTCCATAATTCGTCGTCGGTCGCGTCCCGCCCCAGGGTCAGGTTCGCGCGTATCGTGTCGTTGAACAGAATCGGCTGCTGCAGAACGGTGACCACGTTTTCTCGGACCACCTCGAGACCGATCCGTTCCATCGGCGCGTCGTCAAAATAAATCGTGCCGCTCTGGGCCGGATACAGGCCGATCAGGGTCTGGATCAGGGTCGATTTGCCGCCGCCGCTGGCGCCGACCAGCGCGACCTTGTCGCCGGCGTTGATCGTCAGATTGATGCCGTTCAGCACGGTTTGATCGCCGTAACTGAAATGCAGGTCATCGATCCGGATCGCGACCGTTTTTTTATCCAGGAACGGGTTTTCAAGGTGTGGGTAATGCGGTTCCTGTTTCAGCGCCTTTAGCCTATTGATCCGGGCCAGGGCCGCTTTCGCCGCGTAAAAGGCGTACTGGATGTTCAGGATTTCCTGCACCGGCGCCATCATGAACCAGAGATAGCCGAATACCGCGAGCATCTGGCCTATCGTCAGGTCCGCATAAAACACCATCAGCATCGCCAGCGCCCGGAACACGTCGAAGCCGAACAAAAAAATCAGAAAACTGAGGCGGTTCGCCGCATCGCTCTTCCAGGCATAGGCGGCCGAGTAATCCTTTACATACAGTGCGGATTCGACCAGCTGCCGGCAATAATGTTTTTCGCGGTTGCTCGCGCGAATCTGATGGATCGCCTCGAGCGTCTCGGTCAACGCTTCCTGAAAGATGCCGTAGGCGGTGTTTTCCTTCGCTTTAAGATCCTTGACCTTGCTGCCGACCACGCGGGTAAAATAGATCACGACCGGGTTCAACAGCAGGATGAACAGGCCCAGTTGCCAGTTCATCCAGAGCAGAATCACCGCGGTGCCGAAGATGGTCAGGCTGGCGACCAAGAGCTTGCTGATCGTGTTGCCGATGAAATTGTCGATCGTGTCCAGATCGGTGACCAGATGCGTCACGATCGAGCCGGTGCCGAGGCTTTCGTATTCGGCCATCGAAATCGTCTGCAGATGGTCGATCAGATTTTGGCGTATCCGGAAGATGATGTCTTTGGCGATGCAGGAAAAAGCGCGCGCCTGGATGATGTTGAAGATGATCGCGATGATCCGGAGCAACAGGCTCGCGACCAGCACGGCCGAGATATAAAAGATCGGCACTTGCCAGGACGGAGGCACGAAGGGATTCAGTGTCTGGATGATCAGGCCGGGCTTGTGCAGCAGGATTTCATCGACCAGGAGCGGCATGAACAGCGGTACCGGCACGTTCGCGACCATCGCCAATATCGCGATGATATGCGAATAAATCAGCGCTTTTTTATGTTGCCGGGCGATTTGAAAGATATAATTCCAGCTAAAAGGCGCCGCCTGGGAGGGGGAGGGCTTGGAGTGCACGTTTTCATTCATAGTCTTCATTTTCCGCGTCATTATAGCGGAGCCTCGGGCTCCGGCATAGCGTGCCGACGCCGCCGTATCCATCCACTTCTCAAACCGAATGAAGCCTTTGCAATTCCTTTTCCTGGCGCTATGCCTGATATTATCGGCCGATGACGGTTGGGCGCGCGAATGGCTGCGCGAGCGCCGTGATTTCGTGCTGGCCGAACAGGCCATCGAGCATGGCAATGCCCCCCAGTTTCAGGCGCTGGCCGACACCTTGACCGCATATCCGCTCTATCCCTATCTGCAATACCAGTGGCTCAAGAAAGACCTGACGCAAACCGATAAGATCCGCGCCTTTCTGGCGACCTATAAGGACTCGCGCTATGCGCCGCTGCTGCGCGGAAGATGGCTCAAGGCAATGGCCGAGCAAAATCGGTGGCTGGATTATGCCAACGCGTATCAGGCCGGCGGCGATGTGGCGCTCGAATGCCTGTATCAGCGGGCGGCGTATCAAATCGGTTTTCGGGGGCTGGCGTTGACGCAGGCGAAACGGCTCTGGATGAGCGGCCGTTCGCAGCCGGGCGAATGCGAGCCCTTGTTCACCGCGTTGGCGGACGCTGCGCTCATCACCCGCGAGATGGTCTGGCAGCGCTTCGAGTTGGCGTTGAAGGAGAACAACCGGCAACTGGCCGAGTATCTTGCGCGCAAGTTGACCGATGCGGACCGAGATGCAGTGGAGACATGGCTCAAAGTGGACCAAAAGCCCGAGTTGATCCGGGAGGAGAAGAACCGTTTGCGGGAGGGTCAGTTTGCCGCCCGAATCTTTGCCCACGGCATTGACCGCATGGCCAAGTCGGAGCCGGAGAGCGCGGCGCAGCTTTGGGATGCGGAAAAAAACGGGCTGCCGCTGGACGAGCCTGGCAAGCAGATGATCGAGCGCCGGCTGGCGCTGGCCCTGGCGTTTCAAAGAAAGGCGGGCGCCTATGACCGGCTGGCCGGGCTGGCAGACCATGACGGCGAGGTCAGGGAATGGCGGGTCAGATCGGCTTTGCTCGAACAAAACTGGCAGCACATCGCGGCGGCGCTTTCGAGGCTGACGCTCGACGAGCTGAAAGAAGCGCGCTGGCAATATTGGCAGGCGCGCGAGCAGGAATCCGCCGGCAATAACGAGGCCGCGCATGCGCTTTATGCGAAAGCCGCCCTGGACCGGAGCTTTTACGGTTTCCTGGCCGCCGATGCGCTCTCGCAGTCCTACCGCTTGGCCGATAATCCGGTGCCGCTGCCCTTCAATGGTTTGAACGAATTGGCGTCTGAAGCCGAATTTCAGGCCGTGAGCGAACTCAGGGCTTTAAACCGCAACATGGAAGCGCAGCGGCAATGGTGGTTTACGGTCGCCAAATTGAGCCGGGAGAAGCGAGCGCAGGCCGCCAAGCTGGCCGAATATTGGGGGTGGGCGCCCGTCGCGATCCAGACCCTGGTCAAGGCCGATTATTGGGACGATCTGGCGCTGCGCTTTCCGCTGCATTACCGGGAGCAGGTGCAGAGCAATGCGTTACGGCACGATCTCGATCCTGCAGTGATCTTCGGCGTGATGCGGCAGGAAAGCCTGCTCGACAGTCGGGCCGAATCGCCGGTCGGCGCGAAGGGGCTGATGCAGGTGATGCCGAAAACCGGCAGGCAGCTTGCCCAGGAGGTTCGGCAGGAAATGGCGGAGGACTATAGTCTGTTCGATCCGGATCTGAATATTCGCCTGGGGGCTTACTACGTCAGAAAGCTGCTGCAACGCTTCGACGGCAATATGGCTTTAGCGGTCGCAGCCTATAACGCGGGTCCCGCCAGAGTCGCGAAATGGCTGCCGCCTGCCGGGAACATCCCCGCCGATATCTGGGTCGAAACGATCCCGTACAAGGAAACCCGAAAATATGTCGCCTCGGTTTTATCCTATGCGATCATTTATCAACACCGGCTCAATAAAAACGGCTTGAAGTTGAATGACTTGATGCCGGCGGTTTCGCCCGGGCAAAAATGAGCTGATTTTTTTCAGTGCCTGTAAGATAATATGTATTAACTTAACAAAATTTTTGCCAAGGTAAACACAGAATGGAGAAAAAGCATAGCTTAACGCGCGAGGAATTGTTGATGTCCGGGAGGGGCGAGCTGTACGGACCGAATAATGCACAATTGCCGTTACCGCCTATGCTGATGATGGACCGCATTACTCTGATCACCGATGAGGGCGGTTTGTACGGCAAGGGCGAAATCATCGCCGAGCTCGATATCAAGCCCGATCTCTGGTTTTTCGACTGCCATTTTCAGGGCGACCCGGTGATGCCGGGCTGTCTGGGTCTAGACGCGATGTGGCAGCTGGTCGGATTTTTTCTCTGCTGGATGGGCGGTCCCGGTAAAGGGCGCGCGCTCGGCGTCGGCGAGGTCAAATTTACCGGTCAGGTGTTGCCTACCGCGAAAAAGGTGATCTATCGGATCAACATGAAACGCTTGATCTTGCGCAAGCTGGTGATGGGTATCGCGGATGCGACGATGGAAGTGGATGGCAAGGTGATTTACGAAGCAACCGACCTGCGCGTCGGCTTGTTTACTTCTACAGCAGATTTCTAAGGTTTAAGAGTAATGAAAAGAGTTGTGGTAACCGGTTTGGGCATCGTCTCGAGTATCGGCAATAACCGGGATGAAGTCGTCGAAGCGTTGAAACTCGGACGCTCCGGCATCGGCTTTGCGGATATTTATCAGGAGCTCGGTTTTCGCAGCCATATCCATGGCGCGATCAAGATCGATCTGGAAGCGCATATCGACCGTAAAATCAAACGCTTCATGGGCGATGGCGCGGCGTTCAACTATATCGCGATGCAGCAGGCGATCGACGATTCCGGCCTGGCGGAAAGCGATGTTTCGAATGAAAGAACCGGCCTGGTGATGGGCTCGGGCGGGCCTTCGACTTCCAATCTGGTCGAGGCGGCGGACATTCTGCGTGAAAAAGGCATCAAAAAAGTCGGCCCGTACATGGTGCCGCGCACGATGTCCAGCACCAATACCGCCTGCCTTGCGACCCCGTTCAAGATCAAGGGCGTCAATTATTCGATCAGCTCCGCCTGCGCGACCAGCGCGCACTGCATCGGTCATGCGATGGAACTGATCCAGATGGGTAAGCAGGACATTGTCTTCGCCGGCGGCGGCGAGGAGGTGCACTGGACCATGTCGCTGCTGTTCGATGCGATGGGTGCGTTGTCGTCCAAATACAACGACACGCCGGAAACGGCTTCACGTCCTTATGACGAGACCCGCGACGGCTTCGTGATTTCGGGCGGCGGCGGCGTCCTGGTGATCGAGGAACTCGAACATGCGAAGGCGCGCGGCGCCAAGATCTATGCCGAACTGACCGGCTACGGCGCGACTTCCGACGGTTACGACATGGTGCAGCCGTCCGGCGAGGGCGCGGTGCGCTGCATGCGTCAGGCGTTGGCAACCGTGAAGAACAAGGTCGATTACATCAACGCGCACGGCACCAGTACGCCGGTTGGCGACACCCGCGAACTCGAAGCCTTGCGCGCGGTCTTCGGCGCAGGCCAAGTGCCGAAGGTCAGTTCGACCAAATCGTTGACCGGTCACGCCTTGGGCGCCGCCGGCGTGAACGAGGCGATCTATTCGTTGCTGATGATGGAAGAAAACTTCCTCAGCGCCTCGGCGAACATCACGCATCTCGATCCGGGCGCGGAAGGCATTCCGATCGTGCGCGAGCGCGAGGACAACGTGACCTTGAACACGATCATGTCGAACAGCTTCGGCTTCGGCGGCACCAACGCCACCCTGGTGTTCGAACGCTACACCGGTTAAACCATTTCCGCGAGCGGCCGCAAGGCTTCTCCGGCTGGACGGGGCATATTGCCCCGTCCGCATGGTTTCGTACCTTTCAATGTGAAAGCGTTAGGGATAAGGTTGCAAGACCCATCTGCGTACGGGCCGTAAGGCCTTTTTTCTTTAGCTTTTTTATTTTTGCCGCGCAATGTCGGATACCCGCTCGAAAACCCGCACCCAATTCAACAAACTGCAAAAACGCCTGCGCCACAATGTCGGCGACGCGATCGCCGATTACAACATGATCGAGAACGGCGACAAGGTGATGGTCTGCCTCTCCGGCGGCAAGGACTCGTTCACGCTGCTCGACATTCTGCTGAATCTGCAAAAGACCGCGCCGGTCGAGTTCGAGATCATCGCGGTGAACCTGGACCAGAAGCAGCCCGGTTTTCCGGAGCATGTGCTGCCGGAATACCTCGAATCGATCGGCGTGCCTTACCATATCATCGAGCGCGATACCTACAGCGTGGTCAAGCGAGTGATCCCGGAAGGCGCGACCACCTGCGGGCTGTGCTCGCGCCTCAGGCGCGGTATTCTGTACGGCTTTGCCGAAGAGCAGGGCGTGACCAAGATCGCGCTCGGCCATCACCGTGACGACATCCTGGAAACGTTCTTCCTGAACATCTTCTACGGCGGCAAACTGAAAGCGATGCCGCCGAAGCTGCTTAGCGACGACAAGAGAAACATCGTGATCCGTCCGCTCGCCTATTGCCGCGAGAAGGACATCGAGCGTTTCTCCGCCTTCAAAGATTTTCCGATCATTCCGTGCAATCTGTGCGGCTCGCAGGAAAATCTGCAACGCAAGGCGATGAAACAGATGCTGAGAGGCTGGGACAAACAGTTTCCGGGGCGTCTCGAAACGATCTTTACCAGCCTGCAAAATATCGCGCCATCGCAGTTGGCCGACGCGCAGTTGTTCGATTTCGCCGGCCTGCAGCGCGGCGGCCCCGTTGAAGAAGACGCGCCGGTGCCGCTCGAACAGCCGGTCATTTTCGACCGCAATTTCGCCAAGGCCCGGACCGCCGCGATCCTCGGCACGGCCGAATAAAATTCATTTCAAGTCGCTGCGGGAGAGTCCTCCGGCAGCGCAATTGCCCAAATCATCATGCCGCGGATCTTGCGGCATCACGCCCCTAGACGATGACCCCAGAAGCACTCGCCCCCCTGTTGAAAGCCGCCGAACAGCTGCCTCCCGAACAAGAAGCCGCGCTGAACGTGCTGGCCGTGTATTACGGCTATGCCTCGCCCACGTTGATCGGCAAATGCCTGTACGATCTCGGTTTTAAGGACAAGAAAGGCAAGGAGCCGAAAGGGGATACGGTCACGCCCTATCTCGAAGCGCTGCAAGCCTTACAACTGGTCGAGAAACATCACAAACAGTCGATTTACCGCTGTGCGAGGCGGATTGTCGAACCTTTGACCCGGAAGCTGGCTGAAGACAAGCGCGCGTTCGAGAAAGTCGCGACCAGCATCGGCAGGCATGCACCGACTCGCGGCGGCTATTACCGTTACCAAAACGCCGACGAATGTTTGCGGGATGCGCGCATTCTATTTCATCTCCGCGACTATGCGCAGGCGAATGAATGCCTCAAAATCGGCCGTTATGTTTTACGTTTGCCTGAAGATTTCGATATTTATCTGGCGTGGGTTTTGAATCCGCTGGATACGGTCTGGTTGAAGAACCGGCATCCGGTCATTTTGCAGCAGATTTCCGGCTACATTGGCCTGCACCAGTTGCTGCATCTGCATAACGATCCGGCGGTGGGCGATTTTTTACGGCAATGCGCGCTGGAGCCGGGCTTTGTGCAGTCGCCTTTGGCGATTCGCTCCTTTGCGGAATTGCAATTGCTGCGCGGCGATTGGGAGGAACTGGCGGGCTGGATTGCCGGCCGCAACGAGCCCGATTTGCAGGCCGTTGCCGCCGCGCTGACCTTTCTGCGCGGCGATACCGCGCAAGCGCTAGTCCAATTCGAGCAGGCGCTGGCGGCGTTGAGAAAACAGGCCGGCAAACGCACGGTCTATTTTATGGGCATGGCCGGAGTGATTTACCCGCTCGCTGTTTTGAAGCAAAAGGACGGCCAGCGCTTGGCCAAATTGCCCGCGCTGCTCGCGCAAGCAGTCAAGGCCAACGGTCTTTGGAGCGAGATTTACCGTTATCTCGCGCTGTTCCTGCAATTAGAGCAGGGCGAATTGCAGCGGCGCGACGAAATACTGGCT
Organism: Methylomicrobium lacus; assembly: GCF_041897535.1. Taxonomy (GTDB): domain Bacteria; phylum Pseudomonadota; class Gammaproteobacteria; order Methylococcales; family Methylomonadaceae; genus Methylomicrobium; species Methylomicrobium lacus_A. The sequence continues at coordinate 4,090,605 of NZ_CP169217.1, forward strand.
ATCTCGCTCCCTTATAAAATCAGTTCCGGTTTTACCGAAGACGGCCAGCCCGAAACGATGATGGTGCTGCCGAATTTATTGCAGCATATCTTTTTATTGCTGATCAAATTCTGGGTCAAAGCCGATCATGTCGCCAAAGTGACTGACGATCAGAAACGCCTGTACCGGCATTTGCACGACAACGGCTACCGCTGGCCGGCGGCGGAATTGGCCAAGGTATTCGCCAAGATCAATCCTTACGAGGCTAAACTTTGGGATGCGGGCTTTCTGGCGGGGCGCCCTTTGGCCTTGGCCGAATTGTTTGTCAGCCGCCCCGATTGGGATTTGGCGCTGGACGCCTTGCTCAATATCACGCCGCACGACGCCAAAAGCGCCGAACCCTCGGCCGCCGCGGACAAGCCGATTCGCCTGATCTGGCTGGTCTCCTATCACGAAGCCAGCCATTCGCTCCGGATCGAGCCGCGCGAACAGAAACAGCAGGCCAAGGGCGGCTGGAGCAAGGGGCGGGGCGTGGCCTTGAAGCGGCTGCATACGGAACCCGACAGTTTCGATTATCTGAGCGAGCACGACCTGAAGTTGTGCAGGACGATCGATGAATATCGCGACACCAGTTGGTACGGGTCGACCTATTTCGAATTCAACAGCAAAATGCCGCTGGCACTGGCAGGACACCCGTTGTTGTTTTGGGCGGACTCGCCCGAAGTCCGGGTCGAAGTGGTCAGGGGCGAGGCCGAATTGCGGGTCAGCCGGCAGGACAACAGCGACAAAATCCGGATCGAACTCAACCCGGTGCCAGGATTCGAGCAATCTGTCCATGTCAGCAAGGAAACGCCGACCCGCCTGCGCGTCATCGAATTCACCGCCGCCCATCAAAAGATTTATTCGGTGCTGGGGGCCAAGGGCCTGGAAGTGCCGTTATCGGCGCAGGAGCGTGTGCTGCAAACCCTGACCGGCATCTCGGGACTGTTGACCGTGCATTCGGACATCGGCGGCAGTTCCAGCAGCGCCGAACAGATCGCCGCCGACGCCACGCCGCGGCTGCATCTGTTGCCGCTTGGCGAAGGGCTGAAGGCCGCGCTGCTGATCCGTCCGTTTGCGACCGACGGCGCCTATTATCCGCCGGGGCAGGGCGGCGAAAGCGTGCTGGCCGAAATCGACGGCAGACGTTTACAGGCGCGGCGCGACCTGAAGCTTGAAAGGCAGAGCGCCGCCGAACTCTTCGATGCCTGCCCGGCGCTGGCAGAGGCGGAACAGGACGAAGCCGGCGAATGGCGGCTCGAAGATCCTGAGCACTGCCTCGAACTGCTCTTGCAATTACAGGCGCTGCCGGAGGGGCAGGCGATCGTCGAATGGCCCGAAGGCGTCAGGTTCCGCCTGCTCGGCCAGGCCGGAAGTTCGGCCTTCAGCATGCACATCAAGCGCGACAACGACTGGTTTGCGCTGCAAGGCGAGTTGAAGATCGATGACGCGACGGTGATCGAAATGCAGGAACTCTTGTCGTTGCTCGGCAACAGCAAGGGCCGCTTCCTGCAATTGAAGGACGGCCAGTTCGTCGCCCTGACCGATGCGTTCCGCCGCCGCCTGGAAGAGCTGAAAGCCTATGCCGACATCAGCGGCAAGAAGGTCCGAATCAATCCGCTCGCCGCCCTGACCCTGGAAGACTGGGGCGAGGACGGCGGCACCTTCAAGGCCGACAAGCATTGGCAGGAACAGGTGCGGCGGCTGAAGTCCGCGCGCGAGTTTCAGCCGGTCCTGCCTTCGACCTTTCAGGCGGAGCTGCGCGATTATCAGATGGACGGTTACGCCTGGCTGGCCCGGCTGGCGCACTGGGGTGTCGGGGCCTGTCTGGCCGACGACATGGGGCTCGGCAAAACGATACAGGGCCTCGCCCTCTTGGTCGAGCGCGCGCCGAACGGCCCGTCGCTGATCGTCGCGCCGACCTCGGTATGCATGAACTGGGAAAAAGAAGCGAACCGCTTCGCGCCGACCCTGAATCCGCAGCAATTGGGCGGCGGCGACCGCCAGGGGCAGCTGGACAGCCTCGGGCCTTACGATCTGTTGATTTGCAGCTACGGCCTGTTGCAGCAGGAGCAGGTGGCCGAGATGCTCGCGAACATCCGTTTTCGAACGGTGATTCTCGACGAGGCGCAGGCGATCAAAAACACCGCAACCCGCCGCTCGCAAGGCGCGATGAATCTGCAAGGCGATTTCCGTATCATCATGACCGGAACGCCCTTGGAAAATCATCTCGGCGAACTCTGGAACCTGTTCCGCTTCATCAATCCGGGATTGCTCGGCTCGCAGGAGCAATTCAACCAGCGTTTCGCGGGGCCGATCGAACGCGACCGCAACCATCAGGCGCGCCAGCAATTGAAGAAGCTGATCCAGCCCTTCATCCTGCGCCGCACCAAGACCCAGGTCTTGCAGGAATTGCCGCCGCGCACCGAAATTCCGGTCTATGTCGAACTTAGCCCAGATGAAATGGCGTTTTACGAAGCGATCCGCCGCGAAAGTCTAAATGTATTGGCCAGCACGGACGGTCCTCCCGGTCAAAAGCATCTGCAAATCCTGGCCGCGATCACCAAGCTGCGCCGCAGTTGCTGCAACAGCCGCCTGGCCAACGCCGAGATCAGCCTGCCGAGCAGCAAGCTGGCCGCCTTCGGCGAGATCGTCGAGGAACTGCTCGACAACAAGCACAAGGCGCTGGTGTTCAGCCAGTTCGTCGATCATTTGCAGATCATCAAGGACTATGTCGAACAGCGCGGCATCGCCTACCAATACCTGGACGGCTCGACGCCGGCGAAGGAGCGCCAGCAGCGCGTCGATGCGTTCCAGCGCGGCGACGGCGAACTGTTCCTGATCAGCCTGAAAGCCGGTGGCGTCGGCCTGAACCTGACCGCGGCCGATTATGTGATCCACATGGACCCGTGGTGGAATCCGGCGGTCGAAGACCAGGCCTCCGACCGCGCGCACCGGATGGGCCAGCAGCGCCCGGTCACGATCTACCGGATGATCGCGAAACAGACCATCGAGGAAAAAATCGTCGCGCTGCACAGCCACAAGCGCGACCTTGCCGACAGCCTCCTCGACGGCGCGGATGTCAGCGGCAGGATGTCGGCGGATGATTTGCTGAGCCTGATGCGCAGTGACGTTTGACTGTGGGGTTTTGACTTTACATTCGGGTGATTAAGTCTGCATATTCATGCCGTTCGCACCCTTTGGGGTGCAGCCTTTTGGTGATGTTGCTCATAAAGCGCTTGATCCAGTCCGTATAGGCAGGCTCGGTGCGGATGTTGGAGTGATTGGCGGATTTTGTCCTTAACCTGGTCGAGCAACTTGGGCGGTTTACCAGATAAATTTTGTGAAGGGTATTGCATTTTGGTTAGGATGTGATAATTTTCTGCACCGTGCTGAATATAAATAAATTTTATGATTTTACAAATATTTAGACAGCCTTATGACGCAATTTTTACGTCTTTTAGGATGCCTAATTGTAGTTAAAGCGCATGAAGAATATCCAAGTTATCGATGGTGCCGACAACTTTGTCTACGACATCTTTGCGGCAACCGAAGAAGAGTTCGCTCTCATTTTTCCTGAAGGCCAGGACGTCGCCTTTATTGACGAAGTCATTACTCATGGATCAGAAAGAGAACTTGACGAGGCATTTACTCGCATATGGAAGCGTCGGATTCCAAAGCGCGATGCAATGGGAATTCACGGCATATTGTTTTACGAGCTGGCCCCCAAAAAGCAGTACTACCCAACGCGACGAGATGAAGAAGCAATCAACCCTGATGGCACGCGACTTCGATAACGTACACTCTAACCTGCCAGTCGAGAGGGGCGCTTCGCGGTGGAGTCCTTTGCGCCTCTCACTTCCACGTTAGAGATCAATAAATGGGCACTCAATACTTTCTACACGGCGACAGGGATCAAAGCAGCGCGGACCATTTCTATTGTAAGAAATGTGACTTATTTGTGGCAGAAGATCACTTTAACGATGAAAAGCACAAATCCGAAAACGAAAGCTTAATCCGTCGAGGCCTCCTATATCTTACTGATTCGCAAGCAGCATTCCGCCCGCACGACTGGTTTAACCTCTTCGACCACACTGTCCTCAACGAAAAATACGAATTAGAGCAAGGTATTAAGCGCAAGATTCGTCGCGCATCGTTGTCTGATTCTGTTAGATACTCCATTCTGAAATCTGATAACTACAAATGCAGGATTTGCGGTAGGAGCGCATCTGATGGTGCCAAACTCCACGTTGACCACAAGGTTCCTGTCAGCAAAGGCGGCACAAACGATCCAGACAACCTCTGGACACTCTGCGAACGTTGCAACCTGGGAAAGAGCGATCATGATCTCTAGCATGTCGCTCAACCGGAGCGCGGGGGGGAATGCGGTTGTGTTTATTCGGCAACCGAGCCGCGCCCGGTTAGCTTTACGTTGTATGTCATGAAAGTGCCGCTACTTCTCCTTGTTGTCTTCGTCACTTCTACAACGGCGCACGCCGGCACTGTACCTTGCAAAGGCAATCCCGCTGTCGTGGGGGAGTGCAGCACATTCCGCGGTCGTGTCTCCGCGTACAACGGCACACCATCAATTCGTATTTGGCCAGTGGGCACTAAGAGGCTCATGGGCGTCGTGCCACCGGAAGATGAGTCCATGCCAGAAAGCCTCAAAGGGAAGGTGTCGTTCCAGCAAGATGTCTTCGCAACACTTGAGGCATGCCCACTGTCACTTCAACGTCCAGGAACCATGCAGCTGGTCTGCATCGAATCGGCGTCCAACATCAGCGTACGGAAGCGGTAGCCAAATGCCGTGAATCTACTGCAACGGCATTATTGGGAACATTTCGTACGCGATGATGCCGAGCGTTTTTGAAATTTCATGTGCACCTCACCGAAACCAACTCTCGCCAATTCGTCGTGTAATGCCGAGATATTCGTTCCGCCCTGGCTTTCCAGGATTGATCAAAACCGGCGGTCGCAACTGCGATGCCTTTGGGAAAGCGGTAGTTGATCCGGTCCACGGTTTGCATCAGCTTCCCGCTCTCGGCATGGCCGAACGCCGCCAAATCGAATAAATCCATCTGCTCGGGAATGGCTGCCGGCTGAATCTGGCTCAGTTGCACGCCGCACTTCTGGTAGCGGTAACCGGCTCTGAATAATTCCCTAAGCAAGCGATTCGCCGTGCCGACGATTACGCGGGTATCCTGCGTTGCCGAAGCCAGCGTTACGCCGGCCGCCCGCTGGTATTGCGGCTCGTTGGGATTAAACGGGTTGGTGCGGATAAACACGCTGATGTGGCCGGAAACCGATTGCTGGCTTCTGAGCTTTTCGGCGGCCCGACTGCAGAATTCGGCCATCGCCTCTGACAGTTCCCGGTATTCGGTCAATCGCCGGCTGAAACTGCGTGAACAGACGATCTGCTTTTTGTCCGGCGCAATCTCTTCCAATTCCAGGCAGGAAATGCCGTTCAATTCCATTACCGTGCGGGCGACGGTGACATTGAACTGATCACGGATTCTGTCTGCCGGCTGACCGGCCAAATCCCATGCGGTGATAATGCCGAGCTGATTCAGGCGGGCCGCAATGCGCGAACCGATGCCCCACACTTCCTTGACCGGCACGATGCGCATCAGTTTTTCCCGGCGGATAGGGTCCGACAAATCCAGCACGCCGCCGGTCTTTTTCCATTTCTTGGCCGCGAAATTCGCCAGTTTCGCCAGCGTCTTGGTCGGTCCCATGCCGACGCAGACCGGTATCCCGGTTGAGCGGAATACCGCTTTTCTGATCCGTTGGCCGTAAGCGATGGGGTCATTGCGGCAAACGCCGGTCAGGTCGAGGAAAGCCTCGTCGATCGAATACACTTCCAGGCTGGGCGTGAATTCTTCCAGGATAGTCATCACCCGGGCCGACATATCGGCGTAAAGCGTGTAATTGGACGAGAACAATTCAATCTTGTGCCGGTTGATCAGGTGTTGCACCTGAAACACCGGCACGCCCATCTTGATGCCCAAGTCTTTCACTTCCTGGCTGCGGGCGACGATGCAGCCGTCATTGTTGCTGAGCACCGCCACCGGCCGGCCGATCAGGTCGGGCCGGAACACGCGCTCGCATGAGACGTAGAAGTTGTTGCAATCGACCAGGGCGATAAGCGAAGGCATCAGACGGCATGGATCACGTTGGTTACGACGCCCCAGATCACCATTTCCAGCTCTGCGTGGATGACGATATCGGGATAGGCGGGGTTTTCGGCTTTCAGTTTCCATTGTTCGCCGTCGCGTTCCAGGCGTTTTACGGTCAGTTCGCCGTTCAACGCGCAAATGACGATCTTGCCCGGCACCGGCTCTATCGAGCGATCGACAACGAGAATGTCGTCCGGATGAATACCGGCGCCGAGCATCGACTCGCCTTCCGCGCGCACGAAGAACGTGGCTGCCGGCTTTTGCACCAACAACTCGTTCAGGTCGAGCGATTTCTCGACGTAATCGTCGGCCGGCGATGGGAAACCGGCCGCGACTTTGCCTGAGAACAGGGGAAGGGGATGCTGGGTTGGGTGTTCCGTGAATGGTAATATGACCAATCCGCCGGGCTGTTTGCCGGAGCTCGAAAGCATGGCCTTAACCGAAGGCAGCAGGCTGACCGGGACCCGGATCGGCTGCGTGGGTTCGCCAAATGATCCGGTTCCCGACTTCCGGCCAGCGCCGGCCCGCCTGCCGCCGTGGTTGTTTTGGGGTGTTTCTGGCATGATGAGTTAATCTTGCATCTTGATTGTCGTACGATAATCAAAATTTGGTTGCTGGTCAATATGCAAAAAACAGGATTGCTTTTTTATGTTGGAAATATTTATATATTAAGTAATATAAACAATGCCTTATGTGGAATTATTGATGTGAGTTGGAAATGATAGTTAATGTTGCATAAAGTGATTTGTCAAGAGTTTCGCGTGGAACAAACGGGGTGATTTCTTCTTAACTGTCGTTGTTTTTTCGCATGCATTGTCGGGAGGGTTGATCGTGAGGTCGTTTCGCCGACGGAAAAATTCCGGTTCCGCGCATAGCGCGGTGTTTCGGGTGTCGCCGGGGCAGGAGATTGAATGGGCTGGCGTCCGGACACTGCTGTTATCCTGAAAATCGATAGGTGAGTGGTGGGAGCGACGCCTAGGTCGCGATTAAAGCCTCAAGTCGCGACGTAGGCGTCTCTCCCACGGATGATTTTTATTTTGCGGGGTGAGATAAGCCGCTTCATGTCTGTTAAGTTAAGCCGCTCATGCTACGACAGGCTCAACACGAACAATGCGCAACATCTATAGCGATAATATTTATTATAAACAAATGCTTGAGATAACTTATTAAAGTAACTTAAAGGCGTTAGTTAATGTTGCTTCAAGTCATTTATCAAGAGTTCAGCGAAGAAAAAGAGGACGCTATTTTTGCTGAGTCCGCCGTTTTTACGGATGCAATTTCAGGAGGGTTGATCGTGGAGCCGCCATTCTGCCTGATCTCTGGCGGGCAAATGCCGGTCGCGATCGTAGGGCTGTGTTTCGGATGCCGGTATGTTGTCGCCGGGCCAGTCCTCAGTCCATCGCTGGCGGGTTTCTTCGTCGGCATAGTAGCGCAGGTAAAGCAAGTTATCTTCTTCGCTGCCGCTGCCCAGCAAGTCGATGTGCCAGGCCGAGTCGTTGCTGAGCGGCATGACGATGCCTTCTTCGCGCAACACATCATGCCAGAGTTCTTCATACAACTCGCGGTCGCTGAGATGGTTGGTGCTGTAAAGAAACATGCGCAGCATTGCGAGGCCATGGATCGTTTCCCAAAGCTTGGCGGTCACTTGCGCGTCATCCAGCTCCTCCGGAGGCGGCAGTTCCAATCCGCTTTGCGCCAGTAAGTCGAACGTCGACTTTTCGGTGTTTTGTTGGGACTCGGGAGTTTTTTTAGCCATTGCCATGTTCCCCGCGAAAAAGTGTCATATCGTTCCCACGCGTCTGCGTCACGAGACGCTGGGTTCCCGCGCGGCGCGCGGGAACCGGAAATCTCCAATGTTAGCTTTGCTCCCAAGGCAGGCCGCGAAAACGCCAGCCGCCGAGGTTGCCGCGATGCTTGTCTTGATCGAGCGGGCCTTCGAAGCCTTCCAGGATGTTGATCAGGCGTTTGTAGCCGAGCTGTTCGAGCAGTTTGGCCGCATCCAGCGAGCGCTGGCCGCTGCGGCAGAGCAGCAGGATCGGGGCCTCCTTGTTCGGGACCGCGGCCTCGACTTCGGCGGCAAAATTCGGATTCAGTTGCCAGTCCGGCGCTTCTTTCCAGGGGATCAGTACCGCGCCCGGCGGATGGCCGATGAAAGTGTGTTCCATCTTGGTGCGGACATCGACGAGGACTGCGTCGTTATTGTTTTGCAATAGCTCCCAGCATTGCTCAGGGCTCAGGTTTTCGATCATGGTAGGGTCTCTGGGTCAGGTTTTTGGCCGATAAATTGGGCTTCATTACGAAGGCCCCGGTGTATGTCGCCGATCGCGGCGTTATCCCGGTAAAACACGGTCCGCAGCGGCGCAAACAAATCCAGCAGTTCATGCGTGCCCAATAGGTAGGCCGGATTGCTCGGGCCTTCGGCGTTCACTTTCAGGCGCGTGAAGGTCTGGTAGAACAGCAGGCCGCCGGGTTTCAAGGCGTTTATTATCGCATCCGTGAGCGAGCGGTCAAGAAAGCGGCTGATCACGATCACATCAAAGCTGGAGGAAGGCAGCGAAGCAGGGTTGATCGCTTCCTGTCTGGCCTCGATCGCTAGCCGATGGCGGCCGGCGTAGGCGCGCAATTTTTCGATCGCTACCCCGGAAATGTCGAGCGCGGTGACCTTGAGGCCATGCTCGGCAAGAAAAATCGCATTCGCGCCGAGGCCCGAGGCGAGATCGAGCGCGCTGCCTTCGGGCGGCAGCAGAAACGCATTTTCGCTCAGCACCGGTGCCGCCGCTTGCTTGCCGGGCTCGTCCTGGCTGTAAATACGGTTCCATTTTTCGCGGAGTTCCTTCATGCCTCCGGCCCGCCGAGTGTGCTGACGCGCGGCTCCAGCCAGGCTTGCAGAAATTCCATGAACACGCGGACCTTAGCGGACAGATACTTTCGGTGCGGATACACCGCATGGACTTCGAGCGGTGGGGAAGGATAGTCCTGCAATACCTGCTGCAGCCGGCCGCGCTCAATATCCCAGCCAACGATATAGATCGGCAGCATGACCAGCCCCAGCCCGTTGATCGCGGCGATACGGATCGCGTCCGCGACATTGGCTTGCATGCGGCCCGTGACATTGATCACCTGATAGCCCGTTTCGCTTTTGAACGGCCATTTGTTTTTCGGCGAAATCGACCAATTGATCAGGCAACTATGCTGGGCCAGATCCTGGGGGGTTTGCGGCGTGCCGTGTTTGGCGAAATAATCCGGCGAGCCGCAGACGACCAGTGACGAGCTGGCCAGTTTGCGCGCGACCATGCTGGTGTCGTTCAGCGCGCCGAGGTAAATAGCGAGGTCGATGCCGTCCTCGATCAAGTCGCCGGGACTGCTTTGAATGATCAGCTCGACGTTCAGATCGGGGTGCAGTTTTAGAAACTCGGAGATTGCGCGCGCGATATGCGTCGCGCCGATCACCGGCGGCGCGCTGACCCGCAAGGCGCCGCGCGGCTCGGTCTGCAAGTGGGTGACTTCCGACTCCATTTCCTCGATGTCGAGCAGCACCGTCTGACAGCGCTCGAAATAGGAGGCGCCGACTTCGGTCAGACTCAGGCTGCGCGTGGTGCGGTTGAACAGGCGGGTGCCGAGGCAGCTTTCCAGATGCATGATATGCTTGGTCGCCATCGCACGCGAAATATCCAGATCGCGCGCGCCACCGGCAAAACTTCCCGCTTTCGCGACGCGGACGAACACGTTCATGCTGGTCAATTTATCCACGGGGTTCTCCTGCAATCAACATGGCTTTGGCGGTTTAAGAATTGGAGGGCGACACGCGACGGGGCCGGTCTCTCTTCAGGCGGAAGGTTTTCTGACGCCACACCTTTCTGGGCGCCTATATGAGATGTGCCGGCCGGACAAAAGAGTGAAATTCTTGATACTTTATATTGTTTCTAAAAAAGAAACAATAAATTTAACAATTACACTATTGTATGCAATTTTAAAGCCTACTATAGTAACGATGTCACAGATTTTCTCTGTTTCATTGGGCAGTGCCTCCTCATTTATTCGCTGCCCGATCTTTGAGCCCCCTCTCCGACATACTGTCGTCGGAGAGGGTTTTTTTTTGCCGGTTAGACCGAATCCGGCGCCACGATTTCCGATTGTGCCTGTTTCCAGAGCAGGTCCTCGATCCCGCACTGGGGCGCAAAGCCTGAGACCGCGCCAAGCAAAAGCTCCCGGATTTGTTCCGGATCGTCAAGCTGCGCCGCCTGATCCAGGCGCTCGATGAGTAGAGATAAATCGTGCCACGGAATCACGTGTTCCTCGGCGCGCATGATGCGCGGGTGGCTGGTTTCGCTTACATGATCGCCGATCAGCAATTCTTCGTAAAGCTTCTCGCCGGGCCTGAGCCCGGTAAAACGGATTTCGATTTCGCCGTCAGGATGATCCTGATCATGAATTTCGAGTCCGCTCAAATGAATCATCCGTTTAGCCAGGTCGAGGATACGGACCGGATCGCCCATGTCCAGCACGAAGACATCGCCGCCGCTGCCCATCGCGCCGGCTTGGATCACCAGTTGCGCGGCTTCCGGAATGGTCATGAAATAGCGGATGATATTCGGATCGGTCACCGTAACCGGGCCGCCGCGTTTGATCTGTTCCCTGAACAACGGCACGACCGAACCGGACGAGCCGAGCACGTTGCCGAAGCGCACCATCGTGAAACGGGTGCGGCGCCGGTTTTCAGGTATGGCGCTGAAGGCCTGCAGGATCAGCTCCGCAAAGCGTTTGGTCGCGCCCATCGTGTTGGTCGGGCGGACGGCCTTGTCGGTCGAAATCAGCACGAAGGTTTCGACTCCGGCCTGGATGGCCGCTTCCGCGGTGCGCAGGGTGCCGAATACATTGTTGCGGATCGCCGCGACCGGATTGTGTTCGACGATCGGTACATGCTTGTAGGCCGCCGCATGGTAGATCGTCTGCACTTTGAAGGTCTCGCAAACTTTGCGCAGACGCGGCGCGTCGGTCACCGAACCTAGGATTGCGTAAATCGCCGGTTTTTCTGCCGAAGGTAAACGGGAGGCCCATAACTGCAACTCCTGTTCGATCGCATACAAGGCATATTCGCTCAATTCGAACAGGACCAGCGCGGACGGCTTCAAAGCGACGATCTGCCGGCACAATTCGGAGCCGATCGAGCCGCCCGCGCCGGTTACCATCACCGCCTTGCCGGCGATATTCGCATGCAGCAGGGCGGGATCGGGGGCGACCGGATCGCGGCCCAGCAGGTCTTCAATCTCGACTTCCCGGAGCGTGTCGAAAGTAATCTTGCCGCCGGCGATTTCGGAAAGATTCGGCATCGACAATACCTGTACCGCATAAGGCTCGAGCTGGCGGATCAGTTCGCTTTTGCGCGCGCGCTTGGCGGACGGGATCGCCAGCAGGACACTCGCAACCTCATAGCGGTCGATCAGATAACTCAGGGACGAAAACGGATAGATCCTGAGGCCGTTGATCTTATGCTTGTTCAGCGCAGGATCGTCATCGATGAAGGCGACCGGCTGAAACTCGCGGCCGAGCGCCAAGGCCGAGGCCAACTGCACGCCGCCGCTGCCGGCGCCGTAAATGAGCACTTTTTTCTTCGGATGCGTGGCAGGATTGTGGCCGCCGCTGAGCCGGATATACGTGTCGCCGAGCCACCAACGCGCAAAAAAACGGCTGCCGCCGACCAGCAGCATCATGATCAGCCAGTTCAGGAACGGTACGGTGCGCGGCAGATTACGAATGCCGCTCTCATAAAAAATAAAGGGCAGAAAATAAATCAAGGCAAACGCACAGGCATAGAGCGTGACCGCCTTCATGATCGTCCATAAGGCCTTTATTTCGATATAGCGGATGATGGCCCGGTACAGTCCTAGACGGATGAAAATCGGTACGGCCAGGACCGGCGTGACCGCGAGCAATGCCCACTCGATGCTCCTCGGCACGAACAGGACGCCCCAGCGCAGCGAGAAGGCGGACCACAAGGCCAGCACCGCAAATACGATGTCCGCGCCGATCAGAATCAGGGCTTTTCGGGGCCTGGACTGCCCGATAAACCAACTAGCCAGTCGTGATTTCATCCGCGCTCTTCCGTGCCGCCCGCGTTGAATTTTAGCGCCGTCAAAAGCAGCGGCAGATAGGCCAAGGCGACGCCCAGGATGCCGTTCAGCATGCCGAGGCCGATCGAGATCGCCAGCGGCAACAGCCAGAACAGATTGACCGCGCCGACGAACAGCGTCACCGGTCTGTGCGAGCCGAAACGGCGCGCGGCGAACTGGTAGGCATGGCTCCGGTGCGCCTCGTGCAGTTTTTCGCCGCGGCGAAAGCGTTGCAGCAAAGTCAAGGTTGCATCGACGATGAACACGCCGAGTAGGCACAGCCAGCTCCAGAACAGATTCGGGTTCAGCCAGGCCGCCTGGAGCGAGATCAGGCCCAAGACGATGCCCAAAAAACCGCTGCCCGCGTCGCCCATGAAAATCTTCGCGGGCGGAAAATTCCAGAGCAAAAATCCGGCGGCTGCCGCCGCGAGCAATGCCGGCTCCAGCCATACACTCTGATTACCGGACAGCAGGAACAACAGAACGCCGCCGAGACAGACCGTGATCGCTTCGATGCCGGCGATGCCGTCGATGCCGTCCATGAAATTGTAAAGGTTCAGCAGCCAGACCAGATAGAAGAGGCCGAAGACATGGCCGATCCAGCCGAGAGCGACGAGCTGGCCGAACAGGGGCAGGGGCGGAAAGCCGCCGAGCCAATACAGGCCCCAGCCGGCGCCGATGAAGTGCGCCAAAAGCCGCCAACCGGCGGGGATATGGCGGTGGTCGTCCAGAAAGCCGACCACGGCGACCCAGGCGCCGGCGCCGAACAGCGCCCAACTCTGTTTGGGCGTCAATACGTCGAGCGCGAACAGCGCCCCCAGGCTGACCAAGAACACCACCACGATCGCCATGCCGCCGCCGCGCGGGGTCGGCAGCGTATGCGAACTGCGCTGGTTCGGCACGTCGATCATGTTCGATCGCAGTGCATAACGGCGAATCAGGCCGGTGAACAGCCACGCCGCCGCCAAAGCCGCCAGGAGTAAGCTGCCGGACTGTATCACTTTCGGTTTCCCAAATAATGCTCGGCGGCTTCGCTTAGGGCCTGATCGATACCGACCGGAGGCCGCCAGGCGAGCCGTTCACGAGTTTTGCCGGTGTCCACCTGCAACGAACCGCACAGTTTCCGGATCGCGGCGGTTTTACCGAGGCAGCGCGCGGCGAAATTCAATAAGCCAGGCGGTACCGGCAAAAGACGCGCACGTTTGCCGAGCGCGGACGCGGTTTTGCTCAGGAGTTCAGGCGTCGAGAGATCCTCGCCGTCGCTGGCCAAAAAAATCTGATTCGCGGCCAAGGGATGCTCGATGCAGACGAGGATCAGATCGATCAGATTATCGACCGCGACCAGGCTGCGCCGGTTTTGAATCGCAGCCAAGGGCAGCGGAACGCCTTTGTCGAGCCAGCGCATCATGCTGAAAAAATTGCCCTTCACGCCGGGGCCGTAAACCAGGGGAGGGCGGATGATCACAAATTCCATCGTGGAATTCAAACACAGCTCGCGCAAGCCGTCTTCGGCTTCGCGTTTGGATATGCCGTAGGCGTCTTCGGGAGCGGGAATGTCGTCCGCGCGGTAAGGACGTCCGGGGGATGTCGCCTCGCCGTTCACCTTGATCGAACTGATGAAAATGAAGCGTTTGACGCCCGCTTCAAGCGCTTGCCGGGCCAGATTCAGCGTGCCTTCGGCATTGGCCTTGCGGAATTCTGCGAGCGGGTCGGTAGCCGTGTCCCGCATCACATGGACCCGAGCGGCGAGATGCACGACCGCGTCGATGCCTTGGAGGGCGGTGCGCCAGTCGGCAGGTTCGGCAAGATCGCCGGTTTCGATCCAGTCGACGCCTTCCTTGCGCTCGAGTCCCGCCAAACGCCGCACCGCGGCGCGGACCGAAAATTTTTGTTCGGCCTCTAAACGCCTGAGCAGGGCGCTGCCGACGAAGCCGTTGGCGCCGGTGACCAGAATGTTCAAACGGCGGTTATCGGACAAGCTCATGCCTTCGACCAGACCGTGCGGTTGACATAGCCGGTGTAGCTCAGCACGATCCGGACAATCTGTTTGGAGACTTCGGGAGCCTGATAGTCGCGAATCGGCGGAATCACTCGGCGAGTCCTGTCATGCTGGTCGGTCACGACGCGGACCGCATCCAGCACGTTGGCCTGCTTCAGGCCGCACATCACCAGCGTGCCGACATCCATGCCTTCGGGCCGTTCATGGGTATGGCGTATCGTGACGGCCGGCAGATTCAGCAAGGATGCTTCCTCGGTGATCGTGCCGCTGTCGGACACCACGCAGAACGCGGCCATTTGCAGACGGATGTAGTCCAGAAAACCGAACGGCTTAAGATAGCGGATCAACGGATGCGACAGCGATTCGCCAAGCGCTTCGAGGCGCTTCCGGGTGCGCGGATGCGTCGACACGATCACCGGAAATTGATACTGTTCGGCCAAGGCCCGCAGGGTTTCCAGAAGATCGCGCAAATTTTCCGGACTGTCGACGTTTTCTTCGCGGTGCGCGCTGACGATGAAGAAGCGGCCTTCCTGCAAGTGCTCCCGGGCCAGCACGTCGGAGGCGAGGATCTTCGGCCGGTAATAATCCAGCACCTCTTGCATGTGCGAGCCGGTCTTGATGATCGTCTCGGGGCGGATGCCCTCGGCGATCAGGTAGCGGCGGGCATGCTCGGTCAGCACCATATTGATGTCGCTCAGATGATCGAGCACCTTGCGGTTCAGTTCCTCTGGCACGCGCTGGTCGAAACAGCGGTTGCCCGCCTCCATGTGGAAGACCGGAATCTTGCGCCGTTTCGCCGCGATCACGGCGAGGCAGGTATTGGTGTCGCCATACAGCAGCAGGGCATCGGGCATTTCTTTCGCGAACACCGCGTCGGCCTTCGCGATCACGTCCGCGATCGCCTGCGCGGCGGTTTCGCCGGTAACGCCGAGGAAATAATCGGGCTTCCGAATTTCGAGGTCGTCGAAAAACACCTGATTCAATTCATAATCGTAATTCTGCCCCGAATGCACCAGGATATGCTGCATGTGCCGGTCGAGTTCGGCGATCACCCGGCTCATCTTGATCAGCTCCGGGCGCGTGCCGATCAGGGTCATCACTTTAAGCATCGAGTTCGCTCCGGATGTAATCGAGCGTCGACAGCAGGTTTTTGATCTGGGCGACGTTAAGACGGTGGGTATTGTGCGAGGTATAGTCGTCCACCTCCGAGATGTGCGTCTCGCCTTCGACGAAATATTTGTTGTAGTTCAGGTCGCGGTTGTCCGCCGGAATGCGATAGTAGCGCTCCATGTCCTCGGCCTTGGCCATTTCCTCGCGCGAGATCAGCGATTCATACAGCTTTTCGCCGTGGCGGGTGCCGATCACCTTGACCGGCGAGGAACTGTTGAACAGTTCCTTCAGCGCCTCGGCCAAATCGGCGACGGTCGATGCCGGCGCCTTCTGTACGAAAATGTCGCCCTGCTGCGCATGCTCGAACGCATGCAGGACCAGATCGACCGAGTCTTCGAGGGACATCAGGAAACGGGTCATGTTCGGGTCGGTCACGGTGATCGGCTCATTTTTTTTGATCTGGCTGATGAACAGCGGGATCACCGAGCCGCGCGAGGCCATCACGTTGCCGTAGCGGGTCGCGCAGACCACCGTGCCGGATTCGGGAATCATTCGGGAGCGCGCGACCATGATTTTCTCGGCCATCGCCTTCGAGATGCCCATTGCGTTGATCGGATAAACCGCCTTGTCGGTGCTCAGCACGACCACCCGGCGCACGCCGTTCGCGATCGCCGCGTTCAACACGTTCTCGGTGCCGATCACGTTGGTCTTGACCGCTTCCATCGGATAAAACTCGCAGGAGGGCACCTGTTTCAGCGCCGCCGCGTGAAAAATGTAATCGACCCCGGTCATCGACTCGGAAACGCTGGCATAGTCGCGGACATCGCCGATGTAGAATTTGACCTTGTCGTTCGCCAGCGCGATACGCATGTCTTCCTGTTTTTTTTCGTCGCGGCTGAAAATACGGATCTCCCGGACATTGGTGTCCAGAAAACGCTTCAACACCGTATGCCCGAACGAGCCGGTGCCGCCGGTAATCATTAGTACTTTATCATCAAACATCGGCGCGCTCGGCAAACTCCTTCATTTAAAATTTTTCATCATCAAAATCAATTCCGGCCACGAGGGCGGCGCGTAGCCGGTGGCTTCGCGGAAACGCGTCGAGTCCAGCGAACGGTCGATAGCGACCTGTTCGTCCGGAATAATCGCTATCGTTTTTTGATAGGCTTCGGCGACCAATTTCAGCAGCGAACATTTGTCGATCGGTGCGGCCGACACATGATACAGGCCCGAAAGCTCCGGATTCGGCAGCACAAAGGCGCGTATTATCCTGGCCAGCTCGACGCTCGGCAAGCCGGAAAAGATGGCTTTTTGATAGCCCTTCACGCTGCCTTGTTGCGACAGAAACCAGTCAACAAGGCTGACATGTCTGTACAATTCATGGCCGATGATCGAAGTGCGCAGAGTGAGCGCATTCGGAAAGTCGGTCGGTTCGCCGATGTATTTGGATTTGCCGTACAGGTCTTCCGCATCGGATGGATCGGTTTCAGAGTACATGCCTGTGCGGCCGGAAAAAACGCAGTCGGTGCTGAAATGAATCAGGCGCGCATTGGCTAAGGCGCATAATTTCGCCAGCCGGTGCGGCAGCATCGCATTGATCGGCAGTGCTGACAACGGATCATTCGCATCCGCAAGCTGCTTGATCAGGCCGATGCAGTTGATCACCGCGTCGGGACGGACTTTTTCAAAGGCGCCGACCAGCGTATCGAAATCGAGCACGTTCACATTGGCGAGCAGGTAAGGCTGCAGGTCGTCCGCAAAAAAGCGTCTCCCATCCGCATTCTGCACAGTCCCCCAGACCTGCAATTCCGGCGCGCTCGACAAATACCTAAAAAATGCATTGCCGAGCATGCCGGTTGCGCCGAGTACGAGGATTTTCCCGCTCATTTTTGTGTTTCCCTGGTTCTGATGGTCAAAATGTCGATCAATCGCTGTGTTTGTGTGGTCATTTCGAAATGGTCAAGAAAATAGGCGCGTCCTTTACGGCCCATTACATCACGCTCGGTCTTGCTCATCGTATAGAGTTTTTCGATGCAAGCGGCCAAGGCCTCCGCATCTTCGGCCGGGGAGCAAAGCCCGGCGCCGGTTTCCTCGACGATTTTCGCGCCTTCGCCGTCGAGCGCGGCAATGATCGGCTTGCCGGCCGCGAGATAAGCCTGAATTTTGCTCGGGATCACGCAAGCAAAAATCTCCTCGCGCTTCAGCGTCACCAGCAAGCCTTCGGCGCGGCTGAAAATCGCCGGCATCGCTTCCGGCGGAAAGCGGCCCGCCAGCAGCAAATTATCCAGAGTTTTCTCGGCTTTTTGCCGTTCCAGCCAGGATTGCATGCTGCCGCTGCCGACCACGATCAGCTTCACGTCCGGAAGATGCCGCAACCGTTCCGCGGCCCCGGCCAGCGTATCGAGCGCCTGCGCGGTGCCGAGGTTGCCGGCGAAGACCAAGCTAAAATGCGCATCGAGCGTATCAATCAGGCTTTGAGGCACAAGCGCGGCGTCGCCAGGCGTTGCGTTTTTATCTTCAAACGAATTCGGATAATAAACGATTTTGTCTTCTCGTGCATAATGCGCGACCGCTTTGATGAAAGCGCGCGACTGCACCAGGAGAGTGTCCGAGCCCGCATAAATGCCTTTCACCATCCAGCCGATCAGCTTCAGTAACAAGGGATTCCGGATAAAGCCGGTGGCGCTGACGCTCTCCGGCCACAAATCCTGTATCCAGATGGCCAGATGCGCGCGTTTGAGCCATTTCAGCACGAGCGCCGGAATCGCCTGGGTGATCGGCGAAATCGCAAACACCAGGATCGCATCGAAGGTCTTGCCGCGCAGCAGCCAGGGCGCATAGAGCAGCCCGGACAATACGAACGACAGATAATTGGCCGCGAGGCGCAGGCCGCCGCCTTTGCCGCGCGGCCACAGCGGTATGCGGATCACCTCGATCGCGTCGGCGTAGCGTTCGCGCTGAATGCCCGACCAGCGGTAACCTTCGTAAATCGCGCCCTGCGGATAATTGGGCTTGCCGGTCAGCACGCTTACCTGATGGCCCAAGGCATGGAGGTGCCGCGCCAGATCGTTGATGATGAATGATTCGGGGGCGAAATACTGACTAACAATCAGGATTTTCATTTACTGATCGAAGTTTGCAATAGGGTCTGATACAAATTCAAATAACGCCGGACGATACGGCGCCATGTGTATTTCTGCAAGACCAGGTTCCTCAAGCTCGATGCGGCGCTTTCCAACAGGTCCGGAGTCAGCAACAGATGGAGCAAACCCTCGGCAATGCCTTGAACGGTTGCGGGCGTTTCAAGCCCCCGATCGATCTCGGTAATCTCGGAGAAACCGCATTGATCGGTCAACATCGCCGGAGTGCCGCAGATTCCCGCTTCCAACACGACGATCGACATCGCTTCCTGACGGGACGGCACCGCCAGCAAACTTGCCGCTCGGTATGCCGCCGCCTTGTCGTTGCCGCCGACAAATCCCAAAAAATGCACGCGATCTTCGATTCCAGCCTGCCGGGCCGCTTCTTCAAGACCGGCTCTCATGCCTTCATCCGGTCCTGCAAACGCCAGATGGTATGCGGGGATTTGCTCGCGCACCGAAGCAAAGGCTTGCAGCAAAAGATCCGGGCCCTTAATCGGACTGAGCCGTCCCATGAATAAGATCAGCGGCGCGTCCGGCAATTTTTTTTCGCGGCGAAACTGTTCGGTGTCGGCAGGCTGAAAGTCTTCCTGACAGACGCCGTTCGGAATCACGGTAATCCGCGAAGAAGGCACACCATAACTTTCAAACTGCACACATTCGGCTTCCGTGACCGCAATCCACCCGGCGGCATCGCGCAGAATGGCTTTGCCGACGATCAAATTATATAGTTTTTTTAATAACTTGGAGCGGCCAAAAAGCGGCAGCGCGCCAGCCGGACAGACAACGTAGGGCTTCCGGGCGCGGCGCACAGCCCAATAAACAACCGCATTCAGCACCCCCCAATGGCCCATCAGATGCACGATGTCGGCTTCGTTGACCAAGTTTTTGACGGTTTTCCAGCGAATGCGCGGCACATGAAACCGTTGCCATAACAACGGAAAGGCGATCAGGCTAGCTGGCTTCAATGCTTCGATCCGGTCCTGGTCCAAGCCGCTGTCTATCGTCAGCACGGTACAATCGATGCCTTCCCGCGCCAGAAAGCGGCTCATCTGAAACGTGCGCTCCGCGGTGCCCCCGCCCGTTTTAAAGCTCAGCGATGAATTGACATTTAGAATCTTCATGATGTTGGTTGTTGCTCTCGGTTCCAGGCGGCCTAATTCGACAGCCCTGTTTCGATGTCGACCGGACTATTGAAGCCAATGTCTTCAGTTTTCTCTGCGAAAAGTTGCGACGCGGATCGATATATTTCTGCCCAAGCCTTGCCTAGCGGCTACAAGCCGCTCAACCCAAACGGAATTCGCGACAGCGGGTAAGCCGGGAGGCTGAGCGAAAACGCAGCAACCAGCTTCCTGCATCGATAATGTGATGAGCCGGGAAGGCATCGTCATTTGTCTCTGTTGCTACGAATCGAGTTAGGCTTTTGATCTTATAAAGCCAATCGAAATACTCAATGCTGAATGGCAATCAACATTCAATAGCTGACAACGCTCGGGATCATCAATTTCGTAATCAAGAGACGGCGGTTTTCAAAAAGTGCAACGATGCCTCCCTCGCTTCCTTAAGTCGGGCACGAGGCTCGGTAAAGTCAATATTGAGCGAAATATTTGAAAATTCAGACTCATTTCTTACATATTGATCACTCAGTCCGACCAAGGATAACAAGCTCTCAACCCGATTGACATGCACGCCCGGCGTCAAGGAAACGAAAGGCCGCTCAAAGTTAATCGAAAAACAGACGCCATGAAAGGAATCGGTTACCACAAACGCTGCGGACGCGAATAATGAAAGAAGATCCTCCGGGCCTGCATCTCTCAGGTGTGTGTCGACCTGCGCGTTAGCAACCAAATCTTGATCGATCGCAATGACCTTGAGCCCCAGTTTTTTGGAAAAATAGTCGACAGCAGGACGAACCAAGCTCGACTTGGGGACTGAATATAGCAGTATATAGGGTTCCGTGGAGGGACTCTTTTTTATCAACGCTTCCCATTGCCCTATATCCAACAGTAAAGTGGGGTCCAGTACATGTTCAACTTCTTTAATGCCGAGATTTGTTAAATACTGTTGGGTATTTTTCTCGCGAACCGAAACCGAGCTAAAGGAGTTAAGATACTTTTTGACTTCAACTTCTTCTTGATCGGAATAGACATATCCTCCAACGCTCGAAGCATAAGAAATCTTTCTTGCGCCTTCAGGAGCAAATTCAAGGAAATACACAGGATCTAGCAAGGCTTTTAGGCTTACACAGGCGGGATTCCATACTTGATCGCTACCCACGACATAGCAATCATATCCTGCCAATTTATTAGCAAGCAGTTCGGACTGCTTGTATGTCGCCGTCATTGCAAATCGTTCAGACATGAATTTTTTGAACTTATTCACAAGCCTGTATCTGGGGAATAATCGGCACAGATCCTTACCCATTCCGAGAAGGCCATGGAAAGTCCATACAAATCGAACAGGATTCAGAGTCACAGATAAATACTCGTTGTCATAGTCGACCAGATCAACCTCCCCGAAGCTCTTCAGCACTTCCTGCAATGCATAGGCTTGGAGCAATGCTCCGTAATTATTTGCTTTATGTATCGTTACTAAAGCAATTTTCATAACTTTTTCCAAAAATAAAAAAAATGCCAAAATAAATTTTCCGACGCCAAAAAATCAGATTTTTGTCCTGACCGTTCAGAGTCCGAACTCTGCCTTGACTATCCTGAATACAGCGGTCAGGTCTTGCTGGACATACATATCGGGATGAAGATGAGTGTGTCCAACGAAAAGTGATAACGGGACTTTGTCTTTAGTGCCAGTCCACAAATCGGATTTCACCTCTTTCAACTGAATCGATTCGTGACTACGCGAAAAAGGCGCTACAAACAGGTTTTGATTGTTATCTGGGTTATATCCGCTAGGGACGTTTACCAAGATATCGGGCCAATACTTTGCATAGGCGCCCGTGCGTCTATGAATCTCGGAGACAGCGGAAAAACCGTGTTTTTTTGCTTCCGAATTTGAATTAAACGTATTAACGATTTGATTTGCAATATCTTCTATTTTATCTTCAGGTACGCAACCGCCAAAACGTTTGGTGTCATTGACATAAATGCCAAAAAAAGAGGTACCTTTGCCGCTTGTAAACGCTAAGCTTTTTTGTTTGTCAAATCCTTGAATGCCTTGATAGGTTTCGAGAACACTTCGGCTTTTTTTCAGCTTGGCTCGCAACTGGTAGGGAATGAGGTCTTTATACTTTTTCAGGAACCAGAGTAAACCTTCTTTGCTGCCTGTCTTTTGTTGAAATTTATTTTCTAAAAGAAAAACATTGAGGTTTACTGAATATTTTTGCAAAACAGTGCCATGATCTGAAACAAAGCCAATTTTATCCACGCCTAAGCCAACGCATAACTTTTCGATGCATGAGTCCAGGTGCGAATAAAAAGCTTTTATGTGATCAATCAATATTTTGTTGGTATGAATATCTCCGGCTAGATATTTTGCTATTTCGCTCGAAAAAATATTTTCCAAAACCACCACCGAACGGAAAACGACAAATCCAAAATCTACATCAAATTCCTTATTAAGCGCCAAATAAGACTCAATCCGCTTTTCGGTCATCAATTGCAGGCGCGCAAAAAAGTCTTTCTCCTCGTATAGGTTTTTCTCGAACAAAAGAGAAGAAATACGCTCATCAGAAATATAACCCAGGCTATCCAATTTTTCTTTGATTGACTTGGGATGACATTGGCTGGGATCGACCTCATCTTCGACTTTCCTGCCCCCACCGCCACCGGATACAAAAAATCCATTGATTTCCGGAGCCGGATTTGTGGTTGGAACATTCATTATACCGACGCTATAACCCTGGCTATTCAATACTTCCCATAGGGTTGGGATGCTCGTATTGTTTTTTTTCTCTGCCAGGAGATTGTAGCTGGTTGTCCATTCATGCGTCCCATTCATCACCGCGCGCTCGTAGTAAGCGCCCGAATCGGTAGCATGGAGCCCCGTGCAGATTTCAGCCCACCCACGACTAATGAGATCTTCTGTTAAATCGACCTTTTGCCCTTGCGAAAACATTCCTTGCATAAAGGGCATGTCGAATCGATAAAAATGCTCTTCCTGACAGCCATCAATGCCGATGAGTAAGTATTTCATAGCGTTCCCTTAAGGTAAAAATTTTTGCAATTTGCTCAAATGTCGGCAGCGCCAGCAGTCCAAAAAGCTTATAAATCGAGTAAACCCCTAAAAGGTTTTTGGCTGCAAGGCCTGTACTGCTGGCAATAGCGGCACCTATCGCGCCGTATTCGGGTACGAGTAAAATCGATAAAATGATGGAAGCTACGGCGCTATAAAGCGTATTCATCTTATAAACATGGCTGTGGCCAGACATCATTAAAACGTAGCCGACAGATCCGGACATGACGTTGACTAATTGCCCAAACGATAAAATCAGCAGTGATGTACTTGCGTCTCTGTATTCATTACCAAAAAAGCTTAACAAAAACTCAGGGAAGAACCAGAACAGGACTAAGGGAAACAATGCGATAAGCGTCATCAAGGATGTAGTTAGGCGTAAAATCTGGCCCACTTTGTCGATTTGATTATCCCTGAATAATTGGGCGTAAACTGGCGCGGAGATGCTATTGATGACAATCAAGATAAAAGAAATCAATACGGATAAGCGCTGTGCAATCTGAAAATCAGCCACATCCGACATGTGCGCATATTTAGTCAGAATCAAAGCTGAGAACCATAAAACAAGAAAATCCATAAGATTCGACGCCATGATCCCTGAGCTTTCTTGCAATTCCTTCATCGAAAGCGTCGTCAGATATAATTTCACTCCAAACTTAACTAAAATGCACACATAGATGACCGCAACGAGCGATACTAAAATGACAAGATAAATTTGAGCCGCTTGAAGTAACGTAACGGACTGATAAAACAATCCATAAGTAAAAATCAAGGCGACCGGCACTAAGCCAGCTTCTATAAAGTTTGCAAGCGGTGCTTTGCGTTGCGCCTTTAAAAAACCCGAGGCAAGCCACAATAATGCGAAAAATAACGATGCAACCAGAAAATATAGGAAAACCTCATATTGTGTTGCAAAAGTTTTGAAGTCACTCAATACCGAAATTGCCAAACAAACCAAGGCGATTAGGGATATAAATATAACAACAGAGTATAAGGCAAAGCTTATTAAGTTGGCTGTGGCGCGGCCTTCGTCCACGACATTCTTTTTGATAATATAATTATCAAATCCGAATCTTATTATAACTGATGCTCCAGTCATAATCGTCAATCCCGTAAAATATTCTCCGGCGCCCTCTTGTGGGAGTAATCTGGCGATAAGAATGCTGAATAAAAAAGCTGCTGCTGCCGAAACTCCGCGCGCTAGAAATGTCAAAAGCAACTTTAGCACTCTTTACGGTCTCCCTTAAGTATCAAAAGATAAAAAAATTATTGCTGAAGTAGAGAAATATTTCAGTCGATAGTGCAAATAAAGCTGATTTGAAGCCGACTTCAGTAGGATTTGTGATTTTCTTGATTGCGCTTTAAGATTATTTGGCTTCTGTCAGATAAAGCTAAGATAATCAATCTGGAAATTGGAAAAGATTTTTCCTTAACGCGTCTATTTCGTAGCAAGGCATGCGATCTTGTAATTTAAGCCTGAGAAATCCTAATCTCATTCTAAGTTTCTCTACTAACTCTTTGGGGCGAGAAAATATAGTACAGGCTTGCTGTTGCGGAAGCGGGTGACCTTAACCGGCCGCATTATACACAACTATGAATTTCGCGCATAGCGCGAATCCCTATGGAGAGGCCATAACCTAATCGAAGGCCGATCCAAAGTCCCGACGGATATTTTCCTCTCTGACTTTCGCGGAAACTCAAGTCGTTTGCGTCGGGGTCAGGTTACGGGCGCATGATTTCTTTTTGAGCTGGCGTTGTTTCAACTTCATTCATAGACAGCGCTGGACGGCGCTGAGCAGGGCATGGTCGGAATTGCCTAACACGAAAAACTCCGGATTGTGTAAATCGGCCTTATTGTAACGCAAGGCTGCGCCGGACAGTTCGCAGACCTTGCCGCCGGCCGCGTTGACGACAGCATGCGCGGCCGCGGTGTCCCATTCCATCGTCGGGCCGAGGCGAGGGTAGAAATGCGCGCTGCCTTCGGCAACCAGGCAAAATTTTAACGAACTGCCCATGCTGATGCACTCGTGCGGCCCCAGATGGTCGAGCAGGGCGCTCGTGCGTCCATCCCGATGCGAGCGGCTGGCGACGATTTTCAAGAGGTCCTGTGCCTTGCGGGGAGCGATTTGGATCGGCTCTGCGGGATTTTGTTTGCGTTCGACAAATGCGCCCTGGCCGACGGCGCCGGCATAGCAAACGTCCAAGGCGGGCGCGTGCACGACGCCGAGCACCGGTTGGCCATGTTCGATCAGCGCAATATTGACGGTGAATTCATCGTTATGCTTGATGAATTCCTTGGTGCCGTCGAGCGGGTCGACCAGCCAAAAACGTTGCCAGCCGGCGCGCTGCTCGTAGGGAATCGCCACGGATTCTTCGGAGAGAACCGGTATCTCCGGCGTCAGTCGCGCCAATCCGCTGACGATGATTTGATTCGACAGCAGGTCGGCTTCGGTCAACGGCGACTGATCGGACTTTAAAACAACTTTGCCGTCGGGTTGGTTATAGACGGTCATGATGCCTTGGCCGGCGGCTTTGGCAATGGCGATGATTTGGGTCAACAAGGGGTCAATCACGGAATATGGACGCTTTGGAGATTGAATGTCGTTCGCGGATACGGCCAGTCGCAGCGCAACTATACGGGGGCGGTGAAAACATCCTGTGAATCGACATAGGCAGTGTTAACGCGTGATTATTGCATATTCCTTTCGATAAAGTGCGCTTTTTTTGTTCATGCCAATACCCGCCCAGCCGTTCATTGCAAGCGTTGACCCCGGAAAGCCGTCATCGGCCCGCAAAAATCTTGACAGGTCGTTTCGTCCCCAGTTAGATTCTGCGGTTGCGGCTAAGTATATTTACTAGCCGGCCACAGGGCGGCTTCATCATCAGAGCGGAGAGGCTCCCCCTTAGTAATCCCCAGGGAGTTCATTCATGTTGGTATCGATCGATATTTTACTCGGCCTGTCGGAAGTCATGTTACTGGCCAGCATGGCGGTGACCGTGTTGGCGCAAGCGGTGACCGGCGCGCTGAACAGCCGTGCGCGGCATTTATTGCACGGCTTGGCGTATCTGCTCCAGCAGATCGATCCCGACATCCGGCAAGAAGCCGCGCGCCGCATCGCCGCAACCATCCTGATGCATCCGATGATCCGCGACGGGATGCGCCGTTACGGTTCGACGATCCACCGTGAGGAATTCACCAAGTTGCTGATGGACTTGGCGTCCGGGAATGCGCCCCAGGAAGTCGCCGAGCGTCTCGGCGATGAAACGCAAAAAGTCCTGATCGCCCTGCTGGAGAAAAATGGCGTGAACGATCCGAAGGCGGTGTTGGACAATGCGCGCCTGCTGGCCCTGGAGCTGGAGATCGACAAACCCGAGCTGGCCAGCCATGTTCGCCACAACATGGCGCTGCTGCAGGCGGCAAAAGGGCAATTTGTCGCGAAGATCAATACCTGGTTCGATCAAACGATCGACCGTGTCGGCGAGCGATTTACGGTTTCCGTGCGGATCATCACCGTGACCTGTTCTCTGGCTGTCGCCTGCACGCTTCAGCTGGATACGATACAGTTGATCAACCGCTTGTCGATCGATACCGAGCTGAGAAATTCGCTCGTGCAAAAGGCGGTGGAGATGAGCGAGAAGGTGGAGGCTGCGCCGGACACGCTGAATCAGCTTTCCGGCCAGAACAAGGACGACATCAAACAATTGTTGCAGTTGGGTATCGTCACGATTCCGAAATCTTTTGCAGAATGGCAACGGAACTGGTCCTCGGTCAGTCCCTTGGGCATCGCATTTACGGTGATGTTATTGAGCCTCGGGGCGCCGTTCTGGTATAACGCGTTGAAAAATCTGCTCAAACTGCGCAGCACGCTGGCGAGCAAGGACGATGCGCAGCGGCAGGAGCGGCAAACGACGCAATCGGCTGAAAAAAGTCCGGCGGAGAAGGCGATTTTGCTTGGTCAGCAGCAAGGCGCGGGCGGTGACGGCCCATAACAGGCACCGTGATCTTATCAGGGGGCTTCGTTTCCGCGGTAAATTTGGATCAAAGCTTCGGGGCGGGTTAATATAAGGGAGACAATATTATCAAGGAGTCAGTGTGACAGTCAGACGTTTTAAAGGCAAACAGCCGGCGGTCGGCGCGCGCGTCTATATCGACGACAATGCGACCGTGATCGGCGACGTGACGATCGGCGACGACGTTTCGATCTGGCCTGCGGTCGTGATTCGGGGCGATGTCGAAAGCATCCAAATCGGCGACGGCACCAATGTGCAGGACGGCTCGGTCTTGCATGTGACGCATTACGGCAAGTTCACGTCTCAGGGCTATCCGTTGACGATAGGCAAGGGCGTTACGATCGGGCATCGAGCGGTCGCGCATGCCTGCACGATCGGCAATTATTGCCTGGTCGGCATCGGCGCGATCATCATGGACGATGCGGTGCTGGAAGACTATGTGATGCTCGGCGCCGGCGCCCTGGTGCCGCCCGGCAAGCGGCTCGAGAGCGGCCATCTCTATGTCGGCGCGCCCGCCCAGAAAAAACGGCCGCTGACCGATGCCGAAAAAGAGTTTCTCGAATATTCCGCCGCGCATTATGTGCATTTGAAGGATGAATATTTGCAGGACGCCGACCGGAACTGAGAGCGAATCGACAGTTTTTAGGCTATCCTTATGCGCTTGTACGGCAAAAATATCTTTGCGTACACTGACCCTGAGTTTTTACCTTTAAACTGGAGATTTTCGTTATGTCGCTAACAAAGACAATGCTTTTATTGGCCGGACTAGGTTATGCCTTGGCTGCTCCGCTTGTCCAAGCCGCCTCCCCTACGCCTTCCGTTGCCGGCACTACTTGGAATTTGGAAGGAAAATTCAAAGGTAAAGCGAAGGTGAAATGCCAGGTTGGGGGCTCGCATTCCGTGCCGATTCAAGGACCCAGGGTCCTTTCCGCTTCGATTTCTTTCGATGATGGGGAGGTAACTGGAGATAACGAAGGCACTTTCAGCTGGACGAATGATTCTCTTACGCAAAAGCCAGCTTCAGGCCGTTGGACACAGGACGGCACTAAATTGGAGTTGGAGTTTGACCACTGGTACGATTCACCGATGGGGGCTTTCGCGTTCGCACTGGCGCAGGTTCCTTCGGATTTCGACTTTTCGCAAGTAGGTATCGAAGGCTCGGCCGGCGGATTTAAACTTACCAAGCTAGATTTTTCTGGGTCGATCAACAAGAAACTCAGCAAAATCAAAGTGGCCGAAAGCCTCGGATTCAGCTTTGACGCGTCGGCTTCCGGGTACGGCGGGGCTAATGCCTGCACTTTCGAAATCAAAAGCCTGGGGCGCTCTTTTAAGGGTGTCCCGGTTGCCCCGGCCTCCTAACAATCCCGCAAGAAAAATTGCCGGGCTGCCTTGGGCAGCCCGGCGCATCTTACTTGTTCAACAGTGCCCACTGCAATTGCCATTGATGCTCCGCGTCTAAGCTTTGCAGATATTGCACGTTTTTGCCCGTACCGTAGGCCACCGGCACGCCGTCCCGGTAAACGATGCGCTGACTGTGCAGCGACGGAATCCGGTCGCCGGGCGTGATGATGCCGGTCAGATTTAAAGGATCTGCCGCGTTGATCACGGTCAGTTCGGAGATTATCGGCGGCTTCCGCATGTCCCTGAGCAGGCCGACCGCCTCGGGCAAGGCAAACTGCTCGCCCGCGAAACCTTGCACGAAGCGGCCGCCGCGCAGCTCGCCGCGCGCTTCCAGGCGGCGGTAAACATAGAGCAGTTCGCGCCAGCTTGGCAGGTTTTCTTCCCGTTCCAGTACCTTCCGAAACACCACGCCGTAGCGTTTGAGCAGCACGCGGGCGATATGCTCGACGGCCGGAAAATTCTCGGTTGTTTGCACTCGCGACGGTCGCAGCAGCGACCAGCGCCCGGCCGCGGCGAAGGGATCGTAAATCGGATAGCGCTTGCCGCGCCGGTGCAGGATCTTTTGCGGGGTGACCAGCGTGCGCAGGCCCTGGAAACTGTCCGAGGTGACGAGGCCGGCGGCGGCCAGTTCGCCGAGCGCTTCCTCCAGCTGCGTCTTCAGCAGCCCGGTTTCGCTGACCAATTCCTGAAAGAAACTCGCGCCCCATTCCTTGATCTCGGCATGCACTTTCAGCGCATTGCCGGAAAGTTCGAGCGAGGCGATGTCCGGCAGCGCCGCGAAGGCGCGCCAGGAATCCAGATGCTCGCGCGCGACCAGGGCGACCGGGGTGTTTTTGCCGGCGGATTTCGGGCTGCTGTCGCCGAGGGCTTTCAGGCGCAGCCAGATGAATTTGCCCGAAGTGCAGAGTTGATCGAGTTCCGAAGCGAAATACGGTTTGATGCGCCGGGTCAGGATGTCATGTTCCCAGCCGAAGGCGGGCAGGTTGCAGCCTTCCAGCTGGTGCAGGGTTTTCGCGAGCGAGGCTTCGCCGCTTCCCGGTTCATTGAGGCCGTGCCAGTGAAACAGGAAGCGCATGTAAACGCTCGGAGCGACCGGTTCGATTTCCTTGCGCAATTGCTTCAATGTATAGCGGTGGATGCGCGCGAGCAGGCCGCGTTCGCACCATTCGGTCGTCAAGGCATCCGGCGTAAAGCGGCCTTGCAGCACGACGCCCTGTTGCTCCAGGGCGGCCAGCGCCTGATCGATATGCGCTATCGGCAAGGCGAGCGGCTCGGCCAGTTGTTCGGCGGTGACGGGGCCGAGTCCTTCCAGGCGGCTGCGGACCAGATCGCGCAAGATGTCTTCTTCGGTTAGCTCCCGGTCAGGCGGTATCGCCGGGATGACCGGCGCCAGATCGGCCTCCGGAAACAGCGCCTGCAATTCTGACAGGCGTTCGGCGGCGACCCAAAGCCTTTGTTCCTGCGGCAGATTCATCACTGTTGCGCGTTGGCTTTGCTGCAAGGCCGCGAACAGTGTCGCCCAACCGTTTTGCAAGCCTTCCTCTTCGGTCATGAAGCCGAGGATGTTCAAGGCATCGTGCAGTTCGTCCGGATCGCGCGCTTCCGGCCACGCCTCGCTCTTCACGGCGGCTATCGCCTCCGGATTCAGCCGGCCGATTTCTGCCGCATCCTCGGGGCTCCCGAAACGGCGCTGTTGGATCGCCAGGGTGCGGCGCTCCTCGGCCGGCGCGTCGTCGAGAAAGGCATAGGGGCGGGCATTGATGATTTCCAGTGCCAGCGGCGATGGCGAGGTCAGGTCGCGGGCGATCACCTGAACCGCGCCGCTTTCGATGCCTTGCAGCACGGCCTCCAGGCCGTCGATGTCCATCAGGTCGTGCAGGCAGTCCCACAAAGTTTGATCGACCAACGGGTGCTCCGGAATCTCGCGCTCGCCGGCGATATTCTCGAAACAGGCGAGCTGGTCAGGAAAGATCACCGCGATCAAATCTTCCGCATCGTTGCGCTGGAACGGCGCCGGCACTTTCTTGCCGCCGCGGCTTCGCGGCACGGCGAGTGCGGTATTGGCGACCCAGCGCCAGCGCGTCGGGAACATCGGCGCGGCCAAGAGCGCCTGAATCAAGACATCCTTGACCGAGGCGGCCTTCAGATAACCGGCCGGCTCGATCAAGGGAAAACTGTGCGTCGGCCCGAGCGACAGCACGATGTTGTCTTCGGTCGCGGCCGCCTGCAGTTCGAAATTGAAGCGCCGGCAGAAGCGTTTTCGGAGCGCCAGTCCCCAGGCCTTGTTGATCCGCGAGCCGTAGCGCGAATGCACCACGAAGTGCATGTCGCCGGTCTCGTCAAAGAAACGCTCGAAGACGATCGTTTTGAACGACGGCAGCACGGTCAGCGCGGCTTTCGCGGTCGCAAGATACGTATGCAGTTGCTCGGCGGCGGCCGAGGGCAGGCCGAGCCGGTTGAAGATGAAGTCATGCGCGGCATCGCCGCCTTGTTCGAGCAAAAGGTCGATCGTTTCGGACAAATCCGATACCGCCTCGGACAGCTCGCGGCTGCGCCCCGGTGCCTCGCCGAACCAGAACGGAATGTTCGGCGGCTGGCCGTGCGCGTCCTCGACAAAGACCTTGCCTTGCTCGATTTTCAGCATCCGGTAGGAGTTGTTGCCGAGCTGGAAGATGTCGCCGGGGATGCTTTCGAACGCGAAATCCTCGTTCAGGGTGCCGACGAACAGTCCTTCCGGCTGCATGATCACGTCATAATCGAACTGGTCCGGAATCGCGCCGCCGTTCACGATCGCGGTCAGCCGCGCGCCCTTGCGCGGCCTGAGCATGCCGTGCACCACATCGCGGTGCAGATAGGCGCCGCGCCGGCCGCGCCGGGTGTGGTAGCCGTCCGCGAGCATCTTGACGACCGCGGTGTATTGCTCAGGCGTCAGCGTCCGGTACGGCCAGGCTTTGCGCAGGGCGTCGTACAAATCGCGTTCCGGCCATTCGCGGCAGGCGACTTCGGCGACGATCTGCTGGGCGAGCACATCCAAAGGGTGATCGGGGATAGTAATCGTGTCGAGCTGATCGTGCGCGATCGCGTTCAACAATGCCGTGCATTCGACCAAATCGTCACGCGAGAGCGGAAACAGGCGGCCTTTCGGAATCGCGCCGAGCCTGTGCCCGGAACGGCCGACCCGCTGCAGGAAGGCTGCGATGCCGTGCGGCGAGCCGAGCTGGCAGACCAGGTCCACATCGCCGATGTCGATGCCGAGTTCGAGCGAGGCGGTCGCGACCAGCGCCTTCAGGCTGCCCTGCTTGAGCCGGTTTTCCGCATCGAGCCGGTGTTCCTTGGCCAGGCTGCCGTGGTGCGCGGTGACGAATTCTTCGCCGAGATGCTCGGCCAGGGCGGCGGAAGCGCGTTCGGCCAGGCGCCGGGTATTCACGAAAATCAGCGTGGTGTGATGGTCGTTGATCAGTTCGACGAGGCGGTCGTAGATTTCGCTCCAGACCTCGGCCGCCATCACCGCCTCCAGCGGCGAACCGGTCACTTCGATTTTTAGATCGCGTTGCCGGACATGGCCGGTATCGATGATCGTGCAGGGCTCTTCACGGTCTCCGGTCAGAAAACGCGCGATCGTGGTCAAGGGCTTTTGCGTCGCGGACAGGCCGATCCGTACCGGCGGCTTCTCGGTCAACTGCGTCAGCCTTTCCAGCGACAACATCAGGTGCGCGCCGCGCTTGTTGCCGGCCAAGGCATGGATCTCGTCGACGATCACGCTGTGCACCGTTTTCAGCATCTCGCGGCCCGATTCGGAGGTCAGCAGGATGTATAGCGATTCCGGGGTGGTGACCAGGATATGCGGCGGGGTGCGTTTCATCGCGATGCGCTCGGCCTGGCTGGTATCGCCGGTCCGTGTTTGCGCGCGGATCACGACGCCGGGCAGGGCGGCTTCGAGCAGTGCCATGCCGATGCCGGACAACGGCAGTTCGAGATTCTTGTGGATGTCGTTCGACAGCGCTTTCAGCGGCGAGACATAGAGCACCAGCGTTTGATCGGGCAGAAAGCCCTCGACGCCTTGCTTGACCAGTCGATCGATCACCGCGAGAAAGGCCGCCAGCGTCTTGCCGGAACCGGTCGGCGCGGCGATCAGCGTCGCCTGGCCTGCCTGGATCGCCGGCCATGCCTGAGATTGAACGTCCGTCGGTGCCTGAAATTGGTCCAAAAACCAACGCGCAACGACAGAATGGAAGGAATGCAGGGTGCTTGTCATGGCGATAGTTGCCTGACAGTTGGGATTTGATGAAATAGCTTGATATCGTTCCCACGCCGGGGCGCGGGAACGATGGAAGGTTGCTCTTAGCCTTTCGCGGCGCGTTTGCGCTCGTGTTCCAAGAGCAGCTTCTTGCGCAAACGGATCGATTTCGGCGTGACTTCGACCAATTCGTCTTCGTCGATGAATTCGAGCGCCTGCTCCAGCGTCATCTTCTGAATCGGCGTCAAAATCAGGTTTTCGTCGGTGCCGGCCGCGCGGATGTTGGTCAGCTGCTTGGCCTTGGTCGGATTGACGACCAGATCGTTCGCACGCGAATGGATGCCGACCAGCATGCCTTCATAGACTTCATCGGCATGCACCACGAACAGTTCGCCGCGCTCCTGCAACGCAAACAGCGCATAAGCCAGCGCCTTGCCTTGCGTCATCGAGATCAACACGCCGCGCTTTCTGACGCCGAGTTCGCCTTTTTTCATCGGACCGTAATGGTCGAAGACGTGATAGAACAGGCCTGAACCGGAAGTCGAGGTCATGAATTCGGTCTGGAAACCGATCAGGCCGCGCGACGGCACCATGTACTCCAGACGCACCCGGCCTTTGCCGTCCGGCACCATGTTCAACAGATCGCCCTTACGCTCGCCGAGTTTTTCCATCACCGTACCCTGGTGAATTTCCTCGACTTCGATCGTGACCATTTCGAAGGGTTCGTGCTTTTCGCCGTCGACGTCCTTCAGAATCACTTCCGGACGCGAAACGCCGAGTTCGAAGCCTTCCCGGCGCATGTTTTCGATCAGGACCGACAAATGCAGCTCGCCGCGGCCCGAGACCTTGAATTTGTCCGGGTCGCCTGTGTCTTCGACGCGTAGCGCCACGTTATGCTGCAATTCCTTTTCCAGGCGTTCGCGGATTTGCCGCGAAGTCAAAAACTTGCCTTCCTTGCCCGCAAACGGCGAATTGTTGACCTGGAAGGTCATCGTAACGGTCGGCTCGTCGACGGTCAGCGGTGTCATCGCTTCGACTGCGTCGGGGTGACAGAGCGTATCCGAAATTTCGAGCTTTTCGATTCCGGTGAACGCGATGATGTCGCCGGCGTTCGCTTCCGGCACTTCGACCCGCTCCAGGCCGTGAAAACCGAAGACCTGCAAAATGCGGCCCTTGCGCTCCACGCCTTCGCGGTTGACGATGGTCAGCTGCATGTTGGTCTTGACCGTGCCGCGCTGAATTCGGCCGATGCCGATCACGCCGACATAGGTGTTGTAGTCGAGGCTCGACACCTGCATCTGGAATGGGCCGTCCCGATCGACCGCCGGCGGGCTGACGTGCTTGACGATCGTTTCGAACAACGGCGTCATGTCGCCGCCGGTGACCGTCGGCTCCAGGCCGGCAAAGCCGTTCAATGCCGAGGCATAGACGATAGGGAAATCGAGTTGCTCGTCGGTCGCGCCGAGGCGGTCGAACAAATCAAACGTCTGATCGACGACCCAATCCGGACGCGCGCCGGGGCGGTCGATCTTGTTGATCACGACGATCGGTCTCAGGCCTAGCGCGAAGGCTTTCTGGGTCACGAAGCGGGTCTGCGGCATCGGTCCGTCGACCGCGTCGACCAGCAACAATACCGAGTCGACCATCGACAGCACCCGCTCGACCTCGCCGCCGAAGTCGGCGTGGCCCGGGGTGTCGACGATATTGATATGATAATCGTTCCAGTCCAGCGCGGTGTTCTTTGCCAGAATCGTGATGCCGCGTTCTTTTTCGAGGTCGTTCGAGTCCATGACCCGTTCGGTGACTTTCGCGTGCGCGGCAAACGTGCCGGATTGTTGCAGCAACTTATCGACCAGCGTAGTTTTGCCGTGGTCAACGTGCGCGATGATCGCGACGTTTCTTAACTTATTGATATCCATTGATTAAATTTGAATGGGTTAACGAATGATTGCAATGCGGACACATCCCGCGTCGACATTGCAAAAGAGATCTCGTGTTTTATGACGTATAAGGCGGGGAATTATACACAAAAGATGCGTCGGTGTTTTTATCATTCAACGATTTAGTCATAAAATTCGTGCTGCAATTTCGCGCGGTAAACCATCATGGTCGAGTCCATCAAAGAAATTCAACGTAAAACTAGCCGAACTGCCGCAGAAAATGAGTCGCCTGGTGTTGATCGAACGGCCAGCCGAGTTCGCGGCGGCTTTCGGGCTCCAATAGAACCGGAATTTTGAGCGCATAGTCCGGCTGCCATTCCGCCTGTTCGGCGATGTCGATCGATTCAATTTCGATGCCCGGCCCGATCTGCTCCAAGCAGGCCGCGACGATTTCCTGGGCTTCTTCGCAGAGGTGGCAGCCTTCGGTGCCGAGTAACAACAGGCGCATCAATGTTTGCTCATTTTATCTTGGATGCTGAGGAGCAGAGCCGAGGCGACCAGGGTCAGATGCACGACGACATACCACAGGAGCTTGTCGTTGGCGGTCGCCTGGATGTTCATGAACACTTTCAACAAATGGATAGACGAAATCGCGACGATCGAGGAGGCGACCTTGATTTTCAAGGAGCCATAGTCGTGCGTGCCGAGCCAGTCGAGTTTTTCGGTCGTCTCCTCGATGTCGAGACGGGAGACGAAGTTTTCGTAGCCGCTGAACATCACGATCACGATCAGGCTGCCGACCAGGGTCAGGTCGATCAGGGTCAACAGTTTCAGTACCAGATCCGCTTCGCTCATCTCCAGGACATGGGGGAGAAAATGATAGAGTTCCTGAAAGAACTTGATGAACAGGGCAACGACGGCCAGGCTCATGCCGACATAGACCGGTGCCAGAATCCACCGGCTGGCGTACATGATGCGTTCTAGGTTGTGTTCGATTTTTTCTTTCAATGACATAAATAGGGTTTAAGGATTGAGGGTTCGATTCAGCGCTCAGGGAGTCGTGAACCCGTTCCCCTGAACGCCAAACCAGCTTATCAATGATTCAGATGCGCCGACAGCCAGCGTTCGGCGATCTCTTCGGCAATGCCCTTGCGTTTGGCATAGTCCTGCAACTGATCCTTGCCGATCTTGCCGACGTTGAAGTATTGCGCTTCCGGATGCGCGAAATACCAGCCGCTGACCGCGGAGGCGGGATACATCGCATAGCTTTCGGTCAGCACGATGCCGACGTTTTCGGTCACGTTCAGCAACTCGAACAACTTGGCTTTTTCGGTATGGTCCGGGCAGGCCGGGTAGCCCGGGGCAGGGCGGATGCCCTGGTAGGCCTCCTCGATCAACTGCTCGTTGCCGAGCTTTTCGTCCTTCGCATAGCCCCAATAATCGGTTCTGACCGCCTGATGCATATATTCGGCCAGCGCTTCGGCGAGCCGGTCGGCCAGGGCTTTCAGCATGATAGAGCTGTAATCGTCATGTTCGCGTTCGAATTCGGCCAGCTTCCGTTCGATGCCGATGCCGGTGGTGACCGCGAAGGCGCCGACATAATCGGCAATGCCTTGATCCTTAGGCGCGATGAAGTCGGACAGGCAATAGTTCGGCCGGCCCGGCGCCTTCACGTTCTGCTGGCGTAGGTGATGCAGCTTCTCGCGAACCTCGGTGCGGGTTTCGTCCTGATAGACGATCACATCGTCGCCGTCGCTATTGGCCGGGAAAAAGCCGATCACCGCGCGCGCGGTCAGCCATTCCTCGCTGATGATCTTGTGCAGCATCACCTGCGCATCGTCGAACAGTTTGCGCGCCTCCACGCCGACCACGCTGTCGTCCAGGATTTTCGGATAGCGTCCGGCCAGCTCCCAGGTTTGAAAGAACGGCGACCAGTCGATGTACCAGACCAGTGTGTCGAGCGGGAAGCGGTCGATCACCCGTACGCCGAGGAAGGACGGTTTGACCGGAATATGGCCGTCCCAGGCCGGCTTGTTGCGGCGCGCTTCTGCGAGTGGATGCTGCGGAGTCTTCGCTTCCTTGCCTTTGTGGCGCTCGCGGACCTCAAGGTATTCGGCGCGCACCGCCGCGACATAATCGGCCTGCAAATCGGCGCTGAGCAGGTTGCCGGCAACGCCGACGCCGCGCGAGGCGTCCGGCACATAGACCGTCGCGCCTTCGTAATTCGGTTCTATCTTGACCGCGGTATGCGCGCGCGAGGTGGTCGCGCCGCCGATCAACAGCGGAATCGTGAAGCCCTGGCGCTGCATTTCCTTGGCGATGTGCACCATTTCGTCGAGCGACGGCGTGATCAGGCCGCTGAGGCCGATGATGTCGACGTTTTCCTTGCGCGCGGTCTGCAGGATCGTCTCGGCCGGCACCATCACGCCGAGGTCGATTACTTCATAGTTGTTGCATTGCAGCACGACCCCGACGATGTTCTTGCCGATGTCGTGCACGTCGCCCTTGACCGTCGCCATCAGGATCTTGCCGTTCGTCTGGCGTTCGCCGGCCTGTGCGGCTTCCATGAAAGGCATCAGATAGGCGACCGCCTTTTTCATCACCCGCGCCGATTTGACGACCTGCGGCAGGAACATCTTGCCGGCGCCGAACAGGTCGCCGACCACGTTCATGCCGTCCATCAAGGGGCCCTCGATCACGTGCAGCGGTTTTTCGGCGGCGAGCCTGGCTTCTTCGGTGTCTTCGTCGATAAAGTCCGCGATGCCCTTGACCAGTGCATGTTCGAGCCGCTTGTTGACCGGCCAGCTGCGCCATTCCAGTTCCTCCGGTTTAACCGCGCCCGCCGAGCCGTCGCCGCGATAACGTTCGGCGATTTCGAGCAGCTTTTCGGTCGCGCCGGGATGCAGATTCAGCACCACGTCCTCGACCGCGGCGCGGAGTTCGGCCGGAATGTCCTCATAGATCGCCAATTGGCCCGCATTCACGATGCCCATGTCCATCCCGGCCTGGATCGCATGGTACAAAAATACCGCGTGAATCGCCTCGCGGACCGGATTGTTGCCGCGGAACGAGAACGAGACGTTCGAGACGCCGCCGGAGATCAGCGCATGGGGCAGGGTAGACTTGATCTCGCGCGTCGCCTCGATGAAGTCCAATCCATAATTGTTATGCTCATCGATGCCGGTCGCGATCGCGAAGATATTCGGATCGAAGATAATGTCTTCGGGCGGAAAGCCGAGTTGTTCGGTCAGTATCCGATAGGCGCGGGTACAGATTTCGACCTTGCGGGCCTTCGTGTCGGCCTGGCCGGCTTCGTCGAAGGCCATCACGATCACCGCCGCGCCGTAGCGCCGGACCTTTTTCGCGTGTTCGACAAAGAGCGCCTCGCCTTCCTTCAGCGAGATCGAATTGACGATGCCCTTGCCCTGGATGCATTTGAGGCCGGCTTCGAGAATCTCCCATTTGGACGAGTCGAGCATGATCGGCACTTTCGCGATGTCAGGTTCCGCAGCCAGCAACATCAGGAAGCGCACCATCGCGTCTTTCGATTCGAGCATGCCTTCGTCCATGTTGATGTCGATCACCTGCGCGCCGTTTTCGACCTGTTGGCGCGCCACTTCGAGCGCGGCCTCAAAATCGCCGGCGACGATCAGTCGTTTGAAGGCAGCCGAACCGGTCACATTCGTGCGTTCGCCGACGTTCACGAACAGGCTGTCGGGGCCGATCGTCATCGGTTCAAGGCCGGACAGGCGGCAGGCTTTCGGGATGTCGGGGATGATTCTCGGTGGAAAGGGTGTCACCGCCTCGATGATTGCCTTGATGTGCGCCGGCGTGGTGCCGCAGCAGCCGCCGATGATGTTCAGATAACCCTGCCGCGCCCAGTCGGCGATTTCTTTCGCCATCGCCTCGGGGGATTCGTCGTATTGGCCGAATTCGTTCGGCAACCCCGCGTTCGGATGCGCGGAGACATGGGTGTCCGCGATCGTCGACAGTTCGTCGATGTATTGACGCAATTCCTTCGCGCCAAGCGCACAGTTGAAACCAAACGAGATCGGTTCGACATGCTTCAATGAATGCCAGAACGCGGCGACGGTCTGCCCGGACAGCGTCCGGCCGGAGGCATCGGTGATCGTGCCCGAAATCATCACCGGCAGCTTATGGCCGATCGTCTCGAAATAGGCATCGACCGCGAACGCCGCGGCCTTCGCGTTCAAGGTGTCGAACACCGTTTCGATCAGGATGATGTCGGCGCCGCCGTCGATCAGGCCCTGGGTCGCCTCGGTGTAGGCCTCGACCAGTTCGTCGAACGAAATATTGCGGAAGCCTGGGTCGTTCACGTCCGGCGACATCGAGGCGGTCCGATTGGTCGGTCCTAAGACGCCCGCGACGAAGCGGGGCTTCCCCGGCGTTTTTTGTGTATGGGCGTCCGCGACCTGACGCGCGAGACGCGCCGATTCGACATTGATTTCGTAGACCAGGGACTCCATCCCATAATCGGCCATTGCGACCCGCGTCGAGTTGAACGTATTGGTCTCGATGATGTCGCAGCCGACTTCGAGATAGGCGCCGTGAATCGCCTTGATGATTTCGGGTTGGGTCAATGACAACAGGTCGTTATTGCCTTTCAGGTCGATGTCCCAGTCGGAAAAGCGCGCGCCGCGGTAATCTTTTTCCTCCAGCTTGTAGCTCTGGATCATCGTGCCCATCGCGCCGTCGAGGAATAAAATTTTCTGGGAGAGAAGCTGTTTTAACACGCTGATTTTGTCCATGGGCGAAGATAAAAGGTGGGGCTGGGGCATCGAAAAATTGCGATAGACGGGTTCGATCTATATTATTTGGAATTTTTCCGAGGAGATATGTCTATGTCCAAGCCGTCGATAGTCGATGTGATAAAAAGTGTTTTGTCCGCAGCTCTAGGGGTGCAAAGCGAAAAAAACAGGCAAAAAGATTTTACGCAGGGTTCGCTGCCGATGTACCTGATTGCGGGGCTGATCTTTACGGTCGTTTTTGTGTCTGTGATCATCGCCCTGGTGCGGATGATCATCGGTTAACCGGCTTTTTCATGGCATGAGGGCGGGAACCGATGCCGGAAACTAAAAAGCTCAAGCCAGGCTTGAGCTTTTTAATCAGGCGGACGCCATGCGGCGCTTATTCCGGAGACTTGAAGCTTTGGCCAATGCTGGAGAACATTTCCTTGATGCCGCTAAACAGATTGCCGACGGAAAAGCTTTCCTTGGTAATGAATTTGAGGCGAACGAAGGCAACCCCCAGCACGCCAGCAAGTGGTGGCATCAGTTCGAAAAATACTGACAATAAGTAGCCGCCAACGCCTTGGAAGCCGCCTTCATTTTTCCGGTCGCCGACGCTGAGCAGATCTCTTTCGTAATCGCCGCTGGACTCGCTGCCCCGGATCGCTTCGAGGATGAAGACGTTGCCCTGTACCAGCAGCATCTGGACGACAAAAAAGACGCCCGCCGCGATGCCGACCCACAGCAAGGGGTTGCTGACTTTTGCTTTGTTTGCCGACTGATAAACCCAGATCACGGCCAACACCATTAAAATTCCACCAATCATAGTTACACCTTCGTTATTTTCTTAGTTATTATTTTTTTAGGAAAAAGTAATTGAAAGAGCATTTGAGCGTCATGCGGTCGGCGGTTTTTTCGACGGCCTTGCATGATTCAAACTTGCCGCGTCCGGGCGACACTTCTTTTTTCAACACTCCATCCTCGACCATATATTTTACTTCGATTTTCATCTCGTTGGTACGGCCGAGCGAGTCGGTCGCGATCGTGTGCAGGATGCCGCCATCCGCAAAGTCCCAGACGATATTGACATCCTTCTTTTCGCCGTCGAGTTTTGCCGCTTCCGCATACACGGTCCATTTACCGATGACATCGCTGGCATCCTTTAACTCGACATCCGCGTTTGCCGTAAATGACGCCAACAACGCTACCGACGATACTAAATAGTGGCGCATGAATTTACCCCTCAGTCCAAATCAAATACACAGAATTCCAACTATACCACACTCATCATCCGAGGTCATGCGAGTACGGCAAAAAGAATCCCGGGGACCCTTGGCCGGCTGTCTATCCATCAATAAACCTTGACTTTAGTGACGCCTAAAGTATCATGTAGCTTCCATTTGCTACTAACCTGGCAATTTCTAAAAAAATATACAATTATAGGTAGGACTAATATGGGGTTCATCTTAGATTTAACTGAGACATTGAAAACACCAGCGGGTATCGTTGGTTTGTTGGTTGTAATCGGTGCTGTTTTGGCACTGGTAAAATGGGTTTTCGCTCCACACCCAGACGACGAGCAATAAAATTCCGTCTCGATCCGCTTAATTTAAGGATTATAGGCCGCTTCGCTGATCTTAAGTCATTTAACGATCCGGAGCGGCCTATTATTTTCCGAAGGTTCCCCTCCTTACCAGTTCAAAATTTGCTTCGGCGGCTTCTCCCTAAGACAAGTCCATTAGCAAATCATGTTCGGCCCGAACGGCGCCGCGCGAATCCAACCAGGTTCTATTGTCTGCCCTATCATCGCCGGCTCCAGCGGAAAACCTGGCAGGGATCGACGAGTCTTGCTAAAGTCAGTTCCTTTAGTTGACACCCTTGTTGCCGAAATCATGACCCGAATCCCAGACCGAAATACGTCAGGCTCCCGTCACGCGGAAGCCAGCGAATGCCAGACGCTCGTCGATCCCGGCAAAAGCCGGCGTTTGCGTGCGATGTTGCAAGGCAAAACCGCCGAGATGCAGGAGCAACAGGCCGCCGCGGCCGTCGAACCGGATAATGCGTTGGAGCTGCCAGCCGACGTCGCGCGGGAATTGCAACAGGCGCGGCGGATCATCGATGATGAAATCGAGCGGATCATGCGCTTGTTACCGGAAGGTAGGAAAAACAGCCTGTTTAAGATAAGATTCGGTCACCTGGAAGCGATCAGGGCGATGGAAGTTCAGGAAATCTTTAAGCGGCTGAAACTTGCGGATACCTCCGCGCAATTGAATCGGTTGCGGAAGATCAATTATCATGGCGAAAAAGTTTCCTGACCGTGCCGTTGGCCTGATGGCCTGAATTATGTGAAAAGGCGGGGCTTGTCTGCCTTGTGCGCCCAATGAGAAATCAATGATGCAAAAACGTTTTATATTGCTCTGTGTGCTGCCGGCGGTTTTGCCGGGTTGCGCGAGTCTTTACGAACAACAATCCCCCGCGCCGGTTTATGGCGGCCCCGCTCCGGTTTACA
Source organism: Methylomicrobium lacus (assembly GCF_041897535.1). Classification (GTDB taxonomy): domain Bacteria; phylum Pseudomonadota; class Gammaproteobacteria; order Methylococcales; family Methylomonadaceae; genus Methylomicrobium; species Methylomicrobium lacus_A. The sequence goes on from NZ_CP169217.1 coordinate 4,132,132, forward strand.
GGCAGCGGCCGGTGCAGGCGCCGCTGCCGCCACCGGTTCCGATTCCGGAACCCACGGTCAAAACGACGCCGATTCCCGAATTCAACCAGCAGGTGGTACCGATTGCCCCGGCTCCAGTTCCTGCGCCGGCACCGATGCCGGGAGAAGGGGGCGATTCCCTGGGTTTGTTGCCGGATGCCGAAACGTCGGTTGCGGCCGGCGCGGTTCCGGATGCGACGCTGCCTGTCTCCGCGCCGGAAACGTATGCAGCTCCCCCTTTTCAGCCGATAGAGCCGTCCGCTTCGTCTTCGCCCGCCGTCGGCGCCCTGGTGACGGCCGCCAATCAGAACAGCCAAACGGGCAATCTGGATTCGGCGATCGCGACGATTGAGCGGGCCCGCAGCATCGAGCCGAACAATGCCGGCCTCTATTACAAGCTGGCACTGTTGCGTATAAAACAGGGCAAACCGAAACTGGCCGAGGAGCTGGCGAAAAAAGCCGCGCTGTTGGCCCAAGGCGATAGGCATCTGAAAAAACACAGCTGGTTGTTGATTGCGCACGCGCGCGAAATGCAAAAAGATTTTGACGGCGCGCAAGCGGCGCGCGACAAGGCGGCCGGATTTTAGCCTGCCCGGGCCCGGCCTTGCCGAAAACAGTCGCGGCCCGCGGCATAATCACCGATAATAAGCGCTTTTTTCGCCGAGCGTTAAACTTCTTATTTCCGTAATGAAACTGGAAAAAATCAAGCTGTCGGGTTTCAAGTCGTTCGTCGACCCGACAACCATTCCGATCCACGGTAATCTGACCGCGATCGTCGGCCCGAACGGCTGCGGTAAATCGAACATCATCGACGCGGTGCGCTGGGTCATGGGCGAAAGTTCGGCCAAGCATCTGCGCGGCGGCAACATGGCCGACGTGATCTTCAACGGCTCCTCGACAAGGAAGCCGATCGGCACCGCTTCGGTCGAACTGGTTTTCGACAACAGCGAAGGCAAACTCGGCGGCGAATATGCGAATTATTCGACCATTGCGATCAAGCGCCAGGTCAGCCGCGATGGCCAGTCGCAGTTTTTGCTGAACGGCTCGAAGTGCCGGCGCAAGGACATTACCGACATCTTTCTGGGCACCGGCCTCGGTGCGCGCAGTTATGCGATCATCGAGCAGGGCACCATTTCACGGATCGTCGAGGCGAAGCCGGACGATTTGCGCCTGCATATCGAGGAAGCGGCAGGCATTTCCAAATACAAGGAAAGACGCCAGGAAACCGAGTCGCGGATGCAGAATACCCGCGAGAATCTCGAGCGCCTGCAGGATCTGCGCGATGAAGTCGAAAAGCAGCTGAAGCATTTGCAAAAACAGGCCGAAAAGGCCGAGAAATACACCGAATTGAAAAAGCAGGAACGTCAGTTCAAGCTGGAATTACTGGCGATGCGCTGGCAGTCGCATCAGGATGCCGCGGCCGCGCTCGATACGCAGATGCAGGAGGCGGCGAGCGAGCACAATCGGGTGTTTGTCGAATTGCGCGAACTGGAAGGCGCGCTCGAAAACAAACGCGGCGAGCATAAAAATCAGCAGCAGGCTCTGAACAAGGCTCAGGGCGAGTATTACGGCGTGGTCGCCGAGGTCGGCAGCCTCGAACAGGCGATCCGGCATAACGAGCAGTCGCATCAGGAAACCCAGGTCGAAATCGAGCGCACCCGCCGCCAGGCCGACCAGGCGCAGGAAGAAATCGATGTCGATCGGCAGCAGCTCGAAACGCTGAAACAGGCGCAGCTGCTGGCCGAGGAAGCCCTGGAGGTCGCCGAGCAGCAGCTGGAAGAAAGTCTGCAATTGCAGCAAGGCGTTCAGCAGAAACAGAGCGACTGGCAGGCGGAGTGGGAAGCCTACCGGACCGAAAGCGCGCGCTACCAGGAGCAGGCCGAGGTCGAGCGGGCCAAATCCCGGCAGCTGGAAAATCAGAACCGGCAACTGCAAGCCCGGCGCGAGCAATTGCAGATCGAGCGCGACGAATTGTCCGAGAGCGAACTCGAAGACGAAATCGAAGCCCTGGCCGAAGAGATCGATCTGCTCGAAGCGGAACGCGCCGAATTGCACGAAAAGATCGAAGAGGCGCAGCGGCGGATTCGCGAACGGCGGGACGAGATCAAAAGCCTGCATGGCGACCTGCACAAGCAGCGCGCGGAACTGCACGGTATCCGGGGCAAGATCACCTCACTCGAATTGCTGCAGCAGCATGCGATGGGCAAGGACAACAAGAAGCTGAACGACTGGCTGAACTCGGTGCATCTCGGCGAACGTCAGCGTCTGGCCGAAGGGCTGGAGGTACAGCCGGGCTGGGAAAACGCGGTCGAAACGGTATTGGGCGGCTATTTGGAAGCGATTTGCGTCGAGACTGCCGATGCGGTGGTGGCCGATCTGCCGCGTTTGCAGGGCGATTCGCTTGCGCTGTTCGAGACCGCGTTCAATGCGCCGTTTGAGACGATGCCGAGCGGCGAGCCTTTGCTGAATAAGGTCTCGGCGCCCTGGAACCTGAGCGCGATGCTTGCCGGCATCTACTGCGCCGACGATCTGGCCGCGGCCAGGCATTTGGCGGCGGCACTCAAGCCCCATGAATCGGTGATCACGCCGGACGGCGCCTGGTTCGGTCCGGGCTGGATCAGGATCATCCGAGCCCAGGACAGCAAGACCGGGGTCTTGCAGCGCGAGCGCGAGTTGCGCCAGCTTAAACAGCGTCAGGACTATTTGCAGACCGAAATAGCCGCCTTCGAGGAGCGTCTCGAAGCCGCCGAGGACGATCTGAAATCGGCAGAACGCAGCCGCGATACCCAGCAGCAGGAAGATAAAACCTTACAGAGCCGGCTGTCGATGCGCAGCGCCGAGCACAGCGCGAAAAGCGCACGCTTCGAGCAGCAGCAGCGCCGAATCGAGCAACTCGCCCGAGAATTGGGCGACATCGACGCGCATATCGCCGAAAATTCTGAACAGATCGCCGAGTCCGCGCAGTTGGTGCAGGAAGCCGAGCAGATTCTCGAGCAAAAAGCGCTGCAAAAGCAGACCCTCGAAAGCGTCAATCAGGATCTGCACGGTCAGCAAAAGACCACCGAACAGGCGGTTCATGATGCCCGGCAGAAAGTCTTTACGCTCAAATCCCAGGTCGAGTCGTTGCTGGCTTCCGAAAATCATACGGCGAAACAGATCGAGCGTCTGGAATTGCAATACCGGCAATTGCTCGAACGCAAGGCCGAGCTGGAGAAAAAACAGCAGGAGACCTTGCGGCCGCTCGACGAAGAAAAACTGCAATTGCAGGAGTTGACCCTCGACCGCGAGCGCCTCGACAAACAATTGAAAGCGCAGCGCGAATTGCAGGAACAGATCGAGGCGGACATTAGCCGGGCGTCGCAGGAGCAAGTCCGCCTGCAACATGCGCTCGAAAAGCGCAAGGAAATGCTCGACAAGATTCGTTACGAATTGCAGGAAAGCCGGGTGCGTCAGCAGACCGTCAACGAGCAGTTGAACGAGATCGAAGCCGATGCGGCCGAGGTGTTGAAAAATTTGCCGGAAGCCGCGGAAGAAGCGGTCTGGAAGAAAAAAGTCGATGAGCTGACCCAGCAGATCGAGCGCCTCGGCGCGATCAATCTGACCGCGATCGAGGAGTTCAAGACGCAGACCGAACGGATGAGCTTTCTGAATGCGCAGCATGCCGATCTGGTCGAAGCGCTAGAGACACTGGAGCTTGCCATCAGTAAAATAGACAAGGAAAGCCGGCTGCGCTTTAAGGAAACTTTCGATAAAATAAACGGCGGCCTGCAGGAAAAATTTCCGAAATTGTTCGGCGGCGGCCAGGCCTATCTGGAACTCAGCGACCAGGATTTGCTCGAATCGGGGGTGAACATCATCGCGCGCCCGCCCGGCAAGCGCAACAGCTCGATTCATTTGCTGTCCGGCGGCGAGAAGGCGCTGACCGCGGTCGCGCTGGTGTTTTCGATTTTCGATCTGAATCCGGCGCCTTTCTGTTTGCTCGACGAGGTCGATGCGCCGCTCGATGATGCGAACGTCGGCCGCTTTTCGAAAATGGTCGAGGAAATGTCGTCCTCGGTGCAGTTTTTATATATTTCGCATAACAAGGCCACGATGGAAATCGCGCACCAACTGGCCGGCGTCACGATGAAAGAGCCGGGCGTGTCCCGGATGGTCGCGGTCGATTTAGAAGAAGCAGTCAGCCTGGCGGAAACCTGATGGATAAAGAATTATTGAGAATTGTGATCATTGCAACCGGTCTGATCATCATTACCGGCATGCTGGCGTGGGCGTTCGTCAGAAACACCAAACACCGGCGCAGCCTGGAGGATTTCGACGACGAAATACAACCTGCGACCGACCGTCACGCGAAGGCGCTGGTTGACGAGGATGATTTCCTCTCCGCTTTCGGCGAGGACGAGGACTACACGGAGGATTTCGCCCCTGCCACGCCGCATGCGGCCGAGGCCGGCAAAGCGGGGCGCTACCAAGCGCCGGCTGGCGAGTATCAAGATGACGAGGAAGAGGACTTCGAACCGGAACCCCGCTTTGTCGCGCCGAGCATCATCCAGTTCACGCTGGTCGCGAATCAGGATGAAGGCTTCAACGGGCTCGATCTCGCGCATGCTTTCGACATCGTCGGCCTCGAATACGGCAACCTGAAAATCTACGAACGGCTCGACTCCAAACGCCTGGTCGATTTCGGCGTCGCGAGCATGGTGCGCCCCGGAACCTTTCCGGAACACGATCTGGAGACCTATTACTGTCCCGGCATCGTATTTTTCATGCAGCCCGGCGAACTCGATGATCCGGTAGCGGTATTCGATGATTTCGTGCAGACGGTCGTGTTCATGGCGACAGAACTCGACGGCACCGTGCTCGATCATGAACACCAGCCATTGAGCGAAACGACGGTGGAGCTGATACGCCGGAGCTTGTAAGCCTTGATCACGAAAAAATCCCCTCCCGCCGCCATCGCCAAAATCGCCGCCGAGGCGGAGCCCGCCAAGCTGTCCGACGACGAATTGCTCGAGTTTCTAACGGTCTGCAACGACTTTTACCGGCGCGGCGAGCCGATCATCTCGGACGCTCAGTACGACTTCGTGTTTCTCGCGGAACTCAAGAAACGCCATCCGCACCATCCCTATCTGGAGACGGTCGAGCCCGAAAAAGCGTTTGCCGGCAAGACGGTCGCGCTGCCCGAGATGATGCTGTCGACCGAAAAGACTTATTCGAAAGACGGCATCGAAAAATGGCTGCAACGGATCGAAAAAGCGGCCGAGGAACTGGGCCTGGAATTTTCCAGGCTGATCTTTCGCGCGACGCCGAAACTCGACGGCTATGCGGCCTATGACGACGGACTGGCGCTCTACACACGCGGCGACGGCCGCAAGGGCACCGATATCAGCCGGGTGTTCGAGCGCGGGCTGATCGTCGGCGGCGACGGCAAGCGCGGGCAGGGCGCCGGCGAGATCGTGGTCAGCCAACGCTATTTCAATACGCATCTGGCCGACTTTTTCGAAAACGCGCGTAATTTCCAGGCCAGCATCATCAAGGAAAAGGAGCTCGAAGAGCATGCGCTGGCGGCGATTCAAAACCATGCCGCGGTCTTTTTCCCGTTCGCGCAACTGCCGGATTGGCTGGGTTCGGCCCAGGAAATTCTGGAGCGCTTCGAGGCCATCATCGAAGCGGTGCCGGCCAAGGTCGATTTCGATGTGGACGGCGTGATTTTCGAAGTGACCGATGCCCGGATCAAAAAGCACATGGGCGCGACCCGCCATCATCACCGCTGGCAGATCGCCTATAAGAGCAACGTCGAAACCGCGGTCGTGACCGTCTTGCGGGTAACGCCGCAAACCTCGCGTTCCGGCCGGGTCAATCCGGTCGCCGAACTGGAGCCGACCAAGCTGAGCGGCGCGGTCATCTCGCGGGCGACCGCGCATCACTACAAGATGGTCAGGGACATGGGTATCGGCGCGGGCACCGTGATCGAATTGACCCGCTCGGGTCTGGTGATCCCGAAAATCGAACGGGTGCTCACCCCGAAGACGCCGCAAATTCCGGAAAATTGTCCGAGCTGCGGCAGCGAATTGGTCTGGGACAGCGATTATCTGTATTGCCCGAATACCGTGCAATGCCCCGCGCAAATCGAAAACACGATCGAGCATTTTTTCAGGACGCTCCGCAACATCGACGGCTTCGGCGGGAAGACGATCGAAAAACTGCATGCGGCCGGCATTCGTTCGGTCTATCAAATCTATCAACTGGATTTAGAGCGCCTGCAAGGCCTCGGTTTCGGCGACAAAACCTCGCAAAACCTGCTCGACCAGCTGGTACGCAGCCGCACCGATCCGCTCGAGGACTGGCGCTTTCTCGGCGCCTTCGGCATTTACCGGATGGGACTCGGCAATTGCGAACGGCTGTTGCAGCATTTTCCGTTGCTTTCGATCTTCGAGCTGACGCTGGAAGACATCGTTTCGATCGAAGGCTTCGCGGAAAAAACCGGAGAGGCGGTGATTACGAGCCTCGCGAAGATCAAGGGAGATTTCATGCGCATCCATGCGCTCGGCTTCAATCTGCTCAGGACGCCGCTGCGCAGCGAACAGGCGCAAGCGGCCAGTCCGATCGCCGGCAAGACGATCGTCTTTACCGGCGCGATGCAGCATGGCAGCCGCGAGGACATGACCCGCGAAGCGAAACGGCTCGGCGCGAAGGTCGGCAGTTCGGTCAGCGGCAAGACCGATTTTCTGGTCACTGGCAGCGATGTCGGCGCGGCAAAGATCGCTGCGGCGCAAGAAAAAGGTGTGAGGGTGATCAGCGAAGCGGAGTATCTGGAGATGCTTAAATAGTTATTTACAAATTAGTACGCTATGCAATAAACTTCTAGCGATGTGAGAGGATTATAAACGCTAGACTTGGCAGGCGGTCCATCACAATCTGCGGCTTTAAGGCGGAGACTATGTTGGAAAATGACCTGACAACTGATTTGATTGTGCTGGAAAGCCACATCAATAGCCTGTTCGACTCCGTAAGAAAAGGCAGCGCGATGTTAAAGGCCTTTCAGTCATTCGAGATGCGTTTGTTCAATCAAAACTCGCTGGTGGAGGTGATCGGCTATATTCTCGACAACGCGAAAGCCGTGTTCGACCTCGACCAGATCACGCTCTGTTTGCTCGACGAGCACGGTGACTTTAGCCGCTTGCTCGGCGACGCCTTAGTCAAACTGACCGATCAGCAAGGGCTGATGGTTGTACGGGACAGGGAGGCGTTGCAAGCGAAATTCGGCTACTTCGTGCATTCCTATCTGGGGCCCTTCGAACAGGAGCATTTCGGCTATTTTTTTACCACCTTGGAGGTCCCTCCCGCGAGTATCGCGATTACCCCCTTGTATCGGGGTGGGAAATATCTCGGGACCCTGAACATGGGCAGCCGCCGGGCCGACCGTTTTTCCTGCACGCAAACGAACGATTTGATCGCCTGCTTGAGCATGGTCATTGGTATCTGCTTCGAAAACCATCTGAATGTCGATACCATCCAGCGCACCAGTTATATCGATACGCTGACCGGCGTCAATAATCGGCGTTTTCTCGAACAGCGCATCGGCGAGGAGCTTTCCCGTTGCCAGAGAAGCGACGACCCGTTGACCTGTCTGTTTTTGGATATCGATGGCTTCAAGTCGATCAACGATAAGTACGGGCATCAGACCGGGGACAGGGTGCTGTCCACGGTCGCCAAGGCGATCAAAAACCAGTTGAGAAACAGCGACATATTGGTGCGCTATGGCGGTGATGAATTCATCGCGCTCTTGAGCAATATCAGCCACTCCACCGGTCTTGAGATCGCCGAACGGATGCGTAGAAACGTGCAGTCACTCGAGATCACTTTCAGCGAGAACAGGATACCGGTCACCTTGTCGATCGGTTTAGCCACCTATCGCTCCGATCTGAATCAACCGTTGGCGACCGCCGAGGCCGCGGCGCGATTGGTCAATACGGCCGATGCGGCGATGTACCAGGCCAAAAACAAGGGCCGCAACCGAGTCGAATATGCTGAAATTCGCTTCGATCGGCCGCTGGTGCTGAACGGTTAATCGTATGCGCTATATCATGGCCATCGACCAGGGCACCAGCAGTTCACGCTGCATCCTTTACGATCGTGAAGGCAAAATGGTAGCCGCCGCCCAGCGCGAATTTCGGCAAATTTTTCCGCAGCCCGGCTGGGTAGAACACGATCCCGAGGAAATCTGGCGAACCCAGGCGGCGGTGTGCCGGGAAGCGCTAAGGCAGGCGAATCTTCAGCCGGCCGATGTTGCCGCGCTCGGCATTACCAACCAGCGCGAAACGGTCGTCGTTTGGGACAGGCGAACCGGCACGCCGGTCTACCCGGCGATCGTCTGGCAGGATAGGCGTACCGCCGAGCATTGTGCGCGCTTGCGGGCTGCCGGCTGGGAAGAAAAAGTACAGGCTAAAACCGGCTTGCTGCTCGATCCGTATTTTTCCGCGACCAAGATCCGCTGGATTCTCGATCATATTGACGGCGCACTCGACAAGGCGCTGCAAGGCGAACTGGCGTTCGGCACGGTCGATAGTTGGCTGGTATGGAAGATGACGCAGGGCGAATTGCATATCACCGATGTGTCGAACGCTTCGCGAACCTTGCTGTTCGATATCGACACCTTGAGTTGGGATCTGGAATTGCTCGATCTGTTCGGGATTCCGGCCGCGATGTTGCCAGGGGTCAAAGCGTCGAGTGAATGCTATGGCCTGACGCGTGATCCCTTGCTCGGGGCGGGCATCCGAATCGCCGCGATCGTCGGCGATCAACAGGCGTCATTGTTCGGGCAGTTATGCGTGGAGCCGGGCATGGCCAAATGCACCTACGGCACCGGATCGTTTCTGGTCATGAACACCGGTCCGGAAAAAATCGTGTCAAAGCATCGCTTGTTGACCACGGTAGCCTGGAAGATCGGCGACCGGGTCGACTATGCGCTGGAAGGCAGCGTTTTTGTCGGCGGCGCGGCGATCCAGTGGCTGCGCGACGGCCTGCATTTGTTCGATGCTGCGGCCGACAGCGAAAAGCTTGCGGTATCGGTCAGCGACAATGGCGGCGTTTATTTCGTGCCCGCTTTTACCGGGCTCGGCGCGCCCTTTTGGGATCCTGACGCACGCGGCGCGATCTTCGGCCTGACCCGCGGCGTCAGCGCGGCGCATATCGCCCGCGCCGCGCTGGAGAGCATTGCCTTTCAGGTGGATGACATCCTGGCGGTGCTTGCCGAGGACTGCGGCAGGCCGGTCAGCCAGCTACGGATCGACGGCGGCGCCGCGGCCAACCGATTCCTCGCGCAATTTCAAAGCGATATTTCGGCACTCGAAGTCGTGCGTCCTGCGCATCTTGAAACGACTGCGCTGGGCGCGGCCTATCTCGCCGGCCTCGCCGTGGGGGTCTGGACTCTGGAAGAGCTGGCGACTCAATGGCGCAGCGATCGTTTTTTTCAGCACAGCATGCCGGCCGAAGCGGTCGAAACGCACAAGAAACAGTGGCGGAAGGCGGTCGCAAGAGTCAGGGCTTGGGCTGAATAACTGATGTAACACCGTGGATATTGATCGTGCGTAACATCATGAGCCTCGCGCCCGGCGCCTGCCGTGCCGCCATTCAGCGGCGTTAGCTATCGATATAACCGTCATCCTTCATTTTTTTCTCCTCGATATATTCGCGCCACACCAGGGCCACACCCAGAACCACGACAAACAGCGCGCCGGCGGTCAGCGTCAGTTTCCAGAATATTTCGCCGCTCAACAGATCGAACCACAATTGCAGCAGCGCGACGAAGACCCAGGCGACGAAAATGCTCAGACAGATGATCGCGCCGGTTCTCATCGGTCGCGCTCCATGATCACCAGATAAGCCTCGCGTCGCCAAAGCAGCAACATGCGGCGGATGTCTTTTTCCATCGTGACGACGCGCCAGCCTTGCTCCGCGTTGCTGTTCAAAAACTCGCTGAAGCGAACCGGATCGACTTTCGAAGCGCCGAGCAGCAGGGAACCGAGCAGGCCTTCCTGGTAAATTACGACTTTATATTCTTTCATGCTGTTTCCAATGGCATCGTGCAATAGGGCTATCATTATAATAAATCAAGAATGGATTACCCGCTTGGCGCGTAAGCAAAATTCCGTAGTGGCATCTTGAAAAAACGATAGTTTATGGATGTTAGTAATTTTTAAGAAAAAGCAAATAAAAATATTGTTTTTGTGAACCAGGTCTAAGTTTTTTTGTTTTTTAGGGAGAAAACGCCTCCCTCTTCAGTATAACTTAAGATAAGTTATTGTTTTATATATTAATAACTTATCCATTTTCAGTATTGTTTTTCAGGAAATTATTTGCAGCCGGATATTTTTTACGTTAAATTTGCGGCGCAGAGACTGCGTAGGTTAGCCGAAACGGCAGTTTTTGAAATCAATCGAACAAGTTATAGCAGGAAACTGAAATGAGTAACGAATTATTCGCAATTAAAAAAGTGGCTGCTTTGGTTTTATTAGCGATGCCAGTTTTGCTGACCGGATGCGGCTCAGGCGGAGGGGCGATAAAGCCGATTTCCGCGGCTAACGGTCCAACTCCAACCGATGGTCCTGGAACTCCTCCTGGCGGTAACCCGGGTGGTAACTCTGGCGGCACTCATAATCATGATCTGTCGACTAATGCGCTGGGGCCTGTCACCACGGCCTTAGGTCCGCTAAACAATACGTTGTCTCCGGTCACGGGTTTGCTTAAGCCGGTAACGGACGGGGCCGCTCCTGTCCTCAACACCTTGAACCCGGTCACTGGCCTTCTGGCTCCGGTAACCGATGCCCTGAAGCCTGCGACCGGCGCTCTGGCCCCGGTGACTGGCGCGCTGCAGCCGGCCGTGAATGCATTGACGCCGGTCACCGGCGCCTTGCAGCCGGTGACCAATGCCTTGGCTCCGGTGGCGAATGCGCTGGCGCCTTTGTCCGGCCCGCTAACTCACGTTATTGGCACGTTGGAACCGTTGACCGACGGCTTGTCTCCGCTCACCGGCACCACCGGCGGCATTCTGAAGCCGGTCGTCCAAACTGCGGCTACCGCTTTAAATCCGCTTCTCGGCACGACGGGAGGCCTTCTCGCTCCGGTCGTGCTAACCACGGCGAACGTGCTGGCGCCGGTCACCACGACCGTGGGCGGCGTCTTGGCTCCGGTCACGACTGATCTTGCCGGCACCTTGGCGCCGGTTACGGCTACCGCGGGCGGTTTGGTCGGTCAGGTCACTCAGATTGCCGATAACGTTCTGACGCCGGTCGCCATCAACGTCGAAGATACCGCCAAGCCTGTAGTGCAAACCGCGGTTAACGGCGTCTATCCGGTGCTCGATACGGTCAACGGTGTATTGACCGTAGTAAAAGGCGTAACTGGCGGTATCTTGCCGCAGTTGAATACAACGTTTAGCGGGATTCTGGTTTCTTCTCTGGATTCCACCACGGGCGGTCTTACCGGCCCGTTAACCGGCGCCAACGGCGGTCTGCTGGGGTCGTTGCTCGGCGGCAACCTGCTGGGTTCAGTGACCGGCAACAATCTGTTGGGTGCGTTGACCGGTAATAACCTGCTGGGCGGATTGACCGGAGGCAATTTGCTTGCCGGCAACTTGCTGGGCGGATTGCTCGGAGGTAATAATAACTTGCTGGGCTCTCTTACCGGAACCGCCGGCGCTTTGCTTGATCCTTTAGTCGGAGCAAGCGGCCTGTTGCCGGTGGCGAGCGCCGGTGGAACTCAGACTTTACTGGATCCGGTCGTCGGTCCGCACGGCCTGTTGCCGGTGACAAGTTCCGCTGCCGGTTCAAATGCCCTGCTGAATGGCGTGGTCGGTCCTAACGGCATTTTGGCACTGACCAGCGCCTCCGGAACCCAGACAGCCCTGGATCCGCTGATTGGCCCTAAAGGACTGATACCGTTGACGAATGCCTCGGCTCAGGCAGGCGTCGGTGCTACCGCGAGCGGCTCGGTTTTGGGCGGCGGCTTGCTCGCGCCTCTGGCTCCCTTATTAGGTTCATTGACCGGAGCGGCTCCCACTGGCGGCACCTTGGTATCGCCGGTGACAGGCTTGTTGGGGCAATAAACAAATCCTGACGGTCGTCTATACTAAACCCCGGCAGCAGTCATGCGCCGGGGTTTTTTATTTTAGGAAAGTCAGTTTTTATTAGGGAAATTCTGATGAAAGCAAAACACATCACAGCCCAACTGGTCGGCTGCGTACTGATGACCAGCCAGGCTTGGGCTAACCAGAATCTTGTCGACACCTTACCGAAAGTGGATTCATTCAATAAGAAGTCCGAAATTTCGTTGACGATCGAAAAAGCCAGGGAACAGGACCAGGAACTGAAAAAAATGCTCGAAACGGTCATCAAACCCTCCGGCTTCGGCATCAAGGGCGTAAAAAGCATCCCGTTCGATCAGGTCAGCGCGTACTTTACGCCTTATGTCCAGAAAGAAATCACCGTCGGCAAACTGGTCGAGATCACCCAACAAGTTACCGCGTTATATCGGGAAAAAGGTTATCCGCTCTCTTTCTGCTATCTGCCGAAGCAGGATTTTACCGCGAGCAACCTGTTAATCGTGGTGATTGAGGGTTTCATCGAACATATCAACATCGAAGGCAATCCGGGCGGCGCGGAAAGCAAGATGCGCGACATTGGCGAGCATTTATTGGCTGAAAAACCGTTGACGCAAAAAACGATGGAGCGCTATGTTTCGTTGCTGTCGCAGTTGCCCGGCTTGAGGGTGCAGGCGGATCTTCAACTGCCCCAAAAAGCCGACGGGGGCACCGATTTGACCCTGAATGTGAAGCGCCGGCCGATCGATGCCTATGGCCGGGCGGAAGTGGTCGATGGCTTTTCTCGGATCAATTTCACCGCGAAAACCACCGCCTTGACGCCGTTGGCCGAGCAGATCACTTTTTCATCCCTGCTATCGAAGAATGATGAAGAATTTTATGCCGGCACCTATACGCAGCCGATCGGCACCGATGGCTTGCTGGTAAAGTTTGACGGTTCTTCCTATGTCGGCGACCAGGTTGCCGCTTTTGGACCGGGAGTTGGGCGCAATATCAGTTCGAATCGTTTCGGCGTGGATATTTCCTATCCGTTTTATTTGACGCTGAATAAACTGCTGAACGGCAATGTTTCGTTTTATTCGAGTAAATTTACGGATTCTACGAGTAGAACATATGATTTTGGGACTAAAAATGCACAGTATATAGAGCAATGGGAAATGGAAACCGATGTGCGCGCATTTTCCTGGGGCGTGGCGTATTCCGAGAGAATAGCGACCCAGAGCCGCGCGGTCAATCTGGTGATGACCAAAGGTATAGACGGCTTGGGTTCTTCGAAAAAGTATGAATACTCTCAGCAGTTAACCAAGCCTGCAATAAGCAGCACGACTAAACTGAATAATCCGTATGATATCGACTTTTTCAAACTGAACGCGATTTTCAACCAGAAGGATTATTTTTTTTACGGTCTGCTCGGTACCTCGTTTACGGTTGGCGGCCAGTACAGCGGCGATATGCTGCCGATTACCGAACGGATCATCTACGGCGGCTATAGCTTCGGCAGGGCGTATCGGCCGGGCAAGATCGCCGGCGACTCGGGCGTCGGCGCCAGCTTCGAGGTCAATTCGCTGATCCCGCTGAATTATTCCCTGCCTTTGTACAACATCAAAGGCTTTCAACCCTATATCCTGTTTGAAAGCGCTTGGGCGGAGGGGAAGGATCAGAATGGAAATAAGCTTAACGTGGAGGGGAATCACATCATGTCTGGCTCGCTTGGCGTTCGCGTGCTCAACGCGGATTCGGAAGCGCTGAATGTGGACTTTTCGCTTTCCCAGGGGATCAAGGGCGGAACCAGCCGTAATTTTTTCGATAACATCAATTTCGGAGTCAATTTCGGCCTTCCGAATTAGCCCCGCATGTGGCTGATCAGGATTCCGCTTCGCAGTGCCGAGGCGGAATCTTATTAGCCTAAAGTCCAATAGCCGCGACAGGCAATCGTCAGTATTATGGGATCTGAAATTTGCGTTTTTAATCGTAAAAAGCATTCAGATTATCATGATTCTCTCAAAACCGAATACGCTGACTCTGGCAGTCGAACAGATCATTTCGCCCTTATTTTTCGTCATCTTGGTCGATTCGCTTATCTATTTTAAGGTTGATATAAGTGGTGACGCTGAAATCGCCAATGAAAATCATTTTCTGGAAAATCTACAGCTCATCCTGCTGTTTGCTTCGGGAGTGGCTTTTTTACAGACAATGATGTATGTCCAAAAAGGCCAAAGACTGCTCCCTGCTTTGGGCGCCTTACTTTGTCTTTCGTTTATTCTGCGCGAACTTGATGTCGAAAAATTTGATTTGCCGCAAGCCCTTGTCTTTCTCGGCAGCGGCTATGGCCGGAGCATCCTGCTGAGCGGCTTATGGCTGTTGCTTAGCGTGTTATTTGTGCGTGACTATAAGCATTATCTGACGCTGGCCGTTCATATTCTACCCACCCGGTCCGGCGTGTTTTTGGTCGCCGGCGGGCTGCTGGTAGGAGTTGCCAGTCTATTTGATGGGCCGGTATTTGAGTTTTATCGGTTGTACGAGGCGCTATCGGAAATGAACGGCTACTTTCTTTTGTTAGTGTCATCGCTAAGTCTTTTTTTCGACCTGCCGCGCAACAGCAAGCCGCCAAGCGCGATCAAATTCAATCATTAAGCCGGCGGAATCAGATATAACTGCGTCGTAGGGTCCAGAAGGCTGCCATGAAGGTCAGCAGACTCGGCAGCAGCGCGACCAGCGGGGCGTTGAGTTCATAGATCAGCCCTAAATGTCCGACGATTTTGTCGACGATGTTGAATCCCAAGCCTATGATCACGCCGATGATCATCCGCGCGCCGACGCTGATGCCGCGCTTGACGCCGATCACGAAAGGCGCCGAAATCATCAGCATCACAAAAGTCACGAAGGGGTTGATCAGGCGGCCCCACAAGGCCAGTTCGAACACCTGCGACTTTTGGTGATTCTGCTTCAAAAAATCGACATACCGGGCCAGTTCGATTATCGACAGATTATCCGGGCTGACCACGGTGATGTTCAGAATTTCGGGTGCGATTGAAGAGGTCAGGCGCTGTTCGGGAAAGGTGGCGGCCTGCATTTTTTCGTTAGAAATGTCCGATTGCCTAATCTGTTTCAGTTGCCATTGTTTATCGCCCAGGAAGCTGGCCCGATCGGCGTGTAGCGCGCTTTGTAGGCGCCGGTTGTCGTTTAGCGCATAGATGCTGATGTCGGCCAGATCGCCGTTGTCCTCGATCTTGCGCACATTGATGAATTTGTTGTTTTCGCGCAGCCAGATGCCGTACAGCGAATGTGTCGGAATCTGGTCGTGCTGCGCGGTCGACTTGATCAGTTGCGCCTTGCGCTCGGCGATCGGCGCGACATATTCGCCGACGGCGATCGAAATGAGCACCAGGATCGCGCCGGCGGTCATCACCGCGCGAATGATGCCGGGCACCGATAAGCCGGCCGCCTGCATCGCGATCAATTCCCGGTTGTTCGCCATCGCGCCGAGGATGAACAGGCTGCCGAGCAGGGCCGATGCGGGCACCAGTTCGTAGAACACCCGCGGCGAGGTCAGGGCCAGATACAAGGCGATTTCTTTCAGCCCGTAACTGCCCTTGCCCAAATCCCTCATCTCGTCGGTAAAGGTGAACAGATTGAACAGCGTCAACAAAAAAAGGATTGCGAGAAAAGAGCCTTTCAGGATTTCTTTGGCCATGTAGCCGGTCAGTACGTTCATTGAGATGTCGCTTCCTTTAACTTGAGACGCAGCCACTTCCAGCCGAAATACCGAGCCAGATAGACCAGGCTTATCAATACCAGCAAACCATACACGCTGGTCGGACCGAGCCAGGGCGGAATGACCGCCTTGGTGACCCAGCCCTGGCTGACGCGTTCGAGGTTGCCGTAAATAAAAAAGATCAGAAAACCGGTCAGGATATTGCCGTAAACGCCGCCGCGAGGGGATAGCTGCGCCAGCGGTACGGCGATGAAGCTGAGCAGCAGGGCGCCGAGCGGAATCCCCAGGCGCCTTTGCAGTTCGGCGATGTCGGGCAGTTTGTCCGATAACCACAAGAGGGAGCTGGACGCGGCTTCCGGCACCTCGCGCGCGAGGGCTTCCTTGCCCTCGATCCTGACCGCATATTCGGCGAATTCTTCGATCACATAGTTCAGGTCGCCGGGCTGGCCTTGGATACGCTCGCCCTGTTCCAATATCATGTAGCGGCCGTCGGGCAAATCTTCCAGGCGGCCGGATTCGGCGTTCACGATGGCCAGGGCGCCGCCGTGCTTCTGCCGGTGCTGCACAAAGACCTTGTGCATTTTTTTGTCCTTGCCGATGTCCTCGACATAAAACACCAGGTCGCCGCCGCTGTATTCGCTGAATTTGCCGGGCGCGATGCCGCGGATGTCGGCGCTTTGTTTGTCCTTGCTGACCAACTGTTCCGTGGTGGCTTCGGCCCAGGGCGCGGCATAAAACGACAGGCCGGCCGCGATCAGGCTCAGCGGCAACACGAATTGAAAGACCGAGCGGTAAATCGCGCCCGCGCCGGCTCCGGCGGACTGGATCGCCGACATTTCCTGGTCGCGGTACATGCGGCCCAGCACCATCAACACCGCCATGAAGGTGGCGGCCGGTAAAAACGCCACGCCGGCGACGATCGTCTTGAGGCCGAGGATCTTGAGCAGGGCGTCATTCGAAATCTGTCCGTCGATCGCCTGGTCGAGCACCTTGATGAATTTGCGGCTGACGATGATCACCACGATCACCGACCAGACCGACAGCATCGTTTTGAGCAGGTCTGCCGCGATCATCCTGTCCAGCACGCCAAACAGCGGCCGGCGTGCTGAATAACTGCCTTGCGGCCAATTTGCCTCCAAGCGCGTCTCCTCAATCATATTCGTGATAAGTGGTGTATAATCGCTGCAAAATTTTATCCGCGCGGACTATTTTTCCGACGCGAACGACGACCCGAAAGCGATTAAATAAAAAGTAAAAGTCATGGATTATTTTATAGAAAGTGCGCCCATAGAAAAACTGCAATGTGATTGTCTGATTGCCGGCATCTACCAGGACGGCCAGTTTACGCCTGCCGCGGCCGCACTCGACAATTTGACCGATGGGCTGGTCAAAAAAATCATTAGCCGCGGCGACCTGATCGGCAAGAACGGCGAAACGGTGCTGGTCAATGCGCTGCCCGTGGGCGGCATCGAGCGGCTGCTTTTGGTCGGTCTCGGAAAAAAGGACGCCTTATCGGTCAAAACCTACCGGAAAGCCTTATCCTCGGCCGTGAATGCCCTCAAAAAGACGATCGTCAAATCGGCCGTCTGCTGTCTTGGCGAGGCGGAGGTCAAAGGCGCCGATTTGACCTGGAAGACCCGGCAGATCGTCGAAGTCTTCAATGACGCAGTCTACCAGTTTACCCAGTTGAAGGCGGAAAAGGAAGCCGATTTCAAATTGCAGTGCATCGCGATTACCGCAGCGGAGAGCGAGCAGGTCCAAGCGCAATCCGGTTTGACGCAGGGCAAGGCGATCGCGGCGGCGATGGATTTGACCAAGTGGCTCGGCGATTTGCCCGGCAATGTCTGCACGCCGTCCTATCTGGCCGAACAGGCCCTGGAGCTCGGCCGCTTCGACAAATTGAGCGTGAATATCCTCGAAGAAGCCGAGATGGCGGCTTTGGGCATGGGGTCTTTGCTGTCGGTTTCGCGCGGCAGCCGGCAGCCGGCCAAACTGATCGTGCTGGATTATCAGGGCGGCGAGCGCAACAGCAAGCCGATCGTGCTGATCGGCAAGGGCTTGACTTTCGATGCGGGCGGCATTTCGCTGAAACCGGCGCTCGGCATGGATGAAATGAAATACGACATGTGCGGCGGCGCCACCGTGCTCGGCGTGCTGCAGGCCGTTGCCGAAATGGATCTGCCGCTGAACGTGATCGGCTTGGTGCCGTCTTCCGAAAATCTGCCGGACGGCGACGCGAACAAGCCGGGCGACATCGTGACTAGCCTATCCGGCAAGACGATCGAAATCCTGAATACCGATGCGGAAGGCCGGCTGCTTCTTTGCGATACCCTGACCTATGCCGAACGCTTCAATCCGGACGTGGTGATCGACATGGCGACCCTCACCGGCGCCTGCCTGGTCGCACTCGGGCGCGTGCCGAGCGGTCTGCTCGGCAATGACGACGAGCTTTGCAACGAAATTATCGCCGCGAGCGAAACCGCGGTCGACAGTGTCTGGCGCTTGCCGCTTTGGGAAGAATATCAGGAATTACTCAAGTCGCCGTTTGCGGACATGGCCAATGTCGGCGGCAAGGACGCGGGCACGATTACCGCGGCCTGTTTCCTCGCGCGCTTCGCCGAAAACTTGCGCTGGGCGCATCTGGACATCGCCGGCACGGCCTGGCGCACCGGTTCGAACAAAGGTGCGACCGGCCGGCCGGTGCCGCTGTTGTGCCAGTATTTACTGAATCGCAGCCAAAAGGCCTAGTTCACTATTTCAGGATCGATGCCCGACGTTACGTTCTATGTGCTGGCTTCCTACGCCGAACCGCAGCGCTTGCTGTTCGTCTGCAAACTGGTCGAAAAGGCTTACCGGAGCGGCAGCTATTGCTATGTGCTGACCGATAACGACGCTCAGGCTGAGCGGCTCGACGATTTGCTGTGGACTTTCCGGGCGGGCAGTTTCATTCCCCATCAACGCTATGAAGGAGAATTGCCCGCCGTCGACAACGTGATTTTGATCGGTTCCCTGGAGCCGCCGGCGCGCTGGCAAAAGGTGATCGTGAACCTGTCCGGCCAAGGCCCGCAACAGATCGATCAGGCTGAACGCATCCTGGAAATTCTCGACGACAACGCGGAGATTAAAGCGGAAGGCCGAATGCGTTATCGTCGTTATCAACAGTCCGGCATCGCGGTCGTCACCCACAAGGTGTGACGCCGCGAAGTACCTCATCCCATTTTTTGCTTTTTGAAACAATCAATCGTTAATGGATAAAACATACGCCCCTCACGCAATCGAACAACGCTGGTATAACACCTGGGAAGAAAGCGGCTATTTCGCGGCCCAACCCGAAGGCGAGTCCTACTGCATCATGATTCCGCCGCCGAATGTGACCGGCAGTTTGCACATGGGGCATGCGTTTCAGGACACGATCATGGATGCCTTGATCCGTTACCACCGGATGCAGGGGCACAGCACCTTATGGCAGGTCGGCACCGACCATGCCGGCATCGCGACGCAGATGGTCGTCGAACGCCTGTGCAATGCCGAAGGCAAGACCCGTCACGATTACGGACGCGAGAAATTCGTCGAGCGCATCTGGCAATGGAAGGAAGAATCCGGCGGCATGATCACCCGGCAGCTCAGGCGGATGGGCTCGTCGGTCGACTGGAGCCGGGAACGTTTTACGATGGACCAGGGCATGTCCGATGCGGTGCAAGAAGTCTTCATCCGCCTGTACGAAGAAGGCCTGATTTACCGCGGCAAGCGCCTGGTCAATTGGGATCCGGTGTTGCATACCGCAGTCTCGGACCTCGAAGTGCTTTCGGAAGAAGAAAACGGCTCGATGTGGCATATCCGCTATCCGTTGTCGAACGGGCAGGGGCATCTGATCGTCGCAACCACGCGGCCTGAAACGCTGCTCGGAGACGCGGCGGTCGCGATTCATGCCGGCGACGAGCGTTACAAACATCTGCTCGGCGAATTTTTGGAACTGCCGTTGACCGGGCGTAAAATTCCGGTGATTGCGGACGACTATGTCGATCCGGAATTCGGCACCGGCTGCGTGAAGATCACGCCGGCGCACGATTTCAACGACTACGAAGTGTGGAACCGGCACCGGGCGAACACGGTGATCCAGAACCTGCCGAATGGCGGTTTGATCAACATCTTCACCCGCGATGCGAGCGTCACGGATGATGAACTGATTCCGGAAAAATACCGCGGCCTGGACCGCTTCGAGGCGCGCAAGCAGATCGTCGCGGACCTCGACGCGCAAGGCCTGCTCGAAAAAATCGCCGACCACAAGCTGATGGTGCCGCGCGGCGACCGCACCGGCGCGGTGATCGAGCCGTTCCTGACCGACCAGTGGTATGTCAGGGTCGCGCCGCTCGCAGGGCCCGCGATCGAGGCGGTCGAGAACGGTGACATCAAGTTCGTGCCGGACAACTGGAAGAACACCTATTTCGAGTGGATGCGCAACATCCAGGATTGGTGCATTTCCCGGCAAATCTGGTGGGGACATAGGATTCCGGCCTGGTATGACGACGCCGGCAATACCTATGTCGGCCGCTCCGAGCAAGCCGTCCGCGAACGGCACAATCTGCCGTCTGATTATCCGCTGCGCCAGGACGAAGACGTGCTGGATACCTGGTTCTCGTCCGCGTTGTGGCCGTTTTCGACCCTGGGCTGGCCGGAGCAAACGCCGGAATTGGCGCGCCATTATCCGACCAGCGTACTGGTCACCGGCTTCGACATCATTTTCTTCTGGGTGGCCCGGATGATCATGATGGGACTGAAATTCCAAGGCCAAGTGCCGTTCAAGGAAGTTTATATCCACGGCCTGGTGCGCGATGCGGAAGGCCAGAAAATGTCCAAATCGAAAGGCAACGTGCTCGATCCGATCGACATC
Organism: Methylomicrobium lacus; assembly: GCF_041897535.1. Classification (GTDB taxonomy): domain Bacteria; phylum Pseudomonadota; class Gammaproteobacteria; order Methylococcales; family Methylomonadaceae; genus Methylomicrobium; species Methylomicrobium lacus_A. The sequence continues at coordinate 4,152,853 of NZ_CP169217.1, forward strand.
ATCGACGGCATCGACCTCGAGAGCCTGGTCGCGAAACGGATTTCGGGCATGATGCAGCCGCATCTGGCGAAGAAAATCGAGCAGGCGACGCGCAAGCAGTTTCCGGACGGCATTGCGTCTTTCGGCACCGATGCCTTGCGTTTCACCTTTGCGTCGCTGGCCTCGACCGGGCGCGACATTCGCTTCGATCTGGCGCGTACCGAAGGTTACCGGAATTTCTGCAACAAGCTTTGGAATGCGGCGCGTTTCGTGCTGATGAACACCGAAAACCAGGATAATGGTCTTTCGGGCGAGCCTTGCCATCTGACGCAGGTCGACCGCTGGATTCTGGCCCGGCTAAATCAGGTCACCGAATCGACCCGGCAAGCGATCGACAACTACCGTTTCGATCTGGCCGCGCAGGCGATCTACGAGTTCATCTGGAACGAATTCTGCGACTGGTATCTGGAACTGGCGAAGATTTCGCTGCAGGCGGACGATCCGGCCTTGCAGCGCGGCACGCGCCAGACCTTGGTCACCGTGCTCGAAACCGCGTTGCGGCTCGCGCATCCTATCATTCCGTTCATCACCGAGGAAATCTGGCAGCGGGTCGCGCCGCTGGCCGGCATTCAGGGCGAGACGATCATGTTGCAGCCGTATCCGGCCGTGGACCCCGCGCTGGCCGACAGCGCGGCGGTCGCCGAAATCGACTGGGTGATGAGTTTCATCCTCGGCGTGCGCCGGATTCGCGGCGAGATGAACATCGCGCCGGGCAAGCCGCTAGCGCTTTTGCTGCAAAACGGCAGCGAGCAGGACAGGGCGTTCTTTGTGAACAGCAGCATCTATCTGCATAAGCTCGGGCGTCTCGAATCGGCCACCTGGCTGGCCGATGCCGATACCGCGCCGGAATCGGCGATTGCCTTGGTCGGCGCATTGAAAATCCTGATCCCGATGGCTGGTCTGATCGACAAGGATGCCGAACTGGCGCGCCTGGACAAGGAAATTCAAAAAATTCAGAAGGATCTGCCGCGCGTCGAAGGCAAATTGGGCAACCCTGACTTCGTGAACAAGGCGCCGGCCGAGGTGCTGAAGAAAGAAGAGCAAAAACTGGCGGAGCTGCGTTCGTCCCTGGATAATCTCGAACAGCAGCGCCGGAAGATTCAGAGTTTGTAAGAGGCGTCGATTTGTGAGACAGCGCCGCTTTCTTTTCGCGCCCGCCTTGTAGTTGCTGGCTGATCATCTATATTTGGTATCAAATTCTCTTTTGATGCTTACATTATCGATGGCTACACCGACGACTGAATTTTACTTTAGCGGTATTACCAAGTGCCTGATTCAAAAAGGTTTGCTTTCGGAAGGCGAGGCACGAACCCATGTGCAGGAAGCGGCGAAGAAACACATTTCCCTCGTCAGTTATCTGGTCGCCAATAAATTGGTAAACGGCAGAGCGATCGCCTCTGCCGTTTACGCCGAATTTGGCGTACCTTTCTTCGATCTGGATGCGATCGATTTAAAGACGCTGCCGGTCAAATTGATCAATGAAAAATTGATCCGCAAACATCAAGTCCTGCCTCTGTTCGCGCGCGGCAAGACGATTTTCATCGCGGTATCCGATCCGACAAATCATCAGCCGCTTGACGAAATCAAGTTTCAAACTCGGTTGAATCCCGAATGCATCGTGGTCGAAGAGGATAAGCTGAGCAAGGCGATTGAAATCGCTCTGGAGGCTCCCGACACCTCGATGGCCGCCTTGCTCGACGAAGATCTCGATAATCTGGCGGTTTCCAGCGTGGAAGAAGAGGCCGCCAGAAACGAAGCGAATTCGGATGTCGATGATGCGCCGATTGTTCGCTTCGTGAATAAAATCCTGCTCGACTCGGTCAAAAAAGGCGCCTCCGATATTCATTTCGAGCCTTACGAAAAAAACTTCCGCATCCGTTTCCGCACCGACGGCATGCTGCACGAGGTCGCCAGTCCTCCGTCCGCGGTCGCGACCAAGATCATTTCCCGCATCAAGGTCATGTCCAGGCTCGATATCGCCGAACGCCGGGTGCCCCAGGACGGACGGATCAAATTGATCGTTTCCAAGAATCGTACGCTCGATTTCCGGGTCAATACCTGTCCGACTCTGTTCGGCGAAAAGGTGGTCATGCGTCTTCTCGATCCGACCAGCGCGCAATTGGGCATCGAAAAGCTCGGTTTCGAACCCGACCAGCAAAAGCTGTTTCTGGAAGCGATCAATCGCCCCTATGGGCTGGTGCTGGTCACAGGGCCCACCGGCAGCGGTAAAACGGTGTCGTTATATACCGGACTGAATATCCTGAACACGATAGAGCGCAATATATCGACCGCGGAAGATCCGGTCGAAATCACCGTAGAAGGCATCAATCAGGTCAACATGAACGTGAAGGCCGGTCTGACCTTCGCCAGCGCTTTGCGCGCCTTTTTGCGCCAGGACCCGGATGTGATCATGGTCGGCGAAATTCGTGACCTCGAAACCGCCGAGATTGCGATCAAAGCGGCGCAAACCGGGCACTTGGTGCTTTCGACCCTGCACACGAACGATGCGCCGCAAACCTTGAACCGGCTGATGCAGATGGGGATTCCCGCGTTCAATATCGTGTCGTCGATCAATCTGATCATGGCGCAGCGACTGGCGCGCCGTTTATGCGTGCATTGCAAGGAGCCCTCCGATTATCCGGAAAGTGTGCTGCTTTCGACCGGTTTCAAGAAAGAAGAATTGAAAACGCTGCAAGTCTATAAGGCCGTGGGCTGCGAGCATTGTACGAACGGTTATAAGGGCCGGGTCGGCATCTATCAGGTGATGACGCTCAGCGACAACATGCGTAGGCTGATCCTGGAAGGCGGCAACGCGATGCAGTTGGCCGAGCAGGCGAAGGCGGAGGGCATCAACGATCTCAGGGCTTCCGGCCTGAATAAAGTCCGCCAGGGCGTCACCAGCATTGAAGAAATTGACCGGGTTACCAAGGAATAAGCGAAAATGGCACAAAAAGTTGAACAAATCGATTTTGTCTGGGACGGCGTCGACAAGGCCGGCAACAAAATCAAAAATCGGCCCATCTCTGCGCTTAGCGAGACGATCGCCAAAGCCGATCTAAAACGGCAAGGCTTTCGCGTCCAGAAAATCAAGAAAAAACCGAAACCCTTATTCAAGAAAGTCCAAAAAATTACCCCTGCCGATATTGCGGTGTTTGCGCGGCAACTCGCGACGATGCTCGGAGCCGGCGTGCCGTTGGTCCAGTCTTTCGATATCATCGGCAAGGGCCACGAGAATCCGAGCATGCAGGAGATGTTGTTGTCGATCAAGGCCAGCATCGAAGGCGGCAACACGCTGGCGCAAGCTTTGCGCGAAAAGTCGCTGTATTTCGACGAATTGTTCTGCAACCTGGTCGAAGCGGGCGAGCAGGCCGGGGTTCTGGAGGCCTTGCTCGATAAAATCGCGACTTACAAGGAAAAAACCGAATCGATCAAGAAGAAGATCAAAAAAGCGTTGACTTATCCGACCGCGGTGATTGTCGTCGCGGTCATCGTGACCACCATCCTGCTGATGTTCGTGGTGCCGGTTTTCGAGGAACTCTTCAAGGGTTTCGGTGCGGATTTGCCGGCATTTACCCAGATGGTGATCAACATGTCGAATTGGCTCAGGGATTGGTGGTGGATCGTCTTCGGCTCGATCGGAGGCATTTTTTACACGTTTTTTTATTTCAAAAAACGTTCCTATGCGTTTAACCATGCACTGGACCGGATGTTGTTGAAAGTGCCCGTCATTGGGACGATTTTGAACAAATCCGCGATCGCGCGCTTCGCCAGAACCTTGTCGACGATGTCGGCGGCCGGGGTGCCGCTGGTGGAAGCTTTGGAGTCGGTAGCCGGCGCTTGTGGTAGTATAGTCTACGCGGAAGTGGTCCTGAAGATGCGTGAAGAAGTCGCCACAGGGCAGCGTCTGCAATTTGCGATGCAGCAGTCGAATCTGTTTCCGCATATGATGCAGCAAATGGTTGCAATCGGCGAAGAATCCGGGGCGATGGATGCGATGCTTGCCAAGGTCGCGGATTTTTATGAAGAAGAGGTCGACAATTTGATCGATAATTTAAGCAGCCTGATGGAGCCCTTTATTATGGCCGTCCTCGGCGTTCTGGTCGGCGGGCTTTTGGTTGCGATGTATATGCCTATCTTCAAGTTGGGAGAAGCCGTCAGCTAAGATTCAACCGTACGGCAACACGTCGTCGCCACACTCAATGACACCGAAATTTTGGCTTACTACATGACAGAATTGAGCGATTTTTTACCTTATCTCGTTTTTATCATTGGCCTGATGGTCGGCAGTTTTCTCAATGTGGTGATCTACCGTCTGCCCATCATGATGTACCGGGGGTGGCGCAGGGAATGCATCGAATTTCTGGAGTTGGCGCCGGAGGCGGTGCCGGCCCCGCAAAGCGCCGGCAATGTCCGGCTCACCGAGGAAGAGCCTTTTAACCTGGCCCTGCCTTTATCGCGTTGTTCGTCCTGCAAGACGCCGATCAAGCCTTATCAGAATATTCCGCTGCTCAGCTATCTGTTTTTGAAAGGCAAATGCGCGCATTGCGGCTCCAAAATCTCCTGGCGTTATCCTGCGATCGAGCTGTTTACCGCGGTGCTGTCCGCGGTGGTCGCCTTACATTTCGGCTATAGCCTGCAAACCTTGTTCGCGCTCTTATTGACCTGGTCTCTGGTCGCGTTGAGCTTTATCGACATCGACCATCATCTGTTGCCCGATTCGATCAATCTGCCGGTGCTTTGGGGGGGGCTGGTACTGAGTTTGTTCGGGTTCTATACCGATGCGCATGCCAGCATTATCGGCGCGGCTGCCGGCTATGGCTCGCTCTGGATCGTCTATCATCTGTTCAAACTGGTTACCGGCAAGGAAGGCATGGGTTTTGGCGACTTCAAATTGCTGGCGCTGTTCGGCGCCTGGCTCGGATGGCAGAGCCTGCCGTTGATCATTCTGCTTTCCGCCCTGACCGGCGCGGTGTTCGGCATCGCTTCGATCCTATTCGCCAAACGCGACCATGCCGCGCCGATCCCTTTCGGTCCCTATCTGGCCGTTGCCGGCTGGATTGCTCTGATCTGGGGGGATGCGATCAATCGTCTCTATCTCGACACCGTCGGCTTTTGATTGTTTTAAGTCATGCTGAAAGTAGGTCTGACCGGCGGCATAGGCTGCGGTAAAACGACGGTTTCCAATCTTTTTGCCGAACTCGGCGTGCCGATTCTCGATGCCGACCAGATCGCGCGTGAACTGACCGAGAAGGGGCAGCCCGCCTTGGATCGAATTCGTGACGCATTCGGCGGGCAGGTCCTGAATGCGGACGGCTCGTTGAACCGCCTGCAACTCAAACGGATCATTTTTGCCGATGCCGGGCAGAAACGAAAGCTCGAAGCGATACTGCACCCCCTTATTTGGGCCGCATTAAATGCAAGAAGCGAGCAATTGGCGGCGCCTTATTGCATCCTGAGCATTCCCTTGCTATTCGAAACGAAGATGGAAGCGGTCGTCGACCGCATCCTGGTCGTCGATTGCCCGGTCGAACTGCAAATTGAGCGCGTCAGCCAAAGAGACCGGCTTGGCATTGAAACCATCCTGGCTATCATCGAGAGCCAGGTTTCTCGGGACTATCGCCGCGCGCATGCGGGCGACTTGCTGGACAACTCATTGACTGACAATGCACTTGCAGAACAAGTCAAAAAACTGCACAATTTATACCTTTCTATAAGCGCCTGTCAGACTAGACTTACCTGTGACCAACACCATCACTTATGAATTTCCTCTCAACGAACGCATCCGGGTTTTCATTAGGCTCGAACAACTCTTTAAACAGTTCAATCATTTCTTAAACGGGGCCTCCGTTTGGGACAAACGCGCCGCACTGAACGTGCTGCTCGACATCATGGCCATCTTAAGCCGGAACGATTTGAAATCGGAGTTGCTTAAAGAACTCGATCGCCACAGCAAAGTCTTGAATAAACTTTCCCAGAGCCAAGGTGTGGATTCGGAAAAACTGAGTCAGTTGTTGAATGACGTGGGTCGAACCAGCAAGAATCTGTATGCATCGAGCGGCAAAATCGGCATCCATGTGATGGAAAGCGATCTTTTCCAAAGCATCGCCCAGCGCAGCTCGATTCCGGGCGGCACCTGCTCTTTCGACTTGCCCGAGTTTCATTACTGGCTGGAACAGGAAGAGGCGATTCGCCTGAAGGATCTGCAGCAATGGAGCACGCCTTTCAACGACATCAGAAATGCGATCGATCTGATCCTGAATCTGATTCGCAACAGCCGTCGCGATACGCAAGAAATCGCCAAGGCCGGATTTTTTCAGATTTCCCTGGATCACAGCCAGCCCTATCAATTGGTGAAAGTCAGTTTGGACAAGTCACTGCGTTATTTTGCCGAAATCAGCGGCGGCAAGCATCGTTGCACGATTCGTTTCATGGTGCCGTCGAATGACGAAAAGCGTCCGCTGCAAAGCAGCGACGACGTGCCTTTCACCTTGTCCTGTTGCCAGTTTTGATGGCCGCGACGACAGTTAAGTGCCCTGTGTGCGGACGTTCGGTGGAGTGGACGGCGGACTATCCCTACAGGCCGTTCTGTTCCGAACGCTGCAAATTGATCGACTTGGGGGCTTGGGCGGCCGAAGAGCACCGGATTTCCGAGGAATTGGATGACGGGGGCGAAACGGAAGAAAGCCCGCCCCTTCACTAATCAGTCTTGCTTTAGTCGCCGAGGAACGCCCGGATGCCGGCGATGCCCTGCGCGCCGGCTGCGCGGGCGGCGTCCAGATCCTCTTTTGCCAAGCCTCCCAAGGCATACACCGGAATGTTGATTTGCTCGATCAGCGCGGAAAATCTTTCCCAACCCAGAGCGGCGGTCTCCGGATGGCTTTGGGTCGGCAACACCGGCGCCAGAACCGCAAAGTCGGCGCCGATCTTCTCGGCATGTTCGAGTTCCGCCAGCGTGTGGCACGAAGCGCCGAGCCATCGATAAGCCGCCGGCCGTTCCTGTAAAGCGAGCAAGTCGCTGGCGGTCAAGTGCAGGCCATCGGCGGCTGCATTGCCGAAATCCACCGCAGAATTGATCAGCAACACGGCATCGTGGGCGCGGCAAAGCGGATAGGCTTTCGACAAGAAGCTTGCGACATCAGCGTGCGATGAAGTTTTCAAGCGCGCCTGAATCAGCTTGATGCCGTTCGTGAGGAATTTATGCAAATCCTGCATCAGGCCGCCGCTGACCTGATCGTCGAGGATCGCATAATAAGGCGGGAGCCGGGCCGCGGTCACGATCGGCCGGTTGGCGGCCGGGAAGGTAAAATGGGTCAATTCGTTCGGCGCAACCCAACGAATCGGCTGGCCCAGGCAGCCTGTTGCGCTGCCGGAAAAGCGATCGACCACAAAAACCCGCAAGGTGACGGCCCGATCGGGATAACGGTGATGAATCGTGATCAAGGGCGCCGCCGAACAAACTTCAATGTCCAGTTCCTCCTTCAGCTCTCTGCACAAGGCCTGCTCGGGCGTTTCGCCGGCTTCGATCTTGCCGCCCGGGAACTCCCATAAGCCGCCCTGATGCAGGGATTCGTCGCGCTTGGCGATCAGTATCTTGCCGTCCGAGCCTTTGATCACTCCGGCCGCGACTTGCAGCGACTTCGCTGCGGTTTTTTGCCTATGGCTCATCGGCTTTCCGGCTGCCGATCAGGTGCGATATTCCGCATTGATCTTGACATAGTCGTACGAGAAATCGCAGGTCAAGACTTCCTGGCGGGCATCGCCCCGGCCCAGTTGGACCGTCACGCGGATTTCCTCACGGTCCATCACCTGCTGTCCCGCTTCCTCGGTGTAGTCGTCGGCGCGTCCGCCTTCACGGACGATGCAGACGTCGTTCAGAAAGATCCGAATGTTTTCGAGCACCATGTTATCGACGCCGGCGCGTCCGACCGCGGCCAGAATGCGTCCCCAGTTCGGGTCGCTCGCGAAAAACGCGGTTTTGACCAGGGGCGAATGCGCGATCGTTTTCGCGACGCGGACCGCTTCTTCGTCGCTTTGCGCTTCCTCGACCACGATGCGCATCAGTTTGGTCGCGCCTTCGCCGTCCCGGACGATCGCTTCGGCCAGACGCTTGCACACGTCCAGCAAGGCATCGGCGAAGCGAGTGTAATGTTCGCTGTCCGGCAAAATTTCCGGAGCGGCGGAAAGCCCGCTGGCCATCACGACCAGCGCGTCGTTGGTCGAAGTGTCGCCGTCGACCGTGATCCGGTTGAAAGACAGTTCGGCGGCGCGCTTCAGGCATCGCTGCAACAAGGCGCTGCTGATTTTCGCGTCGGTGCCGATGAACGACAGCATCGTCGCCATGTTCGGCTGAATCATGCCGGCGCCCTTGGCGATGCCGTTGAAGGTGATGGTGCGGCCGTCGATCTCCAGGGTCTGAGTGACGCCCTTCGGAAACGTATCGGTCGTCATGATCGCCCTGGCGGCCTTGTCCCAGTTTGCAGGATTGAGATTGCGCACCGCATCGGGCAAGGCAGAGCCGATCTTATCGATCGGCAGCGGCTGGCCGATCACGCCGGTCGAAAACGGCAGCACCTGTTCGGCGGCGCCGCCGGTCAGCTGCGCCAATCGCTCGCAGGAGCTCAACGCATCTTGCAGACCTTGCCTACCGGTACCTGCGTTAGCATTGCCGGAATTGATCAGCAGCCAGCGCGGCTTCGCTGCCAAATGGTCCCGGGCGACCTGCACCGGCGCGGCACAGAAGGCGTTTTGGGTAAAAACCGCGGCGCAGCTGCCTTGTTCGGCCATTTCAAACACCAACAGATCGTCCCTGACCGTCTGCTTGATGCCCGCGCAAACGGTGCCCAGACGAATGCCCGGAATCTCCGGCATGATCGGAAAATCGCAGCGACCTACCGCCATCGTGTGTTCCTCGTAAATAGAATGAAAAAATAATGTAAGGATGCTTGCTATCCGGCTTGTCCGCCGACTTCCAGGACAATCACATATTCATGATCGCCGCTGCGCGTTTCGAGCACGGTGTGGCCATGGATACGGCACCATGCCGGAATGTCCTGCATCACGCCGGGATCGGTGCAGATTACCTCCAACTGGTCGCCGGGCCGCATCTGTTTGACCTGGTTTTGGGTGCGGATCACCGGCAGCGGACACAAAAGCCGCCGCGCGTTCAAGGTTTCCCGGATCATATAAACCATTCCTGCGGCAAGTCTTTCGCAAGCGGCTTGACCTGGATCGTTCGCTCCGAGCCGTCCTTGTCCGTGACCGTGACATCGACTTGCTCCGCATCGCGGCCCTGGCCGTAGCGCGCGGTAATGCCGGCGGCCAGGTACAAATCTTCCGCGGAGGGTGTGCCGTCGATCAACACCAGCGGGCCGCTATGGCTCGATGCCAGCATGCTGATGAACTCTTTTTGATAGCCCTGCAAGAAGCGGCCTTCGCCTTCCTCGCGCGCGACGATCAGCTTGAAATGGCGGGCAGGGCGGATGTGACGGCCGACCTTCAGCAGCATCACGTCGTCGAGTTCATAGTCCTTGTGGCCGTGCGACTGCCACAAATCGACCAGCTTCGCCGAATATTTCTTGTCGGTCAAAAAGCAGCAGCCGCCGGCCGGCTGCGAATAATCGTGGAAGCCGTAGCGCTCGGCCATTTCCATCTGCGGCTTGCGCGAACGGCCGCTGAAATCGTGCAGTTTGGCGCGGTCGACCCAGCCTTCGCGCTCCGGCAGCGTCGGCGCCAGATTCTTCGCGCACAAAGGCCGCAGCAACAAGTCGTCGGCGCCCGATTCCCGGGCCACGACCGGCATCGTGTCCTTGCGCTGCGACATCGGCCGCTGGCCGATCACCTCGCCGGTGATGATGAAGTCGAAACCGTTTTCGGCGATCCATTGCCTGGCCTTGTTGACCATGAAAATCTTGCAGTCCAGGCAGGGGTTCAGATTCGCGCCGTAGCCGTGCTTCGGATTGATTAGCACGTTTTTGTATTCTTCGATCACATCGACGATGTGCAGCTTGATGCCGAGCTGCTCGGCGACCCAGAGCGAATTGTTACGCTTCGGTTTGCTGCGGTCCTTTTCGCGGATCGCATGCGTATGGCCTTCCACGCAAAAGCCGGTGAAGAAATTGATGCCTTCGACATGGACGCCTTGGTCCATGATCGTTTTCGCGGCCAGCATCGAATCCAGGCCGCCGGAAATCAGCGCGACGGCTTTGCGTTGTGTGCTCATCTCGATTTAATCAAAAAGCGCTTATTATAACCGGTAATTTTTGAAGATGGCTTCACTTCTCTACGACTTATCCTAAACTGAGTCCAGGTAAACTCTCACCGTTAGCGGATTACACGACTATGGAATTCAAAGATTATTTAAAAATCCTGGTGCAACACGACGGCTCCGATCTCTATCTGACGGTCGATGCGCCGCCCGCGGCAAAGTTTCAAGGCAACCTGAAGCCCTTGGAAAACAGTAAGCTGACCAGGGAGCGCATCAAGGAGATTGCCTATGGCCTGATGGACGCAGATCAGCAAAAGGCCTTCGAACAGGTGCCCGAACTGAATATGGCGCTTTCGGAGCCCGGCATCGGCCGCTTCCGGGTCAATATCTTCAAGCAGCGCAACAGCTTCGCGCTGGTGATCCGCAATATCAAGGTGGATATTCCGAATGCGGACAAACTCGGCCTGCCGGACGTCTTGAAAAAAACGATCATGGAAAAACGCGGTCTGATCCTGTTCGTCGGCGGCACCGGCTCCGGTAAATCGACCTCGCTGGCCGCCTTGATCGACCATCGCAATACGAATGCGTCGGGCCATATCATCACGATCGAAGACCCGATCGAATATATCCATCCGCACAAAAAATCGCTGGTCAACCAGCGCGAAGTCGGCGTCGATACGCTGAGCTATGAGGATGCCTTGAAGAATACCCTGCGGCAGGCGCCGGACGTGATCCTGATCGGCGAAATCCGCAGTCAGGAAACGATGGAGCATGCCCTGGCTTTCGCCGAAACCGGCCATCTCTGTTTGTCCACCTTGCACGCGAACAATGCGAACCAGGCGCTCGACCGGATCATCAACTTCTTCCCGGAAGAACGCCGGAATCAATTGTTGCTCGATCTGTCGCTGAACCTGAAGGCCTTCGTCTCGCAGCGCCTGGTGCCGACGGTCGACGGCAAACGCACCGCCGCGATCGAAATTTTGCTGGGCACGCAGCTGGTCCGCGATCTGATTCAAAAAGGCGACGTACACAGCATCAAGGAAGCGATGGAAAAATCCGAGAATATCGGCATGCAGACCTTCGACAGCCATTTGTTGCGGCTTTATAAGGCGGGCACGATTTCGCTCGATGAGGCGCTGCAAAACTCCGATTCGCCGAACAACCTGAAGCTGAAGATCAATTTGAGCGAAGGTGTCGGGTCTGCGACGGCCAAAATGGCCGATTCCAAGGATTCGCAAGGCAGCGGACTCGGTTCCTTGTCATTGCAGGCGATCCAAACAGAAGCAGAGGAAGAAGAAACCTAAAACAGCGCTTCGGATAACAAGGCCGCATTGCCCCCGATCGCCGCGCTGTTGATCGTGACCGTCCGTTCCGCAGACAGCCGGCGCAGATAATCGGGACCGCCGGCCTTCGGGCCGGTACCCGACAGTCCCATGCCGCCGAACGGCTGCACGCCGACCACCGCGCCGATCATATTCCTGTTGACATAGATGTTGCCGACCCGGGCCCGTTCGACAAGGGATTGAATGTGGCTCTCGATCCGGCTATGAATTCCCAGCGTCAGGCCGTAGCCTGTGGCATTGATGCTTTCGACCACCTGGATCAATCGGTCCGCGCGGTAACGGACGATATGCAGAACCGGGCCGAAGATTTCCTGTTCGAGTTGTTCGATGCCGCCGATTTCGATCAGGCTGGGCGGAAAGAAACTGCCGGCGCGCAAATCGGCAGCTAAAGGGACTTGGTACAGGACCTTGGCTTCCTTCCGCATCCTGCCCAGATGCTCCGCCAGTCGAGCGGCGGCTTGGGCATCGATGACCGGTCCGATGTCGGTCGCCGCTTGACCGGGGTCGCCGAGGGTCAATTCCTGCATCGTGCCGATCAAAAGCTTGATCACCCGGTCCGCGATGTCTTCCTGAACATACAATACCCGCAGCGCCGAGCAGCGCTGGCCCGCGCTGTTAAAGGCCGAAGTCAGCGCATCCTGGACCAGTTGTTCGACATGCGCCGAACTGTCCGCGATCAAAGCGTTCTGGCCGCCGGTCTCGGCGATCAACGGCACGATGGCCGGCTGATATTGCGCCAGGGTTTGATTGATCCGGCGCGCGGTCGCGGTGGAGCCGGTAAAGACGACGCCGCCGAGACCCGGAAAGGTCAATAAATGCTTGCCGATCAAGTCGCCTTCGGCCGGCAGAAATTGCAGGACCGCGCCCGGAATGCCGGCCCGATGCAGCAGTTGAATGCAGCGCATCGCGGTCAGCGCGGTCTGGGTCGCGGGCTTGGCGATCACGGTATTGCCGGCGGCCAGCGCCGCAGCGATTTGCCCGACAAAAATCGCGATCGGAAAATTCCAGGGGCTGATGCAGACGATCGCGCCGCGCCCAGTGCGACTCAGATAATTTGCTTCCCCGGTAGGCCCCGACAGCCGGACCGGCTGAGTGAACAGCTTTTCTGCCTCGGCCGCGTAATAGCGGCAAAAATCGACCGCCTCGCGCACTTCGGCGAGCGCATCCTTGATCGTGCGGCCGCCTTCGCGCGCACACAGCGAGACCAGTTCAAGCCGGTGCGCTTCGAACAGATCGGCCGCTTTTTTCAGATAGGCGCTGCGCGCGTGTACCGGACTGTGCCGCCAGTCGGCGAAAGCCTCCAACGCGCCGGCGGCGGCTTTGCCGATGGCCTCCGGGTCTGCATGGGTCACCTGGCCGATTTGCCGGCGCTGATCGCAGGGATTGAATACCGGTTGGGGGCGGCCGGCATAAGGCTTGCCGTCGATCAGGGGGTATGCCTCCCAATTGCGTTCGGCCAGCGCGTCGAGATCGGCCTGTAATTGAATTAGGACTTCGGCGTCACTCAGGTTGATTCCGGCCGAATTCAAGCGCTCCCGGCCGAAGAGTTCGGGAGGTTGCGCGATCCGGATAGGTGCCTGCTGCAATCTTGCGACCGGGTCCGCGACGATCTCGTCCATGCTGTAATGCGGATTTTCGACCCGATTCAAAAAGGAGGTATTCGCGCCGTTCTCGAGTAAGCGCCGAACCAGATACGGCAACAAATCTTCAAAATTACCGACCGGGGCATAGATTCGGCAGGGCAGGGCGTGTTGCTGCGCCAATTGCTGATAAAACGCCTCGCCCATTCCGTGTAGCCGTTGAAATTCGAAGCCCGTATGCGCTTTCGCCAGCGTCAGGATCGCTGCGACCGTATGCGCATTATGCGTCGCGAACTGCGGATAGAAGGCTTCGGGATGGACCAGCAGCGTTTCCGCGCAGGCCAGATACGAGACGTCGGTCGCGGTCTTGCGGGTAAAGACCGGATAAGCCGCCAGCCCCGACTCTTGCGCGCGTTTGATCTCGGCGTCCCAGTACGCGCCCTTGACCAGCCGGACCGGAATCCGGCGACGATGCGATTGAGCCAGCGCGGCCAGCCAGCGGATCACTGGCAGCGCGCGCTTTTGATAAGCCTGCACGGCCAGACCGAAGCCCGGCCAGTCTTCAAGGTCCGGATGGGCGAGCACCGCCGCAAAAATATCCAGAGACATGTCCAGCCGCTCCGATTCTTCCGCATCGACGGTCAGGCTGATGTTGGCGTGCCGCGCCTGACTCGCCAAGGCGAGCAGTTTGAGACTCAGCTCGTCGATCGCGCGTTGTCTTTGCAGCGGCTCGTAACGCGGGCAGAGCGCGGACAGTTTGATCGAAATGCCAGGATTCATGAAGGAATCTGCATGTTCGGCAACTTCTGCCAGCTGTGCTATCGCCTGCCGGTAGGCCTCGAAATAGCGCTCGGCATCTTCCGCGGTCAAGGCGGCCTCGCCGAGCATATCGAACGAATAGCGGGCGCCGGGCTGCAAGCGCAGCGTTTCGATGCCACCTTCGATCGTTTCGGCGAAAACGAAATGGTTTGCGAGCCACTGCATGGCCTGTTTGGCGGTGGTGCGAATCAACGGCGCGCTGAGCCTCGTGAGCCACGCGCCGCCTCCGTCCCCGAGGTTTTCGATGCGGCCGGTCACCGACAAGGCGCCGGTCAGCAATTTGACCCACCGCGTATCATGCAAGGCTTGGTGCCGTCCCCAATCGAGCGAGCCCAGTTTGTCCTGCAAAAAAGCATCCTGGGTTGCAGAGTCTGGGATTCGCAGCAAGGCTTCGGCCATTTCCATCAGCACGATGCCTTCTTGGGTGTTCAATTGATACTCATGCAGCAGGGTATCGATCAGCGCTTGCTGGGTACTTTCGGCTCTGACCCCTGCGACCAGCTTGCGGGCCAGCTTCGCGGCGGCGGACGCATCATAAGACCGTAAACCCTGAGCCAGCTCGGCAGAAACTCGATCTTCGTCGGCCAGATAGGCGTCATTGATCGCGGCGCGTAACGCGGGTAACAGATCGGCGTTCATGGCGTTCTCCCTGGCAGAATACGATTTCCGCTAACAATAACGGGATGAAATATTCATGATTTAGACTATCATGTACAGGTCTTTCCCCACTACACAAATTTAGAGAAAAGCGCATGGAAATGTATCCGAATAAAACGTGTTCGATCGATCGGCTGGTGACTCAACCGAGACTCGTTGAGGCCGCCAAAACGGGCGTCAAAACCCAACAGCGCCGGGACGGCGTTTATGGCTGGCCGGGCGAAAAGTTTACCTTGGATGGCCAGGAATTTGTGATCACCGGTTTGGACCGCCAGCGTTTGGGCGATTTGACCGACAAGGATGCGCAGGCGGAAGGCTTTCCCGATCTGGAAACTTATAAAGGCCTGATCATCAGAATGCATCCGGGCATGGAATGGAATCCGGACAGCCTGGTTTGGGTGCACAGCTTTGCCGCGCTGGTCGAGGCCTAGCCCCCGCGCGTAGGATTGATCCGCCGGACGTTCAGGAATAACACATCACCCGATTCCGTCCGGCCTGCTTCCCCCGATAGAGCGCAATATCGGCCAATTTGACGCTTTCCTCTATCGGATGTTCGGTTCGATGTTCGCAAAGGCCGATCGTCAACGTCACCGCATATTCGCTGCCGCCGATCTGAAACGTATGCTCAGCCACCGTGTTGCGGATTTTTTCGGCCAGCACCCGCGCGCCGCCGATGTCGGTATGCGGCAACAGCAGCAGAAATTCTTCGCCGCCCCAGCGCGCCAGTGTGTCGTCTTTGCGGAGTTGGCGCTTGATGAAATACGCGACCGCTTGCAGAATCTGATCACCGGATTCGTGCCCGTAATTGTCGTTGATCTTTTTGAAATGGTCGATATCGACGAAAGCGACCGATAACGTGGTACGTTCGCGCGCCGCCAGTTTGCCTTGCTGGGTCAAAAAGTCGGTCATTCGGCGCCGATTGTACAAGCCGGTCAAAGGATCGGTATGGGCCTGATTTTCGAGTTCCTGTTCCAGGAAGATCGACGCCAGGCGGAAATAGTAGCTGATGATGCACTGCGCGGTAAATGCAATGACGATATTGCTGCGTTCGAGCAGTCTGGCCTGCTGTTCCGAAAGCGCCGGATTGAGCGGTTGATCATGGGTATAGAGGCTGAGCCACAAAAACTCCGCCCCCAGCGCGATCGAAACAAAAATGATCGCCTTGCCGTCGAATTTATTGTTGAACAGCGTGAAAGGAACCGCGGCAAAAAGATAATATTGAAAACCGGCCTGCCATCCGAGCGTCGGCACGACCAGCAAGGTATGCAAAAATACCTCGATCGTCATCAGCACGATGGCCGGATGGTGCAGGCCTTGCTGATTCGAGGCCCACGCGCTGATCCACAGTATCGAGCTGAAAATATTCAGCAAGGACAAGCCGGGGAAGCCCAGCCAATAAAACAGCGGTATCAGGACCAGGTGAACCAGGATGCCGACATAGCCGACCGAATTGATTACCATAAAAATACGGTAGTTCTGTCGTTCCTCACTACCGTTTCTGATAATCCTGTTCATGTCGCTCCTATTTTTTGATCCTTATCAAGAAATGCCCATCAGGATAGGCGAATGGCTTATCCTATAATTCGCAAAAACTGATGAGGGGTAACGTGAAGGCTTATCTTATGTTGCCTTAACGTCTTGTGCAAGCCTGAAGTTCAAAAAACGGGAGCGGGGGAATTAACTTTCCAGCCAGTCTTGCGGTTTTAAATAGTGCGCATAAAGCTCGGCTTCGGGGCTGTCCGCTTCGGGCTGCCAGTTGTAGCGCCAGTGCGCGGCCGGCGGCATCGACATCAGGATCGATTCGGTGCGCCCGCCCGATTGCAGGCCGAACAGCGTGCCCCGGTCGTAGACCAGATTGAATTCGACATAGCGCCCGCGCCGGTACAGTTGAAACTCGCGTTCGCGCTCGCCATAGGGGGTGTTTTTGCGCTTTTGCACGATAGGCAGATAGGCCGGTATATAATGGTTGCCGACGCTTTGCATGAAAGCAAAGGCCTTATCGAAACCCCATTCGTTCAAATCATCGAAAAACAGCCCGCCGACGCCGCGCGTCTCGTTCCGGTGTTTCAGGAAGAAATAGTCGTCGCACCATTTCTTATAGGTGGGATAAACCGCTTCGCCGAAAGGCTCACAAGCCGCCTTCGCGGTCCGATGCCAATGCAGCACGTCCTCCCTGAACGGATAATAAGGCGTCAGATCGAAGCCGCCGCCAAACCACCAGACATCCGCTTCGCCGGGTTTCTCGGCAATCAAAAAGCGCACATTCGCATGCGAGGTCGGCACATAGGGATTTAGGGGATGAATAACCAGCGAGACGCCCATCGCCTGAAATTGACGGTCGGCCAGCTCCGGGCGTTTCGCGGTCGCGGAGGGCGGCAGCTTGAAGCCCGACACATGCGAAAAATTGACGCCGGCCTGCTCGAATACCGATCCATTCGCCAGTACGCGGGTCCGGCCTCCGCCGCCTTCGGCTCGCTGCCACGGATCCTCGATGAAACGCGCATCGTCCTCTTCTTGTTCAAGTGCGGCGCAGATTTGATCCTGCAAGGTTAACAAATAGTCTTTTACGGCTTCAATGTTGTGTGTGTTCATCTCTGGGTCGGGTGCGGTAATTCGGAGCGGGTCGATTAAAAGGCAATTTATGTTATATTATCACATGCCTGTTAGTTTATTCGTCCTCTCATGATTTCGTCATCCGACCCTGTCCCGGCAAAACATGACCATGCCAAATGCGTCAGCGCCGCCCTGGACACCGCCGAACAACTCTGCGTCGTGCGCGGCGTGCAATTGACTCCGATCCGTCTGCAAGTATTGAAACTGATCTGGGAAAGCCACCAAGCGGTCAAGGCTTATGACTTGCTGGACCGCATCAAGCCCTTGAAACAGGAAGCGAAGCCGGCCACGATTTACCGGGCGCTCGATTTTTTGATCGACCAGGGCCTGATTCATCGGATAGAAAGCCTGAATGCCTTCATCGGCTGCAACTGTTCCGGACAGCAGCACGAGCAGTTATTGCTGATCTGCAAGCAATGCCACGAAGTCGAGGAGCGCCCCGCGCCTGAGGTGATGAGATCGCTTTTGTCCGAAATCAAGCGAGCGGATTTTACTGTGCACAGCAAGGCGATTGAGATTCATGGCATTTGCGCCAAATGTTCGAAGGCCCCGAATGCCGGAGGATAAGGTTCGATATTGAATATTAAGAAAGAACGGTTCGCAATTGATGCGGTTCCTATCGTCACCGCATCCTACGGGCTAACGCAAAGGACAGGGCGCGCCGCTAACGAACGCACAGCGAAGCCGCCGAACCCGATTAAAAAGCCAATCTTCAAAATCGCCAGCGGGCGGCGCAGTCTTTGACTGCTGAGTTAGGCCGGATGGTACACCCGACGTCGAAACGCCGCCAGCAAAAGCTGGAAAAAGCAACGAGGTTCGAAAATTTCATCGTGTCTGCCCCCATTTTTGACCCCTCTTGATGGTGTCGATGATTGCACCGCGTCTTAGATATTTTCTACTCATGCTTCCTCCTGCCGGTGCCTAACGTGAAGCTAACCGGGCGCGTCCCGGAAAGCCAAATATACAAAACCGCATGATGCTCCCGCGCTCCGGTTGAGCGCTGGGTTAGATCGCATTTGTGCCGGAAATAAAACCCCAGGCGTTTTCATACTGGGTGAGCTTGGTGACTTCGCTGCGAGAGACATATTTCATCGTCGAAGGGGGCTTTGCGGACTTCACTAGCTGCACGAGTTCCGCATGCGGAATGACCCAAACTCGCGGGGAGTGGTGCAGATCTTCAAACTTACCATCGTAAGTTAGGAGAACCACGAAATGATTCTCTCTCGGCACCGAAGGTACATTTCCCATGAGCCAATCGACTCGTCCTACGACAGCTTTCACATCAATTGTCACGGCATCACCGGCATGTCGAACTACGACGATGTCTACGGCCTTCTTGTTTCCCAGGGTTAAATTCGCATCGAGTCCCAAACGATGTAGAAGTGAAATGACGTGAAACTCGGATGCGAGATTTGTGTTGTATCCGTTCTTCTTCATAGAATGAATTGTTGCGATACAAGGTTACGTGAGGTCTAACGCAAAGCTATGGGGCGCGTAGCGAAGCGTCCCTTTGAGCGACGTGTTATGAGTGATCTTAGTGACCATTTACAATTGCCTGTTTGATTATTGGAGCCACTGAAACCGAATTAATACTACGTTCTTTACAGTATTTAGACTGCAACCATAGAGATAGCTGCTTTTGCCCCTTGCTGGCATTGCACCCACAGCAACAAAGAACGATATTTTCTCTGGTGATAATTGTTGTATCGTTAATGATGTGCTCCCAACTGGCTGCGGACTTCCTGGAGACTTTGGCAGACGTAAATTCAACACCGCAATAAACGCAAGCCTTATCTCTTTCCCTGATTTCCGTTTCTAGCCAAGCTGGTATGTTCCAATTATTTGCCACGACCCGATCCGTTTATGCATAACTGCAATTAGACGTCCTAACAAACGCAAAAAAATTGCGTCATAAGGCTGTCTAAATAGTTGTAAAATCATAAAACAGATTTATTTTCATTAGATGCGCGCGAAATTATCACATCCTAAATAAAATGCAATTCCCGTCAGCAAATTTTTTTGGTAAGCCGCCCAAGTTGCTCGATCAGGTTAGGGACAAAATCCGCCTGAAGCATTACAGCATCCGCACCGAGCAGGCTTATACAAGCCGGATCAAACGCTTTACATTGCAATTTGCTGGATTCTAAAAGCCGATGAAAGACTTCACCTTGACCGCGATTGAAAAAGATTCCGAGGCGATCGTACTCCTGCATGGTCTGAAGCGCACCTACCGCAGCATGGACAAGGCGGGCAGTGTGCTGGCAACCTACGGCTATAAAATCGTCAATGCGAGCTATCCTTCGACGCAGCAGAAAATCGAGCCGCTGGCGTTGCAATGTATCGGGCAGGTTGTGCAGGAATGCGAGGCTGCCGGCGTCAAAAAAATTCATTTCCTGACGCATTCCTTGGGCGGTATCCTGATTCGTTATTATCTGTCGGTCGCGTCGATCGAAAAACTCGGTCGCGTGGTGATGCTCGCGCCGCCGAATAAGGGCAGCGAAATCGTCGATAGGCTCGGTAATTGGCGGTTGTTTTATCTACTGAACGGGCCGGCAGGCTTGCAGCTCGGTACGGACCCTGACAGTTTGCCGAATCGGCTCGGTTCGGTCAATTTCGAAGCCGGCGTGATTGCCGGCGACAAAACCGCAAATCCCTTGCTGTCACTCTTGTTTCCGGAGGCGAACGACGGCAAGGTGGCGGTGAGCCGGACCCACGTCGACGGCATGCGCGACTTTATCGTGCTGCCTTACTCGCATACCTTCATCATGCGGCGCGATCAGGTGATCCGGCAGGCCTTGCACTTCATTCAGCAAGGCCGCTTCGTCCAATAACCAGGTTACTGCTGGAGAGTCGTTCGGTTGGCCTGCGCCAATTGCAATTGCTCGGTCAGGCGGGCCGTCGATTTCATCTGCTTGTAGACGCGCATCACCTTGTCGGGATAGCGTGATTTTGATTTGCCCAGGCTGCCGTTATAGCGCAACAAGGTGCGGCGGATATTGCCGTTGCTGACATCCTTGTATTGCGCCAGGATATGGGTGCCGAGCTTGATGTTTTTGCGCGGATCATACAAGGCGGGCAAGCCTCCGAGATTTTTGACTTTCTTCGGATGGGCGCGGGCCAGAACCTGCATCAGTCCGCGCGCGCCGGCCGGACTGACCGCTTTTTCCTTGAATCTGGACTCGACCGCAATCACGGCCAGGATCAATTCAGGTTGCAGGCCTTGTTGCAATCCGTGCCGAAACGCCTCGGAGACGATCGTCGCCGCCTTGTGTTCGGAAATTTTGAAACGTTCCTTGATGTAGCCGGACAGCGCCTTGATTTTTAGATTGTTCGGATCGGTGTTGGCGGCTTCCTGCTGAAATTCGTGCGAATCGCTCGGATCGAATTTCATGGGCGGCACGGCAGCCCGCGAGGGTTGATGGGTTAACCCGGCGCCGATCAAAAACAGCAACGGGATGGTGACGGTATCGTGGTAAGCGCGTTTTAGCAAGATTTGAGTTCGCATATTCGGCCTCTTGTTATTTACGGGTTAAATTGCCGTCAGCGCCACACCGCTTGGCAAACCCGGGATTGAACGGCAATATCAGGCAAAAGGTCATGACAATTGCCGGAAAAATAAGGAAAAAAAAGTTAATAACAGACTCGCTGGTGTTGGTGACGTTTTGAAGCTTAACGCATAATCACGGCAGGTGCAAACTTTTGCCGCGTATTTGCCAAAGCAAAAAGTTTATGCTTGGCTTTTTTTTAAGCCTCTGTTTTATTTGATGAATATTTTTTAAACCATTGAAAAATAATGGTTATGGCGATTTTGGCCGACATAAGAAAGGCTGTTGCCGAGGGGCGATTCAGAGCCGATACGACTGCCGCAAAATGACCGCATCGACCGGCATGGCCGACGACGAGCGCATCGGGATGCTATTTTCGGGGCGTGATTTGAAGCTTTTCTGCCAAATTTCGCCAAGATCGGGGCGAATTTCGATAATTTCCACCATTTTCATGCGCAAATCTGCCGGCAGCACAAAGGTCAACGTGATGCCTTCAGCCGGCAGAGCCTGGAATTCGATGTACTGAATCGGCGAGTCCGCACGAGGGTTCTGATAAATCAATTGCTTGTTCGCATAAATTTGAGCCGCAGCCGCCATGTTGTCGGCATTCAAGCGGATCGTCGGGGCAGCGCGCCGCGAACGAACATGGATGCCGAGATAATTTTTTCCCTCGGCGCTGCGTTGCTCCACGACGCGGACTTCGGGTGCCGCAAGCGGGACCGGCTGGGTTTCTCGCGCCAACAGGCGCCGCACCGGCACGAAATCAGCAAAAATTCCGGCCGTGCTGATCTCGGGTTCGGCGCTTAGAAATTGGCGGGTCCAGTCATCCGCTTCGGCATCGTAGCTGAGCCATCTTGCCGTATCGGTCGCGCCGTCCCAGGCATAAACGATGCTGTTGGGTTTGGGGCGATCCCGGTTGAAATCGGATGCGCGGTCGGCCTGAATCAGCAACAGGCCAGCGGCCGCGAGGAAACCGGCCGGCAGGCTCCAGCCGAGCGCGCGATTCAGGATGTCCAGGGCAGGGGCGATCAGGCCCAGAGTCAACACGGCGACTATCATCAACAGCCAATCGGCATGAAAGCCGAGGGCATGATGGCCCAGATACAGCGTCGGCATGACGATCAGTAAAACGGCCGCCGAGCAGGCGCCGGTGATGAAGAGGGTCCGCATGCCGGGCCAGACTAGGCGGAATGCCCAATCGGCGAGCATGGCCAGCGCCGGAACCAATGCAAAAAATACGCCGCCAGGAAATGCGAGGGCCAGATAGATGCTCGCCGTTAGCCAGAGGCTGAGGGCGCCCGCCGAAAATTCGCGCGGCTGAATCCATCGTGAGAGTCCCCTGTGCAGCAGCGTCAATCCGGCGACGGTCAGGCAGCATGCCGCGAAAAAGTAGAGCGCCGCATTATAAGGCTCCTGCAGCCAGCGGTAATTGGGATAAAGGCGCATGACCGCGGCATGGAAGGCGAAATTGATGCCCGTCATCAGTCCGGTCAGCAGCAGGAAAATCACCGTTTGCAGAAGATATTGCCGTATGCCCAATCGGCGGTCATAACCGCCGGCCATCGCGAGCAGGGCAAACAACAGGAGCGCCGCGCCGGCGCTCAGCAGCGGAAGATGATCATCCAGGGAAAACAGCAATAATTTTCCGAAAGGCAGGTTGAAATAGCCGATGTCGCCGTCCTGATCCAGGTTTTTCAGATCGGCATCGGCAAAGTGCCGGACCAGTTGCAGCAGGTTTTCGCCTAGCAGGGCCAGCGTGCGCGGGTCCAGCCGTTCCAGGTTGTCGAGCGCCGTATGATAATCGGTCCAGCCTTCGAGGAACGCAAAGTTCATCCCGGCGATGCCGGCTTCCCGGAAGACGCTGAAGTCGGTGTCGTTCTGCAGCAGTTTTTTATAGATCGAAAACATCAGCGAGGAAGCGACCGGATGGACTGCGGCGCGCGCGTAATGCTCGACCAGCCGGGCATTGCGGTCGCTGGTTTCAAACATCAAGAGCACGCCGCCGTTGCCGCGCGCCTCGAAATTGAGCGCCAGCCTGCAATCCTTTGCCCACGGATGCCGCTCGACAAATGCGCGGCTGCCCAAGAGGC
This sequence comes from Methylomicrobium lacus, assembly GCF_041897535.1. Classification (GTDB taxonomy): domain Bacteria; phylum Pseudomonadota; class Gammaproteobacteria; order Methylococcales; family Methylomonadaceae; genus Methylomicrobium; species Methylomicrobium lacus_A. The sequence goes on from NZ_CP169217.1 coordinate 4,175,743, forward strand.
CCAACTCTTCGGCATCGGAGAACAGAAAGATCAGGTCGTTTTTGGCGTGAGGGTGATGTTTCAAGAGACGCAACGCTTCCAGCATCGAGGCGACCGCCGCGCCGTCGTCCGCCGCTCCGGGCGAGGTCTCGGCCGAATCATAATGCGCCGCGACCAGCACCGCGCCCCGGCTCTCTTTACCCGCCACACGCACCATGATGTTCTTGATCCGCGCGGCCTTTACGGACGGTTCCGGTGTATCAAAGCGCGCGGAAGCGATCGTTTCCTGCACCTCGGCCCGGTAACCGAGCGCTTCGATTTGTTCCAGCAAGTAAGCGGCGACTTCATCATGCGACCTGGAGCCCACCGGATGCGGTTTGGCGGCGATATGCCGCAAGTGCGCAAGCGCATGCTCGATCGGATAAGAAGCCTCGCCTTGATCCCGATCGAGTGCTGGCGGGGCGAGCATAAGGCCGCAGGCCCAAAATGTCAGGCTCCAGAGCAGGATGATGATGGAGGCCTGTTGCCAGGCGGTCTTTGGAGGCATGGAATCGGGATGCGGGGTGACGAAAACTGAAGTTTAAACAGCTTCGCCGGAACTGACAATTTTCAGCCGTGTCTTATGCCTACACTTCATCGCAGAAGTGGAGGTAGTGAATAGGTTGGCGCAGCCGTTGACGCATGTCCGGCAAGCGGATCATTTTTCGAATTTAGGAGATAAAAATGAACAAAATTGCGTTGTTAGGTGCGGGTTTATTGCTGCTGCTGGGTTCTGCCTCTGTTGTCGTCGCGGAGGAACACGCGGCAGCGGCTTTGGAACACGCCAATCAGGCGGTGATGCATGGGGAGGCCGGACACGCGTCCATGCTGGTGGACCATGCCACGGAAGCGTTGAAACATGCGCATGCGGCTTCGGATATTGCAAAAGGCGAAGCCAAAACCCACATCGATGCGTCGATCAAGTCGTTGGAAGTCGCAATCGAACACGGCAAGAAGGGTGCCGGCCATGAACCGATCGCGACGAAAGCCGCCGAGGAGGCGGTCGACCATCTGAAAGCGGCCAATAAGTAAGTCTTTACATAGGGCGGCTATACGACCGCCCTTAGGCGACTCAATTGGCGTCGTCAGACCGCGCTTCTAGATTTTCCTGGCATTCGAGAAGAGGCAGCATTTGTGGATTTGCCGCATTGATAACGCCATGCGCCGAAGGTGGCAATTCACCCTCGTTGCGATCTTGCTCCCGAGGCAGAGGGTAAGAGAGCGTGACACACGACCACCCCCCCGCAGCATTTTTTTTAAGTTCAAAAAATTCGATCGCGGTTGCTGATGTCGGCTTTCGGGATGAAACGGCGGTCAAAAAACGCGCATACTCGCGCACGAGCGGGCTCAAGCTGGAGTCCTGATATTGGCGATTGTAGAGCACGCCCTGCTCATCCAAGATATAGACCCTGATGCTGATGGCTTCCCGGTGAAAGAAGCACTGCACGGTGAACGGCCGGTTTTCCCGGTAAATCGCCGGAATCGGAGTTTCTGCCAATACCTCGGCATCGAAAGCGACCGATCCGTAAAGTGCTTGCGGCAAGGACAGCGCTTTGATTAATTGGCCTTCGTCGGCGCAAGGCTGGTATTGTAAACTGGAATCTTTTTTCGAAACAATGAAATAGCGTTCGCCGCCCGCGAGCACGTAACGGGGCGCCGGATTGTCCGCTTCATCGCGATGGAGTGCGAGCAGCGCCTCGAACAACTGTTCGATGCGCCGGATAATGTTATCGGCCTGTCCCGGTGTTTGGCAGATGGCCGCCAGGCAACCGGCCGCCACGGGATGCCGTGTGTCGTTGATAATGCCGATCAGGCAATTGAGCAGGCCTTCGATGCCATCCTCGTGGCTGGTCAACACTTCATTCCAATGGCTGATCGAAACCCGGTCTATCGTTCGCACCAGGCATGCACGCCGCGCGCCATGGCTCAACGGGTTGTTCCTGGGGCTGAGCACATAGGGACCGGCTTCCGCGTCCGGGAGTCCTTGGCCGAGATTGATCAGCAACAGCGAGTGCGTTAAGCCGTTATCGCCTTCGTAATTGCCGAGCGAATCCGAAGAATCGAAATGGCGTTTGAAAAACTTGTCCAAGCGATCCAGGACCGTGTTCAGCTCGATCGGCGTCAGATTGTACGATTTGACCCTGCATTGAATCGGCGCGCGTGGACGATAAAAACCGTTGACGCTTAGCCAGCACAACATTTCGATCAGCGTCGGGCGGCGATAGAGCGGTGTCCGAAGAGCCGTATCCTGGACGTTGTTGTGATCGACAAACAAACCCCATTCGCTCCCGCCTGTGGCGGACTGACTTTCGACGATCGACAGGCTACGCCTGATCGGCAGCCCGTATCCCCGTGTCGTGGTAATTTCGATCTTGCCTTGCCTTTTTTCAAAAAAAGCGATAAGTTTTCTGCCGAGCAACTTCATGTCGTTGCATTCCTGAAAATCAGGATCGATATGCTCGTGCGAAAAACGGATGATTTTATTATGACAATGCGCCAATTGCTCGACGATCGCCGCATTTTCGGCCAGTAATGTTTCAATATCCCATGAATTTCGATCGCATGGCGCATCGAGCGGATTGTTCGGCCACTGCCAGCTGGCGGACATCTCGCGAAAATAATTCTCGTAAGGCGAAAGCGGGCCGATTTGCCGATGATCGCCCGACGCTTCGGTCACCTTGAGGCAAATGATCCGCCGAATCATCGCCAGTCTTTCGTGGCTCTGCGCCTTGAGCAGATAGTCTTCCAATTTGCGGTAGATCAGCACATAAGGGTCGATCTCGAGGCCGGTCAATTTGCCTTGATAAACCGCACGCTTGATGGCGACGCACAGCCAGTTGATATAGGGATACTCGCTCGCATAGCATTCCAGCAGCGACAGCTTCAGCAAGGATTTGTAGGGTGAATTCAATGCCTTATAGATATGCCATTGCGTCGCGCTGATGAATTCACCGGCGGGGACATGCGCGAGGCCGCCCAGATCGAGAATCTGGTTTGCGTTCACAAACCGGCGCTCCAGCAAATGCGCGAGATAGCCTTGATAGTCGTTCTCGTATTCCGGGGGAACCAGCCACCAGGCCAGGATCTTGCCGGCGACATAGATCGAGGTTCGGTAGAATTCTTCGAGCAATAGATAATGCTGGGTTTCGCCGCTGCTGTCGGCGGAAACCGGCGTTTTCTGGTCGAGCAGAAATTGTTCGCTGTTGATCAGGAAAAAGTGTACTTCCAGTTGCAGCGACGCGGCCCAATCCTCCAGGGCTTGGACTTTCTTTTGCAGTTCGTCGAGTGCCGCTTGCGGCAGATCGGCCCTGTGGCATAACCAGATATCGATATCGCTGGCTTTGGTAAAGGCGATGCTGCCGACGCTGCCCATCAAAAATAGCCCATCGATCGCCGCTGGGTGATGGTGGCGTCTTTGCGGCTGAAGATTAAAGCTGCGGTTGATTTGCCGAGCGGCGTTGATGGCCCGTTTGTCGGGCTGATACGAAAAAATACCCGCGGGCGTTGCCGTGGAGATAAAGCCCGGCAATGCCGGATGGTTCATGTGCAGAATCAGCGGCAACGCATCCAGAAACTGGCGCTGGCCGCTATTCAAAATGTGCCGAATGCTCTCCCGCTTGAGTTGGTGCAGTTTTTTAAAGCGTTTGGAAAGGGTCCAAAGGTCTCTGAAACTGATCTCTTCTCCGGGGGCGCCTAGCTGTATGGGGGGAAGTTGATTGGGCACGAATTAAGCCTGGGATAATGTTTCCTTCCCAGTATAGTACAAGGTGTGTTTCTGCTTGGATGGGGCAGGCGCTTCGCGCTCGGATGCATTTCGTTCGAAACAGAGACGACGAACGCCTGCCCTTCAGGAAGTTTCAGGAGCTGGCCAAAACTTTGCGGGCCGTCTGAATCGCTTGCCTGACCGTATCCGGCGCGGTGCCGCCCAGGTGTTTGCGGGCGGCGACCGAGCCTTCCAGCGTCAGCGAATCGAATACCTCGGCGCCGATCAGCGGCGAAAACTGTTGCAATTCGGCCAGAGTCAGTTCGGACAGATCGCGCCCGGTCGTCAAGCCGAGACGCACCGCCAGGCCGACCACCTCATGCGCGTCGCGGAACGCCATGCCTTTGCGGACCAGATAATCGGCCAGGTCGGTCGCGGTCGCAAAGCCTTTTTTCGCTGACTGATACATGTTGTCCTTCTTGGCCTGGATGTGCGGCACCATGTCCGCATAGGCGCGCAGGCAGTTGATCACCGTATCGACCGTATCGAAAAGAGGTTCCTTGTCTTCCTGATTGTCCTTGTTGTAAGCGAGCGGCTGGCTCTTCATCAGCATCAACAACGACACCAGATGCCCGGTCACCCGTCCCGATTTGCCGCGCACCAGCTCCGGCACGTCCGGATTTTTCTTTTGCGGCATGATCGACGAGCCGGTGCAGAAGGCGTCCGGGATTTCGATGAAGTTGAACTGGGCGCTGGACCAGAGAATCAACTCCTCGGAGAAGCGCGACAAATGCATCATGATCAGGCTCGCCGCGGCGGTGAATTCGATCGCGAAGTCGCGGTCGCTGACCGAATCGAGCGAATTGGCCGACGGCCGGCTGAAGCCGAGCAGTTCGGCGGTAACCGAACGGTCTATCGGATAGCTGGTGCCGGCCAGGGCCGCAGCGCCCAGCGGCATGATGTTGATCCGCTTCAGGCAGTCCTGAAGGCGTTCGCGGTCGCGTTGCAGCATCTCGAACCAGGCCATCAGATGGTGGCCGAAGGTGATCGGCTGGGCGACCTGCAAATGCGTGAAGCCGGGCATGATCGTGTCCGCATGCTGCTCGGCCAGATTCAAAATCGCGGTTTGCAGGCGGGTCAGTTGCCGTTCGATCTGGCCGACTTCGCTGCGCAGGTACAGGCGGATGTCGGTTGCGACCTGATCGTTGCGCGAACGGCCGGTATGCAGCTTCTTGCCGGCGATGCCGATCAGATCGGTCAGCCGCGCCTCGATGTTCATGTGCACGTCTTCCTGCTTGATCGACCAGGTAAACTCGCCGCTTTGGATTTCGCCGGCGATCTGGGTCAGGCCCTTCTCGATCGCCGCGCACTCGTCGCCGGTCAAGATGCCGGTCTTCGCGAGCATTTTCGCATGCGCGATCGAGCCTTGGATATCCTGCTCGGCCATGCGTTTGTCGAAATCGATCGAAGCGGTAAAGACTTCGACAAAGGCATCGGTCGCCTCGGCAAAACGGGCGCTGGAAAGTTTTTCGGTGTTAACGTTGGTCATGGATTCGGCGGAGTCGGGTCAGTGCGCGCGCATGCGGGTTTCAGCATCCGCGCCGAGTCAAAAATCGGGCCATTATAGCAGGTTTCCGAAGGCTTTAACCGGCTCCGTGCGAGCCGTGCGCTGAGGTCGAGCTTGCCGGCGCCTGGAAGGATTCGGCAAGCTCAAGGTGAAAGGAATGTTGCCGCGCAGGGGCGGTTACCTAATCGCGCAGCAGCGCATTCCGGCTGTCTTCCTGGTGCTTCACCGGCCCCAGTATCCACATCTGGTACATCGACACGCACCACATGTAGGCGAACGACAGGCCCATTCCCGCGCCGGCCAGAATCACAAAGATTGCGAAGTGCGGAGAAAGTTTGGTCAGCCACCAGGAGAAAATGTCGACCAAGAGGAATATGTACGGCATCACGATCGCCGCATATTTGTACTGCTTGTTGACCCCGGTGCTGAAGCTGAAAATCAGGCCGACGAACATGAAGATGAAGCTGATCCCGAAAATGTGGATGTGCGAGACCCGGACCAGCGCTTCAAAGGTCGCGCCGGTGTTGGTATCCGTGTATTTTTTCAGGTTCTCGTAAGTGCTGAAATCGGGCAGCCCGCCGGCGTCGGCGTTGTGGCACATCACGCAGTGGTCGTCGATGATCGGCTTGATGTAGACCGTGTATTCTTGCTCCTTCGCGCCGTCCCGAACCCATTGGATGATGCGGAAACGGTCTTCGTCCGGCGCGTTGGCCTTCATCGAGCCGTTCAATTTACCTTCCAGCGTGGAGCTCGAACGGTCGCCGTAGTAGCTATACACAATGTCGTCGAACGACAGGCCGAACTGGCCGTCGGCCATGCCGTGCGTAAACAGGATCTGAGTCAAGGCCATCAGATAGCCGACCGCAACGGTCGTCAGATAGCCGCTGAACAGCAGCTTGATCGAGGTCGAAAAACTGATCAGGTTGATGCCTTTGAGCGGATGGTCGTGGGCATGGGGAGGAATGTTGGTTTCCATAAGTCGGTGGTGAGGGTAGTTAAAAAACCGGTCGAAACTTCGCTGTATGACGGCAGCAGGCGGAAACGGAGGTTCCGAAAGAAAAAGCGGGAGGACGGTTGTTATTGTTTTAATGCCTCGATCCAATCCACTCGGCAACCCTGACGAAACGATGCGGGTAGCGGTGTGATTGGCCGGAGTTTCCCAAAGACGCGAGCGTCTGCTGTCTGGGTTGAAGCGAAATCAAATGATTGTCCGATGGTTTGCCGAATAATCTTGCAATGAATTGGTAAGTTATTGTTTTGGAATTCACAATCCTTTGTGCTCTGCAAGAGGGGGAATGGATTGGTCAGCAAACCCGAACGATTGGCTTTTATCATACACAATGCGCCTTCCGGAGAAAACAAAAAGATGGCAAATCGCGAGGGAATCGCGGATTCGCACAGCGGAGGCCGCCGAATTCAGCCTCCGCCGGCGGCCATGCTATGGGTTGCCGTTCTTTGGTAAGATGGGGTTATCGAGTTAACGGTTTTATGGGAAATAATGAGCTTACGTCATCAAATCAATATCAGGATCCTGTTTGCGTCCGTGTGTATTTTGTTGCTCGGCGGCAGCATCGCGGTCTGGCAGGCGCGGCAGGCGGTCAATGAGGAGATCGATGCCTCGGTTAATTTGGCGGCGCAACTGATTCGCTTCGGCTTTTCGCAAACGCAGTTCAACGAGGCCGACTGGCTGCGCGGCATCAATTCCTTAAAAGAAACGCGACACCTGCATATTCAACTGCAAACGCCCTCCGGCCAAATGTTGAACGTGATGCACAACGCGCCGGGCGCTGCAGGCGAGGAACTGCCGCCGCAATGGTTCATCGCCCTGGTCGGCGGCAAACACAGTCAAACCGAACAGCCGATCGCGACCGCGGACGGCAAGCAATTTACCTTGCTGATACAGGCCAATCCGCTCGATGAAATCACCGAGGTCTGGGGGGAGAGCGTCGCGTTTTTCATCTCGCTGTCGGTGCTGACGCTGCTGACTTTTCTGGCGGTGCATTTCGCTTTCAGCAATGCCTTCAACTCGATCGCAGTGATTGTGAATGCGTTGGAGAACATCGAAAAAGGGCGCTACCTGCAAAAGCTGCCGGAGTTTTCGACCCTCGAATATGACAGCATCGCGAAGGCGATCAATCACATGACCGACGAGTTGAACAAGGCGCAGCAGCAAAACCGCGCCTTGACCCAGCATTCCTTGGAAATACAGGAAGACGAACGACAACGGCTGGCTCAGGAACTGCACGATGAATTGGGGCAGTCGCTGACCGCGATCAAGGTGATGGCGGTCACCGCGGCGCACCAAAAAGCCGACATCCAGCAAACTACCGAGGCGATCGTGAGCATCTCCGATCATCTGATGACCGTGGTGCGTTCGATGATGCACCAGCTGCATCCCCTGGTCTTGACCGAACTCGGTCTGAAGGCGGCGATCGAGGACTTGATGGGGCATTGGGCTTCCAGGCATCCGGAATTGCACCTGAGCCTCGACTGCCCGGATCGCGTGGATGAACTCAATCAGAAAATCACCATTCAGATTTTCCGGGTCGTGCAGGAATGCCTGACCAATATTGTGCGTCATGCGGAAGCTACTCAGGCCTCGATCGCGCTGCAAATCGAGCAGGCTCCCGAGGAACGGCTCAGGCTGGAGGTGCGCGACAACGGCCAGGGCTGCGCCGACGGCAACATCAAAAGCGGCTTCGGCCTGCTGGGGATGAAGGAGCGTATCCAAAGTTTGGGAGGAGAGTTCGGCATCGACACCCGGCCGCAACATGGGATGGCTATTGTCGCGAGCATCCCGCTGGCGCGATAATCGGCGGGTGAAAAAAGAAGATCCTGGGGTATTGGGGAGCATTTCCATTGCATAGGGAGTAATATTGCCCCCCATGAAAATTCCCTGTCTCTAATCGATAAGCTATGAACAAACACCCTACCATGCCCGCTGCCGAGGCTTTTAGACGGCTTAGCACAACCCCGCAAGCGGCTGTCATTGATGTCAGGTCGGAGGGAGAGTATCAGAAGGCGCATTTTGAACACACGGTAAATAGGCCGATCCTTTCGGACGCCCATCGTCATGCTGTGGGGCTGACCTATAAAACCGAAGGCTCCGAAGCGGCAAAGGCGCTGGGGCATCAACTGGTCAGCGGCGCTTACAAAGAGCGGATGATTCAGCAATGGTGCGAGTCGATCGAAAGCCATCCCCAGCAACCGGCCTTAATTTTTTGTTGGCGCGGTGGGCTGAGGTCCCGCCTGGCTCAAGAGTGGGTTTATCAAAATGGGTGCGAGGTGATTCGCGTCGACTCCGGCTACAAAGGTTTAAGACATGAGGCGCTGAAGGCGATTGAAAATCCCGCGCCTTTCGTCGTGCTTTCCGGCATGACAGGGGCCGGCAAAACCCGCCTGCTGCATCGGCTCCGACACACGGTCGATCTTGAGGCGCTGGCCCGTCATCGGGGCAGCGCTTTCGGCTCCTATTTTGGCGAACGCCAGCCCGAGCAGGCGACGTTCGAAAACAAACTGGCGCAAGCGCTTTACCGGGTTGCCGATCGCTTCGTGCTGGAGGACGAAAGCCCCAATATCGGCCGCTGCCATGTGCCTGACTCGTTTTATGCCCGCATGGCTTCATCGCCGATGGTGATGATCGAAACGCCCGCCCGGATGCGGGCATTGGAAATCTTTCAGGAATACATCCAGGCGCCTGCCGCGAAGGGCATGCCGCTGTCCGCTTTGGAGAACAGTTTCGCCAGAAATGTTGAACGGATTAGAAATAAGCTGGGTGGCCTGGAATGCGATCACATTAAGCATCGGCTGAGCCAGTCGTTTCAGTTCGATGCGCTGGATGCAGGCGGCACCGACGCCTATCTCGATTGGATTGAACGCTTGCTGACGCACTATTACGACAAGCTCTATGTTCATGCGCTGTCTTTGAAAGCGCGGAAGACGTTGTTCAGAGGATCATGGCAGGATTGTTTGGATTTTTTGACGGATCTGCAACATGAATCCTAACGCGACGCCGGTCGTTTCGGACCTGGTTTTGCTTGGCGGCGGGCATGCCAATATTCAGGTCTTGAAAATGCTGTCGATGAAGCCGATAGGCGGTCTTCGGATCACGTTGGTCTCCGATCAAACGCATTCGCCTTATTCGGGGATGATACCCGGCTATCTGGCGGGCTATTATTCGTACGAAGACTGTCATTTCGATTTGAGACGCCTCTGCGAGGAACTCGGCCAGCGTTTCATCAAAGCCAAGATCATCGGGATCGACCCGCAAACAAAAAAAATCCAGTTGGAGGGTAGGGCGGAGATCGGTTACGACTGCGCGTCGATCAACGTGGGCATCGAGCCTGAAAGCATCGCTTACACCTCGCCCGAGGCGGCTTTAAAGCAGATCCCGCTGAAACCGATTTCCAGATTTATCAGGCATTGGGAGCGCCTGCTCGCCGACCTGAAGGCTTATCAAGGCGGCGAGGCGCTACCGATCGCCGTGGTCGGCGCCGGCGCCGCAGGCGTTGAAATCGCCATCATCCTGAAAATGCTGATCGATCAAAACGGCTGGAATGCCAAGGTGAGCCTGATTCACCGGCACGAATTTCTGGTTTCGGCAAAAGACCGTCGCGCCCAGAAAAAACTCTCAGAAACGCTCAAAGCGCTGGACATCAAGGTCTTGCACAACACCCAGGCGCTTAAAACGCAAGAAAACGGCCTGGTGCTCAAAGATGATCGAGGGACTGTTTATACGCAAGGCTTTTTCCGAATACTGACGGCCACCCAGGCCGCTGCGCCGCTTTGGTTCGAACGCTCGGGGCTTCCGGTGAACGTGGACGGTTTCGTCAAAGTCACCGGGAATCTACTGGTTCAAAATGCGCACGATCTGTTTGCTGCCGGCGATTGCATCCATTTCTCGCCGTCTCCCTTGAAAAAAGCGGGCGTTTATGCGGTCCGCCAAGGGCGGGTGCTCGAACACAATATCCGCGCTTATTTCAGCGGAAAATCCGCGTTCAAGACCTTTCATCCGAAGAAAAACGTGCTGTCTTTAATCACGATAGGCGAGCGCAAAGCCCTGGTGCATCAGGACAGCCCGTCGATCCTCCGCTGGATGTGGCCTTCACTGCTGTGGACGGTCAAGGACGGGATCGACAGGCGCTTCATGAAGCGTTTTCAGGCCAGGACGTTTAACACCAAGCCGCATGATTTCAAAAAAGTCATGCCGCAGCCTCTCAGCACGTTGGTGCCCGAAGATTGGGAAAGCAACACCTGCGGCGGCTGCGGCAGCAAATTGGCGGCTTCCACCTTAACGCTAAGCCTGAATAAACTTGATATTCCCCAAGATGATTCGGTTCTGCTGGGCGTGAAGGATGGCGAAGACTGCGCGTTGACCCGGTTTTCCGAGCATACCCTGTGCCTGCAGAGTATCGATCAATTCCGCTCGTTCATTTCGGACCCTTTTTTACTGGGCCAAATTGCGACCCAGCATGCCTTGAGCGACATCTACGCGATGGGCGGCGTTGCCAGGACCGCGCAAGTCGGCCTGACACTCAGCCCCGCGAATAGGAAAATTCAGCAGGAAGATGTTTCTCAGGTAATGTCCGGCGTCCTGGACATTTTGACCCGAAGCGCCGTCTCTCTTGTGGGCGGCCACACCGGCGAAGGCGCGGAACTCGCCATTGCCATTGCCGTTCAGGGCGAAGTCGCGCCGGAGCGGGTGCTAAGAAAGCGGCTTACTCAACCCGGAAACCGCTTGATATTGACCAAACCGATCGGCACCGGCGCGATCTTTGCCGCCAATATGCTGGCCCAGGCGAACGGCAAACGGGTGGATGAGGCGCTGTCCAGCATGCTGCAATCCAACAAAACAGCGATGGAAATCAGCAAACGCTTTGCCGTTTCCGGTTGCACCGATATTACGGGATTTGGCTTATTAGGCCATGCGTTCGAAATGATGGGGAAAAATAGCGGCAACGGCTTGGGTGTCAAAATCGACTATCAGTCCATTCCTTTATTCGATGGCGTTTGTGAGTTGTTTGAAAGAGGCTATTACGCATCGATTGCGCAAGCAAACTATGAGTCTTTAAGTACCGTACTCAGCGCCGAGGTGAACAATCAACGCTTTCCCGCGCTTTTCGATCCACAAACGAGTGGCGGCCTATTGTTTTCAGTCCCGCCTGATCAGGCAGAAGACTGTCTGCAGGCCCTATACCAAAATGGCGTTTCTAAGGCGCGGGTCATAGGCGAAGTGATCGATCAGAATAAAATAATAATTCTTTGAATTAACCCGGGTATGATGCTTTTAACGATTTTTAAAAACTTGATGTCATGAAGGATGGTTTTGCTTGCTGATAGGCAAGATCCGGCCAAATTGCGGACCTCAATGATTCGGACTTGAATGGCGGCAGTGGAATGCATGCCTGCCTTTCGATTTAGCCAAAGACAGTTGATTGCAATACTTGCCCCTGTTCAGAAATTCGGTTGCACGATTACGGACAGGATGATACCGTTATTCTTCCGCAACTACGAAAAACGAGAGGTTAGTCCCATGAAAAAAATGCTTGGATTCATCATCGCTCTGTTCGTTACCGCTCCATCATTCGCTGGCAAGACCTACCAAGTGACTGGCCCAGTGGTAGACATTTCGGAAAGCGCCATAGTCATACAGAAAGGCAAGGAAAAATGGGAAATCGCCAAAGACGCCAACACGCAGATCAAAGGTGATCTGCAAAAAGGCGCCAAGGTAACCGTGGACTATACGATGTCGGCAACCAACATCGAAGTCAAACCGGGCAAAGCAAAGAAATAGCCCGTAGCCCTACGGACTCGCACGGATGCGACGTATTGTTCGTTTGTGATGACCGTGCTCATAAATGCCTAACGTTTTAAATAAGGTGCTAGCTTTGCGCGTCCCGCTTGATGGATGGGTTAGGCGGCATTTGCGTTAGTGAGCACCTGAGTCATTCGATCAAGGTTCTGTTCGTTGGCTGGTACGACGATACTCTTGACGGCCTGAGCAGTCTTGGCGTCCGCGAAGACCTGCTCCCAACTCACTTGGGTTCCATCCGCCACCGGAGCGAACTTAACGGTGAGCGTAAAGTACGGAGCACATACATGCTCAATAACGACCTTGCTGCCCGGTTCAAGTTGAGCAAACACGCTTTCGTTTGGATAGTTCTTTCCGTCTGGGCCGTGCATGACGAATTTCCATTTGCCGCCAACCTTGAACTCGAAGACCTCAAAGGTGTTGGTAAAGCCATCTGGTCCCCACCACAGGGCCAGAAGATCTGGCGATGCAAACGCACCATAGATCACCATTGGGGAGAACGGCAAGGTTCGCGATGTGTGCATTGTTCTATCTTCAACTGACATGGATCACTCCGAGGTGATGGGGTGTTCGTGCTGCATAACGTTCGACGTAATGGGCGTCCTGTGGCTTGCCGCAGGACGCCCCCTTGACGGAGGGGTTAGGCGTCATCGCTGAGGCGCAGCGCCATGTAGGTATAGCTGAAATGCTGCCCATCGAACTTGAACATCTCAGGTATTACGCGATTGATGCGGTTCGTTCATCGCCGCATTTTACCGTGTATAATCACAATTATTGTGGCGGCTGAATAATAGCTCCACCTTCCACTTTTATCGAATTATCGGCAGGTTTTAACTCAGTATTAGCGGGTTTAATCGTGCCTTCCTGCAATTTCTCAGCAACTTCGTCTGTTGCCAAATTGGGAAGCTTAGGCGAAAAGACCTCTATTGGTACATACGTTGTATCAAGAACAACACCAACAGCATCGAATTTCTTGCTATCAGCGCTTTCCCATTTAAAACCAGCATCAATAGTTGCGTAGTCTGCTGCCTTTAAACTTGTAGCAAAGCCTATTGATTTTGCTTTATAAGATTGTACGCTGATGACACCATTCCCATCACATTTTCCGCCTTTTGGTTTCACTAATGTCGCAGAACTCAGTAGCACCATTTTTCTACCGGAGGCTATCATTTGTTTAACTCGGTCGGCTATTAATCTTCCTTTTTCGGTTTTGTCAAGATTATCCAAAAGAATAGCTGGAGAAATAGGGGCAAGCAAGCTTTTGACGTTTTGAAAAAAAAGGTCGTACTTGTATGTTTGGTTAGAATTCAAGCTTGCTGAAAACTCGGATTGAACTGCCAGCGGGAGATTCGCTTTTACATCTCCCTTTGTGCTCGAATCTGTGATGATTTCTTTTTTAACATACCCCGCGGCACTCCCGAAAACCCCACAATCTGGTTCAAGTAATCCTAATGCATCTCTAACGTCTTTAGCGTAAAACTTCACAAGGTATTTATTGTCCTTTGTTGCTTCATAAATTCCTCCCAACCATTGTTTTACAAAGTTTTCAGCATCAGGATCAGGAGATGGCTCACCATTAGCATCATATAATCTTGTAAGAATCGTGTCTGGATTGGTAAGAGCCAGAGGTGATGGCCAGTCTTTTTGATCTGCACTTAATTCTAGTACAGTTGGGTTAGGGCTTGACCGAACCACACTATTTTGCTGGTCTTTAAACCCTCCGCCAGGCAGTGCGAGAACGGCATATATATTTGTCCCCCAAAAATATGAACCCATATCAATATCAACAACATTTGAGTTTTTATTTACCTTCTTTGTCTGTATTGGTGGCTTGCCTTCTTCGCCTGCCTTATAAACAACAACATCAAGATTTTGATCTGTTCTATTATGAGCATTTATTTTTACAGTGGTACATCCAATAAGACCCGAAGACAAAACCACCACCAGAGCGGATTTAGCGACAATTATTTTTTTCATATCCAATCTCAAATATGTATACCACTAAGTCATGTAGGTTATGCATCCCGTACCTTCTGTGAGTTCGAGTAGGTACGGGATGAGTATTTACCAACCTAACGTAAAGTAGACACCTATCCAGGTGTATATTAAATTTCTGTTATCGGTGTATAACACCACCCTAACAACCTGCTAAACCAAGCGCTACGCTATTCAATCATGGATAGCGACCGTTTTATGCTAACAAAAAACACACCGCCAAAACGTCTTGAGCAAGTCTGCGGCCTAATTCGCGTCCATCACCATTGGAGCATTTTAACAATCATGCAGAGTGGACGCATTTAGCCTGGATTAAGCGCTCTTTCGGTAACCAAGAATGTCGGGTGTTTCGGCATCGAAAAGGGGCGCGATGCGCCCCTCCTGGTTTTTAATAAAACACCCTGAACGACCGCTGTATTTCATCGAATTCATACAGATACGGCCCGGCCACCTCGCGGTTGTTTGCGATCACGACCAGATCGTGCGAGAACACCGAGGTGTTGTACCAGTTGAAACTGCCTTCGATCACGATCGCATCGTCGATCACGCAATATTTCGAATGGATCGGCGAGTAGGGGACCTTGTGATCGTCCTGGCCATAGACCAGGCCGACCGGAATGCCGGCGTTCTTCAGGCGCTGCACCGACGGCAACAGCGGCCGGCTGAGTTCCTCGGCCATGCTGCGTTCGACGCCGATGCGGCCTTCGCGCGCCAGATGGCCGTTGAACAGGATATGCACGTAGACGCCGCGGTGATGCGCATTGATCAGCGCATCGACCACGCTGTCGTGATGGTCGCCCACCAGGTCGCCGATCAGGAACAGGCTGCATTTGATCGAATGGCGGGCGCGGTTGATTTCACCCAGGATCGCATGATGGGGCTTGTAAATGCGGCCGTTCAGCATCGTGTGGCGGCCGAAGGTGTAGAGCAGGTTGAACTGGCTGAGCGGATCGATGCCGTATTTCTGGATCACGCCGCCGCGCTGGCTCTGGAATACGTTGTCGAGCAAACGGCAGACGCCGCGCGAATGGAAGGTCATGCCCGATTCCCAGTTCGCCCACCAGCGGTCGAAGGTGATGTTGAACGAGCCGAGGATGCAGTCCTCGTCGTTGAAGATCACGAATTTGGTGTGCATGTCCGGCTCGACTTCGATCAGATGATGCTTGGTCGTGCAGAACACGCCGACCAGTTCGATGCCGGAACGCTTCAGCCGGGCGTAGTTCTGGCTGTTGGTCAAGGTCATCTTGCGCCAGTCCACGATGCATTGCACACAGACGCCCTGCTGATGCGCATGGATCAGATGGGTCACGAAGTCGCTGTCGTCGATGCAGTCGACGCTGACCTTGATCGTGCTCAGACGGTTCGGATTCTCGTATCTGCCGCGGATCACCTTGTCGATATGATCGTGGATGAAGCGCTTCGGATGGTACGGATGATAGAGCAGGCCCTTGGTGAACTTCGGCGTCAGCCTGAGCGAGTCGAAATGATGATTGTACCAGTCGACGTCGCTCTGCAATTCGCCCGCGTTCAGCTCATAGGTGCGGTAGGTGTTCTGGGTCGCCCATTCCGAGGTGATGCGCCGGTATTTCGGCTGTTCGTCCTGCAATTGATGGCCATCCATGAAGATGTAATCGTTCTGCGAGGCGATCGAATGTTCGTCCAGATGCACGATGAACGAGAACTTGACGCAGTTGATCGGGCCGAAATTGCTCGATTGCGGATGGATGTAAAAATCGCGCGTCCGCCGTTTGTGACGGTCCCAGTGAATGTCGTAAGGATCGGTATCGACGATATAGGTCTCGCGCACGTTGTGGTCGCGGTAGACCTTCAGGATCACCTTGACATTGGCCTGCACGCCGTAATGCACATCGAATTCGATCTTGCCCCAGCGGATGTAAAAGGTGTCGCCGAAGTCGTTCGCGCGCGCAAAAAAGCCGCCCAGATCGCCATGGACGGGCATGGCGTAATGTTCAGCGATATGCATCAAGGTTCTCCATCAATCTATCAAGCCAGTGAATGCTGTGGTTTGGCATAGGTTTTTCGGTACTCGGGAAATGTGCCTTAGTGGGGTTCGAAAGTCATCAGATAGCCGCAATGGTCGGACACCTGGCCGTAATCCTCGGGCGTGAACAGCACGCGGCCGGAGGTCACGAACAAGCCGCTGTCTTTGTTCATGAAGATATAATCGATCCGGTAGTCGTCGGCCAGGTAGTTGCTCCAGTAGGGATCGTTGACCCGGAAGATCTTTTCGAAGGCGCCGTGCGCATTCGCAGACAAGAACTGGTCTTCGTATTCTTTCGTGTCGATCACATGGCGGTAGCCCTTGGAGCCTGCGGCAATGTTGAAATCGCCGCAGAGCAGGGTGCCGACGACGGCTTGGCTCCGCTTACTGCCGGCCCATTCGCGCAGCCGGTTGAACTGGCTTTGAAAGCCGTCTTCCCACCAGCTCAGATGCGCGGAGAAAACGTTCAGCCGCCCGATGTGCGGCGCTTCGACTTGCGCCATCACGACCTTGCGGGCGTGGATGTCGTAAGGGTCGTGGCTGTCCGACACATAGCGCGATTCCTGATGCAGCAGCGGGAGGCGGCTCAAGATCGCGACGCCCTCTCGGTATTTGTCAAAGCCCAGATGCGACCAGTCGGTATATAAATGATACGGTTTTTTGAGCCGGCCGTTGATGATGTTCGCGGAATTGCTTGGCCAGTCGCCGCGGCCGTCGTTCCAGAGTTCCGCGACTTCCTGAAAACACACGATGTCGACGTCGAGTTCGTCGATCGCCTCGGCGATTTTCGAAAATTTCGCATCCTGGTTGTCTTCCTGATAGCAATGCAGATTCAGGATCAGAATCTTCAGCGGCTTGCGGCTCGCCGCATAATTGTTGCCGTGGTTGTTGTCCCAGTAAACCTTGCCCTGGCTTTCGGCGGCGACGGTATAGTGCAGGCGGAACGCAGAACCGGTCTTCAGCCAGCCTTTCCAGAGCTCCCTGCCGTATTGATTCGGGTTGCGGGCGTTGCTCTGCAACTCCTTGTCCCAATAGGTGCGTTTGAAATGGCAGGCGGTTTGATGGGTGTGGCGCCAATTGTCGGTCGTCCAGTGCACGGTGACTTTTTCGGCGGCCAGCGCCTGGTCGATCGCGACCGTGACCGGCGTGTATTTGCGGCTTTCCGGCATCGCGCTGCTGAAGCCGACCACCTGCACCGGTTGGCGGCTCGGCACGTCGATGCCGGAGTCGGCCTGGCTGCTATAATTCCGGCCTTGATTGTTGTCCCAGTATTCGACTTCCTCGGCGCGGTAGCGCAAACAGAAGGTCACATTGCCCGGCAGCGATTGCAGGGCGGTCAGTTGAAACTGGATATGGGCCTGCCAGTATTCCCGGTTTTGCCCGAGCTTGCCGTGAAAGCGGGCGGGCAGGGTATGCCAGGCGCCGTCCTCGCCCGCCCAGAGCACGTCGACCTGCTTGTGGAAGCTCAGGTTTTCGATCGCCATCAAAAACGTCAGATGCTGCTGTACGCCGCGTTTTTTGCGCGTGATCACGTTTTCGACGTATTGCAGTTGGATTTCATTCATGTGATGTGGCCGGGTTGGGATGCCGATGACAGGAGGGCGGATATGTCGTGAGGTGCGCCATGCCGACATTGGCCGGAGCATTGCGGACGGCGTTTCCGCACGGCAGGCGGGAACGCCGTCATTCCGTTACAGATTTTGATACAAATCCAGATAGTGTTTGGCGCTTCGCTCCCAGGAAAAATCCTTGTTCATGCCGTTGATCTGCATCTGTTTCCAGGCCTTGCTGTTGTCGTACAGGATCGCCGCGCGCTTGACCGCTTCGAGCAACGAACCCGCCGAAGCCTCGTTGAAGACGAAGCCGGTCGCGGAGTTGTCGGCGAGGGTCTGCGGCACCGCATCGACGACCGTATCGGCCAGGCCGCCGGTCCGTCTGACCAGGGGCAGGGTGCCGTAACGCTGGCTGTACATTTGGTTCAAGCCGCAGGGCTCGAAGCGCGACGGCATCAAAAACACATCCGAGCCGGCCTCGATCAGATGCGCGAGGGCTTCGTCATAGCCTATCGTGACCGCGATCTTCTCGGGATACAACTGCGCATAATTCATCAGCTTCCTTTCCATGCTTTTTTCGCCGCTGCCGAGCAGCACGATCTGCAGCGGCATCCCCAGTATCTCATCCAGAGAATCCAGGATCATGTCGATGCCTTTTTGTTCGACCAGGCGCCCGATCAGGCCGAACAACGGAATCTGATCGGTGACCGGCAGCGAGAAGCGTTTCTGCAATTCGGTTTTGTTCGTCTTCTTGGCGGACAGCGTTGCCGCAGTGTAGTTGCGCGCGATCAGCGTATCGCCTTCCGGATTCCATTGTTCCATGTCGATGCCGTTAATGATGCCGCTCAGCACAGGGTTCCGATGCGTCAGCAGCCCTTCGAGGCCGTAGCCGAAGTCCGGCGTCTGGATTTCGAGCGCATAGGTCGGACTGACGGTCGTGATCCGGTCGCTATAGACCAGGCCGCCCTTGATGAAGGACAACAGGCTGTGGAACTCGAGTCCTTCCGGGTGCAGCAATTGGCCCGGCAGGTTCAGCGTCGCCGCGGTGTCGGCCGGAAACAGGCCCTGATAGGCCAGGTTGTGGATCGTGAACACGGTCTTCGGGCGGTCGTGTTCGAGCGACAAAAACGCCGGTACCAGCGCGCTTTGCCAGTCGTTGCAATGCACGACATCGGGACGCCAGTCCTGATAAACCCTATCCATCGCGACCTCGACCGCGACCCGGCAGAACAAGGCGAAGCGTTCGGCGTTGTTCGGCCAGGCATTGCCTTGCTCGTCGACGTAGGGATTGCCCGGGTAATTGAAAAAGGCCGGATAATCGACCAGCCAGACCAGAATATTGCTTTCCGGCATTCGGGTTTCGAGGATGTTCACATTGCGGTTGTCGACCCGCAACGAACAGACGAAGCGCACGTTGCCGAAGGTTTTGAGCGCCTGGTAATAAGGGATCAAGATGCGGATGTCCTGCGACAATTCCGCCAAGGCCTTGGGCAAACTGCCCGATACGTCCGCGAGGCCGCCCGTTTTGATCAACGGGTGCGCTTCGCTGGTCACAAAGAGAATTTTTTTCATGGGCCGATTATTGCTTCAGAATCAGTGCGCCTAACGGAGGCAGGGTTAAAGTGAGCGAGTGCGGCAGATTCATCCACGGCGTCGGCTCCGACATCACTGCGGCATTGCCCATGTTGCTGCCGTCGTAATATTGCGAATCGGAATTGAAAATTTCGCTGTAGAGGCCTTCGTTCGGCACGCCGATCCGGTAATGTTCGCGCGGCACCGGCGTAAAGTTCAGCACGATGATCAGGTCTTCCATCTCGCTCTTGCGTCGGTAGCTGATGATCGATTGCTGAATGTCATGGCAGTCGATCCATTCGAAGCCGTGATGTTCGAAGTCGTGCTTGAACAGCGCCGGGTGGGTCTTGTACAGATGGTTCAAATCCTTGACCAGGGTTTGCAGGCCGCGGTGATGCGCGTAGTCGAGCACGTACCAGTCCAGCGCCCGGCTGACGCTCCATTCGGTGCCCTGGCCGAATTCGCAGCCCATGAACAACAGCTTCTTGCCCGGATAGGTGAACATGAAGGTCAACAACAGGCGCAGGTTCGCGAAGCGCTGCCATTCGTCGCCCGGCATCTTGTTGACCAGCGCGCCCTTGCCGTGCACGACCTCGTCATGCGAGAAAGGCAGCACGAAGTTTTCGGTAAACGCGTAGAGCAGGCCGAAGGTCAACTGATCGTGGTGATGCATCCGGTGGATCGGGTCCTTGCTCATATAGGAAAGGATGTCGTGCATCCAGCCCATGTTCCATTTCATCGAGAAACCGAGGCCGCCGGCCCAGGTCGGACGCGTCACCTGCGGCCACGCGGTCGATTCCTCGGCCATCATCACCGTGCCGGGATGCTGCTGATGCGTCACCGCATTCAGTTCGCGCAGAAAATCGATCGCCTCCAGATTCTCGTTGCCGCCGTACATGTTCGGAATCCAGTCGTTATGTTCGCGCGAATAATCCAGGTACAGCATCGAGGCGACCGCGTCGACGCGCAGGCCGTCGAGATGGAATTCCTCCAGCCAGTAGATCGCGCTCGCGAGCAGGAAGTTTTTGACTTCGTTGCGGCCGTAGTTATAGATCAGCGTGCCCCAGTCGCGGTGTTCGCCCTTGCGCGGGTCTTCATGCTCGTACAGCGCGCTGCCGTCGAAGCGGGCCAAGGCGAAGCTGTCTTTCGGAAAGTGCGCGGGCACCCAGTCCAGGATCACGCCGATGTCGTTCTGGTGGCAGGTGTCGATGAAGAAACGGAAATCGTCCGGCGAGCCGTGGCGGCTGGTCGGGGCGAAATAACCGGTGGTCTGATAGCCCCAGGACAGATCGAGCGGGTGTTCGGTGATCGGCAGCAACTCGATATGCGTGAAGCCCAACTGCTTCACATAATCGACCAGTTGCACGGCCAACTGCCGGTAGCTCAGGAAATTGCCCTGATTGTCGCGGCGCCAGGAACCCAGATGCACCTCGTAAATGGCCATCGGTTCATGCAGCCAGTTATGATTCGCGCGCTGCATCATCCATTGATGGTCCTTCCATTGATAGGACTTTTCCTTGATCACGATCGACGAGGTATTCGGGCGGAATTCGAAATATTGGCCGTAAGGGTCGGTCTTGACCAGGATCTCGTTGCTGTTGCGGTTCAGGATTTCAAACTTGTACAGGCTGCCGGCCTTCAGGTCCGGGATGAAAATCTCCCAAACGCCGCTGCCGCCGAGGCTGCGCATCGGGTGGCAACGGCCATCCCAGCGGTTGAAATCGCCGACTACGCTGACCCGGCCCGCATTCGGCGCCCATACCGCGAATTGCACGCCGCTGATGCCGTCGACCTGATGCAGGTGCGCGCCGAGTTTCTGATAGACATGCCAGTGCTTGCCTTCGCCGAACAGATGCAGGTCGAATTCGGGCGTCTGCGTGCCGAAATCATACGCATCGAAATTTTCGTGGCTGTAGCCGTTCTTGTCTTTCCAGGCCAGACGGTAATGCGCGGGCAGGTCATCTTCCTTGGCCTGATAGACGAAGAAATCGGAACCGGGAATGCGTTCGAGTGCCTTGCCGTTATGGCTGAACTGGACCGATTCGGCATACGGCATGAATACCTTGACTTCGACGCCGCCGTTCTTGGGATGGCGTCCCAGAATCGAGAAGGGGTCATGATGGCGGGCGTTCGCGATCTTCAGGTGCTCGTCGTCGAGCGCCGGATATTCCTCTGCCCTGGCTTCCGGCGCGGCGCCGGTTTCGGCGATTGTCTGGCGGGCGGGGGCGGGCGCTTTGGAGGCGGATGCAGTTGGTTCGGGTTTCGAAGATGAGGCTTTTTTAACCTTCTGTTTTTCTAGGGAATTGCTGGGCTCGGCTTCCACGCTCGAGGGCGCCTGATCGGCGGCTGGATTGTGCAGAGTCTTCAGTGCATCGGTATCTTGCGGTGTCTTCGAACGTTTTGTCACTGGATTTCGCCTCAATTAGAGTAAAATAAATTTGCAGTGAATGTTACCAAACACGACAATAGATGTGAATCTATATCTATCGAGGAGAATGTAATGCCAGACCATTTAGTGAGTCATTTAACACGTAATACAATCGCTTTGATTTTGGCGGGGGGCCGGGGTTCACGATTGATGAACATGACGGACTGGCGTGCGAAACCGGCGGTGCCTTTCGGCGGCAAGTTTAGGATCATCGATTTCCCGTTATCCAATTGTGTCAATTCGGGCATCCGCAAGATCGGAATTCTGACGCAGTACAAGGCCGACTCACTGATACGGCATTTGCAATTGGGCTGGGGCTTTATGAATGGCGAATTCGGCGAATACGTGCATATCATGCCTGCCCAGCAACGGCATAGCGAAGACTCCTGGTATAAGGGGACGGCGGACGCGGTATTCCAGAACATCGATATCCTGCGCGCGCGCAATCCCGATTACGTTCTGGTTCTGGCCGGCGATCATATTTACAAGATGGATTACGCCGCGATGATCGCGGACCACGTGGCCCGCAACGCCGATCTGACGATCGGCTGTATCGAAGTGTCGCTGCAAGAGGCGACCGCGTTCGGCGTGATGGGCGTCGATGAAAACCGCAGGGTGCGCGCCTTTGTCGAAAAACCGGAAAACCCGCCGGTGATGCCCGGCCGGACCGACACCGCGCTGGCGTCGATGGGCATCTATGTGTTCAATGCGCGCTTTCTGTTCGAACAATTGATCAAGGACGCGGATACACCGAATACCAGTCACGATTTCGGCAAGGACATCATTCCGTCGGTGATCGACAAATATCTGGTCAATGCGTATCCGTTCCTGGACATGCAGAGCGGCCTGCAAAGCTACTGGCGCGACGTCGGCACGATCGACGCCTATTTCGAGGCGAACATGGAGCTGATCGGGGTCAAGCCCGATTTGAACCTGTACGATCAGTCCTGGCCGATCTGGACCTATCAGGATCAAACGCCGCCGGCCAAATTCGTCTTCGATGACGACAACCGGCGCGGCTATGCGGTCGATTCGATGGTGTCCGGCGGCTGCATCATCTCCGGCGCCTCGGTGCGGCATTCCTTGCTGTTCTCGAACGTGCGCGTCAATTCGTTTACCACGCTCGAAAACTGCATCGTGCTGCCGCAAGCGAATATCGGCCGCAACTGCCGGATCAAGCGCGCGATCATCGAAAAGGGCTGCGAGATTCCGGAGGGCACCGTGATCGGCGAGAATCTGGCCGAAGACGCGAAGAAGTACCATGTCAGCCCCGGCGGCATCGTGCTGGTCACGCCGGACATGCTCGGTCAGAAGCTGCATTTCGTTAGATAGTCGAGCCTTGCGCCGTCAAATCCGCAGGCGCGTCCTGCGGCTTTGACGGCGGTGTTGCCCCATGGCGGTACCTTTCCTGAAACCTACTTCCTGTAAAGTCAAACAGTTAATAGCGAATCGCCAATGCTCCCGCAGGGGATGAGCAAAATTCCTTGAAATCGTTACTGAAGTATTGTCTAATCTAGTTCTACAAGTAAAGCGCCCCAAAATGACGTTTCATTCCAAAGACTACGCCAGGGGGCTTTAATCGCGGCTTCGTACAAACGATTCGCGCGCTCTTTATAAACGATCATTGCGATCGTTTCAGCAGGCGGCAGAAGCAGGCCCTTGATGGCGTTCTTTCCGCTTGAAATACCCAATTCCGTTCAGTTTATTGCACCGCGACAAATGGATCACGGCATTTCGAATTCGACTGTCAAACAGACTTTCACCTGCCTGCGGCAAAGCGATTCGATGTCCGACGATTTTCGTGGCGGCGTTTCTGCGTTTTATCACTCCCGCTTTGTACAATGGGTTGGTCGATCCTCTGCGCTCGGCGAAGCCCCATTCAGATTTTTGAACCTACTTGATTGAGATTGCTGCTTGAATAATGTACTGAACCAACGGCGTGCAGGCGTACTCCTGCATATCACTTCCCTGCCGGGCCACGACCGCCAGGGAGATCTGGGTCAAAATGCATATTATTTTGTCGATTTTCTACAAAATTGCGGTGTCTCGGTGTGGCAAACCTTGCCGCTCGGCATGACGCATGCCGATGGCTCGCCGTATCAGTGCCTTTCCGCGCATGCCGGGAATCCGGAACTGATCAGTCTCGATCAATTGGTCGAGTCGGGCTGGCTGAATTTTTCCGATCATGGTCCCGCGATCCGGGAATCGCGCGAATTCAACAAGAGCGATCTGGTCGCGCAAGCGTATTACGGTTTTCTGGATCGCGCCAGCGCCGCCGAACAGGAAGAATTCGCGCAATTTTGCGAAGCCAAGGCGTTCTGGCTGGATGATTTTGCGTTATTCATCGTGCTCAGAAACGAATTCGGCGGCCAAGGTTGGAATCGCTGGCCCGAGCGTTACAAGGAACGGGAGCCGAAAGCATTGAAGGAAATTCGCCGGCGCCTGAAACGCGAAATCGACAGCATCAAATTCGAGCAATTTGTGTTTTACCGGCAATGGATGAGCCTGAAGCATTATGCGAACCAGAAAGGCGTCTTGTTGTTCGGCGATGTGCCGATCTTCGTCGCGTATGACAGCGCGGACGTCTGGGCCAACCGCGATGTGTTCAAGCTGAACGAAGCGGGCGAGATGCTGGTGGTCGCAGGCGTTCCGCCGGACTATTTCTCCGCGAACGGACAGCGCTGGGGCAATCCGCATTACGATTGGGAGGCGCTGCAAAAAAACGGTTTCGATTGGTGGATCAAACGCATGTCCTCGCAACTGGAACAGTTCGACATCCTGCGCATCGATCACTTCCGTGGCTTCGAGGCGGCCTGGGAAATCCCCGCGCATGAAGACACCGCGATCAACGGCGCTTGGGCAATGGCGCCCGGCAAGGCGCTGTTGCAGGCGATCAACGACCACTTCGGCGAGATTGCGCTGGTGGCCGAAGATCTGGGCGTGATCACCCGCGAAGTCGAGGAGCTCCGGGATCAGTTCGAGCTGCCGGGCATGAAGATCCTGCATTTTGCGTTCGGCGGCAATGCCGACAATCCCTATCTGCCGATTCACTTCACCCAAAACTGCGTTGCTTATACCGGCACGCACGATAACGATACGACGATCGGCTGGGTGCACAACCTGAGCCATCAGCAAAAGCATTATGTTTACGACTATCTCGGTTTTCCCTCAGTTCCGCTGCACTGGGCGTTGATGCAGGCCGCGTTGAGCTCGGTCGCGAATCTCGCGGTGATTCCGATGCAGGACATTCTGGAACTGGATGCCGAGCATCGGATGAATACTCCAGGCACCACGGTCGGCAACTGGAAATGGCGTTTTCAGTGGGATCAGCTGACCGACGAAAGAGCCGGGAGGCTGGCGCACATGGTCGAGTTGTTCGATCGAAAACGCGCGGGTTAGGATTCCCCTCTTCCAGGCCTGTCAGGCTTTTATAGCCCGGCAGGCCAGGGATTATCAATCGTCGTCCTTCGGCTTGGCCGGCTTTTTGATCTCGGTCAACGGAATATGGTAGCTTTCGATAATCCGTCTGATTTGATCCTTGTTTTCCGCGATCAATTTGTTTAGCGTTTGCTGGCGCGCCTTATCGCCGTTCCTGACCCCCATCGCCATCGCGAATTCAAACGGGATGCCCGGCGTCGAAGGCATCGGAATCATCGTATAGCCGTTCTTCGGACCTTGCGAAACGAGGTAGCCCGCAATCGGTCCCCAGACGATCACCATGTTGATCTTTTTCGCTTTAAAATCCTGGTCGAGCTGCATCGCGACATTGTTGTCTTCATCGCCTGACATCGACTGGTACGGAATGCCCATGTCCAGTAGGCCGAATTTTTGCATCCAGGCGGTGCCGGGGCCGCGGTCGAACATCGCGATTTTCAGTGTATCCTGCCTTTCCACGGGCAGATCGACCAACTGCTGCGCGCTTTTGACGTCGTCAAAACCGCGGCCTTTCGCGATCAGCAGCACATAGGTCGATTGATAATAAGGTTCGGTGGCCAAGGCCATGTCCGAATCGGCGGGGATGTTCATCACCACATCGCATTTGAACTCCTGGCTGTCCACGGCTTTTTCGTCGACCGGCGCATTCAAGGTATTGCGGATGAAGCCGATGCGCTGCGGAAACCAGGTGTATTCGATGTCCTGTCCGAGTTTTTTCGCAAACAATTCGGCTATCTTGTTCTCGAAGCCGTCTTGTTTTTGCGTCGAGTAGGGCGGGTTCAACGGATCGGCGCAGATCTTGAATTTTTCTTTCGCCTGCGGCGCCGTGGCGGCTCCGGCCAACACGGCGCTGATCAGCAAGCGATGAAGAGTGGACTTTGCCCGCATGAATGGTTTCCTCCAGTGAAAGGGGTGATAGGAATTGGGGTATAAAAGAACGGAAGGCTCAGAATAAAAAAGCCCTGACTGATAAATCAGCCAGGGCTCTGTGTTCAACCTAAAAAATGATTGGATTAGTTAGGCAATGCGAACACGGTCAAGGTACCGCCCAGCTTGGTGAACGAGCTCAGGCTTCTGTAAGCGCCGACCGCACCCAAACCTTCGGAGTTGGAGTCTTCTTTACCGCTGTCGAGGCCGGCAGCGATACCGATACCTGCCCAGCCGCCGATACCTGACAGTACGCCGACATATTGTTTGCCGTTGTAGCTCCAGGTGTTGACGTTGCCGATGATGCCGGATGGGGTCTTGAATTTATACAATTCTTGACCGGTCTTCGCATCGACCGCTTTCAGGTAGCCTTCCAGCGTGCCGTAGAACACCACGCCGCCGGCGGTTGCGACAGAACCTGACCAAACAGAGAATGGCTCTTTGTTCGACCATGCGATCTTGCCGGTTTTCGCGTCATAAGCGGTGAATTGACCCAGGTTGGTAGAACCGTCCGGCTGGCCGGTCAGTACGTCCGCGCCGGCTGGCTGCATGGTCAGGGTCGCGCCGACATACGGCTGGCCTGCGGTGTAAGAAACCTCGAACGGTTCGTAGTCCATGCACAGGTGGTTGCCCGAGATGTAGAACAGGCCGGTTTGCGGAGAGTAAGAAACCGGTTGTTGGTTCTTGGAACCCAATGCAGCAGGGCAGACGCCTTGTGTGTTGACGTCTTCACCGTTTTGCTCGGTGCTGTATTTAGAAACGACTTGTGGACGGCCGGTGTTCATGTCGACATGAGTCGCCCAGTTGACCGACTTGTCGAATTTTTCTGCAACCAACAGTTCGCCGGTTTCACGGTCCAGGGTGTAGCCGAAGCCGTTACGGTCGAAATGCACGATCGTTTTGTGCAGCTTGCCTTTGACTTCTTGGTCGACCAGAACGGTTTCGTTGATGCCGTCGTAGTCCCATTCGTCGTGTGGAGTCATTTGGTAAACCCATTTGACCGCTCCGGTGTCCGCGTCGCGAGCCCACAGGGACATCGACCATTTGTTGTCGCCAGGACGTTGTACAGGGTTCCAGGTCGATGGGTTGCCTGAGCCGTAGTAAACCAGGTTCAATTTCGGATCGTAGCTGTACCAGCCCCAGGTGGTGCCGCCGCCGATTTTCCATTGGTCGCCTTCCCAAGTGCTGGTGCTTGAGTTAGGACCGACAGGAGCCACTTTGCCGTCTTTCCAGGTGGTGGTCTTGCTTGGATCGATCAGGGTGTCGGAGTCAGGGCCCATGCTGTAGCCTTTCCACGCCAACTGGCCGGTCTTGATGTCGTATGCCGCCAGGAAGCCGCGTACGCCGAATTCGCCGCCGGAAATACCGGTGATGACTTTGTCTTTGACAACCAATGGTGATTGGGTGTTGGTCATACCCAGTTTCGGGTCGCCGTTTTGCACGCTCCATACGCGTTTACCGGTTTTGGCGTCCAATGCGGTCAACACGGTGTCGGATTGTTGCAGGAAGATTTTGCCGTCGCCGTATGCCAGACCGCGGTTAACGGTGTCGCAGCACATCACGGGAACGGTCACGTCCGCGTCTTGCGTCGGGGTGTATTCCCAAATGATCGATTGGGTTTTTTGATCGATCGCGTAAACGGTGTTAGGGAATGGAGTGTGGACGTAAAGCGTGTCGTTGATGACCAGTGGGCCGCCTTCATGACCACGCAGAACGCCGGTAGAAAAAGACCAGGCAGGTTGCAGGTTTTTTACGTTGCTGGTATTGATTTGATCCAGTTCGCTGTAACGTGTGCCTGCGTAGTTGCCGCCCCACATAGACCAGTTAGCAGGGTTTTGCGAAAGTTTTTCAAGATCGCTGTTAGCCGTTGCGATTGCAGGCGCGGCCAAAATTGCAGCCACGCTGGAAGCTAGCAGCCAACTTTTAAAAGGCTTCTTCATATTTTTCTCTCCTGGTATTTTGCTGTGCCGCAAAATACTGATTATTTATTTTTGACTAATATTAGTTTTTGGGTGAATTATTGTTTTTCTAAGGGTCAAAACAGGCTCACTCCAGATGCGTAGATTCAAGGATTTTGCCCAAAAAGTCAATATCAAAAAGGCTAAAAGGCGCATCATCAAAGGCGAAAGCACAAAAAAATTATACTGTTGCGATTTTGTGACAGCCTTATTTTTTCTTGAATTGATCGGACTGGCCGCGTTCACTACCTCTCAAATAGTTTCGATACGATACTCTTGCGGCGTCCAGCATAACGCTTGCCCGGCCTCCTTGCTCCAGGCGGCGAGCACGAAACGCCGGGCGGCCTGGCCGTCAACCCCTAACTCATGCACAGCCGGCCGGTGCGTATGGCCGTGGATCAGGCGCTTGCAGCCGTGTTCCCGCATCACCCGGATCACCGTTTGTTGATTCACATCCATGATCTCCTGGCTTTTTTTGCGCTTGTGCCAAAAGCTGCGCAGGCGGTACCAGCGCGCGGCGAAAAGACGCAAAAGCAAGGGTTTGCTCAGTACCGACCGCGTCCATTCCGGCGTATGCGACTTCGCGCGAAAGGCCTGATAAGGCAGGTCGTCGGTGCAGAGCAGGTCGCCGTGCGTGAGCAGGGTAGGGACGCCGTACAGATCGATCACTTGATAATCGCCGAGCAGCTTCACCCCTGTGTCCCGGCAGAAGCGTTCGCCGAGCAGAAAATCGCGGTTGCCCGGCTGCAGGAACACCTGGGTGCCCGCGTCGGTCAATTTTTTGAGCTGCGCCTTGATCCTGCCGTTCGGCGGCGTCGGATCGTCGTCGCCGATCCAGGCATCGAACAGGTCGCCGAGGATGTACAAGGCTTCGGCGCCAACCGCACGGTGTTCGAGAAAATGCAGAAAGCGGCGGGTGATTTCGGGTTTGTCGAGGGAGAGATGGAGATCGGAAATGAAGAGGATCATAAATTAAGGCGGGCAATCAGGCGAAGATCGATGGCGAAAAAAGCAAAGGGCGCTCATTTTCCGCCCTTTGCTGTTCACCGCGCGCCTTAATTTATTTTACGACTTCGGCCTTCTCGATCACGATGTCGGTCTTCGGCACGTTTTGATGCGGGCCGCGATTGCCGGTCGCTTGCTCGGCCATCTTGTCGACCACGTCCATGCCTTCGACGACTTCGCCGAATACCGCATAGCCCCAGCCGCTGGGCGTCGGGCTGGTGTGGTTCAGGAAGGCATTGTCCGCATAGTTGATGAAGAATTGCGCGGTTGCGGAGTTCGGATCATTGGTGCGCGCCATCGCGATGCTGCCGCGTTTGTTCGGCAGGCCGTTGTCCGCTTCGTTCTTGATCGGCGCGTCGGTCGCTTTTTGCTGGAATTGGCTGTCGAAACCGCCGCCTTGCGCCATGAAGCCCTTGATCACGCGATGAAAGATCGTGCCGTTGTAAAAGCCCTTGTTCACATAGGCGAGAAAGTTTTGCGATGAAACCGGGGCTTTGACCGGATCCAGCTGGATCACGATGGCGCCAAGAGAAGTGGTCAGTTTGACTTTCGGGGTATCAGACATTTTGTTTTCCGTTGCGAATGAAAGTGTTGAATGTAAAACGAGTATCAGACTCAGAAAGGCGATGCGCATAATTTTTTCCTTGGCTAAGATACAAAGACGATAAGTTTATGTGTTTTCACCTTGAAAGAGAAGCGGGCGCTTGGTAAATTGTACCGTTTTGCAGACGAGCGGCTCAATTTTTGCGCTCTATAGATAACGGTATCCTCGGTTCATGTTGAAAATCTACAACACCCTGACGCGTCAAAAAGAAGCCTTCACGCCGCGCAACGCAGGCAAGGTCGGCATGTATGTCTGCGGCATGACCGTTTACGACTATTGTCACATCGGCCATGCGCGGGTGATGGTCGTGTTCGATACGGTCGCGCGCTATTTTCGCCACCTGGGCTTTGACCTGACCTATGTGCGCAATATCACCGACATCGACGACAAGATCATCCAGCGCGCGAATGACAACGGCGAGGATTTCAACCAACTGACCGCGCGCTTCATCGACGCGATGCACGAAGACGAGCGCGCGCTGGCGGTTTTGCCGCCGGACATCGAACCGCGCGCGACGCAGTCGATCGCCTCGATCATCGCGATGATCGAAACCTTGCTCGCGAAGGGCTATGCCTATGTCGGCGCCAACGGCGACGTGTTCTACGCGGTCGAAAAATTCAAGGACTACGGCAGCCTGTCCGGCAAGAAGCTCGAAGACTTGCAGGCCGGCGAGCGGGTCGATGTCGATGCGGCCAAGCAGAATCCGTTCGATTTCGTGCTCTGGAAGATGGCGAAGGCGAACGAGCCGTCCTGGCCGTCGCCGTGGGGCGAGGGCCGTCCCGGCTGGCATATCGAATGCTCGGCGATGTCGACCTGCTGCCTCGGCAACCATTTCGACATTCACGGCGGCGGCATGGACTTGCAGTTTCCGCATCACGAAAACGAGATCGCCCAGTCCGAAGGCGCGACCGGCGAGAAGTTCGTGAACCTGTGGATGCACAACGGCTTCGTGCGCGTCAACGAAGAAAAGATGTCCAAGTCGCTCGGCAATTTCTTCACCGTGCGCGAGGTGCTCAAGCAATACCGGCCCGAAATCATCCGCTTCTTCATCCTGTCGAGCCACTACCGGAGCCCCCTGAATTATTCGGACGAGCAACTGAACGAGGCAGCGACCGCGCTGAACCGGCTTTACACCGCCCTGCGCGGGATCGCCGTTCCGGATTTGCCGGTGCTGGCCGACTATCAAGGCCGTTTCGAGCAGGCGATGGATGACGACTTCAATACGCCGGTCGCGGTCTCGGTGTTGTTCGACCTCGCGCGCGAGGTGAACAAAGCCAAGGGTGATGATCCCGAACGGGCAGGGCAACTGGCGGCGAGCCTGAAGAAACTGGGCGGATTGTTGGGGCTGTTGCAGGCCGGTCCGGAGGTCTGGCTGAAAGGCGATGTGGCGGAAGCCTCGGTCGACCCTGCGGCGGGCGGCCTTTCCGAAGAGGCGATCAATCAGCAGATCCAGGCCCGCCTGGACGCCAAAAAAGCCAAGAACTGGGCGTTGGCCGACCAAATCCGCGATGGCCTCAAGCAGCAAGGCATCATCCTCGAAGATGCGCCGAACGGCACGACCAACTGGAGGCGCGGGTAAATCCTGCCCGATCTGCAAGGCGGCAACGCACCTACCTTAACTGTTTGTAAATTTCACCCGATGATCGAAATCAAAGACCAATCCCTTGAAACCTTTTTCGACGAACTGGCCAGCAAGGCGCCGACGCCGGGCGGCGGCGGCGCGGCCGCGGTGATGGGGGCGCAATCGGCCGCCTTGACCAGCATGGTCTGCAACCTGACGATCGGCAAGCCCAAATACGCCGAAGTCGAGGCGGACATGCAGGCCTTGCTCGAAAAATCCGAAGCCTTGCGCGCAAGGCTGACCGGCATGATCAAGGCCGATGCCGATGTCTTCAACCGGCTGATGGCGACCTACGGCCTGCCGAAAGACACCGACGAACAAAAAGCCGCGCGCTCTGCGGCGATCCAGGAAGCCTTGAAGGAAGCGACCGAAGTCCCCTTGGCCTGCGCAGAAGCCTGCCGCGAAGCGATCGACCTGAGCCGGATCGCCGCCGACAAAGGCAACCTCGGCGTGATCAGCGACGCCGGCGTCGCGGCGATGGCGGGCTACGGCGCCTTGAAAAGCGCGGCGCTGAATGTCTATATCAATGCCGGCAGCCTGAAAGACCGCGATTTCGCGGAAGCCAAACTGGCCGAGTTGGAAGCGTTATTGCAAGGTGCCGAAGCGGCGGCCGAGGAAATCTATCAAATCGTGAAAGTCAAATTATAAGCGGATATCCTGCACGGTTAATATCCACGAAAACAAGGATTGGGCTAGTACAACGCACCGGAAATTCTCCGAATAATTTTTAAACCACCAGAGGCCTTCCGGTATAAGTCCAGCGAAAAGGCTTAGCGAGGGTTTCATTGAAGAAATCGATAAACTGAAAAATACGTCCTTTCAAATCTGCTCTCGAGGTGAAGCTTGCCCGTTTGAGCAAGCGACGGGATAGAATGCCAAACCAAATCTCGATCTGATTCAGCCACGAGCAATGCTTGGGCGTATAAACAAAGCGAATGCGATGGCTTTCGTCCTGCAAAAAAGCCGCGCGGGAGTTCATATCCCGTAGTACTCCGCGTTCCCCTTTCACGCCCAAGTCCTCGTCAATTCCGCAGGCTTTGGCGATCCATTCCACCAGCGTCGCGGATTTATGGGTGTTCAACTGATCGGCCACAAACAGCCATTGCCCCTGAGGGTCTGTGGCGACGGTTTGCTGCACGTGGGCGACAAAGTCAGCTTCTGTTCGTGTGTCCTGAACAGTGGGCGCAATGACCTTGCCTGTTGCCACCTCGAAGTTGGCAATCAGGGCTTGGGTGCCGTGGCGCCGGTATTCGTACTCGATCCGTTCCGGCTGTCCGGGTTGCATGGGCTGTGCGGGGTGAATGCGCTCCAGGGCCTGAATGCCGGTTTTTTCATCGATGCTGATCACGTGAATGCCTTGCGCATGCAGCGCCGGGGCTTGCCGATACAGGTCGCATACCGCTTCGACGTTGACCTGGAAGGTGGCTTCATCGTCGATGGTGGGATTCAGCCAATAGCGCGTTCGATGCGGCTTTAGCTGACCCTGCATTTAAAAAACGACCAATACTGGTCGCTGAGATACGGTCGACAATGCCTTGCTTAACGGCTTCCCGTGCCAAATCTTTGCGCGTCCAATGCGTCAAGGGTGAAGGCGGCGTTTCACAAGCCAACGCCAGCAGTTGGCAGACCTGTTCGGCGCTGAAGGTCTGTGGTGCACCCGGACGTTCCGCATCCGCCAGAATCGTCTCGATCTGCCGGCGTAAACGTTCGGGATCATCTTCGCAGGCAGCCAGCGCCTCTTGGGCCGACAGCCAACGACGACGCCACAAACCGACCGTCTCTTCCTTGATGTTCAGACCCTGCGCGCTGGCCTTGTTGCGACGGCCGGCTCCCGCATTTAAGACGATGCGCGCCCGCTGCACTAAACTGTGCGGCAGTTGCCGACTTCGAACAATGGCTTCCAGCGTCGATTGTTGGGCTTGCGTCAAAATAAGCGGAGTGAGTGGGCGCATCGCTTCCTTGCGGGATGATTTTCGGGCTTGCTATTATCCTTCATTTTTTAGGTTTGTAGTACTAGGAAATTTTTCGTGCCTTTCGTGTTTTTCGTGGACAATGTCTCTGAACGCAGAAGGCTTGGGCGTTTTTGCGCTTTTTTTGTGCATTAACTTCCGTATTGATGTGTAATTGTCTTTATAGCGGTAATTCATGTCAGGGTGGCATCTATGATGTTCGGAGAGTCCTTTTGCGTGGTCTGGGTCCTGTCGGCGGTTTTCGTATTGGCGGGCTTGCTGGTCATTGTCGATATTTTCCGCTGCTGGCGGAAAATCCCTTCCCATTCCCCCCGAAGCACCGTTCGCCGGTCGTGGCATGATCGCGAGCTGGAATCCGTTGCGAACGAATTAGTCGCCGATCTAGCCAAGGGCTTGAATTCGGCAGAAGTCCTGCGGCGTTTGCAGCGGGACGGCCGCAACGAACTGCGTAAAGGCATGGTCGTATCCTCGCTGGCTATTTTCTTAAGGCAGTTTGCCAGCCTGGTTATATGGGTTCTGATCGGCGCGGCGGCGATATCGGTCTATCTCGGCGAAAAGGCCGACGGCATCGCGATCATTGCGATTGTCGGGCTGAATGCGTTGATTGGTTTCATCCAGGAGTTTCGCGCCGAAAAAGCCGCGGCCGCTTTGGCGCGCTTGGCCGCACCCAAGGCCAGGGTGATGCGGGACGGCCATGCGCTGGTTTGCGCCGCCTCCGAGGTCGCGGCCGGCGACCTGTTGCAGCTCGAAGCCGGCGATTTGGTGGCGGCGGACGCGCGCCTGATCAGCGCCTCCGCGCTGCGTGCCAACGAAGCGTCATTGACAGGCGAATCCCTGCCGGTGGACAAGGCTATCGGCATTTTGTCGCTCGCAACGCCTTTGGCGGATCGCAGCAATATGGTGTTTCTCGGCACCAGTATTGCCGGCGGTTCCGCCCAGGCCTTGGTGATTGCGACCGGCATGCGCACCGAGTTGGGACGCATCGCGCAATTGCTGGACACCGCCGAAAGCGGCGCGACGCCGCTGCAACAGCGGCTCGATAAAACCACGCGCTATCTTTTGTGGGCCTGCCTCGGCATTGTGGCGTTGGTCTCTGTGTTGGGGCTGCTGCGCTCGATTGCGCCTTTCGAAATTTTTCTTTCCGCGATCAGCCTGGCCGTGGCCGCCATTCCCGAAGGCTTGCCGGCCGTCGTGACGGTGGCTCTGGCGTTGGGCGTCCAGCGCATGATTCGGCGCAACGCCCTGGTGCGCCGCCTGCAATCGGTCGAAACCTTGGGCTGCGCGGAAGTGATCTGCACCGATAAGACCGGCACCTTGACGGTCGGCGAGATGACCGCGCGGCGGCTGGTCGGCGGCCGGCGTTTGTACACAGTGACCGGCGAAGGCTATAGCGTTAACGGGGTGTTTCTGTCGGAACACAAGGAGCGCAAGCCGGCGGATGATCCGGATCTCTATGCGTTACTGTATGCCGCTGCCGCCTGCAACGATGCCGAGATTGTCAACGGCGGCATCATCGGCGATCCGACCGAAGGAGCCTTACTGGTTGCCGCGGCCAAAGGCGGCATCAGCCGAGGCGATATCGAAATGAGCGCGCCCCGGCTCACCGTGTTGCCTTTCGATTCCGACCGTAAGCGCATGACCGTGGTGCGCCGGCAGGGAAACACGGCCCTCGCTTTTACCAAGGGGGCGCCTGAGGTCGTGTTGGCGCGTTGCGCTTATATTCAAGATGCTGGCGCGATACGGCCGTTGACCGATGAAGACCGGGCAGTGATAAACCAATCAGCGGGATGGATGGCGCACGATGCGTTACGCGTGCTGGCTGTCGCCCAGAGGCTTTTGCCCGATAGCAGCGGCAGCGCCGAGCAAATCGAAGGGGAATTGATTTTTCTCGGCCTGTTCGGCTTGCAGGACCCGCCGAGGGCCGAGGCGAAGAGCGCGGTCGCGCGCTGCAGGAGCGCCGGCATCAAGGTGGTGATGATTACCGGCGATCATCCCGACACCGCGGCGGCGATCGCGCATGAATTGGGCATCCTGGCCGAGGGCGACAAGGTTGTCACAGGACGCGATCTGGAGAAGATGTCGGATGACGAACTGGCCGAAGCCGTAAAACACATTTCGGTGTATGCGCGGGTGACCGCCGAAGACAAACTCCGTATCGTGCGCGCCTGGAAGGTAGGCAACAAGGTCGTGGCGATGACCGGCGACGGTGTCAACGACGCCCCGGCGTTGAAGGAAGCCGCGATCGGCATCGCGATGGGGCGAACCGGCACCGAAGTGACCAAGGAGGCCGCCGATCTGATCATTACCGACGACAACTTTTCGTCGATCGTCGCGGCGGTCGAAGAGGGGCGCGGCATTTATGACAACATCGCGAAAACCCTGGTTTATCTGCTCGCCGGCAATGCCGCCGAGTTGACGGTGATGCTGGTCGCCGCCATGCTGGGCTGGCCTTTGCCGTTATTGCCGCTGCATCTGTTATGGATCAATCTGGTCACCGACGGTCTGCCGGCGCTGGCGCTGGCGGTCGATCCGATCGCCTCCGATGTGCTGAAACGCCCGCCGCGCCCGCCGGAAGCGCAATTGCTGGACGGAGGCTTTATTCGCCTGACCCTCTTGGCGGGCTTTTTGATTGCAACCGTCTCTCTGTCTGCCTTTGCTTATGAATATTATCTGGATGGCGACGGCTTGGAGCACGCGCGAGACGCCACCTTCACCGCCTTGGCGATGGCGCAACTGCTGTGGGCCTTCAGCGCGCGCAGCAACGGCAGGACCATTTTTGAAGTCGGCCTGTTGTCGAATCTTTGGCTGTTCCTGACCGTCTCGGTGAGCTTTTTTTTGCAATGGCTGATCCATTATGTGCCGGCTCTCCGGTCCCTGTTTTCGCTTGAGCCGATTTCCTTGAAACATTGTGTGGCCTGGTTGGGTTTGGGGCTCTTCCCATTGCTGGTTCTGGAAATCCGGAAAGTCTTGCTGCGCCGGCGAGTCAAATAGCCGATAAAGGCTCTCCAAGCCTGGGCTATCCAGATTTATTACGGCGTCGATAAATATGTTAATTAGCAAGAATTAAATGGATATTCTGCTAGTATTAAGCGAGGCAAATTATTTACCTTGGCAGGAGCAGGGCAGCGATGAATATATTGACTTTACTTGATGATCCACTTTTTTCAAAAATCGTGCCGTTTGAAAAATCGGTGTACCGCAAGCAGGACATCGTCCTGGAAGAAGGCGACGAAGGCCAGGATGTTTATTTTATTCTACAAGGCGAAGTGCAAGTCAGATCAAGTTTCATAGCCGGTGGAGCCAAGTTGCCCGCAGGGCTGGCGCGCCTTGGAGAAAATGATTTTTTTGGTGAGTTGGCGATGTTTGACGGTGATCGGCGTAGCGCGGAAGTGATCGCGCTGACCGATTGCGAGATCGTCAGGATCGACGGGCCGAGCCTGATCCGCTTTATGGATCAGAATCCGGAAAAAGGCTACTTTGTGTTGCGCGAGATATTCATGAATCTGGTGCGGCATCTGCGCCAAAACAATATCCGCACCAAAACCGTCCTGGAGCTGTACCTGAACGAAAACGCGGCCTAAATCGTAGCGTTTTCATGATTGCCTGAGCCGATTCAGTTAGGCTCAGGCTGTACTTCAATTGATTGCCGACAACCGGCGCCTCCCTGCGCCGTCATCGATCCAGGTCTCTGTTAGTTGGCCGGATTGTTCTTGACCAGTTTTCTGAACAGGCCGAGCAGCCACTCCCGTTTGATGATCCCCCAATAGCTGAACAAGCCGAGCAGCAGGCCGAAGATCAGCTTGCCGAATCCCGAGGATTCTTCCTGCGCGGCGGCGCCGGGTGCCTGCGCCGGAGCGCCGGGAGCGTTTGCCGGCGTCGCGACCGAGCTCGGTTGGGCGATCTGCACGGCTTTTTTGGCCGGCTGATAGCCGGCTTTCACGTCAGGAAAGCCGAGGCTGTGCCAGGCATCCATGTCCTGCCAGATCGGGTATTTTTTCTGCCAGAATTCCTTGGTGAAATAAGGCGCAAGACTCATGCCGTGCAACGACGGGATGCCTTTCTCGTTCAGGAAGCTTTTATAGACGACCAGGCTGATGTCGCCGCCTTCGCCGACACCGTCGGTCGTAAAGGCTTTTTCGACATGGTCGTGGAACATCCAGACGCCCTCGCCGAAGCTGTGCAAGCCGTCATCGACGCCCGAAAGCTCCAGGTCGAGACGTTGCGCCGGCGTCAGGCCGTGCACGTCGCGGGTGATAAAGGAGTTGGGTCCGTTGTCGACGCCGTCATAGTGCGTCGAGGTCGGTTTGTGTCCATGGATATGCACCGCGATCGTTTCCTGGGTGCCGTTATAGACGCGCAGCTTGACCTTCTGGTCCTTTTCCAATACGACCAGCGATTCCCTGAGCGTATAAGGGAACGCGCGGCCGTTCAGCATGTAATAATCGTCCTTCGCCTCGGTCACGTCGTAATCCAGATTCAACCGTTTCGCGATCAGACGCGGGTCGTTGACCGAGCGGGCGAGTTCATGCAGTTCCTTGTCCGCGGATTGATAATGCAGGTCATATTCCGCGTTATATTTTTCGAGAACCGCGACCGAGGGGTGGCGGACATGGCCTGCGCCGACGTTGAAGACTTGCGGCCAGTTGTTCGGCCGGTTCTCCTCGATCACGAACATGCCCTGCAGGCCCATCGGAATATGCACATGCGGCTGCACGTGGCAATGGTAATACATCGTGCCGGCTTGACGCGGCTTGATCACATAGGTCTTCTTGCCTCCGGGCATCACGTCCATCGAGCTGGTTTGGCCGACGCCGTCGTTGCCGCTGCCCATGTGGTCCATGTAAGGATGGTCGATGCCGTGCAGGTGGATCGAATGCGGCAGATAATGGGTGTTTTCGAGCACCAGCCAGATGATGTCGTCCTGTTCGACGCGGATCACCGGCGACGGCGAGCGCAGCAAGGGGTTCGCGATCGGCTCGTACAGGCTCAGCGTCGACATGTCGCGGGTTTTCGGCGCGAATACCCAGAAGGTCGGTTGAATGCCTGGGGCGATGTCGAACGTGGTCGTCGGGTCCTTCATGTCCGGCGAATGGCCGTTCAGTTCGGCGACTTCGAGCTTGATGATGTATTTGTCCGGGTCGCCGTCGCCGTCCATGTCGTCGGATACCGTGATCGCGTCGGCCGCGAGCTGGGTCTGCATCAGGGTGTCCATCGAAACGCCATTGGTGCCCTTAACAAACGCGGCGATTTCGGCCGGGTTGTCCGGGTTGCACAGCAGCGACTCCTGAATCTCGACGCCGTCAATCGTCTGGGCCTTGCGCCATTCGGGGTCGGTGAAGTTCGAACAGACTTCTTCCACCTCGCCCAGTTCGGTTTTTCCGTTGGGCGGCAGATCGCTGGCGGCCTGGCTCCAGGTGGGCGCAAGGAGCAGGGGGGCGCCACAAAGAATGGCAAGAAGCTTTTTTTGCATAATTTACCTCGGAAAACGACACGAATAAAACGCTTGCCCCCGGTGGGCGCAAGGTTAATTACCTTACTGATTCTAACAAATTAGAACGTCGAAGTCTTCCTTGACGGCAAGCACGACATCAATAAAACCCGTGAATTATAATGGATGGACGCCAGGGTGAAAAGTTCGGCAAGATAAAACCGGGCGGACGGGCGCCGGTTTTCCGGGGAAGTGTACGATCAAGTCGTAAGAAGTGCCGATCAACAAGTCGATCGGCAGAAAGCGGGCTCATGCTCGGCTACAGGGCCTTGAAGCCGTCCGTTCCGGTCATCGGTTCGCAAAACGCGGGATACCCTTTGGTTCGGCGTATTTTAGATGCACGTAACAAAGGCCCATCAACGTTTCGTTAGGGTGCGGATGTTCGAACCAGACGATGCGCGCCTCCCCTGTCATTTCGAGGGGCTCGAATTCGAAGGCCGTCTTCGTGCCAAGCGGCTCGACCGTAACCGCCTCGCTCAAATGAATCATCAGGCCTTCGACCGAAACATTTTTCGCCGTGAAGGGGCGATAGGCGCCATGCAAGAGGATGCGGCCGGTTCCCGGCATCCTTTGGCGGTAAGTATTCCTGCGATAAATGAAATCATCGACGTCGTAGGCGACCGACTTAAATTCGAATGCGATCAATATCTTATCTTTTTCGGATTCGGCCCGGATCACTTCCATTTCGCCGGCCAGACGCATCGACGGGATGAAAATGTCGACCAGGGTCGAAGAGCGCAGCGCATTAAAAATATCCTTGATGTCTTTTTCGGCGCCTTTTTGCTGATCCATTTCGGCCAGCAGCCCGGTGATCGAGAGATTCTTTACGATGATGTCCCTCTCTTCCCCGTTCAAAAAAAGCAGTCCTTGCAGATGCGTGTCTTTTCGCAAAGAGCGCGGTAATTCCAGTATCATTTTTTTCTCCTGCTTGATCTTAACTCGCTAAATAGCGGTCATTTTCACTTTCATGTAATCGTCAAGTGTAGTCAATTCCGAGGTTTTCGTGCGGGATGTCCGGATGGCTTTTTCCCCGGCCTGAGCCTTGTCTTCAAGCGTTCATTATCCCGTCACGATCCTGTCATGACTTGTTTCAATAATACAGCCAGTATTAAGATTCGGTGCGTGTTATGTGGAATGATTTTCAACAGTCCCGCCGCCATTTCATCAAAACGTCGGGATTGTTATTGGGCTCGGGGCTTGTGCCGTCCATGAGCGGGCGCAGCAGCATTGCCGCAGCGGGCGATTCTGCCGAGTGGGCCGGTCGACCGCAGTCGGCGCAGGGGGTTCAATTCGGCGATGTGCTGCAGGATCGTGCGATCGTCTGGAGCCGCGCCGACCGTCCGAGCCGCATGCTCGTCGAATACAGTTTCAATCCCGATTTTACCGATGCCAAATTGCGGCCTGGACCGTTGGCGTTGGCCGGGACGGACTACACGGTCCGTATCGATTTGACCGGGCTGCCGGCAGGACAAATGGTTTACGTCAGGGTGTGGTTTCAGGACAGCGATAATCGCAAAGTCCTGAGTCAGCCCAGTTACGGCCAATTTCGGAGCGCACCCGATGCGGCGCGGTCCCTCCGCATTCTCTGGTCCGGCGATACCTGCGGGCAGGGCTGGGGCATCAATCCGGACATCGGCGGCATGCGAATCTTTGAAACGATGCGGCAAACCGAGCCGGATTTTTTCATCCATTGCGGCGACAGCATCTATGCGGACAGTCCGATTCAGGCGTCTCAGGTCGTGCCGCAGACCGGCGAAATCTGGCGCAACCTGGTGATTCCGGAAGTCACCAAGGTCGCCGAAACGCTGGACGAGTTCCGCGGCCGCTATAAATACAACCTGCTCGATCACAATTTGCGCCGGTTCAACGCGGAAGTGCCGACCGTCTGGCTCTGGGACGATCATGAAATCACCAACAACTGGTCGCCGGCCAAAGATCTGGACGACGATCCGCGCTACAGCGAAAAAGCGATCGCCAGGCTGGTCGAACGGGGCAGAAAAGCCGCGCTCGAATATGCGCCGATGCGTTTGGCGCCCGCCGATTCGGCGCGGCGCATTTACCGTAAACTGTCTTACGGACCCTTGCTCGACGTGTTCGTGTTGGATATGCGTTCGTACCGTAGCGGTAACGATCACAATCGCCAGGCCCAGGCGGACGTCGATACCGCCTATCTGGGCCGCGAGCAATTGCATTGGCTGAAAGCCGAGCTGAAAAATTCGGCCGCGGTCTGGAAGGTGGTCGCGGCGGACATGCCGCTCGGTTTGGAATCGCGCGACGGTGTCGATCCGCTGAACCGGGCGCAATTCGACAGTGTTGCGAACGGCGACGGCCCCGTGCTTGGGCGTGAGTTCGAACTGGCCGAACTGCTGGCGTTCATCAAACAGGAAGGGGTTCGCAACACGGTCTGGCTGACCGCCGACGTGCATTACGCGGCCGCGCATTTTTACGATCCGGCCAAGGCCCGTTGCAAGGATTTCGAACCGTTCTGGGAGTTTGTCGCCGGCCCCTTGAATGCGGGCAGCTTCGGGCCGCATGAGCTCGACGATACCTTCGGTCCGCAAGTGATCTTTCAAAAGGCCGCACCCGAACCTAATTTGTCGCCCTTGTTCGGCTTGCAGTCCTTCGGCCAAGTCGATATCGACGGCGACAGCCGGGTGATGACGGTGTCATTAAAAGATATCGACGGCGTTACACTGTTTGCGCAAGACCTCATGCCATCGCCTACGTGATATCGGCACGGAGACTGAAGTATTCAATAGGCGTTGATTCATAAGGCTATTTTATTTGCTTCGAATAAATAAATAATTTTCTATTGACGCGTGTTCGATTATCGGGTTAAATATGCGTTTTTTGCAGGCATGCCCAGGTAGCTCAGTCGGTAGAGCAAAGGACTGAAAATCCTTGTGTCGACAGTTCGATTCTGTCCCTGGGCACCATTCCTGCAAAAAACTCAGTTAGGTTTATCCCCAGGCTGTACGATCAGCCATTGCCCAGGTAGCTCAGTCGGTAGAGCAAAGGACTGAAAATCCTTGTGTCGACAGTTCGATTCTGTCCCTGGGCACCATTTTTTGCTTCAAAGCGTTTTTAGCCCTTGTTGCCGAGTCCTATTGCTCTATATAATACGGGCAAGCTTTGCGACAGGCTAATCCGTCGAACTTCCGATTTTCCCGTGTGATTTTTTTTGCGGCTAGCGCCAATCGGCTTTGGTCGTCCGGAAAACTCGCAGTCCGCATCCCCGCCTTCGCTCTCCGTGCCTTGCCGCATGGATTCCTTTCATTCAGATAGCTCCCCAGCGATGATGACGGAACAATCGACATTCCATCCAGAACAGCACGAGCGGCCGGAACCGACCGGCTCTCAGCAGCCCGGGTTCCCCTTGTCCTCATCCCCTAGCGCAGAAGTCGGCGGCTTTGCAGGCCCCGAGCCGACCCGTTACGGCGACTGGGAAAAAAACGGCCGCTGCATCGATTTTTAATCCTTCCTCCACTCCGGAACAAGCCCATGAGCGCGCAACCGCAAAGACCGCTTTCGCCCCATCTGCAAGTCTATAAGCTGCCGTTGACCGGCATCCTGTCGATCACTCACCGGATGACCGGCGTGCTGCTGTCGTTCGGCCTGCTGTATGTCGTCTATCTGCTGTCCGCGCTGGCTTCGGGGCCGGAGGGCTATGCTGCGCTACAGGCGTTCGCCTCCACCTGGTGGATGCGCTGCTTGAGTTGGGGTTTCATCTATGCGCTGTTTTTTCATTTGTGCCATGGCGTCAGGCATTTGATCTGGGATGCGGGCCGGGGGTTCGAACTCGAAACGCTGAACCGCCATGCCTGGATCGAACTGGCGGCCTCGCTCGTGTTGACGCTGGTTTCTTTTGTTCTGTTGAGTGCGGATTAGCTTATGAAATTTCGAACGCCTTTAACGAGGGCTCGCGGATTGGGTTCGGCGAAATCCGGGACGACGCACTGGTGGATGCAGCGGGTCACCGCGGCCGCGCTGATTCCGCTATCTTACTGGCTGATCAAGCTGATCGATCTCGGCGCGAGTGCGCCTTATGCGGAAACCCAGGCCTGGCTGGCCGCGCCCTTGAATATGGTCGGCGTGCTGGCCTTTATCGCGGCGGCTTTTTACCATGCGGGGCTGGGCCTTCGCGTCGTGATCGAAGACTATGTCGGCCACGAAGGCTGCAAGATCGTATCGATCTGGCTGGTCAATCTGGCCTTGGTTTTGCTCGCGCTGACGGCGTTGTTAGCCGTATTTCGCTCTATTCAAGTTGGATGATTCATGACGGCTTCTTACAAGATTATTGAACACACCTATGACGTGGTGGTGGTCGGCGCCGGCGGCGCGGGCCTTCGGGCGACTTTCGGCATGGCCGAGAAAAACCTGAAGACGGCCTGTATCACGAAGGTATTTCCGACCCGCAGCCATACGGTCGCGGCGCAGGGCGGCATCAGCGCGGCGCTCGGCAACGCCGGCGAAGACGACTGGCGCTTTCATATGTACGACACGATCAAGGGTTCCGACTGGCTCGGCGATCAGGACGCGATCGAATACATGTGCCGGGAGGCGATGCCGGCGGTGATCGAACTCGAACATTACGGCGTGCCGTTTTCACGGACGCCGGAAGGCAAGATCTATCAGCGCGCATTCGGCGGCATGACCACCCATTACGGCAAGGGCCGGGCACTGCGCACCTGCGCGGCGGCGGACAAGACCGGCCATGCGATCCTGCACACCCTGTATCAGCAGGCGTTGAAGCACAATGCCGAATTTTTCGTCGAATACATCGCGCTCGATTTGATCATGGAAGACGGCGTCTGCCGGGGCGTCTTGGCCTGGTGCCTGGACGACGGCTCGCTGCATCTGTTCAAGGCGCATGCGACCGTGCTTGCGACCGGCGGTTACGGGCGCAGCTATTTTTCCTGCACCTCCGCGCACACGGTCACCGGTGACGGCAACGCGATGGTGCTGCGCGCGGGTCTGCCGTTGCAGGACATGGAATTCGTGCAGTTTCACCCGACCGGCATTTACGGCTCCGGTTGCCTGATCACCGAAGGGGTCAGAGGCGAGGGCGGTT
Organism: Methylomicrobium lacus; assembly: GCF_041897535.1. Classification (GTDB taxonomy): domain Bacteria; phylum Pseudomonadota; class Gammaproteobacteria; order Methylococcales; family Methylomonadaceae; genus Methylomicrobium; species Methylomicrobium lacus_A. Next base: position 4,219,471 of record NZ_CP169217.1, read on the forward strand.
ATCTGACCAATTCGGAGGGCGAGCGCTTCATGGAGCGCTATGCGCCGTCCGCGCGCGATCTGGCTTCACGCGACATCGTCAGTCGGGCGATGACGATCGAGATCAACGAGGGCCGAGGCGTCGGCAGGCTGAAGGATCATATCTATCTGCACATCGAACATCTCGATCCCGCGATCATTCACGAACGCTTGCCCGGTATCGCCGAAACCTCGCGCATCTTCGCCGGCGTCGATGTGACCAAGGAGCCGATCCCGGTCCTGCCGACCGTGCATTACAACATGGGCGGCATCCCGACCAACTACCGGACCGAGGTGGTGACCCTGAAGGACGGCAATCCCGACCATGTGGTGCCGGGCCTGATGGCGATCGGCGAGGCGGCCTGCGTGTCGGTACACGGCGCGAACCGGCTCGGCTCGAATTCCCTGCTCGACATCATCGTGTTCGGCCGCTCCGCCGCGATTCGCTGCGCCCAATTGATCAAGCCGGGTGATGCGCACAAACCGCTGCGCGGGGATGCGGCCGATCAGGCGATCGCGCGTTTCGACAAGATCCGCCACGCGCAGGGCAGCCGTCCGACCGCCGACATTCGCCTGGACATGCAGAAAACGATGCAAACGAAGGCGGCCGTGTTTAGGACCCAATCGACGCTCGACGAAGGCATCGAGGCGATGGGCGAGATTCGCGCCTCGTTCGCGGATGTCGGCCTGAAAGACCGTTCGCTGATCTGGAATACCGATCTGGTCGAGACGCTGGAACTGGACAATCTGTTGAGTCAGGCCCAGGTCACGATCACCGCGGCCGGCAACCGCAAGGAGAGCCGCGGCGGCCACGCCCGCGAGGATTATCCGGGCCGCGACGACCCGAACTGGCTGAAGCACACCTTGACCTGGACCGAAGGTAATCGGGTCAAGATCGATTACCGCCCGGTGCATCTTTTCACCCTGACCGACGAAGTCGAGGTTTTTCCACCCAAAGAGAGGATCTATTGATGGCCGAATTCACCCTGCCGCTTAACTCGCGCATCACTCAAGGAAAAACCTATCCGGCGCCCAAAGGCACGAAAGCGATTCGCCGTTTCGAGATTTACCGCTGGGACCCGGACAGCGGCGAGAATCCGCGTATCGATATATATGAGCTCGACAAGGAACACTGCGGCACGATGGTGCTGGATGCGATCATCAAGATCAAGAACGAGATCGACAGCGCCTTGACCTTCCGCCGCTCCTGCCGGGAAGGCGTCTGCGGTTCCTGCGCGATGAACGTGAACGGCAAGAATACGCTGGCCTGCACGAAGGCGATCGACTCCTATCCCGACACGATACGGATTTATCCGCTGCCGCATGCGCAGGTGGTCAAAGACCTGGTGCCCGATCTGACCCATTTTTTCGCGCAATACGCCTCGATCAAGCCCTGGATCGAGACCCAAACCCCGCCGCCCGCCGACAGCGAGCGCCTGCAAAGCCACGAGGACCGCGCCAAGCTGGACGGACTGTACGATTGCGTGCTGTGCGCCTGCTGTTCGACGAGCTGCCCGAGCTACTGGTGGAACAGCGAACGCTATCTCGGCCCCGCGGTCTTGCTGCAGGCCTATCGCTGGATCGCCGACAGCCGCGACGAGAACACCGGCGAACGCCTCGACGCTCTGGAGGATCCGTTCAAGCTGTACCGTTGCCATACGATCATGAACTGTACCGATACCTGTCCGAAAGGCTTGAATCCGGCCAAGGCGATCGCGGAAATCAAAAAACTGCTGGTGCAACGGCAAGAAGGTTGATGCGTTCGTTCGAGAAGCTGAAGTGGCGATGCCGGCGCGGCGTTGTCGAACTGGACATTTTGCTGCTGCACTTTCTGGAAAACGGCTATTTGCAGGCGAGTGGTGATGAGCAGGCCCAATTTGTCGACTTGTTGACTTGGGAAGACGACGAATTGCTGAGTGTTTTGGTCGGCGGGAAAGCGCCGGATGCTCAGGGTTTTGATATCTTGATCGCCAAGATCAGAAACCTCGCGGGGGGCGCTTATCCGGGCGGACTCGGCCATTGATCAAGCGCCGCAGAAGTGCGACGCGGAACTCGTCCTCAATTTATTCGCATGGATTCGCCGCATAGTATTCTTTGTGATAAAGTTTTTTCAGATTTTTCACCTCTTTCTAACACTATCGCAAATGGAGACTGTGCATGGCACTGCAAATATTCCGGACTAAACGGATCGAGACTGATCTGGAAACCGATTTGGGACTGAAGCGCTGTTTAACGGCATGGGATTTGGCCTTTCTCGGTATCGGCGCGATCATCGGTACGGGGATATTCGTACTGACCGGCATCGCCGCCGCGACGCAATCAGGGCCTGCGGTCGTATTATCGTTCATCGTCGCGGGTTTCGCCTGCACCTTCGCCGCGCTGTCCTATGCGGAACTGGCGGCCGCGGTCGGCGGCTGCGGCAGCGCATACGGCTATAGCTATGCGGCATTCGGCGAGTTGATCGCCTGGATCATCGGCTGGGACTTGCTTTTGGAGTACGGCATTTCGGTCGCGGCCGTCGCGAACGGCTGGGCGGGTTATTTCAATAACGCGCTGGAAGCGATCGGTTTAGCGCTGCCGGAAGCGCTGACCAAGGCGCCGAAACTCGGCGGCCTGATCAACCTGCCGGCCTTTCTGATCATTCTGATCCTGATGGGGCTTTTGATCATCGGCGTCAAACAGAGTGCAAAAGCGAATAATGCGATGGTTTTCGTCAAGCTGGTCACGATCACGGTATTTATCGCGGTCGCACTGTTTAACGTGAACCCGGACAATTGGCATCCTTTCATGCCTTTCGGCTGGTTTGAGACCCTGCCCGACGGCAAGACCACCGGCGTCCTGGCCGGCGCATCGATCGTGTTTTTTGCCTATGTCGGTTTCGACGCGGTATCGACCGCGGCCGAAGAAGCCCAAAATCCGCAGCGCGATCTGCCGTTCGGTATCGTTTCATCGCTGATATTTTGCACGCTCATTTACATCCTGGTATCGGGTCTTCTGACCGGCGTGGTGCCCTATACCGAGTTGAACGTGTCTTCACCGGTCGCCCACGCACTCAAATTAGTTGGCATCAACTGGGCGTCGGCGTTGATTTCGACCGGCGTGATCGCGGGGCTGACCACCGTGATGCTGGTGCTGTATTACGCACTGACGCGGATCATTTTCGCGATGTCGCGGGACGGTCTGCTGTCTCCGTTTTTTAACGTGGTCAATTCGACGACGCAAACGCCGGTGCGGGTGATCGTGATCTGCGGCGTGGTGATGGCGTTGATCGCCGGCTTCATGCCGCTCGGCGATCTGGCGGAACTCGTCAATATCGGCACGCTGGCGGCGTTCGTGCTCGTCTGTCTGGGCGTGATCGTGCTGCGCATCACGCAGCCGGATATCAAGCGCCCTTTCAGTACGCCTTTTAGCCCCTTGTTTCCGATTCTCGGCATGATTTCATGCGGCGCGCTGATGGCGTTTTTGCCGGCGCTGACCTGGCTGCGGTTTATTGTCTGGCTCGCGCTGGGATTGATCGTGTATTTCAGTTACTCGATGCACCACAGCAAGCTGCGGCAGGCGTCCTAAGAGGGTGTAGACAAAATAAAGTAAAATAGGAGGCTTCTAGAATTATATCAAAAAGTCGAGTGATGAAGCGTAGCGGCCGACCTGCCAAAATAACCGCTGGGGATTTAGAGATACTCAAGGAACTGACCGCGGAGAAACCAACGGCGACATTGGAAGAACTGGTCAAAGCCTTTCAGGAGCGCACTTCGCGCTGCGTCCACGGCGCCACGTTACGCAAAGCGCTGACGGCCGCGGGCATCCAGCGGATAAAACCGGCAAAGCGTTCGGCGGCGATTGGTAAGACGGCGGATGCTAAGCTCAAACGGTATGGTTATCAGGAACGCCATCGTCAGCCAGTGCAAGACGAACGCTATGCGAGTTCGCTGACGGATGCGGAATGGGCGCTGGTGCAAGACTTGTTCGAGCCTGAAGGCGGACGGGGAGTGCCGGAGAAGGTGTCGCGACGCACCATGGTCGATGCGTGTTGCTATGTCGTCCGCACGGGCTGTGCGTGGCGCTTGTTGCCGAAAGATTTCCCGCATTGGGATAACGTCTACAAAACCTTCCGGCGCTGGAGCGCACAAGGTCGTTTCGAGGCCATGCACGATCGTCTGCGGCAGATGTGGCGTGTGCGCGAAGGGCGGGAAGAGGAGCCCAGCGCCGCGGTTTTGGATGCGCAAAGCACGCGCAGTTCGCCGCAGGGCGGGCCTTCCGGTTACGACGCCGGCAAAAAGGTCAAAGGCCGCAAACGCAATCTTGTGGTCGATACCTTAGGGCTCGTCTTGGCCATCAGCGTATGTGCCGCCAGTCTGCAAGATCGCGATGCCGGCACCGAGGCGATCGCCCGTGCTGCTGCCAAGTACCCGACCGTGCAACGCCTGTTTGTCGATTCGGCTTATGCCGGGCAATGGGCGGCTACGGTCCAGCAACAGCACGGCGTCACGGTGGAAGTCGTTCGCCATCCGGCGAATCGGAATGTAGGACGGTGGGCGCAAGCCGGTCAGCACGATTTGTTCCCTGAAACGTTGACCACCGGCTTCACCGTGTTGCCTAAACGTTGGGTGGTCGAGCGTACCCACGCCTGGAACGAGCGCGCCCGCCGCCTGATCATGCATCACGACCGCCTGACCGATGTCTCTGAAGCCTGGGTTTGGCTCGCCGAAGCGAGAATTCTCGCCAGTCGGCTGACAGGGTAGTTTATTTTGTCTACACCCTCTAAGGATTCGATTAAAAATAACTTCCTTGTGTCACCACAGACCCGCCAGGGTTTTAAAACCTGGCGGGTCTCGACCCTAAAATTTTTTCCGATTGTCGATTAGGTGGTCACTGGCATCAAAAATAGCTGCCATTGATCCAATAATGCACCGCGATGCTGGCGAAATAGCCCAGCAAGATGACCGGCATCCAGCGCATGTGGTAACCGAAGGTATAACCTTCCTTGATCTGGCCGAGCAAACCGACGCCGGGCGCCGAACCGATCGCCAGCAGACTACCGCCGACGCCCAGCGTCAAGGTCAACAGCAGCCATTGGCCGGGCGGAATATCGGGATGCATGGTCAATACCGCAAACATCAGTGTGCCGTTATCGATGAATGCGGATGACAGGCCGATCGCAATATTAGCCATCGTCGGGCTGATCTGTCCGTAAAGGAAATGCGCAATCGCATCGAGGTAACCGATGAAGCCCAGCGCCCCGATGATCATCATCGCGCCATAAAAAAACAGCAGGGTATCCCATTCGATGTTGCCTACATTCTTGAAGACATCAAAATCCTGCTTGCTGTTCTCTCTCGGAACATCCAGATGAAAGAACTTGTAGACATAAGCAAATTCGCTCGGATTTTTCTGCGCCGTCTTGGTCAGAAAAAAACAGTAAAACTGCAGCAACGCCAAACCCGCCATCATGCCGGCGGCCGGCGGAAGTTCCAGCGCGACGTTGGACCAAACCGTAATGATCAGCGTCACCACGAAAAGAATAATCACCCACCAGCTGCCGCGCAGAAGATTGATCGGACACATTGAGGCGGCCGGCGTTTCCTTCGGAACAAAAAAGTGCATGATCGATGCGGGGACCAGAAAATTCACCAGACAAGGCAGAGCGATAGAAAAAAACTCGGTGAAATGCAGGATTTTATGCTGCCAGACAAACAGCGTCGAGATGCCTCCGAGGGGGCTGAACGAGCCGCCGGCGTTGGTCGCCACGACGACATTGACGCAGGCCAAACCGACGAATTGTGGTTTGTTTTTGCCGACTGCGGCGGCTACCGCGCCCATGATCAAGCCCACAGCCAGACCGCTGATCACGGTCGAAAGGCAGAATGCTAGAACGCCGGTGATCCAGAACAGTTTGCGGTAACTGTATTGGCGGCTCAGCAGCCAAATCCTGAGGCCGTCGAAGACGCCGCGCTCCTCCATCGCATTCAGGTAGGTCATCGACACCAGAATGAACAACAGCAGTTCGACATAGGCGAGCAGATTGCTTTCAAACGCCAGCGCCGCGGTCTTCGCTTCGCCATGCAGCGCATAATAAATGCAGATCGCAAACCAGACGATCGCCGAGCCCAATACCATAGGCTTGGATTTGCGCAATTCGATCACGTCTTCGGCCATCGCGGCTACATACGCGCATATTGTCACCATTACCGAAAGATAGCCGATGACATGACGAGTCAGGTCTAATGACGCGGCCGGCCCGGAGGTACCCGTCTCTTCCGCCAGCGCGATTTCGGGTAACAGTAAAAAAAAGGCGAGAAAATGGATGATATTCATGTGGTTTATTTGTTCTGTCGATTTTGACCTATAGTTCGATACGAATGCCGAGTTCGACCACGCGGTCGACCGGAATTTTGAAAAATTCAATCGGGCTCGAGGCATTATGAAATAAGAACCGGAACAAGCCTCTGCGCCAAGGAGGCATTGGACTTCTCATACGGAAAGTGACGCGTTCGCTGCCGATGAAAAAGGAGACTTTTTTCGGATCGAAAACCAGACCTTCCTGTATTACCAAATCCAGGGCTCGGCGCACATCCGCATTTTGCTTGAAGCCGTAATACAGCTTCACCCGGTAGAATTCGCGGTCTTTGCCAAACTTTCTGATTTTGACGCGGTGCGCTTCGTCAACATAAGGCTCCTCCGTCGTGGCGATGGTCAGCACGATGATTTGTTCATGTAGCGCGTGATTGTGTTCGAGGTTATGCAGCAGCACTTGCGGAACGCCGTGCAACGTTCTTGCCAGATAAATCGCGGTGCCTTCGACGGTGACGAGCTTTTCCGTGAATTCTTTTTCCAACTCTTCAAATAACACGTGTTTTTCTTCCATATACTCGTGCAGCAGCGCTCGCCCCTTGATCCAGGTCGTGATGATCAGGAACAGCACGGTGGCAACCGCCAGCGGCAACCAGCCGCCGGTCGGAATTTTCAGGCTATTGGAGGAGAGAAACAGAAAATCGATCACCAGGAATGACGATAAGAAAACGGTGCTGGTCGTCTTGCTCCATTGCCAGAGCGCCTGGATTATGATGTAAGCCAGCACGGTATCGACGATCATCGTGCCGGTCACCGCGATGCCGTAAGCCGAGGCCAGCGCCGACGAAGACTGAAAGCTCAGCACCAGGATGAACACCGAAACCATCAGCAGCCAGTTCACCGCGGGAACGTAGACCTGCCCCTTTTCGTCATCCGAGGTATGTAGTATGTTCATGCGCGGACAGTAACCCAGTTGTATCGCCTGCCGCGTCACCGAAAACGCGCCCGAAATCACCGCTTGCGAGGCGATCACGGTCGCCAGGGTCGACAGGATCAACAACGGATACAAGGCCCAGTCCGGGGCGAGTAGATAAAAGGGGTTTTGGATCGCGTCGGGCCGGTCGAGCAGCAAGGCGCCTTGCCCGAAATAATTCAGCAGCAGCGCCGGAAACACGAATCCGAACCAGGCATAACGGATCGGCTTCAACCCGAAATGCCCCATATCCGCATACAGCGCTTCGGCGCCGGTGATCGCGAGCACGATCGCGCCCATGATCACAAATCCCTCCCATCCCAATTCGAACAATAAATGGATCGCGTAATACGGGTTAACCGCCATCAACACCTCCGGGTGATGAATCATGTTCACCACGCCCATCACCGCGAGCGAGCCGAACCAGAAGACCATGATCGGCGCAAAGATTCTGCCGACATTGCCTGTCCCCTTGGCTTGGATGATGAACAGCCCGCCCAGCACGGTAATCGCGATCGGCAATACAAACTCGGCCAGTGGCGGCGCAATGATTTGCAAGCCTTCGACCGCGCTGAGCACCGAAATGGCCGGGGTAATGATGCTGTCGCCGTAAAACAGAGTGGCGCCGAGCAGACCGATGGTGGTGATAAATGCCATTTTTTGCGGATTATTCCTGGAGCCATGCAAGGCCAGCGCCATCAGCGCCATGATGCCGCCTTCGCCCTTGTTATCGGCGCGCATGATGAAAATCGCGTATTTAAGGGTGACGACCAGCGTTAACGACCAAAAGATCAGCGACAAGACGCCGAGCACATGAAATTCATCGATCGGTATGCCGCTATGGAAGACTTCCTTCAGCGCATATAAGGGACTGGTGCCGATATCGCCGAATACGACGCCGATTGCGCCAAAGGTTAATCGAGACAACTGCTGATGTTTACTCATAGATGACCTTACAGATGGGGTGATCAATTGAACACGTCAATTGAGTTTTGATGAAACGTATTTACTGTACGATGAATGCTGTATGGATAGAGGCATGTCTGAAGCCGTCAATTTGAGGGGGGGCTATTTACACTGGTTTGAGACAAAAATTCTTCATTGATCGAAAGCCTGTAACCGACGCCAACCTCGGTCAACAAATAACGCGGTCGCGCCGGATTGATTTCCAGCTTGTGACGCAATTGCCCCATATAGATGCGTAAATAATGCTGATCTTGAATATGTTCCGCACCCCACACTTCCTGCAACAGTTGGCGATGCGTGACCACCGTTCCCGCATAACGTATCAAGATTGTGAGTAGTCGGTACTCGATCGGAGTAATGCGCACTTCATTGTTGGCTATAAAAACCTTGCGTCGGGCCAGATCGACTTTCAATTGTCCGGTTTCAAAGACTTCCATCGTACTGAAGCTTCTGGAGACTCGGCGTAACAAGGCTTGCAGTCGAGCATGGAGTTCACCGCTCCCGAAGGGTTTGGTTAAGTAGTCGTCGGCGCCGGCATCCAGCGCCATGATTTTATTTTGCTCCTGGTTACGTGCAGATAAAATCAGAATCGGCAAATCGGATAACTGCCTTAGGCGCCGTGTTACCGCGATACCGTCCATATCCGGCAAGCCGAGGTCGAGAATCACCAGGTCGGGTTTTTCACTGTTCAACAGGGCCAGGCCGGTTCTGCCACAGTCGGCTTCCACGGTGCGCCAGCCACGATGATTCAGACTGGACTTAAGAAAGCGCCGGGTTTGCATGTCGTCTTCAATGATCAGAATCAGGGACGATGCCGTCATCATAGGCTCCCGGCGATTTCAGGTTCGGCAATCAGCGGAGGTTCGCGTAGGGGCAAAGAAATAGCAAACTCAGCCCCTTTGCCGGCTCGATTGCTGGCATGGATAAGGCCGCCGTGCGCTTCGATAATCGCTTTGCAGAGAGCCAAACCCAGACCGGCACCGCTTTGATCGGATTCGGCGACGCCACGATAAAATTTGTCGAAAATTTTAGTTTCCTGGCCCTTGGCAATGCCGGGACCGTAATCCGCGACCGTTAAAAGACAATAGCCATCCTGTGCCTGTCCGCAAATATCGATCGGACTACCCTCCGGGCTGTATTTGACGGCGTTTTCGATCAGATTGACCAACACTTGCTCTATCAGCACCGCATCGATCCACAGTAGAGGCAAGCTGTTCGGTAGTAAAGTGCGCACCGGCCTGTCCTTGAGGTGCTTATCCAAACGATTCAAGGCGCTGCCGACGATTTCTTCGATCGCGTTCCAGTCCCGATGCAATGTGATTTCGCCGCTGTTGAGCCTGGCCATATCCAGCAATTTGCCGGTCAACTCCGACATGCGTTGCGCTTCGTCCAGGACGATATGGTTACATTCCTGGCGCTCTGCAACGGAAAACTCGGCATCGTTCTCGATCAATGCATTGGCGGCGCCAATGATGCGTGTCAATGGGGTGCGTAAGTCGTGAGAGATGGAGGTCAATAGCGCATTGCGCAGTGCTTCGGTTTCGGCTTGCAGCTTCGCATCTCTGGCCTGCGCGGCGAGTTGTAAGCGTTCCAGGGTTTGGGCGATCAAATGGCAAAATGTATCGAGAAATGCGGCACGCTCGGAGGCTTGCCAAGAAAGCTGCTTGGTGGCTTCAATAATCAAAAGTCCCTGCCAGGCACGCGAGTTTTTGAGCGGGTAATACGTGATATGGTTTTCTTGTGTGATCTTTCGGGTTGCAAAAGCGCGTTGCGCTTCGGCAAAGTCGATGTCTTTTAAAGAAACCGGCAATGGCAAACCGGGTGGGGGTTGTAAGCGATCCTCGGTGCCGGCGTTGAGTAGAACCGATGCGACGCCAAATTCAGCGTGAATGTGCTCCACTGCGATGCGGGCGACAGCATCGTGGTCGGGTGCGGCCGACAGGTCACGGCTCAAGCGATAGAGCGCGTTGGCGTGGATTTCGCGCTGTCTGGCTAATTCCGTCTGGAGTTTGGATTTTTCAAGGAGGCTGCCGGTTACATTGGCGACCACGATCATCACGGCCAAACCGATGATGTTTTCAAGATCCTGGATCGCAACCGAAAAAATGGGTCTGGCAAAGTAAAACGCGAATAGCGGTGCGCTGAGCAACGATGCGACAATCGATGCGCCACGGCCATAGCGGCTGGCGACCCAAAAGACGCCGAGCAGATAGGTCATCAAAATACTGGCCGGCCCCAACCAGTGTCGCAGCGGCCAATCGATCAAGGTGCAGACCAATGGCGCGGCGACGCCCCAGAAATAGCCAAGTCTGTGCGGCTTGTCGGCCAATGCGTCTGCATCATCCGTGTGATCCGAGCTTTTACGATGTTGGCTTTGCAGCGTTGACTCCCGGCATTATGCCTTGAAGGCTATTCAGATAGATCCGGCATTGACATGAAAAGTATGTCCATGCTGGCGCAATAACGCATTGAAAAATTGGCTAAAGCTCAGTATGCCTTTTTGCCGTAATCAGCGTCCGGATGCTTCGGCCGGTTCAAGCTGAGGGAGAGCCCATGACCGCTTGCTTATCATGAAGGATAAGCCCTAGAAACCGCTTTATTTCCCAGCATTTTGATCGGAAGCGCAGATTGTATTTCCTGGGATGTAAAAAATGTGTAAAGAATAACGATACGATTACAAGGCATTGGGAGGCGGGGGCAGTAAAATTCCGGATGGGTTGCCAATTTTGCGCTGTGCGGTTCTTGAAAACGGAAATTCCGTCTCTACATCGGCGTTGACGCTGTGGGTAGCGTTCACTCTACCATACAATTTTTTTGATTCCTGATTTATCGAGGTACAGAAAAACATGAGTATTCGTCCATTACATGACCGTGTCGTCGTCAAGCGCCTGGAGAGCGAGACCACCTCGCCGGGTGGCATCGTGATTCCGGATCAGGCCAAGGAAAAACCGATCACGGCCGAAGTGATTGCAGTCGGCGGCGGCAAACCGTTAAACAACGGCAAGCTCAGAGCGATGAGCGTGAAGCCTGGCGACAAGGTATTGATAGGCAAGTATGCGGGCAGCGAGGTCAAGGTCGAGGGCGGCGAATATGTGGTGCTGCGCGAAGACGAGATTTTAGGTGTTCTGGAAGCTTAACGATAACAATTGCAGAAATCTGGAGGAAATGAAGTTATGGCAGCGAAAGAAGTCCACTTTGGTGATGAAGCCCGTCATCGCATGCTGGCCGGCGTGAATATTCTTGCGGACGCGGTCAAACAGACCCTGGGTCCGAAAGGCCGCAACGTGGTGATCGAAAGAAGCTTCGGCGCCCCGACCGTGACCAAGGACGGCGTCTCGGTCGCGAAAGAGATCGAGCTGAAAGGCAAGTTCGAAAACATGGGCGCGCAATTGGTCAAGGAAGTCTCGTCGAAGACCTCCGACGTCGCCGGCGATGGCACCACGACCGCGACCGTGCTGGCCCAGGCGATCGTGCGCGAAGGCCTGAAATCGGTGATCGCCGGTGCCAATCCGATGGACATCAAACGCGGTATCGACCAGGCGGTGACTGTTGCGGTCGAGGAATTGAAAAAACTTTCGAAACCCTGCATGACCAGCAAGGAAATTGCCCAGGTCGGCGCGATTTCCGCGAACGCCGACGAGGCGATCGGCCGGATCATCGCCGATGCGATGGACAAGGTCGGCAAGGAAGGAGTGATCACCGTCGAGGACGGCTCCGGCATGCAGAACGAACTTGATGTGGTCGAGGGCATGCAGTTCGACAGAGGCTATCTGTCACCGTATTTCGCGAATCAAAAGGATGCGATGAGCGCGGAACTCGAAAATCCCTACATCCTGCTGCACGACAAGAAGATCTCGAACATTCGCGAGATGCTGCCGCTCCTGGAAAAAGTCTCCAAGTCCGGCCGCTCGCTGTTGGTCGTCGCCGAAGACGTCGAAGGCGAGGCGCTGGCGACCCTGGTCGTGAACACCCTGCGCGGCATCCTGAAAGTCTGCGCGGTGAAGGCACCGGGTTTCGGCGATCGCCGTAAGGCGATGCTCGAAGACATGGCGATCCTGACCGGCGGCAAGGTGATCACCGAAGAGCTGGGTTTGAGCCTCGAAAAAGTTGAATTGACCGATCTCGGCACCGCGAAAAAAGTACAGGTCACGAAGGAGAACACGACCATCGTCGACGGCAGCGGCAGCCACGAAGACATCAAGGCCCGCGTCGAGCAGTTGCGCAAACAGATCGAGGAAACCACCTCCAGCTACGACAAGGAAAAACTGCAGGAGCGCGTCGCCAAGTTGTCCGGCGGTGTGGCCGTGATCAAGGTCGGTGCGGCGACCGAAGTCGAAATGAAGGAGAAAAAGGCCCGCGTCGAGGATGCGCTGCACGCGACCCGCGCTGCGGTTGAGGAAGGCATCGTGCCGGGCGGCGGCGTCGCCCTGGTCCGTGCCCTGGCGGCATTGAAAGATCTGAAAGGCGACAATGCCGACCGTAATGTCGGTATCGCGGTGCTGCGCCGCGCGATCGAGGAACCGTTGCGGCAGATCGTCGCGAATGCCGGCGAAGAGCCGTCGGTCGTGTTGGCGAAAGTACAGCAAGGCTCGGGCAGCTACGGCTACAACGCGGCGACCGGCGACTACGGCGATATGATCGAGTTGGGCATTCTCGACCCGACCAAAGTCACCCGCTGCGCCCTGCAAAACGCGGCCTCGATTGCCGGTCTGATGCTGACCACCGAAGCGATGGTGGCCGAATTGCCTAAGGACGAGAAGCCAGCGATGCCTGCCGGCGCGATCGATGAGTATTAATCGTTCCCTGTATCCCTCTGTATAACCACTCTCTAGCCCCGCGTTGCGGGGCTTTTTTTTACGCCGGGGTCAAGCCGCTTCGCTAGCGGGGGAAGGACCGCTTGAGGATTTATTTCAGATTGAACCAGATAGCCGGATCGAAATTACTCATGCTCTGTCTGATCAATATACGGATCCGATAAGACGCGGTGTCTAGTCTGCAGGCTCGATCACAAGTTCAGGAAGATGAATGATTCGCTTTCGAATAGCAGAAGAAAGGGTGTATTATCAGCACATTACCTAAATTTCTGAGACGCTGGAGGAAAGGAGGCGAATGGTTAAAGTCGAAATGATTGCGTTTTAAAGCCATAGTCAAATTGTTCTATTTTGTGGAGTTTAATAATGAGAAGAAGAAAACAACACGAACAAAAAACAGGAAGCTCTTTTAACTGCGGACCGAATTTAATTTTACGATCGGCCAGGCTGTCTTCTTGGTTCTTGCCTGCGCTGATGCTGGCCTTTGTCTTGCAGCAGCCGGCTTTCGCGCATCGCGGGGATCTGGATGATGTGGACCTGTGCAGGATCAAGATCGGTAACGAATGGATTCATTTTGCGGCTTATACGCCCACAATATCCGAAAATAAAAGCTACTGTAAATCGATCCCTAAGCTGGGCATGACCAACCTGGTTTTTGATTATGAAGGCAAACAATTACGCCATGTCAGCATCGAGTTTGAAGTGACCAAGGAACCGGAAGGAACGCGGGTTTATTACCGGCCGCCGAGCACAACCAAGACCGGCACGGTTGAAGGCAGCGTCGATTTCAACCAATTCGGCCCCGGCGATTATCAGGCCCATGTCACCCTCGTAGAGAATGACCAAAAAGTCGATACCCACATCCCTTTTTCGGTCGGCATCGAGGGCGACGAATCATATGACACACTCAAAAAAAACTTATTCACGATCGGAATCAGCGTCGTGATTTTGTATTTGTGTTACCGCTATGCGCGCGGCAAGGGTGATGAGCCTAAAAATGCCTGATCCGCGTTTTTGTGACACACCGTGATCTTAGTTGATAGGATCGGCGGAACCAATAAAAGAGGTGTCGCCTATCCTATCGTACGAATACATCTTATGGGCTTTGCGCGTAACATTAAGATCGGATGACGGGTCAGGTTTTCGAAATCGCGTGAAATTCTAGTTTTCTGTCATCGGTATATAGCATTTGTCCTTCTTAAGAGGTAGAGCAGATATGAACTCTCCCCTATATCCGGAAGAGTGGCCGGATCTCGACAAGGCACTCTACCTACGTTCGATCAAACTCTTCAGCGCCGTCAAAAACTTGCTCAGCGTCAAACTAGAACTGTATGCCGACACGAAAGTGCTGCAAGGCGATATTTTTCTATTCAATCATTTCTCCCGCTTCGAAACCTTTATCCCGCAGTTTCTGATTTACGAAAAAACCGGAACTTTCAGTTGCGCGATCGCCTCGGGCGAGTTCTTCAAGGAAAAGAATGTCCTGTCGAACTATCTGCAACATGTCGGCGTTTATCCGCACGACCATCCGCGTTTATTCGCGATGCTGGCGGGACAGATATTGCGTGGACGCAAAGTCATTATTTTTCCGGAAGGCGGGATGATCAAAGACCACCGTGTCATCGATAAGACAGGCGAATATAACATCTATTCGCGCATGACCGGACACCGGCGCAAACTGCATACCGGAGCCGCGGTGTTGGGGCAGGGCGTGGAAGCCATCAAAGTGGCTATACGCCATGCTTTTGATGAAGGTCGGCTTGAGCGTTTGCTGCACTGGCAGGAGCAGCTGCAATTCGACAATCTGAATGAGCTGTTGGCTGCTGCACACAAGCCGACGGTGATTGTGCCCGCCAACATTACGTTCTACCCGATCCGCGCTTCGGAAAACCTGTTGTTCAAAAGCGTCGAACAGATCGCGGGCGGTTTGAGCCTACGCCAATCGGAAGAATTGCTGATCGAAAGCAACATCCTCCTCAAAGACACCGATATGGATATCCGGATGGGAAAACCAGTTAACCCCTGCTGTGTCTGGGACTGGCGCACCCATTTCATCATGAATAAAGTGGCGCCCGACATTGAAAAATTAGACCATGTGTTTAAATTGAGAACGGATGCCAAAAACTGGAAGGAGCGGCTGCTGGAGCATTATTTCATCAAAAACGCGCAATGCGCGCGCGATCAATACATGAAAGAAATTTATGCCAATCTCACGGTGAACATCAGCCATCTGGCCTCCACTTTGATTATGAGTTTGATTGGCGCCAAACGGCGGCAAATTGATAAATGTCGGTTTTACCTGGTGCTCTATGTGGCGATCAAGCATCTGCAAAAAAACACCGATATTCATTTGCACCGCAGTCTGTTGAATCCGGACGACTATGGCGGTTTGCCGCACGGCGTCAGCACCCGTTTCGAACAATTTATTTGTTTTGCGAAGCAAGCGGAACTGATCGCCGAACGGGATGGCTGCTATCACTTTTTACCCAAACTCTGCGAGGACTACGATTTCGACAGGATAAGGCTGGAAAATCCGATCGCTGTCTACAACAACGAAGCCGCGCCGCTACGCACGGTGCGAGAAGCCTTGCTAGCGGCCGACGCAGAAAGTCGCGGTATTGATCCCTACCGTTTGGCCGCCTGGCATTTCGAAGACGAACAGTTGAGCCTGGCTTATGAACGGCAAACTTATGCAGATCATAGTAACGGAAACATGAAGCATCAGGAAACGGCTACTGCCGATCCGTCGCCATTTTTTATCCAGCCGAGTGAGCCCAACGGCTTCGGTATCTTATTGATCCACGGTCTCCTGGCCAGCCCCGCCGAATTGCGGGAATACGGCCGTTATCTGGCCGACCAGGGTTATATAGTACTGGGCATCCGGCTTAAAGGCCACGGCACCTCGCCCTATGCCCTTCGCGATGCCAGCTTCGAGCAGTGGTTCGAAAGCGTGCAAAAAGGCTTTAATATCCTAAAGGTTTATTGTTCCAAATTGTTCGTGATCGGCTTTTCGACCGGCGGGGCACTGGCGCTGAAACTGGCTGCGGAAAAGCCTGCCGAAATGATCGGACTGGTCTGTATATCGGTGTCGATAAAATTCGTCAATCCTGCTTTCATGCTGGTGCCGCTACTGTATAACGCCAATGCATTGGTGCGTTGGGTTTCCTCGTTCGAAGGCGTCAAGCCTTTTATCGAGCATGCGCCCGAACATCCCGACATCAACTACTGGAATATGCCGGTCAGGGCTTTATACGAACTGCGCCGCCTGATTCATCAATTGGAATCGTTGTTGCCCAGTATCGCAACGCCGACGCTGGTGATGTATGCGGATCAGGATCCGGTGGTGTCGCCGCAAAGCGCCGAAATCGTTTTTAATAAACTCGGCACTGCGCACAAGGAGTTGCGCCCGATAAAATCCGCTAAGCACGGCATCTTAATGGCGAATATCGGAAATAGCTGGGCCGTGATCGATGGCTTTTTAAGACAATATCGTCACAATCATGCCGACGAAGCGATGATGCCGCGATTTTAGCAACCGAATGTCATGGGCGGTTGATCAATTCGTAGGACAAACAGAGATGATGCCTGCACGGCAAAGCTCACACAGGCGCGCCTTCTCTCGGTGCGCGTTTAAACTTGCAGCAGAGGATTCAATTGATAGTTATTTGTGACGCCGTTGTTTCGTTCAAATAAGGCCTTTTAAAAATAGGCGCGGGTTCGCCGTTCAGCCTCGTCAATGCAGCCTCCAGTGCATGCCGGTCAAATGCAGGCAGCATCTGGCCATTGGCCTTTTCAATAAGCGTTAACGCCGCGGCGTAGCGCTGATCTTGCGTCATCGTTTCGCCTTCAAGGTCGGGATGCGCTTCGATGTAAAGCGTATCGTCAAGCCATCCGACCTTGATCGGTTGCTTGACGATATAGACCGGCGTTCCGACCGGCACCGATTGGTATAAGGCCTCGATATCTTCCGGATACATGCGGACGCAGCCATGCGTAATCTGCATGCCGATGCCGTAGATCTTGTCGATGTCGGTGCCGTGGATCAAATAGCCGCCGGGAATGTCGAGATGCATCATGTAGGCGCCGAGCGGGTTGTGAGGTCCCGGCGGCACCACCGCCGGCAAAGGATCGCCGTTCGCCGCGTGTTCGCGGCGGATCGATTCCGGCGGATGCCAGGCGGGGTCCTTGACTTTTCTGACAATACGGGTCTTGCCGAGCGGCGTTTTCCAGTCCTGCCGGCCGATGCCATGCGCATAAGAAATGACCTGAGGCGCTTTGCCTTTTTCAGCCGGCGGATAGTAATACATGCGGTATTCGGCGATATTCAGGGTGATGCCGTCGCGGGGCGTATCCGGTAGTATCCGCCGGTTAGCCAAACGGATGACTTCGTCCTTTTTGATATGCCAGCGATCGGTATCGGGATTCAAGCGCACGATTTCCGTTTGTCCCAGATTAAAGCGTCTGGCCACGTCGAGCAAGGTTTCGTTGTGTTCGGCGCGGGTCAACGAAAAACTGTCATCGAATTCGGTAATGACGCTATCGTTGCCGTTTGCCGGCAAATCATAAGTGCTTGCCCAGGCTTCACAATTCAGAAAGGATAACAAAGTCAAAAAGGCCAATGCGGCGGAAATTTTCATGAAGATGATTTTGGGACTCATGAATGAAAGCCGTTTCCGAGGGTTATCGAAAACTTCGACGGCGATATAAATCAGTATATACTAATGTTTAGATGGATGGAACGAAAACGAAGACAAAAGTACTGGCTTGTTGCAAAAATAAAGCCTGCCTCGACAGTTTTAAAACATCCCCGCAAAGGGCTTGACCGAAACCCATTCCCCAGCCTTTACGCTGCCTCTGTCATGCTCCAGGATGATGAAGGCATTTGCCCGACTCATCGAGCTTAACACCCCCGAACCCTGTTGGCCGGTGCTACGGACGCTCCATTCACCGTTTTGATCCTGCTCGATGATGCCGCGCTGCACTTCGGTGCGACCCGGTTTTTTGCGCAGGTCTTCCAGCGCGCGGGCCAGAAAGACCGGCGCAACTGGTTTGGTCTGCATGCCGAGCATTTTTTCGAGCGCCGGCAGGACCACGAAATAGAAGGTGACCAGCACCGCGACCGGATTGCCGGGCAGGCCGAAGAATACCGCATTGCCGATTTGGCCGAAGGCCAGGGGGCGACCGGGTTTGATCGCGACTTTCCAGAAGCCGATTTGCCCTGAGGCCTGCAAGGCGGTCTTGGTGTAATCGGCTTCGCCGGCCGAGACGCCGCCGCTCGAGATGATCGCGTCGGCGAATTGGCCGGCTTGTTCGAACGCCTGCCGCAGCGCCTCGGGCTTGTCTTCGACGATGCCGAGGTTGATCACTTCGATGTCGGGCCGATCGAGCGCGGCCAGCAGGCTGTAGCGGTTGCTGTCATAGAGCCCCGCGGTGCCCGGATGAGTTCCTATGCTGTAAATCTCGTCGCCGGTCGAGGCGATCGCGATCCTAAGCTTGCGGCTTACGTTGACCTCCGGGATGCCGAGCGAGGCGAGCAGGCCGATGTCGGGCGGCGTCAGCCATTTGCCGGGGTGCAGGATCGTCTGGCCCTGCCGGATGTCTTCGCCGGCTTGGCGCACGTTCTGGCCGGATTTATGGCGGCTGTCGATCACGACCGCATCGCCGCGGGCTTCGACCAGTTCCTGCATGATCACCGTGTCGAGTCCTTCCGGCATCATCGCGCCGGTCATGATACGCAGGCATTGGCCTGGCTTGATTGCACCGTTGAAGACTTCGCCGGCATAGGCCTTGCCGGCAATTTTTAAAGTCCGCGTGCCTTCTGCGGGCAAATCGCTTGAATGCACGGCGTAACCGTCCACCGCCGAATTGGTCTGCGCCGGCACATTGAAACCGGCGGTGACGGCTTCGGCCAGCGTGCGTCCGCGCGCTTTTTCGATAGCGAGGCGCTCGTAGCCGCCTGCGGCCGGTACGGCGGCAAGGATGCGGGCCAGCGCTTCGTCGAGCGGAATCAGGCCGGGTTCGTCGATGTCGTGGCAGGTCGGTTGGGTCGTGATCATTTGCGTGTGCTGGGCCCTGCGATCGGGATGCCGTTGCTCATGTAGCTTAAAAAATATTCGAGATTGCGCAGGATGGCGCTGTCTGCGGGCGGCGCTTCGGCCTTGATTTGGGCCAGACATTCGCGAAACCGCCGGTGCAGCGTGCCCATCTCGCCCCATTTCAAACGATAAGTCGGCCAGTTAGCGGTGTGGCCGAGCGAGGCGCTGAGGATTTCCGAACGGATGCGTTTGCCGGCATTTTGCACGTGGCAGGTCGCGCAGGCGAAATTCAGCTGGCCGTGACGCCGGTAATAAAAGTCCTTGCCCTGCCGATAGGCGGCCAGGGCGCGCGGGTCGTCTTCGGGGATGACGGTGGCTATCGCTTTGCCGCGCGAGGTGTAGGCCATGTAGGCTAAGAGTTGGGTGATCTCGCCCTTTTCGCCGTCCAGCGCCGGTTCATCGTTGCTTGCGCGGCAATCGTTCAAAGCCTTGGCGAGGGTGAGGACTTCGCCTTTGTCCTTATCCCAGGTGGGATAGCGATGCGCGATGCCGATGCCTTGGTCCGGAAAACAGTCGGCATAATGGCGGCCGGTTTTAGTAAAGGGCGTATTGAACAGTTTTTCGCCTTGTTCTATCGCCGCTTCGTAAGGCGGAAATTCTTCGATCGCGCGCCAGGATTCCTGCGCGACCGGGTCGATCGCATAGACGCCGCTGGCGTAGTCGCTCAATTGCAGCTGCGGGAAGAGTTGGCGGTAATGGTCCCTGAATTGTTGTTGGTCCTGCTGCGGGTTTGCCTGCACGGGGTGGGCAATGAACAACAAAGGTGCAAGATGCAAGACGCAAACTTTATTTGAGGACATGCTCTTCGCTGTCCCTGTTGCCGAGATTGTCGATCCATTCGATTTTGATCTTATCGCCCGGCTCGCCGCCTTTCAGCATGAACGCAAAATAAGGGTCTTTCGAAATGCTGGCGCCCATCTGGCAATGCACGATCGCTTTGCCGTTACGGCTCAATGTCAGTTCCTGGATGTGATGCGCCGGAATCAACTGGTTCGTCTTCGGGTCCTTGTTGCGGCCGGTTTCCATCGGATGGCTGATCAGCGTTCTGATCTGGGTCTTGCCGCCTTCGCGCTTGCTGCGGATTTTGATGCTCGACATCCTAGCCTCCGCAGCCGCCGATCGTGACTTTGACCAACTGCCTGGCGCTGTACAAACCGCTGCCGGTTTCCGCGACCACGATCACGTCGGAGGTTTCGGCCATTTTGATGCGCGCCGACACGAAAGGGTCGAGATCGGGCGAAAGCTCGAAACGCGCGGCCAGCGGCACTGGATTTTTCGCGACAAAGATCGAGATCGCGCGAACATCGCCGAGTCGGCTGCTGACCGTCAGCGGCACGACCGCGCCGTTCTCGGCGATCGTCGGTATCTTGAGCTCGATGTCTTTGCTGTCGGCGATTTTTTGCCCTTTGAACAAACGCGATAGAGAGTCATCCAGCTTGCCCGGGGTGAAGTTTTCGGCCCGCCATTGGGCCATGGCCTTCAGCGGCGCCAGCCAGCCCAGGGTTGACGCCAACGAATAGGCGCTGACAGCCAGCGATTTCTTGATGAAGGCTCGGCGGGTTTCGGTCATGGCAGACTCCAGAGATAATCGACAACCTGATCGATTTCGTCAGGGCTCAGGATATTGTTCTTGCCGAAAGGCGGCATGCTGGTTTCGGGATTGAAGCGCGTCGCATCGAAGATCTGCTCGCGAAGTCGTGGCTTGTCCTTGAAGCGGGTCTTGAGTGCGGCCAAAGGCGGGCCGATATTGCCGGGCGATTCGCCGTCGTCGATCGCATGGCAAGCCAGGCAGTTGCCCTTGTTACGGTCGAAAGCCAGTTTTTTGCCGGCGCCGATCCGATCTTCGGAGATTTCCGGAGCCGCGGCGCAGGCTGCCAGTAGTCCAAACAAAACCAGCAAATAAAGCTTCATCGGCGGTCGAACAGGCGTTGATAGGCCCGGGCCGAGGCTTCCGGTTCGCGGTCGAAAATACCGCCGATCACGGCCAGGAGATCGGCCCCGGCGGCGAGCAATTCGGCGCCGTTTTCCGGCAATATGCCGCCAATCGCGACGATCGGAATCGAAAGTGTCTGTTTGGCCTGCCGAAGCGTCTCGAGCCTCGCGGGGGCGGCAAGGGGTTTCGTGCCCGAAGGGAAAAAACGTCCGAAGGCCGCATAAGTGGCGCCGTGCGCCTGGGCTTCCAGGGCACGATCGAGCGAGTCGTAGCAGGAGATGCCGATGATCGCGGCCGCGCCGAGCTTCTTTCTGGCCTCGCGGATATGGCCGTCATCCTTGCCGAGATGCACGCCGTCGGCGCCGGCCTTTATGGCCAGGTCGAGATCGTCGTTGACCAGCAGCGGAACTTGATGGCGGTGGCAGACCTTAACCAGTTCGCGGGCCAGAGTGAGCGCATCGACGGGATTTTTGTCGCGGTATTGCACGACCGCGGCGCCGCCCCGGATCGCGGCTTCGACTTCGGCGATCACCATGTCCGGCGCTTTATGATCGGTTTGGGTGATCGCGTACAGTCCGCGCGCAGGGAATTTCATACCCCGGCCTCCATCCAGAACAGGCGGTCCGGATTGTGCTGGCCCTTGCCGGGCAGATAGCCGCCGTGCAGCGCGTTCCAGGTATATTCCTGCGCTTCGGCCACCGCCTGCACCGGCGTCAGGCCCTGCGCGATCAAGCCTGCGATGCTGGCCGCCAGGGTGCAGCCGGAGCCGTGATAGCTTGCGGGCAGCCGGTCCCAGTGGTAGGTTTCCAGGCAGCGCTGTTCATGATACAGCCGGTTGCTGACTGTCGGCGTGGTTTCGTGCGCGCCGGTGATCAGCACATAGCGGCAGCCCTTGTCGAGCAGGGCCAGGCCGCACCGGTCCAGATCGTCGAGCCCGGCCAGCTTGCGGGCTTCCTGGCTGTTCGGGGTCAGGACGGTCGTGCGGGGCAGCAAGAGATCGACGATCGCATCGAGCAATGGCCTGTCCGACATCGCCGCGCCGCCGCCGGCCGCGAGCACCGGGTCGAGCACGACCGGAACCTGCGGATGTTCCTGCAGTATCGTATGAATCGCTATGGCGGTTTCGTGATGGCCGATCAGGCCGATCTTGAAGGCCTTGACGTCGAGGTCCGCGAGCACCGTGTTCGCCTGGCTGATGATGTCTTCGGGACGCTGCGGCAGCAGTTTTTTGACATTGCGGGTGTCCTGCTCGGTCAGCGCGGTGATCACGCTGGCGGCATGGCAGCGGTGGCTGACCAGGGTTTCGATGTCGGCCTGCACGCCGGCCCCGCCGCTCGGGTCATGGCCGGAAAAGCAGAGGACGACAGGGCGGGTGATCGGCATGATGATGGATTGAAGGTAAAAACGGAATGGCCTATTTTAACCCGAAAAATCTTATCAAGTGAGGATTCGTGGCATAACGCTCGCGCGCAACAAATCGGTTAAGTTATACTTGCCCGACGATTAATGCACGCGCACGGCATGCCCTGCGGCGCGTGCAGGGTATCTGACTCCTACTTGCGACTTAAAATAACCAACCCTCATGCTGGACGACATCAAAAGGACGTTGTGGGCCGCGGCCGACAAGCTGCGCGCCAATATGGACGCCGCCGTATACAAACACCTTGTGCTGGGCCTGATCTTCGTCAAATACGTTTCCGACACCTTCGCCGCCCGCCGCGCCGAACTGGAGCGCAAATTCGCCGACCCGAACGACGATTACTATCTGGACGACGCCGAACTGATCCCGGACTAACTCGAAGACCGCGACTACTACAGGGAAGTCAACGTCTTCTGGGTGCCCGAGGATGCGCGCTGGGAAGCCTTGCGCGCTAGCGCCAAGCAGGCGGACATCGGCAGGCGCATCGACGACGCCCTGGCTTCGATCGAAAACGAAAACCCCAAGCTGAAAGGCATCCTCGACAAACGCTACGCCCGCGCGCAATTGCCTGACGGCAAGCTCGGCGAACTGGTCGACCTGATCTCGACGATCGGCTTCGGCGAGGACGCCGGCCAGGCGTGCGACGTGCTCGGCCAGGTGTACGAATATTTCCTCGGCCAGTTCGCCAGCGCGGAGGGCAAGAAGGGAGGGCAGTTCTATACGCCGGCCTCCATCGTCAAGACCCTGGTCGCGGTGCTCGCCCCGCACGACGGCAAGGTTTACGACCCCTGCTGCGGCTCCGGCGGCATGTTCGTGCAGTCGGAAAAATTCATCGAGGCGCACGGCGGCAGGCTCGGCGACGTGTCGATCTACGGCCAGGAATCCAACCCGACCACCTGGCGCCTGGCGGCGATGAACCTCGCGCTACGCGGCATCGACTTCAACCTGGGCCGCGAACCCGCCGACACCTTCACCCGCAACCAGCACCCGGACCTGCGCGCCGACTACATATTGGCGAATCCGCCGTTCAACATCAGCGACTGGTGGCACGGCAGCCTGGAGGGCGACCCGCGTTGGGTTTACGGCACGCCTACGCAAGGCAACGCCAACTACGCCTGGCTGCAGCACATGCTCTACCACCTGAAAC
This sequence comes from Methylomicrobium lacus, assembly GCF_041897535.1. Taxonomy (GTDB): domain Bacteria; phylum Pseudomonadota; class Gammaproteobacteria; order Methylococcales; family Methylomonadaceae; genus Methylomicrobium; species Methylomicrobium lacus_A. The sequence continues at coordinate 4,243,124 of NZ_CP169217.1, forward strand.
CGAACGGCCGAGCCGGCATCGTGCTCGCGAACGGCTCGATGAGTTCCAGCCAGAACAGCGAAGGCGACATCCGCCGCGCGATGGTCGAGGCCGGCGTGGTCGAAGTGATGATTGCGTTGCCCGGCCAGTTGTTCTTCAACACCCAGATTCCGGCCTGTTTGTGGTTTCTCCGCAAGCCTCCCTCGCCCTTGGGGAGAGGGAATGAGGGTGAGGGTAAAACCCGCCAAGGCGAAGTACTGTTCATCGATGCGCGCAAACTCGGCCGTATGATCAGCCGGGTGCAGGCCGAATTGACCGACGAAGTGATCGAACGCATCGCAGGCACCGTCGCCGCCTGGCGCGGTGAAAATCTCCCCTCTCCCTCCGGGAGAGGGGCCGGGGGTGAGGGAACCGGGAGTGAAGCCGTACAGCCACACAGCAAACCGTCCTTACCCGAAGACCTGCTCGCCTTCGCCCGCCAACTACGCCAACAAAGCACCGACGCCGAACAATGGCTGTGGCAAGCTCTGCGCGATCGCCGCATGGCGGGCATGAAATTTCGCCGCCAGCATCCAATCAATCCTTATGTGTTGGATTTTTACTGCCATGAGCTGAAATTAGCCATAGAACTGGATGGCGGCCAGCACAACAGCGATCCGGGCCGCGCCCGCGATCGGCAACGCAGCCGCTTTTTGGAACAACAGGGCATCCGGATTTTGCGGTTCTGGAACAACCAGGTTTTTCAGGAAGCGGAATCCGTGTTGGAGGCGATTTTTAGGGCGGTCACTGTGAATCGGCCCTCACCCCTAACCCCTCTCCCGGAGGGAGAGGGGAACAAGGCCACATCACTCCCTCGCTCTCCGGGTGAAGGGAGTTTGGAGACACTATCGCCTTCTGTTCCTCTGGGGGAGCGCCGGGGCGAGGGGCATATTTACCAGGACATCCCTGGCTTTTGCCGCAGCGTCAAGCTTGCTGAAATCGCCGAACACGGCCATGTGCTGACGCCCGGTCGTTATGTCGGCGCGGAAGCCGTCGAGGACGATGAGGAAGCCTTTGCCGACAAAATGCAGAAACTGACCGAAAAGCTGGGCGAGCAGATGGCGAAAGGCGCGGAACTGGATCAGCTGATTCGGCAGAAGCTGGGAGGGTTGGGGTATGAGTTCTGAGTGGACAGAAGTTGAGGTTGGGGATGTATGCTCAGTTGGAGATGGTGCGCACAGCAAAGTAAGCCGACAGACTTCTGGCGTGCCATATTTGACATCAAAGAATATAGGACGCGGGCAACTAAAGCTTGAGTCTTTTGATTATATTTCCCACAATGACTTTGAAAGACTCTTTCCGTCCAATAGTAAGGCAACTAGAAGACCCCAAGCTGGCGATATTCTGATAGGAATCATCGGTACTTTCGGTAATGCTTACGTTTACAAGAAGTCTGACATTTTTGGCTTTTCAAGCTCTATAGGTGTATTGCGTCCTGATAAGACTAAAATTTTGTCGGATTATCTGTACTACATAATTACGAGCCAAAAATTCCGGGCCGCACATGAGAACTGCGATGGTGGCTCGGTACAAGGTTATACCAACATTCCGACTATCAAAAAACTAAAGCTGCCATTACCGCCTATTGGGGACCAAAAAAAATTGCGGATCTACTTTCTACCTTAGACGACCGCATCGCCCTGCTGCGCGAAACTAACGCCACGCTCGAAGCGATCGCCCAGGCGCTGTTCAAATCGTGGTTTGTCGATTTTGACCCCGTGCGTGCGAAGGCCTCGCTCCCCTCTCCCTGTGGGAGAGGGAGCAGTCCTTCCACCCGAAATCGCCGCACTGTTTCCCGACAGCTTCGAGGAATCGGAACGGGGTTTGGTGCCGAAGGGATGGCGAGTTAGAGCGTTGGAAAATTGCTGCGTACGAGTAGAAAGTGGAGGCACACCAAAGCGAACAGTACCGGAATATTGGAACGGTAATATTTCATGGCTGACATCGGGAGAGGTTAGAAATCCGATTGTCTTTGATACCAAGGAAAAAAATCACTGAACTTGGGGTGAAGGAAAGCTCAGCGAAAATATGGCCCGAAGGTACAACTATAGTTGCAATGTATGGCGCAACAGCAGGGGAAGTATGCCTAATAGCACAACCGACTACTGCAAACCAAGCGTGTTGTGGACTAATTCCCAAAACAAGCTTTAGATCCTTTCTGTTTTTTTGTGTCCGACGGGAGCGAGATAGCCTTGCATCCAAATCATCAGGATCGGCCCAACAAAACTTAAACAAAGGCCTAGTTTCTGGACATCAAATCCTCATTCCTGCTGAAAATATTATCGAGGCATATGAAACTGTTGTTGACACTCTTTTAAATAGCTGGATAGAAAACGAAAAACATGTCCAAACCCTCGCCACCCTCCGCGATACGCTGCTCCCTCGCCTAATCTCCGGCCAACTGCGTTTAGATCCTTTCTGTTTTTTTGTGTCCGACGGGAGCGAGATAGCCTTGCATCCAAATCATCAGGATCGGCCCAACAAAACTTAAACAAAGGCCTAGTTTCTGGACATCAAATCCTCATTCCTGCTGAAAATATTATCGAGGCATATGAAACTGTTGTTGACACTCTTTTAAATAGCTGGATAGAAAACGAAAAACATGTCCAAACCCTCGCCACCCTCCGCGATACGCTGCTCCCTCGCCTAATCTCCGGCCAACTGCGCCTGCCGGATGACAATACCAGTCATGAATGAGTTTTCCTCCCGCCTTGATGGCTATCGAAAACCACTTTTCTATACACATCAAAACTGACGTGCATAAAAAAACGTATTTTCTATACACGCCGATGTTATGATGTTTAAAAAATGGCAATTTCTATACATGTCATAGCCAGGAAGACAACCGATGCATTCCCTCATCCCGCTTGAGCGACTGGACGCCGCGCGCTTCGAGTCGCCTGAGATCCTCAAAAAACTGGCGATCAGCAGTCGCCGACTGGCTGAGCTGAAAGGCATCGCGGGATCCATCCCGAATCAAGCCATTCTGATCAATACACTGGGTTTGCAGGAGGCTAAGGACAGCTCGGAAATTGAAAACATCGTCACGACGCATGATGAGTTGTTTAAGGACGATGTACTGCCCGAGGCGTTCGCGAATCCGGCGGCAAAAGAAGTGTTGCGTTACCGGCAGGCCTTGCGCGTGGGTTTTGAACAGGTCAAACGCAGCGGGCTGCTGACCGCGAACCATATCATCGAGATTCAGGCCGAGCTGGAGCGCAATAATGCAGGCTTTCGCAAGCTGCCGGGCACGGCGTTGAAGGACGGCGTCGGCCAGACCGTTTACACGCCGCCGCAGGAGCCGGACGAGATCGTCGCCTTGATGCGCGACCTGGAGCGCTTCATCAATGATGCAGAGCTGTTTGCGGTGGACCCGTTGATCAAGATGGCGCTGATTCATCACCAGTTTGAGAGCATTCACCCGTTTTACGATGGCAATGGGCGTACCGGCCGTATTGTGAATGTGCTGTATCTGGTGAAGGAGGGTTTGCTGGATATTCCGGTGCTGTATCTGAGCAGCCATATTGTGCGCACCAAGGCCGACTACTACCGTTTGCTGCAAACCGTGCGCGTGGACGATGACTGGGAGGCGTGGGTGCTGTACATGCTGGACGCCGTAGAGCAGACCTCCGTGCAGGCTATCGCCACCATTCAGGCGATCAAGGCGGTGCTGCTCGATTACAAGCACCGCATCCGTGCCGGCTACAAGTTTTATAGCCAGGACTTGATCAATAATCTGTTTATGCATCCCTATACCAAAATAGAGTTTGTGCAACGTGATTTGCAGGTGTCGCGCATTACCGCAACCAAATATCTGGATGCGCTGGCGGAGGGCGGCTTTGTGCGGAAACAAAAAATGGGACGAGGCAACTATTATGTCAACGTTGCACTGAATTCGATTTTGATGGGCAATGCAGGGTAACAAGCATGACCGAAGACCAACTGGAACAAGAAGCACTGGCATGGTTGACTGAAGTCGGCTACCAGCCGTTGTATGGGCCGGCGATTGCCCCGGATGGCGAGGCTTCCGAGCGTGCCGACTACCGGCAGGTGGTGTTGCAGGACCGGTTGCGGGCGGCGGTGGACAGGCTGAATCCGTCGATTCCGGCGGCGGCGCGGGACGATGCGCTTCGGCAGGTGATGGATTTGGGCATTCCGTCCCTGATGGCCGCCAATCGCCGTTTTCATCAGTTGCTGGTCAATGGTGTTCCCGTAGAGTATCAAAAAGACGGTGAAACGCGCGGGGATTTTGTGCGATTGATCGATTGGTTACCCTCATCCCCGGCCCTTCTCCCAGAGGGAGAAGGGAGTAATGAATGGCTGGCGGTGAATCAGTTTGCGATCAAGGGGCCGAAACACAGCCGCCGGCCGGATGTGATTCTGTTCGTGAACGGTTTGCCGCTGGTGTTGATCGAGCTGAAAAACCCGGCCGACGAAAACGCCGACATCTGGAAGGCGTTCGATCAGCTTCAGACCTACAAAGAGCAAATCCCGGACGTGTTCCAGTACAACGAAGTGCTGGTAATTTCGGATGGTAGCGAGGCGCGGCTGGGTTCTTTATCTAGCGATGCCGAACGCTTTATGCAATGGCGCACGATCGACGGCAAGGCGCTGGACCCGCTCGGCCAGTTCAACGAACTGGAAGCCTTGATTCGTGGCTTGTTGAATCCGGTCACATTGCTGGATTATCTGCGTTATTTCGTCTTGTTCGAGGACGACGGCGCCGTGGTCAAAAAAGTCGCCGGCTACCACCAGTTTCATGCGGTGCGGACAGCCATCGAACAGGTCGTGACCGCATCGAGGCCGGACGGCAGCCACAAGGGCGGCGTGGTCTGGCATACCCAGGGCAGCGGCAAGAGCATCACGATGACCTGTTTCGCCGCGCGGGTGATGCAGGCGGCGGCGATGGAGAATCCGACCATCGTGGTGATCACCGACCGCAACGATCTGGACGGGCAATTGTTCGGCGTGTTTTCCTTGGCCCAGGATTTGCTCCGCGAGCAGCCGGTGCAGGCCGAAAGCCGGCAGGACCTCCGCGCCAAGCTGGCCAATTGGCCTTCCGGCGGCATCATCTTCACGACGATTCAAAAATTCATGCCCGGCATGGATGAAGACAGTTTTCCGATGCTGTCCGACCGCCATAACATCGTGGTGATCGCCGACGAGGCGCATCGCACGCAGTACGGTTTTGAAGCCAAGTTGAAACTGAACCCTCACCCCAACCCCTCTCCCAATGGGAGAGGGGCTTATCTCTCCCTTCTCCCACCGGGAGAAGGGCCGGGGATGAGGGCGGACGGGGCAGCGACATCCGCTATTCAGGAAGCCTCACCCGGCTATCAAAGCCGTTATCAGGTCGGCTATGCCCAGCATCTGCGCGACGCACTGCCGAATGCGACCTTCGTCACCTTCACCGGGACGCCGGTAGCGCTGGAAGACCGTGACACCCGCGCGGTGTTCGGCGAGTACATCCACATCTACGACATGCAGCAGGCCAAGGAGGACGGCGCGACGGTCGCGATTTACTTCGAGTCTCGGCTGGCGAAACTGGCCTTAAAGCCGGAGGAATTGCCGCACATCGATGAGGAAGTGGACGAACTGGCCGAGGACGAGGAGGAAGATCAGCAGGCCAAATTGAAAAGCCGCTGGGCGGCGCTGGAAAAAGTGGTCGGCGCCGAACCGCGCATCGCACGTGTCGCGGCCGATCTGGCGGCGCATTTTGAAGAGCGCAACAAGGCGCAGAGCGGGAAGGCGATGATCGTCGCGATGAGCCGGGAAATCTGCGTGCATCTGTACAACGAAATCGTCAGACTGAACCCGGACTGGCACGACGACGATCCGGAAAAAGGCGCGATCAAGATCGTGATGACCGGCTCGGCCAGCGACAAGGCGCTGCTGCGGCCGCACATCTACAGCAATCAAGTCAAAAAACGGCTGGAGAAGCGCTTCAAGGACCCGAACGACCCGTTGCGCCTGGTGATCGTGCGCGACATGTGGCTGACCGGCTTCGACGCGCCGTGCGTGCATACGCTGTACGTCGACAAGCCGATGAAGGGTCACAGTCTGATGCAGGCGATCGCCCGCGTCAACCGGGTGTTCAAGGACAAACAGGGCGGGCTGGTGGTCGATTACATCGGCATCGCGAACGAGCTGAAAAACGCGCTGAAGGATTACACCGCGAGCAACGGCCGCGGCCGGCCGACGGTGAATGCGGCCGAAGCCTATGCGGTGCTGGAAGAGAAGCTGGATATTCTGCGCGGGCTGCTGCACGGCTACGATGTCAGCGACTTTTTGATCGTCGGCCATAAGCGCCTGGCCGGGGCCGCCAACCATGTATTGGGCCTGAAAGACGGCAAGAAGCGCTTCGCCGATACCGCGCTGGCGATGAGCAAGGCTTTTAGTTTGTGCTGCACGCTTGATGAAGCCAAGACGGTGCGCGAGGAAGTGGCGTTTTTTCAGGCGATCAAGGTCATCCTGACCAAACGCGACATCAGCCAACAGAAGCGCACCGACGAAGCCCGCGAACTGGCGATCCGTCAGATCATCAATTCGGCGGTGGTGTCGGAAGACGTGGTGGACATCTTCGAGGCAGTAGGCCTCGACAAACCGAACATCGGCATCCTAGACGACGCCTTTCTGCCGATGTGCGCAATCTGCCCGAACGCAACCTGGCGGTCGAGTTATTGGAGCGCTTGCTCGAAGGCGAAATCAAGTCGCGATTCGCCGGCAACGTGGTGCAGGAGAAGAAGTTTTCCGAACTGCTGGCCAACGTGATCAAACGCTACCAAAACCGTGCGATCGAGACCGCCCAGGCCATCGAGGAACTGATCGCGATGGCAAAGAAATTCCGCGAAGCCGCGGGGCGCGGCGAGTCGCTGGGTTTAACTGAAGATGAAGTCCGCTTCTACGATGCGCTGGCCGACAACGAATCGGCGGTGCGGGAACTGTCCGACGAAACCTTGAAGAAAATCGCGCACGAACTGACCGAAAATCTGCGCCAGAACATTACGGTGGACTGGTCGCAGCGGGAAAGTGTCAGGGCCAAGTTACGCCTGATGGTCAAACGGATCCTGCGGAAATACAAATATCCGCCCGATCAGCAGGAATCGGCCATCGAATTGGTGTTGCAGCAGGCGCAGGCGCTGGGCGAGGCTTGGGCTTAAAAAACAGTAATAGAGAGCGCCTCAAAGGCGGCCCGGAATGACGCATTTCTCTGCAAGCTCTGACGCCAAATAGCAACTGATTTTTGGTGTAGAATCGGAGATCTTTAAGCCGATTTTTAAAGGGATCTAAGCCTAAAGTCCAATAGCCGCGAGTTTAGAATCTCGGTAGATTGTCCTAAGTTATTTTTAAGATGGTGTGGGCGGAGCAATCCAAGCTGCATGACGAAAATAACCGCGGCATGGCTCGGCAGGCAGCGCCGGTATTCTCAACGAAGCCCGCCGAAAGAGTGTGAACCGGCGGCGAAAAGGTGAGACCGGAGGAAAATGCGGTTATGCAATCGACGGCAATAGGTCAGCCAGGTTAGGGTCGATTGCATAGCCAGCCAAGGAGAGCCCGGGATTATGACTCGCATGATCAACCCTCAGAGGAAAGCCTGCGAAAAGGACCCGGATCAGAAGACGAGTGAAGCATCGGCAAATGAGCGCTTTCACGCCAAATCAATCTTGCAAATTCAAACCCTTTTCTTCAACCAACACTCAGAGAGATAAAACAATGATCCTGAAACATGTTGCCCTTCTTGTGTGGATATATTGGTCTGTTAGCGCCTGCGCCGCGCCGCTGCCGAAAAGCAGCGCCGATACCGCGACCGCCGGGAACGGCCCGTTGGAGACCTTCCGTCAAGGCTGCAAAGCCGAACTGTATACCTATTGCAAGGATGTCACGCCGGGCGATGACCGGTTGCTCGCGTGCATTTATGCCCACGGCGACAAAATTTCCGCGCGCTGCGAATATGCACTGTACGACTCGGCGGCGCAACTCGACCGGGCCGTGGCGGCGCTTGCATACACCGTCAACGAGTGTGACGACGACATCGAAAAATACTGTCCCTCCGTCGAAGTCGGGGAAGGGCGGTTGCTGGCTTGCCTGGAGCAGCATGATGAAAAAGTCAGCGGACGCTGCCGGCAGGCGTTAAAGGATGTGCAATTGAAAAAATAATAAGGAAAAAAACATGTTAAATAAAAATCGGTTGGCAATTTTATTGATCAGTTTGCTGGTTCTTGTCGGCTGTCAAGGCGGTGGCGGTGTCGGTGTCGGTGGCATTGGCGGTTCAGCCATGTCAGGGACTGCCGCGGAGATCGATCGTGACGTCGATTATGCGTTACAGGATCTCTATGAGAGTACCCCCGCCGCCAGGTCGCTGGCAAAGAAGGCGAAAGGCATTCTGGTCTTTCCTCGCATCGTCAAAGCGGGCTTCATGGTGGGCGCGCAATACGGCCGGGGCGGCGCTTTACGGGTCAGGGGCCGTACCACCGGCTACTACAACAGCGTTTCGGCATCGTATGGCATGCAAGCCGGCGTGCAGGCCTTCGGTTACGCGCTGTTTTTCATGAACGACGAGGCATTGAATTATCTGGAACGGAGCGAAGGCTGGGAAATCGGCATGGGGCCAAGCATCGTCGTCGTCGATGCGGGCATGGCCAAAACGCTGACGACCACGACCGCGAAGGACAATGTCTACGCATTTATCTTCGGCCAGAAAGGATTAATGGCTGGACTGGGTTTGCAGGGTTCCAAAATTTCCCGCATTTATCCGGAATAGCTGATGCAGCAAAGCGAGCAAATGAGGCTTTCGACGATTTCAAAGACCCCGCTTAACGACATAAATATTTTATAAGGTATTCTGATGAAAACACGTTTTAAACCCATAAATATGGTTTCTGCGCTCTTGCTGGCGGCTTTGCCCTTATCGGGTTTTGCGCAAAATCTGATGGTTTATCCTGCCCGGGGACAAACGCCGGACCAGCAATCTAAAGACCGTTATGAATGTCACACCTGGGCAGTTCAGCAGAGCGGTTTTGATCCGAGCAGCGGCGCTGCCCCGTCGCAGCCAAGTACACAACAAGGCAGCCTTGGCCGGGAGACACTGAGAGGAGGAGCGCGGGGCGCGGCTGCGGGAGCTGCGATCGGCGCGATTGCGGGCGATGCGGGTACAGGCGCGGCAATAGGAGCGGTTGCAGGGGGGATGAAACGGCGCTTCGCTCAAAAAGATGCAAACCAGGCAGCTTCGTCAGTCGCAGCCAACGACGGGGCGAATAATTATAACCGTGCTTTGGGCGCCTGCCTGACAGGCCGCGGTTATACCGTGCAATAAATGGATGATGCATGAGAAATCAAATGAAATCATCTCAAAAATTACCCCACGAGCCAGTATCTGCCTGGTGGGGGCTGATTTGTCTTTATGCCGAGTTGTTAAGCGGATGCTCGACAGTCCAGACAGAAACGAACAAACTCAAATCCATGGTGGTCGAGCCCGCGCCAGATGCCGGCTTTATTGAGCGGCCGGAATTGCAATCCAAACGGGCTGATTTACCGTTTCAGAAGGTTTGGGTTAAAGCCGGCTTTGACGCCAGCCACTATAAAGAGTTGGTGGTTGCGCCAGTCAATACCCGATACATGCTTGAAATGGATTGGCTTCATCAATTGAGTTCGGCTAATTTGTTAAGTGATGCCAAAAAAGATATAGAAGAGATTGGCGTGTACTTTCACGACCAAGTTGTAAAAGAATTTAAGGAAGACCCTAACCAGCGGTTTCGTGTGATCGAATACCCAAGCGAGCACAAACAACCCGCCTTACGTCTTGAACTGGCATTGATTGAAATCAATCCCTCGCAACCCGCTCTGCATGCAGCCGGTTGGCTGACACCCGGTGGTGGCACGGCGGCGGGGTTTGTTAATAAGCGTAGAGCCGCGTTCGAAGGCCGGCTGCGTGATCTGCAAACCGCCGAAGTCGTGGCGACTTTCGCGGACCGTGATATGCAGGATGCCGGCCCCATCGATTTGACCCGCTTAAGCTGGTATGGACCGGCCAAAGGCATTATGGAACGCTGGGCGAAGCAGTTTGTCGAGATTGCCAATAAAAAACCGGGAGAGGTTGTTGGCGACCCGGCTCCGTTTACCGTAAGGCCTTTCTAAACCCTCTATCCATCGTTCCAGGGTAATGTCATGCTGAAGTCATGCATCGTCGAAACGCTGGGTGAGAAGTCTTTACTTCTCCCGCATTACCTGGGCGAGGCGCTCAAGGCCAACGCCAGGGCGAAATATCTGTTCGCATTATTGCAGGCGGCCAAAGCCCATGCCGAGCATCCGCATCGCCTGCCAGCCGATCTGCGCGGCGAACGCCAAGCCGCACAGATCAACGATGCCACGCTGGATGGCGTCGTTGCCGGCAGTCGACGGCTTGAGAAGGGGCTGTACAAGGTGCCGCAAAGCGTCCGCATCCATGCCGACCTGTTTGCCGCAGTCGCCGAGATGATCAGGCCGTTGCGGGTCAAGGACGAAAATAATAAGGCTTCGACCTTCGATGATCGCCTCTCGTCGCTGGACCTATCGCTAGCGGCACCGAAAGAAGACCTTGTAAGCAGCGAGTACATCACCGGTATGACCGCTGCTCGGCCGGGGCAGAGCGACACCCTGCACCAACTGGTGATGGACTTGCACAAGGCATTGAATCGTCTGCAATCCGACATTTCGGTTGGCAACATCGACGGCGCCGCCGTTTACGGACTGGGTGACGGCGACGAGCCACGGGTTGCGGCCTTCATGCGAGGCCTGAACACTACGGCACCGCTGAAATTCGATCACCCGGGACTTGGCACGACGGCGACGCGGCGAGGACAGACGCTCGTGATTCAGAACGACATCGGCACGACCGATGCGCATGTGCTGATCATAGAGGCCGAGGTACTCACGACGACGCTGCGCTATACCGATATCCACCGCAAACGGGCGCGCTTCTTCCAGAATTTGTTCAAGGCCTTCGACGTGCGCTGGGAAAACACCCTGGAAAAACATAATGATGCGCTAACAGAAGGCAGCGATTTTTATCTTTGCACGGGGCGGCATCTGGCGCGTGATACCCAAGAGCAGGAGCGCTATTTGGCTTTTTTGGGTTCGCGCATCGTGTTTTTGATTGACTGGAACCGGGCACGCAAGCGCCTGAGTAATTTTGTCGGCACCAAGGAAGCCATCGACATCCTGCATTGGGCCGCCAACAACAATCTGGGGCATCGCGGCTTCCTTCAGGCCGGCGGCGAGGCGCTGATCTTCGCTGCGATTGAGCAAGCCGGGCGCGGCCTGATCCGCTATGGGCAACAACTCGACGAGGTCCTGGGGAACGAGGCGACCTGTGAGTTCCTGCGTTTCGTGTTGCGCACCGCCGCCGAGAGCAGCCTCGCCAACCGTTCGCTACGGCTGATCCAGGACGAAGTCAAGGCAGAACTGCTCAAGCTGTTCCAGTCCGCCGAGCTGACAGCGATTGCGCTGGCCTGCGACCATGCGGCGCTGATTGCCGAAATTGCCGCATTGGTGCGAGACGGCCTGATACGGCTGGCCGCCGGCGCCGGCACTGCCGGTGAGCAAGATGCGCACCGCGCCAAGATCTGGGAGAGCCGAGCCGACAAGCTGCTGATTAGGCTGCGTGAATTGGGGCAGGCGACGCCGGGCGCGATTGCCTACCGTAACATTACCGAGGAGGCCGACGACGGCGCCGATAGCCTGGAGGAGGCCGCTTTCCTGCTGGGACTGGCCGGGGGGGTGGAGTTGCCGGCACAGGTGATACAGCCGCTGCAGCGACTTGCCACCGCGGGGCTGATGGCCGCCCAGGAATATGTGAAGACCGTCGAGTGTGCGGCCTGGTTACAGCACAGCGCCACGCGCGAGGACGTCAATGATTTTCTGGAGGCCGTCGATCGCACGGTCGAATTCGAGCATGAAACGGACACATGCGAGCGCGAAGTCACGGCTGAGTTGATGCGGTCCGGCGGCGACGGCCGCTCGCTGCGACTTTACGGCGATCTGGCCGGTCTGATCGAAGAGAGTGCGGATGCGCTCAGAAGTTCGGCGCTGATGTTACGCGACCATGTTCTCGGCGAGGTACTGGCGCTGTGAATAAGGTGATCAATCCGCAGGCTGTATCCGAAGACATGGTGGTCTATATCGATCCTGCGTCCGAGGACGTCGCGGCCTTCAGCCCCGAACGCATCGGCTTCAAGGCCCACAATCTATGGCGTATGGCCCGTGCCGGCCTCCCTGTGCCGCCGGCCTTCGTCGTGACCACGGAAGCCTGTCGGGCTTTCCACGACGCAGGCGGCCGCTTGCCCGATGGTTTGGACACGCTGATCGGTGCGCAGTTACGTCGCCTGGAGAGTGCGACGGGCCGGAACTTTAATGGATCGCGGCGTCCCCTCATTGTCTCGGTTCGCTCCGGTGCTCCGGTGTCGATGCCGGGGATGCTGGAGACCGTGCTCGATGTGGGTCTCAATGATGTGACCGTGCGCGCGCTGACCCGCCAGCTCGGCAATCCTCGCCTCGCATGGGACAGCTACCGGCGCTTCGTCGAGAGCTTTGCACACATCGCCCAAGGCCTAGAGCTTTCCCCTTTTGCGCGCCTGGCTCATGCGATCTGCCTGCGAGAGGGGGCGGCTTCGACACGCGAACTCGACGCGCTGGCTCTGCGCGAGCTCTTGCAACAGTCTCAGGATACCTACCATGCGCTGACCGGAAGCCGCGTTCCTCAGGATCCCAACGAGCAGTTGCTCGCCGCCATCGCGGCGGTATTTCGCTCCTGGAATAGCCCGAAGGCACGAGAATATCGACGGCTCAGAAACTTTGATGAAAACCTCGGTACCACGGCAACCGTGCAGGTGATGGTGTTTGGCAATGCCGGCGGTGCTTCCGGTTCGGGCGTCGGCTTTACGCGCAATCCCTCGACCGGTGCGAACGAACTCTACGTCGATTTCCTGGCGAATGCCCAAGGCGAGGACGTGGTATCGGGCCGGTACAGCCTCAGTGGCGCAGCCCAGATCGATGCGATGCTGCCGGCCGTTGGCGTCGCCTTACGCGACACCGCACACCGTCTCGAGCGTCTCTTCGGTGATATGCAGGAATTCGAGTTTACGGTCGAGGAAGGCGATTTGAAGCTACTGCAGACACGGACGGGTCAGCGCACGCGTTGGGCCGCCTGTCAAATCGCCGTCGACCTGATTGCAGAAGGCCTTACTGACTTCGATACCGCGCTAGGGCGTGTTCAGGATATTAAATTTGATAAGGTAATGAGACTTCGCGTGGCACCGGATGCGGGCCAGTCGGCTGTGGCGAGGGCAACGCCCGCTAGTTTAGGCGTCGCGACGGGGGCTATTGCGCTCGACTGCGAGGCCGCCAAACGGATGACGACTGCTGGCCAGCCCTGTCTTTTGATACGCGGTGATACCTCTACCGACGACATTGCAGGTCTTGCCGTCTGCGCTGGCGTCTTGACGGCTGCAGGCGGGCGTACTGCACACGCCGCCGTGGTAGCAAGGCAGCTCGACAAAGTCTGCCTGGTCGACTGCCGAACCCTTGAGATCGACATGGAGAACAGACGTATTCGCTTTGGAAACCGCGACTTCGAGGAGGGCGACATACTGACTCTCGACGGTGAGACCGGTGATGTGTATTCCGGAAAAGTCGCTGTTCGACGCGAAAAGCCAACTGCCGCTATTGAGGTCATTCGGCGCTGGCAGAACAGCAAGACTTGCTAAAGGCAGGATAGCGATTTTGCACGTCCGCAGGCAATCGAATAGCGATAGCCTCGGCAGCGCCAAATCTTTGACATAGATGATGAATATCGAGTGAAAAATTATGTCAAAAAGGTATAAGCTTCATAAACAACTCTCGCCATTCTTACCGGAGTAAACTCATGGTCACCACCAAGAAAAAAACCAAAAAAACGGCATCCGCCGCAGCGAGCGAAGAGGTTAAACCCATAATCTTCCGTGCGCGTTCCGAATCTCTTGCATTTGGAAAGGAAATGCGCGTAAAAGTGCCGCGCTCGAGCCATGCCGGTTGGAAAGCGCCGGCGCATCGCCGGGATCCGATCGACATTCTGGAAGAATCCAATAAGGATCGCCTGCCGGAACTGGTGCCGATTCGCTATGGGCGCATGCTGCGTAGCCCCTTTACCTTTCTGCGGGGTTCCGCGGGCCTGATGGCTTACGATTTGTCGACCACACCGAATAGCGGCCTTCGGGTACAGGCCTGCGGCGACTGCCATCTGATGAATTTTGGTCTTTTTGCGACCCCCGAACGCAATATGATATTCGACATCAACGATTTCGACGAAACGCTGCCCGCGCCCTGGGAATGGGATATCAAACGCCTGGCGGCCAGTTTCGTGGTTGCCGCTCGTGACGAAAGGTTCACTGACGAAGACGCCCAAGCCGTTGCGGTCGAATGCGTCAGGGCGTACCGGGAGAAATTGCGGGAGTATTCGAAGATGAATCCTCTGGAAATCTGGTACGACCGCCTGGACGCCGACACCCTGCTCGAGATGGCGCCCGATGAAAAAATCAGAAGGTTCCGCGAGAGGGTCATCGAGAAAGCGGAGCAGCGCGTCGGCGAACAACTTGCGCCCAAAATTGCCGGATCGGTGGGCGGTCGCCATCGGCTGCTCGATCAGCCACCCACACTCTTCCATGTACAAGGCGACGAGTATGAACAGCGGGTTCGCGAAGGGCTTAAAGCCTATCGGCTATCGCTCTCCGACGAGCGCAGGGTGCTGTTCGACCGTTACCGCCTGGAAGACTTTGCGGTGAAAGTCGTCGGCATCGGCAGCGTCGGCACGCGCTGTTTCGCCGCGCTGTTTTTTTCCGCGGAGAACCACCCCTTGTTGCTTCAGTTCAAGGAAGCCTGCCCCTCGGTGTTGGAGCCCTATGCCGGAAAAAGCCGCTATGACAATCACGCGCAGCGCGTGGTGATGGGGCAACGGCTGACACAATCCTCCAGCGATATTTTTTTAGGCTGGTGCGGGGTGCCTGAGACCGGTCGCGATTTCTTCGTGCGCCAGCTGCGCGACATGAAAATGTCCGCCCCGATCGAAGGCGGTACCCTCCAGCAGTTTCACCTTTATGCCGAACTCTGCGGCTGGACCCTGGCCCGCGCTCATGCCCGGTCGGGAGATGCGGCGACGATCAGCGGCTATTTGGGTAAGTCGGACAGCTTCGACCAGGCGATCAGCACATTCGCTTTGGACTATGCGGACCAGACCGAACGCGATCATGCGGCCTTGGTCGAAGCCGTCAACTCCGGACGAGTGAAGGCGATCATCGAGGAGAATGAATGATCAACGCATGCGTTCGCGCCTAAATCTTAGAACAGAGGAGCGACCATGAAAAAACACGGCATTACCCGGAGAGAGTGGCTAGTCGGCGCAAGTTGTCTCGGTTTGGGCATGCTCCCGGCCTGTGCAAGCAAAGCGCCTCACTCCTCCGGCGCCGTCAATCTGGAGCCTTATCCACGCAATGCAGCCGAGGGGTTGCTCCGCTTGAAGACAGGTAACCGGCGCTTCATGGACGATAAGTCCATCCATACACACGAAAATGCTTCCTGGCGCCATCAACTGGTGCAGGAACAAAAACCTTTTGTCACGATTCTCGGGTGCAGCGATTCGCGCGTGCCGCCCGAGATGATTTTCGACGTTGGTTTTGGCGATGTCTTTACGATCAGGCTTGCCGGCAATATCATCGCGGAAGACGTGATCGGCACTTTGCAATACGGCGTGGCTCATCTGCATACGCCGCTTGTGGTGGTGATGGGCCATGAAAATTGCGGGGCGGTCACCGCGGCGGTAGAGGAAATGCTCGATAAGCCCAGGGAACGCGAACATATCGAAGCGTTGCTGGCTTTAATCCGGCCTGGCCTATCGAAGCTCGATCTGAAACTCGATCACGAGGCATTGCTGCACGCCGCAGTGGAGGCGAATGTGCGCTGGTCGATGCAGCAACTGATCGCTCTTCCGGAAGCGAAGAGGGCACTGCAGGAAAAACGCGTAACCTTGGTCGGGGCGGTCTATGAGTTGAATAGCGGACAGGTGCGGTTTCTCGATTAGTTGTATGAGTTCAGATTGGATCTGACATTGGCCGGCCGACCCCGATCTTTTGCTAAGACTTAGCGGATTTTTCCCTTGTTGGTAAGGTGAAATAAAAAGTGCTGCCATGTCCTGGTTCGCTTTCGAAATACAAGGAGCCACCATGGGCTTCGAGAAGCGAGCGGCTGATGGATAGGCCCATGCCCATGCCGTCTGTCTTGGTGGTATAAAAAGGCATTAATATTTTTTGCTGTTGGTCTTTATCAATTCCCGGCCCATTGTCCTTTATGCTGACCTGTATTGTTTTGTTGAGCGCCAAACGACTACGGATGTTTATGTGGCGATGTTGTTTGGCGGACAAGGTTTCCAGGGCATCGGCGCTGTTGCGGATCAGGTTGATGATGACTTGTTCGATATGTATAGGGTCGACGTAGATAGGAGGCAGATCGTTTCCCGGTTCGAAGGCCAGCTTGATGCCCTTGTGTTTGAGTTCGGCATTACATAGGCTGACCGCGTTATTTATCAACGTATTAATGTCGGTGGTTAAACTGTGTTTTGACTGCGATTTGACAAAATCCCTCATCCGATGAATGATTCCTCCGGCTCTTAAAGCCTGTTGCTGAGTTTTGTGTAATATCTCGGCGAGTTTTATCAGATCAGGGTTTTCCGTGTTAAGCAGGTTTAAACTGACTTGCGTATAGCTGGAAATCGCTGAGAGGGGCTGGTTGACTTCATGCGCAATGCCCGAGGCCATTTCACCCATCAGCCCAAGGCGGGTGACATGAGCAAGCTGGTTGAGACGCTCCTTGTCTTGCTGTTCCCGGGTTTTGCGCAAACTCACGTCACGAACGATATAAGTAAAATAGTGCGCATCATCGATTGAATACTCCGCGATAGTCTGGTCCACAGGCACCACGGAACCATTTTTGTGCAGGCATTCAACCTCCTGAATTTGGCACCCGGATTTGACTTCAACGGCCAAGTAACCCTCATGGTTTTCTTTTGAAGATGTCGGCATCAGTTTGTCGATACCGCAACCGATCAGCTCTTCCGGTTTATAGCCAAAAATCGTTTCCACTGCGGCATTGGCGGATACGATGGTGTCGGACATATCAACCGTGATAAAGCCCTCCACCGATGCATTAAAAATGGCGTTGAGTTTAGCCTCTATTTGTTTGTGCCGAGTGATATCGTACAGAATGATCAAATGCTCACCCGCAAAATTGGGCTGAATCGCAGCGGCACTCGCCAACACGGTTTTAAATCGGTTGTCCTTGCAGCGAATAACCAGCTCCAAAGGCGGAAAGTCGGTCTTTTCCTTTTTGGCTTTTTCCAGTGTCGTTTGCCAAATCGCTTTGACCTGAAGTCGATAATTCGGATCAGGGTAAGCTTTCGGCCACCAGTCTGCCAGGGTGGGAATATCATCCAGAGTGTAACCAAAGGTTTGCACAAAGGCCGGATTCAGAAAGGTGATATTCATTTGATCATCGTTTAAGGCGATCGGCACAGGGGAAACCTCGATGATCGAACGGAATTTTGCCTCGCTGGCTTTTAGCTCGTTTTCCATTTGTTTGCGCTCGGTGATGTCCCGGCAAAACAAACAAAGCTGCTGAAATTCTGGCAGGAAAGCGGCCGATATTTCAACGTCAATCAGATGCCCGTCTTTATGCCGGTGACGGGTCTCGAACTGGTCGTAGCCCTGCACGATCACTTTGGCAATATGCGCTTGTATTTGCTCCGGATTTTCCAATGCTTCCAATTGATCGACGTGCATGTTCACCAATTCATCAATCGAATAGCCGCTGATTTTTGCATAGGCCTCGTTAACCTGCAGCAATTTTCCGCTCAGATCGACTATCCAGAATCCGTCCAGGGAGATATCGATCATTGCCTTGAGTTGATTTAATACCCATCCGGCCCGCTTGCGACCGGTGATGTTTAAATGCTTGACCACAGCGCCTCGATGTGAGCCTTGCAATGGCAACACCGTCATTTCAAACCAGCGCTGCTGAGTGGGCGAGTGGCAAGGATACTCTAAATGAAAGCTTGCCAGCTCGCCTTTGAGTACCGCCGCAATACCGGCATAAGCGGAACCTGCCTCATCGCCGTCAGGTTGATTGAAGGCATTCTTGCATGCCGCCAGATAATTAAACCCCAGCATATCGCCGCCGCCATTTTCTTGAGCAAACTTTCGCCAGGCATTGTTGATGGCAATAATAACCCCCTGAGCGTCGAGAACGGCGAGATGCGAAGTCAACGAGTTAAGGATGCTGACACTTAAGGCCTCACTGTCGCGCAGTTTTGTTTCCATCTGCTTGCGCTCGTCGATATCGGTAGAAATACCGCATAAGCCGTAAATACTGCCGTCCTCATGGCGCAACGGTTGTTTAATGGAAAGATAGGTGCGGGTGACGGCCTTGTCTTTGAGGGTATACTTATTCTCGTAAGCGATACGTTCCCCCAGTTCAATGACCCGGCGATCGTTTTCGCGCAATTTTAGCGTTGTCGCCTCATCAAACAGGACATCGTCCGATTTTCCGATGATGTCTTCCGCCGTTTTGCCAAGCAATCGCAGTACCGGCTGATTGACGTACTGGTATCGATAGTTGCAATCCTTGATATAAATAAAGGCCTCGACATTGTCGAGAATGGTAGAGAGTTTGTGTTCGTTTTCCAGCAATGCCGCTTCAGCGCTTTTTCTTTGTAGGATTTCAGCTTGCAGTTGCGCGGCGCTGGGCAAAGACAAGGCGCGGGGAATCAACCATAGCATCAGCACGGCGGAGGCAAGCGAAATAATCGCGGTAAAGCCTTTAACCCAGCCATCCAGCCAATATAAAGGTATCCAGACCGTGATTGCTGACAGTAAATGAGTAGTGCCGCAGGCGACAATAAACCCTGCAAACAGGGCAACCAGCCACGGATAGGGAAAATCTTTGCGCTGCCGGATAAAATAGACCAGCGTCAGCGGGATCGAATAATAAGCGATTGTGATCACCAGATCTGAGATCACGTGCAGCCAAAGTAATACAGGGCTCCACGAAAGGCAATAGCCATGGGGAATGAAGTCTTTAATACCAAAAAGGTCAATCAGTGGTTGCATTTATTAAGGTGGTTGAGCTTGATTGCGGTAGCTCGTACAATGGCTAGCTTCCTGGCGTTCTGTGCCAGTTCTATGAGGCACCTGGATAGGCGAGTATTGTTGCAGAGTCTTGGCATGGACTCAAGAATGATTCAACACGCTGTATAACCCATCAGGTAAGTATCTTTATGGGTGGCATAAAGCATTGGTAAATTTGATAATCTTTTGGGGCTGCTCTGCCACAGATCGTCTCAATACAGTATATTCATGCGCAGACTCGCCTAGACTGATGCGTCAAGTAATTGCAATTCATCGCCTTAGCTATAACTGAAAAATCTGCTCTTCTAATACTTAAAGAGAAAGAGTAAATATTTGATCTCGTTTTTCTGATCTGGAATCGGATGAGCCCGAAAAAGATAATCAACGGTACCTTTTCTGACTCATCCGAAAACAGGACTAATCCTTAAGCTGGATAGTCACACCTTGCGTCCCAAGAGCGAACTTCAAGCCCTGACCGCTTCCGGTCAGTTCGAGTACGACACCATGTTCGTTCTTCAGTGCTATCGCTCCTTTGCCACCGGCGATAGTTACGCCTCCTTTCACACCGTGATAAGTGCCGTTGAAGTCCTCCAGTTTCTTCAAGTTATACACAATTCCGGCGGCGGAATATTTGGAAATGCCGACATCGGCTAAGCTAAGCCCCTTGATATCGAAGTTATGCTCAGCACCCTCGTAAGTCATGACACCACCTCCCCAGCTCCAGCCGATTCCTGCGGCTACAGAACCTACATTGAGGTTAACCGTTCCACTGATTTTCGTAGGCTTCGCTATCGACGCAGAAGAAAACATCACGATGCTCATGATGAGTGCTAAAGTGTAAAAGAATTTACGCATGTTTATCTCCAAATAAAATAAGAACTAATTTCACATCGCGGTTTCTGCAGTGAGCAGAACATGCGCGTGTAATGGCCTATCATTCATCGAGTTATATTAATTTATCAGTAAAGTGACTGCTAATGTTTCTAAACTGATTCATTAATAAACTAGTCAGAATTCTCGGTAAATTAATCGCAAACCATTGGTTGCAATTAATAATGCATTTTTTATAATGTTATTGATGATTACTATGGATTTAGTTGTGGTTGGGCGTGAATGTATAAGTCATGATGGGAGTAAATAGTCAATCTAGCGTAAAATAACATTTTTAACTAAAACTACAATAGGTATAAATACCTACAACAACTCCTCGTGATGGTTATAAAGTTTGGTTTCGAAAAATTGTCGACGCGTCTTGTTTTATGATAACAAATATTCAGGATGCGGCAGGCAGGGCCTGGTAGCGTTTGATAGCCGCTCGTACATTAAACATCATGCGCTCGCGACCTAGCCGGTCGGCCAGACCAGAGCGTCGTACAACCTCTAGCACACTCGGGTTCAGCCCAACCAACCATAGCGTAGCGCCCTGTTCGGTTGCGCGCTTTTCGCGCTCCATCAGCATCTGCAGCGCTGAATATTCGATATCCGGAACCCGGCTCATGTCAAGCACAAGTACTTGCGGTTTATTTTTGGCAACTAATGCTCCGATCTGTTCTGCAATCTGTTGGACATTGGCAAAGAACAGGCGTCCCTCTGGACGCACGATCAACAGGCCGTCGAAGGTTTCGTCGTCGGGGTGTTCAGGTGACAACGGTCGCAGCACGTCGGCCTCGCGCTTGCGGCCAATGACATACACGTGCGGGTGGGCGAGTTGGCTCGATAGTGCTAGGAGAGATACAATGATTGCAACCACGATGCCTTTCAGCGTGCCGAAGAACAATACACCGAGACAGGCCACGATAGCCCAGTGAAACTCCATGGTGCGCACCTTCCGGATAGCAAGAAATTCTGTCGGCTGAAACAGCCCGACCGAGTAGACGATGACGACCGCCGCGAGTGTCGCGTGTGGCAGCAAGCCCAGCAAAGGCGAGAGCAGCAGCATGGTCGCCCCTGCCATACTCGCCGTCACCAGCGACGCCTTCTGTGACTGACCGCCGGCTGCACATACCACGGCAGTCTGCGTGGTGCCTCCTCCAGCCGACATCGCACCGAACAGTGCGCCTCCGAAATTTGCTGCTCCTAGGGCGATCAGCTCACGGTTTGCATTGATCGGAGCCTCTGTGCTGGAAGCAAAGGCGCGTCCCGCTGCAATCGATTCGGTGAAACTCATCAACGCGATTCCAAGTGCGCCCGGCACCAACTGTTCGATCTGAGCAAGGTCCGGTAGTGTCAGCGACGGTAACCCTTGCGGAATCAGACCGACCGTCGAAACACCCCGTGCATGCAGGCCGAAAAACCAAGAGGCGCCGATGCTGCCGCCAACTGCAACCAGAGGCGCCGGGGAATGCGGCCACAGTCGTTCCATGGCGAACAGCACGAGCAGCGTCATAGCCGCTACCGCTAGCGTGATCAACGAGGTTTCGGGTATATGATGTGCGACGCTAAACAAATCACGGATGAAGCCTTGCTTGGTAATGTGGATACCTAGAAGCTTCGGCAACTGGTCCAGCACAATCACAAGGGCGATCCCCGCCTTGAAGCCGATCAGGACGGGGGTGGAAATAAAGTTGGCGACGAACCCAAGACGCAGCAGCGACGCCAATGTTAGCAATATACCCACAAGAGCAGTCAGGGAGGCGACAGCGGTGATCAGTTTTCCCGGATCTCCGTCCGGCACCGCCAAGCCGAGTTGCGTGCCTGCCAGGATGCCCAGGGTTGTGGTTGTGCTGACACTGAGTACTCTCGACGAGCCCAGGAGGGCGTAAATAATCATCGGAATAAAGGCGGTATAGAGCCCTACTGCAACGGGCAAGCCGGCTACAGTCGCGTACGCCATTGCCTTGGGCAGAACCACAGCCGAGGCCGTGAGGCCGGCGACTATGTCGAACCTTAGCGCTGAGGTGCCGGGATCGATTGCCTCTGCGGTTGTCGGATGCTGGTTCATGCGGCTTGTCTCTAGATGCTGCGGAAATTTAAATGGCAGCTGCTTTTGCCGTCAATGCCGGAACCCCCATTAATAGGTCCTCGGATGCTGCAGCCTGAATACGCGTCGAGCGAAAAGAGGAGCTTGATTTCCGCCATAAGATTATTCTTCGGCTAGGGTTTTTCGGGCTTGTTCCAACAAGGCGCGTTGTTCGTCCGTCATGTCGGGAAATTTAAGATCGAGATTGCGCAACGTCGTAGTCACGATGTCTGCGACTATCGCGCGACTCGCCCATTTATTATCGGCCGGCACGATATACCAGGGCGCCCATTTGGTGCTGGTTGCGCTGATCGCTTTTTCGTAGGCGTCGACATAATCATCCCAGTAGCCGCGCTCGTTAAGATCGGCGAGCGAAAATTTCCAGTTTTTTTCGGGTCGCTCAAGTCGGTCCATGAAGCGTTGTTTCTGTTCTTCCTTTGATACATGCAGATAAAACTTCAATACGACCGTGCCATTGCGCACCAAGTGACGCTCGAAGGCGTTGATGTCGTCATAACGTGCCTCCCAAAAGGCCTTGCCGTGCTTGCCGTCCGGCAGCTTTTGCTGTTCCAGCACGTCCTGGTGGACTTTGACCACCAGGACGTCTTCGTAGTAGGAACGGTTGAAGATGCCGATGCGGCCGCGCTCGGGCAGGGATTTCATATAGCGCCAGAGGAAGTTATGGTCCAGTTCCTCGGCCGATGGCTTCTTGAAGCTGAAAACCTGGCAGCCCTGGGGGTTGACGCCGGACATCACGTGCCGGATGGTGCCGTCCTTGCCCGCCGCATCCATCGCCTGCAGGACGATCAACAGGGCGTAGCGGTCATCGGCATAAAGCAATTGCTGGCATTCGGCCAACTCTTCGATGCTGGTCTGCAATATCTCGTTCGCTTTTTCTTTAACGAATTTCTTGCCGACCGATTTGAACTCATCGTTCTGCTCCCACCCGGTGTGATAATCCTTGAGCCGGACTTTGTTATCGGGTTTAACCTTGAATAAATCGATGATGTCTTTTCTAATCATGGCAGTGCACCTTGCAGTAGCTTTGATGTTTATTGAGCACTATGCCCGGGCAGGTATTGACCGGCGAGTTGATCTATGTCTTTAGCGTAGCGTTCGTACTCGGGCGAATCCGGACGGCTGTAATTCCAGTTTTTATAAAGACCGGTGATCTTGGTGAAAAAATCCCGGGCTTCGTTTTTGTCCTTAAACCTATAATCCGCCTCGATCAGCTTTTTCAACATCCCGAAACTGGCCAGCTGGCGTTCGCGCGGCATGCAGGCGTCGACTTCGTCGAAAGCATCCTGCTGCAAATACACCATGTCGAGTAACATCGATTTTTGCCAGATGATAAAATCCTCTTCGGTGATGCCTTCTTCGCCGGTAACCTGCATCATCTGATAGATGCCGTCGCCTTGCTCAAGCAATTCCTGCATAGACTTGACGTCGCGCACCCAGTTCACATCCAGATTTCGGGTGAACCAGCTCCCCAGTTGATCGAGATAGCGCGACCAGGAAATAAGTGGATCAATGGCGGGGTAAAAACGCCGGTAAGCGCGATCGGCCGATAATCCGAGAAAAGTCTTGACCGTGCCCAGCGTGGATTGGGTCACCGGTTCTTCAAAGTTGCCGCCTGCGGGAGAAACCGTACCGATCATGGTTAAACTGCCTACTGAGCTGTCCGGGCAGCGCAGGACGCCGGCACGTTCGTAGACATTTTTAATCGAGGAACCGAGGTAGGCGGGAAACGCTTCTTCGCCGGGTATTTCTTCCATACGGCCCGAGGTTTCGCGCATCGCCTGCGCCCAGCGCGAAGTGGAGTCGGCGATCAGTAGAACCTGATACCCCATCTGCCGGAAATATTCGCCCAGCGTGATGCCGGTATAGATAGAGGCTTCTCGGGCAGCGACCGGCATGGATGACGTGTTGCAAATAATGATGGTTCTATCCATCAAGGTGCCGCCCGTCCGAGGGTCTTTGGTTTCCGGATATTCAGTAATCGTTTCGACCACTTCGCCTGCCCGTTCGCCGCAGGCAACGATAATGACGATGTCAACCGTTGAAAAACGGGCGATACAGCTCTGCAAAACGGTTTTTCCAGCGCCAAAAGGGCCGGGGATACAGCCCGTGCCGCCCTGGGCAATGGGAAAGAACGTGTCAATAACCCGGGTCGCCGTGGTAATGGGTTCGGTAGGATAAAGGCGTTCAGCATAGCGGCGATGGATCAGCGCTTCCGGTATCGGTTTACGCACAGGCCAGCGCTGTGTCAGCGTCATTTCACGCTCAATCCCTTTTCCAGTCTTATAGCGCGCGACAACCTCTTCAACCTCGAGATTACCCTCCCTGATCCAGGTGATCTCGACGGGTTCCGGTTCATTAAAAGGCACCATGATTTTGTGTTTAAAGACACCTTCTGGAACCGTGCCGATAACGCCTCCTGGAGACACCCTGGCACCTATGGCAACGCCGGGTTCAAAATGCCATTTCTTTTTCAGATCAAGCGCGGGAATGGTAACTCCGCGGGGAAGAAAAAAACCGTATTTGCCGGCCAGTGCATGCAAAGGATTGAGCAAGCCATCAAAAACCTGGCCCAGCAAGCCGGGGCCCAAAACGGCCGAAAGCATTTCTCCTGTCAGCTCTACCGTATCGCCTACACGCACGCCGCGTGTGTCCTCGAATACCTGCATATCGGCAGTACGCTGGCGCACGCGGAGAACCTCGGCTTTGAGGCGTTCAGGACCGACAAGGATATAACCCAGTTCGTTTTTAATGAGCGACGTGTTGTCGTCGACTTCGATAAGCACCAGGCTTTCCTTGACTCCTATAATCTTTGCGGTTCTCGATACCGGCTGTTCAGCTGCCATTTTTTACCTCTTTGATCAATTCTTGAAATCGGCTCGTCGCCTTGTCGGCATCGCGTGCAAGCCAGGCCTGAAGGATGTCCCATTTAAAAACGAAAGCAAATACCGCCTCGAATCCGAACCGGTTGCTTTCGGTGATGCGGCTCAGCCGTTGCCAGATTATCTTCATCATTAGACGGTCAAGACCGTTTGCATCACCTGCTTCAAGATAGCCCCGGGCATCGGGAATCCAGGGAAACACTGCCTCCAGCTTGAAATCGGGATGCTCCCAGTTAGACGCAATAACCCCCACCCAGCGGTTCGCGCCGTTGACCTGCTCCAAAAACAAAGATTCAGAAAGGCTGTTGGTCTGGCGAATGCGTAATGCTGCCAGTATCGTTTGCTGAACTATCCTGAACTCGACGAATTCGCGCAAGGCGGTCTGCGTGATTTCTTGCAGCGCGGCGCGGCAGCGCATCAACATTTCCTGGTCGGTCTTCGGTTTGGCCAGGGATAGCCGCCAGCTTACCAGCGCTTCGGCCAAAGCCAGTTGCCGCGCGTCTTCAGGTTCCAGGTTATGAAGACGCTGCTCCAGCCGCAGGCGTGTGATCGGCGACCGTTCGGCCTTTTCGAACGGGGGGAGATAGGGGAGGCTGGAGACCAGTGTAATGTACTCCGCCATAATATTTATTCGCTACCTTCGAGTATCGCCTGAAAACGCGGCAAAATGCGTTGGTAAAGTAATTTGGAAATCGCTTTGTCGCTCAGGTCGATTTCCAGCTTGTCCTTGACCAGACGCACACTTGCGCCGCCCTCGATCTCACTGGATGGAATCAATTCGACCCCCTCACGCAGCATTTCGCTGGATAGCCCAAGAATGGTCTGCTTGGTGCGATCGCGAAGTTTCTCGATCGGCTGACCCGTGAGTATCGATTCGGATATGAGAATCTGGATTTCCTTGTCCCCGATCAGTTCTTTCTCGACATGGTTTGCCAACACCAGGACAATGGATTTAATAAATTGCTCGTCGCGCGTGGCCGATGTCACCAGTCGCTGCACAAACACTTCAAACGCCGACGAGACCTTGGCCTTGAGTTGCAGCATCGTGTCGCGCGCTGAAAGTTTCAGGGCTTCCAAGGCGGCCGCATGATTGGCCTCAATTTCAATACGGGCATTTTCACGCAACCGTTCCACTTCAAGCTTGGCATCCGCCAGCATTTTTGCCGATTTGGCCTCGGCGTCCCTGACAATCTTGTTTGCTTTTTCAGTGGCCGCCAACACGCCCTGATCGCGGATACGATCCACGAGGTCCTGAACGCCGGCGCCGGTTTTAGTTTGTTCTTGTTCTGTCATGTCAGCAGTCTCGTCAAGATTATTTTGGAATTCCCGCAGCCAGTACGAGAGCGAAAACAAATGCGAAAACAGCGAAACCTTCAATCAGCGCCGCCGGCGCCATTGAGATACCGAAAACTTCGACCTTGCTTTTTGAGGCATTGATTGATGCCGCGCAGGCATCGCCCTGAGCGATGGCACAATACAGCAGCGCCAGCCCGGTCAGGATGCCCAAACTAAAGATTCCGGGAGCATTTTCAAGAGTCAATTCACGATTCAGTGACATAGTCACAACGATACCGTAAATGGTAATCGAGGACGGCAATGCCGCTACGCCAATAAAACGACCATAGCCGCTTTCTACTTCCAGTAAGGCGCCGCACGCGGCGCTTCCGGCACGCATGCAGCCAATTGAACTTCCTATCGCAGCTAGCGCCAAAGGGGCATAAAGTCCCACCCAGCCCAGTCCAAATATTATCGGTTCCATAAATTATCCCCTGATTGTTTAAATGGTTTGTATAGTGTTCCCTCTTCTTTGAGGCCCCAGTTGAAAAACTCGATCACATTCAGTCGCAGCCCGTGAATGACGCCGCTGGTAATTCCGAGAGCCAGATTAATTCCGTGTCCGAGCACCAGAATCAACAGAGCAAAGAGCAAGCCGATTCCCGGGTAACTCTCATTGACGCTGGCCGCCATACGGTTGAATTCGATAGCCAGCGACGCCGATCCGAGACCCAGCGCAAACAGACGGAGATAACTCAAGACATCGCCCAGAGCGCCGGACAGCCGGGTTAGTCCCTCCAGACCATGGAGAAGGCGGGTGAATGGTTTTTCTCCGGGCGCGGTAAACCACAGGATTAACAACGCGCCGATCGCCATCAAGGCCATGCTCGGTTTCTGCAGACCAGGTAGGGTTATTGAACTGCTAACCGCCAGTGAAAATCCGCCGCAAATGACGGCGATCCATCCGACTGAAGGCAATCTGTCCAGCCAATGCCGGTAACGTAAAGCGTTCATCACATTGGCGAGTACGATGTGGAAAACACCGATCACAACCGAAATCAGCATCATGCGGTTGGTGTCGGTTATCTCAAGTATATGAAGCCTGCCAAGCAATGAATCTTCGGGAGGGGTGACGCCGAAATAGCTGCCGAATAGTGCGCCAATAGCGGAGGAGGCGACCACCACCGACAAAAGTAAAGGGCGAAACCGGCGGCCCGAGGACGAGCGCCCCATCTTGCTCCAAAATAACAGTAAAGCGAGCCCCAAAACAGCGCCATAACCGGCATCAGCCAGGATCATCGCAAAAAAGAACACAAAGGAAACGAAAGTTACCCCGGAGGGATCCCAGGTATGATAGCCCGGTGTCATGTAAAACGTAACCAGATCCTCACCGGCGCTA
Source organism: Methylomicrobium lacus (assembly GCF_041897535.1). GTDB lineage: Bacteria > Pseudomonadota > Gammaproteobacteria > Methylococcales > Methylomonadaceae > Methylomicrobium > Methylomicrobium lacus_A. The sequence goes on from NZ_CP169217.1 coordinate 4,270,856, forward strand.
AGCCAGGAGGGGTTGCGCATGTACGTAGGCGGGTTATCTTCTAGAGTGGGTAGTTCCGATTCGAAGTAAAATGCCTGTCGTTTCGAATAATCTTCCAGTGTCGCGAGGCTTTCTACAGGCGCCCAACCCTGCAAGGCAAAAGCGGTATCGTTACTATAGACCTGCGCCGCAGCGTTCTGACAAACGGCCCGGTCTTCAAGAAAATCAAGATCACGTCTGAACAAATCATGCCAGCGGGTTAAATAGGCCCGTTCTGCCTGGGCGTCTTCTATGGCCAGCTCCACGTCATCCAGTCTCGCTTCCAGTTCATGCCGGGTTTTGTAACCCAGATGAACACGGGGGGCCGGCATCGCCAAAGGCTCTTCCTCGTTTACCACGACCACATAACAAAATCGGCCGTCGCGCCGGATAATTTCCCAAACCGGTGCCTTGATTTTCGGCATGTCTTTATGGGGGACGACATAGAACCAAAGCCGAAGGTTACCCATTTCCTTCAGCGGCGGCAGCTCGAAGTCGCCCCAGGGAAGCATGTCCCGAATGCGCCTGATCAAAAAATCACGCTCCTCCATCAGGTCATGCAGGCGATTTCTGACTTCCAGCGTCCTTTTCTCAACCTCAACGGCATCGAACTTTTCTTTATTCAGAACCTGCCGTCTTCGCTGCGGATAAGTGTGCAGAAACTTCAACGCTTCGCGCGCTCCTGCTGTGGCTGCAGTTTCGACTATTGCCGCATTCGCTGATGCCAGCGGAATAATCTGCACACACCCCATTTTCTGAAGATCAGCCAATAAAAGATCCCGATCGGCCGTCATGCCAATGAAGGTCACCTTGTGCATCGTGACAAGACTCATAACACTTCCTCTGACTCAGCTTGGCGTTGCTGTAGCTGTTTTTTCTTGGCGAGCTTGGAAGTGACCACGCTGGCTCGCTCGGCATCGCCAAGGAAAATGCGTATTTTTTGGATATTCTGCTTAGCAGTGGGAATCAGGATTTTTTCGAACAGATTTACTCGTTGCGTGATTCTCCGCACCTGAATTTGAAGAATACGCTGGCGCTCGCCGGCAATCTCGGCGCGCATGCGCTGCTCCGCGGCATCCTTCAAGCGTTGTACCAGCGTGTCAACCCAGGGCGGCGTAGCAAGCCGGGAATAGTCGGCGATCGTACAGTCGATGCTGTCCAGAAAGGGCAGTTTCACGCCGACGACATTTTGTTCGACAACCTTATAACGGTTGAATCTTACGAGTCCGCCAAGACGAAATTCCTTGTCGGCAAGCATGGGCAACTCCTCGCCGATCCGGGTTTCCAGAGCGTCCACGGCGGATTGGGCGGCCGCGTAGTCTTCCTGGGCTTTTTTTTCTTCCATCGTCAACTGCCGGCGTTTCAGATCAAGCGAGGGCAACAGCCGCTGGTACAGCTTCAGCTGTTCCTGCTGCTCGTGTAGCGCGTGTTTGCTAAGTTTGAGCTTCGCCATAACGATTTACGCAACTTGAGCCACAGTTTCACCCTCTTCGGCTTCGCTATGGGCAGATTTTGGGAAATATTTATCGATCAGGTTTTGCTTCATCAACAGTTCCTTGGGATCGAAGCATTCAGAGAGAGTCAACCAGCAGAGGTCCAGCGCCTCGATAACCGGCAGTGAAACGTCGATATCCATGAATCTCTCCTTGAACAAACGGCCGAACTTGAGTAATTTTTCGTCGAAAGGTGAAAGTTCAAAGGCCATCGCCTGTTTTTTTTGCGCTTCCACCGCGCCGGAGTAAAAGCGGATCATGGCATTCATAATCTGGCTGTGATCCTCGCGAGTGGCTTTGCCGACGACATGCTGTTTTAGTCTTGAGAGTGAGCCGAACGGATCTATGAAGCCATTATGCAGATAAAACTGTCCTTCGGTAATGTAACCAGTATTGTCCGGTACCGGATGAGTCACATCATCGCCGGGCATGGTTGTTACACTCAGTATGGTCACCGAACCTGCGCCCTTGAAGTCACAGGCTTTTTCATAACGCGAGGCGAGTTGAGTGTAAAGGTCTCCCATATACCCGCGTACGGCGGGAATAAGTTCCTGCGCGACGCCCAGTTCTTTCATGGCATCGGCATAGGCAGTCATGTCGGTGAGCAGCACTAGTACCCGTTTTTTGCCCTCAACCGCCATTTTTTCCGCAACGGCCAGAGCCATGTCAGGAACCAGCATGCGCTCAACCAGAGGATCAGAGGCCTGATTGACGAACATGACGGTGCGATGAAAAACACCATGGTTCTCGAAGGCGGTGCGAAAGAAATGATAGTCATCGAAAATGAGGCCCATGCCGCCGAACACCACCACATCAGCATTGGCCTGAAAGCCGATACGAGCCAGCAGCTGGTTGAAGGGTTCGCCGGCAACGGAAAAGATGGGAATCTTCTGGCTTTCCACCAGGCAGTTGAAAAGATCGATCATGGGTACTTTGGTTTCGATCATTCGCGACGGCATTACCCGCATGACCGGATTAACCGTGGGGCCGCCCACTGGAATGCGCGGATCTGTCGGAAGTTCCGGTCCGCCGTCGATGGCTTCGCCGGAACCCCGGAAAATTCTGCCAAGAATGTTATCGGAGTAAACAACGTCAAGAGCGCGCCCGAGGAAAATGACTTTGGCGTCGGTAGATAACCCTTTGCCACCGGCAAACACCTGCAAACTGACAATGTCCCGGTCGAGATTCACGACCTTGGCCAGAGACTGATCGCCGTCGATGTTTTCAATCATCGCGAGATCGCCAAAGGCAACGCCCAGCGCCCTCACACGTATCAAATCACCGACAATTTCGAGGAGACGGGTGTGGCGGACGAGATTATTAATTTGATTCATTACGAAAGCTCCATATGATCAACACCCAAGAAGCACGGAGTTCATATCACCGCTATGCGAGATGGTTGTCGCCTATCCCGAAAGGTCAGCGACGTCAGGACTACTCTCTGTTGGTCAGAATGACGGATTAGCTAGGGGCATTCTATTCCTGTGAAAACAGGCTGTGCTATTGGACTTTAGTCCAAGGCTTGATTCTATATTGCGATTCTTTTGTGAATAAATTGCATCAAACAGATAATCAGGCGAGCCAAATCATCAAGTGAGAGCGTCTTGTAGCACATCGATGGCTTTCGCTGGCCATAACCTAGATGATGACGACGCGTAAAGGGCATTCACGCAAGACCGGCTGACCTTGGACCAAAGTCCAATAGCGCTACCAACTGGCACAGGAATATAGTGATGGCTTGTCATCTTCAGATTAACTTATCCATCTTCTGACAAACGGAGCACAACGCTAAGTAAGCTCTGAACAAGTTGATTCCATTCATGGTTCGATAAGCTCACCACGACCGGAATCAATAATTTACCGTTCGTCCTGAGCCTGTCGAAGGACTTATTCAGAGCTTCCCTAAGTAGTCTCTGTTTGCCGTCCGGGTGTTGATCATATGGAGCTTTCGTAATGAATCAAATGAATAATTCTGGTCGCTACACCCTTCAAGTTCGCGCCAAGGGCAGGCCCTTCGGTGAATTGACCCTCTTTGGCCGCATGGCGCTGCTGATTTTCGCGATGCATGCGGTGGGATGCGGCGATAAGGACAAAGAGAAAGCCCAGACACCACCAGTCACCTCGGCGCCTCAGCCCCCGCAACCGACACCTGCAACGCCGCCAGTCCCGAAGCCGGAAGCCAAACCCTTGACCAGTCTCGAATCGCTGGTGGCGCCGATAGCGCTTTATCCCGACCCGTTGTTGGCCGAAGTGCTGGTGGCTGCGACTTACCCTCTGGAAGTGGTACAGGCGGCCCGCTGGCTGGAAACCAAACCGGATCTTGCGACCGTGCGTACCAAAAACTGGGACGCCAGCGTCAGCCGTTTGACGGCGGTTCCCGACGTGATTGCGATGATGGATCAACACCTGGATTGGACTACTCAACTGGGTGATGCTTTTCTATCTGATCCATCGCAATTGATGGATGCAGTCCAGACATTACGTAGGCGCGCGACCGATGCCGGATTTTTGAAGGCTTCCGATTTGCAGAAAGTCGAAACGAAGACGGTGTCGGTACAGGAGCCCGGGCAAGAGGCAGCGCAAACAGAAGGAGTCAAAGCGACACCGGCCGTATTAACCAAGGAAGTGATTTACATAGAGCCTGCCAAAGCCGATACGATATCGGTTCCAAGCTACAACCCCGAGGTTGTCTATTCGGCGCCGATGGCACCTCCGCCGGCAAGTCCAACTTATTCTGCAGCGCCCGCGGCCAGTTATTATCCGACTTATTATGCTCCACCTGCGACGACTACGACGACGACCTCGTCCGGTACGGATCAGTGGATGTCGTTCGGGGCCGGCGCGGTCGTCGGCGGATTGCTGACCTGGGGCATCATGGAATGGGCCGACGATGATGACTGGGATGATTACCATGTCGGACATTATTATGGCGACTCTGTATGTCACGGGGGTAATTGCTGGTCCGGAGGAGGGGGGGGCTATTACGGCGGCAATGCAAACATTAATCGCGGCAATGTCAATGTGGATCGGGACGTAAATTTTTCCGGCAATGAAATCAATTTTAATCGAGACGGCACTTTCAATCAGGATCAACTCCCGGCCATGAAGGACCGGGCAGGGGGGCGCTGGCAGCCGGATGCGCGCCATCGCCGGGGGCAGGCTTTTCCGCCTAAAGCCCAGCAACGCATGGGGCGTGCTGAGTCACCGGCCTTAGCCGGGAATCGGCTCAGCGGCGCACAAAACCTGCCTGCCGACATGCGAGGCTTCGGTCAGGCGGGGGGGGCGGGTCGTGCTGCACCGGCTCGGCTTTCTAGTGCCGATGTCCAGCAGCGCCTGGCTGGCAAATCGGGCAGGGAAACACGCCCGGGTATGGCCGAAAGCCGTGGCCGGCCTATGCAGGGCAGCCGTGAAAACGCCCTGGAAGGCTTGCGGTCGTCGGGTCAAAGGAGCAACTTCGAAAGCCAGCGTGGCGCCTCAAGTCTGGGTGCCCGGCAACAGGGAATAGGCCAAGCGCGTGCAAAAGACCGCGCAGGCACCACTCCGCGCCGAACCGGAAACGTCGCCGATGCAAGCCAAAGGCGATCACAGCAGGCCGTTCAAAGACCAGGTCAGCAACAGCAGTTGGCCAGACAACGCAATGAGCAGGCGCAGCGCCAACAGGCACAGCGCCGGCAAGAAACGTCGCGCCCGAGTGCCTTTGATAGTGCCCGGGATGGCGGCCGCTCCAGCGCTTACAGTAACCGTGGCAGCGCCAGTTTTGCGCGTACCCAACAACCGGCCAGGCAAATGCCATCACGCGCCCAGCCCGCCAGACAAAGTTCGTCATATGGCGGACAACGTCCGGCGAGCCGAGGCAGCGCTGGCGGTGCGAGCAGAGGTGGGGGGGGCGCGAGCAGAGGCGGTGGTGGCGGAAGAAGTCGTGGCGGTCGTTGATGAGAGGGTACAAGAGCATGAAATCACTTGATTTGTCCTTGGCAAGAAGGGGATTTCACTTCCCTTTTTCCCGCTTCCCGGTTTCAGATAGTTTGAACTTTATTTAGGCGAGGTTTCCATCATGATGTCCAATAAATTCCGTTATGCCTTTTCGATGGTCATTTTTATAACGTTGGTTGCTTCGCGCTCCCTTTCAGCTGCACCGGAAGCCGAATCGGCGGACAAGGGCCAAGGCTTTGCGTCGCCTGAAGAGGCATCAAAGGCACTGGTCGATGCCGCACGTGACTATGACAAAAACAAAATCGCGGTACTTTTTGGAAGCCAAAATGCGCAAATTTTTTCATCCGGTGACGACGTGGAAGATGCGAACAATCGCGCGGACTTTCTGAAAATGGCGGAAGAGAAATCTTCAGTCGAAAATCAGGCAGCAGATAAGGCTATCCTGCATTTCGGAAAGAATGACTGGTCATTTCCCGTTCCTGTCGTGAATAACGGAGGCCAATGGCGATTCGATGCCGCACAAGGCAAACAGGAAATCCTGAATCGCAGAATTGGACGCAATGAGCTTAATACGCTGGGCGCGATGAGAGCTTATGTGGAGGCGCAAAACGAATATGCGTCGATCGATCGGGACGGCGACGAAGTGAGCGAATTCGCGACCAAGATACGCAGTGAGCCAGGCAAATTCGATGGTTTGTATTGGGAAACGGCGCCCGACCAGCCCGAGAGCCCTCTGGGCCCCCTCTTTGCGGAAGCCAAAGTCGAAGGTTACAAGGTTAAGGGCAGTGCCGAGTCGGCGACGCCTTTTCACGGCTATTTATACAAGATTCTTACCCGTCAGGGCAGCAATGTTCCCGGCGGAAAATACGACTACATCATCAACGGCAATATGATCGCAGGCTTTGCCCTGGTCGCGTTTCCTGCCGTCTATGGTTCATCCGGCATCATGACGTTTGTGGTCAATCATCGGGGAAAGATATACCAGAAAAATCTGGGACCGAAGACCACCGAATTGGTTGCGGCGATGAAAGCCTTTGACCCGGATGCTTCATGGGAAGCGGTGGATGAGAATCCCGGCCAGTGAACCTTTGGCTTAATCAGTCGGATTAAGCCCACTTTATCCATCACAAGGACCCTGAGATGAAACGTTTCCGTCTGCTAAAACAAACGCGCCAGAGCACCGAGTATTCCTGTGGCGCCTCGTCTCTTCAGGCCGTATTGAGCTATTGGGGCAAGGATCTGGATGAAGAAGATCTGATCACATTGCTTCATACCACGCCGGAAACCGGCACCTATCCCGATGACATTGTGCGGGTAGCCCTGATGCTGGGGTTCAAAGCCGAGGTTAAGGAAAACCTGACCCTCGATGAGGTTGAAGAAGCCACCGCGCAGGGCATTCCGGTCATCGTGTTGAGCCAGGCCTGGCGAAGCCGGCAGGATTCGGCCGCTTCAGTCGAAGAGGATTGGCAAAACGGTCACTATGTGGTGGTTCTCGCGGTCGACAAGGATTATGTCTATTATGAAGATCCCTATGTGCGGATGGGAAAAGGCTTCATGCCCAGGGAAACATTCGCTCGACATTGGCATCATGTGATGGGTGGAGACCTTCAGAAGGGGCCGAAATTGATACACCTTGGGATTTTTATTCGCGGTGAAAGGCCGGCCCAGCCCCAACGCTTCAAGGAGGTGGAATTGGCCAAGCTGGATTTCGGTAAGATGGGGTCCATGAATCTGTTGGTGACCCAATTTCAGGGCGCCCTTTTGCCCTATGATTTTGTGAATGAGATAAAGGGACTCTGGGAGACCGGCGTTCTGAGGCCCGATGTCTTCTTTTTTCTGAGAAAGGACAAGGAGGGTAGAATCTCCGCAATAGAGGGTGGGCGCCTTCAGGATGAAGAGAATGTAGTGGAAATCAATGCATTGATCGCCGCGATCGCAGGCCAAAGCGCCGCCGTTTCCGAGGCTCCCCCAGCCAAGGCGGAGTCCGCTGCCCAGGCTGCAAGGGAAGGGGACTTCGGTCTGGGCGCCACGGATATTCAAAAAATTGCCGGTAAACTCCCTCCAGACCACTCCGCGGTAATCGTGCTCTTTGAAAACGTTTGGGAGAAAACTTTCAAGGAGACTGCCGGGAAGTACCATGGCTCCGTCACTCATCAGCGGATCATTCCTTCCGATGCTCTTGCCAGGCTTGTGCAGGGACAGGCCGAAACCGGACGGCTCGCTTGAAGGAGGGGCTATGGATACTTTTACCGCGATCGCTTTCCTGTTCGGCATTGCCGCGGTCCTGAGTTTTATCAACGACCGTTATCTGCATTTACAGCATGACATTGGGCTGTTGTTATTGGCTGGCCTGACCACCGCGGGACTACGAGTCTTGGAGTACTTCGTTCCTTCCGGCGCTATCGGCTTTTTGCAGCAACTCACGCAATCATTCAATTTGAACGACACTTTGCTGAAAGGTGTTCTCTGTTTTTTGTTGTTTCGCGGGAGCGTGCGCGTCAGTTGGCCGACGCTGCACGAACAACGCTGGTTGGTGCTTTGGTTGGCGTTCGCCGGCACCTCGATGGCGTGCTTTCTCACCGGTGGAATGGCCTATGGTGGCCTTTCCGCTTTCGGCATCGGCGTCACCCTGCCCCAGGCGATGCTGTTCGGCGCGCTGATTGCCGCTACCGATCCGATAGCGTCGCTGGCGATTCTTTCCAAAATCGGCTTGCCCAAGAATTTGGAGACAGTTGTCGACGGCGAATCCTTATTGAATGATGGCGTCGCGGTCGTGCTGTTCACCATTTTCGCCGGTTCGGCAATCAGCGGCAGCGAGGCCAGCCTTGCCGAAGCCGGTTCTATTTTCGTGCGCGAGGTATTAGGCGGCGCCGCTATGGGGATTGCCAGCTGGCTGGTTATTCATTATCTGATATCCCATTCGAGCACATACTGCACCGGATTGCTTGTTTCTTTGGGGGCCGTGGCATCGATGTATTCCGCCGCCCAGCAGTTTCATATCTCGGGACCGATTGCCACGGTCGTGGCCGGTTTACTGACCGGAAACATCACCGGGCCGCGAATCAGCGATGCCATGCGTGCGCCTCTGGGTACCTTCTGGTCGGGGCTGGACGAGGTGCTGAACGCTCTGCTATTTGTATTCGTCGGCTTCCACGTGGTTCTGATCAATCCGCTGCAAAATGCAATTCCCGGTGTGCCGGGGTTAATAGCGATCGCCGCCGTGCTTCTTGCACGCGCCTTGAGCGTGTCGTCCATCGTCGCGGGTCTTGATAAAACGGCTGTAATCCGTGCCGATTGCTTAGGACTGACCCAGCTTCTGACATGGAGCGGCCTGCGTGGCGGGCTGTCGTTGGCGCTCGCCGTGTCGCTGCCCGACAGCGGCTGGAAGCCGTTGATCCTGAATATGACTTTTGCCGTCGTCGTATTTTCGATCATCGTTCAAGGCCTGACTATCCGGCGGTTATTCACCAAGGATAAGCTGGCCGCTTTGTTACGCTGAACACGTCTGGATCTTGACAACGGCCAGTAAAAATAATGACAGCTTCATCGGGTAAAAGAGATTAATTATGGTATGGACCAACATGTTAACAAAAACTGCCGGGTGCAAAGCGCTGCCTTCACCGTCAATTTTTCTAATGCTTGTCATTGCGCTGCTGTCCTGCGGCTGCAACCGGACTCAGCAGCAGCCGGCCGCACAGGCGCCGACCGTTGAGGTTGTCGCCGTCGTGCAACGTGATGTGCCGCTTATCCAAGAATGGGTCGGCACGCTCGACGGCATGGTGAATGCGCAGATTCTGGCACAAGTCACGGGCTACCTCGTCAAGCAGAATTACCAGGAAGGCAGTCCGGTCAAAAAAGGCACTCTGCTCTACGAAATCGACCCGCGCACCTTTCAGGCCGCTGTTGACGAGGCGCAAAGCAGCCTGGCGCGCCAGGAAGCGGAATATAAAACCGCGAGGCTGTCTTTGAAGCGCATTGAGCGCTTGCTCCCTGAAAAAGCGGTGAGCGTGCGCGATTGGGATACGGCCGTAGGGCGCGAGGCGCAAGCACACGCCGACGTACTTGCCGCCAAGGCGGCACTGGAAAAAGCCAGACTGCAGCTCGGATTTACGCGCATCACGTCACCCATCGACGGCATCGCCGGAATGTCCAAGGCGCAGTTAGGCAATCTGGTCGGGCCGGGGAGCGCCAACGCGGTACTCACTACCGTTTCGCAGGTCGACCCGATCAAGGCGTTTATTCCGCTGAGCGAACAGCAATACCTGCAAATGGCCATGAAGAAGAAAAATGGTGACGAAGTTAGTCACCCGACAAGGCTCGAATTGATATTGGCCGACGGCAGCACCTATCCCGAAACCGGCCAGTTCTATTTTGCCGACCGTCAGGTTGACGTGAAAACCGGCACGATTCAGGTCGCCGTGCTGTTCAAAAATCCCGGCAATATTCTGCGTCCCGGCCAGTTCGCCAGAATACGTGCAATCCGGACTAAACCCGGTGCCCTACTGGTACCGCAACGCGCCGTCAGTGAAATGCAGGGCAAGTATCTGACGGCGGTGATAAAACCCGACAATACCGTTGCCATCCGCATGGTAAAACCGGCCGAGCGCATCGATTCGCTGTGGGTGATAGACGAGGGTTTAAAGTCTGGTGAACGCATCGTCGTCGAAGGCGTGCAAAAGGTGCGGGAAGGCATGGCTGTCATACCCAAGCTTTTTGTCGAGCCATCCGGCTCCGCTCCCGTAGCCAAAACGGCAGGGTAAAAGCCATGGCGAAATTTTTTATCAACCGTCCCATCGTGGCGATCGTGATCGCCATCCTGATGGTCATGATCGGCCTGGTCTCCATGGCGGAATTGCCGATCGCCCAGTTTCCGAATATCGCGCCGCCGGAAATCCAGGTTCAAACCACTTATACCGGGGCGGACGCAGTCACGGTGGAGCAGTCGGTTGCTACGCCGATCGAACAGCAGATGTCCGGCGTGGACAACATGAACTACATGTATTCGATCAACGCCAACAACGGGCAAATGACGCTCAGGGTCAACTTCGACGTGAAAACCGACCCGAATACCGACCAGGTGTTGTCGCAGATGCGCAAATCCCAGGCCGAGTCGCAGTTACCCCAGGACGTGCGCAATTACGGCGTCAACGTGCAAAAATCCACGGCGTCGCCGTTGATCATGTTTGCCCTGTTTTCGCCCCAGGGCACGTATGACAACATTTTCCTGGCCAATTACGCCTACATCAACATCAACGATCAGATGACCCGGGTGAAAGGCATCGCCAGCGTGTCCGTTTTCGGCGCGGGCCAGTATGCGATGCGCATCTGGGTCAAGCCGGACCAGCTTGCCAAGCTCAACATCACGATTCCGGAGATCATCAACGCCGTCCAGGCGCAGAACAACGTCAACCCGGCCGGCAAGGTAGGCGGCGAGCCGGTGCCTCCGGGCCAGGAGTTCACCTACGCTGTCCGTGCTCAGGGCCGTCTGCAGACCGAAGAAGAGTTCGGCAACATTGTGCTGCGCGCCGATCCCTCGGGATCGATCGTTCGCATCAAGGACGTGGGCCGCATCGAACTCGGCGCGCAGGCTTACGACATGATTGGGCGCCTCAACGGCAAGCCGGCGGCACTGGTCGCGCTTTACCAACTGCCCGGCTCCAATGCCATCGAGGCCGCCGACGGCGCGAAGAAGCTGATGGCGGAGTTGAAGACCCGCTTCCCCGAGGATCTCGATTATGTGGTCGCCCTGGATACCACTCTGGCGGTCACCGAAGGCATCAACGAAATCGTGCATACCCTGTTCGAGGCCCTAGTCCTGGTAATATTGGTGGTCTTCCTGTTCCTGCAGGGATGGCGCCCGACGCTGATTCCGCTGCTGGCGGTGCCGGTGTCGCTGATTGGTACCTTCATGCTCTTTCCTATGCTGGGTTTTTCGATCAACACGCTGTCGCTGTTCGGCCTCGTGCTGGCAATCGGCCTGGTGGTGGACGACCCCATTGTAGTGGTGGAGGCGGTGGAACATCACATCGAAAAAGGTCTAAGCCCCAAGGAGGCCACCCTCAGGACGATGCGGGAGGTGACGGGGCCGATCATCGGCACCTCGCTGGCCCTGATCGCGGTGTTTATGCCGACGGTGTTCATTCCCGGCATTACTGGACGGCTTTACCAGCAATTCGCCGTCACCGTCGGCGTGTCGGTGATGATCTCCACCTTCAATTCGCTGTCATTGAGTCCTGCATTGGCGGCATTGCTGCTGAGGCCCCGGGTGCGCGGCACCGGGCCGGTGCAAAAATTTTACGACGGTTTCAACCGGCTATTTGGCCGTGCCAACGAGGGCTATGTGGGATTTTGCGCGGTGCTGATTCGCAAAAGTATGATCAGCATGGTGTTTTTGGGGCTGCTTGCCGTCGCGGCGGGCATGTTTGGCAAGGGCATACCCATGGGCTTTTTGCCCGATGAGGATCAGGGCTATCTTTTTGCCGGCATCCAGCTTCCAAACGTAGCCTCGCTGCAACGCACCGACGAGGTGACCAGCAAAGTTGAGGAGATCATGAAGAATACGCCGGGCATCGAATATTACTCGTCGGTGATCGGCTACAACATGCTCAGCCAGGCCAATACAACCTATAACACCTTCTTTTTCATCGCATTGAAGAATTGGTCGGAGCGCACCAAGCCGGAGGAGCAATACACGGCGATCAAGGCACATCTCAACCAGGAACTGTCCAAGCTTCCCGATGCCATCGGTTTCGCCTTCCCGCCGCCGGCCATTCCCGGCGTCGGCACCTCCGGCGGCGTGACCATGGTACTGGAGGACAGAGCGGGAAAGGATGTCGCCTTCCTGGCCGAAAACACCAACAAGTTTATCGAGGCGGCGAAAAAACGCCCTGAAATCGCCGGGGTTTACACCACAGGACTCCCTTCGGTACCGCAGATTTTCGTGGACGTGGACCGCGACAAGGTGCTCAAGCAGGGCGTACTGCTGTCCGATGTCTACAAGACTCTGCAAGCCTACATGGGCTCGGGTTTCATTAATTACTTCAACCGCTTCGGGCGGCAATGGCAAACCTATGTGCAGGCCGAGGGTGAATTCCGCAAGGACACCGAGTCCCTGGGCCAATTCTATGTGCGCAACAGCGCGGGCGAAACCGTGCCGTTGGCCGCGTTGACCAGCATACGGAAAACCGAAGGGCCGGAGTTCACCATGCGCTATAACCTGTTCCGCTGCCAGCAAGTCGGCGCCTCGGCCAAACCGGGCTTTAGCTCCACGCAAGTGATGCACGCCCTGGAAGAGGTTTTCGCCGAAACCATGCCCAAGGAAATGGGTTACGACTACCTCGGCATGAGTTTCCAGGAGCAGCAGGCCCAGAAAGGCATATCGCCCGCCGTGGTCTTCGCCTTCGCCATCTTTTGCGTGTTCCTGATCCTGGCCGCATTGTATGAAAGCTGGAGCCTGCCCTTCAGCGTTTTGCTGGGCACACCGATCGCGGTGTTCGGCGCTTTCGCAGGTCTTGCCCTGGGCCACTATGAAAACAACCTGTATGCCCAGATCGGTCTGGTGATGTTGATCGGCTTGGCCGCGAAAAACGCTATCCTCATTGTCGAATTCGCCAAAATGGGGGTGGAAGAAGGCAAATCCATCCTGGATGCTTCCCTCGAGGCGGCGCGATTGCGCTTGCGCCCGATTTTGATGACGGCATTGTCCTTTATCTTGGGCTGTGTCCCGCTCGCCATCGCCAGCGGCGCCGGCGCGCTGTCGCGGCGGGTGATGGGTTATGCGGTCATCGGCGGCATGACCGCCGCCACCGTTCTTGCCATTTTCCTTATTCCGGTGTCGTTCTACGTGGTTGAAAAGATTTCGCGGCGCGGTGCCGCTTCGGACAAGAAAGTACCGAAGGAGCAGGACCATGCGTAATTTTTCGCTATTCATGCTGGTTGTCATGCTGCTCTCCGGCTGTTTCAAGGTCGGCCCGGACTACCGCAAACCGCAAGTCGAAACGCCGCAAACCTGGCGCTTTGCCGAGCAAGCCGCACAAGACACCAGTAATTTGAAGTGGTGGGAGCAGTTCGGCGATCCCGTGCTGAATCGCCTGGTGGAGCGCGGCATTCAGAGGAATCTCGATCTTAAAATTGCCATCGCCAACGTCGAGCAATTCATGGGGCAATACGGCGCCACGCGCGCCAATTTATTCCCGCAGATTTTCGGCGCTGCGAATTACGCGCACGCCCAACCCAGCGGCGGAGGCGGCGATGTATTGAGTAGCGGAACAAACCGTAACGAAGTTGACTTTGCCAGGCTCGGCGCGTCAATGCAATGGGAGATCGATATCTGGGGCAGATTGCGGCGCGCCAATGAAGCGGCGCGAGCCGATCTACTGTCGTCAGAAGCCGTAAAACGCGGCGTTATCCTAAGCTTGGCCAGCGCCATTGCCCAAACCTACATTCAACTGCGCACTTTGGACAAAGACCTGGAAATTACCCGCGAAGTGGTGCGAACGCTCAAGGAAGACTTGCACATCAGACGGGTCCGTTTTCAAGAGGGCTATACTTCCGAACTCGAGGTCACCCAGGCCGAATCCGAATATGAGCGCCGCAATGCCTTTATCCCGCTGTACGAACAAAGTATCGCGCAGACGGAGCATGCATTGAAAGTTCTGCTCGGCGAAAATCCCGGCCCGATCGAGCGCGGGCGCCGTTTCGACGAGCTGAAGATACCTGCCGTGCCGGCCGGCTTGCCTTCCGATTTGCTCGCGCGTAGGCCGGATATAGCGCAGGCGGAACAAGCGCTGATCGCTGCGAATGCCCGGATCGGCGTGGCCAAGGGGCTATATTTCCCCCAAATCTCCCTGACCGGCGATGTCGGTCAGATCAGCACGCAAGTCGCGTCGTTGTTCGCTCCGGGCGCCAATTTCTGGACCGTGGGTGCGGCACTGCTCACGCCGATCTTTACCGCCGGTAAAATCGCCGGTCAGGTGCAGGCCTCCGAGGCCATACAACAAGCGGCGCTGGCCAATTACCAACGCGCCATCATCAATGCTTTTCGTGAATTCGAGGATACCTTGGTGGGCAGCATCAAAACCAAACAGCGCAGCATAAAACAGGCGCAGCGGGTTACCGCCGTTGAAAATTATTACCATTTGTCGCGCAAACGTTACGATGAAGGCTATACCGATTATCTGACCGTGCTCGATGCGGTGCGCAATCTGTTTGACGCGCAGATCGACTTGATCCAGGCGCGCAGCGATAATTTCACGGCGGCGATCGGTTTATATCGAGCCATGGGCGGCGGCTGGATCCTTGCGGCCGAAAAAACCTTACAGCCTGCCAAACCGGCGGAAGCCGCGATATTCCCCTGACTATTTTTTAAGTCAAAGCGATATTGATTTTATCGAGGCAGTTAATTGGGCTACCTGTTGTTTAAATCGGGAACCACTGGATTTAATCATCGGCAGCTTTGTCCAACAAAAACCATTTAAACCAGGAGCATTCCATGAGTGATACGACCTTGAACAATCTCGAACCCCTCGACAAAGAATCGTTGCGCAAGATACATGCCTACTGGAGAGCCTGTAATTATCTGGCGGCCGGCATGATTTATCTGCAGGAAAATCCTTTGCTCAGAGAGCCGCTCAAACCCGAGCATATCAAGAACCGTCTCCTCGGTCACTGGGGCGCCAGTCCGGCATTGAGTTTTACCTATATCCATATGAGCCGCTTGATCAAGAGCCACGACCTGAATGCGATTTTCATGGCAGGTCCAGGTCATGGTGCGCCTGGCGTTCTGGGCCCGGTGTATCTGGAGGGCACATACTCGGAAATTTATCCGAACAAGAGCGAAGACCTGGAAGGCATGCATCAGTTCTTCAAGGAATTTTCCTTCCCCGGCGGCATCGGCAGCCACTGTACGCCGGAAACGCCGGGTTCGATTCACGAAGGCGGGGAACTGGGTTACAGCGTGTCCCACGCCTTCGGCGCGGCTTTCGACAATCCGGATCTCCTGGTCACTGTCGTCGTCGGCGACGGCGAAGCGGAAACCGGCCCCTTGGCGACATCCTGGCATTCGAACAAATTTCTGAACCCGGTCCGCGACGGGGCGGTGCTGCCGGTTCTGAATCTGAACGGATACAAAATCAATAATCCGACCTTGTTGTCGCGCATCAGCCATGAAGAACTTGAAAATCTGTTCAAGGGCTATGGCTGGACGCCTTATTTCGTAGAAGGCAGCGATCCCGAAGTGATGCATCAACGCATGGCGGCGGTCATGGAACACTGCGTGAACGAAATTCGCAAGATTCAGCAGGCAGCGCGTGCCGGCGGCGCCCTGGTGCGGCCGCGCTGGCCGATGATCGTACTGCGCAGTCCGAAAGGCTGGACCGGTCCGAAAGAAGTGGATGGACATAAAGTCGAAGGCTTCTGGCGGGCACACCAGGTGCCGCTGTCCGGCGTGAAGGAAAATCCGGCGCATCTGAAACAACTGGAAGAGTGGCTGCGCAGCTACAAACCGGAAGAACTGTTCGATGCGAATGGCCGCCTGATCGCCGAACTGAAGGAACTGGCGCCCAAAGGCGTGCGGCGCATGAGCGCCAATCCCCATGCGAATGGCGGCCTATTGCGCAAAGCCTTGCGTCTGCCGGATTTCCGCGAATACGGCGTCAAGGTGGACAAACCCGGCCAAACCGAAGTGGAAAACACCAGGCCATTGGGCGTTTTTTTGCGCGATATCATGAAGCTGAACCCGACCAATTTTCGCGTGTTCGGACCCGATGAAAACACCTCGAACAAACTCGATGACATCTATCAGGTCAGTAAAAAAATGTGGTTGGCGGATTACTTGCCGGAGGACGCCGACGGCGGCGAATTGTCGCCGGATGGCCGGGTCATGGAAATGCTTTCCGAACACACTCTGGAAGGATGGCTGGAAGCCTACCTTCTTAGCGGCCGTCACGGCTTTTTCTCCAGTTACGAAGCCTTCGTACATGTGATCGATTCGATGTTCAATCAGCACGCCAAATGGCTGGATATTTCTAACGATCTTGCCTGGCGCGCGCCCGTTTCATCGCTGAATTTGCTGATCACTTCCACCGTGTGGCGGCAGGATCACAACGGCTTTACCCATCAGGATCCGGGCTTTCTGGATGTGGTGGTGAATAAAAGCCCTGAAGTCACGCGCATCTATCTGCCGCCGGACGTCAATACGCTGTTGTCGGTCGCCAGCCATTGCCTGCAGAGCACCGACTACTTCAACGTGATCGTTTCTGACAAGCAGAAACACCATCAATTTCTGGGCATGGACGCCGCGATCGAACATTGCACCAAAGGCATCGGTATCTGGGATTGGGCGAGCAATGACCAAGGCGTGGAACCCGATGTAGTGATGGCGAGCTGCGGCGACATTTCGACGCAAGAATCGTTGGCGGCGGTCTGCCTGTTGCGCGAGCATTTTCCCCAATTGAAAATCCGCTTTATCAACGTGATGGATCTTTACCGTCTGACGCCTGAGAGCGAACACCCGCACGGTCTTTCCGATCGGGATTTCGACAGTCTGTTCACGACCGACAAACCGGTGATCTTCAACTTCCACGGCTATCCTTGGCTGATTCACCGCCTTGCCTATCGCCGCACCAATCATAAAAACATGCATGTGCGCGGCTACAAGGAAAAAGGCAATATCAACACGCCGCTCGAATTGGCGATTCGCAACGAGGTCGACCGTTTCAGTCTGGCCATCGACGTGATCAACCGGGTTCCGGGGCTTAACGTGGCAGGCGCCCATGTGAAGGAAAAATTACGCGGCATGCAGATCGGTTGCAGTCACTATGCTTACGAACACGGCGTAGACAAACCCGAGTTTGCGTCCTGGAAATGGCCTCACTAACGCCCTAATGAGGATACTGCCATGGCAAAAAATTCGCTCAACTCACCGTCTGGAAACAGCAAGATACTGATGAGTGCGCCAGAAATTAAAAAATCCATTCTGGATCACTTGACCTACAGCATCGGAAGGCCGCCTTCCTTGGCTAGCAAGCAGGATTATTACAAGGCTTTAGCGCTGACTGTGCGCGACAGATTGCAACAGCACTGGGTTGAAACGGTGCAGGCCTACCTTGAGCAGGATTTGAAAGTGGCCTGCTACCTGTCCGCCGAGTTCCTGATGGGGCCCCATCTCGGCAATAATTTGCTTAATTTAGGCATCGAGAATGAGGTTCGCCAGGCGGTTAAAGAAATGGGCTGTGAGTTGGACGAATTGCTGGCCGAAGAGGAGGAGCCCGGTCTCGGCAACGGCGGCTTGGGCCGCCTGGCGGCCTGTTATATGGATTCTTTGGCAACCCTCGAGCGGCTTGCGCTCGGTTATGGAATTCGCTATGAATTCGGCATTTTCGATCAGGAAATTCGTGACGGCTGGCAGTGCGAGATCACCGATAAATGGCTGCGTAGCGGCAATCCCTGGGAAATTGCCAAACCTGAGATCACTTATTATGTCAATTTCGGTGGTCATACCGAATACTACCGGGACGAGGCAGGTGCCGAGCGGATCAGATGGGTTCCGGATCGGGCGGTCAAAGGCATGGCTTACGACACCCCCATCCAAGGTTATCGCGTGAATACCTGTAACACCTTACGGCTATGGAGCGCCGAGGCCTGCGAAAGCTTCGATTTTCAGGCCTTCAACACCGGTGATTACTACGGGGCGGTGGACGATAAGGTGATCTCCGAAACGATCACGAAGGTCCTTTATCCGAATGATGAGCCCGAGATCGGCAAGCGGCTCCGTTTGCTGCAACAATATTTTTTCGTTTCTTGTTCGCTGCAGGACATGTTGCGCCTTCTCGATGCGCAGGGTCAGCCTACGCAGCGTTTTCCGGAAAAGTTTGCGGTCCAGCTTAACGATACCCATCCGTCTATCGGCGTGGCTGAATTGATGCGGCTGTTGGTCGACGAACGTCGACTCTCCTGGGAGGACGCCTGGGATATCACCGTGCTCACTTTCGGCTACACCAATCACACGTTATTGCCCGAGGCGCTCGAAACGTGGCCGCTGCCTTTGTTCCGCGAGCTATTGCCGAGGCATCTGGAGATTATCTATGAAATCAATGCGCGTTTCCTTGCATCGGTTCGTGAGACGCATCATCAAGATGATGAGCATGTCAAACGGCTGTCATTGATTGATGAAAATGGCGAAAAACGCATCCGCATGGCACATCTTGCCTGCGTCGGCAGTCACGCGATCAATGGTGTGGCGGCATTGCACTCGGAACTCTTGAAACGCAGTGTGCTGAAGGATTTTTATGAATTATGGCCGGAGCGCTTCAATAATAAAACCAACGGCGTGACGCCTCGGCGCTTCATGGCTTTGGCCAATCCGAAGCTCAGCGAGTTGATCACCCGCACGATCGGAGACGGATGGATTACCCATACCGAGGAACTCAGAATGCTCGAGCCCTTTTCCGAGGATGCGGCGTTCCGAAAGGAATGGCGCTTGGTCAAACAGTCGAACAAGCAGCAACTCGCGGACTATATCCTGAAACAAACCGGTATCGAACTCGACCCGAGCTGGATGTTTGATGTCCAGGTCAAGCGCATTCACGAATACAAACGCCAGCATCTGAATATTCTGCACGTGATCACGCTCTATAACCGGCTGAAGCGCGATCCGAAGCTGGCCATCGCGCCGAGGGCATTCATTTTCGGCGGCAAGGCGGCTCCCGGTTATTTTATCGCCAAACGCATCATTAAACTGATCAATGCGGTGGGCGAAGTGGTGAATAACGATCCGGACGTGAATAAAAAGCTGCGCGTCGCGTTTGTACCGAACTTCAATGTGCAGAATGGCCAGTTGATATACCCGGCAGCCGATCTGTCCGAGCAGATCTCGATGGCGGGTAAGGAAGCCTCCGGCACCGGCAATATGAAATTCACCTTGAATGGGGCCTTGACCATCGGCACACTGGACGGCGCCAACGTCGAGATACGGGACGAAGTCGGAGAAGAGAATTTCTTCCTGTTCGGACTGACCACCGAGGAAACCCTCAGGCTTCAGCAGCAAGGCTATCGTCCTTACGCTTACGTCGAAGGCAATTCCGAATTGGCCGAAGCGATCCGGCTGATCGCATCGGGACATTTCTCGCATGGCGACACCGAGGTGTTCCGTCCCTTAGTGGACAATCTGTGCCAGTCCGACCCCTTTCTGGTCTTCGCCGATTACGCTGATTATATCGCCTGTCAGGATAAGGTCGCCGGCGTCTGGAAAGACCCGGAAAACTGGACTCGGATGTCGATTCTGAATACGGCCAGAGCCGGCAAGTTTTCTTCGGATCGCGCAATCCGTGAATATTGCGACGAGATCTGGGATGTTCGTCCGGTACCCATCATGATCAAAGATAAAACCTGAGCATTGAAGATTGATGCGACTCGCTGAACGGAACCGTCGAGAATTCAATTTTATGACCTTATTGGGATAAAAATTCATGAACCCACAAGAACTCTGGCAGCGTTACCAAGATTGGCTTTATTTCCACAAGGACTTGGGATTGTATCTCGATATCAGCCGGATGCGGTTTAGCGAAAGTCTGGTGGAATCCCTAAAGCCCAAATTCGCGCGAGCGTTTAAAGACATGGATGCATTAGAACGAGGCGGCATTGCGAATCCGGATGAAAACCGCATGGTCGGGCATTACTGGTTGCGTAACCCTGATATTGCGCCATTGGAACTGAAAAAACAGATCATTGAAAACCTCGATAGTATCGAGGAATTTGTCAAGAAGGTCCATGAGGGCACGATTCGCTCGCCAGAAGCGCAAAAGTTCACCGATATCCTTTCGATCGGGATTGGCGGGTCGGCGTTGGGGCCCGAGTTTGTAGCCGAGGCGCTGTCACCCGATAAGCCACCGCTCAGGGTACACTTTATCGACAATACCGACCCTGCCGGCATCGATCGTATCCTGAAGCGGCTGCATGACCGGCTTAACAGTACCCTGGTCATCGTCATCAGCAAATCCGGCGGCACGCCCGAAACCCGCAATGCAATGCTGGAAGTGAAGCACGCCTATGAGCAGCAGGGCTTGAATTTTCTCGCCCATGCCGTGGCCATCAGCAAAATATCAGAGTTGGAACGCATCGAAGGCTGTCTTGCAGAGTTCCCTATGTTCGACTGGGTAGGCGGGCGGACTTCCGAGATGTCTTCTGTCGGGCTGCTGTCGGCTTCGCTGATGGGGATTGATGCCCGTGCGTTGCTCGCGGGCGCCAAGGAAATGGATATTGCCACCCGCGTCCCTGACTTGAAGCGCAACCCGGCGGCTTTGCTGGCTCTTGCCTGGTATGCTGCGGGGAATGGCAAGGGTGAAAAAGACATGGTGGTTTTGCCGTATAAGGACGCCCTGTTGCTGTTTTCACGCTACCTACAGCAACTCGTGATGGAGTCGCTGGGCAAAGCAAAGGACCTGGACGGCAACACGGTCCATCAAGGCCTTGCGGTTTACGGCAACAAGGGGTCTACCGATCAGCACGCCTTTGTTCAGCAACTACGGGACGGCTTGGCGAATTTTTTTGTGACTTTCATCGAAGTACTGGAAGACCGGACGGGACCTTCGATAGAAGTAAAACCTGAGGTCACCAGCGGCGACTTTCTTTCCGGTTTTTTGCAAGGCACCCGGCACGCGCTTTACGAGAATTCAAGGGATTCGATTACCGTTACGATTGCACGGGTGGATGCCAGATCGGTCGGCGCGCTGATCGCCCTTTACGAACGTGCGGTGGGGTTGTATGCCTCTCTGATCAACATCAATGCCTACCATCAGCCCGGTGTCGAAGCCGGGAAAAAGGCCGCCGAGGCCTTGTTGGTGCTGCAACGGAAAATTCTGACCGTTTTGAAAAACACCGATCAGCCCCAGAAACTGGAAGCCTTGGCACAAAAAGCGGACGCCGGTGATCGGATTGAGGACGTTTACAAAATTCTGCGTCACTTGGCGGCTAATCGCCGGGGCGTCGAGTTGCACGGCGATCTTGCGAAGCCCGGCAGTCTGACTGCCAGTTTTAACCGAGCGGCAAGCGGTTGAAAAATCGTTTTTCGACCTTCCGGATATATCAAATTGTTGAGCGGGTCTCGTCAACCCAGGAGTAATGCGTATGACCCTGAAAATCTATTTGCTTCGTCACGGGGAAACGACGTACAGCCAACGCGGCGCTTATTGTGGGGCTCTCGATGCCGAACTGACACCGGAAGGCGGGCAAATGGCGCAATTTTTTGCCGAGGCTTATCGCTCGATACCCTGGGCCGATGTCTATGTCAGCCCGATGAAAAGAGCGATAGCGACCGCGCAGCCTTTATGCAAAGCCTTAGGGCTGCCCATGCAGATCAGGGACGGGCTCCGTGAAATCAGTTATGGCGCGTGGGAAGATCAGGAGCAGGATTTTGTCCGGCAACGTTACGAGGAGGATTATCTCCGCTGGCAGACCGATCCGGCCTGGAATCCGCCGACCGGCGGCGAAACGGCGATTCAAATTGCCGCACGCGCGCTGCCGATCATTACCGAGATCGAGTCCAAGTACAAGACCGGCAATGTGCTGGTGGTATCGCACAAGGCGACCATACGCATCATTCTCTGCAGCCTGTTGGGCATTGACGTAGGCCGTTACCGGGATCGCATCAACACGCCCGCGGCTTCCGTTTCTATAGTCAAGTTTGTGACGTACGGACCGATGCTGGAGGTCCTAAGCGACCGCAGCTACATGCCAGAACAGTTGCGCAATCGAGCGGGTACTTGAGCATTTTATGGAGTAGATTGCAATGACTCTGACCTATCAATCGAGCGAAGGCTTCTATTTTCCGACCGGCGCTACGGTCAGCGACGCCGGCGTGAATTTTTCCGTATTCAGTCGGCATGCGAGTTGCGCCGAGCTGTTGCTTTATGAAGCGGCCGGGAGTCCTGAGCCGTTTCAGATCATCCGTCTGAACCCCAAAACGAACCGATCGTTTTTTTTCTGGCATGTCTTCGTCGAAGGGCTTCAGGCCGGAACCCATTATACCTGGCGAACATTTGGACCTGCCGATACGGCAGCGACCGGACGACGCTTCAATCCGAAAAAAGAACTCGTCGACCCATGGGCCAAGGCGGTGACCGATGTTTTTTGGGAGCGGCGCCGTGCGTCCGATCCGAGTGACGAAAGCCGCTCATCCTATCGGGGCGTGGCCGCGAAATCGGATTATTTGTGGACGAACGAACGATCCCGTAAACGGGGCCTCGAAGGTGCGGTGATCTATGAACTGCATGTCGGCGGCTTTACCCGTCATCCTTCGGCAGGCGTCGGGCATCCCGGCACCTTTGCCGGCTTGATCGATAAAATCCCTTACTTACAGGAGCTGGGCATTACGCATGTCGAACTGATGCCGGTGATGGCGTTCGACGAACAATTCGTGCCGGATAACGTGGCGGCAAAAGGATTGCACAATTATTGGGGATACAATACGCATAGCTTTTTCAGTCCGCACCCGGGTTTTTGCGTAACGCCCGAACTTGGAACGCATGCGCGCGAGTTCAAGGATCTGGTCAAAGCATTGCATAATGCCGGCATCGGCGTGATTCTCGATGTCGTTTTCAATCATACCGCGGAGGGCGGCGACAAGGGCCCGATGATAAACTTCAAGGGTTTCATGAACGAAATCTTTTACCATCTGGAAGCGCATAATCGGACCTATTATCGCGATTACACCGGCTGCGGCAATAGCGTCAATTGTAATCATCCTTTGGTGACGCAGTTCATCGTGCACTGCCTGGAGTATTGGGTCGAGGAGATGCATGTCGACGGTTTCCGCTTCGATCTTGCCAGCGTCTTCACGCGCGGCGAGGATGGCGCACCCCAAGCCAATCCGGCGCTGCCTTGGCGGATCGAATTTTCGCGTGCGCTTCACGAGGTGCCGATGATTGCGGAGGCCTGGGACGCATCGGGGCTATATCATGTGGGATCGTTTCCCGGCTTGCGCTGGGCGGAGTGGAACGGCCGCTACCGCGACATGATTCGGCGTTTTGTCCGTGGCGATCCGGGGCTGGTCGGCGAAGTCGCCTCATGCATCGCCGGCAGCAGCGATCTGTATGCGGACGAGGACCGCTTGCCCTTGCACAGTATCAATTTCATCAGCTGTCATGACGGCTTTACCTTGCACGATCTGGTAAGCTATAACGGCAAACACAACGAAGCGAACGGCGAAAACAATCGCGACGGCTGCGATAACAATATGTCCTGGAATTGCGGCACGGAAGGCGAGACCGATAATGCGGATGTGTTGGCCCTCAGGCGGCGGCAAGCCAAAAACCTGATCGGCATTCTGTTATTGAGCCAGGGGATTCCGATGCTGCTGGCCGGCGATGAGGTGCTGCATACGCAAAAAGGCAATAATAATACCTGGTGTCAGGATAACGAGTTGTCGTGGTTCAACTGGAGCCGCGTCGAAAAAAATCGCGACATGCTGCGCTTCGTGAAGGAACTGATTGCATTGAGACGCCGGCACCCGAATCTGAACCGGTGCGAATTTTTTACCGGAGAGGAGGTGCCGGGCCGTGGTCTACGGGATATATCTTGGCATGGCTACCGGCTTGACGAGCCCTTATGGTTCGATTACGGCGCGCAATTTTTGGCTTATACATTGGCCGGACTCACCGGCGATGAGGAAGACGTGCATGTCATTTTAAATATGTCGGAGCGGACAATCGATGCTCCCTTGCCCAAGATACCCGGACGCAAATGCTATCTGGCGCTGGATACCTCGCGCACGGGGCCCGATGACATCATGCCGCGCGACCGGCAGAAGGCTTTCGAAGGTTCGTCTTATCCAATACCCCGGCGCACGGTCGCCGTGTTCGAGGCGCGCGGATGATCAAAGCATGAGCCGCGTGGAAATCCTATGCGATACCCCCAAAGTCCTGGTGATCAACAGCGGCAGCTCTTCGATCAAATACGGACTGTTTGCGATGAAACCGGGTCATCTGCTTGCCAGCGGACTGTTGGAACGTATCGGTGAAGGTGTGAGCCTGATCCGGCACCGCGAAGAAAATGCGCAAGGCGAGCGAGTCGAGACCCGGCAGGAAATCGAAGCCCCCGACCACCGCGCGGCTTTCAACGTGATCGCCGCGATTTTACACCGTACCTTCGGCTTTGACGCAGGGGATGGGCCGGATGCGATCGGTCATCGCGTGGTTCATGGCGGCGAGGCCTTTTCAGCATCGGTAGCGATCGATCAGACGGTGATCGATACGATTCGAAAGCTGATCCCGTTGGCGCCGCTGCATAATCCGGCCAATCTGACCGGCATCGAAGCCTGCCGGGACATTTTTCCGGCGGTGCCGCAGGTTGCCGTTTTCGATACCGCTTTTCATCAGACCATGCCGCCGCATGCTTTTCGCTATGCGATCCCGGAAGCCTGGTATAGCGGCCATGGTATACGCCGCTACGGATTTCACGGCAGCTCGCACCGTTATGTCGCCAGTCGGGCGGCCGACTATTTGCGGCGTCCGCTCGAAGACCTTAAATTGATTACCCTGCATCTCGGCAATGGCGCCAGCGCGGCCGCAATAAAACACGGATGCTGCATCGATACCTCGATGGGCTTTACCCCCTTGGAAGGCCTGGTGATGGGAACCCGCTGCGGCGATCTGGATGCGGCGATACCGCTTTATCTGGAAGACGTTCTGGGTCAGAGCGCAGGCGAACTGCAGGAAGTCCTCAACCGGGACTCCGGCTTGAAGGGGCTATGCGGCAGCAACGACTTGCGCGAAGTGCTGGCGGGCGAGCAGGGCGGTGACGAACGCGCCAAGCTGGCGCTGGAGGTTTACTGTTATCGCATCCGAAAATATATCGGCGCCTACTTTGTCGCGCTGGACGGTTTGGACGCCCTGATTTTCACCGGCGGTGTCGGCGAGAATGCGGCCTTGATTCGAAGCAGGGTCTGTCAGGGCCTGGAAAAACTCGGCATTGCGATCGATCAGGAAGCCAATGACAGAGCGCTTGAAGAAATCGGCGAGATAGGGCGTAGCGGGCACCCGGTTCACGTTCTGGCCGTGCGCACGAACGAAGAGTTGCAGATCGCGCGTGAAACGCTCGCAGTCTTGACTGACTGACAAATAGCAGGGACGAGGGCAATTGAATCAAGACGCAAAATGGGCAAATTGGAATCCATCAAGCAACGCAGCATGGAAAATAACGAGAAATATAAGCAATTCAATGAATGACGGCAGACCGCTTTGGGTGCGCTAAATCGATCGCTCTAACTAGCGCCACGGCAGGAGTCTTGGCGTCGTTTTGCAGTAATCGAGATAGGCCGACCCAAATTGCTGGAAGAGTAAATTTTCTTCTATTCCGATGCGAAAACTGACCGCAAAATACGCCGGTATGCTGATGACCAACAAGGCCAGCAAATCACCCATCGCGATTCCCGCCGCCGCCAGAGCGATCAATAAGCCGGCATAGGCCGGATGCCGCACCCAACGATAGGGGCCCTCGACAATCAGATGATGGTCGTGTTGTATCGTCACCTGGGTGGTAAAAAACCGGCCCAGCCAGCCGACCGCGCTGTAACGCAGACAAAGCCCGGCCGCAAACAGCGGTAGTGCCAGCAGTTGCCGGTAAATATACGGAACCGGCAGCGGCGTCAAAGCCAACGATTTAAACAGCAGCGACGCGAACACGCCGGTTGCGACGGTAAACCATAAAATCAGCTGTGTGCGCTCCTCACTCTCCGACACGATGTTTTTGTCGATCCGTGTTTTACGCAGGAGGCGAATTTCCATGCCTATCCATAAGAGGCAAAGCAATAACCATAACAGGCGTATTGATGTCATTGATCCGCTCCGGGCTCATATTGGGAACAAGCAAGCATGTTACAATGGTTCCGCTTCGATTTGCCCTAAATTCCTAAGGATGCGGCAAATAATAGCGATGCCGGCTCTGCGAAGGCGTGCTTTCGCACCGATTAAACGGAAAATAATTGACCGAATCCCACGTGTTTGCCGGCCATGAAAAAAATCATTGAATTGAAAAACGTTTACAAGGATTACCAGCAGGCCGGCACGCTGCAAACCGTTTTGCACGATATTACCCTTGACATCCTGGTCGGCGAGTTCGTCGCGATCGTCGGCCCTTCCGGCAACGGCAAATCGACCTTGCTGAATCTTTTGACCGGCATCGACCACCCGACCCGTGGCGAAGTGATCGTCGACGGCGTGCGCTTACAGAAAATGAGTGGAGAAAAGCTGACGTCTTGGCGCGGAGGTCATGTCGGCATCGTGTTTCAGTTTTTTCAGCTGCTGCCTGCCTTGACTCTTCTGCAAAACGTCATTCTGCCGATGGATTTTCATGCCGCGCTGCCGAAACGCCAGCGCAAGCAAAGAGCCATGCAGCTGTTGGAACGGGTCGGTCTTGCGGAAGAAGCGGAGCGTCTGCCGAGCCAGGTTTCCGGCGGCCAGCAGCAGCGCGCGGCGATTGCCCGTGCCCTGGCCAATGACCCGGCCTTGATCGTCGCCGACGAACCGACCGGGAATCTTGACGCTGCGACCGCCGCGTCGGTGTTTGAATTGTTTGCTCATCTTCGCGATCAGGGCAAGACGTTGGTGATGGTGACCCATAACGAAGCGCTCGCGGAGGCCGCCACACGCAAACTCGAAATCCGCTCCGGCCGCATTCACGCCGACGACTCCAGGCTGTCCGCCCATTAAGCTTTGCATACGCTCTGGAACAAAATCTGGGCCGACCTCTGGCTCGTCAAAGCCCGCACTGCTCTGGCCATCGGCAGTATTGCGGCCGGAGTGTTCTGCGTCGGCACCCTGTTCGGTATGATCGACCTGCAACTTGCGAAGATGGACGCCGCGCATCGGCAATCGCAACCCTCGCATATCAATCTAATCCTCGGCAACACTGCCGACAATTCCTTGCTCGGGAAGATCAGGGCCGTTGAAGGCGTGGCGGGCATTGATACGATGACGCCGTTGACCGTTCGCTACCGACTTCCCGGAAAGTCCGACTGGAACATGGGTACCTTGATCATCCGTCCGGATTATTCGGCGCAGCAATTCGACAGAACGACGTTGCTTGCCGGCAGCTGGCCGTCCGGCAAGGGCATTGCCGTCGAACGCCTCTCGGCGGAATATGCAGGGCTGCAGATCGGCGACCGGGTCGAAGTGGAAACGCTGAACGGGACACAAGCTCTCACGCTCGGCGGCATCGTGCGCCATCCCTTCGTCAAACCACCGAATTTTGGCGGGCAACTGCACTTTTTCGCCGCTTCCGCTCTGGCCGCCGAATTCGGCCTGCCGGCCAACACCTTCCGGCAGGCGCTGGTGAATATCACGCTACCCTACAGCACCGACAGCGTGCGTGCGGTTGCCAAGGACATCCGCGTACTGCTTGCAGAATACAAAATCGGAGTCAACGTGACCTTATTACAGGACCCCGACAAACACTGGGGGCGACCCATTCTCGCCGGCATCAATGGCGTATTGCAGATCATGGCACTCGCCTCGCTGGCATTGGCCTGTGTGTTGATCTTCAATACGCTCTCCGCGCATATCGCCCAGCAAACCGACCAGATCGGCGTGATGAAAGCCTTGGGAGGGAGCACCATCACGATCGCCAAGCTTTATCTGATCGAGACGCTGCTGATGGCGGTTGCCGCGGTAGCATTGGCTGTGCCGCCGAGCCTCGCCGCCGCTCATTTCAGTTCGTGCAGGCTGCTGAATCTTTTCAATATCGATTGCGGGGTTTTCGACGTCTCGATCCGCGCCGTTGCCTTCATGCTGCTGGGAGGCCTCTTCGCACCGCTGCTGGCGGCACTGGGTCCGATACTGCGCGGCGCGTCGATGACGGTGCGGGTAGCGATCGCCAGCTACGGACTGGGCTCCGGTTTCGGGACCCGCCGTTTCGACCGCTGGGTGGAGCGCATCGGCGCGCGCTTTCTGCCGACGCTGTATGCGGCGGCATTGGGCAACCTGTTCCGCCGGAAGGGGCGGCTGCTGTTGACCCAGGGTGTACTGATCATCGCCGGCGCGATGTTTCTGATCTTGATGAGTCTTATCGCGTCAGTCAATTTGACGCTGGACAATGAAATGGTGCGCAGCCGCTATGCGGTGCGCCTGGGTTTTACCAACGATCAGCCCGAACCAAAGGTGACCGAAGTGGCCATGTCGGTCGCGGGAAGCCGGCGAGTCGAAATCTGGCAGCGGCTGCCGATCGACATCTCGAAAGGCGATGCCGCGTTGCGACAACAGGGCAGTCTCGGCGCGCAATTGTTCGCTTTACCCGCGGCAACGGCGATGTACCGACCTTTGCTAGAACAAGGACGCTGGCTTGAGGCCGCCGATGCCGGTCAGCGCGTGCTGGTGCTCAGCGCCGATACCGCCGCATTGAACGGCATCAAAATCGGCGATGCGGTGGATGTCCGGCTGGAAAGTATCACCCAAAAATGGAAGGTGATCGGCTTTTACCGCTGGCTCGCGGGCTCAAATTATACGGTCGAACCGGTTTATGCGCCGCTGGAAACGGTGAGGGACATTACCGGGCGCGGCGAGGCGGCTTCGTTCGCTTTGCTCGACGCGTCGATCGAGACCCTGGCCGAAGAAGCCGATTATGTCCGCGCGTTAAAACAAAAATTTGAAGACAAGCAAATCAAACTCGACGTTTACACGACACAAGCCAGACTCGAACAGCGCCGCTTCGCCCGCAATCAGTTCAACCCACTGATTGGGACCCTGCTCGGGCTGGCTTCGATGATCGCGGCGGTGGGCGTCATCGGCCTGTCCGGAACACTCGCGATCGGGGTTTTGCAGCGGATCCGCGAAATCGGTGTGCTGCGTGCAATCGGCGCACCGTCCAAAGCGATCTTTCGCTTGTTTCTGCTCGAAGGACTCCTGCACGGCATCGTTGCCTGGGCGCTCAGCGTGCCGCTGGCCTTTCTCGCCGCCGAGCCTATCGCCGGCGAATTGGGAAAAACGATGCTCGGCATGCAACTGGATTACGCGTTCGATCTGGTAGCGGTTGTTTACTGGCTTGTCATCGTTATTGCGCTCTCTTGGCTCGCTTCCTCCTGGCCGGCGCACAAGGCGGCGAATTTGACGATTCGTGAATGCTTGGGACATTAAACGCCTTATTTCTCCCTTATTGACCAGGAGCTAAAATCAACCCGCGATGACCTTGATCCACGGTTCAAGACGTCGGTTGTCATAAATTTTGACTAGAACAAATCACTTTTTGCCGTTCTCTTCAGTCGAAGACAGTGCAATAAGACCTTGCCTCATCGTTCCCACGCTCTGCGCTCATCGTTATACACATCTCGTAGAGACAAGCTGCTGAGCCTCCAGGGCGATGACAAAGTCGCGTAAGCGCTGCAAACCGATCCACATAGCTTTGGCGCCCGGAGGACCATCGTGTTTACGTCCGAGATAGCCACCCAAACTCGCTATCAGGAGGATCACTTCACCCAAACGAGGTGGCGTTAGCGGCGGCGGGCAGCGCTTAACCACAATATAAGCCGCTCGCCACTCTTGTGCGTCGAAGATAATCTCGCAATGCATGTCTGGCGTGGCACGCCCCAGCATCAGGGTGAATAGCACCCGCCACGCAATGACCATGTACAGGGCCAAACAAGGCAGTAGCCGTGCTTCCGTTTCCAGGTGTAGCCGCTTGATTTGGCAGCCGCTCTTCAGCACATGGAAGTAGACTTCAATGCACCAGCGCACGGCGTACCAATCCACCACGGTGGCGGCCCGCTCGAAACTATCGACCGGCAAACTGGTCAACAGGAGCCATTCCAGCGCTTCCACGCGGGGGGGCGGCGCCTCTTCGCGCGCGAGTACGACATTGACGGTGAGCGCTGCCAGTCGATACCCCACGCGAGCAGGCGGCTTGAGGGTCACCCTGGCGGCGCGTAACGTGATATGAGCCAGACGCGCCGCGCGATTTGGCCGCCGCTTCACATTAACCTTGGTGTAACCCAGTACTTTGGCTTGGGCTAAGGCGTCCCACAGATGTTTCATGCTGCTCTCCGCGGTGAGCAGACATCGGTTTTGCGCCGCACGGACGATCCATTGGGCACGCATGGTGGGTGCGTAGTCTTCGTATTCGGCAAACCATTCGTAAATATCGCCCTCTCGATCGGCAAGATTGACCAGCAAGGTCTCTGGCAATTGCGCCTGTAACGCGCAGCTGTCCTGATAGCTTTCGATCCAATGGTAACTTTCTTTCTCATCCACACCTTTACTACGCCGTTGCTGTCGCGGGCTGGGCGCTTCACGCGTCCAATACGAGGCTTTCACGACCCCCAAACAAATACGCGATGGGGTAAAGGCAACGGTCGGATGCAGTCGGTGCGACCGTTTTTCCACGTCCCTCAAGGTACCTAGTACAACGCACCGGAAATTCTCCGAATAATTTTTAAACCACCAGAGGCCTTCCGGTATAAGTCCAGCGAAAAGGCTTAGCGAGGGTTTCATTGAAGAAATCGATAAACTGAAAAATACGTCCTTTCAAATCTGCTCTCGAGGTGAAGCTTGCCCGTTTGAGCAAGCGACGGGATAGAATGCCAAACCAAATCTCGATCTGATTCAGCCACGAGCAATGCTTGGGCGTATAAACAAAGCGAATGCGATGGCTTTCGTCCTGCAAAAAAGCCGCGCGGGAGTTCATATCCCGTAGTACTCCGCGTTCCCCTTTCACGCCCAAGTCCTCGTCAATTCCGCAGGCTTTGGCGATCCATTCCACCAGCGTCGCGGATTTATGGGTGTTCAACTGATCGGCCACAAACAGCCATTGCCCCTGAGGGTCTGTGGCGACGGTTTGCTGCACGTGGGCGACAAAGTCAGCTTCTGTTCGTGTGTCCTGAACAGTGGGCGCAATGACCTTGCCTGTTGCCACCTCGAAGTTGGCAATCAGGGCTTGGGTGCCGTGGCGCCGGTATTCGTACTCGATCCGTTCCGGCTGTCCGGGTTGCATGGGCTGTGCGGGGTGAATGCGCTCCAGGGCCTGAATGCCGGTTTTTTCATCGATGCTGATCACGTGAATGCCTTGCGCATGCAGCGCCGGGGCTTGCCGATACAGGTCGCATACCGCTTCGACGTTGACCTGGAAGGTGGCTTCATCGTCGATGGTGGGATTCAGCCAATAGCGCGTTCGATGCGGCTTTAGCTGACCCTGCATTTAAAAAACGACCAATACTGGTCGCTGAGATACGGTCGACAATGCCTTGCTTAACGGCTTCCCGTGCCAAATCTTTGCGCGTCCAATGCGTCAAGGGTGAAGGCGGCGTTTCACAAGCCAACGCCAGCAGTTGGCAGACCTGTTCGGCGCTGAAGGTCTGTGGTGCACCCGGACGTTCCGCATCCGCCAGAATCGTCTCGATCTGCCGGCGTAAACGTTCGGGATCATCTTCGCAGGCAGCCAGCGCCTCTTGGGCCGACAGCCAACGACGACGCCACAAACCGACCGTCTCTTCCTTGATGTTCAGACCCTGCGCGCTGGCCTTGTTGCGACGGCCGGCTCCCGCATTTAAGACGATGCGCGCCCGCTGCACTAAACTGTGCGGCAGTTGCCGACTTCGAACAATGGCTTCCAGCGTCGATTGTTGGGCTTGCGTCAAAATAAGCGGAGTGAGTGGGCGCATCGCTTCCTTGCGGGATGATTTTCGGGCTTGCTATTATCCTTCATTTTTTAGGTTTGTAGTACTAGCCCTTTGGGACCCAAGCTAATGTTCTCATCGTCTTCAGTGGTGTCTTGCACCAGCAGCACGGCCGGACAACTCTTCATGCGCTCGACAGTAGCGTCTCGATGCGGTGCCAGTATCTTCTCGAACGTCGCCTTGTCGTTATCGAAGAAACGATAAGCTCCTATCGTATCCTTCCAGCCTCCGCATGCTGACGGGATACTCAGTTGCGGGTGCTGGCCCAGTTTCTCCAAGACCAACGCTAACCGCTTGTTCAACCGATGATCTTCCAGATCAGCGGTTTGCACTTCTTCCTGCGCCCAG
This sequence comes from Methylomicrobium lacus, assembly GCF_041897535.1. Classification (GTDB taxonomy): domain Bacteria; phylum Pseudomonadota; class Gammaproteobacteria; order Methylococcales; family Methylomonadaceae; genus Methylomicrobium; species Methylomicrobium lacus_A. The sequence continues at coordinate 4,303,298 of NZ_CP169217.1, forward strand.
TTTCTCATTGCTGTTCTCCAAAACCTGTCTTTCCTTGTAGTTTAGTCTTTGGGAGACTTGTGTATAACGATGAGCGCTCTGCGTGGGAATGTCGCCTGAACCGCTCCTGCGGTTCGGGACGCAGAGCGTCCTTTAGAGGGTCCCCACGCAGAGCGTGGGAACCATAAGTGGAAGTTATTTTTGATGAAATCCTTATTGTGTTTTGGCCTTTTGCTGTTACATTGGCACTCCGTGCGCCATTTATTTGACTCAGTCACCCGCAGGCCCTCATGTCCAAACCAAAACATATCATCATTGTCGGCGCAGGCCCGGGCGGTCTATGTGCGGGGATGCTGTTGAGTCAGCGCGGCTTCAACGTATCCATTTTCGATAAAAACCAGGAGGTTGGCGGACGCAATCGGGCGATCCGGATGAACGGTTTTGTCTTCGATACCGGGCCGACATTCTTGCTGATGAAAGGCGTTCTCGATGAAATGTTTGAACTGTGTGGCCGGCGCAGTGAAGACTATGTCGAGTTCGTGAAACTGGACCCGATGTACAGCCTGGTCTATGACGATCGGCAGCTGTTGGTCTATTCGGACCCGGAGCGGATGCGCGCGGAACTCGAGCGCGTATTTGCGGAAGGCAGCGAAGGTTACGACCGCTTCATTAAGAACGAAAGACAGCGTTTCCTTCGTCTCTATCCCTGCATTACACGGGATTATTCGTCCCTTGCGTCCTTTTTATCGCTCGATTTGATCCGCGCGCTACCCTGGCTGGCCTTGTCCAAGAGCGTATTTTCCAACCTCGGCCAATATTTCGATCAGGAAAAAATGCGCCTGGCATTTTCGTTTCAATCGAAATATCTCGGCATGTCGCCTTGGGATTGCCCGGCGCTGTTTACCATGCTGCCTTATCTGGAGCACGACTACGGTATCCATCATGTCGCGGGCGGCTTGAACCGTATATCGGCCGCGATGGCCGAAGTCATCAAGGAGAACGGAGGTTCGTTGCACACCAGTACGCCTGTAAAATCCTTGATCATTGAAAATGGCGGCGTGAAAGGTGTGAAATTGACTAACGGGGAGGAAATCCGGGGCGATGAGGTGATCGTGAATGCAGATTTCGCGCATGCGATGGAGACTCTGGTGCCGCCGGGGCAACTCCACAAATACGCTGCCGAGCAACTGAAGAAGCGCGATTATTCCTGTTCGACCTTCATGCTCTATCTCGGTCTGGACAAGGTGTACGATCTGCCGCATCATTCGATCGTCTTCGCCAGAGACTATCGCACCAATATCCGCAATATCTTCAGCCACAAGCAACTGACCGAGGATTTCTCGTTTTACGTGCAGAACGCCACAATTTCCGACTCCAGTCTGGCACCGCCCGGCAAGTCGACGCTTTACGTGTTGGTGCCGATGCCGAATAATGACAGCGGCGTCGATTGGGAGACGCATTGCCAAAACGTGCGCGAACAGATTTTGGACGCTTTAGGCGGGCGTCTCGGCCTGACCGATATTCGCAGTCATATCGAGTGCGAAAAAATCATCACGCCGGCTAACTGGGAGCGTGACGAACATGTCTACAAGGGCGCAACCTTCAGCTTGGCGCACAAATTCAGCCAGATGCTGTATTGGCGCCCACACAATCGTTTCGAGGAACTCGACAACTGCTATCTGGTCGGCGGCGGTACGCATCCGGGCAGCGGTCTGCCGACCATCTACGAGTCGGCGCGCATCTCGTCCGATCTGATATCGAAAAAACACCGCGTCGGCTTCAAGAAAATCAAGCAAAACCTATGGCTGAAGAAAGCCAGGGCTTGAGATGGAGACCATGCAGGCGATTTCGCCGGTCGACGGACAAGTCTTAGGCGTATTTGAAAAGAGCAGCGCGGAAACGATCCGGCGGCAGATGGATGCGGCACGTGCGGCGGCGGCAGCCTGGTCGAGTATTGACGTTACGAGGCGTGTCCGGTTATTGTCCCGTTTTAGCCGGATTTTGCTCGACGAAGCGGACTTAGTCGTCGATGTAATTATGCGCTCTACCGGAAAGGTCGGAACCGAGGCTTTGCTCGGCGAAGTCTACCCCTTGCTGGATCTGGCCAATTATTACGAGAAACATGCGAGGCGCATTTTGCGGTACCGCGGCGTGTCGACCTCACCCTTCGGTTTTCCGGGGGCGACCGCGGGCATAGAGCGCCGTCCCTATGGCGTCGTCGCGGTGATTTCACCCTGGAATTATCCCTTCCAGTTGACCGTCGCGCCAATCTTGAGCGCCCTGTTTGCCGGCAATGCGGTGATCTTTAAAATGTCCGAGTTAAGCCTGCCGGTCGGAGCATTGATAGGCGATCTGTTCGACAGGCTGGATTTGCCGGCGGGGTTGGTGCAAGCTGTCATCGGCGACGGCCAGATCGGCGAACTACTGATCGATGCCGGACCGGATCTAGTGTTTTTTACCGGCGGGCTCGCCGCCGGCCGCGCGGTGATGCAGCGTGCCGCCCGGCACCCGATTCCGGTCCTGCTCGAATTGGGCGGCAAGGATCCGATGCTGGTCTTTGCCGACGCGGATCTCGACCGTGCCCGCGACGCCGCATTGTATGGCGCTTTCAGTAACAGCGGGCAGGCCTGTGTTGCAGTCGAACGGATGTATGTCGAGCAGGCCTGCTACGAAGGATTTGTGCAGATGCTGGTCGAAGCGGCCGCACATCTGAAGGTCGGGCAGGGTCTCGATGGCGATCTGGGCGCGATGACGTCGCCGCGCCAGATCGCTGTCGTCGAGGAACATTACCGCGACGCTCTGGCGCAAGGCGCAAAGGCTTCGGGGCCGCTGCTGCGCGAAGGCAATTATCTGAAGCCGGTGGTGCTCTGGGATGTGCATCACGGTATGCGGGTGATGCGCGAGGAAACTTTCGGGCCGTTGCTGCCGGTGATGCCGTTTAGCGGCGAGGATGAGGCATTGCGACTCGCCAACGACAATGATTTCGGCCTGAACGCAAGCATTTGGAGCGGTGACATCCGCAAGGCGCGGCGGATCGCGAGTCGCTTGCAGGTCGGCAATTGGGCGATCAACGATGTGCTCAAAAATGTCGGCCATGGGCGGCTGCCGTTCGGCGGCGCCAAAAAGAGCGGATTTGGCCGTTACCACGGCGCGGAAGGCCTGCGCAGTTTTACCTATCCGGTCTCCGGCCTGATCTGCCGCAGCCGGCTACCAAAGGAACCGAACTGGTTTCCTTACAACGCAGAACGCTACGCACACTTCAAGGGCTTTCTGGATTTTGTCTACGGCGAAGGTTCGCTGTATCGGCGTATCCGGCGCAACTGGCCGGCGTTGCAGGCTTTCCGTGAGTATTCGGTCTTCGATCTGATGCAAAGATGGCAAAATCTGCGACTGATGCTGCCATGGAACCGGGACAATTGAATGAACAATCAAGATAAACGTATCGTGATCATCGGTGCCGGCCTCGGCGGCCTCTCCGCCGCGATAGCGCTGGCGAGCGAGGGCTTCGACGTCGAACTGGTCGAAAAAAACGCGAAGGTAGGCGGCAAACTGAACATTCTCTACAAGGACGGCTTCACCTTCGATCTCGGGCCGTCTATCCTGACCATGCCGCATATCTTCGAAGCGCTGTTCACTCGCGCAGGCAAAAAGATGTCGGATTATGTCGAGATTCAAGCCGTCGAACCGCACTGGCGCAACTTCTTCGAGGACGGCACGACGATCGATTTGATGTCCGAGCCGGAGGCGATGCGGCGCGAACTCGACAAGCTCGGCCCCGAAGTGGCCGCGGAATTCGCCCGCTTCCTTGCCTATTCGAAAAAACTTTGCACCGAGACCGAAGCCGGTTATTTTGCGAAGGGACTCGACAGTTTCTGGGACCTGATAAGTTTTTACGGACCATTGCGCAGCCTGCTCGGTTTCGATGTGTTCCGCTCGATGGACCAGGGTGTCCGCCGCTTCATTTCTAATCCGAAGCTGGTGGATATCCTGAACTATTTCATCAAATACGTCGGTTCGTCGCCCTATGATGCGCCGGCACTGATGAACCTGCTGCCACACATCCAGTTCGAATACGGTCTCTGGTACGTCAAAGGCGGCATGTACGGACTGGCGCAGGCACTGGAGAGGCTTGCTCTGGAGCTCGGCGTGCGCATTCGCTTGAATGCAGAGGTCGCCGAAATCACTCGGGAGGGCTCGCGTGCGACCGGGATCCGTCTGAAAGATGGCGAGGTGTTGCCGTCCGATCTGGTCGTCTCGAACATGGAAGTGATTCCGGCGATGAAGCAGTTGCTGAACAGTTCGGAAGCTGCGCTGAACAAGGTGCGGCGCTTTGAACCGAGCTGCTCGGGGCTCGTGCTGCACCTTGGCGTCGACCGCATCTATCCGCAACTCGCGCATCACAATTTCTTTTATTCGGACAAACCGCGCGAGCATTTCGACGCCGTGTTTCACCGCAATAAATTGTCCGACGACCCGACCGTTTATCTCGTCGCGCCCTGCAAAACCGACCCCGCACAAGCCCCGGCCGGTTGTGAAATCATCAAGGTTCTTCCGCACATCCCGCATCTCGATACCGGCAACCCGCTTTCGGCGGAGGATTATCGAGCGTTCCGTGAACGCGTTCTGGTAAAGCTCGAACGGATGGGGCTGAGCGACTTGCGCCGACACATCGTGACCGAAGAATACTGGACGCCGCACGAGATTCAAGCCCGCTACTTTTCGAATCAAGGTTCGATTTACGGCGTTGTTGCCGATCGGTGGAAAAACCTCGGCTTTAAAGCCCCGCAGCGCAGCAGCGAGTTAAAAAACCTCTATTTCGTCGGCGGCAGCGTCAATCCGGGGGGGGGCATGCCTATGGTAACCTTGTCCGGGCAGTTGGTGCGAGACAAGATTTTGTCGGATTTGGGGCAGGGGTAGGGAAGTGCTTCGAAGCCACGGAAACGACATGTTATTTGCGATTGTGCAAAAAAAGTCCCACCAATCCAGCCAACATAATCGCAATGTATAGCTGTCCACTGATCACTTCCAGATAGGCAAGTGTTCGCGCCAGCGGCCCAACGGGGGTGATGTCTCCATAGCCCAGGCTGGCCAGAGTCACAAAGCTGAAGTAGAGCAGGGCATCCATCGGAGCCTTGCCCTCAACTCCTTCGATACCGTTGAACGACCCTGGCCAAAATTGAAAGATCAAGCCGTACAGGATCGCCCAAATAAGCCCCATCAGCAGATAAACGCACATGGCTCCGAAGAGCAGGTTGCGGTCGACCTGAGTGCCTCCGAACACATGCTTGGCTGCAATGACGGCGCTGCTAATGGAAAACAAAAGCACTGCCGCGCTTATGCACAATTCGATCGCGATGCTGTCATAAAAAATATTGATGGTGGTGAAGGTAACAGTCAATAAAGCCAGCGCCAATCCGAACCTGAAACGATTATTTTCGTGAGACAGGCCCCATATTCCAAGCAGCATCAAGACACTGTAGCCCACCCGCAAGGCAATATGCATCAGCAAGGCATTCTCTGCCAAGGCAGGAATGGTTCTTAGCAGAGGCATCAGCAAGAAAAGAATAAGCAGACCGGATAGAAGGAAAGCGTAATTGCCGGCCTTTGAACGCCGCGTCAGTGTAGGCATGCAGGGCTCGCTCCCGATAATGAGGGTTTTACACACAGATTCGTTTTATGGCTGTACGGCATCATGTTATCAAAGCGACAGCATTAATCCAGTCCAAAAGCTGCAATTTCTTTTAAGTGCTTCTGACCAGAAATTTTGCGCTGTTTCTTAAAGTCAATTTGGCCTAAAGTCCAATAGCGAGACTTCTTTATACAGGAATACAATGCTGGCGTTTCGTCTTAAGACTAACGAATCTGTCTTCTGACAACCCATGAATGGCGTATATGAATGATTACCAAAGCCCACAGGAGTAAGCTATGACACTGGAGCAAATTAGGCTACAAGAAGCTCGCAATAGCAATATTCCCTGGAAAAAATGGGGGCCCTATCTGAGCGAGCGCCAGTGGGGTACCGTGCGGGAAGACTATAGCTCTAATGGCGACGCCTGGAATTATTTTACGCACGATCAGGCGCGCTCACGCGCCTATCGCTGGGGAGAGGACGGCTTGGGCGGTATTTCGGACGACCATCAAATTCTTTGCTTTGCTCTGGCATTATGGAACGGCAAAGACCCCATCCTGAAGGAACGGCTGTTCGGCCTGACCAACAGCGAGGGCAATCATGGCGAGGATGTGAAGGAGTATTACTTCTACCTCGACAGTACGCCCACCCATTCCTACATGAAATATCTGTACAAGTATCCGCAGGCGGCTTATCCCTATGAAGATCTGATCAGAACCAACCGGCAGCGGAGCCGGAATGAGTTGGAATATGAGCTTCTGGATACCGGCATTTTTGACGAAGACCGCTATTTCGATGTGTTTGTCGAATATGCCAAAGGGGATGCCGAGGATATACTGATCAAAATCAGCGTCGCCAACCGTGGCCCGGAAGCGGCGTCCCTGCATCTGTTGCCGACGCTCTGGTTCCGCAATACCTGGTCTTGGTCGGACGGCGGCAGCAAACCGGTACTGCAACAGTTCGGTAATGCCGATCGCAGCATCGTGCATGCTCGTCATACCGACCCGTTCTTTCAGGAATTCCTGGACGACTACTATCTCTACTGCGATGGCAATATACCGCTGTTGTTTACCGAGAATGAAACCAACAATGCCCGCCTCTTTGCAGGCCAGAATGCCGGTCCTTGCGTGAAGGATGGCATCAACAATTATCTCTTGCACGGACAGCAGGATGCGGTCAATTCGGCTCAGATCGGGACAAAGGTCTCCTCGCACTATCAATTGACCGTGGGTGTCGGGGAAACGCAAGTGGTTCGGCTGCGCCTGACCCGTAAAGCACCGGCCCAGTTGGAAACGCCGTTCGCGGGTTTCGATAACGTTTTCCAAACGCGCTTGCAGGAAGCCGATGCCTTTTATCACGAAGTTATTCCAACGGTCATCGAGGAAACCGATCCGGATCGGGCCAATCTGATGCGCCAAGCGCTCGCCGGCATGTTGTGGTCGAAGCAATATTTCTACTATGGCGTGGACAAATGGCTGGAGGAACACAACGTCACCCCGTGGTCCGGAGCGGAAGAACGTCAGCGGATTCGCAACGGCGAATGGTACCACGCTTACTGCGATGACATCATCTCGATGCCGGACAAGTGGGAATACCCCTGGTTTGCGGCCTGGGACCTGGCGTTCCATATGATGCCGTTGTCGATTGTGGACTCGGACTTTGCCAAATCGCAGTTGGATTTGATGCTGCGTAACGACTACCTGCACCCGAACGGGCAAATCCCGGCGTATGAGTGGAATTTTGGCGACGTGAATCCACCCGTGCATGCTTTCGCCACCATGCAAATCTATCTGATGGACAAGGCGCGCAATGACGGCAAGGGCGATATCGACTTTCTGAAGTATGCCTTTTCGAAACTGCTGGTCAACTTCACCTGGTGGATCAACCGCAAGGATAGGAACGGTAACAATGTCTTTGAAGGCGGCTTCCTGGGGCTGGATAACATCGGGGTATTCGACCGCAGTTCGCCCTTGCCCACCGGGGGCTACCTGGAGCAGGCGGACGGCACCGCCTGGATGATCTTTTTCAGTCAGCAGATGCTCAGGATTGCCGTCGAACTGGCGGTTCACGACACCCTGTACGAAGAATTCGTCAGCAAATTTTTCGAGCATACGATGTGGATTGCCGGGGCGATGGACCGTCTGGGCGAGCATCGGGATGAAATGTGGGATGAGGAGGACGGTTTCTTTTACGATGTCCTGCGCCTGCCGGATGGCACGGCGATGCGTTTGAAGGTGCGCTCGATGGTGGGGCTGCTGCCTCTGGCGGCCGTGGCTCTGTTTGAAGAAGCGGACTTTAAGCACTTGCCCAACTTCGTCCAGCATGCCCAAGTCTTTTACCGCCGCCACCCCGAACTCTTGACGAATATGCACCTGCCCAGTCAGCCTGGCATAGCGGGTAGGCGCATGCTGTCGGTGTTCAACGAGCAGAAATTGCGCCGGGTGCTCGCCAAAATGCTGGATGAAAACGAGTTCTTCAGCCCTTATGGCATCCGCTCGCTGTCCCGCCATCACCTGGAGCATCCGTTTGTGTTTCATTACGCGGGTCAGGAGTTCCGCGTGGATTACCTGCCGGGAGATTCGAATACCGGCATGTTCGGCGGCAACTCCAATTGGCGGGGGCCGGTCTGGATGCCCGTTAATTTCTTGCTCCACGTTGCATTGATACGGCTCTATGCCTACTATGGCGATGCATTTACGGTGGAATGTCCGACCGGCTCGGGACAGTACATGACCCTGTTTGAGGTGGCGCAGGAACTGAGTAGACGCCTGACCAACATTTTCCTCCGCAATGGCGATGGCCATCGACCGGTCTATGGGGGATGCGAAAAATTCCAAACAGACCCTTATTGGAAGGACCTGGTTCTGTTCTACGAATATTTCCACGGCGACAATGGAGCCGGCATCGGCGCCAGTCACCAGACCGGTTGGACGGGTTGCATCGCTCGCGTCATTCAAGGCATGGGCGATATAACGAAAGAAGTCGTGACCGGTCCGGATGCCGAGATGGCGGCAATAAAGAAGACGGTTGGCAAGTGATGATGAAGTTTTGAAGGCGGAGGCCGGGCCAGTCATGTTGATTGTTGGCAGGCGTCCCCAAAACGCAGCATCCTGCACCGCTAAAATTTTACCGATTTCATTGAGGGGGAAATCATGAATAGTGTCCTCTATCCTTCCCTTTATCAAATCAATACGCGTGTCTGGCTCAATCGATTGTCACGCCAAATCGGCCGCCCGGCGACGCTGGACGACATTCCCGATGCCGAACTGGATCAACTGGCGAATCTGGGCTTTGACTGGCTTTACTGCCTCAGCGTCTGGCAAACCGGAGAAGCAGGGCGCAAGGTCTCCCGTTCCAATCCGCAATGGCTCGCCGAATACCGGGAGCTTTTACCGGACTTGCGGGAAAACGATATCTGCGGTTCCGGCTTTGCGGTAACCGCTTATACCCTCAACAATTTATTGGGGGAGCCGGAAGCATTGGCACGCCTGCGCGGCCGCCTGCACCAACGGGGCCTCAAATTGATGCTGGATTTTGTGCCCAACCATACCGCGCCGGACCATCCCTGGGTGCAGGCGCACCCGGAGTATTATGTTTCCGGCACGGAAGAGCAACTTATCGGGCAGCCGCAAAACTATGTCAAATTGGACTTGACCCAAGGGCCGGCTATTTTGGCATTCGGCCGCGACCCGTATTTTGACGGCTGGCCGGATACCCTGCAGCTCAATTACGGCAACCCAGCCTTTCAGCTCGCGCAAATCGATGAGTTGTTAAAAATTGCCCAAAGCTGCGACGGTCTGCGCTGCGACATGGCGATGCTGGCATTACCGGACATCTTTGAACGCACCTGGGGCATCGCCGCTGAACCTTTTTGGCCTACGGCTACCCGGAAGGTGCGGGAAGAACATCCGGATTTCGTATTCATGGCTGAGGTTTACTGGGATATGGAATGGACGCTGCAACAGCAAGGCTTCGATTACACCTACGACAAGCGGTTATACGACCGCTTGCGCGGGAAGCAGGCCGGACCTGTGCGGCTACATTTCTGGGCGGACATGGATTACCAGAAAAAGTCCGCCCGTTTTTTAGAGAACCACGATGAACCCCGTGCCGCCGCGACCTTTCCGGCGCACGTCCATCAAGCCGCCGCCGTCTTGACCTATTTCAACCCCGGCCTGCGCTTCTTTCATGAGGGGCAATTGCAAGGATGGCCGAAGAAAATTTCGGTCCACCTCTGTCGAGGTCAGGAACAACCCACCGATACGGAATTGCAGGAATTTTATCGTCATCTCCTCGATGCTTTGCGGCTGGATGTGTTCCGCAATGGGGTTTGGCAGTTGCTGGAATGCAAACGGGCATGGGAGGGCAATTGGACATCGGAGTGCCTGATTGCCTTTGCTTGGCGAGGCCAGGATGGGCAACAAGCGATCGTTGCGGTTAACTACGCGCCGAACCAGAGCCAGTGTTATCTCCCGTTACCTTTGCCAAATGCCGATGGTTGCGTCTATGAGCTTAAAAATTTAATGGGCTCGGACAGTTATGATCGCAGTGGTGATAGCCTGCTTTCGCCCGGCCTTTATCTGGACTTACCGCCATGGGGTTATGGCGTATTTGAATTGATCCGAAAGGGATAACGGACTTAATCCTGCGGATCAAGCACAGGAGAGATGTTATGAATCGAAAGACTTGTTTTCAGGTTGGCAACTTAGCCTTGGTTTTTGCTGCAGTCGGAGCGCTGATTTGGTCTGCGCCGACTTATTCCGAAACGGCTGGCATGGAAAGGCGGGATGATCGCCGGGATGACAGGCAGGGAGAGCAGGACATAAGGCAGGAAGGTCGAGACGTTGCAAGGGAGGTCAAAGATCGATGCCGCGATGCCGGTGCGAGTGGGCCGGAATGTCGGCAAGAAAAACGTGATGTCAAACAAAAAACCCGCGAATCCGCGCGGGGCTCCAAAATAGACTGATTCGGATTTAACTGCAGCTGAATGTCTGTAGGGGACAGGTAAACTTGTTTTTGAGCCAGTCAAAGTGTGCAGGATGGTGTCCGCTTAACTTTCAGGTGGAGACTATGGACGACGATACTCCGGGTTGCACACCGCTTGGGTTTAATAAGATTAGCGTTGTGCATCCCTTCGCCCTTGTTCGTACGCGCGTTGTTCGGATTCTTTGTGTTTGCCATACAAATACCCACCCACGACGCCAGCGCCTGCTCCGATGGCAGCTCCCATGCCGGCATTGCCTGCGATCGCACCAATGATCGCTCCTCCTGCCGCACCGCCCAAGCCTCCGGTTACAGTGCGTTGCTGAGTATCCGACATGCCGGCGCAACCTGACAAATGGGTAATGGCCCATATTGCTATGACTAAAATCGAAAATATTTTCATGTTGTGCAATCCTCTTTATTTTATTTTTTACATGGGTATTTTTCGGTTAAAAATCTGAATTCGGTTTCGACCGGGATATCGTTCATGTATTCGGGGTGTTTCTGCGCCCATGAAATAAACAGGGCAATTGTCTCGTTGCGAGATGGCTTAGGGTCTGGAACACAGAACATCTTCAGTTCCTGTTTATCTGCTGTCTGGGCTAGATAGTATTGATAGGCTCCGACTAAATAACCATGGCAAAAATGGATGGCTTCCCGATAATGGGGGTCTTGCGGCGATGCCGCGCAGAGGTTGATTAAGTTTTGTGTCTTCTGGGCTACGAAGTCCTGATCCGTAACGCCAGCTGTCGCAGAGCCATTAGCCAATAAAGCAAGCAATAACAGGGAAATTAGATGTTTTAGTTTCATAAGTAAAATATCCTCAGGTAAGGTATTTTGGTTCTTATGCAAGATAGATTCTCCACAAAAACTAAAGTTTCTTTTAAATGCATTGTGATGGCAATTTCACTTTATCGAAAATCAGCCTCTGGCAAATTTCACGGTAAATTATCTTGTAAAGCAGGCGCTGAAGGTGATAAATTTTGGCAGCGTTTTTCAATCTCTATTTAAATCCGAGGCATAACAATGAGAAATTGGTCATTATTCTTGTTAATTCTTCTGCCGCCATTGGTTGGCAATGCTGAAAAAAAACCGCTTGATCTCAAATTGGATTCTTCGCGTTTTTATAAAGAGGCTGCCGAAGAATCTTCTTGGATGCATGACGAAAATTATCAGTCTTCCGAGAAGCAGTCATCGAATCACTGTCAGGAGCTGAGAAAGAAAATTAATGCCTTGAAGGGTAAACCGCAACGCAAATTTGCTTTACAGCAGCGTTATGACTCCGAGTGTTTAAGATGAGAAATATTTTATAACCGGCAAAGACGGCTTCGAAACTCGGATACCTTTCGTCCGCTGCCTTTACTCATGGACGTACCGGTTACAGAGCTAGCCGATGGCGTCCACTTTTGATGGTCTAGCTCAAGGTCTTAGCCGGTACCCTCCCTGGCATCCTCCTCTTCATTTTCACGATACACCCAGGCCATAAACAATTGGTAACCCAAGGCCAGCATTACCGAGCCCAGAAACAAACCGATAATGCCGCCGGTCGCCATGCCGCCTAGTGCGCCCAATAAAATCACCGGCATGGGGGCATTTACGCCACGGCCTAACATCAAGGGTTTGAGGATATTGTCCGCCATACCGGCAACCAGGGTATAAACAGTAAACATGATCGCCACCGGAGTCGATTCATGGGTGGATAACACATAGACGATCGTCGGCAGTGCGACCAGGGCGGCAGGGATTTGCATGATGCCTAACACCAAGACCAATAAGGCCAAAATTCCGGCGGCGGGAATACCTACCAGGATAAATCCAGCCCCCAGTAAAAGGGCTTGAATGCAGGCGATGCCGATGACGCCTTGCGCCACGGCACGGATGGTCGAGGTCGAAAGCGCGACTAAGGCTTCTCCTTCCTTATCTCCTGTCATCCGCTTGGCAATGGCCTTGGCCGCTGCATGGCCCGATGTACCGTAGGCCATCCAGATCCCGGCAAGCACCAAGGCAACCAAAAACATCAAAACGCCGGTGCCGGCGCTGGCCGCATAGCCCAGAACTTGTTTGGTGACTACGGCAATTTTGGGTTCGTATTTCGTTACCACGGCGCCCAGGTCCGAATGCGCTGACGACCATAGCGCATATAACTGTTTTCCCACCAGCGGCCATCCGGCGACAGATTCATTGGGCGCGGGTACTTGCAATGTTCCGCTCTGGATTTGTTTCACCAAACCGGTCGTTGAATCCGCGAAGGAAATGGCCAATAACGTGGTGGGGATTAATACGCTCAACAATATCACCAGCACCAAGGCCGTTGCGGCGCGCCCCTCTTTACCCCCCATCTTGCGGGCGATCATGGTATGAAGGGGATACAGGGCCACGGCCAAAATTACCGACCATAACATCAAGCCGAAAAACGGTTTGAATATTTGATAGCAATAAACCACTAAAAAACTGATCAATCCGGCACGGATGAATAAATCAAGCACTTTGTGCGAGATCAGCTTTTCCAACGTTTTATTGGGTAACACCTCGTGTTCGTTGTTCATCAGCGTTTCTCCATTTCTCAATCAGCAAAACAGGTCATTTAAACGCCATGGGGTGAGAGTTGAACAACCTTTTCGTGAGCGCAATAACAAGAAAAAAAGGCAGGAAAGTGCTAACTATTCCTGCCTTGTAAACCCTACATCGAGCCCTTATGCGGGGTTAATGCTCGGCTTGCGGTTTGCCCTCAACCTCCAATTGCACGCGCCGGTTATTGGCGCGGCCTTCTTCGGTATCGTTAGTGTCGATGGGTTGCGTCCAGCCATAACCGCGCGAGGTTACATTGGGCAGGTGGTGGCTGCCGACCAGATAATCCTTAACCGCTTTTGCTCGGCGTTCGGACAGGTCCATATTGTGTTCGTAAGATCCGGTTTTACTGGTATGGCCCTGTACTTCAACCATGGTATCAGGATGCTTTTTGATCGCCTCGGCGACGCTGTCAAGATTCGGATAATATTGGGGTTTAATGATGTCTTTATCGTTGTCGAATTTCACGTCGACTATCCAGCAGCCGTATTTGCCAACATGAATGTCGCTCAAAGAGTTCGGGCATCTGTCATCACAATCGTTGACACCGTCGTTGTCTCCATCGAGAGTCGAGCAATCCGCCACGACGGGCGTAGGTTCCGGAGCAAGGGGCTCGGCCTTGGCAACAACCGCAGGAGCCGGTTTTTCGCCAAACGGAATGACGAAACCGACATTGACGGTCATGTCATGAAACTCATCCGTGCCTGGCTGGACTTGCGCATTAAAATTGTTGTTGTAACGATAGCGAACATCGCTACGCAGCATAAAATTATCCATCACTTCGTAGGTAATACCAACGCCCGCTTCACCGATGAAGCCTACGCCGCTATCACCGCCGTGGCTGGTATTCATTGCGCCTAAGCCTAAAACGGCATAAGGCGAGAAGGTGTCGCGAAAAAGGTAATATTGCAGATCTGCGGAACCGCCGGTCAGATCCCAGTTGCCCGAATCGCCGCCAAAACCTTGGTAAAAACCTCTCGCTTCGACATTGAAATGTTCGTCAAGCATTTTACCGAGTCCCATGCCTCCGCCCCAACCATCATCAGCCCCCCGATCGCCGCCGGAATTGATAAAGGTCCCAAAAGGTGCGATATACCATCGATCATCTTGATACTCGTCGGCTTGAACCATTGACAAACAGCTCATTGCCGATAGTGAGGCAGCAGCCAGAACGTAATTTTTTCGCATAAAACTCTCTCCTGTTAAGCGCCTAGCCAAGATATAAAATTTCCTCTGTTTAGGGGGAAATGGACAAATATTGGCTAATTCTTTCGGCAAAAGTCTATGTTAACAAAAAACGCCTCATTTAAAAACTTAGTAAAACTACCTATTGATTATTTTGAGTCTTTTGGGAAACTCATGGGATTACAAAGAGAAGTCAGCCCTTTCCAATAAACTGAAAAGCAATTTAAAGCGCTTCTTGCCTAAGAAACTTAAATGACTTGTTGCTTAACTAATTATGAGATTGCGGTCTAGACTTTTGATGACCATTAATAATGGGGGATTACCATGGCAACAGTGAATTCTCCGAATGATTCCGGCTTTTTGATATTTACAATCCTATGAACGATTCAGCCGACAAAAAACAGCCTGAAGATTTTTCCCTGGTATTGGGCGGCCCACTCTTCCAGCTTTTTATGCACGCAGGACTAACCACCGATACCCTAGGTTTAGCCAAGCGCCGATTGATTTTCTTTTCCCTATTCACCTGGTTGCCGTTGCTGTTGCTTTCGGTGTTGACCGGCGAGGCGCTGGGCGGCGCGATTAAAGTCCCTTTTCTTTATGACGTGGATGTACATGTCCGCTTTCTGCTGGCCTTGCCGTTGCTGCTGGTCGCGGAACTCGTGGTCCACCAGCGAATCAGACTGGTCGTCAGGCAATTTATCGAGCGCGGAATCGTTCCGGCACGCTCCATTCCGGAGTTCGAAGTCCTGATCGACTCGACGATGCGTCTGCGCAATTCGGTGTTGATTGAAGTATTGCTGATTGTCCTGGTATGGACGGGTATGCATTATCTCTGGTCAAGCCAGATGGCGCTGACATCGGCCACCTGGTATGCGGCCATCGTGGATGGGCATCGCCACTATTCCCTGGCAGGGTATTGGTACGCCTTTGTCAGCATTCCGATTTATCAATTCCTCTTAGCGCGCTGGTTTTTTCGCATTTTCATCTGGGCGAGGTTTCTGTGGAAGGTTTCCCGGCTGGATTTACATCTCGTGCCGACCCATCCCGACCGTGCTGCGGGGCTCGGCTTTCTCGGCGGAAGCGCGGCGGCATTCGTGCCGTTACTGCTGTCCCAAGGCGCTTTGCTGGCAGGCCTGATCGCCAACTACATTTTTTATGAGGGAAAGACATTGTTGGACTTTAAACCCGAAATCGTAGCTGCCGTAGTTTTTGTGTTGCTGCTCGTACTCGGCCCCCTGTGCGTGTTCGCTCCCCGCCTGGCGCAAGCCAAACGCCAGGGCTTGCTTGAGTATGGCGCGCTGGCGAACCGCTACGTCCGTGAATTTGACGATAAATGGCTGCGCGGCGGCGCCCCGCTGGATGAACCCCTGGTCGGCAGCGGGGACATTCAATCCCTGAACGACATGGCAGGCAGCTTTGAGGTCGTACAGACGATGCGGCCGTTCCCATTCAGTAAATCCGCTGTACTACAAACCGTCATCTCGGTGCTGGCGCCGTTGTTGCCACTGACATTGACGTTGATTTCCCTGGAAGATCTGCTTAAGCGGCTGGTGGGGATTTTGTTATGATCAGGAAAAAGCATAAAAAGTACCGGATCGGCAACCCCGAAGTTGGAGGGTATTAGCATGGCTTGGTCTCGCAGCCTTTTAAAACGCCCTTTGAAATACCGGCATGCTGCCCGCGCTTGGGTCGAGGTCAGCCGCCTGTTCCTTTTAGCGGACATCGTTCTCGGTCTGCCCGGATGTAGCAGCTTTGGCCCGCCAAGCCTGGATCGTGACCGTTTCGATTACGTCAACGCGATTTCGAGTTCCTGGAAACAGCAAACCCTGCTCAATATCGTCAAGATGCGCTATGCCGATACGCCGGTGTTTCTGGACGTGGGACAGATCATTAGCGGCTACCAGTTACAAGGGGCCGTGACGGTGGGGGCATCGCTCAATAGCGCAAGCGTAGTGGGCGATATCCTGAACCTGGGGTCCGCGGCAACCTACACCGATCGTCCGACAATCACCTATACGCCGCTGACCGGCGCCCATTTTCTTCAGGTCATGATCACGCCGGTTCCGCCTCCGAACTTATTAAGGCTTTCTCAGGAAGGCTGGCCAATAGACATGCTTTTGCAGATTGGTGCGCAATCGATCAACGGTATTTCGAATCGCAAGGGCGGAGCGCGAGGACATGCGGCAGAACCCGATTTCGTCAGGCTGTTGGCGGCCTTGCAGCGTCTCCAGGGCTCGGGCATTCTCGGATTGCGGGTGGAAGTGTCCAAGGAATCGAAGCAGGAGGGTACGGTAATGGTCATCAGTCAGAAGGAGCTTCCACCCGAATACCAGGCCGATCGAGACCTGGTTAGGAAGTTGTTAGGGTTGCGGCCGGATCTGCAAGAGTTTAAGGTCGTCAGCGGCAATGTGTCCGGAAAAGATGACACGATAGCCATCCAGACCCGTTCCGGATTCCAAATCTTGAATCTATTGGGTTCGAATGTCGAAGTGCCGCCCGAGCACATTGCGGAAGGCCGTACTTATCCTGAGATCGTGGAGCCGGCAGGAACCCAGTCGCTGCCGCCCTTGATCAAGATTCATGCGGAAACCTCATGCCCGGCTGATGCCTTTGCCACGGTTAAATATCGCGACTATTGTTATTGGATCGACGACCGCGATTACAGGTCAAAGGGCGTCTTTACCTTCCTGATGATCATCATGACACTGGCGGAAACAGGAGAGAAAGCCCAGCCGCCGGTGGTCACGATTCAGGGGAATTGAGTCGTGCAACCGGATATGCCGAGGAGAATAATTGGGGGGGAGTTATGCTAGCACTGTGTCAGCCTTCCTGTCCGGATGCCCATCGTTGGGGGCCGAAAGTCTTTCTGCTGCTCGCCTTGGTCTTGGGTGTGAGCGGCTGCAATTTGCTCAAAACGACCCTGGAGTTGCCAGAGAAGGGTATCCGCTCCCTGTTTCAGGAAAACGAGGTATCCGATCCGGTCGAACTGCAATCCCAACTGCTCCGTATTGCCGACAATTCTATCGAAACACTCAATCTCGCCATCAGCAAGTTGCAGCGGGAAGATGATAAGGGCACCCGAAGGCGTACTCTTTTGAGGCGCCGTATCAGCGTCACCAATGATATATTGGCCATTGTCACCGGAGCCAATACCTATGCCAACCTCCTCGACATGACCATCCTGGCCAGCTTGAACCGGATGAATGTCGAGGATTATTGGATACCCAAATTTTACGGCGAATCCGCCAAACCTTATTTGCGCGCCTCGCAAGAGATCGAGGAGGAGATGTGGCGGATCGCTGCGACGACGCTAAAAAAAGAACAGCTCGCGGAACTGCGCGCCGCGATCAAAATTTGGCACGAACAACACCCGAATGCGCGTTCACCGAGTGATCTCGGGTCGCTTAGCTTTGCGTCCGAAGTCGCGCAGAGTCATCGAAGTTCCCGCACAGGCATAACCAGCAGTGTTTTCAATCTGCTCTCGATCGACCCCTTGATGGGGCTTGACCCTGCCACGCGCGAACTGGCCAACACCCGGCTGTTCGCGGAACGGGGCTTGTTTCTGGCCCGGCACATGCCGGCCCTGATCCGCTGGGAAACCGAATTGCTGGTATTACAGACGGCGGAGATGCCGCAGATGGAAAAACTGCTGGCCAATGCCAGTCAACTGTCCGCATCGGCAGACCGCTTCAGCCAGACCGCAGAGAGTCTGCCGGGATTCATCAGCGCCGAGCGCGAACAGATCGTCCAAGCCCTGGACAAGCACCAACCGGGGCTTGCCAGTCTCGCCGGACAGACCGAAAAAGCACTGGACGCAGGCAAGCAGATGTCCGATGCGTCAACTGCCACCCTGAAGTCCTTTCAAGAAGTGGTTAGGCAACTCCATGCCAGCCCATCGAAGCCAAACGCCGAACCCTTTCGGATCAACGATTACACGGCGGCGGCAGCGCAGATCAATGCCACCGCGCAAGACTTGATGAGGTTGCTGCAAGCTTTCGACCAGACCCTGGCTTCCGGCCAGATTGACCGTCTGTCGGAGCGATTGGGCGGGGCGGTCGGGCAAGCACAGACCAGCGGCAAGGCATTGGTGGACTATACGTTCAGGCAAACTTTGTTTCTGGGCCTGATATTGATAGGTTCCGCTTGCGCGATGGGCCTGACTACCGCGGTTGTTTTTTGGAAGTTGAAGAAGAAATTTGCTTGAAGACTTCACTGGAAATCATTTCTCGGCTGAAGACCTGTCAGGTTTTTTAAACCTGGCAGGTCCAGTGCAGAGTGTTAGGAAGCGAGTTTTAAAACAGGACCGTCCAGCCGCTGCGTACCTGTTCTTGGGTATAGGACACACCGTGGTATTTGATCCCGGCGGGGTTAAGCAGGGTAATAATGCCGCCGCTGTTACCGAGCTGCGCGCCCAGTCCATCCAGTTTCACCACGCCGGTGGCTCCGGGACTCAGCAATAGATCCGTAATTTGCGATCGGTTCTTGTTTTTATCCGCGATAAACCAGCCGGTTAAATCGATCATCCTGGGCGAGAGATTGATCAGCGTCACCGTTTCATGGCCGGCATCGTCGCCTTCCGGATTGACCAATGCCGCCACGATTTGGACGCCGGATTCTATCTTCGGAGGAATGATCGCATCGCATTCAGGGAGGCGATGGCCGGTTCGATCGTCGGAATGCCAGCACTGCGACTGAAAGGCCAGGAACACGGCGACCCACTGTTCCGGCCAAACCTCCGTGCCGCCGGTTTCCATCTGATCGATACCCGGAAAATGAAAAAGCAGCCCGCCGTCCTGCCAAACGCCGTCATCTTTGACGAATGGCGCCACATTGGCTTGATTCATGTGGATATCATGGATGCCGTTGCCGGGCAGGAAACCGAAATATTTGTCTTTCGTCCCGTTTTCCGGTCCCCAGCGTTCGCCGAAAGCGTAGATGCTTGCCCTTTCGTCGCCGATCGCGCGCAGCACATAGGCATCTATTTTTTCGTTCAGGTCGTTATCCGCTCCCGGAATATTATGCGGTAAGGGGCGCAACCGACTCGGATCGAACAGGTTGCCGCGGATATAATCGAGCGCCAGTTGGTTCGGCGCGCTCTCCAGCGGCGTAAAACCGCTTTCGAGGGTTTTTAACTTGTCCAGGATCGGATGTTTAAAGTCATCGATGACCAGGTACAGAAGTTCCGACGGAGCAAGGTTCGATTTGACGTTAACGGCGATACGATAGTCGGCCGTATTGTCGATCAGATGCACTTGATAATGCGGACTCGAACCCTGGCCGATGATTTTATTGATCGCCTTGCCTTTAAGAACGCCGTAGTGTTTGAGTGGCATGATGCCTCCTAAAGGGATGTGTTCTTTGCGGGAGAGGAATGCTTAAAAAACTGATGTTCAAAGCTGCCTGATTTTTCTTGATCCGCTTGCTCAGGGATCACAAAACCACTGGGCGGGACGTTTAAAGTGACTGCCTCACGTGGTTTTGGTTCAATTCGAGTTTCCGAGGCCGATGGTTCCTGCCGGAATGACGACCTGATGGCGAACGAAGCTTATCTCACAGCAACGGCGCAATCAGCAAGGCCACGATATTGATCATTTTAATATTGATATTGACGGCGGGACCGGCCGTATCCTTATAGGGATCGCCGACGGTATCGCCGGTGATCGAGGCCTTATGCGCGGGGGAACCTTTGCCGCCATAGTGCCCCGCCTCGATATATTTTTTGGCGTTGTCGAAAGCGCCTCCCCCCACGGTCATCGAGATCGCAAGATACAGACCGGAAACAATGGCTCCGATCAGTACGCCACCCAAAGCCTCTTTACCCAGGGTAAATCCCACGAGGATCGGAACGCCAACCGGTAATAAAGACGGAACCCACATTTTTTTGAGCGCCGAAATGGTCAGTATATCGACCGCTCGGGAATAATCCGGCTTGGCTGTATTGTTCATGATTCCGGGAATTTCCTTAAATTGACGGCGGACTTCATCGACAATATCGCCGGCGGCCTTGCCGACGGCTTCCATGGCCAGTGCGGCGAACACATAGGGAATCAGGGCTCCGAGCAACAAGCCGATAATGACTCTGATATCGCCGAGGTCGCAAACCAGCCCGCCCAGTTGAGTGGTATAGTCGGAAAACAGCACCAGCGCCGCAAGCCCGGCAGAACCCATGTCGGCCCCCTTGGTCACCGCTTTCGTGGTGTTGCCGATCGCATCCAGGGCATCGGTAATCTTGCGGATTTCCGGGGGCAGTTTTGCCATTTCGGCGATGCCGCCCGCATTGTCGGTAATCGGTCCGTAGGCATCCATCGCGACGATCAGACCGGTCAACGACAACATGCCGACCGAAGCAATCGCAATGCCGAACAAACCGGCGAGTTGATAGGTTAGCCACATGCTCGCGCAAATCAGCATCACCGGCGCCGCCGTGGCTTTCATCGACACGCTGAGCCCTGCAATCACATTCGTGCCATGACCGGTCGTCGATGCTTTGGCAATGTAACGGACTGGGGCATAGGCGCTGGACGTATAGTAAACGGTCACCGGCATTAAGGCGCCCATCAAGCCCAGACCGACCAATGCCGCATAGAACAGGTTGATCGACGGCACGATCTTGCCCTGGATAATCAGCGTCTCGCCGAGCAGCCACTCTGTGACCGGGTAATAGATCAATGCCGTCAAAACGGCACAGACGATCATCCCCCGGTACAGTGCATAGATGATGTTGCCGTCGCGGCCTATCTTGATATAAAAGATGCCGATGATCGAGGTCAGGATCGAGATGCCGACTAATGCGAGCGGGTAGAGGGTGATATTGTGATTTCCTGTTACCAAAAGGCTCGACAGGATCATCGTGGCGATCAGCGAAGCGGTGTATGATTCGAATAAATCCGCTCCCATGCCGGCGCAATCGCCGACGTTGTCGCCGACATTGTCCGCGATAACGGCCGGATTGCGCGGGTCGTCCTCGGGAATGCCGGCCTCTACCTTGCCGACCAGGTCGGCGCCGACATCGGCGCCTTTGGTAAAAATACCCCCGCCGAGGCGGGCAAATATGGCGATCAAAGAGGCCCCGAAAGCGACCCCGGTCATCGCGTGCAAGGGATCAGGTACATCGCTAAGCCGTAAGATTTCGTAGTAACCGCTGACGGCCAAAAGCCCGAGGCCGGCGACCAGCATGCCGGTGATGGACCCGCCCCGGATCGCAACCCAAAAGGCCTGATCGGTGCCTTGATAGGCCGCCTGGGCGGTACGGACATTCGCGCGCAGCGAAATATTCATGCCGATAAAGCCGGCCATAGCCGAAAGCGCCGCGCCTATAAAGAAGCCGCCCGCGGTTTCCCAGTTTAAAAAGTATGCAATCATCGCGAGCAGAATCGTGCCGACCAGCGCGATGATCTGGTATTGCCGCGATAAATAAGCCTTGGCTCCCTCCTGTATGGCGGCGGCGATCGCCTGCATTTGTTCGTTACCGGCCGGTTGTTTATTGATCCACCGAATCGAAATAAAGCCGTATACAATCGCGCATAGAGCGGCAACCGGAGCAAAGAACATCATCCAGTGCACCGACAAAAGAAAGGAAAAGAGGTCGTCAAGCATAGAGTTCCTGGCCAAAGAGCATGTTCACGAACAACGGGCATCTCCAATTCTGTTTGGCTATGCACATTTTGCAGTAAGTCAGAATAGAGCTAAAAAGAGGCGCTCAGCTGCCGTACCCCCTTCGGTGTCTGGATATGGGCAACCAGGTACGGCTTTTGATCGAGTGGCAGCGGCGAGACACGAAAAGCACCTTCAAAACCAATGAACTCAAGCATCCTGACGACTTTCTCGGCTTCCGGATGAAATCCCTCAAGGCGCACAAGCGTGCATCCGCTTTCCGGCAGCGTGGCAGCCGGATGAACGCCAGGGGGCCATTGGATCAGGGTCGGTGCAATCCCTTGCAGAGGCAGACTGCCGTCTGCGGGTAGGGTGATTAGCCAGTTCATCTGACCACGGCTCATGGACTCAACCTCGCCCAAAGGTATCGGCGAAGCCGTTGCCGCTGCATGGATGTCGTTCGTGTGGGCTATCCACGTAGCTAGGCGAATGGGTTCAGACGCATCGGGGTCGTCTAGCCGAAACCAACGCGGCCGATCGGGCTGAAGCGCGTTCGGATTGATCGCGATGACTTCGAGGTAGCGCTTTTCCCCCAATTTCAGCACCGAGTTGTGCGTGCCCATGCGAGGATGCTCGCCGCCGACTTGCGGGATCACCCCAAGCGTCTGGCGGACGTATTCCACGCCGACTTCCAGGGAGGGGGCTGTGATGACTATGTGATCGATGTGCGACCGAAGCATAGAGTGTCTCCTAACTGGTTATTGCCTTTACAGATTTTCATAGCGGCTCAGATCGAGCAGCCCTGCCTGTAAACCGCGGTATATCTTGTGTTGTTGATTAAACCAGTCCGCCTGTAGCCAGATTTCGGGATTGCTGCGGCGTATACCGAATTGACTGTAGAGTGGTTCCAAATCGGCCTCTGACCTGGCGCCTTGAATCTTATTCACAAACTCGCCCAGTCGGTTTTTTTCTACGCTAAAGAAAAAGTTCGGATAGCTGCCGACAAAACCGGGGACGATCGTAATCCTGTCGTTTTTCGGCAGCCTGCGGGAACCCAGGGACACCATTTTCGAGATATTGCTGTAGGCCTTGTCGATCAGCAGGGTATAGACCAGGTCTCCGGCGGGATCGCCGGTTTTTACCCGGAGCAGGGACATTTCCGGTAATGCGCCTAATTCAAGCCCTTGCAGTTTTGCGAGCTTCCGTATTTCGCTATCGACTTGCTGCTGAACGGGCGTGGTACCGGCTCTGATGCAAGGTTCCTGTTGGCATTGATTAATGCTATCGACTGGGCCGGCCGCCTTGCCCAAGCGTTGCCTGACCTGATCAAAAAATTCCTTTTTATAATCCGTGGATTGGTATTTTATCTGGGTTGCATGGCCGATGCTGAATAAGGCGTCAGCCGTCCGCAAACCATCCTTGCCCAAATACCAACTGTTATAGATCGACTGGCGCTGCATCGCGGGCATAAAACGTAAAAAATTGTCTTCACCATCCTGACGTAAAATATCCATATAGGTCCGGCTGGCGACTTGATGCCCTGCCGTACCATACACATTAAAACCGGCAACCAATAAATAATGCAGCCGTTCGAAGATCGGATAATCAAGCACCCAGGCCGTTAACGGGGTATCGCCAATCAGGCCTTTGGTCACGGTGGCGCTGTCGAAATGTCTGAAAATGGTCAGCGCCGCGTTTTGATTTTCGCCGTCACCGTCCCAGATATTATCCAGGCCAAAGCCTTGATCTTTGGCTAGCAACAGATCAATGAACCGATCTTTTATTTTGAGATATTGCTTGCCGAAAGCGTCAAACTTGGTCCATCCCATCAGGCCGATTTGATCGCCTTCTTCTCCGGGCAAGCCGAGAACCTGGTTGTTTTCGGCCAGCGCCTCGGCCACTTTTTCGGGATAAAAATGGCCCGGCTGGGTAAAGACGACCCAGAACTGATCCCGGATGCTTTCGGTCGCGATTTCGCCGCGGCACACAGGGCCTTTGATGAATCCGGTCACGAAATATTCGGCATCATCGAGCAGGAAGCGATATTTCGATGCCAGAGGCAACTCAATGAAGGCCTTGAACGGATTCGCCGCGACTTCGGGTCGATAAGAGGGCAATGCGGTGACTGGATAATCCGGCTGAAAGAACAGTTCATCATAGCGCTGCATCTTCTGATCGCTTAATTCGTAGACGAAATGAACCTTGTCCACAATCGTTTCGGTCACCGGCCGTAAACGATAATAAAAAGCGTCCGTGCCCGGGTCATCATAAGGCCGTACCGTATTAATTTCTTCGATGGGCTGACCCGGGGCCGTTTTCGAGCGCACCAAGCGAAAGAATTCCTGTTCGGGATGTTCCCGGAAATGCAGATGCCCGATAAACAGATGCTCATAAAGATAACGGGATACCAGTTTCTGTTTCAGGGTAGGGCCGTTGAAATAATTTTCCCATTTCGCCACCTCCGCGACTGATGGATTCGGTAAGGGCGGCAGCGGCTCGACTTTTGCTCCCTCCTTGAGCCAGCGCAGCAGGGTATCTTCTTCCTTCTGAGACAGGCCGGGCAGCGCGTACGGCATGCCCCATTGGGGATGCTGGTGCTGGTATTTGGGGAATTCTTCAACCGTCGGGCATTGCAGTTCGCGGCTAATGTCAAAATCAAAATCCTTGTCCAGTTTTCCTGTATCGGGTAACGGATTCTGGCGTTTTAATTGAAGCAATTTGGCCAGGACCGAATTATCCAGATTGGCGTCGTCTGAATCCTGGCGTTCATTCAAAACCGGATAAAAATCTTTCTGCCGCCAGCCCGCCGTATCCGAGGCATCGATAAATAGCCGGGTCGGCGCGGCGGCTTTCAGGCGGGCGAAGTCATAGACAATCTGCTGGCTGGCGCCTCGGTCAATGCCCTCGATGGAACCTAGCTTCAATTGACAAGGCGCATCATAACAGCCGTGGCAAACCACGCAGCGTGAGTCCAGTATCGGCTTGACGTCTTGGTAAAAGGAGACTTTATTTTGCCGCCGGCTCAGGGCCGCATCCTCTTCGGTCAGCCGCCGCTGTTTAGGGTTAGAGGGCCCATATAAGGCTTCATAATCTTCAGCCTGATAAACCAGGGTCGCGCAGCCGGTAAAAAGCAGAAAAAACAGGAGTACGATTGGATTTTTCATCATTTTTACCTGCTGAGGTTTTAATTTAGCAAACTATATTCTCCAGTTATTAATTAGAACACTGATTTTATTTATTTTCGATGAAAATTTTGGTTGTAAAGCTTAGCGGTGAGCAGGGCTCTTGGGCCATTTCGTTATACACAATTCTGAGCTTCCCGCATCGCGCGAATGCCGATGGCGAAGTCCATGACGCGCTGAAGACCGATCCAAAGTGTTTTGGCGCCGGGCTCACCATCGCCTTTGCGTCCGAGAAAGCCGCCGAAACCGGCAATCACTCTGATGATCTCGTTCAAAGTCGGCGGCTTATCCGGTAGGGGTTTGCGCGCCACTAGCCAGGCCGCCTGCCATTCTTCCCGTTCGAACACCGCTTCGCCATCCATCTCCGGGCAGCTTCGCCCCAAACGCATCAGGTAACCGATCCGCCAAGCGGTAATCAGATAGAAAGCCAAGGCCAACTCGACGCGGGGCATCGCCGACAATTGTAAGGCTTCCACCTTGCAGCCGTTTTTGAGAATGTTGAAAAACATCTCAATCTCCCACCGGCATCGGTACCAATCGATTAACTCCCTCGCTGCGTCCAACGTCGACGCCGGAAGATTTGTCATTAAGCGCCATTCCACCGCCTTTTCGCCTTCAGGCGGGGCGATTTCGCGCGCCAACAGAGCGCTCACTTCAAACGTTCCACCATTGCCATCGGCTAAGCCGACACGCAGGCTGCGTAGCTGTTGGCTTACCTCGCGCCCTTTCTGTCCCGGGCGTGGCTGCAGATGAAAGCGAATCTCGCCCAAGACCTGCGCCCGTTCGACCTGCTCCCACAACTTGGCCTCATCCTTCCCAAGTTTGCGGTTGTGCTGGGATCGGATCAGCCAATCGGCTGGATTCTTCAGGGCATGGGCGCGTTGCATTAGTCCCAGGATGTCGGCTTCGCGGTCTGCCACATAAACCCAGCGCGTGTCCGGGTGTGCCTCCGCAACCTCTGCTACGCGTTCGTAACCTTCCCGCCAGCGCGCGCTCTCACAGATTCCACGCCGCTCGCCATCGGCGTCTTTCGGCTCCCGTGCCCACATCCAGGCATCCAATACGCCCAGCGGCAGCCGTTCTGGCGTCACCGCATACGTCGGATGCAAGTACATCCCTCGCTGCGCTTCATATGACAACGGCCCCAATCCCTCGATTGACTGTCCGTTAAAATTCAGCTCCGTGGTGTCTTGTAGGCACAGCACCACCGGATAGGCTTGACTGCGTATCAAGGTGCAATCGATATGCGGCTGCAGAATGTCATTCCACGCAATCCCCTCTTGCCCGAAAAACCGGTACGCCGCCAGGGTCTCACTCCAACCTCCACAGGCTGTCGGTATGCTCGCGCTCGGCTTCGACGCAAAACTTTTCAACAGCTTCGCCGATCTTTTGTTCAAACGCTCATCTCCCAGTTTGATTCCAGATAATTCCTTTTTCACCCACTCCATTTGCCTTCTTGTCCTTGGTTCGAAAAAATCGCGTAGCTTACAGGATTAGGCAAGTTGTGTATAACGAGATGCTCTTGGGCTTGACCTAAGGTCCAATAGCGAGGCCTGTTCGTGCAGGAATACAATGATAAATTATAGCTTTAAGATTATGGAAACCATTAAAATGAAAAAAGTATCAACCAACCTCTTTTACCTATGCGTTGTACTGCTAAGCACCGGCTGTGCCTCAACCTATGTCACGACGAGCCCGGAATTGGCCCCCGTCACCACAAGCCCGGGATTCGCCAGCGTTACCGGAAGCCCAGGATTGGCGACGGCCGAACAGTTGCCAAGACCCAACCAGATCTGGGTCTATGACTTTGTGCCGACATCTTCAGCCAGTGCCTCCCTGCAAGCTGAAATTGGCAGAGAAATTGCCGGCGGTATAGTCAGCGGCATCCGTCAAATGGGACTGCCGGCTGATCCGGGTTCGCCGACAACAAAGATGCAGATCAACGATATTGTGCTGAAGGGCAAGATTGTTTCGATGGATGAGGGGAGTACTGCGGAGCGTGTCGCCATTGGTTTTGGTTCCGGTGCATCGGAGTTGAAGGTGCAGGTCGAAGGCTATCAAGTGACCCCGCAAGGACTCAGAAGCGTGGGGGGCGGTACCGGCGATGCAAGCGGCAGCAAAGCCCCAGGCGCGGCTCTGGGTGCTATCGGTGCAATCGCCACCGGCAATCCTGCCGGGCTGATTATCAGCACAGGCATGAAGGTCTATGGCGAAGAGAGCGGTAGCAGCAAAGTCGAAGGCAGAACCGAACAAATTGTTGAGGAAATCACTGAAAGACTAAGAACCCGATTTCAGCAGGAAGGTTGGATTCAGTAATCCTTATGAGCCGGAATCAGCTAAGGAAGCGTTGAACAAGCCAGAAGCCTAACCGATCGTGGCTAAGGTCTGCTAATAACAGAAGGGGACGAATTTGAGGTTTCCGTGTTTACAGTTATTGCCATCCCGCTTCGCCGGACTTGCCGCGTTGGCGACTCTGGTCATAATGTCATCTTCGGTTCGCGCTGCGGATATCGAACCCCGATCCTATTCCAACATCCCTGTCGGAGTCAATTTTCTGATTGCCGGATATTCCTATACCCAAGGCAATGTGTCATTTGCACCTTCGGTGCCGATCGAAAACGGTAAGATGGAAATTCACAGCAGCGTTTTTGCCTATGTCCGTTCGCTCGATCTGTGGGGAAAATCCGGCAAGGTTGACATCATCATCCCCCAGGCCTGGATGTCGGGAAAGGCGGATTTTTTGGGGCAACCAAGGCCCCGGCAAACCTCGGGTTTTACCGATCCCTTGTTTCGTTTGTACGTGAACCTTTTCGGTGCCCCGGCCCTGTCGATGAAAGAATTCGCCAGTTACCAGCAGGACACGATTATCGGCGCCAGCCTGGCGGTGATTCCGCCGGGAGGGCGATACGAGTCGCAGAAGATCGTCAATATCGGCACCCATCGTTGGGCAATCAAGCCCGAAATCGGCATTTCCAAGGCGTGGGGGGCATGGACTGCCGAGTTCGCTGCCGGGGTATTTGTTTTTACCGATAACGACGCTCAGTTTGTGCCTGTCTCTCCAAAACAGGGAGTGAACGTGCAACTGCAACAGTCGCCGCTTTATAACTTCCAAGGGCATTTGATATATAGTTTCGGACACGGTATGTGGGGGGCAATAGATGCCAATTATTACACCGGCGCGCGTACCACACTGAACGATAAAGTCACTGATACCCTTCAACAGAATTGGCGCGTTGGGGGTACGCTTTCATTTTCGGTTAATCGGCAGAACTCCATCAAGATTTTCGGCAATACGGTTGTTCACGCACGAACCGGCAGCTTTTTCGACACGATCGGAATTGCCTGGCAGTACCGTTGGGGAGAAGGATTTTAGGGTTGCTGCCGAGACCCCGATTTTCCTAATTTTGTAGACATCTTAAAAAAATAGGTGTCTTCGCACTAGGCAATGCTTCATCCCGGGTCTTGACCTAAAGTCCAATAGCGCAATCTGCTTGCGCAGCAATAGAATGATTGCTTCGGATTTTGAGATTAACTAATCCGTCTTCAGACGAATCATAAATAAGACTCATGTTTCGATCTATCGAATTTAAAGGGAAGGGGCTTGTTTTTCTGTTTGATTTTGATATCGAGTTGCGAATACCGTGCAATTTTGGCCGGGTATTCGGCCGGTAATTTTTTTGTTCTCACCAAGAGGAGAGTTAACCATGAAAAAATATAGTTGGAGCTTAAAACGCTCTGTTCTGTGTGCGATAGCACCGTTGATCATGGTGGGCTGCGCAGAGGAACAAGCGGCAATCCGGCCACAACCCACCGCAGCCCTTACTTCGGCGACTGTGGCGGTGGCCGAAATGGAGCGCGATCCCAAAAAAATACTCATGAGCATGGCCGAGTTTCTGGCCAAGACCCCGCGTTTCAGCGTGAACCTGACGGGCAGCTTCGAAGTGCTCCAGGAATCGGGTCAGAAGATCGAATTCGGCGAGAGCAGGAGGATCACCGTGAGCCGGCCCAATGGGCTTCGGGTAGAGGTGGAACATAGCGACGGCGAGAAGCATCTCGTCCTGTACGACGGCAAGACGATTACGACGTATACCCCGACCCAGAATGTCTATGCGCAAGTTTCCAAACCCGGGGGCATTGACGAGGCAGTCACCTATTTCCTGAAGGATCTGCATATGCGGCTGCCGCTTGCCGCACTCCTGCTCAGCCGGCTTCCGGCCGAACTCGAAAATCGGACGCAGGCGCTCGACTATGTAGAGAAAGACGTGATTCATGGGACACCGGTCCACCACCTGGCGGGACGTACCGAAACGGTAGATTATCAGGTCTGGGTCCCGGCTGGCGCCCAGCCGTTGCCGCTCCGCGTGGTGTTGACCTACAAGAACGCGGAGGGGCAGCCGGCGTTCAGAGCGGTATTTTCCGATTGGAATCTTGCGCCCGCCATTCAGGATAACCTGTTCGTGTTCACTCCACCCGAAGGGGCACGGAAGATTGCCTTCCTCGCACAGTTGCCCCAAGTCGCGCTTGAGGGCCCTAAAAAAACAGTACAAACCGGAGGAAAGAAATGAATACCAAACCCTACTTTATCGTTACGGCTATGACGGCCACGATCGTTTTACTCATAGGAACCGTCGATGATGCTGCCGCCCGTGGCCGTGGAGGCGGCGGGGGCGGAGGCGGTTTCTCCGGTGGCGGAGGAGGCGCGAGGGGCGGTTTCTCCGGTGGCGGCGGGGGAGGCGCAAGGAGTGGCTTTTCCGGTGGAGGCGGTGCTGGCGGCGGGTTTTCCCGTAGCGGGGCCGCCGCAAGCGGCAGCTTCTCGTCCGGCGCGGGACAATACGGATCGAGAAGTGCCGGAAGTTCGGCGGCCTCCGCGTCCAGAGCGTCTGGCCGATCGCAGACCGCTCAGACCGCTTCCACGAACCGTGCAACGACCCAGCAAGGCCGCCAAACGACTTCGACGGCGAATCAGGCCCAGCGGCAGCAATACTCGAATCAAAACGTTGAGGAGCGCCAAGAAGGATACACTGCCAGGACTGCCACGCGCCAAGAAGGTTACACAGATCGGACGCAAGCGAGGCAGCAAACCGCGCAGTCTTACCACGGCGGAGGGTATTACCCGCCACAGTCTGGACATTACGACGATAACAACTGGGACGATGGCGAAGTCGCCGCCGTGGCAATCGGCGCAGCCGCCCTGGGCGCGATGGGAGGCTACGCGGCCGGCCAGTCAACCTCCACGACAACAACAGCCCCCTCGACAGTCGTCTATGCGCCGCCGCCATCGGGTTCCGCAAGTCTGCCATGCACTCCCAACACGGCTGTTGTTGACGGCGTAACTTATTATCAGTGCGGTTCTACCTGGTATACCCAGGCATACGGTAATGCGGGTGTCGTTTATTCACCGGTAGCTCCGCCGCCCGGATATTAGCCAAGAAACGGGGCGGGCAGTTGCAATATTGATCCCAAAGATCGCGTCAGGGTTTCTAACGAGGCCAGCCCTTGTCAGGGAGATAGATAGCGGCTTAAACCATAACCCATAACTTACAGAGTAGGAAAATAACCATGAAACACACATCTTTATCATTCACAATGGGTGCAAGCATCCTGTTACTCACCTCCACATTTTCACCCGGTGTTTCTGCGCTCACGATAACCCCCATGCAGGGACAAACGCCGGATCAGATCCAAAGGGATCAGGCTGATTGCACTTCAATCGCACAACAGTCTGCCGGTTCGCAAACCCAGCCAGCCGCTCCTACTGGCGGCCGAGCGAGGGGGGCGGCCGTAGGCGCGATGGCGGGTGCGGGAAAGGCGGAGGCGCAAGGGCGGCAACACGGAGCCTATGGCAATGTGAACGACGACATCAAGCAAGAATACCGTCAAAACGAAGCCAAATCGGCCGCTGCCGCCGGAGTTGTTGTCGGTGGAGCCAAACAAAGGCACGATCGCCGCGAGGCATCGCAACAAAGCGCTACGTCGTCTCAAGCATTTGATCAAGCGTATAGTTCATGCTTGATGGGGCGGGGTTACAGTGTCCAATGATGGGGCTGTAACTCTATCTTGAGCCGGGCGGGGGTTGAAAATCCCGTCCTTTTGAAGCTGATGACGGATGGAGGACAGAGGATTTTCGATCATGGCAGAGAGGTATCCGAAAGCTACGAACACATTAGACCAAAGTCCAGTATCTCTGACGCACCAAACCCGCTAAAGTGACGCCACGATGAAAACTGATAAGGCTGTTATAGCCGTCATAGATGATGAGGAGTCCGTTTGCAAAGGTCTTGAGCGGTTGTTGCGTTCCGCAGGGCTTACCGCAAAAACATTCCTTAGCGGCCCCGATTTCCTGCGGTTCCTGGAAACTGGCCGGCCGGACTGCGTCGTGCTCGATCTGAATATGATGCCGATGAACGGCTTTGCGGTTTTGGAACAACTTGCGCTGAATCGTTCGAAATTGCCGGTGATTGTAATCACCGGCAATGATAGCGAAGAAGCCTACGGACTCGCCATGAATAACGGCATTGTCGCATATTTGCGCAAGCCGGTTGACGGGCAGGTTTTACTGAATGCCATCGATGAGGCTGTCGGGTGTAGAAAGTAAACCGTCGCAAGCTGCTTTATCGCGGCGGATCGCTGGTTTTCTATGCAAATCGATAGGATAAGTTCCAGTGAGTGGATTAGAAATTTTAATTGATTGAACGGTATGAATTTGCTTCTATAAGCAAATACCAACAGAACTTAGCCGGACACAGTATAATGACTCATTCCGCACTTCGGAGTTGAATCCGCGCTTTTTTGTTTCAAGAGCTTCGAAATATAAACCTGGATTTCCGAAAACTGGGTTCGAATTGTTTTGGCCGGAATACCCAATTGCTAAATGCCTATGATGTTTTTTTAGAGAGCTTATTAGTGGGTGTCATGAATTCGAACTCTTCAGCTTACTCCATGGCTCCATTCTGAATGTCACACCATCGGTTAAAATTATGACTAAAGGCATCACGCTGGTTACAGGAGCCACAGGACACCTTGGCGCCAACCTGGTTCGCCGTCTGCTTGCCGATGGGGAACAAGTGCGGGTGATGATGCATTCCGAACGCGACAATGGGGCACTCGCTGGCCTCGATGTGGAGCGCGTGGTTGCCGACCTTCGCAGCCGTGAGGCGGTTTTCGCGGCGGTGCGCGGTTGCGCCCGCGTTTACCATTGCGCCGCTCTGGTTTCGACGATCGAAGGAAACGCGAAACATAAGCGCGAACTATTCGAGACCAACGTTCGCGGTACCATCCATGTCCTGCAGGCGGCCAGGTACCATGGCGTCGACAAGGCGGTGGTGTCGGGATCGTTGAGCGCCACCGGCTACGAGCCCGGCCGTTCCAGCCACGAAGGCATGCCGTTCTATCCTTTCGATCGCCATCTGCCCTACGGCTTCACCAAGCATCTGACCGAGCATGAATGTCTCAAAGCCCACGCCGACGGCCTGAACGTGGTGGTCGCGACTTCCTGCGCGATCATCGGCCCCCACGATTATGCGCCCTCGCGGATGGGTCGCGTACTGATCGATTATGCTCACGGCAATCTGCGCGCCTACATTCCCGGAGGCTTCGAATTCGTATCCGGCCGCGATATTGCCGAAGGGCATGTTTTAGCGATGCGGTATGGGCGTTCCGGGCAGAAATACATTATTGGTACCGCCTACGCCAGCGTGGATGATTTGATGGCGCTGTACCGAGAAGTCACCGGCCGCCCATTGCCTCGGCTGCGCATGCCGCCGTTGTTGATGGCCGCTCTGGCCGAGGTAACCGACAAGACCTGGTATCGGCTGTTTCCGAACCTGCCCCGGCGCTTCACGCCGGCGGCGGTGCGCCTGCTGCAGATGCGCCGGCAGGCGGACCACGACAAGGCCAAACAAGAATTGGGCTACCAGTCCACCCCATTGTCCCAAGCGGTGCGGGAAGCTTACGAAGATTTCGTGCGCAGGGGCTTAATCGTCCCGGGCAAGTAAAGTACCAACGCATCCCTGCTTAACCGCGAATCGGAGTTCCGAAGATGAACAACACACAGACAATAACTCCGCCCCCCGCCTTTGCGGAAGCCAAGACTTCCCGGCAAAAGGCACGTGCCGCCGGCATGGACCCTGATCGCTGGTACGTGGTGGAATACGACGGCGCCGTAAAAAAAGGCCAGGTGAAGGAGGTCATTTTCTGGAATACCCCCATTGCCCTTTATCGAGGCGAAGACGGTGAACTCGCGGCCATGCAGAACCGCTGCGCGCACCGCCAGCTCAAGCTCAGCCAGGGCGCGGTGGACAAGTGCAGTTTGCGCTGCGCCTATCATGGCTGGGCCTACAATAGGGAAGGCTGGCTGGAGGACTACTCCCACGACAGCTTCGGCAAGCCGCTGATCAAGAAACGGCTGCGGACTTATCCGGTGCAAGTCCGCTACGGCCTGATCTGGCTTTTCCCAGGCGATTCGGAGCTGGCCGCCGAGCACAAGATACCGGAAATACCCGAACTCACCGGGAATAACACGTGGGCCAGCTTTGCCGTGGATTACACCTGGCAGACGCATCATTCGATGGTGATGGAGAATATCTGCGATTTCTCCCATGCCTTCCTGCACCGCAAATACAAGCCTTTCATCGATGCCAAACTGACTCATCACGAAGCCGATGACGATCGGGTTTACCTGACCTATGATACCTATATGGCCGGCGGCCGGATTTCCGGGCTTTTCGTTGACCGCAACCGGGTCAATACCCGCTTGATCGAATTGTGCTACGAGTACCCCTACCAATGGACCAACACCGGCGACAGCATCAAGAACTGGTCGTTCATGCTTCCGATCAACGAGCGGACCACCCGGGTATTTTTCCTGTTTTATTTCGATGCGCTGACGATTCCGCTGCTTTCGATCAAAACCCCGAAGTGGCTGACCCAGATGGTGCTGAATATTGCCAAGCTGCTGGTGTTCAGGCCCATACTCGATCAGGACGGTGTCGCCCTGGAAGCCGAGATGTTAAGCTATGAAAGCTACTGGAATGCGCCGCCCATAGAGCTGAACCCGGTAGTGCCGATGTTCCAGCGTCTTAGTGCGCGCAAGTGGGAGGAATATCTGGCCCGTAAGGAGGCGGCGCAGGCTGCTTCAGCGGATTGATTAACAACATTTCTGATTAATGAATATCACCCATCGTGCCGCCAAACTCGCCGAATGTTTTGCCAGAAACCCTTGGAAGATCTTGGGATTAGCCTTATCGCTCTCGGTTTTGGCCGGCTGGGCGACGGTGCAACTCCCGGTCTACACCTCGCGGCAGGCTCTGCTGCCGCAGGACACGGACGTGGCGCAGCGTTTCAACGCTTTCCTGAAAAATTTCGGTGCTGCCTCCGATCTGATGGTCGTATTGGAGGGAGCTCCCCGTAACGAACTGGAATCCTTTGCCGACGATCTGGCGGAAAAGTTAAGAGCGGAGCCCGAGATCGGCCAGGCGGCATCCCGCCTCGATACCGCGTTTTTCCTGGACCACGCCTACCTGCTGATGCCGGCCGAGGGGCTGGACAAGCTGACCGCGATCGCGAAGCAGCCGATCCTGGGCGGCGGGATGGAAGAAAACCTGCGCAAAGCGTTGAGTTGGAGCAAAGACCATCCGCCGCTGGGAGGGGCCGGCACCGACCTGCAAACCGCCGAAGCCGGCTTGAACCTGGCGGCGTTTTTCCTGGAAGAGTGGCGGCGCTGGCTATTCGCCGAAACAGTGCCAGCCAGCTTCGACTGGAACAGGCTGCTGGCCAAAAACGGGGCGGGCGGCATGGCCGACGGCTACTTCGCCTCGCGCGACGGGAAGATGCTGTTTTTGTTCGTCCATCCGAAAAACCCTTCCGAGGATTTCGAGAACCTTGGCCCTTTTGTCGGCAAGGTCAAGCAGGTGTCGGAGGCTTTGGCCGGGCAAGTCAAAGCCGCAGGCCACATTCCGCCCACGGTGGGACTGACCGGGTTACCTGCCATCGAGTATGAGGAATATACCAATATCCGGAGGGATATCACCCTGGTGATATTCACTTCCGCCGGATTGATCGCCGCCTTGATCTTGCTGGTGGTCCGCAGCGTGCGCTGGGCCGTGCTGATTTTCATCCCGATGGGGCTCGGGGTGCTGTGGAGCTTGGGTCTGGCGCTGGTCACCGTCGGCCATCTGACCATCATCACCGCCGCCTTCATCGCGATCTTGTTCGGCCTGGGGGCGGACTACGGCATCTTCACCTCCTCGCGCATCGCCGAGGAGCGACGGACTGGCAAGCCTTTGGTGGAAGCCATCGGGGCCGGCATCGGCTCCTCCTTTATCGCGGTACTGACGGCGGGCGGCGCCTCGCTGCTGATCTTCGGCGCCCTGGCCACGGTGGATTTCCCAGGTTTCGCCGAACTGGGCCTGGTGGCGGCCAAAGGCGTTCTGATGATCCTGATCAGCACCTGGATGGTCCAGCCCGCGCTCTATGCCTTGCTGCCGCCCAAATTGAAAGAGATTAACTCGCCAATCACACAGACAAGTCCTGTAGAACCTGGGAAATGCGGCGGCAGATTCCCCAAGCCTGCCGCAGTGGCGCTGGTGATTCTGGCGATAGGCGGCGCCGTCTTCGGCGGTATGAAGGGCCTCGGCATTCCGTTCGATTACGACGTGTTGGCCATGTTGCCTAAAGATTCCGAGGCGGCCTATTATCAACGCCGCATGGTGGCGGAGAGCGACTTCCAGTCCGAGGTGATTATTTTCACCGCCAAGGATATGGCCGAGGCCCGGCGGATCACCCGTGAGGCGGGCAAGCTCAAGACGGTTGCTCAGGCGCAGTCGTTGGCCAACCTGTTTCCAGAGGACAGAGGCGAACGCCTTCACAAAGCCGTGAGTATCGGCGAGGCGTTCGCCCGGGCCGATTACGCCAAGCAGATCGCCGAACTCGACCAGGCCGGCTTGTCCGCAAAATCATTCGAGCTATTGCGGGAGGTGCTCGAAAACGGCACCGGTATCATCGACGAAGCCGAAGAGCAGGCCTTCTCGGCAGGGCATGACAAACTGGTCGAGAGTTTGGAGGATGTGCGCGCACAACTATTGGCGATCTCGGCGAAACTTGCCGCAGACGGCGAACAGGGCCGGGGGCGCAGCGAGAGTTTCCTGCGGGCCTTGTTGGCCTCAGCGGATGCCGGGCTCAAAATCATCGACGGCTGGCGGCAGGCCAAAGTTCTCACGCCGGCGCAGTTGCCGCCGGCCTTGCGCGACCGATTTTTTGCCGCCGACGGTTCCATCGCGGTTTACGCCTTTCCGGCCAAATCGGTGTATGATCCCGGCAACCTCGACGCTCTGATAAAAGACGTCTACAGGGTCTCGCCGGAAGCGACCGGCTTCCCGACCACGCATCAGGCGTTTGCCAAATCGGTGGTGGAAGGTTTCAGCCGCGGCACGCAGTTGGCTTTGGCGCTGTGCCTGCTCTGGGTCATGCTTGCGACGCGCAGCGTGCGCGGCTTCCTGCTGGCGGCGCTGCCTCTGCTGATCGGCGGCGGCTGGATGCTCGGGCTGATGGCCCTGGGCGGCATTCGTTATAATTATGCGAACATCGTCGCGTTGCCCTTGGTGATCGCGTTGGCGGTGGATTATGGCGTGTGGTTCAGCTATCGCTGGGCCGAATTGAAAGGCTACTCACCCTTAGAAGTCAGTCTGGCTGCCGGCAAGGTGATCGGGCTGGCCGCGGGTACCGAGTTGGCCGGTCTGGGCGCGATTACCCTGGCCAGCTACCGGGGCGTGTCTTCCCTGGGCGTCAGCATCACGATCGGACTGTTGTGCTGCCTGACCGCAACTCTCGTCGTGGCGCCTGCCATCGGACAATTACTGGATTCCAGGAGAAAATCATCATGCGAAAAACCTGTCTTATAATCGCCGGCCTGTTAGTCTCTTTTACGGCAAACGCCGCGCCCAATCCCGAAATGATCGTGGTGTGCTATCCCGGCGGCCTCGTGAATGCCAAGGATGCCAACGAGGCGATGAGTTCGATGCTGCGGGTGGTGGAACGCGTCGGCCAGTGGCAAGAGAATAGCTTCATCAGCCTGTTTACCGCCAAAGCGGACGAATGCAGGCAACGGATGGCCGAAAAGCGTCCCAAGTTCGCGATCACCTCTTTGGGGCTCTATCTGGAACTGCGCGGCCAACACAACTTGGTCCCGGTGGTCCAACCCAAGATCAAAGGCCTGACCCACGAGCGCTACCGGGTGATGGTGCAGAAGGACAAATACAAGAGCCTGGACGATCTTAAAGGCAAGACCCTCGGCGGCACGGTGTTGGAAGAGCCGTCCTACATCGGCAAGATCGTTTTTGCCGGGAAATACGACCCGGCCAGTTTCTTTGTCCTGAAAAAGTCCAATCAGGCCATCCGTGCGTTGCGCGCATTGGACAAAGGGGAACTCGATGCGGTCATTTTGAACGAGCAGCAATTCGGCGGACTCGGCTCGCTGCATTTGCAAACGCCCCTTGAAGCGGTCTTCACGTCCGAGGAAATCCCGCTGATGGGGGTCGTGGCCAACAGCGCTACCACGACCGCGGAAGAACGCGCCCGCTTCAGCAAGGCGCTGGAGGGGATGTGTGCCGACGCCGAAGGCAAAAAACTGTGCGAACTGTTCGGAGTCGAAGCCTTCGCCGCCGCGGACCCGGTTGTGTTCGAGCCCATGGTCAAACTGTGGGATAAGGGGAGTTAAGATTTTGCGTCACGCTCGACTTTTTGCGGCCGTTTCGGTGCTGGCATTTCTGGCGGGCTGCGCCGGGCTCCAGAGCGGCCATGTTCAAATCGACCGGCTCTCCGACTGCCCCAAGCAGACGGCGGACGAGCTCGTTGCCCAACAAAGCCGGCTCGGCCCATTGAGCGACACCCATACCCTGGAATGTGCGCTGACTGTGCTGCGCGACAGCCAGGATATCGCGCTGCTGCGGACCTCGCTAGGCAGTCGCCTTTGCCTGCATCTGGCCGAGCGCGAAACCAACCCCGAAAAACGTGAAAAGCTGGCCGCCGAAGGCGTGGAGTTTGCCGAAGCCGCCCTGACACATAAGGTCGACGAGGATGGGCCTGTGCATTACTATCTGGCGGCCAACCTTGGCCTGGCGGTGCGCGAACACATCACCGTGGCCATGAAGAACCTGAGCCGGCTCGAAAGCGAGATGAAGCAGGCGCTGGCCTTGAGTCCGGACATCGACGACGGCGGCCCGATGCGTCTTCTGGGCGCGCTCTATCTTAAAGCCCCGTCCTGGCCCAATGGCATAGGCGATCTCGACAAGGCGTTGGAACTGCTGGCAAAGGCGGTCAAGGAGCATCCAGGGCATCCGCTCAATCATCTGTTTTATGCCCAGGCCCTGTGGAGTGAGGATGACGAGGCTGTCCTGACTCAGGTAAAAGCCGAATTCGCGCAAGGGGAGAAACTGTTGGACGAAGGCAATTGGGGATACAATAAGGCGGCTTGGCAAAAGGAATTCGACACGTTTCGACAGGAACTTCGAGGCGCCGTATCCGTTGGACAGTAATCTGTGGATTCAGGCCATTCAATGAACGAAATATTCAACTCCAGGTGAATTAGGGGATGACGATTAATAAGGGAGTTGAGGGCTACTAGTCGCTCGACATAAAAAAATTGGACCATAGTCCAATATGAGGGAATGTGAAAAAATTTTACATTAATGCGTAACAAGTGAAGTCGCATTGCCGGTCAATCAACGGCATTGATCCACGACAGCGCAAAGGCGCTTGTAAGACTTGAGCATTTTGTCTTTCAGTAATTTCCGGCCGATGATATGTTTGACATCGCTGGCTATGCCCGCCACCTGGTCGGTGTAGCTGCGCACCTGCTGAAAGACGACCGTACCGTTGTGATAGGGCAGACAGCCGGTTATCCATTGGCTGGAATTGTAGGAATGTGGCGCATAGAATTCGCGGGTCAACACCA
Source organism: Methylomicrobium lacus (assembly GCF_041897535.1). Taxonomy (GTDB): domain Bacteria; phylum Pseudomonadota; class Gammaproteobacteria; order Methylococcales; family Methylomonadaceae; genus Methylomicrobium; species Methylomicrobium lacus_A. Next base: position 4,342,365 of record NZ_CP169217.1, read on the forward strand.
AGACGCCGCCGTTCCAATCCATACTGATGCGGTGCCTGAGAATGACCGCTGGGCGGTTTTCGACTTTTTTCTCGACCCAGGGGAAGGCTTCGTCCGCTCCGGCCGGCAAAGGTTTTGGGTAATCTCGCCATGCCTTGTGCAAGGCGGGCAAGTAACGGTTTAGGATGGGGCTGGCATTTGCGGCCTGACGGAGTTCCAAGGACGGCTTGGAATCCGGGCCCTCCTCCCGAACATAAGGAGCTATCGCAGATATTCCTTGGCGCCGATAGGCTTCAAAGCGTCGGAATAGAATCTCCCGGTAGTGCTGTAAGAGCCTGCCTTCGAAGAACTTAGCGTTCTGCTTGAGAGTTTTGAGACTGTCAATCTCGGCAGCGGACAGGTTGAATGCGTCGCCCGGCTCGGCAGCCGATAAGGTTTCGATTTCTTCTCTGGACAGGACGATAGGCGCCAAGGAAATCGGACCGCCATGCTCTTTCAACAATCCGTACCCAGTGACATCAACATCTAGCGGGTCAGGATTTTCCTGCCGCAAATGTTCGGCCACCTTGATCGATGGAGCCGGTAAAAGCCAAGCGATGCCCGCCGCAATCTCATCGTCGCGGCCTTCGGTTAAGGCATAAGCAACGGGCTGACCTTGCGCCAGTTCGGCAATTTGCTCTTTATCCATCCCCATCACGCCCAATACTTCCTCGGTTGCGGGAGGGGCGGCGAAAGCGGGAGTTCCCGATAGGATAGAACTGATGCCCAATAGCCCTGAGAGGGCGACGGCATGAGACGGTTTTCGATGCATCGGGATGCACCTCCTGGCGGCAAGCCGTTGCGAGCAGATAGCCAATTTGGCTGCCTCACGGAATTTAAAAAAAATTGGATGTGACAGCGTCTCTAATAATTCCCGATTAATTTACAATAAACCCAATGATAAAGCCCGATCAATTATTCGAACACCTATTGACCCATTACCGCGGCCTATTCGCCACCCTTTTTCTTCTACCTGTCTCGGCGGTCTATGGCGCCTACGCCGGCATTCGTAATGGGATTGCCTTTCCCCTGAACAGCGCCTCCGCCAAACACGATGCCAGGATTGAAGCGGTGATTCGGCAAATCGTGGACTGGAAAGAGCAGGGCGCAAAACAAAAATCTGTGCACCGCAAGGTCAGGCTGGAAAACCATGAGTGAGATGGTGCCTAAATACAAGCTGTCCCATCGCAAGATCGATGTCGGTCTGTACGACACTTGAAATCGACGAACAGCGCGGCATCGTCCGCGTGGAGCCGCTCGCGACCATGGGCCAGCTTTCGCGCAGCCTGATTTCCCGCGGCTGGACGCTGTCCGTGGTGTCGGAGCTGGACAGTTTGACGGTGCGCGATTATTTTCACCGCCATACCCGTAGCTATTTCTGGGCCATGGAGGAAATCATTGCTTTTGGCAAGCACCCGATTTTCAGGGCGCTGCTCGGCTGGGCCTTGCCTCCTCGCATCGAATTATTGAAATACACGGAGACCGAAACCACCCGGTGGCTCAGGGAAAAGTTTCATGTGGTTCAGGACGATGATCGACCATGCCGGCTATGACCTGTTGCGGAAGCGCTTGCCGTATTGACGGTACGCCTTTGATGAAGTGTACGACAAGGTTTCCACGCAAGGCAGGGTTTCGCCGGTCGAGATGAGGAGGCTGGAAAAAGGAAAGTTTTGTACATTAGCCGGGTACCGCGTAGAATCAAAGCTTCCCGCCTGTAGCATGTAAAGGAACATGCTCTTCAAGGAACCACGAGGATCTGCCATGAGCGTTCCTGAATGCAACCACCCAGTTCGAGTGATGAATACGACGACTACCGAGAAAACCGTTTTGCCCGGCAGAGCTCCGCCGAAAATGCCCGGCGCCTTGCCGCTTGTAGGGCACATGCTCGCATTCGGTAAAAATCCTTTTGAGTACATGATGAAACTCCGAAATTCACTCGGCGAGATCGGTGAATTTCGTATGTTTCATCAAAAAATGGTGCTGATGACCGGTCCTGAAGCGAATGAAGCTTTTTTTCGTGCGCCCGACGCGCAACTGGATCAAAGCCAGGCGTATAAGATCATGACGCCGATTTTTGGCAAGGGTGTGGTGTTTGACGCGCCGCCGCATAAAAAAGACCAGCAGCTTAAAATGCTGATGCCGGTCTTGCGCGATAAACCGATGCGCGGCTACGCAGAGGTGATCGTCCGGGAAGTCGAACAGATGATTGCCGGGTGGGGCGATGCCGGCGAAATCGATTTGCTGGCGTTCATGAAAGCACTGACCATTTATACCTCCAGCCACTGCCTGCTCGGCGATGAGTTCCGTTACGAATTGAATGAGGAATTCGCGAAAATTTATCACGATCTCGAAAAAGGCGTGAACCCTCTGGCGTTTGTGTTTCCCTATCTGCCCTTGCCGGTCTTTCGCCGCCGCGATAAAGCCCGCGCTAGACTTCAAGAGCTAGTCACCGGTATCATTGCCAAAAGAGCGCAGAAACCGGAAAAAAGTGAAGATGCATTTCAGTTGCTGATCGATGCCCGCTATGACGACGGCAGCCGCTTGTCCGCCCATGAAATAACCGGCATGTTGATCGGTACGATTTTCGCAGGTCACCATACCACCGCAGGTACGGCGTCCTGGACCCTGCTGGAACTCGCGCGCCGGCCTGAAGTGATGCGGAGCGTGTTGAATGAACTGGATGCCCACTTCGGCGCCGATGGCGAAGTCACTTTTCAATCGTTACGCGAAACGCCGCTGCTCGAAAACGTGATCAAGGAAGTCCTGCGCCTGCATCCGCCGTTGATCTTTTTGATTCGCAAGGTGATGCGGGATTTTCACTTCAAAGGCTATACGGTCAGGGCCGGAAAATATGTCTGCACCTCGCCGCGCGTATCGCATCGCATTGCGGACATTTTCCCGGACCCGGAAAAGTTCGATCCTGAGCGCTATTCGGATGCACGCCAGGAAGATGCCAGGCCTTTCAGCTGGATTGCCTTTGGCGGTGGCAAACACAAATGTTCGGGCAACGCCTTTGCGATGCTGCAACTGAAAGCTATTTTCAGCATTTTGCTGCGCCGGTATACCTTCGAGCTGATCGACGACAAGGACACTTACCAGGATGATTTCACTCAAATGGTGGTGCAACCTGTGTCGCCTTGCCGGGTTCGCTACATCAAACGTTTGGGCATGAAGAAAGCCGCTGCCGAGACGGCGAGAAATACGGCGCAAGCAGAGGCTCCTGTTAGACCTAGATTTCAAATCAAAATCGATCGGGAACTCTGCCAAGGCCATGCGACCTGCATGAGCGAAGCGCCAGAACTTTTTCACGTAGACGATGTTGGCAACGTGACTGTTCTACAAGAAAGCCCGCCGCTGAATTTGCTCGCGCAAGCCCGGCAAGCCGAAAAATATTGCCCAACCCAGGCAATAAAGATTGAACTGATTGAGAACCCTGAAGAGTCGAAGAATGGCCGCATATCCTAGAGCAGAACTGGAAGAAATGGTTGAACGTTGGTTACAGGCGAATCGTGACGCTGAAAAAGAAGGCAACTGGCCCAAATATTTGGGGGCGATGTATACCGATGACGCAGAATATCGCTGGAATATCGGACCCAATGAAGAATTCGTCGCGCGCAGCCGCAAGGAGATTGAAGAATGGGCTTTAGGCGTGCAAATGGAAGGCTTTGAACAGTGGCACTATCCCTACCACCGTATTTTAATCGATGAAAAACTGGGCGAGGTGATTGGCTTGTGGCGGCAAGTGTCGCCTGCGCTAAGGGAGGATGGGACGCATTATGAAGTCGCAGGTATCGGCGGTTCCTGGTTCCGTTACGGCGGCAATTTCAAATGGGAATGGCAGCGGGATTTCTTTGATTTGGGCAATGTGAAAGCCCTGTTTTTTGAGTTGGCCGCCGACGGCAAACTCGACCCGGCCGTGAAAAGAAAAATCGGCAAATTGGCCAAGGGGCAGTTACTGCCCGGCCACGAACGTTTGCGCAAACCGCCCGGATTATTCAAAAAACTGAAGGGATTTTTGGCCATGGTGCGTATTGCCCTGTTTAATCAATAATTCCAAAATGCATGGAAACTCTCCTTTCAAGAATGGCATCTGATGCTCAACCCCGCTAAAAAAAGAACCTCTAATAATCTATGCTGCATGTAAAGCCTTCCTGGAAAAGCTGGCAACTGCTCACTGAACAGGGCCGGCAAATTTGGGCATTCAAGCCCGGCTCGAACACTATCGATACTCATCTACAAAATGCCGATCAGATTTCGGATGAAGAAATAGCCCGGTTTGCCGAGGATTTTCATTTCGATTCACTCCTTAATCCCAATTCCGCCGACCAGGTATATCGGCACGCAGCGATCAATGCGAAGTACCGGGAATTTGCCGGGAAAATTCCTGAAGCCAAGACCCCCGAAGAGCAAAACGTCGCCGATGCGCTCGTCAAGGGCATCAATTACTTTTCTTACCTGCAAAGCAAGGATGGCCATTGGCCGGGCGATTATGGCGGCCCGTTATTCCTTTTGCCAGGCCTGCTGATCGCTTCCTATATTTCCGATGTGCCGTTTCCCATGGCGCATCGGGAAATGATGAAGCGTTATCTATTCAATCATCAAAATACGGATGCCGGCTGGGGCATGCATATCGAAGGTGAATCGACCATGTTCGGCACGGTGATGCAATATGTGTCATTGCGCCTTCTGGGAGTGGATAAAAACCATGATCAACTAGTCAAAGCGAGGACTTGGATTAAAAGTCATGGCGGCGCAACCGGCATTCCTTCCTGGGGAAAGTTTTATCTGGCGGTGTTGAATTGTTATGACTGGCAAGGATTTAACAGCCTGTTTCCTGAAATGTGGTTATTTCCGAAGTGGCTGCCGGTGCATCCCTGGCGCTACTGGTGTCACACGCGTATGGTGTACTTGCCGATGGCCTATTGTTATGCTCAGCGTATTAAGGTGCCCGAAAACCCACTGATTTTGTCACTCAGAGAGGAAATTTATAACGAAGATTTCGCCTCGATTGACTGGCCGAAGCAGCGCGATGCGGTGTGCGAAAAGGATTGTTACACCACGCCGTCTCCGGTGCTGAAGTGGATGAATTTTTTCACGAATAACTATGAAAAATTCAAATGCAACTGGCTCAGGAAAAAGTCCACTGACTATATATTGAAATACATCGATGCCGAGGATCAGCAAACCGACTACATCAACATCGGCCCGGTCAACAAAGCGATCAATTCGATTTGCATCTGGCATGCCCATGGCAAGGATTCCGCGCCATTTAAACAGCATGTCGCGCGCTGGTATGATTATTTATGGGTGGCCGAGGATGGCATGAAGATGAACGGCTACAACGGCTCGCAGCTTTGGGATGCCGCTTTTGCGACCAGGGCGATGCTGGAAAGCGATATTGGCAAACTGTTTCCGGAGACGATCGCTAAAAGCTATCGCTTTATCGAACGATCGCAAATCCAGGCGGAACACGCGACGCATGCCGAGTTTTTCCGTCACCCGATGATCGGCAGCTGGCCCTTTTCAACGCCCGAAAACGGCTGGCCGGTTGCGGATTGCACCGCGGAAGGTCTAAGTGCCGCGTTGGCGGTTCATCATTCGGGCCTGGTAGAGCCGGCGATCGATCAGTCGCGTATCCAACGGGCGGTCGACGTCATTTTGTCATACCAAAATTCCGATGGCGGCTGGGCAACCTATGAATTGACGCGCGCGCCCAAGTGGCTGGAAAAACTGAATCCTTCCGAAGTGTTTGCGGACATCATGATCGATTATTCATGGACCGAATGTACGGCCGCCTGTGTGATTGCGTTACTGGAGATTCAGGAAACGGATCCCGCGTATAGAAGCAGTGAAATTCGCCAGGCGACCAGCGCAGGACTCCGTTTCATCCTCAAGCAACAAAGGCTCGACGGCTCCTGGTATGGGGGCTGGGCGGTATGTTTCACCTATGCGACGTGGTTCGGCGTGGAAGCACTCAGCAAGGCCAGGGCTAGAGGATATTATGACGATTCGGCCTTAGCGGCCGGCATCAACAAAGCCTGCGCCTTTCTCGTCGGTAAACGAAAAGCGGATGGTGGCTGGGGCGAAACGTTCAAATCCTGTTCGACGTTGGTTTACTCCGAGGCGCCGACGTCCCAGCTGGTGAATACGGCGTGGGCTTTACTGGCGCTGATGGCCGCTGAGTTTAGCGAAAGAGATGTTATCGAAGCAGGTATCGATGTGCTGTTGCATAAACAAAGCGACATCGGCGATTGGCCGCAGGAAAGTATTTCCGGCGTTTTTAATTATAACTGCATGATCACCTATGCCAACTACAGGAATATCTTTCCAATCTGGGCGTTGGGCCGATACTACAGGCAGCATGTTCAGGGATGATCGATGAATCAACGCAGTTCAAAGCGCTCATATTCAGGGAGCTTACTATGAAGTCAGAATTCGACATCTGTATTATCGGCGCCGGCATGGCGGGCGCCACCATCGCCGCGTACCTCGCCCCCAAAGGCATCAGGATTGCGTTAATCGATCAGTGCTATAAGGAAAAAAAGCGCATCGTCGGTGAATTGCTGCAACCAGGAGCCGTACAGTCGCTCAAGCAAATGGGACTCGGGCATTGCCTGGAAGGGTTTGATGCGCAGCAGGTTGAGGGTTATTCGCTACTGAAAGGGAATGAAAAGTTCACCGTTCCGTATCCGGATGACTTTAAGGGAATGGGCCTGCATAATGGCCGGTTTTTGCAGCAAATTAGAGCCTCTGCGCTGCAAAACGAATCGGTGACGCAAATACACGGCAAGGCATTGCAACTGCTCGAAAATGAGCGGCAGGAAATTATCGGCGTGAGTTATCGGGAAGAACTCTCGTCCGAGATCAAGACCCTTCATGCGCCCCTCACGATTACCAGCGACGGTTTCTTTTCGAATTTTAGGGAGTGTCTCAGCAACAATGAAAAAACGGTGACCTCTTACTTTATTGGTTTGATACTGAAAGATTGTGAAATGCCTTTTCCGAAGCATGGTCATGTGTTTTTATCGGGACCGACGCCGTTCATTTGCTATCCGATTTCCAGTTTTGAAGTCAGGCTTTTGATCGATTTTCCGGGCGGAGAACTGCCGAGGAAATTGGCGCTGCAAGCGCATCTGGATGCGAACGTGACGCCTTATATTCCTGAAGCCATGCGCAGCAGCTATCAGCAGGCCTTGCAGGAAGACGGGTTTAAAGTCATGCCCAATCATTACATGGCGGCAAAACCTATCATCAGGAAAGGCGCGGTGATGCTGGGAGATGCGCTGAATATGCGGCATCCGTTAACCGGCGGCGGTTTGACCGCGGTCTTCTCGGATATCCAGATATTGAGCGCCTATTTATTGGCGATGCCGGATTTCAATAATACCGATTTGATTCATCAAAAAATCGAAGCCTATTACCGGGACAGGAAGAAGGCCAATGCCAATCTGAATATTCTTGCCAATGCGCTCTACGGCGTGATGTCGAATGATTTGCTCAAATCCGCTGTTTTCAAATACCTGCAGCGCGGCGGCGCCAACGCGCAGGAGTCGATTGCCATCCTGGCCGGCTTAAACAGGAAGCATTTCTCGTTGATTAAACAGTTCTTTTCGGTGGCACTATTCGGCGCCTACGACGTGGTGCGTGAAAATAGCGCGAATATCCCGAAGGCCATAAAGATTCTGTCGGATGCGCTGACCATCATCAAGCCGCTGGCCAAAAATGAACTGTGGTAACCGACAAAGCCGGTTGTTCAAGCTTGATAGTCGTTTTGATCCTGCGCTTTGGACAAAACCCCGGCGCGTTCGGCCAGACGGACCAGATCGGCCAATGACCGGGCTTTCAGTTTCGTCATCAGATGAGCGCGGTGGACTTTGATCGTTTTTTCGACCGTACCGAGGTCGGCAGCGATTTGCTTGTTGAGCTTGCCGGCTACGACGTGTTCCAGGACTTCCCGCTCGCGCGGAGTCAGCGTCGCGAGTTTCTGCCGGATTTCACCCTGTTCGGCGCGAGTCCGCCGGCTCATGCGATCCTTTTCGAAAGCGGCATGGATGGCGGCGACCAAGTCTTGGCCATTCACCGGTTTGGTCAGAAAATCGACGGCACCCTGTTTCATCGCCTGCACACTGACCGGAATGTCGCCGCGTCCGGTGAGAAAAATGACAGGTAATTCGATGTCCCTGGCAGCAAGTTCCTGTTGCAACTGCAGTCCATTGAGATCGGGCATCGAAAAATCGAGCACCAGACAGCCGTGGGTCCCCGGTGCGTACTGTTCAAGAAACTGATACGGCGTACCGAATGTAATCACGTTCAAATCCATCGCGCGCAGTAGCAGCGCCAGGGCTTTCAGCACGGAAGGGTCGTCGTCGACCATAAACACGATCGGAGCGGGCTCGTTCATGCGTTCTCTCCAGAGTATAATGGCAGCGTCAGATGAAAGACCGCGCCGCTGTCGTTTTTGTTGGTAGCCCAGAGTTGTCCGCCGTGTGCGGTGATGATGGTCCGGCAAATAGGAAGTCCCAAGCCCATGCCATGCAATTTGGTCGTGAAAAACGGCTCAAAGATGTTCTCGAGGTTTTCAGCGGGAATTCCCTGACCTTGATCGACGACGGATACCTGCGCGCTATTATTGCAGGTTAATTGGGTGCGGACAAACAGTCGGCGCCTGCCTGCTTTTGTTTGAGACATCGCTTCACAGGCATTCATGATCAAGTTTAGCAACACTTGCTGGAGCTGCACGCGATCGCCTATGACGGCAGGGAGTTGCTGATCGAGGTCAACGCTCACGGCAATATTGTTATTCACCAAATCGCTGTGCAGGAGTTTCAGGACATCGCGCACTACCTTATTCAGATCGACCGGCAGATGTTCTATCTCGCACCTCTTGAGCAGCAGACGCAAGCGGTGGATGATATCGCCGGCGCGCCTGTCCTCGGCGACTATGTCGTTCAAAATGTCACGCACTTCGGCAAGATCAACGACGTCGCGCGCGAGGAAACGCTGGACGGCCTGGGCATTGCTGAGAATGGCTGTTAGCGGCTGGTTCAATTCATGCGCCAGCGAACCGGAGAGTTCGCCTAGCAGGGTTACGCGCGAAAGGTGCGTTAGCTCATTGCGTTGCTGTTGCACCTCCAGTTCCGCTTGTTTACGCCGGGTAATATCGATCGAAACGCCGAGCATTCGCAGCGGCTGATTGTCATGGCCGAATTCGATGCGGCCGCGGGAGTTAAACCAGTGTATCTGACCATCCGGCATCTTAAGACGGTATTCGCTCTCAAAATTGCCGTTTCCCGCCATTGATTTTTCCACTGCCAACCTGACCTGTTCGCGGTCCTCGTCATGAATGATGTTAAGCAAGCAATCGAAGCTGATTTTCTGCGGCGTGGCGATGCCGTAAAACGCACGGGATTTATCCGTGCTCAAAATTTCATCATGCACGATGTCCCATTCCCACAACCTCAGTTCCGCAGCACTCGCCGCCAGTCTCATGCGTTGTTTGCTGATACGCAATTCGGCTTCCCTGGCCTGCAACTGTTGAGCGAGTTGTGCCGAGTTCAGCATATCGCAACTCAGCTCATAGGACATGGCGAGAAGAATCGGCATGAAGGATAGGCCGGCTATATAGGGCGAATCGATAAAACCGGCGTTCACCAGCGCGGAATGGCCCACCGCTGTGAGCAGGAAAATGGTGATGCTGGCGCTGAAAATGACGGCGCGGCGGCGGCCCGTGTCCGTTCCTCCGCGCCACATGGTGAATGCCGCATCCAGTACAAAAGCCGCGAGAGCCAGGGCGCTGAGCGGCCCGACGATGTACCAGGAATTGAGCGAGCCCACGGGGAGGTAGATTGTTTCACTACCCCAAACCGTTATCTGTTTGAGGCCGGTGATTTCGTCAAAGAACAGGTTCTGTCCAGTGGTTAAACTCAGGGTTAGCGCCAGCAGGCGCAGAACGACTACGGTCCATGCCAGCCAGGAGCGGCCGGCATCGAAATAACAGCGTACGAAGCACACAATCGCCACCCAAAGCACCAAAATGGGAAGATGAGCCCAGCGAAGAATGATCGCCATTTGTTCAATGGACGTCGCGCGCATGGCCAACAATTCCATGCCGGTGATGATGGCGGCAGCGACGGCGGCGACCGCGAAAGATAAATTCGCCCTTGGCTTGATGCCCTTAGCCCATAAGAATAGATGCAGCAGTGCAAAGGTCAGAGAAGTCGACGCCAGCATGGACCATAGCACCGTGATCCAGCTCATCGATAGACCGCCGAATTTGCTGAATCGTAGTTCATTCCGGTGACCGGATGCCTAAGCGAGGCAATAAGGAGCGGAAAAGCCATCCAGATTATCCAATGGGTCAATGAACACATTTTTTGCAATGAAAGCATCATGCCGAAACGTGGAACCTGAAAAGGGTATGTTCTGTTGTGTCCATTAAGCAATTAATTTGACCAGGAACTTTGTGTTTCGATTCAAATAAACTAGGCCTAAAGTCCAATAGCCGCGAATTGTAACCGCAAGTAATATACCATGAAAAAATTGCGTAATTAAATTTTAATAAAACATGAGAATATGAGTTAGCCGTGCTGCATGTTCAGTATAGACGTATATATTGCTAAAAGCATCAATTGACACAATGAATCATATGGGGAAGTTGATCAAGGCGATATTGATGGGATTGACCATAATAGGAGCCAGCCTCTGGGGAGCGTTTGCCATATATTTTGGCGATTCCGACAACGGCATCACCCAGACTGCTGTCGCACTATTGTTTTTATTGTGCGGCCTGGCGACGTTGATCAGTATGGGGTTTCAGCGCTGGCGCCTGCGAGTGTTAGCGGCTTATGCGATTCTGTTTGGGACCATTATGACGTGGTGGGTTTTGATTGCCCCTTCCAATGAACGCCAATGGCAACCGGATGTCGCCAAGCTGGCCTATGCCACTTTCGATGGCGACAAAGTCACGGTGTATAACATCCGCAATTTTGCCTACCGGAGCGAGTTTGAGTATCAGCCGGCTTATTACAGCAAGACCTATGATTTGAACAAGCTGGAAGGGATTGATCTGATTGCGGTTTATTGGATGGGCCCCGCCATTGCGCATACGATCCTGAGTTTCGATTTTGGCGGCAATGAACATCTGGCCGTTTCGATCGAAGCGCGCAAAGAGCGGAATGAAGGTTATTCGACGATCAAAGGTTTTTTCCGTCAGTTTGAATTGATCTACATCGTGGCCGATGAACGCGATGTGATAGGCCTGCGCACCAACTACCGTAAGGATCCCCCCGAAGATGTTTATCTTTATCGGCTACATGGCCCGCTGCAAAACGGCCGGCGCCTGTTTCTGGAGTATATGAGAAAGATCAATGCCTTGAATGTCGAACCCGAGTTTTACAACACCTTGCTGGATAATTGCACCACGGTGATCTGGTTGAATACTAGGATCAATCCGGAACACCTGCCGTTTTCCTGGAAAATTCTGTTGAGCGGATACCTGCCGGAATACCTGTACGAATCCCGGCGGCTCGATTCACGCCTCCCTTTTTACGCATTACAGCAGCAGGCCCACATCAATAGCCGGGCGCATGCCGCCGATCAGGCCTCTGACTTTTCAACGCGCATACGGGCACCGATGCGGTAATTCAATATTTATAAAAAACCCGGGATCACAATGCCATGAATCTTTTTTCTAAATGCTGCACGATCAAAACCGCATGCTTGCTGACATCTCTCTCATTAGCCGTTTTGTTATCCGGATGCGCCGGTATTGGTAAGGGCGTGACCGAAGCCATTCTGGAAAAAACCGAAGCGGAAGATACCCGCGTGTGCCAGGTTTGGGGGAAGCCTTTTGCCGGCATCGATGCGAATCTGGCCAAAAGCAAAGGCAAAACCAAGATGCTGTTCGTGCATGGCGTCGGCGATCACATTCCGGGGTATACCACAGAATTCCTGGAGAAATTAGCCAAAGAGTTGCACTTGAATGCGCGTTCGGAAAACCAGAAAAATATTGAACTGTCTGCCCCTTTGCTTCCTGGCAAGAAGCTTGGCAATTTGCGGATCACGCATCTTTTGAGCGAAGAGAACGGCAAAGAGCTGACGTTTTATGAGCTCACCTGGTCCGAAATTACCCGGCAAGAAAAAGCGTTGCTTGACTTCGATAATTCCGGAGAATACGAATTCAGACGAGCCAAAGTCAACGACATGCTGAAAAAATTCAGCAATGATACCGGCCCCGATCCGATTATTTACTTGGGAAAAAGCAGAGAGGCGATTCTGGCATCCTTCGGCCAGTCGTTCTGCTGGATGGCGACAGGCGATTGGGAAGACCTTCCCAGCAGCGGGGAGCATGTTTGCTGGGGCTTGGATGACTCCGCAATTAGTCATATCGCGAATGATGATTATGTCGTGATCTCTCATAGCCTCGGCAGCCGGATCGTGATCGACGGCTGGCAACGGATTGCGCATCTGCTGGCAGACACGGCGAAATATGAGGATCCAAGCCGCGGCGTGGTGATCACGGATAAAACCATCGAGGCGCTGCGGAACAAGCGCATTCCCATGTTCATGTTGTCCAACCAGCTGCCGATGCTGCAGTTGGGGCGGGAGCTTCCGGAAGTGGCTGGCCAGTATGCCAGTTATTGTGATCCGAAGGGGACTCATTACAACAAGCGGATGGTCAGCGAAACGTCGCTTATCGCCTTCAGCGATCCCAACGACCTGTTAAGTTACGCCATACCTCCCGGCTATAGCGACAAATATCTGGATTCGAGATTATGCGCCAGTATCACCAACGTGAATATCAATGTCGCCAAAGTGATGGACGCCTTTGGCATCACTGATCTCGCCAATCCCTTGGATGCGCATGTGGGCTACGATCAGGATGATCGGGTGATTGCGCTGATTGCCCATGGCATCGGCAATCCGCAAACCTCGCCGCTGATTAAGCAGCGCTGTGAATTTACCAAAACGGTTAAATGAATGGCTACAGCCGTCTCGATGCAAGGCTGCGGTGCAGCCTCGCATCGAGACGGCGGTTCAACGCTGACGAATGTCATTTTTGTTAAAACGCATCCAGAATCGCCTTCTTTTTCGCCGCATAGTCCTCGGCCGTGATGAGTTCGGCGTCGAGCATCTTTTTCAGTTGCGCGAGCTTTTCGAGGGGGTCGGCGGCTGCCGCATTATTGCCGCCCATCGCCTGCGCGATGTTTTGGCCGAAGCTGATGCCGGCGCCGAGGCCCATGCCCATCCCCGCGCCGCCGCCTTCGTTCCTTGCCGCTTCGCGCAGCGCTTCGAGCTGCTGAATCTTCGCATAATCTAGCCCGACTTCCTTCGCGGCCTGCGCCTCGGCGGTCATGTCGGCGATCCGGTTGATCCGTTTCAAGGTATCCGGATCGAAATCGGTGCCTTCGATCCGAAAATCGGTGATTTCAAAACCGAGTCCGGCGAACAGCGCGGTCAGTTTTTCGCGCACCCCGTCCGCGATTTCTTCCCGGTTCGCATCGATGTCGACATAGCCGAAGCGGCTGGTCGCCAAAAAATCACCCAGCGGTTGGCCGAGTCGCGCGCCGATCACCTGTCTCAAGTCGTCGATCAAAAAACTGTTTTGGCTGCCGACCACATTCACAAAAAAGTTGCCGGGCTCGTGGATCCGGTAACTATAATTACCGAATGCTTTCAGGCCGACCGGAAACTTATAGAGCGGGTCCAGGTATTTGATGACCGATGTGGTCCCCCATTTTTGGTCGAGGATCACGGTCTTGCGGAAAAAATAGATCCCGACCTTATGCTCGCTCTCGAAAAACTGCATGAATTTAGTGATCGTGGTCCAGAACGGGATGTTGTCGGTTTTCAAATCGACCATGCCTTCGTCTTCGTAAACGGCCTGCACCTTGCCTTGATAGACGAAGATGCAGCCTTGCCCAGGACCGACGATCAGCTTGGAGGCATTTTTGATTTCGTCGCCGTTATCGGTCCATTGCTCGAACAGCGCATTTGGACTAGGATTTTCCCATTCGATGACCGAACGCAATTGGCGTTTTAAACCGTCGAAAAGTGCCATGGTGATGCTCCGTGTTTCTTTAAAATAAAGGATTGCAATGATTATATATGATGGCTGGACCGGTTCATGAGAAAAAAAGCGACGAGTGAATTTCAAACGCGGCTCTGGGAAGCCGTTAACGCGATCGAGCAGGATTCACGGGTGGAAGTGGTGGTGATCATGCGCCCGCGCTCGGAGCATTACAGAGATATTGCGTTGATCTGGGGTATTGTCGCGGCCTGGCTCAGTTTGACTTATCTGATGTTTTCGCCCGAACTGTTCGAGGACTGGCTGATTTACGAGGGGCCGCTGTGCGCGTTTGCTGCCGGCTATTTGATCGCGAATATCCCATTATTGACCCGGTTCAGCGTATCGAATACGCGTATGCGAAGAAATGTCGAAATCATCGCGAGAGCCCTGTTTCAAAAGGGCGGCATTCAGCACACGCAGGCCAAAACCGGAGTCTTGATCTACTGTTCATTGCTCGAAAAATTGGTTTTGATCCTGCCCGACCGGGGCGCCGAAATGGCGCTGCCGGCCGAGGAATGGCAGACCTTGCGCGCCGGCTTGCAATCTGTTTTTTCTGGAGGCAAGCCGCGTGAACGCTTGCTTGAGCAATTGCATGAAGCTCGCCCTCTTTTCAAACGCTATCTGCCGCCTGTCGAGCACGACATGAATGAACTGCCGGACAACATGGAAATCGACATATGAGAGCGTTCATTCTGGTATTTGCATTATCGATCGTCAGTCTATCGTGGCTGAATTCGGCGGAGGCAAGGCCCGGCGGCGGGCATTCGAGCTCCGGGCATCATTCGTCTTCGTCGCACAGCTCTTCGTCACACGGTTCGTTTTCCAGCCATTCGTACTCTTCGCATAGCTCCCGTCCGATGAGCAATGAGGAACTGGTCATTCTTCTGATCATCGTGATTGTCTACATCCTCTTTAAAATGATGGAACAAAGGCGAAATGCGGCCTCATCGCTGGCCTCGATGCCGACGCCGATCATCCGCGTCAGACAGCAGGATCAAGTCAAACGGCAGATGGCCTTGCTCAAACAAAGCGATCCGAATTTTTCCGGCATTCTGTTCCTCGATTTCGTACATTCGTTGTACAGCAAGTTCTACAGTTATTCCACGCATCCCGAATTTCGTTATCTGAGCCCGTTTCTGAGCGCCGACCTGCAACGGCATTTCGATCAGACCGGCCCGTGGATTATCAGTGAGGTCGTGATCAACGGCATCAAGTGGCGGGAGATCAATACCGCAGACCCCGACAGGGAGACGATCTGTCTGGTGATCGATGCGAATTACACCCTGGATCTGCAAGGCCAACGCACGCGCTATGCGGTGACCGAGCGTTGGCTGTTCGAACGCAAGAAGGGCTTGCTTTCGCCCGAACCCGAGAAGATGCAATCGCTCTGTTGCCCGCACTGCGGCGCGCCGGCGCAATTCACCGATGCCGGCTTATGCGAACATTGCGCCCGGGTGATTCATCAAGGCGATAGGCAGTGGTATTTGGCGCGGCGCGCGGTGCTGGAGACCACCGCGCTTGCCGCGGCCGATCTCGTCACTTATGCGGAAGAGCAGGGCACCCATTTCGAGACCATCAAGCAGGACGAACTGTCCGAGCAAATGCTGCGCTTCCAGCAACAGCATGGCCTATCGGACTGGGAAGATTTTTGGCGGCCGTTCGCGAACGATGTCGTGAAGGCTTATTTCGTGACCATTTACCAACATTGGAGCCGGCGCGACTGGCAGGGGGCGAGGCATTTGTTGTCGGACAGGCTTTTTGAAGCCAATTTGTTTTGGCAGCAATTGTATGCCGAACAAAACTGGTTCAATCGTCTGGACGATTTAAACATCGGGCAGGTCGAAGTGGTCAAGATCGAAATCGACCCGTTTTACGAGGCAGTCACAGTACGGGTATACGCGTCTTGTTACGACTACACCGAAGACGCGAGCGGCAAAGTGATCGGCGGCTCCAAACGTTCTCTACGCCGTTACAGCGAATACTGGATCTTCGCGCGCCGCATCGGCGCCGAAAAAGTCAGTACGCCGTACAGCATCAACCAGTGTCCGCAATGCGGCGCGCCCGCCGATAACATCGGTCAAACGGCGATCTGCGGTTATTGCGGCTCCAAAATCAGTACCGGCGAATTTTCCTGGGTGTTGTTTTTGATTACGCAAGATGAGGCTTATGATGGGTAAGCCGGCGAGGTTTTCCGTATTCCCTGCGGCAGATTAACGTATCGCTTTCCAGCAGGCGCGCTTTTGATGTAAGCTCGCCTCTTTTCGCTAAAAACCGCAGTTAAGGGAGGTCGCCTTGACTGATGTGGCGTTAATATTGCCATCGGGAATGGCTCCCACCTAGTTCAGTCGTTATTTAATAATTGGCCATAAGCCACTGATCATAATAGTTATTTGAACGGCATTTCTTCAGGTTTTTGACTAGATCTTGTTGTGGATAGGCAGGAGCTACACTTTTCCTAACGAATCTTATTTAGATTTTTGGGTTCTAGATTGGCATTCTTATGTTAACATTAAGAAAAATTTCTGTAGATAGCCGCAGTTCGTCAGGACGATGAAGAATCCGCCGACAGGATCCATCCAGACCGCGAAGACAAAATTAAGATCGTGCAATGAATTTTTTCGGTGCACTGGAAGTTGATTTCGGGAGTGATCATGCAGACAGAATTCAAAATAGAACCGAATGTCTTGCTTTTAAACTCAAGTTCGCCGCCTTTATTTAAATACGGCGTGTCGGTGTTGCTGGTCGCGATTGCCGCTCTCGCGGCAAAATATATTCAGGTGATCGGCGAGGAAGGCAGGGGATTTTTGTTTTTGCTCGCTGTTTTTCACGCGACCTTGCTATTCGGCCGCGCTCCGGGTTATTGCGCTGCGATCTTATCGCTGCTTGTCCTCAATGTTCCGGTGTTATTGCCGGGGGGAAATTACAGGCTTCATGACACCTTTATCTTAAGCGCCGTATTAGCTTTGGCGTCAGGCATCCTCATCTGTGCAACAGCCTCTCATCGCAAGCTTACCTTGGCGCTGTGGGAAAGCCGAAAGGACTTGAATCACGCCCAGGCTATCGGGCAAATCGGCAGCTGGGTTCTGAATATGCAAACCAACGAATTGCACTGGTCGGAACAGAACCATCTGATTTTCGGCATTCCGAAGGGAACGCCGCTGAACTACGCCATTTATCTTTCCTGCGTCCATCCGGAAGACAGGGAATACGTTGACCGGAAGTGGCGGGCGGGTCTGCGGGGAGAGCCTTATGATATCGAACACCGGTTGATCGTGGCGGAAAAGATCAAATGGCTGCGCGCCAGGGCCGAATTGCAACTCGACGGCAAGGGAAGGCCGTTGCGCTGGTTCGGTACCGCACAGGATATTACCGAACGCAAGCAGGCTGAAACGGCGCTGGCGGCGAGTGAGGAAAGGCTTTTGCTGATTCTGCGCAGTGCCGAGCTGGGTTCCTGGCATTGGAACGTGCAGACGGGATCGGCCGATTTCAATGATCTATGGGCTTCGATGCTGGGCTACCGCCCCGATCAAATAGAACCGCACATCAGTGCTTGGGAAAAACGCATTCACCCTGACGATTTGCCGCAAGCTACGGCGGCATTGGCCAAGCACCTGAATGGACAGACTCCGCTATATCGGAGCGAACATCGTCTACAGAAGAAAAATGGCGACTGGATCTGGGTGTTGAATTGCGGTCAAGTGTATCAACGCGATACTCAAGGTGCGCCATTGATGGCGGCGGGAGTGAATATCGATATCTCCAGCTGCAAAAAAAACGAAGAGGAACGGCAAAAATTCGTCATGCTGGCCGACAACAGCAAGGAGTTCATCGGCATGTGCGATATGAATCTGATGCCATTTTATGTGAATCCTGCCGGCATGCAAATGGTCGGACTCGACAGCCTCGGGCAAGCCTTGCAAACCCCCGTTCAGCAATTCTTTTTTCCGGAAGACCAGGATTACATCACGGAATCTTTTTTGCCTAGGGTGATCCGTGAGGGCAATGGAGAAATGGAAATCCGTTTTCGCCATTTCAAAAGCGGGGCAGCATTATGGGTGATCTACAATGTGTTTTACATTAAAGATCTCAAGGGAGCTCCGATTGGGCTTGCCACCGTGAGCCGCGACATTACGGCGAGGAAATTAGCTGAAGATGCGCATCGAAAAATCTCGCGGCACCTCAAGCTAGCCGTTGAAGCGGCCGCTGCCGCGCTTTGGGACCGCGATCTAAGCACTGGCAGTGTGTATTTCTCGCTTGAATGGAAGCGGCAAATCGGCTACAGGCCTGACGAGTTGCCGAATCACTGGGAAGAATGGGAAAAACGCTTGCATCCCGATGATAGGGAGCACGTTCTGGCAATGACCCGTGACTGCCTTGAGCAACGGCTGCCAACTTATGAGTTTGAATACCGCCTGTGTCACAAGAACGGATCGTATCGCTGGATCCATACGCGGGGGGCGTTGTTATACGATTCTAAAGGCCAACCTTGCCGGTTACTGGGATTGAATCTCGATATCACCGGCTATAAAAAAGCAGTGGAACTTAACGAACGGCGCAACAAAATGGATGAAGCTACCCGACATCAAATCGCCATCCAGACGGCAGCCGCGTTCGTGCACGAAATCAATCAGCCGCTGATGGCCGTTGCTTCTTATACCGACATTGCGCTGCATTTGGTGGAGGAGGTTGGCAATCCGAATCCTGAGCAACTCGCCCTTGTGCTGAATAAAAGCTCTGAGCAATTAGAGCGTGCCGGCCAGATCATAAGGCAGTTAATGAATATGCTGCAAAAAGACGAAATAACCAGCGAGCCTGTGGTTCTCGATGACGTGGTGCATGAAGCCTGCGACATCATCAGGGCGGAATCTAATCTGGGCGATTTTAACATCGAGCTTTGTCTCGCTCCCCAACTGCCTCCGGTCCAGGCCAACCCGCTGCAAGTCGAAAAAGTGCTCGTTAACTTATTGCGCAATGGCCTGGATGCGATGCAAGAAGCCGGTATGGATTCCGGTTCGCTTACGATAACGACCGGCGTTGCCGATGACGATGAAACCATGGCGCGAGTCACGGTACATGACAGCGGCAGAGGCGTCGACCCGGAGAAGCTGAATGCTATTTTCCAACCATTTTTTTCCACCAAGTCCAAAGGATTGGGAATGGGGCTCGCGATTAGCCGAGCCTTGATCGAGGCGCATGGAGGAAAACTCTGGGCGGAACAAAGCAAAGGTTCCGGGTTGTTTTTTCACTTTAACTTGCCTTTTAAGCCATGAACAATCAACCGAACGTTTTATTGATCGACGACGATCCCTCGGTGCGGGAAAGCTTAACTTTACTGATGGAAACCATCGGCATTCCTATCCAGACCTATGACAGCGCCGAAGCTTTCCTAAAACATTACTGTCCGGGAGAGCCCGGGTGCTTGATCCTTGACGTGAACATGCCGGGAATGAATGGGCCAGAGCTGCAACTCGAACTCGCCAAGCGAAAAATTCAGTTGCCGATCATCTTTCTGACGGGATACGGCGATATTCCAATGACGGTGAAGACGATAAAAGCTGGAGCGATCGATTTTATGATCAAGCCGATCAAAGGCAAACTGTTGATAGATCGCATCAGGGCAATCTTTCAGCAAGATTCGCTCAAGGGCGCCGAGGTAAATCCAAATCCTCTATGTTATGTTCGAATGAGCGATCTGACGCCACGGGAGAGGGAGGTGATGTCCATGGTGGTGGCAGGTTTTACCAACAAGGAAATAGCACGACAGTTGAGCATAAGCCACCGCACGGTCGAAATTCATCGCGCGCGGGTGATGGAAAAGACCGGCGCCAGCAATCTGCTTGAACTTGCCCACCTGTGCGAGCAGAGCAGGTCGCCTTCCGTTGCCGATTTATAATGTTGCCTTGTCTGCATAAGCGGTTCGCCACGAGTGCTTTACTCTCACCAACGCACCGAGACGTTTAGCGCGTAGTACGAGCAGACATTAGCTTAAGCGCAGTCTGGATGTTTTCAAGCAACGCTGATCTTCGAAACGGTTTGTCCAGAAAATTTACCGCTCCCGCCTTTAAGGCGGTTATTTCGTCCAGGGGCATCCAATGTCCGGAAATGAAAATAATCGGAAGGCGGATGTTGCGCTTGAGCAATTCTAGCTGCACCGCCAGCCCGTCCATTGTTGGCATGTGTAAATCCATCAGCAAACATCCGGGACGATTCCCGCGGTAGGCAGCCAAAAAATCCGCACCGGAAGCATAGCTCTCGACGTTAAAGCCGTCCAGCATTAACGAAGTTCTTAGCGCGTCCAGTACAGCCTCGTCATCGTCAACCAAAAATATGGTGGCTTGGTTGGTCATTGCTTTTTCCCATAAGAATCGGCGGCAAATATTCGCCGCTGCGTGTGCCATGACGCCGATAAGACTCGGAGTGCGGCAGCGAAATTATTATCTAGGGTTGTGTTCATCGGTATATTTTCCTGATCTTGAACTTTGATTCGCTAAAGCAAACGTAACGTGATCTTTTTATACGCGATGAATAGAGGAAACATAATTCGTGCGAATACTTAAGTAGTTGTACTTATACCGTAGAGAGGAAAGGGGAAAACGTCCAAAAAATGGTTGATTTATGACGAGTAGCCCCACTCACGTTAATATCCATGCGCGGCTGCAATTTTCGGCTGATTTCCCAGGATTGCCGCAGATTGCCCTGGTCGCGGTACGGATCGGTACTTCCAGGCCGGTCAGCAGGTTTACAAATCGCCAAACAGCCGGGCGACACAGGAACGGCAGCCGTGCAGGGCGACAACGACACCCAGCGGAGCGGCCAACGCCAGTGGCAGCACTACGGCCAAAACCGTAAAGGCTATAGAGTCGTCACGGTCTTTGAGTATCCACAAGAGCCGCCAAAACAGGCCGGTAAAAGCCAACGAGAGGACAAACAACCAAGGCCTCTTCCAGGGCGCCGTTCTGCGCGGGCCCCAGAAGCAGACTAGATTTGTAAGCTTGCAATACGGACAGGACTTCGGTTTTAAACGGAATGGTTTCATACGGGCTAGCTTTGCGATCTATTTGAGAGTCGTGGTTCTCTATTCGATAGAGGGAATATGGGCTCTAATTTAGTTTTTATCTTATGCGGAATTATGTTACTCAAAAGGGGCCTATAAACGTAAATTCATGATCATCTTTTAGAGTGCTAGATGATTTCTCAAAAATAAGGCGGGTTGCAAGCTCACGGAATTATCGAAACGGTGAAGGAGTTGCAAAATTTAAGAGGGTAATGGCTTATTATTCCATAATTTTATTAAGTATAAATTTAGGATTACGTTAACAATCATACTGTTCTGCTATGCCTCCGATTTGGTGCACAAAGCCGGCTTTGCATTGGCGGGATAGGACTGTTCGACTTCGAATGCAAAACAACGGGGGCGCATAGGACGCCAGAGCCGAATTCCCTGAAAACGACAGGAATGCGCTTGAGTTTTCGGGTCAGCTTTGGCCGTTATCAGCAAAAAACGGTTGAACGGATTGTGCCATGAAACTTTTCGTGCCTTTCGGGTTTTTCATGGACAATGTGTAACGTCCGTTATTTGTGGATAGGTTCGTTAGGTTTACGCATCTGCCAGCGCGGCGAATCCCTCCAGATCGCTGATGGCACTCGCCGCGCGGCGGATCATGGCAAGATTGGCCTCTTCTTCCATCATGCCGCCGACAGCCAGTGTCACGACCATGGCTTCGAACGGGTAGGACAGGTGCGCTCGGTAGCGCTGCCAAAGTGTCTCCGGTCGGGTGTCGGCGATGCCATGAGCGGCGAGGCTATGCCGGTAATGCTCCAGCAGCGAACGTTCATGCGATCGCCGCGTTTCCGGTTCCAGCGCAGTCGCGAGAAAATAGGCAATATCGGCAATGCCTTCGCCGATGCGTACCAGTTGCCAGTCCAGCAATCCCGGATTGGAGCCGTTCCAGAAAAAATTGCCGGGATGGCAGTCGCGGTGGATCAGCGTCTGTCTGCCGCTGTGCAAAAATCGCATGATTCGGCGGCGCCGGCGCGCATACGCCAGTGCAGGCCCATGCAAGTGACCGGGCACGGCGCCATCGGCTTTTTCCAGGCCAAGGCGCATCAAAGGCACGGCCATCAGCGTTCCCAGCCTATCTTCCAGACGCCGGATCGGACCGCCCAGCCAGCGGTAGTTCGAGTCGCACTGAATTCCCCAAAAGGCGGCGTGAAAGCGCGCCAAATGTTCGATTACCGCGGTCGCCTGAGATAGCGACAAGGCTTCGCCGGTGCGGCCCGGCAGCGCTCCGCTTTCGGCGACATCGGATAGCACTAGCGTGGCGCCCTTGCCGAAGCGGCTTTGCGCGGCCAACAGCACGGGCCGGTTCAGCGGAACCGCGTGCGCAATGTCCCGGTAAAACCGGGTTTCGACATGCAAAAGGCGGGGCAGGGCGGTGATCAGCCGGGCGCGCCAGGCCAGCGACGGGATTTTGACGAACCAGCGGCGCGGCAGCGCTTCCGGGCCGTCGTGCTCGACCATCAGACGCACGCGGGTTGTCGTGCCGATGTCGGCGGAAATCATTTCGAGGTTTTTGACCCGGGTTTCCCGGCAATGGCGTTCGATGATCCGCTGCGCCCAGGGGACGGTGAAATCGTGAAGGCGGTTCACCAGAATATCGGAATGGCTGTCGGCAATGGCGTATTGCATGATTCCCTGCTAGTAATATGACCTTGGGGCTGGCATCAAATTTCTGCATGCTTCCCGATCCCAAAAGACCTCGATTGATCGGTGGCATTGCAACGACAGTATTCTAATAGGAATCCCGCAAAAGCAAAAATGCGGGTTCCGTGCGGATTTTACGGTCCCATGTCGCGTCGTTTAAAAGGATTCTAACATATACCTATTGTCAACTGCGTGCCGAAGGTTAGGAGTTCACATTCCTTTGAATATTCATATACACTTATATGATTTATTTCCCGTTGCAACTTGCTAATGCGTTCAAACGAGCAATCCCCGGCACAAGATTTACCAAAACAAACCCGGCAACAGGACTTTTTAGACCTGACCGTTCAGGAACAGACCAGAATTTTGCAACAGCAGCAAGATATTCTGAACCGGGTCGCGCAGGGACATGATGCGATCAGCATCTGCGAGCAGATCTGTTTGTTTGGGGAGTTGCTGGTGCCGAATTCGGCCGCATCGATCATGCTGTTCGATGAGGCAGGCCTGACCTTAAATGTTTTCGCCGCGCCGAGCGTGCCGGAGGAAGTCGTCAGATTGCTTAACGGCCTACGTCCGGGGCCGGGCGCCGGGTCTTGCGGCAATGCCGTCTATCGGCAACAACCGGTCTATGTCAGGAATACGCTGACCGATTCCCGCTGGCAGGATATCCGCCATTTAGCGGAAGCGTTTAACATTTGCGCCTGTTGGTCAGTGCCTATCCGCGCCAAGAACGGCAAAGTGCTGGGCTCTTTTGCGTTATCAAGCTTCGAACACCGCCTGCCCAATGCGTTTCATCAAAAATTACTCGAATTGGCCGCCAACCTTGTCAGCATCGTACTCGTACAACAAAGGACGAATGACCAACTGTTTTTGGCAGGCAAGGTGTTTGAGAACAGCATGGATGGGATTCTGATCACCGATCCCTCCAGGCAGATCATCTCGGTCAACCGGGCTTTTTCCGATATCACCGGCTACCCTGCGGAGGAGGTAATCGGAAAAAATCCTTCTCTGTTGTCGTCCGGACGGCAGGATAGCGAGTTTTACAATAACATGTCGCATGCGATCCGTACGGCCGGCAGTTGGCGGGGCGAAATATGGAACAAGCGTAAAGATGGCAAGCATTTCCCGATCTGGCTCAGCATCAACGGCATCTATGACAAGAATGGCAATATCACGCATTATTTGGGCATATTCAGCGATATTTCGGAAATCAAGCGCCTGGACCACATCATCTGGAAACAAGCGAACTTCGATTATGTAACCGGACTGCCGAATCGCAACATGTTCCATGAACGGCTGGATCAGGACCTGAAAAAAGCCCAACGCAAGGGCGAGCAAGTGGCGATTTTCTTTATCGACCTGGACCACTTCAAGGAAATCAACGATTCGTGGGGCCACGGCATGGGCGATCTTTTGCTCAAGGAAGCCGCGCAACGTTTGCGCGAAAGCGTGCGTGAAACCGACACGGTAGCGCGTTTGGGGGGGGATGAGTTCACCGTGATCATCAACGATTTCGAGAATGAGCGTAGCATCGGCCGCATTGCGCAGAACATTCTCGATAAATTGGCGATGCCGTTCTATTTGGAACACGAAATGGCCTACATCTCGGCGAGCATCGGCATTACGCTATTCCCCGATGACGCGGCCTCGATCGAAGCGTTGCTGAAAAACGCGGACCATGCGATGTATGCTGCTAAAAACGAGG
>NZ_CP169218.1:0-67659 GCF_041897535.1 Methylomicrobium lacus
GTGAATTTGAAAAATATAGCCGGGAATAATGTATCTATTTTTTTATACCGCTTTGAATTACGCGGTAATAGCATCGACTTTGTTTTGAATGAGGCTATTGCCGAAGATATGTACCCAGATATTGACGACAAAATGAAACCGCTCGTCCACGCCTGTTGCGAAACACTTTTGCGGTACAAACACCTCAGTGTGAGTAATACCATTATGGATGGCAATTTTCTTGTTACGGGAGAATTTGAGGTCATGCTGAGTAAAGGGCTAGGACAATATTTTGTGCATGACGAAAAGATGCGGTTATTCCAGGATGCCAAAAATATTGCCGATCTTCTATCGGAGGTTATGGACAGGGGAACCCAAGAAGAGGAAAAAGGAATACAACGGAACCTACCCCCAATAGCGCATACGCCAAACCCCAGAAAAATAAAAAAAGGGCTTGAGAAACTGGGAAAAACAAAACTCCAACAGGCAAAATTGCAATGGCTTGCAGAGGGAGTACCACTACGGCCAGGGTTGAGGCAGTTGCGTCCTGATGATTTACCACCTGATGTCACCGCATTCATTGGATATGACCATAGAGGGCTTTGTTATGTCTTCGATCATAAGAAACTGGGAGAGCTGGGGAGGATTGTAATGATAAAGGCCGGTGAACAAGAAATGTTGATGCAAGCCGATCTATGCATAGGACAGGAAAGCCAGACATCCGCTATCGTCAAAAAGAAAAAGGCCATATTTGAGGAAGTGGTTGCCACCATCAATGCCTGCTTTTTTTTGTAACCACCCTCTCAAAAACAGGACAAATCACTTCTTACAACCTTTCAAACCTCGCTGCATTGGTGGCGGTGCGGAGTAGAATAAGCCATTCTCAATTAATGTGGTTCCTACCCGATGTTATCGGGCTGTTCTCAATTAATCTGGGCTCATTCTCATTTAATGTGGGCCAGAGTGCTCCGATATTATCAGCTAATGTGGTCCCGAAAACCGGATGTAATCGGTTCCTGTAATTTATGTTATCGGGCCACTACAGCTAGTGTTATTCAATCTGACGACAGCAATTTTAGCAAAGCTGCTATTCAATTTAAATGACATTAAGTAACGAAAAATCTTATGTGGAACGCAAATTTATTTGAGGGGGAACTGGTTTAATGGCAAGCATAACAAACAAAGCCTCTTTTTCTGGAAGAGATTTAGCGGTCGCTGCTTTTAAAGACCTTGAATCTTTTTTCTTTTATAGTAGCAAGTTCGAGGTCAAACATGAGCTTGAGGTAAACATTTGTTCCTTAGCAAGTTACATTGGCTCTGGCGCATCTTCAAGAATAAGAGTTTCTAAAGACTTTTGTTCGTATTCAAACAACTCTTTAGACAAATACTTTTTTTCCCTTTTCGTTATATCCCACGAATTGGCGCATTACCTTAACTTTCACAATAGTCATCGAGATAGGAACAGAGATGACACAGTGGCGATAGAGGCACGAGCAGATAATATGGGTGCGCAAATATTTGCGACGATTATTACATTCGGAAAGAGAACAAAAGCTAACTTAAAAAATATTAATCCAGACATCAACCAATTTGTTCTGGCTGAAAATATTGGTTCGTCTCTTGGGAGTCTATATTCAGAGACATTTTTCCCTAACAAACATCCTAGCTATCCAGACCCAACCCATAGGATCTTCTCAATGATAGCAGGGCTTCTTTCATTTTTTAATAGATTATTCGGCCATCTGCCAGAGAATTGGACTATGTGGTTCCTACTCACATTGCTACGTTCCTCGGATTTGCTGAGCCGAACAAATCCTGAAGATGCATTAAATGGCAGCGAAGAGATACTGGACAACATATATGAAATACATCGCAACCTGCAGGATCGCGAGCCATTAATGAGGTATGGGGTCAAGCCCCCATATGGCTTATTCCTATTTTCGAACTTTCAACAAAGCGAAAAGGAACGTAAAGAACATCGGGCTCGCCTAGAACAAATGGTTGAAAGATTTGATATTTTCCAGAGCTCTGTGCCTGAGACAAGCTAACTTGGGCTGTTCTCGAACGACAATCTCACGCACATCCTGTTTAGCGTAAATTGAGTTGAACGGCTGTTTTTAGAATTCTAGCTGCCATTACCGTTAAATTCTTGATTGTCTTGTTTTGGCCGACTGCTGTCGATAAAAAGAGCTATATTTTCTCCTTTTCCTAAAAGAACGTGTCAGAGATTCGCAGATTAAACTCATAATTTCAGCTAGGCTGTTAGGAAAAGACATTTCCTAAAGTTTTCCGAATTTAGAGAGCCATTATGCTGAAAATAGCCCTGTTTTTCATGGTCTTGAGTCTTCCTGTATGGGCCGAAGAATCGTCACCTGAACAATCCACGAATTTTTGCCTCAATCCCAAGGCAGCCAACAGCAACGAGGAATTGGCCCGGAAAAACCCGCAGGACGAAACCCTCATCAAGCTGGTGGCGATGCGGGCTGGGCTATGCGACCTGCTCGCCAAGAAAATTATCGATCTCGATTTTGCCATTGATCTTTTCAACGGCGAACACGCCCATGGCATTCAAAAGCGAATCGAGGAAGAACAAACAAGCCAAAAAGAAATCGGTGCCTGACGGCGGAGCGAGCGGTCAATTCGCTTTGACGATAACCAGTTCTCGCCAATCCGTGGTATAGCGCTTTGAAATCCGCTCCGCCTTGGGCCGCCAGTCATGATCAAAACCGACGGCTGCGATCGCAATGCCTTTGGGAAAGCGCCGGTTAATCTGATCCATAGCCTGCATGAGCTTTTCGCTCTCTGTATGAGCGAACGCCTCCCTATCGAATAGATCCATCTGTTCGGGAAGCGTGGCTGGCTGAATATGGCTTAACTGCACGCCACATTTCTGGTAGTTGTAACCTTCCCTGAATACCTCCTTTAATAAACGATTGGCCACGCCGATGATCACACGGGTATCCTGTGTGGCAGCAGGGAGCCTCGCGCTCGCCGACCGCTGATATTGCGGTTCTTTCGGGTTGAACAGGTTGGTTCGGAGGAAAATGGTAATGTAGCCCGTCACCGAATTATGGACTCTTAGTTTTTCGGCGGCGCGGCTGCAAAAGGCGGCCAAGGCCTCGGACAGTTCCTGGTATTCCGTCAGCCGGCGGCTAAAGCTGCGCGAGTAAATAATCTGCTGCTTGTCCGGCGCAATTTCTTCCAGTTCCAGGCAAGCGATGCCATTCAATTCCATCACGGTGCGGGCGACTACGACATTGAACTGGTCTTGGATTCTGTCAGGCTCCTGCTTGGCCAGGTCCAAGACGGTATGGATGCCCAGCCGGTTCAGTCTCGCGGCGGTGCGCGAGCCGATGCCCCACACCTCGTCAACTGATACGATCCGCATCAATCTCTCCCGGCGCTCCGCGTCGGCTAGGTCCAAGACGCCGCCGGTTTGTTTCCACTTTTTCGCCGCGAAATTCGCCAGTTTCGCCAAGGTTTTGGTCGGCCCCATGCCGACGCAGACCGGAATGCCGGTCGCGCGGAACACAGTCTTTTTAATCTGCTGGCCGTAGGCGATCGGGTCCGGATCACAAACGCCGGTCAGGTCCAGGAACGCCTCGTCGATCGAATAGACCTCCACGTTCGGCGCAAACTGTTCTAGCGTTGACATCACGCGGGCGGACATGTCCGCGTAGAGCCCATAGTGAGAGGAGAAGAGATGAATTTTATGTCGGTTGATCAGGTGCCTTACCTTAAACACGGGCGTGCCCATTTTGATTCCAAAATCCTTCACTTCCTGGCTGCGAGCCACGAAAATCCCGTCATTATTGCTGAGCACGGCGACCGGCTTGCCGATCAGGTCCGGCCGGAAAACCCGCTCGCAGCTGACGTAGAAATTGTTGGCATCGACCAGGGCGAGGCGCGTCTTACAGGGCGTGGATCGCATGGGTGACGACTCCCCAGATCACCATCTCCAGATCATCATGGAGCGGAATATCGGGATACTCCGGATTTTCGGCTTTCAGAATCCAGCGCTCGCCGTCGCGTTCCAGACGCTTGACGGTCAGCTCGCCGTTCACCGCGCAAACGACGATCTTGCCGGGGGTGGGTTCGAGCGCGCGATTAATCACCAGAATATCGTTTGGAAAAATGCCGGCGTTGATCATCGAGACGCCTTCGGCGCGGCCGAAAAACGTCGCCGCCGGCTGGGTAATCAAGAGCTCGTTGAGGTCGAGGGTTTTCTCGACATAATCATCGGCCGGCGATGGAAAGCCCGCCGCGATCTTGTTGGCAAACAACGGCAGCCGCCACCGCTGTAGACGGACGGCCCGCTGGGGATCGGTTAAGACGGTACGGTGGGGCGAAGGTGGTATCATCAGCAGAAAATATGTTCTCTTTTTGTTCTCTTTCTGGGCATTGTAATCGGCCTTGGCCGAACTGCCAAAAATAATTCACGAGAATGAGAATGACTTTCATGCTGCCTCCCCTTGCCTGAATCCGGCTCCTTTCTTCCTGTAATTTTCTAAATTATTTGGCGTAGATTTTTTGGAATTATTTGGCGCATCAGGATTTGGCTTTCTGGGGGACGGTAAGGATTCGTGCGAAAATGGGCATTAGCATATAAACGCATGTGACGACAATTCTATGAGCCCGGTTGCTTACGTTACGGGTCAAGGGTTCGCAAACGACCCGAACCAGCCGATCATTTCTGATACTTAAAGGTCGGTTGATGGGGCTTTTCGGTCGTTCTAAATGTCTCTTTTGGAGTTATCTAGATCTGTTTATCATGCAGAATATATGTATTATCCCGCCTAGTAAATTAAGGCTTCAGGCTTCTTCTTTTAAATTGCGTTTGCAAAAGAATAGGTTTAGGCGTAGATATACAGCCCTAGATAATTACTTGTTGGGCCTCTTTAAGCTACAGGAGCTGATCTATGGGTGCGAAGACTTGGATGCTCGTACTTGCGGACTCTAATGCGCGCGAGGCACTCGCTGCCAAGCCACAGTTAGACCGCGAGGCAACTCAGGAGCTTGCCAATATCCTCTTTCCAGATGAGAAGCTTCAACCCATTGGGGATGGCGATCTTGCCTATACATGTCCGCCGGATAATGAAGTGCATATTGGTTGCTTTCCGAGGGTAGCGATTGTCGCAGCCAAAGAATTCGGCATCGATTACCCGTCCAAGCTACCGCAGCGGTTCATCGCTGCCGGTGGCAAAGGAACCGTCACCCTTCACGCCATGCACAGCGTGGTCGATTGGTTTGCTTATGCAATATGGGTAAATGGAAAGCTAGTGCGTTCCCTGAGTCTGTCTCCGGATAGTGGCATCATGGAAGACATCGGGCAGCGCCTGCCTTTTGAGGAACCGTACTGGTCCGGAGAACATCCCGCGGTCGATAGTGAAGATGATGAGGAGGCTTACCCGTTTCCGTTTCACCCTCTGGACCTTGGGGAGGCAGCCTTGAAGGAGCAGTTAGGTTATCAGCTTGAGGGCTATATCGATGCCTCTCTGCTTGAACCTGAGTCAATTCCGTTGGTTCGGTACAAACGTTCCCGCTCGCCGTGGTGGAAGTTCTGGTGACGAGGGCCGGCCCATCGTTCCACCGGACCTGTCGCGGCAAGCCGCGCCAGAGCGGTGAATTCAGACGTTAGCTGCTTATGAACCTTTCGATTCTGTTTTTTGCGCTGTTCCTGACGTGCCAAACCGTAGCCGCATCGCCACTGTATGTCTCGATTGAACTGCCGGAAGAGAGCAGCCTCCTCGTCTTAACTGAAGACGGAGCTGTCCATTTGGCGCCACTGGATACGGGACACGAAGGGGCAGATAAAGATCAGGTGGGGTTCGCAAATCCGAAAATCTCAGAAGATAAGACGATGGCCGGTTGGTTATCGCTTTATCCGAGCTGTTGCACGTCATACCCTATTCCGCTAGAGGTCGTACTGCAACAGAACGGCAAGGTGATCACCAAGTTCAGAGGCAACGGTCTGCCAATTTGGCAGTGGGGCTTTAGAGGCGCCTCTAGCCAGATCGCTCTTAGGCAAAGCTCAACGCATGGCTCTACGCCTGACCACTATGAGCTTCGGGACATTAAGACGGGAAAACTGCTCTCTGAGTTCGATCCCGTGGAACAAGGGACATTACAGGGTGCTCCAGAGTGGGCACTTGGGCTCGAATGAACTACGCAGCTAACAGCCACTTTGAGTCCGACGGCTTACCCTTTCGTTGCGCTCCAGGGCAAGCCGCAGCTCAAGTGGAACGTTGTAGGTAAGAAATGGGACAAAAACTGCCTCCGGCTCAAATGGACTTGTACCGCCGAATCGACGAGATTCTCTGGCGCGAGTGGGACCCAATAGGAGTCTCGGAAATCACTGAGGCTAGAGACGAATACTACGGGTATCTTCCAACCGTCTTTCGCCTTGTGCTTGAAGGAAAGGAAGAGGACGTTATCGCGCAGTGCCTGCTATCGTTTGAAAAAGAACGCATGGGGTTAGCTGGGAATGCTGAAAATGCAAAGCGCGTAGCTGGCCTCGTGCTTCGAGAAAAAGTGAACCTGGGAGTTTAATACCGTGCACAATGACCCAACCCATAACCAGTCGCGCCATTCGACATCCAAAACGCTAACGCGCTTTTGGCATCGACTGAGCTTGTCGTTACGACAGGCGGCTTTAGGAGATTGACGAGGCGTTTATTTTCTCTCTTTAATCGGCAGGTTTTGGCCGATCTCCAGCGTTCAAAATATGGCTGAGCTTGTAGTCGGAATGCCGGGCTGTTTTGATCGGAATGAACACCAAGGAACAAAATTTTCTGGGGTTCCGGCTTACACCCCTCAACGTACCATTTTTCGCTTTCTGTGTCTGGCCCCTATGCGCCAAATAATGCCAAAAAATCTACGCCAAATAATGTAGAAGATTACAAAAATTACAGCCCCCTTCCCCCGCCTTTAACTCTTGATAACGTATTTTATCAAGAGTTGAATGGCATCCAAAAACCCTCGCACTTAGCCTCATATCATGTTATATTGCTAAACAGCTAAACAGCTAAACAGCTAAACAGCTAAACAGCTAAACAGCTAAACAGCTAAACAGCTAAACAGCTAAACAGCTAAACAGCTAAACAGCTAAACAGCTAAACAGCTAAACAGCTAAACAGCTAAACAGCTAAACAGCTAAACAGCTAAACAGCTAAACAGCTAAACAGCTAAACAGCTAAACAGCTAAGCGCATAAACGTTTATTAAAGAGGCAGTCCATGGCAACCCCCGACAACACCACGCGCTGGACGGTCAAGGTTTCGAAAGACACCGACATCGCGGTGCGCAGTTTGCTCGCGCAGCGCGGGCTCAAAAAAGGCGATCTGTCCAAATTCATTGAGGAGGCCGTGCGGTGGCGGGTCTTCGAGCAAACGCTGAGCGAGACGCGCGCCGCTTTCAGCGATCTCGACCCCGAGGCACTGCAAGACCTGATTGACGAAGCCACCGAATCCGTCCGGCACGAGCGGCGCCAAACGCTGGCCAGCCCACCGAAGCCAGAATCCTGACATGCGGGTGGTGCTGGACACGAACGTCCTGGTGAGCGCCTTGCTGATCGAAACGTCCTTGCCTGCCCAACTCCTCACCCAGTGGCGGCGCGGTCGTTTTGACCTGTTGACGGCCGACCTGCAGCTGGAAGAATTGATGCGCGTGACCCGCTATCCCAAAATCAGCGCGCGCCTGAAGCCGTCATTGGCCGGGCGTCTAATCAATAATTTGCGCGAGCTTGCCGTTTTGATTGATAGTCTGCCCCCGGTGGAGGTATCGCCGGATCCTGATGATAATTATTTGCTGGCCCTCGCACTCGGCGGTGGAGCAGATTACCTGGTCACCGGCGATAAGCCGCACCTGCTCGCGCTGGCTCGTTACGAAGGCACTAAGATTGTGTCCGTGCGCGACTTTATCACGCTGACGCGGCTGTTGCCATGAACTACATTCAATCTCTGCTTTGCGCGCGGTGAAGATATGACCGACATTCAAATCGTCCCGTCCACCGGTCGGCTATTGACCGCCGAAGATTTTTTACGCCTGGCCGACGTGCCGCCGGAGGTCGAATGGTTTGCAAATCTGACCAATCGTTGCACCCGCCGTGCTTACGAAAACGCGATCAAAGATTTTATGGCCTTTACCGGGATCCAGAAACCGGACGAGTTCCGGACGGTCACCCGAGCGCATGTGATCGCCTGGCGGGATGAGCTGGGGAATCGGCTGCTGAACGGCGCGACGATCCGGCATCGTTTGTCGGCTTTATCCTCGTTGTTCGATTATCTGTGCGACAAAAACGCGGTGACCCATAACCCGGTCAAGGGCGTCAAGCGGCCGAAGAACGACAGCGCCGAAGGCCGGACCCCGGCGCTCGGCGACCACCAGGCACGGAAATTGCTTGACGCGCCTTCCGGGGCGACGCTGCGCACCCTGCGCGACAAGGCGATTCTGACTACCCTGCTCTACCATGCGCTGCGGCGCGAGGAACTGTGCAAACTGAAGGTGAAAGACTTCAAGCACGAGCGGCGCGGCGTGCCGCATTTGAAAGTGGCCGGCAAAGGTGGCAAGACCCGCTATGTACCGTTGCATCCGGCCGCCGGCGGGCTGATTCATGACTATCTGGAGTTGGCTGGGCACGGCGGCGACGAGTCCGGCGCCCTGTTTAGGCCGGTCAGCAACAACACGAAAACCGGATCGGCTAAGGCCATTACGCCCGACGGCATTTATAAGCTCGTGCGCGCGTATTCGACCGAATTGGGCTTTACGATCGGAGCGCATTCCTTACGAGCTACCGCCGCCACCAATGCGCTCGACCATCAAGCGGATATCGCCAAGGTGCAGGAATGGCTCGGTCACGCGAATATCGCGACGACACGGATTTATGATCACCGCAAGACCCGGCCGGAGGACAGTCCGACGTTCAAGGTGAATTATTGATCAGCGAGGCCGCCTATGTCGACATTCAACAGATCGTATCGAAATGTTTAATGTCCATCATTAGAACCAGAACGCACCATTTCATCCGTTATCCTAAAGGAGTCCAGGGAAACGGCAGGAAATATCAACTATTAAAAGATCCCTGGACATGGATCACAGAATGCGAACTCTTCGCTATTGTGCCATGCCAAATGGAGCGGTAGGTTGAACTCTGTTCTGAGGGCGTTTACGTACTCAATATGTTGCTGATCGGGTTCGCAGTCCAAAAGCACTATCCATTTGTCGTATCGGTCGCGTCCTGGATAAATGTTGTACTCGAGAAGTTGGCCTATCGCTTCACGTAATGAATGACGAACACCAGCACCATAAGTGATCTTTATCTCTACTCGATAAGAACACCCGCCGTGCTCGAATTCCACGTCGACATCCTGCGTCTCTTGCCTTGGAACAATATTGCGCGCTTCGAGCCAGCGGCATAGGATATTGGACAAGGCATTGTGTCGAGGAATAATCTCTTTAAGGTTCTCTCGGCTTTCCCGGAAATATCTATCTTCCGCTAAGTCAACTCTAACATTGGCTTGGCCGGGCTCGGGCATACGCGAAAGCTCCGCAAGTAATTGTTCTTCGTCAACTACGTAAACATTTTGAATCGGTGGGATAGAGTCTTATCCCCGATTTGAGTAGAAAGTTTAAATGGTGGATCAAATATCTCGATTGAATCCACCGGACATTTGACCTTTATCCACGATTCTTTAAGAGAGCTTTCAATTTCTTTACGAGCCGCCCGCTGAGATATGGATGGAGCGACTCGCAGCAGTTCTTGCACACGTCGCTCCAGAATGCCTCTTGAATGAAAATGGTGTAACAGCTCCTTGTACTCGCGTTCATCGACAAGTTCCGCTTCCCTATAACAACCGACTAGTAGGCGTTCTTTTGTAGTCGGGTGGATCGAGTAGAAATACAAACGAAAGGGTTGCTGATAATTAATTGATGGGCACGTATAAATGTAACCGTACACCCAACCATTTATAGCGTCTTCGAATTGGAAATTCCACTCCTCGTGGCCAAAGCCTTTTTCTCCAGGGAAGCCCTTTTCATCGGTGCTTCCAGCAGGCAAACTTCTATGGTAAAGGCGTCAAGCCCAATTCCTTAAGAAACCCGTTATGTCGGTCAGTGCTGGCGACGATTTTTTGCTCTAATACCACCAGCTCCGCATTGATCACCTGTAAGTCGATTTGAGTTTCTGCTTTGTTGGTACTGACATAACGCGATATATTCAGGTTG
Source organism: Methylomicrobium lacus (assembly GCF_041897535.1). Lineage (GTDB taxonomy): Bacteria > Pseudomonadota > Gammaproteobacteria > Methylococcales > Methylomonadaceae > Methylomicrobium > Methylomicrobium lacus_A. The sequence continues at coordinate 10,200 of NZ_CP169218.1, forward strand.
AAATCGTTTTTCTCGATTTCATCCATTGAAACGCAGCGGGAATAGCGATCTTCTTCCTTACGGTATTGGTAAGTATTGACAATCTTATCGATATGCTTCGGGAGCAATAGGTTCTGGCGTTTGCCTTTTTCGAAGTATTCACTAGCGTTAATGAACAACACGTCGTCTGGCTTTTTGCATTTTTTCAATACCAGAATACACACCGGAATGCCGGTCGAGAAAAACAGGTTGGCGGGCAAGCCAATCACGGTGTCGATGTGGCCATCCTTGAGTAACTTGGTGCGGATGCGTTCTTCCGCGCCACCACGGAACAGCACGCCGTGGGGCAGAATGATTGCCATCACCCCGCTGTCGCTCAGGAAGTGGAAACCATGCAACAAGAAGGCGAAGTCGGCGGCAGACTTCGGGGCAAGGCCGTAGTTCTTGAAGCGAAAATCCTCGCCCAATGCTTCATTGGGTTCCCAGCGGTAGCTGAAGGGCGGGTTGGCGACCACGGCGTCGAATTGCAGTTTCTTGGCCGGGTTCATCTCGTTGAGAATATCCCAGTCGTTGAGCAATGAATCGCCGTGGTGTATCTCGAACTCGGTATCCTTCACCCCGTGAAGCAGCATATTCATGCGCGCCAGGTTGTAGGTGGTGATGTTTTTTTCCTGCCCGTAGATTTTGCCGATACCACCCTTATCGAGTTGCTTACGCACATTTAATAGCAGCGAGCCGGAACCGCAGGCAAAGTCCAGTACCTTAGTCAGCTTTTTCTTTTTGCCGTTTTTTGGCTCCTGGCTGTCGAGGGTGACTATTTCGGACAGAATGGTGGAAATCTGTTGCGGAGTATAGAATTCGCCTGCCTTTTTACCAGAGCCGGCTGCGAATTGGCCGATCAGGTACTCATAGGCATCGCCGAGGATATCGGTGTCAGTACTGAAACGGGAAATTCCCTCCGCAATCTTCTGGATGATGGTGCAGAGCTTGGCGTTGCGATCCGATGGTTTCTTACCCAACTTTTCCGAATGCAGATTAATTTCGGAGAACAGCCCCTGGAAGGTGCTCTCAAACGACTTTTCTTCGATGTACTTGAAGCCCTTCCACAGGGTATCCAGCAGATCGTGATGTTGGGTACGTGCCATTTCGGCGATGGTACTCCACAGATATTGCGGCTCGATTACATAATGCACCTTGAGACGCATCTGTTTTTCGAAGTCGGCAACATCCCTGGCATTCGCTTCATACCAGATCGCCAATGGCGCACGCCGCTCGTCATTTGCAGGAGTGGGATAGTCCCGCCCCAGCTCCTTTTGCGCCGCCGCTTCGTAGTTATCGGAGAGGTAGCGCAAAAACAAGAACGACAACATATAGTCGCGAAAGTCGTCGGCATTCATCGCGCCGCGCAATTGGTCGGCAATCTCCCAGAGGGTTTTGCCGAGTTGGTTAAGTTCTTCTTTGGTCATAGTTTCCTGCCTAAACCACAAACTGATACTTCTCAACGAGCTTGCTGAATATGTCGTTGAAATAGTCTTGTTCAGTGGCATTCATCATTTCAGTTTGATCATAGTAGACATTCTTATGCGAATGCGTATTGACGACGTTTGCTGCGTCATCAGGCTTTGTCACACCTATTTGTGACAGGGTATGGCCAATTCTCCCTGTACCCAAGAATGATGCAACATTCTCTAGAAGCTGTCTGAGTAAAGCAAAATGGTATGTGTATAGCTGCCCTTTTCTTGCCTCATCCAATACCTGTAACAAATGCAAATGATAAAGAAATACATTTTTCGTAAAATCTTCGAGTACCAAATCATCACCAGCCTGTTTCAGGATTTTTACGCTACTTATATTTTTATACCGATCACTCTTTTCACCCTTTTTTAGCAGGTTATATAAGATATTCATCAAACCAATATGATGAGTTGTGATAATGATGCGCTTTTTCTTAAAGTGCTTCTCAATCTGCTGAAAAATAGTATTGGCGGTAATGAAAATATTATGTTCGTCAAGGCTAGACACCGGATCATCAATGAATATATGAGCATCCTGCTCATCTGCCCATCCATCTACCTCTAACAAGGCCAAGAAAAAGCACCAGACAAAAATCCGCTCTTCCCCGCGTGATATTTTAATAGCAGCCGCTTCATCACTCTCTAAAAAGAACGTAACAGATTCGATTCCTTTCTCGGCATCATCATATGGTGTGAATCGGAACCGATAACTCGGTGCGTACAACGCCAGATTTTCCATAACCATGTCAGGATTTTCATAAAGAAAACTATGAAATTGATTTAAGCTGCTGGGCAATATATTTAGCCGTATATTTGCGCCTTGATTTTCTTCATCGTTATCCCAAACAAACAAATCTTCACTAAAAGCGTTGTAATAAACGCCCGCATGTTTTCCTGTTTTTGGGTCTTTTGTTGCGTCCTTATAGGCAACAGATAATCGCGTCTTCCCCGTGGCATTAAAAGCAAATATCAGAACAACGTAGTCTTTCAACTCTTTAAGTTCAGTCGCGATAGTTTCTAGGCTCATGCGTACACCTCGTTCATATCCGGGAAAAGCTGCTGCATCAGGCCTTTTTTATGAGTCTTTAGCGCGTCGAGTTTTTGGGCTTGGGCGGTGATCAGCTCGTCGACAGAAGCGAGACAGTCAGAGATTTTTTGTTGTTCTTTCAGTGTGTTAGGAAAATTTACAACAACCTGCTTTAGGTCGGTTTTATTAATTTTTGGATGCGCCCCCCCACCTATGGCTTTAGATATATTGTCTTTGCCAATATCGCTATTCAAAAAATAATAAACATATTTAGTATAGAAACTCGATTTGAATTTGGCCATTATCATATTAGGCGCCAATGTGGCTGGCATTTCCATTATTGGCATTTGCCAAACTTCACCAACATTTGCCCCTATATTAGCCATTAAAAGTTCACCGCCGAATAGCGCCGACTTTTCTAAAAACCGATAACTAGCTTCATTTACATACTTTTGTTCTTTATGTCCAAGACCAAGCCTAAGGTCGGTAAGCCTTACATAGAAAGCGAAGTTTATTGAATCAAAAACCTCCACGTTTTCACGCAAGGATTGAAAACTACCATTCGCAACATAATCTGTAACCACAGATGCTATATCTTTGATAATAGAAGTTCTCCACTCCCCCTTATCCCGAAACTCAGGAAAGCGGAGTCTAGGCACGGTTTCGCCTTCGGCGGGGAAGAGTTGCTGCATCATGCCTTTTTTATGGGTCTTGAGGGCGTCGAGTTTTTGGGTTTGGGCAGTGATCAGCTCATCGATGGAAGTGAGGCAATCGGCGATTTTTTGTTGCTCTTCTGGCTTCGGTGCCGGGAGAGGCATATCCATGAAATCGTCGGCAGTGATTGCCATACGATCATGTCTCGCGCCACTATTGGAGACAAAACGCATGTACGTGTGCCATTGCGCTGTCTTAAAGTAATGCTCAAAAAATTCGTTGTTGCTGTTATCACATCTAAATACGGTATAAAGCGGCGACATTACACCAGTGCCAATTTTATTTTTTGAGATAGGCCCAACAGGTGCGAGTGTGGATACTCGTGGGTTATAAACGTAGTCCCCCTGCTCAACAACATAGTACCCATCAAGATTGCCTTGGTTGGCAATATCCTTATCAAAAAAATCGCGCTGATCAACAACGCCAAATTCTGCTGAATTTGTCAGAACACGAGTTACACAGCAATCTGCATTTCTGAGCGTAGTGCGTTTTGCCAAGCGTTTTAGCTTTGTTACCTGCCATTCCCCCGCATCCCGAAACTCAGGAAAACGTCGCTCCGGCACTAACCCCTTTTTCTCTTGCTTACTCATACGCATTCAATCCCGATATCTCGCGCCCACCTGCCAGTTTTTGCAGATAGGGCACCAGGTCTGCCATCAAGGCTAGTTCAGCTTCACGTCGCGCTTTCCAACCGAGCCCTAGCGGCGCAAGCAGGTCGGTAAGCTGTTCGCCGTCGAAGATCATGCGGCTCATGATGGCATCGACAAAGGCTTGCAGCGCCGTCGGTTGCAGGCTGTGCTGGCCGGCGATTTTGGCTAAATCGTCTGCGGCCTTTCGCGCCTTAAAGGCCTGATAGCCTGTGCGAATCTCTTTTTCATTAAGCACTTCGCCGGTTGGGAGACTGTTGATATAGGCGACGATCTCTTCGCGCTCTTCCATCAGGTTGGCGTTGGCGCTGATCAGCTCAATGAGTTGGGCGCGAGTCATCTTCTGTTTGCCGGTCTTCTGAGTGGATTTGGCAATCAGCCCCATGATGTAGTCGTAATCGATAAGGCTAGAGGCAAACAGCACCAGGTCGAATTCCAGTTGCTGCACTGCTGGATCAATTTCATCGCCTTTGCCTTGCTTACGCTTGAGTTCCAGCGCGGTGTCGAGATAGGCGGCCTTGAAGCTGCGCAGGGTATCGGTGGGTAGTTTCTGTTCGATGGTCTGTTTGCTCTGCTCGTCGAGGTCGGTGTATTGCTCCAGTTGGGTCTTGAGCTTTTGAACCTCTTTGAAGTGGTTGATGAATTCCGCCTTGGCAGTATCGCCCTTGAGGTTGACCACTTGCGAGGGCTCGCAGGGCAGCCCCTTGGCGGTCATAAAGGTTTCCAGCTTGCCCACGGCTGCTTTGTACTGTTCCACCACCTTGGGGGCAGGGTCAACCAGCCAGATTTCCCGCGCCCGGTCTATGGCCGCGCCGGAAAAGAGTTTGATGGCAGCGTCGACTTCGTCTTCCTGATAGCGGAAGTCGAGGATGTTGCCCCAGGGCTTGCTGTCGTTGAGCACGCGATTGGTGCGCGACAAGGCCTGGATCAGGCCGTGGTGTTTGAGGTTTTTATCCACATACAGGGTATTGAGGTATTTGGAGTCGAAGCCGGTAAGCAACATGTCCACCACGATGGTGATGTCGATCTTGTTCTTGCGCGGGTAATCGGCATTAGTGTATTTTTGATCCTTAATGCGCTGCTGCACATCCTGATAGTAGAGGTCGAATTCGTTGATGCTGTGATTGCTGCCGTATTGGCGGTTGTAGTCGTCAATGATGGTTTTAAGCGCGGCCTTCTTTTTCTCCGGCTCTTGCTTGTTGTCTTCCTTTTCCTGCGCCAGGTCTTCCTGTAGCTGCTGCACGTCTTTGTTGCCTTCTGCCGGTGGCGAGAAGACGCAGGCGATGTGTAGCGGCTCGAAAGTTTCATCTTCGGCCTGTTTTTTTGCCTGCATGGTTTTGAATAGCTCGTAGTATTCAATGGCGTTGTTGATGGAGGCTGTAGCCAGTATCGCGTTGAAACGGCGATGGTCAGTAGCGCTGTCGTGCTTTTTCAGTATGGCGTTGATGACGGCTTCCGGTGGCAGCGTTTGTCCCTTCTTTGGCTTTTTATCCCCCTCCTTGCCGAAATAGTCGATGTGGAAACTCAACACGTTTTTGTCATCGATGGCGTGGGTGATGGTGTAGGCGTGCAGCTCTTTTTCGAAGATGTCTTTGGTGGTTTTGTATGAGCCGACATTGCCATCGATCTGCTGATAGGTGGCGTTCTCGTCAAAGATCGGCGTGCCGGTAAAGCCGAACAGTTGGGCCTTGGGGAAGAACTCTTTGATGGCCTTGTGGTTCTCGCCGAACTGGGAACGATGGCATTCGTCGAAAATAAATACGACGCGCTTGTCGCGCATGGGTTCTAAGCGTTCCTTATAGGTCTGTTTGCCTTCTTTTTGTTTGGCTTTGTTGCGTTTGCTGTTTTCATCCAACGCCAGACCCAGCTTCTGGATGGTGGTAACGATCACCTTGTCGACATAATCCTCAGAGAGCATGCGGCGCACCAGGGCTTCGGTGTTGGTGTTGTGCTCGACGCAGCCTTCCTGGAATTTGTTGAATTCCTCGCGGGTCTGGCGGTCGAGGTCTTTGCGGTCCACCACGAACATGCATTTTTCGATGTCGGGGTTGTCTTTCAACAAGGTGGAGGCCTTGAAAGAGGTGAGTGTCTTGCCGCTGCCGGTGGTATGCCAGATATAGCCGTTGCCGCGATTCTGGTGGATGCACTCGACAATGGCCTTGACCGCATAGATTTGGTATGGGCGCATGATGAGGACTTTTTGCTCACTTTGCACCAGGACCATGTAGCGGCTGATCAAGCGCCCCAGGCTGCACTTTTCGAGGAAGTCGTCGGCAAAGTCGTGCAGGTGGGCGATTTTGTTGTTGTTCTCGTCAGCGTGCTGGTAGATGGGCAAAAAGCGCTCGTCAGCGTTAAAGCTGAAGTGCTGGTTGCGGTTGTTTGAGAAATAGAGAGTATTGCCTTCGTTGCTGACTATGAACAACTGCATAAAGCAGAGCAGTGTATTAGTAAAGCCGTTGCCGGGGTCGTTCTTGTAGTCGACGATTTGTTCCATAGCACGGCGGGGACTGATGTGCAGCGATTTCAGCTCGATCTGCACTAACGGCAGGCCGTTGATCAGGAGGATAACGTCGTAGCGATGGTGGCTGTTGTCGGTATTGATGCGAAGCTGGTTGACGACTTCAAACTCGTTTTTGCACCAGTCGCGGAGATTGACCAGCATGTATTCCAGCGGGGTACCGTCCTCGCGGGTAAATTTGCCCTTCTCGCGCAAAGCCTGTGCGGCGGTGAAAACATCGGCGGTGATGATCTCATCGCGCAGACGGGCAAATTCGGCGTCGGTAAGGTGAACGCGGTTTAATGCCTCAAACTTCTGGCGGAAGTTTTGCTCAAGTGATTCGCGGTCGCGGATGTCTGGGCGATAGCTGTATTTAAGATCGGTGAGCTTGCCAATTAAGCTTTCCTCGATCTGGTTTTCTTTTGTGGTCATTTATAACTTTCAAAAAATGTTCTGTGACTGATTGTAGATGTTTTTATCAGGTTGGTAAAAAACTCAATAAATCAGCGGTCTTCAAGGGGGGCGCTTTCCGTATATCATCACGTACTATGAAGCTTAGCGAACGGTAAAGACCGAATGCCTGTCATTCGAATGAATAGAGTGATTGTCAGCAACGGATCGGTTTTTTTCGGCCAATCTTTTTCGGTTAACAAACTCCAGGAGTGCGAGACTACAATACCGGCAACACCCTATATTTTGAACGTTAACGTACAATTTTTTCCTAATTTTGTGTTTCTCCTTATAAGGTTAAAAAAATCCTTGTTTGCGCCAACGATCAAAGTGCGAGCCAGGATACTTTACGTATGAAGGAGTAGAAGACAAATCGATGCCTAGTTCTAATGCTGCTTGTTTAATAGCATTGAGCTGTGTCATTGATCTCGATAATTCCACTGCTCTTCTTTTAAAAACATCTGATTCGGTACCAACAGTTGCTTTTGCTGAGGGAGTGGAGAATTTATCTATAGGTAGAGATTCTTCTAAGTCACTTATTTCTGAAGGCATTTCATCCATTTTTCCTAAGGAATAAATGCATTTTCCTAATGCCCAAAGAGATGAATCTACCGCTTTTAGTTGCTGTGGAGTTATGTTGGCTTCAGTTGGATAATACTCAACAACAACTTTCTGCCACCATTTTTGATAGTTGTGATAGTCTTCAATTGTTGGCTTTAAATTTTTGTTTTGCTTGTTGTGTACAAACAGATAGCTCAAGAAAACCCATCGATCAATAATTGGAAATAATTCTGGCCGTAAGCAATGCAATAAAAACGCAGGGATAACGACTGATGACCATAAGTTAAATCGTCCTGCTGTTAAAACATTAATCAAACTAGGATCGAAATAACTAATGGTGATGACGTTTTTTGCCCACGCAAAGAATTCCTGCGATTTCAAGATTCCTTCGTGCCGTGGCCCTAATGTATTTGGTTTTGGTCGCTCAACAGAGTAACGCTTACCGCTCACATTGATAAGCTCGGTACCTGCTTCGCTCAGTCTAACTTTACCGTCTTTCCATGCCAGCAGGCTTGAAAGAGCTTCACCTAATTCAATGGGTGATCTAGAATTTCTTACTCTATCAAGAAGATGAAAGTAAACCTCTAATGGGTATGTTTTGTCGTCAAAGCTTCCCGAAAAGCTATCAAGTAAATCACTAAACACAGTCATTTTGCCTCCCCCTAAAACATCATTCACTCATTATGATTGTAAGTGAATGAATGATTTTTTACAAGTGAAAATCCTATCACCTGCATATCAAGAGCTCCTTCTTTAAAACTCTCCCTTTTAAGTCTCTTGACAATGTACGGCAAATTGCCGCAATATAGAAGGAGAGGTTATTCTTATGAGAAACGATACCGCAAACAAAAATGCTCGACTGGAGGCACGAATTACGCCCGATATTCATGCCCTGATAAAGCGAGCCGCTGAACTTCAGGGGCGGACATTATCCGATTTTGTCGTATCGGCAGCCCGCGATGCCGCGATACAAACCATTGAACAAACCGAGGTAATTAATTTATCTCAGGAAGATCAAATCCGTTTCGCCGAAGCGCTGATAAATCCCGCACCTTTAGCGCCGGCAATGGAACGAGCAATGGAAGCCCATAAGAAACTGGTAGGGTCTTTTGAGTGAACTTCCATTTACGATCGAGCCTCTCGGACAGCATGACCGCTCCGGTTTTTCATGCGGGAGAGATCCGCTCGACCATTATTTTGAACGCCAAGTTTCTCAGGATATTCGCCGCCGGATAACCGCTTGCTATGTCGCGGTTTGCAATGCTTCCAATCAAGTTGCCGGTTTTTATACGCTGTCCGCCGCGCAAATTTCCGTCACGCAATTACCGGATCGTTTCAAAAAGAATTTACCCCGCTATCCTTCTGTACCGGCGGTTAGGATCGGAAGGCTTGCGATCGATATAAAGTTTCAGGGGCAAGGGCTGGGAAGCACCCTGCTTATCAATGCCATTTATCGTTCTATACGCGCCGATATTGCCGCCTACGCCGTCATTGTGGACGCCAAAGATGACGCCGCTATCGCTTTCTATCGTCATCACGGCTTTTTGGACTTGAATGCGCAAGAGCGCACCCTGGTTGTGCCTCTGGCGCAATTTGCCAAGGCTTTTTCTTTGTTTGATGCTTGATGCAATCCGCATCACTCCCGCAAACTTAGATAAAGCGTCGATCGTGCCACGTTGAGCAGCTTCGCCACATGCGCGGGGCTTTCCCCCTCCTCTATCAGTTTTTTCGCGTGTTTGACTTGTTGCGGTGTCAATTTGGGTTTCCGTCCCATCTTCACCCCCCGCGCTTGTGCTGCCGCCCTGCCCGCCTTAGTGCGTTCCTGAATTAAAGAGCGTTCCAGTTCCGCCAGTATCCCGATCATCTGCCACATCGCCCGACCGGTCGGGGTTTTTGTGTCGATGGATTCGGTCAGGGATTGAAACTGAATCTTGCGCTCTTTCAGATCGTCAAGGAAGCCGATGAGATCATGCAGCGACCGCCCGAGCCGGTCGAGCTTCCACACGATCAAGACATCATCGGCATCGAGCGCGGCGAGGCATTTATTCAATTCAGGACGTTGCCGCTTTGCCCCGCTCGCTTTATCGACATAGATTTTTTGGCACCCTGCTTTTTTCAGAGCGTCGAGTTGCAAATCGGGATTCTGGTCATCGGTCGAGACTCGCGCATAGCCTATTTTCATGCGCTTATTTTCGGACAGATTTATCGGACATGCAAACCTTTGATTTTATGGAGGCAAACAATTGTCCGAAAAATCCAAATTTTTCGGACAATGTTGTTTTATCTCGTGTTCATACAGTTTTCAGAAGGGCAAGGATAATCGGACATGAAACGGAATCAGAATTGCTCGCGCAGCCCTCGACCAAATCGGATAGGGCTGCTTCCATTACCCTGAGTCCTTCGATGCGCTCGTGTATCGAAACCAGTTTTCTCTGGGCGATTTCTTTAGCTTCTCGGCAATGCCGTCCATCTTCCAGACTCAACAATTCTGCAACCTCATCGAGCGTAAATCCGAGTTTCTGCCCTTGCTTGATAAACCGTATCCGCTGGGCGTCGCGCTCCGTGTAATGCCGGATGCCGTTGAATGGCTTTACGGGTTGTCTTAGCAAATGGCGGCGCTGATAAAATCGGATCGTTTCGACGTTAACCCCAGCCTCTTTTGCCAGTTCGCCAATCGAAAAAAATTTCTGTGTCATGGTCTTGCTCCGTACTTAAGTACGGATGTTATTTTAAGCGCATTGACAGTCAAGAGGTATCGTCATGAATTCCAAACAAACCCTGATCGCGAGCGTTCTCGCCGGAATCGGCGCAAGCCTGTGTTGCGTCGCTCCTTTAGTGTTGTTAAGCCTCGGCATTGGCGGCGCTTGGGTGGCGACGCTAACCGCCTTCGAGCCGTTGCGCCCAATTTTTCTAGGGTTAGCCGTGCTTTTTATCGGCTTATCATTTCACAAGCTCTATCTTGCAGCGCCTTTGTGCGAAGTCGGAAAACCCTGCGCCGATGAAGAAGTCATTCGCAAGCAGCGTTTCATCTTTTGGGGGGTGACGATCCCTTTATTAGGGCTGCTGGCATTTCCGTGGTTCGCCCCGTTGTTTTATTGAGGAAAATCCGATGAAAACCAAAATCCTTCTATTATTTTTTGCGTTTGCCGTTACATCCGGTGCGGCTCTGGCCGCATCGCGCACAGTCACGCTCGATGTCCAGAACATGACCTGCGCCGTCTGTCCGATCACGGTCAAGAAAGCGCTCGAACACGTTTCCGGCGTCCAGCAAGTGATTGTCGCTTATGCGAGTAAAACCGCGACGGTCGAATTCGACGATGCAACAGCAACAACAGATCAATTAACCGAAGCCACAAAAAACGCGGGGTATCCGTCTTCGGTCAAGGCAGATAAAAAATGAGTACTGTGATTCTCGAATCGACCATTACGTGTCCGCACTGCGGTCATGCCGAAAAAGAGATCATGCCGACCGATGCCTGCCAGTTTTTCTATGATTGCAAGGCGTGCGGGGCTTTGCTGAAACCCAAGCAAGGGGATTGCTGCGTGTTTTGCTCCTATGGGTCGGTCAAATGTCCGCCGATCCAGCAACATAAATCCTGTTGCGCCGGATAGGAAAAAACAACGGTTATCTGGCTAGTTGTCCGAAAAATCCTAATTTTTCGGACAATCGCCGGCTTTCCGTCAATCTAATTCGCCTTTGCGTGACTATTTCAAAAGTCTGCTACTGACCAAGATCGAATGTCGCGCGAACTTCATAGCCTACCCCGATGCGCTTCGGGGCGGATTGCCGGCGTTTGAGGGATTTTTGCACATACTTGAGCGCTTCATCTTCATTGTCGACGATAGTCACCAGGGTGCGTCCTTTGCCGCCGATCCGTCCGTAAGTGATTTCCACGATCCAGTTCCCGAAGAGGTCCTGCCCATAGGCCAGTGAATAGGCGCGGTGAATATTGCGAGCGGGATCTCGCGCTTCAAGATAAGCGACCGGTGTCAGCATGGCTCGGTCTCCTGAATCGCTCCCCTGCCCCCCGGCAGATGCCGGTATAGAGTGGAAGGTGCTACCTGGAGACGTTTGGCGACGTCTTCCATCGTCATATCAGGATCGGACAGCATGGCCTTAGCTGCCGCAATGTCTTTGGCGGCCAAGGCCGATGGACGACCTCCTTTTTTGCCATGAGCCCGGGCCGCATCCAGACCGGCTTTCGTGCGTTCGCGGATGATAGAGCGTTCAAATTCAGCCAAAGCACCGAACACATGAAAGATCAATTTCCCGCCGGCGGTCGTGGTGTCGATCGCTTCAGTCAAAGAGCATAGCCCAATACCGCGGCTCTCCAGTAACTCCACCGTTTCAATCAGTTGTTTCAGCGAGCGTGCCAAGCGGTCCAGTTTCCATACCACCAGACTATCCCCTGCCCTGAGAGAGTCCAGCGCTGCCCACAGCTCTGGCCGATCGCGTTGCGCCCCCGAGGATTTCTCCATAAATATCTTTTTACAGCCGGCCGTTCTGAGCGCATCCAACTGCAGATTGGGATTCTGGTCATGCGTGGAAACGCGGACATAACCGACAAACATAAAGTCTCCGAAAACTCATCTGTAGTATGAATTATTCGGAGATAGGTTTCAAGAGACAGTTTTAGGAAATTACGGGATAGCGGAAAACCAGATTTTTGTCATTTTCAGAAGTCGATTGCACAAAATGTCAAAAGTCGTGTGCACGACTTAAAATGACCTCATTCGGCAGTGCTATGATGAAGTAACCCCTATTCAACGACAGAAAATGTATCTAATTCCATGCCTAAACCTCATTTTTGTGCAGAGGAGTTTTAAGCATAAACCAGCACTGTGCAGAGGACTACTGATTTGTGATTGCTCAATAGTCCTCTGCACAACACGGTTCTAAGCCAATAAAATGGTGCAAACGACTTCTGAAAATGACAATTTTTGTCATTTTCAGAAGTCGATTGCACAAAATGTCAAAAGTCGTGTGCACGACTTAAAATGACCTCATTCGGCAGTGCTATGATGAAGTAACCCCTATTCAACGACAGAAAATGTATCTAATTCCATGCCTAAACCTCATTTTTGTGCAGAGGAGTTTTAAGCATAAACCAGCACTGTGCAGAGGACTACTGATTTGTGATTGCTCAATAGTCCTCTGCACAACACGGTTCTAAGCCAATAAAATGGTGCAAACGACTTCTGAAAATGACAGCAGCTGTCATTTTCGGAAGTGAATCGATTTTATGTTTTTCCGCTTATCTGCTATTTTTTGAACCAGCGAATTATGGAATTAATAAGCGAAATTTCGCCGTCATTCTGCTTGACGTTGCGGGCTTTTAGGATGTCATCAATACGCCTAGAGGCTAAGTCCTTCATGACTTTAATTTTTTTTGCAATTTCTTCCTCAGAAGCGCTCATTTAAAACCTCATAACTATAAAAGCTTTGTTGGAGAATCCTCTCTTTGAGCTTATAGTTGTCTTTTTCCTGTTGGCCTGTCTGGTCGTAAATGCGAACAAAAAAACGACAATTGTGATCTTTGCTCCAGTTTAATAAATCCTCGGTCTGTATAGAAAAAGCACGTGGCGAAATCTCACTATCAAATGTTATCTGCTGAATAGGCAGCAGAGATTGCTCTTCTTGACGATGGGGGAGTTTGCGATCACGTATAATGTATCCATTTGACTTTAATGCCACATCAAATATGTAATCTGGCTTGCCATTTGAAGCGACCCAACACGGCGGATATTCGGTTCCTCGTCCTCCTAGCCTTTGAGTAAGATTGAGGATCTGGCCTTTCAGGGTCTCATTTTCCTTTTCAAGGGTGCGTTTCTGGCTAATCAAATCTGTTGATTCATTTAATGCCTTTAGAGCAGACTTGACATCGCCAGGTGCAATTGGAGGGGTTTGATTTTTGGCAAACTCCTTCATCTCTTTACCAAGGATTGCATCTTGGGCTAGTTCTGCAGCAGAGGTTTGAGGTGAATTCTTGGCATTTTCTAAAAGTTTTTTTAGTTCTTTATAACTTTCAAGCTCGGCACGAAGTTTCTCAAGCTCACGCTTGACCACATCCAATTCCTTTGAGTTTTGGATAGCCATCCTGATCTCTTTAAATTGTTCATCAATGGTTTGTGCATTAGGGAATGCCCGCCTGATTTCTTGAATTAAACGGGCTGTATCAACAGAATGCGCCCCGGAAACCTGAACAAGTGCTTTTATACGCTCTTCTTTAGAAAAGATGGTTGCACCAAGAGCCATCAAGATCGCAAACAAAATCAAAATCATGATCTCGGCCATCGTGAAGCCAAGAATAAGCCCGCGACGATAGGAGCGATCCTGTCGTGAATTGGTGTGCTGCATTAGGATTTAATTTTTTGAGATTGTTCTGCCACGGATTCCAATTGGAGGCGCGCTGTAATTTCGTCAATCATTTCGTTCAAGCCAGCATGAACTTGAAATGTGGATTTACGTGATTTCTCGAGTTCTTTTTCTAATTCTCCTGAATGCTTTCGAACTGTCTCAAGGATTGTTTCCGCTGAAGCCGCCAGTTCCTGAATAGTGCGTATCTCCTGTCCTTTAATCTCATCAATGGATTGCCCGATGGTTTTTTGGACGTCTGATCCCTTCTGAGTGATGACAGCCATGGCCGCATCAACCTCCGATTGCCATGAACCAATCAGGGAAGATAAAGCGGTCGATGTACCGCTTAGTGATTGTTTGATCTCATTAAGAGCTTGGGCTTGCTCTTTATTGAGCTTCTGAGCTTCTGCAACTGTTTGAGTTATAGACATGAAAATACCATTGCCAAGTTCAGCAGACTTGTTAAGCGTCATCATGTTTTCTTGAGCTTGAACAGCAACAGCATTCAATGCAGACACATTCTGTTCAAGAACACTGGAGCTTGCTAACGCATTATCAATAGTCTTTGTAAGTCTTGCAAGTACCTTTCCATCGCCACTTGCCCTCTTATTAATTGCTTCTCCTGCTTCTTTGATCGCATCCATAGCTGGAGCAATTTTTGTCGTAATCAGATCTGCCGGTGCCTCAATACTCTCAACACGTTTAAGGAGGTGCTCTATAGCGGTTACCATTCCACTGGACGTAGTGTTGAGTTGCTCAATATTTAGCGTAAAGTTGTCGAGTGTTTTGTTAATTCGAGTGCCAAGCATTTCAGCAACCGTCCCGAACTTTTCAGCACTTTGGCTCATGGCTTCGGAGGCTTCTTGGGAAACTGCTTGTAATCCTTCTGAGATAGATTGCTTTGTCGCACGGCCAAAATGATTCATATCCAAAGTGATCTGATCGAGTTCTGTTCGTAGTCGCGTAGCTGCATTCGCCAATTCCATCCTGGCTTCCGCTTCAATATCAACAATGTCATGGCGCATTTGATTAAACAAAATACGCAGCATTAGCCCAAAAATAGTTGTAGCAAGGGCTATCCCAAAACTATTAATAATGGAATCAATGTTTGCTGTCGCAGGAAATTCCTCTGAAGCCGAAGAAAAATTGTAAAGGGCATAGGAAAGGCTGACCAAGGTGTAAAGAAAACCTAGATAATAAAGATTATCGCCTGATTGGTCTTCGCTTAGCCGACGCTCTCGAACTTTGGCCAACATAGCTGCGTAGGCCAGCATTAGAACAATGGGAAAAGCTGTTACATACAATTGCTGAAATTGATAAATTTTTAAGGTTATAATGCCGATAGTCCCAATGATAAACACAAGACCAAACATGTATTTATCAAAAAAGCTCCGCACAGGATTCAACCTCGGCGCACGTCTCTTATCTGTCATTTTGACACCCGTTGCTTTCAACTAAGACACAAAAATAGGCATTTTGAGCCCCTTGTTCTGCAAATATCCGTTGCCAAAGTTCAGCAAGCTTTGAGCGATTTAGCGCGTTGTCCCGCACAAGCATCCAAACACTAATATCTATATCCCGCAAATCGCTTTTCATTCGCTCAAACGATTTGTTTTGGAAGAAGTTTTCCGTTGGTAGCGCCCCTCGATAGAGGGAGAGGTCGGATGTATGTTGCATAAGGTCGGAAACAATAATGAGCTTTTTAGTTTTATCTCGAAGAGATGGTTCAGATAGGCTTGTCAGCACAACCGACTGAATGCTCTCCATAATCGGAGACTCATTTTCTGGCGATGCATCAAGGAGCTGAGATATTTCACGCTCAAGAGGTTGTCCGAACCCATCCTGCCACATCTGCTCAACATGGCGAGGATTACCAATAAGCGGACTGATTGCATCTCCATGCCCCGGGTTACAGAGAGAAGCCACAGGTTTTAGAAGGCTAGACTGAGTGCTGTGAATAAAATAAAGGTCTAGGCGTCCATGTAACGGGATAGCGTCCCTTAAACTCTGAAACGCAAATATAAAAGCCTGTTTTTGCTGAACGGAAAGGCTATCAGTTGCATCAATCAATAACGCGGTAACACTTTCTGCTCCAGATTTTGGGCAGAACGTATTTTTATCAATTTCAGGGGAGTTTGCCTTTGAATAGAAATAAGATCCTGCGCCTGCCGTGATAAAAAACAGCGCTACAATAATGAGCATGAGGATGCCCCAATAATCCGCTTTCCGATCTCTCACGTCTTTGCGGTTACGGGAATGATAGTTACGTCGGGACATCGTCGGTCGCTTTTGAGCTCAGAATTGCGTTAATTTGTTCAATCATAGTTATGGCTTGATCAAAAGCGTCCATAACATCCTTGATAGCAGATTGTATCGTTGCGTTGGCTTCAATCATTACGTCATTCAGACGCTCATTAGAAAGAGATGTCGGAGGGAGAACAGGTGAGTGTTTTCTTTCAAGATGCCACGCTCGATCAAAATGTTTGGGTGAAGGTGTATTGCGTGTTTCTCGGTTCCTTGCACGATAAAAGGTGATCAGTTCGCGACCACAACTCTCAAGGTAGTTTTGGTGCGTCTCAAAGTTCACAAGTAAATTTGTTCGGTTGGCAATGATTGAGTCGTGTTCTTGCCTTCTCTTAACAAGGTCATCTTTGAGTTGCGCTAGACTAGTAGAGGCATTATCTCTGGTTTGCCTTAAATCCTCTAATAAGGTGGCTTTTTTATCCGCATAGGTTTCATAGGCTCTCCGACGCAGACGATCCCAATGCCCATATTTGGGATAAGGGTCATCCATTCCAAAACCATCGAGCAAAGCAATAAGGGCAAAAAAACAACCAACGCCAACCATCATCCATGACTTAAAGTCAGCGATATTAAAAAAGTCTGCCACGAAAGACGAAACAGCCAATACTGCCGCTTGATCTGACATTGCACTCGCAAGGGCATCGCGATAATGGGCGACGAAGAGATTAAATACAAAATTTCCAGCGAAGAAGAGCAAAATCAATGCACTACCAATGAGCTTGCGTCCGATCTTATTGTGCCAGATAAGTGGCATAATTTTTTGGCCAAAAAACAATGCCAATCCGATATTTACAAGAGAAATAATAAACGCCTCTCCCACACCTCCCAATAAGCCAAACTCATTGCCAACAGCCAGAAAAAATGCGTTAAATAGACATTCGGCTAAAAATAAAAGGGCTATGATGCCTGAGTATAATAGTTTTGATTGTGGATAATGAGCAGGACGGGTAAGGCTATTTTCGAGCCTAAAGTTTTTGAATTGGGCTGCATGCTCTTTCACATCATCGCGTGAAATTGTCAGGTCATCTTGTCCCTGATGAATCTGTTCATTAAAATCACCGATGGCTTCCCTTGCAGCAAGAGTAACCTGCGTTAAACGGGCTTCAATGTTCAGGTTAGCCAGTCTCTGATTGTAGGTTGCCAAATTGGCATTAAACTCATTCAGGCATCTGGCTCTCTCAGCCTCGATAAAATTGATGATGGCACTCTCGACCTCATCAAAGTCGTCGCTACCCGAGCTTGGAAGTTGTTTGCTGCCATTTTCTTTTGCTTTTTCATCAAGCCTAAGATCCTTTTTTATCTTATCGATATTTAGAGGAAGAAATTGGCTAATTCCAGCGAGTTGAATCTGATCGGATGATACTATTAGGTCTTTAAGTTTTTCGAGCATATTCATACCAATATATTTACTTCCTTATTTTTCACCATATAGTATTCACCATAATTATTTGTTTCATTTGCCGCTAATAAGTACCCATGCAAAATTAATTCGGTATTTTTTCAGAGCGTATTGAAAAATAATTAAACAAAATCAACGTGTTACAATGCACAATATTGGTGGATAAATATGCATGGGTACTTACTGCGAGATGCTTCGGAATTTTTACAACATAAAAATTTGATTATAGCCGATTTCTTGGTTTGGGACTAACGGATTGGTTGCTAGTCTTCCGTCCTTCGCCAAAGTAATCCCTTCGACTTAACGGCACAAACTTGCGCACGGAATGCCATCATGGTTGCCATCTAGACTGGAAAGGCCACAGGTGTTGAGGTAGAAGCGGGCTTCATCGCAACTGGTCATCTGCCGACATATTTGTTTGGTGCCGCAGATTAAGCTTTGTCTATGGGGTTGGGCGGTTTCCGTTAAAGTGGATGGCGTGGGGTGTCGCCACTCCCATGGCGGAATGCGTTGATCCTCCGGCAGTTTCCAGAGACCGCGTTTGGCTTGCTGCGCCTTGGTTTGCAAAGGGATGAGAGATGTATCTTTGAGGTATTTCAGATAGACCCACGCTGCGCCGCGCTCGATCATTTGTGTGTTTACATCTTGATTGTCAGCAAAGACCCGTCCGACAAGGCGACCATAGCGGTCCTTGTCCTCGATCTCAACCGTCACCGTTTTTCCGAAGATTAAATTGGATAACTCCTGTTTCGCCTTATTTCCATAAGGTTGCCGAGATTCAGGGGCATCAATTTCGGCCATGCGGATTTTGTTTTGTTGGTGGTCTATCGTCAGCACCGTGAACGTATCGCCATCATGCACCGCGATCACGCGACCTTGTAGGTGTTCAGCAATCGCAATGATTGGCATGAACAGGATCAACAACGCGATGAAAGCAACGGGGTGCATGCGGGGACTCTCCTTGTAACTTTAATGGTTTTCGGCGTTGTGGTTTTAAAGTATTACTCTCTTTTCCTGAAAATGCTTGAGATACGAACCGACCTTGATACAGTTTTGATGTTTTGCAACCCGGGCGAGTTAGAAAAAAACAGTTTTCTCGTCAGAAAAATCGGCTTTCAGGCTGTTTCCTCCGTGTCTAAGGCATCGTGTACGATCTCCGTTATGAATTTTCAATTTCGGATAAAATTGTAGTGTTAGTCTGTCCTGATTGAAAGTTTATAGTCGTAATTGGGTTTGGGGTGAATAGAAGGAATAATTAACTTGCGTCCTCTTTCGAATAGAGATCGGCCTATCAATAATATGACTTTGGGAGTGAGTGGCTGGCCGGTTTGGGTCGTTTTTTCCAGTTGCAGCCCCTCAAAAACGGCCGATTTATGGAGCCAGGTGAGTGACTAGAAAATGAGCAGGATAAAGAAAAGCATTCGGCAAATCTATCCACAAAATCTGTGGATAACCCTGTCGTTAATTCGTCACAATTTATCCTAACTCTCTGCCCTCTCTGGAGTTAAGTCAAATTGACCAAAAATTGACCACCCAAACTCCAGCCACTGAAAATCGTGGCTTAGACCGGCTGTCAATCGATTTAGAAAAACAGGGCTCCCTGCCCCTCCGTTACTCAGTGTTGGTCGGGTTGTTGAAGATAATTTGCCGAGGTACATAACTGGAGACGGGGGTAGATTGAATCGTCGCCGGCGTAGCCGATACCTGGTGCGCGACTTCTTGAACCTTGGTCGGCTGGATTGGCATCGAGACCGTAGCGCCTTCTTTTGTGACGTCCAACGTCACAAAACGGGCTTCCAGCCACTCGGCCCACTTCGACGCCTTGCGTATCAGATCGGCGCGGTATACGGAGTTGTATCGCGGTGTGCGCGAGTGGTAGTTGGCGGATTTCGTCCACAGGTCGCCCTTATCGTTGCGAATATGCATACGCAATCGCCAAGCGGCCAGATCGAACGAGTAGCAGCCGGCTGCCGCTACATCGTTTGCCGTGATTCCGTACCGGGTCAGATCGCGCAGGTACGATGTGTTGAACTGCATCGGGCCTACGTCATGGGTGCCGTTAGTATTGCGCACCCACTTCCCCGGTTTGCCCGCTTCTTTCTCAGCCACTGCCAACATAATGTTGGCAGGAACTTCGTACTTTACGGCGGCCGAGATCGAACAGACAACGCGCTCTTGCATTTGTGGAGGAAGGTCAATGAACATCAGAATTCCCTATAGGTTAACGCGATTATTATCACGGTCGCGGAAGGCCGCGACTTCCGACTCTTCGTCGACGTCGCCAGATTTTGCTGAGGCTAGGGTATTTCCGTCAAATGTTGGGGCGACACTGCCCTGCCCTTTAATGGCGGCAGCGATTTTTCCGCCTGTGGTATCGGCAATGCGATCCATTCCCGCTTCTTTGATGCTGGTCGCCTTTTCCTTGGCGACTTCAGTGGCACCTTGAGCCAAGTTAGCCGTTGCGTCAGCCGTGATCCGGCCGACTATACCGGCGACCTTGGCGGCTGATGTCAACATGCTTGATTCGGATGAACCTGCATTGGTGAAACCAGCAGCTTGTGCGTAATTTGTGCTGCCGCCGGACGAACTACCTCCATCTGATGGTCGGCCGAAGTTCGAAAGAATGTCAGTGCCATTTGCCACATTATCGTTGGCCTTCGAGACGGCAGCCATAAGAGCCTGTGCGCCTCCAGCGGCCGAGGCTCCGCCCGCCATGATTCCGCTGCCGGCCATTTGGGTTGCTGACCAGGCCATGCTGGTAGCTCCTAACGCAGCCCCCGCTCCGTAGTTGCCGATGCTGGCACCGCCGACGCTAGCGCCGGTGATGATGCCAGCGAGAAGTGGCGGAATCTTATTGACCAAGGCTAATAATACGATCGTTACGATCATCATCACGCCCATTTCCTTGAGGCTGATCCCCTCGCTCATGCGCGTGTAATAATCATCGAGGAAAGTTTTGCCGATGCCTACCAAGAGCACCATCGCCATAAGCTGTGCAGCTATGCCGAGGACGGTCTTGTAGTAATTGATCGCCATATCCGTTGTCCACCTGGATCCACCGAATCCTAAAAAGAACACGCCACCGTAAGCAAGAACCCACCCGGACGTCAGGAGAAGGAGCATGTTCACGCCGACCAAGGCCAGAATGACCAGAATAGCCACCGCCATCAAGATGCCAGTCATGCTATCCACTGGCGACCAGAGAGTTGACTGATCCATCACCTTGTCGAAGATGGCGAATCCCACATCGACAATGCCGGATGGCGACAGTGTGTTACCGAGACCAGTAGCATTTCCAGCTATTTGTCGCAGCGACGTATAAATCGAAGAGGCAAAATTAGGCCCATTGATGAGAAGCCACCAAAAAAAACCCGTAAAGACCGTGAAGCGAAAAAACTCAGCGAAGAATTCCCCAATGTCGGCCTTTCTGAGTGCCATCATGCCGAATGTCCATACCATTGAAATGATCACAAGCGTCCAGAAAAGCCACGTTGCGGCGGAAGTGACGACCCCGGCCCAACTTGACGCTGCTGCTGAATAACGATCCAGGACATTGTCCATAATGCCGGCATTATCTATGGCCGCTTGTACGTCCATAGAAAAGAGTGCCAGGCATAGGATGATCGGCATGTAAGCGGTTTTTGAATTAGGCGGCATTCTCATGTTGTCCTACCATTCGCGTTTTTTGCTAGGCTGAAATCCGCCTGAGCGATGTAGACATTTCGATGCGAATTCTTGCTGGGTGCCTTTATCGTTGATTTTTTTTATGGTCTCTGGCTTGCAGTTTTCATCGTTAACCTCTGGCATGTCCTGTGTCGAAATATCCTTAGAACATGCGCTGGCCAAAGCTGACAGAACGACTAAAAGAAAAAGATTATTTGGCTTCATTTATTCTCTCCTTACCAAGAACGTGCTTGACTGGAGCGATAGCTGCCCTTGCGCAGTTTCTCGGCCGAGGCCGCTTCCTGAGCTTCGCGATCCGCTTCCGACTGCATCCGTGTGGCCATTGCATTCTGTTGAGCCATCATAAGTCCACGAATCTGTAAGAGTTGGTTGGCTTGCTGGCTGGCAAATTGATTTGCATATTGCAGCGCTTCCAAGCGCCCTGTCGCGCTTTGTGCGGACGATTGCAATCTTTCAAGCGTTTTAGCATCCGATCGAAGGGCGTCTTGTTGCTTGTCTAAACCACGAAAAAGGGCGTCGTTGGCTTTTTTCTGGGACTCTGACGCCAGGGTACGATTTTGCTCCATTGCGGTCCGTTCCGCATCAGAACAGCCGGCCGACGAGAAGCACGGTGATTGTCGATAATAAGCAACGTCCTGGAACTCGCTTAAATAGTTGTCAATGCTGCCTAGCTCGGCTTTGTAATTGTTCAGAGTATCGACCGCATTCATCAGTCCATTGATGGTGGTCTGCGCCTGATCCCACACATAGCTCGCTGGAGCCAACGAATTTTGTAGCTGGTCCATATACTGATCTATTTGCACTCTGTATTCATCTATTTGTTTCAGCGTCTGTAAATGGCTTTCAAAAGATGTCATAAAATTACTCGTCCAGTTGGCTCCGTCATAGACGGGAAATCCTGAGGAATATGCCGGCATCGACAACGTACCTGCAATGAGGACAACAATGCCCGATTTTTTAGCGGCTAAAATTTTCTGTGTCATGGTTCTTCTCCTTGGCGTTAATAATCGAATGACCTATACGGTTTTGAAAATGTCATGTCTTTGGTGACAATCACGTTGAATCGGTACCCAGGCCGGATTTCCAGAGTTGGGGCAACATTCAAGTTCTTTGCTATCAGTTGCGCAGTCACTTGACCGAGCTGTTGCCCCAATGCCTGGCTTAATGCACTGTTGGCGTTAGGCGCACCGTATAAGGTCGTTGTTTGGTCTTGCCGTTGACTGTACGCGGCGCCTGCGGTGACGGCAGACATGAGCAATGCTGATCCAAAAAGCCGAACATAATGATGGTTTTCTTGGTCATTGAAACCAGCGTACCCTGCACTATCAGCCCCCGGCATTGCACCAATATCCATCGCCTTACCGTCCGGAAAAACAATGCGTTGCCACGCTACCAGGACGCGAGCTTGGCCATAGGAGACGTCGCTAGAATATGCGCCTACTAGGCGGGACCCTTGAGGAATCAATAGATGTTTTCCTGTCGGGGTGTCATACACACTCTGAGCAACTTGCGCCATGATTTGGCCAGGAAGGTCGGAATTAATACCGGAGATTAGGGTTGCAGGAACAACAAAACCAGCCCGCAGCTCATACGGCGTGCGCGGCGCTTCGGGCTTTGATTCGAGTTTCCAACGATCCCCATCGCCTCCCGAGAATTTTGTGTAATCTTTACCGCTACCGTCAGCTGTCGATGGCTGTAATAGTGACGGGGCAGACGAGTCCGCGGACGTCCCACCTTCAAGACCCATATAGCGAATTTGGGACAGACGTGCTTGATAAGAGGCTGTCGGGTCCTGGTGCCTATTTGCTTCGATTTCCTGCCGTGCCGCCGCCAATCTGGCTAACATTTCCTCACGATTTTTGGGTGCGGTAGTGCTTGGCGACGACCCGGCGCTACGCGGGGCTGTGATTTGTACGCCGGTCTTTGCTTTCACTGCTTCTTGAAACATTTGCAGTTTTGCCATGCGTATGCGATCTGCTTCATCGTCATGTGGCACGGGATCAGATGGTGGCCTCGGCGGCGCGTCCAAGTTTTCCGGTCGTGCAATGAGTATGGGAGACGGTTCGGGTTCGGCTGGAGGTATCAATGGCGCGATCAGTCCGCTCGTCTGGTCGCCAGCAATTTCTTTAGCGAACATCGATGTGCTGCCATTGTTCAGGTGTTGTTCTTCCTTTTCATTTTGCTTGGCAGCGCGGTCCGCCGCTACCAAGCCCATAATGACAAGAAATGACATCAACACCCCACCCATGATATACATGGGTAAATTGTTGACTCGCCGTACTCCCGCGCCTGGCGATGAATCAGGGTCCATGTGATCAATCTCTATCATGGCCTTACTCCTTGTGCGTCCAGTAGCCCGGAATTACAGAACCATTTTGTTCAATGTACGGGCGGGTTAGAGATTCAGTTCCAACTAACAGAGTGAGGCGGTATATATTGGCGTCGTCGCTCCCTATTTGATCGAGCGCATAACCCAACGGTAGTGTGTTGGCCTCTGTTGTAGAGGGACCTTCGATTTGGTTAGGGCTGAACTCTACAATGGCATATCCGCTTTCGCGCAATCCCTTAACCAGCGCAATACCGAAGGCATCTGGCGTGGCTTGCTTCAGTTCGAGCCGAGTTTTTGCCGGCGGCCATCGCCTGGCAAGCTGCTTCACCGCTTCGCTAGCGAACCAGCTTTGCTGCTCTATGGTTGCGGATGGCAAATAGTTTCCATACTGTGAGGTCATGGCGCACCCCACCAAGGCAAGAGAGGCTACTGCCGCGAGAGTAAGCTTGATCATGTTATTTCCTCCGAGTAATGGCCACACGATCTTGATTGCCGCCGACACCCGCGATCAGAATGGCTTTGTCAAAAACGGTATCGACGATATAGCGATCGTTCTGGACGCGGTAATTGACCATAACGGTTTCATCATCTGAAAATAAGCCGCCCTCATTGCGAATCACCAGCAATGTCGGCGCTTCGGTTTGCTCCATCTCCCTCGGCATTTGCAGTATCGTCTTACGCCCATCATTAAAGACTCTGACCGGCTTCCAGGATGCAATGCCCTCAATGTCGTAATCAAAAAACAGATCCCCGAGGTACTCGCCGGTCTGAGGGATGGTTTTTTGCTCGTGCTCTTGTGATTCGCGAGTGCGAATATCATCCCACTTCGCAAGGGCATCTTCGGGATAGGTGAATGCCACCTGGGGCATGTACTCGGTACGGTGCGAACGCAACTTGAAATGATAGGTACGACGGTTTGTAGTTACGACTAGACTGGTTTCCAGTCCAACATCCATAGGTTTGATGATGAGATGCTGAGTTTCCGTTGATCCACTCCCCGTGATGGCAGGCTCCACTGTCCAGCGGGCCGTGTCACCCAGATTGATCGAGTTGACCTGCTCCCCTGCCTGAAGGCTTACATCGCAAACTTGCAGGACTGCACAAACGATACTGGGCTGCTGTGCCCCAAAAAGGAAATTGATTGCTCCATTGGAGCCGGCCACTGGCTTTATAGCATTAGCGGTCCCCGCTTCCCATCGCTTAGCGATGGCAATTGCGGCTTTTTCTTGCGCGGTTAACCGCGGATTATTTTTCGAAAAGTACTTGTCGGCTATGTCATCGCCAGGAGCTGCTTGGATAGATTCCGATACCGCCATAACGAGAGCCAAGATTTGAATGATAGTTTTGTTGCGCATGGGAAAGTCTCATTAATTCATGGGATGATTGACCAGGAAAAATCACGCACATAGATCCCTAGCGGGTTATTGCGTAATTGCTCGTCAGTGGTCTGAGATGTTGTTTCGATGGTATATACGTTGACTAATGCCCGCATGTTAACCGGTTGGCCTTTCATGACGCCTTGACGGTCACGCGTGGTTTCAGTCCATTCGACTTGCCAAGTATCCGGTGTCTGAGGGAGCACAGATTTGATCTCGACACTTACCATTTCCTTCGTCGCCCGCTTGAATGGGCTAGAATCTGCGGCGCCGTTTAACCACTCGTTCATCTTGGCCGTGGCCGGATCATTTGGAGACAGATGTGCATACACCCGGAAGACGGCTTTGCGCTGCAAAGCTACGTCAGGCGTTACGTACCGGGCATCGCTGACAAATTCCGATACCGAAGCGTGAACGACGCGCTGATCTGCTCGGCCGGCGGCTTGTACCGGTCCGACGGCGATGGTTTGGCCTAGCTTATCCACTTCGATCACGTAGGGAATGTACTTTGATTGACTGCCGATATGGATTACACCGCCTACGCTGGCGAGGGCGATCAACAGCGACAGGATGCCTACCACCTGCCAAGTCTGCCGCGACGAGACGACAGAACCGACATGCTCATTCCATGTGCGTCTGGCAGTTAAGTACGGGTTTTCGATTTCGATTCCGATCTTGGCAATCACAGGCTTATCAATATTCTGATGGCCCACTGATTGTTTTTTGAACATGTTCATCTTGGCTCCAGGTAGTCATTAAGTTTCAGGCCACGCCCGGCAAGCCAAACATGGACCCACTCATTTCCATGTTTGGCCTCCAGGTTCTTGATCGCCGCAACGGATTCTTTGTCTGACGCGCCGACAAAGGACAAGGCAAGAGGGCCTAGGGCGAGATCATAGAGTCGGCGCCCGTTCTCGGAAACGTAGTAATACTGTTGCTTTGGAATAGCTGTTGCCAGGATTTCAATCTGCCGTGCGTTGAGTCCCATTCGGCGATAGAGCACCGCCGTGTCCTCGTCACGAGCATATACATTCGGCAAAAATATCTTGGTCGCGGTCGATTCGACGATAACGTCAAGGATGCCTGAATTGACTGCATCCGATAGACTCTGCGTCGCCATGAGAACTAGGCAGTTCGCCTTCCGCATCACTTTGAGCCATTCTCTTATTTTGGCGCGAAATGCGGGATGTCCGAGCATCAACCAGGCCTCATCGAGAATAATGACAGCCGGCTGACCATGCAGTGACCGCTCAATGCGACGGAACAGGTACAGTAGAACCGGGAGAGCGTACTTCTCGCCGAGGTTCATCAGCTCCTCGATCTCGAACGCTGTGAAGTCTGAGAGTAATAAGCCGTCTTTTTCCGCGTCTAATAAATGGCCCATCGGGCCGTCTACCGTATATTGTCTGAGCGTTTCTCGGATCGCCGAGTCTTGGATTGTCACAGAGAACTCAGAGAACGTACTGGCACCGGAGGCATGCATACTCATAATCGCATTGCCAATTTCATTGCGCTGCGACGGCGTAGTGATCAAACCGTTCAACGCCAGGATAGTGTCGATCCATTCCATTGCCCAAGCGCGGTCCCCTTTAGTTTCGAGGAACTGCAACGGGCAGAAAGCCAAGCTGTCATCATCCGATGCAACCGAAAAATGCAACCCACCTAAGCCCTTGGTAAGTGGATAAATAGACATACCCTTGTCAAAAACATAGATCGACATGCCAGCATAGCGTCTGAGTTGGGCCGCGATAATGCCCAAGTGGGTCGATTTGCCTGCCCCAGTCGGCCCAAACATGAATGTATGTCCGAGGTCGCGCACATGCAGATTCAGTCTGAACGGTGTTGCGCCGTGGGTTACGCAGTGCATGAGCGCAGGCGACAGCGGCGGGTACATTGGGCACGGAGCGCTTGCGCTGCCCGTCCATATCGTGGAGGTCGGTAGCAGATCGGCAAGGTTCATCGTATTGATAAGCGGCCTTCGGACATTTTCGACACCGTGACCTGGAAGGCTACCCAGATAGGCATCCATCGTGTTGATAGTTTCGATACGAGCCGCAAAACCGAGCCGGTTGATAGCTCTTTCTACCTGGCGTGCGGACGTCTCAATGCGAGATCTGTCTTCGTCCATAAGGACTACAACGCTTGTGTAATAGCCTTGGGCTACGATACCGCTATTCACTTCGGCGATGGCCGATTCTGCGTCTGCCACCATTGAAACCGCGTCCTGATCGACCGGTCCGGTGTTCGTATTGAATACTTGATCAAAGAAACCGCGGACCTTCTGTCGCCATTTTTTGCGGAACTTGTCCAGGTGTTTCACAGCCTCGTGCTGATCCATGAAGATAAAGCGCGACGACCAACGGTATTCGCACGGCAGTTCACCAAGAGCGGTCAGGATTCCAGGTGTTGACTCCAAGGGAAATCCCTCGATGGCGACAACTTGAATGAGGTTGCGGCCGATCTTAGGTACGACTCCTGTGCGCAGTTCTTGTCCGCCGATTACAGCATCCAGGTACATCGGATTGCTGGGCAGTTGTACGGGATGGTGTTGCCCCGTTATGCAAAACTGAAGCCAACTTAGAAATTCGTCGTGAGTGATTTCCGCTCCGCCTTCTGTTGTAACCTTCTGGCCAAGCAAGCGAGTCAACTTTACCGCCGATGAAAGACGACTTTCAATATTTGATATTTCGCGCTTGAATTGGCCAATAAGGCTCATCGTGCGAGCTTTATGATCCGGCGTTTCTGTATTGTCATCAAACATGAGTTCAACGAATTTACGCTGTGCCAAGACAGGCGGAAACCATGTCAGAGTTAAAACGAAATAACCTTCGTACATCGCCCCCATGCGCTGAAAAAGTCGGCGGCGCTCTTCGTCTATAGCGGCAGAGACTGGATCATGGAAATGCGACCAGCCCTGCTCCGAGTAGGAAGGCGCTGGCCGGCGTATAGCATCTACATGCACCATCCAGCCATTACCCAGGCCAACTAGGGCCTGGTTGATGCGATATGAGACCATTTCACGTTGTTCATCGGTGCTACTTGCGTTGTCATCCCCTTTGTAGAGCCAGGCAGCCATGAAAGAGCCGTTTTTACCCACGATAACGCCGTTATCAACAACAGCGGCATAGATGAGCAAGTCGGCCAGTCCAGCATCTTTTGAACGATGCTTTTTGAGTTTCAGCTCTGCATCGACAGCCCGGATACGAGAAAACAAAATGAGCAATAGGACGGCGCCAAGTCCAGCAATCACAATTGTTAATGCCTGGATCATTTGTATTGTCTCCATTGATTTTCAGTGTTGTCGCGAAATGGCGTGCTGCGTGGGGCGTAATACTTTTTATAACGTCGGCTCCGCAGGTAAACGTAACGCATCTTTGGATCGCTCTTTGCCATTAGACGAAACAAGAACAGCGCGCTGATCCAAAGAATAATGCCGAATATAGTAGCCCTCAGCTCCTGAGCACTAAATATGAGCGCTCCCGCAACTAAACCCGAGAACATCACCATTTCACGATCACCGCCCATGAACAGGTTGTCTCTATTGCCAGCCCTTCGTATGGAAATGGTGCGTAGAGCCATGTTATGCAGCCTTTCCGTTGGAGACTGAAGTGCTGGCCACCTGGATCTGATCAGTCAGATAGGCGATTTCTGCACCACGGCCAAAGAATGTACCCATCATGTTTTGTGCTCCGACCAGCAACGCCATGACCAATACGATAAATATCAATGTTCTAAAAAAGCCGTTGAGTTCGCCGCCAAATATCAAAACCCCGCCGGCAACCACGATGCCGATAATGGATAACGTAAACGCCACCGGACCGCTGACAGAGTTGCGCAGGTTGGTCAACCAACTTTCATAGGGAAGCGAGCCGCCGGTTCCTTCGGAAGCGAAGGCCGATGTCGGAGCCAATATGGCGATCGCTAATAGAGCGATTATCCCCATGTAAAGGTAGGTGCTACGATTGTTATCGAATGATGGTTTTTGCATAGATTTTTCTCCTATAGGGTTTTTGTAATGTATTGGCCAGCATGAAATCCGGTAACCTCAAGGATTTCCTGAATACGCCGGCCCTCCTGGAATCTGGCGATATGAACAACAACATGAACCGCCTCGCCAATAAGCGGCTCAATGGGTTTGGGGGAATCCGGGTGCATGCTGATAAGCATGGCAAGACGATCAAGCCCTGCTTTGGCGTTATTTGCATGCAGGGTTGCCGCACCTCCTTCGTGCCCGGTGTTCCAGGCCATTAATAAATCGAGAGCTTCCGGGCCGCGTACTTCCCCGACCAAGATTCTGTCTGGGCGCATGCGCAATGTGGTCTTCAGAAGCATGGTCATCGTGACTTCGAGCGACGTGTGGTACTGCACGTAGTTTTCAGCGGCGCATTGGATTTCACCGGTGTCTTCGATAATAAAAACTCGCTCGGTTGGGTTATTAATAACCATCTGATTGATGATTGCATTTACCAGTGTTGTCTTGCCCGATCCGGTCCCGCCGATTACAAGGATGTTTCGATGCGCAGCAACAGATTCAATTAACACCTGCCTCTGGTGATCCGTCATGATTCCGCGCTCGACGTATTGATCCAGGGTGAAGATGGCTACCGCCTTCTTGCGGATAGCAAAGGTCGGTGCCGGTACAATCGGCGGAAGCTGTCCGGCGAAGCGCGAACCGTCTAGTGGCAATTCCCCTTCCAGAATGGGTTTTTGGCGGGTAACTTCTTTGCCGTGATAACCGGCAATGGTTTCGATGATTGCTTGCGCCTGAGCTATGCGCATCGAGCCTATACACTTCATCGGCTCACCAAGACGCTCTTGCCACAGCCTGCCATCGGCATTAAGCATGACTTCGACGGTCTTCGGATCATGCAAAGCCGCCAATAGATCTGCTCCCATATCGCGTTCTAGCTTGCGTTTGGCCCGTTCTTTGACACTTGCGCTATCGAACTTTTCGTTATTATTGGTCATTTCGGATTCTTATATTGTCCCTGTTCCCGGAATAATACGATATAACGAAACGAAAAACAATGCAATAGTTTATATTGCATCATCTTTTGGTGCTAATCAGAATGGCAACGTGGAATATACTGGAGGGCTCAGAGGTAACTAACCCCGATCGACCTGGAGGGCTTTTAGCGGCTAAAAAGTAGTTTCAGTTATATTTTGTAGATTGACCAAGATCCTGCTATTTTCTCTTCTTATGGTTAAGAGTTCCTTAGTTCTGACTAAGATTGTCTTAGTTTTTCCCTTGTTTCCTCCCCCCACTTCCTGACAATAAATGCTTTGTGTTCTGGAAGAATAACCGATACCCTTTCATATCCGGGCGGCAGACTACTCCTCGCTTTTCCTCCAGCAAGTTCGTCTAAGTCTTCTTTACTTAAGTCTGTTGACTCAAGTAATAATGGAAGAGGTACATCTAATGCCTCCGCAATAGACTCCATCACCTTTAACGAGGGATTCCCGTTCCCTGTTGTTAAATCGGAAAGAAACGAGTTCGACACTCCCGATATTTCATGCAATTCTTTTTTCGTCATTCCACGCTCATCCAAGATGCGCAGAATATTTGTAAAGAATATATAGTTGTACACTGACGTCTTACCTTGTTTGATGAAACAGCTTTTTAGCCGCTAAAATGTTATTGACTCTGAATGTTAGTTTAGCTAAACTTATTAAAAGAGATTTGTACAATCCAGCAACTGAGCTTTCCCGGATAGCCAAACCAACAAGTACCATTAAACACCAAAAAACTATAATAATCACGCGGCAGGGAACCAAAACATGACAAAACGTACCAGCGGCCGAGATCAGAATGACAGCATTACAACCAACGACCTAATCGGTCGAATGGACCGGGTGCGAGACCAACGCCGTCGCATCGAAGCTGAAGCCAGACCAGGGGAAAGCTACAACGAAGCGTCAGCACGTCTTCGTCAGGAAAAAGCCGGCGCCGCGCCTTCGACTATTCGTCGACCGCCAAAGAGTGACCAGCAGATAGACCTTTTCATGCCTGCTCTCTATGACGTGGGAACCAAGGATAGTCGCAGCATCATGGACGTAGCAGTTTTCCGCCTGTCAAAGAAAGAAAAAAGAGCTGGAGAAGTTATTCGATACGATCTACCAGATGGTCATGTCGAGGTCTCGTCCGGACCTGCCGGCATGGCATCGGTATGGGATTATGACCTAGTACTGATGGCAGTGTCTCACCTCACAGAAGCAATGAACCGCTACCGGGACGGCAAGGGCGAAAAACCCGGTCGAGTGTTCAGACCACATGTCGGGGACGTACTCAAATTCTGCCGACGCGCAGATGGAGGGAAGCAAAAAGACGACCTAGTTGCGACGTGCATCCGTTTGAACACAACTCACGTTGCCATGCAGCGCACCAAGAAAGCTAAAAACGGGCGTACCGTGACAATATCAGAAGGTGAAGCTCTTATTAGCCGATACAAAATCATCACGAACGAAAATGGGAAGCCTGAATACATCGAAATCGAACTTGCAGAATGGATGTTCCGCGAGATCGTGGAAGGAAAAAACCCGGAAGTGCTAACAGTCCACCCCGACTACTTCCTGATCGATCCAGGCATTGGTCGCTTTGTTTATCGACTGGCTCGACGTGCAGCCGGAAAAACGCACGCCAAATGGGCTTTCCAGACAATCTACGAGCGCAGTGGCAGCTCCGGCACTCTTAAGAAATTCAGTTTTACTCTACGCAAGCTGATCGAGGCCAATGACATGCCAGAATACACCCTTTCAGAAGAAAAAGGGCAAATCGGTCCTGTCCTGGTAATGCAATACCGAAGTGCATCCATCGGTACTGCCGAAGAAGAAATAATAGGTTCCTAATGTACGGGACACCCAAGCAAATTAGTGAAGCTAAATCATCTAATGAATAAAAAGTTTTGCTAAACCGCTATTTAGGCAAGGACAGACCGTTGGCTTGTGGGTTGGACGTACATTAAGAACTGGAAGCCGTACATTAAGAACTAAAAATCGTACATTAAGAACCGAAAGCCGTACTTTAGGAACCGACAACTCCGATATGTAGCTGTTTTATAAGATGAATATAGTGTTTTTTTTGTCTAAAACATAATAAAACTTATTTAAAACTCTAAAACCTTTCCATCTGTGTATAACTCTGCAGAAATGCCGCAAAAATTGCCAATAAAACAATCACTATCTTTGTAAAAAGATGTACGTAAAAAGCTCAGAGACACACTAGAGAAAAAATATGTATAGTATATATCGAAAATTTAACAGCTAAGTTTACAGCCAAGAAGTCAACCGTGCAATCCAAATAGCTTGATTACATCTAGAAAGAGGAATTAACGCCAAAGAAAGGATTTTAGCGGCTAAAAACAATCATTACGGCGAGAAGGCCACGGCAATTGAGTTGAGATTGCCCCGGATCACTCCGGGGCGCTTTTAGCTTGGCGCTGTAACACCGAAGCCGTACTTTCCCAGGGTGGGAGAAGTATCTAATATTGAATACGTTACCACGAAAAGAGTCAAGTTATGACAAACATTATCAAGTTTCCAAATAGGAAAACCCAATCTGTAGGCTCTGTTCAAGACAGATCGACCAACCGCTTTAATGTCATAGCAAAATCCGTTTTCAATGGTGTTATTCATTTCATATGGATAACAACTGTGCTTACCTGGCCCATCTTTAAATGGGTGCTGTCTCTCGACATTTTACTTCAAATGTTGCGAATGATTTACCATTGGAACACCCCAGGTGTTTATGTAGGCTGGAACTTTCTACTGCATTTTTCTACGCTAGCAGCTATCACATATTATGTATCGATTTACAAACCAAAGGAAATTTAAAAATTTTAGCGGCTAAAGAGATTGACAATTATATATTGTATAGCTAAACTTTTCCATAGGCGGCTGTAACCGCCTTTTTTCAACATCAGGGTGAGTGGAGAAAATATGGGTGTTTTCTATGAAAAAAAGAATGAACGAGGCCCAGTTCCAGAAGGCAATCAAAGATCTGGATATTGGGCAACAGACTGTAGACATAGCGTGGGGCGTGCTGGTAGAGGGAAGGCCACAAGCCGAATATGCAGTAGCGCTGGGATTAAGCAGAGGAGCGGTATCGCAGGCGGTCAACAGAGTATGGGCAGCGCACGAAGCAAACTTGCCAGTCGGTTTCGAACGAGTGACAGCAGTTCTACCGGAACATCAAGCATTCATAGTCAAGAAGTGGGCAGCAGACGCCGCCAAAAAGACAAAGGAACAAGCATCATGAAAACGCTCGTCACGGCCAACCAAAAAGGTGGGGTTGGTAAAACCTCGACGCTGGTACATCTAGCATTCGATTTTTTCGAGCGAGGGCTGAAGGTAGCCGTGATTGATCTGGATACACAGGCTAATGCCTCATACACTCTACAAGCCTTCCAATCAGGTCTCCAGGCCAGCTCCATGTTCGGCGTCGAATCACTCGAACTGGAAAATAAAACCAAAGACAACATGCCCGTAATTGCTCTTATTGAATCCGATGCAGGATTGGCAAATATGGAAAAAATGGCACTAAACGAAGCGGGAACTAACTTTCGGGCCGCTATCGCTAACCTCAGTTCACAAGGTTTTGATGTGTGCTTAATTGATACGGCACCGTCTCTTGGCGTCAGCATGGCCGCAGCGCTATTGGCGGCTGACTATGTGATATCACCCATTGAACTGGAGGCCTACAGTATTCAAGGCATCAAGAAAATGGTAACAACCATAGCGAACATTCGAAAAGTGAATCCCAAATTACAATTCCTTGGCATGATCCCGAGTAAGGTGGACTCCCGAAATCCTAGGCATGGCCGGCACCTTGAGGAATTGGAACGTGCTTACCCTCAACTGATGATACCGACAGGAGTTGGGTTGCGCAGCAGTATTGCTGATGCGCTGGCATCAGGTATGCCAGTTTGGAGGATTAAAAAAACAGCCGCAAGGAAAGCCACACAGGAAGTCCGCGCTCTGGCTGCCCACATAATTATGAAAATGGAGATTTACCAATGATTAGACCAATAATGTCAGGACTTGGCCTAGACAGCCTTGGCGACTTATCAGACCTTCTGAACCAGCCGGTAATGGACGGTAAAACGAACGGTCCATTGCAATTGTCCCTGGACCTGATTGACGAAGATCCAAATCAACCGCGTCACGCTGATAATCCAGGGTTTTCCAAGGAAAGCCTGGCGGAACTAGCCGAAACCATCGAGGATCGCGGGGTCAAATCTCCAATTTCTGTTCGCGAGCACCCTAAGATAGAAGGCCGCTACATCATCAATCACGGAGCGCGGCGATATCGTGCATCGCGGATCGCTGGGAAGGACAGCATCCCTGCATTCATCGATAACGACTATTCCGAAGCCGACCAGGTCATCGAGAATCTGCAACGCAACGAGCTGACTGCACGCGAAATTGCAGACTTTATTGGCCGAGAATTGGCTAAGGGAAAGAAGAAAAGCGAGATCGCCCGGGAGATCGGAAAATCCCCGGCATTTGTGACTCAGCATGTGGTGTTACTCGACCTGCCGGACCCAATTGCCATAGCATTCAACACCGGACGGGCTAATGATGTAACAGTCATCAATGAACTGGTGAAGGATTACAAGAAAAACCCGGAGGAAGTGCGCTTATGGTTAGCCGACGATAGCCAAGAGCTGACGCGGGGATCAGTTAAGATGCTGCACGAATTCTTAGAAGACAAGCGCATGCATGATGCCGGCGAAGTTAATGATTCTAATACGGTGGATACACTGCCTAGAAAGACCGATGCCGAGACAGGCGAGAGCGAGCAAGGCCAGAAAAGTTCGGACGCCAAGAAAATAGTGAAGTTAGATGATCCTGAAAAACTCAAGAAAGCCATTATTCACGTCAATCATGATGGCCGTCTGGCTCGTCTGATCCTAACTCGACGCCCACCAGCCGATGGATGGGCTTGGTTGAAGTATGAGGATGACGGACATGAGTTCGAGGCCGAGCTAACAACCGTGCAGCTTGTCGCGTTGCTGGAAGGATGATTGCCTCGATTTAACAACTACCAAATTAGCTTATTCTGACCCCGCCTTGAGCGGGGTTTTTTTTGCCATTTATTTGTTAGTTTGTTTGTTAATTTGTTTGTTATTTGATATAATAAAGGCGTCAATTAAATATATCAGGAGATATGTTATGCGTCCCGCCGAGTTTACTCCCGAAACAATCATCCAGGCCGGTCAAGAGCTACAAGCGACAGGTCGCAATATCACCGGCTTTGCCTTGCGGCAGAAAGTGGGAGGGGGTAATCCGTCACGGCTTAAGCAGGTGTGGGACGAGTATATTAGCAGCCAGGCTGTGACTAAGGCCGAGCCGGTCGCAGAATTGCCAGTTGAGGTGGCTGATGAGATGGCTGCCGTAACAAAGGCGCTTACGGATCGCCTGGCTAACTTGGCAGTGGAGCTGAACGATAAGGCGGTAAAGGCGGCGGAACGCCGGGTTGCCGAGGTCATTCGAACGGCCGGCGAGCAGCGCGAACAGGCCGAACGCGAGTTGGCTGATGCCTCACAAACTGTTGACGATCTCGAAAACTCGCTGGATGAAGCAAAGAGTAGGGTTGATGAGTTAGAAAATCTGCTGTCAAAGCAACGAAATACAAATCAAGATTTGTCTATCGAGCTGGCTCAAGCACGCGAGCGCCTAGCGGTCATCGTGCAATCCTCGAAGACAGCCGCAGACGAACACATTGCCGAGTTAAATCGACTGAATGCTGGGATAGACGCCGAGCGCACCCGGCAACGGCAAGAAGTCGATCAGATCCGCGCTGAGCTAGCTGAACAAAAAAAAATCAGCCAGGCTGTAGCTGCTGAGCGGGACCAAATCAAGGCCGAGCTGGCGACTGCGAAGGCCAAAGCCGAGGCGGCAAGTAGTGAGGCTGCTCGGCAGGTCGAGGGCATGCGCGCAGAGTTGAAAGAGCAAAAGAATGCCGCTCAAGAGGCCGCTACCGAACGCGACCAAATACGCACCGAACTTGCTGCCGTGAAGGCCAAAGCGGATGCCGCCGAACAGGTGCATCAAGAGCAGCGCAAACAAGCAGCAACAGAGGCTCATCGGATGGCCGAGCGTATGACCAAGGCTAATAACAATATGGAAGAAGCCAACAAGGAGGCTAGGGAAGCTCGCGAGGAAGCGGCTACTCTTCGAGGGCGGATTCAAGCTCTGGAGGAGATGATGAGGCAAGTCAAAGGACGCTCGTAAACATACCTGATATTTTATAAGTATTCCTCTAAAATAGAGTGTGCACAAAGCCAGTCTTTAAGTCAGGGCTGGCTTTTTTATTGCTATGCTGGAGGAGCAATGATTTTACAATTAACCTACTGGAAGTGCTTATGAAACAGCGCCTATTGGTTATGAACGGGCAGCGCATTGTTCAGGAGGAGATAGAAGGAGCGTGGGCGAACCAAAAGGTAGACAAAGCCGGTGCTCTGAAGCCTGGGATATACAACATTTATACGGCTGATAAAGCGGATAAGTCAAAGCGGTATGACGGTGTTGTCGTCCATACGGACAACAACAATGTGTACCAACAAATAGATAAAAAATTTGTCATGCATTCGCGCCAAGATTTCGATACAGTGCCTATTATCGGAAGCGCGAAAAGCATTAGTTACAACGAGCAAGGTAAAGCAGTCGTTTCGGCTGAGGCGGTAAAACTGAGTAGAGGGCGCTCTCGATAATTTTTAGCCGCTAAAATTGATGCGTCACAAAATTGATTTTGTTGATTCCGACATGTTGTGTCATCTTTGAAAAAAAGCCCGGTCGCATCGGGCTTTTTTTTATTAAATTGTAAAAATCTGAACTTGATCTGACAGCTTCCAAAAGAAGTATCGACGGAATCTTACCTCGAATGTTCGAGTTCGACCCACAAGCGACATTCAAAACTTCGCAGTCAATGTCGGCTGGGGTTCAATGAACTGCCGTTCAACGATGAACATCACCGGTGTAATCCGGTGCATGTTCGTTGTTGGGATTTTCTTGAAAGGGTCAGACGCAGACCTGAACCCTCACATCACTGAACTTTACGGCGGTGGGAGCCTAACTCCTCTGTGTAGACAATCTAGCCTCAGCGCCGTCTTTAACGCCTGGGTGGGGTGTTTGCCTCCAGATGGCGGACCCTTGCGGTTGGGATCGATCCAATAGCAAACATGGGATGCCAGTGTGCCGGCAAGACCTTTCAGTGCCACGGGTATATCGCGAATTCCGGAGCCGAAATTGCCGCCCAACGGTCCACCGATCATGTCACCGAGTATTACCCAGCGGTAGGGGAAAAACAGATTCGTCCAGCGAGTACAGGCAAACGGTACCATGTGGGTTGGTGTATCCGCGTTCCGCAGTCCCAGGGCCGTCTTGTATTGGCGGCTATACCAGGTGCTGGCCGGCCTGAGATCGGGCGGGCAAGTGACCAGTTCGCCGTCGGCCTTCCGGGCGTCGAAATCCTCATCGCTGCGTGCCAGTAACAGCCGCGCGTGGGTCAACGGTGAGCCCATAGTTATAAAGTCGGTGATCAACCAGGGCCACATGTCCTTTTCACGCAGCTCTTGCCACAGCCTGAACTGGAGCTGATGGTAACGCTCGACTTTTTCTCCTTCTGAGATGGTCTCGTCGTGGAATATCCCGTCGCAGGCCTCCGAAAAGCCCCGTAGGGTATCTATCTGACTGGGCGTTTCCGGTGCCGGCGGCTTCACCGAGGACCAGTAAAGGCGTATCAGGTCGTAGCCAATGACGGAACCGAGACTGTGACCGACGACAATGATGCGACTGTATTTTTTCGATTCGTGTAAGGAATGCAGCAGCGCAATGCCCTCTTCCCTTATCTTGTTGCGCTGCTCGATATTATCGGGATGGGGGTCCAGGTAGCGTGCTGCATCCCCTACATAAGTGTACAGAAACGCGGTTGCGTAGCCGACGAACAGTGAGCCGACCAAGGCGGCCAAGGGTCCCGGCGTCGGCGCTTGGAGTCCGCC
The DNA here is from genome assembly GCF_041897535.1 of Methylomicrobium lacus. GTDB lineage: Bacteria > Pseudomonadota > Gammaproteobacteria > Methylococcales > Methylomonadaceae > Methylomicrobium > Methylomicrobium lacus_A. Next base: position 48,037 of record NZ_CP169218.1, read on the forward strand.
CATTGCAACGGTAAGACCAGCGATGATCACCAACAACCAACTCAGGACATAAATAGGCAGCAACGGTCTTGGGATGCGTCTAGGCTTTCGAAGCAAAAGGGAACGAAGCCAGCGCCACACCATATTGACGCGGGTATCCCGCATGCGATAGGCCCAATAGTATTCATAAAAATCGGTCAGCGGAGTGTGGCGGTCCCCAGGCACCTGCAATCTGCGCAACTCAAACAGTCGGCTCATAGCATCCGGCTTGTTGCGGAACTGCTTCTCCCCCGCCAGCGCCTTGACGAAACCCCGAAGTGTATCGAGTGGCCGTTGCTCACCGATCCCGTGAATAACGACCACTGCCTGTCGAACAGTCATGTTATACCTCTTGATCCAAAAGACTTGGCACTTGAACAGCGATCCCAAGTTTTGTTTTTATTGAGAATTTGGAGGGGCTCGTACAAAAACTCGGTCTGCCTCTTACTAATCCTCGTTACCACTGCCCAACAAGTTATTAGGCTGTTAACCGTCTATCTACCACGAAACTTGTGTGGCTACAATAAATTTGTGAACTGCAAAGAATTTTTTCTTCCGTATATCATCAACATTGCGCTAAAAAACGCTTTTGGAGGTTGCCATCTTGCCCGTTCCCGCGTCTCTGAGTCAGGCGTTCGAGTCGCAGCTTTTTCAGCGCAATATTCCGGCTCAGCAGCGCCGCGATTTTTCAAAAAGTGACATCGGTATTATCAGGATTTTTTAACCAAATCAAATCATTGGCCGCAATGAGCCAGTTTACTGCCATTGGTAAATAAGCGCTCTGTGGCAGAAATTGGCCGAACAGAGACTATCAATGCCAGGCTCAATCTAAACTAATGTTTCAAATTAAAAAGCCCGGTCGCGCCGGGCTTTTTTGATCAGATGCAGCCGCTTTTCATAACGAGGCCCACAGAGCCAGGCCTGCGGCGAAGACGGTCATGATGGAGGCCGCCAGGTTCATAAAGGCTACACGCTTCGACTCGCGGATCGGTGCGGCGATCATTGATATTCCCGCTTCCACTTCGCGCCGCACGGTTTCAGCCGCTACTTTTGCTCCTTCCTGCATCACCTTCATCATTTCTTCACGACTCGCCAACAGAGCCGCATTGAGCGTCCTTTCAGCCTTGTTTTTGGCATCATCCCCCCAGCGGTGTGCGATGTCTTCCAGTTCTTCCTTGAACGTATTTAGAATTGCTTGCTGGGCAACTGCACTGTCCCGCATCAATTTTTCATTAATTGTTTGCAGGATCAAGATCGGATCGTCGCGGCCCACTGCGATGCCATGCTTTGCTGCTATTTCCTTGATAATTGCCTCGATCTTATCGTTAGCCATTACAGCACCGCCGTATTTTCCATTTGGCCGTACAATTGGGTTCGAACGATCTTGAGCCGCTGCCTAGTCATGATCGTGAGCGATTCCATTGCCAAAGCTTCGTCGAATGTCATGCGCTCTTGAAGCATTTCCGCAAAGTCCCGGCCGTAAGTCTCTTCTTTGAGTGTGGGAATCTTGATGATAGCCGAGACACGCCCTTTGTTTGCTGTATAGGCTTTCATTTGCTCAAACCCTTTGCCATCGTGCTCGATGGCTCCCCAATAGGGATTCAGCCAAACCACAAACAAGCATTCGGTCGGAAACTGGCTAGCGAGCTGCGCAAAACCGCTCACTGTGTCCAGTAAGGCCTGCCCGCCAGTGATGACTGTATGAACGACCAGAGTATGACCCATGTCCTGGAGTAATGCAGGTACTTGGTTGCTGATCAGGTAATGCGATAACGGCACGAATGAGCTTGCTCCGTTGTCGATAATGACATCGTTTTCTGCTGTTGCAATCAACTCGACCAGAACATCGAAGTTCCGAGTGTTGATTTCGTCGCCGTCCATGATGTTCAGGCGGCGCACTTTCAGTGCTTTATACCCTTCAAATGTCGCGTTTACCGGATCGGTATCGATGCACAAAGGCGATTGGCCTTTGCTCATTTTATGTTGCGCAATGGCGGCCGCAATCATCGACTTGCCAACGCCGCCCTTGCCTTGTAAAACCATATGAATTTTTGACATTAGAATAACTCCTCTTTCTTGGGTGTTGCGTTAAATGTGAATCCGTTTAATGGATAGTCCTTTTTCTGTCCCACTTTTGTAGTTTTGGTCTTTTGATCATCCTTGCTTTCTTTCCCTGTAGAGGTCTGTGCGCCTGCTTTTGGCGTTGTTTTCGGATCGGCCTGCGTTGTTGGTTTCATGTGTCGACGAACGTGCTTACGGAACGTCTCGTAGCTGCACTTGAGCTTCCCTGTTTCGTGCATGTGCTCCCAGATCGTTGACAGGGCGTATCCTGCATCGATCGCCTCCTTCACGTTTGGACGTACAGCCAAGAACGCGACCGCGGCTGTATCCTGTCTGCGTTTCTTTTTTGCTCGCTTATCGACCCATTCAGCTAGTTCATCGGTGTAACTTTTCATTGCTTTCCTGTGGTTTCGTTTTTTGTTGCATCACTCTTGGAAAGTCTGTGTAAACCGCAAGGAATATAAAAGGATATTCCTGTGATTGCGTGTATTGTGGCTATTATAAGCACAAATTCGATATATACGATGTTTTATTTACGATATACAGAAATTGTGGTGTATAATTTCCTTGGAGTTAACACCGCCGTCAGGCGGGCAAGATGGGTGAAGTAGGCCCACCAGCAAGCTGTATGGTCCTACTTCACTGTCCCTTATTCGCGCTAAGGCACTCAACGGGCATCTTGCTCTGCGAGGCTGACCGGCTCCGCCGGCTTTAGAAGAGAGGAGACGATGGGAGATAAGAAGAAAACCCGGAAAGGCAGCCCACCAATCAAGGTGTACTGTCTTCCTGATGAACGCGATCTGATCGAAGCAAACGCCAGGGCGGCTGGCATGAGTTTGTCAGCTTTTCTATTGGCGGTTGGACAAGGCTACAGAATCACAGGCATTGTGGACTTCGAACAGGTGCGTGAAATGGCACGCATTAATGGCGACCTTGGCCGTCTTGGTGGTCTTCTGAAACTATGGCTGACAAATGATGTACGCACTGCTAAGTTTGGCCAGTCTACTATTCGGGCATTGCTGCACAGAATTGAGTCTTCGCAAAATGAACTGAGTCAGATCATGAAGTCCGTTGTTCGCCCAAGGGCTGACCCATGATTTTTTTAGCGGCTAAAATGCCTAGGTTGGCGGCTTGATTGCAAAGCACGTCCCTATGCGGTCACTTGGAAAGAGCGACTTCGCGAGCTTGGTGGATTACATCACCGATGAGCAGGAAAAAACCGAACGTCTAGGGCAGGTTAGGGTTACTAACTGCGAGGCTGGAACGGTGCAAGCCGCGATAGATGAAGTGCTGGCAACGCAGCACATCAATACTCGTGCCCAGAGCGACAAGACCTATCACTTGCTGATTGGTTTCCCGTTGGGCGAGATCCCGAAGGTCGAAGTATTGGAGTCTATCGAAGATCGTGTTTGCGCCGGCCTTGGGTACGCCGATCATCAGCGGGTTAGTGCAGTGCATCACGACACCGACCATCTGCACATCCATATTGCGATTAATAAAATTCATCCAACGCGGCACACCATACATGAGCCTTTTCAGGCCTATCGAACGCTTGGAGAACTTTGCATGAAGTTGGAACAGGAGTACGGACTACAGCAGGTTAACCACGAACCCAGGCGTCGGTTATCCGAGAGTCGTGCCGGCGACATGGAACAGCACTCCGGCATTGAAAGCCTTGTCAGTTGGATCAAGCGGGAATGCCTGGACGATCTCAAAGATGCGCAAACCTGGACGGAGTTTCATCAGATCGTCCGCGAGAATGGCCTTGAGCTGCGCGAGCGCGCTAACGGCTTTGTCATCGCGGCCGGCGACGGCACAGTGGTTAAGGCAAGCACCATATCCAGAGAACTTTCCAAGCCTAAGCTGGAAGCCCGGCTTGGCTCGTTCGAGGCTTCGCCTGAACGACAAACGCAAACCATGACTCGGCGCACATATCAGAAAGACCCGGTACGCATGCGTATCAACACCGTTGAGCTTTACGCCAGGTACACGGAAGAACTGAAGAGCCTCACCGCTGCACGGGCCGAGGCTCTGGCGAGGGCGAAGCGCCGAAAGGATCGGGCCATTGAGGGCGCTAAGCGTTCAAATCGCTTGCGCCGGGCGGCCATCAAGATCGTTGACGGCAAGGGCATCGACAAGCGGGTGCTGTATTCTCAAGCCAGCACCGCGTTACGGGCAACTATGGACTCGATCCATCAGGACTACTCAAAAGAACGCGAACAGCTTTACAAGGGCTTCCAGCGCAAAACGTGGGCCGACTGGCTCAGGATAGAGGCGGTCAAGGGCGACAGCGAGGCGCTGGCCGCCCTGCGAGCCCGCGAGTCCTCACAGGGCCTCAAGGGCAACACGTTCCGGGCCGATGGTCAGGCCAAGCCAGGTCATGCGCCTGTACTGGACAATATTACCAAGAAAGGCACGATCATCTTCCGGGTTGGCCTATCGGCTGTCCGTGATGATGGCGACAAGCTGCAAGTCTCGCGCGAGGCTTCCCGCGAAGGCCTGCAAGCCGCCCTCCGGTTTGCAATGGAGAAGTACGGCGAGAGGATCACCGTCAACGGCACCGCCGAGTTCAAGGCGCAGATCGTGCGTGCCGCTGTGGATATTAATTTACCGATCACATTTGCCGATCCGGGTCTAGAGCGTCGGCGGCAGGAACTTTTGACCAAGGAGAATGCGTATGAACGAACAGAATTACAGTTCGACCGAGGACGAACTGATAGACGCGGCATTGGCGGCGCTGGATCAAGAGCCGTTGCCGACCAGCACGTTACCCGATCTAGCGGTGCCCGACCTGAGTCAGACTACAGTCGAACAGCCAGGGCATATAACGGTTCCGCCGAATTCAACAAGAAGCCCGACATTGGACGCCCTGGACGAAAGCCGCCGCCCCAAAGCCAGAACCGCTTGCGAACACTGTCCAGCCTCGGTGTGGTTCGCATCGCCAGTGGAAGTGAAGTGCTATTGCCGAGTGATGTTCCTGGTCACATGGAGCAGCAAGGAACCCAACCAGATAACACACTGCGACGGAGTGTTTTTGGATCAAGAGTAAAGCCAGATCAAATCACTGCCGCTAATAAATATATTGGCGAAAGAGAAAAAATGAGGCTTAAAAAATTCGATATACAGAAACATTCACTATATAATGGACAAAATGGAGATGTTTATTATGGAGGCACCCGGAATGTCGATGGGCATGTTTTGGCGTTGCTTAAATATGGTGATGAAGTTGTGGTGCTACCTATCGATCAGGCAACGGCTAGACGGTTAAAGCGCGTTGCGGTAGGCGATCCTGTTACGATCACCGCGGCAGGTTCGATTAAAACATCAAAAGGAAGGAGTCAATGAGTCCTAAACACAATAATGCTGTCGGCCCTCAAGTACGGGGCAAAAAGAAAGGTAAAAAACTGCTACCCGCGTTGGGTGTGCTTTCTCTTAGTGCGGGACTGCAATCGGCCACGCAATTTTTCGCACACCAATTTAAATATCAGGAAGTGCTTGGTCATCACATAAACCATATTTATGCGCCTTGGTCGATTTTGCAGTGGGGATCAGCGTGGTACAGCAAGTATCCAGATGAAGTTATGCGGGCTGGAAGTATCGGTATGATGGTTTCAACTGTAGGGCTCATGGGGGTAGCGATAGCGAAAGTTATTTCCTCGAACTCGTCTACGGCTAATGCGTTCTTGCACGGTTCGGCTCGATGGGCCGAGGAAGAAGATGTTCAGGCGGCTGGCCTTCTGCCACGTCCACGAACTTTTCTTGAAATGGTGACGGGTAAAGACTCGCCAACCTCGGCCGGCGTTTATGTCGGCGGCTGGGAGGACAAAGATGGTAAATTTTATTATCTGCGCCATAACGGGCCAGAACATGTCTTGACCTATGCGCCGACCCGTTCCGGCAAAGGTGTCGGCTTGGTTGTTCCGACCTTGTTATCATGGCCAGCCAGCGCGGTTGTCACTGATCTGAAAGGCGAGTTGTGGGCGTTGACAGCCGGCTGGAGAAAGAAGCACGCCCGGAACAAGGTGATGCGCTTCGAGCCGGCGTCAATAAATGGTGGCCTATGCTGGAATCCTCTGGATGAAATACGGATGGGCACTGAATATGAGGTTGGCGATGTTCAGAACCTGGTTACGTTGATTGTTGATCCGGATGGCAAGGGCCTTGATTCTCATTGGCAGAAAACTGCTTTCGCCCTGCTGGTTGGTGTAATTCTGCATGCGCTCTTCAAGGCTAAACATGAAGGTACACCGGCCACCTTACCATCAGTCGATGCCATGTTGGCCGATCCGAATCGCGACATTGCCGAGCTCTGGATGGAAATGGCGACCTACGGGCATCAAGACGGTCAGAATCACCTGGCCATAGGATCAGCGGCTCGCGACATGATGGACCGGCCTGAAGAAGAGGCCGGATCCGTCCTGTCCACGGCTAAGTCTTACTTATCTCTGTACCGCGACCCTGTTGTTGCCAGGAACGTCAACAAATCCGAGTTCCGCATCAGAGATCTGATGAACCACGACGATCCGGTAAGCCTATACATAGTCACCCAACCGAACGACAAGGCGCGCTTGCGCCCATTGGTGCGCATCATGGTGAACATGATCGTGCGACTACTGGCCGATAAAATGGATTTCGAAAAAGGCCGTCCGGTTGCCCACTACAAGCATCGGCTTTTGATGATGCTGGACGAGTTCCCCAGCCTTGGCCGTCTTGAGATCCTGCAAGAGTCGCTGGCTTTCGTTGCCGGTTACGGCATTAAGTGCTACCTGATCTGCCAGGACATTAACCAACTCAAGAGCCGAGAAACTGGGTATGGGCATGACGAGGCAATTACCTCGAACTGCCATGTTCAAAACGCCTATCCACCCAACCGCGTTGAGACGGCCGAACATCTTTCAAGGTTGACAGGGCAAACCACTGTGATCAAAGAACAGATCACAACCAGCGGCAGACGCACGGCGGCCATGATGGGGCAGGTGTCACGAACGATCCAAGAAGTCCAAAGACCTTTGCTTACGCCAGATGAATGTTTGCGAATGCCGGGGCCGAGGAAAAACGCAGAAGGCGAAATAGAGCAGCCCGGCGACATGGTTATCTATGTGTCTGGCTATCCTGCTATCTATGGCAAACAGCCGCTTTATTTCAAAGACCCTATTTTCCAAGCTCGGGCCGCAATCGCAGCGCCAAAGTTCAGCGATAAGACCATTACCAAGGACGAAGGTAAGGGGATTGAGATATGACAAGAATGAATCCTTTTTTAAAAAACATTGCCTTTAGCGTTGCTATTTCTGTCTTTTCTTTCGGTGTACTTGGGGCCGCAGGTGCTCGTATTAATACCACTAAGAGCATCCCAGTCGGCTTGTACTGGACTAGCAGAGGCCCAGTAGAAAAGGGTGCTTATGTCATGTTCTGCCCGCCTCATGTCGACGTTTTCGATGAGGCCCAAGAGCGAGGCTATATTGGGGCTGGCTTTTGTCCAGGTGGCTACGGCTACATGATGAAGCGAATTTTAGCCGCTAAAAATGACGATGTTTCGATTGCCGATGACGGCGTGCGCGTGAACGGTGAATTGCTGCCATTCAGTGCACCACGCAAGGTCGATAGTGCCGGCCGACCGATGCCATTGTATAAGGTCGATCATTACTCGCTTGGCAATGCCGAATTGTTGCTTATGTCCGATGTGAGCAATACATCCTTTGATGGCCGCTACTTTGGGCCGGTCAATCGTTCGCAAATAAAGACTGTGATTCGTCCGGTCATTACCTGGTAGGGAGAAAATCACAATGAGATTGTTCATAGCTGAAAAGCCATCTGTAGCAAAGGCTATCGCCGGCGAGCTGGGCATCACTGGAAAAGGCGACGGCTATATCGAGTGTGGGAATGATACCGTTTCCTGGTGTTTCGGGCATATGCTCGAACAAGCGGAACCTGACGAGTACACGGATGATGCCGTGCCACGCGGCAAAAGTGGCAAAAAGATTTGGCGAGTTGAAGAACTGCCCATCATCCCGGCAATATGGATTCTCAAGCCCAAGGATGATGCAAAGAAACAGCTCGCTGTCATCGGCAAGTTACTCAAGGAATCGGTTGAAGTCGTCAATGCAGGCGACCCCGACCGCGAAGGTCAATTGCTGGTTGATGAAGTGTTGGACCACTTCCACAACAGTAAGCCAGTGCGCCGCTTTTGGGTGTCGGCTCAAGACTCCGTTTCGGTGCAACGTGGATTGGCCGCACTCAAGGAAAACCACAGCTATGCGGGTTGGGCTGATGCTGCCAGGGCACGCCAGCGCGCCGACTGGCTGATCGGCATGAACCTCAGTCGCGCCTATACACTTCGGGCGCAGCGCGGAGGCTCCCGCGCTCTCTTAACCGTGGGCCGCGTACAGACCCCTACGCTGGCACTGGTTGTTGCCAGGGATCGGGAAATAGAGGTATTTAAACCGTTGCCCTATCACACTATCCGGGCCGAGATTCAGCACGCCGGCGGTTTCTTTACCGCAGTCTGGAAAGCCAAGGAGGATCAAGCCGGTTTCGACCCCGATGGCCGTTTGGTCGATACGACCATCGCCAACTCTATCGTGGGCAAGGTGGCTGGTAAGTCAGGCACCATTGCCGAGTACAAGCAGGAAGCCAAGAAGCAGAATCAACCGTTGGTCTTCGCGCTTTCCGATATTACCTTGGTGGCATCAAACAAGTTTGGGTATAGCGCAGAGGATGTTCTGAATGCCTGTCAGGCACTTTATGAAACCCACAAGATGACATCTTACCCTCGCACCGATTGCGCTTATCTGCCAGAGTCGCAGCACGCCGACGCGCCTCACGTCTTGGAAGCGATTAAGCACGTTAACCCAGAGCTGGCCGGCACCGTGGACGGCGCCAATCCGCGCATCAAATCCAGGACTTGGGACGACTCCAAGATTACCGCGCATCACGGGATCATACCGACGATGCACAAAGGCAGTAAAGCGGGCCTCAATGACAAAGAGAGGAATATCTATGAGCTTATCGTTCGGGCCTATCTCGCGCAGTTCTACCCGGTGCATGAGTACATGCAAACCACCGTGGGCGCGGAAGTCGAGGGCGAATCTTTCAGTGCAAGCGGAAAGGTCGTCACCCGTAACGGCTGGAGGGATGTGTTTCAGGAAACTGATGACGAGAACGGCAAAGAGTTAGAAGAGGGCGGCAGCCAATATTTACCAGTTATGAAGAATGGCGACGATGTGACCTGCATACAGGCCACTCGTAAGGATTCCAAGACAAAGCCGCCGGCACGCTTCACCGAGGGCACGCTGATCCGCGCAATGGAGAACATTCATAAATTCGTATCAGACCCAGAGCACAAGAAGATGCTGCGCGATGGCGACGGCATCGGCACGTCAGCAACCCGCGCGTCCATTCTTTCTGAGCTGAAGCGTCGTGAGTTCCTTGAACTCAAGGGCAAGCAGATCGTGAGCACGACCTTGGGCCGCAGCGTCATCGACGCACTGCCAGAGGTTGTGAAAAGCCCAGTATTGACTGCCTTGTATGAGCGCATGTTGAAGGGGATAGAGCAAGGCACTGCCGAGCTGGACGCCTTTATCGCCAGGCAAGAGGCTTTCATCCGTGACCAGGTGACGAAAGCCAACGCCGGAGCTGTAACCATCGCCGGAGCTAAAGAAGCTGTGCCGGTATCCTCGCTGAATAAGTGCATGGCTTGCGGGAGCGGCCTTTCGCGGCGGCCAAGCAAGAAGAAAGGGCATTATTGGTGGGGATGCAGCAAATTCCCTGCCTGCAATCAAACTTATCCCGACCTAAAAGGGCATCCGGACTATAGCAAGGCCCGTAACAACATTGAAATTAAAAGTGAATGAGAGGTGAAACCATGGCGAATAGTACAGGTAATGATGATTTGAATGAAGATGCATCCATCTCTATTGATGGAGTGGACTCTGATTCATCCGCGCTCATTGAAAAACTGAGTGACGCAGAAACGACGCCAGGCTTTGAGGCTGAGTTTGATCCAGAAGAAGCCGATAAAGCCGGAGCTTTTGAAGAGGACGCTATTAGCGAACAGGATGCGTTAGAGAGTAGCGCTGACCTGATAGACCTTGGGTAGTCGAATATGGCGAAGCTATCTAACCCGGATCAATGGGATTTATTTGATGATTGGCTTGTTTCCAGGGATGCGGCAATATCCCAGGTTATTCAACAAAAAGAGACGGACTCATTAACGGTATCGTTTGATAAATCCCGCTATGTTCTCGCGCTAAATTTAGCTCAAAAGCTGGACAAGGATGGAGAAATCACAACGAAGTTCTTGACTGATGAAGCAAATCGCGCCTTTGGCGGCACGCAGGCGGAAGGCGTCTACTCTACGAAGGACGCCTACGATGCGATGGAAGCGGCCTTTAACATCCATCTTGGCAATACTGAGGATGCCGATTGGACTGATCAAGATGCGGTATGGGCAAAAAACAAAACGCATGAACTAACCAACCGTATTCAGAAGCTTCCTACGCAAACGCGGCGGGATGAGGAAATGGATGAATTTCAGCAATTCAGCACACCCCCTGCATTGTCGTTTGTCGCCAATTGGGTAGCCAATGTCAATCATGAAGATGTGATGGTCGAGCCATCTGCCGGTACTGGCGATCTGGCAATCTGGTCAAGAATTGCCGGGGCCACGATCGTGCTAAATGAATTATCGCCGCGTCGGCAGTCATTATTGGCCTCAGTGTTTCCTCTGGCAAGACTCTTCAAAGAGAATGCCGAGCAGCTGGATAACGTATTGCCGAGCGAAATAAAGCCTTCTGTGATTGTTATGAACCCTCCATTTTCATCAACGGCTGGGCGTGTACAGGGCCAACGGGATACTTCAAACGGAGCCAGGCACATCGAACAGGCGCTGAAACGATTAGAGAATCGTGGCCGTTTGGTGGCTATTGTTGGAAACGGTATGGCTGCTGATCGACCCTCCTTTAGCAAGTGGTGGGCAGACATAAAGAAGAAATACAACGTTCGTGCAAATATTGGCATATCCGGCAAAGAGTATGCGAAATACGGCACTACGTTCGACAATCAAATTTTGGTAATCGATAAAACTGGCCCAACTACACAGCCAGTTTTGACCGGCGAAGTCGAGTCGGTTGCCGATTTGCCTATCCTATTGGAGAGTATCAGAAATGAACGTCAAAGAATTGAATCAAGAACCGCTGAACCAGCAGGCATTGAAAATACTGGCTCAGTACAAGATCCCATTCAATCCGGAAACCGAATTAGCGAGCCTGTTGTTGATACGGACGGCATTGGAGTCAAATCTATTGGAGACCGGACCGATACAGGAGCCATTATTACTGATAGCCAAGTTGGCGGCGAATCCGCAGCTGGCAATGTCGTTGATGACGGAATCGGAGCCGGGAGTCGAGTTCAAAGTGGATCTGACGGACGCGGAAACACTGGAGGAAGCGGCAGCGATGATCCTGGAAGAAATAGTGGCATCACTGAGGGCGACAATGCCACAGGGATTACAGTAGAGGTTAAAAGCGGAGAAGTTTCAGAGTTCACCGATTCTGTATTCGCCAATTACACGCCGCAACGTCTTACTATTCAAGGTGCAAAGCCGCATCCAGGCAAATTGGTCCAATCTGCGGCGATGTCGGCAGTCGAGCCACCCGCCCCGTCTTACTCGCCCATATTGCCGAAAGGATTGATCGATATAGGATTGCTTTCCATTGCTCAACTTGAGGCTGTAGTTTATGCCGGCCAAGCGCACTCTGAACTACTGCCAAACGGATCAAGAAAGGGATTTTTTATTGGTGACGGTACTGGCGTAGGCAAAGGCCGGGAAATATCCGGCATCATTTTGGATAACATGATGCAGGGCCGATCTAAGGCGGTCTGGGTTTCGTTCAACGAAGGGTTGATTGAAGACGCTCGAAGGGATTTTACGGGAGTAGGCGGCAATCCCAACAAGATTTTCTTCCAGGGTAAAACCAAGGCCGGTAATGAGATTAGCCAAGAAGATGGCATTCTGTTTACAACCTATTCAACATTGCGAGGCGGCGAGAAAAAACAGGCTAATGACCTTGGGCAACAAGGCGGCAAAACACGCGCTCAACAGATCATTGACTGGTTGGGAAAAGATTTTGATGGCGTGATCGCGTTTGATGAAGCGCATAGCATGGGGAATGCCATTGCAGTCAAGGGCAAACGAGGGGTTAAAAAACCTTCGCAACAAGCGATAGCCGGTATAAATCTACAAAGAGAGTTGCCCAATGCGCGTATCACCTATGTGTCGGCCACCGGCGCTACTGAGATTAGCAATTTGAGTTATGCAGATCGGTTGGGATTATGGGGCGAGGGAACGCCATTCGCCGATACAAATTCTTTCATAACCGGTGTATCAAAAGGCGGTATAGCATCAATGGAATTGATTAGCCGGGATATGAAAGCGATGGGCATGTATCTCGCTCGGTCACTGTCCTACGACGGGGTCAGCTACGAACGTCTGGAGCATACCCTATCAGACCTGCAAGAAGATATTTACAACGAGCTGGCCGGAGCTTGGCAGGTCGTCCTAAATAACGTTGAACAGGCACTGGAAATAACCCAAGCCGGCAAGAATGGCAATGGGAAAAGTGCGGCAATGTCGCAATTCTGGGGCGCACATCAGCGTTTTTTCAATCAAATCATCACCGCGATGCAAACGCCTCGCGTGATTGACGATATTCGAGCACAGCTTGATGTCGGCCATGTTGCTGTCATTCAGTTGGTCAATACCAATGAGGCGGCCCAGGAACGTATCATTGCCGATGCAACGGCCAATGACGCAGCTCTTGAAGACCTTGATTTTACCCCTCGGCAATTGCTGATGGACTACGTTCGCAACGGTTTTCCCGTTGCCGCCTATGAAGAGTCTAAAGATGAGAACGGCAACACCGTTTATCTACCCGTCAAGGACTCGGAAGGGAATCCAGTATTCGATCGTGAAGCTATTGCCTTGCGCGATGCATTGCTTGAAACGCTGCAACAAATCAGGGTGCCGGAAAATCCGCTCGATTCGATCATCAATGCCTTTGGTTCCGATCGTGTGTCCGAGGTTACTGGCCGTAGTCGCCGCTTTGTTCAGACCCGTGACGAAGAGGGCAATCTGAAAGTAGTTGAAGAGAAGCGGGGTAAGAATTCCTCAAGATCCGATGCCGAGGCGTTCCAGGCAAATAAAAAGGACATATTGATTTTTTCTGGAGCCGGCGGAACGGGTTACAGCTTTCATGCCGATAATACAGCCGAAAATCAGCGCAAACGGATTCACTATATTTTGCAGCCGGGATGGAGGGCAGACTCCGCGGTACAGGGCTTTGGTCGTACACACAGGACAAACCAAGCGCAAGAACCGCATTATGTGCTGCCTACGACCAACCTGAAGGCACAAAAGAGGTTTGTATCCTCCATTGCTCGCAGACTGGATCAGTTGGGTGCCTTGACACGCGGCCAGCGAGAGGCGACCAGTCAAGGCATGTTTACGGCATCCGATAATCTCGAAAGCGAATATGCCGCTACTGCCCTGAAGAATTTCTTTGGCGATCTTTATCGAGGTAAAACCGACCTGTCATTTCACGATGTTACAAAGCAAATGGGGCTGAGTCTGCTTGATGAAAATGCCTCATTGAGCGAAAGCAAAATTCCAGCAATACCACAGTTTTTAAATCGATTGCTGTCCCTGAAAACAGATATGCAGAATGCTGTTTTTGGCGAGTTTGAAAGACGACTCGTAGAGGCCGTTGAATACGCTAAGCAGCGCGGTTTATATGACGTCGGTTTGCAGACTATGACCGCCTTGAGCATCCAGAAAACACGCGATGATATTGTTTATGAGGATAAGAACACAGGGGCGTTAACTCGATATGTTGAGCTGGCCGTCACCAACGAGATTAAATACACCTCATGGGAAGACGCTAAGAATCTGGCTGGATTCCGGCGCAACGCCGATGATTTGAGCGGTTGGTTTGTTTCTGAGTTTGGAAAAAATAAAGGCGAGGCCTTTTTCCTTGCCGACATTGGCGAAAGAATCGACTCAGAAGGCAAATCGGTGCGTCGTGGTGTCCTGCATACGATCAGAAAACAGGGACATAAATACATCGATAATGCCGATGTTATTCATCGCGGCTATGACTATAGAACCATTGTGACTAATGGCGTGGGTAGTTTCCAGAAAGTTACACTTACCAGGTCTATTGATGAAGCTGAGGCCGAGAAGCTTTGGAAAGAGCAAGTCGCGAATGCGCCGAAGACTGAGACCAAGACCGAGCGGATGATAGTCGGCGTGATCCTGCCGATATGGGATCGTGTCGAAGGATCGGAAACCATCAAACGCTTACAGACTGATGATGGCGAGCAACTGCTAGGCCGTATGTTGGGGCAGAAAGCCGCGCAGCAAACACTCAAGAATCTTGGTCTTAATTCCGGCATTGCCAATATGTCGGCCAGCGATTTGTTTGAGGCCGTTAATAAAGGCAGCAAGGCCATTCTTTCAAATGGATGGGAAATCTCCACGGCTAAGGTTAATCACGAAGACCGCATCGAGATAAAGGGACGTGGGCATCTGACTGATGCGGAAAAGCGTGTTTTGAAAGAGCAAGGGGCATTTTCGGAGCGGATAAATTGGGCCGATAGAGTCTTTATCCCCACGGGCGTAAATGGTCTCTCTGTGTTCGAGCGCATTACAGCATCGAAGCCGGTAGTCGATTTGATCGCGAGAAACGTCAACATGGACGTTAATGGAAATGAGGAAGAACAGGACTATGGTATCTCTCAACAAGCCGTGTCAGATTCAGTCATAACAAGCCCAATTCCAGAACCCGCTATGAGCGAATCGATTGATAGTGTAAGCAATAACTCACAATCAATAAGCGAAAACTTACACCATAATCGAAATGACCATCAGGAGGTTGTTCCAATGGATCAGAATAAGATACCGTTTCATGAGATAGTTGCCGAGAATCTAATCAGACAGCTCGAAGCGGGCACAGCGCCGTGGCAACGACCGTGGGATGCCGGCGAATCAGGCTCTTTCTTACCGTACAACCCGACGACGGGTAATCGATACAAAGGGATCAATGCGTTGCATTTGATGTCGCAAGATCGTGACGATCAACGCTGGATGACATATAAGCAAGCTTCTGAGGCGGGGGGCCAAGTCCGGAAAGGCGAGAAAGGAACCGGGATTCAATACTGGAAATTCACTGAAGAACATACCAAAAAAGACGATAACGGGAATCCGGTGTTAGATAGCGATGGAAATCCGGTTAAGGTGGTCGTTCGATTGGAACGTCCCCGTGTTTTTTTCGCAACTGTGTTTAATGGTGAACAGATTGACGGCTTACTGCCAATCGAGAAAAAAGAACTGACCTGGGCCCCAGTTGAGCGGGCCGAACGCATTTTATCGGCTTCAGGTGCCAGTATTCATCATAACGGCGGCGGCAGAGCGTTTTATCGACCCGCTACGGATAGCATCCATTTGCCTGATAAGGGCCAGTTTCCTAGCGCAGATAGCTATTATGCAACCGCATTGCATGAGCTAGGCCACTGGACCGGACACCAGTCGCGGCTTGATCGCGATCTTGCACACCCATTTGGAAGCGAAGGGTACGCCAAGGAAGAATTGCGAGCCGAAATTGCCAGTATGATCTTGGGTGACGAGCTTGGTATTGGCCATGATCCAGGTCAACATGCGGCTTATGTCGGATCGTGGATCAAGGCGCTTAAGGAAGATCCATTAGAGATATTTCGTGCGGCGGCTGATGCTGAAAAGATTCATGGCTATGTGTTGGCGTTCGAGCAGGTGCAGGATCAGAAGCAAATGATCGATCCAAGACAGCCACATGAGATGACGTTAGCTGAGTTTTCTACTCAGATTACTATTGAACGGCTAGAAAATCATGGCCGAAAGTGGAATGTGACACTTGGCGACTATTCGGCTTTTTCAGACGCCGAAAGCTCTGATTCAGCTATTGCTGACGTGCATCGAGCAGCCGTCAATAATGCACTTTATCTGAATTCGCTCGATGCTACCGTTCCTGGTGGCGGGCCCTCTCTTCCGCCAGCGGTCGTGTTGGCCGAGTACCCCGATCTGTTGGCGGAATATCCCATCCAGCTGCAAGCGCAGGAGATAAACATGACGGACGAAAAGCAGACCCGAGAGAATCCACAAACTCAGGAGGCGGACATGCTGGCAAACGTTTCTGACGGAGATATTTTAGCCGCTAAAAGAAATGAGGTTGCGCAATTGACTTACATCAATGTGCCTTTTAAGGAGAAAAACGAAGTAAAGCAGCTTGGAGGAAGTTGGGATAGGCAGCAAAAATCTTGGTACATTCCCCCTGGCGTAGAGTCCTCACTTTTTTTCAAATGGATGCAGCCAACTGGTGCGGCTGGTGAAGCGGAATCCCTGGTTTTAGATAAAGGTCAAAGGAATAATCAGGTTCGCATCTATTTGGCCGTGCCTTATGGCGAGCGAAGCGCAGCCAAGTCAGCCGGTGCTTTATGGGATAAGGCGGCGAAGTCTTGGTATGCCGGCCCCGATGCCGACATGTCAAAACTCGAACGTTGGAATCCTGATAACATTCCAGACCAGCAAGGCCCGGCGATAACGCCAGAAGAAGAATTTGCCGAGGCATTGAAGTCTTTGGGTTGCACTGTGACGGGCAATCACCCAATCATGGACGGCAAAAAGCATCGGATCGGCGTCGAAGGCGATAAAAAGGGCGAGGAGGCAGGTTTCTATGTCGGCTACCTGGATGGCCATCCTGCCGGGTATATCAAAAACAATCGTACCGGCATCGATATAAAGTGGAAATCGAAAGGCTATGCTCTCGATCCACAGGAAAAAGCCAAGTTGCAAGCCGAAGCCGCAACCAAGCTAGCAGAACGTGCAGCCGAGCAAGATCGCCTACATGAGGCCACCGCGCAACGTGTCAGCCGACAACTGGAAAGTCTGGTGCCCATTACCCAGCCTACCCCGTACCTACAAGATAAGGGCATCCAGGCGCATACCGGTGCTTTGACTGACAAGCAAGGACGGAAGACCTACATCCCAGCTTTTGATGTGGAGGGCAAACAGTGGACAATGCAGTACATTCAGGAGGACGGAACGAAGCGGTTTGCCAAGGATAGTAAGAAAGAAGGGTGTTTTCATCCTGTCGGTGGCATGGTTGCAGTTGCGGCTGCGCCTGTCCTGATCATTGCCGAGGGCTACGCCACGGCGGCCAGCTTGTCCGAGGCGCTTGGCCAGGGCACCGTCGCGGCGTTTGACTCTGGTAACTTGCCGCACGTTGCTCGCGCATTGCATGAGCAATTCCCTGATAAGCCCGTCATCATCGCTGGCGACGACGACAGACACCTCGAAGCAACCCAGGGTATCAATCCTGGCCGTGTGAAGGCCGAAGAAGCCGCCAAAGCCGTAGGTGGTAAGGCGATATTCCCGATCTTTGCTCCTGGTGAGCTTGGGGGCAATCCCAAGGCATTTACTGATTTCAACGATTTGGCTGGAAAAAGCGAATTGGGCAAGGCTGGTGTCAAACGCCAGGTAGGAACCGTTGTAAGCAAGATGCTGCTTAATGAGGATCGGTTACAAGAGAAATTACAAAAACTCGGCCAAGAGCACCAGACCGAGCATCGACCTCAAAGAGCTTCCCGGCTGAGGTAAGAAAATGAATCATCCCCACGAACGTGGGGATGATCGTTACTCAAAAATATAAGTGCCGTGTATGGCTATCGTTTATTCTATGAGTTGGAATCGTCGATCGTCTGTTGCCGAACCGTTGCGGACGCTAGTTGTAGTGGCCCGATAACATAAATCCCAGGAACCGATTACATCCGGTTTTCGGGACCACATTAGCTGAGAATATCCGGGCATCAGGAATCTGATTAAGTGAGAATGCGCCCAGATTAATTGAGAACAGCCCGATCTCTGTACACGACAAAAAAGTTATCCACAGGCTCTCACTCATGTTTGGAGAGCTATTATTTCGGGATTCTGTCCGTCAACCACGATCATGTCGGGCGGGCATAAAAACAACACCCACAGCCTGACCCTATCCTCAATTTTTTGGAGGCCATGCAAAAGGCTGTCTGTCAGATAATCCAACCCATAGCGAAACAAACTCTGCTCCGGTCGTCCATGCTTTTTCGTTTTTAAGGGCCTAACCTGATGCTTCCATTCCCCCGTCTTATGCGCCCAACAAAAGGCAATGGCCAATAATGCCATCACCTTTTTGATCCGAAAATAGCGGGTCAGGCGCATCTCTTCCAGATGAAAGCCCCGGCCTTTCAGGCATTGGAACAGATTCTCGATTTCCCAACGCAAACCATAGACTTCCAGCGGCTGCGGAAAACGTTGGTTACCCGCCAGGATCAACAGTTCACCGTTGTCCAGCTTCATGCCGCTGAGCCATACCCACTGTTGACCGATGCGGCGCTTTTTTCTTAGCGAACGGCTTTTCCCTACTTCCAGGTCGGCGAACAGCGAGCGGACAGGACGTTCCTGACCGGGGCGAGCCGTCAGCAACTGGTTTTCCTTCATCCGGATCAGATAAGGAATGTCCTGATCGCTTAACCATTGCCACCATCGATCGCCAATAAACTCCCTGTCGCCCAGGACGCCCAAAATACCCTGCCGACCAAAGCGAGCGATAAATCTTTGCAACAAGGCGATGCGCTCGCGCTGGTTGGAGTTGCCCTGTTTATTCAATACCAGCCAATACACTGGAATCGCCGCGCCTTTGTAGACGATGCCCAGTGTCAGAATATTGAGATTCTTGTCACCCCATTTCCAGTTCGTTCGATCCACCGTGAGGTAGTAAGATTTCTCAAGAAAATCAAACATCTGTACAATCAGACGCGCAATCGCATCATAATCAAAGACAACCTCCTGAAAAAATCGCTGCAACCGCCGGTAGCGTGATTTCAAGGCCGCCTGACTGGCAAATGCCAAGGCCAGTTGCGTCAGGTTCATGCGTTTCATCTGCACTAAGGCCAATAACATTCCAACAAAACAATCCAACCGGCACTTGCCCCAATCTAAATGTCCTTTTAGAATCACTCTCAGTCCATCGCTCAATTCCATTTCACCTCCTGTTTGGTCGCAAGAGAGTGAAACCGATTAGCGATGGACTTTCAAGCCCCTTATTTGCCCTTTATGTAAATCAATGACTTAAGTTTTTTGTCGTGTACAGAGATCGATGACATTAAACGACTTGCTCGGCGAATTGGCGGTAGAACTGCCTATACTCACTGGCTTGAAGAGTACCGGTAAGTCGTTTTCTGAACGTTCCGACATACTCATCAAAAATAAGTAAATCGAACGTTGATTTTTAAAACCAGTATTCTGCACTGAAAATAGGCCGATTTCGATGGAAAATGACCGTACCGCCGACGTTCGAAAAAATGAACGTTTTATCGAACCAGGTCGGCGGTGCACATAGCTGCAAAACGCCACATAGGGTGAGTTTAAACAAACTGGTTTGGGTTTAGAATCCCCAATATCATCACAAGCCGCGTAAAAATGAG
>NZ_CP169219.1:0-58488 GCF_041897535.1 Methylomicrobium lacus
AAACTCCTTCCAACTTGCGTGGCAAGCACTATAATCGTGCAACTTCGATTGCCAGTCGCCCATGAGCCAGCATGACGGCCGGCTGGTCGAGTACGAATTCAACGAGCTGGACGAGATCAGCTTGGCCTACGCGACTAGCATTCACAAAAGCCAGGGCTCGGAATACCCGGTCGTGGTGATTCCGCTGGCCATGCAGCATTACATGCTGTTGGAGCGGAACCTGCTTTACACCGGCGTGACGCGGGGGAAAAAGCTAGTCGTCATCGTCACACAGCCGAAGGCCCTGGGTATGGCGGTGAGGACGCAAAGGTCGCAGAAGCGGCTGACGAATTTGGTTGCGCGACTGCGGTCAGAAATTATGTCGGGGGGAATAGCCGTGTAGTTTTGGTTCTGGCGGAAAACTCGTTAAATTTCAGTGCTCCACTGTTTTTCCATTTTCCCAGTAGTTTCCAGGGAAATACTATCGGATTACAAATCCGCATACACATAGAACGCAACGTCGAAAGACGGGCAGGATGTGTGAAGTAGGCCCACCTGCGCGCCGGTTGTCCTACTTCACTTCCCTTATTCGCATGGGTTGCTCAACGGGAATCCTGCTCTGCGAGGCACCGGCTGCCGCCGGAATTAAAAGCGATTGAACCTATGGAAAAAGCAAAGCCTATTACCTGGAAAAAACAGTCCGCGGATCAAAGTATATTGCCTCCCAGAAGAGAAACAGCAGATTGAGCGCAACGCGAAACGCGTCGGACTTGCCCTATCGACGTACCTATTGACCTTTGGCATTGGCTACGAGCCCAAGGGCGTCGTCGGGAGAAGATTGACGAACTGATGCGGAGTAACGGCGATTTATGACGGTTTTGAGGCTTGCTTAGAAAATTACATTACATCTGTAATTTTCTAAATTATTTGGCGTAGATTTTTTGGAATTATTTGGCGCATCAGGACCGTCCCCTTCCCCTGTAATTTTCTAAATTATTTGGCGTAGAGATTTAGGAATTATTTGGCGCATCAGTGTAATGTTTTACATGAGTTAGCGTAGATTTTTTGGCATTATGTGGCGTATCAGGATTCGATCTGCTTGCCTGGGATGTCGCGATAGAAAAGACCTCTATCGGCTGTCGGAGGCGGAGCATTAGAGTTCTGGAAAGCTGTCGCCAAACTTTGACTGGAGACCGAGTTCAAGAAATCAGTTAAAGATAGGATAAGCTTGCAAGCAACGCCTTAATGTCGGCTTTTTTGCGGCTTTGCGGCAAGCAGATGGCATAAATCTGGCGGCTGATTTCAGGATTGGCTAAATAGCGGCACTGCACGTCTTGAGCGTTCAAAGGCAAGGTATACTCCGGCATCAAGGCGACGCCAAGGTCGGCGCGGATCAGGTTGATGATCCAGTCTTCGCTGTTGCTTCGATAAGAAGCGTAGAGGTTGATCTCATGATCCTGGCAGACTGCCTTGAGTTTTTCCCTTAATTCGCAGTTGAGCCGATCCAGATACGCTTCCGCTTGTATGTCTTTCAATTCGATCCGGGACAGGCGATTAAAACGGTGGCTGCTGTGAAAAGCCACGACGTAGCGTTCCGTATACAGCAGCGTTGACTCAAACGGCGGTGCCAAGAGTTGAGTCGGGGCGCTGATCACCAAATCCAGCAAATCCGCTTCCAGTTGCTTCAGCAAATCGGCCTCCATGCCGATAATCAGTTCAAATTCGATATGGGGAAATTCTTGTCGGTAATGGGCAAAGACAGGACCTAACCGTTGGGCGCCGACGGTTTCCATCATGCCTATCCGCAGCGGAACACTGTTCAACCGGGTAAAGCGGATCGCCTCGGCCTTGGTGGCCAAGGTTTCTTTGTATATTTTCCGTAAATTAGGCTCGACCATACGGCCGAGCGGCGTCAATAAACACCCTGAACGGTCCCGGGTGAACAATTCACCGCCTAATTCATCTTCCAGCTTTTTGATGGCCTGGGTCAACGACGGCTGCGAAATATAGCTGAATTGGGCGGCGCGGGTAAAACTGCCGTGGTCGCAGACCGCCAAGAAATAACGGATTTGGTGCAGTTCCATAAGCCTCGCTCAGATCAGTATAGCTAAAACCTATTCTTTCATAGAAAGTTTGTATTATACAAGCCTTGTATTTCTAACCTATTATGGCCGCCATCATAAACAAATGCTATGAAAGGAGAAGCGATGAACGCTGCAAAATTAATAGTCATGTATCCCACACCTGCCGATGTGACCGTGTTCGAACGCCGCTACGCTGAGGAACATGTGCCGATGGCGGTCGAAAAACTGGCCGGAAAAATCCGTTTTGACGCCAACTTGATTACCTCGGCACCGGGACGGGAGCAGGCGCCTTATCACCGGATCGCGGAAGTGTATTTTCCCTCCATGAAGGCGCTGGAAGACTGCCTGAGTTCACCCGGAGGCCAGGAAACGGCAGCGCATGCGATCGAAATCTCGAGCGGGGGTCCTCCTTTATTCCTGATTGCGGAAGTCGAAACCTTCATTTTTTAAGCGGACTACCGCGAATGGTTCCCAGGATTCTTATGTCTTACCTGCCTTCAAGTCCGGAGATGGCCACACTGGCCGATTTACTGGCCCAATATCCCCGAAGCGGCATCCTGTGGTGGAAGCTGTTGGAAAACGTCAAGGCGAGTTTTTCGCCGCAAGACAGTGGGATGGGTGAACTTCTGGTCACCTACATCTCGGAACTCAACCAGTCGGCGTTCTGCTATCAGACGCATCAGCGTTCAGCCATGCCATTAGGGGGTGAAGCGGTCGTCTTCGGCCCATTAAAAGCCGACATTGACGGGGCGAATGGGGAGGCGAAATTAAAGCCGATCCTGCATTTGGTAAAAAAACTGACATTAACCCCGCAACGGATTTCTCAGGCGGATGTTAAGGCCATTTTTGAGGCAGGGTGGGACGAACGCCGCTTTCTTGACGTAATTGGCCTGTGCGCGGTCGTCAACGGCATGAATCGGCTGGCCATAGGGATTGGCATCGATAAAACCATAGCCGACTCGACCCCGCTGTTGCCGGTGACCGGGCCGGTACGGGTCGGCCTTCTTCATTAATTGTTTCGTTTGACTACGGTCAACCGACGAGGTAAACCGATGAGCACACTCCTCCTGTTCTTTTTTAGAGTATTGATTATTTCGGCGCCCGTGGTTTTGTTGGTGGGTTTGTTCAAACCCGAATGGCTTAGGTGGCGCGGCAAACAGCCGGACCCCCTGATGACTTTCGTGTTGGCTGCAGGTCTGTTCATGGCAGGCTTTACCGGCGCGAGCAAAACCTATTTTTCCGTCGACGAAGGGGCTGTGGAAGCGGCCAAGGAAGACGTGATCCCGGCGGCAGCAGACTATACCGATCGCCTCTCTGCGGCAGGCTGTCAACCTGGCTCGAAACCGGGCTCGGCCGGTGCCAGCGACGAGGAAAAAACGGATGACGGCATTCGTTTTTCAGTCAGGACACCCACCAATTATAAAGATACCGTCGCCCATCCTTTACTGGTGGTGTATGCGCCGGCCGGCAGGGATCGGGAAGAAGCCGAAGAATTTACCCATTTGACCTGGGAAGCCACGGCAGCAGGTTTTATCATCGCGTATGCGGATCACCGCAGGTTATCGCCTGAAGAGGCGGTGCGTCTGGCCCAAATACCCAAAGCGGTTGCAGCAAAATGGTGCATCGACAGCAAGAGGGTTTTTCTGACCGGACACTCCGACGGCGGCACAACCACGATGGCTATCGCCTTTTTCAACGGCACCAAGCATATACCCGCCGCCATCGCGCCCAGCGCGGTGGGCATTCGTGGGGATGATCTGACAGACCGCAATTGCGTGAAGCCCATACCGGTCATGATGATGCACAGTCGCCGCGACAAGCTGTTCCCGAATTATGGGAAAGAGGCGATTGAATGGTGGGCGAACTGCAATCAATGCACCACCAAAAAGTACAACCTGGAGGACCGTAAATCCTTATCCGGCAAGCCCATGCGCTGGGAAAGCTATTACCGGCACGAACTTGAACAAAAAGCCAAAGATCTGAAAATCGGCCAACCTTTACCCCATACCGCCCCCGTCCAAGGCGTAGAAGGTTGCGTGGCTTACAGCGGTTGTAAAAATGGCGTGCAAACCTGGTATTGCGAAGGCAGCGGCCCGCATCCCGAATGGCCAGGAAGAAACAAAGCGATGATCGAGTTTTTCAAAGCCGTGAAAACTGACTAGACGAAATCAACTCCTTCACTTTTATCGGGATTTCTTCGATTGATGCTTTTAGAATGAGCAGACGGATAACATTTTATATCGGTCTTCGTTAAGATCAGAGGGGTGTAAGGTTATGAAAGACGTTAAAAAAATATTACTGGTGCTGGGTTTGCTGTTTTTATTGATTCAATTGATTACAGCGTTCTTAGTTGGAACCAAAGGCGTGACAGTCCAGATGTAACAAAATTAGGGATGTTACTCATTTACGAAGGAATCCTTACGGTCCCCCTCTCATGCGCCAAATAATGTAGAAGATTACAGATCTGCTGTAATTTTCTACATGAGTTGGCGTATCTTTGTTTTGAATTATTTGGCGTATACTGCCCATCTGTAGCAAGCGGACAGGATATCGATGAGCGAACTGTCTACCTTATCAGAAGCGGATCGTCAAAAAGCGTTGGCGCGGTTTCGTATACTTGAGCCGCACCTGACGGCCGGCGTTCCGCTGACACTTGTGGCCCGCAACGCGGGCATTCCCTACCGGACGGCTCAACGCTGGGTGGCTCTCTATCAACGCTTTGGACTGGCTGCGTTGGCACGAAAAGGGCGCACGGATCGCGGTACCCGGCGTTCCCTCTCGCCCCAGATGCATAAAGTTGTGGAGGGCTTAGCGCTCCAGAAGCCGCCGCTTCCTATCGCCACGCTTTATCGTCAGGTCTATCGCCTTGCCGTACAGCAGAATGAGGAGCCTCCCAGTTACGCGGTCGTCTATGCTATCGTTCGCCAACTTCCCGCGGATCTGGTCATGCTGGCCCATGAGGGCTCAAAGGCCTATGCCGACGCCTTTGAACTCGTCCATCGCCGCGAAGCCGAACGGCCTAATGCCATCTGGCAAGCCGACCACACGCCACTCGACATTTTGATCCGGCGCGAGAAGGGAAAGGCCGCCAAGCCGTGGTTGACCGTGATCATTGACGATTACAGTCGAGCCATCGCGGGTTACTTCCTCTATTTCGAAGCGCCCTCGGCGATCCAAACGGCGCTTGCGCTGCACCAAGCGATCTGGCGTAAAGAGGATGCGAAATGGCATGTGTGCGGCATTCCCGACATACTCTATACCGACAACGGCAGCGATTTCACTTCGCACCATCTGGCGCAAGTCGCGGCGGACATCAAGATGCAGCTTGTTTTCTCGACGCCCGGCAAACCCCGCGGCAGAGGTCGCATCGAACGCTTTTTCGGGGTGATCAATTCGATGTTTTTGTCCGGCCTTCCCGGCTACACGCCGGAAGGCGGCGGTGTCTGCGGTCAGCCGACGCTGACGCTGCCGGAGTTGGATGCGCGGCTGAGGGACTTTATTCTGGGCAACTACCATCTCCGGAAGCACAGCGAAACGGGTATTGCCCCTCAAGCGCGCTGGGAACAGGAGGGCTTCTTGCCCCGCCTGCCCGATTCACTGGAACAACTGGATCTTCTGTTGCTGACGGTCGCCAAAGCACGCAAGGTGCATCCCGACGGCATTCATTTCCAAGGGTTGCGCTATATCGACACGACCCTCGCCGCCTTCGTGGGCGAATCGATGATGCTGCGCTATGATCCGCGGGACGTGGCCGAGGTGCGTATCTTCCATCAGGGGCGTTTCCTGTGCCGGGCCATTTGTCCCGAGCTGGCCGGCGAAACCATCCCGTTGCGCGAGGTCGTGCGGGCGCGGAATCAGCGCCGCCATGAATTGCGCACGCTGTTGCAGGACCGCAAGAAAACGGTTGACACTTTGCTGGAACTGAAGCAAGGCAGCAGCCACAGTGTGCCTTCGGCAAACACCGAGTGCCCGCCTTCTGACGGCGAAGCGCGCGAACAGCCCGCCCTGCGCCGCTACCTTAATGAATGACCCGGCGCATTTCGTTGAGACTTTGGAATATCGGCGCTTCGCCGAGTTCTGCGAAGCCTGCCGCCGTTACCGTTATGTGGGTTTGTGTTATGGGGCTCCCGGTGTCGGTAAGACACTCTCGGCACGCCATTACGCTCGGTGGGACACGATCCGAGACGTGAATATTTATACCATTCCGGACGAAGAACTAAAGACCCTCCTCGCTACAGGCCAACCCGATACGCTTCTTTATACCGTATCGGTGACCAGTACCCCCAAGAGTATCGAGGCGGATCTCGCGCAGGCACGCAATCATCTCTTCCAGATTGTCCGTGAACCGATCCTTCGAGAGCATAAGGCAATGCTGGACCAACAGCGGGACCGCTATGAGGAAGCCAGGGACGCGTATTTTGCAGATGGAGACTGGTTTAACCTGTTCGGTGAGCAGAAGCCGCCGCCAGAGGCGCCGGCTTACGACGAGCAGGCTCGACTCTGCGTGCAACGCGAAAAAGCCATTGCTGATCCGACCACTCTGGTGCTGGTCGACGAAGCCGATCGACTTAAGATGGCGGGTTTAGAAACCCTTCGCGATAGCTTCGACCGCAGCCAAATCGGACTGATCCTCATCGGTATGCCAGGGATAGAGAAACGCCTGGCACGTTATCCGCAATTCTATTCCCGCATCGGTTTTGTTCACGAGTTCCGTCCACTCAGTGCGACGGAGGTGCGTCGCCTTCTGGCCGCGTCGTGGACACCGCCCGGCGTTCGTCTTCCGCCGTTGGATGAGGAGACGACAGCCGCCATCGTGCGGATGACGGGCGGCAACTTCCGTCTGCTCGGCCGACTCCTGGCACAGACTGAGCGCATCGTGATGATCAACGAACTGCCGCAGGTAACCCGTCAGGCGGTGGAAGCGGCCCGAGAGAGTCTCGTGATCGGGCATACCGGATAGCGTACCAAAAACGTTCTTTTATGGAACACTGGCAAGCCTGGGCTGAAACAAGACGAAAATCGGCCTGATTTTAGCCGCTTTCTGTTCCACAATCCGTACCTCTATCAATATTCCGAAACATTCGACAAAGCATTGACTTATGGTACACTTGTGCGATGAAAATTGGTTATGCACGGGTCAGCAGCGATGACCAGAACCTTGATCTGCAGCGAGATGCCCTCCGGCTGGCGGGATGCGAGCGCGTGTACGAAGAAAAGGAATCCGGCGGCAAAGTGGACCGGCCGGAACTGCTTCGCCTATTCGAAGCGTTGCGTCCTGGCGATACCCTTGTGGTTTGGCGGTTGGATCGACTTGGCCGCTCGCTCAAACACCTGATTGAAACGGTTGAGCAGCTCGAGGCCCTGGGCGTTGGATTTCAGAGCGTCACCGAAGCCGTTGATACGACCACGAGCGGAGGAAAGTTGGTCTTCCATATCTTCGCGGCCCTGGCGGAGTTTGAGCGCACCCTGATCCGGGAGCGCACACGCGCAGGCCTCAAGGCCGCCCGAGCGCGCGGGAGGCATGGCGGACGGCCGAGGTTGCTCAGTGAAGATAAACGGCGTATGGCTCAGGCATTGCGGGACGACCCCAGCCAGAGCGTTGCGGCGATCTGTAAGACGCTGGGCATTGCCCGAACCACCTTCTATCGCTACACCCGAGGCAAGAAAGTCGAACCCTGAGGCTTTCTTGGGTGACCATAAGGATTCGTGAGAAATGGGCATTAGCAGATAAACGCATGTGACGACAATTCTATGAGCCGGGTTGCTTACGTTACGGGTCGAGGATTCGCAAACTACCCATTGCGGTCTATCGCTCCATCTGATTCAATGACAGTAATTTGATCATTACCGGCCATTATTACTTGTCACCGATGATAGACGGAGAGGAAAATCATTTGCTGATCAATAGATTATCGTGTGGAAGATCATTTCCAGGCAGATATACGGTTAACTATCTAGTTCCTTGTTGTGCACCGGAATGAAGCTCCTCCCTTCTCAAACAAATCAAAAAGCTCTCACAGCATTTGGCGAGGAAGCGTGTGCGATGCTCCAACGCCACGATTACTCTGGATTGGCAAATCGGTTTGGCTATGCTCTTGCATATGATCGTGAGCCCGCAGTAGCTCTCGAAGTCGATTTTTTAAAGGCTGCGGCATCGCCGCATAAAGTAATACCTGACGAGCCTCAATCAATTGCGGTTAAGTATTTCAAGCCGAACAGTACTGGATTGTTTGCGGTAGTGGAGTGTATTGTGCCTATTGCCGAAGGAACTGCTGTTCTTTTCGAACTCATCGTCAGCGGGAAGGGAGAAGAGAAACACATTGCGATTGAGGATATCAGTGGTGTCACCGCATAGGCCAAACAAAGCATTTCAGCGGACCGACAAAAGCTTCGCTTTTTGCCGCCCGCTGAATTCAAACGTTGGGTGTAATGGCACAGACATACCATGATCGTCTTATGGCTATTGGCGTTACTTGGCATCGTGAGCAGTGTGGCTCTGTTGCTCGCCGCGCTTATACGCCTGACGCGTTTCGAACGCGGGCCCTTTGCCGTGCCCGCGCTGCACCTTGAGCGCCAGTTGCTGTGGCTTGCCCTGATTGCAGCGCTCTTGGGTAGCCTAGGGCTGTTCGTCCTTCCCGCTTATACCAGTATCAGCTGTTCTGCATCCATTTCAGTGTCAGGTAACGCATCGGGGGACACGCCTCTGCTTTCACCCTGCACCGCCTCCGAGTCGTCGGCCACCTTCGTGCAAGTTAATGGTCCACAGGTAATACCGCTATTCACCATTCCAGTAGTGTTCGCGCTCGTTCCGCTAGGCTGTATGCGCCTTCGAGTTCGTGCGGTGGTGTTCGCAATTTGCGCATTCGTGCTGGCAGGCCAAGCCGCTATTGGCATGTCCGGCTATGGCCTCGCATTCGCGCCAAGTAGCGTGTTTCTGGTGGCGGCTGGGTTTGTTGGCATTTTTCGGCGCAGCGCCTAACCGATGCTTCCGCCCGACGGCCCCTTCACTCCGCTTCGGGACTGCGGATGAAGCTGCGCGTTATGACTGGCGGCTTTACGAGATTGACGCACCATTCATTTAAACTCTTTCATCGCCCGCTTTTGGCCGATCTCCAGCGTTCAAAATATGGCTGAGCTTGTTAGTCGGAATGCCGGGCTGTTTTGATCGGAATGAACACCAAGGAACAAAATTTTCTGGGGTTCCGGCTTACACCCCTCAACGTACAATTTTTCGCTTTCTGTGTCTGGCCCATATGCGCCAAATAATGCCAAAAAATCTACGCCAAATAATGTAGAAGATTACATCCTGATGCGCCAAATAATTCCAAAAAATCTACGCCAAATAATTTAGAAAATTACAACATTACATCCGGCCCTTCTTTGCTTTTTACTCTTGATAACAGATTTTATCAAGAGTAAGATGACCCTATGACCGACCCCCAAAATCCGCTCCAGAAGATCCCATCCGAAAGTCGTCTGTTAACGGCCGAAGCATTTTTGCGCCTCAGCGACGTGCCTCCCGAAGTCGAATGGTTCGCCAACCTGACCAATAAGGCAACGCGGCGCGCCTACGAAAACGCGATCCGGGATTTCATGCAATTTACCGGCATCCAGCAAGCGGACGAATTTCGCGTGGTGACCCGGGCGCACGTGATCGCCTGGCGTGACGACCTGGTGCGGCGCGAACGCAACGGCAGCACGATCCGGCATCGGCTTTCCGCGTTGGCGTCGCTGTTCGATTATCTGTGCGAGAAAAATGCCGTCACCCATAATCCGGTCAAAGGCGTCAAACGGCCTAAGAATGACAGTCTCGAAGGCCGCACCCCGGCGCTCGGCGACCACCAGGCACGGAAATTGCTTAATGCGCCTTCGGGAGCGACGCTGCGTACCCTGCGCGACAAGGCGATCCTGGCCACCCTGCTCTATCACGCGCTGCGGCGCGAGGAACTGTGCAAGCTGAAGGTGAAAGATTTCAAGCAGGAACGGCGCGGCGTGCCGCACCTGAAAGTGGCCGGCAAAGGCGGCAAGACCCGCTATGTGCCGCTGCATCCGGCCGCCGGCGGGCTGATCCATGACTATCTGGAGTTGGCCGGTCATAGCGCGGACGATACCGGCGCGCTGTTTCGGCCGGTCAGCCACAACACGAAAAGCAACGGCGGCAAAGGCATTACGCCCGATGGCATTTATAAGCTCGTGCGCGCGTATTCGACAGAATTGGGCTTTACGATCGGCGCGCACTCACTCCGGGCCACCGCCGCGACCAACGCGCTCGATCACCAGGCCGATATCGCCAAGGTGCAGGAATGGCTCGGCCATGCGAATATCGCGACGACCCGGATTTACGATCACCGGAAGACGCGGCCGGAAGACAGTCCGACGTTTAAGGTGAGTTATTGAGAGGACAAGCGATATGTAAACAATGATCCCGTCCGCCCCGCATGGCCCATTAGTAAGAATAGTTAATAGTTCGAGGAAAGCTGCTGACTAACGTGATTTATTTGACTGTGACAGAACAGAGGCGGCCAACTCCTTAGTCTCTGCGGAATATTTAGTACTTTTCAAGACATTAGAGGCTATATGTTCCATTTCTGCGCCTGTTTGCTTAGAACTATTGGCTTGAGCTAGAGCCGAGCCGGCTAAACTGTGCTGTATTTGTGATGCGTTGGGGTCTTGAAGTTTTTTTGCGGCAAGAGTAACAATGGGATCCGATGTTTGCTTGGTATTCTTCGGCATATTTGATTTTCCTTATGAGGATTAAGGTAGTACTTCAAAAATGATTTAATGCCTCTCGGCTAACTTGGTCTGTATTAGCCGAGAGGGGGGTATAGTCTTATGCGTACTGAGTAAGTTTCCAAGTTACGGCTTTACCGGCATAAGGCGGCATAGTGTTATTCTTTGCGATTGGGGCTGTGGTGCTTGGGGTTCCCACAACTGTCCAAACGCCACTTTCAGGGCAATTTTCACCAGTTCGTGCTGTCGTGCCTATCGGAGCTTTCATGATTAATTCCTATGTTGAGGAGAGGAGTGTTTGCTTCTTCCGAAAAGTTCGGTATAGACGCACTTTGAGTATGAGCTTATCGAATTCTGTTGTCAAGTAAAAAATATATTGCTACTCTGAACTTATTTTATGAGGAATTTTTTATGGCTACATTATTGGGGGAAAAAATTCGTACGGAGCGAAAGCGATTAAAACTTACGCTTGACGAACTTGCTGAAAAAACGGGGTCTAGTAAAAGCTATATTTGGGAGCTTGAAAATCGCCCGGTCGTAAGACCTTCAGCAGAGAAAATTTCTAAAATCGCCGATGTGTTTGGGGTTACGGTAGAATTTCTTTTGGACGACGAAAAGCAGACATTGACAGAGTCTGATGTTAATCAAGTTTTTTTTCGCCGTGTATCTCAGCTCGACGCAACCAAGCGCGCACAACTAGAAAAATTTCTAAATGCAATTGAAGATGAGTAATCCAATAACGCCTCAAGCTTGGGGCATCCAGTTATCAAAACTCTGGATGGATTGTGGGCAGGGTTTTCCAATTAAAGTAGATGAAATTGCTCCCGAAGTAACTAGGGTAAGATTTCCAGACGACCCTATAGGACTTATCAAAGCGCACGGCATTCCAGGCATCGACGGCATGTTATCGAAGCGCAAATCGAAGAGTGACTGGTGCATTTCTTACGATGAAACCGTCACGGTTCCGGGCCGGATTAATTTCACTCTCGGGCATGAGTTTGGCCACTATCTTTTGCACCGGAAATTACGTGAAGTGTTCCAATGTGGTCAAAGCGATATGCTGGACTATGAGAGCGCGGAATCAAAAAAACTCGAATCGGAAGCCAACACGTTTGCTTCTTATTTACTGATGCCTATAAATGACTTTAGAGATCAAATAAAAGGCCAGGTCATTACCCTGGATATATTAGGCCATTGTGCTGATCGTTATGGGACTTCCTTTACGGCTACTGCGCTGAAATGGATAGATTTCACTGATAAAGCCGCAGTGTTGATTGTGGCGCGAGATGATTTTATTTGCTGGTCTTATCCAAGCGAATTGGCGAGAAAAAGAGGAGTTTTTTTGCCTCCAGGAACGCCTCTACCTCAATTGGCACTTGATCGGTTAAATAATGCTAACGGCATAAAACGACAAAATCAAAACCGCCCTGTTCCGCGGGGAACTTGGCATTCAGAGATGGAAGCCGAAGAAGCGGTGATTCTCTCCGATAATTTCGATCAAGCTATCTTTTTGGTGCAATTCCCCGCGGCGAAAAGAATAGTAGAGCATGAGGAAGAGGAGGAGCAGGATTCATTCACATATTTATCGAATAGGGCTCAGGGCCTTAACTGGAAAAAATGAACCCCTTCTACTTTTGTTTTTCTTTTAGTTGTTTATAAAGTGTCTCCGCGTCGGACTTCACCCAGCCAGCCCAACCTGGCATCTCCGGGTTGAGGCCTTTGTTTTTTCGGAAATCGTCCTTGGTTATTTTCAAGGCGAGTTTTCGTAGCTCGACATCGGATAAATGTGAGTAATCCATTTTACCGCTTGGTTCTCTTGCCTTTTCATTGTTGTATTTTGCTTCAAATTCGGCGATGAGCTGTTCCGTATTTTGGAGCAATAAATCTCTTTCGTGCTCTGATAGATGAATTCCATCGCTGGAACCGTAGAGAGGTTTCAATTTTTCCTGTGAACGCTGCTTTCCAATGTACTTTTTGAAGCACTCGGAGCCGACTATTTGAAGTTTTCCGTTCAATTTGACGATATGCACGCTCTTGTAAACGGATCGCCCGCAACCTTCCGATTGGCAGAGCACTTTTTTATCTTCTGGAACCTCGATGACCGCAATAAGCTGTGAATCTTCACTCGGCACTTTTCTATCCTCTAATACTGAAGTGGCGGCCGTTTTCTCCACTATTGTGCTAACATCAGATAATCATTCTTCCTGGAAGGAAATAAGCCATTGAAAACAATTATAGCAAACGCCGTCTATCCTGACCTTTCCAAAGCAAGGCTTTGCGCTTCGGCCATATTGGCTTGGTGGCAGGGTGATTCTTCTACGCTTCAAAAATTAAAAGCGGCGCTCCCCAAGGAGCTTGGCAACGGCTGGTCATTAACCTCGGCTATGCAATATATGGCGGGCAAAGAAGCAAAGGCCGCATTGGAACAGGGAACTGCCGATGAACAAGTCACTATGCTAATAGCTCATCAGATTGCGAGAGAGGTTTGTACTACATACGGGCTAGGGGCGGTAAAATTCCTGAATGAAGCCGACATGGCCGAATTGCGGGGCTTGATGGAAGCCAAGCGATACCGCCTATAAGCTTTTGCCTTTTTGGCGTCATATTTTTTTCGCGGCAGAGAAAAATAAATGAGCGTAAAGAATCAGTATCGAAGCAATCGGTGGGTGGAATTCCGCGAAAAACGGATCAAGTTGGACGAGGGTGCGTGCGTCAGATGCGGAAAGACCAGAGAGCAAGGCGCTGTGCTACAAGTCCATCATAAAGAATATTGGTCCGGAAAAGCGCCGTGGGAATATCCGTTTGAGCTTTGCGAAACTTTATGCAAAGGGTGTCATGCCGAGGAACATGGCGAAATTCCACCCAGATCGGGATGGGAATACGTAGGGGAAGAGGATCTAGGCGGGCTTTATGGCACCTGCGACCTTTGCTATTCGGCATTGCGCTACGTATTCTTCGTTCAACATCCGAAATGGGAACCAATGGGGGTAGGAACGGTTTGCTGCGACAATCTGACCGGGACCCAAATCGCTTCTGATAAGAGAAAATACGAAAACCGGCTCAAGCAGTTTATAAAGTCTAAACAGTGGAGAGTGGAAGCCGACGGTCATCGTATTACACGGGATAAGATCGCAATTCAGGTCGTTCCGGTAGAGGGCGGATACCGCCTCAAGATGAATAGCACCGAGGGGAAAAATATTTATCCATCTCTGAATGCCGCGAAAACTAAAGCATTCGAATTCGTCGAGAGCGGAGAAGCCGAGGGATTTTTCGCAAAAAGATTAGTTGGTCGAGTAGCCCAAAGGAATCACACCTTCAGGCTCTCACGCAACGGTACGTGAATCTCTCGATTCATACCGCTCCTATCGTCCAGCCATTCCAGCGAAGGTGATTTGCCAATGCACGAATAAGCTTGGATTTTGCAGCGCTAGCTGTCATGGCTCGCAATTATCGCGCTTTTCGGCTCGCATTAAATGCCACTGAAAATCCGGCCCGGCTCAGAATAAATGCAAATGAGCTTGCATTTATCGGCGCCTGCTTGAATTCCATTTTCGTGTGCTCACATTAATTGCAAATGTCGGATGAGCCCGATTTCGTCTCATTAAGGTCTAGGCTTTCAACCTGGAATGCCTCAAAACCTAAATTTAACCCTATTGATACACGAAGTTTGTATCAATGGCGGCGTCCCATATGGGTAGACCTAAATGGGACACTGACAGCAGTCGGCCATATTCCTGATCGTCGAGGTTGATTTTTGAATGGCCAGTTTATGTTCGAAATCACTCGTTCAGCGTGCATGCTCAAGTGGGTGGACGAGACGCTTGTGGCGCGTGGCCTGGAGTGCAGTGTTAAAGGTTGCTGGCGACAGTTGGAGCCAGCTAAATAGCATTTAGATCAGCCCGTGATTGGGCCAATTTCTTGCTTGCCGCCTGCAACGCGGGGCTTAACTCGTTCGCTTTACTGATCATGTCTTGACGCGAGCGTTGCAGTTCCGCAGCTCCCGCCTTGAGGGTGATTTCTAACATGCGCTTACGGGTCGCAATCTTGGTCCGCACGGCGTTCTTATCGGCTTCGGTTACCGCCATTTTGGGATTGAAGACAAACCGGCGTTCGCAGGCTTTTCGCCAATCCACTACGGCCCTCGTTAAGACTTCGCCGAAACCTTTCACGGAGATAACTTTGCTCCAGGTGACATCCGCTGCTGTTTCAATTCCGAATGACCTCAAGGCTGCTTTCTTGGCTGGCCCTACCCCGGAAATAGCAACGGCATCAAGAAAGTGGCGTTCCAAGAATTGGTGTTTCTGCCGGGCTTCCGCCGTGGCATAGAGGTTGGCGATTTCCGCTTTCTCGCGTTCGGGCAACTGTTGGTATTCGTCGCGGAGTCGGGCCAGGTCTTGTTTCTTCTTGGCGAACGCTTCTGGGCTGGCCTCTTGGCGGATCCGGCCAACAACTTGATCATATGCTTGTTGGGCCTTGTCACGGGTGGCTAGACGCTTGTTCCGTTCGGCATTGCGTTCGGCAAAGCCCATATTCCCAACTGCGCTCCATGCCCATGCAGCTCCGACCAGCATGAAGAACCACGCCTTGGGAATAACGGTAAAGAGCCAAAGCACAATACCAACAATCACAACCCGCCAGAACGTAATGGTGCTTTTTTGCGTGATACCTAGTGGTAACGGGGTTGGTTTAACCGCAATGCTGGCAATGTTCGGGATGGGAATTGCCGGTGGGGGTGGCACGGCTTCAATCTCCGTCCAGACCCGCGCCAAGACAAAGCCGGTGGTCCCGGTGGGGGTAATCCCCACCCGGACATCCATAAAGTAGATAATCCCGTGATCTTCCAACTCGCACCACGGGCACCGGCCCAAGTGGCCGGAATAGTAGACATGCATTGGTATCGTCGCACAACCCTTCAATTGCCCCCGTAGGCCGTCCAAGGCCGTTACCCATTGCTGGGCCGTAGGACGGCTTCCCTTCGCTCCATTTTCTGTAAACGCCAACGTGAACATGGCTTGTATTAGGTCGGGGACAATTGATATCGGGATGGATTTGGGTGGGGGGTTAAAGCCGCGCCGCTGCCCGTCGGGGGCGTAGGCATAGCGAAAATCTTGGATGTCCTTTTCTAAGGCTTCGCCGGCATCGGCCTGGAGAGGCACCCCCGAGTAAGGATGCCGCCCGCCAAACAGCAAGTGAAATATCAACAGCGCCAAGCCAAAGTTATCGTGATTGCTGGTGCGGGGCACGCGATCAAAGGATGCGACCCCTTGGAGTTCGGGCGGCGTGAAATGCGCCACGCCAACTTTGCACAGGTGCGTTGTGCCATTGGCGTTAATCTGAAAAGAGTCGGTATCAATCAGGACTACCTTGCTATCGGTACCGACCAAGACATTGCCTTGGTTGACGTCGCCCAGCACATGTCCATGCTGGTGGATTGCGGCAAACGCCGCCGCCGTGTTGCGGGCGGCAAAAAGCAGGAAATCCCACGCCGCTTGAGGATAGTCTTGCCGGCGGTGGGCTGGGCTGTACAGCATATGAATTGGCACTCGCCCACTGATCTTAGGCATGAGGAACCCGACAACCGGCCCGTTGGGAGCTTTGTGCAGAGTTTCTTGGGGCCAGGCCGCGTAACTGAGGAGTTCCTTATCCGCAGTGGTCACCATAAATCGCAGTTTGGCTTGCTTCGGGGGATCCGGTAGGTGGTGTGTGTTGTATATCTTGGCGACCCAATGATGGTTCGCCGATACCTCATAGACGGAGCCCTCGCCCCCCTTGCCGAGTTCCCGCCCAATTTCGACAGTATTGCCCGTGCGGGTGAAGAAAGTTTTCGTCATGGCGCAACTACCCAACCCAGTGAGCGAGAGCCAAGGTTTTGTCGTCGTCGGTACGCTCGTTCACAGCCGGACTTTGGAGGAACCGCGCTAGTTCAGCGTGGAGGTAATCCTCTTCCGCAGCAGTTACAGTCGCCAAGACCGTAAAGAAGGGGGTAAAAAAAGGTGCGTGGGCAGTATTGGTGGTCATATTCAACGCCAACCGCTGGATACCATCGGAGAAGACCGCGACTTTGTCGGCGCGGGTGGGGAAAGTTGCCACTGCCAGCACGTCAATTGCGTTCTCGTCGGTCACGAAGTTGGTCATATTGACGTATTCCCCAGCCATCGGGGTAATCGGCACGGTTAGACCATTCCCGATATCGACCACGATCCCACCGTCACCAATCTGCATTAAGAGCGTGGCGAAGGGGGACGACACTACCCCTAGAAAGGTACAAGCGTAGTCACGGGCCTTCGCCCCTTGCTGATCCGCGACCGCATAGATTTTCGCCCGCACAGCTTGGATGCATTCCACCGCCCAATGGTCATTGAGGGCAAATTCCGACTGGGCATAGTATTGGCCAACAAAAGCCGTGGCGGCTTCAATCGCCAATTCCGCGCCTATACCCCCGTGAACGGCGCTCCCCGCCCCATCTGCGACAAAGATGGTCATGAGCGGCGGTTTGACCGGATCGGTTTCAACTTGAGCGAGGCAACTATCTTGGCACGCCGTGCCTGTGACCGTGTGGGATGTCCCGACCGCCGAAGCGGCTACTATCCGCCACGTCACACGGAGGCCCACCCTTGCGGCGGCTGCAACGGTACTTCCGTGCCCGGTGTCGACCGCGATACCGAGCGTAAGGAACTCGACAACCAACTAAACAGATCCCGGAACCGCAAGCCATCCAGCCGCAACGGTTCACGCACGCTGATTTGTTGCAAAGTATCCATGTTGGCGCCTTGGACCCCAATCGCGAAGAAGGCGAACGACTTGGAGGCTTCACCTTCCCGCACGGCGGCGGCAGCCGATTGCCATTCATCGGTCGGCCCGCCATCGGTAATGAGGAATACCCAAGGCCGGTAGTAGGAAATTCCATTGGCTTTATATTCGTCTTTACGTTGGCGAACCATATCCAACCCCTGTTTGATTGCGCTGCCCATCGGGGTATCACTTTGCGCAATCAACGTTGGAGGGTAAAACGACGCTGCCCCTTGAAAGGGCAACGCAATCTGCACAGGCCCAAAGGTCACTATTCCGACTTCTACCCGCTTCATGGCTAAGGCATCTGCTGCCAGTTCGTCTTTAAATGTTGTCAAACCGGCATTCAGCTCAGCTATCGGTTTCCCTTGCATCGAGCCGGACACATCCAATAATAATAGGCAAGGGCAACGCGGTTCCGGATTGTCGGCAAACTCTGTGGTTCCGAAGGAAATTTGTTCGATCATTACGATTTCTCAGTTTGGTGTCTGCGTATTGCTTGTTCAGTAGCATGAAAAGTAAAGGGCGGGTACACGTCTGCAACCTAAATAATTTTCGTATGTCTATCGGCGGTTACTGTTATGCACGATAACTGATTGGTTAGCATATGATTTTCCTTTCTGTATATCATCATCGATTAGTAGCAAAGGCCGGTAGTTGCCTAATTGCTGCCATTGAATCATATCGACCGATAGACAGCAACGGGTCGTAAGAGGCCGGCCGATCGACTCAGCTCACCGCATCGCGTCAATTCTGGATGGCCTGGAGTCAGGCTTTCGCCGGGTAAGGACAAGGCATTACTGCCTTGTCCTCCCCTAAGAACGGTGCGTGACAGTTTCCCGTCACACCGCTCAAGCCTTTATAAAAGCCGAGTTAACGACCCGGCAACCTGATTACCGTACTGAAGCTATTCTGCTTGTGCTACCATTCCAGACCACATGAACGGATTTACCCGGCGTGATGCTTTACGCTGGGCAAAATAGTCGTCATAGGCGGGATCATAGGGCGATGCGTCAGCTTTGATCTTGATATGCCGAACAATCGCCACCGAGGCGGCACTGAACAAGTCCAGCGGTATGGATGCTCCTTGCTTATCCTGAATCCGTGTTGAAAACAGCCAATTTTGCAGCCCTTGGCGGCGGAAATAGCGATTCCGTTTCCAGCGGGCCGATTTGTTCGGATGTCTCCGGTTGATCCAAGCGATTAACATCAGAAAAAGCTGGTGATCAATCCTGGAAAAGCTCTTTTTGGCTACGCCATGGCGGTAGTAGTTGGCCCACCCTCTCAGTTTCGGGTTTAAAAGCCGAATCAGGTGTTCCGTCTTTACCGTGGGGTTAGTTTTGATAATGGCTCTTATATCCGCTAACAAGGACTGAATCGATTGCTTCGCAGGCTTGGTCAGCAATTTGCCTTGGTATTTGCGAATATTAAACCCGAGAAAATCAAATCCCTCACTGATGTGCGTGATCTGCGTTTTCTCCGGCGAGAGCGTTAACCCGCGCTCCAATAAAAAGGCTTCCACGGCTGGCTTGACTTGCATCTCGAGCACTTCTTTCGAAGACCCGGTAATCACGAAGTCATCCGCATAAATCACCACATTGATTTTGTGATGACGCGGTGCTGCCTTGATAGCGACTTGTTCCAGACCGGCTAACGTCATATTAGCCAGCGTTGGCGAGGCTATCCCTCCCTGTGGCGTTCCAGCCAGCGTAGGAAACATCTCTCGCTCTTCCACATAACCGGCGTCCAGCCATTTCTCCAGGATGGTTTTATCCATCGGAATGTTGGCTTTCAGCCAGTCATGACTGATTTGATCGAAGCAGGCTTTGATATCGCCCTCGAGTATCCATTGCGGTGATTGTTTGCGTGCCAGGGCGTTAAAACATTGACTGATCGCATCGGCTGTCGACCTTTTCGGCCGGAAACCGTAGGCGTTGCGATTCCCTGTCATTTCCGCCACCGGCTCCAGAGCCAGCAAATACAGGGCTTGCATGGCCCGGTCGCTCATCGTGGGGATACTCAACGGCCGTTGCTTGCCGTTTTTCTTGGGGATATAAATGCGCCGCAAAGGCTGAGCCTGATAGCCTCTGCGCCTTAACGCCAAAGCCGCCTGCAATTTCTGTTGCGGCGTCTTCCAGGTGACGCCATCGATACCGGCCGTGTTCCGGCCGCGGTTTTGCCCAATCCGTTTGACGGCTAACAGCTTTGCCGCTAACGAATGGGTGAGCAGCCATTGTAAAGCTTTCACTTTACCCCAGCGCTGCTCTCGGGTTGCCTTTGCAATACGCAGCTGCAGCCGTCTCACCTGCATTGCCACAGCCTGCCAGTCGATGGCATCCCATGATAATGCGGCTGAGGATGCACCAACAGGCATCGCTGCCGTCATCATTTGCTTTTCCTCATAGGGTCGGTT
Organism: Methylomicrobium lacus; assembly: GCF_041897535.1. Classification (GTDB taxonomy): domain Bacteria; phylum Pseudomonadota; class Gammaproteobacteria; order Methylococcales; family Methylomonadaceae; genus Methylomicrobium; species Methylomicrobium lacus_A. The sequence goes on from NZ_CP169219.1 coordinate 19,996, forward strand.
CTACCTCTTCTCTTGCAATAAAAGACCCGTCGGACGTGGGCGCACTTTCGTACCGGGTAACGTTTAAACCCGTATCCGTGCCATTACAGCACGGCTTTCGCTTCTTCCGACATCCCAAACCCGCACCGCCCTAGGCGTACCTCACGGCACGCTGTCCCGGCCAAGGCCGGGAGCGATACGGGGTTTCCACGTTTCCCTTGGGAAGTACGCCGGGTTAGGTGCCTGCTGTCGACCGGGAAGCGTGTGGGTCACGAGAACGCAGCAAATAATCGTTCTGCCCGCTTCCAATACCTTTTGGTCAAGCGTATAAACCACTTCCGCTTGTCATTAATAACGATCTTTATTACAGGTTCAGATATCTTCACCGTACCAGCTATCTAGCACTCACCTGGTTTGTGGTTACCAGGAGGGTACATCTCTCGCGATTGGTACCCCACATGACTACCGTCATGCTTCGTTACGTTGTCAAGGCAGCTCTTTATTCATGCCCCTAGATTCACCCGGTGACACGGGTGGTTTCCAACAGCCTTGTGGAAACAACTTCTCCAAGCGACCTCGTGTCGCAAATTTGCAATTAATTCGAGCCCAAAATGGCGTTAAATGCGAGCCCGACCGATTTCAAACGCGAGCCGCTACAAGTAAGTGTCATATTTTCCTTTTAATTTAAGTAATCTGCCATGCCAGAGTTTTAGCCGGTTGTCTCGTTCTTATAGGGACCGAGAAACCGTTCCCCGTTAAAGTGGATAAGATGCGAAGGGGCTTCCGATAACCAGACTTCCGTTTCCCACGCGATTTCTGGCAGGTAGCGAGCCATCAAAGATTTTGTTGGGAAGGCGGTAACATAAACCAAACCTGCAGACGATCCGGCGAACAGCCGCGTAAGTTCGGCGTGGCGTTTGCCGTCTACGGGTCCGTGACTGGTCACGGATTCAATCAGCAAAAGCCAGTTTCTATCGGTGTCCCAAATCACGACATCCGGCATTTTGCCGTGGGAATCGACGACAACGCCCAAAGACTCTAATAAGGTTTTGTCGAAATAGCCCCATTTATCGCCCGTATCTCCCGCATAAATTAACTTACCCCCCGGCGCATAGCGCGGGGCAAAATCTTCGATAATCGCCTTGATGAGTTCGCTATGGTCTCCGGCGCTGATTTTGATTTCCTGATCCGGCGAAATTTGCACCGGAAGGAGCCTTTGCGTTCTTTCCATTGCGTATCGCGCTGCGAGTGTTTTGCGGATAGAAAGATAGCGTTTAAGAAATATCTCCCATGACTTGCTGCCATAGGTTTTCAAAAGCGCAAGCGCTTCCGGTTCTATCTGATAAACAGCTTTGGGGCTATTTACGGGGCGAGTCGGATTGTCAGGATTGTAGAGCGCGATGCCAGCATCGACAAATTGATGCATCGTTTGCCGCCGGAATGTTTCTCTGGTGTTCGGTGCGTATTGTTTGCTGTAGTGGTCGCGGCTGAAATCCATCATCGGGGTTATCCCGATAAGCGGGTTTTCAGCTTGCGCCCATGATTTATCGGCAGTCAGATTGAGAAGCGCTAAAAGACAAAGCGCGGATCGTTCGTTTTGTTGAGCGCGGGGAAGACCCAAAGCGCCCAAAATTTGTAAGGCATCCGTTATATTTTTGTGTTCAGCCATGTAATCAATTCCAATCCCTTATCGAAGGTTTTTTGCGAGAGTTCTAGTTGTGCTTTAGTCCATTGTCCAAGCCGGATCAATGTTTCACGGCTTGGGTACTTCATCGTTCGCAAGTCAGTTGCATTGACTTGCGTATGTCCACTGAAACGGCGGAAATTTTCATCAACCGCCGTCGAATTTAAAAACGCCGCCAGTCCAACCGCTAAATCTTCAGGAAGTCCTTTTTTCTGGAAGTGAAAAACATTCAGATGGTTTTCAAAGCCCAAAACGGGAGCATCGAACGTATTAGAAAGAACAACGCTAGCGACCACACGGCGCTTTTCTTCTTTCGATGAAAACCGCCGGACGACGACATAGCACCCGTTTGGATATAACCATTTTTCGGTTTCAGGGGTTCGCCGTATGGCATTTGGTTTGCGTGAGTCCTTTTTCGGATACTCGACTGAACAACCAGAAAAATGATTGGGATATAACAGTGGCACGGCACCCGTTTCCGGTTCGGCACAGAGAAAATCTTTTACTCGAAAATCGACGACCGCGCCGGTTGAGACTTCAAGACCAATATCTTTCAAGGAATGAATGATTTCTGCGGAAAGCTCGATTTCGTTATGTTCTGGGGAAGTCGGAACGTGAATGAATTTTTCCGGGTCATTCATGAATACAATGCGCTCGAACGGATAACGATGCAGCTTATAGTCTGCAAAGCTATCATCGAAGGACGTTGAAACCGTGACCTCGCCTTGAGGCGCATTTTTCTCAAGAGTGATGATGACGTTTTCTTGTAGAACGGCATCTTCCTTAAAAGCCTTGTTTCTTGAGTCGAACAGGTGAATATGTTTTAGCGCCGTCTTCTTGAGCAGAGATTCACGAAAAGACCGATAGTAAGCACCGTTGCAAAAGCTCCGTGGAATAATGGCAACGATTTCCCCGCCCGTTTCCATTAGTTCGATAGTAAGGGCGACGAAAGCCGAATAAAGATTGACGGTTTCGATGCCGACTTGACGTAACAAGTGACGATGTTGAGAGGCGCTATTAATTTTTTTATAGGGTGGATTAAGTATTGCGTGCGTGAAGCCAGCTCCCTGCCCGCTTTGCAGACGTTTTACGGCTTCGACAATGAAATCCCTCTGAATGGCGTTCGCTTTGAGAGGGAGTTTTCCGGCATATTCGGTCAGAGTACGGGACAGATGTGCATGTAAAACATCGTCAATTTCATAGGTTGTAACTTCGGCTTGCTTAAAATCGAATCCGCCGGATACCCAGCGATCCAGAAATGCGGAAGTGAGCGATCCGACCCCTGCCCCCGCATCTAATAAACGGCAGGTCTGCAGGGTTGAAGGACGGAATTGAGCCGCCATAAAACGGGCAACCGGCAAAGGTGTCATGAATTGCCCAAGATTGGATTTTTGCTCTTGGGAAATATTCCGACCGACATCTTTTCTGATGGTGTCTACAAATTCGAGGTTTGAAAGCATGGTTTGGTGATATTTCCTAAGCGCTAATGGCTTTATACAGCGTTGACCGTGCGACGTTAAGCAGTTTCGCCACGGTTGCGGGGCTTTCCCCGTCGTCTATCAATTTGCGAGCATGCTTGACTTGTTGTGCTGTCAGCTTGGGCTTGCGACCCATTTTAACACCACGCGCTTGCGCCGCCGCCCTCCCCGCTTTTGTGCGTTCTTGAATTAAAGAGCGTTCCAGTTCCGCCAGTATCCCGATCATCTGCCACATCGCCAGACCGGTCGGGGTTTTGGTGTCGATGGATTCGATCAGCGATTGAAATTGAATCTTGCGGTCTTTCAGATCGTCGAGGAAGGCGATGAGGTCGTGCAGCGACCGACCGAGCCGGTCGAGCTTCCACACGATCAAGACATCATCGGCATTGAGCGCGGCGAGGCATTTGTTCAATTCAGGACGTTGCCGCTTTGCGCCACTGGCTTTATCGACATAGATTTTTTGGCATCCTGACCTTTTCAGAGCATCAAGCTGCAAATCGGGGTTCTGGTCATCGGTCGAGACACGCGCATAGCCTATTTTCATGCGCTCATTTTCGGACAGATTTATCGGACATGCAAGCCTTTGATTTTATGAAGGCAAACTATTGTCCGAAAAATCCATATTTTTCGGACAATGTGGTTTTATCACGTGTTCATACAGTTTTAAGAAGGGCAAGGATAATCGGACATGAAACGGAATCGGGATTGCTCGCGCAGCCCTCGACCAAATCGGATAGAGCAGCTTCCATTACCTTGAGTCCTTCGATGCGCTCGTGTATCGAAACCAGTTTTCTCTGGGCGATTTCTTTAGCTTCTCGGCAATGCCGTCCATCTTCCAGACTCAACAATTCTGCAACCTCATCCAGCGTAAATCCGAGTTTCTGTCCTTGCTTGATAAACAGTATCCGCTGGGCGTCGCGCTCCGTGTAATGCCGGATCCCGTTGAATGGCTTGACGGGTTGTCTTAGCAAATGGCGGCGCTGATAAAATCGGATCGTTTCGATGTTAACCCCAGCCTCTTTTGCCAGTTCGCCAATCGAAAAAAATTTCTGTGCCATGGTCTTGCTCCGTACTTAAGTACGGATGTTATTTTAAGCGCATTGACACTCAAAAGGTATCGTCATGAATTCAAAACAAACCCTGATCGCGAGCGTTCTCGCCGGAATCGGCGCAAGCCTGTGTTGCGTCGCGCCTTTAGCGTTGTTAAGCCTCGGCATTGGCGGCGCTTGGGTGGCGACCCTCACCGCCTTCGAGCCGTTGCGCCCGATTTTTCTGGGATTAGCCGCGCTCTTCATTGGTCTGTCGTTTTACAAGCTCTATTTAATAGAGCCTTCGTGCGAAGTCGGAAAACCCTGCGCCGATGAAGAAGTCATCCGCAAACAGCGTTTCATCTTTTGGGGCGTGACGATCCCTTTATTAGGGCTGCTGGCATTTCCGTGGTTCGCCCCGTTGTTTTATTAAGGAAAATCCGATGAAAACCAAAATCCTTCTATTATTTTTTGCGTTTGCCGTTACATCCGGTGCGGCGCTGGCCGCATCGCGTACAGTCACGCTCGATGTCCAGAACATGACCTGCGCCGTCTGTCCGATCACGGTCAAGAAAGCGCTCGAACACGTTTCCGGCGTTCAGCAAGTGACTGTCGATTATGCGAGTAAAACCGCGACGGTAGAATTCGACGATGCAACAGTATCATCCCCCGATCAATTAACCGAAGCCACAAAAAACGCGGGATATCCGTCTTCGGTTAAGGCAGAAAAAAAATGAGTGCTGTAATTCTCGAATCGACCATTACGTGTCCGCACTGCGGTCATGCCGAAACAGAAACCATGCCGACCGATGCCTGCCAGTTTTTCTATGATTGCAAGGCGTGCGGGGCTTTGCTGAAACCCAAGAAAGGCGATTGCTGCGTGTTTTGCTCCTATGGCTCCGTCAAATGTCCGCCGATCCAGCAACATAAATCTTGTTGCTCGGGATAGGAAAAAACAACGGTTATCTGGCGAGTTGTCCGAAAAATCCTTGTTTTCGAGAGAGCGCAGATTGTTCTAAAAATCGTGTTTTTGAGATACTGGTTATGTACTGGTAATGTGTGTACATTTATGCTAGATTAGCAAAAGGAGGTAACCGATATGAAAACAACCAAACGCAGCGACCGGATTGATCTCCGGATTGATCCGAAAGCCAAAGAAGCGCTGCAAGCGGCCGCCTTGCTTAAGCATAAAACGGTCAGCGAGTTCATTCTGGAAAATGCACTTAGCGCGGCCAATGAGGTGTTGGCGGATCGCCGGCATTTTGTGCTGAATGCCGAACAATGGGAGGCGTTTCAGGCGGCGCTCGACGCCTCGCCGCGAGCCCTGCCGCGGCTTGAACGCTTGATGAGGGAGCCCGGTTTCTTCGATGCCCCTGCCGCGGAAAACTAATCCGCGCATCGAGAAGCTGCAACGCACCCATGACGTTGAGGCTTTCGATTGCGGGCAAGAACATCTCAACCTGTATTTGCAGCGTTATGCACTGATGAGTCAACGCGCGGACGGGGCGCAGACTTACGTTGGCCTGGCAGATCATGTCATCATCGGTTACTACACACTCCTCGCTGGCAGCGTCGTCTATGAAGATGCCCCCGAGCGGTTGACCAAAGGCCTCTCCCGTCAGCCCGTTCCGACGATGTTATTAGGCCGTTTCGCGGTGGATCTTGCCTGGCAAGGCAAAGGCGTCGGCGCCGGCCTCTTGCGGGACGCCATGCAGCGCACCGCGCAGGCGGCGGATATTGTTGGCATTAGGGCCTTATTGGTTCATGCCAAGGACGACGCGGCAAAAAGTTTTTACGAACATTTTAATTTCTTCCCTTCTGCAACAGACCCGTATCACCTCTTCCTTTTGATTAAGGACATCCGCAGAGCCATGGGACTTTAAGAGCGCGAGAGAATCCCCCGACAACCGGGAAAGCGCGAACAGCCCCAGAAGGTGCTGCCGGCATGCGTGCCTTTCGTAGCATGGCGGATCACCATCGTGGATCCACATTTGGGGCATGATGGTGAAGCCAGCGGCTGTGTAGCGGTCGTCGAGTGGCCTGCCGGCGGTGTTGTCTGTGCCGCGCGGGTTTCGCTCAGCAAGTAAACTAATTTTTCGCCATCGATTAAGGCAATATTACTGGCCTCCGCGAAACGTCGCGCTTCGTCCGTGAAGACGCCGGAGGTGACGAGATAGCCGCCGGCCGCGCCCCGCGTGACCATCACGCCCAGAAGTTCGCGCACGACATTGACGCCGACTTTGTAGGCCTTCCAGTGCTTGCATTGCACCAGGTAGGTCTCTCCCGCCTTTGTCAGGATCAGATCCACGCCTCCATCGGCGACGCCGCCGGTTTCGGTGACCGTATAGCCTTGCCGGCGAAACCACTCGCCGACCAGCATCTCGAATTCACGCCAAGTGATGCCGTTGAGAGCGCTTTTGCCGGGTTGCTTGGTGACCGACTGAAAAAGATTCGCGCGTTTCTTCCGCTTGATGATTGAAGCGAACGAGCCGATTCCAAAGGCCAGCGGCACAAGATATTGGCCGAAAGTGGCGAGGGTTTTGATCATCTGGCCCGTCACCATCGAACCGAGCTGCTTCGTATCGGTGATCACAGGCACGGGGATACCGGCATAATAATGCATAACGACATAAGAAACCGCCGCCAGGCTCAACGACAACCACCAGGGCAATGCCGCCGCGATTTCAATGAGATCTTCAAATGCGCTGTTTTTTCTTCTGGCCATAAAGTTCGGTTGGGCTTGAACGCTAGGACCTGAGTATAGTTTATGTTTTTGCCTGTGTCGTGCTTTCTCGCCCTATCCCAGGGAGGTTTGGAGCCAGATCGTGAGATGAGAAAAAATCAGAAGCCGCGCAGTCTCTGGCTTTTAATCATCGCCTTACTGGATGTGCGGCGCCTAGAGGGCGCGTTCATTGATCTGAATCCCGTAGGGCACGGATCTTATAGGCCACGCCGATGCGCTTCGGAGCCGATTGCCGGCGTTTAAGCGCTTTTTGGACATAGTTGAGCGCCTCGTCCTCGTTATCGACGACCGTGACGATCGTTCGTCCTTTCCCTCCGATCCGTCCATACGTGGTTTCCACGACCCAGTTTCCGAAGAGGTCTTGGCCATAGGCGATCGAATAGGCACGGTGAATATTCCGGCTGGCATCCTGCGCTTCAAGATAAGCGACCGGTGTCAGCATGATTCGGTCTCCTGAATTGCTCCCCTGCCTCCCGGCAGATGTCGGTATAACGTAGAAGGGGCTACACGAAGACGTTTGGCTACCTCTTCCATCGTAATCTCCGGATCAGACAGCATGGCCTTCGCTGCCGCCAGGTCCTTGGCGACCAAGGCCGGCGGACGTCCGCCTTTTTTACCTCGGGCGCGGGCGGCTTCTAGGCCGGCTTTCGTGCGCTCGCGGATAATCGAACGTTCAAACTCCGCCAAGGCACCGAACACATGAAACACCAATTTGCCGCCGGCGGTCGTAGTATCAATTGCTTCAGTCAAGGAGCGCAGTCCAATGCTCCGGCTTTCCAGTAACTCCACTGTTTCGATCAATTGCTTCAGGGATCGGGCCAAGCGGTCCAGCTTCCAGACCACCAGGCAGTCCCCTGCCCGGAGATAGTCCAGCGCGGCTAATAGCTCCGGCCGATCACGCTGGGCACCGGATGCTTTTTCGACAAACATCTTTTCACAGCCGGCTACTTTGAGAGCGTCGAGCTGCAGATCGGGATTTTGGTCTTGCGTGGAAACGCGGGCATAACCGACAAGCATACAACCTCCGAAAACTCATTCGCAGTATGAGTTATTCAGAAATAAGTTTCAAGACATAGTTATAAGAATTAGAGGGATAACAGAAAGTTAGCGTTTGTGTCATTTTCAGAAGTCGTTTGCACAAAATGTCAAAAGTCGATTGCACGACTTAAGATGGCCTCGTTCGGTAGTGCTATATGAGGTTAGGCGGCCTACGTTACTCGGCTTAGAGCCAACCGTACAAGAGTGATTGTAATGTATCTCATGGCGAAATAAAGCAATGTTTTATATACAATCAAGCAAGATCCAAATCCGTAACACTCTCCGTCATCTGACATATAAAGGGCAGCGAATGCGTTAAATGTGATCCCCCATTGAAGGAATACCAATTTCAGATAGCAATGCTTGGGTCCGTCGAATGAATTCGGCGGTCCGGCATCCTAACGTAATCGCGTTGAAAAGTGCTTGGGCGGCTTCTGGGTTATGTCGGGCAGATGCAACAGCTTCTTCCGCGGCGGCCAATGCCATTTCCCAATGATTGAGCTGTTTCGTCGAACAATGACCCTCATCGATCTTCTTCGATGGTTCGGGCCGCAGCAGTTTTGCCTGCTCGCCCTGAGCAATCAGGCGCCCAGTTTCAATTAGGTGCATGGCGGTGGCCGTCGCTTCCAGCATTTGAAGCTGTATGTCTAAGGACAAGGTTTCGTAGGGTTGCCAAATACGTCTCCCGGCACGTACAGGGTAGCCGCAGCTTTCCCAAATAAAACGAATATCTTGTGCTTGTGATGAACACCGTGAAAGCGGCGTATTAAGTTCCTCCAACACAGTGCGCAGTAACCGGAACCAGAGGCCGGCATGTATGGATCGGTTTGGCAGCTTAACCTGCCCCATGGATAATGCTTGCCAAGTGCGGCGATCCATCTTTGTAATATTTTTATTGGCCGGGCGAGATAATTTCTCCGTTTCCCAGCCAATAAAGGTATTAGATACGCCAAAATAAGGCTCTAGCCAGCACCCATGTTGTGGGCAGCTGAGTAGCAGCGGCAGTTGCCACATCAGTAGCCAAACTTTATTTTCTGACTGGCCAATACATTCTGGACAAGCTCTTCGGATCGCCTGCTTAGGTAACCAGGCTGTCCAACAGGATACGATGCGTGCCGGTCGCTTGTATAGCGGCAACAGCACCGAGAATTGGCGTGAATAGGCGTCGAATGCCAAAGGATCAGGATCAAGGCTATCTAACAACCATGGCGTCCAACCCGCTAAAGTCATGCTACGCAGCAGAGCTAATTCAACGCCACTGCGCTGAGCCAGCATTTCCAACAATGCAACCGGCGGCCGGAGATCCAGATCATGAGTTTGATTGAAATTTAAATCGTGTTGCAATAAATCCCGCACATTCATCTGGTAGCAGCAGGCAATGCGATGCAACCATGACGACAGGGCTTCTCCTTCTCGGGGGGCGGGATGGAGCGGCCAACGGCGGAGCGGTTTCACAGCAGTTCACGCTCAAATTGCCGCCGACGTTCGCTTGGGCCGGCATAATCGGCCAAGGTTAGCGTGCGATGATTAATAGCCTCCTCGCCACTTTCCACCGCCGCTACGGCAGCGGCCGTCAGGAGATGTGCCAGCTCGCCTATGGTGCCCTCACTCCGCGTCAGCAGATAACGAGCCATATCGGGTGTGGCAATGTGGGAACGACGGCGTAGAGGGAATACAGCGGCAAAACTAGCCAGCAGAGAATAGCTTTCATCGTTTACCTCCCATAAAGGCAAAACAATAGGCTCAAAGCGGTTCTCCAGCTGGTCATCGGAGCGAATGGCCAGATAAGCCTCGCGTGTCCCCACGCCCACCAGCGGAATGTGTAGTTCGTTGCCTAAAAACCGCAGCAGATTGAGGAATTCTCGGCGATGGTTGATTTGACCGGCCAGCAAGTTATGCAATTCGTCAATCACCAGGATTTTCACCCCTACTCTGCGCAATAGAGACAGAGCTAATTGTTCCAATGCAGGTAGACGAGTACCGGGTCGTAACGGTGCCCCCATCGCTGTCAGCAGCGCTACATATAAACGTAATACCGAAGGCTCGGATGGCATTTGCAAGCACAACACCGGAATGTGTTCCTGATCATCGCTGGAGATGGCTGGATGTTGACGGCGGAATTTTTCGATGATCATCGACTTGCCGTTATTCGTTGGCCCAATCAGTAGGAGATTGGGCATGCGCTGTTTGCGGGGCCAGTCATACAGCATTTCTAGTCGATTGATTGTTTCAAGTGCGCGAGGGTATCCGATCCAATGATCAGAACGGATACGTTGAATACGCTCATCCGTAGGGAGGCCGGCCAAGGCTTGGGCCGAGGGAATCAGATGAGACTGATCGATGGCAGAATATTCGTTCATGATTACATTACCACTCCTCGATTTGTTCGAAAGGCGCTGCAGGCGGCATATTTTCTGTCTGGTCTTCAGGCGTCACCTCTATCGGTGGAACCGGCTTATCCGGGGGCGCAACCGATCTAAGATGTTGACGGCGTTCAACATTCCGTCGAGCTTTACGTGTTGTTTGCTGAGCGGTATGAGCAATATCTCGCATCTGCTGGATCATGTGAAACAGCGCTGTTTCATCAACTTGATCTCGCCCCTTTTGGCGTAGCTTGGCTAGTGCCTGACGCTGTTCCCACAAGGTTACAGCCGGGTGAGACAGAGTGCGATAGGGAATTTCCAGATAATGCTGAGTATCAGGATCTAATACCCAAATCCTGCTGATGTCACGTGGATCGCGTCGAATCAGAAACTGAGGCAAATTACCTCGCCGTGCAATCCAAGGCTTCAGGGCGTCGGAGAAATAATGGATGTGATCGATGGTGAAGCCAGTGCGTGTCAATGTCCGACGAATGACCGGCAGGAAATCCACCAAGAACGCCGCAGCATGAGTGATAACAGGAGGTGCGCCGCTGCGGGCAATACCTTCGGCCCAACGCATGGCGGGCGTTTGTAGCAAGCTGCCATGAACGGTATGGTGATAACTGGCCACCGCGAGGGCAACCCAGCGCTCCAATTCAAGCAGCGTCAGCACTGCCAGTTTTGTTGAATCGTAATGGCCACGTTGATTTGGGTTGGAGAATGTAGTGCCAGGCAATTCATGTACCAACTGCATCATGGTACCAATGACTCGTTCCACAATGCCGCCGTATTGGGGTTGCCCGGGCGGGCGGTAGTTGAGCTGAATGCCATGTTGTTCGCAACCGCGGCGTAGCGCTTCGCTTTTAAATTCAGAGGCGTTGTCCAAATACAGCATTTTTGGCTTACCGCTCATCGGCCAATCGGCTTCCACGCCTAGCCTTTCCAACCCCGGGCGTTTATCGCAGGCGATGTGTGTCAGACAAAGGCCGACCGATACAGCGGACGGCGGTTCCAGAGTGACCACAATGCCTACCAAGCAGCGGCTGTACACATCAATAGCTACGGTTAGATATGGCCGCCCAATTGGTTGCCGGTCGCGTTCATCGACAATCATCAGGTCGATCACCGTATGATCGATCTGAACTTGCTCCAGAGGAACTGATACTTCAGGAGGGATGCCACCAGCTGACTGTAAAGATCTAACCGCCTCTGCCCCTTCTCGGCTGCGGCCCACCTGCACAGGGTTCAGCATAGCTATTCGTAGCGCAACTGTATTGCGGGCTGGAACAGGCAAGCCTTGTGCTTTGCAGGTTTGCACGATGCGGCGATAGAGCATTGCTAAACTGCACTTCTGCCGGATCAGGAAATGCTTATGTATAAAATCTCTGATGATGCGCTCGACCGGTTCGGACAGGCGTCTCTTGCCTTTGCCTCCACTGGATTTGCCGGGAGCCAAATCTGTCACCAAACCTGTGCCTTGTCGATAACGTCTGATTAGCAAGTACACTTGTCGACGAGACACGCCCAAGTGCTCGGCGGCGTCATCGGCCGCCTGACGGCCAATGGTCTCCAATGCCGCTAACGGGACAATGAAACGAGCCCGTCGACTTGCCAATTCCCAGGTATCATCGGACAGTGTGAGCAAACCCTGTTCAACGACAGGAAATGTATCGGGTTCCATGCCTAAGCCTCATTTTTGTGCAGAGGAGTTTTAAGCATAAACAAGAACTGTGCAGACGACTACTGATTTGTGATGGCTCAATAGTCCTCTGCACAAGGCGGTTCTAAGCCAATGAAATGGTGCAAACGACTTCTGAAAATGACAGTCTGTCATTTTGACTTTACGCATTTACGAAGGAATCCTTACTGTCAGCCATTTTCAGAAGACATCTGCACGGAATATCAGAAGTCAATTGAACCACTCATTGCTTCGGTATGAAGTCGGCCACTGATTCTGATAGCAAAACCCTCACCACTTCCGATAGAATTGCTCCACTAACGCGACTGTCGGCCTTCGCCCCCAAAAGCGACTTTCACAGTGATTTTTTGATAGTCTGCTTAATGATGTACAGCAGACAGTCGCTAAGATAAAACTAGCAATAATGAGGTCTAATTTGGTGACATCTGATGATAAAGTTGCTCTAAATTTCCTGGAAATCGCAAATCAGCCATTTCAGGTAAGCTTCTATTTTAAGAAGGTGGTAGACACTGAGCAACCGTGTCCCTATCCAAACGTCAAAAGATATAACCTTCCCGGAGATTTGAATAATCTCAATAGTAAATTTGAACCGTATTTTATTTCGGAAACGGCACTTGAAGGTTTCGAGTCCGTAACCATAAGTTCGGCGGTCAATAACGTTTTGACTGTTCATAAGTTGTTTGAAAATTTGGTGCATAAATGCAAACAAACCTTGCGTGAAGGTACTGATTTTACTGTGGAGGATAGTTTCAGAAAAAAAGTAAATTTCATAATTTCATCGTCTAAACTCGGTTACGAGGAAATATGGATGGAACCATATTTCCTGAACGTGTCCCAGAAGTTCGGATTCCTTATAGGCTTTCATTTCAACTTGGCTGATGGGCAACCATTCAACAAAGCTATCCAACAGAAGAGCCTGAGTTTAGGTCTTGACGGCAGAGAAAACATCAACTTTTACGCAGATATTTATAAAAAACTGCAATTTTTCATCGGCCATTTCAAGTCGCGAATTTTTCCTCTTGAACAAGGAACCGACCTGATGGCTTCGTTCAAGGAAATTACTAGTAAACACTTGGAAGCCAAGAAGTACATTTTCTGTAATGACCGGGTAGATACATCCCAATTCCAGGGCATCAAGAAACATGGCCCTCTTGTTAAAATTGCAGACAACAGCCTCATTTGCTTCATGTACCGCCCTGAAGACAAGCCCTTTTCCTACGAGTTATTCCATGCCCTGCGAGGCGACAAGTTCGGTACTTTCCCCGGCATGGAGGCTATGTTCTCCTTCTCTCTGGGGAAGGAGCATGTAACCGGATTTCCTTTGGCAGATTATTCTCAAAAAACTATTGCCACCGCTATTAACCACCTAAAAGCGATTGCAGTCGATAGGCCGGCTTTACCCTTATTGTTGATTCCATGGTCAAGGATGGAGTGCACGCCCGAAGAAGATGACACCTACTACCGCATAAAGCATCAGTTCCTGTCGGAGGGATTGCCAACTCAATTCGTCAGTCTTCAGAGAATGCGGGCACGTGATGGCCTTAAATGGTCAATCTCGAATATCGGCCTAGGGGCTTTCAGTAAACTCGGCGGATTACCATGGAAGTTACAACCCTATCATGAAAAATGCCTGATAGTCGGTATCGGACAGGCCCATAGGAGACAAAACGATGGCACAATAACCCGGTACTTTGCCTATTCTGTTCTATCTGATTCCAGCGGTTTGTACGATAGCATTAAAATTCTATCCAAGTCTGAACAGAAGGATGCCTACCTCAATGGCCTCACGGAAAATATTAAAGGCGTCATCAACAGCATGGCGGCAAAATATGACAAGTTCATTATCCATACACCGTTTAAGCTCAAATCTGATGAAGTTGAAGCCCTGAAGGCCGGGTTGACGGATGTCGCTGAGAAAGAAATCGTTGTAATGAAATTCAACGAGCATAGCAAATATTTTGGGTTTTCTCCCGGTAACAACAGCAAAGTACCGTTTGAAAGTTCATGTGTCCCACTGGGGGGAAGGCAATATCTCGTTTGGTTTGAAGGGCTGCAATACCACAACCCAACCCTCCGCCGTCGCATTGCCAAACCCATGCATATTGAGTTTATCTATTCTAGCAACAAGGATTTAAACAGCAACGATGAAACTAACTACCTTCAGGACGCTATAAATCTGTCGGGAGCAAACTGGCGCGGGTTTAATGCCAAAACATCACCAGTATCGATATATTACGCAAAAATAATCGCTGATTATATTGGCTGTTTCGACAGACTTGGTCTTCCAGAAATAGACATTGAAAACATGCCTCCGTGGTTCCTATAAAAGGAGTTCTCCATGCAATTCAGAAAAGATGAGGTAATTTTTCTTCTCGGTGCCGGGGCAAGTGTTGATGCCGGAATTCCCGCATCTTGCGGCATGATTAACAAACTGGAAGATCTTCTCAAAACTGCATCATGGAAAGAATTCGCACCCTTATACAATTTCGTTAAGTCCGCAATAATTTACGGGGATGGAATCAAAGGGAAATTCGAGTATGCAAATTTCAACATTGAGCGACTGGTAAATACCCTTGATGAACTCAGGAAAAGTGATGAGCACCCACTATTTCCTTTTATCGGCTCCTGGAACCCAAAACTGCCGGAAGTCACGGAAAATAACTTCGAAAAACTTGGAATCTTCCGTAAAAAGATTGTTGAGGAATTGAGTCAGCAATGGGTTCATTCCGAATACGATGAGCATTCCCAGTATTTTGATGGCTTGTCCAGATTCCAAAAGGACTATCAGCATTTGCTGCGTGTCTTTACGCTGAATTATGACCTTTGTGTGGAGAAGTCCTGCAAGCAGGCCGGTGTCGAGCGAGGATTCGGAGAGGATAAATATTGGGATTGGAAAATATTTGAAAATGAGGCTCAGCTTGAAAGCAATATCTTTCTCTACAAACTCCATGGCTCTATAGACTGGATACGTGACGATCGAGGTAAACTCACCTACAAGGACAAAGGCATCCCATCTGAGCAAATAGAAATAATTTTCGGTACGACCTACAAGCTGCAGTATATTGATCCATTCCTGTTCTTTGCCTATGAGTTCAGGAAGCGGCTTATGACCGAAGCTCAACTGTTGGTATGCGTCGGCTATGGTTTCGCTGATGAACATATCAATGGAATAATCACTCAGGCGCTAAACGGCGACCATTCCCGCAAAATGCTAGTCATTACACCCACTAAACCGGACAAGGTTGCCGAAAACTTGCAACATATCAGAAATACCCTGAAATTAAGCTGCAATGACAACGTCATCCTATGGAATCTTACAGCCAAGGATTTTTTTAACGATAAATTGACAGTCAAAGAGTTGGCAAAGATTTTCCCGAATGAAGAAGCGCCATTCGAAGAAATAATTAGTTGATATTTCAGCGCGAAAACCATGCCGAGTCTTGATATATCAAAGATGAAAGGCGAAGATCACAACCAACTTATTGGAGGAAATTTGGGCAGCTACCGGGGAGAGATCCATGAAAAACTAAGTGAGGGAGGCTTGCGCTATTTGAGTTTAAAAATACCATGCAAATGATGGCTCTAGGCCTATCGCCCACATATCAGCAATCTGTTCGTCAGTGACTTCGCTCCGAAATTTTTCCAATCATTTGCGCGATGATCGCTTCCGTTTCCATGTGTAGTGATAATTTTGAGGTCATTGTAGTTGGCGTGCCCCAGTAGAGGTAGAACTGCCCGGCGAGCCTCTAGAAATCGGCCGTTTTTAGGATATTATTCCTGAGTTGATACCTTTCTTCCGCTTAACCTCGCTCAATGCTTTTCCAACTATTACCGCATCATCTGGATGAGGAAGATACCAGGCGTAACGTACATTTGATTAAACCGGTGCAAGTTCTTGTCGGGATCGTGACGTTCGAGGTAAATCGGGTCCATAGCAGACCTTAAATATCAGCCACCAATTTAGATAGCCTTTCTTGCCCTGCATGCGTGTATATCTGCGTCGTCGCGATGCTCTCGTGCCCGAGCAAGGCCTGAATATCGACCAGCTGCACGTCCTTTTCCAGCAGCCTGGTCGCGTAAGTATGTCTGAGTTTGTGCGGCGTGATCTTTTTCTCGATGCCGGCCTTGTCGATCAGCTTCTTCAGATAAAGCCGCGTGGCCTGAGCCCCGGCCGGCTTGCCGCCTGGCTTCTTGGCGAACAAATATTCATCCTGCGTCTTGCCGGCGATCGATAAAGCCAACACCCGGCCGAACGACTCCGGCAATGGGACTTGTCGTTCCTTATTGCCCTTCCCGATCACGCGCACCGATTTGGCGACGCCGTCGACCACGCGAATGTGGTTCACTTTCAGGCCCAAGGCCTCGCTGATCCGGAGGCCCGACTTCTGGATCAGCTCGAACAGCAGCTCGTAACGCTGCCGGACCTTCAAAGCGGATTCGCGGCTGCGGCCGAAGACATTGTCGGGGATGTCGTCGTAATTGCGCGTGGCCTTGTTCAGAGCGTTCTGCTCCTCGACTTCGAGCCAGACCGGAATGCGGCGGGGGCGTTTGGGCTTCTCGACTTGATAGACCGGGTCGTCGGCGACCAGGTTGTTCCGCTTCGCCCATTTATAAAAAGTGGCGAGACAGGACACCTTGCGAGCGACCGCGTGCGGCCCTACCCCTTCGCGCGACAAATACGAGACGAAGTTTTCCAGATCGGTCGGCTTGCAGCTGCGCCAATCGAGCTTGGCGTCGCCCAGCCAGCGGAACCAGATGCCGAGATCGGAATTGTAGTTGTAGCAGGTCGCGTCCGAGTGGCCCTTGGTGTATTTCAGGAAGCCAAGGAAATCTTTCCGGGCTTGCTCGAAGGAAGTTTCGTTTTGCTGGGTCATCTCGTCTCCATGCCGCGTTTCAAAACCTGATCGGGATTTTCGGGCTCCGGCCGGTGGAGCCTTGCTTTCTAAAATTACTATTTTACCTAAGTTTTATGGGAATGCAAAAAAGGTAGTATTAAGGCGCCGCGCAAAAAAAAAGCCTATTAAGGACAACAAAAACACAAAGATATGATATGAAATCATATCAAACTACCTAAAACATTTATTTTAAATAGAAGCTGTCCGATGATGACAAAAATCCTCCGATGAGTTAGCATTCAAAATCATGTTCTTCTCCGGTGATCGAACAATGAGCGAAAATTGCGAATCTGTGCAGACAGAAAAAGAACGACTGGAAGCGTCGATCAAGCAGTGGCAGCAAGAACGAAAACACGGCCAAGTTTTTTGGAGCGCCGTTCACCATTCGGCCCTGTTCGGCTCCATCATCTGCAGCATAGCCGCCGGTGCCGTCGTGCAAATGGACGACCAACAGATGCTGGCCAGCGCCTTGACATCCATCGCCGCCGTTTTGACGGGCATTGCCTCATACGGAAGATTCGATCGTAAATGGCGCAGCAACCGCCTGAGCCGAAGTGAAGCCGACCGCATGCTGGTCGATATGGCCAGCGCCAAGCCCAATATTGACGCCATCCGGGAACAATACAAATTGGCTATCGAGAAGCACGATGCCGAGGTGGTTGGCGATATAGATGATGACCCACGGCAACAAAGCGGGAGCATGCCATGATCAACATCCCCAGCTTGAGACCCGAGTCTCGTTACGGCTTGCCCGTTGCCGATCACATCCTGTTCAACCGGCATTACGTCGTCGGCTACTCCTACTATTTCCGGCAAGCGAAATGGGCGCTGGAGATCATCGATCCCGACATGATGATGCTGGAAAGGGCCGACAACTTCCGGTCCGATTTCCGCATCCCGGAAATGTTCCGGGCCGACCTGGCGGATTACGAAGGTTACGGCTTCGACCGCGGTCACCTGGTGGCCAGTGCTAACCAGAACGAAGTCGCCATCCAAAACAGCGAGACCTTCCTGCTCTCGAATATGTCGCCCCAGAGACCGCAGTTCAATCGCGGCGTCTGGAAGCAGCTTGAAACCGCCGTCAGAAAGCTCGACGCCCAAGATGACATTTACGAGACCTATGTCATTTCCGGACCGATATTCGATTTCGATATGGCAGTCGCAAGAATCGGCGACGGAGACAATAACGGCGTCACCCTCCCCGTCCCCAATAGCTTTTTCAAGTCGGTGCTGACCGAAGATAAACGAGGCAACGTAAATATGTGGTCGTTCGTGCTGCCGAACGAGGCATCGGACAAGTCGCTGGAATCCTTCCTGGTGCCGACCGTCGTGGTCGAGCGATTGTCCGGCATATTTTTGTGGGACCGGCTGACCGGGCAGAAAATCGAGCAAGAGAAAAAGAGAGTTCGCCCGATGTGGCAGGCCTAACCGGTTGCGACTCTGCTATCCACAAAATCTGTGGATAACTCTGTCTTTAATGTGTCACATTTCGCTCTAACCCATTGCCTGCGCGGGAGTTTCTTTAAATTGTCCAAAAATTGGCCAGCCATCTTTGAGCAAAACATACGGACGCCGGAAACCGTGGATGAGGCTGTCGATCGGCTGATTACGATCCTGGACGGCGAGCAGAAAGCGACCGTCGCGGCGGCGCGGAAGACTTGATCGGTCTGCACTTTACCCTTGGCTTGGCAATCAGGAATGTTTGGCTAAACCAGATTGATAGCTACCTACTTGCTGCATGAGGTATTTATCATCCTGACGACGCTTCTCATGTAATAATCGGAGAATTATGGCGAGAGTTACAATCTTGAGAGCAATAAGCAAAGAGGGGGGAATATAGATGGCGATTTTAGATGTACGACAAGCTCAACTTCTCAAACAAGCAAAATTGTTTTTCGTAAATCATGATGGAGCTGTGGGTGTCCTGATTCCACCGACCGGCGAAGCTCCAATATTTCTCAAGAGTGGAATAAATGGCGGCCCATGGGGAGGGACGCACCGCGGTGGTATTCCACGAGGAAATGGTTGGGCGTTCACTCAGGGTGGTCCAAGCCAAGGAAACATAGCGACTCATGTTGAAGGTCACGCAGTCGCAGTTCTTTGGCAAAGAGAATTTAAAAATGCAGTTCTTTTAGTTGATCGCCCTATGTGTAAGATATGCGAACGCGATCTTCCGCAAACAATGAAGAAGGGAATGGAAATCACCGTTATTTCGGCAGAAGAAGGCGTTACGCTGGTTCGAAGTTCCCACGGCTAGCTTTCGCCATCTATGACAACCGCGTCCACTCAGCCGGCCATCGCGCTAATCCGCAACTCGTCCGGGCCGGCAAAAAAAGCGGCCGGCCCTCCAGAATTGCTCAACTCACTCCCTCGTTAAGCGCCCTGGCATGGCCCTCCATGGCTGCACGGCACAGGCCTCCCCGCCAGTGCCGCCCGAAGCTCTGCGGTTACGCTCGATCGTCAACCTCACCCGAAGCTTGCTATCCCTGCGCTGCGCATTCCCAATAAGGCGTGCCTTCGGCATGACTGTTTGATATCCGCCGCCTCTGCCCACCAAAAGCCCCCCAGCTAGCCGCTGGCAAACTTGTCGTTTTTCAAAGTCTACTAATCCCGCCAGTCGTCTACTTTTGTCCTGCTCGAGTCTTTTGCCGATCGGATGTCGTCTGCGGCTGACTTTGAATCATTTTCAAAAGACATAAAATAACCGGCAGTCCTTTTGGGACTCTGCCGGTTTCTGGTAATTGCTGGGGGTACTGGAATTAAACCTACCACTGGAAAAGTGTAGCAACTTGCTACACTTCGGCAAATTCTCCCTCGCTCAATTTTTCCAAAAAGTCCTTTAACCTTTGTTCCTGGTCGGCATTAAGCGCTTTTGTGCTTAGCTTTACGGGGATTTCCGTGCGGAAGGCTTTAAGTGCTTATGTGCTGCGAGAAATGGAACGGTTGGATTGGAAATACAAAGTGCCGCTGCGAATAAGAAGATCGCAGCCTGACTCAAAGTCGGTATACACCAGATTTGACTATTTATCTAGGTCCTCCTCATCCGTTTTATTCAGCAATTGCGCCTGTACTTTAATCCTTTCCAACTCCAGTTCGCGCTTCAGCTCGGCTTCACTGGGCAGATAAGGCAGGTATTTCGCTGCAAACAGCTGTTCGCTATCGGTCAGCACCGAATATTTCACAACTGCTTCGCTTTTCTGACTGCACAAAATCAGCCCGATGGTGGGGTTATCGTCCGCGGCGCGTTGCTGTTGATCGTAAATGCGCACATAGCTGTCCATCTGACCGACGTCCTGATGCGTGAGTTTTCCCAGTTTCAGGTCGATCAGCAAAAAACATTTCAATTTGAAATTATAAAACACCAGATCGATGTAAAAGTCCTGGTCTTCGGTGCGGATGCGCCGTTGCCGGGCGACAAACGCGAAACCTTTGCCGAGTTCCAGCAAAAACGATTGCAGGTTGTCGAGCAGGCCCTGTTCCAGATCAGATTCCAAAAGACGCTGGCTGGGCAGGTTCAGGAAGTCGAGGATATAGGGGTCGCGAATATAATCCTTGGCGGTCAAACCATGTTGTTCCTCGACGGCGATTTTTTGTTCCGCTTCGGCCTGAACCGCCGCTTTGTCCCGACTGGACAGCAGACGTTCGTAATAGAGTTTGCTGATTTGCCGATCTAAGGCCCTGGCACTCCAATGCAGTTCGATCGCTTCCCGTTGATACCAGCTTCTGGCGTTTAGATTATCCACCCGGAGCAGGACACGATAATGTGTCCAGCTCAATTCGGTACGCACTGCGTTCCAATTTGGATAGGCAAGAAAAAAAGCCCGCATATTGCGCAGGTTGCGGGCATCAAAGCCTTTGCCGAATTCCGCCGTCAACTGTTCGGAGAGCGTTTGTAATTGGTGTTTTCCGTAAGCGGCACGGGCCTGTCCCTGTTGCTCATGCTCGACAATCAGGCGGCCGATATGCCAGTAGCATTGCACCATCGCGCTATTAACCGCCTGTTGCACCTGGTGGCGGGATTGCTGGATGACGACGGCAATGTCACTAAAAAGCGGAGCCAGTTCTTTGGTAACGACGATTGATGGTTTCAAGTTCTTGAATCCTTCACGATGCGTTTCAGCCTCATTTTTTGTCGTGTTCCGAGACTTTTCGCTTTAATGACAAAATCAAAGTCATCGGTTGTGCCGGCGAGGCCACAAATCCATGATGTTCATAGAAGGCCTTTGCTTCAACGGAAAGGGCATGAACCAGAAGACCGCGTATGCCAAGAATGTCGCTCGCTTGCAGAGTGCGCAGTACGGCGTCTTGCAGCAGAGCAACGCCGACGCCTCGGCCTTGGCAGGATTTATCGATCGCAAGACGGCCAAGAACGGCGATAGGCACAGGATCTGGCATATTGTGACGCATCGAGGCAGGCGCATCGCTCAATGCCAGCGCCCCAGAGGCAAGACAGTAATAACCGACAACCTTGGCGCCATCGGCGACAACATAGGTACGCGATGCTACGCTGATCTGGTTAGGGCGCGCGCGCCGCTTGAGCCAGTCATCAAGGCTATCGACACCGCAGGCAAAGTTATCAAGCAGATGTTCCGGCACTAGCGGAACAGGTGCTGACAGCATTAATCCTTCCAGGGTTTTGCGGCGGACATCAGTCGTTCAAACTCTTCCCCGCTCGGAGGTTGGTCAAGAACCTCAAGAAAATGGCCATATGTTTTTTGATCGACTCGCACGAGGGTTTGATCGAGCAAGGATTCTTCCGCGGCGCGGCGTGCGGCATCGATCATAAAATCGGAGCGCGTCTTACCCTGAGACTTTGCCGCTCTGTCAATCAAGGAGCGAATATCACCGCGCACACGCAAATTGACCGCATGGGTTTGCGTGTCATTTGGTGTTTGGTTGTTGGGCATGGCAGCCTCTTTCTTAAATTCTAAATTGTTGATCCTAGCATAGGAGATATACAATGTGTATCTAATTTTGGGGCTTTGTTGCATACATGGACACCCACGGCTTTTCCAAGCAATTAATGATGATGTCTCATAGGAAAAGTTTGCAGCCATACATCCGGTTTATTGAGACTAAAGCCTCGATCCCTGATGGAATCAGCTGACTCATACTCCCATCATAAACGCGATCTATCATCGGTAGCTATCGAAGTGTAGCAACTTGCTACACTTCGGCAAATTCGCCCTCGATCAGTTTTTCCAAAAATTCCTTTAACTTTTGTTCCTGATCGGCATTAAGCGCTTTTGTGCTGATCTTTACGGTAATGTGCTTTTCGGTCCAGGCAATGTTACCCACCTTCTTGCCGTCCCTGATCAAATTGCGCGAGTCTCGAATATGGCTGTCTTTTTCATCAAGCTTGCGCGTGACGTAAGCGGCGATCTTGGTTTGATCCAGCTCATTGTCCAATAACAGCGCCCAGGCTTCGGCCAGATAGGCGTTAAATGACGGCAAATGGCCGCATTGCTTCAAAAGCCGTTTGATGTCGCTAGCGGCCGATCGTGAAAGCAATCTTGGATTGGCATTCAGGTCGGTAATGATAAATTGCGGCAAGTCGTCATAGGCGTAGTACCGGTACATATCCTCTCGGTTGAGGCCCAGCGACTCGGCCAGTTTTTTCTTGGTCGGGAAAGCGCTCTCTACCTGCTTGAGCGCCAAGCCAATCTCGTAATCGCTCAGATCCTCTCGGTCGACATTCTCGGCCAGCGCAAAGACCGCCATGTCGCTGTCGGATATGCGCGTTACCAATGCTTCAATGGTATGCTTGTTTAACTGCTTATGCGCACGCCACCGCCTTTCGCCAGCGGCTATTTGGTAGCGATCATCGATTTTGCGCACCAGGATAGGTTCCAACAAACCAATTTCGGCGATCGACTGCGCCAGTTGATCAAGCTCCTGTTGGGGAAAGATACGCCGAGGCTGATACGGGTTCGGATCGATTTTTTCGACTGGAATGAGGAGATGTTCCTTGCCTTCTTCGAATTCAGCTTCTTGTGCCGCTAAAGCATGCCGCTGCGTGTTTTGTTGCAGCTTTTGCTCCAACATTTTTTTCAAGTCTTTGCTCATGCCTGATCAACTCCCTCGACAAGGTTTAATTGCTTGGCGATGACTTCCGCCAGGCGCCGGAATTCACGGGAAACTTTTGATGTCCTGTCCAAGGCATGCAGGCTCATCTGCGCGATTGCGGACTGATTCACCTTGGTGCTGGTCGGTATCCTGACGTCGATCAATTTGCCTATCTGGTCTTTTGCGGACGCCTCAATCAGCTTGCAAACGGTCTGCCTCTCATCGTGACGAATCAGCAAAGCCCCAATCAATTCGAGCTCGGGATTGATGCGCTTTATTTTCTCGACGAGCTTCATCAGGTCGGTGACCCCGTACATGCCATACTGTGAGCCAGACTCGATCGGGATGATCAAGTGCGTGGCAGCAGCCAGGGCATTACTCGTCAATAGCTTGAGGCTAGGTGGGCAGTCAATCAGAATGACGTCGTAAATACCGTGCAGGTGCTTTATTTTGTCGCGCAGTTCTTCCGAGGGGCGCGGCACATCGTCCTTCAATTCGTCCTCGGTTTTGCCGAGAGCCAAGGAACCGTAAATTAACGAAACGCCGTCAATATTGGTGTCGTCATCTATGGATTGAGGGAGCTTCTCCACTTCCGACAACAACAGTTCCGCGCAGGTGACAGGGACTTCGCTCGGGTGTTTTTTCCCGATATGAAGGCTAGCGTTGGCTTGCGGATCAAGATCGATCACCAGCACGGAAAGCCCCATTTTCGCCAGTTCAGCCGAAAGATTGACGACGGTTGTGGTCTTCCCACACCCGCCTTTATGGTTGGCAACGGCTATTACAGAGGTTTTTTTTGTCATTTGTGCACGATATTTCATATTTATGTGTCCAGTATATCGAATACGCGTAGTAAAGCAACCACGCATTTCATTAGAAAATGAATATATTTTTCTTAGTTATGCGAACTAATTATCATAAATTTTGTTAAATCATAGAAAAATCCATCCTGCATTTTTGCATCAATATGTGCCTTATGGATAACTAAATTGTATCTGTTTTGACGGGTCTGGTTATGCCAGGCTAGCCGTCAATGTGTAGCAACTTGCTACACTTCGTAAAATAAAAATCGCCTATCGCCAGACACCACCATTCAAACAAAAAGTCAGCACTCCAGAGGGAGGGCGTGGTAATGCGAAGAGCTTGAACACGGACGCAGGCTCAAGGAGACCTCGCCGCATGGAGAGGAAACAGCCTATCAAATCGATCGCTAAAGGAAGCAATCGCCAGAGGCGAGGCGGCGAGTAGACGGCTCCCCAAGGCTTGAGAAAATTCAGGCGGTGCTGACCAGCTGATTGATTGGCGCCGTAGTAACGGCCATCGCCTCGCCGCTAAGCGCATTGCAAATTTCAGGCGCGCGCGGACAGAAACTTTAGCCGACTGGAAGTTATCGAGAAGGCGCACAAACTGAAGCCTGCCGGCGTTCATGTGCCCACCGCCATCCTGCCTCGTAGACACAATGTCCGTTGAGCACCCCGGCGCGAATAAGGAAAGTGAAGTAGTCGCTCCAACTTTGTTGGTGGGCCTACTTCACCCATCTTGCCCTGTTTTCTTCGTTGTTTTTCGCTTGCAACACTCTGCATTGCAGAATGCATTTATCTGCAATTCTTCGTGAAGCGATGGGTTACAGCATTGTAATTACCGCGCATACCCAGACGTCAACCAAACATATGACTATTTTTTCAGTCGTACGATATGACAACTTCAAGACGCATTGATAGTCGCGGCAGCGGCCAGGACGAGCGCGCGATCGCCTGGATCGTGCCCAATTCGGCACAGGCCACGAAGAAGAACCTGGACCGCTACCTGGTCACCGTCGACGAGATCGAGCGCATGACAGGCGAGAAGATCCCGGTCGCGGATTACGCCAAGCACGACAAGCCTTCCGCTTCCTGGATGATACCGGCCGGATGCAAAAAAAGCTAAAAAATTACTGTTTTACGGTAATTACGATAATTATGTAATTACCGTAATTACGCTTTTAAAGTGTAATTTTTATGCTATACTAAGCTCATCCCACCACCCCACAGGAGCCCGCCATGGCCGCACCCAAACTGATCGAAGAAGATGTACACGCCGCTTGCGCCGAAATCGTGGCTCAAGGGGAACGCCCCACTGCCTTAACTTTGTTGGATAAGCTAGGCCGTGGCAGTCTCACAACAATCACCAAGTATCTGAATACCTGGCACACCACTGGTGAAGCGCAAGCGTTGAAGATCGAAGCTCTTCCTGCTGTCGTTAAGGTTCCGGCGGAATTGTCGAAAGAAGGCGAGGATTTGCTGAAAAAGATGTGGAACACGGCCAAGGGCATTGCCGACGAGGAATTGGACATCCAGCGGGAAGCCTTGCAACAAGCCGAGCAGGCCAACCAGGCCAAAGTCGAGGAAGCTTTTAAGTTTTCCGAGGCCCAATCGATGAAGATCGACCGCCTGGAAGACATTATTTCAGATTTGAAAGCCCAACTGGCCGAAGAGCAAAGCGATCATGGCGACGCGATTTTAAAGTTAAATGAGGTCGAGAAAGTTAATGTAGGACTGTCGAAGGACAACGACCGGCTGCAGCACGAAATCGGCGAGCTGAAAAAGCAACTGGTTGCGCTGGAAGAGGCGAATAAGGCGGCGGCTCAGGAGAAAAAAGAGCTACAGCAAGAATACGATACCGCGTTTACTCAGAAAGACGCGGAAATAAGGGCGCTCGACATACGGGTGAATACGTTGCAAACATCGCTGGATTCGGCCATTAAAACCCATGACCAAATCAAGGCTGATCTCAAAAGCACTAACTTTGAGCTATCGAGACGGACTGTTGAGATTGAGACGCTAAGTGTTCGGCATGAAGCCGCGCTTGCCGAGTTGAAGACAGCCAAGGCTGATCTTACGGCCGCGAACCAGGCTGCTTCGGAGGCCGAAAAACTGGTCGCCAACCTGCAAGGTCAGCTGGAGGTCTATGTAAGCCTTGAGCGGAAGGAATTGCCGGGAAACGATAATAAATAAAACCCTTATAATTCGATGTGAATTTCAATACCGGTCTCTTGTTTGGGCCATTTTGTGAGGGTTGAAAATGAGAAAGCCGCGTTTCGCTGTCCTGGCGCTTTCCGCGCTATTGTGGTCTTGCGTCAGTGCCCCGAACAAATTCGGTCATCATCACGACTATCCATACAAGGCACCTTCCAATATCACGGCCGCAGACGAAGACGAATGTAGCAGGCATGCGGATAAAGCGGCATTTAGCCCAGAGAATATTGGAGGAATCAGCGATTGGCCGTCCATAGTCTTTGGACCTATTGGCGCGGTTGTCCAGATAACTCGGATGAACCATGCCTTGAACTCTGGTTACGAAAAAGCTATGAAAGCTTGCTTGAGGCAAAAAGGCTATGTTCTTCCTGAGTAGGGGTTGTGCGGAGCGTGAAGCAGGGAGTTGGCGGCCCGACGAGAGGATATGACGACAAATTGATCGTTATCTCTTTTTTATTTTCAGGTCCAAGAAGGCCTTTTTCACCTTATGTTTTCAAAATCCAAGCCAAAGAAAACAACAACAAGGCTCTTTGTTGTTGTTTAAATATGTTTAATAAACAACATATTTAAATTGTTTAGCATCCTGAAGCCCTTGCGCGGCAAGGCTTTCAGCGGTTTTACATCACTGTTTAGGGGATTAAATATCACTGTTTAGGGGATGAAACAGGGTTGTAATATCACTATTTAGGGGATTAAATATCACTGTTTAGGGGAAGTCTCGGGTTTTTCTTTTATGTTATGTTAAGTGTATGAATTAAAAAACAAATTTAATGTCTTTAGAGGTTTTTATGGAATTTCTGGCGGGATATATCACTGTTTAGGGGATGAAATATCACTGTTTAGGGGATGCGTCGAAATCTTCGGGTTTTATTTGTAGCAAGTTGATTATGAAAGTGTATTTAATCCGTTGCCAGCGCATTCGCTACGGTTTAGCCAGTGAAATATCACTGTTTAGGGGATGATCTTTGATCGAAAGGTGATGGTTTGCAGGATGGTTAAAACATCACCTAATTATCACTTACTAATCGTTGTGCAGGAAGTGATATTTGATATAATCCCTTCATGGCGAAGAAGAAAAACAACGTTAGCTTGGCGTTTTCAAACGACCAAGTCAAAAAGCATGTTGCCGCGATCCACACCAGCGGCGAGATGACGTTGCTTGAGCGCAAGACGGCGAACGTGCTGTTGTTAAACGCTTATGACGCTTTGCTGACCAAGCGCACGCATACGCTCCCCGTGAAACACCTGTGCGCGATGCTCGGCTGGGACGAAAGCAACAACATCGAGCGCCTTCAAGATGTGCTGCGCAAACTGGCTTCAACCACCATTGAATTCAACATGATGGAGGACGGCGGCAAAGAGGTTTGGCGGGTCATGTCGATGCTGTCCTATGGCGAAATCAATGGCGGGACCTGCACCTACCGCTACGATGAATATCTTGCCGAACGACTCTACGATCCAGAGATATACGCGACGATCAATATCGGCGTGCAGCGGCGTTTCGATGGTGGCTACGCATTGACGCTTTACGAAAATTGCCTGCGTTATAAAACAGTGGGATCCACTGGCTGGTGGGAATTGAACCGGTTTCGTCGCATCATGGGGGCAGAAGCCGCTCTGTATGATGATTTTTATCGTCTGAACGAGCGCGTGATTAAGCCATCCATCAAAGAAATTAACCGCGTATCCGATATCCAACTGGAGCCCGAGTTTCAAAAACAAGGCCGAAAAATCGCCGCCGTTCGCTTCCTGATTACCGAAAATCCCCAGCAAACGCTGTTGAAGCCGATGATCCAGGACGACCATGCGGCGATCCGGGAATCCGATATCTTCAAACGCCTTTTGGAGCACGGTATAGGGGAGCGTTTGGCCATCCTCTGGATACTTCAGGACGAGGAGCGGGCCAAATCGGTTGTCGAATACGTGGAGGCGAGGGCGAAGAAAAAACAGGTCAAGGGTTCGACGGCCGGCTATATCCGGACGCTTTACGAGAGCGACGCCGTGGTCGGCAAAACGCCGTTCGAGGCTAAGAAGGAGCATGAAGCTCGGGTGAAAACCGAGGCAGAGCAGCGCAAAGCGAAGGAAAAACGGCGAGCCGAACTCGAAGCTGAGTATATGCGCGAGCGCACCAATGAAGCCGTTAACGCCTTGTCGCTGGAGGACAAACGGGCTTGGGTTCATCGCTATATCGAAGAATCAGGGACCGAAAAAGCGAAGTCCTATAATGCCGAAACGGCGGAGTTTCGCGATAGACTGGAACGGCTGCAATTTTCAGCCTGGCTGCGAAAGCAGCTTGCGCCGAAGATCAAGCCGGCAGAATTCAAAGCCTGGCTGAAGGAAAAAGGGCACGACGCAAAGAAAATCTAGGGCGATTGTTCCATGAGAAACTCTTAATAGATGACTTTACCTTACTTTAATTAAATACTCCATCTTATTGTTTTATAAATTTTTTTAACGTAAAACATGAGGGTTGCGGAATGGCAAAGGTATTGAGGTAAGGAATGAAACAGCACTTCATCACTGTTGCCATTCTGCTGGTCGCCTTGGCTTTTTACATGCTTGGCTATTCGTCTTTAGGCGGGATAGCGTTTGTTATTGGCGGTGCCTTTGAGCTTTGGTTTTGGGTACGGCTTTTTCGTGGCGATTAAGAATTTATCCTCATAGAGTGCTAAATTTTAATTGTTGCTATCGACCCCGAAAAGCCCATTAGTATTAAACATTCCAACAATGCTACTCAGATCAAGCAAAGAAATTAAAAGTAACCTTGAGGAAATGATCGAGAGGCAGCGCCCTCAAGATCCAATACTCATTGCTGTGGCCTTCTGGGGAAAAGGCGCGCAAGAGCTTTTCCCATCAGAACAGAAACTTCGCCTCTTGTGTAATTTGGCTGTCGGCGGCACCAATCCTGAGGTAATCCAGGATTTCCGGAAGCGTAAGCAGTGTGATGTTAAACATAACTCAAAACTTCATGCAAAGATTGTCATCACAACTGCCGGCGCGATTGTGTCGTCCGCGAACTTTTCCGCAAGTGGACTCGGAATTGATGATCCAGAAGGCGGCTGGCATGAGATCGGTGTTTCGATAGAGCCAAGCGAGTCTGACTACAAGCAAATTATCAGTCGCTTTTGGGAGCTCTGGTGCGATACGGAGACCGCAGAAGTGACTCTGCAAGATATAGAAGCAGCCAGGCTGGCTTGGGATAGAAGAAAGTATGGAGTTACACCAACGACGTCTAAAAGCATCGGGTTCCGAGGTAAGATGGATGAGTCTGTGTTTTTCAAATTAGGGCCTATTGATCCGAACCATCAGAATATTCGGATGGCAAGCACGGAGTTGTTACAACTCTACACGAGTCACGATCCGAACAGAAGAGAACAAGAAGCCGCCAAAATCGTTGGCTTTGCAGCAAATGTAATGTGGACAGCGATGGGTAATGAGATTGAAACACTTATCTCACCTAAGAACCGGTTCTTCGACGTCAGTGATGTTATTGATAGAGCCAAGACTATTATCGGGACCAAGGGCATAGACTCTATCTGGTGCTTTTTGGATGCCATCTCGCGCTCAGACGATACACCTCAAGTCATAGCAAACGCGGCTAAGACGGCGCTGGAAGTATATGGTGGCTCGAAGTCCAATTAGCGTTTCAATGCGATCTGGCCATCAGAGACGGACTCAGCGGCTTAACCTGGCCATTGAACAGTGGTTTTTAATCTTTCATCATCTGTTGATTTGGAATTATTGATCGACCAGTTTTGGCCGTTGGTATAACCATTTTAAATTAATGGACTCCTCAATACAGTCCCTTTTTGGGTCACTCTATCAAAACTGAACATATGCTCCCTTGGGCTATCGTAGCAACGCCCGACAAGGCGCTGCGGATAATCCGGAGAGCCATCATCAAGATGAATCATGGCGCCGCAGATCGGGCAGAGGGCTGAATAGCGAACCAGACGGATCAGTCTTAAATCTCCGTCTCTAAGCAGCTCCAATTGCGCCGATTTTTCATTGATTGACACCAAAAATTCAGGTGCTTTGACAATCCTGTCGTCGAACAAGCGCACCCAGGGTTTGATGGCAAATATCCAGACGACATAGGGAATGCCGAAAATGGATATAAGTGCTGTTAGTTCCCGCGTGGTAACTGGTTTAGGCACCGAAAGAGCAAACCAGCCTAGGTAAGAAAGCGCGACGGCTCCGCAGCCTAAAACCAATAGGTAACCGATAATCAACCAAATATGCCAACTCTTTAGACGTATCTGGCCATTCTGGAATAACCATTTTGCTCCCCATGTGGGTTTTGCCTTGGTGATTTCATAATCGATGTTAGCTTGTTGCTCTGTCGCTTTCCCTGGTTGTTCTTGTAGTTGTTTTGAGTCCGGGAGTGGCTCGGCTTTAATGAAATACGTAGTGAGATGCGGCCCGCCTGATGTACTTATACGTTCAGGCTTAGGGTAAGCATCTAAGCCGCGCTTTCGTGCAAAACCGATAATCTGCTTTTCTCTTACGACCCAGTATTTCACAACGGTCCTGTTCCAATCGATCCAGTCGTTGGCATTGGGATGATCTTCTCCTGCGGCGGCAACAATCTCCGCTCCGGTAAAACGCCTCTTATTTTCTTCGAATGCGGCTTTTTTGATGGATTCCTCGGCCAATGCGCGCAGTATCAGATGCGCCTTTACGTCATTCCTGTTTTCTTTAAGCCAGTCGATAAGGCATTGAATTACATCACGCATAAACCACCACAGACCGGGTCTCCTGGGGTTCGCGCCTGTTGCGAGGGGGGTAAATTCATGAAACTTGAGTCCTCTTTAACTTAACTTTGAGGTAAATAACTATGAGCACTCAGTTCGCAATGGATACATCAAATCGCATCACCCATATTTCCGAAGTCGAGCGCGGTCTCGGTTGTAACTGTTCTTGCGTGGTTTGCGGCGAGCGTATGGTGGCGAAGAAAGGCGAGGAGCGGGAACACCATTTTGCCCATGAATCCAACAAAGTCGCTTGCGTGGTCAATCACGAAACCCTATTGCATAAGTTCGCGAAGCGGGTGATACAAGAAGCCGGCGGGCTTGTCGTGCCACCGGCCTTGAATTATAGACTATCTGCTTTGTCGACAGTCAGCCAAGCTAACCCCACATGGCTGATGCTCGAACGGATCGAGGAAGAGAAATGGCTCGACAATATACGTCCGGATTTGATTGGCTATTCCGGAGAAACGCCTGTTTTAATCGAGGTGGCTTACAGTTCTTTCGTGGATGCCGATAAACAAGCCAAATTAGAAGCGCGCGGCTTCATTGCGCTGGAAATCGATGTGCGGGATTTACAGCCGGAAAGCTTCGATCCTGATTCAGCGAAGGAAGCCATTGTTCATGAAGCTTTCCGGAAAGAGTGGTTATTTTGCCCCGAACCTGAGCCTGCTGCTACCGAGCAAATGCCTTCTCCCTCTTATATTCACGAATCTCTGAAAATTAAAGGAATCTTTGTCTATATCCGGGAACTGCCATTCGGCGATTTAGCTATCAAAGTCAGCGTTTTCAATCCGGAGGTTAATGCCATCGTGAAAGGCATTGCCAAGCGTTACTTTGGAAGGTGGAAGCCGGACTATAAAAACTGGATTGTGCCTAAGAACTGGCTGCATCATGCGATCAATGATCTTCGAATAGTCGCTGATCAAACTTGAAGCGATAGGCAATAATTATTTCATTGTTTCATCATTCGCCGCCTCCGGCAGAACGACAACAAACGGCCCTATCCTCAAATTCCCGGCGCCGAACCCACGCACCGGCACAGCCGGCCAGCGTTTGAATTCATCTTCTTCAAGAATCGCTTCGGCGGTCTGCAGGCATGTTTCGAGCAGGTCGCCGTCGATGCCGTAATCCAGCAGCGCCGCCAGAATGCTCGGATGCCGGCCATCCAGGTCGTAATCGGCCATCGCGGCGCAGAATCCTTTCATCCAGTCCAGAAGCTCGCTGGAATCGATGCTGGCCGGCGGCTTTCCTGTGCGGCCGGTTTTGTAAAACGTCCACCCGTAGGACCACGATGTATCGCTCATCGGACTACATTAATCTTCTCGAACCCTAAATCAAACAATACCCCCACCGCCGCATCCAGGCGCTTGAACACGCGCACCTGACCGCGCGCCGTTTCCAGCGTCGGATTCATCTTGTGCTTGCCGTCCAGAGTCACCACCCAGCCTTCCTCTGTCTCGTGCTTTTTTATCGACGGCGTCTTCAGGACGCCCGCCTGCATCAAAATTTCTGCTTCTTTTATATTCACTTTTGCGTCTACAAAAGCTAAACTATGTTTAACAAAATTGCACTTTTGTTTTTCAAAAATGCGTTTATGAATGTGCGAACAGTCCTTATTGTAGCTTTATTCTTCCCGTTCCGGGTAATGGCCTGGGACGACGACGCGGTTTTGATCTTCATCAGCCAGGCGAACCCGATCATCCAGGCGCAGCGCAACGTCACCAAGGCCTACGCGAAGCCCGATACGGTCACCTGGGCGCTGCAGAACACCTCGCTGAGCGGTCGATTGGGTTTTGGCGGCACCGACTTCAGGAGCGATCCTTATACCGCCTACGGAGGCCTGCAGATCAGTATCCCGTTGTCGTCGATCAAGGAAGAGCGCGAGCAGGCCTTGAAGGTGGTGGCCGAGGCCAAGGAAATCGACGACCTGCACGCGAAAGTGATACTCGACATCGCCCAGCTGCGGCAGATGGAAGCGGAACTTGCCGCCTCGGACGTTCGGCGCAAGTTCCTCAAGGAAAAGGCCGCCTGGCTGAAACAGCGGATCGACGAGGGCTTCTCCTCGGAAATGGACCAGCTCTGGACGATCGGCAGCCAATTGAATGAAGAAGACGCGCTCAGTGCCAAGGTGGGCGTGTTGGCGAAGACGCAGCGCTACAAGCTGGCCAAGTACGCCGGCGGCGAATGGCAAGCGCTGCTCGCGTACCTGGAAGGCAAAACCGAAACCTTGGGAGGCAACGATGGATGACATTGTAGGATTGGTCGGCCGCGACGCGCTGATCGACGATTTGGTGGCCGAAATCCGCAAGGGCAAGCATGTGATCCTGACCGGGCCGGTCGGCATCGGCAAATCGGCGGTGCTGCGCGCGGCGCTGGACAAGGCAGCCGACAAGATCGAGCTGCTGATCAAGCTGCATGATCACCAGGCCAAGGGGCAGTTTGTCGAGATCGCTCGGCAGATGCTGGCCTTGGGCCTGCTCGGCGCGAAGGAATTGGACCTTCCGGCCAAGCTGCACGCTACGCCGGGGCCGGAAATAGACTGGCGGGAAGTGAAAAGCCAGGTCAACCGGATGAGCATGCGCGACCTGACGCAGGCGATCATCCCGGCGCTGGCCCATTCGGACAGGAAGCCGGTGATCGCGGTGGATGATTTGACCTCGCTGACGCCGACGCAAATGGCGTTCTGGCTTGCGATCTTCGACCACGCCCAGGTGATCGGCTGCGCCTCCGAGAAAAAGAGCCGGGTGCGGAAATTGTGGTGGAAGATGAAGGAAATCGCCGTCAAGCCGTTGCCGCCGGACGTGATCCGCGACATCGTGAGGAAGTACATCGACGCCAAGGGCGTGCTGATCGAGTCGCCGGACCTGTACATCAGCCACGTCGTCAAGCAATCGGGCGGGGTGCCGCAGGCGATCCACGACATGCTCGACGAATCCGGCAAGGAACGGATCATCGACAAGCGCAAGGTCCGCGAAATGCGGCACGAGGCGGGCGTCAGCTATCTCGACTTCACTCCGATGGTGATGTTCCTCGGGGCTCTGATCGTCTCTATGCGCTACGTCGGCATGGGCACCGGCGACAAGACGCTGTACATCATGGGCGGCATGGGCGCCACGCTGTTCCTGACCTTCCGCTTCTTCATCTTCAAAGGGGTAGGGCGGTAGTATGATATGACATCATACCATTCCATATCATACCGTTCGCCATGCTAGCCGCCACCCACGCCGGCTTTGCGACCGCGCTGTACCTCGGCGGGGCGGCGGTCTTCGAGTATCCGACCGATCCGGTTTCGT
Source organism: Methylomicrobium lacus (assembly GCF_041897535.1). GTDB lineage: Bacteria > Pseudomonadota > Gammaproteobacteria > Methylococcales > Methylomonadaceae > Methylomicrobium > Methylomicrobium lacus_A. The sequence goes on from NZ_CP169219.1 coordinate 54,027, forward strand.
GGGGCCTGGCGGTATTCTTTTCGTTCATGCCGGACATCGACATCCCAACCTCGAAAGTCGGCCGGCCCCTGTTCTTCCTCTCGGTGCCGCTCGAAAAGCGCTTCGGCCACCGCACGATCACCCACTCTATTATCGGCGTTGCGATTCTCTCGGCGCTGGCCGCACCGCTGTATTTCTTCTTTCCACTGTGCTTCTGGTCCGTCGTCGGCGGCTACTGGTCGCACATCCAAATCGACATGGCCAATATCCGCGGCGTCGATCTGTTCTGGCCGTCGCCGATCCGGGTCATGATGCCTGGCAAGATGAAATATCGCCTGGAGGTCGGCAGCAAGGCCGAAATGGTCATCCTGTGCGCCCTGGTGTTGTTGTGCGTGGGGCTCTATCCCTTGAGCGGCCTGGGCCTGCGCGGCGGCCTGCATCAGCTGCTCAAAGACTTCGATATCGCCTACGACGAGTTCGTCGAGGTGCAAGGCCTGAACTGGCACACGCTGGAACTGAAGGCGATCGACAATCTGACGCTGGAGCACATCGAGTGCAGCTGCCCGGTACTCGGCGCTTGGCAAAGCGGGCTGATCGTCGAGCACAACGGCAAGGCCCGCTCGGTCGGCAAGAGCCAGGTGCAGCATAACCTGTACCCGGTCGACGCGGTGCTGATCGAAGGCGAGCCGCTGCGCGTGATCTCGCAGCGCGTGGACATGAAAGGCCGGTCGCTGCGCTGGCTGGTCGATAATGTGAAGGCGAACCACGGCTATTACTTGCTCGGCGAGCTATACGTCGACGCGGACAAGGTGGTCAACGTGAGCCAGATCGAGTCTTATCATCCGGTGATTTGGGGCGGCGATAAAATCAGGCTGCATTACGCCAGGGCGGAGGATTTGAAAGACTACCTGAATCTGACCGCGATCCGGGGCGAGGTGGTGGTGCAGTTTTGGCTGCGGCCTGGGGATGCGGCAGTGGAATTGAGCTTTGGTGGCGAGACGGGGAAGGCATCGACGCCGGCAGTGTTGGAAGATATATTTTAGGCGTTTGAAATTAAGGCTCCTAACTTAACAATCTAGCTTTTATTATGCAGATCTGGCTAACCTATATTCTTTCCTGCGTGATTGCTAAGAATCACACGGCATCATTATCCCACTTTGCTACCGCGCGGCATCGATTCCCAAGTCAATCGCGTCCGAAGCCTTTTCTACAAGGGCAACGAGGCCGGAGTCCATGTATTCTGCGTGAGAATCTGGACGCCGAAAACGACCGCTATTGAATAAACTATCGCCGTATTTGTTTTGGACGTAAATACATCGCTTCCTTTTTCCTCGAATCGCTATAAAATCAGGATCCGACATCAGTTCTTTCGCCAAGCGATCGTGCTCCTGCATCAATCGATCGCGCTCTGTTCTCCTTTGTTCTCTTTTGGCACTTTTTATTAATTCGTCTTCTTCATTGACTTTTTCACGAAAGCTATTTATTTCTTTAACCAAAAGCTGGTACATGGTAGAAATGTATCCACATGAAAGAACATGCCCTTCGATGAGAATGAAAATCTCAAAGTAGAAAACATCGTGACAAATCTGGATGGTCCGTTCAATGACATCCCTGTTAAGTTCAACGAACTTTTCGTATAGTTTGTGGGCATCATCATCATCATCATCATCGTCATCCCAGTCAGAGTTGTCTGAGAATCTTTCCTTCGCCTCTTCCCACGCATCGAAAAATCCACGATAAAGAAAAACACACTTCGGGCGCAAAATTTCAAGCGATCTGAAGAATTCATCAGGGCTCAGAATAATGATGTTTGACTCCTTTTGTGTGATTTCCTTGCACTCAATGACTTGAGCACCTTTTGTAACTACCGTGGAAATCGTTTGTTCGATGAGGCTAGGGATGTTTTCTTCGGTTAGAGTAAACAATTGCATGTGTATTTCTAAAACACTTGATCAGAATGGGGCGATATTAAAGATCAGGATATCATGATACTTAATCTAGCTTCACACGAAGGATAGCATTCGTAGCAGATATCGTGTGTCCGTTTACTGACATCGAGCAGACGGTCGGTTTGGCAGGCACTATAATCATGCGACTTCGATTGCCAACTCGCACATGTCCAGCAGTACCATTATCAACGGTCCCCTTCAAAATCGCGACCTGCCTGAACGCCTTTCCGGCTCGATAGAGCGCGTCATCTTTCACAGCGAGGCGACCGGCTTCTGCGTGCTGCGCGTGAAGGTCAAAGGCCACCGCGATTTGGTGACGGTCGTCAGCTCCGCAGCCAGTATGACGGCCGGCTGGTCGAGTACGAATTCAACGAGCTCGACGAGATCAGCCTGGCCTACGCCACCAGCATTCACAAAAGCCAGGGCCCCGAATATCCGGTCGTGGTGATTCCGCTGGCCATGCAGCATTACATGCTCTTGGAGCGGAACCTGCTCTATACTGGCGTAACGCGCGGGAAGAAGCTGGTGGTGATCGTCTCGCAGCCGAAGGCCTTGGGCATGGCGGCCAGGATACAGCGATCGCAGAAGCGGCTGACGAATTTGGTTAAGCGATTAAATTCAATACCCTGACCTTGAGCAAAAATTTAAACTTTGATGCAATTTTGTGAAGGTCATTGCGTTCAAAACAGCATAACCGATTCAGCTCTTCTTACTTCAACAAACCTGGAGAGGCCATCGTGAGCACTTTGACCAAATTGGTATTGGGAATGATGGGGCAACTGCGTCCCGGTCCCGTTCGGGGGAAATCGGCGGAATCGATCGCGCTGCCTCCGCCAGAGAAAGCGGGTGGGCTCCCGATTATGGAGGCGTTGCTAAAACGCTGTTCAGCGCGTGAGTTTGCTTCTGATGTTTTGCCGTTGCAGCTACTTTCCGACTTGTTGTGGGCTGCTTATGGCGTTAATAGGCCAGATGGAGGGCGTACCGCGCCTTCGGCTTTAAATGCGCAGGAGATTGATGTTTATGTGGCATTACCTGAGGGAGCATATCTGTACGATGCTCACAGACATGCTCTCGACCTTATTGTAAATCAAGATCTGAGACGCATAACGGGTTATCAAGACTTTGTCGATGAAGCACCGTTAGATTTGGTTTATATCGCAGATTATCGACGCGTGGCGATGGTGCCGGTCACTCAACGGGAATCATATGCTTCTGCAGCGGCGGGCGCCATTGCACAAAATGTCTATTTATTTTCCGCGAGCGCAGGCTTGTCTACGGTCATCCGGGCATGGATCGACCGTGCCGCCATCGCTGACGCATTGGAATTGTCCCATGATCAACAAGTATTGTTGTCGCAGACGGTGGGTTTCCCTAAGAGGTAGCTGGAAGTTAGTTCGAGGTATTCGTATGAGCGAGGCGCTTCCTATTGATCAGTTGCGCGCGGAATGCGCGCGGTTCGGCAACCACCCTTATCTGTTGACTCAGGGCGGCGACGGCCGGCCCCATGCGGTGGTCGTGTCGATCGAATGGAAGGGCGATCGCATTTTAACGAACGCCGGCACGCGCAGCGCTGCCAACGTCGCTGCTCGTCCGTTGCTCAGCCTGCTATGGCCGCCGATCGAGGCCGGGGGCTACAGCCTGATTATCGACGGCGATGGGCGCGTGATCGGCAGCGCTTCCGATGCGCGAATCAGCGTCTCGCCGACGCGCGGCGTGCTGCATCGGCCCGGCACATCGACGGCCTCCGCAGCGCGTGGGTGCGGCTCGGACTGCATCCCCTTGCTCGGCTGAAGTAAGATTATTCCTGGTCGGAATCGTGGTGCAGTTTTGGCTTAGGCCGGGGGATAGGGCGGTGGAATTGTCTCTGGCGGGCAAGTCCCCGGCTGATGGCGTGCCGGGGGCGTCGGAAGATTGTTTTGAAGGTAATTCGAGCTTCTATGGCCAATTGGGGCTGTGTTGCAAATGGGTATGCTTCAGTCCTTCTCGGTTTTCAAGATTTTACCGGCAGCATCCACTTCTAATTCGAATTTATCTTCTCCCGTTTTGATATTTACTTCATAGCCAGTGAGAGTCCCATCGGCTTTCATCAATTTTTCAGCTTCCTCGATTTTGGCTTTGGGATGCTCTTTCTTGATGGCGTTGGTAACCGCTTCGGGCAGCGCACTAACGTCGATTTCCTCTTCTTTCTGTAACAGCATGCCATCAGCGCTATACATGACTTCGTATTCCTTACCGTTGTCTTTGTACTCCACCTCATAGGATGCTTTGCCTTCGAACATTTCTTCTTCGAATTCCACGTCCTTGGCATTAGGGTATGATTTTTCAAAGGCATTGAGCACGGCTTTAGGCACTTCGTTTTTTCTCAGCTCTTTTTCGCCTGCGTTCGCTTGGTTCAATATCGTCAAAAAAGCAGCGAAAACAACGGTTATCATGTGTTGGTTCTTCATAAATACTCCCTCATTTGTATTGTGAGGATAATTTGACTGGCATTTGTTGTTCGTGTTCAACCGGCGCATAAGCAATGCTAACGCCCT